>LUZY01000001.1 GCA_001603805.1 Deferribacterales bacterium Deferri_01
AGAGTTTGTTTGACAGAAGAATAAGTCGTTTGGGTTGTTAAAAACTTTTTAAAAAAGATGTTGACTTCCTCTTCGAAATTCCTTATAACAACAATCCTTGCGCTGCGAGCCTGAACGCTGCGGGGCGCGGGAAGAAAGTTGTTTAACAGAAGGATGTTTCGTTTGGGTTGTTGGTTAAAAACTTTTTAAAAAAAAGTGGTTGACTTCCTCCGCGAGATTCTTTATAAAGTTCTTCCGCCGGTTGAGAGACTGGCAGCAGAAAACAGAGTAAGTTGTTCGACATTAGAATAGGCCGGTCCGAGAAAAGGAATATAAAATGAGTTTGGATGGAGAGTTTGATCCTGGCTCAGAACGAACGCTGGCGGCGTGCTTAACACATGCAAGTCTAGGGGAATTCGCTTTCGGGCGATAGTACACTGGCGAACGGGTGAGTAACGCGTGAGAAACCTACCCCGGAGATTGGGACAACACAGAGAAATTTGTGCTAATACCGGATAAGCCCACGGGTTTAGTTATTTGTGGGAAAAGACGGGGCAACCTGTCGCTTTGGGATGGTCTCGCGTGTCATTAGCTAGTTGGTAGGGTAACGGCCTACCAAGGCAACGATGACTAGGCGGCCTGAGAGGGTGGCCGCCCACACTGGAACTGAGACACGGTCCAGACTCCTACGGGAGGCAGCAGTGGGGAATTTTGCGCAATGACCGAAAGGTTGACGCAGCAACGCCGCGTGTATGATGAAGGCTTTCGGGTCGTAAAGTACTTTCAGTGGGGAAGAACTGCATAATCAGTAACTGGGTTATGATTGACGGTACCCACAGAAGCAGCCCCGGCTAACTCCGTGCCAGCAGCCGCGGTAATACGGAGGGGGCAAGCGTTGTTCGGAGTCACTGGGCGTAAAGAGCTCGTAGGCGGCAGTGTAAGTCGGGAGTTAAAGGCAACAGCTCAACTGTTGTAAGGCTTCTGAAACTACATTGCTAGAGTGCCAGAGAGGTATGCGGAATTCCCTGTGTAGCGGTGAAATGCGTAGATATAGGGAGGAACACCGGTTGCGAAGGCGGCATACTGGCTGGTAACTGACGCTGAGGAGCGAAAGCGTGGGTAGCAAACAGGATTAGATACCCTGGTAGTCCACGCTGTAAACGATGGATGCTAGGTGTTGGATGTAACCACATTCAGTGCCGAAGCTAACGCATTAAGCATCCCGCCTGGGGAGTACGGTCGCAAGACTGAAACTCAAAGGAATTGACGGGGGCCCGCACAAGCGGTGGAGCACGTGGTTTAATTCGATGCTAACCGCAGAACCTTACCCGGGTTTGACATCTTCAAAATACGATAGAGATATTGTAGTGCTTACTTTCAGTAAGAATTGAATGACAGGTGCTGCATGGCTGTCGTCAGCTCGTGCCGTGAGGTGTTGGGTTAAGTCCCGCAACGAGCGCAACCCCTGCTTTTAGTTGCCATCGGGTAATGCCGGGCACTCTAGAGGAACAGCCGTCGACAAGGCGGAGGAAGGTGGGGACGACGTCAAGTCATCATGGCCCTTATGTCCGGGGCTACACACGTGCTACAATGGCGTATACAGAGGGCAGCAAGACAGCGATGTCAAGCGAATCCCAGAAAGTACGCCTCAGTTCAGATTGCAGTCTGCAACTCGACTGCATGAAGTCGGAATCGCTAGTAATCGCAGGTCAGCAAAACTGCGGTGAATACGTTCCCGGGCCTTGTACACACCGCCCGTCACACCACGGGAGTCGACCGTACCTGAAGCCGGTGGCCTAACCTTTTAGGAGGGAGCCGTCTATGGTATAGTTGGTAACTGGGGTGAAGTCGTAACAAGGTAGCCGTACCGGAAGGTGTGGCTGGATCACCTCCTTTTTAAGGAAAGAATCAAATAGAAATCCTGATACTACTCCATTAAGTATTAGGTTTATATGATAACAATCTCGGATCGGCCTTAATTATTTATATAAGGCGTATATTAGGCCTAATTAGTTGAACGGTGTTCTTATTTAGAGAACAAATTTCAGCTAATTAGGGCCTATAGCTCAGACGGTTAGAGCGCACGCCTGATAAGCGTGAGGTCGGTGGTTCGAGTCCACCTAGGCCCATGTGATTTAAGGTTTAAAGCTAATGCTGACTGGAATATGGAGTTGGTATTAGTTGTAAGTCTTACCCGGGGGTGTAGCTCAGCTGGGAGAGCACCGCCCTTGCAAGGCGGGGGTCAGGAGTTCGAACCTCCTCACCTCCATTAGATTTCCTTAATGGTTTCTGATGGCGATGGGTAGGTAGATGTTTAAAAGTTTTTTGGTAAGGTTATGAAGTTGTTTCATAATCTCACTAAGTGACTTGGAAACAGGTTGCAGGGTACACGATGTACCCCACGGAGCGCAAGCAAAGTGTTGCAGCAAGGAGCTTTGCTCCGCAGGCTGCTGTAAGTAAAAACTACATGATGTATGTTTTTACGGACATAATGTTCGACAATTGAATAGGCTGTAAGAGATAAGGGAAGCTCGAGTAGACGATGCATAATTAATAAAGTTAAGCTACTAAGGGCAAATGGTGGATGCCTTGGCGATGACCGGCGAGGAAGGACGTGGCAAGCTGCGATAAGCTGCGCGAAGCCGCTAACAGGCATTGATGCGCAGATTTCCGAATGGGGAAACCCTAAACACCCTCTATGAGGGAGCGAACTCAGGGAAGTGAAACATCTCAGTACCTGAAGGAAAAGAAAGTAATAACGATTCCGTAAGTAGCGGTGAGCGAAACCGGAAGAGCCTAAACCTAGCTTTCGGGCTAGGGGTTGTGGGGCCTGCAACATGTACGCATGAATCTAGTAGAACAGTCTGGAAAGGCTGACCAAAGAGGGTGATAGTCCCGTATGCGAAAGTGAATTGCGGCTAGCGGTGTCCCCGAGTACCACGGAGAATGAGAAGCTTTGTGGGAATCTGGGAGGACCATCTCCTAAGGCTAAATACGTGTCATCGACCGATAGTGAACCAGTACCGTGAGGGAAAGGTGAAAAGAACCCTTGTTAAGGGAGTGAAATAGAACCTGAAACCATTTGCCTACAAGCCGTCAAAGCATCTTATGATGTAATGTCGTGCCTTTTGCATAATGAGCCTGCGAGTTATCGTATGCAGCAAGGTTAAGCAGTTATGCGCAGCCGTAGGGAAACCGAGTCTTAATAGGGCGCAAGTTGCATGCGGTAGACCCGAAGCCAGACGATCTATCCATGGGCAGGATGAAGTAACTGTAATAGGTTATGGAGGTCCGAACCGGTAAACGTTGAAAAGTTTTCGGATGACCTGTGGATAGGGGTGAAAGGCCAATCAAGTTTGGTGATAGCTGGTTCTCCTCGAAATGCATTTAGGTGCAGCCTTATGCGTTCCCTGTTGGGGGTAGAGCACTGTTTTGGCTAGGGGGCATACCGCTTACCGAACCTTGACAAACTCCGAATACTGACAGGTTAGAGCATGGGAGTGAGACTGCGGGTGAGAAGGTCCGTAGTCGAGAGGGTAAGAGCCCAGACCGCCGGCTAAGGTCCCGGAGTGTATGCTAAGTGGTAAAGGATGTGAGAATACTGAAACAGCCAGGAGGTTGGCTTAGAAGCAGCCATCCTTTAAAGAAAGCGTAACAGCTCACTGGTCTAGTGTTTTTGCGCCGAAGATATAGCGGGGCTAAGCATACCACCGAAGCCGCGGACTAGTATTTATACTAGTGGTAGAGGAGCATTCTGCACAGCTTTGAAGGTAATGCGGCAAGCATTGCTGGAGCGTGTTGAAGAGATAATGCAGGCATTAGTAGCGATAAAAAGGGTGAGAAACCCTTTCGCCGAAAACCTAAGGTTTCCACCGGCAGGGTAATCCGCGGTGGGTTAGTCGGCCCCTAAGGCGAGGGTGAAAACCGTAGTCGATGGGAAACAGGTCAACATTCCTGTACCTGTATATGTGCGTTTGACGATGTGGTGACGGAGAAGGTTAGGCAGTCCGGGTGTTGGACGTCCCGGTTTAAGGTTGTAGGGAGTTCCGGTAGGCAAATCCGCTGGAATAATTCTGAGAACTGATGACGAGTCTTTGTAATGAAGATGAAGCTGTTGATACCATGCTTCCGAGAAAAACCTCTAAGGAGTACATAGCAGACCGTACCGCAAACCGACACAGGTAGGTAGGGAGAGAATCCCAAGGCGTTCGAGATAACTCCAGTTAAGGAACTCGGCAAAATGCCACCGTAACTTAGGGATAAGGTGGGCTCCTAGTAATTGAATGGACTTGCTCCAGTAGGTGAAAGGAGTTGCAGATGAGAGGCCCAGGCGACTGTTTATCAAAAACACAGCACTCTGCTAACTGGCAACAGGATGTATAGGGTGTGACGCCTGCCCGGTGCTGGAAGGTTAATAGGAGATGTCAGCGCAAGCAAAGCATTGAAACGGCGGCCGTAACTATAACGGTCCTAAGGTAGCGAAATTCCTTGTCGGGTAAGTTCCGACCTGCACGAATGGCGTAACGATCTGGGCGCTGTCTCAACTGGAATCTCGGCGAAGTTGCATTAGCGGTGAAAATGCCGTTTACCCGCAGCAGGACGGAAAGACCCCGTGCACCTTTACTACAGCTTGGCAATGATATTTGGTATTAAATGTGTAGGATAGGTGGGAGACGTAGAGACGTGGACGCTAGTTTGCGTGGAGTCGCCCTTGAAATACCACCCTTTTGGTGCTGAATATCTAACCTGGACGGTGTGTAGCCGTAGGGACATTGTCTGGCGGGTAGTTTGACTGGGGCGGTCGCCTCCGAAAGAGTAACAGAGGCGCGCGAAGGTATCCTCAGGTTGGTCGGAAACCAACTGTCGAGTGTAAAAGTATAAGGATGCTTGACTGCGAGACCTACAAGTCGAGCAGGTGCGAAAGCAGGCTTTAGTGATCCGGTGGTTCCGCATGGAAGGGCCATCGCTCAACGGATAAAAGGTACGCCGGGGATAACAGGCTGATCTCCCCCAAGAGTTCACATCGACGGGGAGGTTTGGCACCTCGATGTCGGCTCATCACATCCTGGGGCTGAAGTAGGTCCCAAGGGTACGGCTGTTCGCCGTTTAAAGTGGTACGCGAGCTGGGTTCAGAACGTCGTGAGACAGTTCGGTCCTTATCCGCTGCGGGCGCAGGAGATTTGATGGGATCTGACCCTAGTACGAGAGGACCGGGTTGGACAGACCTCTGGTGCGTGGATTGTTCCGCCAGGAGCACGGTCCAGTAGCCAAGTCTGGAATAGATAACCGCTGAAAGCATCTAAGCGGGAAACTAACCTAAAGATAAGATCTCCCCTGAGCGCACTTGGAGACTACAAGATTGATAGGCTGGGTGTGTAAGCACTGTGAGGTGTTGAGCTAACCAGTACTAATAGCGCGATGGGCTTAGCGTAGCGTGTCGAAAGAGTTTCCCTTATATCTTACAGCCTATACAAAAGAGAAAGGACACATGATGTGTCCCACGGAGCGAACCGTAGCAGAGAATTCTGTGAGGTTTCAGCGAAGTGAGAGCAGCAAGGAGCTATGCTCCGCAGGCTGCGAGTGAGTAAAAAGTTCAGGACGAATCTTTTTACGAACTATAAATTGAATAAGAATTCCCTGGTGGTCTTAGCGGAGGGGTTACACCTGTCCCCATTCCGAACACAGAAGTTAAGTCCTCCAGCGCCGATGATACTTTGCTAAGAGAGAGCATGGGAGAGTAGGTCACTGCCAGGGATTAAATATACGGAAATGCCCGATATCGAAAGATGTCGGGCTTTCTTGTTTGTATTATTCTTGTGACATACTCTCCCCCGCACAAGGAGTGTGCGCTTCAGGAGCGAAGCCGCATTGTATGCGGCGTAAGTGTGTGCGCAAACGGAACAGGATGTTACCGTTTGCAGGGTAAGACAAACGTAGGTCACTGCCAGGGATTAAATATACGGATAGCCCGATATCGAAAGACGTCGGGCTTTCTTGTTTGTATCATTCTTCTGACATGCTCTCTTTCTAAATAGATTGACAAAAAATTCAAAATATATAAGCATTACAAAATAGATATACCTGCATATGGAGTTATTCTGTGAATTTCAATTTAATAAATAAAGATGAATGGTTAAGAAAGGAATATTACAAACATTACACTGAAAATGTACCTTGCACATATAGCTTAACCTGCAATATAGATTTTACAGACCTGTACTCCGTATTAAAAAAAGAAAATATTAAGCCCTACGCAGCACAAATATATACTATTTCAACCACTGTGAATCAATACAGTGAGTTTCGCATGAGCATTAATGCCAATGGGGATTTGGGCTATTGGGATCAACTCAATCCCAGTTATACTGTATTCAATAAGAAAACAGAAACTTTCTCAAGCATATGGACTGAATTTAATAGCTCATTTACTGATTTCTACGGAGCATGCTCAAAAGATATAGAGCATTACTCTTCTGCAACCTGCCTTAAGCCCAAAGCGGATGAGCCAGAAAATGTGTTTAACGTGTCATGTTTTCCATGGGTGAGCTTTACTGGATTTAACCTTAATGTTGGAGTTAATGTCCCTTACCTGCTTCCTATTTTTACAATTGGTAAGTTTTTCAAAGAAGGCGGTAAAACTTTAATGCCTGTTGCTATTCAGGCGCATCATGCTGTTTGCGATGGTTTTCATGTGGCAAAATTCATTAATAGTCTTCAAGAGTTAATCTTTAGCCATGAAAAATGGATTTATAGCTGAAAAAATTAATAAGCAATAATTCTAAGCAGACATAAGTTAATGTTGGCTTTTGAACAGTAAGACAGTGTAGCTCATCAGCAGGGACTAAGTATATGGGAAAGCCCGATATCGGAAGATGTCGGGCTTTTATGCATTAAGGATTAAGAAACTTCTTAAAAACAGCTTCCTTATTTTTCAGCTATAACCCAGTGTCCGGAGTCATCATCTATGATTGTGCATGTTGCTCCAAGCTTTGTGAACGATTCTGCAATACTTTCCGGCGTATGTTCCCGTGTGAACTTCTTTCGTACATTCTCCCGCCACTGAGGGTTTTCCTTACTCATTTCTTTATCAATCTGCTCAAAAATCTCTTTTGTACCGAAACCGCCGCCTATATATATTTTCCCTTTCGGAGAGAGGATGCGGAGCAGTTCAGAAAATGCTTTTTCGTGATCTTCCCAGAACCAAACGGAACCACGGCTGATCACAAGATCCACACTTGCGTCATCAACAGGCATATCTTCAGCGGAGCATACAACTCCTCTAACTCTTGATGACATCCCTTTGTCTGATGCTCTGCTGATTGCAATCTCTATTGCATCAGGATTTATATCGGCAAAAATCATCTTCATTGCTGTCTGTTCAAGGATAGAAAAACCGAGCATACCGCCTCCGCAGCCGGCATCAAGGCATGTACCCTTCGTTATTCCGCATCTTTCAACTATCTGTTGTGCAACAACAGGATAAAGCGGTGCAAAAATTTCTGTGGCTATTCTGTCAAATTCCTGTGCTTTATTCATATCCAACCTTTCAGAATTATTTAATCGTTATATACATTTTTATATAGCGCATTCAGGCTGAATGCAAACAGAAAAGTCAAAAATATTATATCCGTGATTTTATAAACTTATAACATTGCCCTGACACAGGGAGGATAAAAATAAATATCATTATGCTGATGACTGATCAGATATCAATGTATTTCATCGGAGGAGAGTTTATGAAAAAGCTTATAACAAGAATATTGATGGTAGCAGCTTTAGTAATTATGTCATTTTCAGCGGGACTGGCGGAAGACTGCCCCAGAGGTCAACTTGATAAAAAATTCTGTGATCGCAACAGTGATCTAGTTGCTGATACTCCATCTGATACAAAAGGGCTTATTGACCCTTCCGTAATAATTTTCAGCTATACCCCTGTTGAGGATCCCGAAGTGTACAGAGGAGTTTGGGACAGTTTTCTTAAACATATGGAAAAAACAACAGGCAAAAAGGTACAGTTTTTCCCTGTGCAGTCAAATGCTGCTCAGTTAGAGGCGATGAGATCAGGCAGGCTCCATGTGGCAGGTTTTAATACTGGCTCAAACCCTATAGCAGTTAACTGTGCAGGGTTTGTACCTTTTGCGATGATGGCAGCAGCAGACAATTCCTACGGGTATGAGATGGAGATTATTACTCATGTTGACAGTGGAATCAAAAGCGTAAGCGATCTGAAAGGTAAAACCCTTGCATTTACTTCTCCCACATCAAACTCAGGCTTCAAGGCTCCTTCTGCTCTTCTTAAAAGCGAATTCGAACTTGAGGCTGACAAGGATTTTAAAACAGCCTTCAGCGGAAAGCACGACAACTCGATCCTTGGTGCTGTTAATAAAGATTATGACGCAGCAGCCATAGCCAACTCTGTAATGAAAAGAATGATTGACAGAAAGGTTGTGGACGGAACAAAAATTCGTTCAATTTATAAATCTCAGACATTCCCCACAACAGGTTATGGTCATGTTTACAACCTTAAACCTGAACTGGCGGAAAAGATCAAACAGGCATTTTTTACTTACGACTGGACAAATTCACCTCTGAAAGCCGAATTCAAAGCTGAAGACAAGTTTCTCCCAATTACTTTCAAGGAGCATTGGGATGTAATAAGAAAGATTGATGCCGCAAACGGCGTTACTTACGACTGCAAATAAAACCTGACAGGGGAAATAGGGCGGTAGGGGGTTTTCTCTGCCGCCTGTTTTTTATATGGAAGAAAAATGCTGATATTAGAGAATCTTATAATGAAATACGGAAGCGGAGATCTCGCCCTTAACGGAGTCAGCCTTAGATTTGACAAAGGTGAGATTGTAGCATTAATCGGACCATCCGGTGCTGGTAAAAGCACGCTGATTCGTTGTGTAAACCGACTTGTTGAACCTACATCAGGCAGCATTGACGTCAACGGAAAAAACATAGCATCACTTAAAGGGACTGAACTGCGTAGGGCAAGACGAAAAATAGGAATGATATTTCAGGAATATGCCCTTGTTGAGCGACTGACTGTTATGGAGAACATACTCTCAGGAAGGCTTGGATATATGGGTTTCTGGAAGAGCTGGTTCAGGAAGTTTTCATCCGGAGATGTTGCAAAGGCTCTGAACCTGCTTGAGCGTGTGGGGCTTTCGGAACATTTTGATAAAAGGGCTGATGCCCTTTCCGGCGGGCAGAGGCAGAGGGTAGGCATAGCCAGAGCGCTGCTTCAGGAGCCTGACCTGCTCCTTGTTGATGAACCAACCGCCAGTCTTGATCCCAAGACGGCAAGGCAGATAATGAGGCTGATAAAGGAGCTTTGCTCCGAAAGAAACCTTCTGGCTGTTATTAACCTGCATGATGTGGGGCTGGCTAAGATGTTTTCCGACAGGATCATCGGTCTCCGTAAAGGGAGAGTTGTTTTTGACGATACGCCTGATGAGCTGAATGATACAATCCTCACGGAAATATATGGTGAGGAGGACTGGAGCGGCAGTGCTGATAAAAAGAAAGTGTCTGCTCAGGTGCGTGAACACAAGCATATGGAGAGCATGGATTATGCTCTGGCAAACGATTAGCGATGCCTCTTGTTCAGTCTGCCGGCGGTGTATGCTGGAAAAAAAGGAAAATTATTGAAAATACACCTCTCCGCATAAGCTTGATCCTTGCGGGGGTTATTTATATAGCTTTGGCGCTGTCGTCAGTTGATGTCAACTGGGTCAGAGTACAGGAGGGAATGGGTAGAGGGCTTGCCTTTCTCGGCTCGTTTCTTCAGCCTGATTTCTTCTCAAGATCCGCAGAAATTTTTGAAGGAATACTGGAAAGCATCACAATGACAGTTGTGGCGACTGCTGTCGGAATAATTCTTTCCATCCCTGTTGGTGTGGGAGCGGCGGGAAACATAGCTCCTTTTCCGGTTTACTTCATTTGCAGGAGCATAATCACAGTTTCCAGAACTTTTCCCGAGGTAATAATAGCTATTTTCTTTGTTGCCATGTTCGGTTTCGGGGCACTGGCAGGGATGCTAACTCTCACATTTGCCACAATAGGCTTTCTGGCGAAGCTGCTGGCTGATGATATTGAGGATATAGATCCAGTACAGACAGAAGCCATACGCTCCACAGGGGCGGGCTTTTTCCAGATTCTCACATGGAGTGTTCAGCCGCAGGTTATGCCGAGGCTCATAGGGCTTTCGGTTTACAGGCTAGATATAAACTTCAGAGAGTCTGCTGTCATAGGCATAGTTGGTGCGGGCGGAATAGGGGCAACTCTGAATACATCTATTGACAGATACGAGTATGACACAACGGCGGCGATACTTATAATAATCATTGTCATTGTTATGTGTGCCGAATACGCCTCCGGAATAATAAGAAAGAGGCTTCAATAGATATGCCGCTGATGAAAAGAAACGGAGCAGTATGCTGGGTTCCCCGTGATTCAAAAAAACAACTTGTTATCTGGTTCGGCTGGTTCATAGGGATTATGCTTGTTTTTCTCTGCTGGCAGAGTATATCAGCGAAAACCATGTGGGTCTTTGCAGCAGATGCACCTGAACAGCTTCGTCTGATGCTGATGAGGATGTTCCCGCCGAAGCTTGAGTATATGGACAAGCTTTGGAAGCCTCTGTGGGATACATTGAATATCGCCACTCTGGGTACTCTGCTTGGGGTAATTATTGCAGTGCCCGTGGCTTCTGCCGCCGCACTGAACACCACACCAAGCAAAAGGCTTGTCCGCCCGCTTGCTATGGTGATTCTTGTCTCAAGCAGATCTGTTAATTCTCTGATATGGGCGATTCTTTTGGTAACAATAGTCGGACCGGGGATACTGGCGGGCATCATAGCTATCGCCCTCCGTTCAATAGGCTTTGTAGGGAAGCTTCTTTATGAGGCGATTGAAGAGATAGATAAAACACAGGTGGAAGCTGTCACCGCCACTGGGGCCGCTCCGGCGCAGGTGTTCTCATACGGCATTGTACCGCAGATTATGCCTGCTTTTGCCGGGATAAGCCTTTACAGATGGGATATTAATATAAGGGAGTCAACGATTCTCGGATATGTAGGGGCAGGGGGAATAGGGCTGAACCTCAGCTCATCTCTAAGCATACTGGCTTGGTCACAGGTTTCTCTGATTCTGATAGCTGTGCTTATTACTGTTGTTGCGAGCGAGTGGATCTCCGCAAGGGTAAGAAGCAGGCTTATTTAGGTTTCATGGGGTTGCGGCTTTCGCATGGTACGCCCGCCTGACAAAGACCGCAGGCATTGACCTTAAAGCCTGTAACCTTCTCCGTATATTTCACAGTTATTTCTCTGATATACTTCATGCAGGCATCTTTATCATGCCCTTCTTCGGTAATTGCTCCGGCGGGGCATCGTTTTATGCACGCCTTGCATTTTCCTTTGGCATGAAACAGGCAGTTGCCGAGGTGATGGTCATATTCTCTTACATCGGGTTCAAGTCTGGCATCTATTATTACAGAGCCTATGCGGACGGCAATGCCGACATCGGTTATAAAACCGTCAGAGAGGCTGAATGTACCAAGTCCCGCTGCGTAGGCTGCGTGTCTTTCAGACCAGTTGGAGCAGATTCCGGCGGAGTCTGACTGCTGGTATGCCCATTCTTCTGCAATTGTGGGGGAGACTGCTCTGATTCCCTGCCCTTGAAAGAATTTCTGAATATCGTCTCTTAACTGGTTATTGAAGTTTTCACCGTGGAGCCTCGAAAAAATCCATCTTCTTGAAGGGAGTAGAGTGGCTTTCTTCTGCTCTTCGAGCGTTTCATCAGTCTGTGGGAGAACCCAGCAGACCACAGTAAGGTTTTCAGGATCAAAATTCGAATCAGGATAGGCAGTTTTCATGGCATCAGCAGGAGTCCAGTAAAACTCGCCTATCATTTCTCGGTATTTTTCAAAGAGGGGATCAGCACCGGAGGCAAATCCCACAAGGGGAGATGCCCACGCTTTTTCATTAATGGCGTGAAGATGATTTTCACCGGATGCTTCGGTGTATCTCTGTATAAATTTAATAATACTGTTTTTAAGATCCGCATTTGCCATTCGTATTTCCTGCCTGCGAATATATTAATACAGCAATCTATTTAAGTCAAACAGCCTGTTTTCTGCCGTCAGTAAAACAGACAAAAAAAACCGCCCCCAGCAGGAGCGGTTTTTCAGATTGGTTCTTCTTCAGTCAGGTTTTATTTCCATTCAGGCTTCGGAGTGGCATCCGTTGAAGGAGGAAGCACGGGGTAATCCACTTTGGGCTGAACACCTGTAAGTGTTTTGAGGAAAGCAGTTATAAGCTTGCTATCGGAATCTGTGAGGGAAATGCCGAGCTGGGCAGAACCCATTATTGCCACAGCTTCTTCAAGGTTCCATACTTTACCGGAGTGGAAGTAGGGTGCTGTGTACTCTATGTTTCTGAGGCTGGGTGATTTGAAAACATATTCATCTGACGCTGTATTAGTAACAGAGAATCTTCCCTTGTCACCTGAAACTATTTTTGAGTCGGGTCTTTCAACAACGCCGAATGTGTAGTAGTCTTCTCCGCCCATGTTAACGCCGGCGTGGCAGTCAGCACAGCCTTTGTTTATGAAAAGTTCAAGACCTTTTTTCTCGTCTTTGTTGAGGGCGTTTTTATCGCCTTTGAGGTAAAGGTCAAACTTTGAATCGGGAGTAAGGAGTGTTGCTTCAAAGGCTTCTATGGCTTTTGCCATGTTGTCGAAGCTTACGGGGTCTTTATCGCCGGGGAAAGCTTTTTTGAAAAGTTCAGTATATTCGGGCATGCTTTTGAGAACAACAACAACTCTGTCGGGAGTGCTGTTCATTTCTACAGATGCCTGAACCGGTCCCTTTGCCTGTTCTTTAAGGTCAGCCGCTCTTCCGTCCCAAAATTGGGCAAGGTTAAAAACAGAGTTAAGAACAGTGGGGGCGTTTCTGGGCCCTTTCTGCCAGCCGTGACCTATGGAAGTTTCCTGATAGTCATCACCGCCGAAGCCGAGGTTGTGACAGGTGTTACAGCTGAGAAGACTGCTTTTTGAAAGTCTGGGTTCAAAGAAAAGCATTTTTCCCAGTTCAATCTTGTCAAGAGTCATAGGATTATCTTTAAGCGCTGGAGGCGCATAAGGAATGGGTTTGAAAAGTCCGTTAGCATCTTCCTGAAGTTTTTCCGCAAAAGCAGGACCGGATACTACGAGTGCCGCCATTAACACAAGCATAGATAAGAGTTTTTTTCTCATAAAATAAACCTCCTTAGTTGATGTTTGGAATATAGCACAAAATTTTTTAAATGATAATATTTATTTTACGAAAAAAAATTTCGACTAAAATTGTGTTAATTTTAATTATTAATAGTGAAGAGAGAATCTCTTAAAAAAATTTTAACACTTTTTGTAATCATAAATATATATTTTTTACCTATAAATTAATATGAACCGATTTTATCAGTAATTTTCAAATACTTATGTGAGTATAAAACTAATGTTTAAGTTTTCCGTGGTGGTAAAACAGCGCAGGCTGTATATTAGTCATTCTGTAATCAGAACACTCGTTTCGGGGGTATGGGAATGTTTTCAGTAAAATTTTCTTCCGCATGTTTTCTGCGGAGGTGCTTGCTTGCGGTTTTTATTCTGGCTGCTGCTTCGGGCTGCGGTGAGATGAAAAAGCTGTACGGAGGCAACATACCCATCGCCGACGGAAGATTCACATTCAAAGCTGCCGGAACAGATGTCACTGTGCCATATGAGGGAAATCTTAACGCTGAGAACACAGATATACTCCTTATAATGATACATGATGATTCGCTCAACCCTGTTTCATTCATGAGCAAGGGTCATTATGCTGCGGATGTGGCAGGAAACGGCAGAACTGCCGTAGTTGCGCCGCAGTTTCTGGAAAGGCGTGTGGTCGACAGAGAAAAGGGCATGCTGTTCTGGGACAGACGGTGGAGAGGCGGCGGCTATTCTCTCAGCAGCGGATTAAACAAAAATTTCCCATCAGTAACCTCTTTCAGCGTTCTTGAGAAGATGATCGATTACTTTTACAGCAAAAATTCCAATACTCTGAAAAAAGTTATAATTGCAGGTCATGGCGGCGGGGCGCAGTTTGTAATTCAGTTTGCCGCTATGAATATGCTAGAAAACCGGCTGGGTGCAAGGGGTGTCAAGTTTACCTATGTTGCGGCTAATCCTTCCAGCTATCTTTATCTTAACAAAGAACGTTTCAAAGACGAAAACGGACGTATAACCACACTGGCACAGTCACAGATAACCGGTTGTTTTTCTTATAATTCATATAAATACGGACTTGACGGTATATACGGCTATGGTGACGGAATACAGCAGCAGGACATAAGAAGCAATCTGCTGCACAGGCATATGGTATTCGTAGTTGGAAGACAGAATATCGGCAGGTCACTCTCTCTGGACAACTCATGCGGAGCCGAGATTCAGGGGAAAAACAGGTTTGAGCGGGCGTTGCTGTTCCGCCATCACCTTGAAAAAGTAAATGGTGGAGTATGTCCCAGCCACAAATGGCTGCTGCTTGACAGAGTGGGGCACAACCCTGATGTGGTTTTCTCAAACCATGATGTGATTAAGGCTATGTTTGCAGATAATTAGCCGTTTCTGCACACTTTGGCGGTTATCTTATCTGCTGTTTCATGATCCGGTTCAAAAGTGAATACGGAGACGCAGGAAACGGGCTTTGCGCCAATCATTGAGTTGAGAAAATAGCAGCTTTCAAAGTCTTCCAGTTCCCATAGGCGTACTTCACGCTCTTCAACGGGCAGAATCTCTTTTGCTATCTCAAGGCTTATGCTGTTCAGGCGGTTGTCGGGGAGGGTTGTGACGAATTTGTTTCCCTGCCTGAAAAGGACAGCTCCGGAAGCCGCCTCGTAGACCTCGTTATCCTCACTTATCAGCAGAGAGTTGTCATATCCGCCTTTGACGGCGCGTTTCAATGCAAGAAAAGGGTGTGCCCAGTTCATTGATTTATGCCTGTTAAGGTGTGAAATCTGGTGACGGTCATGAATATTCAGCCTGTATTCGCTGATATCTGTGGTGTATTCATAGGCACTTATATCTGTTTCGGTGTCCCCTTCGGGGTTGATTTCAAAGGAGTATATGTTTATTTTGGCCCGCTTGCCGTTCAGTGAGTTCGCTTCTATAACGTTCAGCATATATTTTTCGTAATCCATGTCTTTAAAAACGCAGCCGTATTCTTCAAGCGAAGCTTTAAGCCTTTTCAGATGTCTGTCAAGGTGGCAGATTTCTCTGCCGTTATAGAGGATTGACTCAAAGAAGCCAAAGCCGTATTTTGTGGCAGGCAGACCGAATCTTTCTTCGGGTTCAGTAAGTTTTCCGTTCCTGCTTATAATCATTCGAAAACCTCCATAAATTTCTCCGCTTTGTTCATGGTTTCCTTATATTCAGACTGCGGATCCGAATCACTGACTATACCGCTGCCGGAATAAAAAGTGAATGTTTTTTCACCCGTATCAAAAATTCCGGTTCTTATGCAGATTGATGAATCCATATCCTTCTCACTGCTGATCTTTATCATACTACCGCAATACAGACCTCTGGAAAATGGTTCGAGAGTATCTATTATCTCCATGCTTCGTTTTTTAGGGCAGCCAGTTATAGAACCGCCGGGAAATGCGTCAAGGAGCAGATCGATAACATCCGAACCCTTTTTAAGTGTTCCGGTGACGTTGCCGTACATCTGGAGCAGGCTGTTTACACGGAAAACTGACTTAAACCCGCTGACCTGCACTGAGCCGAAAACGGAGTTTATGCTTATATCATTGCGGATCATGTCGATGATCATTGCCAGTTCGGCACATTCTTTAGGATTTTCGGTGAGTTTTGCTGTCTCCTCCGGTTCGTCTGTTAATGTGTACAGAGTTCCCTTTATCGGCTGGCTTAATATCTGTCCGTCTTTAACTTTTATGAATCTTTCCGGTGAACTGCTCAGTATCTTATGCTGTCCAGCGTCAAAGTATGCGGTAAATGCCGCGGGGGAGTCTCCGCTTAGGCGGAAAAACTCATTTACAGGTTCAAATGCAGGGTCTTTGAAGGAGTGGGACATTGTGTAATTGAGCTGGTATGTATTGCCGTTTTTAATCTCCTCAAGGGTGCGTCTGCACCCCGCTGTGTATTCAGCCATATCAGCAGATGAGGTAATTTTATTATTCCGGCTTATATGCCTATGCTGGGGCACTTGCGGGAGGTTTTTCAGCAGATCGGTATCTCCGGTTATATCGTTATTGGAAAAGGTTATTTCCGATGAGTATTTCTTCAGTACACCGAAGGGAAAGTTACTTTTTTTAGATGATTTCATGCCATGCAGAAACATGCCGTAGTCATATGACAAAAAGCCTGCTGCTGTGCCTTTGTTGAAAGCAAAATTCTTAATCTCATCCTTTGGGGTGTGTTCATTTATTTCCAATGTACTGACAGGCTCGATAAAACATGTACATTCATCGCCGTTACAGAGGATATCTGTTTTGTATTTTGCTGATAACCGCCGGAGCAGATCACTTTGCCAATGCATATCTTATGAATTCCTCCCCTTTTTCGGTGAGAAAAGATTCCGGATGAAACTGGAATCCGGTGAACGGTTTTGTTTTGTGACGAATAATCATCGGCAGACCTTCGGTGTTTTCTGCCGTTATATCAAAACATTCCGCCACGCTGCCGCAATAGAGGGAGTGGTAGCGGGCGACAGTGTACGAATTATTCTGCCAGATTATTGTATCTGTTTTTCCGTGTACAGGCTCAGGGGCACGCATTGTCTGACCGCCGTGTATTTCATTGAGAATCTGCATACCCAGACATATTCCGGTGACTGGAATATGAAGCGAAGTTATGAACGAGTAAAGGGGATACTCAGCAGGGCAGCCGGGACCGGGTGATATGAACAAGTGTCCGGCTTCCGGTAATTTGCTCTGTCCAAGCTTCATCCACGGGATAACCTCGGGTTCAAAACCTGAAACCCTGAAAACAAGGTGGGCGAGGTTATGTGTAAAGCTGTCATTGTTGTCTGATATGATTATTTTCATTTGCAAATAAATGAACGATATTACCGCAAAAATCAATATTTTCCGCAGAGAGAAGGTTTGTTCTTGATATTTTCCGCCCCCGCTGTAAAATTTCAGTTTCCGGTATAATTATATTGAGGGTTCTAAAATGAAAAAGATGCTTGTTACACTTCTTGCCGTAATCTGTGCGGCATCCGCTTATGCGGCTCCCGTCAAGGTTGGTATTTCCCAGATAGTGGAACACCCCGCTCTTGACGCCACAAGAAAAGGTATAATAGATGCTGTCAGCGCATGCGGATTTGCCGAAGGCAAAGACGTTATCTATGATGTTCAGATAGCGCAGGGCAATGTTGCCACTGCAAACCAGATTGCAAAAAAATTCGTGGGAGACAAGGATGATCTCGTTATCGGGATCGCCACTCCGAACTCACAGGCTCTGAAACAGGTTGTTGAAAAATCTGGGCTTAATATCCCCGTGATTTTTTCCGCTGTAACCGATCCAGTGGGTGCCAAACTTGTTCAGTCTATTGAGAAAACAGGCGGAAACATCACAGGTGTTTCGGATCTGACTCCTGTTAAGGCACAGCTTGAGGTTTTTAAAGAATTCGGCATCAAGGTTAAAACTATAGGCATTCTCTACAACCCCGGCGAGCAGAACAGCCGTGCCCTTGTTGATCTTGCTAAAGCTGCTGCGAAGGAGCTTGGAATCAAAATCATTGATGCTCCAGTGACAAACTCCAGCGGTGTTTACATGGCTGCGAAATCTCTCGTGGGCAGAGCAGACGGCATGTACGTCCCCACTGACAACACTGTGGTTTCCGCTTTGGAATCAGCGGTTCAGGTTTCCTATGAAACAAACATCCCTCTTATAATGGGCGATACTGACTCTGTAGTCAGAGGCGCTCTTGCTGCTAAAGGGTTTAATTACTATAAACACGGTGTTCAGACCGGGCAGATAGTCTGCCGTATTCTCAAAGGAGAAAAAGCGGAGAATATTCCCGTTGAGTTTCAGCAGAATCTTGAACTTTATGTAAACCTTAAAGCTGCAAAAGAGATGGGAGTAAAAGTTCCCGAAGCAGTGATAAAATCCGCTGATAAGGTTATCGAATGAGTTTATACGCGTTTTTCGGCGCGGTTGAGCAGGGACTTCTCTTCTCTATAATGGCTCTGGGGGTTTTTATCACTTTCAGAGCCCTCGATTTTCCGGATCTCTCCGTGGACGGCACTTTCCCTATGGGAGCTGCAATATCGGCGATCCTGATTTTCAACGGCGTCAACCCTTGGATTACAATAGCAATAGCCGTGGCGGGCGGTGCGGCTGCGGGTGCAGTCACAGCCATACTCAACACACGGTTCAAGATTCTTAATCTCCTTGCAGGGATCCTCACTATGATTGCTCTCTATTCTGTAAACCTGCGTATTATGGGTATGCCGAATGTTCCGCTTCTTGGTTTTGATACGGTTTTTACATCCCTTGAGAATACAGGTATGCCCGCTTATATGGCAAATGTTTTCATCCTAGGTATTGTAGCACTGCTTGTGGGCGCATTTCTCATATGGTTTTTTCATACAGAGGTGGGGCTTGCTCTCCGTGCCACAGGAGATAATATGAAGATGGTCAAGGCTCAGGGCGCAAGCACAAACCGTATGATTCTCATTGGCGTTGCCCTTGCAAATGGTCTTGTGGCACTTGCCGGAGCCCTTGCGGCACAGGTTCAGGGCTTTGCGGATGTGAGTATGGGTATAGGAACAATCGTTGCAGGACTTGCCTCTATTATCCTCGGCGAGGCTCTTATCAGCTCTGTCGGGGTTGTGCGTGCGGTGATCGGTGTTATCATAGGCTCCATTGCATACAGAATCGCCATTGCTATGGCGCTCACTATTAAAATAGGCGGCGTAAGCCTTTCTCCCAGTGACCTTAACCTGATTACAGCCATTCTGGTTGTTATAGCTCTGATGTTCCCCGGACTCAGAAGCAAAATCGGAGTGGTGGGCAAATGATAAGCATAGATAATGTAAAAAAAGTTTTTAATAGAGGCACAGTTAACGAAAACTGGGCGGTTAAGGGTGTTTCTCTCGACATAAAACAGGGAAGCTTCGTAACTGTAATCGGCGGCAACGGTTCGGGTAAGTCAACCCTTCTGAACCTTGTGGCCGGTTATCTCAAGCCTGATGAAGGCAGAATACTCATTGATGATGAAGATGTTTCTAATGTCAATGACTACAAAAGGGCATCTTATATAGGCATAGTTTTTCAGGATCCTCTGAGCGGTACTGCAAAGTCCTTAAGTATAGAGGAAAACCTTGCAATTGCGATGAAAAGAGGGAAGAAGCGTATGTTTGGCATGGGTGTAAAAAGCCGTGACCGTGACTTCTACCGCGAGCAGCTCCGTACTCTTGATCTGGGGCTTGAAGACAGGCTGAAGGATAAGGCAGGGCTTCTTTCTGGCGGACAGCGTCAGGCACTCACCCTTCTGATGGCTACCCTTGTGAAACCGAAAATCCTTCTTCTGGATGAGCATACAGCGGCACTTGATCCCAAAACTGCGGATAAGATACTCAAGCTCACCATAAAGCTGGTTAATGAAAACAACCTCACTGCTATGATGGTCACTCACAATATGAAACAGGCTCTTAATCTGGGTGACAGAACTGTGATGATGCAGCTTGGCAAAAAGGTGCTTGATGTGGACGGCGAAGAACGAAGTAAGCTTACTGTTACTGATCTCCTTGAGCTTTTCAGCAGGGAGCTGGGTGACGAAGCCTACGATGCAGGCATGCTTTGATATTGTTTAATATGTTTATATTGCACTGAAGGCGGTCCTAGTGACCGCCTTTTCCGTTCCCTCCGGAGCCCCCATGTCCGCCAGAACCGCCAGAACCAGAACCGCCACCATGCCCTCCGCCGGAGCTGCCGCTTCCGCCGCTGCCGTGTGAACCGCTCATATCATGCCCCATCCTTTCTGCAAGAGATTCTGAGTTCATGTACCCGGCCTGCTCGGAAAAATTCTTTCTGTAGCCGTGTATCTCTGAGCCTGAAAGGCTTCTGACGGCTTTTTCAGCAACTTCTGAGGCTTTTTCATCCGGTACTCCGTAACGTACCATTTCCCTGTAAAGCATCATGGAGGCAACAGCGGTTTCGTTTTTTTCTGATTCTTTCACAGAAAGCGCTTCCGCAGCTTTCATGAGCCCCTGCTCCTTTGCTCCGGCTGTTATGGCGTCTGCAACTGCGTCAGTTACTGTTTGCTCTGCTTCTGCGGATAGACCTGCTCTTCGTGTGATACGTTCCGCAGTTTCGTAACGGGAGCGAATTTGCTCCGCTGCTCTGACAACCGCTTCTTCCGGAGCTTTTTTGGCTATTCCTTCAAGCACCTTTTCGGCATATTTTTCAGGTGCGCTGTATTTTCCTGCGGCTATCATATCTCTTATTTTTCCAACAGAGTCTTCTGAATAGCCGCTTTTCCTTGTCTCAACTGCGAGTTTTTCTGCAATATTTTTCTCAACACGCATTTTTTGCGCTGTCCGGGCAAGGGAGTCATATACATCCTCTGCCTGTGCCGCTGTCAATCCGCAGAGCATCAATATCGTGAAGAATATAAATTTTTTCATTCCTGCCTCTCATAAATACATATCTCTCCGCCAAAATCGTCCTGCTGCTTCATTTCGCAGTCCGGCAGAAATATACTGCCGTCAACGGTGAGAAAGTAGGTGAAGTGTTCGCTTTTCTTTATCATTGTCTGCCATTTACCGTCTTTAAACCCTGTTTTGTTTTCCTGAAAACCGTCGGTGGAATGATACAGGCTCACCTGCTCCGCATCTTTTATGCGGAACGATGCTTCAAGCATTCCGTTTTTGGCAGTGAAGCTGTGCTGGGAACATCCTACACACAACATCAGGAAAAATACGGCAGTTCTTTTCAAATTTTTTCTCCTATGCTGATTATGGAGTTTTCACCACCGAAGTCATCAGCCTGCCTCGCTTTAACTGTCGGGTCAGGCATACGTTCCTTGCCATCCACAATAAATGAATAGGCATATTCACCATTGGTTAGAGGAAGCGATACCTGCCAGTATCCGGAAGCATCTGTTTTTTTCATTTCAATGGTGTTCCATCTGCTGAAACTGCCAGCCAGCTCAACTTTTTCTGCTTCTGGTATGTGGACAATGAATCTATATTCCGCTGGTGGTTGAACATTTTCAGCAGGTGCAGAGCCAAGCCGGAAAATCAGCAAGAGAACCGCTGCTGCCGCAGTCAGAGAAGATATTCCGAAGGGAATGAGGAAGTTTTTCTTTTTTTCCCTGAATACCGGAACAGGTGGAACAATAGTTTCCTGCTTTCTGAGAAGCTTCTCTGTTTCCAGCAGTTCAATTGTTTCGTCCGAAAAAGCTCTGTCTGTTCTAACTTCCTGAACAAAAGTGATTTTCTCATCCAGATTCAGCTCGTCATCGATAAACTGGCTGATCAGAACTTCTTTTTCGCTGTTCATTTTACGCTCTCCATGAGTATTTCTTTCAACTTTTTTCTTGCTCTGTGTATTTTTATTTTTATATTAGCTTCACTTAATCCGGTTACTGTGGAAATTTCGCTGTATTTTAATCCGCCCGCTGAACAAAGAGAGATAAGCTCCCTCTCATCTTCCGCCAGCATTGAGAGGGCTCTGTTAAGAATAACCTGCTCTTCCTTCATGCTGTATAGATCTTCCGGGGTTTCAGATGTGCTGCCTATATCTTCCGGCATTTCATCATAATTTTTCTTTTTTCTTTTCATGTCAATAAAAAGGCTTTTTGCTACAGTATACAGAAGAGGCAGGGAAAATTTGTCAGGATATGTTCCTGCATATTTCAGAAAACACTCCTGATAAAGATCTTCTGCATCTTCCCTGCATCCGGAAAGCTTCAGCAGGTAACCGAAAAGTCTGGCTGAATTTTCTTCAAAAAAGCTCCGCAGTGAACTGTCTGGGTTCATTTGTTTCCCTGTTTATTATAGCTGAGCGGAAAAGATTTGTCCCTTTCCGCCCATACACGGTGAGAATGTTTATTCTGCTGTGCCGAAGCCTGTTCCGTCCTGCGGTGCGGGCTGTGTTCCGTCTCCTGCGCCGAGTCCTGTCCCGTCTTCAGGGTGAGTTCCTGTTCCGTCTCCGTAGCCGCCTCTACCTGATTCGCTGTTTCCGCTGTGGTCTCCTGAACCCGAGCCACCGGCATTTCCACCCGATGAATCTGAATCATGGGAAGAGCCGCCTTTTCCGCTGCCGCCTGATGAACCTGAATCATGCGAAGAGCCGCCTTTCCCGCTTCCGCCGGATGAACCGGATTCATGGGATGAGCCGCCTTTTCCATTGCCACCGCCCATTTTTGCATAGCTTACGCCTGCAATAGAGAATACCATCATAATTGCCACTAATGCTGAGAGAATTTTTTTCATGTTGTCCTCCTTAATGTTATGAACTCATAACGAAAGGGGATTAAAAAGGTTACAGAGTATTAAATGAAAAAGCGCAGTTTTTGTTTTTCTTTGCCTCGTAAAGTGCTTTATCCGCTTCAAGGAGAAGCTTTTCTTTTGTGTCTGTATTTTCGGGAATCATAGAGCACAGACCGATGCTTACTGTCATAATTTTTTCTTTGAAAGAGATGGAATGAGGAACTGCCGCACTGCGTACTTCTGTTAATATATCTTCTGCTATTTTGGCTGAACCTGCCAGATCCGTATCAGGGAGAAGGATAATAAATTCCTCTCCGCCGTATCTGGCTATTATGTCTGTGTTGCGTTTAAGGGATGACTTTATTATGTCTGCCATGTGCGCTATGCACTTATCGCCTGCGCTGTAGCCGTAGTCATCGTTGTAAAGCTTGAAGTCATCCAGATCGACTATAAGCAGACCCAAGGGGCGTTTGATTCTTTTAGCAAAATTCCATTCATAAAGGAATATCTCATCAAAGAAGCGCCTGTTTGCGATTCCTGTGAGCTTGTCAGTATTGGATATTTCAAGAAGGTTTTTTTCCATTTTGTCATTTTTCTCTGCAATTTTCTTCATTGATTCTGCTATAAGACGCATTTCAACAGGATAAAACCGTTGATTAATACCTTTAAGGAGTGGCTTTCCTTCCGCTGATTTGGCTGAATACACTGCGAGTGTTTCAGAAGGTTCAATTATTATTTTTCTGAATATAAATGCTGAAAAAATGAACATGAGCAGAGAAAAACTTGAAAAGATCAGATAAGACAAATGAAGTGTGTGCATTATTGACATGTTTGATTCCCTTTTAATAGGGAAAAACAGGCTCAAAACAGATTTTCCGTTTAGCTCCTTGAGGGTGAGGCTTATTTTTGCAGCATCACGGGAAAGGAGTTCCACTGATATTATGCTGTTTACACTTTCCTTTACATAAGCAGATGATGCAGACAGGCTGATTCTGGAAGAGCCTGTTTCAAACCCGTAGCCGGAATATATTTCGGTGAGGAACCTTTGATCAATGACATGTCCCATGAATATAAAGCCGCCGGCAGGTTTATCTGGATTTGCAGGCTTTACCGGACTTACGCTTAATAGAACAGGGGTACCTGCGGAGGGCATGCCAAGTATCATAAATTTCCGTTTGCTGAAAGCGAGTTTTTCTATATAGCTTTTATTTTTGCGGATAACTCTTACAAGTTCCTCAACATAGGGGGCACACTCATCGGCATAGGCGGAGTAATATTCTGTGTAGTCTCTTCCTAAAAAAATCATGAACTGTGTGCCGATTTGATCAAAGATGAAATCGTTCAATCCGTCTTTCATGAAGGCGTCATTACCCTGCATAATGAATCTGTAGGTTTCATCCCTGCTTCCCCAGTCTGCGGTAAAGGAATGATAATAGGCGCCTTTCTGTTCAATTATCCCAGTAAGTATATCCGCCGTTCCTGCATAGTTTTGCAGTTCAGTCTTCTCTGACACTGAATACACCATGCGAAGTGGAATAAACATAAAAAAAACAGGCATAATAGTGACAGAAACAATCACTGCGGCAATAATCGCTTTCAGTCGCATTGTGTATCTCCGAACGGGTTTATAATACATTAAATTACCTTAGATGAAAACTCTATTTACTGCTTAAAGGTTTTTTTGAGGGCTGCGTTTTTTTTGCTGAGGCAAAATTTCCTGTTGTACAGGTAGACTGAATTTGGTAAAACTGGACTTAATTTATTGGGAATGCCCCATTACAGGAGATTTATAATGTCAACTTTCGAGATGATCACCAAAACATTCGGCGATTTTCTTAATGAAAAAGCCCGTACCCAGCCCGATAACGATGCGGTTGTTTATCCTTTCCGCAATATAAGGCTAACTTATAAACAACTCGATGACAAAACAGATCTCCTAGCAAAGGGGCTTCTTGCTCTAGGCATAAAAAAGGGTGACCATGTGGCTGTATGGTCAACGAATATTCCCGAATGGATAGACATGCTTTTTGCATGTACAAAAATAGGCGCCGTTTTGGTTACTGTTAACACTCTTTACCGCACAAGCGAGCTTGAGTATGTGCTTAAACAGTCAGACTCCACACATCTTTTTGTGATGGATGGTTTTAAAAACATCAACTATACGGACACAGTGTATGAGATTATGCCGGAGCTTAAAAACTGTGATCCTGCTAAGGAGTTTATGTTCGATAAACTTCCTTTCCTTAAGAGAGTTGTGTACATCGGAGAGGACAGCAGGGAAGGCATGCTTCCATATGAAAAAATTTACGAACTCGGCGCAGCAGTGAGTTTTGAAGCGCTGGAAGCTGTTAAAAAGACCCTTGATATACATGATGTAATAAATATGCAGTACACATCAGGGACTACAGGTTTTCCCAAAGGTGTTATGCTCTCGCACTTTAACATACTTAACAACGCTTACGCCATAGGGCAAGGGATGAACTTCTCTAATGCGGACAGGCTCTGCATTCCCGTTCCTTTCTTTCACTGTTTCGGAGTTGTTCTCGGTATTATGGTGTGCATCAGCCATGGTGCTGCTATGATACCTGTTGAAGCCTTTAATCCAGTCACTGTTCTTCAGTCCATTGAAAAAGAAAGATGCACTGGCGTACACGGCGTTCCGACTATGTTTATCTCCATGCTTCAGCATCTTGAAGAACAGCCCTACGATGTAAGCACTCTCCGTACGGGCATAATGGCCGGCTCTCCTTGCCCTGTGGAGGTTATGCGTCAGGTCATTGATAAAATGAACATGACAGACATCACAATTGTTTACGGACAGACAGAAGCATCCCCGGGGATGACTCAGACAATGTATTCTGATGATATGAATAAACGCTGTGAAACTGTGGGCAGAGAACTGCCCGGAGCGGAAGTTATGGTTGTTGATCCTGATACGGGTATTGAATGCCCTGTCGGTGTGCAGGGAGAAATATGGGGCAGGGGCTATAACGTAATGAAAGGCTACTACAAGATGGAAGAAGCTACTAGGAATGCCTACAGCCATGACGGCTGGCTTAAAACCGGAGATCTCGGTATTAAAACAGAAGAAGGCTATTTTAAAATAACCGGAAGAATAAAAGACATGATAATAAGAGGCGGAGAAAATATTTATCCCAGAGAGATAGAGGAGTTTCTTTATCTTCATCCTGACATTGAGGATGTGCAGGTGGTTGGCGTGCCGGATAAAAAATACGGCGAGGAAACCATGGCATTTATCCGCATGAGAACTCCCGAAAAGCGTCTGACAAAAGATGATATACATTCATTCTGCAAAGGGCGCATAGCCGATTATAAGATACCACGCTATATAGAGATGATCAGTGATTACCCCATGACAGCAAGCGGAAAGATACAGAAGTATAAGCTTCGTGAGCTGGCTGTGGAAAAGCTTAAGCTTGGGTAGTAAAGGGTTTTGTTAATGTAATGAAAGCCATGCTGTGTTACCTGCTGCATGGCTTTTTTTCTATTTAATCTCGATAAGCACACTGACGGGCTCTTTTACTCCCACTGATTTTCCGTAGTTGTTCAAGCGGTAAATACTTGCTTCGCTTAGTACCTGCCCCTTTTTGATAAGAAGGATACGGTCTGTTGTTTCAATATCCTCCATAACTACCATACCTTCTCTGAGATCCCTTATGAACAGTGATCTCTGTACAAAATTGTCTTTAGGCGAGACAACCTTCTCCAGTATTTCAATGAGTTTTATATCGTAAAGCTCCGGTTTTTCTTTCAACAGGCGTATTGCTTCGTAAACATCCGTTCCGCCTTTGGAAAGTATGTCAAAGTCATTTATAATACGTATTATTCTTGCACCAATGGGCATTTTACTTCTTTGGGCTTCAGTAAAATTCTGTTTTTCGATCAGCTCCGCCACAATCTCCATGCGGGGAATATTTTTAATAAGCTGGGCGCCTATTTTAGGCACTTCGGCGTAGGCTGCTTCTTCTCCAGGGGAGAGGGGTTTGCCGGCGTATATCTTTTCCATTGTTTCCGCAGGCACGGCTGCGCAGCCAAGCTTACAGAGCATTGCGCCGATTTCTATTTGCCATTTATTATCGATATTCAGGTTGCGGAGCATCAGATGGACAATACGTTTTATGCGTTCACTCTGACCAAAAGCCGCAGGGTTGGTGATTGCAAGCACATCTGTAAGAACTTTTATACTTCCCTGTAGTGTTCCCCGTAAAAGTTCTTTTTCTGCAACAATAAGCTGATAATGCTCAAGACAGGCATCGATATTTTTTGAGAGAATTTCCGGGGGGCATGGCTTGGTGAGAAATCGGAACACGTTGCCGTCGTTTACTGCGGAGATAGCTGTCTCCACATCAGCATAGCCTGTAATAAGCATTCTAACAGTATTTTTACTCAGCTCATATGCCTTGGTAAGAAACTGCACTCCGTTCATGTCAGGCATTTTAAAGTCAGAAATAATGACCGCAAAAGGTTTCTGTGCATTCTCTTTAATCATCTGCAGAGCTTCAGTCGGAGAAGGCGCTGTATGTACATCATACTTAAGTCTGAAAGAGCGTTTATAAGATGACAGAATGTTCAGATCATCATCCACAAAAAGAATTTTATTGTTCACCGTAAACCTCATTACAGATTGTTCTGCACATATTTTCGAGTTCACCCATTTGATTTGTGAGATTCATTCTGCTGACATAAATATCATCAATGGGGCGTATGGCGTAGTTTTCATTAAGCTTGACCAACCTGTGTTCAAAAACATTTCCCAGATACACCGAGGTGAGAACACCTGCGTTTTCATCAACAGAAAGGTTGGGGCAGTGGTGCAGATGTACCGCCTGAATAACTTCTTCATCAAAACCCCATAGGCTGAGAAGATAAGCCCCCACTTCTGCATGGGATGTGCCTATTACTTCTTTTTCCATTTCCCATATGGATTTGTTCTGTGTCCTTGCTTCTTCGATAACTACTTTGTAGGTTGTATTATAGTTTGTGATCAGGACAACTTTTCCAATGTCATGAAGCAGCCCTGCAATGGATGCCATGTCTGTATGCTGTTTGCTCAGCCCGATTGATTTGGCTATAATTTTGGATAGCCTCGCCACAAGGAGTGTGTGGTTGCGGAGCAAATCAAGGTTAAAATACTTTATCTGCCCTGTCTTGATTTCTGTAAAAATATGCTCGTTTACAATAAAACTTCGTATGGTATCTGCTCCGAGAAGGGCTATGGCTTTTTCAGGGCTGGTTATTCTATTTATCAGTCCGAAAAAGGATGAGTTTACCAGTTTGAGGATGTTTGCGCTCATTGAGCTGTCTTCCGCAACGATACGGGCAATTGCCGCCACTGAATAGTCAGGGTTTTCCATCTCTTTGCTTATTCTCTGAAAAGTTACTGGCATAGTGGGCAGCATAGATATGCGGGAAACAATTCTTTTGGCTTCCTCGTTATGAAGAATCTGCCGGAATTTTAATGCCTGCTCAATAGTATCCACAACCATTTCCGCATTACACGGTTTGGTTAGAAACTGATGTGCCAGCTTCGCAGCCTCCACAAGCATTTCATGTTCTGAGTGTCCGGATAAAACGACTCTGAAAACTTTTGGGTAATTGCTGCACACTTCTTTCAGCAGTTCAAGACCGTTCATACCGGGCATGAGCATATCTGTAATGATCACATGAATATTAATTTTATCAAGAACTGCTAATGCCTCTTTCCCTCCGGAGGCAAAGTGCATATCCCACTGGTCTTTCATCTTAAAGAGCATACGCTTAAGCCCTTGAAGGACGTTAGGTTCATCATCAACGAAGAGCAGTCTGTATTTTTCCATAAAGCTTAAGCCTCTGTAACTTTGATTTTAATGTAGAACGTTGTTCCTTCTCCTGTGGCAGACTCGAAATAGATTTGCCCGCTGTGTTTTTCTGCTATTATCGTATGGCATATAGAAAGCCCCTGCCCCGTACCTTTGCCAACTTCCTTAGTAGTAAAGAACGGGTCAAATACTTTGTCAGCGATTGAAGGCGGAATACCGCAGCCGGTATCTTTAACTTTTATCACTGCCATGCCGTTTTCAATTGATGTTGTAATAGTAATCAGTCCTTTTTTATTCTCATCTTTATTTGCCTCTTTTATGGCGTGTGCAGCGTTTACAAGAAGATTGAGAAGAACCTGGTTAAAATCAACGGAATTACCGAGTATTTTCGGATTGAGGGGAGAAAGATTAAGCTGAACTTCGGCGTCATATTTCCATTCATTCCTCGCAACGGTGACAGTATTCTGAACTGAAGTGTTGACATCTATTATCGTTTGCTCCTCTGCACCGGGGTGCGAAAACATTTTCATGGCACGGACTATGGAGGACACCCTCTCAATTCCTTCAAGAGTTTGTTCAAGAGCGAGAGGAACCTCCTCTTTTATAAAATCTATTTCAAGCATGGGTTTCAGTATTTCAAATTTTTGCCTTGTTTCAGGGTCAACCTCATTAAGAGTTTCTTCAAAAGCCTTGTAGAAACGGAGAAAGCTTTCCATTACATCTTTGATAAAGTGGGTGTTGTCTCCTATGTACTGAATAGGGGTATTGATTTCATGGGCTATGCCTGCAGCGAGCTGACCTATTGATTCCATCTTTTGAGCTATGGCAAGCTGGCGTTCCAGCATTTTCTTTTCTGTAAGGTCAAAAAAGATAATTGCATAATGGCTTTTGCCCTGCCAGCGCACCTGAAGCACCGATTTGCTTACAGGGATAAAGGTGTTATCGTCCAATGTGATTATGTAGTCGGTGTGTGTGTCTGCTTTATCCTTTGTGCTGCAAATAAGTTGCTCACAGTTTTTGCCGGTGAGGGGGAAATCCCCTTTTTTCAGCAGCTTGTCCGCTGTTGCATTGGAGTAAACGATGGTCTGCGTATCAGGGTCTACCAGTACAATAGCGGCCTGTATTCCTGTTAGTATGGAATCAAGGAAAAGCCTGTTCTCCTCAAGCTCAAGTACAGACAGCGTGCGCTCTGTTATATCCTGAATAATTCCATTGAGTTCAGTGAATTTGCCATTTATGAGAACAGGTTCGGCAGAGATGTTGACATATTTCAGCGTACCTTCCACAATAAAGCGTACGTCAAGGGAGTACGGCATGACATCATTTCTGCTTTTGCTCCTTTTCTCCAGAAGTTTCTGCTTGTCGTCATTATGAATTATATCGAGAAGCTGATTTAAGGTTATTGTGTGGTTTTTAAATCCGGTAATGTTCATTGCTTCTGCAGAGATATGATAGATTTCGGTTCCAACTTTATGAATCCAGCTACCAACTTTTGCTATGTTTTGCGATTTGCTGAGGAGTCTTTCACTCTCCTCAAGCTTCATCTGCATCTTTTTATTTGAAAGAGTAATTCCAATGCTGACGCTTATGCGTTCGAAGAAACGTATTATGTCTTCTGTGAACGTTCCTTCTTCATGGGAGCATATCTGCATTGCTCCTATTACTCTGTCCTGAGATGAAAGTGGGATAAGAGCCAGTGAGCGGTATTTCTTGTTAAGGTTTATGTTTACAAGACCTATACTGTTGAAAATATCACGGTATTTCTCAACTGTTTCAGGCAGGTTATTGCTCCAGAAGCTGCCTCCGTAAGTCATGAATGGATAGCCCTTAAGCTCATTCCTTTTATTAAGAACTATTTCGCATATACAGTAACTGCACCTGCTGTCGGGCGGGACTCCGTTCTCATTTTCGCGTACAACTTCACATTGATTGCTAAGGGTGTCTTCTGGATTAACCGACTCAAAAAAAGAGAATCCCTCATCATCCATGACACGTATAGCCACTTCGTCATAACCGGTATATTCTTTTACTATAAATAGTATATCGCTTGTGATATTCTTGAATGACTCCTGTTGATTCAGTAGTTCCAGAATCTGTATAGCGAGCTGCAGTTTGTTTTTGTGGCTTTCGTGCAGTTTCTCTCTGGTAATGGCAGAAAAAGCAAGGTTGAGGTTAATTTTAAAGACATCAGGCTGCATAGGCAGGCGGATATAGTAATTCGGGTTGACTTCGATTTCAGTTTCCGGATAAGCACCGCATTCATCCACAATGATTACAGGTATGGAATTGAAATCACAGAATTTCAAAACTTCAAGAAGCTGCACAATGGAACAGTCCGAAGTGAAATAATAAATTATTACAAACGGAGATGTTTTTTTGAAAGATTTCTCAAGTTCATCCAAAGATGAAAAGACTTTTTCAGGTGTATGCCCCGTCTGCTTGAGAAGAGATAAAAAATCATTTGTTTTGGCTTCGTTATCTGATAATACGGCAAGCCTATATTCTTTGACCACTGCACACCGCCTGAAAGTGAACTCAATTTATTTTGTTTCTTCCGGTTTGTGTTGTGTTTATGTGTGTTGGTCATATTTTACTGCAATATATGCAATTTTCAAGGTGAAATAGGCACGGTGTGTATAAACCTGAACCGGATTTGGTTATAAAAACTATTATTAACAAGTGTTTATATTTTGGATAAAATTTACTGCTGAAACCATCCTATTCCAAATCACGCTAAGTGCATTTTACTGTGCCGCATGCAGCAGAAGAGTATTGATTACAATTCCACCGGCAGCCAGCCAGATAAACATAACAGCAGCGCATATAAGAGGAGCAGCACCTACGCTTTTTATCCGTTCTGTCCTTGTATCAATCCCCAGAGCCGCCATTGATGCCGCCAGCATAAATGTGTCTGCTGTGTTGACTGCATTAAGCATGTTTGCCGGTATATGCACAAAAGTATTAATAACAACCACGCCGACAAACATAAAAGCAAACCACGGAACCTGTATTCTTGAACCGCTTTTACCCCTGCTTACAGCGGCACTTAACAAAAGAAGAAATGGTGCAAGAAGCATGACTCTGCCGAGTTTTGTTATCACAGCTGTTTCCGGCGCATGCACTGCTTCTCCGGCAGCAACCGCCTGTGCAACTTCGTGAATAGTAGAACCTATATATATTCCGAATTCGTTGCTGCTTAAGCCTGAAATATTAAAGACAAGAGGGTAGAGGAACATTGCCAGTGTGCCGAAAAGAACCACTGTCCCCACTGCTGCCGCTGTTTTGTGAGGCTCTGGTTTGATCACAGCTTCCGCAGCCATTACAGCCGCAGCTCCGCATATAGAACTGCCTGCTGCACAAAGAATTGCAGTGTCTCTGTCCATTTTGAGAAGTTTTGCTATCGCCAGTCCAATTGCAAATGTAGTTGTAAGCATAATAATATCAGCAAGAATGCCTGCCGTGCCAATGGCAGCTATTTGAGTGAATGTGATTCTGAAACCGAAGAGAATCACGGCAAGGCGCAGGATCCTTTTCTGGCAGAATGCGAAGCCTGCACTCCATGAAGCTGGTATAAATCTGCCAGCGGTATTCCCCGCTACTATCCCCAAAACTATTGCTATTACAACGGGAGAAAGACCGGCTTTTTTTATAATAGATATTTCTGCTATAATATATGCAGCTGCACTTAAAAGAGCTGTAAATACTGTTCCTTTTATGAATCCATGATTAAGATTAACTTTCATTTTTAACCCCGCTGTTAGATTATTCTTGAAATATAGTAAAAAAATAATATAAGTAAAATATAATGATTTGATTATATCGATAAGGAAAAATGAATGAAAGTGACATTAAGACAGATTGAAGTATTTCTGGCTGTAGCCAATTTTTCACATGTCGGTAAAGCTGCAGAAGCGCTTAACATATCTCAATCAGCGGTGAGTATGGCTTTAAGTCAGTTTGAAGAGGCTGTAAGCGAGAAGCTTTTTGACAGATCATCCAGAAAAATTTTTCTGAATGACGCAGGGAAGAAACTGCTTCCCTTTGCACGTAAAGCTTACGAGGCAGCAGCTGAGGTGGAAAACTTCAGAAGCGACGGCAGGGTAAAAGGACGTCTGAAGATAGGAGCAAGCACCACGATAGGAAATTATCTTCTCCCTTTTATAATAGGAGGGTTCGCTGAAAAATTTCCCGATACTGAAATAGTAATGGAGGTGGGCAACACCGCTGTCATATCCAAAGGCGTTATGGAACATGAACTTGACCTTGGATTTACCGAAGGTCCTGTAGATGAAGATGAAATAACGGAGTTTTTTTGGCGCAAAGACAAACTTACCGTTTTTGCTCCAGTAAGTTTTATTGAAGAAAATTATAAGCCGGATAAACCTGTCTGGATCATCCGTGAAAAAGGTTCAGGAACCAGAGAGGTTTTTGAGTCCGCCATGGAGAAAGCCGATATCGGTTTTAAAATTAAAATGGAACTTGGACACACCGAAGCAATCAAAAAGGCAGTGGAAGCAGGGCTCGGAATAGGGTGTCTGTCGGAGCTTGCCGTCAGCGGAGAAATAGGAAGAGGTGTTTTCCGGCGCCTTAATTTCAAAAATGCAGACTTCTCAAGGGATCTCAACTTTATATTCAGAAAAGACAAACACTTTACTGCCTCAATGAAGGCTCTTATAGATTACTGTTTAAAAGAGGGCATAAAAACAGCCGGGTACCCCGATTAAGTGCCCGGCTGTTTTGTATGTAAGGGGAGAGAGAACAAGTTGCTAAAGCTTGTCCTTTCCTATGTTGACGTTTATATAATATTTTAGTTCGGATTTTTTTTCAATTTCTTTTGTAAAAAAAGTCTGTCCTTCTATTATCTGTTGACACAAAAAGAGATTGAGCCGTTTTTATTATATAGTATGGAGGGTACCGATTAATATGGAATTTAATTTTAAAGACTTTATCCTCACTGAATCGGAAAGAAACATGCAGGAGCTTGAAAAAGCTTTTTATAATGCGGGATACCCTGAACTTGCCTCAAGAAAGCTTTCGGAGCGTTTAAAGCTCATCAGCGAATTGCTGGACTATTTTGATTCGCCCGTGTCCTCCGGAGGTTCTTTTGCAGCTGGCAATGCTTATAGTGAACCAGTATATTCTGATATACTCAAAACTGCCTCAAACCTACGGTCAGAAGGAGTTACTCTTAATACATTCATAGGTTCACTCAAGATTATTTTTGAGTGTTTTGAAAACAGCTTTGTTGCCAGAGAGGAGGCGTCTGCGGACTTTCTGCGATGTTTTAGGCAAAAGGCTGATAAACTGGAACACGCAATTATTACGGACTGGGTGAACGCCGGCAGCAGAACCATGAACACAATGCTGATGGAGACCAACAGAAAGCTCACTGTGGCTCAGAACAGGTATGAAAAAATTATGGAAGCCGACGGGAGCATCATACTTTTCTTTGGTGAAAACGGTATTATAACAGACTCAAATTTCAGGGCAAAATATGCTTTCGGGGAAGATCCTGCTGGGTATAATGTCATAGAGTTTCTTGGAATAAATGAAAAAGACATACCCTCTTTTATTAAGAAATACGGAGCAGTAAAGCATGAAATTGTGATGGACGGGCAGTACTTCTCTGTGCGTCTTATCCCGCTTGGAAGCGTGAATACAGGCGTTATTGAATACATGTTCATTTTCCATAATATTACAGGGATGGTTGACGAAAGGCACTATCTGGAAGAGGAAGTGATGAGAAGAATAGAGGAGCTTGAAGGCTCAAAAAAATTCTTTGAATCTGTTTTCTCTTCTGCGGGTGATGGAATAATAATTTTTGACTCAAATAATAAACTGATAAAAGTGAATAAAAAAGCCTGCCGCATGTTCGGTGTAAAAGACAGCCAATCCTGTATAACAAGCGTCAATGACCTCTTTATTACAGGCAACCAGAAGATACTGTTCAGTATAATCAGACAGCTGAAAAACTCCGAAACATGGGATGGGGAAATGGAAATGACCGGAATGGACGGAAGGTTTCATGCCCTTGTTACTCTGAACAGGTTCGATGTGGACGAAACAATATATTACTCGCTTATTGTAAGGGATATATCTCCCCTTAAAGAGATGGAGCGGGAACTTGTGGATGAAAAGAAGCATGTTGAGGAAAAGAATATCGCTCTTAAAAATATTATCCAGAGTATACGAGGTCAGGATGAAGACCTCCGCTCAGAGATCCTGTTTAAAATGGAGAGTCATATTCTGCCTCTTATGGAGCGTCTCCGCAGGGAGAAAGATGAAAATGAAAAAAGCATAATTTATGCAGATATCTGTGAGAATATTTCCGGCTTGCTGGATAAGGACAATACTAAAGGGCACGCCGGCGAGGTGTTTGCCAAGCTGTCACGAACAGAGGAACGCATATGCAGGATGATAGTCACCGGCTATACCACCAAACAGATAGCTGATGAGCTTTTTGTGACTCATGATACAGTTCAGACACACCGTAAAAACATCAGAAAAAAGCTAGATATTAATAATAAAGATGTAAATTTATACACCTATCTGAAAAACCTTTCATCAACAACGGAACAATAATCATTACTTATAAGTAGATCGGGTATATTCTACCCGATCTATACCCAGTTTTTACCCGATTATTAACAGCACCTTTAAATCTAATTAGCTAGTAAAGTAACCCTAAACATTTTGGATGGCTCCTAAATGTACGGTTATTTAAAAAAAATAGGAGGAAGTATGCGCTACCTGTCGGTTAGTTGTATGCTTGCGTGTCTGCTGCTTTTCATTG
>LUZY01000002.1 GCA_001603805.1 Deferribacterales bacterium Deferri_01
GGACAATAAAAAACAGAAGAGCATACACATAACCGACAGGTAGCGCATACTTCCTCCTTTGTTAAAATGTATAAATAAAATCCGGCAACCATATTCCGGATAACTCTGCTGTAATTTCTGAAGAAAAACTACCAGACAGAAAGTGAAATGAAAGTGAAATAAGACCAACTATTTGCATGAGTATAATTTATTATTAAAAGAACATATGTTCCTGATATATTTTTAATATCAGACATAGGCAGATGAATAAAAACATAAATAATATTTATATTTTAGGGGAAAATTAATTATTAATAAAAATAGACAAAGATATACTGAGCGAATATAAATTGTTTAATCAGCAAGATAGAGTGATTTTAAATATTTAACAATATTTGTCAGAAGCAGCCTCCGCATAGTTATCGTCAATTTTGTATCCTCTGCCTCGTATGCAGTGAAGGAGCTGTTTATCAAATGGTTTATCAACAAGCCGCCTCAGCATGTAAAAATGTGATTTCAGTGAGTTGCTCATGGGAGGCTGATCTTTCCATATATCAAACTCAAGCTCCTCTCTTGTGACTATTCCCGGATATTTCTCCATGAGGCGCAGCAATATCCTGAAACAGGCATGTGGAAGAGTTATGCGTACGCCATCACGCTCTGCCAATCCGTTTTCAGGATCAAGAGTGAGGTCGGCAACTCTGAAAACACTTGCAACGCACTGTCTGTATCTCCTCGTCAGAGCCCTGAGCCTTAAAAGAAGCTCCTCAAGATCAAAGGGTTTTGTGAGATAATCGTCTGCACCTGACTCAAACCCCTGCACCTTGTCACCAAGCATAACCCTTGCAGTAAGCATCAGCACAGGTATCTTAAGGCGCATGTTCTGCCTTATCCTTTTGCAGATCTCAAATCCGTTTAATCCATGCAGATTAATATCAAGAATCACAGCGTCATAATTGTTTTCATGCAGAAGTTCCAGAGCAAAATCCCCGTCCATTGCATAATCCAGGCTGTTTCCGTGCCTTTCGAGGAAATCTATGATGTTTTCTGAGATATCCGGATCATCCTCAACAAGCAAAAGTTTCATACCTTCAGATCCCTGCATTCTATTTTCCATCAAATCACCCACATTATTTGGCAATATTAGTTCCATATCAGTGAAACTTTAGTGAAGCGCCCTTGTAAACAAATATTCACAGGCAGAAACCATCTCCAACTCTTCTGTAATCTGAAGCTCTTTACCTATTTCACAAAGTCCAGAATCACAGGACACTCATATGCTGCGTTCTCCGGAGGAGCGACTTTAAGCTTTTTAATTCCCACAAGACAGGTATTTGCAGAGATAGCCTGTGCAAAACGTGATGTGGGACGATCCGATGTCAATACATTCACCTGACCTGAAAGACATCTGGAATTCTTTTTTAAGGGGTTTTCAGCGCAATACCATGCACCTTCCGCCACTGCTACAACTCCGGACACAATATCATCTGTCAGGAATGCACAGGAAACTATGCTGCCTCTGTCATTGTAAACCTCAACAAGATCACCGTGTTTAATACCCAGCTTTGAGGCATCGCCTTTGTTAATAAGAGCAGGCTCCCGTTTGTCAACTTTGTATTTGACATTCAGCGAAGTATTGTCCAGCTGGGAGTGCAGTCTGCGCTCAGGGTGGGGAGTCAGAAGCTGGAAAGGATATTTCTTTACCAACGGAGAGTTAATTCCCTCTGTGGGCTCCAGCCACACAGGATACCCCGGGCAGTCGCTATAACCGAATGAGGCTATTTTCTCACTGAATAACTCTATCTTTCCTGAAGGGGTGCGAAGATGATTTTTAACAGGATCTTCTCTGAAATCAGCATAGCGTACATATTCAATACTGTCCTTCGGCGGAGTAAAATGGACGTACCCCTTCTCCCAAAATTCCTCAAAAGGCACATGTGACTTCACTTTTCCGTAGCTCCACCGAATCCACTCATCGGCGGTTTTTCCTTCGGTAAACTCCTTTTCAAAGCCGAGCCTTTTTGAAAGCTCCTGAAAAATATCAAAATCGTGCTTTGCCTCAAACATTGGCTCTATAACCTTTTTCATGGCAAAAATATACTCAACGCCATAGGATGAACCGAAAGAGATGTCATTTCGTTCAAAGCTGGTCGCCACAGGAAGCACTATATCGGAATATTTTGCAGTGGGTGTCCACCATGGTTCATGAGTGATCACAGTATCTACCCTGCGGATCCCTTCGATGAGCTTATTCACATCGGGGTGATGACCTATCGGCGTTACCCCAGCGGAATAGACAAGCTTTATATTTGGATAGGTGAGTCTACGCCCGTTATAGGCGATTGTTTTGCCCGGATTAAGCAGAAGTTCCGCCATTCTGGAAGCGGGGATATTAATCCCAACCGGATTCTTTTTCTGAGAAAGCATAAGCGGAACACCTGCACCTGAATATGGAGTTCCGGCACCGCAGAAGGACATGTTGAAATAGAGTCCCCCGCCGGGCAGCCCTATCTGCCCTATCATGCACCCAAGAGCAACAAGGCTCCAATGGAACTGTTCCCCGTATTCAATTCTCTGACACGACCAGCTTCCGGAAAGAAGAGTCCTGTGTTTCACACTCATTCTGGACAGTTCTTTTGTTTTTTCCGCAGGCACACCGCATATTTTTTCCGCCCATTCTGCGTTTTTCACAACGCCGTCAGTTTCACCTTTGAGATACTTAAGAAATACATCAAACCCTACAGTATATCTGCTTATGAATTTTTTATTGTACAGGTTCTCCTCATAAAGGGTGTAGCACATTGCAAGTATCATTGCCACATCGCTTGCAGCCTTTATAGGCACCCATTCACTCCCCAATGCCTTGATTGTGGCACTTTTGGTGGGGTCGATATTAAAAAACTTGATCCCTTTGTCACGCATCTTCCTGAACCATTCATTGCCTGTGTGTATAGGCACCTGATAGTCAATTTTATCTGTCTTAAAAGGATCAGTGCCCCACATTAAAAGCAGCTCCGTGTGCTTCAGCACCACTTCTCTTGAAGTCTGCTGGCTATAAACCTCCATATCCCCCATTACATAAGCAAGAAGCTGGGCCGCTGCTCCCGCTGAATAATCACCCACAGTGTCGCAGAAACCGCCGAAAATACCGAGCATTCTGCCCTGAAGCCCTGCTGCCTGATGTATTCTGCCGGGGTGAGCCCATCTGGCGTAGGTGGATTTAAAAATGGACTCATTGCCGTATCGCTGTTTTGTTTTCACAAGTGATTCGGCTAAAAGATCAAACGCGTCGTCCCAGCTAACCCGTACAAACTCTTCAGCGCCACGCAAATGCCTGTTGTCTGAACCGTTCAGATAGCTTTTCCTTACGCACGGATACTTAATCCTGTTCGGAGCATAAATGGCTTCATTCAAAGCATAGAGAATGTCCACAGGATCCATATCCATTCCCATAGCTTCAATTTTCACCACTTTCCCCTGCTTGACATGAGCTTTAACAGGACCGAAATGTGTGGCATGAACAATAACCTTCTCTCCGCTTTCCGCTAACACTTCAGGGCTCCATGTCAGGGCGGTAAGAACCGCCGCTGCCGTTTTGATAAATTCTCTTCGGTTCAAACGCATTCAATCCTCCAAAGGCATCTTACGCTGTCCGGAAATGGACGCATTGCTGCCGAAATAAATAACAGCATCAGAACCTGTTTTCCCATCAGACTTAAGCTCAAGCTTCCAGCCCAACTGAGTACACATCCTGTGCGCAATAGTGAGCCCAAAGCCAAATCCATCAGCCATGGCAACTCCCTCTGCATCATTTAAGCTGTCTCTTACATATTGCGGTATACCCGGACCAGTATCTCTCACGGATATATAGGTTTCGTGTATTGAAACCACTACCTCTCCTTTTTTTGTATAGGTAATGGCATTTCTTATTATGTTGCTCACGACAATGTAGAAAAATTCAGAAGCAACAGGCAGGACAATACCCGCATACTCGCAGACCTTCACTTCAACCGGCTTGTTTCTGATCAGGTAGCTGTTATTTTCCACGCTTTCCCTTATCACCGATGCAGCCCTGCATGAGCTGCCGCTTTCATGTCTTTCCTGACGGGAGAGCCACAAAAAGGAGTTAATCAGGTGTTCCATATTAAGCGCTGCTCTTTTTATACGTGAAATAACATTCTGCGTTTTTTCACTGCTGCATTCCGGCTCCTCAGTCAGTATCTTTACAGCTCCCTGAACCACCGTTACAGGCGAACGCAGCTCATGACTGGCGTCCCGTGCAAAAGCTTTCTCCCTGTCCAATGCGGACTGCATTTCATTTATGGAATGCTCCAAGGCTTTTGCCAGAAAGCCCACCTCATCATTCCTAAAATCTGCGGCAAGGTTTTTCGGCAGTTTTCCATCGGAATCCCTGCCTTTTATGATTTTTGTGAGCCGCACCACGGGGGAGACTGCTTTATATGAAGTGATTATCCCCAGAAGAAGCCCTATGATAAATATAGGTACAAGGATGATAGTAAAATAAGTTCTGGAAACATTTATTGCAATGTGGTCAGTGAGCAGTGTGGTAACGTTAAAGAGTATATAAAGCCTCTGACCGTTTCCAAGATCTCTCACGGCAACATAATAGTTCTGTTTGTCATTATGCTTTTCATAGTTTCCTTCAGGAATCTCAGCAAGATCTTTTGCCGCCCATTCAGGAAGAAAGTCTTCACCCAGATATGAGGTCATGTAAGGAGATTCCGGCAAAAGGATCTCAGAACTGAAAATCACCGGAGAAAAAGGAGAATTAACAACTGACTCAATATACCTGTCTGTTTCGAGTTTAAGCCTTTTCTTCAAGGTGTATTTTTCTGCATATTTAGTTGAAATCAGGATACCGGCAGCAAGCGCCCCGCCAAGAAGGATGCTGAAGACAACAAATACCAGAACTATTCTTAAACGAAGTGATTCGCTAATAAAACTCACAATAACTGCACCATTGTTGATCAAATATAAAACCATTAACGTATTAATCAATCATTATCCGAACATTAAGGTGAAATTAAAGTGAAACTACAGTAATGAACCCCCGTCTCTATTCCTCTAATGTTTTACATTGCTATCTGACATCTATCATAAATGATGCCGCCAATGCACAGAGCAGAAGAGGAACCATTATAATCCCTGCCGTCTGCCACGAATAATGACCTGCTAAAAAGCTGAATAACACCGGACCACAGAACATTCCGGTATTTTGTCCGAGTGCTATAGCAGACATCCCTCTGCCGGTAAGATGCGGTTCTTTCATTATTTCTGAAACAGATGAAAAAGTTGCCGTCGGCACTATACCCCCCGTTATTCCAAGAATTATAAGCAGAAAAGGGAAAGTGGTAACTCTTGATGTGAAAAGAAAAAGCATCACAAAACAGACCATGACAAGACCTGTGATCAGAATTATTTTTCTTGACTTGAGCAGATCGGAAAACCACCCGCACAGGGGTGCGGAAGCAAGAGAAAAAAGCATAATAAGAGCAGTAAACATCGAAGCTTTCAGCAAAGAGAGCCCCAGTTCTTCCTCAAGAAAAATAGGCGCATATGTTTTTACAGATACAATAACAATATTATAGATCATAAAAACAGCAGCAAGAAGCCAGATGCTTTTGTTTGAATAAGACCTGCGACAGACCTTGCCGTCTGTTTTATATTTCGCAGTGAAGCCATCAGGCATATGAAAAAATACAAGGAAAGCAACAAGTGCAGCCAATGTGTAAACAGAAGTGAATATCCACGCATTCTGCCATATTCCGAATGCCGGAGCAGCAATAAACATTATGATTGTTCCGATAGGAACCCATGTTGCCCATACGCCCATTGCCGCACCTCTCCGCTCCGGAGGAAACCATGCGGAAATAGCTGCAGGACCTGTAACAGAAATGAGACAAAGCCCGATCCCTTCAATTATACGGCTGAAAATGAGCATACCCAAAGAGGTTGAGGTTCCACCCATAACAGATCCGGCAAGCAGTGCCAAAAGGGCGATGGTTCCGGAAGGCTTCATCCCTATCCTGCCTATAATGTGACCTGAAGGAAGTGCAAACAACATCCCTACAAGGGCAAACAAGGACATAAGCCACCCTGAAACCTCAATGCTCATGTCAAAATGCTCCACCAGCTGCTGCATCATGGGCGGCACTTTAAACTGGTTAAGAGGTGCTGCCACACCTGCAACAAACACGATGAGCAAAATTAAATAACGATTGTTATGCATTTTTCCCTCAGATACATAAAATTATGGGTATAGCAGTGTATATAATACCTATATCCTGTTTATCAGCCTTTTATTTTCCGGTATAAAGTCGCCCTGCTTATTCCCAGAGTTTTTGCCGCCTCTGTTGCATTTCCGAGTTCCTTGATTGTTTTTAGAATAACATCCTTTTCCAAGTCTTTAAGAGCATCCAGTTTGTTAGAGAGCGAATATTTTACTCCGCCTGTTATATCGTGAGGCAGATCCTTCGGGGTGATGACTCTCCCCGCTGCAACAGTTACTGCATATATCATTGCATTCTGGAGCTGTCTTACATTCCCCGGCCAGGGAAACTCCATAAGGATTTTTTCAGTTTCCCCAGCCAGTGTACAGACAGGCATATTAAAGTTGCTGCAGGTGCTTTTAATAAAGTTATCCGCAAGGAGAAGTATATCTTCTCCCCGTTCTCTGAGAGGAGGCAGCTCAAGCTTTACAACCGCAAGCCTGAAATACAGATCCTGACGGAACTTATCTTCAGTAAAATTACCGCACAGAGATTTATTAGTCGCAGAAATTATTCTGAAATCAACAGGAACACTTTTATTTCCCCCTATCCGGGTAACTCTTTTCTCCTCCAGAACACGAAGCAGAACAGGCTGAAGTGCCGGAGGCATGTCCCCTATCTCATCGAGAAAAAGAGTTCCGCCGTTTGCATATTCAATCTTCCCTTTTCTGCCTGTTTTTTCCGCACCGGTAAACGCCCCGCTCTCATAACCGAAAAGCTCGCTTTCAATAAGATTCGCAGGAATCGATGCACAGTTGATCGCAACAAACGGACCTGATTTATAATAGAAGTTGTGTATTGCCTGAGCAAAAACCTCTTTTCCGGTTCCGCTCTCTCCGAGAAGCAGTATGTTAATCGGTTTACGGGAAACCATCTTTGCGGTATCTTTCAGAGTTTCCATAATCTGACTTTTACCTATTATTCTATCGAAAGTAATACTGGGAACTCTCGCAGAATCTTCGGTCGTTACACTTTCAGTTTTCTTTCTTATGCGTATAACCGCACCTTGGGCATGCTTGAGACGATCTCCGTGAAACGGGTCAATATCTACAATAAAATGCTCCGAAGAATCAGTTTTCAGCATCAAGTTCTGATCGAGAACTGCTCTTCCGGTGTGCAGTGCATTTATTAAAGCTGTGGAGTCTGAGAGTATGGTAAAAAGATTAATCTTAGTATCACTGGAGAGATTCAGAAGCCTTGCTGCTTCTTTGTTTATGTTAATAATGCGTCCTGAATCATCTATTGAGATATAGCCGTCTTCAATATGGGCGAAGGTTGCCTTAAGGGTAGAATTCATGAGCTTAAGCCGTTTATCTCTCCGAAACAGCTTAAGCTGACTGCTGATTGCGGATGCCACGGAAGTTACCCAACCTAATGTATGGGTCATCATTCTGGTTATATCTGCGTTTCTCTGAACAAGCCTTATGCTTCCTATTGTTTCCCCGTATTCATTGAATATCGGGGCAGCGGAACTCAGGTTGCTTTCAAGAAACTTGTAAAAATTAGCCGGACCCATTATCTGAATAGGGCGGCTGTAGGCAAGAGCAAGAGTATGAGCGGTACAGCCGACATATTCCTCACTCCAAATATCTCCGATTTCAAGCATAAAGTCATTCCATATCCTGTCAGAGTTATTAGTTTTGCTGAGAAGAATCCCGTTTTCATCGGTAATTGACATTGTAAAGTCAGTTCCTTCAAGTATCTCCTGAAACTCTTTTATGAAGCCTGTCGCAACTTCTATGAAGAGACTTTTCTTTTCCTTGATACGCTCAAAATCACTTTCACTGAGCTTGGGAACTTTGATTGGGTTGTCCCATTTGATTCCGCAACGTATTGAGCGTGTCCACATTTCAATTATTTCCTCAGGGATAAAAGCTGCATCATCAGGTAGTTTTCCGGTTTCAATAAGCGTCTGTTTTGCTTCAGTGACTTTTCTCCAGACCTCTGGATCACAACTAGTTAGGACAATAGGCTTAAGCTGCCATATCTGACTTTTCTTTTTCATAAAACGCCTCTGTGCTGAACTTGCGTAAAATCCAGCTTAAATAAAAAAATACTGACTTAAATATGAGACAGATCTCACTTATGAGACACTCATAAAAACCATACCAAAAGATATAGTCTTGATAATATTCAACTTTTACCAAGAAAACCAATTGGCATCTCTGTTGCATTATATAAACAAGCAAACTCACTGCCCAACGGAAATATAGTTCCTGCTGACGGAGAGAGCAACAAAGTTAATTAATTTTTATTTCAGGAGAACTTTATGAATCAAAATACTCAGACTGCAAATCATGCGTCAGAGGCTGATGAACTCTTTATAAAAATAGCCTCCGAGCCCGCATCACGGGAAATCATGTACAAAACTCTCAATTACTGTTTCACTCCCCGCCCGCTGGAGGAGGTCAAAACTCAGATAAGAAAGTGGGTTGGGGCCAAAGCGATGCTTCATTCGGCTCAGGCAATTGTCAACTGTCTTTTAGAGTCCGGGGGGCTGGAAACTCTTAAAAATGAGAGCGCCATGGAGCTTCAGACAACCCCGGCAGGAAAAACCGTGGCGGATGCTGCGGCTCCCAATAAAAGGCTGGTTAGGCTTTTCAGAAGCTCGCCCGAATATGCGGATATTTTTATATCAATTATCCGTGCCTGCGCCCAGCCCAAAACAACGCAGCAGATTGAGAGCATGCTGGCAGATAACGAAATAATGGCACGAGAAAATATTTTTGCCAGTTACTTCATTGGTGAACTGGAGGACGCAGGCGCCCTTGAATGGGATGTTAAGTGGGTTTCAACACAGTCAGGCATGGAAGCTGCCGCAGAGAGAAACCTCTTAAATCATAAATAACAACAATATGTTATGCGCAATTTTAATTAGGAGGATTTAATGCAACATTTTAAACTGAATCGTAGGGATTTTTTAAAGGCTACAGCAGTTGCCGGTACTATGGCATCAGCTGGCTCGCTCCTCGGCGGCAGCCTTGTACCCGGAGCGGAAGCTGCAACAACTGATGACACTCAAATCATCAGAACAAACTGCCGAAGCTGTACAGCAGACTGCGGTGTTCTTGCCCATGTTAAAAACGGGCGTGTTGTGAAGCTTGACGGCGACCCTGATTTTTCCAGAAGTGAAGGCGCACTTTGCGTCAAAGGGCTTTCCGGAATACAGGCACTCTACCACCCTAACAGACTTAAATACCCGCTTAAAAGAGTCGGTCTGAGAGGGGAAAACAAATGGAAACGTATTTCATGGGAACAGGCTATAGATGAGATAGCCCATAAACTTATGGAAATAAGGGCGAAATACGGCGCTGAGTCTGTATTTGCATCAACAGGCGGAGGCGGAAACCCCAACTTCAACGGTGCATGCAGGTTCTGCGACACTTTTGATACACCCAACTGGTTTGAGCCCGGCGCTGCTCAGTGTTATATGCCCAGAACACTTATCTACGGCATGGCATACGGAGATAACAAATCCTATCAGGGTACAGATACCAGCCTTGGCGACTCAAACGGTGTTGAACTCTATTTCTATAATGAAAGAAACGCCAAAAGCCTTGTTATGTGGGGCACAGCTCCCGCTTACAGCGGACCTTCACAGGCAGGACGAGTTCTTGCTGAAAACAGGGCAAGAGGTCTGAAAACAGTTGTCATTGATCCTCGTTTCACTCCGGATGCTTCAAAAGCAGATATCTGGCTGCCCATCAGACCCGGAACAGATGTGGCTCTGGGGCTGTCATGGGTTCGTTACATCATCGCAAACAAGCTTTATGACAAAGACTTCTTACAGAGATGGTCGAACCTGCCTTATCTGGTAAATACAAAAACAAAAATGATGCTCAGAGGCAAAGAGCTTTTCAAAAATGCTGATGACAAAACATTTGTCGTCTGGGACACTAAAACAAACTCTGCAAAACCTCTTCCCTTCCCATATGACGACAACTTAGACCCTGCGCTTGACGGAACATTCACAATAAACGGTGAAGAGTACAAAACCGGATTTCAGCTTCTCAAGGAAAGAGCTGAACCCTGGACTCTGCAAGCTGCCGGAAAAGAATGCTGGCTTGAACCTAAATCAATAGAAAAAGCAATACTCATGTTTGCAAAAGACGCCCCCTCCAGTATAGCACTCGGCGTGGCAACAGACCAGACCCCCAACTCAACTCAGGCAGCGCAGGTTACTGCTGTTCTGCATATTCTCATGGGTTATTTTGAAAAACCAGGCGTCCTGCTTCAGCGTTATGAAGACAAGGGCGTCGGAGGACTCCTCAGAACAACAAAGCTTAAAAGCTTCCTCTCTGAAGCACAGCTTCATAAACGTCTGGGCTCTGTTGAGCATAAAGGTATGCTCCACTGGTGGATTGCACAGCCCACAGCAATACTTGAAGCCATGACTACCGGCAAGCCTTATAAACTTAAAGCATGGCTTGAACGTTCAGGCAATAAGCTCGGCACAGTGGCAAATGCGTCCGCATGGGTTGAGGGAATGAAAAACCTTGACCTGATCGTGCATATCTTCCTTTACCCCACATCTTTCTCTGCTTATTCCGACTATCTTTTGCCTGCAACGGAATGGCTTGAGTCAGACTTCATAACTGCTTCTTTAAACAAATGCTTCTCACGCAAGGCTGTTACACATCTTTATGAAACAGCTAACGAAGCATGGATCTGGGCTCAGATAGCAAAACGCTGCGGAGAACTGGGGCATGAAAACTGCAAACGCTCTTTCGACAAAGCTCAGACAGCACCAGAATCACCCTATTACAACACATACGAAGAGCAGCTTGACCATTGGACAAGCTTTTTCGGAATGACATGGAAAGAATACAAAGACAAGACGCCTTTTGAATTTACTCCGATGGAAAGATTCAGACGCTACTATGTTTACAAAGAAATCAACCCTAAGACAGGCAAAGTAAAAGGCTTTAACACAGGAACAGGTAAAGTGGAAGGCTATATGGAAAGCCTTATTATTCTGGGTCGTACAGGTCAGCCCTTCACAACCTATCCTCTGCCCCCGGCCACCAAGGATTACGATCCGCTGCCTTACTACCTCAAACCTTCAGAAAGTCCTGATAATGAAGTAGGTAAAGAATATCCTCTTGTTATGACCAACGGACGCCTCCCTTTCTGGCATCACACAACCCTGAGAAATATCCCGTACCTCAGAGAGATCAAACCATACGCAGAACTGTGGGTACACCCGGCTGATGCCAAGAAATACGGTATATCTCAGGATGACTGGGTTCAGATCGAATCAATGAGAGGAAAAATCCACGCAAGGGCACTTGTTACTGAAGGAATCGCAAAGGGAGTAGTTTATATGGAGCGTTTCTGGAACCCGGAAAACCTTGATACTCCCACCCACGGCTGGCAGGAAATGAACGTGAATGTTCTTTCCAAACAGACCGCTCCTTTCAATGACTTATGCGGAACATATACCCTCAGAGGCTATCAGGTGAAAATATCAAAAGCCAAAGAAGCTCCAAAAGGCATCTGGACCGAACCGAAGCAGTTTGAACCATGGATGCCCCAAGTGTCTGACAAAACTAAAACAGTGGAGATTTAACAATGAAAAAAACAGCGCTAGTAATAGACCTTGACCGTTGCATCGGATGCTACTCATGCGAGATCGCCTGCAAGAATGAAAATAAAATTGACCTCGGGGTGCAGTACAATAAAGTCTTCACCATGGGTCCCACCGGCAGCTTTCCAAATCTGGAGATGTACTACCTCCCAGCAGTGTGCCAGTCATGCAAAAATGCTCCCTGTGTGGAAGTATGTCCCACCGGCGCATCATATGTGGATAAAGACGGTGTAATACTCGTTGACAGCAAGAAGTGTATCGCCTGCATGTCGTGCATATCCGCATGCCCCTACGGCGCACGTAAATTCAATGAAAAACAGCAGTACGTTGAAAAATGTACAATGTGTTCTCACCTTCTGAATGCGGGAGATCAGCCCGCATGCGTTAAGGTTTGCTGTGCTAAAGCCAGATTTTTCGGTGACGTCAACGATCCGGAAAGCAAAGTTTCCAAAATTATCAAGGAAGCCGGCTCCGCTGCCCGCAGCCTTCCCGATGAAGGAAACCACCCTGCAACACGCTACATACTGCACGATAAAACAGCAAAATGGCAAAACAAGAAATCATGGACATTCTTTGAGAACATCTGACAACAAAATTATGGGGCGGCAGCACTGCCGCCCTGTAAAACAGGAGAGCCGATAATGGAAACAATTGCAGAATATACTGAAATAAACGGCTGCCGTGAAAGCATGTATCTCTTTCTCATGCATTTATACAAATCGGAAGTTGATGAAAACCTGTTCATGCAGATGAAGAATGCTGCATATCCCGAAGACGGAAACACCGAAATCACCAACGGATATAGGATTATAAAAGGCTATCTTAATCTTCCGCATACAGATCCTCTGACAGATCTTGCGGTTGACTACGCAAAAGTATTTCTCGGAGCCGGAATTGTGGATCCAAAGAAAGTCGCCTACCCGTATGAGTCTGTCTACACCAGTCAGGAAAGACTGATAATGCAGGACGCCAGAGACGAAATGCTCCGGATTCTGAGGGAAAATAAGCTGGGGCTTGAAAACAGCTACAACATACCGGAAGACCATATATTTGTTCAGCTTGAATTTATGGCACATATCTGCGGAGAAATACGCAAAGCCTTTGAAAAAGATGATAAAAAAGCAGCAGCCGTTCTTCTGGGTGAACAGAAACAGTTCATAGAGAACCATCTTTTAAACTGGGTTCCGGAATTATGCTCCGATATTAAAAAGTTTGCCCTGACTGATTTTTACAAAGGTCTGGCTATGATTACCGAAGAATATACAAAAATGGATCTTGCCGTTGTTGAAGACATGTTATCCGCATGTACCACGCCTGAATAGTGAGGCATGTATGTATACTAAATGGCAAATGACATTTTTTTTGTTTTTAGGCATCGTAAACGCCGGGATATTGCTCTGTATTGCAGCAAAAATGATCGCAGATTCCGAAGAAAAGGCTGAGAAATATGCTTTGGCTGTTTTCCTGACAAGCTTATTCGCAGTCCTTTCTGTTGCTCTGGGACTAAACAATCCGGCCGGAATCATCAACATACTCGCCAAACCAGGCACAGGACTTAGCAGTGCTGTTATATCCCTTGCAGTGTCTGCTGTTTTCGGGCTGGTTCTCTTCATCAGAAAACCTTCAGGTATGTACATTGCCTTTACATCAGCGGCAGTGTCAGCCGCAGTTATATTCTGCCTGTCCAAGCTATACATGATCAGCACCAGACCAGCTCTGCATACTTTTCTTTTGTTAAGCCTGTTTATTGTGCTTTCCGTGCAGTTTGCTTCAGTGCTGGCGGTAACAGACAGCTCATGCAGTAACAGCTTTTTCAGGAAAAAATCTATTGTTTCACTGTGCATTCTCAGCGCAAGCGTTCTGCTTTTCGCCACTTTTATACTGAGAATCAAAATGCTGACTCCTCCCGACAGGATACTCTCCTTTGAACAGCTCACATCGGGAAGCCTCGCACCGGTAATGTGGGGAGCGGTGTTAACAATGTTTGTGATCCCAGCATTGGCTTCTTTTATACCGGCGCTGAGAAAGCAGCCAGCGTTGAATACGATATTCAGACTGTCCGCCGCACTGGGAATATTCCTGCTGAGTATTCTGATAAATCAGATGCCCGCAATGACAGGAACTGTCGGCGGAGGAAGAATACTTTTCTGAGGCATTGTAAAGGGTATTTAAAGAGTTCAGATATGAAAATTTCCAGAAGAACATTTATTAAACTGATCTCGGCGGTATCAGCAGCACCAAAGCAGGCGCTCTGTGCGGAGAATGGCAGACAAAACTTTCTGAGACCTCCCGGAGCTGCTTCAGAAAAGGAGTTTCTGGAGAGATGCAACAGGTGTCAGAAATGCGTGCAGGTGTGCCCAACAAATGTGGTGATGCCGGCTTCCCTTTCTTACGGGTTAATTGATATGAACACTCCGGTAGTTACTTTTAAGGTGTCTTATTGCAACTCCTGCATGAAATGCACTGAAGTCTGCCCTACAGGAGCGCTCAAGCCCATCAGCAAAGAAAAACTTGATATAGGAGTGGCAGTTATATCTGAGACAGACTGTGTGGCATGGGAATGGACAGGCTGCACTGTGTGCGTGGATGAATGCCCGCTGAAGGCCATATATCTGGATGAAAACAAACGCCCTGTGGTGATACCTGAAAAATGCAACGGTTGCGGGATATGTGAGTTGAAATGCCCATCCACTGCGCTGCGTAAAACCACCCGGAATAAAGGTGTAATAGTTAAGCCCAGAACAGGCGGCGTACCGGCGAGAGAATACAGCGAAGAAGCAGGGAGCGGTAAAAGTTGAAACGGCTGAATTTATCTAAATACAGAATTCTGACCCTTGCCGGAGGAGTAATCATCATCACGGCAGCTTTTTTTATCGGCACAGGAGTGGGTTCATACTGCACACTCTGCCCGCTGGGGCTTCTGCAGATAGCTGCTGCCTCTGGCAGTCTTCCGACAGGTATGCTGTTCGGTACGCTCTCAGGGCTTATAGCCGTGCTGGTTTTGGGGCGTTTTTTCTGTGGCTGGTTCTGTCCCACTACTTTGATAAAAAAAGTATTCGGCAGCAACGGCAAAAAATATCAGCCTTCGGAAAAAGCCAACAAATATATAAAAAGGCTTCCGGTGCTGATTGCGGCTGGCTCTGTCGCTGTATCATTTTTAGCAGGATTTCCGGTTTTTTGCCTGATCTGCCCTATAGGCATTTTTTTCGGTTTCATCTTTGCAGTCATGAAAATGCTGTTTGTACTTGAACCGAGCTGGAACCTGATAATTTTCCCTGCAATTCTCACAGCGGAAATACTGATATTTAAGAAATGGTGTTCTTACATATGCCCGGTATCCGCATTATTCTCCCTTGTCTCAAAGATACCTTTTGTCAGGTTCAGACCAGTGCTGAACAGCCAGACATGTATTTCACACAGCGGAGGACTCTGTTCATCCTGCATAAGATCCTGTCCGGAAGGAATAAACATTACAGAAAACGATGAAGATATGAACACAAAATGTACAAGCTGCATGGAGTGCATTGACAACTGCCCAACACACTCACTCTCCTATGCGCGGAATAAAACCAACAATAATCAGGAGGATTTATGAGAAAGCTACTTTTAATTTTTTCAGTGACATTCTGTACGGCGCTCTTTAGTTTTGCTGCCGACAATGTAAAAGATATGTTCGCTGACGGTTCGCTTAAAGGCGAAATCAGAATACTCAGTTTTCAGAGGAACTTTGACAAAACCACACCGGACAGGCTGGATAATGCCGCCGGCGGATTGCTGTATTACCGCACCGCATCCTTTAAAGGAATATCCTTCGGTGCAGCTTTCGCAACGGCAAACAGCATTTTCAATGACGATGATGATGCCGTTTACAGCCTTCTTGCCAGAGATGAAGACGGAAACCACAAAAGTGTCACCCGTCTTCAGGAGTATTTCATCCAGGGCGAATGGTTTGATACAGTCATCAAATACGGGGCGCAGGAAATCAAAACCCCCATGTTCAACATTCATGACATCCGCATGATGCCCAGAACTTTCAAAGGGCTTTCCATCGTGAACAATTCCCTTGAGAATCTTACTCTTTCTGCTTACTACATCACAGACTCAATGGGATGGAGTGATGATGAGTTCATCACACTCTCCAAAGCTGTTGCGGACGAACCCGGAGGCGCTGCATCAATATCTGAAGATAACCACATGGCAATCTTCGGAGCATCATACAATATTCCCACAGATGCTGTGAAAGCCAATGTTCAGGGCTGGTTCTACACCATGGAAGATGTTTACAGAGAGACCTTTTTCAAGGCTTCGCTGAGCAAAAAATTCGGCGAAACAAACATTTATTTCAACCCTTCATACTTTACCCAGAAATCTCAGGGCGATGAACTCAACGGTGACGCTGACACATACCAGTACGGCTTCAACACAGGTGCGGTGTTTAAAGGCTTTAATCTTACAGGCTTTTATGCCAAAACAGGTGACGATGGTCTTGTTCTCCCATGGGGTGATGATAAGGTTGTAATCCAGCAAGTACTGGCATCGGGCAGAGCAGAAGAGGACGTTTACGCATTGAAAGCGGCTTACGACTTCTCACGTATAGGTCTGAAAGGTCTGAGTGCATATGTTTTCTATGCTGAATATGATGTACCGGAATCAACAGGCAAGGATCAGTCTGAAATAGATTACAGTGTTCAGTATGCCTTTTCAGGAACTCTGGACGGACTCAGCCTCAGGGCAAGATACGCTGATATAGATGTTAAAGATGGCGGCGAAGGCTACAACGACATCCGATTCTACGCTATCTACAAGTTTGCCCTCGGCAAAAAGGAAAAATAAATACTAGTATCAAACAGCGGGCAGAAATGCCCGCTTTGTTCTTTCAGACAAATACCCTCATCAGAAGATGCAGAGATGCAGCATCTATACCGTGATATTTCTGTACCCATTCTGCCATTATTTACCCATTTTCTACCAATTGTGCATTCATTCTCATCAACGTATTATTATTTAATTTATTTTTACCAATATATATATGACTTATAACAGTCTGGGTGATGTTATGGACGAGATTCTCAGCAAACTTACAGACAAGCAGTTACTGCACAAGGCGATAGCTATCAACCAAAACTGGCTGTCAGTTGAGGATGTGCAGTTATTCACCAGCGATAAATATCAGAAGAAGTATCTTTCCACAATCTTCAAAATTATCGAATACTATGATGGAGATGTCGGCTACTTTGACCTGCTGGGTAAAAAAGAACTCATGCATTCTCTGCTTGAAACAGCAAGAGAACACATGGATGAAGGAATCCGGCTTGATATGCTTTTGGGAAGCGCAAAAGTTTACTGTATATATTATGAATATATTCTGTCACATTCCTCAATAAACAAGAAAGATGTTATCAGGTTTCTTGTTAATCTTAGAAAAATCCATGACGCCTTTGAGGTGATAGCGGTAAAAGAATGGTTTATACATATAAATGAAGTGAACTGCATAAAAATCAATATGCTCCAAGAAAAGGTTGAGACACGCAACCTGCAGCTCAGTGCATTAATTGAAACTTCCAGTGATTTCATAGCAATTGTTGATATGGAAGGCAAAATAATTTTCATGAACCATAAAATGGCTTCGTATTTTTCTATTATAAATTGTGAAGAAAGACAGCTTTGCTCACTCCTTAACTATGAACATATTAGCTTTAATGAACTTTTGAAGTTTTATAACTACGGAGGCAGAAAGCAACTCTGCCTTTCAAACGGGGAACAGTTTTACACAACTTTATCAAAACTTCCGGCAGGTCTTTTTTTATTCTCAATGTCATACATCAGAAACAGTCCGTCTTCTTCCATAAAAGAGATGATTTCAAAGTTTACCCCCTCTGAAAATGCTGTCTGCTCCTGCATAATCAAAGGTATGACTACCAGAGAAATTGCAGATAATCTCTTTATATCAATCGATACCGTGAACACACATAGAAGAAATATCAGGCGTAAACTGGAGTTAATAGGTAAAAATGAAACAATTACTCAGAAGCTTGGTTCATTTAAGTAAAAAAGCGCTTTAAATGATTGACAATACACAGTTTCAAATTTAAATTAAACTTATGTTTAATATATCAATACAGCATCTGATGAATTACAGTTTATTCCTTGAAAAGTGGTTATTTCATATAAAAGAAACGCATATAATAGCCTTTACTTCCAACCGTGCGAATTCTGAACTTCATTACAAAAAAATCATAACAATTATTGATGATACTATCAGCCGATATGAAAGCAATATCGTAATGACAAGGATTTTATCTGATAAAAACTTCAGAAATTCTGCGGAAAATATAATCAGCCAACATATTGATCATACAAGTATGAGTACTTTTATGCTGGCGTTTAAACTTTTTAAGCAATGTGTTGTTGAAATAATAAATGAATCTGGTGTCAAAGGTACTGCGCAAATATTGCCGGAAGTCGGTAAAGTATTTGATGCAATGGATGTTATCTTTACTGATATTTACCATATGAACAGCATAAACAAATTAAGAAATATGCTGCAACAGGTCACTAATACAACACCAAAGCCAAAGCCCATAAAGATTGGTTCAAAATCGATGACACAAACCGAGCATAAAATTTGTGAATACATCAAAGAAGGTTTATCCACAAAAGAAATTGCAGAAAAAATGAATGTTGTAATTTCCACAGTTCAGACACATAGGAAAAGAATAAGAAAAAAGCTGAATATCAATAATAAGCAAAGTTTATATAATCACTTAAAAGAAAATGTTAATAGCTGAAAAATAAAAAAGAGTGTGCGGACGAGCAACGTCCGCACACTCTTTTTTGTGGCATACTGACCAAAGCACGCCCTGACGGTTACCCTGTTGTTATACCGTTATATTTCAAACTGCATCCTGACAGCTCTCTGTTATTTCTTTTAGATTCTTAAAATCTATAGTTAAAAACTCTTCCACCAGCAATACCATAGCCGAATAGAACCCCTGCTCTCCTGCTTCTTTCAGCACATTGGATGAAAACATGGGCACCCATTGGAGAAGGTGCTTTTCTAAAAATAACCGCTGTTGTGTCATATATTTCATATGCCCGCTCTCAGCAGTTTTTTCAGACATTTTAAACATGAAATACAACTCAGAGGGGAAACTATCTATTGAAAAGTTAACTCCGGATGGACGCGGAATATTATTGTCTGCATAAAATAAAGTAACTGACAAAATAAGTTCCGTTGGGTTCAGACTGCTTCTATGTCTGGACTCTTTCAGTTCAACACTGCGCAGCCCTAGAAGAAACAGACGGGTAAACTGCATATTCAGTGAAAGAATATCTAAATCATTGCATTTCTTCAGTATTGATAACCCGCGGGAAAACTTAGCCGGAATCTCTTTTTCCAGTGCCTCAAACACCGGAATAAACGTATCTATTGCTTTCAAAAGCCTTTCATCCGGTACAATATAGAACACTAAAGTAAAAAATTCGTATATCGCCTGACGGCCAAGTAAGTAATTTTTCATTATTTTACCTAAAAGCAGCTCCCACCCAGAAAAGCGGGAGCTGCGGATTATTACCAGGTTTTAATAACTATTGAAGGTCCGGTTAATTTTTGATTCGGCACAAGATCTTCCGCTGCAGAGGCTGCATTAGCAGGAAGAGTTGTAAGATCATGGGTATTGCCATAATTACCGATCAAAACATCATAATCTCCAAATTTTAGTGCCGCATTAGGACAGCTTTGAACGCAAAACGGCTGAATTCCCGCCTGAAGACGGTCATAACACATATCGCATTTGCTGGCTTTTTCAGCTTCCTCATTAAAAACCGGAGCATGGTACGGACATACCTCAATACATGTCTGGCATCCGATACATTTGCTATAATCATGTATCACAGGGCCTTCTGGGGTTTTCGTATATGCTTCCACTGGGCAATATTCAACACACTGAGGCTGATGGCAATGGTTGCAACTCATAGAAACCTGTATAAAGGTATTCGGATTCTCTCCAAATTTTGGATTGCTGATCCCCTCAAGCTCCACTGAACGAACTTTTCTCCACTTAATGCCTGTGACAAGTTTACGTTCCATCTTACAGGCAAGCTCGCAAGTTTTACAGTTGTTACAGTATCTCGTATCTATCAGAAATGCTAAACGCCTGCTCATTTCAAACCTCCTTTGGTTATTTTCACAAGAGTATTATTATGCGTATGTCCGCAACCCATAGGGTCAGGCAGTTCAGCAACAATAGTACTTGAGCTTAGTGGTCCGTATTTATCCCACCAGCCGTTTTCTACACAGACAACACCGGAAACAACTCTGGAGGTTACCATTGCAAAACGTTCAATAGAGCCGATTGCACTGCTGACAGTGACCAGATCGCCGTCTTTGATACCTATTTTTTCCGCATTATCAGGATGAATCATCACGATACCTTTTTCACCAAAGAGCTCACGAATCCATGGCAAGCCGGTAAAAGAAGCATGAACAGATCTGGCAACTTTGATCTGGACGCAATTCAGGTCATATTCATTCCTTATATCCTGCCATCTTTGAGGCAGTTTACCGAAATCTTTTTCCCAGTAGAGAGCAGAAGTCCACCCTTGCCCAGATACAGGCGCCCATGGCAGAGAACTTTCAAGAGCCGGTACAAATCTGGGGAAAGGACCCCTGAAAAGATCCTTTGCCGGATTAGGGGAAAGGCGGGGGTATTTGTAGCCCGCCGGCTTGCCCGGTGAAGCTTCCATGCTCTGCCATTCAGTTATAAACAGCTTTGCTCGGTTGTTGGTAGCGCATGCTCCTTTAAACTCATGGTTCCAGAAAGGAACCCAAGGCAACGCAAGGGATGCAGGGCGAATTGCCTTTTCTTTCTGCAGTCCTTTGTAGGTAATTCCGTTAATTTCAAAATTATTTGCAGGGTTTTCAATTATATCTTTTACGTAAAATTCATCATCATGATCAAATTGAGCCGCTTCATCAGCATTCAACACAAGCTTTGCCAGCCTGCGCATAATCTGCATATCAGAAAGAGCCTGTCCATAAGGCATAATACCGTTTTCCATGATCTGAACATATTTATTACGGTTATGCGCTCCGATATCATTATATTCAAAAGGCGTGGCCACAGGCAAAAAGTAATCACAGTAGTCAGCATCAGTGTTCCATGTCGGCTTCGCAACTACAACAGTTTCAGTGGTCAGCAAAGCATCTTTGAGAGCATTAGTGTTCGGGAACTGTGTCAGCAGGCTTCTTGATGCAACCCATAAAAATTTCAGCTGAGGATCTTTTGTACCTGCAGGAAATTTTGAAGACGGCAAAAAAACATCCTGAGGTTTTCCTCTGTTTGCATCACTCAAACGTTGTCCTAATACGCCAAATGGTATTGTATAACCAGACATATTTCCTTTTGGACGTGGCTGAGTAATATATGTATTGGCTACGTTTAGTTTTTTCATATCACCAGTCTGCATTCCGCCGGAAGTCGCATAACCGGAAGTGTCATCCACACCGTTTCCAGGTTCACCGAGATTTCCAGTTACCATTGATAAAATGCAGTGAAGTGCGCACATGTGACCGCCGTTTTCAGTCCTCATAGCGCCGCCCATATTCTGGATAATCATGGACTTCTTTCCGCTGGATGCATATACAGCTGCAGTTGAGTTTATTTTACTGATCGCAACACCAGTATAGCCGGATATTGTTTCATCACAATACGTGGGGTCATAAAAATACTGTAAGTCACTGAAATTACCGAATTTTTTGACTATTACCTTTTTATCTCCGGCATAGAGCCCCAACATAAGGTTGAATACAGTTGTTATACCTTTTTCGCGATCTGCATAAAACAAATCAGGGTTCTGCAAGGGTTTTGTATTACGCCCTTTATTTAATTCCGCAGCAACAGCTTTTCCGCCACTCCAGACACACGGATTGCCGTCAGAATCAGTCATATATTTCATATTATACATTTTGTTGTATGCTTTTTCCCCGGCAGCAGGGATTACAGGTTTATTATCATCATCTGTCAAAGCGGAAATATCTATTAAGTAAGAAGCGTTAGTGCGGTGTTTAAGAAACTCTTCATCTATCCAGCCCGGTTGTGATCCATCAAAGTGCTTTTCAAATATATGCCTGAGCATTCCGATAGCCACAAGGGTATCTGTACCCGGTTTTATGGGCAGCCATTGATTGGCAATTTCTGCACTCTCACTGTAGCGGGGATCAATCACAATAATTTCTGCATTATTTTTTTCGCGAGCTTCTGCCACAAACTTCCAGTACGTGTTTGAAGTTGTAGCAGGGTTATTACCCCAGCAAATTATACAATGAGCATTTTTTATTGTATCCCTTGTATCTATACGTCTCTCTCCGAAGGCCGTTACCATTCCGTCGTCAGCACCCTGACAGCAGCTGTTACCAATGTGGACTATCCTGTTAGGCGCAGCAAAAGAAAAGAAATTACTAAGCAGGTTGTTGGCAATCGGTCCCATGTTGCCTGAACCTGTACACAGAAGAACACCCTGATCATTTCTTAAAGGTTTAAGCTTTGAAGCAATTTCATCAAGCGCCTGCTCCCATGAAATAGAGATAAAAGAGTCTTCGTTATTATTTTTTATGGCAGGGTTTTTCCTCACTCTCTTCATAGGAGTTGCAACTCTGTTTTCGGTCAAAAACTGCATGCGGCTCATTCCTCTGGCACAAGCCGTTGTAAAGTAAGGATCATCCGGCTTTCTAGTCGGCTCAACACGCACAACAGTGTCCCCTACCAGCTGGCAATTCAAACTGTGGGTAAGACACTCAACCGGACAAGTCGAATATACTTTTCTTGTCTCACGCAAATCAATCTTGTTTGGGTTTGGTGACAGCTCGTTACCCTCTGCAGCATTCAAGGATTTTCCTGCACATCCCGGCAGGGCAGAGGCAGCACTAACTGCCAAAACTCCTTTCATAAAAACACGTCTGGACAATGACCCGTTGAAATTCTCAGATTCTTTTTTCATGGTTCTCTCCTTCTTCATCATGTCCTATCAATTTTAAACAATCTTGTTTATATCCAATAAGTTATGCGAAGCAAGCGGACCAAGTCCGCTAAGTGCACTTACGCAGCAACCTTTGTAACAAAAAATTAACATCAGAGATAAAGTATGATAATAGTGAAAAAAATGACTTTTCAGTAAAAGAGTTTATATTAAAATAACTTATACAAAAAAGAAGTGTTTAAAAAAGTAGAGCAGGTAGTGAGATTATGGGTATATGAGTAAAAAATATGTACTAATAATAAAACAAAACAGTACTGTGTTCATATTTACACACATAAAATACAAAAAGACAGCAGCGACGCATAAGAATAAATACCAGTTTCATAAAAATTCTCCCCCCCCCCAAAAAAAAACAGTCAGAGCTGCAGAGAGACAAATCAGCCCACTGTAGGAATGTTAAATCTTTTGTCTTCTTCCATATGGAGTTTAAGTCTACCTCTCTTGGTGATCTTACGTAAAAGATGAACAGAAGGGGAATTTCTTCAAGATAGCTATGTTCCTTTTTTAATTTATCGAAGCTGGTAATAATAGCCACACGGAGCCTTAACCTATGGAGATTTAAATTCAGGAAAGGATGATAAAATGACTGGGAATACACCTTCCTTATTTTGGCCTAAAAGCTGTACAGTAGATGGAAATCAGCTTCTTACAAACCAAAGAACTCATAATGTGACTGGAAAGAGAACGTGTGATCGTTTCATTTACTAGCAAAAATAAGTGAAAACATTCTTGACAAAAAAACCATCCAGACGGTATGTTCATTTCTTATATTTGTCTGCCTGTAGTCGCTACAGCACCTTAACTCTGTCTGACCAAAGCCTTTTACACCCTCTAACAGATAGTACACATATATACTAAGGCAACATAGGACTGCCCGACTTTTTAAGCTAATTAGTGCCGAATTCAACGCAATGAAGTAATCGAATACACATTCAGCTATACAAAACAATTATTGTTTACAGAAATTTAACACTGGGTTCAGCTGGCGGACGCTCATAACTTGCGCCACTAATCCGAAAGTTCAAGGAGCAAAACTATATGAAAAGCAATTTTGATAACAGGTATCTGTTAGAGCATGGTTCAATCAGCAGAGTTTTTCTGAAATACTCACTTCCAAGTGTCATCACAATGGTATTTTTTGGTGTGCAGAGCTTGGTAGACGGTATTGTAGTAGGAAATTATCTGGGATCAGATGCTTTGGGCGGTGTAAATATCATTATGCCATTTTTCAGCTTTATTATAGTGTTAGCTCTTATAATCGGCATAGGAAGCCAGACAATTGTCAGTATGGAACTGGGCCGTAAAAATACAGAGAAGGCACAGGATGCTATGTCTACCGGTTTTTGGGCGCTAGTAGCAATAGGTATGATAGCAACAGCCTTTCTGCTTCTGTTCGCTGAACCGCTGACCAAATTGATGGGGAGTGACGATCGGCTTCTGCCTTTTGCACTTGACTATCTTAAAGGGCTGATACCATTCGTATTGCCACTTGCTCTATGCTTTTATTCCGATGCCATGTTGAAGTCACTGGGGCATCCCAAGTTTTCAATGATTATCATGTCGCTGAGTGTGGTAATCAATGTGTTACTGACTTTCCTTTTTGTGGCAGTATTGGACTGGGGCACGGCTGGAGCAAGTGTGGCAACTGGTCTGGCTTTCACTATCGGATTACTGATTTCAGGGAGTATCACCTTTAATCCAAAGCAACAGCTGTCAATGCTTAAGGGTCGTTTTCATATGCTGCTCTTGCGACGAGCTGCTTTCAACGGCTCATCCGAAGGTGTATCAGAAATGGCGGCTGCAGTCAGTATTCTAATCATTAATCTAACTGTCATCCGCCTTTTGGGGGCAGACGGCGTGGCTGCGTTTACTGCTATCAACTACCTTAACCTGATAGGTGTTTTGTTGTTCCTCGGTATTTCGGATGGTTTAATCCCTGTGCTTAGTTTCAATTTCGGAGCTGGAAACCACGAACGGGTCAAACAATTATTTCGTTTTGCTGTAGTAGTCAATATGAATATCGGTATAATAGTGTTTATAGTGTTGCAATTAGCCGGAAGCAAAGCAATTTTGCTGTTCTTTGATAGCAGCGAGAATCAGGCATTCCGGATCGCTGCTGATGGCTTACAACTCTTCGCTTTCGTATTTTTGGTAAACGGACTTAATGTACTGATTATCTCCTATTTTACCGCACTGGGCGAAGCTAAAAACTCATTCATAATTGCGGTTTTGCGTGGTTTGGTGTTTTTGCTGGCGGGCGTCACAATTTTACCAATATTTATCGGTATTAATGGTGTCTGGGCGGCAATTCCACTGGCGGAGTTGCTGGCACTGGGAGTAGCACTCTTGCTGCTACATAGGACGCACAAAAAAATAATTTGGCACGTATAGATGTAACATCTATTGCAGGGTTAAAGGCACGCCTTAGACGCAAAGAATTCAAGGGTTGGAAGTAAACTATGGAAAATAATGTTAATAAATCGAATATTGTTCTCAGAATTGCAGACAAGCTAGAACTTGAAAAATTTAAAACTGATTTACAAGAAGCCTTTAGAATATCAGCAGAAAAGGAATTTGGTCATACATTAGATAAGCCAATTCCTTCTGATTCAGACATTGAAGAGTCAGTTAAATCTGCAGGTTCCATTGTCTATCAAGTTCTTTTAAATAAGAACATTGTTGGTGGTGCTATTGTATCTATTGATGAAGCAACTCAACACAACAAACTGTTATTATTTTTTATATTAACTCGTTGTCATGATAAAGGTATCGGGCACAATGCATGGAAGGCAATCGAAGAAAAACATCCAGAAACAAAAGTGTGGGAAACTGCTACGCCGTATTTTGAGAAAAGAAATATCCATTTTTATGTAAATAAGTGCGGATTTAAAATAGTTGAATTCTTTAATAAGTATCATCCTGATCCAAATCAAAAACCAGATAATGACTTTGATGATGAAGATGAAATGTTCAGATTTGAGAAACAGATGAATATATACGAAACGCCCTCCTAACAGTCGTTTAAGCGGGGCGGAGCTTGCGGCCTGCTTTTCAGGGCAGGCTTGCCAGTTAAGAATATTAACCACGGAAATCAATTTTAACTAGTTTTTTTAGTACACATGGTTGATAAATAATCTGGATCCTAACTGATCATGCTTAAGAAAACATGGAGATCTCTTATGCCGACCGCCCATAAACGGAAAAAGCAACCTGAAATAGTCCGCAGCAAGCTTATTGAGTGTGCCGCACGAATAATCACAGAGCAAGGCCCTAATGCTGTCACAATTCAGACCGTTGCTGATGCGGCTGGTGTTACCAAGGGAGGACTTCTTCATCATTTCAAGAACAAAAATCAACTTAACGAGGCTGTATCAAAGTATTTTATAGATCAGCTGGATGCGGAAATTAATAAACTGATGGCTGATGATCCAGTGGAATATGGGCGATTTACCAGGGCATATATAAATTCTGCATGGAAAGATGTTGCATCAAGGCAGGAAGAACAGTGGATATCTTTTGTCTTTTATGCACTATCCAACCCTCAATTAAAGTCCATGTATAACGAATGGATGGAAGAAAAACAAAAGCTGCACCACGACACTGACTCAGATGAAATGCTGCAAGTTCTGAGATACGCAGCCGACGGGATATGGTTTGAAACTTTAATGCGGGCCGGTTATCAAAAAGAGTACTCTGCTTTGTTATCCAACCTTATAAGAATGACATACAGCTTAGAAAAATAACTAACGTCAACTTTCAACCTTTACCTCTTCTGAAATACGGAAAACCCCGCCGAATCGCCGGGAAGCATATCCGGTTATTAGAGATTTAGACCTGTTATATCTTAAGCGGTCTTATTGTTTCAACACAATGTCACAAATCTGTAGGCTCTGCTGTATTGGAATATGAAGCAAAAAGGCAGCGTTTATAGCTGCCTTTCACTAATGTTTTTTAAAGTAAAGAGTTACGGCACCCTGAAATCAGCATCATCATGACACACTAAGCAGAAGCTGCTTGATTCATCATGCATAGAATGACAGTCTGCGCATTCTATATCATCAAGATATGGTTCATGAGGCTGGTGAGGGTTGTATCTTCCATATTTTTCAGTTGATAATGCGAGCTTATTAAACCCGCCGTGACACCCTGTACAAACTTCCATCGATGGTTTCGAATACAACTCATCAGTGTGGCATACTTTGCAATCTATATTAAATAAGCCATGCTTGCTAATCTCAGGCTCAGAGGCAAACAAGGCGAAGGCAACAAAAATAATCCATAAAAAAAACATCGGCTTCATAATAATTCTCCAAAAAAGCCTGCAGGCAATGCTGCAGGCGAAGTAAATCAGCGTCCTGTAGTAGTATTGCCGTACTGGTCGATAACAAGCTCGGTATCCGGTTTGTTAGCTTTTCCGGTTATCTGCTTCACATTAATTTCATAGAAATCGATCACTTTATTGAATTTGCCATAATATTTTTCAAGCCCGTCAACCACTTCAGGGAAATATTTAGGCACAAAATGTTTTGTCATTATTTCTTTCTTAAAGTCCCCTGTTACCACCTTGACATCTCCATAGGCTATAGCACTTGAGAAGTACCAGTCAAAGTCAAAAGGCTCTTTCAGATGTAGCGGCTGTGCATTTTCGACAACAGTGAAAGATACTTTGGGATTTGTCTTCATATTATCGATTTTCAGACCTGTTTTCGGAGTGTGGAAATAGATGTTTTTGTCATATACCACAAATGATATAGGCACAACATGCGGCTGACCTCCTTCACCCGAAGTACCCAAAAAGCCGTATCTGCATGATTTCATAACAGTCCATGTTTCATCTTCACTTAAGGCACGTTCTTTTCGTCTCATATTGCGGAACTCACCATGCCCTCCTCCCTGTCCGAAAACAGCTTCCGGCATAATTGCTCCCGTTACAGCAACAAAACTGCCCGCAGCTATCAGTTTGCCAAAGTCACGCCTGTTCATCTGAGTATCCTTTTCATTTTTGCTCATATTGTTCCTCCTGTTCTACGCAGTGGTTAAGTGTATTTGAACGGAAGAAAACAGAAAAGATACAGCAGCAGACTATTTTAACAGGTCAGAGATGACAGAGCTGAAATAAAAAAGCGGGTCGGTTCAGAACCATGCTTCGCTTAATAATTTGATACCAGGAAAGACATCGGCTTCTCTTACCGCATTAAATCCAAGTAATATACTGTTCAGGGGAGCTTTATCTTTATTCAGCCAAAAAGGCATTGTGGAATAAACTTTTACGCCTTTTTGCAAAGCAAGAGATATCAGTTCATCCTGCTCCCGTGTTCCACTCACAGTTACAACTACATGAGTTCCGCCTTCAGAGCCGGAAACAGACACCTTCTCTCCCATATATTGTTTGACGGCGTTCAAAATTGCATTGCGCTTACGCCGATTATCTGAATAGATTTTATTAACACGTCTCTCCCAGTAGCCTTCTGCCATATAGAGGGTAATAATTCTCTGCTGAAGCCACGAGACCATACAGTAGTAATAATGGAAAAGCCTATGATATTTTTGAAGAAGCTTTTTTGGAAGCACAAAATAACTGAGCCGCAGCGCCGGTGAAAATACTTTTGAAAAAGTTCCCAGATAAATAACACGGTCATATGTATCAATAGACTGCAAAGGCTGGACAGTTTTCAAATCATATAAAAACTCATGGTCATAGTCGTCTTCGATAATATAAGAATCAGCATTTTCCGCCCACTCTAAAAGTTGTTTTCTTCTGCTGTATGGCATTACAGCTCCGGTAGGCATCTGGTGTGACGGAGTCGTAAAAACCAGCCCCGCATCATCCCGAAGAGAATCAAGGTCTATTCCATCTTTTTCAACAGGAACAGGAAGTATTTCGTATCCGTTATTAATGAACGTGTCACGAATATTATAGTATCCGGGTTCCTCCATTGCGACAACACGTTTGTCTGACAGTTTCACAATTATATCAAGGGAATACTGGATGCCGCACGTGATAACGATTTGGTCGGGATCACAGAGCATGCCTCTTGAAAGGCGCAGATAAGCAGCTATTTCTTTCCTCAGTTCCGGTTCGCCCTGTTTATCGCCGTAATGGCTGGCTTTATCAATATCTTCTGATAAAAGAGCCTTATTGGTAAGCCGGCGCCACAATGAGAGAGGGAAACTCTCGCTGCTTAAATCTGAATATGAAAAATCATACAATATCCTGCTGTTCTGAGCTTTTGAGCATCTTGAGCTTTTCTCTCCGCACCCTGAAATAAGGGTGTCAATATTCAGCACTATATGACCGTATGAGGGTATGTTCTCAATATAACCTTCAGAAATGAGAAGGGCATAGGTACTTTCGACAGTTGTTTTTGACACACCCAGATCTTTTGCAAGCTGCCTTACAGAAGGCAGACGCTCATTGGTGCGGTAGCGTCCACGTTTTATCTCTCTCACAAAGTCTTCATAAATTTGTTCATATATAGGTTTTTTATTCATATCCAATCAACATTATCTTATACCACATTACGCAGGCTATGAAAATGGTCACAAACCAGAAAATAAAACGGGTCACTACCGGATGGTTCAATACATTCTTTTACAATTCCGTCTTTGACACTCTCCCGTATACTTATAATATTACATAGAGTGTTGATATTCGATACATACAACAATCAAGGGGTGCAATATGGATTTTACCAGTCAGGTTGTTATGGTTACAGGAGCAAACGGCGGCATAGGAAGCGCAATTGTGAATGAGCTGCTTAAAACAAAGGCAAGTAAGATATATGCTTGCGCCAGAAACACAGACTCACTCAAGGGGATGTTTTCAGATTCCCGTGTTCAGCCCGTTGAACTGGATATTACAAAACAGGAAAATGTCAAATCCGCTGCTGCAAAGTGCAGTGATGTAACAGTTTTGATAAATAACGCAGGGGTTGCCATGGGCGGCCTTCTTGGTAGTCAGGAAAAAGCCCGGATTGAAATAGAAGTTAACTATTTCGGCACACATTCTATGTGTACTTTTTTTGCACCTGTTCTCAAGAATAACGGCGGCGGGTGCATTGTTAATATAGCATCTCTTCTCAGCTTCGTGAATATGCCTTCAATAGGCACATACAGTGCTACTAAAGCGGCAGTGCATTCTCTCACTCAGGGACTAAGAGGCATATTGACAGCGCAGGGAACAAAAATTATCGGAGTTTACCCCGGTCCGGTCGAAACAAGAGCGACAAAAGGGCTCCAAATGCCTATGGCAAAACCAGATGATGTTGCTGCTGAAATTGTTATAGGAATCATTGAAGAACGTGAAGAAATATTTCCGGATAAAATGTCAAAAGAAGTGATGCAGGGTCTTGCTGTCGATCCGAAAGCTGTTGAACGTCAGCTTGGATCCTGCTGATACTCCCGTAAGTTTTTACTTCCTCACTCCCTGCCGATAAGGCAGGGAGTGAGAACAAAACCTTTTACTGGAATACAGCCATATATAAAAACATAAGTTAAACTCTCTCAAACCTGTAAAAACTTTTATCCCCACCATAAGATAGCAAAACCGGACAAGCGTACGCCGCCTGTCCGGTTTTGCCTTTTCATCAGGAACTGTTCAACTTTGCAGTTTTGGAGGAAGTCTTATAAGCCGCCGTAAATAACATAATACATAAAACCTGAAATAATCAGGCTGATACTGAAACCTATTTTAAAAAACATTCAGATCTCCTTTCTACGGAACTTTCAGACCCGTATCATGGCATGTATCACAGTAGTTTACAGATTCTTTATGGTTTGCATGGCAGTTTGTGCAGGATATTTCATTATACGGCTCATGGGGAGCATGCGGGTTAAATTCATGCATATCCGTGAGTTCCGCTACATCTGCAAAACCGCCGTGGCAGTCTTCGCAGGCTTCAGCCGGAGCAGGATTTTCCACTCCTGCAGTATGGCATACAGCACAGTCCATACCGCCGTGCTTGTTAACTTCCGGAGTTTGCACCGCTGCAAAAACCGCTGTGACAGCACCAAGCAGTATAACCGAAATTATTTTATACATTACATTTCCTTATCAACTCATTCTGCGGGCAATCAAGTGCCCGCAGAATGCTGATCCACCTGTTTTGTACCGCTTAGTAGTGCTTTTCGCCTCTTTCTTTGCCTGTCATATGGTCTATCTTTATGCAGTAAGCGTTCATAGCTTTGTTAAGCTTTTTGTAATAACCTTCAATATCTTCTGTAAAAGTGGGAAGATACTTTGTACTTATCGCAGTCATTACAGCTTTCTTTTCATCAGGGTCTTCCACAAGGCTCACACGCCCGAAAACCATAACGCTTTTGAAAAGTGTGCCCAGAGTGTTTTTATAAGTACTGGGGATTGCGTAGTTAACAATTGTGAAACATACGTCCGGATTTTCTGTAAAATTTATCATTTTTTCTCCCGGAACCTTCGAAGTATGGATATAAATATTTCCATCCTTAAAAACATATGAAATGGGAGTTCCGACAGGAAAACCTTCTTTGTTTACTGTAGACAGAATCCCGAACCTGCCGTCATGCAGTGCGGCAATAGTGTCTCTCTCATTCATGGCCTCTGCCGTGTTCCTTAAAGGACGGAACTCACGCTTTTTTTCCTGTGCTGCAAAAAGAGTGGATGGAGAAACCGCACCGGCTGCAGCTATAACACCGGCGCCTGCCAATATCTTTCCGAATTTGCGTCTTGTTACGCCTTGACTGAGCTTTTCATCTTTCATATATAGCCTCCTTATGTAAGATAAGGATATTTAGACCAAACAAAGCTAACACGAAAGATGCAGATCGATTTTATTTTAGATATGCAGACCAGCAATGGACAGAAATAAAAGCTTTTATACAAATAGCTTATAATTAAATAACACAAAAGAATATCAGGACTTACATGTTGCCTGAAGCCGAATATCTGCTATTATAATACTGATTTTATTTACGGGATGACCGCCATGCTCTACATTGATGAAAACTCTCAAAAACCGCTCTATGAGCAGGTTTACGAATATTTTGTATCCGGTATCACCTGCGGGGAATACAGAAAGGGCGATAAGCTGCCGTCAACACGCTCCCTCGCCAGAAGCCTGAATCTTTCCGTAACCACTGTCACAAAAGCATATGATAATTTGTGCATGGAGGGATACGCTGTTTCCGTACCCAAAAGCGGCTATATTGTCCATAATCCGCCTTACAAATCCGAAAGGAGCGCACGCAAAAGACTTGCGCCGCAAGCTGAAACAAAGATTTTTAATTTTGATTTCAGTGACTTTGATTCAGGAAGTTTTCCTTTATCAGTGTGGAGACGTTTATCCAATAAGGCTCTTCTTTCTGCCGACATCGAAAAGATTGACTATTACGGTGACAAGCAGGGGGAGTATGAATTCAGGGAAGAGATAGCCAAACATCTGAGATTCTCCAGAGGTTTGTCATGCAACCCTGAACAAATAATTATTTCAAACAGCACCTCAGCTATCTTGGACACGGTTGCTACTCTGATGCCGGACAACCGGACATCGATTGCATTTGAAGACCCGGGCTTTGAGTTAAACAGACGTGCGTTCATTAATAACAGGTTCAGAGTCATCCCGATTCCAGTTGAAGCGGACGGAATAGATACCGAAGCGGTAAAAAAATCTGCCGCAGGACTTGTATTCACAACTCCCTCACACCAGATGCCCATGGGTGCTGTACTCTCATATGAAAAACGGGTAGAGCTGACCGAATGGGCCGAGAAAAACGACTCATACATAATAGAAAATGACTATGACTATGAGTTCAGATATGACATCAAACCCCTTCCGGCGATGTATTCCATGAACAGAAGCCGCGTCATATATTCCGGTACTTTCTCCAAAATAGTGTCACCGGCTTTACGCATATCATATTTTGTTCTTCCTGAACCGCTTCTGGAAAGATACAGAGAAATGTATAATAATTATCATTGTGCAATCCCCTGGATTCAGCAGAAAACCATTACTTTCTACATGCAGGAAGGTTACATGACCAGACGCATGAACAGCCTTCAAACCATTAACCGCAAAAAAAGAAACACTCTTATATGCGCTGTCAGAGAAATACTGGGAGACAGGGTAAAAATAAGCGGAGAAAGCGCAGGGACTCATATTTTACTGTCGGTAAAGCAGCCGGGAGGGGCTCTTGTACAGCAAGCCATTGAAAATAATGTCAAAGTTTACTCTCTTTTACCCCATTGGTATGATAAAATTCGACACGATCCGAGTCAGGTTATAGTCGGATTTAATTCAATCAGGGAAAAAGACATAGAAGAAGGTGTAAGATGTCTTGAAAAAGCCTGGTTTGAATAATTTTAAAAAATAAGGAGATACCATGCCTAAGCATTCCGGTTCATGTCTTTGCGGCAAAATAACTTTTGAAGTCGAAGGTGATTTTGAAAACTTTTTTCTATGCCACTGTGAATACTGCCGTAAAGACACAGGCTCTGCACATGCGGCAAACCTGTTTTCATCCACAGCGAAGCTTACATGGCTTTCCGGAGAAAAAGATGTGAGAACTTTTGATTATGACGGACACATTAAAAGCTTCTGTCCGGAATGCGGTTCTGCATTGCCAAATATCCAGATGAACGGCAAGTTGGTTGTTGTCCCGGCGGGAAGCCTTGACACCGACGTGAATATAAAGCCCCAGGGGCATATATATTTGTCTCACAGAGCAAACTGGGATAACAAACTGGAAGAAATAACCGGATTTGAAGAACTGCCTGAAATCAGGAAGTAATAAACCCCTAGCGCAGAGCAAAGCTTACAGAAAGAACAACGTACACAGTTTCAGACGGAGAAGGCAGAGGCGAGGCATCCAGAACTGCCTGTCTGGCTGCTTCATCAAGGAGTTTAAAACCACTTGATGAATGTATGCTGGCATCGTCCACCTTCCCGTCTGTGTGTATGCGAAACTTAACTGCGGATGTACCCCTCATACCCATACGTCTGGCTACTGTCGGATATTCCAGACTGTCATGAATTTTTCTGCGTATCCCTGCGAGGTTAATCTGCATATAAGCTTCAGCTATATTTCCGCTGCCTATCCCCTTCCCTTTTCCACTTCCCGTTCCGGCTGTTTCTGTTCCGGATTCCTCTGCGGCGGCGTCCTCTTCCTTGCCCACATAGCCTGAACCGTCATATTCCGGCAGTTCAGGATTAACAGGTACATTCACAGGGGCGTATTCCTTATCACCAAAATCACTCACATACTTAGGTTCACTCTCCTGAACAGGTTCAGGCACAGGAGGCAGAGAAACAGGTTTTGCAACAGGTTTAGGCTTGGGCTTCGGCTTGCTAATTGGCTTAGGCTTAACAACAGGTTTTGGTTTAACAGGTTCAGGAGTCACCTCCGGTAAAGGAGCGGCGGCCGGTGCCGCCTCTTCAACAGCCTTTGCCACAGTAAATGCAGAAATATCAATTGTTTTAGGCACAGAAGAAACAGGAGTCATATTCATCTGACCCGCAAAAAGAAGACCAACGGCTGCTCCGTGCAGAAGAAGTGATACGAAAAATCCTTTTAAGTAGTTCATAAGCTCTAACGTTCTGTCTGGATACTTACCTTTGTGAACCCGCTGTCTTTGATAGCTTCAACAGCGGAAACAAAAGGCTGTATTGTAGCCTGCTTATCAGCGCTAATCAAAACAGGCGTGTTTTTATCTTTGAATGCAAGCATCTCCGGCAAATCTTCAATGGGCACCTGCACACCGTTCAGATACAGGTTCCCTTCTTTAGTCATATCAATCTGGAGAGATTCTTTGATAGAAGGATTTTCGGCGTTCGCCTCAGGCAGATTCACAGGGATTATCCCTTTCACCATAAAGTTTGCCGTTACCAGCACTATGGTTATAAGCACAAGCATGATATCAACCAAGGGAATTACATTGATTTCTGAAAAGTTATCCTTCATTGTCTATATCCCATCTCATCAATATTTTGCGTGCTGTTCCGGAGAGAGTGTTGTAAAGCACCACAGCAACGATAGCCACCACCAGCCCCACCGCAGTCGCCTTCAGCGCCAGAGAGAGGCTGACCATTATTTTGCCGGTTTCTATATTATTTGTTACACCCACATTATAAAAAGTCAGCATTATGCCGAGAACTGTTCCCAAAAGACCGATATAAGGTGCATTGCTGGCAACAGTACCGATAAACGGAAGATTTTTCATAAGGACAAGTTCGAGTTCCTTGCGGGATTTATAAATCGAAGGATCTGTTTTACGGAAAAACAAAGCACGTTCCACGCCAAGCATTACAGCTATGAAACAAAGAAAAATAAGAAAACCAATGACCCCGTAGTCAATCAAATCTGCAAGCCAGCCCATCATATCTCCTTATATATCTTACAGTCTGCGCAGATAGCGCTATATAGTTATATATATAACGATTAAGCGGTAAGCTCAAGGTGAAAAATATGGCCGGCGATATATTCTTTTAATGTTTTTTGCGTTCTATTACAGAAACAGTGAAAATAGTCATGCAAAAAAGACTTATGATGCTTGTACTTATAATTGTTGCTCTGATTGACAGATACACAGTTAATAAAGAGCATAACAATGCACCCAAAGCAAAACTTAAGCCCATAACGCTGTTCACCCTGCCGATAACACATGCAATGTTGTCCTCGTTATCCCGTAACAGCATAAGCATACTCGCAGGCTGGGAAACCGCACCGGAAAAACCGTAAATCCCTACAAGCAAGAAAGCGACAGCAAAAGAATGGGTAAAAGGCAGAAACAAAAAGATAACAGAAGAGATCAGCCCTCCTGAAAGCACCAGCGTATCATAGGGCACATTATCCGCAAGCCTTCCCATTGTTTTCAGCATTAAAACCATTACCACTGACGGAATAGAGAGAAGCACACCCACATGAAAAGTGTTCATGTTCAGCTCATTTGTGAGATAAAGCGGAAAATATATCAGAAAACAGGCAAGCATCACTGATTTTCCTGCAATAAAAAAGTAAAAAAACGCTTCAGACTTTGATCTTTTGCAATAATAAGTTTCTTCCATATCTATATGCTTTGACGTGTTTTTTGAAAGAAGGAATAGATAAATGATCATAGCAATAAGGCAAAGTATACATGAAACGGCAAAAAGACAGGTAAATCCAAATTTTTCTTTAAGAAGCCCGCCTGCCAGAGGTCCAAAAGCAAGTGACAAATAATAGGAAGTGTCGAAAGAGCCGAAAATATTTCCTTTTGGTAATCCAACATGATCAAGCTCGCAGTTGAGAATACCGTATAATACCGGGCGGAAAGCAGCACAGGCGAAACCAAGCAGAATCCTCAGCGCTACAACTGCATAAACATCGCTAGACACTGTCATTAATAAGAAAACAGTTCCGAATGTAATAATGCTTGTCAGCAAAACAGCCCTGCTGCCAAACCGCAGCAAGGTATGCCCCATGAACCAGCCGAAAAATATTTTGGATATCTGGTATGATGATGCGGAAACACCGATGAGAAAAGCTGTGGCTCCAAGCTCATTAAAATATATGGACAAAAATGAGTCAGACATGCTGAAACCAAGATTTATAAGAAAGTTAATTCCGAACAATGCGAAAAAAATCTTATAAAAATCTCCTTCCAGACTGAGCCGCCCGATACCGCAATTATCCATATCCACACTCATGAATCAACCGGTTATCGCTTTCAGCCGAAGTGTTTTAATTGTTCTGCACCAAGTCCGCTTCCGGCAAGTTGTATTTTAGGGCGGAAATAATACTCGACAATCACAATCATAATCAGGAGAAGGTAAATCATCCCGCTGAATATGAACAGTATCCTGAAATCCCCTCTAAAAAGCATTCCTCCAACCACAGAGCTTAATCCGATCCCCGTTGCGATCGACAATGCAAGCACAGATGAAGTTTTCAGATAACTTGAATAAGCGGAACTTCTGAAAGCCGCTGTGGGGAGTACAGTGGACTCAATACCGCTTCCCGCTCCCACGATAAAAGCGCCGAAAAGGAGTGCCGGTATTGTGTTAAGTGAGAAGACCATATAACCTGCAAAAAGAAGAAAGTAGGAAAATACAAGTAGAATCTTCACATGGAATTTGTCTGTAAAAAAGCCTGTCAGCAGCCTTGCCATAAAACTCGCCAAAGCATACGCTGCAATAACAAGACCTATATTGAACCCGCCTACGGATTTTGCATATAATACAGCGAAGGAAATAAAAAGCCCATATCCCATAGAACTCATTGTTTTGAGAAGCACAAAGAAGTAAAGCTTATTATTTGCCTGCATCTCAAGCTCCGGTTTTGATTGCGCTGACCGTAAAAAGCTCTCTGATTTAGTGTGGATAAAAAATACAAGACAGGATGCGACTATGCACAAACCTCCGAGACAAAGAAAAAGAGTTGTCATAGAAAAGGCGTCGGAAACTGCAAATGCAACCGGTGGTGCAACCATCATCGCAATGATAGTTGCCGAGCCGATCACCCCGATTGCTTTACCAAGATGTTTTTTATTAACTACATCAGCAGTAACAGAGTTGTATATCGCACGCACCATCCCTGAGGAAAACCCCTGGATAAAGCGGAGAAAAAATACAAAAAAGATACCGCCGGCAAAAGGATACATACATATAGTAATCCCCAGCAGGTAAAGAGCAGCAAAATAAAGCCGCATCTTGTTAATATGGCAGGATACAACTCTGCACACAAACATTGCACAAATTGCAGAAAGCGCAAATATGCTTGTAAAATATCCTGCAAACGAAACATCCTGCCCCAGTGCCTCTGTTATGTATATAGGCATACTGACCGTAATTCCGTACTCTGCAAAGAAAAACAATAAAACTATAATAAAATTAGAAGCAAGATTCATGTTGTCTCAGCCATTAAGGCACAGTAAGTTCAAATCTATGGTGGCATCCTTCATTACAAAACAGTGCAGAGGTTTTATGTATTGAGTGGCATTTTGTACATCTTATATCTCCTGCGTGTGATGCATGAGGATTAAGCTTAACATCATGACCTGAGCTATTTTTTGTAACAATAGACTCAGAATCTTTCATATCGCCGTGGCAGCTTCTACATGCCGCCTGAGGTGCTTTGCCTGTCGGCTGTTCTTCTGAATGGCAGTCCACACAGTTAAGTTTGTTTTCAAGGTGTCTGCCTTTCAGCTGATGTTCAGCATCCGCATAAGCTGTTATACTAAATAATGTAATTATAATTAGCAAAGTAAATATATATTTCATTTTTTGTCTCCTTTTTTTGTGCAGCAAAAAGAGGTAACGGCAGACAAAGCTGCCGTTACCGTTTTATTACAGGGAGGAAAGTATCTATAAATCGATTCTAAACTGGATACCTGCCTGAATGATTGCCGCTGAGTCGGTCGGTTTCTGTCCTTTTTTGGTTGCGTTTTCTTTCATGTCATAGAAACCGATTTCAGGAGTTATCTGTACGTAACGGTTAAGCTTGTAGTTGTAGTTTGCAAACACACCCATATTATCATCATCTTTTTCGTACATATCAGATGAAGAAGACTGGAAGCCGTAACCTACTTCAAGTGTTGACTGTTTATCGACTTTGTAAACAAATGTCACACCGCCGCCGTATGATTTAACATCCTCAACTTCTCCTTTAGCATTAAGGTAGTTGGGCTGAATAACAAATCTGGAGGAATTGGAACCTGTGCTTACCTGAGCATAAAGCCCGCCGTTCACAGCGTAGAAACCTGTGAGTTTAAGACCGAACTTGCCGTATGAAGGGTTAGCAAGGAATGAGACGTGATACGCAGAGGTATCAAAGTCTTTTTCTTTATTATTAGCATCTTTCGCAGTTGCACTGAACATAGAGTAAGCGCCCATAAGAGAAAGACGAAGAGCAGGAATCGCATACTGAACTTCAAACTTGGGAAGTTTCTGTTCAACATTTACGTCGGAATACTGAGAACCGGTAAATATTTTTGAATAGTTTGAACTGTCAGGTCTTGTGTCGAAAAGAAGAACCTGAAAGTTTTTGCTGAAATCATATCTTATACCGGGTCTACGAGCGCCGCCGAGTCCTCCGAAACCAGCTATACCGGAGTCACCTGTGAGTTTTCTTCCCATAGCGGGACCAGCGCCGGCTATTGTGGACTGCTGACCAACATACACTGCCCTGTCACCGTCAAATGTCATACCTACATAAGCAAGACGAAGACCGTTGCTGGCATATGTAGTATCACTTGAACCGTTAGGCTGATTATATTCAACATGGGCGATTATATTGTCTTTTTTGAATATAAAGCCCAGCCTTGAGTTTATCTGCACACCAAGCAGAGATTCAGTTGTATCAGTTGTTTCACTTTCAAGATCCTGAACCATGCCGTATGTTCTTATGCTTGCATATATATCAAGCTTACTGTTGGAAGGACCTTCGATTTCAAAAGCATAACCCGTTATGCTTACTGTCAGAAGAGCTATTACAGCTAATATCTTTTTCACAAATCAACTCCTATTTTTTCATTTCATCAACAGCTTTTATTGCTGCGAATCTTCCCGAGTTCACTGCCCAGCCAAGTGTCTGTCCGGCTGAAACAATATTGTAAGTATCACCGTAGAGCATGCCTCCGGAGTCGAGACCTACAACAAAAAGCCCAGGAATTGCTTTGTTATCTGCATCAAGAGCAGCAGCGTTTTCATCAACTTTGATACCGCCGACTGAACCAAGGAATGCAGGATAAGTTACCAGCGCATAGTAGGGAGCTGTTTTAAACTCTCTGAGGTACTGTCTGTTCTTGAAGAACTGAGAATCTTCATGGTTGGCATAGCTATCGTTAATCTGTTTGATAGTTGCCTGAAGAGTAGCTTCGTCCATGTTGAAGCCGTAGTTTTTATTCAGCTTCTGAACAAGCTCTTTGATTGAATTAGCCTTAACAACCTTGTTGCCCTGAACATCCATTTCAACAGATTTATTGAAGTCGTTGTTGGGTTTGAGGTCATGCACGCCATACAGCGCGCCGCCGTTGTCAGTGATGTGTTTAACTGTTGCAGCATCAAGAAGCTTGATAACAACGCCGTCAGGCTGGTTAAGACTTGCGTTTCCGCTGTAAGCCCAGAGCATACGGTATGTTTCGTCCATGAAACGCTTGCCTTCTTTGTTCACCCAGAAGAAGGGTTCGTTGAAACCGCTGCGTGTAGCACGTCCGATGTCTGTTTTAGGCATGGGGTCATGCCACTGCATGAGACCGATATTATGAGTATCAGCACCGGCAGAAAGAGCCATGTTGATACCATCGCCAACTCTGAATTTAGAGCCTTTGTTTACAGAAAAGCCTTTGAACGGAGCATATTTCTTGACCATATCAGGGTTACCGCCGTATCCGCCTGTGGCAATAATTACGGATTTAGCGTTGATAGTTACTTTTCCGTCTTCCTCGCTCTCAGCAATAACACCGGCAACTTTTCCATTTTTGATAATGAGTGATTTACCCGGAGTTTCAGTTAAGGCAGTGATGTTGTATTTTTTGAATTCTTCGATCAAACTTTTCAACATTCCCGCACAATGACCTGTAAGTGGGTGCCATGCTGGATCTTCCAGATATGTGTAAAGGAATATCGGGTCAAATTTAACATTGTGTTTCTTGAGCCATTCGTATGAATTGTTTGACTCATTAATGAACTTACTGACTATGGGAGCAACGCCTGCATAGTGGTTGTAATCCATTATTTTTTTGAAAACATATGATTTGTCTGTAAACTGGTGAAAACCATATTTGTTTTGCTGGTCGCTTCCTACAACAGTCAGACCGCTGCAAATTGTCCCGCCGCCAAGAGAAGGCAGCTTCTCAATAATGACAACTTTTGCTCCGAGTTCTGCCGCCTGTAAAGCAGCCGTTACACCTGACGCACCAGCGCCAACAACAACAACATCCGTGTCATATGTTTTATCCGCAAAAGCCAGCATTGGAATAAACAAACAACACAAAAGGGCCATGAAAAACTTTTTCATATGTTACCTCCTGTTTTATAATCTGGAGGCAACATAGCCCATGAAAAAAAATGAAAATATATACCGGAGTATTGGTTTTGTACTTTTATTAAAAAAAAATGATAGTATATATGTAACCTTGGAGAGTAGAGATGAAGTCATACTTTATGGCATTACCGTGGATTGCCCGCAATACAAGCGGCATCATAACGGAAACTTTTAAGACAATCGGCAAGTTTTCAAAGCTCAAGAAGAATACTGTTGTCTTGTCTCAGGAAAGGCTCTTTGACAAGTATGTGTATGTTGAATCAGGTTTATTAGGGCAAACCACCAATGACGTTTCGCTGAAAAAGCCGTCTATCATGGGGCTTATACCCCCCGGAAGGATGTTCGGGCCAACCCCAATTGCCCGCAAAGCAGTGAGCATCACAAACTTTTACGCAATGAGGGAAAGCACCGTCTACATAGTCCGTCAGGACGACTTGTTGCGCTATATGGAAGATAAACCTGCGGTTAAAGAAGAATTTTTTCTGGCAACAATATCAAGACTCCACACACACATTGAGAAATTTGCTGTTGCTGCCATGCTGACCCCAAAAGAGCGCCTCCAGCTTTTTTTTAAAGTTATACTGATATCTTATGAAATAGACCTTTCTGCAAAATGGCTGCGGCTTCCCGTAAACTTATCTATAATCGAATTCTCCAATATTGTTTACACAACCGAGCAAATGCTGGCTAAAATTTTTATGCAGTGGAAAAAAGACGGGCTGCTTAAAAGAGAAGGACGCTACACGATCATTAACAAAGATCTCCTCGAAACGCTTGACTGGTCAGGCAACGAAGTCGCATTTTACGACAAGTAACAGACACAACAGACCGCCAAACTTCAAACACATCAAAAACATTCCCAAGACCGTGAGCAAAAAGAGCATTATATTCTTAAAATACAAAATTTACTTTTATTCCGAATACTTTAACTCTTAAACAAATGATATATGATACTCCGTATAAAACCCCGGTAAACACAACCGGCGGAAAAATACGGAGGTACACCATGCTGTACTTAGAATTTTTATTTCTTCTCGTAATGCTATACATAGGCAGCCGTTTCGGCGGCATAGGACTCGGTGTTGTTTCAGGCATAGGTCTTTTAATTGAAGTGCTGGTTTTCAAAATGCCCCCCACCTCTCCACCCATCACCGTTATGCTTATCATCCTTGCGGTGGTTACATGCGCATCTATTCTGGAAGCTGCGGGCGGTTTGAAATATATGCTTCAGATAGCGGAGAAGATACTCCGATCCAACCCTAAGAAAATAACTTTTCTTGGACCCATAGTAACATATACAATGACATTAATGCTCGGCACAGGGCATGCAGTCTACACTATCATGCCTATCATCGGCGACATTGCGCTCAAAAACGGCATACGCCCTGAACGCCCGATGGCTGCAGCTTCTGTGGCTTCTCAGCTCGGAATAACTGCAAGCCCTATTTCAGCAGCGGTTGTTTACTATCTCTCTGCTCTTTCAGGCATAGCAGAAGGGCTCACCCTGCTTTCCATAGTCGGCGTAACCATCCCAGCCACCTTCATCGGAACCATAGCAATGTCAGTTTACAGCCTCCGCAGAGGTAAAGAGCTGAAAGATGACCCTGAATATCAGAAACGTATGGAGGATCCTATATGGCGTGAGAGAATACTCAACACCACCGCAACCACGCTTAATGAAAAATTGCCCGCATCCGCCAGAAACGCAGTCTATATATTCCTTGCATCTCTGGCAGTAATAGTAATATTCGGCATGTTCCCCTCTCTCAGAACCATAGAAGGCATGCCCAAACCTGTTGATATGGCAACGCTGATTCAGATGATGATGCTCGCCTTCGGCGGTCTGATACTCATAGTAACCAAGACAAAACCCTCGCTCGTTCCCGAAGGTGTTGTGTTTAAGTCAGGTATGGTTGCCTGCATCGCTATATTCGGTATAGCGTGGATGAGCGACACTTATTTCCAGTACGCCATGCCTGCTTTTAAAACCTCAATAACCGAAATGGTCAACGCATATCCGTGGACATTTGCACTGGCTATGTTCATAGTATCAGTGGTTATCAACTCTCAGGCGGCAACATGCAAAATGATGCTTCCGGTGGGTCTCGGTCTGGGTCTGCCCCCTGCCCTGCTCATAGGCATAATGCCTTCAAGCTACGGATATTTCTTTATACCGAACTATCCGTCAGATATTGCAACATGCACATTTGACATCACAGGAACAACAAAAATAGGCAAATTTTACTTTAACCACAGCTTTATGGCGCCAGGGCTGATCGGGGTTATAACAGCCTGCTGCGTCGGTTATGCCTTAGCACTTTTCATAATCTGACAAAGTAAACATACACTCCTGAAAAGGACACGGGCATATTCCGTGTCCTTTTTTTATTTCACCGGACGACCTATGGTAATATTACTTAAAAAAACGAAACAGGTAGCTATGAAGCGTATTTTTTCCGAACGCCCAGTAAGAACACAGATGCTGATGATGATTTTTGCTGTGCTTATGCTCCAGCTTTTAATAAGCGGGCTAATTTTTGCCGGCATGGTGGCTGATTTCCTTCGCTTTCAGATAGGAGAAAAGGCTCTTAACATAGCCCAGACCATGACAACAATGCCGCTGGTTCAGACATCCCTTGAAGCACGCAGTGATGAAGACGGCAGACTTCAGGCTTTGGCAGAGGAAGTGCGCCATAAAACAGGAGCGGCGTATGTGGTGGTTGCAGATAACTTCGGAATACGTCTGACACACCCAAACACGGCGAACATAGGAAAAAAGTTTCAGGGAGATGATACGGACAGGGCAACAATACACGGGGAAGCCTATGTATCTGAAGCCGTGGGGACTCTCGGTCCTTCTGTGAGGGGGATAGCCCCTGTTTATTACAACGAGCGCATAGTGGGCTTTGTCGCTGTCGGCTATCTTAAGGAACGCATCCGGGCCACTATTATTGAGCATCAAAAAAAGCCGCTGATGTTCGTATTAATGATGCTTGCAACGGGACTGGGCGCCGCTGTTCTCATCGCCAACCACCAGAAGAGGATAACTCTTGGGCTTGAGCCGGCGGAGATCGCAGATCTGTTTCTTGAGCGTAATGCAATAATAGACACGATACGTGCCGGGATAATCGCAGTTAATACAGAAAATGAGATCCGGCTGATCAACAAGAACGCCATGAGGGTTCTCACACTTGAAAAAGATTATATAGGGCATCACCTCAGCGAAATTTTTCCCCCGGAATATTCGGCAGAGGTAATCAGAAGCAAAGAAAATATGGAAGACACGTCTATGATAGTCAGGGATGTGGATCTGCTTGTGAACGTTATGGCGGTAATGCACATGGGCAAGGTTCACGGTGCTGTTATAACCTTCAGAAGAAAAAATGAAATAACTCTCTTGGCACAGGAGCTTAACCGTATCAGGAAATACTCTGACATGCTCAGGGTTCAGTCCCACGAATACTCAAACAAGCTGCATACAGTGGCAGGGCTTATTCAGATAGAAGCCTATCAGGAGGCGCTGGAGCTTATTCTCTCTGAAACAAGAATATACCAGGAGATGATAAGCTTTGTTAATGCCAATGTGCCCGACCCCATTGTTTCAGCGCTGATAATAGGGAAACACAGCAGGGCAAGGGAACTTAAAATTGACTTTACCATAGCTGAAAACAGCCGCATGACGGACCTCCCGGATCATATAGACAGGGAAAAGATTGTGACAATTCTGGGCAACATACTGGACAACGCCTTTGATGCGGTAATAGACTCACCAGTGAAGCAGGTTCTCCTCACAATGAAGGATTCGGGCAAAAGTCTGCTGTTTCAGGTTGAGGATTCAGGAAAAGGACTTGAACCGGAAATTATCGAAAATATCTTTGAAAAAGGGGTAAGCACCAAGGGCGATAACAGAGGCATAGGGCTTTATCTGGCTAACAACGCCCTCATGGAGATGCGTGGTTCCATAAGCATGGCTAAAAGCAGGCTCGGCGGTGTATCATTCAGGGTATCAATCCCCAAGGAAATGTTTCATGAAGAGAATAAGAACGGTAATAGTTGAAGACGACCTTAAGATATCAGAACTTCATAAACGCTTCACCGAAAAAGTAGAAGGCTTTGAGGTGGTGGGCATAGCAAACTCTCTGGCAGACGGTGAAGAGATGGTGGATCTCCTTGAACCGGAGCTTGTGCTTCTTGATCTGTTTTTTCCCGAAGGAAACGGAATGCAGCTTCTTAGGAATATGCGGGCAAAAGGAAAATCTGTTGACGTGATACTTATAACAGCAGCAAAAGAGGTAAGCTCACTTCAGGAAGCCCTCCGTGGAGGAGCGTTTGATTATCTTGTTAAGCCTGTGATTTTTGACAGGTTCAAAGCATCTTTAGAAAAATTCCGCACATACAGCACGGAGCTGACACGTAATGCAGTGCTTGAACAGCAGATGATAGACAAACTTATACATCCGGCCTCTGAAACACAGGATGAAGGCGGACTCCCGAAAGGCATAGACCCCATAACTCTGCGGAAGATATGCGCAGTGTTTGATGAGAGCGGAGCAGACGGATTTTCTGCCGAAGAGGTCGGCAAAAAAATAAATGCAAGCCGCAACACCGCAAGACGTTATCTGGAATACCTGCTGGCATCCGGTTTTCTGTATGCAGATATAGACTACGGGACAGTGGGAAGACCGGAGAGAATTTTCAGGAAAATGAGTATTTAAAAGAAAAAAGCCCCATGCGGCACACAGGTCCGCACGGGGTTTGGTGAGAGATTTATATTTGTCCGCCGCCCAATACTTTGTACAGCGTTACAAGGTTGTTCAAATACTGCTGCCTTACCGAGATAACCCCCTGTTCTGCTGCAAAAAGCGAACGGTGGGCATCCAGTACGTCAAGATAGTTTGATATCCCGTGTTTGTAGCGTTCACTCGCCAGTTCATAAACTGTGCGTGTGGACTCCGCAAGTGACTTCTGCGCCGCAAGCTGGTCAGTAAATGTACCTTTAGCCGCAAGCTGATCTGCAACCTCACGGAAAGCAGTCTGAATGGCTTTTTCGTATTCCGCCGCTGCTATCTTCTGGTTAACTTTGGCAACTTCCAGAGTGGCCTTGTTACGCCCGGCGTTGAATATGGGTATATTTATCTGCGGAGCAAAAGACCATGCAAGTCCTGAGCCTGAGCTGAACAGGTCATCGAGTCCGTTGCTGGCAAGCCCTGCCGAACCGGTGAGCGTAATAGACGGGAAGAAAGCCGCCCTTGCTGCACCTATATCAGCATTAGCAGCCTTGAGCGAATGTTCCGCACGTTTTATGTCCGGTCTGTTCAGCAGTGTTTCCGAAGGAACACCAGCAGGCAGAGGCTTGAGCGCTGTTATCTCATCCGGCAGTGAAGCCTGAAGAGCAGCAACGTCAATATCAGTACCAGCAAGCAGGGTAAGACCGTTAAGATCCTGCGCTGTAAGCCTTGTGTACTGAACTTTGCTTATCTTTGCGTTTTCAACCGCAGTGGCAGCTTGTTCAAGTTCAAGCCTTGTTGCGCTGCCCAGCTCATATTTCTTTTTCACAAGTTCATATGCTTCCTGCTGGTTTTTGAGGGTTTCCTCTGCCAGTTTCAGCATTTCCCTGTCGCCCAGATAAGTGATGTATGCGTTTGCCACCTCTGCTACAAGGGTGATCTGCGCCGCATTTCTTGCCTCTTCCGTAGCAAAATAGCTTTCAAGGGCTTTTTCACTGAGGCTTCTCACTCTGCCGAAAAAATCAAGCTCATAAGCAGCTATTCCGATACCCACACTGTAGCTGGATGCGGTATAGGAACTGCCTGTGGCACTTGCATTTTCAGGCACACGCTGACGTGTGAATGAGCCTGTCGCATTTACATCCGGCAGAAGGTCGGAGCGTTGAATTCTGTAAGCAGCCCTTGCGGACTCTATATTAAGAGCCGCAACACGGAGATCTCTGTTATTTTCGAGGGCTTTCTCAATGAGAGCCCTGAGTTCCGGAGCAAGGAAGAAGTCTTTCCATGCCATTTCAGCAACATTAACAGACATGTTGTCTGCCTGCCCATATGCCGAACCTTTGGGAAAAGATGCAGCAACGGGGGAGGCAGGTCTTTCATAAGCGGGAATCATAGAGCATCCCGCCATTATCACAGACACGGCAGCCGCCGCAATTATGTTTTTACTTACCATTAGTTGTCTCCTTAACGTCAGCCGGTGTGCGCTTGCCGAACTGTTTCATTATAACAATATAAAACATCGGCACAAAAAGTATGGCAAGGAATGTAGCAGAGGTCATGCCCCCGATAACGCCTATACCTATGGCATTCTGGCTGGCGGAACCTGCACCGTTGGATATGGCAAGGGGGGTAACACCGAGAATAAACGCCATTGACGTCATAAGAATCGGTCTTAACCTTTGTTCAGATGCTATCATAGCAGACCGCAGCAATCCGTATCCGCTGTCGTGCAGGTCTTTTGCAAATTCAACGATAAGAATGGCGTTTTTCGACGCAAGACCAATCGTGGTAAGCATACCCACCTGAAAGTAAACGTCATTGGCAAGGCTCGCCGCAAGGGTCGCAGCTACTGTACCCACAATACCAAGAGGAACAATAAGCATTACCGCAAACGGAACAGACCAGCTCTCATAAAGAGCAGCAAGAGACAGGAACACGATAAGCAGAGACAGTCCATAGAGCAGACCTGTCTGCGCTCCTGCAGCACGCTCTTCATATGAAATACCTGTCCACTCAAGGCTTATACCCTGCGGAAGCTGTTTAGCGTACTCCTCTATAATCTGCATAGCCTCACCGGAGCTTACTCCGGGAGCCGGAGCGCCCAGAATTTCCTGAGAAGATGTACCGTTGTAACGCTCAAGTTTTGGTGAGCCGTATTCCCATTCCGCAGTGGAGAAAGCAGAAAATGGAACCATCTCTCCTTTGTCATTCCTAACATACCATTTATAAATATCTTCAGGCAGCATTCTGTACTCTGAATCACCCTGAATATACACTTTTTTGATACGCTGATTATGGAGAAAGTCGTTAACATAACTTGAGCCCCAAGCTGTTTTCAGCGTGTTGTTTATACTTGCGATGGAAACGCCCAGAGCGCTTGCTTTTTCATGATCAACATGGATCCTGAACTGAGGAACATCATCAAAACCGTTGGGACGAACACCCACAAGTCTTGCGTCCTGTGCAGCCATCCCGAGGAGCTGATTTCTGGCATTCATAAGAGCCTCATGCCCAAGACCGGCTCTGTCAAGGAGCTGAAGGTCAAAACCTGTGGCATTACCAAGGGCAATAATTGGAGGCGGATAGAAAGCAAACACAAATGCATCTTTAATTGTTGAAAGATTCATCATGGCCCTCTGAGCTATGGCAAAAACCTTCTGGTGCTTCTCTGTTCTTTCTTCCCAGTCCTTGAGACGTACAAAACCCATCGCAGTATTTGAGCCTCGTCCGGCAAAACTGAAGCCTGTAACTGTAAATATACTGATTGCAGACTCTTTTTCCTGTTCCATGAAATACTGTTCAACTTTCTTCACGCTTTCAAGAGTCCTCTCCTGAGTGGCTCCCGGAGGTGTTGATATCTGTACAAGCATAATACCCTGATCCTCATCAGGAAGGAACGATGTTGGTATTTTTGTGAACATGTATCCGAGTCCTGCAATTATCACTGCATATACTATGAAGAATCTGAAAGCTCTGGCTGCAACATATCCCACACTTGTTCTGTAGGCGCTTCTGCTGCGGTTAAACATTCGGTTAAACCATCCGAAGAAGCCTTTCATATGCTCTTTATGCCCTTTTTCAACAGGCTTGAGCATTGAAGCGCAAAGTGAAGGAGTAAGAACAAGAGCCACCACAACGGAAAGTACCATCGCAGAAACTATTGTAATCGAGAACTGCCGATAGATAGCACCTGTGGAACCTTTGAAGAAAGCCATAGGAACGAAAACCGCAGAAAGAACAAGCGCAATACCCACAAGGGCGCCTGTAATCTGGTTCATTGATTTTCTTGTAGCTTCCTTCGGAGGCAGACCTTCTTCACTCATAACCCTTTCAACGTTTTCAACAACGACAATGGCATCGTCCACCAGAAGCCCGATTGCGAGAATCATGGCGAACATCGTAAGAACGTTGATAGTAAACCCGAAAGCAGAAAGTATTCCGAATGTACCCAGAAGAACAACAGGGACTGCAATAGTCGGGATAAGTGTCGCCCTGAAGTTCTGCAAAAACAGGTACATAATGAGGAAAACAAGAACAACTGCTTCTAAAAGGGTCTTAACAACCTCTTTTATAGAAATTGTAACAAAAGGTGTCGTATCGTAAGGGTAAACAACTTCGAGCCCCTCCGGCATAAACTCTTCAAGCTCTGCAACTTTTGCTTTAACATTGTTAGCAGTTTCAAGAGCGTTTGCCCCTGTGGCAAGACTCACGGCCATACCTGCGGCGGGCTTGCCCATATATCTGGTTACAAAATCATAGTTCTGAACACCGAGTTCGACTCTTGCAACATCCTTTATACGTACCTGCGAACCGTCGGTATTAACCTTGAGAAAAATATTCTCAAAATCTTCAACAGTTCTCAGCCTTGTCTGAGCAGTGATTGTAGCGTTAATCTGCTGACCGTCAACAGCGGGGTTTCCGCCAAGCTGACCGGCAGAAACATCTGCGTTCTGTGCGCTTATGGCGCTTATGACATCATCTGAAGTAAGCTTATAATTATTAAGCTGATCAGGGTTAAGCCATATACGCATGGAGAAAGGCTGACCGAAAACCTGAAGCGAACCGACACCCAGAACCCTGCTGAGAGGATCGGACATGTTAGAGCTTATGTAGTCGCCAATCTCATTCTGAGTCATTGACCCGTCAGCAGAGTAAAGCCCTATAACCATAAGGAAACTGCTGTTCGACTTTTCAACGGTTACACCGAGCTGCTGAACTTCCTGCGGCAATGACGACAAAGCAGACTGAATCTTGTTCTGTGTCTGAACCTGAGCAATATCAGGATTTGCTTCCGGTTCAAATGTAAGAGTTATCTCAACATTACCTGTTCCGTCACTGGTTGATGAGAAGTAACGCAGATAGTCAATACCCACAAGTTTCTGTTCGATAACCTGCGTAACACTGTTTTCCAATGTTTCTGCAGATGCCCCGGGGTAGCTAGCACTAATGGAAACGGTGGGCGGCGCGATCTGCGGGTACTGCTCAACAGGCAGTGTCTTTATGGCAAGAACACCTGCGAGCATTATAATAATTGCAATCACCCATGCAAAGATGGGACGATCTATAAAGAAATTTGACATATTATATCATCCTGCTGTTTTGTGCCTATTCGGCTTTTGTTTCAACCGGGTTTACCTTTGCGCCGGGACGTATCTTCTGGAGTCCCTCAAGAACAATTCTGTCACCGGGCTGAAGACCGGACATAACTGCCCATTTATTTCCCACAGTATCAGATACGCTAACAGGACGAGGATTCACAGTATTTTCAGAGTCTACCGCCCAAACAATTACACTGCCGTCAGCATTTCTTACCGCTGTCTGCTGGGGAATGAGTATGGCAGCATCATCCTTGGCCTGCGGAATCCTTGCTTTTACAAAAAGACCGGGCAGAAGCTCCCTTTCAGGATTCGGGAAAAGAGCGCGGAGCTGAACCATTCCGGTTGTTTCATCCACCGTAACATCAGAGAACTGCATTACACCTTTATGAGCATAAGGTTTTCCACCGATGAGAAGCTCAACTTCAGCCGAATTTCCAAGGGTTCCGTCATCCGTTATCATGCGGCGAAGCTTCATAACCTCTTCCGCAGACTGGCTTACATCCACATATACACTGTCAAGCTGCTGAACTTTGGCAAGAGCAGATGCCTGATTAGCAGTTACAAGAGCCCCTTCCGTCACGGAGGACTTGCCAATATGCCCGGAAATGGGTGAAAAAACCTTAGTATAATCGAGATTTATTTTTGCTGCTGCCACAGCCGCCTTTCCGGCAGCCACAGACGCCTTAGCCTGAGCAAGCGCAGTTGCAGTATCTTCATACTCCTGTGTGCTGACACCGCCGACTTTAAGCAGTTCAGCGTATCTTGCCTCTTTCGGCGCAGCAGACTGCAAATCAGCTTCGGCTCTCATAAGTTCAGCTTTGGCGCTGTCATATGATGCCTGAAAAGGTGCAGGATCTATCTGGTAAAGCTGCTGACCGGCACTTACACTGCCCCCTTCCTTAAACAGCCTTTTCTGAATAATCCCTGAAACCTGAGGACGTATTTCAGCAACTCTCACCGCCGATGTACGCCCCGGCAAATCTTTTGTAAATGTTACTGCTTCTGCTTTAACAGTATAAACAGTAACTTCTGCAGCCGGTCGTTCTCCTCCGCCCTGCGGCTGGGAAGCAGTGGCTGAACCGCCGCTTTTGAAAATAACCAGTCCGATAATAACTGCCGCAGCCAAGCCTGCGAAACCTAATAACTTTGACTTCATACAATATCCCTTCCTATGTGATTATCAGCCTTTTTACCAGCTTCAACATTTCCTCTTTGGCATTTTTAAGTCCGTCATCAGTTATATTTCTATAACCGTACGAACCAAATGTGCCTATAACCATTCCGGTAAAAGTGTTTGCCAGAATATATGGATCAACATTCACAAATTCTCCCGTCTTGATCCCTGCTTCAAAAATTTCGGACAGAGGCTCAAGCAGTAAATAATGTGTATCCTCTGCATCCTCCTCTACTGTACGGTGTGAATCCAGAAAACGGAAATAGAGGCATACTTCTTCATTAACATCGAAGATATCCTCAAATACCGCCATAAGTTTTTCAGATGGTCTCATACTGCTTTCGCGTATTTCACGGAATCTTTTTTCCAAAGGTTCAACCATCTCAGCATGAACATACTCCATAAGGCTTTCCTTATTATCAAAATAGTTATAAAGAGAACCCTTGGAGACACCCGATTTTTTGGCTGCCTCTTCCATGGTTATGCATCCGTTCTCCCTAATCAGTTCTATAACTGTCTTGACAATTCTTTCCTTAAAAAGGTTATCCAAAACTTCTTTTCTTTTCTTTAAGTTCATCCGTTTCCCTTTATTGACTTCCCAGTCATAATATGACTAAGCAGTCAAACTACGACCGAGGGGTCATGATGTCAAGATTTTTATGGACATTAATTGTAAATAAACGTTAAGAAAATGTAACTTTATCCGAAAAGCGGACATTTTTGAGCAGGGTAATCAAAATTCTTTGCTTTAATAATCTATAAGTATTAAAATAACATAAATCATCTGTCTGTTACGACCGTTTATACACAAAGAATATCCGGAGAAACTGAATTAATGAACCGAACCATAAACAGCTTCGCTGTCCTTATCCTGCTGGTCTTTTTTTATTCTATAAACGCATCGGGCGAAAGTAATATTTTCACGCCGGAAGAGCAGACATACATAAAGGACAAAAAAACAATCACAGTCGGGGTTGTTGACAGCAACGAACCCTATACCTACTTCAGAAACGGAAACATAAAAGGCTACTCCATTGACTTCATGAGCATGATTCAGGAAATCAGCGGACTCAGAATAGAATATAAAATGGGGAACTGGACAAATATTTACAACTCTTTCCTCAATGGTGAGCTGGATGCAATAAACGAAATATCATACACACCGGAAAGGGAAAAATATATTTTATTCAGTGTTCCCTACCACATAAGAAGAACTGTCGTGTTTGTCCGCAATGACTCCGGAATAAAACCCGGCGACAATCTAATTGCTCTGGTGGGGCTTAAAACAGGTTATATCAAAGATATCTTCTACTCAGAGATACTTAAGAAACAACGCCTGAACCTTCTGGAATATAATAATAATGTGGACATGATTAAATCTCTCGCTTTTGGCTGGGTTGATGCGGTGTTTGTCAGCGAACTCGGAGGGCGGTTCATTGCAAGGGAAAACACATTTTCTAACATAGTCTCCGTAGGGACTTTAAATTTTGAAGGGCTGGAAGATGAGGACCTCCGTATCGGAGTTCTGAAGACAAATCCTGTTCTTGCGGGAATAATCAACAAGTCTATAAAAGCACTGCCGGAAACAAGGAAAGACAAGCTTGAGAGACTCTGGTCAATATATAACGGACAAGTTTTCAGTGCAGCAGAAAGTATCGAACTCACACCGGAAGAGGAATCATTCATCCGTTCACGCCCATCGGTTTCTGTGGGCATGCTGCCTGACTTTTATCCGTTCAGTTTCGCATCAAATGAGCAGATCATGGGCTACACAGATGCTCTTCTGAAAATAATCAGCCGCCGCACAGGAATAGACTTCGCATACAATATAAAACCCTGGTCAGCTATACTGAATGATTTCAGAGACGGCAAAACGGACATGATTGCAGACATATCCATGACAGAAGAAAGAAAAGCGTTCACTCTCTTCACAGATGAATACGCCCGCATCCCCAGTTATGTTTTTATCAGGGACGATTTTGGAAAATACACTGACACTTCATCTCTGGATGGCAAAAAAGTGGGCATAACAAAAGGGATTTTCTTCAAGGATCTTATAAATAAAGATGAACTCAGTGAGTTAAAGGAATATATATCAAGGGATGAGATGTTCAAAGATCTCTCCTTCGGTAAAATCGATGCTGTCATAACCTCCCTTAATTCCGGCAGCAGCATGATAAAGAAATATGCTCTTCTCAATGTAACCATTGGCGGCGAATTCAACTCCGACGAGAGAACTGTTGAAGACCTCCGCTTCGGGGTTAACCCTGAGCTTACAGAACTTTACAGCATCATAACAAAAACTTTGGCAAGCATAAGTCAGGAAGATAAAATATTGCTGGAAAATCAGTGGCTTGTACCGCAGTTAAATGAGATCAAACGTCCGGCTCTGGCGTTCACTGAGCAGGAAGAAGAATACCTTGAAAGAAAAAAAATAGTACGGATGTGTGTTGACCCTGACTGGATGCCGTTTGAAAAACTTGAAGGCGGCAAGCGTCATACTGGCATATCGGCTGATTTTATCAAACTTATGCAGAGCAACTCCGGCATACAGATTCACATAGTTCCCACTGAAACATGGGCAGAAACCCTTATAAAAGGGCAGAATAGAGAATGCGATATAATTTCACTGGCAATGCGTACACCGGAAAGGATGAAATATTTCAACTTCACTTCTCCATATCTTGTTATTCCTACAGTGATTGCAACATCCATAAATGACCCTTTCATCGACAAAATAGATGATGTTCTGGATAAAAGCTTCGCCACCGTAAAAGACTACGCCATTACAGAAATGCTTAAAAAGAAATACCCGCATCTCAAGCTTATTGAAGTGGAAAACGATGCAGAAAGCATAGCTCTCCTGCAAAAAGGGGAGGTTTACGGAGCAATCGGAACCATGGCGGGCATAGGTTATCAGATTAAGCAGCAGAAGATTGTTGATATAAAAATATCCGGAAGGCTTGAACAGGACTGGGAGCTGGGCATAGCTGCCAGAAACGATGAACCTGAGCTTGCAAGAATCTTCCAGAAGCTTGTGGATTCCATAAGCGAAGAGGACAGAAACGCTATTACCGGCAAATGGATGAGTATCCGCTATGATCAGGGATTTGACTATAAGCTTTTCTGGCGCATCATGGGAATCTTCGCCGTTATTGCCGCCGTTATTGCTTACTGGTCGGGCAAGCTCAGGAAGCTGAACAAAGAACTTCAAACAGCAAACATAAGGCTTCAGGAACTCAGCGACAAGGACAGCCTCACGGGGCTTTACAACAGGCGTTTCTTTTCAGTAAGCAGCCAGCAGGCTTTTAATATATGCCAGAGAAACGGAATACGCTTTTCTGTGGCTATAATTGATATTGACCACTTTAAAAAGGTTAATGACACCTTCGGGCACCTTTTCGGAGATAAAAGCCTTCAGGAAATGGGCAAAACACTCCTGCGCCATTTCCAGAGGCAGACTGACGCCTGCTCACGCTTCGGAGGGGAAGAATTTGCGGTTTTTATAACCAACACAGGGGAAGACACCCTCGCCAACCGCATAGAAAATATCCGTATTGAAATTGAAAAGAAAATTATAGAAATGGAAAATATGCGCACCACTCTGACAATCAGCGCAGGAATATATTCATCCATACCAACACAGGAAGACACTCTGGACGATGCCCTTAAAAAAGCTGATGACGCTCTTTATAAAGCAAAAAATGAAGGCAGAAACCGTGTAACAATATGGAAGGAAGAAAGCGAGTAAACAAAATCATACTCCCTTGTTCACCTGCGAACACACCTAAGGCCTTAACTGCCAATTATCCCAAAAAAGAGCGTACGCTCATTTTTAATACACCTCACTGCGGAAGGTCTCGCACTCTTTTAACGCTTTCTTTCTCCGGCTTGATAACACTGGCATTTTCAAAAATAAATAATGTTATAACATTGCAGAAGCTAATATTGATTGACAATTGGCAAGCTTTATTATAACTGTATACTGTATACAGTTGAAAATAAAAAATACTGTTATAATAATTGAACCGCTTATATAAAAAGCGGTCATTGAGATAGCAAAATATTACCATCAAGGAGAGATTATGTCTAACAAAACGATTATCTGGACCGAGATTGATGAAGCACCCGCACTGGCGACTTATTCGCTGCTCCCCGTAGTTCAGGCTTTCACAAAAGGCACAGGCATTTCTGTTGAAACAAGAGATATTTCACTTTCAGGACGCATCATTGCCAACTTTCCCGACTACCTCACGGAAGAGCAGAAAATCCCCGATTTCCTCTCTCAGCTCGGCGAACTCTCCCTTAAACCCGAAGCAAATATAATAAAACTCCCCAACATCAGCGCATCCATCCCCCAGCTTCAGGAAGCGATAGCAGAGCTTCAGGAGAAAGGCTACAAAGTGCCCGATTTCCCTGAAGAACCTAAAACAGATGCTGAAAAAGAAATAAAAGCAAGATATGCAAAGGTTCTCGGCAGTGCTGTTAACCCTGTTCTCCGTGAAGGTAACTCCGACAGAAGAGCAGCAGCAGCAGTTAAAGAACACGCTAAAAAACACCCTCACAGAATGATGAAACAGTGGCCGACACCTTCTAAAACCCGTGTTGCCCACATGTCCGGCGGTGACTTCTACGGCAGCGAAAAATCAGTTACTGTTCCCGCAGCCACAAATGTAAAAATAGAATACGTTGCTAAAGACGGCAGCGTAAAAGTTCTCAAAGAAAAAACAGCTCTCCTTGCCGGCGAAGTTATAGATTCATCCGTAATGAACGTTGCATCTCTCCGTAAATTCTACGCAGAGCAGATAGAAGCAGCCAAAAAAGAAGGCGTTCTTCTTTCTCTTCACCTTAAAGCAACAATGATGAAAGTTTCCGACCCCGTTATGTTCGGACACGCTGTTCAGGTTTACTACAAAGACGTGTTTGCAAAACACGCAGCAACTTTCAAAGAAATCGGCGTTAACACAAGCAACGGTCTCGGCGATGTTTATGCAAAAATCAACAAGCTTCCCGCTGACAAAAAAGCAGAAATCGAAGCTGACATCATGGCTGTTTATAAAACAAACCCCGAACTTGCTATGGTTGACTCGGACAACGGCATAACAAACCTTCATGTTCCCAATGATGTTATTGTCGATGCGTCCATGCCTGTCGTAGTACGTGACGGCGGTCAGATGTGGGGACCCGACAACAAACTCCACGACACTATAGCTATGGTTCCCGACAGATGCTACGCAACAATGTATCAGGCAATCATCGAAGACTGCCAGAAAAACGGTCAGTTTGACCCCGCAACAATGGGCAGTGTCTCCAACGTTGGTCTTATGGCTCAGAAAGCGGAAGAGTACGGCTCACACGACAAAACCTTCATATCAGAAGGCGAAGGCGTTGTCCGTGTTGTTGATGCAGACGGCAAGGTTCTTATGGAGCAGAAAGTTGAAACTGGTGACATCTTCAGAATGTGCCAGGCAAAAGACGCTCCCATTCAGGACTGGGTTAAACTCGCTGTTACAAGAGCAAAAGCATCAGGCGCTCCCGCTGTTTTCTGGCTCGACCCCGCAAGAGGACACGATGCGCAGATCATCGAAAAAGTTAAGAAATATCTCAATGACCACGACACAACAGGGCTTGATATCCGCATCATGACTCCCGTTGATGCTATAAACTTCTCAGTTGAAAGAATAAGAAAAGGGCTTGATACAATCTCCGTAACCGGTAACGTTCTCAGGGACTACCTCACTGACCTTTTCCCCATACTTGAACTGGGCACATCAGCAAAAATGCTTTCCATCGTTCCCCTTATGAACGGCGGCGGTCTTTTCGAGACAGGAGCAGGCGGTTCAGCACCCAAACACGTTGAACAGTTCCTTAAGGAAGGCCACCTCAGATGGGATTCACTGGGCGAGTTCTGCGCTCTTGTGGCTTCACTGGAGCATATGTCAGCAGTATTCAAAGACGATGTGGCGGCTCTGCTTGCTGAAACTCTTGATCAGGCTGTGGGTAAAGTGCTTGAAAACGGCAAATCACCCTCACGTAAGGTTAAAGAGCTTGATAACAGAGGCAGCCACTTCTACCTTGCTCTCTACTGGGCACAGGCGCTTGCCGCTCAGACAAAATGCAAGGAAACAGCAGCTAAATTTGCTCCCGTTGCAAAAGCACTTGCTGACAACGAAGCTAAGATTAATGAAGAACTCAACGCTGCTCAGGGCAGACCCTCTGACATAGGCGGATACTACAGACCTGTTTTTGAAAAAGCAGTTAAAGAAATGCGCCCCAGCGCAACATTCAACTCAATTATTGACGCTATATAATAGCAACATAAATAAAATAATAACCATAAGCGGTACTCTCTGACGGGGGTGCCGCTTTTTTTGTTTTAAGTGCGTTGATTTTGTACTAAATTACAAAAAACATTACTCAAGGAGGACTGATTGCAGTTTTCAAAAGGTGTTGAATATGCCCTTCACTCCCTGCTCCAGATGCTTAACGCCCCCGCAGGCAAATCTGTCGGAGTAAGAGAGCTTGCCTCTTTTCAGGGCATATCAGAAACCTACCTCTCCAAGATTTTTACAAAGCTCCGCAAGGCGGGCGTGGTAAAGGCAGCACCCGGAGTAAACGGAGGCTATGAGCTTGCCCGTACTCCTGAGCATATAACCTTCTGGGATGTTATAGAAGCCGTAGAAGGCTCTTCTGATATGTTTCAGTGCATAGAAATAAGGCAGAACACTGCCACGCTGGACAAGAACAACCTGCCCGATTTATACACCAAATGCCCCTGCCTAATAAAAACAGTTATGCTGGATGCGGAGGAGCAAATGCGCAAATACCTGAGAGGAAAGAACATAGGCTGGCTAAGAAATGAAGTGCAGAAGAAAATCCCCTGTGAACAGCAGAAGGCTACAGAGGAGTGGTTCAGGAATAAAAAATAGATAAACCGGGACAGAATCCGCCCCGATCTTGGTAGGCTCAGAGTGTCTGCTTAAGTTCGCTGACGGTTATCTCCAGTACTCTGCTGAGAAAAGGGAACTTTCCTTTCATCATATCAAACTCTGCACCATCGTGAAAAAAGCTTGCAGTGCCTTCAATGCGAAACCCCGTACCCATAGCTCTAAGCCCCTGAACATTGTTACTACCCAGAGTAAGCTTCACTCTGTTGTTTACGATAATATCCTTCTCAATGCTCTGCATTCCTGCCGCAGGAATCAGCAGCCTGCCGTCTTCGGTGACATTAACATAAGAGTTCCAGGTGTTTACTATGTGAGGCTCATCAGAACCCCATGAAACGATAGATACCACGCCCTCATTTTTAAGGACATTTAAGAAAGCTTCATTCATAATTTCAAACCTCATATAAAGATATTACAGATACATATTATCTGGAATCAAAATATACTGATAATGAAGGAAGATCAAGCCTTATTTTAATCATTATCTTATCAGCTTTTCAGACAGGTTATTTTGAAACAAAGCCGTCCGCCTTCTCTTCCGGCTGTTCATAATCGGCAGAGCAGAAAAGTCCCTTGCCACCGAGATGTTCCTCGTATTCCGCACCCCACTCCTTCATCAGCATAAGAACAGGAATCAGCTTGGAGCCTATTTCCGTGAGCCTGTATTCCACCTTCGGCGGAATCTGATTATAAACCTCACGGCTTATCAGCCCGTCCCCTTCCAGTTCTCTCAACTGCTTGCTCAACATTCTCTCAGTTATCTCCGGCATGCTCTTACGAAGCTCTCCGAAACGGAGAACAGGATCAACCGCAAGCCTGTAGAGGATCAGTGCTTTCCATTTTCCGGACAAAACCTGCACCGTAAGCTCGAAATAACATCTGTATAATTTTCCGTCCAATTCCTTGACTTTACAAAAACCCATAATACACCTGCTATACTAAATGTAAGTACATGAAAAAAAATACCGTACTTGTAAAAACAATATTACTACTATATTTTCTTTCATCAAGACTAAAAATTATCTCCTGCGCACCTGATGCAGAAGATGCAGACATTGAATTATTAAAGGAAGGAGGGTACGAAATGTTTGTACTTCATGTGGAAATGAAACTTAAAGAGGGGAAGGCGGATGAGCTATATAAAATCTATTCCGAAATATCCCCCCTTGTAAAAGAAGAAAAAGGATGCACTGCCTACAAGCTGACATTTACAGGCGATAAAACACAGGCCGCCATGTTTGAAATATGGGAATCTGAAGAGGATCTTGCTCTCCACGGAGAACAGCCGCACGTCAAAAAACTTTTTTCCGTCTTCCCTGATGTACTTGCAGGAAAGCCCGAAGCAACAAAATATGAAATAAGCGAAATAAAAAGAAACGCAATCTAGGAGGAACAAACCGGATGTATGCACTTGCGATATGCGGAAGCCCCCGCAAAAACGGAAACACCAGCATAATACTCAACACTGTTCTGGAGACTCTGAAAGCCAAAGGCTGGGAAACAGAAATGGAGACAGTCGGCGGACAGAATATCAGAGGCTGCACTGCCTGCGGAGCCTGTTTTAAGAAAGCGGACGGCACATGTATAATTGATGACGATCTTAACCCTGTTATCGCTAAAATGTTTAAGGCAGATGCAATAATCATAGGTTCGCCCACTTATTTTGCAGATGTAACAGCAGAAATAAAAGCCCTCATAGATCGTGCCGGTTTTGTGGCGATGGCAAACGGCAACGCACTGAAAGGTAAAATAGGCGCAGGTATCTCCGCTGTGAGAAGGGGCGGTTCAATTCACACAGTTGACACCATCAACCATCTTTTTATGATTTCAAGAATGATAATTCCCGGTTCAACATACTGGAACATGGTTTACGGACTCCACAAAGGGGATGTTGAAAAGGATAAAGAGGGTCTGGCAAACATGAGGCACATAGGGGAAACCATTGACTGGCTGGGCAGAGCAATAAAGCCTCACATGGAATCATACCCGGATATAACCACAGAAAAAGAAGGATAAAGACAAAACACCGCCCCGCAGATGGGGCGGTCTCTCGTTATACTCCAAGAAGCAGAACGTTACCGTGCTAATTTCCGGTTGATTTATTGTGATTATTAAATCATTCTTAATTAAGATACGGGGGGTCGTTTGATTTGAAAAATCTCCTTGAACATATAATCGCAGAGACGGAAGCTTTTCTGATAAACTGGACAGAACGCATGAAGAGCGCCGGTTATCTTGAGCATACAACGGCAAAACGGGAAGACTGCATACTCAGCCTGCACGGTGTCATTTTACCTGTCAGAGAGTATATCAATCAGGGGCTCAAACCGGATTTTCCGGAACTTTTGAAAAACGGACGAAATGTTGCCGAATTTCTGCTGAAATCAGCACACAGGCACTATGAACGGGGGATCGGAGAAGAATATTTTTTCGGGTGCTTCAAAACACTCCTCCACGCTGTTGAAGATATAATCCTGAAATATGACGCTGAACCGGCGGAAAAACTACAAAACTACATTGAACTGCGCCGCATAATTGACTCGATGGAAACACTTGCCGTCGGGGAATGGCATTCAAGAAATGCCGCAGAAACCGCAACCATCCTCCAGAATAAAAACAGAGAGCTAACTCTTCTTAAAAATAAATATGAAAACATTCTTGAATCTGCCTCCGATCTGTTCATCACCGTTTCGGAAAACGGGCAGATACTGGAAATGAACGCATCTGCAAGGAACAGATTCGGTGCCACAGCCATAGGAAGCAATGTAATGGAGAGCCTCAAACCGGAAATGAGCTTTCACAAATTTCTTTCTGTTTTCCTCTCCGGCGAAACCCATGAAATCCGCATGCCGGACGGCAAATCAATATACTCGCTCGTAATCATTCCACTCAAAAAAGTATCTTTAGCATCAGAAGGTTACGTTATTGTTCTCAATGACATAACATACATTGCAGACCAGCGCATGAAGCTTGAACAGGAAGTAAACCAGAGAACACAGGAGCTGGCAGAATCAGAGAAACTGTTCCGCTCTCTCTTCACTTCTGCCGGTGAAGGAATAATCCTTACCGACAGCAGCCTGAGAATCTTACAGGCAAACAGTAAAGCTGCCGAAATATTCGGTCTGCCAGAAAAAGACATGGAAGGAAAAAGCTGTGTGCGCTTCATCCATCCTGACAGCATAGATGCAATGAGATCCGCTGTGATAATAGCCCAGGGCGAAATATGGAACGGTGAGTTCAACGGTGTGACAGCGCAGGGGGAAACCTTTCCCGCCAGCATAACTCTGAACAGGTTTCAGATGGGCAGCGGAGACTTTATCCACATCATATTGCGCAATATTACCCGCCAGAAGGCTATGGAAGAACACCTGAAAGAAGAGAAGGTCAAGGCGGAGGAGATGAACGTAACCCTCCGTAATGTGCTGAAAACCATAGACAGAGAGAAAGAGGAGATGATGCTTACTATCTCCCAGAAGATAGTTACAAATATAATCCCCTCTGTTCAGAAGCTGACGGCAGAGGATAATCCTGAGATCAGAACAATATACTCAGGCATAATTAAAGACCTGCTCGCAGGGCTCACAGAGGAGACTGGAAGCCTGAACTCTGTGAATATGGGGAAGCTTACCAAAGCAGAAATACAGATATGCCAGCTCATTCAGTCCGGTTCTGACAGCAAAGAGATAGCGGAAAGCATGAATATTTCATTTGATACAGTGCAAACTCACAGAAAAAACATCCGCAAGAAGCTGGGTCTAAGCGGCAGAGAAATTAGCCTTTTCACCTATCTTAACAACAGATAAACACATCATCGGGTATAAACGTATACCCGATAAATACCCTTTTCCCCACATTTAATACCCATCAAACAGGCATTATCATACCTTCAAACATATGAGGTATGGCTATGGATTCAATTAAACGGATTGAAGCCTTCCGGGATTTTTTTCATTACGGCACAAAAGAAAAAATGCAGGAAGCATATGCCCGCATAACAGACACAGAATGCGGTCTGACAAAAAACATTGACTGGGAAGCCGAGGAATTTCTGTTCAACAGACTTTTCGTAGGTCCCGCATCCCCCGAAGCCCCCATGACAGCATCAGTTTATCTTGATCCTGAGAGACACACCAACGGCAGAATCACTGAAAAAGTAAGAGAAATATACACAGCAGCAGGTCTGAGCCTGTCAAACAGAGGCTCAATCCCCGAAGACCTTCTCCCTGTGGAACTAGACGCATGCTGCATATTAAAGCGGCTTGCGGAGGTTGATGAAAACTTTATTGAGCTTTACGAACAGCTCACCGCAATGCACATGTACATGTGGATACCTCTGTTTACCGAAAGAGCAGGTTCTTGTGCAGATGAATCCTCGGCGGTTATGCGTGTTCTGTGCATGCTTGATGAGTGGATCAAAAACGAGGTGACATCGCTGGTGATGTCAAAGGAGAAAATATGAAAAAGGATTTATTGAAAACAGGGGGAATCTGTCCCCTGAGCAGACGCTCATTCCTTAAAAGTGCGGCAGCAGCAGGCATACTTTCCTCTCTCCCTGCGGGCATTCTTCAGGCGGCAGAATGGGAAAGAACCCATTATGAAGGAGATTACGAAACTTTCCGTAATGCCTGTCCGAGAAACTGCTACGACACATGCAGCATCAAAAGCTACGTAAAGGACGGGGTTCTCCGGTTTGTTGAAGGGGCAAAGGAATCAACATTCACCGGCGGAGCGCTCTGTGTGAAAGGATTCAGCTATCCCAGAAGAGTATACAGCCCGGACAGGATCAAATACCCTATGAAACAGATAGGCAGGGGAACAGGAAACTGGAAACGAATAAGCTGGGACGAGGCTTTGACAGAAATCTCCAATAAAATACTTGAAATCAAAAAGAAAGACGGCTCGCTCCTCGGTATGGCGCTGGATAAATATTCCGGCAACTTCGGCATAACACACTACGGCGTGGAGGGCATGATGAGTTCCCTCGGCTACACCACAAGGTTTGTGGGCACACCCTGCTGGCCTGCGGGTATTGATGCACAAAACTTTGACATGGGCAATATGTGGTGCAATGACCCCGAAGACATAGTCAAGGCGAAATATATCATAATCTGGGGCGGCAACCCTGCTTGGAACTCCGTACACTCCATGAAGTTCGTTTATGAAGCTCAGGAAAGAGGAGCGAAAGTTGTTGTTATCGACCCCATAATGACCCAGACAGCGGCAAAAGCCGACCTCTATATAAGAATCAAAACATCAGAAGACGGCTCACTCGCCCTCGGCATGGCAAGGCATATACTTGATAAAAAGCTTTACAGTAAAGAATTTACGACCAAACACAGCAAAGGTTTTGATGAGTTTGCCGCATACCTGAAAAAGAATGTAACAGTTGAATGGGCGGCGGAAAAATCCGGCGTTCCGGCAAATGTTATCAGACAGATTGCAGAGGAATTCGCATCGGCAAGCCCTGCAACAATATGGGCAGGCTATGGTCTTCAGCGCCACACAAACGGCGGGGTTAATGTACGTGCCATTGACGCTGTAGTCGCAATGACAGGCAACATCGGCATCGAAGGCGGCGGAGCCAGATACGGACACCTGCACACATGGGGCTTCAACTACAACGCCATGGTTCAGAAACAGCCCGAAGGTTCTGTGGGTTATCTCGGAAAAGACAAGATCAAGAGCGAATTTCACGGACCGGAGGGCGAAGCACAGGCGGCATACTCCGACAGAACCATAAACATCAACAAGATAGCCGAATCCATACTCACAACAAACGAACCGCCCATAAGGCTTCTCTGGGTTGCGTGTAAAAACCCATTCGGTCAGGATTTTGACCGCAATAAGCTGAAAAAGGCATTCGACAAGCTTGAGATGGTAGTCACCGTTGACCAGTTCTTCAATGAAACTGTGCAGAACTCCGATATAGTCCTCCCCTGCACCACGCTTTTTGAGGAATACACTGTCAACGTATCTTACTGGCACTACTGGATAGGCTTAAACGAAAAGGCTATCCCCGAACAGTATGAAGCAAAATCCGACCTTCAGATAGCCGCTATGCTCTCAAAGAAAATGAATGAGCTTGAAGCAGGCTCATGCACATTCCCCCAGATCACAGACACTAAAGTCTGGATGGAAAAAGAGTTTAACGACGGCATACACAAGCTTTTCGGTATTGAGAGCTGGGAGGATCTTAAAAACGGACCACGCAAGGCACAGCTCCCATCCAGCGCATCATGGAATGAAATGAAGTTCGGAACACCTTCAGGCAAATACGAATTCAGCTCCGACCTCGCAGCCGAATACGGGCATACCAAGCTGCCGGAATACAAAGCTCCGAGAAAAGCTTACGATAAATTTCGTGTTCTCACTCCCCACACTCAATTTGCCCTGCATTCGCAGTTCAACAATATTGACATAATGCGTGACTTTAACCCAGAACCCTTTGTTTACATCAATCCCGCTGCAGCGGCTGCCAAAGGCATCAAGGATGGTGAAACGGTTAAGGTTGTCAACAAAACAGGCAGTGTGACACTTAAAGCAAGGGTAACAGATATCGTTGCCGAAGATGTCCTTGTGCTGTATGAGGCATGGTTCGGCGGAAAAACGGATTTCAATATTCAGGAACTTGTGGATGATGAGTCCTCAGACATGGGAACATTTAAAACAGGCGCTCCGGGTGTTGCTCTGCATGACCAGTTTGCCGGCATAGAGAAAGCGTGAGGAGATTACAGATGAAAAAACAGCTTGCATTCCTTGTGAATTCTAAAAAGTGTATCGGCTGCTACTCCTGTGCCATGGCTTGTAAAAACCAGTACCATCAGGAAAAAGGAGTGGTCTGGAGAAAACTGAAACCCCTTGAGGCGAAGGACTACCCCCACAGAGACAGAGCTTTCTATTCCCTTGCCTGCAACCACTGCGCAACTCCTATTTGCGTTGAGGTGTGCCCCGTCGGTGCCCACGTAAAACGTGAGAAGGACGGCATAGTGGTTCACTCGTCAGATAAATGCATATACTGCCGCCAGTGCATAGAAGCCTGCCCATACGGCGCACCCGCTGACAACGTTGAATTGCAGCGTGCGGAAAAATGCAGCATGTGCGTTGAACGCATTGATGCGGGTCTTCTTCCCGCCTGTGTTCAAGGATGTCCGGCGAAAGCGATCACTCTGATTGAGCTTACAGAAGAAAAACTGCCCGATTATGTTAAACAGTATCCGGTAGGATTTGATAAATTTGAGGAATTAAACCCCTCCACGAGATTTGTGGAAGCGGTTAAGCCAAAACTTGTTCTGAACAAAAAAGATTTATGATACATCTGACAGCCGGGCATGAGAGCCCGGTGTGTCTTTTTTTTGAGGTTTTTGTATGAAGATGTTCCTTCTTTTTATCCTGCTGCTTCCATTGTCAACAGCCATAGCGGAGGACTATACAGCAAAGGCAGGAATAACGCTGAAAACGGATATAGAAATACCCGAAGCAAAAATCGGCGGCGGAGAGTTTTACACTCTGACAGCGATCCCCGAAGAAGGAGTAAGGCTTATAAACGATAACGGCACACTTTCAATGATATTTCATAATGCCGGTTCATATAACCTTATGATTAAGATAAACCGCATAGTAAAATCAAGCTGCGGCGGGGTGGAAGCAACTGAAATAAAAGCAGAAAACATAAGTGCTAAAATATATTAATCCATTATTCTGATACACCGGATAAGAAAAATCTATAATTATTCTATTGACCCGTTGCCCTTAAAACAAAACAGTGCTATATACTTTTCTTGAAAATGCCATAAGGTAGGACATGCACAGCTATATCACAGGCGAAGCACAGATCCGTGAAGCCGTAAGTCTTCTGAAAGATGCGGGACTTGATTACGACCCCGCCCATGAAGTATTTCTGGGCATTTACGAAGACGGAAGGCTCATCGCCTCAGGAGCCAGAGACCATAACATTCTCAAGATGGTCGCCGTGGATGAGGAATACCAGAATACAGGGGCATTCTCCGAAATTATCAACGCTCTTATCACTGACGCTTTTCAGGCAGGTCACGACCATCTCTTTGTATTCACAAAACCCATGTATACCTTTCATTTCGAGAGCCTTAACTTCACCCCTTTATGCACCACGGATAAGGTTGCGGTACTGGAATTCGGCAAAAGCATCAAAAGCTATCTGGAAAACCTGCGCAATCTTTCACGAAGAGGCAGAAACTCAGGGCTGGTAATGAACTGCAACCCTTTCACAAAAGGGCACAGATTTCTCATTCAGACCGCTGCAAAGGAGTCTGACTTTGTTTATGTCTTCGTTGTGCAGGAGGATAAGTCAATCGTCCCCTATCAGGACAGGCTTGACCTTGTGCGCAGGGGCACTGCGGAGCTTAAAAATGTTTATGTTATCCCCTCCGGTGAGTATGCGGTAAGCCGCATCACTTTCCCCTCATACTTCCTCAAAAATAAAGAACAGGTCACAAAACAGCAGATAGAAACAGATTTACGCATATTCGGACAGCATATTGCTCCGGCATTTAATATAATAAAAAGATACGTGGGCGAAGAACCCATATGCGAATTTACTTCGCTTTATAACGAGGCAATGAAACGCCTTATGCCCGAATACGGCATCAAGCTTGTGGAGATGGAGCGCAAAACAGCGGGCGAAACCCTAATCAGCGCATCAACAGTGCGCAGGCTTCTCTTTGACGGTAAACACGAAGAAATGAAAACCCTTGTTCCCGAAGCTACCTATGAATACCTTTTAAAAAATAAGGATATGCTCAGGGCAAGATTTGATAAATTTTCCAAAAGCTCAAAATAAAGGACGGCAAAAATGAAAATCGCAAGAAGAGCGCAGGCGGGAACCATGCAGTCAAGCGACATTATGGTCTTCGCCGAACCGGGGGATGAACTCATCATCGAGATAGATTCCACCGTGGCAAAACAGTATGAACACCTCATCAGGGCTAAAATCACCGAAGTGATTGAGCGAATGAATGTCACATCCGGGATTTTCCGCATTAAGGACAGAGGAGCGCTTGACTACGCCATAGCTGCGAGGGTTGAGGCTGTCATAAGCCGTGCGCAGGAGCAGGAAGCATGAAAGCTGTATGGTATAAGGAAGCAAAGCTTCTCCGCACCTTTATAATCAAGATTCAGCAAGGTGAGGAGCTTGTGGAAAAGCTCACCGATACTATCCGTGAGATAGGTCTGGACCACGCTGTAATAGTATCTGCCGTGGGCTCGGTTACAGATGTTAAATTCCGGGGGATCAAGGCGGGGGCAAAGCTTCCCATCACTGTTCCCAGAATGGCGGTTCACAATGTTGAAGGTCCCCTTGAGCTTCTGGGGCTTAACGGAAACTTCTTCCCCGACGCTGAAGGCAACCCCGACTGCCACCTGCATATACAGATGTCCAAATCATCCGGCGAGGTTATAGGCGGACACCTTTTCACTGCAAAGGTTTTCGCATCCTGCGAGATAATGGTATCAGAACTCCGTGCCGAAGGCATTGAACGCCACTACTCAAAAACAGGCGGAACCGCCACAATCTTTATTGAGGAAGAATATGAATGACGCAGCAGCATTAAGAAGAACACTGCTTTATGTTCCGGGCAACATGCCGTCTATGCTTCAGAACATCCCGATTTTCAACTGCGACTGCGTGTTTATAGACCTTGAAGACGCAGTGCCTCTCAATGAAAAGGATGCGGCGAGGCTTCTTGTCCGCAGTTTTCTTGAAGGCTATAAAGAAAGAAATAAAGAGATTTTCTACCGCATAAACCCTCTGGACACAGAGTGGGGATTTGATGACTTAAGAACTGTTCTTCCCGCCCTGCCCGACGGAGTGCGCCTGCCCAAAGCAGACACGCCGGAGATTGTGGAAAGGCTTGACACCTTCCTCACAGAGTGCGAGGAAAACTTAGGAATAGAGATAGGCAAGTTCAAAATTATTCCGTCTATTGAAAGCGCCCTCGGCGTAATCAACTGCATTAAGATAGCAAGATGTTCCTCAAGGGTAATTGCCCTCGCCTTCGGAGCAGAAGACTACACAGCCAGCATGGGGATAGAAAGAAGCAAGACAGGCGAGGAGCTGTTCCACGCCAGAACACGTGTTGTGTGGGCTGCCAAAGCGGCAGGCATTCAGGCGATAGACACAATCTTCCCCGATGTCAACGATGAGGAAAGCTTCGAGAAAGAGGTTCGCCTCAGCAAAAGGCTCGGCTTCACAGGCAAATCGCTCATCAACCCCAGACAGATAGATGTAGTCCATAAGGTTTTTGCTCCAACCAAAGAGGAGATCGATTTTGCACTTGAAGTGATAGACGCTATCCTCAAAGCAAGGGAAATGGGAACAGGCGTTATCTCCCTCAGAGGCAAAATGATTGACGCCCCCATTGTAAAACGTTCATCAAACGTACTCAAAACCGCCGCATCTCTTGGACTTGTGGACTATGAAATATCTGACGAGGTGATCTATGGCACTAAATAGTCTGGGCAGATATGTGCCTGAAACCTTTAACGGAATAAAACGCACTCCCTATAACTCCGAAGCCCTGCTCACCCCGCAGGGAAATGAATATTCCCGTCCGGTTAAGATTGTGCGCCCCGGCGAAAGAAAGCTTCTCAGCGGACTCCGTGAGGCTATAATAGCTTCAGGTCTTAAGGACGGAATGACAATAGCAACCCACCACCACCTGAGAAACGGGGATTTCCTTCTTAATCAGGTAGTAAAAGAGATAGATGCACTGGGTATAAGAAACATAACCATAGCCTCAAGCTCTGTTCACCCTGTCCATGCGGAGATCATCCCCTACATCAAGAAGGGCGTGATCACAAGCCTTGAATGTGGAGTAAACGGACCTGTCGGCGAAGCCGCCTCCAAAGGCGAGATCGACTGCCCGATTATAGTCCGCAGCCACGGCGGAAGGGCAAGATCCATGATGACAGGCGAAGTGGTTGTGGATGTGGCGTTTGTTGCTGCTCCCTGCTGTGACGAATACGGTAATATGAACGGATATTTCGGTCCGTCCGCATGCGGCAGCCTCGGTTATTCCCACGTTGATGCCCGTTATGCAAAAACAGTTGTTGCCGTTACGGACAACCTCGTTCCCTACCCCGTATGCCCCGTCGTCATACCGCAGACCTGCATTGACTATGTGGTTCAGGTGGAGAGCCTGGGCGATCCGAAAAAGATCGTTTCCACAACAACAAGAGTCACTAAAGACCCTATCGGGCTTATGATAGCAAAATACGCCGCCGAAGTTATCAGGGCTTCCGGTCTGCTTAAAAACGGATTTTCTTTCCAGACCGGAGCAGGCGGAACTTCCCTCGCCGTTGCGGACAATGTCCGCCGTATGATGCTTGAGGAGAAGATAAAAGGCTCCTTCGGCTCCGGTGGTATCACAGGCTATTTTGTTGATATGCTTGAGGAAGGTCTTTTCCAGACCCTCCTTGATGTTCAGTGCTTCGATCTCAGAGCAGTGGAATCCATCAGCAAAAATATGTGCCATCAGGAAATCAGCGCAGATACATATGCTAACCCGTTTAACTGCGGTGCTGTGGTGAATATGCTCGATGCGGTAATCCTCGGAGCAACAGAGGTGGACGTTGATTTCAATGTAAACGTGAATACCGAATCAAACGGATATCTGCTCCACAACACAGGCGGACATACCGACACAGCCGCCGGGGCAAAGCTTGCGATCATAGTCGCACCCTCCATAAGAGGACGCCTTCCGATCATCCTCGATCAGGTAACTACTGTAACCACTCCGGGTGAAAACATTGATGTAATCGTTACGGAAAGAGGTATAGCAGTCAACAGCAAGCACGAAGACCTGAAAAAAGAACTGATAAAAGCTAAAATACCCGTCAAAGATATACATGATCTCCGTAAAGAGATCACCCAGATAACAGGCGTGCCCAGACCCGTGGAATTTACAGATGATGTAATTGCTCTTGTGGAATACAGGGACGGAAGCATAATTGACTCAGTCAGAAGAGTTAAGGAATAAGCTTCTTCAGGCGAGAGACGCCAGATGGCAGCTCATAGCTGAACTTGATGAAGGTGACGGCTGCCTCGTGATGATCTCCTCCAACATGCCGGGGGAGCAAAAGCACAGGGCAGACGGCATAGTGGCATGGGCTGAGGCTGAGTTAAAGAAAAGAATTCAGGCAAAAACCCTTAAAACAATACAGGATGCTGCGGGCAGAGCGGTTTTTATGAAAACTCCCCTTAAGCCCGCAGAAGCAAAGAAAGCAGGGGTAGGCTTAGAAGAGCTTTACCCCTTCTGCCGCCTGCTGGATATTGATATATACCGCAGCGGAAAAGCATTCGGAAGAGCAGAAGCGGGCATGAGCAAAAGACAGTGCCTGATATGCGCAGAAAATGCAGCAGACTGTATCCGTACAGGGAGACACACCTATGAAGAATCCGTCAGCGCTGCTGAAAAACTCATCAGAGAACTTGATCCGTCTTTCTGACTGCCTCACCGCAGGAGCAAAAGCAGAGCTTGATCTTACCCCGAAGCCGGGTCTTGTGGATGCCTTTGACAGCGGATCACATGATGATCTCTCTTATGCGGGTATGCTCCTTTCAGTGTCCCTCCTTCCCCAGTATTACCATGAGCTTGCGGATTCTGCTCTAAGCGGTGCGAATATAGCTGGAATGCGAAAAATAGGACTTGAGGCGGAAAAACGCATGATGAATATCTGCGGAAGCAACGCTCACAAGGGCTATATATTTTTAAGCGGTCTTGTTCTTATTGCCTGCCTGAAAGGTGGAAACCTTGAAGACGAAATAGCTAAAACAGCACGAAAATTTTTCTCTGAAAACCTGCCCGAATCCAACGGAGAAACCGCACGGAAAACCTATCATACAGGCGGAATAATCACCGAATGCCTTAACGGGATGCCGTCAGTTTTTAAGCATGCTCTCCCCGCAATGGAGGCAGAATACAGCATAAGCGGTTGCTGTGAACGAACCCGATTCGCAGGGCTCGCCGAAATAATGCAGACCGCAGAAGACACCACCGCCCTGCACAGATGCGGTGCAGAGGGGCTTAAAATAATAAAAGAAGACGGAAAAGAGCTTGCCGAACGTCTCATTTCAGATACCCATGTTGAATGGCTTCAGAAAAGAAACAGATTCTACAAGGAAATAAGGCTAACAATGGGCGGCGCAGCCGACCTTCTTGCGATCGGCTGTTCCGTAATGCTTCTTAATGATTCTATCGAAGAGTTTTCGTAAGCTTTTTCAGCAGTAAAACAGTATCCTTCCCGGTTGCGGCAAGCCAGTAATTACCTTTGCCGTCAAGAAAATAATAGTTATCCATGCCCATCCCGGTTACATACGCCACATCAAGCCCGTCTGTTTTCATTCTCATCAGGTTTCTGAAAACCTTGCTTGAGGGCATTTTATCATCCATCTGTTTAAACAGTTCCTCAGCTTCGTCCTTTGTTTTTGAAAAAGACGCCCATATCACAACCTGATCTCCCCCGCATTTATATTCGGCTACATAAGAGCTTTGAAACTCAATCTCTTTCCCGTGAAGGCGGGCTATGTCCTTCGCCGAGTCCTTTCCTGTTTTAACAGAAACAACCTCGCACCCTTCCAGCGCCGGCACTCCGGCAAATACGTTTGCAGCCGCCATGAATATAAACACAGCAAAAATAGCCTTTAACTTCATAACAAACCCTCCTGTTTAAGCTTAGTACGGGATACAGCCAAAAAGTTCACGTTTCTGGTTATTAGCTTGCTCTCATATCCTATTAAACTTGTAAAATTATGAAAATCCCATTTGATCTAATACCTTTTCAGTGTAAAATTAATTTAGTACTTTCTTTTCATAAGAGGTGAAAAAATGAAAAAAACACTTTTAGCAACCGCATTTATCGTAACAACTTTTGTCTTCGCATTTGCAGCGTCTGACGGCGCAGCTCTTTACAATAAGTGTAAGGCATGTCACGGAGCAGACGGCACAAAAGTTCCTGCGGGAGCAGAAGAAGCCCTGAAAGGACAGAGTGCTGCAGACATTGAAAAAATGCTTACAGGCTACAAGGACGGCTCATTCGGCGGTGAGAAAAAAGCCACCATGCAGAGAATGACTGCCAACCTTTCACCCGAAGATATAAAGGCTCTTGCTGATTATATCTCCAAGTTTTGACACACGACATGAAAAAGCTTTTAATTGCTTTTGCTGTTTTTGCGCTCTGTCTCCCCACCTGGGGAGCAGAGCATGATCACGGCAAGGACGGGGATAAGACAGAGGAACACGTACATAAAGAGGCTTCTCCGGAAACTCAGAGTGATGTCGGCGTTACGGAAAAACTGGGTGAAATAATCGCCCTTGATATTCCGTTTACTGATTCTGACGGCAGAATAGTCACAATGAGGGACCTGATCGACAAGCCAACTATTATTGCGCCTGTTTATTTCAACTGCCCGAATGTCTGCAATTTTTTACAGTCCAACCTTTCATCAATTATCCCTCAGATAAAGATGGAAGCCGGCAAAACCTATCAGGTGATATCATTCAGCTTTGACGATATGGATACGCCGGAGATAGCCGCAGATAAAAAAAGAAACTATCTGAAAGCAGCGGACGGCAAAATAGCTCCCGAAGGCTGGATATTCCTCACAGGAACACATGAAAACATAAAAGCTTTCCTTGATTCGGCAGGCTACAGGTTTAAAAGAGTCGACAGAGACTTCGCCCACCCTGTTGCCGTTTTTGCTGTTTCACCTAAAGGAAAAATTATACGCTACCTCTACGGAACAAAGATACTCCCCTTCGAGCTTACAATGGCGGTGGTGGAGGCTGAAAACGAAAAACCCGGTCTTTCTGTGAAGAAGATTGTCTCTTTCTGCTTCAGCTACGATCCGGAAGGTAAAAAATATGTCTTTGATATTATGAAGGTTTCAGGCGCAGTTATTCTCGTGACTCTCGCCGCTTTCGCCGCATTTCTCGTTTTCGGCGGCAAAAAGAAAAAGAAGTAAGGAAACTCGGGAGGACTAAGAAATGAATAACAATACAACCACATTACCGAGTTTTAGCGGTACAGGGATGTACCGCCGCCGTGCGAAGCGAAGCCTTGTTTACCAAGGCGTGAGCGAAAAAGCCAAGCCGCAGGATGCGGACTTGGCAATTAACTAAAAACTCGGGAGGACTAAGAAATGAATAACAATACAACCGCATTACCGAGTTTTTTTGAAGACTCGGGCAGTGACCGTAAAGGGATACTGAGCTGGCTTCTGACAACGGATCATAAGCGAATCGGGCTTATGTATCTCTACATGGTGCTGGGAATGTTTATTGTGGGTGTCTGCCTCGGTCTTCTCATAAGGCTTGAGCTTATAGCCCCCGGCAAAGACATAATGGAAGCCCAGACATACAACGCAGTTTTCACCCTCCATGGGGTGATCATGATATTTATTGTGGTAATACCAAGCATTCCCGCCGCCATCGGAAACCTTGTTCTTCCCATTCAGCTTGGCGCAGAGGATGTTGCCTTTCCACGGCTTAACCTGTTTTCATGGTGGCTTTACCTCATCGGAACAGTGCTTGCCCTCTTCTCTCTCTTCACAGGCGGAGGAGCACCGGACACAGGATGGACCTTTTACGTGCCTTTCAGCGAGTTCACAACAACCAATGTAAACGTTGCGGTGCTTGCGGTTTTTATACTCGGCTTCTCATCTATCCTCACCGGTATAAACTTCATCACCACTATCCACCGCCTCCGCGCACCGGGAATAACATGGACAAAAATGCCTCTCTTTGCATGGTCACTCTATGCAACAGGCTGGATTCAGGTTCTTGCAACTCCTGTTCTGGGGATCACAGTTCTTCTTATATTCGTTGAAAGGGTTCTGGGAGTCGGACTGTTTGACCCGAACAAGGGCGGCGACCCGATCCTCTATCAGCACCTTTTCTGGATATACTCACACCCTGCGGTGTACATTATGATACTTCCCGCCATGGGTGTGGTGAGTGAGATTATACCCGTCTTCGCCCGTAAAAGCATTTTCGGCTACAAGGCGATTGCGGTATCAAGCCTTATGATCGCTTTTGCAGGCTCACTGGTTTGGGCGCACCACATGTTTACATCAGGCATGAGCGACACAGCAGTGCTTATCTTCTCGCTCCTCACATTCATTGTTGCCATACCCTCCGCCATAAAGGTCTTCAACTGGGTGGCGACGCTCTATAAAGGCTCCATAATTATCGAGCCTCCCCTTGTTTACGCACTGGGATTCATATTTCTTTTTTCCATAGGCGGTCTCACAGGGCTTGTCCTCGGCTCAGCAGGAACAGATGTCCATGTGCATGACACCTACTTTGTCGTAAGCCACTTCCACTATGTGATATTCGGCGGAACAGGCTTCGGGCTTTTTGCCGCTCTGCATTTCTGGCTGCCTAAGTTCTACGGAAGGATGTACAACAAAAGAGTCGCCAACTGGGCTTTCGGAATACTTTTTGTGGGCTTTAACACCCTTTATCTCCCTCTTTTCGTAATCGGTCTTGAGGGCATGCCCAGAAGGTATTATGACTATCTGCCCCAGTATCAGACCGGACACCTGATTTCGACCATCGGTTCGTGGATTCTTGCCGTCGGGCTTCTGATAATGTTTGTAAACCTCTACAGAGGCATAACACGCGGCAAAAAGATAGGACGCAACCCCTGGGGTGGTGCAACTCTCGAATGGCAGGTTCCCTCACCTCCCCCACTGCTTAACTTTGACAAGGAGCCTGATACCTCCGGCAAACCATACAGCTATAAGGGGGTAGAGAGAGATGAGTAGTCACGTTCATAAGGATTATCATGGCGCAAAGCTCGGCATGTGGCTCTTCCTTTTTACAGAAGTGTTGCTCTTCGGCGGGCTTTTTGTTCTGTACTCAGTTTTTCTGTCCAAATATCCGCAGGAATTTCATGACGCCGGAAAAGATCTCAATGTGATAATCGGCACGCTGAACACTGTTGTTCTTCTTGTGTCCAGTTATTTCATAGCCCTTGCCATATCATTTATCCAGAGAGGCGACAAACAAAAGGCGATTCTTTTCACATGGCTCACAATGGCTATGGCACTGTTTTTCCTCGTGAACAAGTTCTTTGAGTGGAAGGCGAAATTCGGGCATGGAATATACCCCACCTCGCCCCACCTTGCCGAACTTCCCCACGGAGAGAACATCTTCTTCGGTCTGTATTATGTTATGACAGGTCTCCACGGGATACACGTTATCATCGGCATGACCGTCATGGGATTCATGATACATTTCCTGAAAAAAGACGCGATCAGGCAGGACGACTTTGTTAAGCTGGAAAACGCCGGACTTTACTGGCACATAGTGGATCTGGTGTGGATATTCCTTTTCCCGCTGTTTTATCTGGTTCTGTAGAAGGAGGTTTGAGATATGTCAGAACACAACGGTCACGTTCTCAGCGTTAAACTGCTCACATATATTCTTGCCGTCCTTCTTCTGCTCACGTTTATCACAGTGGCAGCAACAAGGGTGGATTTCGGCTATTTCAAAGTGGTGGTTGCACTGGCACTTGCCACAACGAAATCCCTGTTTGTAATTTTGTTTTTCATGCACCTGAAATACGAAAACAGGTTTATTAAGTTTATCGTATTCATGTGTTTTTTAATTCTCGCCATCTTCATAGGAATGACCTTCCTTGATGTGGCGTACAGGTAAGGGGCGGTTTTATGGAAAATAATCTCGTAGATGCTGTAAGCAAGGTTGATCAGGCTTTCCTGTTCATCTTCGGCATATCATTCGCAATACTTTTTCTCATAACGGCCGTCACAATCTGGTTTCTCTTCCGTTACAGTAAAAAGCGGAACCCTGTCCCCTCGGACATAGAAGGAAACGTACTGGCGGAAACACTCTGGACGGTGATCCCTACCCTCCTTGTTTTTGCTATGTTCTGGTTCGGATGGACAGGCTATAAGGCACTGCGTGAAGCTCCTGAAGATTCAATGATTGTTCAGGTCGAAGCACGCATGTGGTCATGGAAGTTTATCTACGAAAACGGACGCACCAGCGATAAGCTCTACGTGCCTGAAAACACGCCGATCAAGCTGGATATGACCTCCGTAGACGTTATCCACAGCTTTTATGTTCCCGCTTTCAGAATCAAGATGGACACTGTACCCGGAATGCAGACCTACGCATGGTTCAACAGCGGTGAGGCATCACAGTACGACATTCTCTGCGCCGAATACTGCGGTGTGCGACATGCCTATATGCTCTCCAAGGTTGTCGTTGTTCCGCAGGAAGAGTATGACAAATGGGTGGAAACCGGCGAGGCTGATTCCGAAAAACCGGAAGGCATGCTTGTTCTTGAAAAATACGGATGTCTTGACTGCCATTCAATGGACGGAAGCGAGATCGTGGGACCCAGCTTTAAGGACATTTACGGTCATGAAGTTACCGTCATTGAAAACGGTGAAGAGAAAACCCTCACCGCTGATGATGAATACCTGAAAAAAGCTATTAAGGAACCATCTGCCGAGATAGTTAAGGGCTATGAAGACATGATGCCGCCGTCTGATGAAATGACGGATGAAGAGCTTGAAACACTCATAGAGTTCTTCAAGGGCGGAATGGTCATGGAGAAGAAAGGCGCTCAGGGAGCTAAAGTTGCTGAAAATGAAGGCTGCCTCGGCTGCCACTCAACAGACGGCAGCGAAATTGTTGGACCCAGCTTCAAAAACATGATCGATCGTAAACTCACTGCCGTTCACGAAGGCAAAACTGTAGAAGTTGTTGCGGACACACGCTACATCATTGACTCCATCAAGAATCCGGATGATTATATTGTCGAAGGATACGATGGCGGCATGATGCCCTCATACGATCTCAGTGATGAGGACATGAAAGCGCTCATCGAATTTTTCAGCACTCTGAAGGATGAATGAATACAGATTATCTCAAGCTTATAAGATTTAAGGTTACAATTTTGGTGGGTCTTTCCGCATTTGCGGGGACCTGCCTTTTTTCTCCTGTAATCAGTGAGAAACACCTCTACGGTGTCCTTGCCGCTGTTCTTCTGTCTGCGGGTTGCTCCGCACTGAACCAGTGGCAGGAACGCAAAGAGGATTTTCTCATGGAGAGAACCAGAGACCGTCCCCTTCCTTCCGGCAGGATGAAACCGGAGGAAGCGTTGATGTTCGCCTGCATAATACTTGCCGTTGCATTTACACTGATAGTCCGTATGAAAAATCCACAGCTTTTCATTCTGGGTGCAGCAGCGGTTATAGTGTATAACCTGCTTTATACCCCAATGAAAAAGCGAACCCCCTTTGCGCTTATGACCGGTTCTGTTTCCGGTGCTTTTCCGCCCCTCATAGGCTTTACCGCCGCCGGAGGAAGCATATTTGATACAAGAATAATGGCTGTATCAGTAGTGCTTTACATCTGGCAGACACCTCATTTTGCGCTGTTATCAGAAAAATATGCCGCAGACTATGCCAGAGCTGGCTTTAAAACCTTAAGCGGCACATACGGAAGCCTCAAGGCACAGAAATTTACCGATCTCTGGACATCCGCCTATGTAACGTCACTGTTTTTCATACCCATGTCCGGCGTGTATTCCCACACAATATCATCATGGATTCACGTAGGGCTTACAATTGGGGCATTTGTCCTGTTCCTGAAATACAGACTGCTGCCTTCAAAGGCTTTTCATTCCCTGAATATAACTATGGGGCTGTTCTTTATTCTGCTTATTGCGGATAAAATGCTGACGCTTATCTGAAATTTTCAGGGTCTATTGAATAACGTTTGAGAAGCTCATAAAAATCCGCCCTGTAAACGTCAGCCATGCGTGAAGCTTTGCTGACATTTCCCTTATTTATCTCCATAAGCTCTGTGGCGTATCTGCGCTCAAACTCTTTTTTTGCTTCCTTGAACGTCTGCGGTGCGGCAGTGTCAGAGGAAAGACGCACAGCATCAGCCCCTATTTCCGCACCTGTTGAGAGAACAACTGCACCCTCTATGGTATTTTCCAGCTCACGGACATTCCCGTGCCAGTCATAGGTCATGATCTTCTCGAATGCCTGTTTGGAGAGATGCTCTGCCTTACGCCCGTACTTCTGGGAATACATTTTTATGAAATGCTCCGTAAGCAGCGGAATATCTTCCCTGCGTTCACGAAGCGGGGGAATACGGAGATGTATTACATGTATGCGGTAGAAAAGATCTTCCCTGAAAGTTCCTTTTTTGATCTCTTCGGTGAGATCCTTGTTGGATGCGGAAATCAGCCGTATATCAAGACTGACTTTCTTCTCGCTCCCCAGCGGGTAGACCTCTCTGTTTTCGAGGACACGGAGCAGTTTCGCCTGCATGGAAAGGGGCATCTCCGACACCTCATCCATAAAAAGCGTTCCTTCCTGCGCCTGCTCAAAGAAGCCTTTCTTTTTCCTGTTTGCTCCTGTGAATGCTCCCTTCTCATAACCGAAAAGTTCACTCTCCATAAGGCTTTCAGGGATGGCTGATGAGTTAATGGCGATAAACGGCTTATCCTTGCGGGCACTGCTGAGGTGGAGCATCTTCGCCACAAGCTCCTTGCCTGTGCCTGATTCGCCCTGAATATAAACACTTGCCTCGCTTCCGGCGGCAAGGATAATCTGCTCATTCAGACGGCGCATTTTGTCGCTTCTGCCGATAATATTTCCGGCTATGACAGTTTCACGGAGCATATTCCGCAGACGGAGATTCTCACGGGAGAGATTGTTCTTCTCCACAGCCTTTTCCACCTGTATAACAAGCTCTCTGTGGTCAAACGGCTTTGTAAGATAACCGAACGCACCGCTTCTCATTGCCTCCACCGCTTCATCTATGGTTCCGTAGGCAGTGAGGAAAATTACAGGAAGCTCCGCATCAAGCTTTTTGATGTTTTCAAATATCTCAAGCCCTGTTTCCTCCTCAAGCTTCATATCAAGCACTGCTGCGTCAAACACTTCGTTTTCCAGAAGTTTCATCGCCGCTTCACCGCAGTCAGCGGTTAGGACATCAAAGCCGGAGCTTTTCAGGCGGAGTCTTATTATTTCAAGCAGGTTGCGGTCATCGTCAACAGCCAGAATCTTATTCACGTCCGTTTCCTTCCTGACTCTGTTTTATACGCAGGTCTATCTCTTTGATCGCCTCAAGGCGGGCATTTATCTCTGTGAGCTGGCTTTTAAGCCTCTTTTCCTGCGCCGCAAGGCGTTCATTTTCCCTGCGGAGTTCCGAATTTTTCATTCTGAACTCATCCGCAGTCTCTTTTAAGAATGCACTCTCCGCCTCTTTTTCCGCAAAACTGCTGTTGATTTCAGTCATTCTTATACTGAGGCGCTCAGCTTCAGCGGCTGATTCAGCGTACTTGTCCATAAGATCAGCAACGACAGAAGCCTGTATAGTGTAAGGACTATCGGGATACAGGTTAGCCAGGGTATCCATGTAAACCCTGACATCCTGTGCATTGAAATAAGGGCTTTTCGGGTCGGAGCTTACAAGCATCCGCATAAAAAGCCTTCTGTCTTCCTCTATATCCTCCGCTCTGTCGAGCATCGTCATAACTCCTTCGTAATCACCTAATTTTAAAAAAAGCATACAGCTTTCACCCACGTTCTGTTTTGCCGCAGGTGAACAGCCGAGAAGTGAAAAAATCAGAAAGAGCGCGGCAGAGTGAAAAGAAATTCGCTTCCTTCCCCTTGTCTGCTTTTTGCCCATATTTCTCCTCCGTGGCGGGAAATTATTTTTCTGGCGATGGCAAGCCCCAGACCGGTTCCTTTGACATCGCCATGCTGATTCCGTCCTCTGCGGTAACGTTCAAAGATGTGAGGCAGGTCTTCCCCGCTTATCCCTCTCCCGTTATCCTTGACAGATACCAGCAAAAGGCGTTCATCTGTTTTTTTTGCGCTTATGTTTATCATTCCGTTTTCAGGAGTGTACTTGAGTGCATTGCTTATGAGGTTTTCCGCTGCACGGCTTATCATTTCAGCAGCCCCGAAAGCTTCGGGCAGTTCTTCTGCTATATCCTGCACAACCTTGATCTTCTTTGCAGCCGCTATGGGTTCAGTCTTTTTTATTATTTCTTTTAATACTCCGCCCAAATCAAATGCCTGCATTTCATACGGTGCATCATTTATATCCAGTCTGGAGATTTCTATGATTCCGTTCACTGAGGTTATCAGGCGCTCAGACTCAGCATTAATAATATCCAGCAGCCTTCCTGAGTTTTCCGGATCATTATCAAAAACGCCTTCTTTAAGCATCTGCGCCGCCTCTTTTATGGATGAAAGCGGAGTTTTAAGCTCGTGGGAAACATTGCTGACAAACTCCTCTTTTTGCTCCCGGCTTTCTTTAAGCCTTCTTATCATTATGTTAAAATCAGACGCAAGACGCTCTATTTCATAGGGTGCTTTCAGGTAAAAGCTTTCAGGGAAACGCCCAGCCGCAACCTCATTTGTTTTCTCACCAAGCTTCTGCAAAGGGCGTGCGATGTTGCGGGTGTTAAAAAATGCAACTGCTGCCGCCCCTATAATACAGGCTGTCATAAAAACAACTGATCGGTGCAGTACCTTTTCGACCATCTGGTTTGAACGCTCCAGTTTTTTCTGCCATTCACTGTCCGCAGTGTTTTTAAGTTCGCTAATCTTGTCTGTAAGCAGGGCAGAAATTTTTTCAATCTCTGTATCTGCTTCAGTATTGTTATGTTCTTCCCCTTTGATCTGTGCTGTAGACATTTTAGAGAAAGCACCGTAAAGCTCACTTACACTGTCGTATATGTCAGTCTTCGATTTTCCAGTTACAGTTTCGGACAGGTGTTGACTGACAGATTCCGCCTCAGCCATGAAACCGTTAAATCGCTCATAAAAATCCTCGTCTCCGGTCACTATATATTTCAGCCGGAATTCATTCATGCGCTCAATTGAGGAGATAAGCCTGTCCGAATCGGCAATAACCGGAAGATTTACGGAAGTCACATCATGGAGAATTGTATGAATCTGCTCAGTTTTATGAAAAACATAGATTATGAAGTACGATATGAGTACAAGAAGAATAAGGTTTGTCAGGGCTAGCCTGCCGAATATGCCTGTGAGCTTCATTGCGTAATTTAGCATAATCATACCTACGCATACAACAAGCAATTTGTTTCTTTTTGTCTCATAATTATTTGCAGGTAAAAGACTTTATTATATCAAAACAGTGTATGTAAATCCATACGCCCCAAAAACCCGTCATAAAAGGAAATACCGATCTATATGAAGGAAAATCCATACAGTTATAACTTATCGGCAGGAAATATTCTTACATATAATATATTTATTATTAATGAGTTGCGCGAAAAACTACTTTTTGGCACGGTTAATGCTTTATAAGCTGTAATTAAGTTATTCGGAGGAATAAAACATGAAAAAACTTATCACTGTACTTGTACTCGGCATGATGGTTGTAACAAGCGTAGCTGCTTTCGCTGGCGATAAAGCAGAAGAAACCAAACCTGCTGACAACCAGACTCAGACTGAGAGCAAATAATTTAAAACCACCACAGGGAGAACAAGGATTGTTCTCCCGTTCATCATCATCCCGCAGCCCACACACTCCTGAGTATGTAAGGGGAGTGACCCGAGAAAGGCACGTCTGTTTTCAGGCGTGCCTTTTTTAGTAAGCGTGTGCGTCAGACTGACAGGATGTACTGGATGACGCCATTAAAAGGAAAAGAGGACACGCTGGTCAGGCGTGTCCTCTTTCAGAAATATATGTTAATGGTACCAACAGGGGTCTTAGTTCTCTATATTATTCAGCAGTGCGGACGTTTCTTTAATCATGCCTTTCAGCATCCATCCGCCGCCTTTGTAAAAATCTGTGCGTGAGTTTTCAATAACCTTATCGGCAAATTCAGAAACCCAGCGTGCCATATGCAGTCCGTAAAACAGGCGCATATCCTCAATAAGAGCGCAGCATGTTTCTCTGTCTTCTTTTTCAAAAGCTTCAAGAGCCTTGAGGGAAAGGAAGTTCATATAAGCGCATTCATATGCAATGTGATCATCCGGTTCTTTATGCAGTTTATTTATCTGCAAACCGTTTTTTCTGTACATTTCCCGTACGTCAAGGGTTGATTTTCCAAAGAGTGTTCTGTCTGTTTCGGTGTAGACAGATTCCCATGGAGGAGCAAGCAGGCTTCCGGGACCTATAAACAGTACATTATAGTTATCAGTAAGTTCGCTGAAGCTGCTTTCTGTGTAGGATGTAAGATATTTTTTCACTAATCCGAGACCTGTCACGGATTCAATGCTTTCACACATGGGCCAGTCGCTGTCCATGATATGTGTGGTTTTCAGACTTTCAATAAAGTCTTTTGAGGGAGCCTCAACAAACAGCTTATTCATAAAGCTGTGAGTAATTGTTATATTCAGAAGCTCCTGATAAACTTTTTCGCAAGTTTCTTTGAGCAGCTTATCCATCGACTTCTCCTTTTAATGAAACAAACCTGTTGTGTTTATGAAGGAGAGGGGAAAAATCCCCCCTCTCCGACTTCTGTTTATTTAAACTTCTTCGGGGTTGACCGCAGTTACTCCGCCTGCCGCATCTTTATGGGCAAGATACACAACATTAGGCTTAGTAGTAGCAGGGAACGGGCTGATAGACTGCACGTTGCCGTATTTCGCTTTAAGTTCTTCTATTGTGCCGAAGTCAAGTGCCCTTGACGGGCATGCTTTAACACACGCAGGGTTGGGCACACCGTTTTCAAGTTCATCCGTACACATAACGCATTTGGTCATATGACCTTTTTCGTAGTTGTACGAAGGAGCGGTAAACGGACATACTTCTCTGCACGCAAAGCAGGATATGCATGTGGACGGATTGAAAGTAACAACACCGTCGCTTGCTCTTTTGCTGTAAACCTTGCCGGGGCAGATTTCAAGGCAAGCAGGATCATCACACTGGTTGCATGCCATTGAAGCATAAAATGCGAACACATCGGGCTTAACTGCATTTGTGTCTGCATTCTGCCAGCTTCCGCCGGCAAATTCGTAAACCTTTCTGAATTTTGTACCTTCAGGAAGGTTCTGTCTGTCTTTACAGGCGTTCATACATGCCTTGCAGCCTGTGCAGTGCTTTGTATCAATATAAAATCCGTATTGTTTAGACATCTCAAGCCTCCCTCTTAACCGACTTTCCTGACATTAGCGAGAACGCTGTGCTGACAGTTACCTTTTGAGAATGCTTCAGGACGCAGACTTGTAAGGACGTTGTTATTTCCTCCGAAGTCAATCACATTCTTGTCACCGACTTCGTCTGAGGACATAAAGCCGTCCTGTATAAACTTACTGTCGTACCTTTTACCGCCGGGGTTGTACCACGCACCCTGAGGCAGAGCAATAACTCCGGGCATCATTCTGGGGGTAACTTTCGCCTTAATCCTCACTTTACCTCTGTCATTCCATATTTCAACGAGATCTCCGTGATGGATTCCGAGGTTTGCAGCGTCACTGGAATTAATCCATGCGCTCTGAGGGCTGGCTTCATTATTCCATGTTGTGCTGCCGTAGGTAGAGTGAGTTCTCTGTTTAAAGTGGTGACCAACAACCTGAAAAGGAAATTCATCTATTTTATCGCTGGTATAACCGTCCTGAGTCGTATGGAATTCAGGTATCGCACATATTCTATCAAGATTATCTGCGGGAAGAACCCACTGATGACTGAGGTTGTAAAGCCTTTTTGAGAAGATCTCAAACTTGCCTGAAGGAGTGGATACAGAGTTGTTTGCAGGATCTGCAACAAATGCTTTGTAAGCAACAGTGGGAGTAGCCGATGTATCAACTTTTCTCACCAGACCGGCTGCTTTTGCTTTAGCATATGTATCGAGTCCTTTTTCAGCAGTGAAAACGCCCTGATCGCCTTTTACTCTGAGAGTTTCGTTGAAAAGGAATTCAAGCCATTCATCCTGAGTTTTGCCTTCTGTGTACTGATCAGCAATACCGATTTTTGCAGCGATGAGAGACATCATTTCATAAACTGTTTTACATTCGAAGAGAGGTTCAACAGCTTTAGTGTCGAATACCAGAATTGCAGAGTTCCCGCCTGAGTTTGACGTCACATCATTCTGCTCCCAGTTTGTACAGTCAGGAAGGATATAGTCTGAAACAAGAGCTGAAGCAGTGAAATGGTTTTCAATAGTAACTATGCACTCACACTTAGTCTCATCCTTATACATCTTCATCGTTTCGTTGATGTCGCCATGCTGGTTTACCATGCAGTTGCCCGCATAGTTCCATATGAATTTAATTGGCAAAGGAAGAGGAGTGTCCTGATCAGCAAGACCTCTTACTCCCCATGTTCTTCCTGTCATAGAAGCATGGTCAAGTATTGCCTGATACCATGTGTAGTGTGAGATAGTGTAAGGGATAGGGTTGGACGGGAAAGTTGTTGACCACCCTCTGAAGCTTATACTTACTGAAGAGCCACTTTCACGTGAGCCTGTTCCGCCGCCTTGAATACCGATATTCTGTGTAAGGATAGCAATAAGGCTGATCGCACGGCAGTTGTTTCCACCGAGGTAATGCCTCTGAGGTCCCCATCCCTGAATGATCATTGCAGGTTTTTCATTAACAAGTGTTTCTGCAAAAGATTTAATTGTTGAAACAGGAATACCTGTGATTTCTGATGCCCATTCAGGTGTTTTAGGAGTTGAGTCAACACCAAGACCAAGGATATAGGATTTGTATGAGCTGTTGGGAGCTACAGGAGGTTCTCCACCTTCGGGAGCACCCTGAGCTGTGCCGCTAGCTTCGACTATACCTGCCATAGAAGCTTCGTCCCAGCCTACACAGCGTTCGTTAATCCATGCTTCGTTAAGCAGATTCTGATCGAGAAGATGGTAAACCATACCAGCAACAAGAGCAGTGTCTGTACCGGGTCTGATGCTTATCCAGTCTGCTTCAAGAGCTATAGCAGTATCCGTAAGATGCGGATCTACAGAGATAAACTTAAGGTTGGGGTTTTTCTCTTTTGCTTTCTGGAGATGGTAAGTGTAATGCCCGCCTGAACCCATACGTGTGTTTGCAGGGTTATTGCCCCAAAGAACTACAACATTACTGTTAACAGCATCTGTAATTGTGTTTTGGCTGGAGCCGCCAAGCAACATAGGCAAATAGGGAGCAATCTGAGGTGTTGAATAAGTGCCGTAATGATTAAGCCATCCGCCCCAAAGGTTATGAAGCCTTGCTATCGGGCTGTTGTGAGGCTGCCATGATTTTGAGAAAGCCGCATCTATCGTTCCCGTTGCATACTGAATATAGAATGAACCGGGACCATAGTTTGATTTAACATCAATCATTTTGGCAGATATTTCGTTGATTGCCTGTTCCCATGAAATTCTTTCGTACTTACCTTCGCCTCTTACGGTTCCGGCAACTCTTTTCATAGGGTATTTTACTCTGTCAGGATGATAGAGCCTCTGGCGTATAGAACGCCCGCGTACACATGAACGGAACTGAAATCCTGCACCGTAGTCTCCATACTCATCAGGATTTTCGTTATCTGTACTTACACGAACAACTACTCCATCTTTGATGTGAAGTTTCAGGGGACAGTGGCTTCCGCAGTTAACATTGCAGCCATTCCATACTTCTTTGTCGAATGAAGGCGCACTGGGGGTATCGCCGTCATTGTCATCACTGCTGCTTGAGCTTCCACAGCCAAGTGTAGCAGCTGTACCCAGAACTGCACTCCATTTAAGGAATGAGCGTCTGGAAACGTTAATTAAGTTTTTGAGTTTTTCCTTCTCGAAAACTGACATAATCTTCCTCCTCGTATACCGGTTGAACAACCGTTGCCGTAACAGATCATGTTCTAAATGAATTAATAGTTTTTTAACATGCTAAGGGTAAATACTAGGTAAAGAGAACGTCGGTCTAATTTGATAAAACGAGAAAAAGAAGGAAAAAAATAAAATTATTCAGTAATAACCAGTTTTATATATCTGTATAATCCTGCGGCGTCACTGTCGGATATCTTCGCATGGGTTTTCATGGAACTCATAATGCCCGCCCACTGCTCAACACTGAACCTTCTGTGGTTAATGGCAGAATGGCAGGAACTGCATATTTCGTAGTACATGTCTTCATAGCTGCTAAGGGCTGCTTCAAGTGTCTGAGAGATATAATCGCTTTTTATAAATCCCTTGATCAGCACTTCCTTCATTCCCTGTTTAGCACTTCCGGTTTCAACAGCCGATGATAAATCGTAAAGAATGCCATAGGTAATCCGCCCGTTTTCAGAATAAAGGGTCTTATCGCCCTTCCTCATCCAAGCAGTGAGCTTTCCGTCACTTATCGGAGAGCCGAACTGAAGCAGTGCAGTTTTTTTCCCGCTGACATCTGTGAGTTCTATATCTTTATTAAGCCATCCGTAACCAGATGCAAATGCAGTAAAAATACTAAAAACAAATATTAGAGCGATATAACAAATAATGATGCTTCTTTTCATCTTTATTACTTAATATTATTCTTCCGTTATTACAACCGGATTTTTGTACGCCTCGTTATTTTTTATTTTTCCCTGAATTTTTTTCAAAGATACAAGGCAGCTATGTGCAGCACACGCCTGAGCAAGCTTTGATGTGGGTCTGGAAGGTGTGAGAACATTCACATTTCCCCCAAGACATCGGGCTCCAACACCGCAAGCATCCTCAGGAGAATACCATGCACCCTCATCCACACGCACTACGTTTCTGCGCATCGTGCTGCTTATTTGTGCCCCGCAGATTATTGAACCCCTCTCATTATAGACCTCAACAAGATCCCCGTCTTTTATACCCAGCTCCCAGGCATCTTCAGGGTTAATAACCACGGGTTCACGCCCTTTTATCTTGTACTGTTCTTTCAGAGATATGTTGTCCATCTGAGAATGCATCCTGTGTTTAGGATGAATCGAGAGTAGGTGATATTTATGTGTCTGCGCAAGATCCGCCCCCAGCCACTCTTTGGGTTCTATCCATGTGGGATGCCCCGGACAGTCATCATATCCGAAACTTGCCACTTTCTCTGAAAAAATCTCTATCCTGCCGGATGGAGTAAACAGCGGAGAGGTATTCGGATTTTTGCGGTAGTCTTCCAGCCTCACAAATCTTTTATTTTTTGAAGGCACTTTAAATTCAATAAACCCCTGACGCCAGAACTGCTCGAAAGGCATGTTGGTTTCGACGTTTGCGTAGCTCCAGCGTATCCAGTCCATCTGGCTTCTGCCTTCTGTAAATTCTTTTTCAAATCCAAGCCTTTTAGCAAGCTCAGTCAGCACCCAGTAGTCGTCTTTTGCTTCGTAAAGAGGCGGAATAACCTGCTTCATAGCCCATATATGGGTATGTGAATACGGGTCGCCGTATGTAATGTCATTTCGTTCAAAAGTTGACGTAACAGGAAGAACAATATCAGAATACTTCGCCGTTGCGTTCCAGACTATTTCATGGGTTATTATATTTTCAACACTGCGCATCCCTTCCAGCAGTTCATTGGTATTTGGCTGCTGTGTTATTATATTTGAACCCATATTATGAAGCAGTGATATTTTCGGATAAGTAATTTTGTTTCCGTTGAAATCTATTGTCCTGCCGGGATTAAGCAGCATCTCACCTATTCTCGAAGCAGGGATAACTGTTCTGGCGAGGTTTCTCCCCTGTGACATCCTGCGTGGCATAACTTTGCCTGAGTACGAAAGCCCCCCGTTGCCGAAGTGGTAGCCTCCGCCGGGTGTTCCGACCTGCCCCAGCATACAGGCGAGAGTTATCAGAGACCAGTGAAACTGCTCTCCGTTGTCTGCACGCTGGCATCCGTAATGACTTGTAAGCAGAGTTCCTGTTTTACGAAACTCAAAAGCAAGCCTTCTTATTGTACCGGCACTGACTCCGCATATTTTTTCGGCCCATTCAGGGCTTTTCCTCACACCATCATGCTTTCCGGTAATGTAGTTTTTGAAAATATCAAAGCCTACGGTGTATTTATTTATAAAAGAGCTGTCGTATTCGTTAGTAGTAAAAAGCTCAAAACAGATCGCCATTATCATGGCAACATCTGTGTTAGGCTTTATGGGGATCCATTCCGCATCCATAAACTTGGCAGTTTCAGTATAAACAGGGTCAATACTTATGAACTTCATCCCTGCATTTTTCATATTCACAAACCACTCAATACGGGTATGATCCGGCACAGAATAGCTTATCCTGAATGTTTTAAAAGGGTCAGAGCCCCAAAGAACCATGGTTTTGGTGTGCTTGGCTATCATCTCGTATGTAGTTTGATAGCTGTATATTTCAAGCCCGCCCATTACATGAGGCAGAATGTGTGTTGCCGCTCCGGCGGAGTAATCACCTATTGTGTCGGTAAAACCGCCGAAAAGCCCCATAAATCTGCCCTGTAGAATGTCAGGACGACCTATTACGCCGGGGTGCGACCAGCCTGCAAATGACGGGCGGTATATTGATTCGTTTCCGTAATTTTCCTTAACATCCCTGAGTATCTTCGCTACGAGATCCAGAGCGGTTTTCCAGTCAACCCTGACAAATTCTTCACAACCCCTCAGAGAAGTGTCTCTCTTTCCGGCGAGGAAGCTTTTTCTTACGCAAGGATATTTTATTCTGTTCTGGCTATGGACATATTCAGGCAAACTGTACAGCATGGACGTGGGCGCATAATCATTTTTATGAGGCTCCACTCCCATAACTCTACTGCCGGACACTACAGCCATTACAGCCCCGAAATGGGTCGCATGTGGAATTTTCACTCCTGATGCGGAGTTTGTCATTGCGAAAAGCTCATTGTAAGCGCCGCTCATCATTAAGGCGGAAGAAAAAAGACCCATCTTAAGCAGGTCCCTTCTGCTTATTCCGTCATAACCATTCATAACAATAATAACCTCGTAAAATAATAAGATGTCACTACACATTCCCGTCTGCGGCGGCTTTTTTTGTCTCACATCCGCAGTCTTCTTTGAGATTGTAGCAAAGTGTCACTGTTGTGCCTTTATCCGGTTCGGATTCAATAAGGAAGCTCCAGCCAAGGCTGGAACACAGACGCCTGACAATGGCAACGCCGAAACCGAAACCTTCTGCATGGTACTTCCCTGAATTTTTCCGGAGAAGATTAAGCTGCGTACTGCTTATGCCCATGCCCGTGTCTTTAACAGAAAGACATTTCTCCCGCAGGATGACCGTCACCTTACCTGATTGAGTATAAGTAAAGGCGTTGCGCAGGAGATTTGATATAAGTATATTCATTACCTGCGGAGCAACCGGAAGCATCTGAGGATAAAGCTCCCTCACCTCTATCTTAACAGGCTTATCTTTTATAAGATACAGATGTTCCTGTATGGTATCTGTGACTACAGAAAGCGTATCTGTTTCCTCAAAGTCAAATTCTCCTATGGTTTCATATCTTGAAAGCCAGAGGAATGATTTTATAAGATGCTCCATCTTGGATGTGGCACGGTGTATCCTTCCCACAATACGTGCCATTTTTTCGTCTTCAACCGCCTTTGAGTTTTCAAGAAGCTCAAGAGCGCCCTTGATAGTGGTCACTGGGGTGCGCAGTTCGTGAGATGCATCACGTGCAAAAGCAGCCTCTCTGGCAACAGATGTATGCAGCTCGTCCAGAGTATTCTTAAGGGTCGCCGCCAGAAATCCTATTTCGTCATCTCTGTAACCCTGTACGAAATCATCGGGCAAAGGTGAGCCTGTACCTCTTTCTTTGATATAATCCGCAAGGGTTACCACAGGGTTAATAACTTTATGGGCGGTAATAAGTCCCATAACAAAGCCGAAAACCATGATAGGCATCAGAACGCCAAGTATCGTAACCCGGAGAGAACTCAGAGACTCCCTGCTTGCATCCAGCCTTGTCACATTATACAGCATGTAGAATTTCACACCATCAGGCAGCATCCTGATTATGATGTGGTACTTCTGCTGGTTACTTGTTCTAGAGTATTCTCCGGGCTCAAGCTTTGGAAGTTCAGCCTTCGCCCACTCAGGAAGCAGATCTTCACCGTAGTAAACGTTTATGAACGGCGAAGACGGCTTAGGCATAAAAAATGAGTTTGATGTCGGCGCAGCAAAAGTGGACATATGGCTGCGGAGGTAATAATCCGCCTCCATGCGTATTGTCCTCTGCTTTGATCTGGTTTCGCTTATCTGTGTTGAAACAATAACACCAAGCACAAGAAGTGAACCCAGAAGGAGGCTTATTCCTATAAAAACAAGAATTATCCTGCTTCGCAGACCGGTTTTAAACCGCATCTGTCTCCTCTGGGGGCTCTTCGGCTATTTTATATCCTCTACCCCTTACAGTATGGAGAAGTTCTGTATCAAATGGTTTATCAACAAGCTGGCGCAGAGTGTAGAAATGAGCCTTAAGCGCATTTGTCTGCGGAGGCTGATCTTTCCAGATGGCATACTCAAGCTCTTCCTTGGAAACTATACCGGGGTGTGCCTCCATCAGCTTACGCAGAATCGTGAAACAGACTCCGGGGAGATCTATTATTCTTCCTTTTCTCATCACACAGCCGTTCTCAGGATCAAGGCTGAGTCCGCCGACTTCAAAAACGCTTGCCACACTGTGTTTTGTTCTTCTCACAGCCGCTTCAAGGCGCACCTTAAGCTCCGCTAGTTCAAAGGGTTTAGGCAGATAATCGTCCGTACCGGATTCAAATCCGTCAAGTTTGTCGTCCAGCATAGTTCTTGCGGTCAGCATCACAACCGGAATGTTCAGTCTCAGTTTGCGTCTAAGGATCCTGCATACTTCAAATCCGTTTATACCGGGAAGGTTAATGTCCAGCACAAGGGCGTCATAGTGATTCTCCTGTGCAAACTGCAGCCCAGCTTCGCCTGTGATGGCGTAGTCCACACTCCAGCCCTGCATTTCAAAATAGTCGATTACATTTTCCGCAAGATCCGAATCGTCTTCAATCAATAACAATCTCATTTTTTGTGACCTCTTCATTTCAGATAAATTCAATACGAAATATAGGCAACAGTAAAATTAATGCACGACAAAAAATAACCTTATACAAATTTTACACTGGTTCACATTGCCGCATACTTCCCCAAAAAGGTATAAATACCCCATACTAACATAGATTAACAGGCTTGGAGTAAAGTACAAGTAAAGACCAGGTAAAATTTTAAACTTGTCTCATAGAATATTATACCATTAGCAGATAAATAAAGTTTTTATTTCTTTTATATGTTGCCTTCCCTGCCGTTTCTGATAGATTCAGCGGATCACCGGATTTTAAGGAGATGATAATTATGAATCCCTCAGGTTCTTATTCTGTTCTGGACAGCGGAAATGGAAGAAAGCTGGAAAAAGTTGGCGGCTTTATACTGGACAGACCATGCGCACAGGCAGTCTGGGGCAAAATGCTTCCCGAAAGCGAATGGAAAAATGTTCATGCCATATTCTCAAGAGAAGGCGGCAGCAGCTGGTCGTACAGAAAAACTCTGCCTAAGGAATGGGTGATTGAAGTAGACGGTCTGAAGTTCTACATAAGCCCCACAGATTTCGGTCATCTCGGTGTTTTCCCTGAACACAGATACTCATGGAGCTTCATGACAGATCTGATCAATAATTACGACAAAAAGCTTAAGGTCCTGAATCTTTTTTCATATTCCGGAGCAGCAACACTCGCCGCATGCAAAGCCGGTGCAGATGTAACCCACGTTGACGCCTCGCAGAAGATAAACGACCTCGCCAAACGCAACATATCCCTAAACGGTCTTGATCCGTCAAAGGTGAAATGGATCACCGATGACGTTATCAAATATCTCAAAAGAGAAGAGAAAAGGGGTTCAAAATATGACGGCATCATACTTGACCCGCCAAGCTTCGGCAGAGGAAGCAAAGGCGAAGTTTTTAAAATAGACACCCACCTGCCGGAGATAATAAAGCTCTGCCGCAGCGTGCTTAGTGAAAACCCGTCCTTCATTATTCTCACCTGCCATACACCGGGATATACACCGCTCACCCTGAAAAATATTCTTATTCAGGCGATGGAAGGCAAGAACGGCATAATAGAAACAAGCGAACTGACACTGGACAGAGGAGAAAGCCCGCTGCCTGTTCCGGCAGGTTACTTCGCCGCTTGGAAACGGAGATAACCGGATGAAGCTTGATATATTATACAGTGACAACCACATCCTTGCAGTTAACAAACCGGCTGGATTAAGCACTCAGGTATCCAACGAACATAAGGAAAGCCTTGAGGAATATGCCCGAGAATGGGTCCGCCGTGAGTTCAATAAGCCGGGCAATGTCTTTCTGCATACCGTTCACAGGCTGGACAGACCAGTAAGCGGAGCAGTGCTTTTCGCCAGAACAGACAAAGCACTGTCACGCCTGAATGCATTTCTGAGAGATAAGAAAGCAGAAAAAATATACTTCGCTGTTATTCAGGGAAACCCACCGGCGGAAACAGGTACTCTTGTCCACCATCACTCCCACGGGAATTTTAAGGCAAAAATAACCCAGAACCCACACAAAAACTCGAAAATAGCAGTGCTTGAGTATGAGAGGATCGCAAAGGTCAGCGGCCTGTCACTGCTTAAAATAAATCTTGAAACAGGCAGATACCATCAGATACGTGCCCAGCTTTCCTTTGCAGGATTCCCTATAGCCGGAGACACGAAATACGGCAGCAGAATAAAAACAGATAACGAAGCAGTAGCCCTCCACCACAGAAAGCTCACTTTCAAACATCCCACCCAGCAGGAGGAAATTACAGTCACAGCAGACCTCCCCTCCTTTTACCCATGGAATCTTTTTCGTGAGGCAGTCTCCCGCTGAGACTGCCCGCTTTTCAATAAGACTTTTCAGCAGAACATAATACCTAGTAAACAAATATTATTATTCTTTTTTATTACAAATAATATAGCTATATCCATCGAAATGTACCCCAGACCCATGGTAAAGACAAAGTAAAACCATGTTTTCTATAACATCGTTCTTGCCATTTACCTATAAATGACAAATGCTGATAACCCCGTAATAACATATGTTTGCTAACCATTGAAACACTTATGAATATACAGATTTTTGTATTTTTAATAATTTCGGCATAACGCTTCCAAAACACAGTATCGTTATTGACAATGAAGATTAGATCTTTTAGTCTAGATGGAAACTAGGAAATATAACCTTCTGTTTTAATTTCTTTTATTTAAAAATTTGGAGTGGATGATGAGAATATTTTTCTTATTTACCATCATGGCTGCCGGCATTCTGTTCGGTACGCTTTCCGCACATGCTTCGTCCATAGTTCCGGACGATGAAAACTGCATGATGTGTCACAAGTATCCGGGTCTCAGCAGGGTTAGCGACGAAGGATATTTAAGGCAGTTCTATGTGGATTCCGACAGGTATGCCCACTCCGTACACACCAAGGTCAAGTGTACGGGATGTCATGTTGACATTAAGGAAATACCCCACAAGGAAGCCAAAATAGTTGACTGCTCCACCGAATGCCATATAACAATGGGCGATTCGGCAAAACCTTTCTCCCACAGCAAAATTGTTGAAGAGCTAAAAGGCAGTATCCACAATGTTGACAACGAACATGTGAACGCCCGCATAGCCGAAGACTTTCCCACCTGTACAGACTGTCACAGCAACCCCACTTACCGTTTCATAACAGACGATGTAAGAGATGTTCATGACGCCAGAACACAGGATAAGATCTTCCAGAAGTGCAGTGTCTGCCACGATCAGGATGCCTCCTACAAATACTATTTCAACCATGTGACCCACAGGATCAAAAACCTGTCGGCAAGCGAGGATGTGGTTAAAACATGCAGCAAATGCCATTCAAGGGACGATATGGCGGAAAAGCATAAGCTTAAAAATGCCGCCAGCACCTATCTTGACACTTTCCACGGAAAAGCTGTCGAATTCGGAATGGAAAATGCCCCCACATGTATCGACTGTCACGTAAGGGACGGACAATCCGTTCACAAGATTCTCAGCCACAAAAGCCCGGACAGCGCCACCTATGTGGAAAACAGATACAAATCCTGCGAGGGTGAAGGCTGCCACGCTAACACCACCAGAGAATTTGGTCTGATCAGAATGCACGTTGTGATAGACAAAGACCTCTACCCCGTTGAGTTCTGGGTAGCTCTGGCTTTCACAGTGCTGACGCTGGGAGTATTCTTCCTGCTTCAGGGTCTTATGGTGCTTGAACTCATCAGGATTATGTTCCCGAACCTGAGCTTCAGGCGTAAGAGAAACGGTTAAGAGCGGGGGTCAGCGAAAATGAAAGGATTACCTTTAGTTAAAATAAAAAACGGAGAAAAACATTACCTGAAACTCACTCAAAACCAGAGAGTTCAGCACATGTTTATCATGGTCACATTCATACTCCTTGTGGCTACCGGCTTTCCGCTGAAGTTCCACTTCTATCCATGGGCAAAACCTATGATAGAGATGTTCGGCGGTCTGCATGTCACAAGGTTCATACACAGGGTGTGCGGCGTTATCATGGTTGGTCAGTTCTTCTACCACTGGTACTACCTGTTTAAGAACATGGCCATCAACTACATAATACCGGCTAAGAAAACAGGAACATTCTCATGGGGCGAGTTCGGACGCTTTGTGTACTACTCACCCATGTGCCCGCGTAAGAAAGATGCGCAGGATATAGCGGCGTTTATCAAATACGCACTTTTCATAAGCGATGACATGCCAAAGCATGAAAGATTCCACTGGAGAGAAAAGTTTGACTACTGGGCAGTGTTCTGGGGTATTCCCGTTCTCGGAATCACCGGTATTTTCCTGTGGTTTCCAGTGTGGGCTACATCATTCCTCCCCGGTTGGGCGGTAAACATAAGCTACATAGCCCATTCCGACGAGGCTATGCTTGCTGTCAGTGTTATCTTCATCTGGCACATGTACAACGCTCACGTCAACTATGACAAATTCCCCATGTCACCCCTCTTCCTGACGGGTTATATGCCCGAACACCTCATGAAGCATGAGTATTACATGGAATGGGCAAGGATAAACCGCATAGTTGAAAAAGATCCCTCACGCCTCCTTGACCTTGACAAAGAAAAGGATGCGGAAATGCTTACCAATCAGGAAAAAATGGAACTTATCAGAGAGCAGATAGAGTTTATGAAAGAAAGCACGACCGGCGGCAAATACAACAAAGGAGGTTCTCACCATGAGTAAACAGAGACCCGCTTTTGTAAGATATTTATACTGCCTCGCAGGAATAGCGTTCCTAGTGTACTCAACATATATAGTGTTCATTCTCGTTATGCACATATGGCACCATGCACCTCACAGTGAAGCCCACGCAGACAGCCTCAGCAAAGAGGATAGACTGTATCAGGAAATGCTGAAAGGAGTGGACGCCCAGAACGCAGGGCTTGCCTATAAAGATATAGGCGAGATTCACAAGCTTTACGACTTCCATAAAAATGAGGCTAAAGCAGTTACGGACAGCAAAAACCTCTGCGTTTCATGCCATGGGGATGTACCTCATGACAAGAAAAAGGAAATCAGAGCTTTCCTCAACATGCACGCATATTTCATGGCGTGTGAGACTTGCCACATAAAAAGCGAAACGCCGGGAGACCATAGATATGTATGGTACAACAAAGTCACTGGGGATGAGAAATCAAGCATAGACACAGGCTTCTTCCTTGAAGACACACCCTACAAGCTCATGCCGCTCAATAGAGGCGGAGAGGAACCGAGAATATTTGATACCAAAGCTATGGTCAAATATGTCGGCGAATTTAAAAACAAAGTCGGCGAAATGGTTCCCGCTGCGAAAAGCGCTTCTCTGAAAGTGATCCACAGACCCATGAGCAGTCTGGAGAACTCTGTCAAATGCAATGAATGCCACAACTCCAACATAAACGAGGCTTACCTCCCGCTCAGGGAAATAGGCTACAACGACAGAAGAATGGCGCAGATCGTAGGAAACGAAGTTGCGGGCATGATCGACAGGTATAAAGAATTTTATATACCCAGCTTTCTGAAACCCAGCGAGGAAAAATAAGTGAAACTCTTACTTGCGGCTGTAATATTTTTTTCGGCAATAATACAGGGGCATGCGCTGAACTTCAGCGCATCCCTTCTTTATAAAGTAACCTCAGGAAAACAGTCCACCCCTGCCGATGTGGTGATCGAGTCAGCAGATACCGCAGGAATCTATGATGCATTCAGCGGAAGCTACACTGTTTACAAAAACGGCAGTGCGGTTTCCTCTGTAAAAAAGGAATTTCTCAAAGGCGGCAACTGTTTTGTCAAGAACGGAAACTATTACCTTTACTGCAACAGCAAAGCTAACTCTTTGGACATGATCTCCTCAAAGTTTGAGGTTTACTCCTCTGCCAAAATAGCGGTATTTGACCCCACTGACGTTGCTGTCAGCGGGGGTTACGCCTATGTGGCGGACAACGACAACCACAGAATTGTCAAAATTGATCTCGCCGAGGCAAAAGAAACGGCAAGCGCCGGAAAGTACGGCAAAGAGCGCCTTCAGTTCTGGTATCCTTACGCCGTGGCGTTTGATCAGGCGGGGCAGCTTCTTGTATCCGAAGTTCTCAACACAAGAATCCAGAAAATAACGAAAGAACTGAAATTTTACGAATTTATCGGCAGCTGGGGAATAAATCAGGGACAGTTTTACCGCCCCACAGGCATAGCTCTCTCAGGCTCAACCCTCTTCGTTGCCGACGGATATACCGGTCTTATACAATATTTCGATAAAGACGGAAAATTTGCAGGCGTCCTCACAGATACATACGGCAACAAGCTCAAGTTCGGTTCTCTGACCCACATAAGGATCAGCGGGAACACTCTTGCTGTGGTGGATGCCTTCGAGAAGACAGTATTCATTTTTCAGTTGAAGGAGAAAAATTGAGAAGTCTGTTTTTTTTACTCACAGCCCTGTTTTTTTGCTTTTTCAGTGCAGAGGCTCAAACGGAAAAACTAAACCCTGATTCCTCAAAGGAATGCTCCATCTGCCACTATGAATGGATGCCTGAATTTCTCTTTGACCTCAAAGGAACGCCGCTGGTCGAATTTCAGAAGGATAAAGTGGTCGCCACTGAAAAAATGTGTTTTTCATGCCATAACGGCACAGTGGGTGACAGCCGTATCAAAATATGGACGGGTGACGTACATAAGCTCGATAAAATCCCCGCCCATATGAATATACCTCAGTCGCTCCCCCTCACTGACGGTAAAATAGACTGCCGCACATGCCACTCCGCCCACTCCACAGGCGCACCGAGGGATGAAGGGGTGGAAAAAAGCGTATTCCTGCGTATGGAAAACGCAAACTCCGAACTGTGCAAAGCATGTCATACTGATATAGGCAGCGCCAAAATGGGCATGACCCACCCCATGACAGCTGTTAAGGAACACAGGGACGAGATAGCCTCAAGAATATATAAGTCTGAAGGTAAACTCGGTGCAAAAGGCGAGGTTATCTGCCAGAGCTGCCATACTCCCCACTCCCCCAAGGAGGAAAAACTCCTCATTAACTACAGAAATCATTCGGAACTCTGCGCCACATGCCATCTGGACAAAGTCAGCGACAAGGATCATAACTATCTGAAAGGCATGCTGAACCACCCGATAAACATAAAACACGATAACTCAACCGAAATAAATAAGATCAAGGCAGAAGGCGGTTCCTACGGGCTTGAGAATGAAGTGATATGCCTCACATGCCACTCTGTGCATAAGGCTAAAACAGAGACTCTCCTCCTCCGTAAAAACTCCGACAACTCACTCTGCTTTGTATGCCACGAAACACAGAAAACAGTGCTCGAAACCAAGCATGACATGAAAACCATCAAAGGTTTCGTAGCCAAAGACGGCAAAACAGCACAGCAGAAAGGCACATGCGAAAGCTGTCACGACCCCCACGGCTGGTCACTCAGACTGCCGGACACAAATGACGACATGATCACAAAAGGATGTATGAGCTGCCATCAGGAAAAAGGGTTCGCCAAGGAAAAAGTGCTTGAGTCAAACCTTTTTAATCACCCTGTGGGCAAAGACATCAAAACAGATATGAAAGCCTATGAAAAACTGCCTCTCTTCAGCGAAGTAAAGCAGTTCTTCACAGAAATAGGCGGTGATAAATCCAAACAGAGAATGGTGACATGCGCCACATGCCATGATGTACATTCCAAAGATAAAAACTTTCTCAGAGTCGAGGCTGTAAATGGCGCTCTGTGCATTGTCTGCCATGATGAAAAGAAAATGATAGAGAACACCCTCCACGGTAAAGAAAAGCTTAAGAACGGATGCCTTGACTGCCATAAGGTTCATAACAGCACCAATAAACGCCTCCTCGTTAAAAAAGAGGACGATGGCTGTATGGACTGTCATAAACCGGGCGGAAGCGCAGAGAAGAAAGTCACGGGCGAACACTCCCACCCTGTCAATATCAAGACAAAAGATAAGGTGGATGAAAGATTCAAGCTCACTGATGATAAATTCACATGCACAAGCTGCCACGACCCGCACAAACCGTCTAAAAACGGAAAGATCGACAAAGACTTCCTCCGTGGGGATTTTGCGGACTTTGACAGTTTCTGCTCGGCCTGCCACGAAGGAAAGAACGAAATTGCCGGCTCTGACCACGATGTGAGAGATAAAGATACGGCAAATGCTCCCGTATGCGCCCAGTGCCACAGTGTTCACAATGCCAAAACAGATGAAAACATAATGACTCTGGAATACGCATATAAAACTAAAGACGACTACTGCTACGTCTGCCACAGTGAAAAAGGCTCCGCCTCTAAGAAAACAGTGCATGACGGACATAAATTAGGCAAAATAGAAGCCCATGAGAAATACGGTCAGTTCCTCACTGAAAAAGACGGAGAATACTACCTGTACTGCTCCGGCTGCCACACTGTTCATAACAATGGACCGAAAAAAGGCGAAGAAGGCACTTTCAGCAGCAGTTTCCTTAACAAGAAACTCATGGAAAAAGGTAACTTCTGCCAGAGCTGCCACAGCGACAAGAAAGACTTCGCCTCATCAAAGCATAATGTTGCCAACTTTGAGAAGCACATGGCAGAATTTTCAAAAGCCAGGGAAGAAGGAAACTCATGCGGTGCATGCCATATGGTACACAACAGCGGATATTTCCTCTTTGAAAAATCACTGGGAACAGATTTTGAAACAATCTGCAAAAGCTGCCACAGTGAAGGAAAAGTCGCCGAAAAAACAAAAATAATAACAAGTCACCCGACAAATGTTAAACCGAAGAAGGAAATTGATATTTACCTTCTGGATGGAAAAATAGTATGCTCAACCTGCCACGATGTTCACGGTTCAGTGAAAGGCATGGTGAGAAATACCGGTGAAAGCAATATGTGCCTCGCCTGCCATGCCGATCAGAAGAGCATAGTGTACTCAGAGCATAACTTAAGCAAGCTGGACTATATGACCGAAAAAGTCAGACAGACAGCGGAAGCAAACCCCTGCTATGTCTGCCATATGCCTCATAACTTCCACAAAGACAACAGACTCATGTGGGCGTTTGAGCAGGGCAGAAAGTCTGTGTTTGCATTTGAAATGTGCGGAGACTGTCACAAGAAAGACGGTTACGGCTACAAAAAAATACCCGAAATCACCGCCCATGACAAAATGTTCAAAATATTCCCGTACAGAGAGCAGTATAAAGACTTTCTGTACGATGACGGCGGCAAGGTATCTGCGGAAGGTTCAATAACCTGCCAGACATGCCACGACCCGCACGTTTGGAAAAAGGGAAGTACGGAGGCAGCCTACAATGTTGACGGAACTGATAAAGACAGTTTCCTGAAACTGGAAGTGAAAGATAAATTCTGCGCGGTATGCCACGGTGACACTACGGAAGAGCTTTTCTCCAAATACCATGACAAGGCATACAGAGAAGGCAGAAACAAACAGATTGGCGAATCCGAAGTTCTCAGGAACCTGTTTATAATACAGCAGAACCTGCAAAAACTTCAGGGTAAATAATATGCGTTCATTTTTAAGTATACGAAATACACTTTGTGCGTTTGCATTTTCTGCGGCGGTTTTTTCCGCCGCAAATGCGGGCGCAGCGGACAGTTCAGATGCTATAAAAGCTGCTGATGCCGCCGAACCTGTTTTCTCCGCCGTTTCAGGAATAAAAGATCCGCACGGTGGAAAAGCAGTGCTGTTCTTTGATCACACCAAGAGATTCGACCTTAATATTCTGGCGGAATTTCTTAAAGACTGCAGTAACTATGAAGGAGTGAAATGCTTCTGTGCCGATATTTCCGGCGCAGACAAAAAAGAGCTTTCATCATTCTTCTCAAGCTACGAAACAAAAGACTGTATCTACAAGGCATCCTCAACAGAAAATGCACCGTACGCATTATTTGTTAAAGAAGGCAGACCCGCCGGACTGATCAGCAAAGACGGAAGCTTTGCTTCTCTCACCCCGGTGTACCTCTCCTATCTCGCAGGCAAAACAGACGAAAATAAACTGTCTGAAATGCTTGATGCAGCAGAAAAAGGCGAAAATTACAAAAAAATAGTACCCCGCATGAACTTTGTGCTGATGCTTGCCAAAAAAGGTGAGACAGAAGCCGCCATCAATGAGATGGATAAAGTTAATGCAGCGGAGCTGGACGATAAAGGGAAACTTCTTCTGGGGCAGACATATCTGCGTCTTAAAGCGGCAGAAAGAGCTTATAGTGTTTTTTCTGCCTGTCAAAACAGCATTGAATGTGTTCTGTACAGCGGCGTAGCTGCCTACCTGAAAGGAGACAGTGACAAAGCGCTGGAGATCCTTAACGGCATCAAAGACCGTTACGAGGATCAGGATAAACTGAATTACTATCTGAAAAAAATATATGAATCACAAGGGGACAATGCACATGCTGAAGAGATTCGGTTGCCGGAAAATTATAATACTGGTTCTGAGTAGTCTTTTCCTGCTTACTCCGCAGGCATTTGCTCAGCTTGAAATAATTTTCCCGATCACTGATAAAGTTAAGTCAGTGAGTGACATACATATAATAGGGAGATCGTCTGTAAATGACCCTGTCACCATAGAGATCAACGGTGAGAAAAACGTTAAAAAACTCATTGAATCCAAAGGAGCGGACGGCAAAAAGTTTTATATGCTTATGACTATCCTGAAGCTCAATGAAGGTGACAATACGATCCTCGTAACACAGGGTAAAACCGTTATGACCGTTCAGGTGAACAAGGTTGACTCACCAACCACAATTACAGACTGGACAGAAAGCTACCAGAACTTTCACAGCAGCGACAGAAAAGAGATATGCCTGAATTGTCACAGGTTTCAGAATCTTAATGACTGTGTCAACTGCCACAGGGATAAGTTTATGGGAACATGGGTTCATGCACCTGTAAAACAGGCTAAATGTTTTGTGTGTCACGAGAAGGACAATAACCTTATCCCTCAGGAGCCTTTTTCTGTAACCTGTCTCAAATGTCATGAAAATTTTAACAACCAAATGCAGAAAGCCCAGTATATACATGGTCCGGTTGCCGCAGGTTTCTGCACAATATGCCATTCGCCCCATAAGTCCACAGATAAGACTCATCTGCGGAAACCCGTCAACGAACTGTGCGACAGCTGCCACGCATCCAATGAACTTGGTTTCAACTACCACCAGAAAAGTTATATCAAGTTCCATCCGGTAGACAAAGTTTTTGTAGCAAAGCTGAACAAAACTCTTGACTGTGCCGACTGCCACACGCCCCACTACTCAAGCGACCCGCTGCTTTTAAGCACGGATAAAATCAGCAGAGAAGAACTCTGCGCCAAGTGCCATGAAGAACAAAGCACAGCAGAACTCCTCAAGGTTCTCACTGACAAGCATAACGCAGCAGGTAACTGAAGCTTTAAAGAGGATATTATATGAAATTTACCAGACTTTTATTGATTTTACTCAGCGTCATTTATATAGCAGGATGCGGCGGAAGCGACAGTATAAAACCTTCTGTCAATGATGACACACGGACTATTACCTCCGTCAAAATCTCATCTGACGGAACACTCAGCTACACAGGCACAGGTGCATTTGAAGGGTTCTCTATTACAGGAACTATACCTGCTCTTTCAGGCAGCACTGTTTACATAGAAAAGACTGACTCTGTTTATGTTAAAGACAGCTATACAGCTCTTTCGCCCCTGTTTTCCGTGAGGTTCACCGATAAGGCGTCCTCAACTCCCCCGGCTGTAATTTATAATGCTGTTGTCACCCTGCCCTACTCCCTTTCAGGATCAGCGACAGACGCCAACACAGTTTTCCTTGCATTGATAAACGATCACGCAGTAATTCAGACCTCAACCAAACCGGCAGCAAATATCATCCGTGCGGCGACAAGCATTCCCTTAACTTTTTTTGCCGGATATTTGAATGAAGCCGAAGAACCGCAGACAAAGAAAATTATCAAACTCCTCTCCAAAAGCTTCAGAGAAGCAATGGATGACAATGAATTTTTTGAGCGTCTGGGAATGCCTCTTCCCGATATAATAAGGGGAACTGCGAATGTTCAGCCCGGTGAAAGAGTTGCCCTCGGTATAGATGAAAATACTTTCGGAGAGTCGGTTCTTAATGTTCAATGGAGTGTAAGAAAATCAAATGGAGCTGCATTCCACTCTGACACAGGAACAGAAACAGTTTTTGTCCCTGATTCAATAGGTAAGTACACCGTAACAGCATCCGTAACAGGAAGCACAAAAAATACCACTGAAAACCTTACAATAAACGCTTTCAGCTATTCATACGACAAAGACAACAACAGACCGTACTGCCTTCTTTTCTGCCACAGCGGATCAATCAACTCACCTGAATACACTGACATGTACGGAAGAGAGATCCTAAGGGGCGAAATTATCTCCGCATGGACTGCAAGCAGCCATGCAATATCCTACAACCCAGCAGTAGCAGCAATAAACAGCACATCCTGTGCAACATGCCACGCAACAGGAATGTTCTTCCCTGACAGAGACGACAGCGGAATTGATGACCATCCTGAAGCTTACGGCTTCGATGATACAATGACAGTAAATACCGATACCTCGACTGCTTCTTCTCACCTTAAAGGTGTAACCTGTGAAGCTTGCCACGGTCCTTCGGCTGAAATATCCGGCGGGCTTAACGGAATAATATCTATCTCCGGTCACCCGACATCTGCATCTATCTCTTCCGGAGTATGCCTTACATGCCATAATGGCGGATTTCACTTCGCAGAATTTTACAATGCTGGCAGCAGCACCCATGAAAACGCTAATACCGCCAGTCCTTCCGTCACCAACAGCGCCTGCTTTAAATGTCACACAGGTGAAGGCGCACTGGGCATGATATTCGGAAAAGAGATCAAACTTGAAGATACAGACAGAGTAAGCGGAATAACCTGCAACGTATGCCATGACCCTCACGGAGAAGGCGGGCACAACGCCCAGCTCAGGATTTCCGGCACTGCGGAACTTGTTCTTCATGACGGCACAGTGAGTGTAAACGCCGGCGACGGCAAGATATGCTACACATGCCATAATACAAACGGAGCAGGAATAGGTTCCGTTCCCCACAATTCTCAGGCTGAAATGTTTGAAGGCAAGGGCGGACACACCTACGGAGAAACAATTGTACTCACCTCTGCCCATAAAGCAGCGCTTGACTGCGCAGACTGCCATATGAAGAGAGGAGCAGGCACAACCCACGTTATGACCATGAGCGTCAACAGCAGCGACAGGCTCACATACTGCAACAGCTCCTGCCATTCAGGCGTAGCGGTTGACACAGACGGCAGGTACGACTATCTGGGCAGAACAGAATCTGTAAGAACACTTATGGCGACTCTTCAGGCAAGGATCAATACCCTTGCAGGCAGAGCTTCAGACAGCGAAATTTCTGCTTCTTACAACACTGTAACAGGCAGCAGCGCTCTTATAACTGCTCTGAACCGTGCCGCCTATAACTACAACTTTATAAAATCGGACAAAAGCTACGGTCTGCATAACTACAGTTACGCTTCAAGACTGCTTGAGCTGTCCATAGATGACCTTACTTCATTTTAATTTCAGGAGAACAGAGTGAAACTATTAAGGGGATTTTTAATTTTTGTTCTTTTAGCGGGCTCAATGCAGAATGCTTATTCATTCGGCATAGACGGCTCTTTCTCTACTTCTTATGAACACTCTGAGGAGAAGGGGGGGGATTCCGAAGGGACATGGGAAAACACGCTGATACTCGACAATGTCAGGCTGCTTAACCCTTATCTCGGATTTAATTTTCACGGAACATACTCAGAAGAAGATGGGGAAAGCTTCACAGACATATATTCAGCCTCCCTTGAATTCAGCAGCTTTGAAAGAGCCCTTGAAATCAAACTCGGCAGATTTTCATATCTCGGAAACAGATTCCTCACCCTTGACGGAGCAGAAGCCACTGTGAGAACAGACTACTATTTCGGCGCCACAATTTTCGGCGGCGTACCGGAGTATTTCGATTCTGATGACAGGCACATAAACGAATCTTTCCGTGACACAGGCGACAGGCTCTACGGCGGACGCATCTTCCTCAATGGTGTTAAAAACTACACAGGGTATGTTTCATACTCCAAGGAAGAGGACGGAGACAGAACAATTCAGGAACTCCTCGGTGTGGGTTTGGGAAGAAGGTTTGTTTCCCTTACTGATAAAACAGTTTTTATCTCCCTTGACGGTAAGATAGACTACGATATGGAAGATGATGACATCTACAGAGGCATGGCAAGGGTCTATGCCCGCTATAAAAAGCTCGGTCTTATTGCTGATGTCACAAGAATCAGGGTTGAAGACGGTTCCGACAGGCTGGGAGAGCTTATAATAACCAACTTTTCCTCCGGCAAGGAAGACAGATACTCCTACACTGTGGAATATGCAATAAACGACCACTACACAGTTTATCAGGGCACCGTTCACACTGTTCTGCTGAATAACTTCGGAGAATGGATAACGGGGGATATCTACAAATTCGGCGCTAATGTTAATCATTTCAAAAGTCATGGTCTCACATCGAACTTTGAGATTTACATCTATGACGGCAGCGATTCCGAGGCAAACGGCTTAAGCTTCGCCCTCGACTGGAGCATAACAAGAGAATTTCGGTTCAGTTTCGAGGCAGAGTATGTCGGACGTTCTGAAATAATAAACGGTACGGCGGGCATGGATAAAGAAGACTCCATATACTCAATATACGGCGAGATTGAATATGACGTAATAAAAGATCTCACCGTGGGCGTTTATGCGGAAAACAACAGGGAAACACGTTATCTGCCCGAAAACAGATACGGTGTGAAAGCTACTTACAGCTTCTGACAAGTAATAAAAATTATACTGAGGAAAATAGATGAATAAGCGATTCATATGGTTTTTACTGGTTCTGCCGGTTCTTCTGTTCGGCTGTACGAAGTTTTACTACCAGTCTCCGTACGTTAAGTTCAACCACGAACAACACGTAAACATTCTGTTTGAGCAAAAGAAGGACTGCTTCTACTGCCACAAACTGCCGGATATAGAAACCTTTATAAACAAAGGGAGCGATTTTAAGATCGGTGCAGAACTTAAGATCGACAACACATGCCACACATGCCACAAGGAAGAGATAACCAAGGTTGTTTCAGCTCCCCAAAACTGCTATGTGTGCCATGACAACCTGAAAACCATGAAACCGGAAGACCATCTCACGCAGTGGACAAAGCTCCATGCTGTTCCCGCTGCACTGGACAAAAAAAGCTGCGAAAGCTGTCACTCTGACTGGTACTGTGAGAGCTGCCACAGCCAGCAGTATGCAAAAGACGGATACAGACATCCCAGGGCCTTCAAGCTCACCCACTCGGTTGAGGCTATGATGGATCCTGCATCCTGTGATAGCTGCCACAAGGCATCCTTCTGCATAGACTGCCATAAGGATACCAAACGATGAACAATTACAGAGTAATAAAACGGGGTGAATCCGTGAGAGTTTTTATTTACTGCATAGTATCATTAATGGTTCTGGCATCTGCCGTAGCCTGCGGAAGCAACAGCTCAAGCAACTCTTCTGCACAGAAAAATATTATAGGCATTCCGCAGCTTACAGATTCAAAAAGTCACAGCGGATGGGAAAGGGAGGACTGTTCTCTCTGCCACCCTTCCGCACAGCTTGATAAAATACACGACTATAACCCTGCTCTGGCTTCAAGCTTCAGAAAAGTTGACGCCAGTGACACAGGCGCATGCCTCTACTGCCACGGCACAAACGGTATCAAAGGCATAACAGCGGAAAGTTATCAATGTACCCTCTGCCATGCAAACCCATCTATAGTGGCATCTGCCGGCCTTTTCGGAGGTCACACCACAATGCACGACCTTGACGGAAACGGCAAAATAGGCAACTCCGACTGTGTGGTATGCCACCAATACACAGATATGAACGGCTCCATAAGCCTCACAAGAGACTTCAGACAGAGTTCAGCCGCCTACGGTGACATAAGCGCATTCTGTCTTAACTGCCATGATGGAAACGGTGCATTCGGCAAGACTCCTCCCGCACTGGCTTTTGACGCTGATTTCACCAATATTTACGATACCTTCAAAGGTCTGTTCGGCAACACGTTCACCGCTGATATACACGGAGCAAAAGACGGTATGGGGCAATCATTCGGACAGTTCAGACCCGGCTCAGGCTACACAAGCGGAATGGAAGTAAGCTGTACGCACTGCCATGATGTACATACATCAGACAATACGTACCTTATAACTCAATCCGGCGACAGTGCAGCCCTTGCGGACGGTACAGCCTTGAATGCTCCTGTGAGTGTCGTGGGCAATAACTTCACCGAACTCTGCGCTCTCTGCCATATGAGTCCGGACGGAGCAATTACAGGAAACGGATTGCAGGAAGTAACCCACCCAAGCGGCTATGACTCAAACTGCACAAACTGCCACTACCACGGTGCAGGCTACGGGGATAAGACAAACCTATTTTAGCAACAATCTTATAAATCACTATTCATAAACAATAAAAGCCCTCTACGGAGGGTTTTTTTGATCAGTAAAATTATATCTTTCATTACTCGTCTTTTACGGGAAAAAGATTTCCAAACCCCTCAAAGAACAGGTTCCATTAAAAGTATATATTCCGGCAGTCTGGAGAGCTTAATGTTCTCCTCAATTTAGTTTTTCTGGATTATATTTGGTTTCTTTGGAAGGAGTTTGAGGACACCTTTCTTTTTCATTAAAGAAAGGTGTCCTCTTATATTATTCGATAATTTAGAAATCTATAACGATTTCACAACACTGGTTAAAGTAGTCCGCCGCTTCCTTATACATATCTTTTTCATAATAGATTTTGGCGAGGGCGTAATAGATGCGCTCTTTGCGAGGGTAGATGTCCTTAACTGATTCAAGTTGGCTGAGAGCGGCATCAAACTGTCCGGTCTGCATATATGCGTATCCGAGAAGGAACTTCACTTCCGGCACTGTATTGCCTATGCCTTTAAGCACTTCAAGCGCGGCGGGATATTCCTTAAGCATGAAATACGCCTCAGCGATCCTTGTTTTTTCGGTGTCGTTCAGAGAGGCAGTATCTATGCCTTCGAGGCGTTTGCGGGCATCGTCAGCCTGCCCGCTTCTTATCATATTTTTAGCGAAGTTGATCTCAGGCAGCCTGCTGACAGTCTTATCAACCCCCTGAACATTCGTAATATTATTGTATTCCGCTTCGCTTATCCTGCCCTGCTTAAGCTCTATAAACTTTTCCAGCTTCGCCTTGTACTGTCCTTCAAAGCCTATTCCGTGGATAATTTTATTATCTCCGTCCAGTACAAGGGTCACAGGCAGAGTAAAAATCCCCCATGAATCGGTCATTTTGGCATTATCAGAAGCATAAATAACATTCTCTGCCGGCTCAAGCTGTTCACTGACCCCAAGTTCAACAGAAACGCAGACAACATCACTTTTAGCGCAGAACTGTTTAAACTCCTCAAAAGTGTTTTTACTCAGCCTTTTATCACCTTTCCAAAGGAGAAGGACTTTTAGCGGTGCCTTATCCTCTTTGTCAGTGTATGCACCGGAAGCGTACGTGAAGTTTTTCATCTCCACTTTGTCACCTTCTTTCAACTCTTTGAGAGGAAAAGCAAAAACCCCTAAGGTCATAAATACAGCAATAAGTGTAAGTGCAGTCTTCTTCATAAAACCTCCTTAAGGGTTCTGGAATACGTTTTCCCTGTCATAGGTTTTTGGTTTATGGCAGCCGACAACGCATGTTCCGCCACTCTCCGTACGTGTAAACTTGATAGGCAGTTCCCACCCGCCGGAGCCGAAAGGCACACTGCTTCTGATATGAAGCGGCTGATTAGAGGCATGAACCTCGTGGCATGCCTTGCAGCTTCTTCCCTTACCGGGAATCATCACATGCAGATAATGCAAATTCTGTTCGCCGTTGCGGAAGCCTGTACCGTCAGTGGTGGCGGATTCGAGATTACCCGTATCGTGGCACTCATAGCAGAGCTTGTACATCCCGTCTGTGTATTGGTTATAGAACGTTTTGGGGAAATGCTCATAAAGGATGAACGGATTACCTGAACCATGTACATTATGGCAGGCGTTGCAGCCGTCAAACTCCACCGGAGCATGAATATACTGCGAATGTTCTATCCTGTTGCCGAGATCCTTATGGCACTCAAAACATATCTGTTTTGTATCTGAGCGGAGAAGCTGACCGAAGTCAGACGCATGAGGATTGTGACATTCTCCGCAGCTTCCGTCCTCAACAGGCTGATGTTTATATTTAGCGTTAAGAATATTTTCTTTGAAATCGGGATCCATATCACCGTGGCATGTGAGGCACAGTGATTTTTCGTCCTCTGCCTTAAGATGAAATTTAGTATCCGAGTTATGGGGATCGTGGCAGAGAGTACAGTCGTCCGCAACGGGAGCATGGACACTTACCTTTGATAGATCCTCTTTTTTGTCAGAGTGACATATGAAGCAGAGTTCATCCTTAGCAGCTTTAAGCTGATACTGATGGTCTGAAGAGTGCGGATCATGGCATGAGGCACATTCTCCTGCCCCCACAGGACCATGGAGGAATTTTTTGCTCATTTTATCATTTTCATGGCACTGAAAGCATGTTTCAGATTCTGTTGCGGTAATAAGCATATACTGATTCGTTCCACCGTGCGGGTTGTGGCATGCGGTACAGTCTCCGCCTTCAACCGGAGCATGTACAAACTCTTTCCCGCCCTTTTCATCATGGCATACAAGGCAGACAGGACCGTCATCCGCCGGTGATGTAAACTCATGAAACTCTGATGGTTTGGCTATATGCTGTTCATAATCATCCATCAAATGACATGTGGTGCATTCGTCCGCTTCGACCGGGGCGTGAAGCACCTCATACTGTTTTATGTCTGCATGGCACTCAGCCGTGACACACGTCTCGGCATTTGCCTGAAACAGGGAAATACAGACAACTCCCGTAAGCAATAACAATTTTTTAATCACTGTTAACCTCCTGCTCATCCCTCATGAACATATATTTCTTCTTTATTTCCCAGAACATCATAATGTGATCAGTATATAAAATCAATGTTCTAATTAAACTGTTCCTCATATTTACTGCCTGCTCTATATTATTTGTATTATGAATATTTGTCAGAAATAATATTCTCTTTGCACAGCATTAATCCATTTAATGTTAAAGAGTTTCGGTTAATCCAAAAAGCAGAACCGTTCAGGTTTGCATTTTCATAATGGCGTATGAATATGAACCCCATTACGAATATCTCTTTCAACTTATTTTCGTTTATGCTTTTTCTGTTATAATAAATATGGGAGGCATAATATGGCACATCTCACAGCAAGGAACGGTTTCAGGGAGCTTGCAGACAGGCTGAACCGCTTTCCGCAGGGCGCTCCTTTAAGCGAAAATCTTTTCAAAATACTCTCTGTCCTCATGAGCGAGGAGGAAGCAGGTTATCTTGCCCAGATTCCCATAAAACCTTTTACAGCCAAACAGGCGGCTGAAATATGGAAAATTTCCGAAAAAGAAGCAAAAAAACGGCTGGATTCCTTTGCAGATAAAGTCCTTATACTTGATATGGAAGTCGGCAAAGAAACACAGTATGTTCTTCCTCCGCCAATGGCAGGATTTTTTGAATTTTCCATGATGCGTACAAGGGGCGACATCGACCAGAAACACTTAAGCGATCTTTTTTATCAGTACATAACTGTCGAGGAAGATTTCATAAAATCTCTTTTTGTGCGGGGTGAAACCCAGCTTGGGCGTGTTTTTGTTAATGAAAGTGCCCTCGGCGAAGAAAACAGCATGCATATTCTGGACTATGAAAAAGCAAGTGAGGTTATCAATACCTCCGAACATATGGGCGTCAGCATGTGCTACTGCCGTCACAAGATGGCGCATATGGGCATGGCGTGTGATGCTCCTATGGACATCTGTATGACCTTCGGCACAGTTGCAGACTCCCTCATCCGCCACGGCTACGCACGCAGAGTGGATGAAAAAGAAGGAATCGACCTTCTTCAGCAGGCATACGACAGTAACCTTGTTCAGTTCGGCGAAAATGTAAAGAAAGAGGTCAGCTTCATATGCAACTGCTGCGGATGCTGCTGCGAGGCAATGATAGCAGCACGCAGATTCGGCATCATGAATCCTGTGCATACATCAAACTATATACCGGAAATTGACGATCATGCCTGCACTGGCTGCGGAAAATGCGCAGAAGTCTGTCCTGTTGAGGCATTGGGTATGGTATCCGCTAATGATCCGCATAAACCGAAAAGAAAGAAAGTTAAACTGAATGACGAAACATGCCTAGGCTGTGGAGTATGCGTTAGAGTATGCCCTACTAAGGCTATTACAATGAAATACAGGGGAAAAAGGATTATCACACCGGAAAACTCAGTTCACAAGGCAGTGATGATGGCGATTGAACGAGGAGGGCTTGAACACCTCATATTCGATAACCGTGCCCTCTTTTCCCACAGAGCTATGGCTGCGGTTTTAGGGGCAATTCTGAAGCTTCCGCCCATCAAACAGGCTATGGCAAGCGAACAGATTAAATCCAGATATTTCGGCAAACTACTGGAAAACAGCAAGAAATAATTCTGAAGGGAGCAGGTCCCCTGCTTCCCATATGCTTGAATTATTTCAAATTAGGGTTTGACATTCGCTCTTAAATAGCCTATTTAATACTCGTCCGTACGACTGACGCAGATTAAGGGGGATCACCCCCGGGAAGTACGGTAATATATGCTTAAAGTCGTGCGTCTGGGCTGTTCTTAGAACTGTTCGGGCGTTTTTTTGTGCCCGGGCGTACGGGAGGATTTTAATGCAGAATCTCAAAAGTTTTGACCCCGCCGTTTATGATCTAATCATCAAAGAAGAACAGAGGCAGATAGACAAGATACGTCTTATCGCTTCGGAAAACTATGTTACCCGTGCCGTTCTTGAGGCATCTGGGACTGTTCTCACCAACAAATACTCTGAAGGCTACCCCGGCAAACGTTACTATGAAGGTCAGCAGTTTATTGACCCCATTGAAGAAATCGCAATCGAAAGAGCGAAAGAACTTTTCGGTGCTGATCACGCCAATGTTCAGCCCTACTCTGGTTCCCCTGCGAACCTTGCCGTTTATCTTGCTTTCGTAAAACCCGGCGATACAGTTATGGGCATGGCTCTGCCCCACGGCGGACACCTCACACACGGTTCCCCTGTGAGCATCACCGGAAAATATTTCAAAATAGTTTCCTACGAGCTTGATGAGGAAACGGGACTCCTCAACTACGATACAATCAGAAAACTTGCAATAGAAAACAAACCCAAAATGATCATAGCCGGTCACTCAGCATACCCCCGTCAGCTTGATTTCAAAAAATTCCGTGAAATCGCTGACGAAGTTGGCACAATCCTTTTCGTGGATATGGCGCACTTCGCAGGTCTTGTTGCAGCCGGAGCGCACCCCAACCCAGTTCCTTATGCTGATGTTGTAACTACGACAACTCACAAAACCCTTAGAGGACCCAGAGGCGGTATGGTTCTCTGCAAAGAGCAGTACAAGGCAGCTATTGATAAGGCTGTTTTCCCCGGAATACAGGGCGGACCCCACAACCACACAACTGCCGCTATCGCTGTGGCACTTAAAGAGGCTATGGCGCCTGAATTTAAAGAATACGGTCATCAGATAGTCAAAAACGCAAAAGTAATGGCTGAGACTCTCCTTTCAAAAGGATTTCAGCTTGTTACAGGCGGAACAGACAATCACCTGCTCCTCATTGACCTCACTAATAAGAACATCACAGGCAAACAGGCCGCAAAAGCACTTGATGACGCAGGCATAGTTCTCAACTGCAACTCTGTTCCCTATGACAAAAGAAAACCCTTTGACCCCAGCGGAATCAGGCTTGGACTTGCCGCTGTGACTTCAAGAGGCTTCAAAGAAGAGGAAACAAGAAAAACCGCTGAGTTTATCAGCGCAGTTATAGATAACTGGCAGAACGAAGAATTCCTGGCCAAAACGGCTAAGGATGTCAAGGAGCTGTGCAGCAAGTTCCCCCCACCGGGACTTGACTGAAAATAATTTACAACCTTCTTGCTTTATACCGCTGCCCTCCCGGAAGTCACCTCTCCGGGAGGGTTAATTTCAGTCTTTTCGTTGACTTTTCTTTTAATCTCATACAAATAAAACATATAAACAATTTTGTTTAAATACCTGTACTTAATACTTGACATAATAAATTTTATTAATTAATATTTTTTATTGATAATATTTGCGATTATGCTTTTTAAAGAGCCATAATTGAAGTAATATGACTTAAACACATATTTAAAAGGAGGCAGACGAAATGTCAAAATCACTTAAAGGCACAGAAACCCTTGAAAACCTTATGAAAGCTTTTGCCGGAGAATCTCAGGCGAGAGGCAGATACACTATGTACGCTTCACAGGCAAGAAAAGACGGCTTCCGTCAGATAGAAAATATCTTCCTTGAAACAGCTGATAATGAAAGAGTTCACGCAAAAAGATTCTTCGACTACGCTCTTGAAGGTCTCGGCGATGCTGCTCCCCTTATGGTAAATGTTAATGCGGACTACCCTGTCTGTTATAAAAGCACCAAAGACAACCTTCTTTACGCTGCTGACGGTGAACATGAAGAGTGGGAAATACTCTACCCCAAATTTGCTCAGATAGCAAAAGAGGAAGGATTCCCTCAGGTATCAGCTCTTTTCACACGCATAGCAGCAATCGAAGCTCACCATGAAAACAGATACCGTAAACTTGCAGACAGCCTCGCAAACGGCATGGTGTTCAAGAAAGACGTAGTTGTTAAATGGAAATGTCTGGTATGCGGACACATACACGAAGGCTTTGAAGCACCCGGCGTATGCCCCACTTGCGCTCACAAACAGGAACACTTTGAACTTATGATCGAAAACTTCTAATAATAATCGCCGCCCTCCATCCGTGGGGGCGGCTTAAATCGCTCGCGGTCGGATAAACCAACCTTCGCTACGCACGGCGCACCTCCATCCATGGAGATGTTTGAGACACATTCAAAATATAATCACAATGATATTCCCAATCCATCCGTGGGGGCGGCTTAAATCGCTCGCGGTCGGATAAACCGACCTTCGCTACGCACGGCGCATCTCCATCCATGGAGATGTTTGAGACACATTCTTATATAGCCCAATGATAAGCCCGCCATTTGTGGGGGCCTATCATCTTTTTGGTATCCTGATTTTAAAATATACCTAATCTACTAGATCATTGATTCAGATAAGTCGTTATGAGAACATTACTCTGCCTGTTAGAAGCGGGAATAATATCATATTCAAGATATGTATTATGGATCATCTGCATTCCATGATAAACAGGCATTGTTGAGTTTATAGAGTTTTTGATTCTGTATGTTCCTGCAGGAAGATCATTGAAAACATATCTGTTGATAAACCAATACTGCTTCCAAAGATTCGAATCGGTCGGTTCATGACCAGTGAGCGGAAGTTCAGGACTGTACTGATAAGTTGTGTCCGGCACATACTCAGCAGATGTTTCCTGATGAACAAGCACCATCGGGGCATCTTTGATCCAGTTATCAGGAACTAAAATCATAGGCAGGGCAAGTCTTACAGTAAGCTCAGGTTCAATCACAAGATAATTTGCAACAAGATTATCCGCCTCTGCAAGAACTGCTGATTCTCTCGTTGAAGAATTAAGAAGAGTGTGAGAGGCGCTTATAGAAACAAACCAATCAGTGTCTCTGTACGGATGCGAGTTATTATAAAGTCTTGTATTTTGGGAAACAGCCATCATTGCTTCAACTCTGCTCATAAAAATCTCTGACTGTTTTTTCATTCCTTCAAGATACAGATCAACATAGTATGAAGCAGGCATTCCTGTTTTAGATTTATGACGCTTTTCCAGAATAAGCTGGAGAGTGATGAGCTGAAGATTAGCATACATTTCAAACTGATTAAAAAGTGCCTGGTGATTTTGTTTTGAGAAGGCGTATTTAATATTGATATTACCCCACAGATTGATCGCACTGCTGGTATCGGTTGAACCACTCATAACACGTTGGAATTGTCTCAAAATCTCTTCAAGTTCAATAATGTTCAGTTGCTTCTCAAAATCACTTACAAGCATCTTCCAGTCTTCATCATCGGAACCAGCGGCATGTACTGTAATAAACAAAAGAGTATCATGAAGACGCTGGATTTTAACTATGCTGGAAGAGAGGGAGGTAACAAGAGTAGTGTACTCATTGCGTTCTGTCTGCGTCAGAATAAGCTGGAGTGATTGACTGATCTGAACTTGAAATTTTTCCAGCTCCGCCCTTATTTCTTTTATTTCATTGCTGACATCTGTAATGGCATCAAGAATTTCACCGGTAGGGACAGAGGGTTCGTTTGATTCTCCAAAAATTTCATCAAGTACCCAGCCTGTTGCACGGTCTCCTATCTGCTGACCGGCACCTTCCACTAGCCCTTTTGCAAAAGCAGCAGCTAATGCTCCCTTGGGCATAGGTTCTCCGGAAAAGCTGTGTTTGTGCCCTAATTCAAGTTCATTAAGCAGAAAGGTATTAAAATCATCAAGACTCGAATACCCTGATGCAGCAGAAGAAAACTCTGATTCTGAAAAGTCGGTATAATAGAAGTTTATATCAGTGAGCAGTCCCTGAGAAACAGGTATCGTCAGAAACTCTGCCACAACAGCTTCAGCAGCATCAAAATCTGTTTCACCGTAACGTGATATAAACTCTGAAACAAGAGTTGAAGCATAACCAACATGTATCATACGGCGTTCTTTTACCAGGGAAGCATTAACATTGGCTTTAAGGACGTCATTAAAAATGGTTCCGGAAGATTCAAACCGTCCGCCGGTAATTTCAAGGTAATAACCATATTGTACTGCACCATAGTCTACCGATACAAGAAATGTCCCGTTTTCTTTGGTTTCAGCAGTAAAAGTTCTCACTAAACTGCCATCTTCATCAAAAACAGAAACATCTGCACCGGAAACAGGTTCACCGGCTGTTGCAATACCCATTATAAGATACGTTGAAGGTTCGTTGTCTGAGTTATCTGATCCTGAGCCGCAGCCTAATAAAAATAGAATAAGAAAAACATTTAAACAATTTTTGAGCTTTCTGTGCATCTCACACTCCACCAAAAATACATAATTATTTTTAACAGCAAATTTAGAAAATAAAATACCAATATGAAAAATGTGTTGTGTGTAAGATAAAAAAAAACCCGATCAGAATACTGACCGGGTTTTGTGTTTTGCTATTTTGTCCTAAAAGCTTACGCAGTTACAACATTAACAGCGGCAAGACCTTTGGGAGTTTTTTCAACGTCGAATTTAACTCTTTCGCCTTCTTCAAGTGTCTTGAAGCCGGATTTAGCGATTGCGCTTACGTGTACGAAAATGTCATCACCGTCATCTTTGGCTATGAAGCCGTAGCCCTTAGTCTCATTGAACCATTTTACAGTTCCTTCTTGCATGAATAGTCTCCTGTTAAAAGTAGTAAAAGAACTACAGTTTTGAAACTTCCAGTTCAACTTGCCTTAGATAATCGGTGATTATGCTCGACTCGTACTCGTCTGGTAACTAAACTGTACTCTTTGCTCTGATTTTATAATACCCTAAATTGCAAAAAAAAGAATCATTTTTTTGCAATTTTAAAAAATAATTTTAAAGCTAAATGTTAAGCACATATAAAAGCATAACCATGAAATGACAAAAACTCCCTGCAAGAACAAAGATATGCCAGATTTCATGGAAACCGAAAACACCCGGCCAGGGGTTGGGTTTTTTAAGGGCGTATATCACTGCCCCTATGCTGTACAGCACTCCGCCAGAAGCGAGCCAGATTACGCCGCCTGCCGGAATATTCTTAACTATGGGATAAATAGCCACAATGCTTATCCACCCCATTGCCAGATATATACTTGTTGAAAGGAACCTTGGCGCATTAATATAAAAAAGTTTGAAAAATACGCCCACTACTGCAAAGCCCCAGACGATGCCGAATATTGTCCATCCCCAGCCTCCGCGGAGAGGAACAAGGCAGAACGGGGTGTAGGTTCCGGCTATCATCATAAATATCATAACGTGGTCAAGCTTTTTGAGAATACGGGTGCCTTTTTCATTCAAAGGAATGAGGTGATACGCAGCGCTGGCAGCGTAAAGCAGTATCATTGCAGAACCATAAACAGAAAAAGATACTATATGCCATGCAGTTGCGTTCATAGCGGAAAGAACCACAAGAACAGTCAATGCAGCAACAGACATCAATGCCCCTGCCAGATGCGAAAAACCGCTTACCGGATCTTTTATCCTCATAACAAATCTCCTTTCATATAATGAATAAGGTATGATGAGGCAAACTGCAATACTTAAGTTTGTCAACTTCTTGTTAAAGCTTCTGTTATTTGATAATTAAATAAACATTTGTCTGAAAACCAAACAAAACAACATAAAATATGTCTGAATTATATCATTGATAAAAGACAACTTTATTGCTATTATAACGACTGATCAAAAAGACAAAAGTTCATAAGCGGCTTTGTTTTAAGGGATGTGACAGAAATTTTATTAAAAAAATAAAATTGACCTTTCACTATCAACTGCACGAGCTTATATTTTAATGCAGGAAACAAAACACAAGCTAAGGATTTTTTTGATGAATTATGAAGAACTGATATTGGGCAGGCAGCCTATTCTCAATAAAGAAGGCTTCACCTGCGGTTATGAATTGCTTTTCCGCAATCCCGGAGAATCATCTGCCGTTATAAGTGATAATACATCTGCAACAGCTAGGGTTCTCGTGAATATCATACAAAACTTCGGTCTTGAAAAGCTTCTGGGCGGGAAAGACGGATTTATCAATATAAATGAAAACATTATCATGCAGGACATACTTGACGTGCTGCCTCCGGAAACCCTTGTTTTTGAAATAATTGAAAACACAGTCGTCTCCAAACCATTGATAGAAAGGATTAAATACTACAAAGAAAAAGGCTATCGCTTCGCCCTTGATGATTTGTTTTTTTCAGATGAATATATGCTGATGTTTGCTTCCCTCCTTCCTCTTGCGGATTACATAAAGGTTGACTTCTCCCTCACCAGCGACAATGACATCAGATACAGAACCCGTGAACTGAAAAAATTTCCCGCAAAGCTGCTTGCAGAAAAGGTTGAAACGCAGGAAGACTATCAAAACGCTCTGGAAGCAGGATTCGAGCTTTTTCAGGGATATTATTTCGCACGCCCTAATATAATTTCCAAATCCGCCATTGAACCGTCCAAAATATCAATTTTAAAACTCCTCAACCTTCTCGGCAGCGACAGCTCTCTTGACAAGATAGAAACCGAATTCAAGCTCCAGCCGGAATTCAGCCTTAAGCTTTTAAAACTTCTCAACTCCTCATCTTTTTTCATTCGTTCAGAAGTCCGCTCCATAAGACACGCTATAAGCCTCCTCGGAAGACAGCAGCTCCAAAAATGGCTGATAATTATGCTGTATGCCTCAAAAAACAAGGATAACAGACGCAGTCCGCTTCTGGAAACTGTTCTTCTGCGTGCCAGAGCAATGGAGCTTCTCGCCGCACGGGTTTACGGAGAAAGTTCAGGAACATCAGGGGACGCATATTTTACAGGACTAATATCTATGCTGGATGTAATATTTGGTATTTCTCCTTCAGAACTTATAAACTCATTGAATATTGAAGGAACAATACAGGATGCCATAGAAAGAAGAGAAGGCAAGCTGGGAGATCTGCTCCGCCTTATTGAAACATCTGATGACTGTTCAGCGTCTATAAATGCAAAATTGTTAGAGAATCTCAGGCTCACTATTAATGATATAAGCGCAATAAAATATTCCAGTTTTGAATGGGTGGCAGAGCAGCAGATTATCCACGGCTGTTAGTATAGCATTAAAACATTCCCTTACAAATGAACATTTTTGTTCATAACAATGCTTTGAACAAGCTTTCTATTTTCGCTTTAGATAATTTTTATTATAATAATTCAATATAGTTACGCTCTTGACACAGATCGCTCATAAAGTTATTCTAAGAACTGTTAAATTTTCATCTGAACCGCTTGAGGTTTTTTAATAACATATCGTTTGAGTGTGCGGGGGTTTTATTATGCCAAAAGTCAGAAAGCTGTCACTCTTTATGAAATTCCTAATCCCGCTTGCAGGAATAGTTGCAATGGCGGCTATAGTTTACTCTGTTTATTCCATTATCGGTCTGAACAAAGTTAAAGAAGACGTTATGAAGACAAAAGTCACCGAGATAGAGCGTTTTCTCCAACACACTGCTGATTCTGCAGCAGAAACAGTTCTCACAAATGCTGTAATTCTCTCAAATAACTCTGAAATAATGAATTCTCTCAGTATGTATGATACTGAATATGCAGGAGAATACATCGGCAGAATACACTACCGCCTTGAAAAGAACAAAAATTTTGAAGGTATCAAAATTCTTGTCACATCTAAAGGACTGACACCGTTTGCCTATGCGGGCTTCACCGGCATAACACCCGAAGCGGGGTACACTCTGAAGCAGACAGAGCAGACCAAAGCTCCTGCCAGCGGATTTGAGGTTACACCGGAAGGGCTCTGTATGAAAGGAGCAGCACCCATCACTGATAATGCGGGAACTTACTTAGGTGCGCTCCAGATAGCTGTCAATGCTGATATTATAGCAGAAGAGATGAAAAAGGACATGGATGTTTCAACCATTATTCTTGTCAGCGGCTCTTCGGTAAAAGGCGAAAGACTGGGAAGTTACACTGTGGCATTCAACGGTGACTCATCACTGCTTTCAGAGCTTCAGAAAACAGGCCTTCCCACAGGCAGTGCTTATACGGTTACAGATAACTACTTCACAGTCACCAAGGAAATTAAAAATAACAGCGAAAGTTCCATAGGTTATTTTGTGGCGGCTGTTCCTTTAAAGGAAATAAACGAAGCAGTTTCCGGTGCGAAAAAAGTTACTTCACAGCAGTTTTTTTATACAATAGTCTGGTTCTTGTTTATAGCCTCGGTAGTTATCGTTATCCTTTTTGTGACAATACTTAAACCTCTCAAAGGTCTTATAACCACCACAGAAGACCTCGCCGTGGGCGATGGTGACCTGACAAGAAGAATAAACTATAAAAGCGGTGATGAGTTTGAACTTGTCTCTGACAATATAGACGCATTCATAGAAAAGGTTCAAAATACCGTCATCACATCACTGGACAACGCCAACGAGACAGCCAGCGCCAGTGAGGAGCTTTCCTCCACATCTGAATCTCTCTACAGCAACATACAGGAGATGACGAGTCTGGCAGAAGAAAACAGTCATATCGTAAACAACATAGCTTCTAACCTTGACAAAACAGAAGAGCTTGCGATCAGCACCACAGAAGTTCTGGAAGACAGCCGGAACATGCTCACCAAATTTGTTACCAACCTTAATAATGTTGTGAGTACAATAATCTGCGAAAGCGAGCGTCAGGCTTCTCTTGCAAAAGATATGGAAAACCTTACAGAACAGGCTGCACAGATCCGTCAGGTTCTTTCAATAATCAGCGACATAGCAGACCAGACCAATCTCCTTGCTCTTAACGCATCAATCGAAGCGGCGAGAGCAGGTGAACACGGACGGGGTTTTGCAGTTGTTGCAGATGAGGTACGCAAGCTTGCCGAACGCACCCAGACATCACTGGTGGAAATAAATAAAATTATCGGCATGATCACTACGGGCGTTGAAAAATCAAACACTCAGATAAGCGATATATCCGACAAAATAGTAACAGTGGCGGACAACTCCAAGGAACTTATAAGCGAAGCAAATGCCACAGGAAGCAAGCTGGGCGATACTGTCAACGTATCCTCCGAAGTGGTGAAGATGAACACAATCATAGCCACTAAAACGAAGGAAATGATCGAAATCGTACAGAGACTTACCGCCCTCTCCACTGAAAATAAATACTCAGGCGAGAATGTAGAGGAAGTTGCGAGAATGCTTTCGGAAAAATCCGGCGGTCTGCTTGCGGTACTCAAAAGATTCAAGGTCTGATAAATGACTCTGAGCGGTCTGCTCGATAATCTTAATGTCTTGATTGTGGAGGATAACTCCGTAAACAGAAGGACAATGGAGCTTGTGCTTGAGCAAATGGTAGGTCGGGTTTTCACAGCAGCTGACGGAAATGAAGGGCTGGAAATATTTCGCCGCCGTGAAATAGATGTTGTTTTCACAGACCATGACATGCCACGGATGACAGGGCTTGAACTTGCAAGAGAGATCCTTGAGGAAAAGCCGGAGACCCCCATTGTTCTGGTAACAGGGCACAATGAGAGTGATGTGGTGATCAGCGCACTTAACAGCGGGATAACACACTTCCTGCCGAAGCCCATTACCAGAAGAAGCATAAGCCGTGCGCTGGAAGAATCCTACCAGAAAGTCCTTGTCAAAAAACTTGAACATGAAAGCCGCAGAAAGGACCTTGAGCTTCTGCGTTTTAAAGAGCGCTATCACTCACTTCAGGAGAAAAACGCCTTTGAAAAACAGCTTAACCTGATCAGAAATGACTTTCAGGGGGTTATGCTGGAAACGGAAGACAGACCTTATTTCATAAATACATTCTACAAACCTCTGGATACCTTAAGCGGTGACGGCTACTCCATAAGAAGACTTTCGGACGGCAGCATATTTGTTTTTCTCATAGACTCAATGGGAAAAGGGCTCTCAGCGTCTGTGACCACTTTCATGAGCATAGCCTTTATCAACCACATCATAGATCGCTTCAACGAGCGCAACGGTTCCGGACTCCTGACACTTATCAGCAGGTATCTTGAATATATCAAAAAAGTTCTCCTTGAAGAAGAGATAGTAAGCTGCGCTTTTCTACGGATTGACGGTTCTTTCACAGAGATTGAGTACTCCCTTTTCTCCGTGCCGTCTCTCTCTGTTTCCATGCCTGACGGTCTGCGGAAAATAAAAAGCAACAACCCTCCCCTCATGTCATCCACAGAGGGTTTTACGATAGGCAAAGAAGATATAACAGGAATGTTGTCGCTGGCTGTTTTTACTGACGGACTTCTGGAAAACACCTTCATAAACACAGCAGAACATAAAGAAATGCTGTATGATCTTATAAAAGACAACCCGCCCTTTATGCACATGCGCACTTTTCTTTCCAGTACAGTTACCAGTTATGATGACGATATTACATTTATCTTCATAAATTCATCAATTGGCGGAGAAGCCGATGTCACTTCCGTGACCCCTGTTTTTCATGATGTTATGACTTATATAAACGGTGTCGAGACAATGCTGAAAAAAGACGGTCTGTCCGATGATGACGCAGCCTCAATGACAGGGGTTCTCACCGAACTTGTTATGAATGCGTTTGAACACGGGTGCCTCGAAATTGAACTTGAAGAGAAAACAAAGCTCATAACAGAAGGAAAGTACGATGAGCGCCTTAAACAAACAGACTCCCTGACTGACAAATTCATCAAGATAAGAACACGGGTGGAAAACAGAGGCGGCTCACTTGTTTTCTGCGCCGAGGTCAGTGATAATGGACGGGGGTTTGATCCCCGCAGAAAGCGTAAAGGGAAAAAACCCTTTTTCGGAGGCAACGGAATAAGAATGGTTACTTCCGCTGTGGATGATATATACTTTAACGAGAAAGGAAACAAAGTAAGAATCTATAAAACGATCCGCGGAGAATGCGTATGGAAATAAATGTTCACGACAGACAGGTCGAAATCAAAGGCAACATAAAGACACTGGAAAACTATATGACAATTAAAGAGGTCGTACAGTCCATGGTTGACAGAGGTGCAGACAGCATCACCTTCATAATCGAAGACTCCCTCTCTATGACCTCTTCCGTTATCGGCTATCTTATGAAGCTTGTTAATGTGGACAGAATCCACATCCACATGTACATAGGGGACGACAGGCTGATAGACCTTATGGAAGAACTCAGTCTCGTACAGGTTTTCGGTGTAAAAAAGCTCAGGGGCTGATTTCCGCCGACAATCACCCCTGCTCCTGCTACCCGTCAGAAAGCCGCAAATCAGAATCTGTTAATGCCTTTAACTCTCAAGCCCTGATATTTTATCCGCCCTTACTGTTCTGTTTACCCTTGAACACTTGCTTATGAGGGTATATTCTTAGCCTATGAACTTAATAATTAAGAGGTAAATATGTTCCTTGTACTGAAAATGGGCAGCACTCTGAAAGAGCTTGAAGATAACTACGGCGGCTTTTCAGACTGGATAATCCGCTTTATGGGCGCTTTCAGGAAACAGGTAAAAGTTATAGACGTTCAGAACGGTGATAAGCTTCCTGAACCTTCGGAGTATGAAGGAATTATTATTTCCGGCGCACATGAGATGGTCACAGATCACCATGACTGGAGCGAAAAAACAGCGGAATGGATTAAATCCGCAGTTGCAAAAGAGATACCTCTTCTGGGTATCTGCTACGGTCATCAGCTTCTTGCCTATGCCCTCGGCGGCAGAGTAGACAACCACCCTTTCGGTGCGGAGATAGGCACAGTGGAGGTTGAACTCACAGATGCGGGCAAAAAAGACCCTCTTTTTAAAACTCTGCCCAAAAAATTCACAGCCCACGCCACACACACCCAGTCAGTCCTTAAACTGCCGGAAGGCTGCGTTGTGCTTGCGGGAAACGGCTATGAACCCATACACGGCTTCAGGTACGGAAAAAATGCATGGGGAGTTCAGTTTCACCCTGAATTTGACTCCTTCATAATGGAGCAGTATGCAGAACATCAGAAACACAAAATCAAAGAGCCTGACAAAATAATGGAGCTTATAGATGAAACACCGGAAGCAAACGCACTGCTTGCGGCGTTTATGGAAATGTTTTCAAAGAGCTGACAGATGCTTTTCATCAGTCAGGAACTCACAGAGCTTGCCGGAACTGAGTACATAGCTGTGACCACTAACGGCACTGTAAAACAGGACGGAAAAGCAAACATGGGCAGGGGCAATGCAAAAGAAGTTGCAGCAAAACTGCCCCGGATAGCATGTGAGCTTGGCAGGTTGACAACAGAGAAAGGCAACAGGGTTCATTATCTGGGCGATAAGGTGTTCAGCTTCCCTGTGGAGGAATCGTGGCTTTCCTATGCGGAACTCCGGCTTGTGGAGCGTTCCGCAAAGGAGCTTCTGGAAGAAGTGAATAAAAGGAAGCTGGAACGCATAACGCTCCCCCTGCCCGGCTGCGGGAAAGGGGGATTAAAAAGAGAAGATGTAATCTCTGTTCTGGAAAAAATATTTGACGACAGATTCGCTATTACTGAAAAGCCTGCCTAAAAAGAAGCAAATGCGCGGACACTGCATCCGTCCGCATCAGCATACTTCAGCGGCAGTGCGGTAAAGTTCACCTCAGAAGGCAGTTGTTCCAGCCCGGCGAGGTTTTCGATAATAAGCATACCGCTGCCTAAGAGAACTCTATGTACCGGCAGGGTGTTATTCCCCACCTCATCAACCGAAATGGAGTCAAGCCCTATTCCTTTCAGCCCCAAACCTGCGGCATATTCCGCTGCATTAAGTGAAAGAACCGGAAATCCCTCAAAGTATTCATCTGTCCCCCACTTGGCGCCCCAGCCTGTGCGGAGAATAATAAACTCAAAACCTTCTGCGGCTTTCAGCATATCGGGTTCAATCACCTTTACTCCGTGGGGTACGTCAATCACCACAGCTCTTCCTGTGAACTCACCTATGGAGTAGTCCTCAAGCTTTCTGCCATCCCTAAAGACATGATACGGCGCATCCATGTGCGTTCCTGTGTGGGAAAACATATGGAAAAGTGTCTCTCTGTATCCGTCTATCTCAAGCCTCTCAAGCACGGGCTTTTCTGTACCGGGGTAAACAGGCATATTTTCTGTAATCGTATATGTGAGATCTATGTATTTCATTGACTTGACTCCTTATTTCCAATAGCATATATCTTGCGGGAGCATTTCCCCTATTCACAAAATACCCTATATTCAAAAGACTTTAAAGAGGTATCTCCTGATGCAGCAGGAATTGATGTGGCGCATTATTACCACGGCGCTTGTATTCATTACAGCCATAATTTCACGCATAATTTTTCTAAGATACGTCCAGAAGCATACTTTCCCGAATGCTGATGCAAAAAGACGTGTACTTGTCACCACAAGGAATGTCTTTTTTCTAACAGTAATCCTCATCGTAAGCATAATCTGGCTTTCCCATATACGTAATATAGCCATCTCCCTTGCCGCTATCGCTGTCGCTGTTGTTATAGCCACCAAGGAGCTTCTGCTTTGCTTCCTCGCCGGAATAATAAGAGGCATCAGTCAGCCTTTCAGAATTTCTGACAGAATAGAGATCAACGGACTGCGGGGCGATGTTATAGACGTAAATCTCATTAACACCACTCTCCTCGAAATCAGCTCCACCCACCAGTACACAGGGCGAACCATCACCGTTCCCAACAGCCTGTTTATGAGCAGTCCGGTGGTAAACGAAACCTATCTTGATGAATTTATGCTTCATATTTTCAGCATTCCTCTGAAAACAAATGAGGATATAGAAAAGATCGAGAAAGTTCTTCTTGATGCAGCAAACGAGGTATGCACCGAATATCTTGAAAGTGCAGTGAAATACATGACCGAGGTCAGTACCAGAGCCGGTCTTGAGGTTCCTTCCGTTGAGCCCCGCATATCAGTTGAATTTCATGACAGCGAAACCATCAACATGCTCGTCCGTGTTCCTGTGCCTTCACGCAGAAAAGGCCGAATAGAGCAGGCTATAATACGTCTTTATTTAGCAAAACTTAAGGCAGGTGCTTAAAACCATTTCTTACGCCAGAAGTAAACAAGCATAGCCCCCGCAACGGCAGTCATAAGCCCTAAAACCGCCGGATAGCCCCATGGCTTTGCAAGTTCCGGCATGTTCTGAAAGTTCATGCCGTAAAGACCTGCGATAAAAGTCAGCGGAATGAATATAGCGGAAAAAATAGTAAGAACCTTCATCACCTCGTTCATCTGCTGTCCGTTGAGCGAAACATAGAGATTAAACATGTCCGTTGCTGTGGCATGAACCGACTCCACAATGTCACGCATGTGTTTGTAATGGTCTTCCAAGTCCTTGTAATAAGGAAGAACATCATCGGGTATATCCATATAGTCGCTTACCTTTATGCTGTTTATTATCTCCATATAACGCCAGAGAGAACGCTTGGCGTGCCCCATCAGCTGTTTGATGCGGTAGATTTCAGCCACGTCAAAATCCTGAAAGTTTTCCTGAACAGTCCCTTCGAGGTCTTCCATAATATCAATAATCCGGTTGAGGGTTTCATAGCTGCCGTCACTCAGTGCATCCAGAAGAGCAAAAAGAAGATAAGGTACACCGAGCTTGCGGAGCTTGGTATTTTTCTGAGAAAGTCTTTTGAACAGCTTAAGATACATGGGCACAGGTTCAGCGCTGAAGGTTATAACGTAATTCTCACCCACGAGAATCTTCGTGTCCGCAATGATGAAGTCCTCTCTGATATGGCTGTACATCAATGACTTAACGACTATAAAAACAAAATTGTCATATTCCTCAAACTTAAGAGGCTGTGAAGCGTTCTGGATGTCCTCCAGAACGAGGTCATGCACATTCAGTTTGCGCCCTATCTCACGGAGAACACCGTGAATAGCATCGCCTGTCACATTAAGCCAGTTTATTGTGCCTTCCCGTCCAATCGCCTCGATGCAGGCTTCCACAGTATCGCAGGAGCTATGCTCGAAAACATCTTCGTTGTAGCTTGTACAGGCGGCTAAAAAGCCAAAATCAGCCGATTCTTCATGGAGTGTACCCGGAGCGGATCCGAGTCTTTTTTCCGGAGTTTTAAAAACTCTCAGCATAAAACCACCTCCAGAACTTATTTAAGGGTATTTCTGCCTGCAAGTGACATAACCGCTCCAGCGGCGCAGATAAGTGAAAACAATATGAAAGCCATGCGTAAAGCGGTTATTAATCCTTCTTCGCTCATTGTCTCTATTTTAGCAGACCCTGCAAACATATTCAGTATTATAACGGATACTGCGATGCTGAATGTCTGTCCCATAAGCCTCATGGTCGAAAGGGTGGAAGAGGCAAAGCCGTAGTCCTTCTTCTCCACTGAATTCATGATCACAGTATTATTCGGAGTCGAAAACAGACCCAGCCCCAGCCCAAGAATAAACAGCATGATCGAAACCTGATAAAGCTCCGCCCTGCCGGTCATAAAAGCCATTGAAACAAGAACAAGGGCAATTATAAGCATTCCGCCAAAGGCAAGGTTCTTCGGGTTTGATTTATCAGCCATCCTCCCGGCAAACGGCGTAACAGCAGCCATGGCAAGGGGTTGAGCCAGCATGACAAATCCCGCCTTTTCGGATGTTAATCCGTAATTAAGCTGCAACTCCATACTCACAAGAAACAAAACACCTGATGTGGCACAGTAATTCAGCATAGATGCGCTGTTTGCAAAGCCAAAGGTCCGGTTGCCGAAAAACAGACGCACATTTATCAGAGGATCTTTCTGATTGTATTCGTAAACAGTCATAACCACCATGACTATAAGCCCCAAAACAAAAGCGGAATATCCCCGTACATCAGGGACTGATAGTCCGCCGAATATCAGCAGAACCATAAGCATGAACAACAGCATACCTCTGTAGTCGCTCACTTTTCCTTCACGCCCCTTTACTGGCTGAAGTGTTGCAAACGAATACACCGCAACAAGCGCCGCAAGAACCCATGTTACATGAAGGATGCTCCGCCAGCCGTAAAGCTCATTAAGAAAACCGCCGATAACAGGTCCCACCGATAATCCTGTATATACTGTAAACGTTACCCAGCCTATAGCACGCCCACGTTCTTCCGGCGGATACACGCAGGAGATAAGCGCCATTCCGCTGCAGTAAATAAGAGCTGACGCAGAGCCCTGCAAAAATCTGAAAACTATCAGAAACTCGCCGGAAGGTGCGAACCCGCACGCAAGAGTAGCAGCGGCAAAAGATGCCATACCTGCTTTAAACACAGCAGGATAACCAAGATAATCAGCAAATCTGCCCGCAGGCATCAGAAGAATGGCACTCGCCAGAACAAAGCCGGAAATTACCCAGCCCGTCATTGTGACGCTCATCTGTAAATTAAGCGCAATAACCGGCACAGCGACAACCATTGCGCTTCCCATAAACCCTGTTAGGAAATAACCCGCCATGACGGCAAAAAGTGTATATTTTCTGTCTTTAATACCCAATTCATTCACCTTAAAAGATTTTTAATTATAACTCATAGCACTTAAAATATCACCCCTGCATTTTTCTTTTGCCAAAAAACAGTAAAAGAGCTATTTTTTTCTGCGGAAAAACTGGAGATCTCTTTGAGAAAAGTTCAGATATTTGTCCTCTCACACAAGTTTAATAAAAACAGCATAGCCGCCCTAACCGGAGCATTGCAGATTTTTCCTGAAACAGCGGAGATTGAGCCTCTTGTTATGTGGGACAGAGATGCTGTGGCATCTGCTGCTGCAAAAGCGGCGGAGGATGGCTTTGTCCCTGTCATATGTTTTTCCTTCACCACGCTCCATTTCCTTGACACGGTAAAAGATCTTCTTTTCCTCAAAAAAACTCTTAACAACCTGCCGCTGCGTCCTCTGTATGTTGCAGGCGGGGCTCACCCAAGCGGTTCAGCCGAGGAAACTCTGAAATGCGGATTTGACTACATTGTAAAAGGAGAAGGGGAATATTCCTTCCCTGCCATGATAACAGCAGTAATGCGGGAGGAAGATCCGGCTTCCATAAAAGGGGTTTGCACACTGGCAGACGGCAAGCTTGTTTCAAAGGGGCGCAGCGATGCTGTAAACCTCGATGATTACCCTCCATTCCCTATGCGCCTTACCAAGTTCAGCTATATAGAAATCACCAGAGGATGCCCCGTTGCATGCAAATACTGTCAGACAAGCTATATTCAGGGCGCACGCTACAGGCACAGATCTCCTGAAAAAGTTCTGGAATATGCAGAAAGGCTTGTGTCTCTCGGCGTGAAAGACATACGCTTCATCACCCCTGACTGCCTCTCCTACGGCAGTAAAACCGTTGGTAAACCGAATATAATGTTCATAGAAAAATTCCTGAACGATCTGAAAAAATGCGCAGGGGAAAGCAGCATACACTTCGGCTCATTCCCTTCGGAAGTTTTTCCATCTTCGGTAACAGAAGAGGCAATGGAGCTTCTGGCGGCTTATGTATCAAACAACAACATAGTTATAGGTGCGCAGACAGGCAGTGACAGGCTGTTAAAGCACTTAGGGCGCTCCCACACTGTTGATGACGTAAGAAAGGCTGTGGGACTTATTTTAAAAAAAGGATTCGGTGCTAACGTTGACTTCATGTTCGGGCTGCCGGGAGAAACCGAAGAGGACGAAGAGGAAAACATCCGCTTCATGACAGAGCTTTGGACAATGGGCGCAAAGGTTCACAGCCACACATTTATGCCGCTGGCGGGAACACCTTTCGGCAGCCTCCCCCCTGTGGTTGTGCCTCCCAAAACGGCTAAACTTCTTGAAAAGCTGGCAGGATACGGAATTCAGTACGGTTCATGGAAGGCGCAGATGGAAAAGTCCAACCGCCTGGCTGTTTTCAGAAAAGTTTTTGCGGAAACAAATGATACGGAAAGGGCGGTTACAGAGTCCGATAACTACTCTGCACCGCCCCTCCAGAGGTGTAGCCTTTTATAATTCATTAAAGCCCCAGGTCGTCTGAAATTTCGGAAAGTGCGTTTATGACAAAGCCGATATGCCCGTCAGCATCTATCCCAAGCTCTTCAATGCCCTTGGCGATGTCTTCTCTGTTTACTGCCCTTGCGAAGCTTTTATCTTTAAGCTTCTTTTTAACACTCTTTACTTCAACATTTGCGATCTTCCTGTCGGGGCGGACATATGCACAGGCAAGAAGAAAGCCGCAAAGCTCATCCACTGCAAAAAGAGTTTTCTCCATAGGGGTTTCACGCTTTACGCCTGTGTGTTCCCCGTGGCTCATCACCGCACGGATAATATCATCCGCCCAGCCTCTTTCCTTTAGTATCTCACACCCTCTGAACGGATGATCCTCAAGGGTCGGGTAGAGTTCATAGTCAAAGTCGTGAACCAGCCCCGTTATTCCCCATTTTTCCTCATCACCGCCAAGCTTGCGGGCATATGCCCTCATTGCCTGCTCAACGGACAGAGCGTGCTTCAGCAAAGAGTCCGACTTGGTGTACTCCGTCAGAAGCGCATAGGCATTTTCTCTGTTCTGCTCCATTTTCTGCCTCACTATATCAGATAAAGCAAATTTTAAACCCATATGGAGCTTTCGGCAACTGTGTTATCGTTTTCAAACATGCAATGTTTTTGTTATTATCAAGAAAACCAAACATACCTATAAGAAATCTTGATAACTAAACAATGGATACCATTGTATTTTCAGCGGATCAACATTTATTTTCAGCTTATTAACAAATGTGATTTTTCAAAACACTTTGTCAGATAATTCAAAAATAAAAAAAGCCCGCTTTGACGGGATCTTGTGTGAATACTATATGAACATAAAAAATTAACTTTTTTCTTAGTATATTAATCAAATAATACTGTTGCCGGGTGCGTAATGCTTATTTTTCAGCACAGAGAAGAAAAACAGCGTAGTTATTGACCTCTCCGTCACGCTCCTTAGCCGTATGGGCTGCAGTTTCAACAGAAATATTTATGAAACCGCATTCTTCAGCCGCTTTTTTTATCTCCGCCTTATCAAATCCTGAATGATGTACTCCTGCTCCGTGGTCGTGGAAGCTCCCGTCCTCTGACTCAAGATCAGCCGCACAGAGGTGACCGCCTTTTTTGAGAGCCGCATATGCTTTACGGAAAAATACACCTATGTCCTCAAGGTGATGAAGCATCATTCCGGTGGTAATCAGGTCATAGTTTTCCGAAGGCAGTTCATCAGACACAACATCAAACTTCAGGGTTTCAACATTTATTCCTGCCTGTTCTGCCTTTTCTTTAAGAGTTTCCAGCATCCCCTGAGAGCTGTCCGCACCGGTCAGCTTTCCTGCCCAGCCATGAAACTTCAGCAGAATCAAGCCTGTGCCAGTGCCGACATCAAGAACGGACATATATCTGTTAACATTAACTTTCTTCATAATGGCAGATGTTATATCCTCTGCCAGTTTCACTCTGCGTTCCTTTGCATCCCATGTGGGTGCGGCTTTGTCAAATTTATTCATAATCCACCCGTGTTTAATATTAAGTTTAATATGTTTTAGCATACAAACACCAAAAATGCACATTCCATGTCTTAAAGGATATATTTCACAGCAAATTACTTAACAACTGCTTGACAGGCGTTCATTTCAGATGTATCCTTGACTTAAATTCATAACATCATTCTATTAATATTTCAGGTTTTACAGCAATGACTTTTAAAAAAATGACCACTAAACTGCATGATAAGCTTCTTGACGGTATTCATTTCCACACTACGGAACATGAACCGGAGACCCCGTTTTTCGATGCGGATAATATAAGAAAACTTCTTGATAAGGCAAGAACTTACGGCATTGATATTTTAGGAATAGAATGCTGGACAAGCAACCGGATGGACTATTTCACCACAGTCTGCCGTGATATTTATATGGCTACCCACAAAATACCGGAAAATCTCTGGGCGGACAAAGCCCTCACCGAAATCATGGACGAATACGGCGAAAAAGTGCTGGAAAAATTCCCCGATGACAAACCGCTGTTTTCAATTGAGTTCACCGGAACAGGGGAGTGACGTTCCTCACTCCTCAAGGTAAAGCTCGATCCCCTTGTTCTGCATACTGTCCAGAAAGTTATTGAATGATTCCGCAGCGGCGCTCTGTGCTTTGTCCCGTTCGGTGTTTATCAGTTGGTAGTTATCCTTCAGAACCCCCACAACACGGGCATCTATCTTGTTTTTCCGCACAAGCTCGTCAAGAACGCTGATAACCCCTTCTTTGTCCATACCTGCTCTGTACGGTCTGTCTTCAGTGAGTGCGGTAAAAATGTCCGAAACCGCCATGATCCGGCAGCCAAGGTCAAGCCTGTCCCCTTTTACATGAAAGGGATAGCCGTTGCCGTCAAGGGTCTCATGATGAAATGATGCCCACTCCTTGATATTGTCAAAGATCTCGAAGCAGTTAAGGGCGTAATAGGTGTAATAGGTGTGCTTTTTGATCATCCTCTGCTCGCTCACATTCAACGACCCGTTTTTATAAAGAACATCCGGCAGAACGGCAAGCTTACCCAAGTCATGCAGGTATCCGGCTATCTCCATATTACGGATCGACTCGGCGTCCATTCCGCACATTTCCGCAAGGATAGAGGCAGATTTTGCCACACCCGCTGAATGGGTGGATGTAAAGCTGCATCTGAAGTCAATAATCCGGCTGATCAGCTTTGAGATTTCAAGGATTTCCCCTGAACCAAGAACCAGAGTGTTAAAACGGTAGTCACGCTTAATAAGCCTGTATTTATCCGGTTCTTCAAGATTAAACCAGAAGGACTCCTTCTCTGCTATGTGCATAAAAGCGTCAACATGAGACGGCTTAAACCACCTGCCCTTCATGGACGCTATCTTTTCCATCACCACAGCTTTCTGCTCAAGTGCGCTTTTGTTTCTGTCGGTCATAATATCCACTCTGTCGGCAAGGTGGATTATCAGTGCGCCTTCCGGCAGCTTTGATCCCAAGTCGTACGAGGCTTTGCCATGGTTCCATTTTTCATGATGATAGCGGATCATCTGTGATATGTTGCCGAAGCAGTTCTGATTTTTAAAAAGCAGGTGTCCCACATAGCCGTGACCGTACTCATGCCCGGCAAATTCGGGATTGGCAAGCTCCTTAAACTCTTTTTCCGCAACGACACCTATGTCGTGTAAAGCGGCAGCGGCAACTACGTCATTAACATCCGTTTCCGGCAGTCCGCATTCCCTTGCTATCACGCCTGCGATAAATGCAACCCTTTGGTGGTGGCTGTTTATGAAAGGATTCACCAGATCCACAACTCTTGAGAGCCCCATAACCAAATCAAGGCGTGAAATCACATAGGAAGTTATGTATTCTCCGTAGTTTTTGCTTTTCATCATCTGACCTTCTTTAAGCAACATAGCAACACCGTTATTCAGAATTTAAAAAAAATCAGCCGCCGCTGAAAATTTTATATATTGCGGAAAAGTCCTCATCTGCAATTCCTTTGCGGAACATTTCACCGTAAAGCTCTTTAACAATTGAACCGGTATAAAGAGGCGTATGGAGTTCGTGGGCAAGGGACTGCAAATATCCCATATCTTTAAAAATGCAGGCACCGGAGAACTGAGCGGAAAACTCGCTGTTTTTAATTTTGTCTTTTTTTGCATCCATAACAAGTGATTTCCCTGCACCCTCTGCAAGAATATCAAGGAGTTCTCCCTTGTCTATTCCGGCTTTTTCACCCAAAGCAGCAGCTTCGGCTATGGAAGCGCAGAAAACCCCAAGAAGCATATTGTTAATCACCTTTACTTTGGACGCTGCTCCCTCTTTTTCAAGATAGCATGTTTTTCTGCCTATGGCATCAAGCACCGGACGTGCCTTTTCATAAGCCGCCGCAGAGCCGGAAGCAAGCACCACAAGCTGCCCTTTTGATGCAGGCACTGTGCTGCCGAGAACAGGAGCTTCAAGGTACATTCCGCCCATTGACTCCACCTCATCATAAAGCTGGAACACATCACCGAAATGATTGGTGCTGGTGTCTATTATCAGCTTGCCTTCCATATCCGCAGAGAGAATCCCGTTCTCCATCCAAAGCACATCAAGGACAGCGGAAGTATCAAAAAGATTCAAAACGGTTATATCAGCCGCTGATACCACTGCAGCAGGACTAAGCACAATTTCAGCTCCCAGCCCTTCGCATTTCTCAAGGGTTCTGTTCCAGATAACAAGCTCAAAGCCCTGCTCGATCAGCCTTTTTGCCATTGCTGTACCAAGATTGCCCAGTCCTATAAACCCGATCTTCATATACTCCTCCGAACCCCGCTGTGAGGGGGTGTTATAACTAAGATGCTACTTTATGCTTACCTCACGCTCTTCACGGAGGATACGCCATCTGCCGTCCTCAAAAACAAGTCTGCTTTTGCTGAAAAAGCTTAAAATTTTGCCGTCTTTTGAAAAATATTCTATAAAAGACACCTCGGCAAATTTGCCTTTCTGCTTTTCTTTAACAATATTCAGTCCGGCATGTGTGCTTTCGGCTGTCATTTCCGCAAAGCGTCCGCAGAATGACTCAATGTCAGGGAAAAAACGTTTAAGCTCGCTGTTTTCGGCGTAAAGGTCATATATTCCGCCGCCATTCCCTTCGGCGTATAGTCTGGCTCTGTGCTCAATAATCTGTTTCGGCGTCATCATTAAAATAAGTCTCCACAGGTATGTCACGCCCTTTACCCTTTGTAAAAAGAGAGAAGCGTATGCGTTCAAGAAGCACACGGAACGTTTTTCTGTCAAGAGCGGAAATATACACTGCATCAGGTCTGGAATTCTTTATTTCCATAAGGCTGTGCAGCCTCGCATCCGCAAACATTGTGTCGGGCAGTACATCATTAAGCACAAACTCCCTCTCCTCCTGCGGCAGAAGATCCGTTTTGTTCAGAACAGTAATCATCTTTTTGTCTGTGAGTTCCAGTTCAGCCAGAACAGCTTCGACAGAGCGGATGTGGTTCATAAAGCCGTGGTTTGATATATCCACCACATGCACCAGCAGATCAGCTTCGTTAAGCTCTTCAAGAGTAGATTTAAAAGCTCCCTTAAGATTATCCGGCAAGTCACGGATAAAACCTACCGTATCAGTTATGATAACATCCCGCTCTTCGGGAAAGCGTATTCTTTTTGAACTGGTGTCGAGAGTTGCGAACATCAAATCATCAGAATAAACCTCACTCTGAGTCAGGTTATTCAGAAGTGTCGATTTGCCGGCGTTTGTATAACCCACTATAGAGACAATAGGCAGACCGCCTCTGTTTCTGCGGCTTCTCTGCACTGTTCTGTTCTGCTCAATCTTTTCAAGCTTTTTTGAAAGAAAGGCTATACGGTCATTAATACGCCGTTTATCTATTTCAAGTTTGGTTTCACCGGGTCCTCGTCCGCCTATCCCCCCTGTCAGCCTTGAGAGAGCATCATCCCTGCCGGAAAGCCTCGGCAGAATATATTTAAGCTGGGCAAGCTCCACCCTGATTTTTCCTTCATTTGATTTGGCACGGCGGGCAAATATATCCAGAATAAGCTGTGTGCGGTCAATTACTTTAAGCTCCGTAAATTCCGAAACCGCTCTGGACTGAGCCGGAGAAAGCGGATTATCAAAAACGATGAAATCGGCTCCGGTCTGCAAGGTACGGATCACCACCTCTTTGAGCCTGCCCGGACCCATTACATATTTTGGATGAATCTGCGGTTTTATCTGTGTGTATATCTCAAGCACGTCCATCCCAGCGCTTTCCGTAAGCTCTTTAAGCTCTGCCATATGCTCTTCCGCCTCATGCTTCCTGCGGTATGAACCCACAAGTATAGCGGAATGAGCGTTCTTAACCCTGAAAAGAGTCTTGGTTTTATCTTCAATCTCTTTTTCCAGAGCCGTTATAAATTCATAATAATCTGTATTCTGTCTATGCGGATCAGTATCATCCAGAAACCCGAACATATCCTGACTGTCCGGCGGAAGAAGATAAGCAGTCTGCATACTCATGGGTATGCCTCTGCTGTCTCCGTGAAGCACTGTTATGGAGTCAAGACGCAGCAGAGCAAGGTCCGTGAGGTCGTCATCGGTAAGATCCTCCCCGCCCGTATGAGTATGAACAAGCCGCAGTCCACGAAGCCCGCCGGGGGTTATTCGGTATCTGCTCAGTACAGGAATAACAATTTCCGATGAACCGCCTATAATAACGTACTGCACTGTATTTGTTCTGTCGAAAAGAACCGCAGTCTGTCTGCCTGTCTCAGCGGAAAGCTCGCAGAGAGCCCTTGCGAATTCGGGTGAAACCACGGAGAATGATGATGACTTTCTGTTGTAAAGTTTTTCCAGACGTTTAATCTGCTGCGGGCGGAGCCCTTCAAGGTGACCGAATACTTCTATTGGATGCCTCCGTTTTTTTTAAGTCTGCTATTTTATACTTCTGCAAGAAGTTTTGCAATATTTGCCGTGATAACTAAACTGGCAATCCGATTGTCATTTTTTATTGTTATTTTAAAAATTACGTTTATTATATTTCCTTAACCAATTCGGAGGCATGAATGATTTCAGGCAATATGACAAACGACAAGAAAACCGAAATTATCCTTGATTTTGTAGTTGAAGCAGCACGGGCATTCGGAATAATTCAGGAAGCGGGGAAAAAAATAGGGGCTGTGAGCGAAACAGGCAAAAGGATCTGGGCTTTACTGAGAATTCTTAAGCTGTATGGTCCGCAGACTGTTCCGCAGATAGCTAAAATGCGCTCCGTTTCCAGACAGTATATACAGAGACTCGCCAATGATATAGTGGATGAAGGATACGCAGAATACAGCAAAAATCCGGGACACAAGCGTTCCCAGTTTCTCAAAATCACTCCCAAAGGAGAGGAACTTTACAGCGAGGTTTATGACGCAATGAGAGAAAACGTTGATCCCGTTGCGCCGAGATTCAACGAAGAGGATCTCGCATCAGCTGACAGAGTCCTGAAATCTCTGATATATGAGCTTGAGCATTATTTAGGAAAGTCGAAAAAATAAGCGAAGCCGTTTTTTCCGCCGTGTTTCACATCATACATGGCGGAATCAGCTTTGCTGACCAGTTCATCAATGTTGCTTCCGTCATCGGGAATAATGCTTATCCCTATGCTGGCTCCGATCACCTGAGCGTCACCGCATCCCTTGTAGGGACGTGAAATCATTTCTATTATTCTTCTGGCAACTGCTCCGGCTTTTTCTCTGTTCTCTATTTTGCTTAATATAACAAGGAATTCATCCCCGCCTATCCGGCATGCAGTATCCGCTGTGCGTATACTTGTGAGTATGCGTCTTGATGTTTCCTTCAGCACCTCATCACCGACCTTATGCCCGAAACTATCATTCACATGCTTAAACCCATCAAGATCAATGAAAAGCAGCGCCGCCATCTCCCCGTATCTATGGGTTCTTTCCAGAACGCTTTCGAGCCTGTCTCTCATAAGAAACCTGTTCGGCAGACCGGTGAGGATATCGTGCATTGCCATATGGCGTATTTTTTCCTCACGGAGTTTTTTGTCAGTGATGTTCTCTTTCACCGCCACATAAAAAAGCAGGTTCCCTTTGCTGCACTTCACAGGGGTTATTGTGGAAAGCTCCCAGAATATATCACCATATTTTCCTCTGCTGCAAAGCTCACCGCTCCAAGTTTCACCGGAGAGTATAGTCTCCCAGAGATTTTTATAATATTCCTGCGGATGTATTTCTGATTTAAGAATATTTACATTCTTCCCCGTGACCTCTTTTGAGCTGTATCCTGTTATTTCACAAAAAGCAGCATTTACATATTCTATATGCCCTGATGAATCTGTTATAACAACAGAAACCGGACTCTGCTCCACAACAAGAGAAAGCTTCATTATCTCTTCAGAGCGCTTTTTTTCTTCGGAAATATCCCTGAAAACACTCTGAATCGCCATACTGCCGCCGGTTTCATAAGGCTGGCTGGACATTTTTACTGTTATCTGTCTGCCTTTGCCGTCTATCAATGATCTTTCAAAACCAACAACGGGCTTGCCTTTACTAATCATTTCTCTGGCAAACTCCGCAACACTGTCTCTCTCCTCTTCAGGAACAAATGACAGTATACTGAGCCCTAGCACTTCCTCCGGTTTTTCATAACCCAGAATTTCTGCTCCGGCAGGGTTGATGTAAGTAATGTCCATATTTTCATGAACGATTATCCCCATAGGAGAAAACTCAGTGAGAATCCGGTACTTGGTCTCACTTTTTTCCAGAAGACTGCGGGTTTTTGTAATCTCGGTGCAGTCCTCAAGGGTGCAGACTATGCCTGTCACCTTGCCTGTGGCGTCTCTGCTGAGGGATGCGCTGATGTTGATATAGCCGACTCCGTCGCTCTTCCATGAGCAGAAAAGCTCACCGTAAAAAGCTTTGCCGTCTTCCAACAGCGAGTCAAACGGGCAATGGTAATCATAAAGAATGCAGTTATCCCCCACAAGCTTACCGGCAAAGAACTCCTTTATGCACCTGTTAAACCAGTTACTGCGGTCGTTAAGCATAAGCATTTCAATGGCGGAGGAATTGGCAAACTTTATTTTGAGTTCGGTGTCAAGTATAACAACACCGGAAGGGAGATGCTCTGTCACGGTTTCCAGAATATCAGGAAGTTCAGCAGAACCATATTCTTCCTCAATGCTTTCGGTGATATCTGACCCCACACACAGAAACTTTCCTTCCTCTTTATTCATAGGTATTCTGGTAAAACGGAATGTACGGCTATTGTTCTCTGTGTCGGAAAGAGTTATGCTTCTGGTGGAAACATATGAAGGTGAGAGGGAGTCGGAAATATCTGAAGAGAATCTGCCACAAAACTCACTTCCGTAGACAGATAAAAATTTCTCTGCTTCCTTGTTGACATAAAGGAAACATCTGTTTTTATCAGTTACAATCACGATGCTGTCGGAATCAGTAAGAATACCGAAATCAGTCAATCCGGAACTGAAATTTGTTTTCATCTGCCACCCTGGCTATGCATTGTGTCTATCAATAATGGTTATAGCTCCATAGAAATATAGTGATCCAATTTAACTATTTATGCAAGGAAATATTGTAAAGGCAGATCTAAAATACCAATAAAGTAGGATAGTTGATAAAAACTCAAGGTTGACATGTTGTTTTTAAAAGCAATAAAATATCATCTTTAATAAGGAGTTATATGATGTATTCTGGTTTTTTCAGTGACAACTGTGCAGGAGTGCTTCCAGAGATAATGAACTCGCTAATATCTGAAAACAATGGGTTTTCACGACCCTATGGTCATGATCAGACAACAGAAGAGGCAAAAAAAATTCTCAAAAAACACCTTGGGGATGCAGAAGTTAACTTCATGCTAACAGGAACAGGGGCAAATGTTGCGCTTATTGCTTCTGTTCTCAGACCTTTTCAAGGAGTGATATGCACTGACACAGCTCACATCAATGTTGACGAATGTGGGGCTCCGGAGAGATTCACCTCATGCAAACTTCTCACTGTTCCGTCTTATAACGGGAAACTGACTCCTGAAGATATTACAAGATATTCCCACTGCTCAGACTTTGAGCATAATGTCCAGCCGGCTATGGTTTCTATATCGCAGGCAACAGAAGCAGGCAGCCTGTATACGGTTGATGAAGTAAAAGAGATAGCACGCATAACCCATGAGAACGGTATGTATCTGCACATGGACGGCGCAAGAATAATCAATGCTGCATGCGCCATGAACAAAACTATAGGTCAGATCACCGGTGAATTGGGTGTTGATATTCTCAGCCTCGGAGGAACAAAAGCAGGAATGATGTTCGGCGAGGCAGCAGTGTTCTTCAACAAACAATTAGCCAAAGACTTCAAATATATACGCAAGCAGTCCATGCAGCTTCTTTCCAAATTTCGCTTTGTGGCGGCACAGTTTAAAAGAATGTTTGAGGATGATCTCTGGTTTCGTGCGGCAAGCCACGCCAACAGCATGGCGGCGTATCTGGGAAGAGAGCTTGAGAACATCGAAGGAGTAAAACTTAGCAGCACACCGGAGGTCAATGCAGTTTTTGCGCAGATTCCACGTAAGGCGGTTGATGAAATCATAAACGAGTTCGGCTTTTACATCTGGAATGAGAAAATAAACGAAATACGCCTCATGACCAACTTTGCCACCGACAAAAAAGACATAGACGCATTTATCAGCAAACTGAAGGAAATAATGAAAAAGTAGTACAGAATGCCCCGGGCAAACCCGGGGCGTTTTTTTTTATGTACATGCTCACGGCAGGATAAACCTGCTTTTCTTATTTGTATTTTTTTCTGCGGAACAGATCTGTCCTGCGTGAAATCACACGATCTATGAAAAGGACGCCGTCAAGGTGGTCGGACTCATGCTGAATAAGAATAGCCTCGAAACCTTCGGTCTCAATCACTTTCTCTTCCAGGTTTTCATCATGATACTGCACAAGAATTTTCCTTGCCCTGTTAACGTTGCCTGTGTAATCCGGCACACTCATACACCCTTCTCTGAAAGGGGTTATTCCTTCCCATTTCAGGATCACCGGATTGATAAGCACCTGTTTGCCGTGGTTATGCTCACACTTGGGGTTCTTACCCGGATCTATTGCTATTATCCTGTAAAGTTCGCCTATCTGAGGCGCCGCTATCCCCACTGAATGCGAGGATGAATCCATTGTATCTTTCAGGTCTTCTATAACCTGTTTAATCTTATCGTTCAGCTCCGTCACATCCTCTGAAATCTCTTTCAGAACCGGATCAGGGTAAACCAGAACTTCTCTGACTGCCATATATTACAACTCGTATGTTTCAATCTGTCTGACGTGAATGTCTGTTCCAAGCTCTTTGGAAATTTCCTTCAGTCTGTCGGTCCATGTTTTGTCGGGGAAATATTCCGGCAGAACAACTTCCAGAACCATTATATAAATCGGTTTTTTTTCCTTTCCCGCAACTTTGGTCTGGAGGTCAATGATATTTATACCTGTTTCAGAAAGGTACGAAGCCACTTTATGGACTATTCCCGGCTTGTCGGAACCGTAAACAGAAATAATGTAATGATCCCCGGCAGGCGCCTGCTCTGTTTCTGTCATGCTCTGAACCTTCACGGAAACGCCTTTTTTCTCCAGAAGCCCTTCAAAAAGCTCTTTGACTTCACATTCGCCCATGGGGTCTTCATGGCTCACTATAAAAATAGCAGCAAAAAAACCCTGAAGCAGTGTGGAGCTTGAATCTTCGATATTAAAATTATTCTCAAGGAGAACTTTTGTTACATCAGCCACGATACCGGGTCTGTCTCCCGCAACGAGCATGAGTGAAAAAAGGTTTGCCTTTCCCATAGATGCACCCCGTTATTACTAATGGCTTATTATGCTTTCACCTGAATATTTGTCAACGGACTTTTTCGCTCCCAAATAACATCCGAACCATATTAGTATTGAAAAGAAGTGTTTAAAGACCATATAATTATAAACACACATTTAAACAAAGGGGGCAGAAACACATGTTTGATCTCTTCACTGACAGAGCAAGGCGGGTGATACTCTACTCCAGAGAAGCTGCCGAAAAGCTCCTCCAGATATCGATAGATACTGAACATATCCTTATGGGACTCCTTAGGGAGAAAACCGGAGTCGCCGCTGATATCTTTAATAAGCGGGGGCTGGATACGAATGTCCTGATAAATGACATTAAAAAAATGAGCGTTCAGGGCAGAAACCTGATGATAAAAGGCAGCCTGCCGTTCAGCCCTATGGGTAAAACTGTGCTTGAAGCGGCTGTTGAGGAAGCACGCCTGCTTGAAAGCAAATATATCAACACCGAGCACATACTTCTGGGTCTGCTCCGTGAGCGCAGAGGCAAGGCCTACATGCTCCTTAGCAAGCTGGGCTTCGAGCTTGCCCCGGTACGAGAGGAAATACGTGCCCTCTCCTCCACAAAAACCCAAGGCACATCAGTTGCAACCCCCACTCTGGATGAATTCGGACGGGATCTCACTGAGCTTGCCAAGGAAGGAAAGCTTGACCCCGTAATAGGAAGAAGCGGAGAAATAGAAAGACTGATCCAGATCCTATGCAGAAGAATAAAGAATAATGCCGTGATCATAGGTGAGCCCGGTGTGGGTAAAACTGCCATTGTTGAAGGACTTGCCAGAGAAATGGTCTCCTCCGGAATACCGGAATTTCTTAAGAATAAGCGCCTGATATCTCTGGAACTGGGCAGCCTTGTCGCAGGCACAAAGTACAGAGGTCAGTTTGAAGAAAGAATGAAAAACCTGATCAAAGAGATAGAACAGGCTACAAATATCATCGTCTTCATTGATGAGATACATACCATAGTCGGCGCAGGTGCGGCGGAAGGCTCAATCGATGCCTCAAATATGCTTAAACCTGCTCTCGCAAGAGGTTCTTTCCAGTGTATCGGTGCTACAACCCTCACTGAATACCGCAAACATTTTGAAAAAGACGGCGCTCTGAACAGACGCTTTCAGACTATATCCGTAAATCCGCCCAACTCAGATGAGACCATTGAGATCCTCGGCGGAATAAGGAAATATTATGAAGACTTCCACAAGGTCTATATACCCGATGATGTACTCAAAGAAACAGTTTACCTGACAGACAGATACGTCACAGATAAATTTCAGCCGGACAAAAGTATAGACGTAATAGATGAAGCATGCTCAAAGCTGAAACTCAGCGTTAATATCCTCCCTGATAACCTCAAGGAAGTAAAAAACAAGCTTGACGCTGCCATGGATAAGCGCAACAGACTCATAGCCGACAATGACTTTGACTCTGTGGAGAAAGTTACCAAAGATATTGACCGTCTCGGCGGTAAACTCCGCAATCTCATGGGTGAGTGGACTCAGGAACTTGACCTCAACTGGCCCTCACTGGACAAAGACAAGGTGTCCGAAGTTGTTGCGATGATGACCGGAATCCCAGTCCAGAAGCTTAGGGAAGACCAGATGGAGCGCATCGCAAACGTCGGAAAAGACATAAAGAAATTTGTTATAGGTCAGGATGAGGCAGTTGATGCCCTCGCACGTTCCATAAAGCGGAGTTTCGCAGGACTCAATAATCCCGACCGTCCTCTCGGTTCTTTTATATTTCTGGGTCCCACAGGCGTGGGCAAAACAGAAGTTGCAAAACGTCTGGCAGAAATAGTTTTCGGTTCGGCAGGCTCACTCATACGGATTGATATGAGCGAATTTATGGAAAAGTTCAACGTCTCCCGTCTTGTGGGCGCCCCTCCCGGATATGTGGGATACGAAGAGGGGGGCAAGCTCACCGAACAGGTACGCAGAAAACCTTACTCCGTGGTGCTTTTTGATGAAATAGAAAAGGCACACCCAGAGGTAATGAATATCCTTCTTCAGATTCTGGATGAAGGGCATATACATGACAGCTTCGGGCACATGGTGAACTTTAAGAATACCGTAATCATCATGACATCCAACCTCGGCACAAAGCTTACGCTGGATTCACGCTCAATGGGCTTCAGCACATCTGAAGATAAAGTGAGCTTTGAGATAGATTACGGCAAATTTAAATCAAACGCTTTCCGTGAGCTGAGAGATCGCTTCTCACCGGAATTTCTCAACAGGGTGGACAATCACATTGTGTTCAAACCACTTGGGAAAGAAGAGCTTTTCAAAATCATCGATCTTCAGGTTGAGGAAATCAACCAGAGACTTGAAAAGCATGAGAAAACTGTAGCTCTCAATAAAGAGGTTAAGGAATTTCTCCTTGAACAGGACTATAACTTCAACTACGGCGCAAGACCCATCAAGCGTCTGCTCCAGACACATGTTGAAGATAATCTGTCCGACATACTCATATCGGGCAGATACAAAAAACGCAAAAATCTCAAGGCGGTTTTAAAGGATGGACAAATCACTTTCAAATAAACGCATTGCCATAGTGGGAGCCGGTGCTATCGGCTGCTATTATGGTGCATTTTTTATAAAAGCAGGCATAAATACAGAACTTATCGCAAGGGGAACGCACCTGAAAGCTATGCAGGAAACAGGTGTCCTCAGCTTTAAGAGCAGAATCCACGGAGATTTTACCGTTCCGGTGAAGGCTGCGGGGGAACTTAGCGGCGAATATGATATAATAATATTCGCTGTTAAATCACAGGACACAGAAACAGTCTGCGCCGGCGCTGTTAAGCACCTGAAAAAAGACGGATACGCCGTGTCCTTTCAAAATGGTGTGGAAAACCCGGCAGTTCTTGAAAAATATTTCGGTAAGGATCGTGTGCTTGCAGCCAGCCTTTACATAGGAGTATGGATAGAATCACCGGGAGTGCTTAAACATTCAGCATTCGGAACAATAACTTTCGGTGCATTCAGCGAAGAAAGCAAATCAAAAGAAGCTGATTTTGAGGCTATCCTTGCTGAATCGGGGCTTAAATATAACGCTGCTGAAAACATCAAATATATTCTCTGGAAAAAACTTGTCTGGAACATAGCCTACAACCCTCTTTCAGCCCTTCTTGAAAGCAGATGCGGGAAGATGGCAAAAGACCCCGAAGTTTTTGACATGATGGTGAAGATGGTGAAGGAAACTCTGGCAGCAGCAGAGACAGAGGGAGTCATAATCCCTGAATCCGAATGGATGCCTCTGATCGCCCATAATGATAACCTTGACGACTACAAAACAAGTATGCTGATAGATATACAGAAAAATAGAACGCCAGAGATTGACGGCATTCTTATGCCTGTTATAAGCCGTTTGGAAGCAGCAGGTAAAAGCGCCCCGTACTGCGAAACAGTTTACAAGTCACTCAAGTTTAAATACGGCAAAACTTTTGTATATACCCCCCGTGTTGCTGCGGATGTCATAGTCAGAAACGGAAACTCCGTACTTCTTGTCGAAAGAAAGTACGAACCGAAAGGGTGGGCAATTCCCGGCGGCTTTGTGGAGTACGGAGAAAAAATTGAAGACGCCGCCTTGCGAGAGCTTCAGGAAGAGACAGGAATAAAAGCCTCTGATATAAGCCTCCTCGGCATATACTCCGACCCATCAAGGGACAAACGGGGGCATGTGGCTTCCGCTGTTTATTACACCGAATCAGACAGTGAACCGGTTGCAGGAGACGATGCCAAAGCAGCACAGTTTTATTCTCTTGACGCCCTGCCCGCGGATCTGGCGTTTGATCATGCGGAAATACTGGCAGACTACGTAAGGATTAAGCCTAAAAAGTGATATCTGTAATATGAATGAGCTTGATAATAAACTCAAAAAACATTCTGTTCTTTACGCAGAGGATGATGAAGGGATACGCAAAAGCTATGAGATGATACTCAGAAAGCTTTGCGGTCCCCTCCGCTGTGCGGCTGACGGCAACGAGGCATTCAGCCTCTATTCAGAAAAAAAACCTGACATCCTCATAGCCGATATAAAAATGCCGTATATTGACGGATTGCAGCTTATTAAGAAAATACGCAATGTAGACAAAGATATACGTATTCTTATGACAACAGCATACACAGATGAACAGTACACCTTACAGGCAATTGAACTTGATATAAGCCGTTATCTGGTTAAGCCTGTGATGCTTGAGAACCTGAAGGGAGCGCTTTACAAATGTGTCCGTGAAATAGAGGACAGAAACCCCGAACAGGTTTGCTTTGAAAACGGACTTGTCTATAACATCCCTCTGAAAAACATTACATCAGTTAACGGGGAAATTGCCCTCACCAATATAGAGTCACGGATACTCGAAATCCTTATAGAAAACAGAGGGAGAATAGTCCGCTACGAAAAATTTGAGACAGAAATCTGGCGCAACGAATACATGTCAAAAGAAACACTCCGCAGTCACATTAAATTCCTTCGCAAGAAAGTAGGAAATGACAGCATTAAAAGCGCTAAAGGTCTGGGTTACTTCATTAATTCCTAAATACTAGCCATTCTAATCTTTTATCCGTAATCAGTCTGATTTTCCTTCACGATATTTTCACGCCCACATGATAAACCATATTTATAGTGATTTTTTAAGACACTCTAAGCATTACCGGACTGAGGTTAGGATGAAAAACTATCTTGTTATCAGCAACAACACCATTCATCTCGAATGGATAAACGAAATACTGACTATTCAGGGGAATAAATGCCTCACGCTGCGTTACGATGAAAAGGAAAAACTGGCAAATACCGAAAACACATTTAAGCCTGATTTTGTTATTTTTGATATCTTTTCAAGCAACTTTGATGAGGACTGTATACGCCCTTTTCTGGATGAGGAAAATTCTGTAACTGTTATGCTCCTCACCTCTAAAAGCAACCCATTCCAGAAATATTATTTCAAAAGATACGGTATAATCAATTTTCTCTACATTGAAAATGACGTACACTCATTCACCGAAGCACTGAAAGGTGTTAAACCCAGAAAGCGCATGAAACCATGGCCGAAGACTGTTCTTCTGCTCACAGTGCGGGAATACGAAATTCTTCGTCACATTGCAGGCGGAAAAACAAGTAAAGAGATTGCAAAGCAGCTTCAAATAAGTAAAAATACTGTGGATACGCACAGAAACAAAATGCTGCAGAAGCTTAAGCTCTCCAACTCCACCGCTTTGGTAAACTACGCCATCAAGTCAGGTTTAATCTGAAGCAGGAGAAAACAGAGGCTCTCATACGGGTGACTAAGTGAAAAAAATTCCTTTATCCGAAATTCAGAAAGGAATGATAATCTCCAGACTGGACAAACAAGGTGTACACTTTCCCCACTACGGGCAAGTGATCACAAATTTAGATTTCATTGATAATCTGAGAGAACAGGGTGTCGTTCATGTTTATCTTGCAGATGAAGAAACGGAACAGACCCTGTTTCCATTTGAAAACTTCGGACTGGCGAAAAAAGATTCTCTGCGCCCACCATGCAGAAAACCTGAAGACGAACCGACTGATGATGAGAATATGCGTCCCGGAGTTTTCTCTCCGGGAAATAACCTCATGTTCGCACGGAAGATCCGCCAACGTGCCCGCAATAATGTTAAATCCATCTTTGACAGAATAATAGCCGGTGATAAACCGGATCTTGATACAGCAAAATCAGTTGCTGACGAATTTGTCAGCACATGCCTGTATAAAAATGAAGTATTTATGAATATGCTTCTGGTAAAAGAAACACTCGAATGCGAAGTAAACCATGCAATCAATGTAAGTATTCTTTCAATAGCTTTAGGCAGAAGACTCGGTTTGCCCACATATGAGCTTGAAAACCTCGGTCTCGCCGGTCTCCTGCATGATGTAGGCATGCTTACCATGCCTGAATATGTTTACAGGGAGTCCTCGTCCCTTTCCGATTCCGAATTCAAAACCCTGATGAGCCATTCTGAAAAAGGTTTTGAAATGCTAAAACAATGCGGCGGACTTAACGAAACAGTCCTTCAGGCGGTATTGCAGCATCATGAAAAAGCCAACGGTACAGGATACCCCGAAGGTCTTCTTGAAAGACAAATAACAAAGAATGCCAAAATTATTTCTATAGCAGATACTTATGACACAATCACGGCAGACCGCCCCTACAGCAAAGGACGTTCACCTGTTCAGGCAATCAAAATGATATTCGGATGGTCAGGAAAGCACTTCAATGAAACTCTGGTCAAATTTTTTGTAAGCCTGCTTGGCGTATATCCGGTCGGCACAATCCTCCGGCTTGATACAAACGAAGTCGGCATAGTCTATGAGGTTTCAAGAGGAAGCTCAACGAAGCCCAAAATACTTGTGATTATTGATGAAAACGGTCAGGAAGTTGAACCCTTTCCCGTTGATCTGAATAATAGAAATATTCTTACGGGACAGCCTCTTAAGGCTATAAAAGAAACTCTTACCCCTGATCAGATAACTACTGACATATTCAGTGTATTGGAAAAATATCTTTTCAACGGAAACTGAAAGAACTGCGGCGGTGCAAAAACGCACCGCAGAGACCAACACAGAGAAATTAATTATAATTACAATAACGGAAATTTTATGAACTATTCTTCGGGCAGGTGTTCATATCAATACGAGAAGCAGAAAACAACCTCCCGAAAAGACAGGGAACCGAAAGGTTCCCTTCTTTATTTTAAGAGTTCATTCCGGAGCAGTTTCTGCATGTGCCTTTGATCATAACACCGACAGAGTCCACATATTTTCCGTATTTTTCGTAAAAAAACTTTTTAAGCTCATAAGGATCAGTTTCAAGATCTTCCACGTAACCGCATTTTGAGCATACATAATGAACGTGGTCGCCAATATTGATTTCATAAACAGGCTTCGCACCTTCAATAGGTATCTCTTTAAGGAGACCTTCCTCAACAAGAAGGTTTACGTTTTTATATATGGTCGCCAGAGAAACAGAAGGGGAAACAGCCTTCACAAGCTTATGGAGCTCGTCAATGCATACATGCCCTTTACCTCTGATCTCACTGAGCAGAAGCATCCTCTGAGGTGTAACCTTGAGGTTTTTCGACCTGAGTGATTCTTCAAAATTCATATAACTGCTCCTCTACCTTTCAGTCAGCTGTAACCGGCTTTTATATTCAAACTAATTATGTCTTCAATTACAAATATATTTCAACTAAAAATAATAATTCTTTAGTTCTTCACAATACTTTTTTAAAAGCCTGCAACAACCTGCTCTTGTAAAATACTGAGAACAAATAACTTTTAGCTTAATTTCGATATTTCTAAAAGAAAAAAAATACTACCTGATAAGCTGTTCAATATTATTTTTTATATTATGATTCGCTATTTGTCCATAGAAATATCTAGAGAATGCTCATCATATGATAAAAATTACGACTTAATAAGGGCTTAAAATATTAACAAATTTAAATAAAAATGCTCTTCTCCGTCAAAAACGGAAAAGAGCATGTGCCGTTACTTTTTTATAATTTTTACTGATTCTATAACAATTGGATTCTGTGGGACATCGCTACCGAAATATCCGCTGCTTCCGGTGGGTATTTTAGCCATTTCGTCCACGACTTCCATACCTTTTGTCACCTTGCCGAATACTGCATAACCCCAGCCCTGAGGAGTTTCAGATACATAGTCAAGGAAATAGTTGTCAACATAGTTTATAAAAAACTGTGACGTGGCCGAATGAGGATTATTTGTTCTTGCCATTGCGATTGTTCCACGCTCGTTTTTTAAACCATTTGATGCCTCATTTCTGATAGGTTCACCGCCGTCCTTATCCTCAAGGTCTTCGGTATATCCTCCGCCCTGAGCCATGAATCCGGGAATAACTCTGTGGAAAACAGTACCTTCGTAAAACCCTGATTCAACATAGGAAAGAAAGTTTTTTACCGTTTCAGGCGCTTCCTTGTCAAAAAGCTCAACCTCGAAATCTCCAAGATTTGTACTGAATAATACTTTTGTGTTTTTCATATTAACCTCTTCTGTTTTGTCAGCCTCTTTCCCGGTGCCGCAACCGAATATGAGCACAGCAGCCAGCAGAAAAATGAGTTTATGCCGCATAAAAACCCCGCTTTTTTTATTTAAGTATAAATAATAGCTTGTATCTTTTAGGAATTCTAATATTTTCTGCAAATGTGACGATTATTTAATAAGTGATTACACCGGAAGGTGATTTTGTGGGAAATAAGAAAACCGTTATTATTTTGAGCCCTGACAGCAATGAACCGGTAAAGAGTTTTTCATTTACCGGACGTATGTTAAAAGTCTGTATTACTGGGGCAGTTATTTTTGTTGCAGCTTCGGCAGCCGTTTTTACAGTTTTATTTGACTTCACCGTGGACAGGTCACACTTTCTCCAGTGGAAAAAAGAAAACGACAGACTGACGAAACAGATAAAAAAGTATGAACCAGTGATTGCTGAACTTCAGCAAAAATCATCAGCTCTTGACTCCACGCAGGGAAGACTACTTGGCACTGCTTCTCTCGCTGGGCTGCAGGTTTCTGACCCTCAGCCAGAGGGGGGGATCGAAAGCTCTCAACCATATGAAATTGCTGATGATATTTATCAGAATAATGCACTGAATCATATGACAGACTTTCTGCGAAAAGAGCTTGATACTCGTATATCAAGCATAAACGGGCTGGCTAACCTGATAGAAGAACAGGAGTTTCTTTTACAGTCAACACCGTCGGGCTCACCTACTGAAGGCTGGATCTCAAGCAAATTTGATTACCGTTTTTCTCCGTTTACAGGAAGGCTTGTATTTCACGAAGGAATAGATATTGCATCTCCATTCGGCTCTCCTGTGCGTGCAACCGCAAAAGGGATTGTGATTTTCTCCGGTTATAAATACGGCTACGGCTACCTTGTTACCATCGACCACGGTTACGGATTTGTCACAAGATATGGACATAACAGCAGACTGACTGTTGATGAAGGTCAGGTTGTGCAGCGTGGAGAAAGAATTGCACTTGTAGGTTCAACCGGACACAGCACCGGTCCGCATGTACATTATGAGGTTCTGATTAACGGTATTCCTGTCAACCCGATTAATTTCATGTTTAATACCTCATCAGACAAAAAAAAGAAAAATATCAGATACGTCAAGAATGAATATAATTGATTTTAACCTCTTATAACCATATGTTATCTTAGAGGTTATGACATGCGTATTGAATGGACAAGCTACATACAGACTAACAATGAACTCCTTGATTCCCAGCATAAAGAACTGTTCAGCAGAATGAACAGATACTTTGAATGCACTGAATGTAATTCGACTCATCAGGAATTAATTGATACGCTCAACTATCTTGTTGAATACGTCAAAACTCATTTCAAAACCGAAGACGATATAATGACTGAAATTGAGTACACACGGCAAAAGGAACACAGAAGATCACACCGTGAGCTTACCGAAAGACTTGTGGAAATATATAAAGAACTTATAGACAACGGCGCATCGGATGAACTGCATGATAAATTGGCAAGATTGTGTCAGGTGTGGTACGTGGCGCATATAAATGATTTTGACAAGCGGCTTGCTTCTTACATCAAGGCTTATAACAGAGCGCACAACAACGTCTAGCCTGTCTAATCTGCCCGCAACCAGTCTCTTTCCCAGCTAATCTCTTTCTGCATACTAAACGAATGGTATTCGCCTTCGCTGCACACGGTGTTGTCCCATCCATGGGACAAAAAAAGCGGAGCCGAAGCTCTCACTTGATAACATCAAACTGTACATCCAGTCAGTTTGATGTACACGCTCACGCCGAATGATATTCGTCTTCGCTACACACGGTGTTGTCCCATCCGTGGGACAAAAAAAAGCGGAGCCGAAGCTCCGCTTTAATTTAATTTGGTTTTGTACTTATGATGCAGTCTTAGTTAGGGCGAGTGAGGCCTGTGAGGTCTCCGCCAAGATCATCAATTGCATCATACATAAGCTGTCTGGCAAACTTACTGTTGTGAGCCCAAGCTGCGGGTTCTTCATACATAAAGTTTTTCCATACCGAGCCTGCTTTAGCAAGCTGGTTTGTGCCTATTTCAGAGTCTGCTGCACGAGCTGTAAGGATAAACTTAAGCCTGTTTTCAGGTGTATCTGCATCAAGATCTGCAGGATCGACTGCTGCAAGTATTGCTGCATGGTTAGTTTGAACTTCCGTAAGTATTGTGTCAAACAGTCTATCACCATAAGTCTGAACTCTTGCTTCAAGTACATCAGTATCATAGAGTCCGCCTGAACCGTGGCAGCTTACGCAAGTTGTTCCTGTTTTCGTTATGATAGCTTCAGCAGTGTGAACTTCGTGGCAGCTTGTACAATCAAGTTTACCGCCGAAATCTGCACTTATTGTAAGGTGTTCGAACTGTTCAGCATATGTATTAGTACCATAGGTTACATGCATTTCAGACTTTCCGCCGAAGAGTGTAGCAAATACAGGTGCATAGTGGATATAGTTAATATCATAAACCCTAGTAGCCGTATCAGCACCAACCTTAACGCCATCTCTGCCTTTATGGCACTCGAAGCATACCTGAGCATTGCCGAGTTCAGCAGCAGTTACAGTAGCACCGCTCTGGAATTCAAACACATGGTCTGCAGGGAATGTTCTTCTGGCAGTAATGTCAAAACCTTCAGTAGTGTTCACAGGATCGTGGCATGTTACACAGCCAAGGTTACCGAACTTGATTGTAGTATCAAATTCTGCACCGACAGTCATGTTGACCAAGTTTTTACCATCGTGGCAGGGTGCGCAGGTTGCTCTGTCATATGTGAACGGATCGCCAAGGTAGTTACCGTGTGTTTTGCCAAAGCCGGTAGCAAATTCAACGGCTTCTGCTTCTGCGCCTTCTTCAGCACCTACAAGTTTATTTGCAGAGTGAACATCGTGGCAGTCAGAGCAAGCTGTAGCAGAACCAGGGTTCACGCTGTAGCCCTCAACAGCAACGCCATTGAATGAACCGGCAAAGTGTGTGTCTGCGATAGTTCTTGTTGAACGTGAAGCATGATAGTCAAGATCATCTCCATTTGCTGTTACGTTGTCATAACCAGCAGCAAGAGTATAGCCTATCATATCCTGTCCACTGTGCCCTGCGTCAGTAAGAATTGTATAATCAAGTGAAACCTGATGGCAGGCAGTACAAAGGTTGAACTGTTGTGAGAATATTACTGTTTCAACAGGATTATTGCTACCGTCAAGGGTTGCTGTAGTTGTGACATCTGTAGCACGAAGTTCAAATGTGTGATCATCGTGGCATGTTGAGCAAGTTTTCTGAGAAAACTCATCAAGCTCGGGAGCTACGAACGTATCAGCAAGATCGCCTTTATTTTTAGCAATAGCTCTTACACCTGTGTTACGGGCAACAAAACCTTCATTGCTGTGACAAGCCGAGCAGCTGCCGCTTCTTGCAGAGCCAGAGTGCCCACCGCTTTCAAACCTTTCGGTTATCATATCTGCATAAGGATGGTGGGGAATATGGCTGTCAGGAAGTGTAGCGTGGCATGTTCCACACTGTTCAGTACCGGGTTTTGAAAATTCAGGTTTGTATTTTCCGGGAGCGGAAATATGGTTGCTTGCTTTGCCGTGACAAGCTTCACAGCTTACTGCAGCAAGTCCGCCAGCAGGAATATCTGCTGAATCAAGATAGCCTTCAAACCAGATACCCTCATTAAGTGGATCATGGCATGCTGTACAACCATCACCAACATCAGCACTGCTCACATGGGTACTGTGCGTAACATGTTTGCTTGCGATATGCTCTTCTAATGTTTTACCATTGTGGCATGTAATACAGGCATTAGCACCTGCGTAGTCATTTGATGCAGATGTGTCATTGTCAATAGTGTCAATGACATCATCGACAATACCGCCAACATCTGGGTTTGCTCCATCTTTTCCGTCGGAGCCGTCTGAACCGCAGCCGACAGCAACGAACATGCTAAGTAATGTTACCATTACAAGCAATAAAAGCCTTTTTGACATAAACTTTCCTCCTTTAATTTTATGCCCCTTATTCAAAGCCCTTTTCTCCTTCGAGAAGGATTAAGGACTATAACGCCATAGTCAAACGATGTTTCAATTTTTTAGACTCTGTTAATAAACTAAATATCTATACGATATTACTCACGTTATCGAAGTATAGCAAAAAAAAATGATTTGTCAAAATGAACTTAACTCTTGATCCTAATAAAATTTACATTAGCTTTACCACCTTCATTTTTCTATATTTTGAATACTAACGAATCTTGTTAGTTATTACTAATAAGACATAAATATTTATCATATCACTTGTATATGAATTTCTTAATATTTGCATAAACTCCCACAAGAACAGTAGGAGTTCAATAAAACTTAACCATATTATTAATGACGAAATATAAAAACAAAGAAATTCTGGTAATGCCAAAGTAAAGATTATTAATAAAATAAATTAACATCGGTTTATTTTAGCTTGATAAAAATTTTCCGTTTACTATTGATAAATAAGACATATTAAATCACTAGGATATGTTGGTAAATTAAGTTTCTATTGAAAAAAGACATCGTTTTCAACTCTGTTATAAAATTTTACCGATAGATTACCAAAGATATTTAAAAGATTTTTTTATAAAAAAAAGTGGAATGATGCGAAAATAAAGATCACTGTTTATGAAATAATCCTCTGTCCTTCTTCAGAAAAAGGAGAGGACGCTGCTCAAAATAAAAAACTCATTCTACCTGCACTTGCCAAGTGTGAATGCGGAACCACCCTTTTCTTTTGATTTATAGACACAAGCATCTGCCTCTTCCAGAAGAACTTTGTAATCCTCAGCATGTTCGGGATAGAGACTTATCCCTATACTTACGCCAACCTCAAGAACAAGGTCATTGTTTGTATATATAGGGGCTGTCACTGCTTTGATAATTTTTTTTGACATGGCATCTGTTTCATCAACACTTTTTACGTTCTCAGCCAGTATAACAAACTCGTCACCACCAAGGCGCGCCACAGTATCAGTTGCCCGCACAGTATTAAGGAGTCTGGATGCAACTTCCTTCAGGACAAGATCGCCAATATGATGCCCATAAGTATCATTAACCGGCTTAAATTTATCAAGATCCATATAAAACAGGGCAAAGCGTTTGCGGTATCTGTTCCAGTTGTCTATGTAATCTCTGGCTTTTTCCTGAAGGAGAAACCTGTTGGCAAGTCCGGTCAAGCTATCGTGAGTGGCTTTGTAGTAATTTTCTTCGGATGCGTTTCTGAGCTCTTTTAAAGAGTTGAATTTTTCTATTCCCTGCTCCACAATTTTTTTCAAAACTTTTCTGTCACAAGGTTTCTGGAGAAATTTAAAGACTGAGCCCTCATTTACAGCCCTGACGGCTATTTCCAGATCAGCATTTCCGGTAAGCATAATACGAACACTGTCAGGGTTGATTTCCGAAGCCCGTCTTATGAATTCCACGCCATCCATTTTTGGCATTTTATAATCGGAAACAACCACATCAAACGCCTCCTCACGCATCATTTCCAATGCTTTGATAGGTGAGTTGCACAGAGTGATATCCATATCCCGGAAGGTACGCCGGAAGGTATCAAGAATAAACTTATCGTCATCAACAAAAAGAATCCTGTTTTTCATTAGCATTCCCGCTGTGTATCCATAACTATATATATACATTATTTACACAGTGTGCCAAAGGAAAATTCAGGTTGCGGGCTGAATATCCTTCCATCTCCCGCTCTTGTAGCGTGCATAAAGCAAAACAGGAAACAGAAGAAAAAGCAGAACAACTGATGTCCAGCCGGCTTTTGCGGAGAAATGCAGTGTGTTCATAATAATATATGTTGCCGCTGTGATAGACCAGTTTGTCCCCACTGAAATAATCATAGCCCAGAAGGTGTCTCCTGCTCCTCTGAGAGCGCCCATAAAAACAACCATCTGCGCAGTAACGAGAACATAAACAGAAGCAAGGCGGAGCATGTATGCCGTCAGTGGCACTGCGGACTCAAATGCGGGATCAACGGCATCGGGTCTGAAAAATTCCGTAAGCTGGTATGGGAAGAACACAAAGAAAAACGCCACTACCACAGAATAAACAGTACCAAGCTTCAGACCGGAGATAACAGTCTTATGCACTATGTCGTGCCTGCCAGCTCCGATGTAGCGTCCCACAAGGCTTGTCACCCCTATTTCGACTCCAAGTAAAGGAACAAAAGCAACATGATCCCAGTTAAACATAATAGTCGCCGCTGTAGCTGTCGCAAGCCCCTGAGCATGAAAAATCAGCACTATAAACGTAAAAGCTGTAAAACCAAGAAGGAACTCAACTCCTGCCGGCGTGCCGAACTTCATGAGTTTCATAGTCAGCGCTTTATCAAAGCGGAAAGAGCCTTTTATGCCGTATGCTTCAACATTTGATTTTCTCATATAAGCAAGAATCAGGATGGATATACCGAAAGCCGTTCCGACAATTGTTCCTACGGCAGCACCCCGCATCCCCATTTCCGGCATGCCGAAGTGACCGAAAATAAGCACCCAGCTTGCTCCCACATTCATTATCATTGCGCCTATGGAGGAGAACATAACCACACCGGTTTTGCCTATCCCGGAGAAAAAGCAGCTGAGAGAATGTCTTATGAGGAAGAGAACAGATCCAAATATCAGGATATCAAAATACTGACGCTGATAGAAAAGCTGTGCCTCATCTATCCCTGTTTTGGAAAACATATAGTGTATCAGCGGACGGGAGAGGAGAATAAGAGGATATGCTAAAACAGCTATTATTATACTCTGAAATGCGGAAACACCGCACATCTGCTTTTTACCCGCACCGTAAAACTGGGCGATCATCGCTGTGGAATAGCCTATAAGCCCTATGAAAAATACGGAAAGCATGAAGCTGCTCATGCCGCCGCTCATGGCGGCGCTCATCTGTACCGAACCCAGACGGGAGAGGAAAACCCTGTCGGTAAAGACCATCACCGTTTCGCACGCATTTGAAATAAGCATGGGAAACGCTATGTAAATCATCTCTCTGACGCCGCCTTCGGCGAACCTGACGTTACTGCTCACAAATCACCTGAATTATAAAGAACAAAAATTATAACTCTGAAAATAGTTTTCAGCAAGAAAAATTCAGTCGCATATATAACTAAGCTTATCTGTATAATTTACGATTATATAAAAAAATATTAGGTATAAATTATGACAAAGGAACAAAAGGCCGTATCTGACCGCATAAAGCTTGCGGACGGATTTAAAAACAAGCGCCTCGAAGCGCTTTTCCGCAGAGAGAAAATGAAAGTAACTGCAATGAAGACACGTCTGTTTTTTGCAGTTTATGCCATCATGTACTCATACTTTGCGGCTTTTTCCCAATTCAGCGAAGTCAGAGCAGCAGGAGCGGCAATGGCTGTTTTATCCGCTGTTTTTGTCATCAGGGTTCCCCGCAGAATATCCCATTTAAATTACCTGACCGGAGGAGGAGTTCTCCTGCTTTTTGTTTTCTGCGCCCTATCCACATTAAGCTCAGGCAAAATGCCGCTGACACTTTATACAGGAATAATTCTGCCGTTTCTTCTGCTTGAGATGCCGCTGAAAGCCCTTATTTATCTGACTGTTCTTCCTTTTACCGCTCTGATTTTTATCACAAACACAGGCAGCGCACTTTTAGCTGTTTTCCTTGAACTGTCAGGAATTTGTATCTACACAATATATGGTTATATGAGAAGAAGCTACTTCCTGCACATGAGGCGTGAAAAAGCAGGACAGCGCAGCTCCCAGACAATAAAAAGCGCAGGAAACGGCAAAGGAAAAGACACACTCACAGGGCTGATAACACTTGGCGTATTCCTTGAACTGGCAGAAAAAATAATGGAAACCCCGTCAAAAAATGACAGCTTCATGATAGTGCTGGACATTGACGGATTTGAAAAGATAAACAGAGCCTTCGGACAGGAAAGCGGAGACATGATCCTTAAAGAAACTGCCCAAAGGCTTAAAAGTCTCATAAGCCCTGCGGATCTGCTAGCCAGAACAGGAGGCGGGGAATTTGCCTTACTCCTTGCAGACGAAACAGAAAAACATGCCAAAGGGCTCACAGAGCGGGTAAGGGTGAATATGGAAAACAGCAGATGGAAGACCCAGAAGTCAGAAGCAGTGGTCACTATAAGTGCAGGAATAGCCCTTGTCTGCCCTGAGGGAATGGAAAGCGCTGCAGACGTTTTCCACAAAGCAAGAGAAGCGATGTTCACAGCAAAATCCCACGGCAGAAACCGCATAGCGATGTACGGGGATGCTGACTGCTAGTTTATTATGCAGTTCTTCATAAAATGGCGTATCCTTTTAAAATCAGGGATATATTCAGCAACATAAGCCCAGAATTCAGCGCTGTGATTAGGGTGTCTCAGGTGTGCCAGCTCATGCACGCAAACATAATCTGCACACTCCGGCGGAAGCTTGGCAAGTTCATAATTAAGGGAAATATTTCCGCCTGTGGTACAGCTCCCCCACCGGCTGCCTGTCTTGCGGAAAGTTACTTTACGGTATATAAGCCCCATTTCGGAAGAGCGTTTCTCAAGCAGAGGCGTAATAATCTCCTCCGCTTTTCTTTTCCAGAAAAGCTCAAGTGCCCTGAAAAAATACTCCTCTTTAAAAAGGTAAGGATTTATTTCCGCCTTTATGCGCCCCTCCGCCAGCCAGAGTTCAGCCCTGCCTAAGCCTGCAAGCGTACTGCGGATTATCTCCAGCGGATATTTTTCACCGAATAAAGGAACGGGGAATCCATCCTTAAAACAAACAGTGTCAAACCTTTCCCGCTTGACCGACATCCGGCGGAAAATCCATTCCGCCTTTTTATTAAGCACGGATATAATAGTTTCTTCCGGCACAGTAGGTGCTTTGACCGTAACCACACCTTCGGCGTCCACGGATATGTATATATTCTTAAGCCCTGCCTTCACTGTGTGGCGGTACAAAACCTCACGCCCGCAGGGAAGCAGAGCAGTTTTTACTCCATCTTTCATGAAGCGGATAATAACCCGCAAAACATCGGATTACAATCATTCATTAAGCGGATCTTCCCCTTCATGCCAAGAAGCAAGATAGCGTTCATACAAATGAAAATCCTCACCCTTATGCTCCGTAAAGGTCACATACATATTATCAAAAGGGATAAAAAACAGACTGTTAAGAATATCCATAAAACCAAGAGCAAGTTTGCGCCTCTGGTTCACTGTGCGCCCTTCTCTTATGTCCGCATTGACAAGCGCCACACCCTCCTTATTATTTTTCACCCTGCCAATGAAAAGGTTGTAAGTGTCATACTCCCGGATGCTTATGCCGATGTGGTCAGTGCCTGTGTCCATAACAAGTGAAAAAAGCTCTTTGACCCTCTCGGCGAGAGCTTTTTTCTCGTCGTCGCTTATTTTCCTGTTAATTTCGAACTGTAAGTGTGGCATATACGCCTCCTTTATAGTATTAATTATATAATCAAATAATGTATTTGCCAGTTGAAATGAGGCAGGAAAAGTTATGGAAATTGTCAGAGCAGAAACATCCGATATACCTGAACTATGTGGTCTTTTATCTTACCTTTTTGAGCAGGAAGAAGAATTTACTCCTGATACTCAGGCTCAGGAAAGAGGGCTGAAAATGATTATAGAATCGCCCGAAACCGGCGACATATTAATAATGAGAGACAACGGACAAACCATAGGAATGGTCAACCTGCTTTATACCGTAAGCACAGCACTCGGCGGCAAAGTCGCAGTGCTTGAGGACATGGTGGTTACGCCGGAGAATAGGAACGGCGGAACAGGACGCTGGCTGCTGAAAGCAGCAGTGCAGCACGCAAAAAAGCAGGGCTGCATGCGGATAACGTTGCTCACCGATGCGGTAAATGAAAAGGCGCAGAGGTTTTACGCACGGCATGGTTTTTCACCCTCGCCAATGATTCCCATGCGCCTTATGCTCTGATTACTTCTCAAAAAGTTTCAGGTACTCCCCGTAGCCTTCCTTAACGAGATCTTCCTTGGGGATAAAACGTAAAGCAGCAGAGTTCATGCAGTACCTCATACCCGTGGGGGCAGGACCGTCTTCAAATACATGCCCAAGGTGAGAATCACCGTATTTGCTGCGAACTTCTGTCCTTGCCTGAAACAGGCTCTTGTCAACACGGGTGACTATATTATCCTGCTCAATAGGCTTGGTGAAGCTGGGCCATCCTGTGCCGGAATCATACTTATCTTTTGACGAAAAAAGGGGCTCACCGGATACAACATCAACATAAATCCCTTCACGCTTGTTATCCCATGTTTCTCCGGTGAAGGCTCTTTCGGTTCCTTCATGCTGTGTAACTTTATACTGCATAGGGGTTAGGCTGCTCTTCAGCTTATCGTCAGAAGGTTTCTTAAATCCCTTCCAGTCTTTTTTCACGGCATTTTGCCCCTTGCCCCATGTTTTTTCGATATAACCTGCCCTGCCTGAGCCAACTTTATATCTGTTATAGTGGGCAGCGTTCTTTTTATAATAATCCTGATGATACTCCTCGGCTTTGTAAAACTTTACGGCGGGAAGAATCAGCGTTGCAATGGGTTCCTTGAATTTGCCTGAATTTGCGAGGGCAAGTTTTGAGATCTCCGCTTCATCTTTCTGCGTGTTTGAATGGTAGAAGATTGCTGTTTTATACTGCGTTCCTTTGTCCGCAAACTGACCGCCTCTGTCTATGGGGTCAATATTTCTCCAGAAAACTTCAAGCAGTTCAGGGTATGATATTACCGCAGGATCAAAGGTTATCTGTACTGCTTCATAATGCCCTGTGTAGCCTGCGCTCACATCCTCATAGCTGGGATTTTCAACCCTTCCGCCTGTATATCCGGCTATGACATCTTTCACGCCGTCAAGCTTTTCAAAGGGAGGCTCCATGCACCAGAAGCATCCGCCCGCAAATGTTGCCGTCTCGTATTTTTCAGCACTCATAGATTCACCTGTCAATATAAGAATAAGTAACACCGGAATGAGAAAAAGCTTTTTCATACAACCTCCGTTAAAGGGGTATAAATAAATATATGGTTAGTTATGATGTAATGAAAGGGGATTGATGAATAAGTTCGGCACACTCTGCAGAGAGCGGTTAAGCCGGACCACTGAGCGTGAGTCCGGCGGTATATGAGATTAAAATGTCCCGTAACTGTGCAGTCCGGAAAGGAGCAGGTTTACGCCGACATAAGTAAAAATAGTGCTTAAGAAGCCGATTACAGCAATAACAGTTACTCTGCGCCCCTGCCACCCTTTAACGTATCTTCCGTGGAGGTAAAAGGCGTAAATCAGCCATGTTATGAGGGACCATGTTTCTTTCGGATCCCAGGACCAGTAATGCCCCCAAGCCTTATCCGCCCATATTGCACCGAATATCAGACCGCCGACAGTAAACACAGGGAATCCAACGGAAACGGCCTTATATGTAAGTTCCTCAAGAAGCTCAGAGGTCAGTCCCAGTTTTTCAGCCAGAGATGATAAAATATTTCCGAAATACCAGAGAAAAAGCCACACAGTCAGGAAACCCACAATAATTATAGCCACATCCGAACTGTCGGCCCTTCTGAACAGATCAGAAAACGGTTTAGACATCCCTTCTCTGTCGCCGGAGGAAATTTTAAGGAGCATGTCTGCCATCATTCCCCCCATTGTAAAAATGAAAAGAGATAATGTACCTGTCCAGAAAATATAAACACCGGAACTTTTGCGCCTGTCGCTCATGGCAAGATGCAGAATCGCTGCTATGAACGAAACAGCAAATGCAGCATAAGCTATAAAACTCAGTGAAGCATGAGCAAGCAGCCAGTTACTTTTCAGTGCCGGCAGAATGGGCTGAATATCTTTTGACATTCCTGTTGTGTCGATAAACGCCACCGCCATTCCCGCAAGCATAGCCGCAAGCGCCCCGAATGCCTTTGTTTTATAGTAATACTCAACAAGAATATTGCCCAGTATAAGACACCAGGCAAAGAAAACCAGAGACTCATAAAGGTTTGTTATCGGGATGGACTGAAAAAAGCCCAGATTATATAACTGAGAAAAAGCGAACCAACGGATTACAAACGCTCCGGTGTGGCACGCAAAACTTATTACGGCAACAGAAGACGCGACCTTGCCCACTATATCTTTTCCGGTAACAAAATAAGCTATATAAATAACCATTGCGAGCAGATAGCCGAGACCTGCCGCCGCAAAAAGCGGTGATGAACTCATTATTTTTCCCCCTTTCGTTCTTCAATAGATGCCGAAAGGTTCTTAAACATTTTTTCGGCTTCCCTGCGTGCAGTCACCCTGCCTTTGTCTTTACTATAGAAAAAACTCACGGAAACATTGCCGTTTGTTTCTTTTACAACTACCCAGACCCTTCTGTGAGAAGTGTAGAAAGCCACGATGACGCCTATAGAAATGATTATAAAGCCTATGTATATAACCGGCAGTCCCGGATCGATTCGTGCAGAAAGAACGGAATACTCCGCCCCCCAGACATCATTAAAAGTAATATGGAGATTGCTGAAATCGCCTGATGCGGGATCTTTCATAAAAATCCACTCACTTACGGAATCGCCTTCTTCGTTTATAAAAACAATATTCAGCGCAGGGTTGAGAAGCTGGGTGCTGAAGTTGATAAGATTCCCGTCTTTGTCCTGGCCGAGCGCAGGGGCAAAGTCATTCAGCTTCGCTTTAAGCTTCAGTTCCGGAATATCGAACTCCTGTCCGAGAATCATGGAATATTCTGAGCTGATACCTGAAATCAGAGAATCGACAGTAAATTTAAAAATGACATCCTTATTAGGAAAAACTCCGTAGCTTGACTGATAAAATGTTATGCCCTCAAACTTTACTGGGCTGTTTACTGAAACATAAGCGTCTGTTGTTACATTATCTTTTATAAAGTGTATTTTAGAGCGGAAAGAACTCTGCTTGGGGGAGTTCTCGTAAAATTCAGTTTCAAAGTTTTCAAGATAAATGTTGAAAGGGAGGGTAATATCTTTTCCTTTACCTATGGTGACAACATTTTCCATCTTCCCTTCCAGAACAGCGATATTGCCGTTATAGCCGAAAATACCGCCGATAAAGCCCCCGGCAATAAGAATAACAAGACCGAGATGAGTTATAAAAGCGCCGGATTTGCCGTATCTGCCTTTTTCAGCAGCTAAAACATCGCCCTCTTTTATCTTATTCCAACGGGAGAAAACCTTGTCAAAAGTTTTCAGAACGTCTTCGGAAGAGGCTTTAAACTCTTTTTCCTCAAAGAAATATGGCTTAAAAACATCCTTATCGGTGCTTATTTTTCCGGTGAGTTTCTTCCACGTGGAAGGAAACTTCTCAACGGAGCAGAAAATGAGGTTCAACGCCAAAAGCAGAAGGATGAAGTTAAACCAGTATGTATGATAAAGGTCAGTAAAACCTGTTTTATCCAAAAATGACCAGACAGCGGGTGCGGCGTCTCCGAAAATCTCTGCAAGCCTCTGCGTGGTTTCTTCTTCAGGTGCATGCTGTCTGATGAATGTACCTACTGAAGATACGAAAATGATGACTGCGAAAATAACGAGTGCGAACCTGAGTGAACCCATGGCTCTTAAGATTTTTTTTATCATAATTAAAATTCCCGTTTATAAAATAAATTACTGATTCTTTGTCTGAGCGATTTTGTTTTAAAAGAATCCGGTAATATATATAAACCCTTTAGACCGATTGAAACAGTTTTTTTTTGTAAAAAAGAATCGGGGGCACTATGCCCCCGATTATATGTTTTGTCAGTTTTCTTTAATTATTTCGCTGAAGCCTGAGCTTTCTTCATTTCAGCTATGGCATCGTTAATCATTTTGATTCCGAGCTGAGATTCATCAACAGACTTGGTGAGAGATTCTCTCGCCATTTCAGGGTTGTGGAAACCGTCAGAGTTTTCAGCTACCCAGTATTCCCAAAGGATATGGGCTTTAAGCTGCTGCTGCTGAGCCTGTTTAATGATATCTTCGCTGATGCCTTTGTCTTTGCCTTCAACTATTTTGTCGATAAGCTGAGACAGCCAGAATTCAGCTTTTCTCATTTTGCCTTTAGTGTAAGCCTTTACAGAGTCAATAGAGTAGATTGCATCTTTCTCTGTCCAGTTCGGGTGGCATCCGCTGGAAAGGCATGATTCTTTAATATGCTCTCTGGGTGTCACTGCGAAGTGAGAAGTAAAGGTTTTGCCTGTCTTCTTATCTTTAATCTTCGGAGTGTGGCATCCATCGCAGCTTACGCCTGCTTTAGCGTGTTTAGAATTGTAGTGTGTTTCAGCTTCGGGGTGCTGTGCTTTCCAAAGAGGTGCGCCGCTGAAAGCGTTTTTAAAGTCTATGAAGCCTATTTCGTTTACGTAGTGGTCATAGAGCTGAAGCACGTCTTTGAAGGGGAAATGGTTAGTTCTGTTGTCGTCAAAAGTAACTTTTCCGCCGGTTTTAAGATCAGTACCGGGGTTACAGTTATATTCAACGTGACACTGACCGCACTGAAGCGTAGCATCATATTTTTCAAGCAGAGCGATCTTTCTTGTGTAGCCCCTCATACCCATATCGATAACTTCGATTTTGGTTCTGTTGGGATCTTTATGCCACAGAGTGTCCGCTTCGGGTCTTGTAAGAGCCTGAATAAGAGCATCTCTCACGATTCTGGGTTTAGCAGCGTGAGGATCGTGGCATGTGTAGCAGTTAAGGCTATGCTGAAGTTTTTTGCTCTGGATCATAGCTGTGGGGTTGCTTTTTCTTGAGAAAGGCGCGCCGACATTAGGATCACCAAGGTAAGCCCAGTCAAGGATATGATCCTGAGTTTTACACTGGAAGCATACGGGGTTTACCGCAGCAGCAGTCTGTCTCATGAAAGGTTTGTGATCGCTTGATTCGGGGTGAGTATCAACGATGCTGTCCCAAAGTTTGCCGGGTTTTTCGTTAACATACATCCATCCGTTTTTAGGCTGGAATCTTCCGCCCGCTGCACGGTCAACTATAACCTGATCAAGCAGCATGTAGCCGTGGCTTCTTGTAAGAGCATGCTCTTTTGTGAAGCCGTGGGGAGCCATAAGCTTGTCCCAGAAGGGGTTGGGGGCTCTATTAGTGAGCTGAGACTTTTCATCTCTTGCGGGTCTGTGTTTGTTGACCTCAAGGAAACTTCCGTGCTGTTCTTTGTGGCATGCTCCGCAGGCATCCCATGAAGTGAAAACCTCGGGACGTTTTGAGGAATCAGCAAGGTGAGCATCAAGCCCGCCGTGACAGCTGATACAGTTAACGTCTTTGTGCTTTCCGGACTGGTGAAGCCCCTGAACCACGTCATGACATTCATAACAGGTTTTAGGGTCGACTTTTTTGACTTTCTGAGCAGCCTCAGCGGACTGAGCTGATACGAGAAGCATAAGTCCTGCGAGAGCGCCGAGAATAAAAGCGCACTTTTTAAACATGTAAACCTCCTGAAGAATTAACAAATGTTTATGCGTTGTCTAACTATACCTGTAAATTCGTAAATGAGGCGTTAAGGTTCTTAAAAAGACTGTAAAGATTGTAAACACAAAGACAAGATAATCCCTTTTATACCCTTGATTCAGCAGGCGTTTTTAAAGACTTCGGAGAGGGTGAACCGTCGTAAGAAAAAGACTGGAAGATAAGAGCAGCAAGTATAATTACTCCTCCGGCAAACGTAGATAACCCCGGCATTTCAGCATATATAAGCCATATCATCAATGGTGCAAGGAACGTTCTTGATAGAGAAAACAGGCTTATTTCCATTGCGGTTATGTATCTTGCTGCGGTGGACATGAACACTCGCCCCACGGGAGCTGATAAAAGCCCCATCGCAGCCATAACAAGCCAAGTACGCATGTTAAGCTCTGACGGTTCAGCAGCATAAAAACTGATTCCCGCAATTGAAAACCCTCCGAGAGCTATAACCATTGTTCTGCTGATATGCGGATACTTGCGCCAGATAACATAGTTCAGGGCTGAAAACGATGCGCACACTATTGCCATCACATTACCGAACATTCCGCCTGTTCCCAATGAGTCTGCTGTTATCACAAAGATACCGCCCATAGCCGCCGCCATGGAAATAAGTATTCTGGGAGAGGCTTTTTCTTTAAGAAGTATACGGCTGTAAATTGCAGCAAAAACAGGTGAAACGCTCATAATAAGCACTGCATTTGCAACAAGAGTATGTTTAACAGCAAGAACAAGGGTTGTTCCGCTTCCTCCCATAACCAGTCCTGAAATAATTATTGGCAAACCGCCGCTGAAAACAGCGCCTTTTATTCCTCCTTTCTCTTTAGCCTGTGTGAGAACAGACATGGAAAAGAATGTAAACAACCCGAACAGAAATGCTGTATCCCAGCCGGACGCTCCGGACATCCTTATAAAAACCGGATCAAGACTCATAAGCAAAATACCGGTCAATACAAAAAATAGTCCTTTTTTCTTATCTGACATCAATCACCTTCTTAAATCATACTCTATAGTATGATTATATAATACTTGACAGTATGATTTGCAAGGAATAAAAATAAGCAATGAGCAGATCAGTTGAAAAATACATGGAAAAACAGCACCTGATACTGGATTGCGCCCGTAACCTTTTTCTTGATAAAGGGTACAGAACCACCAGTATGGACAGTGTGGCGGAAGCTGCCGGAGTCACGAAACAGACTGTCTACAGGTACTATCCGTCCAAGAAGGATCTTTTTGCCGCCGTTCTGGAGGCTATGGGAAAAAACAAAAGGGTTTATGAGTTCGGAGACGGAAAGCTGCGTGACGAGCTGGAGAAATATGCCGTTTTCTTCCTGACACAGCACTTGACACCGGAACGTATCGGGTTTTACCGTCTTGTGGTTGCAGAATCAGTTCATGAGAAGGAGCTTGGGAGCATATTCTTCACCAACGCCCAGTCGGTAAGGCAGAATAACCTGGCGGAATATCTTGAAAATAAGCTTTCCAGCGGGGACAGTGAAAAACTTGCGGGAATCTTCGGTTCGATGCTTCTCCACATGCGTTCAGGCGTTCTTCTCGGCACAACAGCCATACCTTCACAGCAGGAAATTGAGGATTTCTGCCGTTTTAGTGTCAACGTGTTTCTCAACGGCTGTCTGTAGCGGCAGCTTTGCCGGCAAGCGCACCTGTACTCCAGCACATCTGAAGATTATATCCGCCCGTGGGAGCATCCAGATTCAGGATTTCCCCTGCGAAATAAAGGTTATCTATTATTTTTGATCTCATGGTTTTAGGGTCAACCTCTTTCAGGTTCACGCCGCCTGCTGTCACTGTGGCTTTATTGAAATCGTGAAAAGAATCTATAACAGTTTCAAGCTCTTTCAGCATACCCACAAGCACCTTTCTGTGCGCTTTTGAAACCTTCGCTCCGTGTATTTCACCATCCAGAGCGGAAAGCTTCATCACAACTGCCAGCATCTTAGGGGGCAGAACAGAACCCAGAACGGTCTTCATCATCTTTTTATCATTGGCAGCAAAAAGCTTCCCAAGGCGCTTGTCAAGCTCCTCACGGGATTCATCAGGAAACATATCCAGCAGAAGGCGCATTCCATGTTCCTGCCCTGAAATGCTCCTGCTTATGTTGTAAACGGCGGGTCCGGTCATACCGTCCTTTGTGAAAAGAAGATCACCTCTCTCTTCGGCCGTTTTTTTCCCTGAATATGCGCTGATGGAAACATCACGCAGGCTTAAGCCTTCAAGATCAGCTATCCAGCGTTCTTTTAACTTCACAGGGGTAAGTACAGGGCGCAGCGGAGCCAGGGAGTGTCCGCACTTTTCCGCCCACTTATACCCGTCACCTTTTGAACCTGTTGCGGGGTAGCTCAGACCGCCTGTTGCAACTATCACTCTTTTTGCACGTATTATACTGTTTTCAAGGACTATCCCGGTTATGAGTCCGTCCTTAATCTCAAGGCGTCTGACTTCGGCATCTGTCCATATTTTAACGCCGTTAAAGCGGACAAAGGTCGTGAGTGCTGCAAGTACCGTTTTTGCGTCATCAGTATCCGGAAAGACTCTGCCCGCATCCTCTGTGACGCACTTTACACCCAGATCACCAAAAAACTTCAGTGTATCCGCAGGGGAAAAAGAGCTGAAAGCACTGTAGAGAAAGCGTCCTTCACGCCCGAATACTTCTGCAAGCCGTTTTATATCAGGTTCATTATTGGTAATATTACAACGTCCGCCTCCGGTTATCAGAAGCTTTCGCCCCAGAGAAGCACCTCTTTCAAGAAGCACTGTTTCAGCGCCTTTTTCAGCGGCAAAACCAGCCGCAATAAGCCCTGCGGCTCCGCCGCCTATAACGGCTATGTCAAAAATTCTTTCAGTCATTCATCTTCCGTACAGCCAAGGCAGATTCTTTCATCTGATTCTTTAAGATCTGCTCTCATGGATTCCCTTATATAGTCCATACCGTTATAGAACCCTTTCATCATTACGGAAAGAAGAAAACGCCCCTTGGGTGTAATAACGGCGTGACCGTTCTTTCTGCCTATCACACCCACAGCCCGAAGAGCATTGTATTCAAAAAACGGTTTGTAGGACGGCTCTCCCCGCAGACCGAACATCTCAACCATCATCCTGTACTGCTTGACGGAGTAAGACCCGAACCTTGTGCTTTTAACCACGGATGCCATACCAGCCGCTACACGGTCCGCATACTCCTTTAATGAAAATGAGTTAGCGTAAAGAGTACCGTTCAGAAAACTGAATGCACCGGAACCAAGCCCCACATATTCACTGTGGTCAACCACATATTCATCTATAAATTCCTTCTGTTTCAATGCAAAAGCCCATGATGTGCGCTGGATGTAAGGTTCGTTCATGTTTTTCAGAATAAGCGAAAAAAGCTTTGCCTCATTCTCATTGGTTGATTTTCCGATCTGCTCTTTCAGTTTTTTTCCCACAAAAGGAGCATACATCAGCGGATAAAAAGTTGCCTGTTGAGGTCTGAGCTCACGCACTTTCAGTATATCATCGAGGAGTTCTTCCTCCGTTTGCCCCGGAAAGTTATACATCAGATCCACATTGACGATGGGGAAATGCTTCAATATCGCCTTAACCTTTTCAAACTGCTCCACACCTGTGCCGAACTTCTTTCTTCTGCCTATATTTTCCAGATATTTATCATTGAAAGTCTGTATACCAACAGAAAGACGGTCTATGCGCCCTTCTGTGTATCTCAGACTTTCCGGATCTATATGGTTAGGATCGCTCTCGCATGAAACTTCTGTTATGCCGAAAAGCTCCCTCGCCAGATCTATTGTTTTCGCAAGTTCATCAGGAAGGATAGAGGTTGTGCCTCCGCCGAAATAGACAGAATTAAAGCTGTAGCCCAGCCTTGCTGTCATCCTCATTTCATCACGCAGAAGGCTGAAATAACGCCTTGCTGTCTCCTCATGAAATTTGAATCTGTGAAACGAGCAGTATGGACAAAGAGTAAGACAAAAAGGCACATGAAGATAAAGAAGATAGTTTTTATTTCTGTCCGCAGGCGGTAGAACTGTTGCGCTTTCGTCAGAAAAACGGAGATAATATCTAACAGCCGCTTTCATTATAAGCCTTGCGGCTTTTGAGGAAAAGTCCCATCTGATCCCGTTCCGCCCTTCTGTTCCGTTTTCGGACGAGCGTGAGAATGAGCTTTCCCTAGGGAATCCCGACAAAATACACCCCCACAAATGAATAGTGCCGTCCGACCAAGACGGCGTCAGTACCATTAACAGTTATACATGTTTAAAGAACATTTCGTAAAGAGTAAGCATTATCTCCACTAAGATTAATATAACAATATACCACTCGACCCTGAGAGAATGAGCATTGTGCTGAAGTCCGAGCTGCTTCTCCGTGGTGTCTGTCACCAGCTTAAGTTTCCTTTCCAGAGCCTTGCTGCGCTCTATTATCTCGTACTCGTCCTCAAGTTTGAGATAAAGTCTTTCCAGTTCGGGATGCTCCCAGAGGATTTCGGGCTTCTCATTCACCTCAACACCGCCTACCATTGTGTGCTGAATAAGCAGCGCAGAACCGATAGTGCTGACAAGCTCCCTGTAGGTGCGTGTTTTGCCCATACCGGACTTAAGGCGCATAGCAAGCGGCTCTATCTGTTGGAAAACCTCGGACATCGCAGCCTCATATCTGCCAAGCATAACGCTTTTTGCCAGTATATCCGCCATGGTAAGCACATGCTGGCGGGTAAGCTCGGTCACACGTACGTAGTCACCCTCAAACTTATCCTCATTTGAACCAGTCTGGATGAACAGGCTTTCAGATTCCACCGAAGGATTGGGCTCATCAATAAACGGCTCAAGTTCAGAGAGAATATCGTTTTTTTCTTTATCACTCAGCCCCACAGTGACAACAACGCCAAAACGGAATATAACCACCCACTGATCCTCTCCCAGACGGAAGCTCAACGGAAGATGAGAGGTCCGTTCGCCGATTTCGATTCCTTTTGTGCGTATTTTTTCGCTGACGGACATTGCCGTCATTATGAGTTGCATTTTTTCACCTGCCGATATAAAAACTACTTATATTATAGAATTATAGAACTTTCCCATAAACTAATCATCAGAATTTAACCGTTTTTACAAAAATAAAACAAATACAGACATATAACAGGTGGCGAATGCGGAAATTCCTTACTCCTCCCGAAATTACCCAGACCATGCTCGAAGCATCCGCATCAAAATGCGCCATGCCCGCTGGAAAAGTGTTTGTACTTGCCCTTCTGGCGGGAGCATACATCGGCTTTGCCGCTCATCTGGCAACTATGGTAACAACCGGCAGTTCGGAGTGGATAGGGGTTCAGCGTTTTCTTACGGGAGCTGTTTTCTCATTCGGTCTCATGCTTGCTGTGATACCCGGTTCGGAACTCTGGACAGGCAACACAATGATGATAGCCGGAGTCATGGACAGGCGTATCACCTTCGGCGCCATGATGCGGAACTGGGTTATTGTGTACATCGGCAATCTGGTCGGCGCTGTCCTTCTTGCTGCGCTGATTGTCAAAGGAACGGGGCTCACTGACGGACAGTTCGGAGCAACGGCAATCAAAATAGCCTACGCCAAAACCAACGAATCTGTTTACGGAATTCAGCATCAATATGCTTACTTCTTCCGTGGGCTTCTATGCAACTGGCTGGTGTGCCTCGCTATACTCATAGCCATGAGCGCACAGGATATAGCAGGAAAAATACTGGGAATCTTCTTTCCCATAATGGCATTCGTTGCCAGCGGATTTGAACATTCAGTGGCGAATATGTACTTTATCCCTGCGGGCATATTTGCTTCTGCATTCCCCGCAGCAGTATCTGCCGGCGGGTTTGAACCCGCATCGCTGGCAGCTCTCAACTGGGGCACTATGTTCACCGGAAACATCATAGCCGTAACCCTCGGAAACCTTGTGGGCGGCGGAATCCTCACTGCGTGCGCCATGCTTTTCATATACGGCGGGAAAAAGCAGGAAAACGGCATCAAATAAATATTGATTTGCTTATAAATAGGATTATAGTTTTATTTCGTCTGCCCGTGATATTTTCTGATACGGGAATGAGGTAGGCTTTGTTCCGCACGATTTTTCTTCTCATATTGTCCAATGTTTTCATGACTTACGCATGGTATGGTCATCTTAAGTCTCTCAGAGACAAACCTCTGATAATAGCAATACTTGTCTCATGGGGCGTGGCTTTCTTTGAATACTGTCTTCAGGTTCCGGCAAACAGGCACGGCTTCGGCATATTATCCCTGCCTCAACTTAAGGTTATTCAGGAAATCATTACGATGGGTGTATTTGCTGTTTTTGCCGTGTGGTACATGAATATTCCTGTCACGCGTAATTTTTTCTACGCCTCCATGTGTCTGGTGGGTGCTGCGTTTTTCATATTCAGAGATGCAGTGGCAATTCCGTGAAACCCTAACTTCCGCTTGATAATTTTCCGACATGGGTAAAACATATAATTATGGATGAAAGCATATGAGCGCAAGCATGAACATAAGCATTCTTCCGCAGCCGGATGATACCTCCTGCGGCCCGACCTGTCTTCACGCTGTTTACAGCTATTACGGTGAAGAAGTGGAGCTTTCAAAGCTCCGTGAAGAGATAGCCGAACTTGAGACCGGAGGAACCCTCGCCGTTGTTCTCGGTCTGCATGCCCTGAAAAGGGGATATAAAGTCACGATCTATTCATATAACCTTGTTGTTTTCGATCCAACATGGTTCCGTCTTCCGTCTGAGGGCATAATAAAAAAGCTGAAACAGCAGATGGAAGTGAAAACTGACCGTAAACTGCGCTATACTTCTAAAAAATATATAGAGTTTCTCACTCTCGGCGGTGAGCTTAAATTCGCAGACCTCTCCCCTGCACTGCTCCGCAGGTATCTGGACAGGCAGACTCCGGTGATAACGGCACTCAGCGCCACTTATCTTTACCGCAGCCCAAGAGAAATACCGGAAAACACCGACTATGACGACCTGAAGGGCGAACCCTCCGGACATTTTGTTGTCATAACCGGATATGACAAACCTGCAAAGAAAGTGAGTGTGGCAGACCCCATGCTGCCCAATCCGTTTATGAAAACAAACCGCTACAGCGTGAGGATGACTCATCTCATCAACTCCATTCTGCTGGGCGTACTGACATACGATGCCAAGCTTCTGGTTATCGAAAAAAATGAAAAAAATGGTGATGTGCAGAAATGACAAACCTTATAGTAGTTAACACACCTTCAGAATGGAAGTTTGATACCCCTGATGCGAGGGTGGTTTCCGCATGGAACTACCTTACCGACCCTGAATTCAACACAATGAAAAAAGCCAAAGTCTTCAACCTTTGCCGCTCCTACCAGTACCAGAGCTACGGGTACTATGTTTCGCTTCTGGCAGCGGCAAGGGGGCATATGCCTTACCCCAACGTAATGACGATTCAGGACTTCAAATCAAAAGCCTTCGCAAAGCTTATTTCAGATGAAATAGACGAGCTGATTCAGAAGAGCCTGCACCATCTCACATCAGAGAACTTCACCCTGAGCATATACTTCGGGCGTAACCTCGCCAAAAGATACGATAAGCTCAGTTCACGGCTTTTCGGCATGTTTGTGGCACCTATGGTGCGTGCTGATTTCATCAAGGTGAAGGAAAAGTGGATGATACACTCCATAGCGCCCATATCCATGAAACAGGTTCCCGAAGAGCATTTCGGTTTTGTGGAGCAGGCAGCCTGCGATTTCTTTGTCCGCACCCCCAGAGCCACACATAAAAAAAATTACCGTTTCGACCTCGCCATACTCACCAATGCTTCTGAAAAAACCCCGCCGTCTGACGATGTGGCTATTCAGCGTTTTATAAAAGCCGCAGAGAAGGAAGGAGTAAGCACAGAAATAATCAGCAAGGATGATTATAACAGGATACCTGAGTTTGACGCTCTCTTCATAAGAGAAACCACAAGCGTAAACCACCATACCTACCGTTTTTCCCGCAAGGCAGAGACCGAAGGGCTGGTGGTTATAGATGACCCAACCTCAATCCTGAGATGCACAAACAAGGTTTATCTCTCTGAGCTGATGCAGAAAAATAAAATACCTACACCCAAAACCACAATTCTGCACAGACATAACATGAACCACGCTAAAAAAGTGCTTCCTTTTCCCATAATTCTCAAACAGCCTGACAGTTCATTCTCCCAAGGAGTTGTTAAGGTAAATGATGAAAAGGAATACAAGGAGGCTATGGAAAAACTCCTTGATAAATCAGCCCTTGTTGTTGCACAGGAGTTTATGCCCACAAGCTTTGACTGGCGAGTGGGAATAATAGGCGGAAAAGCGCTTTATGTCTGCCGCTACTTTATGCACGGAGACCACTGGCAGATTGTGGAATGTGACGAAAACGGACAGCTTCATAACGGAACCTTTGACACAATGCCTGTTGAGGATGCTCCTGCCGGTGCTGTTGAGCTTGCGCTGAAAGCAACCAAATGTATAGGCAACTCACTATACGGAGTGGACATAAAACAGGTCGGAAACAAGTTTTACGTAATTGAAGTAAACGACAATCCCAGCATTGAATCAGACGTTGAAGACAATGTACTCGGCAAAAAGCTCTATGAAATAATCATAGGCGAATTTGTGAACAGGCTTGTTGCGAGGAAGGTAAAATAAATATGTACGATCTATTTTCCGTCTGCGGAATTGAACTGGAATACATGATTGTATCAAAAAACGGACTGAGCGTACTGCCCGTATGCGATAAGATTCTCGAAGCGGCTGCGGGTGAAATCACCCAGAGCCTTGAGAGGGGAGCGGTCGGCTGGTCCAATGAGCTTGTACTTCATGTTATAGAGCTTAAAACAAACGGTCCGGCAAAAGATATCGCCGGGCTGGACAGCCTGTTCGCAGACAGCATAAGAGAGATCAACCGCATTTTAGAGCCCATGGGCGGAATGCTCATGCCTTCTGCCATGCACCCGTTTATGAATCCGGATACGGATATGCACCTCTGGAACCACGGCGACAGAGAAATATACGAAACCTACAACAGGATATTCAACTGCAAGGGGCACGGCTGGTCTAACCTCCAAAGCACGCACATCAATCTCCCCTTCTCATCAGACGGGGAATTCGGCAGGCTGCACGCCGCCATCAGGGTTCTTCTGCCTCTGATCCCTGCCCTTGCAGCAAGCTCACCCTTCAGAGAGGGAAGCCACACAGGCTGGCTTGACACAAGGATAGATACTTACAAAAACAACCAGAAAAAAATCCCTTCCATAACCGGACAAGTTATACCTGAACAGTGTTTCTCGTGGGAAGCGTATGAAAAGGGCATTCTTGAGCCCATGTACCGTGACATAGCTCCATATGACCCTGAATGTATATTGCAGGAGGAATGGCTTAACTCCAGAGGGGCAATAGCCAGATTTGACCGTAAAGCCATAGAGATACGCCTCATGGACATACAGGAATGCCCCAGAGCGGATCTTGGTGCTGTTTCGCTGATCACAGAAACCCTGAAAACCCTCGTTAAAGAAGACTGGAGTTCATATGAAGCCCAGAAGGACATGGATCAGTCCTACCTTGTTGACCTGCTCCGCAAATGCGCCAAAGACGCCCGCAATGTTGATATTGAACATGAAGGGTATCTGAGCCTTTTCGGTATAGAAGAAAAAACCACCGCAGCAGAACTCCTCCAGAAACTTGCAGAAAGAATGCCCGAAACATCTAACTATAAGCAGGAGGCGCTTAAGCTCTGCTCCATAGATTCACTGGCGGAAAGAATAATGTCGCGTACGGGCAGCAGACCGTCACCTGACGTTTTGAAAGAGGTTTACGGTGAACTTGCTGTATGCCTTGCGGAAAACAGGTTCTTTGAACCGTGAACATAGTAATAACCTGCGAACATGCAAGCTTCGCCGTTCCTTATGAATATGTGAATCTGTTTCAAGGTGAGGAGGAAATACTTCTCACACACAAAGGATGGGACGAAGGGGCAAAACACTCAGCAGAGGCTTTGGGCAGACTCATGGGCGTTACTCCGATTAACGGCGAGGTGAACCGTCTGCTTGTTGATCTCAACAGGTCAGAAGGGATCAGCGAGCTGTTCTCCGGGTATATCAAAACTGCTGAGGCAAAGCAGGCGATCCTTAATGAATATTATAAACCGTTCCGAAATAAAGTTCTCATTGCCGTAAGCGCCGGAGTGCCAGTGCTTCATATCTCCGTCCACTCGTTCACCCCTGTTCTGGATGGGGAAATGCGTGAGGCGGAAATAGGCATCCTCTACGACCCTGACCGTGAGTCCGAAAAAACCTGCACCGGCATAATAATCGAATCCCTGAAAAATTTACCCTATAAGGTTATGGAAAACAGCCCATACGAAGGCAAAACAGACGGAACTGCCGCTTGGCTCCGCAAACTTATGCCCGATGGCAGATACACAGGCTTTGAAATCGAGCTGAATCAGAAACTTCTGACTGACGGCAGGTTTCCCCAGGAAATAACAGACGCCCTCTACTATGCATTCAAAAAAGCAGCAGAAGCTATTTAGCTGTTGCTTTTTATTTTTTTAGTGATAATGTCCGCCGATGAAGTTCAATTACCGTAATCCTCACTTGCTTATGCTCATTTACACTGTCCTCGTATCCGGCTCATTCCATATAGGTCATGTTCTTGTAAACTATATGGATTCCACTGTCCTTACCTTTGTGCGGTTTCTTATGGGCTCCATTCTCTTCGGAATATATGTTTTCCCCAGATATGAAGTTAAGTTCCCCTCAATGGGCGCTCTTGCAAGGTATTTTGCCATAAGCGCCAGCATGATATTCTACTTCTGGGCAATGTTTGAAGCACTGCGCTACACCACTCCCCTGAATACAGGGATAACTTACACTGTCGTGCCTCTTTTTTCCGCTGTTTACGGTATTTTTCTGTTGAAGGAAAGAGTTTCCGCACGGAACTTTGCCGTTCTTCTCGCCGCCATGTTCGGTGCTGTCTGGGTAATAATAGACGGTTCACCTGCAAAGCTTATAGAGCTTGATTTTAATAAAGGAGATCTGATCTTCCTCGCTGGGTGTCTCTGCATAGGTCTTTATTCGCCGCTGTCAAAGCTGCTCCACAAAGGCGAGCCCATGCCTGTTCTCACTCTATGGACCATGATAACCGGTACGGTATGGCTGCTTCTTATAGCCAATGTGAAAATACTTGAAATAAATTACAACGTTCTTGATGCGGTTTTCTTTTCCGGCATGGCTTATATAACTGTTTTCGCCACCATAGCCACATTTTTCATAGTACAGTATTCCAGCAAAAAACTTCCGGTGAGCAAGGTGATGAGCTATGTGTATCTGACGCCTGTGTTTATTATACTTATTCAGACACTTCTGGGAAAAGGTCTGCCCGATGCGGCAGTTATCCCCGGAATAGCAGCATCACTTGTCGCCACATTCTACTTTCTGCGCTCCTAAAGGGCGCTCACTCTGTTGCGCCCGCCTTTTTTAGCTTCATAAAGCGCTCTGTCTGCACGTTTTATGATACTGTCCATACTCTCGCCCGGAATGTACTTAGCCACCCCGCAGCTTACGGTAACTTTGGGCGCTCCGCCGCAGCTTATCAGGTCTATTCCGGCCCTTATCCTTTCAGCTATGGCGAGGGCTATTTCCTCACCGCCGTAGGCAAGAATAATAAATTCATCCCCTCCCCAGCGGGCATATACATCAACCTGACGTATTTTTTCAGCAGCGGAAAGCACTACCTTTTTAAGTATCTCATCTCCGGTACTGTGACCGCAGGTGTCATTTATTGCCTTGAATCCGTCCAGATCGAACAGAATGATTGAAAAAGCGCTTCCGTTCCGTTCCGCAAACGCTTCCGCACGGCGGAACTCACCCTCAAAGGCCCTTCTGTTCAGAAGCCCGGTAAGCTCATCGGTTGTCGCCATCTTCTCAAGTCTGCTCTGGAATATGTTTACAGTGAAAATATTAATAAGGATTACGATGATACTCACAAACAGTCCCAGAAACATATTCTGCCAAAGGTTTTTGCGTAAGCCTTCAAGGGACTTGCTCTGGTTGTTTTCAACAAAGAGAAACCAGTCCAGCTCTTCCACATAGCGAACAGTGAGAAAAATATTGTCCCCGCCTCTTTTAAACTCATAAAAGCCGGAAAGCTCGCTCACTGTCAGCGCACTTTGTGCAAGATCCTTCAGCCCCTCTTCCTCGTATATGTTATCAGCCAGAATCTTGCCTCCGGGGTGCATCTGGATGAAACCGTCTCTGTCCACAAGATATATATCACGGTCATATTTAACCTGATAAGCGCTAAGAAGATTTGTTATGCGCTGAAGCTCAAGCCCCACCCCCGTGACGCCGAGAAGGTTGTTGTCATAGTCGTTCAGCCTGTGGTTGATAAAAACCGTGAGCGTGTCTTCCGAAGCCTGATTTTCATCAATGATTATATCGTAATCCTGATGCAGATTCTTGAAGTCGTAATACCACACATCGTGGGGATCGCCTTGGTGGACAGTTTTAAGAATCCCGTCATAGTAATAGTATTTTCCAGTTGCTTCAGAAACAAAGAAAGCTGTGAAAAAGCCGTATTTGCTTCTTATTTCCTGAAGATATTTTTCAACTGTTGCGGTGTTCTGTTCACCGTGAAGAACCCAGTCCTTCAGAAAAGTATCATGCGCCATAAGGGACGATACGAACACAGGACGCATAAGATCCCGCTGAATTTCTGTGTATATATTATCCCTTGTAAGGGGCAGAGAGCCGTATATTTCATTCTCTCTCATGGTCTTCTTTACGGAAAAGTAATTGATCAGGTTAACACACAGGAAACCTGTAAAGAGAACGAGACACAATATGGTTATAAGCTTAGGTTTTACGGAAACAGCCATCGGATACCTCTTGTATGTATCCAAAATATAATATTAAAGGATAATAGTGAAGAAATATTGTGCCGGATGACAAAAATTTATGCAGGGGGTACAGCCTGCACCCCCTGTTTTATCATACGCTTTTGTAATTGAGAAGAAGGGCAGAGTTAATTATAACCGCTACAGAACCGAGGTTATGCACCAGTGCCCCCATAACAGGATTAAGAAGACCGCCCATAGCCAGAAAAATTGCAACAAAATTAAGTATAAGTGAAAGAGTGATGTTTATATTTATAGTGGACATGGTTTTTCTTGCCAGCTTAAGAAGGTGGGGCACCGACTTGATCTCGTCACCCACAAGGGCGATATCCGCCGCCTCAACGGCTATATCACTGCCGATTCCGCCCATTGCTATCCCCACATAGGCACATTTGAGCGCAGGAGCGTCATTTATTCCGTCTCCTACCATGCAGACCATCTTTTTCTGCTTCTGGTATTTGTCTATGTAGTACATCTTGTCTTCCGGCAGGCAGTCAAAATGCACTTTTGCGATTCCGGCGTTTTTGGCTATATGTCCGGCCGCTTCCTGATGATCTCCGGTGAGAAGTACACTTTCGACTTTTAATCCGCCGAGTTTTCTGATCATTTCGGCAGATTCATTCCTTATGGCGTCAGCGAGGGCTATTATTCCCGCTTCTTTGCCGTTTACAGCAACATATATGACAGTGCATCCTTCCTTTCTGTGTGCAGAGGCTGCACTTTTAAGTTTATCAGACAGTTCAACAGAGTTTTCCGACAGCATATCCAAATTTCCGGCAAGAACTGTTTTCCCGTCAACAACCGCCCTAACGCCTCTGCCTGCTGTCATCACAAAATCATTGGGTTCTTTCAGAGATGTATTATGTTTTGCTTTAAAACCCGCCACAACAGCTTTTCCCAGTGGATGTTCCGAGCGTGCCTCGGCAGATGCGGCAAGTTCAAGAAGATCCGCCGCCGTTATTTCAACGCTGAAACTTTCCACAGCAACCACTTCCGGTTTGCCGTAGGTGAGCGTGCCTGTTTTATCAAAGGCTATTTTTGTAACCTTAGCCAGCCGCTCAAGGGCATCCCCCTCACGAATGAGTATGCCGAACTTAGTTGCGTTGCCTATTCCCGCCATGATAGCGGTGGGAGTGGCAAGAACCAGAGCGCAGGGGCAAAAGACAACCAGTATCGTCACTGCACGTATTATCTCACCTGTGACAAGCCATGTACCTGCGGCGGAAACAAGTGCTATGACAACAATCCATGTTGCCCATTTGTCAGCAAGCCCGACAATTTTAGCCTTGCCTGCATCCGCTGACTCCACAAGGCGGATCATTCTCTGAAGAGATGAATCCTCGCCGACTTTCACCGCCTTCATGTCAAAAGCGCCGAACTGGTTCACAGTTCCGCTGGACACCTCATCCCCGACTCCCTTATCAACAGGGAGGGATTCGCCTGTCATAACAGCCTGATCTATTGATGTCTGACCTGCAGCTATAACTCCGTCAACAGCAACAGTTTCCCCCGGAAGAACACGGAGCAGATCCCCGACCTTCACATCTTCTGCCGGGATAATCGTTTCGCTGCCGTCAGAGGCAATAATTCTCGCCGTACGGGGTGAAAGCTGAACCAGCTTCTCTATGCCTGCTCTTGCCTTTGCCACTGTCCGCTCCTCAAGCATAGCTCCCAGAGCCATGATGAAGGCAACTTCACCAGCGGCGAATGTTTCCCCTATGATTACAGATGCAGTCAGGGCAAGTGCCACAAGCACATCCGCCTTGATGTCAAACTCGGTAACAAGACCTATTACAGCGCCTTTGATTATCGGCACTCCGCAGAGGATTATAGCAACCCACGCAGGGTCAACGGGAAACCGTCCCCATTCAAAAAAACTTAACCCCAGAGACAGGCATGACAACACCAGAAACAGAACCGTGCGTTTGTCTTCGTCTGTAAAATATTCTTTTATTTTATCCATTCACTACCTAGCCTATTCTCGAAAAATGCTCCACGGCTTTAGCGAATTCGGCTATGGTTTTATCAGCGTTTCCGTGTTCAATACCGTCACGGACACAATGCTGGAGATGTCCCTCCAGAACAAGCTGCCCCACCTTGTGCAGTGCGCTTTTAGCAGCGTTTATCTGGATGAGTATATCCTCGCAGGGAACATCCGTATCAACCATATCTGAAATAGCCCTGAGCTGACCTTCGATTTTTCTTATTCGTGTGCGCACCTTCGGTACGTCTATACACTGACGCATTGTTTACCTCCTACAGCTATGCCGGCTATACCCATAGGGGTATGGGTATAGATACTCCTGTTCTTTGACACAGTCAACAAATTTATTTTGAACATCAAACTTTATTTTTCAAAGTCATATTGAAAAAATTCCCTTAACTGATAAACTTTCAATTCTAAATATACCTATGGAAAACAGAAATGGAAAAACTCTCTAACGTAGTTGTGGAATTTTATGAAAAGCTCTCATCATGGGAGCATTCAGTGGTAAAGGATACCGGGCTGACTCTGCCTCAGATGCACACCATAGAGGTGCTGGGCAGCAGTGAACCGATGCGTATGAAGGAACTTGCGGAGAAAATGGGTATAACCACCGGAACACTCACGGTGAATATAGATAAGCTGGTTAAGCTTGGTTACGTAGTGAGGAAACCGAACGAGACAGACAGAAGGTCGTACTACGTTGCGCTTTCTGATGAAGGGGAAGAGATATACAGCCGTCACCACGCACTGCACCTTGAACTGACAGAGGAGATCTTAAGCGAACTCACACCGGAGGAGGGGCAGCTTCTGGAAAAACTGCTCACCAAGGCAATGCGGGCGTTCTAAAAGACATAAAACTAGACTATTTTTATATATAGGTTATACTTTTAAAAATAAATCAGGATAATTGAGATTTAAAATGCGCATTGAAAAAATAAAGATACATCAAATAGGTATTTTTGATGATCTAGAAATTGAGTTTGCTGCTAAAACAAATCAAACTAATGCCGAAGTTCATGTCTTTACAGGACCAAACGGAAGCGGTAAAAGTACGATTTTATATTCAATTGCTTCTCTATTTGGCTTTCAGGCAGGAATGTTCAACAGGTGCAGAACATCAGAAAGTTATTGTGAAGGTAAGGCAGATGGCAAGCCTTTAATTACGTCCAGAAGCAATATTAAGATTTTGGATGAACTTTCTCCATTAGATATGAACGCAGGAAAAGACAAGTTATATATGCATAAAACAATGAAGACACCCTTCGATTTGGACAAAGTTTATCCTTTTAAAACCAGACAATACAACCCAACAGACAAAATCAAAAATGATAAATTTGATTTTGCTGTTTTTACTTATGCAGGAAACAGAGATATAAACAGTATAAAGCTTGAAGGCATAATTGAAGATAAAGATAACCCTTTTGCAGACAGCCTCTCTTTTACTAAATCCGCAAACTCTCAAAAAATCATCCAATGGATCGCAAACACTATTACTAAAATCGCCCTGGCAAAAAATAAGAACGATTTTGAAAGAGCAGAACAGCTTCAAGCCTATTTGGATAAAATCAGTAATTTCATCGGAGAAGTAAGCAGTTTCCAAATAGGTTTCGAGTTGGAAGATACTCCGCTTAATGTTGTTCTCAGGATGGATGGCAAAATAATAGAATTTGATGTTCTGCCAGACGGCTTGAAATCAATAATCAGCTGGATTGCTGATTTGCTTATGCGTATGGACAGAATCAACTGGGTAGACAATACAAACATCTTTGAACGCAACTTCATTCTTTTACTTGACGAAATTGACATTCACCTGCATCCGGCATGGCAGAGAAAAATACTCCCTGCGGTTCAAAAACTATTCACAAATGCACAAATATTTGTTTCTACGCACTCGCCTTTCGTTGTTGCATCCATAAGCGACGCATGGATTTATAAACTCAAACTTGAAAATGGGAAGTCTGTCCTTGAAGAAGTTATTGAAGCTAAACAGGGATATAGTTACAGCTATATTCTTGAAGAAATATTTGGCATTAGTGAAGAATTTGATGTCGAGACTGAAAAGAAATTCGCACGTTTCTATATTTTAAGAGATGAAATTAATGGAAACAATTTTGATAATGAAAATGAATTCAGAACATTAGCAACAGATCTTGCTTCCAAAAGCTCCGAAACCAGAGACATTATCGGACGAGAATTAAGACAGCTAACAAAACAAACGGGAAAAGACTTCAAGATATGAACAAACTATCTAGGTGTGATTGCCCTGACTGTTTAAGCAACTGGGAAAAATTAGGGGCAGAATTCAAAGAAAAGCGTGAAACTAACCCTTCTCATTCATTTTCTTGGAGAAACTTTAAGGGACAAAGTATTAGAACACATTTGATACCCGTTCTTGAAGAAATGACAAAAAATCACTGTTCGTTCTGTGACGGCTATCCATTAGGAACAGAGAGCAGACAAACTATAGAACATTTCAGACCAAAATCTAGATTTCCTGAGTTGGCGTATCAATGGGAAAATCTATTTTTATGCTGTGATGTATGCCAAAGCTCAAAACAAGAGGAATTTGATGAAAAATTACTGAAACCAGACGATCCTGATTACTGTTTTTCAGATTTCTTTACATGCAACTTTAAAAGCGGTATCATTGAGCCTAATCCGCAAGCTACACAGGAAAAGCAGGAAAGGGCAAGAATAACAATCAAATTATACGATCTCAACTCTACACTGCGCTCTCAGTCACGCTTGAGACAACTTAAAAAATTTGAAAAGAATACGGGTGAAGATATTAATACATTTCCCTACAGATACTTTATCAACGCAAGCCTATAGTCCCGCCATTTCAAGAATTATATTGTATTCCTCTGCAGTTACAGGCTGAACGGAAAGGCGCATTCCCTTCTGAACAAGCTTCATCTCCTCAAGTCTTGGCATGTTCTTTATATCCTTCAGGGTGACAGGCTTATCAAGCTTCTTCACAAAGCTTACCTCTGTCATAAACCAGCGTGGCTTCTCCTGCGGTGATTTCGCATCGTAATACCTACTGTTTTTATCCCACGAGGTGAAGTCCGGAACGGCATTTTCGGCACAAATTTCCGCCAGCCCCACCACAGATGGCTCAGTGGTGTTTGAGTGATAGAAAAGAACTTTGTCCCCTTTTTTCATCTCATTCATCATAAAGTTGCGGGCCTGATAGTTCCGCACACCTTCCCAGAAGGTTTTGCCTTCCTTCGCCAGCCTGTCTATGGAGTAGGACTCCGGCTCGGACTTCATAAGCCAGTATTTCATTTCCCGTCCCAGCGGTTTTTATGCACCTTTGCGGCATCGTACCTGTCAACACTGTGCCCTTTGGCATCAGAATAGCCGATGGCAACAAGCGCAAATGCATGTATATTTTCAGGAATTTTCAGCAGTTCCTTAATCTGTCTTTCCGCATTTTCATTGGGATAAAGCCCGCACCAGACAGCCTCAAGCCCTAAGTCCTGCGTGGCGAGGAGAATATTCTGCACAGCGGCGGCGCAGTCCTGCGGCCAGTAGCCTTTGTGTTTTTCCTTTGAAGGATCAGCGCAAACGGCGATACCAAGGGGCGCCTGTGAAAACATAGCTCCGTAAGGGTGGATGGAGGGGACTTCCCGCAGGGTGGATTCATCGTCTATAACCACAAAAGCCCACGGCTGGGAATTTCCCGCTGAAGGGGCACTCATCGCCGCTTTCAGAAGCAGTTCAATCTTGTTTTTTTCAACTTTTTTAAATACGGAAAAACGCCTTATGCTTCTTCTGTTTAAAATTGCCTCAAGAATCTGCATGTCTCCTCCTTTATAACAATCAGCTTTTCTGCTGTTCCTTCGCCCATGAGTCTTTAAGCGAAACTGTCCTGTTGAACACAGGTTTTTCTTTGGTTGTATCCGGATCCGCCACAAAATATCCCTGCCTCATAAACTGAAACGAGGTGAATTCAACAGCTTCCGCCAAGGCAGGTTCGCCCCAGCATTCGGTTATTTTAAGAGATTCAGGATTTATATTAGCGGTAAAATCCTTACCTTCTTCAACATCATCAGGGTTTTCTTTGGTAAAAAGGTTGTCATACATACGCACTTCACACTTAACGGCGTGCTTCGCACTCACCCAGTGGGAAGTTCCCTTAACCTTGCGCCCGTCCTCTGTCCAGCCGCCACGGCTTGCGGGATCGTAGGTGCAGTGAACCTCTGTCACATTGCCGTCAGCATCTTTTATGACGTCAACACATTTAACATAATATGCGTGCTTCAGCCTTATTTCACCGCCGGGTGAAAGCCTGAAATATTTTTTAGGCGGATTTTCCATGAAGTCTTCCCGCTCTATGTAAAGCTCCCTTCCAAAAGGAATCATTCTCTTGCCGTCTGCTTCGTTTTCAGGATTGTTTTCCGCTTCAAGCAGTTCTTCCTGTCCTTCCGGATAGTTCACAATCACCATCTTAAGGGGATCAAGAACCGCCATGCGCCTGTGCGCCCTCTTGTTAAGGTCATCACGCAGACAGTTTTCAAGAAGGGAGTATTCAATAATGCTGTTGCTCTTGGAAACGCCTATTATGTCCGTGAACATGCGTATAGATTCCGGCGTAAATCCTCTCCTTCTCAGCCCTGCTATAGTGGGCATTCTGGGGTCGTCCCACCCGTTGACATACTTATCCTGAACCAGCTTAAGCAGTTTTCGTTTACTCATTACGGTATTGGTAAGATTGAGTCTGGCAAACTCAATCTGCTGAGGATGATACACGCCGAGTTTTTCCAGAAACCAGTCATAAAGCGGTCTGTGGTCCTCAAACTCCAGCGTGCAAAGCGAGTGTGTTATCCCTTCGATGGAGTCCTCAAGCCCGTGGGCGAAATCATACATGGGATAAATACACCACTCACCGCCGGTATTATGGTGTTCTGCGTGGGCTATGCGGTAGATAACCGGATCACGCATGTTAATATTCGGAGAACTCATATCTATTTTCGCACGGAGAACCTTTTCCCCGTCCTTAAATTCGCCTTTTCTCATGCGTTCGAGCAGACCGAGATTTTCCTCCGCACTGCGGTTTCTGAAAGGGCTTTCTTTTCCCGCTTCGGTCAGTGAACCTCTGTACTGCCTTATCTCTTCCGCTGTGAGGTCGTCAACATACGCATAGCCGTCTTTAACAAGCTGAACGGCATATTCATAAAATTTCCCGAAATAGTCTGAGGCAAAATACTCCCTGTCCTCCCAGTCAAAGCCGAGCCATTTGACATCACGCCTGATGGACTCCACATACTCCGTGTCCTCCTTGAGCGGGTTGGTATCGTCAAAACGCAGATTGCACTTACCGCCGAACTCTTCTGCCATTCCGAAGTTAAGGCAGATAGATTTTGCGTGACCTATATGAAGATAACCGTTCGGTTCCGGCGGAAAACGGGTATGCACACGCCCTTCGTTTTTGCCTTCTTCAAGGTCTTTTATGATAATGTTCCTTATAAAGTTTGAACCTTTGTAAGTTTCTTTAGAATCGCTCATGAGTTTCACCGCTTATTTTTTGTTAAACTTCAATATTAAAGTAAATATACTCCGAATGCAACACCGTACAGGAACACACCTATTATTACACATATCTGTTAATTCCCGCTTTACTTTCTTCAGTAACACTATTATATTCTGTAACCATATTTTATATTCGGAGATTTTTATGCCCGACAGTTTATTTAAAACAGACCCGTCAACAGGCGATTTCAGAATAGAAATTCCGGAGTTTTACAACTTCGGTTTTGATGTGATAGATAAAAGAGCGGAACTGACGCCGGACAAGACAGCCCTTATTTTTGTGGATACCGACGGTGAAACAGACGCCCGATTTACATACAGAGATTTAAGTGAAATGAGCGCAAGGTTTGCCGGCGTTCTCAAAAAACACGGCTTCACCAAGGGCGACAAACTATATGTGATGATTCCCCGTGTGCCGGAGTGGTATGCGGTTATGCTCGGCTGCTTCAAAATGGGTGTTGTTCCCATGCCCGCACCGAAGATACTTCAGCCCAATGATATAAACTACCGTATAGCGGCATCCGGCGCTAAAGGTGCAGCGGTTTATCATGACTGTCTGGAAAAGATGCAGAAGTGCAACCTTAACAACCTCGACGGAAAAATAGCCGTAGGTGCGGAATGCGAAGGCTGGATATCTTATGAAAATGAGATGCAGACAATCTCCCCTGCCTTCACCAGAGAAGATGCAGAGCCCACTCTTTCGACTGATCCTCTCATAATGTACTTCACAAGCGGCACAACAAAGTTTCCACGCATGGTTCTCCACGACCAGACATACGCTCTGGGGCATTACATAACTGCCCGCTTCTGGCAGGATTTAACAGAAAACGACATCCACTGGACACTCAGCGACACAGGCTGGGGCAAGGCAGTGTGGGGCAAAATGTTCGGACAGTGGATCATAGGGACAACAGTTCTGATGCACAACGCCGCAGACCATTTTGAACCGGAGAAACATCTCTACATAATGGAAAAATACGGTGTAACCACCTTCTGCGCCCCCCCCACGGCTTACAGGATGATAATCCTGCAGGACCTCGCCAAATACGATTTTACAAAGCTCCGTCACTCCGTAAGTGCAGGCGAGCCTCTTAACCCGGAAGTCATACGCATCTGGAAGGAAAATACAGGCACAACCATATACGACGGCTACGGACAGACAGAAACAGTGAACACCATAGCCAACTGCCCGGCTTTTGAAATACGCTTCGGCAGCATGGGCAAGCCGACTCCGGGATTTAATATTGATGTTGTTGATGATGACGGTCTGCCCATGCCCGCAGGAGAGACAGGACACATAGCCATAGAATGTTCATCAGGCCACCCTGTCGGGCTGTTCCATGGATATTACAATGATGAGGAAAGCACAAAGGAAGCATTCCGAAACGGCTGGTATTTCACAGGAGATAAGGCTTACAAAGATGCCGATGGCTATTTCTGGTTTGTGGGAAGATCTGATGATGTAATAAAAGCAAGCGGATACAGAGTCGGTCCGTTTGAAGTTGAAAGTGCTCTCCAGAGCCACGGCGCAGTTGCAGAGAACGCAGTTGTCGGCTCTCCGGATCCGATCAGGGGAACAATAGTCAAGGCGTTTGTAGTGCTGAAAAAAGGCTATGAACCGTCGGCTGAACTTATTAAATCACTTCAGGAGCATGTTAAAAAAGAGACAGCTCCGTATAAATACCCCAGAGAAATCGAGTTTGTGGACTCACTGCCTAAAACCGTCAGCGGAAAAATCCGCCGTGTTGATCTCAGGCAGAGAGAGGAAGCAAAACACGCTGATATGATTAAGGAATAGATATTGCTGTACACGCTCACGGCGGGCTGAACCCGCCTTCGCTTCGCACGGCGCACTCCCGTCCTGGGGAGTGTTGGGAGTGTTGGGAGTGTTGGTTCTATATCTTTTCTAAAGCCTGCTCAAAGTCTTCTTTGATATCTTCGATGTGTTCAATGCCCACAGAGACACGGATAAGCTCGTCCGGTGAGCCAGCGGCTCTTCTGCCTTCGCTTGTGAGCTGCCTGTGGCTTGTGCTTGCCGGATGAGTAACCAGAGTGCGTACATCTGCAAAGTTCGCCACATGGTTAGCTATGGTGAGTGACTCTATAACCTTCACCGCAGCATCCAGACCGCCCTTAACACCAAAACTCAACACGCCGGAGCCATAACCTTTAAGATACTTATCTGCCCTTTCTTTATTTGGGCTGTCATTCAGGGAAGGATAATTAACCCACTCCACCTTTCCGTGACTGTTGAGGAATTCCGCAAGTGCTAGAGCGTTTTCCGAATGAGCCTTTATTCTTAAATGGAGGGTTTCAAGTCCCTGAAGTATATAAAACGAATTTTGCGGTGAGAGACACCCGCCTGCATCACGGAGCGCCTCAACACGCACCTTTACACCGAAAGCAGCCGCACCGAATGTTTCTGCAAACTTCAGCCCGTGATAGCTTGGGTTGGGTTCTGTAAATGACGGAAACCTGCCAGAACCCGCCCAGTCAAATGTTCCGAGATCAATAACAGCACCCCCCATTGAATTGGCGTGTCCGCCTATATATTTAGTAAGCGAATGTATGACGACATCAGCTCCGAAATCCTTGGGACGGCATAGAATGGGTGTTGCCTGCGTGTTGTCCACAATCAGCGGCAGTTTATGCTTCTTAGCTATCCTGCTCCATGCCTCAAAATCGGCAACATCGCATGAGGGATTGCTGACAGTTTCTATAAACAAAGCCTTTGTTCTTTCATTAATAGCTTTTTCCACGGCATCAAGGTCATACTGGTCAACAATATGCACTTTCACACCGAGGTTTCCGAGAAAATATGTAAAAAGGTTCACCGAACCGCCGTATAGTCTGGATGATGAAACTATTTCATCGCCTGTTCCTGCTATGGTGCTTATTGCGGCGAACTCCGCAAAGTGCCCGGATGAGGTCACTACAGCGTGAGTTCCACCCTCAAGCAGGCAGAGCCTTTCCTCCAGAACAGCAGTGGTGGGGTTGGTTATGCGGGAGTATATATGCCCGAACTCTTTGAGGTCAAAAAGGTTTCTTGCATGCTCAATATCCCTGAACTGATAAGCGTTTGTCTGGTAAATGGGAACTGTGACCGAACCGTTGTGCTCTTCGGGCTTGTAGCCCCCTCTTACGGCTAATGTTTCCTGTCTGTGCGACATAGCTTCCTCCTGAGATGGGGGATTTTCTGAAAAAACGGCTCTCAAAACCGTGCTGTATAATGTTATTTCGGAACAGGATAAACTATACACTCATAATGTCAAGATAAAACCTATAGATTTACTATGCTTTGCTTTTTTAAATTCATTGAAAAGCACGAGAATAAGGCTATAATACTTTATAAGTTATAGACAAAGGTAAAAATATGATAAACGGCAAACCAAGAATTTCTGTAACAACCCTCAACATACTTAATGTGCTGTTTATATCCCTTTCTTTCGTTTTTGTTACTTTTTACTTCATATTTTATCAAGCAGATAAAGAATTTGAAGCGCAAATTACAAATGTGCGGGAACGTTTTGTCGAAAACCAGAAAGTAAATATAAAAACAGAAATCAGCCGTGCTGAAAGTAAAATAGCCAGCCTGCGCTTTATGCGCAATGAAGCTCTAAAGTCAGAGCTGAAAAACAGAACTGAAAACGCTGAAGCAATAATAAAAGAGCTTTATAGGGCAAATGCCGAAGCAAAAGTGATTAACGACACCTTAAACGCAATTAAATGGGACAACGGCACAGGGTATTACTTTGTATTTAATGAGGCGGGCATATTCACATTCCACGGAAGCAATAAAACGCTTACCGGCACGGATATAAGCGAGATAACTCTGAACAATTCAGAGCTTGGGAATTTCCTTTCTGTCCTCCGCAAGGAAGGAGAGTCTTTCGGGACTTACAACTGGACAAAGCCTGACAGCAGCCCAACTGATCTTTACCCGAAAATTGCCTACGCAAAACACATACCGGAAATGGGGTTGTATGTTGTAGCTGCATCATATACTGAATATCAGGAAAAATCCCTTCAGGAATATATTCTCAAACTGTTCAGCGAGGAGCGGTTCGGCTACAACAATTACGGATATTTCTTCATAATGGACAAAGATTTCAATATGCTTATGCACCCAGTCAATAAATCTCTTGATGGCAAAAGTGTATTTGAAATAATGGATGCGGAAGGGGTAAATCTGGGAGAACTCTTCTCAAAGGCAGTGATGCAAAACAGCGCCGGCTACGTAACATATCTGTGGAACACCCCTACAAGCATTGAACCGGAAGAAAAAACCGCTTTTCTTAAAATGATCCCTGACTGGCAGTGGACAATTGTCACAGGGTTTTACTCAAGCGACTTTGATACATACATTGATCATCAGCGTGAAACTCTTAGAATACAGTTCCTTGATGATCTTTTTAAAATTATAGCCATTCTGCTGATCATCCTTCTGATAACTACACTTATAAGCATTTATATCAACGTATACATCAGGAGAATAGAAAAAAGCCGTCTCCGTGAGATGAATATGCTTGAGCAGTACAAGCTTGTTCTTGATGCTTCTTCCATTGTTTCAAAGACCGATCCGCAGGGGCGTATAAACTATGTTAATGATAAGTTCTGTACAACTACCATGTATTCAAAAGACGATGTAATAGGCAGATCTCACAACATAGAGCGTCACCCTGCCACGCCGAGAGAGACATTCCGCAAGCTATGGGAAACGATAAGCAGCGGCAGAGTGTGGCACGGAGTGCTTAAAAACAGAAGGGCCGACGGCACAAGCTATTACAAGAGCGCAACCATAATCCCGCTCAAGGATGAAAACGGAAATATCATAGAATATATCTCCTCCGGTCATGATATCACTGAGTTAATAGAAAAAAGAGACAGGCTTGAAAACATCTTCAACACGGATATTCTCACAGGGCTGGGCAGCAGAATGAAGCTTCTTGCTGATCTTGAAAAAAGCACATCACCGGCAGTTGCCCTGCTTGATATAGACAGCTTCAGCAGTATAAACGACCACTACGGCAATGAAAAAGGGGACGACGTAATACGTGAGGTCGGCTCTGGTATTTTCCGCAGACTGAGCAGAAAGCCTTACTCTTTCTACAGAGTCAATGCTGACACTTTTGCCGTAGCTGCTGACGGAGCAGACCTTGAAGCCTTCAAAAACGACATCAGGCAAACGCAGAGAAACATAGCGTCCCACGGTGTAAAAATCGGCTCGGAAGAAATACCAGTGACACTAAGATGCGGTTTTGCATCAGGCAGCAGAGATGTTCTGGCATATGCCGACATGGCTCTTAACAACAGCAAGATAAGAAACCTTGAATTCTATGCCTATGATCCGGCGGACAGTCAGATGTCCGAAAATTACAGCAGAAATATTGCAACTCTTAAAAGCATCTATTCCGCAATCAGGGACGACAAAATATTCCCTGTTTTCCAGCCGATATACAATATCGCAAACGGCAGGATAGAAAAATATGAATGCCTCATGAGGGCGGAGGCTGAAAACGGTGAAATACTTATGCCGGGCGATTTTATTGAAATAAGCAAAAAAACACGCATATACCCTCGTCTAACACTGATAATTATAGAAAAGTCTGTGCAGAAATTCAAAAACCTGCCCTATGAGTTTTCAATTAATCTCACAATAGAAGACCTTATGAATGATGAAACAATGGAATACCTTGTCACATACGCAAAAAGTCATGATGTGCTTAACAGACTTGTGGTTGAGATTGTGGAAACTGAGGAGCTGAAAGGTTTTGAAGAGGTTCTCACTCTGTTGAAGGAGCTGAAGAATCAGGGAGTAAAAATAGCCATTGACGATTTCGGCTCCGGTTATTCTAACTTCGAGTACCTTATCCAGATGAACGCAGACTATGTGAAGATAGACGCAGGCATAATGAAGCATGTGCTTAAGGACGAGCGTGCAACGGAAATTGTACGCTCTATAGTCACTTTTGCAAGGCAGACAGGAGTAAAAACCATTGCAGAGTTCATAAGCAGTCAGGAGCTTCTGGATGCTGCCGCCTCCCTTGGAGTGGACTACGCACAGGGCTACCACATAGGTAAGCCGGAAAAAGAGCTTATTGACAGTTAATCTTCGTATATCATCTTAACAGTCATTCCGCCGTCTGCTGTAAAGTTTTGTCCGGTAATAAACTCTGCCTCTTTTGATGCGAGATAATAAGCCAGCGACGCTATATCCTCCCCTTTACCGACTCTGCCAGCAGGATGCTGCGCATGATCCGCTTCCGTAGTATCCCAGCCTGAAACATTTATCCATCCGGGGCTTATGCTGTTAACTCTGATTTCAGGTCCCAGACTTACCGCAGCAGCATGGGTAAAAGCAAGAAGACCGCCTTTGGAAGCTGCATAGCTTTCGGAATTTTTTTCTGACTGCAAAGCTCTTGTGGATGCCATATTAATTACGCTTCCGCAGTTTTTACGCAAAAATGGCACACAGTGTTTTGTCATAAGAAATGCTCCGGTCAGGTTAACGCTTATTATCCTGTTCCAATGTTCAAGGCTAAGTTTATCCAGGGGGGCTGCGTAGGGGCTGGCGATTCCCGCATTATTAATCAGTGCATCTATCCTTCCGAATCGCCCGGAACATTTCTCCACTGCGGAGCGCACGCTGTCTTCATCTGCAACATCAGTAACGGCAAAGGCGCTGCCCCTTACTCTGTCTGATGCGCTAATGCAGGCGTTTTCATTGATATCTGCTATAAAAACCGACCAGCCTTTTTCAGCAAAATACAAAGCGCAGGCAAGCCCTATCCCCTGCGCTCCTCCGGTTATTAACACACATTCCTGCATAAAAGCCTCCCGAAAATGAATTATTGTGTCCTGACGTTGTCCTGTTTTTGTAAAATTATGCCGCCGAAGCAAAAAAAACAGGAATTGTCTTCAAAAATAATATAATATACCCGACATAATATCAGGAGAGCTTTTATGAAAAAATACACAGTATTATTAGTATTTCTGCTGACACTCCCCGCACTTGGAGCGGAAATAGGCTTTAACAGTGGCTTTACCAGCCCTGATGATCTGGGCGCTTCATACTACGGAGCGGATGTTTCGGAAACAATTGACATCCCGGATAATCACAAACTAAAGCTCACAGCGGATTACAGGATAATCGATTTCAGCGATGCTGAAGGCTTCATGCCTGATACTCTTACTCAGAGCAGCCTTGGGCTGAATATAACCGGACCGGAATATCTGGTTTTTGCTAAGGCCGGTGTTGCAAGTGACGAACCTTTTGAAGAATCGGACGGTTATTTCGCCAGTGTTGCTGTTGCAAAAAATGTCTATGAGAACGGTCCTCACAGATTTTATCTGGGGCTTGCAGCATCGAATAAAGAAATTTTAAGCGACCTTTATATTATACCCACAGTAGGATACTCTTACACATCTCCGAACCTGTATTTTCTTGCCGGAACATTAAATATGATCAAATGGAAACCTGCCGAAAAAGTCAGCTTTGAAGCATCAATAAATATTCTCGGGCAGGGAAAGGTTAAAGCCACATACCAGTGGACTGACAGTTTCAGGACATCACTTGTTTATGCAAACAATAAAGACACTTACTACCTCGGCGAAGACTATCCGGAGGATTCTGAACTCAAAATAAGAATAGCCTCTGTCAGCCTTGAAGCAGAAAAAGACATATACGATTATGCTAAACTTGTACTCTCAGCAGGAATGATCACAAGCGCAAGATACCAGATTCTTGATGACGATGATGAAGTTCTGAACGATAAAAAAATAAATTCCGGTGCGACAGGCAGCGCAGAACTGCGTATAATGTTTTAGGAGGCGCCATGGAATTCTACCGCATACTCGCAAAGGCTTATGATGAGGTTTTCCCGTTTTCAGATACCACCTTCGGCTTTCTTAAACAATATGCCGGAGATGAAGTCCTCGACATAGGCTGTGCCACAGGAGCCTACGTGAGAAAATTTCACGAAGAAGACTTCACAGCAGAAGGCATTGAGTATGTGCCGGAACTTATCAGCTACTCAGAAAATGTGTCCGTGGGCGATATGCGCAGTCTGCCTGCTGGTTTTGACGGCAGATTTTCCCTTGTATACTGCATAGGGAACACACTTGCCCACTGCGCAGATCCCAAAGATGCGGAAGAGATACTGAAAGGCTTCGCCCGTACACTGAAAAAGGGCGGCAAGGCAGTAATACAGATACTGAACTACACCCGGATACTGAAAAACCGCCCGGCGGGACTCCCTTCCATAGAAACAGGTTCCGTCAGCTTCCGCAGAGATTACGTATACAACGAAAAAAACATAGAATTCATAGGAACATTAACCGCAGGCGGAGAGACATTCTCTTCGTCTGTCCTTCTTTATCCCCTTACTCACAAAGAACTTACAGAGGCGGCTGCGAAGGCCGGCTTTGCTTCATGCGTCCTTTACGGTGATTTCAGCGGAACAGCATTTCAAGAGAATGAAAGCTTTATGCTTGTCAGCGTTCTTTCAAAAAAGGATTAAGTTTTATTACCATCAGTTCGTTAGGAAGACTTTTCAAAAAAGTTTTATTCCTGTCTCATGTTAAGGTTGTCAAAAATGTCATATTACGGTTATATTCCTGTCAGATTCTTGTCGGCGGGAGGAATATCCAGTGGCATCATCAGATTGGTTTAACCTGATTTCGGGACTGTTCGGAGGTCTCGGTCTTTTTATATTCGGCATGAAACTCATGTCCGAGGCTCTTCAGAAATCCGCAGGGCAGGGACTCAAAAAAGCCCTCGAAAAGCTCACAAGCAACAGATTTGTAGGCACATTTGTAGGGCTCGTAGTCACTGCGATTATCCAAAGTTCATCTGCCACAACCGTAATGGTAGTGGGGTTTGTAAACGCCGGCTTAATGAATCTTTCTCAGGCAATCAGCGTTGTACTCGGCGCAAACCTCGGCACAACAGTCACTGCCCAGCTCATTGCATTTGACATACACGCACTCGCCCTCCCCGCCATTGCCATCGGTATGATACTTAAAATGTTCTCTAAGGATGTTACCAAACAGTATTGGGGCGAAATTCTGCTCGGATTCGGTATGCTTTTCATTGGCATGGAAATAATGAAGGACGGCTTCGTTCCCTTACGCAAAACAGACGGCTTCAGGGACATGTTTGTCTATTTCTCAAGCAACCCTGTTCTTGCTGTGGCTGCGGGAGCATTCCTTACAGTTATTGTTCAGAGTTCATCTGCTACCATAGGTATAACAATAGCCCTTGCGACAACAGGTTTGATAGATTTTTACGGTGCCTGTGCCCTTGTTCTGGGCGAAAATATAGGAACAACAATAACCGCCAACCTCGCTGCCATAGGCACAAACAGAACAGCGAAGCAGGCTGCTTTTGCGCATTTCCTCATAAATTTTCTCGGCGTTGTATATATGCTGTTCATTTTGAAATATCTGGTGGAGTTTGTAAATTTCCTCACTCCCAACGATGCAGACTTCGTGGCGGCGGATGGTTCCAAACCTTATATCGCACGCCACATAGCGAACCTCCACACCATGTTTAATATGATAAATCTTGTTATTTTCCTACCGTTTATACAATATCTTGCCAAAATCTGTGAAGTAATGGTCAAACCGGATAAGCCGGATGAAAACCGGATGGTTCGTCTGAGTGATAACATTATGAGTACCCCTGCCATAGCCGTTGAGCAGGCAAAAAGAGAGGTTCTCCGCATGTCCGGTTATGCAGGGAATATGGTCGAGGCAACCAGAAAATACCTTGTAAGCGGAGACGAGTCGGAACTGGGAAATGTTAAAACCTGTGAAGGCTACCTGGATACCTTTGACAAGGAGATCTCCGCCTTTCTTGTTAAGCTATCCATGAAAAACATCAGCCAGAACTCCGCCTCACAGATCAACAGAATGCACCATATCGTCCATAATCTCGAAAAAATCGGTGATTACTCCGAAAGTATCTTCAATTCTATCAAGAAAATTAAGAAGAAACAGATTGTCTTCTCCCCTGAAGCAAATGAAGAGCTGAGAAACATTTATGAAGTTGTTGAAAGATTCTACAAACAGACAATGGAATGTTTCGTCAACGGCAGCAACAATATTGACACTGAAGATGAAGATATAATAGACAGCATGAGAAAACGCTTTAAAAAGAACCATGTGAAGAGACTCAACGCCAATGAATGCACCATTGACGCAGGGCTTATCTATGTTGATATACTGAACTGTCTTGAAAAAATTGGCGACCACACATTCAACATAGCGCAGGTTCTGATGACAAGCGAGAGCGCACCCATCAGCAGACCGCACTGACATAATCAGGATAAAAAGCACACTCTGTATTTATAATCCGTAATTTTCCTTCCATGGAAATTTTGGATACACGCTCGCGCCGCATTCAATGCGGCTTCGCTTCGCACGGCGCAGTCCCATCCATGGGACTGTATGGAATCTTAGTCCGGCTGGATGATACGTACTCTGAAGCTATTACCGCCTCTGACTTCATGAGACAAAAAGCACATCCTGTCTTTTTGTCTTACACGCTCGCGCCGCATTCAATGCGGCTTCGCTTCGCACGGCGCAGTCCCATCCATGGGACTGTATGGAATCTTAATCCGGCTGGATGATACGTACTCTGAAGCTGTTACCGCCTCTGACTTCATGAGACAAAAAGCACATCCTGTCTTTTTGTCTTACACGCTCGCGCCGCATTCAATGCGGCTTCGCTTCGCACGGCGCAGTCCCATCCATGGGACTGTATGGAATCTTAGTCCGGCTGGATGATACGTACTCTGAAGCTGTTACCGCCTCTGGTGTTGGGCTCAAGGGTGATGCTGCCTCTGTAAAGTCTGCAAATGTGTTTAACTATTGAAAGCCCCAGTCCGGTGCTGGAGATATTCTTATTGCGGGATTTTGATACTGTGTAAAAACGTTCAAATATCCGTTCACGCTCCTCCACAGGAATCACAGGTCCTCCGTCGTCCACATCAAGGTTAAATTCACCATCGCTGCTCGTCATTCTGACTTCAATAAAATCCTTTCCGGAATAGGCTATGGCGTTTTCCACAAGATTATTGACAAGACTGCTTAAATGAGCCCTGTTTATCCTCACAGGGGTGCCTTCAGCGCTGATACGAATTCCGGGAGCAAATTTATCAGAATAGTAATCCTTCAGCTCCTCCGCATATTCTGCCAGATCATTTTCCTCACCCGCCTCCATATCATCTGCAGAGGATGATTCATACCTGTGAAGCTCAATTACATCATTAATAATCTGATTAAGCTGAGTTGTGCCTTTATAAACTTTGCCCAGAAACTTTTCCCTGTCCTCAGGTTTCATACCGGGGTGTTCGATTAACGTCTCGGCATAACCCATTACAAGGGCAAGCGGGGTTTTAAGCTCATGGGATATATTTGTTATAAGCTCGCTTTTATAGGTGCTGTAGCGTTCGCTGCCTGTTATATCGGTAAGAACTATTATCCGCGACCCTTCCATAAAGCGGACGTATATTTCATAAACCGTATTCTGAAGCTCGTAAACCTTTGTGCTGTCAGCCTCATAGGAAAGAATCTCCTTGGAAAGCACAATGGAGTCCTTGTCCGTGACTCTTTCAAGAATATCATCACCCACATGAATTGAGCAGCCCAGAATCTTTTCAGCCCTTCTGTTGGCAAGTTCAACCCTGCCGTTTTTATCAAGCTTAATAATCCCTTCTTCAAGGAGATCCACCAGCCCGTTAAGCTGTTTCTTCTCTGCCTCAAGAATATGTTTCTGCTTTTCAAGCGCATTGTAAGTGCGGTATATCAGTCCCGCCACCTTATCCATCAGCCTGCTCTTAAACACAGGAAATACAGGAGGGCGACCGCTTTCTATGTCCTCAACTATGCGACTTATCTTAACCACAGGGCGGCTTACACGAAGGCTGATAAACCATAAAACGGCAAACAGCACAGCAAAAAGCCCGAAGAAGGTGGCGTAAGCCTGTTCCTTCATCTGTTTTTTCAAACTTTCAACATAAAGCATCGGATAAGCAATACGCAGGACATTTCCACCCTCTTTCAGCTCTCTTGCGTAATACATCATCCGCTGTCCGGTTGTTGCGCTGAATCGGACTTCCATGCCTTCACCTTTTTTAAAAGCGGACTGAATTTCAGGGCGGGACTTGTGATTCTCAATTTCCGGCACAGAGTCAGCGGAGATATAGGAATCGTCAATCACCACCCCGTCAGGGCTTATGACTGTTATGCGGAGAGGAGCGGAACGGCTTATTGCTTCGATCTTCCCTCTGGCTTCATGTGGAGGAAGATTCAAAACACCGGCAGCATTTATAATCTCCCATTTATTTTTAAGCTCATGAACAAGCTCATTCTCAGCATTCTCCAGAAGCTGTTTCTGATATGTAAAAAACATAAGAAGAGTCACACACATTACAGGTATGATTATAAATGAAAAAAGACGTATATATATTTTCACAGCCGGCTCCTTGGCATGTTCAAATGCCCGCAGTTTAATTTAGTATTACCATGAAGAAAAAAGAAAATAAACTCAAGGAGATGTTAAGCCTTAAAAGTAACCTCAAAATATGCTCCGCCGTCGTTGCCCAGAGAATATTGACCATTAAGCTGCTTAACAAGGTTAACAACTATGGGAAGCCCCAGAGTTTCAAGAGAGTCTATTTCAAAATCCTGGGGGTAGCCTTTTCCGTTGTCTCTGACTGTCATAGAGTAGTTCCCGCCGTCATTGCTGAAAACAAAACATATCTCTGGATTGCTGTCAGCACTGCTGAAGGCATATTTTATACTGTTTATCACCAGTTCATTCACAATTAATCCGCAGCACATTATCGTATCTATAGAAATGGATACAGGAACCACATCCTCTTTAATCTTAATGGGAATCTGCTTCATATTCATTCTTATATGCTCAAAAAGACTGTGAAAATATGTATCAAGACGCACCACAGACATATTCTCCGAACGGTAAAGAGACTGGTGAAGCAAAGCCATAGCCATGACCCTGCTTTCCGCCTCATTCAGTGCGTCCTCAGTTTCCTTTGAGCTGCTGGCTTCTTTCTGCAGATTCAGAAAACTGCTTATAATCTGGAGATTATTTTTGACCCGGTGGTGTATCTCTTTAAGCAGTATCTCTTTTTCTTCCAGAGATCGTTTGATGGTTTCCCTGTTTTTTATCTGTTCACTTATATCATAATAAGAAATAACAGCGCCCTGAACCCTGCCTGCTTTTTTTATAGGTGCTGCAAGCACCTCCACATCAATCAAGGAACCGTCTTTCCGTATAAAAATCTGTTCATCCCTTCTTCTCATGCCGTCTTCAATTGTTTTGCGGACAAGACACTCAGACTCATCAAGGCAGCTTCCCGCTTTATCTTTCCGGTGGAGTACAACATGGTGAGACTTGCCTAAAAGCTCTTCTCTGGCGTATCCGGTTATCTGCTCAACCACAGGATTTACAAAGATAATGTCCCCGTCCTTGTCAACCCCGAGGATAGCCTCACCGGTGGATGAAAGAATAGCAGCTTTCTGATCATTAAGCTCCACCAGCTTATCCTTACTTTCGGCAAGCTCAAACATCATTCCGTATATCATTCTGTACCCCACAATGATGACAACCAGACCTATAAGCCATATGAAGGCATATGTCACAGTAGATAGAATAATTTTATTATATTCGATTGCAGATAAACTCTTAAGAGGTACACTCACGCTGATTCCGCCTCTTATTTCGCCTACTTTATAACCCTGAAAAGCATGACACTTAAGACAGCCTTCGCTGGTGATAAACGGACGCATAAAACGAAGGTAACGTTCACCGTTTATATTATTAACGGATATATATTCCCTTGCACCACCATAAATATTTGCCAAAGCATGTTTTTCCCACTCATCGGGTTTATTGGCGGGATTCATCAGAACATCGCTAGTCAGATGAGTTTGAAGAACATCCGTATTTCTGGACATTTCATAGACCTGCCTGCTCATGTATGCCGGATTGACAAGGGTGAGTTTTTTGCCTGAATCAGTAACCACATCTCTGTCCGGAACATGGCTCAGATAAGGATTAGGCTTTGTTTCATCAGTCACAGGAACATAAACACCACCGTGAAAGGTACTCCACCTCCTGTAAAGTTCGTCTTTAGTGAAGGCGGATTCAGCCATCATGGCAGCTATTCGTTCTGTGGTGTGTTTTGTTTCTATATACTGCAAAAACCAGAGAACAGACATCAGACCTGTCCAGATAATTAACAGCAGAACAGAATAGAGCTTTATCCTTCTGACTTCTTCACTCATCCAATACCTCAAAACGGCCTTGTGTCTTAATTCTATTTTATATCTTAAAAACATGGTTTCAAAGCGATATGAAACTTTTTTACATAAAAAAAGTGAAAATGAACAATAATTCAAAAAAAAAGGCTGCCGAAAGAGGCAGCCTGTGGTTTATGCTGATTTAACTTTTATGCTGTCCACATTTCCGTCGGAAAGCTCGACAACCTTGTGAGCGTACGCCGCATAATCTCTCTGATGGGTAACCATAACCACAGTCAGCCCTTCCTTATTCAGATCGCTCAGTATTTTCATCACTGCGTCCCCGTTTGCTTTATCCAGACTGCCTGTGGGCTCATCCGCAAAAAGTATTGCGGGTTTGCCGACTATTGCACGGGCAATCGCCACCCTCTGCTGTTCACCACCGGAAAGCTGTGAAGGAAGACGTTTTTCCTTACCCGCCAGACCCACTTTGGCAAGTGCTTCATAAGCGCTTGTTTTCTGCTCCTTTCCCGCAGGTCTCAAGCCGGAAAGAAATGGAAGCATAACATTCTCAAACGCCGTCATATAGGGCATAAGGTGATGAAACTGGAATATCATTGCCGCCTCTTCCCTGCGGAAACGGTCGGTTTCACAGCGTTTCATTCCCCTGAAAGTCTGCTCCATGTATATAATATCCCCTTTGTCAGCATCAAGGAGTGAGGACATTATATTGAGCAGGGTACTTTTTCCTGAACCGGAACGCCCCAGAAGGCAGACAAACTCACCTCTGTTCACTTCAAGAGACACGCCGTTAAGTACCTGAGTAACAACGCCGCTGCCTACGTAACTTTTATATATATTATCAACTTTAAGCATAATTAACCCTTCAAAGCCTTATGATTGCGCTTGCAGGCTCAGTTCTCGCAGCTTTGAGAGCAGGAATTACAGAAGCCGCAATTGAAACAACGCAGACTATGCCGACACTGAGGAGAAGATGAGCAGGCTCAAAATGCACAGCCGCTCCGTCTGTCAGCTCCATTTTTTCAAGTATCTTCACCGCAGTGAAATAGCCAGCGGCAAATCCTGCCAGACCCGAAGATGCGCCTATCACAAGAGACTCAAAACTGAACAGGCAGAATATCTTTGCCCTTGAATAGCCCATAGAGCGGAGTATGCCGATTTCGCTTTTGCGCTCGGCAACAGACGCCATCATAAAAACAGCAAGCATAAAGCACGCGATAACAAGAATTACTCCGCTTATGACAAGCACGAGGTTTTTAACAAAATTGACTGTAAACATCCTCTGTTTAACCACGCTCTGCATTGCTGTTACATCAATATCAGGAAGAGACAGCTTTATCTGCGCCACTATATCGTCAATCGGGCAGCCTGAACAAAGTGCCGAAACTTCAACAAATGTGACCTCGCCGGGCTTGTTTTTAAGCTCCTGAAGCGCAGTAATGTCCATAAACACCAGCCTGTCCTCATCTGTCCCCATGGGGGCAAGAACACCTGCCACATTAAAGGTTTTACCCTCTATCTCCGTTTCCCGGCCTTTCTCCAGCCCAAGGAGCTTCGCCGCCGTATTTCCGGCTATTATGTCATACTTTCCGAACTCGCTTCCATGTTCCAGCCCGTCCACAACCATCTCCGCTGTTTCCGGAAGGGATTCAGGTTCCTGACCGTGAGGCTCATGATCAGCCGTGTCTATATACCAGTAGCTTTTGATTTTAAGCTCTTCTATCCAGTTAATTCCAACAACAGCAAACTCTTTCCCGTTTACGGATGAGCTTTCCAGAAGCTTCGGGGCTATTGCGCTTATACGGTCTTTATATCCGATGCTCATCACGCCGTCATGCACAGTATCCATATCAAGTTTATGGACATTGTAAGACATATTGCCCATGGAAAAACCGCCGTAGCTTACGTCAAGATTTTCTGAATGAGGGCGTATAAGAATATTGGCACCGTAAGCTGTAAGTTTCTGCTCAAGGCTCTCCCCTACGGTGGCTGAAACATAGTATAACCCGACCACAGAGATGATCCCTGCTGAGAAAACCAGCGTCAGCATTGCCGTGCGCAGCAGTTTGCGCCGGAGATTTTTTAACGGTATAGTAAAAAGATTCATGGCTATTCCTAGAAATACATTGCGCCGGTGGCTATGTCAGTTGTTTTTATATAAACAAAATCTTTGTCAAAAGTTCTGACGAGAGGAGAAGGATTACACCCGCCTTTCACCTCATTGATCTTCCTTGAGTGGAATTTCATTCCGCAGTTATTGCAAACCATGAAATCGCCCTGCTGGGAGTATCCTTTCTTTTCACGGTAACATACGTCACATGCGTCAAATGCCGCCCTGATTACACCGTCACTGCTTTTGAGAAGAAAAAACTTAACATCCTTGCCGTTCATTTTTGTATGGTAGTAGTGTGCCTTTCCATCGTTAACATCCTTAACGGCTATCCTGACAACACCATCCTTAGCTTTGACCTCTCTGGTTTTGCTTCCGCCCCAGCTCCATGCCGCTACAGACATTACAAGCACGCCGAGTAAAACTGCTTTAAACAATATTTTCATAAATCCTCCGTTTGTATTTAAATTATGAACCGTTCAGAAAAGAAAATTCCGCGCATGCGGCACTGCCCCTGCGGAGTGGGCAGTGCCGTCTGCGGAAGACTCCTCCCCCGAGAAGTCCTGAAAGCTTTATTCATATTTACTTGATAGGAAATATAGACGACTGTTTTTCATGTGGCAACAGCATACTTTTAAAAAAAATTCTTTTTCATAAAATACTGATATATAAACTATAATGACATATCTGAAAGTCTTGATAAACTGCCTGGGCAATTTCACGGTCATTTTTTATCACTGATCCTGTGCAGTTTTTGCACAGATCACGTTTGTTTAATATATGCTGACATTTTCTTGCCCACACCAAGTAAAAAGAGTATAATTGTACGATTCATTTGGAGGTAATTTACAATGAGAAAACTGATTCTTCTCCTCACTGCGGTTATGCTTACCTGTACAATGTCTGTGGTTTTTGCTGCGGAGCGTTTCGTTATTCCCCTTGATGCGGAAAACGACCTTTATACCTCAGACAAGACTTTCAATGTAGACGGCATAGAAATTGCCGCAACAATGTCACGCCCCACGGCAGCATTTCAGCCTATTAACTTTGCATTTACTTTCAGCCAAAACGGAAACCCCGTTGAAATTGAAAATGGCAAAATCAGGTTTAACATGAAGATGGATATGGGTGAATATGCCTATGATCTCACAAAAGACGGTGTTCCGTACATCGCAACCGCCGTTCTGCCCAAGTGCATGATGGGCGGCGAGCTTTGGTTCGGTAAGCTTACCTTCTCACTCAAAGGAGCTGAACATTCCAAAGTTTTCTTCTTTAAAATTCCGAATAAAAAGGAGTAACCCTTGCAGAACCTTGATCTTTTAGGGTTTCTGTCGTTAGGATTTTTCGGAGGGTTCGGGCACTGCATCGGCATGTGCCACCCCTTCGTCCTTTACATTTCAGGCAGATTCGTAGGCGGCAACAAGGGCTACGCCAGCATGTATGTTCCCCATCTCAAATACAACCTCGGGCGGACAGTAACATACTCTGTAATGGGCGCTGCGGCAGGAGCATTGGGCAACATGGCAACTCTTGCAGGAAACATGGCGGGAATACAGAAAACATCTGCGGTATTTGCAGGGATCTTTCTTATACTCTATGGTCTTTTATCTTTCTTCGGCTATAACCTGATGAATAAATTGGAAAACCGTTTTGCAGCAGAAAAAATCATGAATCTGATAAAAAAAGTTCAGCCGAAAACAGCCTTCGGCAGCGGTATTGTTTTAGGGCTTATACCCTGCGGGCTGGTTTACGGAGCGCTTATAGCCGCTTCTGCCTCTGCTGATGTGCTGAAAGGCACTCTGTCCATGTTCCTCTTCGGCATCGGAACAATAACCGCCATGATGCTTGCCGCAGTATTCGGCAATTTCATAATGGGCAGAAGAGGGATATTCAACTTTCTCAGCCTGATTCTGCTTATCTGTATGGGCGCATGGTTTATCTGGCAAGGGGTAAGGTTTTAGCCCTTAGAGTTGATCCGCATTGAGTTAAACACAACAATCAGCGAACTGACTGCCATGAATGCGGCAGAAAAAATCGGGTGTATCTTGCCTGTTACGGCGAGCGGCACTGCAATAAAATTATATGAAAAAGCCCAGAAAAGGTTTTCTTTTATCACGGCGAAGGTTTTCTTCGCCGTTTTGTTCAGCTTAAGAATAACAGACAAATCGCTTCGCATCAGCACCGCATCAGCACTTTCTATGGCAATATCAGTCCCTTTGCCCATGGCTATACCGGCATCGGCCTCCGTAAGAGCAGGGGCGTCATTTATCCCGTCTCCGACCATAGCAACTCTGTAGCCTTCGCTCTTGAGCTTTCTGATCATTTCTGCTTTTTCAAACGGTGTAACCTCCGCCATACACTCAATACCTTTGACACCAAGGGTATCAATGAGTTTGTCAGCGGCTTTTCTGCTGTCTCCGGTGAGGATAAGAATTTTGCATCCATTGCTAATCAGCCCTTTGAGGGTATGCGCCGCTTCATCACGCACGGAATCGGAAAGAAGAATGAATCCCAGCGGTTCATTATCTTCTGAAACAGCAGCAACAGTATGCCCTTTTGCGGAAAAATAGTCATGAAGTTCACGCATTTCTGTTGTTACATCAGCATGTTCAGCTATAAATTTAAGTTTACCCGCTCTTATTCTTTTTCCGTTGATATCAGCCTCAACTCCGTTTCCGGGAATTTCACGAAAATTATCAGCAGCGAGAAACTCCCCTTCATAGTAGTCTGTTACGGCTTTTGATATGAGGTGAGAGGAGTAACGTTCAACAGACGCCGCAAGGGTGAGGGTGCGGTTTGAGCCAAAATCATGAACATCCGCCACTTTCATCTCACCCTTTGTTATTGTGCCTGTTTTATCAAAGCACCAGCAGTTTATGCGGCTCAGGGTTTCCATTACTTCACCGCTGCGGACAAGTGCGCCTATTGATGCAGTCTTTGTAGTTGCAATCATAACGGCAAGGGGGGTGGCAAGCCCAAGAGCGCACGGGCATGCAATAACAAGCACAGATACAGCGTTCATAAGTCCTTCGAGCCCGCTTCCTGTACGGAAATACCACCACCCGAAGGTTGCTGCGGCGATTGTGATTATAGTCGGAACAAACCAGCCTACTATGCTGTCAGCAAGATTCTGGATGGGAGCTTTCTCCGCCTGTGCTTCCTCTACCGCCTTAACTATGCGGGAGAGAACGGTACCGCTGCCTGCCTGAACACATTTTATTACAATGCTCCCGTTAAGGTTTGCTGTTCCTGCAAAAACATCCGCCCCTTCGGTTTTGAATACGGGGGAGGATTCGCCGGTAAGCATAGATTCATCAATTTCGCTCTCACCATATACAACAGTTCCGTCAGCAGGCACTGATGAACCGGGGAGAACTTCGAGGAAATCGTCTGTTTTCACTGATTTCACGGGAACAAGGACAGCCTCAAGCCTGCCTTCGGCATATGCGGCTGCGTCAAAATCATGTATAACCCGCACTGTCTGCGGCTGGTAAGACAACAGGCGGGTAACTGCACCGCTGTGGCGCAGCTTGGCTCCGGTTTCTATAAATCTGCCCAGCAGAATAAGGGTTATTATCATACAGGTAGTATCAAAATAAACTTCCCTGTCGGAGAAGACTGCACTTATACTGTAAAGATATGAACTGAAAGAGCCGAGAAACACCAGCACATCCATGTTCAGCACACGGTTGCGCACAGACTTAAAGCTGTTTATTATAAAGGGATAACCTGAATAGAACATAACAGGCGTGGCAAGCACCCACGAGAGAATCTTAAAGAAGCGCTTCATCCCCTCGTCCATGCCCTGAAAATATCCGGCATACATGGCAAAGGTGTAAAGCATTACGTTCATTGCAAAGAACGAGCCTATGGAAAAGCGGTAGAAATAATCCTTCCGTTCCTCTTCAAGTACGCTGTTTCTGCCGCCTTTATTAACAGGCATGGGCGGATAGCCCAGCGAACGGAATTTTTCAAGTACGGAACCGAGCGTCATAGCACCCTTTTTCCAGCGCACCCTTGCTTTATGAGTGGCGTAGTTTACCCGCACATAACTTACATTTTCATCCTTTCGGAAAAAGTTCTCCACTAGCCAGATGCAGGACGAGCAGCGGACTCCGGAAAGCACCACATCAATGGAGCATTCTCCTTCCGCTTCTGTCAAATCTTCCTCAAAAAGCTCATCGGAAACACGGGCGGAGTCCACCCCGCCCTCTTTCCAGTCGCTGCGGCGGATGTAGAAGGAATCAAGCCCTGATTCATGGATCAGCCCGTAAACACTCATACACCCGTGACAGCAGAAGTATAAGATCTCTCCGTCCTGCTCAATTTTAATGGCAGAGTTTTCCTTAACATCCAAAAGGCAGTGGGCACACTTTTTACTTGTCGTCTTCGTCGTCATCAAGCATCCGGTATTTAGGTCCTTCAATATCGTCAAACTGTCCTTTTCTGCCTGCATAAAGAAAAAGCCCCAAAGCTATAGCTCCGAGGATGAGGCTGACCGGAATCAGCAGGTAAAGAGCTTCCATTTATCCGGCGTATTTAAGGGCAAACAGAAGAGGTATACCTATCATAGTAATAAGACTGATGATCATCAGAATCGTTCCTTTTCTCATAAAAACCTCCTGAAATGAAAACTAGTAAATATAAAAATTTTTCTTAAGTCTTATCTCTTTACCATCCACGGCAAAGCTAACCTTAAGAATATGGTAACCTTTTTCAAGCTGAGGTATTGAGGCTGTGTATCCGTCACCGTCTTCAACGGCTTTGATTTCAAACGGAACCCCGCCCACCGGTCTTTCCACTTCGGTTTTGATTTCCGCAGGCTTAAATGTTCCGCCGAGGCTGAAATCAAGTCTGACACTCTGGTCGTACTGCTCTATTTTTTTCACCGTGAGTTTCAGTCCTTTTTCCATCACAGTGTCTTTCATCTCGTCGTAAACAAGCCCTTTTTCATAAGAGTCAGCTTCAACTCTTCCGTCAAAAAGCTTTTTCCCGACTATGGCTGAAGGAGCAACGGTTATGAACCCCAGCAGAAATATGATAATTGTTATCCTCATTTTTTCCTCCCGATAGGTTTGCGGAAACCCGCCTCCGCAAAAACAGATGCAGGGTGTTCTCCTTGAGTTTCTGCTTTCAGGCTGAATGTTCTGACAGGATATTTCCCGAAAGCTTCTTCCGGCAGAACAATATAAATCTCCTTGCGCACAGACTCACCGGAGGCAAGGTCAAAGGTGCGTTCCGGCTGGATATCCCAGCCTTCCGCCTCTTCAACACTGAGACTCACAGTAACATCACTGCCTGTGCGGTTGGTCAGCCTTACTTCAAATCCGTTTATTATACGCCCTTCCTGTTCTCTGGGCATTGATTTTGAAGCAGGGTACACTTCAAAAGCGAATGGATCGCTAAACAGAAGCCGCAGTGTAAACAGAACAGTAAATATCAAAAATAGCCCTGCGGTTATCAGTACATTTGCCCTGAAAAACTTCGGTTTGTCCTCAAGCCCGTAGACATAGCCGATGAGAGAGGTCTTCCCTTTTTTAGCCATGACCTTGCCGCACGCCTGAGCGCATTCGGCGCAGTTTATGCACCCCTGCGAAAACCCTTTGCGTATGTCTATTCCCGTGGGGCATGTTTTAACACAAGCCAGACAGTTGATGCACTCATCCCTTCTGTCGGGATACATGGTAATAGCCATTGTATGAGCATCAAACATTATTCCCTGAAGCTTTGCATAAGGACAGACCGTAGTGCAGAAGCCGTGGCGGAAAAATGCAAAGTTGATATACGTTATAACCGAAAGCACAATCCAGAAGCCGGCAGCAGTTCTGCTGAGTTCCAGATGAGCCAGATCTTTTATAAACTCATATGGCGAAATGAAATACCATATCATACAGGCTGAAATCAGCACGCTGAAAACAGCGGTGAAAGTATGTCCTTCCATCCGTGAAAGAATGGTTTGTTTTTTTCTGTCCATTTTTCTGGTGAAGTCCACCATCAATGTCTGGGGACAGAGCCACCCGCACCATACCCGCCCGAAAACCTGCGTCACGGATATGAACAGAAATGTAAGGGCGAATATAAACAGAAGAATCAGGAAAAAATCCTCTATCCATATTGCTTTCCCGAAAAAGAAAAATCTGAGGCTTGCAATATCAAACCGCAGTAAGCTTTCCCCATTGAGGCGCATAAACGGTACACCGAAAAAAAGCAGCACAGCGCCCCATCGCACCGCTTTTCTGTAAGACTGTAAGTTAGAGGTCATTTCTTCTCTTCTTTGTTTTCCTGTTCGTCGTCATCTTCAAGCATTCTATACTTTGCCTTTTCCACCTTGTCTTTGCGTTTGGATGAAAAAAAGTAAATAATCAGCCCTGCAAATACTGCGGAAAGAAGAATTCCGTACAAAAGAAATGACAGTACATCAATTTCCATAAAACTATCCGTCCTCTATAATAATACAGCCCTCCGCTCCGTGGTGTAGTAAACGGAGCGGAGGAACTTTTCCCCTGTTAGGTTACTTTTCTATACTTTCCTGATAAGCCTTTTCCTGTGTCCATCCGCTGATTGCGGGAGTGTATGATACAAAGTAGTAAACACCCCAGAGAATCAGCCCGATGAAAAGCACAAGCCAGCCCACCGGAAGCTTATGTTCCGTATCTTTGCGGTTATAACTTTCAAGGTTGTCGAATTCTTCGTTCATGGTTTTTCTCCTTATTTACCGAGGGATTCGATGTACTCAACCAGAGCCCAGATCCTTTCCTTGCTGAAAGATGAGGCAAAGCCGGGCATTACACCTTCATAGCCGTTGGCTATTACAAGGTATGTGTCTCTGGAAGCAGGTTCTGCTGCTGCGTAATCCACAAGTGAACCGCCTATATTTCCTTCAGCGTTGACACCGTGGCAGCCTGCGCATTCTGCGGCGTAGAGAGCTTTACCCTCTTCAAGCGCAGCTGCGTTTCCTGCAAGGGGGTTTTCGTCTTCAACGGAATCTTCCTCGATAACCATTGCCCCTTCCTTCTCAACAGCAGTACCTATAATCTGGAGATAAGCAACCATGGCGTCAAGTTCTGTTGATTCGGCAGCCTGTGCAACATCTTCTTCCGTATAAGGAAAACCGAGAGCATCCATTCTTGCTTTCATTTCATTTACGTTGATGGCTCTTTCTTTAAGCCAGGGATACTTAGGCATGTTTGACTTCGGAAAAAACGCCTGAGGATTTTCCATGTGCTGAATGTGCCATTCATCAGGATATTTGCCGCCTATTCTGGCAAGATCAGGACCCGTACGCTTTGAGCCCCAAAGGAAAGGACGGTCGTAAGCAAATTCGCCCGCTTTGGAGTAATCGCCATAACGGAGAACATCCGCCTTAAGAGGTCTGACGGTCTGCGTGTGGCAGTTTACACAGCCTTCTTTCTGATAAATATCACGCCCTGCAAGCTCAAGCATTGTATAGGGCTGGAGATTTTCAAGTTTCGGATGCATACCCTTGGTAAACATTGGAGCTATGGTAGTAACTATAGTACCGATGAGGATAGTTACAGCAACCATCAGTGCAAAGGGTATGGTTTTGGAGTATATATCTTTTTTATGACTCATCACCGCACCTCCCTACGCTGCCTTCGCATCAGCAAGGGCAGCTTTTGCCATTCCCTTTCTGATAGTCATGAATACGTTATAAACAAAGAACAGCATGCCCACGACGAAAATTACGCCGGCAACAGTTCTCATCTGCCAGTATGGGTAGTTGCCCACAAGGGTTTCCATGAATGTGTATTTCAGACTGCCGTCGGCATTAGTCATTTTCCACATTGCACCCTGCTGAATACCTGTTACCCACATTGTGATGGAGAACATAAGCTGTCCCACAAGCACAAGCCAGAAGTGGATATTAGCCACTTTTTCGCTGAAGATTTCAGTTTTATAAATGTGAGGAATAATCACATATACTGATGCGCAGATTATCATAGTAACCCAGCCCATAGTACCCATATGAACGTGTCCGGGAACCCAGTCAGTATAGTGGATAAGTGAGCTTATCACTCTGATCCCCTGTGAGGGACCCTGAATAGTCTGAAGACCATAGAAGGTAATTCCCAGCACAAAAAACTTAGTGAGATAGTTTGTTCTCATCTTGCTCCAGTCAGCATCCACCGTGAAGTAGCCGTTGATAACGGAACCCCATGACGGAGCTATAAGGAAAAGAGTGAAAACTATGCCAAGAGTCTGAATCCAGTCAGGAAGGGGAGTGTAAACAAGATGGTGAGCCCCTGTCCAGAGGTAGGCGAATATAAGCGACCAGAAAGAAATAATTGAAAGTCTGTGGCTGTAAAGGGGGAGTCCTGTCGCTTTAGGAAGAAAATAATAGAACATCGCTAATATGGGTGTGGTGAAAAGGAAACCCACCGCATTGTGCCCGTACCACCATTCAACGTTTGCACTGTTTGTGCCTGCGAAAAGGTGGTAAGACTTGGTAAGAGTTGCGGGGATATGCAGGTTGTTCACTATGTACAGTATTGCCACTGCGATAAGCGTAGCGATAATATACCAGAGTGAAACATACATATGCTCTTCTTTTCTTTTAAAGATGTTGGTTAAAATAACGATGGTGAATATCACCCAGAGAATAACAATGGCTATGTCAATAGGCCATTCAAACTCTGCATACTCAAGGGACTGGTTCATGCCTATGAAAAGCGTGAAAGTCGCCAGAACCATGCCTACGTTAAACAGCCAGAGGTGAAATCTGGCGAGTTTGCCCAGCACAAGGTTCCTTTTCGTGAGCCTGATTGTAAGATAGTAAAAAATACCGAACTCCGCACCTATTCCCAGCCCGTAAGCCAGTACGTTAGTGTGGATAGTTCTCAGCCTTCCGAAGGAGAAGTACTCACCGAAGTTGAAATTCGCATCCCACATCTGCACAGAGATGAGCAGACCGATAACAAGTCCGATGACTCCCCAGAAGATCGCAGAGAGTATAAACCCCTGCACCGTTCTGTAGTCATATGAGTATTCATTCATTTAGAACCTCCTGCCACCGTTATGACCCGGCAGCGACATGTATATGAATTAAAAAATGAAATCCCTAACTTTTGAGGTTTTTAGCTGTTCTGTCATTACCGACTGGATATCCGCAAGTCTATGAGTAACACGGCAGAAAGGCTTTCTGGAGCAGGCAGAAGGGTGAGCCAGACAAACGTTAAGATCAAGTGTGGCTCCCATACATTTAAGTATATCATAAAGGCTTGCATCCATAGCGGACGAAGAGGCTTCTATACCGCCGTGTTTGCCTGTGCGTGTTGTGATAAACCCGCACTTCTTAAGTCTGTTGATAACTTTTGCAGTTGTAGGTTTGGGAACACCCACTGCAGCGCTTATTTCTTCCACTTTTTTCATCCCGCCGCTTTCGGCTAAATAAACAACAATCCGTATGGCATAATCGCCTTCTCTTGCTATGAATGAGTCCAATTGTTTACCTCATAGGTCAACAATATCCCCGTTTTTTTATAATGTCAACAGATTTAAAAAGACAAAAATAATCCTATATACATAATAGGAAATGGAAATAAAGCTCTATCCCTTGACTCTCTTGTTCATTGCCTGCCTTGATATTCCGAGAAGAGCGGCTGCTTTGCTCTGGTTTCCGCCGCTGATTTTCAGCGCCTCACTGATAAGAATATTCTCCATGTCTTTTAGAGAAGGGAACCTGCCGGAATAGGTAAACTGAGTCCCCGCAGGTACAGCGGAGCTTACAGCACCTCTGCTTCTGCCTGTGGATTCAAGATAAGCAATAACATCACCCGCTGTAAGCATGTTCGGGCTCCGTGCCGCAAGGTCATAGGCGATAGCCCTTAATTCTCTGATGTTTCCGGGAAATGTGTATGAAGAGAGAATACCTGCTGCTGCTTTTTCAAAGTTTTTTTCAGGAGTGCCGAGTTCCACCCCCGCCATCTTATAAAAATGGGAAAAAAGCAGGGGAATATCTCCTTTTCTGTCCCGCAGAGGAGGAATACAGAGTTTATGTATTGCAATACGGTAATAAAGATCCTTACGGAATCTCCCCTCTGTCACCTTTTTATCAAGATCTGCATTAGTCGCCAGAACTATGCGGACATCGGCTTTTTCTTCCGTGTCACTGCCCATTGCCCTGAAAGTGCCTTCCTGCAAAAAACGCAGAAGTTTAAGCTGAGAGTTTTCAGAGATATCTCCCACCTCATCCAGAAACAGAGTTCCGCCGGACGCTTCCAGAAGAAGACCCCGCCGGGCTTTGTCCGCTCCGGTGAAAGCGCCTTTTCTGTGACCAAAAAGGGTATCGGAAAAGACTGTATCATCCACATCCGCAACATTCACAGGGACAAACGCCCCTTTCCGCCTGCTTGCCTTATGGACGGCTTCTGCCATAAGCTCCTTTCCTGTTCCTGTTTCCCCGCATATCAAAACGGGCTGCATTCCGCCGGCCACAGCCTCAATGTATTTAAATATTGCAAACATGGAGCTTTCTTTTGTGACAATAGAAGAAAAATCGGAGGAGCATTTTAGGTGCGATGCCTCAGTTGCCTCGGTAAAGCTTTCCACCTGACGTTTAAGTTCTTCTTTTTCAAGGATATTTTTGATGGTAGTAATGAAACGGAGACTGTCCACAGGTTTGAGGATGTAGTCATCTGCGCCTTTTTTCAGGCAGTTTACAGCGGTCTGGGAATCATCCGCCGCCGTGATGATAATCACCGGAGTTTCAGGATACTTTGCCATTACGAAGTCGAGAATATCGTTTCCGTCAATCTCCGGCATATAAAGATCCAGAACAATAAGAGCAAACGCTCTATGCTCAAGTATATCAAGTGCTTTTTGCCCGCCGGACGCAGTGGTGATGTTTTTATAGCCTGCACTCTTCAGGGCAAAACTGTAGGAGAAAAGGATATCCTCCTCATCATCCACAAGAAGTATAGGAATATCGTATTTCAGCATAGTATTCCTTCTGATTATCTCTGTGCGGGGAAAGTCACCGTAACGGTCGTACCCTTCTCCGGTTCGGAGGCAAAATCCAGCTCGCCCTTATGCTCTTTAACATAAGTATACACTATAGAAAGCCCCAGCCCGGTTCCTCCGTCCTTAAGCTTGGTGGTGAAAAAAGGTTCGGTTATTCTTCTTATTATATCACTAGGAATCCCGACTCCTGTGTCTGAAACGCAGATTTTCAGATTTCCGCTTTCATCCGAAGCGCAGAGAAGTCTGACAGAGCCGTTTTTATCAGGGAGAGCCTCAAGTGCATTAAGAATCAGATTGATGAGTACCTGCTCCATTTTCTGCCTGTTTCCTTTGACATTTGGAACAGGCTTTATGATGTCTGTGGAAAAATCAGAAGTATATTTCAGAATATGCTGATTAAGTATTTTCACAGCAGAGGTGACAACATCTTCAACATTAATTATGTCATCCATGTTTTCCGTGTCCCCTTTGGAAAAACTTTTAAGCTCATGGACAATTTTTTTAATCCTCTCCGAGCCTCCGGCTATTCCTTCCAGAAGCTTCGGAATATCCTCACGCAGAACAGAATAAGGGAGATTTTCCACCTCAAAATCACCTTCTGTTTCGTAAACTCTGTCAAGCACTTCGCTGAACCCTTTCCAGAGATCCAGCATCATTTTACTGTTAAACATTATGAAATTGTTGGGGTTATTAATCTCATGGGCTATGCCTGACACCAGTGTGCCAAGCGCTGTCATTTTATTGGTCTGAATGAGCTTTTCCTGAAGCTGACGCTCTCTTTTCTCAAGCTTTTTAGCCTCTGTAATATCTTTGAAAGAAAGATAAAGATAATCGGTTCCGCCGATACTGAGCCGCTGGGAGTTGGCAAGAAAAGTGAAAGTCTCGCCTGTTAGGCGGGTCATGGTACATACAGCCTCGTCCTGACCGGAGTCACCGAGAATACAGCCGCTTACCGCCAGAACACGTATAAGCTCCGAGGGGACCTTACCGAGCATTTTATCTTTTCTGAACCCGAACATCTTTTCTGCAGCGGGGTTCAGGTCAGATACAGTATGTTCGGGCATTTTAAGCAGCACGAGAGCATCACGGTTCTTTTCAAAAATTTCGTCAAAATTTCTCGCTGTTGTATCCAGCTCATCCTTCATTCTTTCCAGTTCGCTCAGATCCGAAAAGATAAAAAGATATCTGGTCTGTTCGCCGCCCAGACTGAAAGTGGAAATATTCATAAGAACCGTTTTGCGTTTGTTCTCGGAAAGATTAAGATCAAGTCTTTTTGCTTTGCTTTCTCTGCCTTTAATAATTCCTTCGACAACACCTTCGAGTGAAGGCTGGAGAGAGGATATCACGTCCTCAACATTTTCACCGTAAATGTCGCCTCTTTCAATTCCGAATATTTCCATAAAAATATGGTTAAAATATTTTATCCTGAAAGATTCATCAGCAACCACTATCCCTTCTGCGGAGTTTTCCAGAACAGTTTCAAAAAGCCCGTTCTGCTCCACAAGGTTGCGCTCCACGGCGGCTCTTCTGATAGCCATTGACACAACAGAATAAAGGGACTGGGTTTCAGCCGGTTTAACTATATATCCGTAGGGTGCGGCTTCACTTGCCCTGTCCATTGTGCTGATATCTGAATAGCTGGTGAGGAAAACTATGGGGATGCGGTAAGCAGTGTTTATTATCCCCGCAAGGTCAATACCGTCCAGATCTGATTTGAGGTTTATGTCCATAAGAACAAGTACGGGAATTTCCTTTTCGATCTCCTTCATCGCATCTTCAGGTCTGACAGCGTACACAACGTCAGAATAGCCGAAACTCAACAGTTTCGACCTTATATCCATAGCAATCAAGGCTTCATCTTCAACAATTAGTATTTTTCCCATAACAATTCCTTTTGACTACAACAATCTTAACAAACAAAGTGTTAAAATTTCAAAACAAAAACAGTTCCGCTGTTATTTTCAATACGCAAATCTCCCCCCAACTGGGAAGAAAGCGATGTAATTATCTGTGAACCGAGGGTATCGGAAGTTCTGAAACCTTCTGTGTCGGCTATTCCTGCTCCGTTATCTGCAATGCTTACCTCTTTTTTTCCATCATCCGTAAAACTTACGCAGATATTAATGCGTGCATCCACTGAATCTCTGTCGAAGGCATGCTTGTAGCAGTTTGTGATTATTTCCGTTATCAGCAGGCTTATGGCTATTGATTCGTCAAGATTAAGCCGCATCTCACAGCAGTTTACATCAACATAAACCGGACAGACAGAAGTGTACGTCATAGATATCTCACCCACAAGGCGTGTAAGATATGCCTTGAAGTCCAGCCCCTGCGCACTGTCGCCCCTGTAAAGCATTTCATGGATTATCGCCATGGATTTAATCCGCTGTATGCTGTTTTTAAAGTAAGCAACTGCCTTTTCATCATTCAAATACTCACTCTGAATACTTAGAAGGCTGCTGACAATCTGAAGATTATTTTTTACTCTGTGGTGTATCTCTCTTATAAGAAAGTTTTTTTCCTCTATTCCGGCTATCAGTCCGTTTTTTATTCTCCTTTCTTCTGTTATATCTCTGAAAACCAGAACACCACCGCTCTCATAGGAGTCGTATTCGAGTTTGTTTATACTGTATGCGACAGGGATAACATCTCCGCTGCTGTTTCTGAAAAACACCTCGCCTTTGTGTATGCCTCTGTTTTTATTCACCGCTTCAAGGATCGGAGATTCCGGGCTTCCGTCTTCTGTACAGAGAATACTGTCAATATTTTCAGGCTGAGACAAAGGACTGTACTTCAGGATGCGGGCAGCGGAATTGTTCATGAATTTAATATTCATAACTCCGTCAAATACGATTACTCCTTCATCCATTGCGTTCAGAAGTGCCTTGTGTATATTCTCAAGGCTGAAAAGCCTGTTTGTAAGGTACTTTTCATTACTTTTATCAACAACTATTGCATAGATATATTCCTTGTTCCTGAAACGCACCTTAGCACAAAGCAGAAGAAAATCCTTAACAGTGTCCTTCTCATTTTTAAGACTGCACTGCATTTTACCCTGTCCTTCTGTTTCAATCTTCCTGAGAAAATCCGCAGAAAAAGGGTTTTCCCTGAAAATAGAATCGGAAAGGGCACGGTTTTTCATCTTTTCTACACCTGTGCCGAAGAAAATCTCTGCGGCACGGTTGGCATCCTCTATCATGAGAGTGTTGATATTAATAAACAGCATGGGAACGCCGGAAAGGCGGAACATTCCCTCATACCATTCCATCCTGTTCAGGCTCTCTCTGAATTTCATATATTTATCTGAAGCATCGAATACAAAACCGGTCAGCGAGGATAAATCACCATCGGACGAATACTCCGCCATGCTGTAAAACTCAAGCCATCTGAGCCTGCCTTCGGAATCAGTGAAAGGAAGAGATTCCATCTCTTCTGAGTTCTCTGTTCCCTTCCGGTTTTTCTCATAGTCTGCGATGCGGTATATTATTTCAGCGTTTTTTTCTTCATCTCCGGTAAAACCAAGAAGGCTTGAGGCACTCCGGCTAAGTACTTCAACAGACGGTTCGGGACGAAAGCTGAAACTATAATATGCCGAACTGCCCGTACTGCTCATTTTATCCAGAATAATAGAAAGATGCCTCTCCAGTTTTTTCATTTTTTCAAAATGCATTATTATTATTCCGGCAGACACGGTGAAGGTTAAAAAAACTGCAAGCTGAAAACCCGCTGAAAAATACTGGATATTAACTGCACCTTCTCTTGTGCCTTCAATTAATACGGGATAGTTCATTTTATGAATTCCCCAGAGGATAAGTGACACGCCTGTCACCTTCTTTCCAAAGCCGTAAAATGATTTTGAAACAAGAATAATAAAGCCTGTATAGATAAATGCTGCAGCAGAGAAAACAAAGACTACTGCATCTATTACAAAATACCCGGCTCCGTAAAAAACAGCCGCAGCAAGCAGGATTTCAGCCGTAAGAGCCCCCTGAAGGACAAAGCGGGGCTTCTTTTTATCAATAAGCATATGAGCGCCCATGACAAGCAGCACAGCCCCCATCAGTACAAAGCTGAGTTTCAGAAAAAACAGGAAATCGTTTTCCCCGTTTCTGAAAATAATCATCTCAACAGAGTACCTTATTATGTTGAAAAGCCAGCTGTATCCCCATATTTTGAGATAATCGTTCCTTTCATTTATGTATAAATACATAAACATAAACATAACCGCCATGGAGGCGGTCAGTATGCCGATTATTTCATTAAGAAAATCTGCCTGCATTTTAAAATCAGCTCCTGCATCAGTTCCTGCAATACGCCACAACAAACTGAGATATATTTCCCAACGGAAGAATTTTTTGCGCTGCGCCGAGTTCTATTGCCACCTTCGGCATACCGAAAACCACGCTTGTGGACTCATCCTGTGCTATGGTGTACGCACCGGCTTCTTTAAGCTCCAGAAGACCTTTTGCTCCGTCATCGCCCATACCTGTCATTATTACCGCAACTGCGTTGGAACCCACATATCTGGCTCCTGAGCGGAAAAGGACATCAACCGACGGTCTGTGCCTGCTGACTAAAGGACCTTCCTTTATTTCAGTGTAGTATCTGGCACCGCTTCGTTTGATCAGAGTATGTTTATTTCCCGGTGCTATCAATGCTCTGCCGGGAAGCACGGTATCACCGTTTTCCGCCTCTTTGACACTTATTTTAGACAGTGAATCCAGCCTTTGGGCGAACGAGGCTGTAAAGTTCTCCGGCATGTGCTGAACTATAACTATTCCAGGCGAATCCGGCGGCATGGCAGTCAGAAACACTGTAAGCGCTTCTGTTCCCCCTGTGGATGCCCCAACAAGGATAACCTTTTCAGTTGTTTCCATCATCGCTTTGCTGGTACTTTTCGGTATAATAACATCCGCAGTCAGTTTTGGCTGAATAGTGCGGGAAACGGCGGATATCTTCTTGACAGAAGCCTTTGCAGCCGCCTTTACGGCATCACAGATAAGGATTTTGGACTCCTCAAGGAATGCCTTTGTTCCCGATCTGGGTTTTTGTATAACATCCACAGCACCGTATTCGATGGCTTTCATAAGTGTCTGTGAGTTGTCGACAGTAAGGCTCGAACACATCACCACAGGGATAGGGTGCTGAGACATAAGCTTTTTAAGAAATGTGATGCCGTCCATTCGTGGCATTTCAACATCCAGAGTGATAACATCCGGAATAAAATGCTTCATTCTCTCCGCTGCATAAAAAGGATCCTGGCAGGAAGCCACTTCGCTTATTTCCGGATCAGAAGAAAGAATTTCGGTAAGAGTTTGCCTAACCACTGCGGAATCATCTACAACAAGAACTTTCAGACCCATAACATCAACCTGCGTCCATAGTATTTCTTAAGCTTTTCATAAAGACACGTCCTTCAGAGGAGTAAAAATACAGTTTTCTTCCTGAATCTCCACCCACATCCTGAGCAGTAATTTTATAGCCCAAGGCCGACAAAGCGGCAAAAGCCGCCTGTATATTTTTTGCGCCTATAGTTTCTCTTTTGATTTTACCGGATTCAGTGCGGAACATGTCCGCCCCGCCGAAGACTTTTACTTCGATTTCTGAAGGTACAGCCCCCCAAACGCTAAAGCGGCTGTGCATATATGTTATTGAGCTGTCAACGAATTTATTAACATGAGAAGGGTTGTTTCCTACCACTGAAAAATTGGCGAGCGGGAGCATGGCGTGGCACATCCCGCCGATTTTAGCAGCTGACCAGAACATTATCACTGAAACGCACGATCCCAGAACCGTACTAACCACAGCAGGTTCTTTTTCAAGATACATTTCACATGGTTTCAAATAAATGCTTTTGATCAACTGCCTTATTCCTGAATCATACTTTTCTGTAAACTGTCGGTGCGACTGTCTCCACATCAAGGTCCATCCCATGTATGGTTTCCGAATGTCCTAAAAAAAGAAACCTACCCCGTTTAAGATGGCTCACAAGCCTTTTCAGAATCCTCTCCTGCGTGTCTCTGTCAAAGTATATTATAACATTACGGCAGAATATTATGTCATAATCCTTATCATGAGAAAACTTTTCATCCATAAGATTAAGGCGGGAGAACCTGACTGACTTTCTTATAAACGGCTTCAGACGCACCTTGCAGTCATTTTTATCTTTTGATCTTAAAAAGAATTTTTTTTTCAGTTCAAAGGGAAGCTGGGCTATTTTTTCTTCATTATAAATAGCTGTGCATGCTTTTTGCAGCACATCGGTGGATATATCCGTGGCAAGAATTTCATAATTCCAGCCTCGTATATTTTCAAAAAAACCGTGAAGCTCCATTGCAAGAGTATACGGTTCCTCACCGCTAGAGCAGCCTGCGCTCCAGACTTTGACCTTGGCATTGTCATTATCTTTCAGAAGATAAGGCAGAACTCTGTCCCTCATATATTCAAAGTGACCGGGCTCACGGTAGAAATCGGTTTTGTTTGTTGTTATAACATCTATGAGACTGACTATTTCCTCCTCACCCTCACCTGAGTTAAACACAAAATCCAGATATTCCTCATAGGTGGTAAAGCCGTGTTTCCTCAGCCTCTTTCTTAATCTTCCCTCTACCATCTGTTTCTTTGTCGGGGGGAGCTTGATTCCGCAGTGATTTTCTATGAATGATTTAATGCGCTCAAACTCCATGGATGAAAGATTCTGACGAAAAACATCAAAATTAGAAGACATACACCACCTTTCCAACCCCCGTCCTGCGGTGTAACTCCGCAGAACGGGATATTTTATTTTCAGTAACTTACAAACTCTTCATCCAGCTTGTCATTGTCATCGTGCATATTAAGACTTATGCCCTTTGAAGAGTCTGTCTTCTTTGTTGTTTTAGCAGAAAGTGCAGGTGTTTTAGCAGGTTTGAAGCCTCCGCCTGTATTACTGCGGGTTCTGACAACAGCTGAGGAACTGCCGCTCATTCTGAAAAATGCCACTGCATGCTGAAGCGACTCTGCCTGACTTGCAAGTTCTTCTGCTGTAGATGCCATTTCCTCGGATGCTCCGGCGTTTCTCTGTATAACCTGATCAAGCTGCTGAATAGCACTGTTGATCTGTTCTGCTCCGGTTCTCTGCTCTGTGCTGGATGCGGTTATCTCCTGCACAAGCTCCGCTGTTTTTTGTATATCAGGCAATATCTGCTCAAGAAGTGATCCTGCACGTTCTGCAACTTCCACGCTGCTTATGGAAAGTGTGCTGATCTCGCCTGCGGCTTCCTGTGAACGTTCGGCAAGCTTGCGAACTTCACTTGCCACAACAGCAAAACCCTTTCCGTGTTCTCCAGCCCTTGCTGCTTCTATTGCTGCATTGAGAGCAAGAAGATTGGTCTGGCGAGCTATCTCTTCAATTATAGAGATCTTACCTGCTATATCCTTCATAGCTTTTACAGTCTGCTCAACAGCCGAACCGCCTTCCTTAGCGTCATCAGCCGCTTTTCTGGCTATCTTCTCAGTCTGAAGAGCATTGTCTGCATTCTGATTTATGTTAGAGGTCATCTCTTCCATCGAGCTTGATGCCTCTTCTGCCGCCGCCGCCTGCTCAGTTGCACCCTGTGACATTTCCTGCGCAGCGCTGCTAAGCTGTTCACTTCCGGCTGAAACATTCTCCGATGAGCTTTTCACATCAGATACAATGTCTCTCAGCTTTGTTATCATATCTCTCAAAGCAGAAGCGAGTTCGCCTATTTCATCTCTGCTGTTAAGATCTATATGAGCATCCAGATTACCGTCTGCGACCTGTTTTGCAAACTCAACCCCCTGAAACAAAGGCTTTGTTATCATCTTTGTCATAACAACCGCAAGAATTACTCCTATTATAATTGCTATGATTATTCCCGTAACCATTGCAACAGATGAGGCATTCAACACTGATATAGCCTGCTGTGCTATTTCAGTGGTCTGCGTCATCCCCGCTACAGCTATGCCTTCGGCTTTTGACAAGAGAATACCTGCCGTTACACTTCTCTGATCACCAATCTTGTCAGAATCAGCCCATGTCAGGGCGAGTGTTTCCATGGAGCGCTTATACCCGTCCAGAGCAATCTTTATATTCGAAAGCTGATTAAGGTTAACCTGCCTCCGAGTTACCGATTCTATCTCATTGAGAGTTGTCTCCATACTTTTAAATTTCGGAAAGACATCAGTAAGCTCCGTAAGATTCCTTGTTGCCTGAGCTTTCCAAGCTTCTATTCGAACATGGTTGCCTTCTATGATTATGTTATTCATGGAAGTAATCTTCTGGCTACGTTCGGCAAGCTTTTCAGCTCCGGTACCACTGCGTATTTCAACAAGCAGGGCTTCTTCCTGACTGTGAAGATAATCTTCGGCATTCTTCATGAATGACGCCGCATAGCTGTTCATATTATTTTTTGCTTCATCAAGTTTTTTGTTGTTATCAGCAGTCTGTTTTGCCAACCCCTCATACTCATTTGCAGCCGCAAGCACGTCTCCTGCTGATGCGTTAAGTGCTTTAAGATTTTGAGATTTTTCTCCCAAAGCCTGAATATCGGCTATATACTTTTTCAGGTTTTCAAAGCTTTTCAAAGCCTTGTTATAGTCTTCCAGACTTCCTGTGTACTGAAAGGTACGCATGCTGAGCATGATTGAGGAGTTCGTTCTTTCGATTTCACCGGCGAGTTTGACTTCCGGAACGTACTCTTCCGAGAGTTTAAGTGACTCCGTTTTGACCCTTGACATGTTCAGCATAGCAACAGCGCCAAGTACTGCTATAATGAGGATTAGCAGTCCGAACGCCATGCCGAGTTTTGTTCCAAGTTTCATATTTTTAAGCATTTTAATCCCTCGCTCTGTAATAGCCATAAATTAAGCTGCTCACACGCAGAGATCAGATGTAACGGTCTGCGGGGAGGGAGGCATGCTCCCTCCCCTTTTACCGCTCACAACGGCGTCAGATATAAATGACGGCTCATCCGTCGTCAGAAAAATACGGAAAAATTCCGGTTTATGAAGCGTTCTCCTGAAAGCCGGAGTACATACTCAGCTCATCAGCAGAAAAAACTTTATTAATATTAAGAATGATTACGAACCCCTCGCCTTTTTTTGCCATCCCCTGAATAAATTCAGTGTTAAGCTGTGTGCCTATTCTTGGTGCAGGTTCGATGAACTCTTTTTCAAAATCCACCACCTCCTGCACAGAATCTGCCAATGCACCGAGTATTGCGCTTTCGCCGTCAAGAGATACTTCAACTATGATTATGCAGGTGTTCACCGTACGCTCAGTTGCGGACATTCCGAACTTGAGCTTAAGGTCAATCACGGGGACAACATTTCCCCGCAGGTTTATTACACCTCTCATAAAATCAGGCGTCTGCGGCACTTTGGTCACATTGGTGTAGTCAAGCACTTCCCGGACAGACATGATGTTCACCCCGAACACCTCTTCACCCATCTTAAAGGTCAGTACCTGGCAGCTCCCGGTGTCGTTTATGTTTTCCGACATAACTACCTCCGATTTGTCAGTAACTTATAAATTCTTCGTCCAATTTGTCGTGGTCACTCCCTGAAAGGTTCAGTTCCACTCCTTCTTTCTGCTGTTTAGACTTAGCCGGTTTAAGAGCCGGTGTTGTTTTTGAGTTTATGTGTGCGGTCTTTATAGTTTTTTTGTTCTTAGCTGACGAAATGCCGGAATTGTCCTTCATCTTGAAAAACTGCATTGTCTGCTCAAGTGAATCCGCCTGTCCTGCAAGCTCTTCCGCAGTGGAAGCCATTTCCTCGGATGCTCCGGCATTCTGCTGAATAACCTGATCAAGCTGCTGTATTGCGCTGTTGATCTGCTCCGCTCCGGTTCTCTGTTCACTGCTTGAGGCGGTTATCTCCTGCACAAGTTCTGCTGTTTTCTGTATATCCGGCAAAATCTGCTGAAGCAGGCTGCCCGCTTTTTCTGCAATTTCAACACTTGTGGTGGAGAGGTCGCTTATCTCCTTAGCAGCTTCCTGAGAGCGTTCAGCAAGCTTGCGAACCTCGCTTGCAACAACTGCAAAGCCTTTTCCGTGTTCTCCTGCTCTTGCTGCCTCTATCGCAGCATTCAGTGCAAGGAGGTTTGTCTGGCGTGCTATCTCTTCTATTATTGAGATTTTGCCGGCTATATCTTTCATAGCCTTAACTGTCTGATCCACTGCGTGTCCGCCTTCTTTGGCATCGTCGGCCGCTTTTCTGGCAATCTTCTCCGTCTGGAGGGCGTTATCTGCATTCTGATTTATGTTAGAGGTCATCTCTTCCATTGAGCTTGATGCCTCCTCTGCCGCCGCTGCCTGTTCTGTGGCACCCTGCGACATTTCCTGAGCGGCGCTGCTTAACTGACCGCTGCCGGATGAAACATTAAGAGAAGCCGCCTTGACCTCAAGCACTATGATGCGGAGCTTATTGATCATATCCTTCATAGCTGCAGCCAGCATACCGACCTCATCTTTCTGTTCGAGGTCCATATCGGCGTCCAGATTACCGTTTGCCACTTCACGGGCAAAAGCTACTCCCATGTTTATGGGAACTGTTATTCCCCTTGCTATCACTACACCTGCTGCTATGCCGAAAATGAGTGCAGCAGCGGACATAACAAGTATCATCACAAGTGCGCTTCTGAAATCCGCAAGCATCATATTGCTGCTTTCAGCGTTAGCGCTGTTAGTAAACTCCTGAGTTTCTCTGGCGTTTGTTACCAGTTCCTGCTCAAGTCTCACCTGCTCTGCAGTGCGTTCTATGTAAAGAGAAATATTGTCATCATAATTATTGATAGCCTCTATGAGAGACTGTGCGCTGTCTATGTTTACCTTGTTAACAAAACTTGCCTTGAGAACTTCTGCGGTTTCTCTGGCACTTCTCACTAACTGTCTCAGTTCTTCGGTGTATTTCTGATCTCCGCTGCTCTTAAACTGCCAAACCATTGTTCTTGCTTTTGCGAGGTTCAGCATAATATTATAAGAACGTGCGATCTTAGTTACTTTATCCTCAAGGGCGTGTGCATCCTTTGTTGATGATGCCACAAGGGTCTGAAACTGTTCCAGCTGCTCTTTCACAGTATTTTCAGCTTCTTTGAAAACATGTGTTACGGCAACGCCCATTCTGTTTTCATCTTCGGTTTTTTCATTTTCGACCAGTACATACTTATCGAAAATTGCACCGTATTCCCCTGCATTGTCGACAATACTGTTAATTGCTTCCGTGATCTTCGGATCATTCATCCTTTTGGATGATTCTTCTGCGCGGGTTTTTAATCCCTGAATCGCATTACTCATTTCGTCTATAGATGCCTGATCCTTTCTGAGCATGTAGTTTTTTTCCTGCTGGCGTGCATTAAGCATAAACTCGCCCACAGTCCACATATCTTCGGAATACTCAACGCTTCCGAGAACTTTGTTCATTCCGGTGTACCCCGCAAGCCCCACCATAAGGGTAAGCAGAAGGACAATACCGAAGCCTATCAGCAGCTTCATGCCGATCTTCAGATTCTTCAACATATCAACCTCCAAGGTTTTCAGATAAAAAAAAATTAAAAAAAATATATTTACTCTATGCCGTGATATATCTTCACAGCGTCTATGATCAGTGCAACTGAACCATCGCCGAGTATCGTTGCTCCGGATACTCCGTGAACCTCCTTAAATATTTTGCCCAGTGACTTTATAACTGTTTGATGATCACCGATTACTGCGTCTGTAACGAAGCCGACTCTCCTTCCGTCTATTTCGGTAACAACTATCTGCTGAATTTCAGGCACATTGCCTTTGATGCCGAAAAGCTCACGAAGCTTGATGTAAGGCACAATATCGCCCCTGACCTGAATGATGCTGCGCCCGTGGGAATTTGCCACATCCTTCGGCGTGAGTTCAATACACTCCTCCACCACTGCAAGGGGTATAATGAAAAACTGGTCCGCAACCCTGATGAGGAGCCCGTCTATGATTGCCAGAGTGAGTGGAAGTTTCAGGCTTATCACTGTTCCTTTGCCTTTTTCGGAGGATATATCCAGCGTGCCTTTGAGAGATTCAATATTCTTTTTGACCACATCCATACCCACGCCTCGCCCGGATATGTTTGAAACGGCTTCGGCAGTGGAAAAGCCCGGAGCAAGAATCAGGTCACACGCCTCTTTTGCGGTGAGTTCTACACCTTCTGCTATCAAACCTTTTTCAATGGCTTTTTTACGAACCTTTTCGGGGTCTATACCTCTTCCATTGTCGGTTATCTGTATGAGAACGCTGTCGCCCGAATGTCTGGCGCTGAGTGTGATTGTTCCTGTTTCTTTTTTGCCCGATGCTTTTCTCTCTTCAGGCATTTCAAGACCGTGGTCAATACTGTTTCTTATGAGATGTACAAGGGGATCATTAAGCTTTTCGATAACGGTTTTATCCAGCTCTGTTTCAGCTCCTTCGGTGACAAGCTCTATCTTTTTGCCCAGAGAATGGGAGAGATCACGCACCAGCCTGTTGAACTTGCTGAATGTCGAACCTATGGGGAGCATTCTTATGCTCATGGTATTGTCCCGAAGGTCCCACACGAGCCTTTCAACATCCTCGGCTATCTTAAGAAGTTCCGGCTCATTTTTCCGTGCCGCAGTCTGACTCAAGCGTGCCTGAACAGTAACGAGTTCGCCTACAAGATCCACGAGAAAATCCAGCTTATCAGACTGAACCCTAATGGATGTCATGCTTTCTGCTTCAGCCTTTTTCGCTTTGGTCTCTTTCATATTTTTTATATGAAGCTGCTCTTCAAGCGCCGCTGCAACTGCAGAAGAAGGCACAACGCCCTTTTCCACAAGAAACTCACCTAAACGTTTCTTTTCTGACAGAATATTTTCAAGCTCAGCCCTTGAGATATCACCTTTTTCAACCAGAATATCACCGATTCTCTCATGGTTTTCCACTTCTGAACCGTCATAAAAAGCAACGGGAGTGATTGTAATATCGCAATCGTCTTCAACAAAAATGAAGACATCTCTTATGGCGTTTTCACCTTTATCCGTGGAGAGAATGATATCCCAATTTACATAACATTTCTCACTTTCAAGCTCTTCAAGATAGGGAATTCGTTCAGGATGTGCCACAATTCTGCATTCTCCCAGCTCCATGAGTTCATTTAAAAGAAGTTGGACATTAACTCCCCTTGAAAAAATATCTTCGTACGGCTTGAACTGTATCCGGTATGTTGTAAGCGTTTTCCCGGCGGAGGTCTTTTCAGTGTCAACGGAAACGGATGCAGGAGCATCCTGCGGGGTTCCTCCGTGAAGTGAAGCAAAAAAACTTTTAAGCTCCAATGGTTCACCACATGAAGAATCAAGACTTTCGTCCGCAACCATTTCCTTTATAACATCACAGGACTTCAGAGAGTTTTCTATCATCTCCTGTGTTACGGCAAGCTTGCCTTCACGCACAAGATCATAAGCGGTCTCGATTCCGTGAACAAAAGCAGCAAGGTTGTCAAAACCGAACATTGAGCCCGAACCCTTGATAGTATGCATAGCCCTGAAAACTTTTGCCACCAGATCAGAATCATCCGGTGTGTTTTCAAGCTCCATAAGAGACTGCTCAAGGTCTTCAAGCAGTTCTCCTGCCTCGGTCACAAATGCCTGTTTATGAATATCTGCGGACATAACCCTATCCTAAAACTTTTTTTACTACTCCCAGAAGCTGTTCGGGTTTGAAAGGTTTGACAATCCAACCCGTAGCGCCTGCTGATTTACCTTCCTGTTTTTTAGAATCCTGAGACTCGGTAGTGAGCATGATTATCGGAATAAACTTAAAAGCTGCCTGCTTTCTAAGTTCTTTTATCAGGGTGATGCCGTCCATATTGGGCATGTTAAGGTCTGTCACCACCATATCAATTTTTTTACCGGATATTTTAGAGAGGGCGTCTGCTCCGTCAGAGGCTTCAATCACCTCATAGCCCTCTTTTGTGAGTGTAAATTTTACCATCTGCCTTATGCTGGCGGAATCGTCCACACTAAGAATAACCTTTCCCATTAAACACTCTCCTTTGCTGCCCAAAGGCAGTTTCCGCATTTATCCTGACTGCACCCTGTGCGCCTTGAAAACCCCAGGCTGTATTTCTTGAGTTCAAGGGGGCACCCTTCTTTCTTGTCAAAGGAAATATTCTTTCCCACAGAAGAAAAAGTGCGGTGCGCAGAACACATAAGCTGAAAAAAAGTGAAATCTATACTGGATTCACCTGAAATATTAACCTTCACTCTGTCCTCTGTGGAATAGAGTTCCATAAGCTTTTCACGCACCTGACCAATATTGCAAACTGTAAGGTCGCCGGATAAGGAAAGGATGCAGTCCGAACCGTTCTTTTCCTCTTTGATGTCTAACATGTTCATACTCCTAAAATAACTCTACATTGTCCGGTTCTGCCGCCGGCTTCTTTTGTTTACCGGTGCTGCTTTTGCCTACGCTTCCGCCGAACCCCTTGATGTGTTTTTCAAATATCTCTCTTTCGCTTTCCATTGTGTACATGGTTTTAAGATGTGAACTGAGATCGCTCAGGCGGAGTGTGCAGAGATTTACACCCACATCATTCATTGCAGCGGAAAGACCAATAAGATCTTTTCCGACTATATCAAGCGGTTCGATCACATGCTCTATCCTTTGCCTGTTTATATCCTGATACTGAAGCGATATCACAATCCCTCTTATTCGTTCTGCGGTTTTCGCTGTTTCTTCCTGAAGGCGTTTTATAGTTTCTTTTGCTGAATTTATGCCGCCGTCAAGGAGACCCAGCGCTTCATTCACATCCTGCTCTGAAGACACGGCAAGCTCGTTCATTTTCTCCGCATTCTCAGAGGATTCATGATAAATATCTTCTATATCGTTTGTTATAGTCTTAACAGAGTTTCTGATATCCATAGCAAAACGGTTTGACTGCTCGGAAAGCTTTCTTATTTCATCAGCCACCACTGCAAAACCCCTGCCGTGTTCCCCTGCTCTCGCCGCCTCGATGGCTGCGTTCAGCGCCAGAAGATTTGTCTGATCTGCAATATATTCCACCTGAGAGACAGTGGAGTTAACCTTTTCGGCCCCTTCCATAATCATATTAAGACGAGAACTGACCAAATCAGAAAAGGCTCCTGTTTCCTTAAGAGTTTTAATAACTTCAAGCAAAACCGTTCTGTTCTTTTCCATCATCGAGTTTCCGCTTTTGTCATTATCCATAAGGTTTGATATTGCAGAGCCCGCAAGATCACCCTGCGCCTCTACCTGCTCCACTATGCTCATAAAGTTGCCGCTAATCTCATTAGCTGATTCTTCAGAATCCCTGATCACATTTTGAAGCTGTCCTGAGAACATCGGCATTAGATCTGCCCTGTCATCCAGAAGTTTTTTTGTGCATGTAATAAACTCGTGCAGCTTGTTCATTTCCGCCTGTTTTTCTTCCTCTGCCCGTGTGCTGCATTTTTCAGCAGTTCTGACAGCAGAGATGTAGGCGGCTAAAACAGCCGCCGCACTTAAAACAATAGTCACGGCAAATGCAGTTAAGCCGCCGGTGAAATACACTGCAACAGATGCAGCCGCACCTGCACAAAGCGCTATATAGATGCCTGTTTTGTCACTCAGTTCCCGCATAATATTTCCTTTTTGCTTTTATTGATGCGGCTGCCATCCCTGTAAATGACAAGAACAGAAAAACCATCATCTGTGCCGCTGATAAAACGCTTATGTTGAAATACTCAAACAAAGCCATAAAAATCCCTGAAATAGCTATCATCGTAATGCCTGTTCTGAAAATCATTGAATTCATGTTTTTTTGCTCCTCTGCAAAATTGTGTGTGTACTCTCAATGAGTTCAGATGGACTGAATGGTTTATGAAGAAGCCCTACGACCATTTCCTTAACGTATGAATCCTCCGGTTTTACATCCAGATAGCCGGTTATAAGCAACACAGGGATTTTAAGCCCGTTTCTGTGAAGAAAATCAAGAACCTCAAGTCCTGTCATTTCCGGCATCATCACATCAAGAAGAATAAGGTCAAAGCTTTTTCCAGTCATTTCTTTGTTTCTAATTTTCTCTATACACGACAAGCCGTTAACGGCTTCAGTAACCTTGTATCCGAATTTTCTGAAGTAAAGGCACACGCCCCTTCTTAGTTCTTCTTCGTCTTCAGCAAAAAGTATTTCAAGCTGTGTAGTGTTATCCATGTATGTTTATAAAGCAACACCTGTGCCAAAAGTAAACACTTTAAAGAACAGTATGTTACAAAAAGTTACATCTAAACACCAAGTCAACATTGGTTGACACAATTTGCAAAGGAAGCCAAAAAGCCTTATTTCCAAGCAGTTACAAAGATGTCAACTTTTACTGACAAAACAACACGATCCGGTGAATTCCCCTCTGAATGAGGGTATGCAACGAGTGTCAACCCTTATTGACTAAAGTTAGAATGCGTATGAAAGACAGGGCATTGACACCCGCCGATAAAAGATTATAATAAAAATATATTCTCAGGGCGGGGTGAAACTCCCCACCGGCGGTGATCCCACACAGGGTAAGCCCGCGAGCGTTCCGTTTCTTATAAACGGAAGTCAGCAGATTCGGTGAGATTCCGAAGCCGACGGTACAGTCCGGACGAAAGAGGATCTGACGCATGCCGTAATTTTCATGCCTTTACTTCCCCTTTAATTCTGCCCTGATTTACGAAAATTAAGAGGTTTACCGTGAATCAGAAATGTATTTTACCCAAAACATCATTCGAGAGGGTTGAAGATGCCCTCAGTTCGCTGAAAAACGGCGGAGGAATTCTTGTTCTTGATGATGAGGACAGAGAAAACGAAGGGGATCTTATCTTCCCCGCAGAGACTATCACACCCGAACAGATGGCTGTTCTCATTCGGGAATGCAGCGGCATTGTGTGCCTTTGCCTTACAGATGAGAAAACACAGGAACTTGAGCTTCCCATGATGGTGGATAAAAACACCAGCAGTTACGGGACAGGCTTCACAGTCACAATCGAAGCCGCAGAAGGGGTCACAACAGGTGTTTCCGCTGCGGACAGAGTAACCACCATACGGGCTGCTGTGAAAGACGGAGCAAAGCCCTCCGATCTGAACAGGCCGGGACACGTATTTCCCTTGAGGGCAAGAAAGGGAGGAGTTCTGGAGCGTCAGGGGCACACTGAAGCTACTGTAGACTTCATGCGCCTTGCAGGTTTTAAACCCTGTGGAGTTTTATGTGAACTGACAAACCCTGACGGAACAATGGCAAGAACTCCGCAAGTTGCCGCATTTGGAAAGGCACACGGATATCCGGTTGTTACTATTGAAGATCTTATAAGTTATATAAAAGCAAAGGATACCGCTCTGACCGGAGCTGCTAAGGCTTAGTGACTCAGAACCCGCCGGAATCAAAACGGCGGGTTTTAATGACTAATTTACTGACCTTTAAAATTTACTATCCCCAGTTCCATCCATGGAACTGTATATAAATGTTTCAGGCTTTTGAGTTTGGCAAAATCTCTACCCAGTAGCCGTCAGGGTCTTCGATGAAGTAGATGCCCATTGCCTCGTTTTCAAAGCAGATGCAGCCCATTTCCTTATGAAGTTTATAAGCAGCATCAAAATCATCCACGCCAAAGGCTATATGTATCTCATTCTCGCCGAGGTCATAGGGCTCTTCCCTGTCTCTCAGCCATGTAAGCTCAAGCTGGTGAGGCGTAACTCCATCCCCAAGATAAACAAGGATAAAGTCTCCGTCCTCCTGATTATATCTGCGGACCTCTTCAAGACCTAAAGCCTTTTTGTAAAACTCAAGACTCCTGCCGAGATCAAAAACGTTAATATTATTGTGCAAAAACCTAAACTTCATCAACATACCCCTGTTCAGCGTCTTTTTATTTGTCAGACAAAGACTTTAATCTGCAACAACAGTTCCATATTTTCAAGGTCTTTTTCATAAATATTTGTTAAATCAGCCTTCCCAGTCAAGCAGCCTCTTCTCGCCTTTCAGTTCTCTTATTTCTGTTATATCCTGCGTTACTTCCACAGTGCCGATATAAGTTCCTTTATTGTCCCTTACGGCGTAATAGCATATCAGAAGCATCTTCCCCCGCAGATTTATCCAGAATTTTGCCTCGGATTTGTCTCCGTTTCTGAATGATTCAACTATGCGGTTCACCGTATCTATGCTGTCCGGTGGGTGGCAGTTCTGCACCTTACGTCCTATTACCGCCGGACTGCGGGTGAAAAATCTGTCCTTCGGTTCTGAAAAGTATTTCACCTCATCATTTTCATCAACAAAAGTTATATCAATCGGCAGACTGTTCATCATTCTGACAAGCTGATTTACAGAGAGAAACCCGGTACCGCCCATGCGGATAAACCCTTCCTGACAGGCTTTCGGTTCTTCTGCCGAATCAGTTTCCGCAGGAGGCTCAACAAATGCGAAACCGATTTCAGCAAACATTCGCAGCATATCCGCATCATCCTTTCCGTTCAGACATTCTGCAGCAGCGGGAAAAACAACAAGATTTTCCTTGTATGTCATGCGCATCATCAACATAAACAGCCGTCCTATAACAGTATGCTCCTCAATGCCTAAACTGTCAGCGGCATCGAGGGCAGAATTTATCTCTCTGATAACTTTGCGTATATCATCATCCAGAGACCATATAACCTTCAAGGGCTGTTCAAAATAACTGTGTTTTTCTAGAAACGGAAAAAGAATATTTTCTGTTTTAAGATAGTGCGGCTCAAAATCGATTAGTCTGCGGAAGTCCTTCTTCAAGGCGGAATAAACTGACGAATACTCAACAGATGATTCTTCAAGAGAGCTTAATTCCCTTATCTTGACTTTCATCTCATCCATATGAGCAGCAAGAGCCCTGTTCTCTTCCATCAGCCAGTAAACAGCGCCTCCGTGAGGTTCTTCCCATTCATATTCCTTCAGAGCCGGAATGATAATATTAAAAACCTTTTCAACCTGCTTTTTAATACTATCAATAGAATAGCCGGATTTAAAGAGGCGGTCGCCCATCACAAGAACCTCCATTGGAGTTATCCCGTCCAGAAGAGGCTTATAGGTGTCAAAAAGCTCTTTACCGTCCCTGCCGTCAATGAATCCTGAAAAAAGAAGGAACAAAGCCTCTGCTCTTTCCTCTGAAAATCCGCTTTTTATGGTCATTCTCCGCATACCTCCGCTTTTTAACAGTTTAACACAACTAAACGGTTAGCGGTTCCTCAGACTGAGTTGTTCCAAATAGGTTTTGGGGGATTAAAAGAAAAAAGCCTCCCGGAATGGGAGGCTTCAGTATTACAATTATTTTTCTGTATTACGTCTTTTCCAGAAGGAGTCGCCGCTTTTTTCCCTTTCGGGGCGTGTTTCCCTGTTCCACCCGCTCTGACGTGACTGTCCGTCTGAGGAGTTTTTATCCCTGAAACGGTCGCCGCTCTCGAAACGGTCTTTCTTATCACGGGATCTGTCTCCTGCGGGACGTTCACTTTTATCACGGAATCTGTCCCCTGCGGGGCGTTCGCTTCTGTCACGGAATCTTTCGCCTGAGGGACGTTCGCTTTTATCACGGAATCTGTCTCCTGACGGGCGTTCACTTCTGTCACGGCTGAATCTGTCACCGGCGGAACGTTCGTTTCTGTCTTTGCGGTCACGGCTGAAACGGTCTCTTGAACCGCCTGCGGAACGTCTGCTGCCGCCTCTGCCTTTTGACTTGTCCATACGATCACGTTTTTCATCTTCAAAAACTCTCTGAACCCTTTTTGGGCTGAGACCTATATGATCGGGTCCTGCGTAACTTTCTCTATCAAGAAGCATAGACACAAGCTTAAGAGCTATATTGACTTCACTGTGTTCAGCAGTGAGCATCTCAAGCACTTCAGCAGCTTTTTTATCTATTTCGCACTCAGCAACCTTATCCACCAGCTTTGCAATGTTCTCATCTCTGACTTCCTGAAGTGTGGGGATGAATTTCTGTGTCATAACATCGCCGATGCTGCGCTGAATACGGTTAAGTCCTCTGAGTTCTTGCGGTGTAACCAGAGTAATGGCTATACCTTTGCTTCCTGCCCTGCCGGTTCTGCCTATTCTGTGTATGTAGCTTTCAGAGTCAAAAGGCATGTGATAGTTAAAAACGTGGGTTACATCCTTAACATCAAGACCTCTCGCCGCAACATCTGTCGCCACGAGAGTATAAATACGTCCTTCACGGAAGGAGTTCATCACTTCTTCCCTCTGGTGCTGTTCCATGTCTCCATGAAGCCCTTTTGCAGAATAGCCTCGTCCTATAAGAGTGGTGCATATGCGTTCCACTTCTTTTTTGGTACGGCAGAAAATAATTGAGCGTGTAGGCTCAAAGCTGTCTATAAGACGGATGATTGCATCGTCTCTTTCCTGCTCTTCTATAACGTAGTATCTCTGGTCAATATCTTTTACGGTTTTTTCCTTGTTCATCACACTTATGTGAACCGGGTCCTTAAGGATAGTCGCAGCCAGTTTCCTGATCGAGTCAGGCATGGTTGCGGAGAAGAGAAGAGTCTGTCTGTCTTCGGGAAGGAAGGTAAATATTTTCTGTATATCCTCAAGAAATCCCATATCAAGCATTTCATCTGCTTCATCCAGAACAACGATTGAAGGAGTAAAGTTTTTTACCTTACCGGAGGAGAGTATATCAAGAAGTCTGCCTGGTGTGGCAACAACTATGGGAGTTCCCCTTCTTAAGCGCTCATACTGGCGTGAATATGACTGACCGCCATAAACTGTTGTAGTATTGATGTCAGCAAATTTGCCGTATCTGTAGAGTTCGTCACTCACCTGCATGGCGAGTTCCCTTGTGGGAGTTATTACAAGCATCTCCACTTCGCCTGTCTTTTTAAGACGGCTTATTGAAGGCAGCCCGAAAGCCGCTGTTTTTCCTGTCCCCGTATGAGCCTGCCCTATCATGTCTTTTCCTTCAAGAAGGTGAGGGATAGCCTGCTGCTGGATTGGGCTGGGTGATTTGAAGCCGCATTCCATAATACCGTGCATAACTTCTGCGCTGAGCCCGAAATGCTCGAAGCCTGTTGTTTCTTTTTCGTCCATTATTATCTCACTATATTTTTTCAGGCACGCTTGAAGCAGCCGACCGGCTTATGCTTATCTGACTCTGAATACAAATCACTGCGGGGGGTGCTTGCTTTAGGATAAGGAAATCATCTGGGGGATATTCTTATACTATCGTCCTGTAGAATACACAATAAACAGATTTTGAGATTTTGCAACGTAATTTTAGAACAAATCAGTCAATTTATTTAGAAATCATTCATTTTCTTCTGCCGGATCAGGGTATTTTCTGTTAAGACGCACAGTAAACCTTGCGCCGTCTTTAATATTACGCACCATGAGAAATCCGTTCATATGTTCTTCGATAATGGTTTTTGACATAAATAGACCTATCCCCAGTCCCACAGACTCACCTTTTGTTGTAAAATAGGGTTCAAACACCCTATCCAGATGCTCCGCCCTGATACCGCCTCCGTTATCTGTGAAGTCTATATCTATATATCTGGCATGAGGCGTTATATTAACAGCAACAGTTCCCTGTCTGTTATCTGTTGCCATATAAAGCAGAAGAGCATCACGGGCATTCTGAAGAATATTCAGAAACACTTGTTTCATTTCGCCTTCATAACCTTCAACAATGTATAGCTCCGCATCCTCATCCGTAACATCTTTCTCGCAGTGAAGCTCATATTTCCGCCCCGGAGTCTCACATAGAAGAGTTACCTTGATATTTACCGCAGAAAACTGCGTGTTTATTATGTTATAGACAGCAACCACAGTGCGCCTGATGTCAAGTTCCACCCTGTCTTTGTCGGGACGGAAAAAATTGCGGAAATCATCAATTGTTTCAGACATGTGCATGACTATATCCATGAGAAACCGCACCTGTTCATCCACATACTCATCCGTATGGTGTTTTTCCTTGGCTATCTCCCCCATCTCCTGAATACCGAACCCTATGGCAGTGAGCGGCTGGCGCCACTGATGAGCTATGGCGTTGATCATCTCGCCCATTGAAGTAAACTTTGCCTGCTGAAGGAGCATTTTTTCCTGCTCCTTCCTTTTTTCCACTTCTTCTGAAACCTTCATCGCCAGTTCAGTATTCATCAGGGAGAGCTTCATCATTCTTAATATTATGCTTATATAAAATGCAAAAGCACAGAACATCATAATCATGATAAACAGCATTTTTTTATAAAAACCCGATAGGTCGGCGTATGCTTCGTCTTCCGGGATAACCACAGCAAGAGACCAGAAGTTGTCAAGCACATGAACAGGAGTATATGCAGCCAGCTTTTTTATCGGTCCAACCGACTTAGCACGCACCATATCATACGTATATTCACCGAAACCGGATTCGCCATTCAGCATCTTTCTGGCAAGTGCAGCCGAATCAGGGTATTTTTCTGCTTCAAATTTCACATTGATGAGATCTTCACCGTGAACAGGGCTGAAAAGAAGATTAGCATCTTTGTCCACCATCCATGCATAGCCGGACTCCCCTATGCTTATGCTCTGTATGTATTTTTTTGATATATACTCAAAATCCACGAGGGCGCTTAAAACCCCCTTAAACTCATCACCTTTAAAAACAGGTACATTCAGCGACACAGTTTTAAAACCCTGTACGGCTGAGAAAACATCGCTAAGATTCGGCTGATGGTTGTGCAGAATAAGCTTAACATGAGCCTGGTTTGCGATATTTGTCCCCACCAGATCTGGTCTCTCCGGGTATGTATAAATAATCACACCGTTTTCATCATATCTGGTGACTGCTTTAAACGGTTTTTTATTAAATTCATAAAGGGTTTTGATGAGGCGTTTACCATCATGGGTAAAGCTAATCATTTCAGGAGCAAGGGAATACTGCATGAACATATTGGTGTAGCTGCCGAAAAATTCTTCAAGCCCGGTAGCCGCCTGTTTGGCGAGAAGCATCTGTCTTTCTGTGAGTTTTTCCAGACTTTTTTTACGAACTTCCGTGTAGGAAACATAAAGAGCAGCAAAAGCCGCAGTGAATAGAACTATAAGGACACCGAAACGCAAAAACGCCTTCATATATACATATCCTCTGAATCATAGAATATTTTGTCAGATACAAAAGCATAACCCCTTGAACCGGGGTTCGCAATCTCAATAACAATGTCTAACTGTTTTATATGAGGGGAAGCTAAGAACCCGCCGCCTGAAAAGGCGGCAGGTTTATGCGGAAGTCTTTTATTTAGAAAGTTTTTTGGCTCTGTCTGTGTGCCTTTCCTGCTGTGAGAGGACTCTTTTTCTCAGACGAATGGAAAGAGGCGTAACCTCAACAAGCTCATCTTCAGCTATGAAGTTAATTGCTTTTTCAAGAGTCATAGGCATAACAGGAGTAAGTGTAACTGCCTCATCCTTGCCGGAAGCACGCATGTTTGTGAGTTTTTTCTCCTTGCAGGGGTTCGCATTCAAATCGTTGTCCTTGTTGTACTCGCCAATGATCATACCTTCGTACACAGGATCACCGGGGCGTGTGAAAAGAACTCCCCTGGGTTCAAGATGGAAAAGAGCATAAGCCACGGCTTTGCCGGCACGATCTGCAACTATTGAGCCTGTGAAGCGTGAAATGATTTCCCCTCTGTGGGGCTCGTAGCCGTCAAACAGTGAGTTCATAATTCCTGTACCCTTGGTATCTGAAAGAAATTCATCACGGTAGCCGATAAGCCCCCTGCTGGGTATGGAGAACTCAAGCCTTGCTCTGCCTGTTCCGTTATTCACAAGGTTTGTGAGTCTCCCTTTTCTGAGGGAAAGTTTTTCTGTAACAACGCCGATAAAAGCCTCGTCACAGTCTATAAAAAGCTGCTCAATGGGTTCGCAGAACTGACCGTCTACTGTTCTTGTGATAACTTCGGGACGTCCGATGCAAAGTTCAAAGCCTTCACGGCGCATTGTCTCAACGATAATCGCCATCTGAAACTCGCCTCTTCCCTTAACGATGAAGCTGTCAGGAGATTCGGTATCTTCGACTTTAATCGCAACGTTTTTCATTGCTTCTTTGTAGAGGCGCTCACGTATTCTGGAAGACTGAACAAATTTGCCTTCTCTTCCCACAAGCGGGCTTGTGTTGATGGAGAACTTCATAGAAACAGTGGGCTCGTCTATTTTGATTCTTTTAAGAGCCTTGGGAGCTTCCTTGGTGCAGACAGTATCGCCGATTTTTATATTTTCTATTCCTGAAAGAATGATAATGTCACCGGGTTCAGCCTTTTCAACATCTTTCATTCCCGTTCCTTCATATGTCTGAACCTTGCTTACACGAAGAGGTATCTGTTCGTTCTTTTCGTTTATGCACACAAGGGTTTCATTTGTATGGGCTGAACCGTTGATAACTTTTCCAACCGCAAGTCTGCCGAGGTAATCGGAGTAGCTCAGGTCGCTGACAAGCATCTGAAAAGGCTCAACATCATCATAGGTTGGAGGGGTGATGTGATTTATTATGGCATCGAAAAGAGGGCGCATATCAGTTCCCCTTTCCTCAAGTGTTGTCTGGCATATCCCTTCTCTGCCAATGGCGTAGTAAAGGGGAAACTCTAGCTGCTCATCATCTGCACCGAGGTCTATGAAAAGGTCATAAACTTCGTTAAGCACCTCATCGGGTCTGGCGTCCTGACGGTCAATCTTATTTATCACAACGATAACCTTGTGCCCTGCCTCGAAAGCCTTGCCCAGAACAAAACGTGTCTGAGGAAGGGGACCTTCCGAAGAATCCACAAGAAGAATTACCCCGTCAACCATTGAGAGTGCCCTTTCAACCTCGCCGCCGAAATCTGCGTGTCCGGGAGTATCGAGTATGTTGATTTTTACTCCGTTGTATGAGACAGAACAGTTTTTCGCAGCGATGGTGATCCCGCGTTCACGTTCAAGGTCCATACTGTCCATCAGGCGGTCGTCCATTGCCTGATTTTCTCTGAAAACACCTGCCTGTTTAAACAGTGCATCCACAAGAGTTGTTTTACCGTGGTCAACGTGCGCTATGATCGCAATATTTCTGAGTTTCTGGTTAAAAGCTTTTGCCATGAGGAGTTTTTCCTGAATTTATTTCATTTATAATGATTTCATATAAGCCCCGACGGGCACAGTCCGCAAAATCAGCCGAAATTGAAGGCTATATCTTCTACTGAAATTATTTTGAAATGTAAATAGCAGTGTTTTGTTTTAAAAATATTATTTATGCGTTCCACTTATAAAAGACTGAAAGCATAAAGAAAAATTGAGTGTAAAAAATATGCGGGAAATGCTATAAATTTTTATGAAGAAATACCATCCATCGCCGCAGGGCTATCTTATCCTCACCTTCCTCATACTGATAGGTGCGGGTGCAGGCTTATTTATGCTGCCTTTTATCACTAAAAACGGCGGGTTGAACTTTGTAGATGCTCTTTTTATGTCCACGTCCGCTGTGTGCGTCACCGGACTTTCGGTAATGAACACGTCCGATTTCACCCTTTCCGGACAAATGATCCTGCTCACCCTAATTCAGCTGGGTGCTTTGGGGATAATGACATTAAGCTCATCTCTGCTTCTTTTCATAACAGGAGATCTGGATTTCGGCAAACGGCTTATGGCTTCACGTCTGGCAGAGAGCTACAGCCTTCGTGAAATTGAGAATGTTCTTTTTTACATTGTTATATACACTTTCGCAAGCGAGTTCATCGGGGCTGTTCTTCTGTGGATAGGTTTCCTCATTGACGGTTACACAGGCGCACATGCCGTTTATCTGGCGGTGTTTCATTCTGTTTCGGCTTTCTGCAACGCTGGTTTCAGCACGTTCGATTCAAGCCTCACCGGTTCCGGCGGTATGATCAAAGCAGTTATAATGCTGCTCATAACCGCAGGAGGGCTTGGGTTTTATGTGGTATTTGATCTTGTCCGCAAATGCAGAGAAAAGACGAGGCTTCGGATTCATACCAAAATTGTTCTAGGAATGTCCGCATTCCTGAGCTTCGGAGGGGCGGCAATGCTTTACCTCACCGAACACGGGCGCATGGGGCTTCTGGACTCTCTCTTTCAGTCCGTTACAACACGTACAGCAGGATTTAACACCGTTGATTTATCCGGCCTCCATAGCGTGAGTATTATGTTTATGATTATCCTGATGTTTATCGGAGCTTCGCCGGGTTCAACAGGAGGCGGAATAAAAACCACTACAGCATTTCTTGCTGCAATTTCCGTCCGCAGAGCAGTTGAAGGGGAAACTGGCGTCAGAGTATTCGGAAGAACAATACCGCCATCAAATATATTGAAGGCGTTTACAATAATATTCCTTTATTCCATAGTGATCTGCACTGCATCTGCTCTTATCCTCATTTTCAGAGAAACACACTTTCTGGCTGTTCTCTTTGAGGTGGTCAGTGCAACAGGCACTGTAGGACTGTCAATGGGCATAAGCGCTGAAGCTGGCACGGCAGAAAAGCTTATTCTGACTGCGTGCATGTTTATAGGCAGGGTAGGCCCCAGCGCTATACTTATTGCGATGACAGGCAGGAAGAAGGAATCAAAACTGGCATATCCTGAAGAAAAACTCATTCTGGGGTGATGAAAATGAAAAAAGACATAGCAGTTCTGGGACTGGGGATTTTCGGCTTCCGCATAGCGACCGAACTTACCCGAAAAGGGCATAATGTTCTGGCTGTGGACAAGGACAAGGTAATTGTTGAACAGATAAAGGATAACGTAACCGAAGCGATTATAGCTGACGTCACAGACCACGGAACGCTTTCCGAACTTGGAATAGACAAATTCGATATAGTCATAATCGGTATCGGAAGCAGTTTTGAGCAGGCTCTTCTGACTCTGGCTGATCTCAAGAAGATGGGCTGCGCCCATGTTATCGCCAAGGCAAACAGAAAAGTCCATGAAGAACTTCTACTTAAAATCGGCGCTGATGAAGTGATTCTCCCTGAACGTGAGGTGGCAAAACGCCTCGCAGACAGAATAAGCAGACCGGACATGATGGAGATTCTCACTGTTGACGGAGAGGTAAGCCTCATCAGTGTTGCGATTCCCGCCCGCATGGAAGGGAAAACCCTCCTTGAGCTTGATTTAAGGAAGGAGTATCAGATCAACGCAGTGATGATAAAGAAAAACGGAAGCAAAACAAGCATCATCACCAACCCGAACATGAAGCTCCATGAGGGGGATGAACTGATTGTCGCCGGACAGGAAGAGGATATAATAAAGGCGTTTGCAAAGTGAGATGATCAGGCTGTGATGTTATAAATTTCCTGTGCCCATTCAGGGAGAGTTGAATATTTCTTTTCAACAATGCCGTTATTTATGCGGAATAAAAGCTTTGGAACAGCATCAGTTTCAGAGTTGTCATAAAAGTAAATACGGTCTGCCAGAGGAATAGCACTCACAATATTGGCTATTGACCTGTAATACCTGCTGATAATTTTATCAATAGGCACAATCCATGACCCTTTGAGCAACTCTTTTTGCATTAATCGTGGGGTCATTTGTACATATAAAGAAAATACGAATAAAAAAACCTGCATCTTTTGCTCTTTTGATATATTCAAGCTTATCAGGCGCAGAAAAGACAGTTTCAAATGCTACACTCTGCATTGACTCAAGACACTGCTCCCTGATCGCTTTGGCTTTATTTGCAGCATTAATAATGGCTTCCGGCGAATTCCAGTCACCATATTCATTCTGAGCAATGAGATCAGGATTAATGTACTCGCACCCTTCCATCCACTCATGTCTGAGGAGTTTTTCTGTCACAGTTGTTTTCCCCGCCCCATTGGGGCCGGCAACAACAATAAGCCTTGGCTTAAAGTTTTCCGTCATTTTGCTTTGGCTTTTTTAGGGACTGATGATGCAGCATTACGGACAGTTTGCCGAAGTGTACAGAAATGCGACTCCATAACCTTCTTATGCTTTATCTTAGCATCAGAGCCGGCAAGCTTTATAAGATCTTCAAGTTTTTTTTCGGCAATTGCAGTTTTTTTTCACAAAAACCTCTTGCTCATAATATCAATATAAAGCTTTTTTACAAACCTGCCCATTGTTTTCACTTCACAAACGAAAACATACACTTAAGGTATTCCCCTTCGGGAAAGCCGACAGGATGATCTGCCGCATGCCCTGTCTTCTGCATTACCTGTAGCGGGCGTCCTGCTTTTGCAGCAGCTTTGAGAACAGCGTCAAAAAACATATCAGACGGAACCCTCGCCGAGCATGATGCGGAAACAAGTATCCCGGCGTCATCCAGAACACCTAAAGCAAGGCGTGTGAGCTTCTGGTAGGCCGATACTGCACTCTGCACATCTGACTGTTTGCGTGCGAATGATGGCGGGTCAACAATAACCATCCCGAACCGTTTCTTCTGTCTGGCAAGTTCTCCCAGAGCTTCAAAAGCATCCATACAGATTGTGCTGTGTCGGCATTCGGCTATGAGAATATCGTCTTTATTCAGCTCAAAGTTGCGCTTTGCCGCCTTGAGAGCAGGTTCGCTCAGATCAAGGCTGATAACCGAGGAGGCACCGCCCCTTGCCGCATAAATTGAAAAGCCGCCTGTATATGAAAAAACATTGAGAACATCACGGTTTTTCGCATATTTTTCAACCTTGGATCGGTTGTCACGCTGGTCAAGGAAAAAACCTGTCTTCTGTCCGTGAATGGGTTCAGCTTCAAAGAGAATGCCGTTTTCTCTGAAAATAACTGCTCCCTTGGGAGCAGAGCCTTTTAATACAGCCCCATCGCCGATGTTGGGGGATATTTTTTTTACATCAATGCTTCTGCTCAAGCGGAGAATTATACATTCAGGTTTGAGGAGTTCATCAAATATTCCCTTAAGCAGATCGAGATAAGGAAGCCATATTGCAGAATCGAATTTTATTACGAGGGTTTTATCATAGTAGTCGGCAATTATGCCGGGCAGACCGTCATTCTCGCCGTTTACAAGGCGGAATCCGGTGGTTCTCTCATCGGCAAAAATCTTTCTGCGGGCTGATATAGAGGTACTTAGCTTCTCTTTAAGCCAGTCGGAGTCGATTGTAACAGGTTTTCCCCTGTGAAGCATGCGGATTCGTATGGGTGAATCAGGATCATAAAGCCCAAGCCCTACAAATTTGCGTTCTTTGTCGTATATAACGGCAAAAGCGCCAGCCTGCGCTTCTTTATTCTGTTTTACTATCCCTTTATCAAAAACCCACGGATGCCCTTTCTTCACTTCCTTTTCCGCTGCGGGTGTAAGCTGGAAAGAGACCCTCTCTATTGCTATATCAGTCATCTGTTGCTCCATTCTCTTATCTGCGGCGATATTAAACAAAATAGGGAACGAAAGCAAGCAAAGGGTACTAAGGCATTAAAGAAGGCTGGATTGGAGCAATCCTTAAAGCTTCCGGTTCCTTATAATTATAAATAACGGCTTTAACTTCAGTCTTTGGAATACGAATGATAGGGGAGTTTTTATCTCCATCAATTTTCCTGACAATATATTCTGAACCGATGGAAGAAAGAATATGTACTTTATAAAGACCAGTTTCTGAGTCTGAATAGCTGAACTCTGCTACATCTATAGCATTTGGTTTTGAATTATTATCGAAAAGTAATACTGCATCATTACTGCCAAGTTTCAAAATTTTAAACGGGAGTCCAAGAATTACATTGAATTCCTTATATCCCTTAAAAGAGAGAACGCAAAATATAACAGCAATGACAAGAAAAACAATAATTATCATAAGTTTTTCAATTTTTTCTTTTAAAAATAACAATAGAATAATAATAGTGACCAATTCAAAAATCATAAATAAAAAAGCAACGAAAGTTAAAGCCACTATGGGTAATTTTATACCAACAATAAACAAAAACACTGCACAGAAATAAATCAATAACGGTGCTATTATTGACGAAAAAAACATAAAGAGTAAATCAATCTTTTTATAGTTTTTTAGATGGGTTAACTTATTTTCTTTATACAAGAATCCCACTATTAGTGTTAATAATATTGAAATACTAGAGAGATATGTAATTAACCAATCGAACTTTAATGCAACAGCACCAATGCTTGAAATAAAAAAAACTATTATTTGTGATAAAAATAAATATGTGATTAATCTAGGTTTGCCTAAATCATTAAATGTTTCAAAAATACTCGCCCATGCAAATGAATAAGCAGCAATAAACGGAAAAAAGACAACTCCGCCTATCATGGCAATAACAAACAAATAACCTATAAAAAAAGATTGATCTAAGTGTGGAGCAATACCCAGTATGAAATAGTACGTAACAGTCCACAAACTTCCAAAAATCAAAATACCTGAAACAAATAATCCTAAAAAGTTACTTTTTTGATTTGTTGCACCAATAAATGTACTCATATCTTTGTCCATATCATTCCCATTACTAGTTTATATTATTAAACCACTATTTATAAAAAATATCATTTATAAAGAACGCAAAAATCAATAATAAAATGTATAATCTGTATAAGGAGTGATAACAATGAAGCTCGCCTATCCGTGCAGGTTCAGACTAAAAGACGAACTGTACAGAATAAATTTCAGGGATTTCAGGGAGATACACTGCGAAAGCCGTTCCTATGAAGATGCTCTGGAAACGGCGGAGGAATGCCTTAACAACCTTCTGGAAGCAATGCTTGAGGAGGAGCAGAGAATCCCCTCTCCCTCACAGCCCAAGGCGGACGAGGTGCTTATCCCCGTCCGTGCGGATATTGCGGAGCAGATCTCCTATATTTCGTAGACCTTTACCATATTTGTAGAGCCTTTCACACCCAGAGGAACACCGGCGGTGATGACTATATTGTCACCCTGCTTGGCGATTCCCTTCGCAACAGCTATCTCCGCTGCGGTTGAGAACATTTCCTCTATGTCATGAAAGCCTTCCGTAAGTCCCGGAACAACACCCCAGAACATATTCAGCTTGGTGAAAGTGCGTTTGTTCGGCGTGAGTGCGAGTATGGGAGCAGATGGTCTGAACCTTGCAACGCTTGCCGCAGTGAAGCCTGATTCGGTGTACGCAACAACTGCGCCCGCTTCCAGATCCTTTGCCAGCCAGCATGCGGAACGTCCCACAGCCCATGCTATATTCTTTTTATCCGTAACGTGCTCGTCGCTTTTCAGGCTGAATTCGCTGATGACATGCTGCTCTGTCGCTCTGGCGAGACCGTCCATAACCTTCACAGCTTCAACCGGATATTTACCGGAGGCTGTCTCCTCCGAAAGCATCACTGCGCATGTGCCGTCAAACAATGCGTTTGCCACATCAGTACACTCTGCCCTTGTGGGAAGATTGCTGTCCACCATGCTTTTCAGCATCTGTGTGGCGGTTATGGTCACCTTGCCTTCTCTGCGTGCTTTGCGGATAATCACTTTCTGAATAACAGGTACATCGAAGAGAGGCATCTCAACGCCCAGATCGCCCCTTGCCACCATAACTCCGTCAACCATGGGGAGAATTTCATCTATATTCTTAACAGCCTGCGGTTTTTCTATCTTAGCTATGAGAAGCGGCGGATTTTTGTCTTTGGAGATAATAGAGCGTATTTTCACAAGATCCGCAGCACTGCGGACAAAGGAAAGGGCAACCACATCCACCCCCTTTTCCAGTCCGAAAAGTAGGTCTTTGCGGTCTTTTTCGGTGAATGCAACCACGCTGAGATCGGCAGAGGGCAGGTTAACTCCTTTTCGTGAAAACACTATTCCGCCCCGCACGATGCGGCAAACAACCCGTTTGCCATGTATAGACTCAACAGTAAGCTCCATTGTTCCGTCAGCAAGCACCACACGGTCGCCTTTTTTAAGGTCTGCCTCAAGGTTTTCATACTGAACAGGCAAAGCATCCGTCTCTGCAGAATCTTCAGACATAAGAATGCACAACTCGCCTTTTCTCAGTTCAACACCTTCATCAGGGAGTATTCCCAGACGGATCTTAGGTCCGCACAAGTCCTGAAGAATTGTCACACAGGTTTTCTTCTCCGCAGCTATGGAGCGGATGAGGTCAATCATTTTTCCGTGGCTTTCGTGATCCCCGTGGGAAAAGTTCAGACGGGCTACATTAAGCCCTGCGTCAATAAGATCGGAGATTGTCTGCGGATCTGATGAAGAAGGACCCAGCGTTGCCACTATTTTTGTGCGTCTCATGAGTTTCCCCCGGAAAATAAGATTATATAAAGAAAGAATACACTAAAACAGGATGCGAATGAAGGTTATATGACGTAATTATTGATATTTCTTTTGCTCTGGATTGCCCTGTCCACATCCTCAAGCATATCAGCAAGAGTGGACTGGGACATGACATCTATAAGCTTGCGGGTGATGCGTGTCATGGAAAGGCGGACACCGCAGATTGAGTAGTCTTCGCAGTAGTCACATTTAGTGCTGTTTTCATCCTCAACACACGGCACAAGGGCAATAGGTCCCTCAAGGGCACGGATTATGCGCTCCATAGTTATCTCAGAAGGGGCTACAGCAAGCTGATAGCCGCCGCCTTTGCCTATTTTACTGACAAGAAGACCATCGTTCTTGAGAGTAAGCAGTATGGTTTCAAGAAACTTTTTGGGTATTCCTTCCTTTTCTGCTATTTCAGATATAAGCACATGCCTGCCTGCCCCGTGTATCGCCAGATACTGAAGAGCCTTCAGACCGTAAACGGTTTTCATTGAGAACATAAACAATCCCTTTTAAACTTAAAGAAATGTACATAATCCGCAGTTTGTTGTCAACAGATAGAGGCTTAAGTGATTTAAGGCGCAATTAACCTTGACACAGAACTGCAGATTAATTATTTTCATCCAGTAAATATATATATTTTATAGCGAATATTGCAAGGATAATTGATGATATATCTTGATTACAACGCCTCAACCCCTGTGGACAGAGAAGTTAAAAAAGAGCTTATCTGTGCCCTTGACACATACGGCAATCCATCAAGCCTCCATGAACAGGGGCAGAAGGCAAGAAGCATGATGGATGAGGCGAGGGCAAAAGTTGCTGATTTCATAGGTGCGTTCCCTGATGAGATAGTATTCACTTCCGGCGGAACTGAGGCAAATAATCTCGCTGTTTTGGGCTTTGCAGGCGGCTCTTTGGCTGTTTCTTCAATCGAACACAGTTCCGTCCTGAAGCCCTGTAACCAACTCACGGTAAAGGGGTTAATTGTACATTATCTTCAGACTGATGAAACAGGCATTGTGAAACCTCACACCATGCCGAAAGGGGTCTCTCTGGTCTCTGTTATGCTCACCAACAACGACACAGGGGTAATCCAGCCTGTGAGTGAGCTGGCAGAAAAGGCGCACACTTCCGGCGCAATCTTCCATGCTGATGCTGTTCAGGCTGCCGGAAAAATAAAAATTGATGTGCGTGAACTTGGGGTGGATGTTCTCACCCTTTCCGCCCACAAAATGTACGCCCCGAAAGGGATAGGAGCGCTGTTTGTACGGCGAGGGCTCAAAGTCTCGCCCTTAATGCACGGAGGCAGTCAGGAAAAAACTATCCGCCCCGGTACAGAAAGTACAGCACTTGCAGCAGCATTTGCAAAAGCCTGTGAGGTTGCCTCAAGGCGTATGGATGAGGATGAAAAGCGAATCCGCCGTCTGCGTGATATGTTTGAAGCGGCTGTCACTGCAAAGGTTAGAGAATGCAAGATAAACGGAGCCGGCTCACCCAGAGTCTCAAATACATCAAATATAACCTTCAGCGGGCTGAAAGGAGACACGCTTATAATAAACCTCGATCTTGCTGGACTTTGCGTATCCGGCGGTTCAGCGTGCAGCTCGGCTGACTTCAAGCCGTCGCATGTTCTGCTTGCAATGGGCAGCTCAGAGGATGAGGCACGTTCATCCGTGCGCTTCTCACTGGGCAGAGATACAACGGAGAGTGAAATAATTCTGGCATCGGAAATAGTTGCGGATACAGTAAATTCAATGAGAGCAAAAATATGGTAAAAAAGCGTGTTGTAGCCGCCATGAGCGGCGGAGTGGATTCATCAGTAGTGGCGGCAGTACTCATTGAACAGGGGTATGAGGTTATAGGTGTCACACTGAAGCTCCACGACTGCGCAGAAGCGTCAGACAGTCCCTCCTGCTGCGGCATAGACGGCATGACAAAGGCACGCTCCACGGCAAATGCTCTTGGTATACGGCACTATGTGTACGACTGCGTAAAGGATTTCGAGAAGACTGTTCTGGAAAGTTCATGGAAAGAATACGACAGCGGCAGAACCCCGAATCCCTGCCTTTTATGCAATGAATACGTCAAATTCGGTATTTTACAGGACTTTGCCCGCAGTTTAAAAGCTGATTTCATAGCAACAGGGCATTATGCGGTAATAGACACATCGGGCGGTCTGCCCGTTCTTAAAAGAGGCAAAGACAAAAACAAGGACCAGTCATACTTCCTCGCCGGGCTCACGGGTGAACAGCTACGCCGTTCTCTTTTTCCCCTCGGCGGGATGGATAAACCGCAGGTGAGGGAATACGCCCGCAGACTGAGCCTGCCAACTGCCGAAAGCACAGAAAGTCAGGATGCATGCCTCGTGGGCGGGTTTGACAGCTTTGCGGAAATGCTCCGCTGCCGCTTCGGTTCACCTGCAAAACAGGGGGAGATAATGAACACAAAAGGGGAAATAATGGGCAGTCATAAGGGGCTGCATAATTTCACAGTGGGGCAGAGGCGCAACCTTGGGCTCACCACATATAAACGCTTCTGGGTAAAAGAGATAGACCACTCAAACAGCAGAGTGATCATAACAGATAATCAGACAGAGCTTCTGAGTAAATCCATAACTGCAAACGGCTGGACATGGCGTGAGGGGTTCACCCCTTCGGACGGCTTCTCCTGCCTCGCCCAGATACGCTACAGACACAAGGCAGCTCCCGCAAAAATATATACCGAAGCGGACAGCGTATTCAGAATAGTTTTTGAAACACCCGAAAAAGCCGCCGCACCCGGTCAGGCTGTTGTTCTTTATGAAGATGAAACAGTTCTCGGTAGAGGCTGGATTCTGGATAAATAAAAACAGTTTAAGCCGTCTTCCAATCCATTATTAAATCTAACAGCCCACACACCTGCCGCTAAAAGATACGGAAAAAGTACCATATTTGTAAACAGATACGGCACTTTTACTATTAATTCAACAACTATCCCCATGCAATAAATTTCACAATTTGCTTCATGCGTGAAAGACATTACACTCCAAGTATTTATATCCATCACCTATTCTTGAAAAATTATATATTGATCATCATTATCACGCTTCTTGTATTTATTTAAACGTTATGTTAATTTATTGAAATCAAACTTTCTGGAGGACAGTTATGAATAAACTTTTTTTAACCATGCTAGCAGTATTTACCTTTGCAGTGGGCGCTTTGGCTGCACCCTACTCAGGTTATACGGCAAATGATCTTGTCGGCTCTAACCTGTCGAGCAGGACTTTTTCTAACATAATAGGTGCCAGACCGGTAGATGCATCCCAGTGCAGGCAAATTCCAAACACTACGTACAGATTTCAGGAAGGGCTGCTTTTTATAACTTCCGGCAAGCTGCGCGACGTAATCCAAAATTACAAGTCAGCTCCTTACGATAAGTATGATTTCGTCACTATCAACAAGACATCTTCAACAACAATGACTTTTAATGCGAATGACACCTACATAGGATGGCTGAGAACCACACTCACTCCGGAAGATGTGCTATTTATAACTATGCACTCGCATAAGCCGGTGGAAGTCAGCATTAGAAATGTTTCTGTTTATTCAAATACAAGGCATAACGAGGTGGACAATATCACATCAGAAGATCTTGGCTGCTACGAAATAATAGGCACCAATTCTACAAACCTGCTTTCACGTTATATGTGGCTTATGTCTCATAAAGGCGCAATGGCAAAAGATGCATATTTCAGAATGGAAACCAAACATGCGGTGAATAGTAGTTTTACTAACTTCACTACTTATGTGAAGGAGTTCATTATCAAGGGTGAGCCATGGGTTGCTGATTGGAATATGATTAAAGCCGCATACAACATAAATTTTTAAGGAAGTGCAAAATGAAAAAAATATTAATATTTATAATACTTTCAGCAATTACCTTTTCGGCTTATGCAGAAACAGGCGGTATAGGAACCATGAATATTCAGGAAGGGACACCGCCAGATCCTTTTGTATTTGCTGACAGCCATTATACAATCCTTCGTTCCGATAAGCATAACGCATACAGAATAGATGATGGTTTCTGCCTCAATATGCCGCTCACAAGAGAGGTCGGCGTCCCCGATAACGATGAGGAAGAGCCCACAGGAAACCTTATGGTTACTTCTGACGTTTATTTACAGGAAGCCGGATTCTATTCATATACTGAAAATGGGCTGATTACCCATGATCTTTCAGAGGATAGCCGCTACAACTATTCTCAGCCGTGGACTGAACCGGAAGCAATGAGAGGCAACCCAAGCATAACAGGTCATAAATATTACATAGGAATTAATCATAATTTCAGAGATACTCCGGTTGCCTTATACGAACATGACATGGGAGCCTTTGATCTAATCAGGCAGGACTTCACCTCATCAACAGGATATGAGAGACAGAATATTGAAGTGATTGTTTATACCAGAAATAAACCTCACTGGAATTCTATCCCGACTATCGGTACTCACGTCATTTTCAAAGATGAAAACGGAGCTACCCCCCCTTCAGATCCGAATAATCCTTCTGCGATTCCGACCATAAGAAATTTTCTGGGTTGCTACAGTGTTGAAGACGCTGCTAATCCAAATGAACGTAGAAATCTGTGGCTTGCGTCTTTCAACTTCACGTCCAAGTATCCCGGATTTTACTTAGGTGATGGTTTTGAACACAAAATAAGAACTAAAATATATAATCCGCAGACACTTACATACTTCCTCATGTATAATTTCAAACTGCAGTAAGCTTTTGCCCCCTTCTATTGGCTGGAAGGGGGTATTTTTCTGGTACACATATTGCTTATTTGTAACATGTAGAAAATATTGCCAAAAAGGGTACTGGCTATGCAGATTACAAACTCCTCCTACAGCTACTACAAATTTATGCTTACATCTCAGGCACTGCCGGAGCATTCCAAGGCAAATCATGCCGGAACAAAAATAAACGGAAAAAATGATCAGGTAACAATCTCCGAAGAGGCACAGATGCAGGCGAAAATCGGGCAGTTTCTTGCTGAGAAACCCATGACAAAGCTTTACTACTCGGAATTGTCGGAGAAAGACGGAGAAAAGGCCGAAGCTTTTATCAGCGATATGATAAACAGTTACGAAGGCAGTGAATTTGAGAAGTTTGACTCTTTTTGTATTACCAGCGGAATAAGCAATACTGATGAACTAAAATCGCAGCTTGACAATACCCTTGCGATGAAAAAGGCCTTCTCAATAGCTCTTGCTCTGAACAGAAGCAGTGAATTTGACGAGGCAGCACAGTACGATTACGAAGAATACGGCTATATGACCGGCAGCAGTCTAACAGGTTCTGTTTTCAGCATTCAGGGAAAAACCGGTGAATGGGAATACATGCTCAACAGACTGGGCAGTGATTGGAGTTCATTTTACAGCGGCTTGAAAGAAGCAGAAAACAATAACGAACTTATAAGCTACACAAAGAGCTTTATAAACAGCTTGTCCGATGAACAGGAACAGACTCTCAAAGACAATAATTTTCTGGCACACCCGACATACGCAGGAATGGGCATAGAGGGAATAGGAAAATTCACTAAGGCATATGAAGAAATCCCCGGTTATGCAAAGGTTGATGACCCGTTGAAGTTTTCCGAACAGCAAACGGCTTCAAATGTACTTTCCAAGCTGGAAAGATTGTCTGGAAGCATTAAATCGGTACTGTATTCCGCAGAATGTACAATACCCGTTATGTTTGATGAAGGGCTGTATCTGAGAGATGACAAGAACAACATAGTCCTGCAGCAGGGAAAGTTTTATCATCCCGACAACAGGCTCACCGATGAAGAGATACAGGAATCGCTCAAAAACTGGCTAGGTGAGGATGTTTATGATCATGTTACAGAAAGTGTGGCAAACGAACTTCACAGTGAGTACCAACCCATAAAAGATCTGCTCAATGAATCCGGTCTGATTTCATTCTTTGATGGAACCGATCCTTCCGCTCTCTACGAAAAATTTCCCCCTGCTAACCCGACTTATTCAACAGCAATACCCGAAGGCGAAACCACTGTGATAGCTGATGAAAACACTGTGCTTGTTTTCCCGCCGGAGATCTTTGTGCTGCCTGAAGCTTCGGAGGAAGAGGCTGCGGAGCCAATACATTCTGGAATAACTGCCGACAAAACTGCCGGAACTGATATTGCACACGGCAAAGATTTTCAGGATACGAAGAGCATAGACACGCCTAACACAAATGAATTAAGCCTGGGTGAATCGTTCCTTAAGTATATAAGGCAGAAGGCAGGCGAAACCTCGCTGTCTGAAAAACCTCAGGAGACCGTAAGAAACGAACTGCTCTCCGAAGCGAAGAAGTTTTGGTTTGATATGATGAAAAATCCGGAAGAAAAAGAAGCATAAACCCGAGGTGCATCTCCTGCCCCAGCCTTCCCCTATTCATGTCTCAAGGGCGAACGAAGGCTTGCTTTATGCTAAAATATACTATTGACATCATGCCGCATCTGATCTATTTTCCTTAAAACTACATAAAATCCATAGAAATTATATATAAAAGGAGAAATCAAATGGGAAGAATAGCAGAAACACTCACAGACCTCATCGGCAACACTCCCCTTCTGGCTATCGGACGTGCTGCACATGGTGCTAAGGCAAGAATCGTGGCAAAGCTCGAATCGTTCAACCCCGGCGGAAGCGTAAAGGACAGAATAGGCTTCGCAATGATCAAAGCGGCGGAAGATGCAGGACTCATCAACAAAAACACAGTTATCATAGAGCCCACAAGCGGCAACACAGGCATAGCCCTCGCCCTCGTGAGCGCAGCAAGAGGATACAGGCTTATTCTCACTATGCCCGAAACGATGAGTATTGAACGCCGCTCACTCCTTAAGGCTTACGGTGCAGAGATTGTTCTCACTCCCGGAGCGCAGGGGATGAAAGGAGCAGTAGCGAAGGCTGAAGAGCTGGCCGCAGAAACGCCGAACTCATTCATTCCTCAGCAGTTCAATAACCCTGCAAACCCTGCAGTCCACAGAACAACAACGGCAGAAGAAATCTGGCGTGATACTGACGGCAAGGTGGACATCATCATAGGTGGTGTGGGTACAGGCGGAACAATCACCGGAACAGGTCAGGTTCTTAAAGAGAAAAAAGCCTCTGTTCAAGTAATCGCTGTCGAGCCGGATGAATCACCCGTACTTTCCGGCGGAAGCCCGGCTCCCCACAAGATTCAGGGAATCGGGGCAGGCTTTGTTCCGCAGGTGTTCGATAAAAACGCCGTGGACGAAGTTTTCAGAGTAAAAAGCACTGAAGCCTTCGCAGCCTCACGCCTTCTGGCAAAAGAGGACGGGCTTCTGGTGGGGATCTCTTCCGGTGCGGCATTCCATGCGGCAAAGGAGATAGCGTCCAGACCTGAAAACGCAGGCAAGCTTATTGTGGTTGTTTTTCCCGATACAGGCGAGCGTTATCTCTCAACCACCCTGTACGCTGACCCTGAAGTTACTGCTTAATAACAAAAGAAAAAACGGGCTGTGCGCAAAAAAAGCCGCAGCCCCGTATTTTTACAGGAGGATATTATGGAAAAAGCTGCATCCATTAAAGCGGCGGAAGCTGAAAGAAAATTTTACGGAAAAATTGCCCGTATAGAAGAGATTGCCGAATTCGCCTCACGAATGCGTTATAAAAATATCGGCATTGCCTCCTGTATGGGTTTATCCAAAGAGGCGGGCAACTTCGCCGAATTTATGTGTATCCGTGGTTTTAAGATGCATGAATTTGTTGAATAGCTTCGCAAAAAAATCAGTTAATAAGGTGTTTTTATGAATATAGATACGATACTCGCACAGGCGGGCAGCAGAAGAGATCCGCATACAGGAGCAGTCAGCACACCCATACATCAGTGCGCCACTTTCCGTCACCCTGCTCTGGGGCAAAGCACGGGATATGACTACAGCAGAACGGCAAACCCCACAAGACAGGCTCTGGAAAACGCAATGGCAGAGCTTGAAAACGGTGCAAGAGGACTCGCCTTCTCCTCCGGAATGGCTGCAATTGACAATGTAATCCGTCTCCTTTCAGCGAATGATAAAGTTGTAATAACAGAAGACCTTTACGGCGGAACATACCGTATCTTCCAGAAGGTTTACGCCCAATACAGCATTGAGGCAGTATATGTTGATACTTCAGACATAAGGGCAGTTGAGGCGGCACTCAATGATCAGGCTGTCAAAATGCTTTTTGTGGAAGTTCCCACCAACCCGATGCTGAAAGTAGCGGATATAAAAGCACTTGGAGAGCTTGCTAAAAAACGTGGGGTAATTTTCGTGGTGGACAACACCTTTCTTTCCCCCTGTTCGCTGCGCCCACTTGAACTGGGTGCAGACATTGTTCTCCACAGTGCCACAAAGTACCTTAACGGGCATAATGATGTTGTGGCGGGCGTGCTTGTCACAAAAACACAGGAGCTTGGAGACAGGCTGTTCTTCTTCCAGAACTCTGTGGGTTCCATACTTTCTCCCAACGACGCATGGCTTGTCCTGAGAGGATTAAAAACACTTCACCTGCGCATAGAAAAACAGTCTGCAAATGCATTGTCTGTCGCAGAGTTTCTGGAAAAACACCCGAAGGTAAAAAAGGTTTTTTATCCGGGGTTAAAGAGCCACCAAGGTCATGCAGTTCAGGCGAAGCAGGCAAAATGTTTCGGCGGCATGGTGTCATTTGAGGTTGACGAACCGGCTCTAGTGCCTCAAATACTGAAGAGTGTGAAGGTATTTCATTTCGCAGAGAGTCTCGGAGGAACAGAATCGCTGATCACCTTCCCTGCTGTTCAGACCCATGCGGACATTGAACCGGAGATAAGAGAGCGTCTCGGCGTAACTGACACGCTTCTCCGCCTCTCAATCGGAGTTGAGCATGGAGACGATCTGATAAACGACCTCAAAAACGCCATAGAAAGCGGAGAATAACATGAATAGTGACAAAGCCGGAAAAAACACACGTCTGGTCCATACAGGTTATGATACAGACCCGCACACAGGGGCGCTCAGCGTGCCCCTTATCCACGCTTCCACCTTCAGGCAGAAATCCGTAACAGAATTCGGAGAGTATGACTACTCCCGCTCCGGTAACCCCACAAGGGAAACTCTGGAGAAGATAATCTCAGACCTTGAAGAGAGTTCACACGGCTACGCCTTCGCCTCCGGCATGGCAGCTATCTCCGCCGCACTGATGATCTTCTCTCCGGGAGATCATATAGTTGTATGTGAAGATGTTTACGGCGGGACATGGCGTGTGCTGACGGGGCTCCTTGCCCGTTTCGGCATAGAGTCAACCTTCGCTGACGCCACAGATGTACACGCTTTTGAAAAAGCAATAATCCCCGGCAAAACGAAGGCGCTTTACCTCGAAACTCCTTCAAACCCGCTTATGAAAATAACAGATCTCCGTGCCATGAGCGAGCTTGCTAAAAAGCATGACCTCATAACACTTGTGGACAACACATTCATGAGCCCTTACCTTCAGCGTCCTCTTGAGCTGGGGTGCGATATAGTGCTGCACAGCGGGACAAAGTTCCTCAACGGACACAGCGATGTTCTCTGCGGTTTCGCAGTTGTGAAGGATAAAGCTCTGGGCAAAAGGATAAAATACGTTCAGAACTCAGTCGGCGGCGTTCTCCCGCCCAACGACTGCTGGCTTGTTATCAGAGGGCTCAAAACACTGGGCGTACGCATGGAAGCGGGACAAAAATCCGCACAGGCAATAGCCGAAGCACTGGAAAAACATCCGAATGTCAAGAAGGTTTACTACCCCGGTCTTAAGAGTCATAAAGGTTATGAAATCAATAAATCCCAGAGTGAAGGGGCAGGCGCTGTCCTCTCCTTTGAACTGAACAGTACGGAGCTGACCCACAGGCTGTTGAATGAAATGCAGTATGCGGCTTTTGCAGTGAGCCTTGGCGGCGTGGAAAGCATAATATCATACCCGCCGATGATGTCCCATGCAGCAATGCCCCCTGCGGAAAGAGCAGCCAGAGGCATAAGTGATTCTCTGGTTCGTCTGTCATTAGGTGTTGAGGACACGGAAGACGTGCTGAGGGATATATTAAGAATAATTGACTAAATGTATATTTCAGCGGTTATGCGGAAAAGCCGCAGAAGCTTCTCCGCATAACCAGCTGTCAGATTCTATTCTCTTAATGTCAGATATAAAATTCTTTTATTCCTCTTATATCATAGACTTATAAACATTAATTCAGTTTTCATGATACAGACTTTGAATATCAGTCACAGCCAAGAAACAATATAGGCTAAACACGTTTAATATGTCAAGAAATCAAGGCATATAACCTATGGCGAATAACAGTTATTAAGCTTATAAATAAGCATGAAAAAACAAAAAACAGAACAGTCACCGATACTTGTTTCCATCGGAGACACTATAAGAAAAAAAAGAAAAGAGCTTGGATTCTCTCAGGAAAAACTAGCTGAGCTGGCAGAGCTTCATACAACTACTATATCTGAAATCGAGTGCGGTAAGAGTAACTTAACGATCAGCACAATCGAGAAAATTTCCATTTCGTTAAACACCCCTCTTATATCACTTATGCCTGCGGTTTATGACTCTGCCGACAAAGAGATATTAGAAATCATTTTTAAAATAATCAATAATCACAGAAGGCTAAATACGGATGAAAAAATACGGCATGCTGAACTTTTGAAAAGCATTTCATCAGTCTACAGCAAATGAGCTTAATAAAGAGAAAACAGGGCTACGCCATCATATCGATGATAGTGCCGAGCATCTGATCCGCAGTCTGGGTGGTGACGATATTTGACTTGTATGAATTAAGGTAAACCATACTGTCCACAATTTCTTTGGCAATATCAGTGTCTGATGCCTCAAGGGCTCCCTGTTCAACACTGAACGAGCCTTCCGGCATAGGATTGCCGTTTGAGTCAACAACTTCTATCCGTCCCCTGTATGCGCCGTCGGAATAGATTTCTCCGTTGTCAGTGATTTCAAGTCTTCCGCCGTCGGAAACATTCTCAGCGACTATACCTCCGTCCTTCGTGACGAGGTTGCCGACCGCATCCACAGAGAAATCACCTCTTCTGGTGTAGCTTGCTGTTCCGTCTGCATCCTGAACCCTGAAGTATCCGTTGCCGTTTATAGAGAAATCCAGCTGATTCCCCGTGGGAATGGCATAACCTGTGCCTTCATTGGTGCGGATGCTGTTCAGCTTTACTCCGCCCTGATTGGCAAGCTCTGAAAATGTGGAAGATAAGGACTGAAAAGCAGGCGTATTTACATTGGCAATGTTATGCGCCGTGGCATCCTGCGCCTTGGAATAAGCCAACAATGCTGATGATGAGCTGTAGAAGCTCTGTATCATTTCATATCCTTCCTTGACACCTAACTGGTTTATGTAGATCATAATATATATAAAATAACGGAGGAAGCCATGACTAATTTAACCGATGACCAGCTGAAATCACTCCTTACGAATGCAAAGACCGTGGTTATAGTAGGTGCGTCAAACAAGCCCGAAAGAGCCAGCAACGGCATAATGAAATTTCTTATGAAAAATGGATATACAGTCTACCCGGTAAACCCTGTGGAAAAAGAGGTTCTTGGTGTCCCCACATACGACAGCGTGGCGGAAGTGCCCGGTAAACCTGATATTGTTGATGTTTTCCGCAGAAGCGATGCAGCAGCGGAAGTGGTGAGAGAGGCAATAGGAAGAGAAGCGGGGCTCATCTGGCTTCAGGAAGAAGTGGTTACAGAGGAAGGAAAACGCATGGCGGAATACGCCAACATCCCCTTTGTTATGGATAAGTGCATATTCAAAGAATATCTCCGTCTCGGAATAAACAGATAAATTTATACATAATCCGGCGTCCGGGGTGAAGACCCCGGGCGTTCACTTATTTACCCTCTTAGGGAACATGCGTTCAATTCATTGTTGTTAAAGACAAAAAAACGAAATCATTATTTTGATAAAAGTAGAAAAATACTCAAAGTCATGTATATTTACACAATGATTTAAGGGAGGAAGTACAGATGTGTGATTGCAGAAAAAATATCAAAGTGAATGAAAGCTATACAAGCTTTAAGAATATTAACTGCTTTGAAAACGCATGCCTTGTGGTGGACAACCTGCTGCGGGTTCTCAAGGAAACCGATACCAGCAACGCATTCTGGGACAAGTTCATCAGCCTTATTCCGCAGGCATATTATGAGAGAGACCCGAAGCTTGATTCCAGAGAGACACTGCTCTATATAGTGTGCAAGAATGCTCCTTTCCTTATGGATTTCTTTGAGGAAAAAGATGATGAGGAAGCCATACATGCCATGACAAAGTGCGAACAGGAATGCTGTTAGGAAATACTCCTCAGCGCACGTTTGCAGATTCTCTCCGTTTCTTTTGACGGATTCTCGGCAAGCCATCTGTCAGTAAGCTCCCGAACCCATTCAGGGCGGGTTTTGGATGCATCATTAAGCCAGTTTGCCACAGAGTCCTGTACATATTTTTCTTTATCAGCCCTTAAGGGTTCCAGAAGCGGCAAACCGAGTTCAGGATTTTCCTTGAGCCTGCTAATATGCCTGCACCAGACACCTCTGGGGCGTGTTACCTCGCTTGCAAACCTGCGGATAAGATGGCTTTCTTCCGCTGTCCATGGTTTAAGAAGAGATACGGCTTTTTCCACATCCTTTTCTATATCATCCCTCATGCAGATCCACGCCATTTCACGTACGCCCATGTGAGAATCATCGGCAAAGGGTTTTATACGCTCAAGTTTATCCGCAGTGTCGGCATCATCCGCACCGACTGAAAAAGCACACCAGTTCCGCACAGTATCTGAAACATGGGTGCAGAGATTCCGGTAATGCTGCTCTGTAATTCGTCCTGATCTCACGCCTGTGAGTATCTCTTCCCCCAGCCGCCTTGTTACTGCCATAATCTTCTGCCCGGCAAGCTCTTTCCGCAACGCAGGCAAATCAGCCTCAAAGCCTGTTTCCCGGCTCACATTCTCAAAAAGGAGAAGGCTGTCAACCATAAGGTTTTCATTCAGGTTAACAGTCTCAATCAGCCCTTGATTCAGAAGCTCAATCACTTCCGCCGGAACAAGGGACGTTTTTACCGCCCCTTTCCGTTTTTTTATCTGTTCAATATCCATTTATCCCGCCATATGCTTCACAATATCCAATGGAATCGTGGTTTTATCAGATATTTCCTGCGGGCTCATACCCGCTGCCGTAAACCGTTTAACAGTCATTTCCAGAGGCTCGGCGACTTCAACTATGTGCCTGTCCGGATCATAAACACGAAAAACCTTCTGCCCCCAGGGCTGTTCCTGAACAGGACTGATCACTTCCACACCGCCGGATACGGCACGGGCAAAGTCGGCATCAAGATCTTCGCTCTCAAAGCAAAGTTCAAACCTGTTGCCTGTTTCTGCCGGTGTCTTTGCCAAACCGATCGTAGCCAGCGCAGCATCCTCCTGCCATAGTGAAAATCCGCTTGTGTAGGACAGGTGTACTCCGCTGTCCATGTGTTCCTCAAGTCCGAGAATGCCTGAATAAAATGCTCTCGATTTTTCCATATTCTTAACAAAAACAGCAGTTAAAGCAAGTTTCATAATTCACCTCACAAACAATAAAATACTCCGGCATTCAAATGCTGTATTGTATAAATCCGACATTTTTCAGAGATGCATACTCTGTTGGGGTAATGCCTGAAAAGCGGCGGAAATTCCTGATAAAATGTGACTGGTCATAAAATTCGAGAGAGTGAGCGCATGATACTGATGCTGCACCGATTTCCAGCATACGGCAGCTTCGTTCAAACGCTGTGAGCAGGCTGTATTCTTTAACCGCCAGCCCGGTGTGTTTCAGAAAATAGCGTTCAAGCTGCTTTTCAGAGATCCCTGCGTGAAAAGCTGTTTCTCTGACTGTTGGAGGAGCAGTACCATTAAGCATGGCTTCTGATATTTTGCGGAACACGCCCCTCTCTGCTCCCAGATTCTCAAACAGGGGCAGTAAAACAGACTCAACAGTTTCTGACATTTCATGTTGTGATCGGCATTTACGAAGCCTATCGCATATGCGGTGGACAATATTTTTTGTAAAAACGGCAGGTGTACTCCCGTTAACGAAGCTTTCTGCGGAAGTTCTCAGCAGGCAGGGGATAAGAAACGGCTTTATCTGAACGCCAAATAAACGGGAATGGGGATTTATGATATTCTTCAGAGAGCAGTTCATTGTTCCGGCTATGAATGAATTTTCAGGGTGGTTGATGTCAAATATAAGGCTGAAATAACTGTCCGGAAATATGCCTATCTCCACCGGTTCGGGTGCCTCTGAATGTAAATACCAGTAATCAGCAACATACTCCGCCGCCCTTGCCGACGAAGCAAACCTGTTTATGGACAGCATATTTTCACCTGTTCTTATCAAGCAGTTTTTTAAACTGTTCAGCCGTATAAGGTTTATGTGTAAGAAATTTGCCGTTCAGGAAAGCATAAAATGTTCCATGGGCACATGCAGATTTCTGCGCTTCATCCGCTGTTTCATGTTTTATCAGAGACACGCTCAATCCTGCTTCTTCCGCAGTTTGTTTCATCTCCACGGCATTTGATTCAAAATAAGGACATTGATTAGAATAATATATAACCAGATTCTCCGCTCTGTCAGTTAGGAGAGTCTTGCTTTTTTCCGTAAATACAGGCATTGGAGCATCTTTCTTTAACCGCAGGGCAAGAAGCTCGAAATAAGGAGGGGCTGTATCGCATAGCTCAAACCCTTGTTTAAGAAAGAAAGCTTTGTCAGTGAGAAACGATTTGGAGGAAGTGACAACGGCAACGCCGTTCATCCCTTCTGCGTCTTTGATACATTCATTCAGAAGCGCTTTTGCATTTCCGCACCCTTTATATCTGCCGGAAACCCAAAGGCAGTGAATAAACATATATCCGCCTGCGATAACCGGACGCCATGCTTTTTCTGCGGGAACATACTCAATAAAAACTTTTCCGTGAACAGGGAGTTTTTTGAATACCAATCCATCAGAAAAATGCTGTTTCAGCCATTTTTTTCTGTGAGCAATTTCAGCCGAATGATTTTTTGAAAGGGTACAGCAGATATGCTCTTTATCAATATTATCCTTATTGAGGAATGTAAAATCCATCCGCCGTTCTCCGATAGGTTTTTATACATCAAAAATAAAAGCATTCAATGCAATAGTAAACAGCAAGATTGGTATTATTCATCAGGCTTTAAAATTTGCAAGCCGCTTTGCTTTCAAACTCATGCTTAATTTAAAAAATAAATAAAAAGACCTGAATAACTTTATAATTTATCGTAATAGAGCCGTATTATTTACATTATCCCATATATATCCTATTATTTTATTAAAATAAGGAGATAAAATGGATTCCATAGATTGTGCTATTATAAGCGAGCTTAAACAAAACGGCAGAGCTTCTGCATCGGAAATCAGCAAAAAAGTGCATCTTTCTGTTCCCGCAGTTGCAGGCAGAATAAGAAAGATGGAGCAGACAGGAATAATCAGTGAATATACAGTGAGGATAAACAGGGAAAAGACAGGTAATAAACTGTTGGTTTTCATATTTGTCAACATAGACCACACAGCTAACATTGAAAGTTTCCGAAAAAGTATTACCGCTTTTGACTGTGTTCTGGAATGCCATCATGTTGTGGGGGAGTATGACTATCTGCTGAAAGTTTCGGTTGAAGACACAAAAGATCTGGAAGACTTTTTATCTGAAAAACTGAAAAAAATAAAGGGTGTCGCATCGTCAAACACCGTGGTGACGCTGGCATCCATAAAAGAAAAAATAAATGTATAAAAACGACGCCTCTGCCCTCCTCAAAGGCTTAAAATTCGGCATGGTTCTCCAGCTCGCAGTCGGACCCGTGTGTCTGCTGGTGTTCAATATATCGGTATCATACGGTTTTTTCAACAGCCTTCATGCTGTTTCAGCCATAACAGTTGTCGATGCGCTGTACATCGCTTTGTCCGGCGCAGGGGCAGCGGCGCTTCTGGGACGTTCGTCAGTTAGAAATACTGTCAGATTCGCCGGCTCTGCCGTGCTTATTCTATTCGGGGCAAACACAGTATCAGGGGCATTTGACTTGTCGCTATTGCCTCAAACAGCTCTGTTTTCAGATATTTCAGGGACAAATATTTTCATGCAGGGGTTTCTGCTAACCGCATCCAACCCCCTGACTATAATCTTCTGGAGCGGCATGTTTTCTGTACAGATCACAGAAAACAGATGGAATAAAAGAGAGCTTTTTATGTTCGCCGCAGGTTGTGTGACAGCAACAATATTATTTCTCACATTTACAGCAGCGGCGGGAAGCATAATGGGCGTTTTTCTGCCGGAAATCATGCTGGATATTCTTAATCTGGGCGTGGGTATTATTCTGATAATATTCGGCTTTAAACTGATTTATAAAAAAGAAAGAATATAAAAAGCCGCCCCCATGTAGTTCAGGGGCGGCATTGGGTTTTTATTCGTTGTTCTGTGCGGCTGTTGCCTTGGGGATTATTTTGCAGAAGCCTGAAAAAATCAATTCAGGATCTTTTTCATATGTCTCTGCAAACTTCTTAAGCTGTGCATTGTAGTTTGCATCTATATCCACATTTCTGAACTGGGTTATGAATTCCTCGATCTGCTTTTTGAGGAAGCTTCTGTCCTCAGGAGTGAGATAGTCAAGCTTGCGCACACCCGCTCCGAGCTGTTCGGGGAGTATTTCGCCCCTGATGTATGCCGCTCCGGCTGTCATGCCGCTGCATACGTAATAGCCAATGGGGTTGGGAATATCCGCCACATTAAGCACAACACCGACTCCGCCCTGAGCATACTCCATGAAATAGTCGCCCATGCGTCTCTCGCCGCCGAGACCGTAAACCACAACGGGAGGTTTGCGTTTTTTGAGCTTGGCTTCGGCGAGCTTAACAAAATCAGCCCACTTCATCCTGCTTCTGACCGCCTTTCTGCGCTGATACCTCATGATCAGCTCACGGAGGATTTCGTCCTTGGGAGCGTTCTCGAACCTTTCGGTATCGATATTTTTCCACTCCTCCGGCACTCCGGCCTTCATAAGCAGAAGGTTGCGGACGCCGCCGCTCTTTGCCACTCTGTATGTTCCGCTGACGGAATAAGCGGCAAAAAGGTCGCTCACATCTCCGGCTATGTTTATTTCGCCGGGGTTTGCGGTATTTGCAACACCCACCTGAGCATTTGCGGGAACAGTAGTCACAGTGGAGTGATTGGGAATTACATTTATCTTTGTTCCGTTTACAAAGGCGAATGAGTGGTTGCCCACAAGCCCTCTTACGGTTATTTCATCACATTTGATGCCTGTTCCGATAACTCTCTGCCCCATGACATTATCAAGAAAGAACTTTTTAACACCTCTGCGGACGGCTTCCTTCATCATGAAGTTAAGCTCAAGGCTTTCTATCTGGTCAAAGCCGATATCTATGGTGAGGCTGTCGCCCTTGATGTTTGACAGAACCTCTTCAAACCTGTCTTTGAGTTCTTCAACTACCTCTTTCTCAGGCTTGAAGACCTTGCTTCTGCTCTCTTTCATCTTGATTGTATGCACCTGCTTAGGAAAGTCCTTCTCACCGAAGGTTTCAAACAGCAGGGGATCACTTCCGTGGTAGCGGAAACGGCGTGAACCCACCACATCAGAATGGGTACTCATGCCCAGTCCGGCGGAGAGCCCTTCCATATCCTCATGGAAGCTGTGTATCAGCTTTGCTATGTTATCACTTGCGGTTTCAGGATCTATCCTGTGTCCGTATGGACGTGATGTTATTCCCCATGCACACTGACCTGTGTGGCATCTCTGGCAGAGAGTACAGCCCAGAACATGAAGCTGACGCATACCCATACCCACAAAGTCCGCTCCGGCAAGCATAACGAGGAAAGCGTGGAAGCTGTCCATAACGCCGCCTTCGGCTATGACGGATATTTCCTCCCTCAAGCCTTCCCTGCGGAGTGCAAGATCAGCCATGTGAGTAAGGTAAACTATATTCAGACCACGGTTTTTCAGGTCAACAGCATGTGCCGCACCCGTGGAGCCGTCACCCGCTTTTATGGTGATGTAGTCAAAGCCTGCTTTGGCTATTGCCACTGCTATTTCAGGGAAGTTCCATGCAGTGCCGTAAACATCCGCACCGATCAGCTTGTCATCTCCGAGAAGCATACGGAGAGATTCCACCCTCATGGGCAGCTCTTCGATTGAATACTGAAGGTGCTGGGGGTTTGGCGCAGTGAGATGGCGCAGTGCCTCAACACAACGGAGCAGGGCTATTTCATAGTCGTTTTTCTTGTCCTGAAGCCTGCCGCCCTTACCTTTCTTCGCATCCTGACCGTATTTCATTGAGATTCCGGCAAATTTATCAAGCTCAAGCCACGGACCATAGCCCCCTGAACCGAACTGGAGAATGCAGTGCTTGGCAGCGGGCATCATGTCAGGGTGGATATATCCTTCCCCTGTGAAGAACGGTCTGCCCAGCTTGATGCTTGCCGCAAGCCTTGCGAGGATTGCCTCGTGGCTGTTTGAGCCGTAGCTTTGGTGAACATCGAAAATAGGCGTATCACACACAAAGCGGGCATTACGCTTGCCGAGGGTCATTTTACGCATCTGTCCGGCAAACTCATGCAGGTGGTCACGCTGGGGAGAAAGGATCTCCGCAGCATCTATCATCCAGTCCTGATCAAGCTTTGAAGGATATTTGCCCAGATGTGCGCTTGAGACAGTGGATTTGCCTGCGGCACGGCTGATTATATTATTAATCACCTCCGAACCGGAGAGAGTAACCCCGACCTCTTTGTAATCAGGATTCGGGAAAACCTTGATCGCCCTCTGGGGGCACATTTTCACGCATCTCTTGCAGTTACAGCACTCATCAGGGTTGATCCAGAGTATCTTCTCAAGAAATGCCGCCTTATCCTTATCCTCCGGCTCCACACGGTTGCCCTGGGGATCAAGATAGCGGGTCTCCATGCTGAAAACACCTGTACCTGATTCCGGCTTAGTGAGGTTATGGGTGCATGATTCAACGCATGTGGCACAGTGTACGCACCCTCTGCCCGGTTCCTCGGCATCATCAGTAACCTTAACCCAGTATTTTGCACCCTGAGCGTAGATACCTGTGTCTGCGGGTTCCGTGTATCTTATGGATCTTTTTATTACTATCTCTTTTTTATATTCAAGCATTGTTCTTCCACCCGTAGTCAAGGCGTTTCACCTTCTTGTCCTTAACCTCGAAACCGACTATTCTTCCTGCTTCGGGGTCACTCATTGTGAGTTCCTCGTTCATGAAGTAAGCAGCGCTGATAACAGCCCTCTGCTCGCTTCCCATGAGTGCAACCTTGTCATTTATCCCTATGCTGAATGAACGCAGATGGTCTCTGTCTGTAAGACCGACCATAACATCGTCCACAAGGATAATACCCGTTGCAGGACCGGAAATCTTCATCCTTTCAAGGAGGGGATTACTCATTATCTCCCTGTAGCGGGCAAGATCTTCTTTGCTCATGTTTGCAAGCTCCTGCGGGAACTTACGGCAGATAATCCACTCTATTTCCTTGAGAGAATAGCCTTTTTTCAGCAGATATTCTGTCTGAAGGAACAGAGCTTCGGAGTCTGTCCCCACATGGAGGTGAATATCAAGCTGTTCAAGAGCTCTTGCGTTTGAAACGTCACTGGAAAGGTGCCCGTTGTGCGCTCCGGCAACTTCGCCGAGTGATATGGGCTGCGGTCCCCACCAGAGCCCCTGTCCTTTACTTGTTGGCCAGCGGAGGTGTATGAGGCACGCCTCGTAATAGCTTTCCTCAAACTGGTGGAGGTTATAAATATCTATAGTATCCTGAAGCTCGAAGGCTGTAAGAAATGTTCCGTTGTATTTTGAGCTTGAGAATATGCGGGCATCGTCCTTAAACGCCGTATTGAAGCGCCCGACCATTTTTACCATGTACAGGGCTTCGTCGCTCATTTTCTCACGGTACATCATCTCATCCACAGAGGGCGGAACAACCGCATAGTGCATGATAATCGGCAGATCGTAGTCATAGTAGTATTTCTTCTGAACCATGTTAAACTTGTCCAGAATACGCACACCCCAGCTTCCGATAACCTCTTCCAGTTCCTTGATTTTGTCCTTGCTGCGGAACATTATGTGAAAGTTGTAGAAGTTCGTGTCCTTATACAGTCCCTTAAGGGTAACGCCCGCTCCGGCACGACCCCTGTACTGCAGACATCTTGCCGCTTTGAGAACAGCGCCGAGGCTGAAATCTCCCACTACTCCGAGAAGACCGCAGGCACCGCTTGCAAGCCCCTCTTCGCCGCCGGAAAACTCAAATACACTCAAATTCCCCGAACGGGAAAGTCCGTCTGTCATCATATCAGTTTCCCCCTTCGAGTTCTTCTTTTGTTATATACTGTTTCCCACGCAGGTTTTCTGCGGCCGAACCGGCGGATGATATACTAAGAGCCGCTCTGGGACACGCCTCGACACTTTTGAAGGTGGCATCACAAACTTTTTCTGTGAGAAATTCATAGTAGAAGGCGTCTTTTTCAGGAGTCCATTCTCTTTCCAGCTTGATCAGGCTGCCGTCTGAGTAATGCCAGCACCAGTCACACTGAATACAGATTCCGCAGTTAAAGCATCTTCCCGCCATAAGCTGTGCGAGGTCGGCATCAACTGTTTTCACTATCTCATCAAAGTTGCCTGTTCTTTTTTCAAAAGGGAGAGTCTCTTCAATGAGTCTGCCGCTCTTTTCAAAATATTTGGTGTTAAGTGTATTGTAAAAAGCTGTTTTTCTGTCTTTATCAGTTTCAATTGTTTCACCGAGGTACTCACGCACGCTCTTCACAGTGTCCTGCGCCAGTCCCACAACACGCACAACCATGCCTGTGTTGTCTGTGGCGCCCATGGCGGCGTCACCGGTGATGAATATTTTACTCTGAACATCTTCCGGCAAATCACGGCAGATCATTCTGGGAAAATCCACAGTGAATTTTTCGCCGACGAAGAAAAGGTCGGGTTTATCGCCAATGGCAAGAACTATGCGGTCAAAGGCGTATTCCTCTGTCTCACCGTAAACAGCCACAGGCTTGGAACGTCCGCTTTCGTCAACGGGACCGAGCTTCATCTTCTGCACTGTGAGCTTGAGCCCTTTGCCGTCTTTTTCTATCTTAAGGGGGCTTTTAAGGAACTTAAAGCTCACACCCTCACGTTTTGTTTCTTCAACCTCGCCCTGATGAGCTGTCATTTCGGCGGATGTACGCCTGTAAACCATAGTGGGTTCAGCACCCAGACGAACAGCGCAGCGCACCACATCCATTGCGGTATAACCGCCGCCGATAACACCTATCTTCTCGCCTTTTTTTATTCCGAGGGCGTCAAGCTGTCCGAGATTTACTTTTTTCAGGAATGCTATACCGTTTTCAACACCGTCAAGCTGTTCACCTTCTATGCCCAGTTCTCCGGGTTTGTGCGCTCCGGTGGCGACTATCACTGCGTCATAATTTCCGGCAAGGTCTTTAAAGCTTTCTTTATTTATATTGGAGTTAGTGTGTATCACCACACCTGTCTCTTTTATAAATGCCAGCTCTTTCTCGAAAACCTCACGGGGGTAACGGTATGCGGGTATTCCTTCGCTAAGAAGACCGCCTGCAACCTCGTGCTTCTCAAACACTTCCACACTGTAACCGCAGCGGGCAAGGAAATAAGCAGCAGAAAGCCCAGCGGGACCGGAGCCTACGATGGCTATCTTTCTGTCCTTCTTTTCTCCTGTCATTGCAGGTTTTAAGCCTTTTTCATAGCCCGCATCGGAGATGAAGCGTTCGAGCGCTTTTATATCCACAGGCTGATCATATTTCGTACGGTTGCATGCTGTTTCACAGGGGTGATCACAGAATCTGCCGCAGCCCGAACTGAATGGATTTGTTTCCTTGAGAACATAAAAAGCCTCATCAAACCTGCCCAAAGCTGTGAGATGGAGGAATCTTGGTATATCGTTTCTGGCATAACAGCCATGATTGCCGAGATGATCACGGCTGTAACAGGGACTGAGCCTGTTAATGTAAAGCGGAAGCAGTTTCTTCAATGCTTACCTCCATAGAAAATGATGTTATGACCGTTATTAAAATAATAATCTAATGATACTTGTCAATATTGCCTAACAAAAACACTATAATATAGAAAATTAAAACGATAAAGTTTTTTTTGCATATTTTGATCTCTATCAAGTTAATTATAGCGCAGAGAGCGTATTGTTTCAAAACAAAGAAAAGTCAGGATTCAATATTACGGCAAAGCCGGAAAAATATATAATGAGAGGTTCAGAATGCATCAGGGATGTTCAGGAAGTTTCGACAACGGCAAACAGGTGGTAGATAAGTTAAGACATATGGGTTACGGCTCAATGCCCATGCCTGCGCCCATGGTTATCCGTTGCTCAAACTGCGAAGAAAGCTTCAACATGGAGACATTCGAGGCAAAATGCCCCAACTGCGACATGACATACGGAGTAACCCCCTGCCACAGCCATGATCCGGAAAGTGTTCAGGCGGCCGGGATAGACTATTAACTGAAAATCAGAAGCGGGTTTCCGCCCGGTGCGGATATCCGCCTTTTTTTATTTAATCACTTCAAGAAGCAGGTTCAGCATTCTGTAGATCTTGTCCTGCTCCTTCTCATCCATTGCAAGAATTTCCTTCATAAGTCCGTCCCACTCAGCGGGAAGCTGCCTGCCCCCTGCGGTCAGGATATAATCGCCTGCTTTATCCGTATCACCCAGAAGACAGCTCACAGGGACATCAAGCACCTCAGCCAGCCTGCAGAGTATGCCTATCCCTATCTCTCCCCCTGTGTTGTTGTTCAGAAAACGGGTAAGATGCTGATAGGAAATACCCGCCTTTTCGGTCACTTTCAAGCGTGATTGTCCCGATTCGGCTATGGCTTTCAGTATGTTACCCCTGATTAAGTCGATCCTGTTCATCTTTGCAGAATACAGTAATACACTGATTCAATATATTATCTTATAGGCTATATTATTTACATTTTGACTTGAAATTTTATCTTATAGGAGCTAAAAATAATTATATTTTTAGCTGACAAATGCCCGCCTCCGCCAAACTCCATACAGGAAGCGGGCTTGCGATGTGCCGTTTTCAAATCAGGAGCTTTTTTATCTCTTTTCCTCAAATCTGGGTTGACTTATCGATCTCTTCATAGCAAAATAGCTCATCGGGAATCAGGGAAGTGCGGTTAAAATCCGCCGCTGCCCCCGCAACTGTGAGCCGGACGAAAGCTCCTTTTCTTTGCCACTGTCTGATGTACGGGAAGGCCGAGCAAGTAGAACGAAGGCGAGTCAGGATACCTGCCCCGGGGAATAACTGCCCATCGGAGGGATGGATGAGATTATTACACGCCAACTATACTTCTGTGCATATAATCTTCACTTATTAAGCATCCTCTCCATCGAATTACGCTTATTTTACGGAGGCTTGATTATATGCTTGAAAAAGTTATGAAACGTGACGGGCGCTTTGTGCCGTTTGATCAGGAGCGCATTGCAAACGCCATTTTCAAGGCTGCAAAATCTGTCGGCGGAACAGACAGAAATAACGCTGCAGCCCTTTCCCTTATTGTTACAAGAAAACTTACAGATGCTTACGAGCGCTACGGTTCATGCTCCGTGGAAGAGATACAGGACTACGTAGAGAAAGTTCTCATAGAGCAGGGACACGCCAAAACAGCCAAAGCTTTTATCATATACAGGAAACAGCGTGCAGACATCCGCTCCATAACTGACAGTATGGAGGGTTTTGAATCCATAGTTGAGACTTATCTTGGCGGAAGCGACTGGCGTGTGAACGAGAACAGCAACACAACCTATGCTCTTCAGGGGCTTAACAACTATATTTCATCCACAGTGACAGCAAAATACTGGCTGAATAAAATCTATCCGCCCGAAGTGCAGAAAGCGCACACAGAAGGGGATTTCCATATTCACGATCTCGGTCTTCTTGCTGTGTACTGCTGCGGATGGGATCTTAAAGACCTCCTGGTGAAAGGCTTCAGAGGGGTTGCCGGCAAGGTTGAAAGCAAACCCGCCAAACATCTCCGCACAGCACTGGGACAAATAGCAAACTTCTTCTACACACTTCAGGGTGAAGCAGCGGGAGCGCAGGCTTTTGCCAACTTTGACACTTATCTTGCACCATTTGTAGCCTATGACAAACTTTCCTATAAGGAAGTTAAGCAAGCTATGCAGGAATTTGTCTTCAACCTCAACGTACCCACCAGAGTGGGTTTTCAGACGCCTTTCACCAACCTCACCATGGACTTATACGTACCATCAACCCATAAGGACGAGGCGGTTATAATCGGCGGCGAAATGATGGACAGAACCTACGGAGAGTTTCAGGAGGAGATGTTCTTAGTAAACCGCGCCTTCATGGAAGTTATGATGGAAGGCGATGCAAAAGGACGTATATTCACTTTCCCCATACCGACTTACAACGTTTCAAAAGATTTTGACTGGGAACACCCCATAGTTCAGGAGCTGATGAAGATAACTGCCAAATACGGCATTCCCTACTTTGCAAACTTCGTAAACAGCGATATGAGTCCCGAAGATGCACGCAGCATGTGCTGCCGCCTGCGTCTGGACAACAGAGAGCTTCGCAAAAGAGGCGGAGGTCTCTTCGGCGCAAACCCTCTCACCGGTTCAATCGGCGTTGTTACTATAAACCTGCCGAGAATAGGCTATACAGCAGGGAACGAACAGGAATTTTTCAACAGGCTTTCCTCTCTTATGGAACTTGCCAGAGACAGCCTGAGAATCAAACGCAAATCTCTGGAGAAACTGACGGAAAACGGTCTCTACCCTTATGCCCGCTTCTACCTTGAAGATATAAGAGCGAGATTCGGTCAGTTCTGGAAAAACCACTTCAACACCATCGGAATAATAGGAATGAACGAAGCAGCGCTGAACTTCATCGGCGTGGATATTATGAATAAAGAAGGGCTGGAGTTTGCAGAAAAGATCCTTAACTTCATGAGAGGCAAACTGGCGCAGTTTCAGGAAGATGACGACATGCTCTACAACCTTGAGGCAACACCCGCCGAAGGCACTTCATACCGCCTCGCCAAGCGTGATATCAAGGATTACCCTGAAATTATTACTTCCGGTTCCCTTGAGCGTCCCTACTACACCAACTCCACACAAATTCCTGTGGAAAAGGCAAGGGATCTCTTCGCTGCTCTGGATCATCAGGACAAGCTTCAGCCTCTTTACACAGGCGGTACAGTTTTCCACGTTTTCCTCGGTGAATCAGTGGATGAACCGTCCGCAGTGGGCAAACTCTTAAAAGAGATAACATGCTGCTATAAAATACCTTATATAACAATAACGCCTACATTTTCCGTATGCCCTGTACATGGCTACCTTAAAGGTAAACACCCCGAATGCCCGCTTTGTGCGGAGGAGAAAAAGGCAGCAATTTTTCAGGAATTAGAGAAACTCAAAGCCGAAGTTTAACGGCTTTTGGGCAATATAAAAACGCAAGGAGGCAGATAATGGAAAAAGCTGAGAGAATCAGAGAACTGGAAAAGGAAATGGCGGATGTTAAAGGCACAACTTGCGATGTTTACAGCAGGGTTGTCGGCTATCACAGCCCCACCAGCCATTGGAACGAAGGTAAAAAAGAAGAATTTATAAACAGGGGGACTTTCAGAGTTTCCAAATGAGTCACACAGACTTCTTCATTGCCGGCTTTACGCCCGTCAGTCTTATAGATTATCCGGGAGAAGTGGCGGCCACTGTCTTCACTCACGGTTGCAACCTGAGGTGCAGATACTGCCACAATCCTCATCTGGTAACAGGCCGAAAAGGGGAAAATAAGTCATCTGAGTTTTTTTCTTATATGGCTGTAAGAAATATAGGGGCCGTCGCTGTTACAGGCGGCGAGCCTCTTTTTTCAGATCACATTGCTGATTTTGTATCTTTTCTTAAGAATGACGGTGTAAAAATCAAGCTGGATACAAACGGATTTGCTCCGGCAAGGCTTCTGCCTCTTCTGGAGCAGGGGTTTGTGGACTATGCGGCGGTGGATATCAAAGGTTTCTGCGCCGAAGATATAGAGTACATGACCCGCACAGCACGCTCCACAGAGCCTTTTGTAAAAACCATTCATGCACTGAAAAACAGCGGAATCCCTTTTGAACTGCGCTATACCGCATGGAAAAAGCCCGATGAGGAGTCGCTCTTCTGGCTGGCTGATTTCGCAAAAGATGTGCCTGTTGCGTTGCAGTTCCTCCAAAAATCAACCCCTCTTCTGGACAAAAGGTTTAATGTTCCCATGAGCAAGGCAGAGTTTTACTCACTTAAGGCACTGTTTGAGTCCTGTTTCTCCAAGGTTATTATCAGAGAATAACAGTTTTTTATTGTCTGAAATTCTCAAAAAATGTAAGCTTCCGAAATTTAATTCGTTTTTTTGGGGGCTTGCATGCTCGGTTTATCAGGATGGGCAGTGCCGCTTGGGTTTATACTCATGCTTGCCAGCGCTGTACTCTGTATTGTTTACGGAATAATGAACTGGAACAAAGGCTACATGACTGATGAGGAATTTCTTCAGGAACAGGAATGGGCCGAAGAGGAAAGAAAAGTTGAGGAGACGCTCTGATGGAAATGAGTCTCCCTCTTCTTACCCTCGTGGTGATCGTTTACCTCGCCATTGTGGGCGGACTAACTGTAAAGGCATATAAAGGAACAGTCAGCGCCGCAGACTACATGGTTGCCGGGCGAAAGATACACCCTTTTGTCATGGCTATGTCATACGGAGCCACATTTATCTCCACATCCGCAATTGTCGGCTTTGGCGGAGCGGCTGCGGTTTTCGGAATGAGCCTTCTGTGGCTTACTGTCCTTACCATATTTGTCGGAGTGTTCATCGCCTTCGTTTTCTTCGGCAGACGCACAAGGGTCATGGGGCTTAACCTTAACGCACATACATTCCCCGAATTTATCGGTCTTCGTTTTCAGTCCCGCACCCTGCAAGGCTTATCAGGGCTTCTTATATTTGTTTCAATGCCTCTTTATGCAAGTGTGGTTCTCATGGGCGGAGCAAAGTTCATAGCGCAGATATTAAGCGTAAACTACAATGCCGCTCTGTTCTTTCTCACTGTAATTGTTGCCGTTTATGTCGTTATGGGCGGTCTGAAAGGGGTTATGTACACCGACGCTTTTCAGGGGTCTGTGATGTTTGCGGGGATGATCATCCTCCTATTCTTTACCTATTGGAAAATGGGCGGAGTTGTGGAAGCTCATCAGAAACTTACAGATATGGCGGACATAGCAGTGAACATCTTCGGTTCTCAGGGGCACACAGGCTGGACATCCTTTCCCACCCTGGGCTCGCCATTCTGGGTTACTGTGGTCACAACCATGGTTATGGGAGTGGGGATAGGCGTTCTGGCGCAGCCACAGCTTATTGTCCGCTTCATGACGGTTAAAAGCAACAGAGAGCTTAACCGTGCGGTGCTTATCGGCGGAATATTCGTTCTGGTGGCCGTGGGCGTGGCGTTCATAGTCGGCGCATTGTCAAACGTGTTTTTCTATTACATGAATGAGGACACCGCCGGAAAAATATCACTCATCGCTGCTAACAAAAACGTTGAGGAGATTATACCTCTCTACATAAGCAAGGCTATGCCCCAGTGGTTTACCGCTGTTTTCACAATCACCATGCTTTCCGCAGCCATGAGTACCCTCAGCTCGCAGTTTCATGCCATGGGAACATCATTAGGCAGAGATATTTATGAAAAATGGCTGGGAAAAACCGGCAACTCTGTGCTGATAACAAAAACAGGCATTCTCTTTACCATTATGCTCAGTTATTTTTTCGCATGGGGGCTGCCCCTCTTCTTTGACGGCGGCACGGCGATAATCGCAAGGGGAACGGCAATCTTCTTCGGAATATGCGCCGCTGCATTTCTGCCTTTATACTTCGGAGCTATATACTCTAAGAGAGTAACAAAATTCTCCGCATTTACAGGCTTTACAGCGGGTACGCTTATCAGCTTTTTCTGGCTGTTTTTCGTCCATGAAAAGGTTTCCGGACCCATGATGATGTGCAAGGCAGTGTTCGGAGTTGACTCCCTCGCCGCAGGCTCAATATGGTCAGCGGTCGATCCGCTTGTTATAGGTCTGCCTGCATCAGCAGTGATAACACTGGCAACAGCGTTCATAGGTAAACAGCTCCCCAAGGAGCATCTGGACAAGTGCTTTCACGGCATCGGGAAATAAACATAAATAAGGGATTTATCTGTTGACAACGGATTAAGGAAATCATAATATTTCTTTCCTTATTATACTACGCCGTGGTGGTGGAATTGGTAGACACGCAGGTTTCAGGTACCTGTGGGAGTTAATCCTGTGGGGGTTCGAGTCCCCCCCTCGGCATATGAAAAAGCCTCTGACATTTGTCAGGGGCTTTTTTGTTTACAGGGGACGAGAACGGGAATTTACGCCGACCGAACAGGGAGGAAAAGCCGCCACGACGGCGGCGGAAGTAAATGCCCTGGACTTTTATAAGCTTTCAGGACGAAAGCGAAAGAAAAGCGAGTCCCCCCCTCGGCATATGAAAAAGCCTCTGACATTTGTCAGGGGTTTTTTTGTTTACAGGGGACGAGAACGGGAATTTACGCCGACCGAACAGGGAGGAAAAGCCGC
>LUZY01000003.1 GCA_001603805.1 Deferribacterales bacterium Deferri_01
GCGACAGCAGCAGTTTATGGCTGCGGCGGCTCCGGCGACGGCGGAAAAACATACATGGAAGAAGACGAGGAAAACCGTCCCTCCGCACCTGCGATAACTGAAACTGTAATAATGGGTTCAACCCCTCACAACTGCGGCGGACGCTGTGTGAGTAAATATTACGTTAAAGACGGCGTTGTAAAAAGAATTACCACTGATGAAAAAGGCGACAAAGGCATCAGCAACGGTGACGATCCTGAATACCGTTCATGCGTACGCTGTCGTTCAAGAAAACAGTGGTTCTACCGTAATGACCGTCTCCTTTACCCTTTGAAACAGACAGGAGAAAGAGGCGACATAAACGGATTCGTCAGAATCTCATGGGAACAGGCATTCACTGAAATAGCTCAGAAAATGCAGACCATCAAGGCTCAGCACGGTCCTGCTGCATTCCACTCAATCTACTCTTCAGGCGATTCTACCGGCTGGTCAAGAAACTCTCTGCACAGAATGCTTATGCTTAACGGCGGCTATTCATACTACTACACCAACTACAGCTTCCCCTCGCTTGAGCATATGGCTAAGTTCATGGAAGGAGCAAACGAAGGTACTCCTTTGGGCAACGGACGTCAGGATGCAAAATTTGCTGATAAACTTGTTCTTTGGAGCTTTAACCCCAACGAAACAGTTTTCGGAACAAACACAGGCTGGTATCTTCAGCAGATTAAGGAACTCGGCAAGGAAGTTATCTCTGTCGATTCCAGATACTCCAAAGCAACTGCAACTTCTGCTGATAAATACATTAACCTTCTGCCCGGAACAGATGCAGCGCTTCTTTCCGGTATGATCTACCACCTGCTCACCGATCGTATTGCTGATCTTGACATTCCCTGGATCAATGCGCGTATGTACGGTCTTTTCGACAACGGACAGAGCCTTCTCCGTTCCGATGTTGACGTTGCAAGATATGCTATACCCGACGGCGGATCACTCTCAGCATTTATCCTTGGTGATGAAAACGACCTTGTAACAGCAGGACACAACAACGACACTTCTATCTACCCAGACACCATCGGTTATGAAGTAAACGATGATGATCCCCTTTACGGCAAAACAGTAAGCATCTGGGGACAGAGAGCTAAAACTCCCGAATGGGCGGAAAAAATATGCGGTGTTCCCGCTCAGACTATCCGTGACCTTGCTGATATGTACCTTGATAACAAGGTTACAACATGGATCGGCGGCGGATACCAGAGACATACAGAAGGCGAGCAGGCTATATGGCTTAACCGTGTTCTTTCTGTAATGACTAAAAACATCGGCGCAAGAGGATGTTCTTCCGGAAGAAATGCTAACAACAAATCTGCTTCTCTTCCCAACGTACAGATGTCAAGAGGCGTTACAAACCCTGTTAATCAGGAACCTGATATCTACAATGCTGCGAGAGTTACTTCTCCTCTTACATACGTACACGCTGTACAGAGAAAGAATCTTCCAGTGTTTGTAATTCCTGATGCAGTTGAAAACGCTGCTTATGCCGGACGCAAGTCTAAATGGAACGACGGTCAGGTAAACCACGTTACTGTTCCCTACAAAGCTGTATTTGCTACGGGCGGTAACATTATGGTTAACCAGTCTGGCGATGTTAACTATAACATGGCTATCTGGAAAGACAGAAGCAAAGCAGAGCTTCTCGTAAACTGCGACCATTTCCTTACTCCCTCAGCTGCAATAGCTGACTACGTTCTTCCCGCTACAATGATAGGCGAGAAACCCGGTGCGGTTAATGCGTGGGGTACAGGCGAAGTTGCTATCAAGATCAATAAGCTTGTTGATGCTCCCGGCGAAGTTATCAGTGAATACGAAATCTTTGAAGGTATTTCAAGAGCTCTCGGATACGGTGAAGAATACCTTGACGGATATGCTTCAGGTCAGGAAGGCATGGAAGCCCGTCTCAGAGACGGATGGGAATCAGGCAACCTTACCGCTAAATACGGCATGAGCTATGACGAATGGTGCGAAAAAGGCGTTGCTTCTCTCCATACTACTTACACAGAAGATGATTACTTTATCAAACATAAAGCATTCATTGAAAACCCTGTGCTTGCCAACGCACTTCTTACCCCCACAGGTAAAATCGAAGCGTACTGCATGAACCTTATAGAAGACTACGAAGCACGCTACCACGACAACGTTGATACTGTTACTTCCGATGCTGGCGGTCAGACAACTCTTTACAACGGCGGAACAATCTACTCTGCACAGCATGGTGATTCAACTGCAAGAAGATTTGTTTACCCCATCGGTATGTACATACCCACAATTGAGGGAAGACACGCAATAGATGCAACTAACCCCAATGATGAGCTTGCACATGATGACCCTCTGGGAATAAGGACTACATACCCCTTTACCCTGCACACATGGCACCTTATGTACAGATCACACTCAACTCTGAACAACGTTGCTTATCTGAACGAACAGTACAAACAGGATATTGATGGTAATGCTGCTTTCCTTGATCCTAACCGTGACTGGACAGACGGCGTATGGGACGACAACGTATATGAAACAGTTGTTATGAACCCCGCACATGCTGCTTCACTCGGTCTTGAATCAGGTGACAGAGTTCTCATCAGCAACGACAGAGGTAAAATATACGCTTCAGTTCGTTTCTCCCAGACTGTTCCTCCCCATACTATATGTATAGGACAGGGAGCATGGAGCAAACAGAACTCTCAGGGAATCGATGTTGGCGGTAACGCTAACACAGTTGTAACAGCCAGACCTTCAAGAATTTGCAAAGGTATGACTTCTGCTACAGATTCCAGAGTCAAAATAGTGAAGGCGTAGGGAGGATTAAACCATGGCTAAACAGATGGCATTTTACTTTGACCAGAATAGATGCATGGGCTGCCACGCTTGCGTTGTAGCCTGCAAGGACTGGAATGATGTTAAACCCGGTAAAGCAAGCTGGAGAAAACTCAGCGTGAATGAAACCGGAGCTTTCCCGAATGTAAAGGTTTTTAACCTTGTACTTTCCTGCAACCATTGCGCAAACCCTGCCTGTACGGCAGCTTGCCCCGTGGGTGCGATTTATAAGAGAAAAGAGGACGGCATAGTCATAGTAGACCGTGACAAATGCCAGAACATCCGTTCCTGCGCTGTAGCGTGCCCTTACGGCGCTCCTCAGTTCGGAGACGATGAGTCCGAACCTGTTAAAAAGGCAAGCTGGGCAGTAGCTCACCCTGTGCAGAAATGTACTTTCTGCTGGGACAGACTTGATGATGGTCTTGCGCCTTCATGTGTGGCTGCATGCCCCCAGAGAGCACTTGACTTCGGCACAGTGGAAGAGATCAGTGCAAAATACCCCACCGCAGTAAGAACAGCGGTAGGTATGCCTGATTCATCAAAAGACTCAAACGGTAATACTCTTACTTCAGGAGATACAGTACCCTCCATCTTCTTTAAACCGAAGAATTAGGAGCCGTAACAACCAAGGATGCCGCCCCCTTACAGGGGCGGTATTTCTTTTTTTAAGGTCTTGATAAATTAGGCACTAAGCTTTATTTTGTCTCTGAATTAAAAAATTAATTAAAGGACATTTGAATGATTACAGACATAAATGATAAAACTCTGAATTTGATTAAAAATAAAACCTTCAGAGAAGACGCAGAAAGATATGTAATGCAGTATGCCGATTTCATGAAGTTTGCCGAAGATTCGGGACTCAATGCAGTCGAGGGAGCCTCCCCAGATAGAATAGCCGTGGAGCGACTCTCTAAAACGGGTCGGATTAAGGACTATAACGCAAAAAGCCTTTCATACGGCTATCTCTCCCCCGCCTGCATTGATTGCCGAACCGGAGCAAACTCTAAAACCGTTTTCCATACGCTTACTTGCAACAGGGACTGCTACTTCTGCGCAAATATGAATCAGGAAGAATATGAATACTATACCAAAAATATAAATAATGCCGAAGAAGAACTGGATAAAACAATGGAAGGGAAGAAGGTTTCTTCTGTTGCTCTTACCGGCGGCGAACCTCTTCTTCTGCCTGAGAAGGCTCTTGCTTTTTTCAGGCATGTTTCCGAAAAATATCCGGAGGCTCATAAACGCCTTTACACCAACGGGGATCTGCTCACTGATGAGCTGGCTGAACAGCTTGCCGGGGCAGGATTGAATGAGATCCGCATAAGTGTAAAAATGGATAAGGACGGCTATCCTGCTGAAACTCTGGAGAAGCTGAAGATCGCAAAGAAATTCATTCCTGCGGTTATGGTTGAGATGCCTGTGATTCCGGGCACACTTGAGCATATGAAAGATCTGCTCATAAAAATGGAGGAGATAGGATGTGAGGGAATCAATATCCTTGAGTTTCTTTTTCCTTGGCTTGACCCTGAAGAGTATAAAAAATTAGGCTTCAGGATAAAAGAGCGCCCCTACCATGTTCTTTATTCCTATAACTATTCCGGCGGTCTTCCCATTGCCGGAAGCGAGGATGAATGCCTTAAACTGTTAGAGTTTGCTGTTGAAAAGAACCTGAAACTCGGTGTTCACTACTGTTCACTGGAAAACAAGCTCACATCGCAGATCTATTCCCAGAATGCCGGTGTGAAGCTGATGCCATTTGAAATAATGTCTGATAAAGACTATTTTATAAAAATCGCCCGTGTATACGGCGGAAACGCAGGCAAGGTTCAGAAATATTTAAGAAAAGCAGGAGTTCCTTTCCAGCGTATAGCAGGAACAGGGGCTCTGGAGTTCAACCCGAAATATATTTCAGAACTGAAAGGGGTGGACGAAGTTGCCCTCACATACAATGTTGTAGAGAGCGACGGAACAAAATCCCACATGCGGGAAGTTAAAATAGATTTAGTAAATCCGGAATTATTTGATTTTGATAAGGATATATGAGGTGACGTTATGAACGTTAATGAGATATGTGAAACACACAAAGGAAGAGACGTAACATTCAATATTTTTTCAAGAGTCTTTATCGATGTGCCGGATGAAGCTTCCGATAAGCTTTTTGCCGATACCTGTGAATATCTTTTGTCTGTTGCGGAATTTTCTGAAAACGGAGACCTGAAAAAAGGCGCACAGATTCTGAATACTCTTCTGCCGGCGGATAAATCCGCTCTTGCAGGCTGGTTTGCCGAAAACAGACTGGAGAGAGCAAAGGATTACACTTTCCTTTTCGTTCTTGGTCAGGGGTCTGTATCCACTTTTGAGTCCGTTTACCGTTCTCCTGAAAGACTCATAAAGCAGGATCCATGGAGCGAAGTTAAGGCTGTTTACGCTGAAAACTGCTTCAAAAAAGCCGAAGGAAACAGACAGCTTGAGGATCATGTTTCTCTGGAACTGCAGTTTATGGGGCTAATGAGCAAGAAAATTGCTGAACTCTTCCAGAAGGAAGATTTTGACGCTGCGGAAGCTAAACTCAATGTTCAGAAAAGCTTCTATGACAGCCATATCTTTAAATGGATTCCTGATTTTTGCGACAGAGTAATAGCAAAATCAGAAAAGCTCCACTCTCAGTTTTATGTTGCATATGCTTATCTTCTTAAAGGATTCCTCACGGAAGACATGCTGTTTCTGGAAGACCTCCTCGGAGAATAATATATGGGTGTTGTGGAAGGTGTATTTGAAAAACTTTCCGAATACTTTGTAATAAACAGTGCTTTGTGTGTGCGGGTTCGTCATAAAAACGCAGCCTGCACCGCATGTACTGATGCATGCCCTGTTGAAGCGGTGCGCATCACCCGTGCAGGCGGCAAAGTGCTTGTGGACTGGTCATTATGCACTGACTGCGGAAAATGCGTAAGCGCCTGCATGAACGGAGTGTTTACTCTCCGCAGGGCTGATGAGGCACGTCTTAACGCTTCCATTCCTGAGCAGATCAATGCTGCAGGCAGTGTAAAATACTCCTGCGCCCGTTCCAAATCCTCTGAAAACACAGCAAAAGTTTCCGCACTTGCCTACATCAACCGCAGACAGATAATAAAGGCTGCCTCAAAGGGAGCAGAAAGGCAGGAGTTCATTCACGGAGACTGCGATACCTGTCCTGCGGGCGGATGTCTTGACATGCTTTCGGAAGAGATAAAAGCTGCCTCTAAAATACTGGAGCTTTGCGGAAAAGAACCCTCTTTTCTCATTCGCAGACCGGAAGAGGCTCCCATCTCCAAAAAAAAGAGCAGGCTTGCAGAGCGCCTTGGCGGAAAACAGGATGTTAAGCTTAGTCGGCGGGAGTTCTTCGGCTTTATCCGGAAAGGTGCTGAAAAATCCATGGGGAAAACCTTACAGTACCTTGGTGAAAATGACGCTAACAGACAGAAAACAGTTCTTGAAGTAAAAGAAACCGCCGCTCCTCACAGAGAATACCTGAATTCTATAGAAACACTGGGCGGAGATATTCTCATACGCAATATGCAGAGGGAAGGACTGCTGAAACGTGCTGAAATTGATTCTGAAAAATGTGTGAAATGCGGCATCTGCGCCCGCATGTGTCCGTTCCATATATTTGAGCCTGTCGTAGAAAAAATCAAAGGGCGTGATGTTACTCAGGTTATAAATGTGAAATCCGTTGGCTGTACAGGGTGCAATCTCTGCACTATATCGTGCCCGTACGGAGCAGTAAGCATCCGCTGACTTTCTTAGAAATATCTATTAACTTTAAAGAAAACACGAATTATGCTAATTTTCTGCATGGAGGAAGTGATCCATGAGAAAAACCGCCGTTTTTAAATCTGTTCTGGCTGATGATGATTCACTGGACAGAGCCTGCAAAAGTATACCGGAAGAGGCGTGCAGACATTCAACACGCAATTATAAAGCAAACCTATACAACGGTGCGGCATCAAAACTTGCGGAGCAGACCGCAGGACCTAATCTTGTTATCCCGTGGCTGCTTCAGGCAATAGGGGCTCCGGTGTGGATTCTGGGGTTTGCAATGCCCTTAAAACAGACTTTTTCACTTCTTCCGCAGATGATAACAGCAGGATATATAAGAACTCTCGCTGTCCGTAAAACCGTATGGACAATTTCCGGCTTTATTCAGGCTCTATGCCTCATTCTGATGATTCCCTCAGCAGTTTACCTTAACCCTTTTGAGGCAGGGGTAGCAGTGCTTTTTCTGCTTATTATTTACAGCACGGCAAGCGGTACTGCATCTGTGGCCTTTCAGGATGTTCTGGGAAAAACCATCGATAAAGGACAGAGAGGAAAGCTTCTTTCAGCAAGGGCATTCGCCGGCGGGGTGCTGACTATTGCCGCAGGGCTTATAATAAGCCGTGTCAAAGGCGGTTCCATTACAACTCTGTATTTGCTTCTTGTTGCGGGTGCGGTGTTATGGATTATCTCATCTTTGTTTTTTCAGAGTATAAAAGAGGAGCCGGGTGCGGTAAAAGGCGGCAGAAATGCCATTAAAGAAGCGGCTGCCGGAATTTATCTGTTTAAAAGATATAAAGGTTTCAGACGTTATCTTTATGCCAGACTTTCTCTTAATGTTATAGAAATAGCAGTTCCCTTCTACGCTTTTTACGCATCGGAACTTCTGGGTACATCAAAGGCAGGTTTGGGGCTTTTTATGATGGCGATAGGAGTGTCACAGGTTATAAGCAGTCCGTTCTGGGGCAGGGCGGCGGATGAAACAAGCAGAAAGGTACTGATTCAGAGTGCCTTGATTTCTGTTGCTGCATCAGTAGTTGCTGTGGTCTGTTATTTCCTTACGGATCAGCTTGCTGTTTATGCAGGGCTTCTTGCGGCGTTTGTGCTTATGGGGCTAGCGGAAGCAGGCGTGAGGCTTGGGCGCAAAACATACCTGGTAGATGCAACTCCGGCGGATAATAAGTCTACATTCACAGCATTCAGCAACAGCTTAGTCGGCGTTCTTTCTTTGGCGGCAGGGGTTCTAGGGCTTATTGCGGAGAAAACAGGCGCAGCGGGGATAATAGCCGTGATCGGCGTTTTATCGCTCATAGCGGTATTTATTTCAGCCCATATGCCCGAAGCTGACGACATGCTCAAAGAATAATACTTAAATTTATTTATAAAAAAATTCTCTTGACTTTCTGCTGTTCAAAAGTTAGATAATTTGAACAAATATAAATTAAACTAAAATTTATAGTTATCTATAAGTCATGGAGGAGCCAATGAGCAAAGTAGGTATTTTTTACGGCAGCAGCACCGGGGTAACCAAGAGCGCAGCGGAAGCAGTTGCTAAAGAACTTAAAAAATGCAGCATAGACGCCGATGTTCACAGCGCAGGCGATACAGATATTTCAACAATAACATCATACGGCGGGATTATTCTCGGTACATCCACATGGGGCATGGGAGACTTGCAGGACGATTGGGAAGCTCTTCAGAAACCTCTTGCATCTTCCGACCTTAAAGGCAAAACAGTGGCTATTTTCGGATCAGGGGATCAGGATGGCTACCCTGATACATTCGTTGACGGAATAGGCATTCTTTATGATGCAGTATCCTCCGCCGGTGCCAGTGTTGTGGGTTCTGTTGCCACTGACGGCTACACATATGACGCTTCTCTTGCTGAGAGAGACGGCGAATTTGTCGGACTTCCTATAGACGAGGATAATCAGGCGGATATGACTGATGACCGTATTAAAGCATGGGTTGCTTCAATCTGCGAATCATTCGCAGGCTGATATGCAGGTTTTCAGCCATCACCTGTATGAATACAAGAAGGGTCTGAGAAGTCTGATCCTTCATACTGCAAAGGCGGAACTCAAGCCAATGTTTGAAAAGAAACTGGAAAGAAATGAGATCGCCTATTTTATACAGGATATTGACAGTACAAGGTTTAATATTTTTTTCGGTGATGAAAACTGCGTGAATGTTGTCAGGCAGTTCGGCGTTTCCCTGGACAAGCTGACTGATGAGCAGGACTTCATTCTGGGAGTTATGCTCGGCTATGACAGGATACTTCAGTGCAAGCGTTATTTATCCCGGAAAAATGCCGTGAAGAAGTGTGGTAAAATGGCAGTGTGATTATTCGGGTATGGCTTTCTGCCGCCGTACCTTTATGAACTGATAGTGTTATTCAAACCCCTGAGGCGGACATTCTCCCTGTGTCCGCCGCTTTTTTATTTTTATTACGTTTAGCTGTAAATTATTTCCATATTATTTAAACCCCTGAACAGATAAGTGTTTTAGTATTAATAAAATCTAAAAACAGCTTGACAACAGTTCGTTCTTATTATACTAGAAGGTTATTATTTAGTTAGTCAGTTCTAAAATTGTTACTAAATCCTTTGGGGCTGCCGGTTTGTGCTTTCTGCAAATTTTCACAGGTAATAACATCTGTGTTTTTGCAAAAGAATTAAAAAGTTCCGGAGCAGGTTTTTATGAAACTCATGCGGAGATACATCATTATTGCTGCTGTTTCGGTTCTCCTTAGCGGCATAGTTCCCCACCTTTATTCGGCAGTTTTTCCAAAGAACAATCCAGAGGCTGCTGTTAAAGAATATAGACTGGCGGAAACGGTTTATGAAGCAGTTTTCCCATTTGAGGTAAATACAGGGAGTCCGGACAGGTATCGGAGTCTTCATATAAGGCTCAGTGAAAAGCTGCATGCGGCTTTTATTTTCTCTGCTGTTGCAGCGGTTATTTATGCCGCAGTAAAAATTTTCGGCGGGAAAAAAGAACGCACGCTGCCGTATGATACAGCATTTGTGCTTGCCGGCGGGGTTTACGCTGTCTGCGCTTTGCTGCTTCTGGACGGATTCAGGAGGAATAAAATATGAACAAGATTATTGTCATGCTATGCGTGATGATTGCGGGTCCAACCGCCTTTGCTGCGGATGCGGACAAAATTCTGGATTTGCAGAAGGATATCCATGATAAAAAAAGCGGATTCTACTCTGAAAATGAGAAATGGCAGGAAGAGAAGATTAATCTCGAACAGCAGTACATACACTTAAAAAGAGCAGTTGCGGAGAAGGAAGCATACCTGAAAAGCCTTAAAACATCCGCAGAAGAACTTAAGGCGGAAGCTGAAAGAAGTAGAACACGCATAGCCGAAGGGCAGAAGCTTAAAACCGGTCTGGAAACGGCTCTTTCATATCTCCTTGAGAAACTGGGCAGAGAAGTGACTTCCGGTGATGATGCTGCCGTGCAGGAAAGGCTTGAACGCATAGAAAATCTCACTGCATTTGTTGCCGCACCGGATGTTCTCCCTTCGGAAAAAGTCCGCAGGGTTATGGAGGCTTACAAGGTCGAGGCAGATATGTCAAGATATGCCGAAATCCGCAATACCAGCATAACTGTAGGCGGTGAACAACTCAACGGATATCTTCTCCGGGCGGGTGCGCTTGCCTCTTTCTTTACAACTCCGGACGGAACCACTGCGGCGTTTTATAATCCATCCTCAAAACAGTTTGAAAAGCTTGATTCCAAGTATTCAGAAGAGGTTATAATCGCAGGTGAGCTGGTTAACAGAAAAAGAATGCCGGCTCTTGTTACTCTGCCCGTGGGGAGGATAGAAGCACAATGAAAAAAACAGCACTTTTCCTTGCGGCGGTTATGATAATTCCTGCCGTTGTATTCGCTAAAGACTTAAGAGTTATATATAAAGACCTTATTCAGGAATCAGAGACTGTTTCCAGAAATATAGAAAAAGAGCTACAGGCGCTCAGAAACGACAAAACAAAAATGAAGAGTGAAGTAGCTTCCCTTGAAAGGCAGCTTGCAGCACTTGATGCCGAAGCAGACTCTCTGCGTAAAGAGAGCGAAGGCTATATAAAAGCAATCAACGGCAACCGTGAAGCTTTGGGACGTGAAAACAGCAACTTCACCCAGATTGAAGCTTCTGTTGAAGCCTCTATGCAGGACTTTTTTGTAATGGCGCAGGAATATCCCGCTTATGCAGTTCCCGGCGGGCACGACTTTTTTATGAAAGGGGAAGAGCCTCTGACTAAGCTTAATTTTCTCGCCGACAGTTATCTGGATTTCATAAATTACTCATCCTCTGTAAGTCTTCGTGATATGTCAGTTACCGATACGGACGGAACTCTGAAAGATGTTCAGGTGCTTTCTGTAGGTACCTTCGCCGACCTTTACAAAGATGGCGGGGAATACGGTTATCTTGCCAGAAGCATGGAAGGCGGATTGCAGAAAGTTGCAGGAGTTCCTTCAAAAGAGAGAGGACTCATAGAAGATTATTTTAAGGGCGATACCGATGATATGGCTCTTGATTTTTCCGGCGGAGCTGTCTTTAAACAGTGGGAAAATAAAATCACGCTTGCCTCGCAGCTCAAAAAGGGCGGTCTGCTGATCGTGCCTATTATCCTTGTTGCTGTATTTGCCGTTCTGCTCATGTTTGAGAGGACATTCAGCCTGTATTTCAAAGGGCTCGGCGGGCTTAATATTGTGGATGAGATAGCTGAAAAGCTTGAAAAAGGAAAAGCAGATGATGCGCTTAACTCCGCAGAAGGGATAAAATCGACCCCTCTGGGCAGAGTGTGCATGGCGATAATCCCTTACCGCTCCTGCACATTGCAGGCGAGGGAGAATATACTCAATGAGGCTCTTCTCAAAGAAGTTCCTGTAATAGAAAGAAACCTTTCGCTGCTCTCAACCTGCGCAGCAGTCGCACCGATGCTTGGTCTTCTCGGTACAGTTACTGGGATGATAGGAACTTTTCACGTAATAACCCTTTACGGCTCCGGTGACCCTAGGCTTATGGCAGGCGGTATCTCTGAAGCACTCATAACCACAATGTTCGGACTAATAGTGGCGATACCCGTTATGCTGGCGCATACCTTTTTCGCAAGACGTGCCGAAACTCTTCTGGACAGGCTTCAGGAAGCAGGGATGAAGGTTTTTAATTCTGCGGGAACTGAAAAATGATAGGCGAAATTTTCAAAGTCGCAACCGATAACACTGTTCAGACAATGATATTTTTTCTGAACATTTATATTTGGTTCTGCATTATAGACAGACTGTTTCTTTACGGTTGGCTTCTGCTCCCCTCAAAAGGGAGCGATGTGTCACGCATTACAGAAAAGGTGCGTGCGGAGCTTAACGCTCTTCATATAGTTTATGAAAATGAGAAACAGCTTTCCCCTTATCTGGGCAAATACATAAGGCTCCTTGAACACAGACTCTCCGGCATAAGGATAGGCACAGCCGCAGCGCCTATGCTGGGGCTTACGGGAACTGTTTGGGGCATGCTGATGGCGTTTATCGTAATGGCGGAAAGCGGAACAGGCGAACCCGCAATGATTGCCCACGGCATCTCAAGTGCGCTCTCCACAACAATGTGGGGGCTTGTGGCGGCGATACCCGGGCTTATTGCTCTTCCTTTTCTTCAGAGAATGAAGATAAGGCTTATCAACAAAATAAATGCTGAAAAAATAACATACATCGGAGGGCAGTCATGCAGCGTATAGCGAGACGTTCCTCAGGCAGTTCCACTGCTATAGATATGACACCGATGATCGACCTTATTTTCCTGCTTCTGATTTTTTTCATTGTAACCACAAGTTTTGTGAAAGAGACAGGGGTTGAGGTTGAAAAACCCGTAGCCTCTACGGCTCAGAAGAGGGAGGATTCCTCTGTGCTGATAGCCGTGACAAGCGAGGGGCGCATCTTTATGGATAATGAGGAAGTGGATATAAGAAGCGTAAGAGGGAGAGTCTCTGTTATGCTTTCCGACAACCCCAAAGCAGCGGCTGTGGTTATAGCTGATAAAAACGCAAGGGTTGAGACTGTGGTTGAAATAATGGATCAGTGCCGTCTTGCCGGTGTGAACCATGTGAGTCTGGCGGCGAAGGGCGGACAGTGAGCAGGGCTTCTGCAATCGGCATAAACGTTCTGAAGTGGTTTCTGGCGTTTGTGATGACACTCCTGATCTTTGCTGTGTTCATCACCGTTAACCGTGAACATAATTTTGACACATCAGATAAGAGTGATTCTTTTCGTGTGATGATGAGTGAAAAAGCAGCGGAAAATATTCAGCAGGAGAAACACGAACTCCCCAAAGAACCGGAAACAGAACGTATGCCCACACCGCAGCCTGTTATGCAGGATATTCCATTGGAGGCAGATGTTGATGCAGGTGATACGGGTATTGCTATTCAGGTTTCGGAAGTCAAGGTTAAACCTGCTGATCTTCCCAGTATAAGCGCTCCGGTTTCGGTGCCTTCCGATGCTGTTTATAATCTGAGCGATCTGGATAACAAACCGAGACAGACTGTAAGCGTCAGACCGGATTACCCCCGTTATGCTGTGAATAACAGGATAGAAGGGAGTGTAACCGTCAGTTTTACGCTGGACAGGCAGGGCAATGTGGTAAATCCGCAGGCAGTTAAATCAGACCCTCCCAATGTTTTTGAAAACTCTGCCCTTGCTGCTGTGAGAAAATGGAAGTTCACCCCCGCTATTAAAGGGGGCGAGGCTGTTAATGTACGTATGGTAGTGGTCGTAAACTTTACGCTGGAGAGATTCTGATGAAAAAGCTGTTAATAATCCTCGTAGTGCTGGCATCCGCAGGTGCTTTTGCTGCCGAAGCGGAAAAAGATATATCGCCGGCGGTTCGTTCTGCTTATAACAAAGCCCATGATTACTATGACAAAGGCGAGTTAAGCAAGGCTGAGGAAGCTGTAAAAGAATACAGAACCAAATTTCCCGATGCCCCGCATGGTCTTCTCAGCATGATTATGGGTAATATCTGCCTGAAAAAGCAGGATAAAAAATGTGCCATGAAAGAATTTGAAGACAGCGCAAACTTCTATGAAAACAACAGGCAGATGTGGGAAAACGCCTCGCTTCTTGCATACGAAAATAAAGAATATAAAAAAGCCGAACAGCTTCTCGGCAAACTTGCCTCCCTCGGCGGTCTGAATATGCAGGAAAAGAAAATACTCGTTTCTGTATACTTTGCGCAGGAACAGTGGAGCAAGGCGGCATCTCTGTTTACTCCTGCGGAGTTTAAAAGCATGGATGATTCCGATGCCAGAGCTGTTCTGATGGCAACCCACAGAGCAGGAAGGAAGGACTCCTTCTACTCAATGCTCAAGGAAAGGATAGATACATCGCAGAACCCTGAGTGGTGGAAATTTTATGCCGCTTTTGCCCTTGATGATAAGAGAATGAAAGAGGGCGTATCTGCTATGAAGACATATGTAAGGGCAGGCGGTGTGACAGCGGAAGAAAAAGTAACGGCTGCACGTCTTCTCGCCAGAGCCAAGGTTTATGATGAATCCGCAGAACTATTCAGCGCAGCTATGAAAGAAACCCGTCTGGAGTGCCGTGACATGGTTTTCGCCGGCAATGTAGCGAGAAAAGCCGGACAGTTTGAAAACTCCATTAATATTCTGGACAAGGCTGTAGCCGCCGGATGCTCAGACAGGGCCTTAAGTTCAAAGGCTGTGGCATACTTTTATAAAAAGGACTATGGAAGAGCAGCAGAAACATTTGTGAGAGCAACAGAAAAAGAAGGCAACAGAGCTTACGGCTCTTATATGGCAGGCTTGTCATACTATAAAGCCGGAGATAGTGTAAATGCCCGCCGTTTCCTTAAAATGGCAGGCAGAAACAGCGAATACGGCAAACGTGCCGCAAAACTCCTTGAATATATGGATGAAAACGGCAAAAACAGTTAAGAATTATTTACCTCATTCGATATCTTAAAAGCCGTCCGCATTTACCGGCGGGCGGTATCTTTTTATAATCTTGATCGCTGTCAATTATTTTATGTTTAAAATGCCGTAAACTCAGTGTAGTGGAGGCGGATTATGAAGGATATTATTTTTCAGATGGCGGAAAAATGTGACGACGGCATACTGTATGTGGATGCTGATGGGAATATACGCTACTGGAACAGAGGCTGCGAAATGATTTTCGGTTTCAGTGCTGATGAAGTCACAGGCAGTAACCTTGATGTTATCATTCCCGAAAAGCACAGAAAAAGGCACTGGGACGGTTTTTACAGAGTTCTTGAAACAGGTCAGACAGCGTACAATGGCAAAATGCTGAAAGTTCCCGCCTTAAGGAAGGACGGTGCGAAGCTTATCATTGAGTTCAGCATCCAGCTCATAGAGCTTAACGGAAAGAACGCAGGCTTTACATCTGTGATACGGGATGTGACCCCTAAATAAAAAAAACGGGCGGAGTTGATCCGCCCGTTTATAAACGCCCTCGACATGATTCGAACATGTGGCCTATTGATTAGGAATCAATCGCTCTATCCTCCTGAGCTACGAGGGCGTGAGAAAAACTTCTATAACATGGCAAAATCATTGTCAAGAAATAATAAGGAATCGGTGCTTTTTTAATTGGATTGAACAGAAAACATTGCTTTCAGTGATAAAGCTGCTTTAAACGCTCATAATAAACTATGTCTTCTTTTTCAGAGGCTTAGAACATACTTATCTTGCGCTTGCAGCCTTCTGCATGGTATTATTCAGGCATTATGGGAGAAGTAATTACTTTTGCGAATAAAAAAGGAGGGAGCGGCAAAACATCTGCCGTTCTGAATATAGGAGCAGCCGCCGGAGGCAAAGGGAAAAAGATTCTTATGATCGACCTTGATCCGCAGGCTCACCTTTCCTACTGGTCCGGCGTAAATACCTACGATACATACCCTAATATTTACGGGGCAGTGCTTGGAGAGTACACTGCGGCGGATGCTGTTTTTAAACCGGCACACGGTTTGTATGACATTATTCCTGCCTCAACAGGTTTTTCCCATCACGATCTGCGCAAACTTCTTGATGGAGTCAGTGTTGAGGCGAAGCTAACCAGATGTATTTTCGATATTAAAGAAAAATATGACTACGTACTGATAGATACACCGCCCACTGTTGCCGTGCTTACCCTGAATGCCCTTGTGGCGTCCAGATTTGTCCTTATACCTGTTTTGCTTAACTTCCTTGCTATTGAAGGGCTGGCGCAGCTTGCTCAGAATATCTACCGCATAAACATGGCGCATAACCCCGAACTGCGGATTATGGGGATAATACCAAATCAGCACGATATAAGAAGCAACCACGCAAAAAAGGTGATGAAAGAGCTTTACGAGAACTTCGGTGAGGATATGGTAACTCCCCGCATAAGAAGCGATGTGAAAATCGCTGAAGCTCCGGAAGCAAGACTGCCTATGAATCTTTATGCCCCAACCAGCAGAGGCGCTATGGATTTCAGTATTCTGACCGATTACATCCTCAGTAAAATAGAGGAGGAGACGGGAGTGAAAAGATGAAGCGCTGCGTAGGAATAGATTTCGGCACAAGCAACTCTATGATAGCCGTCTGCAGAGAAGGCGGCGGAATAGATATAATAAGCTCTGAAAGCGGCAAGAGGTATCTGCCGTCTGTTATATATTTCAAGAATGAAAATGAGGCTGTGATAGGCGATAACGCCAAGAGTATGCAGCTTCTTGAGTCTGAACATACCATTGCCAATATCAAAAGATACATGGGAACAGATATGCTGTTTCCTCTTTACGGCAGGGGGTACAGGGCGGAGGAACTTGCATCTCTTATCTTCCGCAAGCTTAAAAAAAGCTTTGTGGACTACTGCGGTGAAACCGAAGCAGATGCTGTGGTCACTGTGCCTGCTTATTTTGATCACTACCAGAGAGAAGCGGTGCGATCTGCCGCTGAGAATGCAGGTTTTAATGTCCTGCGCCTCTTGAACGAACCCACATCCGCCGCTCTTTTTTACAACAACATCGGCAAAAACACAGGTGATGTCTGCATGGTTTTCGACCTTGGCGGAGGCACGTTGGATATAAGCCTTATTGAGATGAATGAGGACTGCTGCAAAGTACTTTATACCGGCGGTTCAACTGAAATAGGGGGTGTGGATTTTGATGTTGCCGTTGCTGAATACTTTATAGAAAACTTCCGCCGTCAGCATGATATAGACTTGAAAAGCGACCCCATAGCATACCAGCAGCTTTTGTTTCAGGCTGAAAAAGCTAAGATGGAGCTTTCCTCTCTGAATGAGGTAAACCTTGTTGTGCCTTATATTACGGTTACTAAAAAAGGCGCCCTGCACTTTAAAGAGACGATCACCAGAGAGACTTTCGATGCGATCACTTCATCTCTGACTAAGGGGATCAGGAATATTATCGAAAACCTGCTTGAGTCAAACGGATTAAAGACAGATGATATCGCAAAGGTTCTGCCTGTGGGCGGAGCTTCAAGAATACACAGTGTGCGCAGGCTTGTGTCGGATATTTTCGCTGATAAGGTGAGAAAAGATATGAACCCTGAGGAGGCTGTTGTCAGCGGTGCTGCGGTTAATGCCGCCATGATTTCCGGCGTGATAAAGGATAAGGTCTTTTATGATGTTACATCTCACAACCTTGGTGTTGAGGATGATAACGGGAATTTTGAAGTTATACTTAGAAAGAATGAAGTTTATCCGGTGGAATTTAGTATGATTTTCACCACACCTGAACTGGAAAGGAAAAATATTACTGTTCATGTGCTTCAGGATATGGCAAAATCCTCATTAAATATAGGAAATTCCCTCGAAGAAAACCCTGAACATTTTGCTAGTTTGGGCAGATTTTCGGTGGAGCTGGATGAAAATGACGAGAGTGAGCCTTTAATAGACATTTCTTTCATGATAGATGAAAGCGGTATTATAAACGTCAAAGCCAAGGATGTTCATACCGGAAAAGAAACAGATTTTACACTCAGGCTTAAAATAGAAAACGAAATATTGGATACATTGGAAATATTCTGAAATTATTCGGAGGAAACTATGAAGAAACTGGCTAAGCCGTCGAGCCTTGAAGGCAGAACTGGGCTTGTGAAGAAAGAGGGAGAAGAGCTTCAGAGAAAAAGAGATGAAGCAAAAAGAAATGCCGCTGAAAAAGCGCGCAGCAGAACCCTTGCCAAGCAACAGGCAAATGCGGAAAGGCTTGCCACCGCTTCGGAGGAGATGGCTTCAGCCATTGAGCAGTCCAGCAGTGCGGCCACCCAGCTCGGTTCAGCCATGGTTCAGGTAACTGTGGCATCTGCACAGGTCAGCAGAACCTCCGACAATATCAAAAACGAAACAGTCCAGCTTGAACAGGTGAGCCGTAAGGTTTTTGATAACTCAATAAGATACGATGCAGCTGTAAGCCGGATGAACGACCGTGTTGAAAACACCGTGAACGCTGTGAAGGAACTTAGAGAAAGTGTTGATAATACGACTAATAAGGTTGTGGAATCCACTTCTCTTGTCGAACAGCTTAAGGAAAAAGCAGGCTCCATTGAGCAGATTGTTCAGGTTGTTAAAAAAATAGCCGACCAAACTAACCTTCTTGCCCTCAATGCCGCTATCGAGGCAGCAAGAGCAGGGGAACACGGCAAAGGCTTCGCCGTTGTGGCGGATGAGGTGCGTACTCTGGCGGAAGTTTCAGAAGGCGCAGCAAAAGATATTAAAATAGTCATAGACTCATCACTTGACCAGGTAAGCCGTGTGGTGGAAAAGGTCAATACCTTTACCAAACGCTCAAAGACAAACCTCTTCAAAGCTGATTTCATAAGCAATAAATGTACTGCCATCAATGATGCTGCCAAGGTTATGCGTGAGCAGGTAAGCAAAATTAAGACTGATTCAGAAAAGATTTGCATGGAATCGGGCAAATCCCTTGATATTGTAAACCGTCTTGCGGCAGCAACAGAACAGAATGCCACCGCATCTGAGGAAGTGAGCAAATTCACCGAAGAGCAGGCAAAGGCATTTGCCGAGCTTACTGCGGCGGCTAATGAAATTGCTGAAATGTCTGAAGAGCTTAAAAACTCCACTGATATGTCTAAATCATCCGAAGAGGTTGCAGCGGCAGCGGAAGAGCTTTCCGCTACGATTGAAGAACTCAATGCCTCTGCGGAAGAGATTCTTAAGGCAATTGACCAGATAGACACCGGAACACAGGAAATGGGTGAAGAACTTGGCGGAATTAAGTACGAGTTTAACACTATGCAGAAGCTCCTCGACGAAGGTAACGAATGCTGGGCTGTTATGATGGTTGAAGGTGAAAAAATTCTGACAGATCAGGAAGATATAAAAGCTCTTGATCACATTGTATTCATAAACCAGCTCGAAGAAGCGATCAATAACAACACTGTATTTGAAGGACAGCTTGACCCCTCAAAATGCCCGTTTGGTGCATGGTATCTTACATACAAGCCACACGACCATGACGAGGAAAAATGCTACCATGCAATCCGAGAACCTCACAACCATGTTCACCTCGGTGCGGGAGAAATAGTGCGTCTTATGGCTGAAGGCAAGCTTGGGGAAGCAAGAGAGATTTTTAAAAATAAAGTCCTGCCCGGCGTTGAAGGCTTCAAACAGGAATACAGAGGTTTTCATAACGGAATAGAGCTTGTGGCTCTTGGTTTTGTGAAAAGCATTGAAAGCATCAGAGAGATAAGCACAGAAGTCAAACAACTTTACAAGTCATTCAGCAGTATAAGAAAAATTGTTGATACAATAAATAATGTCGCCATACAGACAAACATGCTCGCTGTTAACGGAAGCATTGAAGCAGCGCGTTCAGGTGAGTTCGGCAGAGGTTTTTCTGTCGTTGCATCGGATATACGCTCCCTCGCCAGCGAGTCGGCAGACAATGCGGATAAAATGAAGGATATTCTTGAGGAAATGTACGAACAGACAGATAATTTCCAGACGGAGCTTCAGGAGATAGGTCAGCTTATCCGTGTGCAGATCGAGAAATCGGAAGTTGCCGTTGTCAACCTTGTTGAAACAGTCAGGCTCAGATCCGCCGCCGCAGAAACACGCAGAGTTTCTCAGGCTTTCTTTGAAGAGGGTGAAAGCATGGTTGTAAGGGTGAACGAGGCATGCAATGAAAGTCTTGAAGTGGCGGAAAAGCTTAAAAAACTCACAGATGAGGCCAAGCTTGCTGCTGATGAGCAGGTGAAAGGACTTAATGAGATTTCTGCCGCTGCGGAGGAGGTTGCTTCTCTTGCTGATGAGATGCAGGCTTACTGATTTTTAAGGAGCAGTTATGGCTAAATTAAGCCCCGAAGAGGTATTAAGCGGGGCGGAGCATTCTGATAAAAAGTATGTTTCGTTTACCGTTGGTTCAGAATACTTCGGAATACCTATAGACGAGGTCAGGCAGATTATCCGCCTGCCAAAGGTTACCCGTGTGCCTAAAATGCCAGCTTTTGTTTTAGGTATAAGCAACTTAAGAGGCAGCGTTCTTCCTGTTCTGGATCTTTCTCTGCGTCTTGGTTACATAAACCAGTGTGTCCACGGTGAGGATACAAGGGTTATTGTCACAGAAAAAAACGGTCTTGAGATTGGCTTTGTAGTGGAATCCGTAAGCGAGGTTAAGTCCACAGAATCCGGCTCTTATGAAGAACTTCCTGAAATGCTCAACGGCGGTGCTGATAAAAAGTTTATTGCCGGTGTTTTGAAAATGCACACAAAGGAAGGGACAAGGCTTGTACAGGTTCTTGATTCCGGTGAGTTGGTGAATATATCGGAATTTCAGCGCAGGGTTGATGAAGCCGCCGTTCAGAGAGGAATGCCGATCAAGGCTGAAGTGCCTGATAAAGAAATGTCCGACTACAGACGTTTTATAAGTTTCGAGATAGACGGACAGGGCTACGCAATTGAAATACATAAAATAAATGAGATTATCCGCCTGCCGGAATATGTTACTGTTCCCGGAATGGAAAGCTATGTCATAGGTATATTCTCCCTGCGTGAGCAGGTGATTCCTATGATCTCGCTTCACAAAAAATTCGGCAGGAAAGCCGCATCAGAAACCGAAGACACAAGAGTGGTTATAATTGAGATCGAAAACACGCTTGTGGGTTTCGTTGCTGACAAAGTCAGCGAGGTATTGAGCGTATCCGAAGCATCCATAGAAGAACCCCCCAAGGTATTTGCTGAAAGCGGAAACGAAATTTCAGCAATTATCAAGGCAGAGCAGGGCGAAAGGCTTGTTATGATTCTGGAAAGCTCTAACCTGCTCCGTAACAAAGAGATCGAAGCTCTGAAAAAACTAGCAAAACAGGAAGGAGGAAGTTTGGTTATGGCAGATTCATCAGGTTCTTCCGCCGAAGAAAAACAGATAGTGACCTTCACTATTGAAGATGAGGAATACGGCATCTTTATTGAGAAGGTTCAGGAAATAAACAGATATACCAATGTGACCAGAGTACCGAAAACCCCTGCATTCGTGGAAGGAATAGTAAATCTCAGGGGCGAGGTTATACCGCTTATAGACTTAAGAAAACGCTTTGAACTCCCCGTCAGGGATAAGGATGAATTTACCAGAGTGATAATAGCCAACCTTTCCAGCATTCGTGTGGGCTTTGTTGTGGATTTCGTAGATGAAGTTCTCCGTGTGTCGGCTGACAGTATAGACTCTGTTCCTGCTGTTCTCGGTGCAGGTGTTGACAGCCAGTTTCTTGAGGGCGTGGTCAACTTAAGCGGAGAGCAGAGAATGATCCTTCTTCTGAATGTTGATGAGCTTTTCAGCAAAGCGGAGAAGAAGAAACTCGAAAAGATAAGCTCTTAAAAAGTATTTCAGAGACTTTTAAAAACTACTGCGGGTACCGGATGATAAAAGTTCTTATTGTGGATGATTCCGCTCTTATGCGGAAAAAAGTCAGGGAAATGCTGGAGTCCGATCCGGACATAGAGGTTGTCGGTGCAGCAAGAGACGGTCAGGACGGCGTAACCAAAGCCCGTGCCCTTAAACCGGATGTCATTACAATGGACATAAACATGCCTGTAATGGATGGTTTGACTGCGTTGTGCATTGTAATAGAAGAGAATATCTGCCCTGTTATAATGCTCAGTTCGCTCACGCAGGAGGGCGCAGCAACCACTTTTGAGGCTATGGAGCTTGGGGCATTTGACTATGTGGCAAAACCCGGCGGAACTGTTTCCATCAATATTGATGAAGTCAGGGAAGACCTTCTTACAAAAGTTAAAGCGGCTGTAAAGGCAGGTAATTCCAAACTACGCAGAAAAACAGCGAAACCTGTAAAAAAGAAGCTTGTTGTTGAGCAGGAAGAGGAAGAACCGCTTGAGCTGGATGAATACCCCGCTGTCTGCATAGGAATATCCACTGGCGGACCGAAAACCATTTTTGATGTCCTGCCAGAGCTTGAAAAAAACTTTCCCGCTGCGGTTTTCATGGTTCAGCATATGCCGCCGTCATTCACTGCCACATATGCCAGAAGACTTAATGAATACTGCCGCATTCATGTAAAAGAAGCGGAAGCCGGAGAGGAAGTGCGTCCGGGTGTGTGCTACCTTGGTAAAGGCGGCTTCCACATGACACTATACAAAAAACCAGGCGGTAAGATAATTATAAGACTCACAAAAAAACCGGAGCATCATTTTGTACCCAGTGTGGACGTTATGATGGATTCTGTACAGAGCTGCTTCGGGGATAAAACAATCGGAATTCTCATGACAGGCATGGGGGATGACGGCGCCAACAGTATGGTAAAAATACGCAAAGGAGGAGGCTTTACAATAGCCGAATCCGAAGAAAGCTGCATAGTCTTCGGTATGCCGAAAGAGGCAATCGCAAGGGGTGGAGCGGATGTTGTTATACCCAGTACAAAAATAGCCGGAGAACTCAGCAGGGTTGTTAAAAGGGGGTGGTGAAATGGATATAAGACCACTGAAATCAAAGCTTAAGATCGTTTTTCCCGAAGAGTGTGAAAACTTTATGGTAGAAGAAGCTTTGAGCGTGCTTAAAGAGACAAATCTTGCGGCAAAACCTGCTGCAGAAATAGATCTTTCAGCAGTGCGGACAATGGACACAACTTTTGTAAATATACTTGTCTCTCTCCTTAATACATTGAAGGAGAAGGGAATAAAATATGAAATAACAGGGAAAAGCAGTGAAGTCTCAAGGGTCATGGGACTTTACGGGCTGGGTATCTGACAGGGGGAAAACTTGAAAAGGATACTGATAGTTGACGATGCCATAACCATGAGGCAGCTTGTCGCCGCTACGCTGAAGTCGGCGGGCTATGAAGTAGTAGACGCCCGTGACGGCAAGGATGCGCTGACTAAGCTTGAGAATGATAGATTTAATCTGATCATTTCCGACCTGAATATGCCCAATATGGACGGCATAACGCTTATTAAAGAAGTAAAAAATATGGCTAAACACAAGTTTACGCCAATTATCATGCTTACCACTGAATCTCAGGCGGAGAAGAAAGAGGAAGGCAGAAAAGCTGGTGCTAAAGCGTGGATTGTTAAGCCGTTTAAACCGGCTGATCTTCTGGCTGTAGTAAAAAAGATAGTACCCTGACAATTTGATGTGAGCGCACGGAGAAGCAGATGGATATTCAGAGCATAAAGGCATCACTCCTGAATGAAGACGAAACTGAAAGACTATATGCTGTTGAGGACATAATAACTCTGCGTTCAGAGGAACTTATACCCGAACTTATATCTGCTCTTGTAAGAGAGGACAGCCGCATGGTTAAGGAACTGATGGTGGAAGGGCTTAAGCTGCTTGATACAACACCGCATTTCTCTTCAATTGCGAAATTTTTTGAGTCATCCGACGCATTTATAAGAAACTGTGCCATTGAGATCTTCGGCTCAAAGGGTGAGGATGCGGTACCGTTTCTCACATCAATTATGGATCACTCCGATAAAGAAGTACGCAAGCTGATTCTTGACAGCCTTGTTGCCACAGGATCAAAATACTGTATTCCTGCTCTGAGAGCTGCTTTGAAGGATAAGGCGCCGAATGTGCAGATAACTGCTGTTGAATATCTGGGCAAAATAAACGATGAGGAATCTCTGGGTGATATTCTGGAGATTTTTGAGACTTCAAACGAACCCATGCTCCGTATCTCCTGTCTGGAAACTTTTACTCATTTCGCCAGACAGGAAGTGGTTGATACTGTTCTGGATATACTCGGAGGTGTGAACATGGACAGCTTTTATAAGCCGTCTGTCTTCCGCATGGTTGCTGAGTGCGGCACAAGGGAGCATCTGCCGTTTTTGCTGACTTTTCTTAATAATAAAAACACATTGTTTTTCAATGAGATATCAGGCTCAATCCTGAAAATAATGATAAGAGATGATGTTGACGTTCTTCCGTTTGAGTATGAAAAATATGTAATCAACGGAGTGAAGGATCAAAACCTTGATTCGGATAACCGTATCACCTTTATGGGAATCGCTTTCAGGCTGTGCCTGAAGGACAAAGAAGATATCTTTGAAGAGTTTGTCGGAGAGGAAGACATGAATGTAATGCTTGCCGCTCTTGATAAACTTGCGGTACTGAACAGGGAGAGAGCCATTAAAATAATTGAACGCAGACTTAAGGTTGCTGAAGACGATGTTAAAGAAGAGCTTCTCAGCCTGAAGGCACTGATAGCGGAGCAGTAAATGTTTGTTGTTACGCTTGAGGACTACAAAGATCTTACTGCTTTTATCTATAAAAAGTCAGGGATAAATTTTGAAGATAAAAAGCGCTATTTTATAAATAAGAGACTGGAAAAGCGTCTTTTTGCCCTTGGCATAGAATCCGCCCGTGACTATATCCGTTTTCTGAAATTTAAGGACAGGGAAGGGATTGAGTTTCAGGAGCTTATGAACCTTCTAACTGTCAACGAGACATATTTTTTCCGTGAATTTGCAACTCTGGAAGTATTTGCAGAGTTCTGCCTTCAGGAAATAGCTGAGAAAAAAGAAAAAGAAAAAGATGACACGATCCGTATCTGGTCCGCAGGATGCTCCACAGGTGAGGAGCCTTATACCCTTGCCATCATCGTGCGTGAATTGCTGGATAAGCATGAGGACTGGAACGTGGAGATTGTTGCTACGGATATTGATCTCTCTGCTCTGGAAAAAGCAAAGAACGCCCGCTATGACGACAGAAGTGTGAAAGATGTGCCCGAAGAGTATTATGAAAAATATTTTAACTACATTGACGGATCCCATGTTCCTGTGAAAGCCATAAGGGATATGGTGCGGTTTGAACATATAAACCTGAATGACAAAATGCAGATGAGAAGGCAGAGAGGCTTTGACTTCATATTCTGCCGTAATGTACTCATCTATTTCGATGAAATTTCCAGAAAGCAGGTTGTGGATCACTATTACATAGCCCTTAACAGGGGCGGCTACATCTTCCTTGGTCACAGCGAGTCTGTGGGACGCATTACAACCGCTTTCTCAATTAAAAGGTTCGGCAGAAATGTCGTTTATTACAAGGGGTAAGACAATGGCGTTTAAAGTTCTTATAGTAGATGACTCGGACATGGTGAGGCATTTTCACGCCAATATCCTCAAATCCGCCGGCTTTGACACCGAACAGGCGATAGACGGCATGGACGCCCTGGAAAAGTCTGTAAAAAATTCTTTTTCCCTTATTCTGTGTGATCTTAACATGCCCAGAATGGACGGTATAACGTTTATAAAAGAACTCAGAAAAACAGGGAAGGAAACACCTGTTATTATAATTACCACTCAGGAAGAGGCGGAAAACCGCAGAAAAGGCTATATGTCCGGTGCTAATCTGTACATAACCAAGCCTGTGAAACCTGAGGAACTGATAATAAACATAAAAATGCTTCTTGGTATTTCCTGACGGGGTGGGGTATGGCTGAAATAGATATGGAAAAGTTCCGCAGGTCTTTCCTTGACGAAGCGTCGGAACTTCTTGAGCAGGTTAATGAAGATGTTCTCAAAATTGAAGCTGTTGATGACCCTGAACTTGTCAACTCGGTTTTTCGCTCCATCCACACTATAAAAGGTAGTGCGGCTGGGTTTGGTTTTGACCATATATCCGCTTTTACGCACCACCTTGAAACACTGCTGGACAAGCTTCGTAATAAAGAACTCAGCGTAACCAGCGAACTTGTGGACAGCATACTTAAAGCCGTTGACGGTATCTATGAGATGGTTTGTGCAGCGAAGGAAGGCAGAGAGTATGTTGTGGATGAAGAAGGAATCAGGCGTGAGCTTGAAAGCTATCACCTTTCCTCCGGCGAAGAAGATTCAGCCGAGAAACCTGCTGTTATCTCAGATGAAACTGATGAAGTATCTGCTTATGTATCCTGCCCTGAAATACGCTCCAAGCTGAAAACAGCAGGGAGAAAAGGCGGAAAACCCTACAGAGCTGATTTCCACTTTACTTCAGAAATGCTTGAAAACGGCTATGATCCGCTCCCTGTTTTGTCCAACCTTAAAATGAGTTCGGCGGAGTATTTCTGCATCGCAGATAAGACCTCTGTTCCTTCTATAGACAGCCTGAATCCTTTTGAAATATATCTTCAGCCGGAAGTCTACGGTATAAGCGATCTTGAGCCGGCTGATCTTGCTGATTTCGGGTTCGAGCCCGGTGTTATTTCAGTTTGTTCAGCATCTTTGGATGAGCCTGAAGCAAGTAAAGAGGAACCTTCTGTTACTGCGGCCAATGAGCAAAGCGCCCCTGAATCCGCACCTGCGGATTATATAACAATGGAGGGGATAGATGCTGAACTTCTGGGTGAACTTACTGCGAGCATAGATGATTATTTTGAATCAATAGAATCAGTCACATTAAAGCTTGAAAAAGACGGAAGCGGCGGTGGACCGGGTATTGATGACCTTTTCCGTGTTTTCCACACCATCAAAGGTGACTGCGGTTACGTTGGTTTCCGTTTTCTTGAGGAGTTTGCTCATCTTGTTGAAAGTGTTCTGGATGATATAAGAAGCGGCCGAATCATGTTTGATAAGAAGGCTGCGGATATTATTCTTTCTGTTGTCAGTGATATCAGGGATATGCTTACAGGGCTTACAAGAAATGGAATGACCCCTGTTCCCGACTCTTACCGTGTGCTTAAAAAGCTTACTTCAAACCTTGAGAATATGAAAAGCTCAATGACTGTTGTCAATGAGGAAGTGAAGATATTTATCAAGCAGCTTGAACAGTTTATAGAAATAATGAATATGGCGTCCGAAGGCGGGGAGCTTGATGTCAGGCAGGTGCTGAGAGGAGCCGGCGGGCTGAAAAACGCCGCCAAGTTTATAGGTTTTGACGATCTATTCAGTATAGCGGAAGAACTTGAAAAATGTATAAAAGGGTCAAAGCCTTTTGATGCTCATATGGAGCGTATTCTTAAATACCTTGAGGATCTTAAATCGCCTCCTAAAATGCTTGGAGAGCTTCTTGTTCGTGACGGTAAGATAACAGAAGATGACATTCAGGATGCATTAAGCAAGCAGAAAAAACTCGGTGATATCCTTGTTGAAGAGGGTAAGCTCGGTAAGGATGAACTTGATAAAGCTCTGAAAAAACAGGAAGTTATGAAAGCTGTTTCCGGAACAGCGAAGGAAGGCACACCTGTCTCCGCAAAACAGCAGGCTGCGGGTGTTACTCAGCAGGAAGTCGGCTCTCAGACAATGAAGGTGGATCAGGAGAAAATAGACAAGTTTACCAATACTATAGGCGAGCTTGTGGTAGCAAAAAATGCTAATGAATACCTCATTCAGAAGATAGCCCGTGAGTATGCGCTTCCTTCATCTCTGGTGAAGGAACTTAAGGATAATGCAAATCTTATTGCACGTATTTCACAGGATCTGCAAAGGGATATACTCTCACTGCGTATGATCCCGATAAAACAGGTATTTCAGAAGTTTCCCAGAGTTGTAAGGGATATATCAAGGAAACAAAATAAACAGATCGACCTGCGTATAATCGGGGAAGATACAGAGATAGATAAAAAAGTTGCTGACCTTCTCAGTGATCCTCTAGTGCATCTTCTCCGCAATTCATGCGATCACGGCATAGAAACAGCGGAGGAAAGGCAGGCATCCGGCAAAACACCTGTCGGCACAGTTATCCTTAAAGCTTATCAGGAAGGCAGCTTCGTTTATATTGAAGTAATAGATGACGGTAAGGGGATAAACACCGTTAAAGTAAGGGAAAAAGCTATCTCTAACAAGCTTGTGTCCGCCGATGCGGAGTTAAGCGAGAAGGAGATCATGCAGCTTATCCTTGAACCCGGCTTTTCAACCGCAGAAAAAGTTACTGACATATCCGGCAGAGGGGTCGGAATGGATGTGGTTAAGACCAGTGTCGTCAATCTCGGCGGCTTTGTAGACATACAATCAACCATGGGAGAAGGCTCAAGATTTGTTCTGAAAATACCTGTGACTATAGGTGTTTCCACTGCACTTCTGGTTAAGCTCAGTTCTGTTGTTTATGCAATACCCATTGAAAATGTTGCCGAAACAATCAAGCTGCCCAAGGAAAAAATCAAAGATCTGCATTATGGTCTTGCTGTGCATTACAGGGGGATGGTGCTGCCTCTCTACAGCATGAAAGGGCTTCTGGATGAAGAGCCCGGGGAGCTGCCGGATGAGGTCTGCATAGTAATCACCAATACCGATATGGGGAAAGTCGGGCTTATGGTGGATGAACTTATAAACCGCATTGATATAGCAATAAAACCTGTACCTGAATACTTCTCACACCTTTCTTATGTCGGCGGGATAACTATTCTTGGGGATGGTCAGGCGGTTTTGGTTCTTAATACGAACAAACTCATATAGTGCTACGGAGTGCCTGATGAAAATATTTATTGTTGACGACAACGGCCTGCATCTGAAAATGTGCAATTTCATACTGACAAAGCTTGAACATGAAGTTTTTATTTTCGATTCTTTGAAAAAATTGGATAATTTTTCTCACGAAAATAACATAATTCCTGATATATTGTTTATAGACTTTAGGCTTGGACCTACTGAAACAGGTCTCGATGTTCTTGAAAATGTAAAAAATAAATACAAATGGAAATCAGCTAAGTGTATCGCCTTTACTGCGGACGTCTCGGAAGCTTCGCAGCTCAGGACAAGTGGGTTTGACAATGTTATTCTCAAACCTGTAACCGAAAATATGCTGAAGGAAGTTGTGGGAAAATACTCCAGATGATTCATCTCAATGAGCTTAAAAATGAGCTTACAGAATATTTTACTGAAATAGTCGATATCATAAACAGGCTGATGGAGCTGCGTGGCAGCAGCTTTGAAAGCATGCTTGAGATTAACACATATCTTGAAAAATCAGCAAAAAGCTTTACGGACGATACTGCTGTCCTCATTGCTAAAATATCTGAAGACTTGAACAAAAAGGTTGTGAGAATAGATATAAAAACAATGAAGGATGATATCACTGACGCTTCGGAAACTTTCCTTAAAATTACTGATGATCTTGAGCTTTTATCTTACAATACAATCTGTACTACCATGTCTCTTGGTGCTAAGGGTGCTACAATTGCCCATATAAGCAAGGAAATTAAGAAAAACTCTGCAGTCGCCAAAAATCTTCTGGAAAATATATCATCAATATTTACCCTTATTTATGATGATTTTAAAGAGATTAATACAACTTTCAGCGAAAACAGCTCAAAAGTGGAGCTTATGGCAGGCGGTGCAGATGAGCAAAGCGCACCACTTGAAGTTAGTTCTGATATATCAAGGCTCATTGAGTGCAGCCAGTTTCATGATATTATAATTCAGGAAATAGATGCAATCAGCCACGCTATGATAGAATGCACAGATGATGACAGCTTTTGCCTCGGTAAAAGTTATGGCGTTCATGAACTGGCAATCTCAAAGATGGATGAAGTAAAGACAAAAATAACTGAGATTTTTGAAGAAATAAAAGAGGTTATAAAAGAATTTCTTTACCACATAAATACTGATATTCAGAATATTGTCAGCCGTGCCAACCTTGTTAAGATGGAGTTTGAGCAGGCAAAGGAATACAGCGATTCCATTGAGAAGATAGTGGGCGGGCTGATCAACATGATCAGGCAGACAGAAAAAGAACTCAAAAACGCAGGAAACGGAATAATCACTTTAAAGAAATTCGGCAAGTCATTCAGAAATCTTGTTGTTATTACCGCTGTGGAAGTTGCCAGAATTGGCGACACTTCTTTGGAAAGTGTTGTCGTTTCCATGAGTGAAACTGAACGTATTCTTATGACACTTGTTGATAAGCTCGCTGTCAGTCTTAAACTCTGGGGAGAATTGAAGGGTGATTTTGTTTCTGTTTTGAATGAGGCAGACACAAATATTAACCGCCTTCGTGAACTGCACTCTGAAGATCATATAAACGATCTGATGAAAAAATCCGGTGATCTTGACGGTGAACTTGAACATTTCAGAAACAATTTTTCGGGTGATGAGTTTATACAGCATCTTAATACGGGACTTTTTAAGATAAATGATTCCTTTGATGAGATCGACAGGCTTTTCAGAAAAAGTTTTGAAGCTCTTAAACGCAAGATTCCTCAGTCATTATACTCTGACCCCGATTTTGAAGCCGGGCGTTCATCTGCTTCCATTGTGGATGTCATGGCTAATGAAGAACAACACTCATCAATTGATTTCTTTTAGTAAGCCTGTTCAGCCTCCACAGGTTTTGCAGTCGGGATTCCTTTTGAGTTCGATGTGTTTTGTTCTGTAGTTGCTCATGTCCATATAAAACATTTTGCTGCCGAGAGGTTCGCCGAAGCCGGTGATTATTTTCACTGCTTCAATGGCAGTCAGACATCCTATTGTTCCGGATACTGCACCAAGAACGCCGAAGCCGAACTCTTCCCAGTCGTTAACGTCTTTTTCAACCATACAGTCAAGGCAGGCAGTTTTATGGGGATTGACCGTGAACATATAGGCGGTCATTCCATCCATAGCCGCTTCAATCATTGGAATATTCTCCTGAACGCATGCACGGTTAAGATTTTTTCTTTCATAAAATGTTGGTCTGGCAGATACCGCAACCTGACAGCCTTTGATCAATTCTGCTGTATTTTCAGGAAGCAGTCTGACGTTGTGCATTTCCAGTTCCATATCCGGGTTCAGTTTTTTAAAAGCGTCAACGGCTATTTCCACCCTTGGTTCGCCGATACGCCCGCAATCCATAAGTATCTGGCGGTTCATGTTGGTTTCGGTCAGGTTGCCGGAGTGGGCTATCACCAGCTTGCCGATTCCTGCCATTGCCAGGTATGCCGCAGTTGTTCCGCCCAGACCGCCTATGCCGCCTATGAAAACAGAGGAATTTTTCAGCTTAAGCTGTGCTTCTTCACCAAAATTATCCATTATCATCTGTCTTTTATATCTTCTGAAATAGCTTTCCATATGCCCTCCGAAAAAATGATCTTATTACAATAAAGCACTTAGAGCAACCCCGCAGAAACAGCATAAAATTGTCCGTATTTACGTTCGGGATTTCAAATATGGATATAAGATCCGAATATGCGGGTAATTTATTGATAATCATGATTAATTTAATTCAGGATGAAAAATAATGATAAAATATAAAAAAAAATTAAAATTCCGATTGAACTATTATAGAAGTGATCTATCTTATCAATATAAAGAGACTTTCACGCGGGTAAAACCGCATATTTCCCCTGTAGGTTATATTATGGAATAGCAGGCCGCAAGGCCTGCTTTTTCATTTTAAAACTGCTGTTAGTCTCTTATTTTTTTAGCCCTGAATTTTGTCCCCGCAGGGGTGTCAAGAAGTTCTATACCTTTTGCTGACAACTCTTTGCGTATTTCATCGGCACGTTCAAAATTCTTTTCCTTTCTTGAGTTCTGCCTTTCTTCTATGAGTGCTTCAAGTTCGCTTACAGGGATTTCGAGATTAGCCTTAAACCATTCTTCCGGGGTTTTCACTATTACGCCAAGAACATCATTTACGGCGCTGAAAACTTTTTCCGCAGATTTCCGGAGGGCTTCGAAGGTGTCCTTATTAGGTTTATCTGCGAGTATTTTATTTATTTTGCGTACCACTTCAAATATTGCTGCAAGTGCGACCGGAGTGTTAAAGTCATCATCCATTGCACGTTCAAATTCAGCCACAAATTCAGATGCCACATTTTCCGCCTCATTTATGACACTGACACCTTTTTTCCCTGCGGTGAATCCGTGCAGCTCATCAAGCATGGTGTATATTCTGTCCAGAGAGCTTTCAGCATCTTTGAGCTTTTCATCACTAAAATCCAGAGCGCTTCTGTAGTGTGTGGTGAGGAGGAAGAAACGGACTATCTCCGGATCAAATTTTTCTGTTACGTCTCTGATTGTAAAGAAGTTTCCGAGGGATTTAGACATCTTTTCCTCGTTTATGTTCACAAATCCGTTGTGCATCCAGTATCTTGCAAACTCACATCCGCATGCTGCTTCCGACTGTGCAATCTCATTTTCGTGATGTGGGAAAACAAGGTCTTTACCGCCGCCGTGTATATCAAAGGGAAGTCCGAGAATTTTCTCACTCATCACGCTGCATTCAATGTGCCAGCCGGGTCTGCCCGGTCCCCATGGGCTTTCCCATGAGGGTTCGTTAGGCTTTGAGCTTTTCCATAGAACGAAGTCATATGGGTTTTCTTTACGTTCGTTTACCTCAACCCTTGCCCCCGCCATCATTTCATCAAGGTGGCGGTGCGAGAGCTTTCCGTATTCAGAAAAGCTTTCCACTCTGTAATAGACATCACCATCAGAAACATAGGCGTGACCTTTTGCTATAAGGTTCTCGCACATTGCGATCATCTCACTTATAAAGTCTGTTGCTTTGGGAGTCTGGTCGGGTCTCTTAACATTGAGGGAGTCCATGTCTGCGTCGTGGGCTTCCATATATTTTTTAGTGAGTTCACGCCAGCTCACGGATGTTTCATTGCTTCTTTTGATGATTTTATCGTCAATATCGGTAAAATTTTTCACAAATGTAACGTCATAGCCTCTGTAAAGAAAATAGCGGCGGATAACGTCAAACACAACTGCGCTTCTAGCGTGTCCTATGTGGCAGAGGTCATAAACCGTGACTCCGCAAACATACATGCCGACTTTATTATCATTAAGAGGTTTAAAATCTTCCTTCTCTTTTTTTAATGTATTAAAAACTTTGATCATTTATCTATCTCCTTGATAATCAGCGGTAAACACAGGCTTCCAACAGCTTTTTGGTGTATTCCTCCCTAGGACTGTGGATTACTTGTTCGGCTGTTCCTCTTTCCACGATTTTTCCTTTGTGCATCACAATCACCTCATCACACAGGAATGATACCACGGCAAGGTCGTGGGATATGAGGACAAGAGTTATATTATTTTCTTTTGAAAGTTTTTTCAACAGGTTAAGTATCTGCGCCTGAACAGAAACATCCAAAGAACTGACAGGCTCATCCGCAATTATAATTTCAGGATCAAGACTGAGCGCTCTGGCTATTGAAACCCTTTGTCTCTGACCGCCGGAGAATTCATGCGGGAATCTGTCCAGATGCTCTTTCTCGAGCCCCACCATCTCCATAAGAGTTTCACATTTTTCTCTTATTTCGGTTTTAGTAAGGGACGAATGTGCAGCTATTCCATCATACATGGCAGAGAAAACAGTGAGCTTAGGGTTCAGGCTGGTGTAAGGATCCTGAAAAATCATCTGAACATTTTTGCGGTATTCAGCGTACCCTTTGCCGAGGGCTTTTATATTTCTGCCCTTGTAAAGTGCTTCACCGGAGTCCGGCTGAATGATATCACAGATAATCTTTGCAACAGTGGTCTTCCCGCTGCCGGATTCGCCGACTATACCGAGGTTTTTTCCCTGTTCAAGAGTGATACTTATATCATCGGCAGCTTTAAAGCTTGTACCTGAGCCCGCAAAGAGTCCTTCAAAAGCTGTGTAGATTTTGGTTGCGTTTATAAGTTCCAGAAGTTTCATTATGATATATTACACAAACATTCGCCGCTGGAAAAGGCATTTTCCCCTTTGCGAAAAATCAGTATTCATTTATTATGCACACAGGCGGAGGTAATGAACAAATGGAAAAAATAAACATCATCGCAGAACTGGAAGATTTGTGCAAAGCATCAGACACTGTAAGCAGGGGAAGTTCCTTCAGACCCTTTAGATATTACAAGAATGTGCAGGGAAGGAATATTCCTGTATTTTTTGTTGGTGTACCGGGGCTTACTGTTGCGGTCGCCATGTCACTTCTGCTTATTATTACGGTTTATCTTATTACATTGCCGTTCAATGTCTTTGTGTGGACTGCCTATCTGTTTCTTGCCGCAATAGTTATACGTTTCGCCATGAAAGTGGACAAGGCAAAGCAGATCCGCTATATGGTTTCCTGCCTTTGCAGACAGTCTCTTATGATGCTTGAAAAAGCCAATGAAGAGCTTCACCAGAAGGAGAAACTCGCCGGACAGGCGAAATATCTCCTTGAGCGTGCCCATAAATGGGTTGACGAACCTTCAATCCACAAACAGATAGAGGAACTGAAGGATTATAAAAGTGTGGTTTTTGAATAAGTTTTTTTACAGCAGCTTACGTTTGTAATAGTTTGAATATATAGCGGCAGCCGGATTATGTGCCAGCACTCTGTCCTTCACAATAAAGGTTGTGCAGGGAGCCTTGGAGTATTTTGAAAATAAAATATCATGCCCCACGCATAAACCGACTATAAGGTTAATATCCGTGCCGATGCTGTTAAGCACCTCTGCCTGTCCCGCAGGATTACAGGTTGCCTCGTATCTTTCCTTTTTCAGGTGTGGAATGCCGTAATCATCCTTGTTTATTCCTCCGTTTTTGCAGCACACGGAGTGTACTTCAAATTCCTTAGACAGAATCTTTGTCAGGATATCCGCCTCAGCAGAGAGCCCCACACATGACGCTATGCCGATTTTTCTGTATTCCATCAGGCGGCAGAACTCCATTATCTCTTCCAGACGGGTGTATTTCATATAATGTTCAACCTCAATTCTTCCCGCAACAGTGAGGATTTTATTGTCTTCCTCCTGTTCGTAAATATTACGTGCCTTTGTGGCAGCATCACTGAAGTCGTACCCTTTTGCGCAATCTTTTCCCTGATAACACACATTTGATTTACAGTTTGAGCAGTTGTACATTTCATACTCCTTGAAAATAAGTGAGCAGACCCCCGTCAGGGAGTCTGCTCTTCAGATATATCACCTTACGTCAGATGAATGCAATGTCAGATGAACTCAATACATGACAGCGGCTACCAAAGTCCGATAACCTTCCACCATGCAAGACCGACTGTGAAAGTGATAAGAACATTAATGCTTACAACGACGAAATTCAGTTTATAGAACCTCGGGCGTTCATAATACCCTTGAGCAAAATAGATAGGTCCGGGTCCTCCGCCGTATTCTGTAAGACCCCACATAAGGTTACCGAAGATACCAAAGCATATGGCCACCATTACAGACGGCGCACCCGCTGTTATTGCTGTGGCGAGGAACATGGGATACATGGCGGCAACGTGTCCGCTGGCGGTGGCAAAGAAATAGTGAATATAGATATAAATCAGACCCAGAGCTATAAATGTCCAAATCCATGACCAGCCTGAGAATATGTGTCCGAAGTAGTTTGTCATCCATGATATGAACCCGAGATCTGAAAGACCTGTTGCAAGGCTGATAATTGCTCCGAACCATATGACTGTATCCCACGCTGCATAGTCACGGAGAACAGATTTCCACTCCACAACTCTGAAAATAAACAGCAGTGCGACAACGCATAAACCGACGGTTGTTGCGCTGAGTTTGGTTATCAGGCTTGTTGCCCAGCCGAGAAGAGCCAGAAGGAATATGATTGTGAGGGCTATTTCCTTTTTGCTCATTGAACCCAGAGAGGCAAGGGACTGCCTGCCCATCTCTTTTCCTTCCGGTGTGCGTTTCATTTCCGGATTAACAAGCTTGTAAATAACATAAGGAGTAACGGCAAAACACAGAAGCATGGGGACAATCGCCGCTGCTGCCCAGCCAGCCCAGGTTATCTCTATACCAAGCGTCTTTTCCGCAAGGCTTGTGGCAAGGGGGTTAGCCGCCATACCTGTCATGAATATCGCACCGGTTACAGGGGTGATCTGAAAGCAGGAGAGGATAAGGAAGTCGCCTATTTTCTTGCCTGTCGGACCCGGCTTGGAATCCAGAGCATCATTTATAGACTTTGCGATCGGGAGAATAACTCCGCCGGAACGTGCAGTCACAGAAGGTGTGGCTGGTGCTATAAACAGATCCGCTATGCCGAGGGCGTAGGCTATACCGAGACTGCTTCCGCCGAACATTGAGAGCATTTTATATGCTATGCGTCTTCCGAGACCGGTTTCCACGAATCCCAAAGAAAGCACATATGCGCTGAAAATAAGCCATACTGTTCCGCTGGCAAAACCAGAAAGGGCTTTAGCCTGCGACAGAGTGGTTGTTACGATTGCAACGCAAAGACCGATAAGCATTATTGCGCCGGAGGGGAGCGGCTGTGTGAGTATCGCTATGATAACGGCGATGAATATGGCAAACATGTGCCATGCCTGAACCGTAAGCCCTTCCGGAGCGGGAATTAACCATAATACAGCAAGAACCGCAAGTGGAACTGCCGCTGATAATAAACTTTTCAATTTACCTGACATATTGACCTCCCGGTCCGATTGTCGTTAAATGAATTAAAAGCCTTGCCTTTTTGAGTAAGCAAGAGTGTGTTCTATCATCTCGGAGGTTACACCGAGATAGTTTGCCGGATTAGTAAGTCCCTCTATTTCCTCACGGTTAAGGTGAGCAGTAACTTCAGGGATATGAGAAAGTGCTTCCGCGAGACTTCCCCCTCTCTCATTCACTGTTCTGCACGCCGCATAAACAATATCGTGTGCCTGCTGCCTGCCCGTGTAAGGAGCCAAACCCATCATAACAGCCTCAGCCACTATCAGCCCGTTTGTTATACCAAGGTTTTTCCTCATTCTGTCTTCATCAACAATCAGCCCGCCAAGCATAAATTTTGCCTGTTTCAGCGCTCCGGCAGTGAGAACAAAACTTTCAGGAATTGCTATCCACTCCGTATGCCACGGACCTGTGGCTCTTTCAAAGTCCTGAATCATGGAGTCGAGCATAAGCCCTGCGTGCTGTCTTACTCCTTTGGCGCAGGCAAGCATCAGTTCGCTTGAAATAGGGTTGCGCTTCTGGGGCATTGTGCTGCTGGCGCCTCTTCCTGTGACGAATGGTTCAAAGACCTCACCGAATTCATTGGATGCTAAGATCATCACATCGTAGGCTATTTTCCCCATAGTGCCTGTTACCAGACCGAGAAAATTCAGCGCTTCGGCAAAACCGTCCCTTGCCACATGCCATGTTGACTGCGGCACACCCAGACCTAGCTCATCCATAAGCGCTTTCTGAACTTCAAGCCCTTTATTATCAAGAGATGCAAGTGTTCCTGCTGCTCCTGCGAACTCTCCGGTCAGAACTCTTGGGCGTAGCTGTTTTATCCTTTCTGCATGTCTGTCAAACATTGCAAGCCATATGGAGGTTTTGTGACCGAAGGTGATGGGAAGCGCATGCTGAAGGTGTGTGCGTCCCGCCATGATCGTGTCTTTATAACGTTCTGTAAGTGAAATTAGTATTTTGCGCAGCTCGTTGATGTCACGCTCAATTACTTCAAGCCCGTCACGAACCTGAAGAACAACTGCCGTATCCATTATATCCTGCGTTGTGGCTCCCCAGTGTATGTATCTGCCCGCTTCACCGCACTGCTTCACAAGCTGATGAACGAGAGGGAGTATAGGATAACCGACTATGTCTGTTTCCTGACGCAGAAAGTCAAAATCAAGCTTTTCGATGTCGGCAAGTTCAGTAATCTTCTGTGCCGCATCAGCAGGTATTACCCCGCATTTTGCCTCTGCTCTGGCAAGTGCCGTTTCCACCTCCACATAACGCCTGATCAGAGATAAGTCGGAGAAAATATCTCTCATCTCCTGTGTTCCAAATGCGTCTCTGTAAAGGATAGAATCCATTACTGTTGTTGATTGATGTTTGTTGTCTATCATCAGATATGCTCCTTTTTGGACTGCGCATGTCCATACAATAAAATTTGTACGTACATAATATATTATATTATGGCTGGACATAATGTCAAGTTACTTGTTATCTTATTTCCCAGAGACAAATGATAAGGTGAAAACATAATGAAAGAAGCACTTTACGTGCAGACCGCACGCATTCTTGCAGAAAGAATTGCCTCCGGTCATTATCCGAAAGACTCTCTTCTTCCCACTGAGATGGAACTGTGCAAAGAGTTTCAGGTGAGCCGCCACACAATCAGGGCGGCAATAAGAGAGCTTCAGGAGCTGGGGCTTGTATCCAGAAAGAAAAAAGCAGGAACCAAAATAGAAGAAGCCCCCGCGTCCTCTAAATACAGCTATTCACTGGCATCGCAGGAAGAACTCTCTGACTTCGGCACAAGGCACAGGCGTTCTGTTCAGAAAATAGAAACTATTGTAGTTGATCAGGCACTCAGTAAAGAGCTTGCCTGTTCTCCCGGTGTGCGCAAGCTCCGCATATCAAGCTTGAGGCTTGATGAAGGCGACACCCCGCCTGTGGGATGGACTGATGTTTATGTTGACCCTTCATACACCGATCTGCCTGCTATTATGGAGGAGTCTCCCGAAATGCTTGTCAGCTCTCTGCTGGAAACAAGGTACGGAAGAAGGATTACAGGCATAAAGCAGGACATATACGCAGTGACTGTACCGGAACATCTTATTGATGTCCTCCAGACAGATGCCTCAACCCCGGCGCTTAAGATTATAAGATATTATTATGATTCGGCTAACAAGGCAGCAGAAGTGTCTGTAACTATACATCCGGCAGGCAGATTTGTTTTTTCAACCAGACTTTCAAAGAAATAAACATATAAAAAAAGAAGCGGGCTGTTAAGCCCGCTTCGTATTCATTAAAGTGCAGGTCCGCCTTTTGTGATTTCGGGGTCCATTCCTTCTTCAAACTTTTTAAAGTTTTCTGCAAACTTGGCTGCGAGGCTTTTAAGGGTCTCGTCATATGCCTGTTTGCTTGACCATCCGAATGACGGGTCAAGAACTTCTTCCGGTACTCCGGGGATATGCTGTGGTATGCCGAATCCGAAAACAGAGTCTGTTTTGAAATCGGTTTTATTAAGCTCTCCGGTAAGGATAGCTTTGATAATCGCCCTTGTGTACTTAATGGAGAAGCGTTTGCCCACTCCGTAAGGTCCGCCGGTGAGACCTGTGTTAACAAGCCAGCACTGAACGTTTTTCTCTTTGACTTTGTCACCGAGAAGTTTTGCGTAAACGGAAGGATGCCATACCATAAAGGGAGCGCCGAAGCATGTTGAGAAAACTGCTTTGGGTTCTGTAACCCCTTTTTCAGTTCCTGCAACTCTTGCTGTGTAGCCTGATATAAAGTGGTACATAGCCTGAGGAATGCTGAGTTTTGAAACGGGAGGCAGAACTCCGAACGCATCGTATGTGAGGAAAATAACGTTTTTGGGGTGTCCGCCTTTACCTGATTCAACAATTTTAGGAAGCTGGGTCAGGGGGTATGATGCCCTTGTATTTTCCGTAAGGCTGTTATCGTCAAGGTCTATAGCTCTTGAAGTCATATCAACAGCAACGTTTTCAAGGATAGTGCCGAATTGTCTGGTGCATTCATATATGTCGGGCTCTGCTTCTTTGGAAAGGTTGATAACCTTGGCGTAGCAGCCGCCTTCTATGTTGAAAACCCCGTCACTGTTCCAGCCGTGTTCATCGTCTCCGATGAGGTATCTTTCGGGATCAGTGGAAAGGGTGGTTTTTCCTGTTCCTGAAAGACCGAAAAATACGGCTGTGTCCCCGTCTTCGCCTATGTTGGCGGAGCAGTGCATGCTCATCACGCTCTGTTTGGGGAGGAGGTAGTTCATAACGGTGAAGATCGACTTCTTGATCTCTCCCGCATAGCTTGTACCGCCTATCATGACGATTTTTCTTTTAAAGTTAACTATTATGAAGGTTTCAGAGTTTGTTCCGTCCTCTTCGGGAACCGCATGGAAGCGGGGGCAGTTTACCACTGTGAAATCGGGAGCGAAGTTTTTAAGAACTTCCTGATCCCTTTCAGTGATGAACATGTTCCTTGCAAAAAGGCTGTGCCAAGCTGTTTCGGTGATGACACGCACTTTAAGTCTGGTGTTAGCGTCAGCTCCGGCGTAGCATTCCTGAACGAAAACTTCTTTCGTTTGAAGGTAGGAAGCCATTTTACTGAAGAGTTTGTCAAACTGTTCTTCTGTGAATTTTTTGTTGTCTTTTGACCAATATACATCATTGGTCGTAGTGGGCTCATCAACCACAAATTTGTCGTTAGGCGAGCGTCCGGTGTGGTGTCCGGTTCTGGCTACTACTGGTCCGAGATGAGAGAGGATAGCTTCCTTTCTCATGATAATCTGCTCATAAAGGGCGGGCGTAGGCAGATTCCAGTTTATGCGGGCCAGGTTCCTGAAACCGTACTCCTCAAGTCCGGTGTTTTCGGTCTTCATAAACCCCTCCAAGGTTGTTTTATAGCTTTTTGAAAAAGGCAAACGGATTCTAACGGATTACTTGTTTCTGATCTATAGGAAATCGTAATGATTTTGCATTTTTTTTGCATTTTTTTATGTGCAATTCTTAAATATCTGGAAATCAAAGGGTTTACTGCCTTATATCCTGTGTAATTAAGGTGTTGATAATGTTAATCCTCTATTATATACTCATCGACTACGTAAGAAGGCGCATGCGTACCTATGTGCTTTCGCTTCACTCCTGAGATACATGATGGATATACACTTTTTTGATACAGCGGATGAAAAACACATCCGGAAAGAGAAAGAAAAAGCCCGTGAGCTGCGGCGCAAACAATGGTGGCGGGGCAAGGTTGACCAAGGCATATGCCACTACTGCGGAAGGCAGTTTCCGCCGGAAGAGATAACTATGGATCACATTGTTCCCATAGCCAGAGGCGGAACAAGCACAAAAGGAAATGTTGTGCCTGCCTGCAAGGAATGTAACAGCAAAAAGAAATATCTGCTCCCGATGGAATGGGAGGAGTACCTTAACGGATTCAAAGATAAGGAGAACATAGATGACAGGCAGCGAGATCAGAGCTAAGTTTCTTGAATACTTTAAGGAGAAAGGGCATGAAGTTGTGACTTCGTCCTCTCTCGTTCCTCATAATGACCCGACGCTTCTTTTCGCAAATGCAGGCATGAACCAGTTTAAGGACACTTTTTTAGGACTGGAGGAGCGCAGCTACTCCAGAGCGGCGACATGTCAGAAAGTTGTCCGTGCCGGCGGCAAGCACAACGACCTTGAAAACGTGGGCAGAACCTCACGCCACCATACCTTTTTTGAGATGCTGGGCAACTTCTCCTTCGGCGATTATTTCAAAGAAGATGCCATAAAGTTCGGCTGGGATTTCCTTGTGAATAAAATGGGACTGCCCGCTGACAGAATGTTTGTTTCGATATATCACGATGATGAGGAAGCTTTTAAAATCTGGCGTGATGTCATCGGAGTTAAAGAAGAGAATATAGAGCGCAGAGGCGAGAAGGATAACTTCTGGTCTATGGGCGACACAGGACCCTGTGGTCCCTGCTCGGAAATACATATAGATCAGGGCGAAGGCACAGGCTGCGGACGTCCGGAATGCGACCGCAACTGCGAATGCGACCGCCACCTTGAGCTCTGGAACCTTGTTTTCATGCAGTTCAACCGCGATGCTGACGGCAAAATGACGCCGCTTCCCAAACCCAGTATTGACACAGGTATGGGGCTTGAGCGTATCGCATCTGTTGTGCAGGGCGTCACCAGCAACTACGACACAGACCTTTTTCAGCCTATCATCCAGTTCACCGCTGAACTCGCCGGAATAAAATACGGTGCCGACAATGACAGCGATGTTTCTCTCCGTGTTATTGCAGACCATGCTCGTTCAACCACTTTCCTTATATCAGACGGTGTTCTCCCTTCAAATGAGGGCAGGGGATATGTTCTCCGCAGAATCATGAGAAGAGCAATGCGCCACGGCAAGATGCTGGGCTTTGAAGGAACCTTCTTCTACAAGGTGTGCGGTTTCGTGGCTGATTTCATGAAAGGGCACTACATAGAGCTTGCAGATAAAAAAAGCTATGTTCAGAAGGTTGTTACAACCGAGGAAGAACAGTTCGGCAGAACACTCGCCATCGGCATGAAGCTTATTGATGAGCTGTTTGTAAAATACAAAGAACAGAAGCTTATTCCCGGAACAGAAATTTTCAAACTTTACGATACATACGGATTCCCCACTGATCTACTTACGGATATTGCCGAGGATGCAGGCTTTGAGCTTGATATAACCGGCTTTAATGCAGAGATGGCAGCACAGCAGGACAGGGCGAAGAAGTCATGGGCTGGAAGCGGCGAAGAAAGCGTTTCCACCATATACAGAAAGCTCAGGTCAAAAATATCTTCCGAATTTGTGGGTTACGATGAACTCGAAATGGAAGAATCTGTAAGTGTAATCATTAAAAACGGCGATACATGTGATGCTCTCAGTGAAGGCGAAGAGGCGGAAATTGTCCTTGAAAAAACTCCTTTCTACCCCGAAGGCGGCGGTCAGACAGGTGATAAAGGCGTTATCAGGACAGCCACATCACTTTTCCGTGTTTCTAATACCAAAAAATTCGGCGACGGTCTCATAGTTCATCAGGGCGTTATGGAAGTAGGCTCCATCAAAACCGGTGACAAGGTTCTCGCCGCTGTGGATGACGAGGCAAGACAGGCTACGGAGCGTAACCACACCGCTACGCATCTTCTTCATAGGGCTCTTCAGATGGTGCTTGGAGATCATGTGCGTCAGGCGGGTTCAATGGTTTCCCCTGACAGACTCAGGTTTGACTTCAGCCACTACACTCAGGTCAGCGCAGAAGAGATTGAAAGAATAGAAGAGATAGTTAACAGGCGCATCATGGAAAACAGAGACGTGAGCGCATCCATAGAAACAAAAGAAGCTGCTATGAAAAAAGGCGCTATGGCTCTTTTCGGTGAGAAATACGGCGATACAGTCCGTGTGATTGAGGTTCCCGGGTTTTCCACGGAGCTTTGCGGCGGCTGTCATGTTGACAGAACCGGAGACATCGGCTTGTTCAAAATAGTTTCCGAAACATCTGTGGCATCCGGCGTTCGCAGAATTGAGGCGCTCACAGGTGCCGGCGCTGTGGAGCATGTGAGTCGCAGCGAAAGGGTGCTTAAAAACGTCTCCCTTACCCTTAAAGCGGGTGTGGAAGGTATCGAAGATAAAATCAGCGAACTCTACGCAACCATAAAAGAGCAGGAAAAAGAGATACGTAAACTCGCAGATAAGCTCAACTCCGCCAAAGCCGGTGACTTGATGAAAAACGTTGAGGAAGTTAAGAGCGTTAAGCTCCTTGTTTCCCGCATGGACGGTGCAGATGTTGAATCTCTCCGCAATTTTGTTGACACAGCAAGAGATAAAATGGGTTCCGGCGTTGTTGTTGCAGCTTCGGCGGACAGCGAAAAAGTTATGTTTCTCTGCGGGGTAACAAAAGACCTCACAAATAGAATAAAAGCAGGCAGCGTTATCAAAGAGGTTGCCGCAATAGCAGGTGGAAGCGGCGGCGGCAGACCCGATATGGCGCAGGCGGGCGGTAAAAACCCCGCTAAGACAGACGCTGCGCTCTCTGCGGTGAAAGGCATTGTTGAAGGAATGCTCGGCTGAGGATATAAGAGAGGCTCTGGCGGGGTATAAAAGGCGTACTCTGCCGGAAACTCCGGTGCAGGCGGCAGTTCTTATTCCTGTTATTACGGGGGGCTGCTGCTCGGAGATTCTCTTCACCAAACGTCCTGTAATGCTAAATGCCCACGGAGGCGAGGTTTCCTTTCCCGGCGGGGTTTATGAAAACGGAGATGCGAATCTTCAGGAAACGGCTCTGCGGGAGACACTTGAGGAAGTTGGGATAGAGAGCAAACGGATAGAGATAGCCGGTGTGCTGGACGACCAGCTTTCCAAAGCCGGCTTCCGTGTGACCCCTTACGTAGGGCTGATCAGCAAGCCTTTTAATATGACTGTCTCTCCCGATGAGGTGGACAGAATATACAAAGTTCCGGTGGATTATTTTTTTGATCACAGGACATCATGGACTGAGCAGTGGGTTCGTGAAGGCGAGGTCAGAACAGTTTTCTTTCACAGATATGATGATGATATAATCTGGGGTCTTACTGCGAAGTTTATAGATAACTTTCTTAGATGTATAAAAGCATTGGACATTTAACCTTTTTTGAATTAACTTAATTTAAAAGCTTACGGAGGGGGAACCGATGAAGGCGGAACTTGTAAATCCCTTTATATCTTCAACAATCAGTGTTTTTGATACAATGGTGGGACTTGAAGTAAAAAAAGGGGATCTTTACATAAAGTCTGATGAACGCCTGTATTACGACATTTCCGGCGCTATCGGCGTTGTGGGTGATTTTATAGGCTTTGTTTCCATCAGTTTTCCTGAAGACCTTGCCCTTGAGGTCACAAGCAAGTTCCTTGGCGAACCCCTCACCGAACTCAATAACGATGCAGGTGACGCAGTTGGCGAACTTATCAATATGATAGCCGGCAGCACAAAAAAACACTTCTCTGACAAAGCAAGAAGATTCAACATCTCTGTTCCCAACGTAATCGTCGGTAAAGGGCACACAATCCAGCGCCCGGCAAACCTTATCTGCATCGGGGTTAAATTCCACCTGAATAACAAAATCTTTGTTCTTGAAGTGGCTCTGAAAGAAAAAACACAGTAAAGCTGTCTCATAAACATGCAAATTCCCTGAATTCCCGGAGTTTGCATGTATCCTTGTGGCGGTGGTTCTGTCTCCGCCTTATTATCTCTTTTCTTTTTTTCTTAAATCCTAAATCTTCCAGCCATATTCATTTTATTTTCTTTTGTGTTATAATTGCCAAAATTGCGGAGGTTCATTATGGAGCTTGAGAAATTTCTTTCGGAGTTGGAAGAGTTCGGGAACAGAAATGATTCATCCAAGACTGACAGAACCCAAAAAATGCTTAATATCACAAAAGACACAGGTGAATTTCTCACTGTGTTCATCAAAGCCGCAAAATCAAGGAGTATCCTTGAGATAGGGACATCTAACGGATACTCAACCATATGGCTTGCAGTGGGAGCAAAATACACAGGCGGCAGAATAACCACGATAGACTTTTCCGAAGCGAAGGCGGAAATGGCTAAAAACAACTTTGAAAAGGCGGAACTCACCGGACTTATTGAGCAGGTTGTTGATGATGCAGGTAATTTTCTGGAAAATGCTCAGGCGGATGCCTACGACTTCATTTTTCTTGATTCACAGAGATCAGCATACACTGCATGGCTCGGTGATATAAAACGGATTTTGAAAAGAGGCGGAACTCTGATAGTTGACAATGCCTTATCCCACAAGGACGAGATGGATGCCTTTATGGCTCTTGTGGACTGCGATACTGATTTTACAACATGCCTTCTGTCAGTGGGCAACGGGCAGTATATCGCTGTAAGAGAGTAATCCGCCTGTAAAAAAATGTATTTTTTTATAATAACAAATGTAAATTCATTATTCAGTTTTCTTTCTTATTAATTTTTATCTGTAATTATGCCTTAATCTTCTTTTGTGGGGATGAGTTTACATGTTTTTTTCAGGCGTTATGAACCAAAATGGCTAACAAGGGTGCTGAAAACCTCTTAGGTGTTATACTGTTTTCAAAGTAATCTCCTTGTGTTAACATATGCTTAGTGTACATGCACAGATAGGGCGTTTATGCGTCTGTGTCTTATTAACTCGATGTAACGGGGTGTTTTATGAACAGTTTCTCAACTATTTCCTGCCTCACCAGAAATGACCTTGCGAAATATAAGGGAACGCAGTTTGACCAGCGGCACAAAAAGGTATTTGCCGAATACAAAGGCAAGCCTTTCTATGAATTCGCAAAAGTTCTCATGAACCATCTGCCGCAAAATTTCGTGGGCTTTCTGTCTGATGAGGATATGGTAGGGCTTTATAAACACCTATACGCAAAGCTTGAGGGACGGAAGAAAAAGAAGATCTCCGTTTGCGCTGATCTAACAGAAGAACTGCCGTTTTTTATCGGGAATTTCTGCATTTTTTCCATCGCAACGGACGACAGACCATTCATTTTCGATTCGCTCTGGGAATATCTTCAGAATATAAGAGAACATAAGATATTTGTAATTCACCCTATTTTTGGAATAGAAAGAAGCCGTGCAGGCGAGATAACAAAAATTACCGAATCCCGTCTCGGTGTAAGTAATGAATCATTCGTTGTGATATTCCTTGAAGGGTTGGACAAAAGCGAAGTTTCGGACATTAAAAAAGAGATAACTTCAATATATGAGAATGTTGCTGCTGCGGTTGATGATTTCCCAAAAATCAAAGAGGTCATGAGTTCCCTTTTTATGGAATATCGTGAGCGCAACGGAGATGTAGCTAAGTTTATTCAGTGGCTGATGGATGAAAACTTTATTTGTCAGGGAACCCGCATTGTGGAAATAGACGAGGCAATGGGTGTTAATACATACTCTGACACAGGGGTTTTCTCCCTGATTGGGCAGGACCCTAATTATTCTCTTCTCGCCAAGTCTGTAAAAGACGGACGGCTTAACACCGTGGACGGTTATCCGGTTATTGTGGATAAAGCCGTCGGTATAAGCAAGGTGAAGCGCCGCACAAACTTTGACAGAGTAATGTTTCTGGACAGGCAGGGAACAAAAATGCGCCTGATTTATCTTACAGGGCTTTTTTCCAGTAAGGCACACAAATGCCCGCCCCACGAAATAAGCATTCTAAGGGATAAAATTAAGGCAACTCTGGATTACTTTAATTTTGTCACAGGCTCTCACGACTATAAATGGGTGCGTGATATTCTTGACGATTACCCTAAAATTGAGATTTTTAACCTTTCCAGCCGTGCGCTGACAGAGGTTCTTGAACTTATACTCACAATGCAGGGCGCAAACCAGATCCGTATTTCATATCACGATTTCCGTCCTCTGAAAAACCTCATATTCTTTATGGCAATGCCGCTTTCCCGGTATTCCTCAGAATTTGTGATGGATATCAAAGATTTTCTCGAAGATTATTTCGGCGCAAATATGATGGATATCTCTGTCAGGGAAGATCAGCATAAACGCAGTTTTCTTCATTTTCACATGATGCTTCATGATACATCAGTGCTTGAAAATATTGATGAAAGAGAGCTTAAAAATAAAATAACCTCAATGCTCAAAGACTGGGATTCTGCACTTTATGAGGTTCTCCGTGATCGTCTGGGTGCAGAGTGTGACGAGGTTTTTGCCGGATTTGAGTCCTATTTCGGTGAGGCGTACAAAAGCAAAAACACGCCAGAAGACGCTTATCTGGATATAGTGCGTATCCGCAGATATGACGAAATATCTTCTCTTCTCCATCACAGCTGCGGCAAGGCGGTTCTGCGAATATATTCCAAAAAGCGCCTTCTGCTCACCGAGCTTATGCCTATTATCGACAACCTCGGTCTTAATGTTTATGAACAGGATATTTTTGAGCCCTCTGCGGACGGACACGGGCTTTACATAAATGTGGTGTATCTCACAAATATTGAAGATCCCGAAGAATTCGCTGAAACCTACAAGGTTATTCTTCCTGAGCTTGTGACTGCTGTCATAGGAGGAAGAGCTGAAAACGACAGGCTCAACTCACTCTCTGTTACAAGAAAACTCACATGGCGGCAGACAGATATACTCCGAACTTTTGTATATTTCGCAAAGCAGATCGAAAGCAGTTTTCTTATCAAGTCTCTTATGTCTGCTCTTATAAGTAATGCCGAAATAGCGGAAAAGCTTGTAAACTTCTTTGAAATCAAGTTTGACCCTGACAATAAAAAGACTTCCACTGCTGAAATAGAGCAGGATCTCCTTAGCCTGATTGAAGGTGTTATCTCCGTGAGCGAAGATAAGGCGCTGCGCTATTTTATGCGTATTATTCAGGGAACTGTCCGCACAAACTACTTTATGCAGCCCATGAGAGATTATATCTCCATCAAGGTTAAGAGCCGTGAGATGCCCATTATAGCAGAGCCCAGACCTATGTTTGAGGTGTACGTCCACAGTGCAGAGATGGAGGGCGTCCATCTCAGGGGCGGTAAGGTTGCAAGGGGCGGAATACGCTTCAGTGACCGTAATGACGATTTCCGCACTGAAATTCTCGGTCTGGTGAAAACCCAGATGGTGAAAAACTCCGTTATTGTCCCTGTCGGGTCCAAGGGCGGCTTTATAGTCAAGAAACGTTTTAAAGACAGAGAGCAGGACAGGGCAAACACTATAAAACAGTACGGCACGCTGATCAAAGGCCTGCTGGATATAACAGACAACTACAAAGGCAATAAAATCGTTCATCCGCAGAGAGTCAGGATGTATGACGAGAGTGACCCGTACCTTGTTGTTGCGGCGGATAAAGGAACTGCAACCTTCAGTGATATAGCTAACGGAATATCCGTCAGCTACGGCTTCTGGCTTGGGGATGCTTTTGCTTCGGGCGGCAGCGTGGGTTATGACCATAAAAAAGTGGGGATAACCGCAAGAGGAGCATGGGAAAGTGTTAAACGCCACTTCAGGGAACTCGGCAAGGATATCCAGAAGGAAGAGTTTACTGTCATAGGCATAGGCGATATGGCGGGTGATGTTTTCGGAAACGGAATGCTTCTTTCTCCCAAAATCAATCTTCTGGCTGCGTTTAACCATGTGCATATATTCCTTGATCCGGCTCCGGATGCTGAAAAGAGTTTTTCTGAAAGGCAGAGGCTTTTCAAAAACCCCTCTCTGTCGTGGAAGGATTACAATAAAGATCTTATATCAAAAGGCGGCGGAATTTTTGACAGAACAGCAAAGCGAATAGAACTTTCTCAGGAAGTCCGGATGATGCTCGGCTGTGCTGAAACCATCGTAACCGGAGCGGAGTTGATAAGACTTATACTCAAGGCTGAGGCTGAACTTCTTTGGAACGGCGGTATCGGAACATATGTCAAGGCTTCCTCTGAAACAGACAGAGATGTGGGCGATTCCATGAATGATGATGTCCGTGTGAATGCCGGCGAACTTCGTGTAAAAGTTGCGGGGGAGGGCGGAAATCTCGGTTTCACACAGTCTGCCCGCATAGAGTTTGCTGAAAACGGCGGGCACATATACACCGATGCTCTGGACAACTCCGGCGGAGTTGACATGTCCGATCATGAGGTAAACCTCAAGATCATTTTCAATCACCTTGTGGAAACTAAAGTGATGAAAGATGTTAAGGAACGTAATGCTTACATTAAAAAACTCACTTCTGCGGTTACCGATCATGTGCTTGCCACAAACTACCGCCAGTCACAGGCTGTAAGCTGCGATTTGATACGCTTCGCATCCAGCCCCGTAACATTCAGGGAGGCTGCCAAGCATCTCCGTAATGAGGGTTTGCTTGATTTCCGCATAGAGAAGCTTGTATTCCCTAATAAGGATAAAAATGCAACAGCGCCGGAACTTGCAGTTCTTCTGGCTTATATGAAAATATACCTCTACAACAATGTGGAGGGCTCTCTCAATCTTGATAACCCCCTTGTCAGATCCGAATATATGGATTACTACCCTAAGGATACTGTTGCAAAATATGGTGAAAAACTGTTCGGGCACAAACTGATAAGAGAAATAGCCGCCACAGTGACTGTGAACAGAGCACTGAACCAGACAGGAATATCATTTTTCTATGAGCTTATGAAAAGCACAAACAGACCTCTGAGCGAAATTCTTGAGTGCTACCTTCTGGCGGAGCAGATTGTCGGCTGCCGCAAGCTTCGGGACGATATCTGCGCTCTGGACGGCAAAGCAGATGCGCAGGAACAGTACAAAGCACTTATAGAGCTTGATAAAACACTTAAGGTTGCTGTTGAGTGGCTTATTGATCCGAGAAATATGGCGCTTTATAAAAAGAAAGGCGATATGCTGAAAGAAGTATTTCCTCTTGTCACCAAATATATGACAAACGGAATGAAGGAAAAGTACACTGCTCTGGTCGAGGAGTTCAAAAATGCAGGTCTTCCTGCACCTCTGGCAGCGGCAGTATGCGCAGTGCGTTATTCCAAGCCTGCGTTTGATGTTTTTCGTATTATGGCCGAAACAGGGGCAGAAGCGAAAAGTGTTCTCAAGCGTTACTATGAAATCGGCGGCAGATTCGGCATAAACTTCCTTACGCTGAAGATGAAGCATATAAAAATAAGGGATGAGTGGGAACGCATCAACCGTGACGGTCTTCTGATGAAGCTTAAAAAAATACAGATGAACCTTGCATTCGCCTACAGCGGGGGTGACAAGGGCTGGCTGAAAAATCTCCTTGACACAGAAAAGAGGTTTGTAGAAAACTATGATAAGTTTATAGATTCGGCCGCTAAAGACGAAATAGATTCTCTTGTTCCTTTTAACGTAATGATAGAATCCTTTGCAAATGTGGCTGAAAAATACGGAGCTGGTGGATGAAGAAACTCTTCTTCTTACTGATAGTCTTGATAATTTCGGGGGTGCGGGTGTTTGCCGCTGTGGATACTGTAAGTTTTGAAAACGGCGTAAAGATGGTTTACAGAAATATTCCCTCAACGGGAGTTGTTTCGGTACATGTATGGATGAAAACCGGTTCTGTGAATGAAAACACGGAAAATAACGGTATTTCCCATTTCCTTGAGCATATGGTTTTTAAAGGGACAGAGTCCTACGCTCCCGGTGCTATAGATGAGGTTGTGGAAAGTGCAGGCGGAAGTATGAACGCCGCCACCAGTAAGGATTACACATTTTACCACATAACTCTGCCTTCATATAATGCCGAAACCGCATTCAAGGTTTTGAGCGAAATGCTTTTCGAGGCAAAGTTTATCCCAGATGAGATAGAGAAGGAAAAGCCTGTTGTAGTGCAGGAGATTAAGCGTAAGTTTGATAAGCCGACCTACGACATGTGGTCTTATCTCTATGAGGCTCTTTTCAGGGACTCACCATATGAAATGGAAGTCATCGGCACTGAAGATACTGTAAACTCCTTTACCCGTGAAACACTTGTGGATTATTACGGCAGATACTATCATCCTCAGAATATGACCCTTGTTATAGCGGGAGATATAGATAAGAAAACTGCAGAGTCTCTGGGACGTAAATATTTCAGCAAAACCAAAGACGGACAGGGCAAGCGGTATGACGGTAATGCTCAGAAAAAATATGCTGAAAACTATCGTAAGGATTTTCATCGTCAGGTGGTACAGGAAACAGGGGTTATCGCTTTCCCTGCCGATGCGCTGAACGAAAAGAATATTTTTGCCTATGAAGTTCTGGGTGAGATACTGTCCGGCGGCGAATATTCTGTATTAAGCACAATAATTAAAAACGAACTGCGTCTTGCAAGCTCCATAAACGCAGGTTATCTGGGTATGAAGCACGGCGGTTCGTTCATATTCACCTATACATGCCCTGTCGGCAACAGTGATAAAGTTAAAGATGCTGTGCTTAAGGTTATCGCATCCATTGATAAATTTGTGGATAAAAAGAGCCTGGAAAAGTGTGAAAACAGGCTGAAAAGCCAGATAGCATTCCAGAGAGAGCGTGCCTCAAGCGAGGCAAGAGACATAGGATACTCCTATACTCTTGACATTCCTGCTTATTATCATAATTTTCTTAATAAGATGAGCGGAATGCAGCCGGAGGAAATCACCTCCCTCGCCGCTGAAATATTCTCCCGTCCTTACATTGATTTAAGGACACTTCCGGAGGACGGCGGGAAAAAAGAGGAATAATGCGGGATTTTGAACTGAAGGGCATGGACGGGTTTATAAGCCCATTCCGTGAGTTTTTTGCGCTTAATAAAAGCGGCGTTGTGCGTATAAAAGGGGAAGGCGGGTCAGGCAAAAGTGAAATATTGTCAGCTTTCAGGTTGATGCCGGAAATAGCTGATCCTGCTGTTGTCAGCGCTTCCCTTGATTTTTCCCTTCAGGTAAATACCGACTGTGAACTTGGCTTGCTCGCTCTGCGCAATGAACTTATCAGGCATTACAAAATAAATTTCAGCTTCTTTGATGTTGCCTACGCACTGTATCTGGTGCGCACTAATCCTAATAAAAAGCTAGATCGTGATCTGGATCTTTACACCAACAGCAAGATTCTTAATGAGGTGCTGGGAGTTGCCGGCGCCAAGGGTGATGAGCTTGTAAATAAGCTTTACTTCACTGTGGAAAGGGGCAAGCCCGCCGTGACCGAATGGTGGAAGAATGAAGGCGGGGCAGAGCTTAACAGGCTTATGGAGGAAACTCCGGAAGCTGTCCGTAAAAATCTCACCGCTCAGTGGGCAAAAGATTTAAAGCTTGCCCTGCAAGGCAGAAAATGCGTTCTCATGATCGATTCCTTTGAAAACATCTACGGAGATGATGAATCAGGCAGAAAACAGAACGCTGACAGTTGGATCAGAGAGCTTATTTCTCTTCTGCCTGAGGTTTGCTTTATCCTTTCCGGCAGGCAGATGCCGGAAGCTGAGGAAGGCAAAGCACCTGAACACCTTCTTGAGCTTGAGACAAGTGTTCTCGATAGGAACGGTACTGCATATCTTCTGGAAAAAAATGAACTTAAAGATAAAAAACTGTGTGATGCGGTTTTCGCCTCTGCCAGAGGGGATAAACTGCTTACCACGCTTCTTGTCGCAGGGCTTGCCGCAATTAAGAAAGAAACAGGGAAGGAACCTTCCGCAGAACAGGTTGAATACGGCGCAAAAGAGATAATGCTTTTTTATAACGCCTCCTCTGAAGGGCGTGAGGGTGATATGGCTCGTCTTCTTTCGGTTTGCAGGTTTTTTACGAAGGAAGTGTTTGAATATCTCGTGTATGAATTCATACCCGAAGGGGTCAACTTCACTTTCAGCGACTACTGTATGCTGCCGTCAGTGAGCCCGAATATAGGTCAGGATTGCGCCTGCCTGAAGAAACCCTTCAAGGAAGAGCTTTATTCTTCGCTTAACAGTGACCAGAAGGATAATGTCCATTTCTCTCTTTTTAACTTTTATCTCAAAAAGATAGACAGAGAAAAAGGGTCATTCAAAACATACGGCTTTTACCTTAACTTCCGTGAATGCTTCCACCATGCTAAATCCGCTCTGGACGGAGAGGGCTTTGTGGACTGGTTCATGGATTCACATGCGAAATATTTCTCAAATGATAAAATGGGCTTCTGGATAGGGCTTCACAGCGAGGTTGTGGAGTATCTCAAGGGGCTTATGGGGCTTATTAATCCATACACCGCACTGTGTATGGAAAGACTGGCTCAGATGTATGTGAACATAGAAGACTACTCAAAAGCGGAGCCTCTATTAAAGAGGATGGTTAACATCCGTGAAAAGCTCGGCGGGGTTGACAGTCAGGACACTGTGAGAAGCCGCAACAAGCTTGCCTCCATGTACACCGCAAAGGGCGACTTCGCATCCGCAATGGATATTGTGGAGAAAAATGCCGAGATAAAGTCACGCACTGACGGACCGGATCATCCGGATACGCTGAAATATCTTCAGAAGCTTGCCCTGCTAGCCATGAAGAATAAAGACTTCAAGACCGCAGCGGATGTTGGGGAAAGATCCCTCCGCCTGCATATACAAAGACTGGGCAGGGAAAACGCCGATACTGTCAGGGCGATGAGCGAACTTGCCTCCATTCAGGAGGTGGCGGGAGACTTTGACCGTGCGTGTGAGCTGTTTAAGGAAGTGCTTGAAATCAGAGAGAAATCTCTCGGCGGAAACCATCCTGAAACTGCAAAAAGCATAAGCCAGCTTGCCTTCTATTTTTACAGAAGAGGGGAGTACGATTCCGCAGAGCCCCTTTTTTACAGGGCTCTGGAGGCAAAAGAGGAGCAGCTTGGGCGTAATCATCCGCTGATAGCATCATACTGCAATAACCTCGGCTACATCTATTACTGCCGTGAAAAATTTGACAGGGCTGAAGCTATGTATGAAAAAGCCCTGAAGATAAAAGAGAAAAATTTCGGTGCATCTCACCCGTCAACTCTCGCCGGAGTTGCAAACCTTGCCGCTCTTAAGTTCAGAAAAGGCGAGGCGGAGGAGGCAGAAACTCTTTTCCGCAAGGTTCTGGAACAGAGTATCAGCACTTATGGGGGTAAATCGTCCGAAACAGCAACAGATATGGCTAATCTTGCTTACGTTGTTTCAAGAAGGGGTGAATTCGGTGAGGCAGAGTCACTGTGCCGCAGTGCCCTTAGTATGCGTGATGAAGATGATCCTCAGGATATAGCTGTAAACCTTAACAATCTCGGTGAGGTTCTTTTCAGGAAAGGGGATATAAACGAAGCTTCAGAAGCTCTGGAACAGGCATACAGCGCTGCTGAGTCAGCCTTTGGGGATGAACACCCTGTTTCAAAGCGGATTCGGGCTAACCTTGAAAAAGTAAGGGACAGGGTTCATTAAGCTTTGAATTTGCTGATGTAACTTTCCACATCGAATTTGCGTTTCAAACCTGCGAAGTTCATGTAACGCACCTTGCCGAATATGGCACGTTCCTGCCAGGGTCTGTCATGTTTGCCGAAACACCATAAAACTCCGGCAAATCCGTTTGGATCACGCCCGTCAAGGCTGTATTTATCATTCAGACTTATCGCTGTTCTGTAAGCCTCTTCCGGTGTTTCTGTCCATTCAATTATCTTTTTGCCCCAGTACATACGCATGTAGCCGTGCATCTTTCCTGTTGATCGCATTTCTCTCTGGGCTGCATTCCACGCCTCGTCATGTGTTTCTGCATTTTCAAGCTCTTCGTATGTATAAATGTATGTCCTGACATCCTTTACGTGTTCATTGAGCGTGTTTGCCGCCCAAGGGTGCAGATGTTTCATGTTGTCATACTCCGCATTGAAATTAACCATATTCATCGCCAGTTCCCGCCTGACTATAAGCTCTTCAAGAAAAGAGGCGGAGGCTGGATGATCTTTCACAGCCAGTGTTGTTTCAAGGGGTGATATGTTTCCGAAGTGAATATACGGGCTTAATCCGCTTTGGGCATCCTTTGTTGGGTCATTGCGGAGTTTGTCATAGTCATCCAGTTTTTCATCAATAAATATTCCAAGCAGTTTTGCAGCCTCGTCCTCTCCGCCTGTGAAGGACTTTACAGGTGAAACGCTTCTGTCTATGTTCAGTTTAGTTATATCAGGCACACAGCTTTCAAAATCCGGCATGAAGTCTTTTATTTTAAGCTCCCGCTGCTCCAGAGGAACAAGGAATTTGTCAAGCTGTCTGTTTATTTTCGGGCGTATAGTATAGGCAGCGAACTCTTCCTTGGTGCTTGCTGTTTCCACAGGAACAACGGCGTCACTCTCCACCTGAACCACAGTGCATGGGGCTGTTCTGCCGACCTCCCGTCTCCACTGCTTCTGTACCCGCAGGTAGCCTCTGTCCATGACAATCATTTCCGCATTTTTCCCCAGACTCACCACCTCTTCCGGAGGGTTCCCATAGCGGAAAAGCAGGTTAATTCCCCGCTGTTTGAGGTTAAGTTTGAGGTTTTCAAGCCCTTCAAACATGAAAGTATAATGACGGAGGTTTGCGTTTGGGAATCCGTCAGTTATCACAAAACAGGCAAACAGAGGGAGCTTAAGGGCATTTGCCTGATTGACGGCAAACTCAAGGGCATGGTTATATCTGGTTCTCTGCGACTGCTGTATCCAGAGCAGAACATATTTTCCGTTTTCTGACGGCTTGTTAAGGATAACTACCCGTTCGTCATGTATCATCATGCACCTATAAACAGTTGCCGTATTTTGTTTTATAATGATACTATAGTTTCCTTTCAATTTAAAGTGCGTGCGTATGCCAAGGAGTAGTTATGTTCAGGAAATTCGCCTCGGAAAATATTGTTCTTTTTGATGGTGCAATGGGTACATCCATACAGAACTTTGAAATCGGCGAAGATATATGGCAGGGTAAAAGCGGTTGCAGTGAATGGCTTAACATCGCCGCTCCGCATATTATAGAATCCATTCACAAAAGCTATCTGGATGCCGGTGCGGATGTTGTGGAAACAAATACTTTCGGCGGAACAGAGCTTGTAATGCGTGAGTACGGACTTGAGGATATGGTGGATGAAATCAACCTCAAGGGCGCTCAGATAGCAGTGAAAACAGCAACGGAATACGGAAAGTTTGCAGCAGGCTCCATCGGTCCGGGTACACGTCTCCCCAGTCTGGGACAGATATCATTTGATGATATGCATGCGATGTACATGCGTCAGGCTAAAAGTCTCATCAAAGGCGGTGTGCATCTGCTTATTATAGAAACATGTCAGGATTTGCTTCAGGTCAAGGCGGCTATTCTCGGCGTTTTTGACGCTATGAAAGAGGAAAACGCAGATCTTCCCGTAATGGTTTCTGTAACCGTGGAAAGCACAGGCAGTATGCTGATGGGTACTGACCTCTCCGCTGTATGCACTGTTTTAAGCGGTTATCCCATTCATTCTGTTGGGCTGAACTGCGCAACCGGACCGGACATGATGTTCGGACCGGTGAAAACCATCTCTGAAAACTGGAATGGTGATATTTCGTGCATACCTAACGCCGGTCTGCCGGAAAATATCGGCGGAAAAACTGTTTACAGCATGACTCCTGAAAAGCTTGCCGCAATAGCCGGTGAGCTTATGGATAAATATCCGGTGAATATAACTGGCGGATGCTGCGGGACAACTCCTGCACATATTAAAGCCCTCCGTGGGGTTATCGACACCAAGAAACGAAAAGAACCTGTAATAAAGCCATACATCGGTGTATGTGCCAGTCTTTACACATCCATGCCCCTCAGCCAGAACCCTGCACCTTCTCTCATTGGAGAAAGGGCAAACTCAAACGGGAGCAAAGCCTTCCGTGAACTGCTCCTGGCAGGAGACTCTGACGGGATGCTCGCAGTAGCCAGAAATCAGGAAGGGGAAGGTGCCCACTTCATAGACGCATGCGTTGCCTACGCAGGCAGAAACGAAGCGCAGGACATGGGCAGCTTCATCTTTGAGCTTAACAAAACACTCACTGTGCCTGTTGTTATAGACTCCACAGAGCCTGCTGTTCTGGAAAAGTCTCTCAAACTCTGCGGCGGAAAACCTGTAATTAACTCCATAAACTTTGAAGACGGCGGAGAAAAACTGCACACAATCCTTAAAATGATAAAAAGATTCCCGTCGGCTTCCATTGCTCTCACCATAGACGAAAAAGGGATGGCAATGACAGCGGAGGAGAAATTCTCCATAGCCGAAAAGCTTTATAATGTCTGGAGCGGTGAATACGGTCTCCCGCCGGAGGATATTATAATAGATCCGCTGACATTCTCCATCGGCAGCGGTGATGAAACCTTAAGAATGGCTGCTGTGGAGACACTGAACGCCATAAAGATGATAAAGGAAAGGCTTAAGGGTGCGAAAACTGTTCTGGGGCTCAGTAATGTGTCCTTCGGTCTTTCCGCACAGAGCAGACCTGTTCTTAACTCTGTTTTCCTCCACGAAGCTGTTAAAGCGGGGCTTGACATGGCTATTGTCCATGCGGGCAAGATTCTTCCACCCGCTATGATAAACGATGAGGATATGAAGCTCAGTCTGGATCTAATTAATGGAAAAGAGGGTGCGCTCACCGCATTCATAAACCACTTTCAGGACAGAACAGCAGTCAGGGATGAACAGGCTGATGCACAGCTTCCCCCTGCGGAGAGGATAAAGAGCATGATACTCCGTGGTGAGAAAAAAGGGCTGAAAGAGGTTCTTGATTCTCTTCAGTGTGAGCGTAAAGCTATTGATATAATTAATAATCTTATGCTTCCTGCAATGCAGGAGGTAGGTGAGCTTTTCGGCAGCGGCAAGATGCTTCTTCCTTTTGTTCTTCAGTCCGCTGAGGTGATGAAAGAGGGAGTGAAGATCCTTGAACCGTTCATGGAAAAGAATGAGACTGAATCAAAAGGCAAAATAGTTCTCGCTACTGTAAAGGGGGACGTTCATGATATAGGCAAAAACCTTGTGGATATAATACTCTCCAACAACGGCTTCACTGTCTACAATCTTGGGATTAAGGTTCCGGTTGAGGAAATGATCAAAAAAGCCATTGAAGTCGGTGCTGATGCCATAGGGATGAGCGGTCTTCTTGTGAAGTCCACAGTTATAATGAAAGAAAATATTGAGGAGCTTAAAAAGCACGGGCTTGAGAAAAAGGTTCTTCTCGGCGGAGCAGCGCTGACAGAAGGATTTGTGGCAAACGAATGTGATACCATCATGCCCGGACATGTTTTCTACTGCCGTGACGCCTTCGATGCTCTTAAGGTTCTGGACGGAAGAACACAGGCTAAAAAAGAAACAAAACCTGCTAAAGTTAAAACGTCATACGAAACAGTTGAGGAAAAAACAGAACCGATTACTTACGGGGATATCCCTGTTCCGCCTTTTTTCGGCAATAAAATTGTTTTTGATATTGACCCTGCTGAAGTGGAAAAATACTTAAATAAAACGACCCTTTTTACAAACAGATGGTCATATAAAAAGAAGGGGCTCACTGAAAAGGAGTTTGACCGCCTGATAATGGAAACCGCATTTCCTGAATACAGGGAGATTTATAAAAATGCTCTGGCGAAAGGTCTTCTGAACCCCGCAGTTTCATATGGATACTACCCCTGCAATACAGAGGGAGATTATCTGGTTATATATGAGGCAGATAAAAAAACTGAGAAAACACGTTTTCTGTTCCCCCGCCAGCCAAAAGGAGCGCAGCTCTGCCTTGCGGACTATTTTCTACCGAAAGAGCAGGGGTTTGATGTGGTAGGCTTAAGCCTTGTTACCATAGGTAAAAGACCGGAGGAGTTCTCCGCCAAGCTGTATGCAGCGGGCGATTATAAGAAGTATTTTATGTATCACGGGCTTTTCACGGAGTTCACCGAGGCTTTGGCGGAATACTGGCACAAGGTGATGAGAAAAGAGATGGGTATCGACGGCTTGGACGCAAAAACGCCGGACGGTATAATCTCCATGAAATATCAGGGGCGCAGATACAGCTTCGGCTACCCTGCGTGCCCCGATCTGGACGGAAACGCAGTGATGGCGGATGTGCTTGAAGCTGACATGCTGGGAATTCATGTTACTGAGAACGGCGAGATGGTTCCTGAGTTTACCACCAGTGCCATTATTGTTCATAACCGCCATACAAAATACTTTGTTATAAAATAGATAGAAAACAAGATAAAATAAGTATTAATATCTTGCAAAAATCTTAATTGCGGGATAGGATGTTCTTACTAAGTTTAAGTGATATACTTAACAAAGCATATAAATTAAAAGGAGGCAGCAAAATGGCAATAGGACAATTTGTTAAAAGCGCAGACTTCAAAAGCGAGAAACACGTTCCGGTTATCGAACTCCCCGCAGGTGTAAAAGCCGGCGAGCCTTTCGTTGTTACGGTTTCAGTGGGTAAAGAAATTCCCCACCCCAACACCACAGAGCATTTCATTAACTGGATAGCGCTGTACTTCAAACCCGAAGGTGAAGGTCCCGTTACCCAGCTTGCCAAATTTGAGTTTGTCGCTCACGGCGAATCAACCAAAGGCGCAAATCAGGGTTCGGCTTATACAGAACCTTTCGGCACTGCAAAGGTTAAACTCAACGCTCCCGGAACACTTCTTGCAGTGAGCTACTGTAATATCCACGGCTTGTGGGAATCATCAGCAGAAGTTAAGTTTTAAGGATTTTTTTTAACTTGAAAATACAAAAGGCGGAGCTTAAAGCCCCGCCTTTTTTTATTGCCGCACTCAGGCAGCTTATTTCATATCCTTTACCTGAACCCAAATAACAGCATCCTGGCTAAGTTCTTTGCCTTTATACTGGTCATCAGAGCCGACACCAAGAGCAGCGAATCCCCACCATCCGGCTTTAGGAAGACCGAAAGTGAATTTTCCGTTCTGATCTGCTTTGATTCCCAGAGTCACGAAGCTGTCCTGAGGAGCCTTAACCTTTGCTTTGCCCATGGCATTTTTAGCCAGATCAACGTCATGGTTAAGGTACTCGACCTCTATTTCAGCAAAAGGAACAGGTTTTCCTTCACTCATTACTATGCCTGTGAAGGTTGAGCCTGTCCAGATGGAGTAGGGTTTTGTAAGAGGAACAATTTCTGCTTTAAGTCCGAGGTCAGCGTCCCAATCAGTTGGTGCGCCGGCAACATTCACAACAACTTTGGTTATCTGCTGAATGTATGCCTCTTCATTTGCTTCATAGTAAGGAGCAGGAACGATTACAAGCACATGGTCACCCATGCTTCTTGCTTTATATTCAGATGCAAAGCCTTTGCCGGAGTTTTCGTTTCCTTTGAATTCAATGGGTTTGAGAGTGCTTTTAAGGTCTGTTTTTTTCTCTTTGTTCACCACAAAAAATTCTTCCACAGGGGCAAGGGTGTCGCTGTCATGCTGTTTACCCATGTCCATTGTGTGTTCATCTGCAAAGGGGTGAGTGAAAACATGTCTGAGTTGAATTGTTTCACCTTTGTCAAGGGCTGATTCAGGGGTGTAAAGCATCTGAAAATGTGCAGATGCGCTCATTGCGGTAAAAACCGTGAGCGCAAGGGTAAGCATAATCGCTTTTTTCATCATTGACTCCTTTCCTTAATTAAATTTGTGCTTATTTAAACAAAAGCCTGCTCCGCAGCAGGCTGTTTGTCAGTTTATATCCTTGCTCTGAACTACAACTTTGTGACCTGCGCCTGCATCAAGAACAGCCTGATAATCGCCTGCTGGTTTTTTGAAGTTGATTTCACTGTTTTCGTTGAACTTCCCTTCAAAAACTGTTTTTCCGCCTGCTTCAACACGAAATTTAGTGCCGCTTGCACTGCTTCCGTCACTGAATCCGCCTTCGCATGTAACTGTTCCGTCACCCTCATCAAAGCAAGCCATAAGTGCCGTGTGGGCAAACGCCATTGATGCTGAAAGTACAACAGCAAGAACAATAATTAACTTTTTCATAATTCCACCTCTTTATTTCTTTCGCCGTTTACGGCGTTATCGCTTTTACTGGTTTTTTTCAAGATACCCGCCTTTCCAGTTGATTGATTTTCCTTTGACAAAGCCTAGTATTATGGCTGAAGCAAGCATGAACAGATAAAATGCAAACATGGTCTGGACGCCTGTGAGACTGAACAGCATGCCTATGTTAAAGAATACCGAAGCCATAACCACACCCAGAAGCATGGGAAAGAAGATGGCAAAAACCATCCATTTATATGAACCTGACTGCATGCGGACAACTATCATTGTCGCTATGCAGGGCGGTGTGAGTATCATGAATATGAGCATGGCAACTGCATGCAGAGGTGTGTAGAGACCGTCTTCTGATATGGCTTCCTCTGCTCTGGCATCAGTTTTGCCTGATTCATATATTGAGCCGATGGTGGCAACAGCGCTTTCCCTTGCGGCAAATGAGCTTAAGAAGGCAACGTTCACACGCCAGTCAAATCCTGCAAACTGAGTCACAGGTTCCAGCGATTTGCCGAACATGCCGAGGAAAGAGGTTTCAATCTTTTCGGATTTCAGTTTATTAAGGATAGTCTGGCTTGCTCTGGCGAGCCCTCTCACTTCTCTGTTGATTTTTTTCTGATCCGCATCATCCGGAGAGATGAACCCGAAAAGCACAGGGTTAGCTTCTCTGAACGCCACATCAAGCTTTTCTGCGGCCTCCGGTGAGGAGGCGATCATTTTTTGAGCCCTGTAGGAGTTATACAGATTTACCAGTTTATACACATTTTCTTTATCTTTAAGAGTTTCATAATATTGGGTTTTCTTGGCAGTTTGATCAAACTTGACAAGCGCCGCATCGGCATCTGCCCTCATTTCACTTACAACTTCGTCAGAAGCTCCGGGAAACTGCAGGAGAACAAAAAGCACCACCGCAACGGCAAGGACTATACTGCCAACTTTTTTGATGTAAAGCCAAACCCTTTGGAATGAACGGAGAACAACCCCTTTGAGTGTAGGAAGGTGGTAAGGGGGAAGCTCCATTACGAACGGAGCGGTTTCTCTGTTTTTAAGGAAAGTAAGGGTGATGATTCTGGCAACACTGAGAGCAATAAATATTGTCACTGTTGATATAAAAAACATCATTGTTGTCATCTGCCCTTCAAAAAAAGCGCCAAGGAGAAGAGCATAAAAAGGAACTTTTGCAAGGCAGTTCATATAAGGCACTGTCAGAATAGTGGCAAGCCTTGCCCTGTCATCGGCTATTCCTTTTGTTGCCATTATGCCGGGAACGGCGCAGCCTCCGATAAACGCTCCTCCGAGGACAAGGGGCAGGGTGGACTGACCGTGCAGCCCGAAACGTTTGAACAGTCTATCCAGAATGAATGCTATGCGGGGCATATAGCCTATATCTTCTATTATCGCAATTAGAGCGAACAGTATAAGGAATATGGGAACGTAGTTCAGCAGCGCAAGGGCACTGTTGGTCATCCAAATACCGAAATCAGTAAGCATAGGCACATCAATGAACTGCGGTTCAGGCAGAATTGAGATTATAAAATTTTTGACCATAGCAAGATAAGGCCATGTGTAATTTGTCAGTTTGTAACCCAGAACTATTGAAAGCTGATAAACCAGATAAATTACACCGGCAAGAAAAGGGAACGCCAGCCAGCGGTTAAGGATTATCTTATCTGCCTTGGAGGTGAGTGTTTCCTTCTTTTCCGATGCTTCCTTAACAGATTTATGATACAGGTAGTCTGCGCTCTGGTATCTTATTGCGGCAAGGAAAGAGTCTATATCAATGTTATGCTCGGAGTGAATCTTCTTGTACTGCGCATCCATCTCCTCTTTGGGTATTCCTGCTTTGGCAAGAACCGTATCATCGGCCTCCAGTGCTTTTATGGCAAACCATCTGGGTGCGATTTCCGATTCAATGCTGATCTTTTCTGTGAAACGGGCTATGTAGGGCTCAAGTTCTTCGTAGTTTATTTCAAATCCTGTTGCCTTGTGGGAGTTGGCTTCCAGAATGGATGAAAGAATATCTTTTTTGCCGATATTCCTTGAACCGACAGCCTCGACCACTCTGACCTTGAGCATTTCTGAAAGCTTGCCTGCATCTATATCCAGCCCTCGTCTTTTTGCCACATCCATCATATTAAGGACTATGACGACCGGTCTGCCCAGCTCCAGAAGCTGAAAAGTGAGGTAAAGACTTCTCTTAATGTTAGAAGCGTCAATAATGTTGAGGATTACATCAGGGTTTTCGTCAATCAGATAGTTTTTTGCCACTCTTTCTTCAAGTGAAAAAGAACTGAATGAATAGGTTCCGGGCAAGTCCACAACCTCGATTTTTTCACCGCCGTGGCTGAGGTATGCTGTTTTTTTATCAACAGTAACGCCGGGGTAGTTGGCTATGTGCTGATTAACGCCACTGAGCATTGTAAAAATAGTGGATTTACCGCAGTTTGGCTGTCCTGCCAGTGCAACTTTTATCATATTACTTCCACTTCGATTATTTTTGCTTCGTCTTTTCTGATTGTCACAAAATAGTTCTGAATCATAACTTCTATGGGATCCATTAAAGGCGCTGTCCGCACCATGAGGATCTCAGAGCCCGGAACAAAGCCCATATTATACAGCTTCTGTTTCAGAAGCCCCTGAACGGAATATGTTCTGATTCGACCTTTCTGGTTGGTCTGCATCTCAGAGAGAGGCAGAATTTTCTTTTCGGACATGCGCCACCTGATTTCAAATTATTGTATTAGACATGTTTAATAAACTTAGCTTTTAATATATTAGTTTTTTTTATGCAATGATTTTTTTTATTTTTTTGATTATTAAGTGAGGTAACATTTTTATATAGAGCGAAAAATGAAAACATATTAAGAACGGTAGTTAGAAAATAAATATGATATTAACTATCAATTAAACATTCCCTATTGACATGCTAGGAACATAGTTATATATCGCTAATTAATTTTAGATTGCATAATATATATAGGTACTCTAAGTAAAATTGGAGGAGGTTAATTTGGAAGTCTTATTAAGAAATATGAAGGTTAACCAGAAAGGCAAGGTTACCAAAATAAACTGTGAAGGCGAAGTCTGCCGCCGCATACGTGACATAGGTATTTCCGTGGGTGCTGAAATATTTGTCACAGGCAGAGCGCCTCTTTATGATCCGGTTGCTCTCAAAGTTAACGACACGGTTGTTACCCTGCGAAACAGCGAAGCAGACAACATATATGTTGAAGTGAAGGGGTGATGATATGTCAGCATTAAAAGCAGTTTTGGCAGGCAACCCCAACAGCGGTAAGACAACCCTTTTCAACCTTATCGCCGGTACTCATTACAAGGTGGCAAACTACCCCGGAGTTACGGTTGAGAAGAAAGAAGCTAAAGTTCACTACGAAGGCAACGAAATAATCCTCACTGACCTTCCCGGAACTTACTCGCTTACGGCTTATTCACTGGAAGAGGTAGTGGCGAGGGATTTCATAACAACTACAAACCCCGATATAATAGTTGACGTTGTTGATGCTTCCAACCTTGAGCGTAACCTGTATCTTGCTGTTCAGCTCATGGAGCTTGATAAGCCCCTTGTGTTGGCTCTCAACATGATCGACATGGCAGAGAAGAGAAATATCCGTGTTAACGCTGAACTTCTCTCTGAAAAACTCGGTGTTCCTGTTGTCAAAACTATAGCCAGAGACGGTGTCGGCAAAAAAGATCTTCTCGAAGGTATACTGAAATTCAAAGCTGAAGGCAGAAAATTCAGAATCTCTTACGGAAGCGATCTTGATCCGGCTCTTGAGGAGATGGAAGAGATTATTACCGAAAATGCATTTCTCACAGAGAGCTACCCCGCAAGATGGACCGCTCTTAAATATCTTGAGAATGATGCTGAGGTTATGAAAAAAGGCGAAGCCTTTACAGATGTTCACAGCAGGCTTTCTGCCATAGTTGAAAGAGTTGAAAAACACCTGAAAAGAACTCTTGATACATATCCGGAAACAATTATTGCAGACTACAGATACGGTTATTTGAAATCTGTTCTCAAAGACGTAGTAAAAAAAGAGAACGAAACCGAAAGGCTGTATCTTTCCGATAAAGCCGATAGACTCCTTACTAACAGAGTTCTTGGCCCTGTTATCATGATCGCTGTTCTTTATGGTCTTTATGAATTTACCTTCTGGGCGAGTGAAACACCCGTGGGCTGGCTTGAAAGCTTTTTCGGCTGGCTGGGCGGAGTGGCTGATGCTGCGCTTCCTGAAGGTCTTTTAAAATCCCTTGTGATTTCAGGTATCATTGACGGTGTGGGCGGGGTTCTTGGTTTTGCGCCCCTTATTCTGTTTATGTTCTTCATAATTGCGATCCTTGAAGACACAGGCTATATGACAAGGATAGCGTATATGCTTGACCGCGTATTCCGTGCTTTCGGTCTTCAGGGAAGCTCTGTTGTGCCCTACATAGTCGCAGGCGGTATAGCAGGCGGATGTGCAATCCCCGGCGTTATGGCTGCGAGAACTATCAAAGGAACAAAAGAAAGACTCCTTACCATACTTACTGCTCCCTTCATGGCTTGCGGAGCGAAGCTGCCTGTTTATGCCCTTCTTATCGCCGCTTTCTGGCCGGGAAGCAAAGGCGGGCTTATGCTTGGTATCACTTTGGCTAGCTGGCTTCTTGCTCTTATAATGGCGAAACTGCTCGGCATGACCATAGTTAAGGGTGACAATTCTGTATTTATTATGGAACTTCCCCCTTACAGAATTCCCACGCTTAAAGGTCTTCTGTTCCACGCATGGGAGAAAACATGGATGTACGTAAGAAAAGCAGGTACGTTTATCCTTGCTGTTTCTGTAATTCTCTGGGCACTTATGACATTCCCCGGAATGGGCGAAGAAAGAGCAGCCTACTATGAAGATCTGATAGCTCAGGTTGAAAGCACTGTTACTGATGAGGATGCTCAGGCAGAAGCAATTGCTGAAATTGAAAACCTTGCTGCCGCAGAAGAGCTTAGAGGCTCATATGCAGGCATGATCGGTACTTCAATGGAACCTGTCAGCAAGCTTGCAGGGTTTGACTGGAGAACAAACATTGCCGTCATAGCCGGTATTGCCGCTAAAGAGGTTGTGGTTTCAACTCTGGGAACAGCCTACTCACTCGGCGAAGTGGATGTGGAGGAGTTTGCTCCCCTTTCAGAAAGGCTGGCAAACGATCCCGATTGGTCAAAAGCCACTGCACTTGCTCTCATAGTTTTCACTATGATGTATGCTCCCTGCTTTGTTACTATGGTTGTTATAGTAAAGGAAACAGGCAGCAGAAAATGGGGTGCATTTACCCTGTTCGGTTACACAATAATAGCATTCATAGCGGCTGCGATAACCTACAACATTGCAAGCCTCATGTAAGAATATACTGAAAAGTCCCCGGAAATCCGGGGACTTTTTTCTATTTAATTCCTTCCAGTTCCAGCATTCCTTCAATGCCCGGTTCACGTCCGATAAAGTCTCTGTATAGTTCCATTGCTTTGCGGCTTCCGCCATTTTTCAGGATAATGTTAAAGTATCTTTCCGCAAGCTCCTGATTGAAAATGCCCTGTTTTTTGAACTCCATGAAAGCGTCAGCGCTCATTCGTTCTGCCCATTTGTAGCTGTAGTACCCTGCTGCATATCCGCCGGAGAAAATATGGCTGAATCCGTTCTGGAATCTGTTGTAAGCCGGAGGTTTTATCAGGGACGTTTTTTCCCTGACTTTATCAAGAATCTCCTGGACATCGGCTTCTGTGCAGAGTTTCTGATGTATCAGCATATCAAACGTTGCAAACTCAACCTGCCTGATTATGGTAAGTGCTGCATGATAGTTGCGCACCTCTTTGAGTTTGTCCACCATTTCGGCTGGAATCGTCTCTCCTGTGCGGAAATGGCGGGCAAATATGGAAAGCACATCTTCCTCATATGCGAAAAGTTCAAGGAACTGCGAGGGAAACTCCACCGCGTCCCACTCCACTCCGTTGATACCGCTTACGTCAGCCTCATCAACTTCACTGCACAGGTGGTGCAGAGCGTGCCCCATCTCATGAAACAGGGTTACCACATCTCTGTGTCTGAGGAGTGAAGGGTGACCGTCCTTTGATGCAGGAAAGTTGGCTGCTATTATAGCCGTTGCAGGTACAACCGTTCCGTCTTCAGTGTGCCTTGTTATCCAGTCATTCATCCAAGCGCCGTCACGCTTCTCTTTGCGGGCTTCCAGATCCATGTATATGCGGGCGAATTCTTTCCCGTTTCTGGATATATCGTACACAGCCACACTTTCGTGCCAAGCCGGTTCGTTTTTCTTTACAAATTCAAGGGAAAACATGCGCCCAAGGAATCGTATCATTCCGTCAGTTACGTTGTTTTTTTCAAAATAGGGTCTGTAAAGCTCTTCATCAAAGCCGAAAAGGTGTTTTTTGTACTGCTCTGAGGCGAACATAAAGTCATGGGCTTCAAGCTCCTGACCAAAGAAGTTTTTGAGTTCTTCAATCTCTTTTTCAGCATGACCTTTAACTCTCTCAAGAAGGGTATTCAGCAGATTAAGCACATCCGCCGGACTATCAGCATCTTTTGATGCCAGCGAGTATTCTGCGTAGTTATTAAAGCCTGTAAGCTGTGCCAGCTCATGGCGCAGGCGCATGGTGTTTTCGATAACCTGACCGTTTTCAGGCGCTCTTGTGCAGTATGCTTTGTAGAGCGTCTCTCTGATCTCTCTGTTTCTGCCGTGTGTCATATAGGCTATGTAGACGGGCATTTGGAGAGTAAGCTTCCAGCCTTTTTCTGTTTTGATTCCCGCAAGATCACTCTCAGGCATTCCTTCAACATCGGCAGGATCGGTTATCTCAAGTTCAAAAGCGGCTGTGGCATTAAGAAGATTCTGAAAGAATGCGTTGCCAAGCTCACTTAATGCGAGTGATATTTCCTTTACACGCTGTTTTTTATCTTCAGGAAGATCAACGCCTCCCAGTCTGAAACTGCGGAGAGTGTCTTCAACAGATTTACGCCTCGAAGGAGTGAGGTCTTCTCTCTCTGCTATTTTTTTCACAGCTTTCATAATTTCAGCATTCTGGCTGAACCATGTTGAATAGTCGCTCAGTATTGGAATGCAGGCAGCGTATAAATCCTGTGTTTCTTTACTGTTGCAGACGCTGTTTAAGTGACCCACGGGAAAAAAAAGCTTTGATATTTCTGCTCCCGCTTTTTCCAGAGGCTTCATAAAACTGTCGTAATCAGGACTTTCCAGACGGCAGAGTTCGTTTGCAAGCCTCTTAGTGTTTTCAATGGCTTCTTTTATCTCATTTTCTTTGTTCTTCAGGATATCAACGGAGTATTGAGCGAACATCATAACCTCTTTAACTTATTTTGAATTACTGATAATATATCATCCCTGAAATCAGATACAAGGGGTCAGGTTTTAAAAAGATGAAAAGGATAAACTGCTACAAGTGCGAAGGCTACTATGTGACATGGGAAGAAAATATGCCCCACGGGTGCAGAATACTGGGGTTTAAGTCGAAACTTATGCCGTCTCTTTCGGTGTTCCGCTCCTCCGGTATGCCCTGCCAGTATTTCACGGAAAAGTCTAATAAGGGTGGCAAGGCTCCCTGAGATAGAGGTTGTCGCCTTTTATTTTGATATGCCCTTCAAGGTTAAGTATTTTCATACATTTGGTGACAGATTCTCTGGATGCTCCGATCATTGAACTTATTTCCTGATGAGTAAGCTTTTTTATTCTTGTATAGTTTCCGTTTTTGTCGCCGTTTTCCTTTGCTATGTCAAAAAGCTGTTTCAGTATCCTTTCTTTGACATTAAGAAACGCCAGTGATTCTATAAGTTCGTCCGATTTTCTGAGCCTTCCCACAAGTATCTGGAGCATTGTGATGGCAACTTCCGGTTCTTCTCTCATAAGTCGGAGAAAGGGTTCTCTTCCTATTTTACAGAGGCTTGATTCCTCGTCTGCTATGATTGTTCCCGCACGTTCTTTCTGGTCGATGAGGCTGAATTCTCCGAAAATGTCATATTTTCCGAAACGGTGCAGAAGGATCTCGTCTCCGTCTTCGTCAATGAGGACTGCGCGGAAAGAACCGGAGAGAACAATGCAGAGTTCTGTGCCTGCGTCGCCTCTGTGGAGAACTGTTTCTTCCTTTTCAAACTTTTTGGTTTTCATTGTCTGCGAAATTTTTTCAAGTCTGGATATTTCCACCCTCGAAAAAAGTTCAACATTTTTCAGTTCCTCTGCAAGACTCATGACACCCCTCCATGCCTTTTCCCACCATATAATTTTTAGCAGTTGTTTTCAACAGCCTTTACAAATTATTTGCACATAACCCTTTTAAAAGCTCTTGTGTTATTTTTAACGAATGATCGTAAATTATTCTTAAAGATCAGGATTATGATCGCCGATTGGATCGATCCTGGAAGGTGATTTCGGCGCAACCTTCCCTTCCGGGATATTTCAGGACAGTATTTAGAGGTGAAAAATGGACATACGGCTGAATCAGGCTGTGAAAGGTCTGAATCAGGACAAGCAGAGTAATGCTCCGCAAAAAGAAACTAAAGCGGAAGGTCTTGATTTTGAAGAGATACTGCTGGAAAAAGCAGGGAACGGGCTTAAAGAGGCTCAGAATGCTGTTATAGCAGGAGCCGCAAGGCTCTTTGATGAAATGGCAGAAACGTGGTTTGCTTATGAGGATCTGCTTTCCGGCGGAAATGACAGCTATTTTGAAGATGAATATGGCTTTGGCGGGAATAATGAAGAGCTTGAACGGCTTGAGGACCTTGTACGGGGCAGAGGCTACTACAGTGTCGATTCTGTAGCCGGAAGGCTGGCTGCCATGGTGAAGGACGCATCAGGAGGCGTAAACGTTTCACCGCTTGCAGACGCCCTTGCATCAGCTCTAAAAGAAACGGAGAAAAATTCCGGTGAACTGCCGGAGGCTCTTTATGAGGCTCTGGAAGCAGCTTCTTACAGGCTCCGCAGGGGTTAAAAGCTTTTAAGAGTATTGTTTTCAAGAAGAGCAGGCGCTGGTTTATCGATAAAATAGCCCTGAGCATAATCCACGCCCAGCTCCTTGAGAGAATTCAGAACTTCGCCATTTTCAACAAATTCCGCCACTGTACGGATTTTCAGTTCGGCGGCGAGGGTCAGCGCACTTTTAACGAATGCCTTGTCCACATCATCATTGAGTATATTTCGGATGAAGTCGCCTTCTATCTTGATGAAATCAATGGGGAAACTCTTGATGTACTGAAAGGAAGAGAAGCCTGAACCGAAATCATCTATGGCGAAAAGGAATCCTTCTTCCTTGAGTTTTGTTATAAAATGGGCAAGGAGGGAGATATTCTTAACTGTTTCTCTTTCCGTTATTTCAAATACGATGCGGGTTTTATCCACTCCATACTTCTCTACAAGCCCAAGGATTTGTGATGCGAACTCCTCCATCATCAATGATTTCGGGGAGAGGTTGACGAAAAGCCACCCCTCATAGCCTGCCTGCTTAATTTCTGCAAAAGCTTTCTCCATAAGCATAAGATCCATTCTGTGCATAACACCCATTAACTCGGCATCATCAATAAATTCCGCAGCAGGCATTATCCTGCCGTTCACAGGTATGCGCATAAGAAGTTCATGAACGGCAACTTTATTGTCAGAAAGAGACATGATCGGCTGAAAATAGGGGATAAGGCTTTTGTTTTCTATGGCGTTGAGTATTATCTGGTTTTTTACACCTATCTCTTTGAGACTGTTGATAATATCCTCACCCGTGGGAGCGCATATACGGTTTTTGCCTTCTCTTTTCGCCTTGTACATCATGTTGCTGGCGACAAGGAAAAGTTTTTTGTCCTCATCAGCGTGAAATGGATAGCTGGCTATGCCTATTGATGTGGTTGCTTTTATGTTTTTTCCGTCCGGTGCAAGTACGTTTACTGCATCCAGACTCGTTTTGATGCGCTGGACAACTGCGTATGCGTTTTCCTCGTCCGCTTCCGGCAGAATTATTGTAAATTCATCCCCGCCGTAGCGTGCCACTATGTCTTCTTCCCGCCCGGTGGTTTTCAGTTTTTCAGCGAATCTCTGCAGCAGTTTGTCGCCGAATGCGTGACCGTAGACGTCATTTATAAGCTTGAAGTTGTCAAAGTCCAACACCACCAGAGAGAACCATGATTTGTGCCTTTCCGCTCTTTTTGTTTCAGCCTTAAGCAGATCCCAAAACATGCGTTGGTTGTGCAGGTTTGTGAGAGGATCTCTGGTTGCAAAAAACTCAACATCCTTGGTGTAAAGGTGGATTGCTTTTACCGAACCAACAACATTCATCAGCGTGGTCAGGATGCTGTCCACAACTATTGACTGTGACCTGTCCTCGTTAAACGGTGTCTGAATGCCTATTCCGGTGATGTTTCCGATACGTCTTTCCGGAAAGGTTATATTTTTAAGCTGCGCTTCGATCTCTTCCTTGCGCATTTTCACCAGATCTTTGCCCACTTCCGCCACGTAGTGCTTTATTGAGGGTGGGCTGTCGTTGAAGATGCTTTTGAGCATGGGTATGTCAAAAACTGCTTCCTCAAAAGCCATCTTAGTTTCGGTATCCGGATTATGATTCCAGAAGATAAACAGCTCATAGGTATTATCTGTTTTAAAAACAGCAAACAACGCCTGACAGTAAACAACGGAGTTTACACTGCGAAGAAGCTTTTTGGTGTAGTCCACCCAGTCTGTTATGGCTTCAGCGGTTATTACAAGACGTTCCATGAGTCTTATCTGAAACTGAAGGGTATCATTGTCTGTGGCTATGCTTCGCAGCCTTCCCGCAAGTTCTTCAATTTCTTCGTTTATTGCTGCAACCTCAGTGAGATGAAAATCACTTCTCTGCATGCTCATGGAGCTTAGATCTTCAACCGAGTTTATGTTGCTTATGCTTGTATGGAGCTTATCCAGCATCTGTTTGAGTCTGCGTGAGACAAAAAAGGATATTACAACACCTATAAGAAGAGGGACAGGAAGGATAACAGTGAGAAGAAGGCGGATGTTCCGTGCAGTTTTATCCTGAAGGAAGAAAAAGTTCTGTGTTGTTCTTATTACTCCCATGATATCGCCTTCAATGACGTTGTTATGGCATTCGAGACAGGGTTTTTCCGCGATAACAGGCATCACTTCTGTAAGCGAATCGCTGGAATGCACAGTGTGCATGCTGCCTGTGCGGAAAGCCTCCTTAACAAGATCGTCCGGCTCGTGTTCTCTGATATATCCGAACATTTCGCTTACGGCGTAGCCTCTGTAAAGCTCTATGGACATATCACTGTTGTCAAATGATTTTGTGATATTTTCCATTATGTATTCAAGTTCTTCTCTGGATGCACCCCGTTCCATAGCGATGTAGAGGGTGTCAAACGTTTGCTCAAGCATTATGCGTGCTGTTTTATCCGCATAACCCAGAAGAAGCTTATTATAGGAATATGAGCTGATTGTATAAACGCCTGCGAAAACCAGAAACGCAGTCAGAAGTGTTGAGGCGAGTATGTAATGTTTTATACTTTTCATAAATGTCTTTCAGCCATATCCTGTCTGTTAATTAATAATATTATAACTATATATAATTATTTTTATGAGAAAAAGCAAAGAACGCTTAAGAGATATGCAAATAAACGGCAAGAACCTCTCGGTAAAATATATTGCTTCTGCTCAATGGTTATGTCGGGATAATGAATCTCAACAAACTATTTTACACCGTCTTCACGCAAAATGCTAAGAAGTTCGGGTAAAAGATTTTTTTCATCAACTTTTTTTACAATTTCTCCTTTTTTAAAAAGAAGTCCCTGTCCTCTGCCTCCGGCTATGCCGTAATCGGCTTCTCTGGCTTCACCCGGACCATTGACCGGACAGCCCATAACAGCTATGTGCAGAGGAGTTTTAAATGCGGCGAGGGCTTTTTCAGTTTCCTCCGCCAGATTTATGAGATCAATTTCTGCTCTGCCGCAGGTCGGGCAGGAAATAACCTGAACTCCTCTCTGCCTGAGTTCAAGTGATTTCAGTATTTCCCAAGCCACTCTGACTTCCTGAACAGGATCCCCCGTGAGAGAAACACGGATTGTGTCTCCTATCCCTCTGGAAAGAACGGCTCCAATGCCTGCTGCGGATTTTACCGTTCCGGTAAAAACCGTTCCTGCCTCTGTTATACCCACATGCAGCGGGTAGGGGAACTCTTCCGCAAAGCGGGTGTAGGCAGCTATGGAGAGATTAACGCTGCTTGCTTTAAGCGAAACCTTGAAATCAGTGAATGAATGTTTCTCAAAGAGCCTTACGTGTCCGGCTGCGGAGCGAACAATAGCTTCCGCACTGACACCGTACTGTTTTTTGATTTCTTTTTCAATTGAACCGGAGTTCACCCCGATGCGTATGGATTTTCCATTGGCTTTCGCAGCGTGGATCACCCTGACACATTTATCTTCCCCGCCAATATTTCCGGGGTTGATTCTTATGCAGTCTGCTCCGTTTTCAAAGCTTGCCAAAGCGAGCCTGTGGTCAAAATGTATATCTGCTATGAGCGGTATTTTTATCTGTTTTTTAATTGTTTTGATGGCGTCCGCCGCCTGAGCGTCCACCACGGCGACACGGACGATCTCACAGCCGGCTTCCTCCAGACGCTTTATCTGGGCGACAGTTGCTTCGATATCTCTGGTGTCTGTATTTGTCATGGATTGAACGGAGACAGGCGCACCGCCGCCTATTTTTATACTGCCGACAGAAATCTGTTTTGTATCAGTTCTATAAAACAATTTTCATCCCCGTAATTTTCTCCAGCAGAAGAATATAGCTCTCCATGGCTTCTTTGTCCAGTGCTTCAAAGCGTAAAACCACAGCCGGTTGAGTGTTGCTTGCACGCAACAATGCCCAGCCTTTTTCAAATGTTATTCTAACGCCGTCTATGCTGTTTATATCTTTAATTAAGTCGGACTTTTTACGCATATTCTCAAATTCTCTTTTGACTTTTTCCACAAAAGAAAATTTTTCAGCATCTGAAAAATCCAGCCGTATTTCAGGAGTATTAATATATTCAGGAAAGTTTTCCACCAGTCCGTCAGCGTTTTTTATTTCACCCGCCAGAAGCCTGTCTGTATATATCTCAAAGAAGCGAAGTGAAGCGTAAATACCGTCATCAAAGCCGAAAAAACGGTCATTGAAGAAAATATGTGCGCTGGTTTCCCCTGCAAGCGGAGCATTCAGTTCAAGCATTCTGTCTTTTATCATAGAGTGCCCCGCCTTCCACATGACAGCTTCTGCGCCGCACTTTTCCAGAATATCATAAAGCGCCTGCGATGCTTTTACATCACCGATAACCACAGGGTTTTTCTCACGGCGGCATAAATCTTCAGCGAAAACGGCAAGGAGCATATCGCCCCTGATTATATGTCCTGAGCATGTTACGGCTACTATTCTGTCTGCATCGCCATCATAGGCTGCTGCGAAATCCGCTCCATGTTCACTTATTGCGTCTATTGCATCTTTAAGGTTTTTGTCCACTGTGGGGTCGGGGTGATGGTTGGGGAATGTGCCGTCTTCTTCACAAAAAAGTGGAATTACCTCCGCTCCGAGCTTTTCAAAAAGCAGAGGAGCAATCCGTGATGCCACGCCGTTTCCGCAGTCGATTACAATTTTCGGTTTTTTGGGCAGGCGGCTGATTTTTTCCTTCAGCGTGACAAAGTGATTCAGTGTCCACTCAATATATTCAGCAGTCATATCTTTTGATGAAAATGAGCCCTTTGCGTCTTTTTTGATATAACCTCGTTCAAGTATGCTGCGGTATATTTCCTGAATCATGTGAGAATGATAAACCTTTACATCGCTTCCGAACTTCATTCCGTTATATTCCGGCGGGTTGTGGCTGCCTGTGATCATTATATATCCGTCGGCGTCAGTTGTTTTGGAGGTGAAGTAAAGAACAGGTGACGGGCATATACCTGCGTCCAGAACATCTGCTCCGGCGTCAATGAGCCCCTGAACGGTGTGTCGGAATAGTTCTTCCGATGAAGGGCGGACATCTCTGCCCACTGCAACTTTACATTTTCGTCCCTTTTCTTTAAAAAGTTTTCCGGCAAACGCATTTGCCACCAGTGCCGCTGCATCGTATGAAAGTTTATCAGGCACTGTGCCCCTGACATCGTAATCCCTGAAAATTGAAGCTTCGATCAAGGCATGCTCCGTTATGCTTTGTAACTATTATTGTATTTATTTTTGAAAAAACTGTGCTATAATCTTTTCATGAAGAAAATAGCCTGTTTTATCAATGATGACAGTTTCTTAGAGCGGCTTATGGATTTTTGTGCGGCCGAACGGTTCGCCCTCGTTAATTTTAATGAGGAAAAATGCGAACTTGATGTTTCTGTCATTGTATTCATAACGGATTGTTTCGAGACGGTAAAGGCTTTTCGTGAGGATATTCCGCTCTGTTTTATTGGTAAAAGAGGCGATCTTCCCGAAGGTGTTTTAGCCGTTGATGAATACTTTGACCATGTTCAGCTTAGGTATCTTGTTGATGCTGTTTGCCATAACGGAAATATGGAAAACAGTATAGCCTCTGTCCGCCCGGTTTCGGTTGGAAAAACCTTCACAGTCGCCAACGATATTTTTAATGTTGAACGCATCGTATATATACTGACAAAAGAATTTATCTACTTCCTTGACTTTAATTCTCTGGAGAAAATCCGTATAGGTCTTGCTGAAATGATAACCAATGCCATTGAACACGGCAACCTTTCAATTTCCGGTGATCAGAAATTGGAAGCAACAGAAAACGGAACCTATTACTCTCTTATTGAAGAAAGACTCAAGGATGAAAAATACAAGGATAAAAGGGTAACTTTCACTTACTTTATTGACAGTTCCGAAGTAAGAATTTCAATTGAGGATCAGGGCAGGGGGTTCAAAGTTGATGATATCCCCGATCCAACCATGCAGGAAGGGCTTTTCAAACTCCATGGTCGTGGTATCCTTATTACAAGAATGTATTTTGACGATGTCCTTTATAATGACATCGGAAACAGGGTTGAACTTGTAAAGAGGTTCTAATGATTCGCTTTCTCGGAACTCGAGGTACTATTTCTGTATCAGGTGCTGATTTTGCCAAATACGGCGGCAACACTGCCTGTCTGATGATTCCTGTGGACGACAAAAGATGTATCGTGCTGGACGGCGGCACAGGTATATATAACCTCAACAACATGGGAAACTTTGAAGAATATCACATTTTCCTTACACATCTTCACTGGGATCACATATGCGGTCTGCCGCTCTTCAGACCATTTTACACGCCCGGCAAGCATATATTCCTGTATCTTGAGGATAAAAGCTCTCTTACATCTAAAGATTTTCTGAAAGTTCTGTTTAATCCGCCTTTTTTCCCAATTCCCCGGACAATGCTGAAGTCAAATATTCGTTTTAACCTAATCAGAGGCGGTCAGCATTTTGTCTTCGGTGCTATTACTGTTTTTGCTGCGGAGGGCAATCATCCCGACGGCGCTCTGATGTATAAAATTCAGGATGGGAACACCACAACCCTTTTCGCAACAGATTTTGAACACGGAACAGAGCGTGATGACTTCCTGATAGAGTTCGGGCACGGGTGTGATTACCTTGTTTTTGATACCACGTATACTCCCGAAGAGTATGAAGGAAAAAACGGACGCACACCAAAGATCGGGTGGGGACACTCAACATATGAAAAAGGCGCAGAGCTGGCGCTTAAGGGGAATATGAAAAACCTTGTTCTGTATCATCATAATCCCGACTATACGGACAAGGATCTTGACGCTATGTTTGAAGCGGCAAAAAAAGTGTTTCCATCAACAATATGTGCCTATGACGGCTTCGAGATAAAATAAGCTAGCCGATTACCCTGTTTTTACCGAACCGCTTTCCGTTATACAAGTTCTTGTCAGCACGCTCAAGGAGCGACTCCACGCTTTCGCCTTCCATATATTGAGCCACACCTATAGTTACTGTTATCACAAAGCTTTTTTCCTTCAGGGTGAAGTTTGTTGTCTCCACCTTTGCTCTTATCTGTTCGGCTATGCGGACGGCATTTTCAATGTCGGTATTAAGGAGAAGCACAAGGAACTCCTCTCCGCCGTATCTGAATGAAAAATCTGATTTACGTACATGAAATCTGACAACCTCGGCAAGATGCTTGATGACCTGATCACCAACTATATGTCCGTAAATGTCGTTGATATTTTTGAAATTATCTATATCCATAAGGAGAATGCAGAAAGGCTGTCCGTGTCTTCCGAACCGGACTATCTCCTCAGCCAGTTTAATGTCCATATATTTTCTGTTGTTGAGTCCGGTGAGGTGGTCTGTGATTGTTTCCTGACGGTATTTGCGTATATTTTCATTAAGCTGGGCGACTTCCTTTTTGTATTCCGTAAGTTCGCTCTCTATTTTGGAGTAGCTTTCGGTCATGCTGCCCAGCCTGTCTTTTTTGCCGGCAATTTTTGAGTCAAAGGCTTCCATAAACTTATTAAAAGGCTTACCCGGGAAAACTATTCCTTCCTCACGGAGTATCTGTTCAATCTCCTCTGCGTTGCCCATCAGTTCCTGATCCTGACTAATATCCTCTTCAACAAAACGGATGTTGTCTTCAAGGTTGTCGGACATTTTGTCCTGTGTTGTGAGGACTTTTTTAAAGAGAGACTCCACAAACTCAGTAAGGGTCGAGAGGCGTTTATCGCTTTTAATAAGCTGTCCTGACACTGCACCCAGAATGGTATCTATTACATCTTCAAGATCGGAGCCATTGTTAATCATTAAGAATACTTCTGCCAGATCCTTGTCACTGACGTAACCCTTGAGCATATCAATATATGGAAGTATTCTGTTTGTTACTGATGTTTTGTAAACGGGCGTGCATGTCGCCTGAAAAAGTCTGTTAAAGTCCTCATCCGCTGTGAGCGCTTCGTTTAGTGATTTATCAGTGAGGTTGATTTTTTTTTCAGACATTTTTTTCAGTATGCCGCGTATGATCGGACTTAAACTTTCGGAATAATATTCAATGGTTTTGTCTGCCATCATCCACCCTTATGAAATAATGATTTATTATAATGCATAATGATGTATTAATAAAGCTGATTTAGTGCAGCATAAAAACTGACTGCTTGATTTAAAATGTTAAAAAGTGTAAAAACATTTTCATAAAGGCGCATGTGTTGCATGTGTGTAAAATGAGGGCAGAACGCTGTATTAATGCGTAATAAATTGTATTGACAAGGGAAACAAGTTTTGATAACTTCCTTCCTGACTGTACACTGTATACAGTTCTGAATGTACTGCGTTCCGCTTCATACAAAGGTTTTAGCCAAACTTAAACCGGTTTTGGCCGGCTGTTTTACCGGTCAGACATGTTAGTTATGACGCCCTTACGGGGTTTCCGTTAAAGGACTGCCATTTTTTGGCTGTCTGTTATTTTGAAACTCCGGAGGAATCGTAACGCAGCAGTCTTTAATCACAAGCAGAGGTCATTAATGGTATACGTTGACTTTACTATCGTTATTCAGATCATTCAGTTTCTCCTTATCATCTTTATCAGCAAAAAACTGATTCTTGACCCGACGCTCAAAACCATGCAGGCGAGAGATTCCCGTATCAAGTCCCTTACGGACGAGGCGGAAGGCTTACGCGCAGAGGTAGAGGCGGGCAGAAAAAGTTACGAAGAAAAGATGAACGCAATGAGAGCCGAAATGGCTGAGTATCAGAGAAAAATCAGAGAGGAAGCCTCTAAGGAAGCAGCAGTTAAGGTTGCTCAGTCCAAAGCAGAGGTGGACGCAAAGGTTGAAGCAGCGCTGCTTAAACTCGAAAATGAGAAAGAAGTGGCAGCTAAAAACATGGACGCAATGGTCGGCGAACTTTCCGATCTGATAGTTCAGAAAATTCTTAAGTCTGCGTAGGGGGAGTGGCAGTGAAAAAACTTGTTTTAACATTGATCCTTGCGGCAGTTTCTGTCAGCGCTTTCGCAGCCGGTGACGGTCACGGAACAGTTGACATGGGCGCTATGCTCAAAAACTTTGGCTACAGGGTACTTGTTTTCGTTCTTTTTGTAATCATTCTCTTCAAGCTTCTTAAAAAGCCCCTTCTTGAGTTCCTTGACAAAAGAGCTAAGGATATTGAAAAGTCAATCCAGACGGCTAAAGAAGCCAATGAAACAGCTAAGACAGAGATCGAAAGCTACAAACTGAAAATGAAAGGATTCGAGAAAGACCTCGAAACCATGAAACAGAGAGCCCTTGAAGCTGCTGAAAATGAGAAAAAAGCGATCATTGAAGACGCCGAAAAGCAGATCGAAAAACTCGGTCGTCTCGCTGAAAGCAGAATTCAGGCTGATTACAAAAAAGCCTCCGAAGAACTCAAAAAACATGCTGTTGCTTCCGCTCTTGAGGCGGCTCAGGCTAAACTGGGGCAGGAACTTACTCCTGAAAAACAGAATGAGATCCTCGGCAATTACATAAAGAAATTAGGAGTGATCAGGTGAGAACACAGGTAGCAGCGAGACGCTACGCCACAGCCCTTTATGAAGAGGCAAGGGCGGCAGGCAGCCTTTCATCCGTTATTGAAAAGCTGGATTCTGTTGCAGCACTGGCAGATACTTCAAAGGACTTCGGCGTTTTTGTCAAAAACCCCGTTATCTCAAAGGAAGACAAAGCGGCTGTTATCAGCAGCCTTAACGATAAAGGCATGCTGGACGGTTTTACCTGTTCTTTCCTTGTAATGCTTGCCATGAAAAACAGGCTTGAGCTTCTTGACGAAATTACAGGTTATCTTAAAACACTCGCTATGGAAGAAAAAGGCGAAGCAGTGGCTGAAGTTACCTCTGCTTCTGAACTCAGTGCGGATGCAGTTAAGAAACTTGAGGAAGCACTCAGTGGCATCACCGGAAAGAAAATCACAGTGGTTGTAACTGTTGATAAAAATATTCTTGGCGGTGTTGTGGCGAAAGTTGGCAGCACACTTTATGATGCCAGCATTCAGGGACAGATTAATAAAATCAGAGATCGTCTGATCTCATAAGAATACAAGAACAATAATAAGGAGTTTGGCTGATGCAGATCAAAGCTGAAGAGATAAGCCAGATCATCAGAGACCAGATTAAAAACTTTGACCAGAAAGTAGAAATGCAGGAGGTCGGTACTGTAATCACCGCAGGTGACGGTATCGCAAAAGTTTACGGTCTTGATAAGGCTATGGCGGGAGAGCTTGTTGAGTTTCCCGGCGGAGTATACGGTATTGTTTTCAACCTTGAGGAAGACAATGTCGGTATCGTTATCATGGGTGAATACTCACACATCCGTGAAGGAGATACAGTTAAAAGAACAGGACAGATCGCATCTGTTCCCGTGGGCAGAGCTCTTGTAGGAAGGGTTGTTAACCCCCTTGGTCAGCCCATTGACGGCAAAGGTCCCATCGAAACCACTGAGATGGACGTTATCGAAAAGATTGCCCCCGGTATCGTTGACAGACAGTCTGTTCACGAACCCCTTCAGACAGGTATCAAGGCTATTGACGCTATGATCCCTATCGGACGCGGACAGAGGGAGCTTATCATCGGTGACCGTCAGACAGGTAAAACTGCGGTTGCTATAGATACTATCATCAACCAGAAAGGTCAGAACGTTATCTGTGTTTACGTTGCAATCGGTCAGAAACGTTCAACTGTTGCAAGAGTTGTTGACACCCTTGAAAAACACGGTGCTATGGATTACACCATAGTTGTTGCTGCAACAGCTTCAGACCCCGCTCCCCTTCAGTACATTGCTCCTCTTGCAGGAACAACAATGGGAGAATATTTCAGAGACAGAGGCGAACATGCGCTTCTTATATATGATGACCTGTCAAAACAGGCGACAGCCTACAGACAGATGTCGCTTCTTCTCAGACGTCCTCCCGGACGTGAGGCTTATCCCGGTGACGTTTTCTACCTTCACTCAAGACTTCTTGAAAGGGCAGCAAAATTCAGCGCGGAAAAAGGCGCAGGTTCTCTTACAGCTCTTCCCATAATTGAAACTCAGGCGGGCGACGTTTCGGCGTACATTCCCACTAACGTTATTTCAATTACGGACGGACAGATATACCTTGAAACAAACCTCTTCTACTCAGGTATCAGACCTGCGGTTAACGTTGGTCTTTCAGTTTCAAGGGTTGGCGGTTCAGCGCAGATTAAGGCTATGAAACAGGTTGCAGGACGTCTCAGACTTGATCTTGCACAGTTCCGTGAGCTTGCTGCTTTCGCTCAGTTCGGCTCAGACCTTGATGCAGCCACTCAGGCGCAGCTTAAAAGAGGTGAAAAGCTTGTTGAAATCCTTAAACAGGCTCAGTATGTACCCTTTCCCGTTGAGGAACAGGTTGCAATCATCTTCTGCGGTGTTAACGGTCTGCTTGACGATGTACCTACTGCCGCTCTCGGCAAATTTGAGAAAGAGTTCATCTCTTACCTCAAAAACAGCAAAGGCGACATACTTAACAGCATAAGAACAGAAAAGGCTCTTTCAAATGAGCTTACTGATAAACTTAAAGGCGCAGTTGAAGAATTTAAAAAGATGTTCGCCGCTGGCTAAGGAGCTTTTAGATGGCCGGAACCAGTGATATAAAACGTAAAATTGCATCCGTAAAGAACACGCAGAAAATTACGAAAGCCATGAAAATGGTTTCCGCTGCGAAAATGCGCCGTGCGCAGGACGCTATGACTGCCGCTAGACCATTCGCCCACAAGATTACGGAGATGGTTCATGATGTAGCTCAGAGAGCTAATCCTGAACTTCACCCTTTTCTTTCAGGCAATGAGAACACCGACACCATAGGTCTTGTAGTTGTTACGAGTGACAGAGGGCTTTGCGGAGCTTTCAACAACAATATTCTGAAAGCTGTGTCCAGATTCGCTTCCGAGCATCAGGGCAAAAAGGTTAAGCTTGTCTGCATCGGCAAGAAAGCCTATGAGTTTTTCAGAAAGAGAGACTATGAAATAATTGAAAAATATGCCGATTTCGCAGGCAAAGTGCTTTTCAGCGATGCTGTAGGCATAGCCGATGTTGTTGTGGAGCAGTTTCTTAATAACGGAATAGGCGATGTTTATGTTCTCTATAATGAGTTCAAATCCACCGCCTCACAAACTCCTGTTACAGAAAAAATTCTTCCTCTTAAGGTTGAAGATGCAGGTGAGCAGCTTGTGGAATATATCTATGAGCCCAAACCTGAAATGCTCCTCAATGAGCTTATGCCCAGATACATCCGCTACAAAGTTTTTCAGGCACTGCTTGAATCAACAGCGGGTGAGCATGGTGCAAGGATGATGGCTATGGATAACGCATCCAGAAACGCATCCGATATGATCGGTAAGCTCACTCTGACTTACAACAAAGTTCGTCAGGCTGCTATTACCAACGAGATTCTTGACATCGTAAACGGTGCCGAGGCTCTTAACGGATAATAACTACAGCCGTGTGCAGGACGTTGTTTTTGCGTCGGTAGTAAAAAAATAGGGCTGTCAAAGGCTCATAAATATTTTGGGGTGAATCAACAATGGCAAATAATGTTGGTAAAATAGTTCAGGTAATCGGCCCTGTTGTGGACGTGAAGTTTGCCCCCGGCAATCTTCCCGAAATCTACAACGCCATCGAGATTACCGATCAAAACGGCAGAGTGATCATCTGCGAGGTTGAACAGCACCTCGGAGAGGACACAGTCCGCAGTGTTGCCATGACATCCACAGAAGGTCTTACAAGAGGCACTGACGTGGTAAATACCGGAAAAGCAATTGCTGCTCCGGTTGGTAAAGGCGCACTTGGACGTATCCTTAACGTTACGGGACAGCCCGTTGACGAAAAAGGACCCGTGGAGGCTGATGACTACTGGCCCATCCACAGACCCGCTCCCACAATGGACGAGCAGGATACAAACTATGAAATCCTTGAAACAGGGATTAAGGTTATTGATCTTCTTGAGCCCTATACTAAGGGTGGTAAAACCGGTCTCTTCGGCGGTGCGGGCGTTGGTAAAACAGTTCTTATCATGGAACTTATCAACAACATCGCTAAACAGCACGGCGGTTACTCTGTTTTCGCCGGTGTCGGTGAGAGAACAAGGGAAGGTAACGACCTTTACGCTGAAATGAACGAATCCGGCGTTATTGATAAAGTTGCGTTGGTGTACGGCCAGATGAACGAGCCCCCTGGAGCAAGGATGAGGGTTGCGCTTACTGGACTTACAATCGCTGAATATTTCCGTGATGTACAGGGACAGGACGTTCTTCTGTTCGTGGATAACATTTTCCGTTTCTCACAGGCAGGTTCTGAAGTGTCTGCACTTCTCGGACGTATGCCTTCTGCGGTTGGTTATCAGCCTACGCTCGGTACAGAAATGGGTGAACTTCAGGAGAGGATTACTTCTACGAAGAAGGGTTCAATTACATCTGTTCAGGCGGTTTATGTTCCTGCGGATGACCTTACTGACCCCGCACCCGCTACTACGTTTGCACACCTTGATGCAACTACGGTTCTTTCACGTCAGATTGCAGAACTTGGTATATACCCTGCGGTTGACCCCCTTGACTCAACATCAAGGATTCTTGATCCCAACATAGTTGGCGATGAACACTACCAGACAGCAAGGGCTGTACAGGCTGTTCTTCAGAGATATAAAGAGCTTCAGGATATTATTGCGATCCTCGGTATGGAAGAACTTACAGAGCAGGATAAACTCACAGTTGCAAGGGCAAGAAAGATACAGAAGTTCCTTTCACAGCCTTTCCACGTTGCTGAGCAGTTCACTGGTCTTGCGGGTAAATATGTTCCTCTTAGCGAGACTATCGAAAGCTTTAAAAAGATACTTGCAGGCGACTGCGATGATCTTCCTGAGCAGGCTTTCTACCTTGTAGGAAACCTTGATGAGGTTTACGAGAAGGCGGAGAAACTTAAGAAGGGTGCATAATCATGGCTGATATGATAAAGCTTGAGCTGGTTACTCCTGAGCGTTTGCTTCTCAGCGAAGATGTGGAAGAAGTTATAGTTCCGGGAGTTGAGGGCGACCTCGGCGTGCTTCCCGGTCACACTCCGCTTCTTTCTGCTTTGCGTGTGGGCGAAATGACGTACAGGAAAGGCGGCAAAAACGAATATGTCGCTATTGAAGGAGGCGGTCTCATTGAGATCAGCTCCGACAAGGTTATTGTTCTCGCCGATGCCGCTGAGCTTGGTCGTGAAATTAACCTTCAGGAAGCCATCGAACGCAAGCTTCAGGCTGAAAGCGTTCTTAAAAATGAGCGCCAGCAGGATGCACAGAATTTCAGAAACATGGAAGCGAGACTCAAGGTTGAGCTTACTAAAATTAATATTGCAGAAAAATATAAGTAATAGAGAGAGGGGCGGCGCAAACCGCCCCTTTTTTTGAGTTTAAGTTTGAAAATAATTAAGGTTCAGGAAAACAAAAAAAAGTATATTGATCTTCTTCTCCTTGCCGACCCTCAGGAGGATATGATTGACAGATACCTTGATTCATCGGATCTCTTTGCGCTTTATGACAATGGTTTAAAAGGGATCTGCGCTGTTTGCGGAGTCGGGGCTGAAGAGTGTGAAATAAAGAACCTTGCTGTTTATGAACAGTTCCATAGACAAGGATACGGGAAAGCTCTTCTAGACTATGTTTCATACTATTATAAAGGAAAATGTTCATCACTTATTTTAGGTACAGGCGAGGTACCTTCTATTTTGACTTTTTATAGTAAATGCGGTTTTGAAATCTATAATCGTATCCCTAATTTTTTTACAGATAACTATGATGAGCCTATATATGAAGAGGGTATTTTACTTAAAGATATGATTTATCTGAGAAAAAATCTGTAACATAACAAAATCATTTCGTAATTGAATAATTTACTTTAAAATACATCTATGAATAAAACCTATGATTCCATTGTCCGTAAGGACATTGTTATATGTCAGCCGGAGGATGGATTTCGCTTTTCAGTGGATGCAGTTATGCTGGCTGATTTTGTGAAACCTTCTGCAAAATCAAAAACCATAGATATAGGCAGCGGCAGCGGTGTTATAGCTGCATTAATTGCAAAAATTAAAGGTTATCAGGATATAGATGCTCTTGAGTTACAGGAAAACATGTTTTCCTGCCTGACAGAAACAGTAAAAATTAACGGTCTTGAGGATATGGTGAAACCTGTTCTCGGAGACCTGCGAACATACAGACCGGATTTTCATTACGATGCAGCAGTCAGTAATCCGCCTTACAGAAAAGAGAGCTCAGGCAAAATTCCGCCAACGCTGACAGAAAGGACAGCGAGGTTCAATGAAACCATGAACCTTGATGATCTTTTCGGGTTTTGTAAAAGCTTTCTTAAGTCAGGAGGCAGCCTGTCAATTTGTATCGACAGTGATCTGCTTGCGGATGTCTTTGTAATTGCAAGAAAAAACAGACTAGAACCGAAGAGGATGCGTCTTGTGCATCCTGATGCGGGAACAGCGGCACGAACGGCGCTTATTGAATTCAGACGTGACGGTAAAGCGGAACTGCTGATTGAACCACCACTTATAATGCGACTGAACGGCGAATATACAGAAGAGATGAGGAGAATAACAGGTGCGCTTTGAAACAGAAATAAGAGACACAGCATACGGCGGGTACGGAGTAGGGACTTTCACGGACGGAAGAACCGCTTTTATACCTTTTACAGTTGAAGGGGATAAAGTTATCGCCGAAATGACTGAAGATAAAAAAAGCTTTATTTACGCAGACCTTGTGGAAGTGGTGAAACCTTCTGAAAAGAGAGGGGAAAAATACTGTCCGCTTATAGGTGTATGCGGAGGATGCTCTTTCGGGCATATAAATTACGAAGCGCAAAAAGAGATTAAAGTCAAAATAGTACGTCAGGCATTCAGAAACATAAAATTTGAAGTGCCTTCGGAAGTGGTATCAGCAGAATCTCTGCGCTACAGGAACAGAGCAACGTTTAAGGTTAAAGAAGGGAAACTAGGTTTTTATGCATTTAAAAGCCGTGACTTTATCGAAATTGCAGACTGTCCGCTCATAAGCGAAACACTCATTGAAAAATGCAGGGCGTTTGCTGTTGAGAACATTTCAGATGAAATCTACGAGCTTTACGCCGTGGAAAACGGTAAAGGCGGCTTTCTGGCTTCAGTAAAAGGGCTGGATGCGAACGATATAAAATTTGTAGCATTTGACGGAATTGCAGGAAAGGACTTTGTTCTCGGTGAAGAGGACATGGAACTTGATACTCCTTTGGGGGCTATGCTCATCAGCGGAGACAGCTTTTTGCAGAGTAACAGATTTCTCATGGGCGAACTCCAGCAGCGTGCTGTAACTGCATCAGGCGTTAATGCCCTTGAGTTATACTGCGGCAGCGGCTTTTTTACACTTGGTCTGGCTGAAAAATTCCGTTCAGTAACCGCTGTGGAGATATCCAAAGAAGCAGTGAGACTGGGGCGGAAGCTTGAACTTGGCAATGTAAGATGGGTTGCCGGAGATGTGGCAAAATTTCTGAAGAGCGATAAGGGCAGATTCGATCATCTATTTGTTGACCCACCCCGTACCGGTCTTGAAAAAAGTGTGATTAATTTTATAAAAGATAAGAAGCCGTCTTCTGTAACTTATGTTTCTTGCAATCCTACAACTCTTGCGAGGGATATAACCAGACTGGAAAGCATTTACGCTGTTAAGTCACTCACTATTATGGATATGTTCCCCGGAACTCATCATGTTGAATGCGTGGCAGTTCTTGGATTTAAGTAACAAAACTTCCAGCATGAAAATAAAAAATTGAGAGCATGCGGGAAACTGACGATATAATAAAAAAAGATAGATCAACTGATGCTTATTTCATAAAGTGTTTGCGGATTAAAATAGGGTATTTTAAGGGATAGTTATTGTACTTATGCTTTTAAAGAGTTAAGATGCTCTATTTACAGGGTTTGTTAGTTAAAACCCTGAAGGAAGATATGAATGAAAATTAGCCAGAAGCTGTCATTAATCATTTTTCTGATTGTGTTTTTCGGAATGAGTGCGCTTTTTTACGGAAGCTACGTTAAACAGAAGAATGACTGGATCAATTTTGAGGTTTCAAAAGCCAGAGCGCTTGTGCTTGAAGCAGAGGCTGTCCGTGAAGCTATTTCAGAAGCCGGCAGGGCTGGTGTCTATGACTATGATGCCGCTAAAACCAGCATTGAGAAGTTTCTTCATACTGTGCCCATAGCTGTTGCTATGAATGTTCTTAAAGCAAAAGCTGATGAAATAGGCGTTCAGATGAAAGTTCCGAAGGTGTCGCCTAGGAATCCTGTTAATCAGCCTGATAAAACAGATCTTGAAGTTCTAGATATGTTTACCCGTATTGACAAAGGTTCGGGAAGCACTCCTGAGCATTTTGTAATAGACAAAGAGCATGACAGAATCCGCTATTATAAGGCTGTGCGTCTTACAAAAGAGTGTGAAAACTGTCATGGAGATCCTGCAACTTCTCTGGAACTGTGGGGCAACGATCAGGGGCTTGATCCCACCGGCGTCAAAATGGAAAACTGGCGTGCTGGTGAGATACACGGCGCTTTTGAAATTATGATACCCCTTTCACCCATAATCCACGGGGCAAGGCTTGATGCTTTCCGCAATTACCTTGCCCTGATTGTGGTAATAGGAATACTTCTTGTTCTTGTGATAATGGTGAACAGGCTTTTGATATTCCTTCCGCTTAAGGATGTTAACAGGCGTCTTACAGTAATCGCCGCTGGAGATTTCAGCAGCATGCCTGAAACCAAACGCAAAGATGAAATAGGCGAGGTTTATACTTCGCTCAATAAAATGACAAATTCCGTGCGGAATATCCTCGATACGGTAATGGAATCTGTCAATAATCTCGCTTCCACATCCGCAGAGCTTTCAAGCACTTCTGAGCATATTGCTCAGGGTGCGCTTTCGCAGGCTGAGGAGGCGGCAGCCACTGCTTCTGCTGTGGAAGAAGTGAATGCCACTGTTCTTGAGGTTTCCCAGAACACTAAAAATGTTGCCGGAAGTGCCGAAAATGCCAGACACTCTGTTGAAGAAAGTCATAAAATAGTCCGCCAGACAAAAATTATGATGGAAAAAATAGCTGAAGCTGTTATGCAGACAGAGGCGACAGTGAGAGAGCTTGGCAACTCCAGCGAGCAGATCGGCCTTATAGTTCAGGTAATTGATGAAATTGCCGACCAGACAAACCTTCTTGCTCTTAACGCTGCTATTGAAGCTGCCAGAGCTGGTGAACACGGAAGAGGCTTTGCGGTTGTTGCTGATGAAGTTCGTAAGCTTGCTGAAAAGACCACAACAGCCACCAAACAGATTGCAGAAATGATTCAGCATATCCAGGCGGACACCGGCGGTGCTGTGGCTGGAATGAGAGAGGGTGTTGAAAAGGTTGAGGAAGGCAAGGAAAAAGCCGAAAAGGCTTCCGAATCACTTGATAAGACCCTCCATGAAGTCGAGAATGTTTCTAACGAGGTTAAACTCATAGCCCGTGCGACAGACGAACAGGCTACTGCAATGGATATGATGACTCAGAGTATTGAGAATATTTCCAATGTTACTAAGGATAACTCCGTTGCTGCTTCCGAATCGGCAGAGGCTGTGGAGCAGCTCAGTCGTCTTGCGGCTGATTTGCAGTCACTTGTGAATAAATTCAGAATATAATATTCAAACGGGGGCATAATGAACTGCCCCCGTTTTCTATTTTTGTCTAGTTTACTGTTTCTTTCTGATTCAGAAAAATTCCTGCCCAACTGTTTATGCTGTCCATGATTTTTGCCAGTTCAAATCCCTGCTCGGTGAGTGAATATTCAACTGAAGGCGGTACTGTCGGAAAAACTGTGCGGTTGATTATGCCGCTCTGCTCAAAGACCTTAAGATTGTCAGTCAGAACTTTGGAACTTACGCCATCCAGTTCTTTTTTAAGCTCTGAAAAGCGCTTAGGGTTCTGACTCAGCGACAGGATTATCCCCGTTCTCCATTTGCCTTTGATTATTTCCGTAAAACAGTTGAAAGGGCATTCAAACTCTTTGAAATTAAATATAAACATCAGGCTGTACCTCTTTATCTGTTCATATAAAAATTATGATATTTAAACACTGCAAGTCAACAGCCAATGTAAAAGTTACTTTTATGTAACCAGATAACAAAAATGTGCGGTCTTTTATTCTTTTTAACTGTGCATATATTGATTGAAAAGATGAGGAGGATGCCATATGAAAATTGCAGTAATAGGCGCAGCCGGCAAAGCCGGTTCAAAGATCGCCGCTGAAGCCCACGGAAGAGGTCATGAAGTTACGGCTGTTGTACGTAATAAGGCAAAGCTGGGGGACAAACCGTATGACATTATTGAAAAAGACCTGTTTAACCTTACCGCAGAAGAGGTGGGCAGTTTTGATGCCGTTGTCAATGCGTTTGCTGATTTTGTAACGGAGGAGAATCTTTTCCTTAAATCTGCGGAGTATCTGATTGAAAAGGCAAAACTCAGCGGAAAATTACCCTATGTTTTCTTTGTGGGAGGCGCAGGTACTCTGTATGTGAACGGGCAGGAGATTTACACCATGCCGGATTTTCCTGCTGCATATTATCCTGTTGCGGCAAAAATGGCGAAGGCGCTGGAATATATCAGAACAGTTGATGACGTGAACTGGATTTTCCTCAGCCCTTCAGCGGAATTTATAGACGGTGAAAAGAAAGGCGGTTTCAGACTTGGGCTTGAAGAACTTCTTGTGGACAAGGACGGAAACAGCAGCATAACCACAGGCGACTATGCTGTTGCCGTTCTTGATGAACTTGAAAATCCGAAACATCTCAGAAAACGTTTCACAGTCGGCTATTAGATAATCACTCAAGGCAGACGAAGTGCGTCTGCCTTTTTTCATTCAGGAACGCAGACTTTTCCCTCAACTGCTGCGGTTATTGTTTTATATATAACCATGAGTATCACCGCAGATGTCATGCTTAGAAATATCACAGACAATCCCTTGAACAGAACGTATCCGGTCAGTTTATACATAAGAAGCGTTGAAATTGTTAAAGCATCCATAGGAAAAGTATATGCCCACCATGATACAAAAAACGGCACTTTCCTGAAATGTCTGAACATGCTGAACAGCATGAAGGCTGTAAAAAGTCCGAAGTAATAGAGAACACGGGCAAACGAATCAAGCCCTCCGGTGAGTTTAACATATGCAAGGAATCCTATTGCCGGCGGAGCTATAAGTATGAACAGAGTCGGAAGAAACTTTGCCATAAGCTGCTCGTGGAAAATGAGTCTGTAGAACACTATGGCAAAAAGAACAATCCATAAAATTATTCCGACAGAGAAGAAAAACCAGCTTATTTCAGCGTTTGCATGTGTAACTCCCGCCACAGGAACAAGAATGTTCCCGACAACGGGAATAAACCATGCGGGGTTTTTTGTCTGGACCTTAAAGTCGTTAAAAAACCAGATATTCAGTATAACGAAGGTGAAGCTTATGTGAACAATAGCGCCGATGTGCCACAATGCAGAGGAGAGGGGCTGATAAATGCCGTCATATCCTATGCTTAAGAGAAGCATGGAGATTGAGATAGTGGGGAAGAAGTTTATCCTCACCGGGTGTCTGAACTCCTCTTTAACCTCTTCAGGGTAGCGAATCAGCTTGTTGATATACATAAAAAGAACAAAGACAAACCAAGCTGTCACTCCGAAAAGGATAAACTGACCTGCGTATGTGTGAGTATGCATAATATGGTCAAAGCGCATAAAGGCTATGGAAAGACCGGTAAGCCCCATAACTGTGGCAAAAAGGGTTATAGGTAGGTATTTCAGCCTGCTGCCTGAAACTGCATGAACTGCTTCTGACATTTCTATCTCCATGAAACTATATATTCAGAAAATAGAATATAGACCCTATGTCTTAAAATGTCACTTTAAATTTTATCCGGAATTAAAGATTAATGTATTATCTTAGAACGTCTATTACATTTAAGTTTTGTATTATAAGCAATTATGTGTATTATTTATAATCAGACTTTTTTGAGGTTTGCATATGCCCTTTGAGAGGCTTTCGGCTTTTTCCGGTGAAATTTTTTATGAAACCGACCTTCAGCGCCGTATTTTGAAGGTTACGGGCGGAACAGAACGTGTTTTGGAATATTCCGCAGATGAACTCATCGGCAGAAATATTGACAGCATATACAAGTATCCGACGGCAAGGACCGCAGTGGAGGATTCCCTGCTGCGCGAAGGTTTGGCGGAGGATATCTCCGTAACTCTTGTTTCTAAAAAAGGGCTTGAGGTCAATGCAACGGAGAGTGTTTTCATTATAAGGGATTCTCTTGGCAAAGTATCCGGCTTTGAAGGGATTATAAGCAAGGTGAACTGTCCTGACTACACCTCTTTTTCAGGCGGAAGCGGCTATCAGAAGGTTCTTCAGAATGTTATTGACAGTCTTCCCGCAGCAGTGTGCTGGAAAGATAAAGACCTCCGCTACACAGGATGCAACCGCAGCTTCCTTGACCTTGCCGGAGTTCTTGGCAGCGAAATGATAATCGGCAGAACGGACGAGCATCTTTTCAGGGATGAGGAGCTTGACAGATTCTCCAAAGGCGACCGTGAGATAGCCGCAGGCAGATGCTCCAGCTATAACTATGTTGAAACAGTATATGTGAAGAATACCGGCGAGTTTCGCTGGTTTGATATCACAAAAACAGTTGTAAGAAACGATAAGGGCTTTTTTGCAGGAGTTGTCTCGATACATGATGACATTACCACATGGGTAAATGCAGAGCTTGGTATCCAGAACCGGCTTTGGTTTGAGCAGCAGATAATGGAGATTTCCGCCGGATTTATCAATCTTTCAGCGGAAGAGGTTGATTCCGGTATAAACAGCGCCCTTGAAAAAATAGGCACTTTTGTTGATGCTGAAAGGTGCTGTGTTTTCAGCACTGATAAAGATAATATGAGAGCCTCCATAACCCATGAATGGACTGCGGCAGGTGTTCCAAGCCTTATGAAAAGGATGAGGTCTGTCTCGATGCTTGAAATGTCCCTTTTAAGGGATAAGCTCGCAGGAAGAGAGATCATTAATATAACCTCTTTAAGCGGCTACAGAAAATGTTCCGAATGCGAACGTGATCTGCTTAACTCGCTTGGCGTTAAGTCTCTCATTCTCATACCCATGATAAAAGAGGGAAAATCTATAGGCTTTATGTCGTTCTCTTCATTGGGAAGTGAGCGTGAGTGGGATGACGATATAGTTTCCCTGCTTACAATCGTCAGCGAGATTCTGGTGAATGTGCTGGACAGAAAATACATGCAGGAAGAGTTAATGGAACTTTATGCACTGATGGAGGACAAGGTCAGGCATGAGGTTGAAAGGAATATGGAGAACAAAAAACTGCTTATTCAGCAGTCTAAACTTGCCGCCATGGGCGAAATGCTCGGCAACATAGCCCACCAGTGGCGCCAGCCTCTTAATGCGCTTAATCTGTCATTCTTTGAGCTGAAATACATAAAAGACTCCGGTGAGCTTACTGATGATAAGCTCAAGGATATTCTGGACAGAGTGAATGCCCTGATACAGCAAATGTCCGCCACTGTCGATGATTTCCGTAACTTCTTCAAGGAGAACAAAGAGCAGACAGAGTTTCTGCTTTCTGACTGTGTAAAAAAAGCCCTGTATCTTGTGCAGGCTTTTTTTGAAGAACACAGGATAAAGGTTGACCTTCGGGTGGACAGCGAACTGATAGTTATGGGGTATCCCAATGAATTGGCTCAGGTTTTCCTCAATATTCTCAATAATGCAAAAGATGCTCTGAGCGAACAGAACACCACTGAACCGAGGGTCACGGTGCATATATTTTATGAAAACGGGAAAGCTGTAGCAGAGATTGAAGATAACGCAGGGGGCATAAAAGAAGATCTTCTTGAGAGAATATTTGAACCCTACTTCACAACAAAACCGGAAGGAAAAGGCACGGGAATAGGTCTCTACATGTCTAAAATGATAGTGGAAAACAGCATGACCGGCAAGCTCACTGTAAGAAATACGGACAAAGGTGCATGCTTCCGTATTGAACTGCCGAGTATTCAGCAGTAATTATTGAACGAAGGGAAGAAATGGCGGATACGATACTGATTTGCTCTGAACGAAAGATTTTAAACTATTACAGCTCAATGCTTGAGATACTCGGGGTTGAACACGAGGCTTTCTCCTTTTTTACCCGTGGTTTTCGCAGACTCCTTGAAACAAGGGGTTTCCGCAATGTTTTTATAGTTCTTCTTGATAAAAACGAGTTCATAAGCTTTTCAAAACTTCAGGATCACATAAAGGATTCCACCCAGAGTATCTTCATGATTCTTGCAGATAAAGAGCTTGATAAATACTTCATGCATAAAAACTATGAGATTATTTACCATAATCAGGTCATGCGTCCGTTTGAACAGATTCTTGTTGCCGGTAAGGTGTGCAAGCCCATTGAGGCCGCAGCGTCACAGAAGAATAAGGAAGGAATCTTTGACTATATCAAAAGGATTCTGGACAAGGGTGATGTTATCCTCCCGATGAAAAAAGACGTGGCTTTTCAGATGCTGCCCGTTCTTGAATCGGATGATGTTTCCATTCAGGAAATTGCAATAATGTCCAGGACAGATCCGGGAATACACGCTGGTTTGATTAAACTTGCCAATTCAGTACATTACAGCGGTCTTTTTACTGATATCAAAGATATAGAAAGCGCTATAGTCCGAATAGGCACAATGAATATAAAAATGTTTCTTATCAATTATATAAATGCTGCTTTGGCTTCAAATAAAGAACTTATTTTTCATAAAGATATAAGTGAAGCGGTGGAAGAAAGCATAAGAGTGGGATGTATCGCACATGTTCTTGCGGATGTCCTTAAATTCTCAGGTAAAAAGATAGTTTTTTCCATAGGAATGATCCACCGCATAGGTTATATCTTTCTTCTTGCTGTTTTGTCTGATTATCTCGAAGGGGAGAACCTTGAACCCAAGGACAGTGAGAATTACAAACGCCTTGCGGAACATAATTCCATTAATGCGGGTATTGCTCTTCTTATGAAATGGAAGTTTAAACCTGAATTTTATATGCCTGTTCAGTTTCAGGATGAGCCCTTTAAATGCAAGTTTCAAAACGAAGCGAAGATTCTGAAGATGTCAAAAATTCTCTATAATTATTTCCGCATAGGGGATGCCAGTGCTGCTTCGGCTTACCTTATGAAGAACAGAATAAACCTGACAAAGAACCAGCTTGACAAGATCAGAGACGGTGCTGATGATTTTTACTTACAGACAAAAATGATCTTTGATTAATTTTTTTTAAACCTTGTTTATCCCCGTACTGCCTGCTTTGTCTTTTCATTTTAAAACACATGGTATTGTTTTGTTTATTTTCAAGTATTTGGTAATAAATGTTAAAATTCTGATTGTAATAAACCTGACAATGGTTTTGCGTGTTTAGATAACTTTATAATTGTTTTTAAATATTATTTTAACATCCCTTATGGGTGTTTAACCTTTGTTTCTAATTATTGACATCTCTTTTATCTCATATTATAAGTTCTATTGACGGTAAAACACGAAGGGGAGATTTACCGCATTTTCCAAAGCGGATCTCATCCGCAGCGATACATAAAAACGCAGTTTATTAGGGGCAACGCTTTACATAGCAGAACCCTGAAAAAAACAGGAAAACCTCTCTTTCGGAAAATTGTTCCGGAGCAGTTACAGTTCCCGAAATTCTTCCGCTGCCTCCGTTCGTTGGTTAGTTATTTATTTTTATAAGGCTGAACGGTCATTTTAACTTAGAATGCAATGCAAGTTGCTTTCATACAGGAGGCAGGATATGTGCAGAATAGGCGCAATAAAATCCACAGACTACTTCCACCCTTCTAAAGCCTTGCTCCTTATGCGTTCCCAGCAGAAGGGGCATGATAATTCAGGTTTTGCAATGATTATGCAGGATTTGGGCGGCAGATTCGCAGATTATAAAGATCTTCCGGTTCTTTCTATGGCGTGTACGGATAAGGGTATGGCGATAGCGGAAGACATTCTTCATAAGGAAGGCTTTGTAAGGGTTATGCAGTGGTCGCCGGAGATAAACTTCCGTGACGAGCTGGATATACAGCCAATGCCTAACTATGTTTTTCAGGTTTTTCAATATCCAAGAAGCTTTAAATACGCTCCGCAGGAGGAAAAAGAGGAACTCCTTGTGGACATGCGTCTTAAACTCAGAAAAATTCTTGAGGAAAAAGATGACGGCTATGTATATTCATTCTGGCCGGATGTTATCACTCTGAAAGAGATAGGCGACCCTACTGATATAGGCACATATTTCGGTCTGTGGCATGAAGACAGAGACTTCATGGCAAAAGTGATTACTGCACAATGCCGTCAGAACACAAACTACGACATTGTGCGTTATGCAGCTCACCCCTTTTTCCTTCAGGGGTACACAGCACTCGCCAACGGCGAAAACACTTTTTATGAAAAAAACAAAAACTTCCAGAAAGGGCTTTACAAAGGCTATATAGGCTTTGAGTCCGATTCACAGTGCTTTCTGTACACACTTCACTACATACATAAAATCCTTAAATGGCCTCTGGAATACTATAAACACACCATAACTCCGCTCCCTTTTGATGAAATGGCTAAAAGAGATGACGGACAGGCGCTTAACTACATGCGTTCCTCGCTTTCAAACCTTGAGATCAACGGACCGAACACTATCATCGGTGTTCTGCCTGACGGGACACTGTTCAACACATGTGATGCTAAGAAGCTCCGCCCAACTGTGATAGGCAAACATAATGGAACTGTGGTTATAACTTCAGAGGTTTCCGGCATAAATGAGGTTCTTCCCGATAGAAACTGGGAAGAGGATATATACACCAATGAAAGAGAGACAGTTGTTATCACAAACAACCTTGAGGTGCAGAGATGGCAACAATGAGAGTAAACGAAATATCAAGGGATGACCTCGACTGGCAGATAAATTACTCCAGCGACAGATGCACAATGTGCGGAAGCTGTGTTGCGGCGTGTCCGTTTGAGGCTATAGAAGCCGGAATGGAGAAACGCAGAAAAGTTGTGAGCGATTATCTTACCCCTGAACCGAAGGTTGAGTTTAAGGCCGTACCTGTGATCAAGCAGAAGGTAGACGTTTATAAATTCTGCCGAGGCTGCGGAGTATGCGAGAGGGTTTGCCCCAATACGGCGATCAAACCCGTGCGCAATGAAGACAGCAGATTCACCATAAAATACAGAGGCACTCTGGCAGACCCTTACAAAAGAGGCGGCAGGGCAAACCTTTCCACAGGTGTTCGCACTCTGGATAAAATAAGGGTAGGGCGTATCAGCCAGATGACTGACCCCTCACTGGACGCATCCAGACACACCTTTGACATGCTTGCTCCGTTCGGCAGGGTTCTGCCCGCTGAGGAGCTGCCTTTCATGCTCGAAAACGGCAGGCTGAAAATAGATTCCGGCGCTCTGCCTCCTATGAACTGGATTTATCCTGTCATCATAGGGGATATGTCCATAGGCGCTCTTTCATGGAGAATGTGGGAGGCTATGGCGATTGCCACGGCTTATCTCAATGAGGAATGCGGACTTCCCGTGCGTATGTGCAGCGGTGAAGGCGGCGTGCCGATCAGGCTTCTTAAGTCCAGATTCCTGAAATATACCATATTGCAGATTGCTTCCGGTCACTTCGGCTGGAACAGAATAATAAATTCCATGCCCTATATGCAGGAGCTTCCCGGCGGAATTCTGATCAAGATCGGTCAGGGTGCAAAACCCGGTGACGGCGGTCTGCTTCAGGCTAAGAAAGTGGCAAGCCACATTCAGGAGATCAGAGGCGTTCCGAAAACGGATCTTCTCAGTCCTCCCAACCATCAGGGGCTTTACTCCATTGAAGAGAGCGTGCAGAAAATGTTTCTCACGTTCAACTCCGCATTCAAGTTCAAGGTTCCAGTGGCAATAAAGGTTGCGGCAAGTTCCACGAGCGTATCGGTTTATAACAACCTGCTGCGTGACCCTTACAACATAGTGGGCGGTTTTTTCCTTGACGGTATCCTCGGCGGAACAGGAGCAGCCAACGAAGTGTCCCTTGACCATACCGGACACCCCATAGTCTCCAAGCTTCGTGACTGTTATCTTGCTGCCACTCATCAGGGCAAACAGTCCCAGATACCTCTCTGGGGCGCAGGCGGTCTGGGGCAGACAGGAAACCTCGCTGCGGATGCTTTCAAGATGATAGCCCTCGGCGCAAACGGAGTATTCACAGGCAAGCTCATGCTCCAGCTTGCAGGCTGTGTGGGCAATGACCACGGAAAATGCAACGCCTGCAATACAGGACTCTGCCCTGTGGGAATCACAACTCAGAACCCGACACTCGTAAAGAGGCTGGATATAGATAAAGTCGCCGAGAACATCGTCAACTACTTCCTCTCTGTTGACAGCGAGCTTAAAAAGCTTCTCGCTCCCATCGGCAACAGTTCGCTCCCCGTGGGCAGGTCAGACTGCCTGATCAGCGAGGACAAGGCTGTGGCGGACAGACTTCAGATCCAGTACGCATGCTAGGGGGTGGAAAAATGAGCGGAAAAGTGCATATCAAAGGCGTAATAAACGACAAGAGGGTCTCAACCCAGAGCCTTCTCAAAGAAATATATAAAGACCTTGACGCAGGCGTTCGTGAGTTTGAGGTTGATGCATCCGGTCAGCACAACATCGGCGGCGCTTTATGGTCTGACAACGGCGAACATCTCACTTTTAAGGTCAAGAACCCCGGTCAGAGGGTCGGTTCAATGGGTATGCCCGGAACCACTGTGGTTGTGGAAGGCTCTGCCCCTGCTGATGTGGGCTGGCTCAACGCCGGAGCGGAAATCATTGTAAAGGGTGACGGCGGTGACACCACTGCTCACTGCGCCGCATCGGGGAAAATATACGTTGCGGGCAAAACCGGAACACGTTCCGGCGCACTGATGAAATATGACCCACGCTATACCGCTCCTGAGTTCTGGGTGCTGAAAAGAGTAGGCTCTTTCAGCTTCGAGTTTATGGGCGGCGGTTTTGCCATAATCTGCGGATACGGTGTTCCCGAAGGGGAATCTGTCCTTGGTGACAGAAGCTGTGTCGGCATGGTAGGTGGAACTGTTTATGTGAGAGGTCATGTCGGCGGTCTGTCTGATGAAGTATGGATGCTTGAGCTTGATGAGGCGGATAAAGAGTTCCTCACACATGGGCTTGGTGTCTTCCTTGAAAAAATAGAGAAACCGGAGCTTTACGGCGAGCTTTCCGATATGGGGCAGTGGCATAAAATAGTCGCAAAAACCCATGAGGAAAGACACGTTGCAAAATACATGTCTGCAAGGGATTTCCGCCTGAAAAAATGGGTGGAAGGCGGCATCTTCGGTGATCTTGTACAGGAAGATTTCAAAGTGACCGACTATGTTGAAACAGGCGCAAGCAGACTCCGTATTCCTGAATGGATGAATGCAAAATACTCCGCCCCCTGCGAATATAACTGTCCTGTTTTTATACCGACCCAGAAGAGAATTGCTCTTCTCCGCCAGAATAAGGTTCAGGAAGCCCTTGAGCTTGTGCTTGAGCATAGTCCTTTTCCCGCTTCTGTATGCGGTCAGGTTTGCCCTAATCTCTGTCAGGATGAATGCAGCAGGCTTCATGTGGATGTTCCTGTGAAAATAAAAGAGATGGGCATGCTCAGTAAGGATGTAGCACTTCCTGCCGCTGCGGCTGATAACGGCTGTAAAGTTGCCGTGATAGGTGCCGGGGCTGCCGGTCTCACTGCGGGTTTCCACCTGAAAAGGATGGGATACGCAGTGGATATTCTTGAGGCAGACAGTGTAATCGGCGGTAAGCTGATGCAGGTTATCCCTGAAGACAGGCTGGCAAGGGATGTTCTCAACGCTGAAATAAAGAGAATACTGGATACAGGTGTAAACGTAAAAACGGATACCCTTGTTGATAAGGATATATTTGCCGAACTCTGCAAAAAATATGATGCAGTGGTAGTTGCCGTGGGCGCGCACAACCCTGTTGTTATCCCTTTTGAAGGGCATGAAAGGCTTGTTAAAGGGCTTGATTTCCTCAAGGCTGTCAACAGGGGCGAGAAACCAGCAGTAGGAAAAAAAGTTGTGGTGATAGGTGCGGGCAACGCCGCTATGGATGTTGTTATAGGCGCTTATCAGATGGGTGCTGAGGAAGTTACCGCAGTGGATATTCAGAAACCCGCCGCATTTGAAAAAGAGATTGAACACGCTGAGAAACTCGGCGCAAAAATACTTTGGCCTGTGTTCACAGAAAAAGTGACTGAAAAAGGTGTTCACTTCAAGGACGGCTCATTCATAGAGGCGGACACGGTGATAATCTCCATCGGTGACAGACCCGATGTGTCATTCCTCGGCAGGGAATACCTCAACGAAAGGGGCATGACCCTTGTGAATGAGTTTATGCAGTCTCCTGCCAATGAAAAGGTTTTCATCACCGGAGACACTATCAAGCAGGGACTCTTCACTCACGCTCTGGGTGACGGACGCAAGGCGGCAATCAATATCGACAGACTGCTGAAAGGCAGACCTCTGGATGCTTTCAAGAAAGCTCCGATGATTCCGCAGGATAAGGTTAAGGATGAATTTTATCATCCGATGAACTCAGCAAAACTTGAGGAGATGCCGGCGGAAGATGAAACAAAGCGCTGCATGAGCTGCGGTTTCTGCCGTGACTGCGGTTTCTGCCGTGATATTTGCCCCCAGCAGGCGATAACAAGGGTGGAGACTGACGGTAAGTTTGAGTATGTGTCAAACGCTTCCAAGTGTATCGGCTGCGGTATCTGCGCAGGTGTATGCCCTTGCGGTGTATGGACAATGACTGATAATTTAATCAAATTTATGGAAAGCTGATAAAAAAAGCGGGGTGCATGAACTGTACCCCGCTTTTGTTTTAGATTATAGAATCAAACAAAAGATACATATTACCGGACGAGTCCGCTATTATCTTACCGATATATTTAGAGTTCCCCGGAATATAAAGAGTCTGAATCTCTGCTGATTCACCGGTTATTTCAATGAGGAATGCAGTACTGTCTGCGGAGCTGTCAGGTTTATAATACCCCCCAACATATATCTTCCCTTCAGCATTGACAGCAACGGCAAAAGCTTCAGAATTGTCGGCGGTTGTAATTTCCTCCGGCAGGCTTATTGACTCAGCTGTTGTTCCGCTTTCGCTGACTTTAACTAAAAATGCCTTATTAACGCTGCCGTCATTATAGTTTCCTGCTGCATACACATTGCCGTCGCTTCCGGTAGTAACGGCATAGATGTAAGAATCGCCATTTGCGGTAATTACATCTGGCAGTTCAATGAGTTGCGCTATTCCACTTCCATCGACTTTAACAAGGAATGCCTTGTTGATGCCGTCATTGTAGTATCCAGCCATGTAAACATTGCCGTCTCTGTCTATTTTGACAGGGCGTGCGTGAGATTCTTCAGGGATTAAGCTGTTGATGTCAACAAGCAGCTGCACTGTTCCGTTTATGTCAACCTTAATGAGGAATGCCCTTAAGTCTGCCGGATTGTTAATATCACTATACTCTCCTGTGACATATGCATTTCCGCTGTTGTCTGTTGTGATATCGAATAAGGACGTTATTACAGCTCCGCTGATTATGTTGCTAGTATCAATAAGCTGCGGTGTTCCGCTTCCATCGACCTTAACGAGGAGTGGCTTTCTCGTGCCGTCTTCATAGTTTCCTGCCAGATACACATTTCCTCTGCTGTCCGCAGATACCGAGTATACGCTAGAATAGCTGGCAGGGGTGATTAGACTGTGGAGGTCAATAAACTCAATATTTCCTTTTTTTGTTTTCTTGATTAAAACCGCATGTGAGTTTTCGGCTCCTGCTATGTAGAGCGTTCCGTCCGTTGCTGTTTCAACAGAATATGCACGCGGACTAATCAAGCAGTATTCAGGAATCTCTACCGGAATTCTTTCTTCCAATGATGTTCCGCTGTATGTGATAAGGAGAGGCTTGTCATCGTCTGAACCGCTGATATAAATCAAGCTGTTTGCGGCTATGAGGGAATTTACCGAATCACCGGGGAGAACAGCGGAGGAAGCTAAACTCATTGTGCTTAAGTTAATTGCTGTTAGAAATCCTTCTACGTTATCTGCTGAGTCTGCTTTATCGCCTGTCATATAAGCAAAAATACCGTTGTCATCTATTGCTATTGAGTTTATGCTTGATCTTGATGGAGAGTCGGGCAGCATACTGTGGATATCAGTAAACTGCGGTGCTGCTATGCCGTCACTCTTAACAAGGAATGCCTTGGTGCTGACACCGTCATAATATCCTCCTGCCGTATACACATTGCCGTTACTGTCTATTGCGACAGCGTTTGCGGAAGATGTGATAGCACCTGTGATTACGCTGTGAATATCAATAGACTGCGGTGCTGCTATGCCGTCACTCTTAACAAGGAATGCTTTGTTGTTGCCGCCGTCATAATAGATTCCTGCCGTATACACATTGCCGTTACTGTCTATTGCGACAGCGTTTACGGAAGATGCGATAGCCCCTGTGATTACGCTGTTAATATCAATAAACTGCGGTGCTGTTATACCGTCACTCTTAACAAGGAATACTTTGGTGTTACCGCCTTCATAATATTCTCCTACCGCATACACATTGCCGTTACTGTCTATTGCGACGGCGTTTACGGAAGATGTCATAGCCCCTGTGATTACACTGTGAATATCAATAGGCTGAATTGTTCCGCTTACATTGACCTTAACAAGTAATGCCTTGCTGATACCGTCATAATAGCCGCCTGCTACGTACACATTGCCTTCACTGTCTGCTGTGACAGTAAATACGTAAGATGTTATAGCCCCGGTGATTGCGCTGTGAATGTCAATAAAGTTACGCTCCGCACCGTTTATTTCAATGAGGAATGCTTCAGCGTCAGAGTCTCCCGCTACATATACCTTGCCGTCGTTTGCCGTAATAGAAGTGAAATAATAATCTTCACTCCGCTGATCCATCATGGCGGTGATGCTTTCGTCAGTTTCTCCGTTAATCCAGAGAATTGTTCGGCCAATAGAGTACACATCACTGCCTGATACGGCAGAGCCCAGTATTGCAGAATGGCTGTAAGTATTGCTGACCAATATTTCCGATTTATCATTAGTCCATAGTCTGATGCCCTTAAATATCGTGTCAATTGAATACTTTGCCGGTACGCTGCTGCCGTTGTCGGAGCTGCCGGATGAACTGCCTCCGCAGCCGAACACAGTCAGTGATAAAATAAACACTAATGCTAATAATAGTTTTTTCCCCATTATAATCTCCTTTTTACTGGCTCAATCTTATTCAATTCGCAAATAGACAATTTTGTTGTTAAATATAATTTACTCTTATTTTTTTCTGTTTAATAGGTAGAAATGCCAGAAAAGCCTTTAATTGATTTTCAACATCATAACATAACCCTATGTGAGCGGTCTTTTGTGTTTTAAAATAACAAATTGAAAAAGATAGTCATTTGCGAACTATACTTTTTATTGTACATGCTATCAATCAAAGGTTGCAGTTTTATTGTCAATCAGGTGCGGGCATGCCTTTTAGTATGTTTAACTTTTTTCTGACATTTCCGTAATCAGAACCTCACAAAAATGATTTTTTATATACCTGACTTCAAGAAGTCATTTTTCGGAGGTAGGAAATGAAAAGAACTATGAAGCTCATCGCAGTTGCCCTTCTTATGACGGCTCTTACTGCGGGTTTCGCTTTCGCACGCGATCAGATCAGAATTGTAGGCTCTTCCACAGTATTCCCTTTTTCAAGCTATGTTGCTGAAGAATTCGGAGCAACCACAAAGAACCCCACTCCCGTTGTTGAATCTGTTGGTTCAGGCGGCGGTCACAAACTTTTCGCTGCCGGAGTAGGCACTGACACTCCCGACATCACAAACTCTTCACGCAGAATTAAGAAAAGTGAGCTTGAAGCAGATTTCGCAGCAGGTATCAAACAGGTAATTGAAATTAAAATCGGTTACGACGGAATCGCCATAGCCCATAACAAAAACTCTGCTGATTTCAACCTTACCCTCGCACAGCTTACACTTGCTGTTGCTGATGAGATTCCCGTTGACGGCAAGCTTGTTAAAAACACTTACAAAAAATGGTCTGACATAGACAAAAGCCTCCCCAACGCTGATATCCTTGTGTATGGTCCTCCCACATCTTCCGGTACTCGTGACGCTTTTGAAGAACTTGTAATGGAAAAAGCTGCGGGCAAAATTGCAGGTTATCCCAAAGGATACAAGAAAATCCGTCAGGACGGCGTATATGTTCCCTCAGGCGAGAACGACAACCTTATCGTTCAGAGACTTGTTAAGGACAAAAACGCTATAGGTATATTCGGTTACAGCTTCCTTCAGGAAAATGCAGACAGAATCAAAGGCGTGAGCATAGAAAATGTTCTTCCCTCTCCCGAACATGTTCTCAACGGCTCATACCCCATATCAAGAAGCCTTTTCTTTTATGTAAAAGGCGACCACCTCAGCACAATCAAAGGTCTTGAGCAGTATGTTGACCTCTTCCTTACCGACAAAATGATCGGTGAAGGCGGTTTCCTCACTGAAATAGGTCTTATACCTCTTTCAAAAGCAGAAAGAGAAAAAGTAAGAGCAGACTGGAAAGCCCGCAAAGCTCTCACGCTTAACGACGTGAAATAATAGATATTTAACATGGCAGATAAAGCGGGTCGGAATACAAGCCGATCCGCTTTGCTGTGTAATAACATAATGTACATCGGAGCGCATTGCTGATGCTGATTACAATAATTATAATACTTGCGGTGCTGTCTGGCTTATCTTTTTCATACGGAGCTTACAGAGCGAAAGTATGGGAAGATACTAAACAGCGGCTTAGTTCAAGACCCGGTCACTACGCATGGTATGCTGTGATAAAGTTTACGCTGCCTGCATGGCTGCTTTTCGTTGCGGCACTCTTATTGAAAACAACAAAGATTGGAACAGTTCCGCCTGTTTTCCTGCTTGTATGCTGTTTCATTCTCGTTACAGCGGGTTTTATAATTTCTTCCAAAAAGTTTTCGCCTTTTTTAAATGCCAGAGTTGTGGTGGAGAAACACATCAGATATCTGCTGATAACCGCTTCTCTCGTTTCAATTCTCACAACCGTGGGCATAGTATTTTCAATCCTTTTTGAGGCACTCTTCTTTTTTAAGCATGTAAATATAATAGACTTCCTCACCGGAACCTCATGGAACCCTGATACGGCCTTCCTTGAAGGAGCGGGAAGAAGCACTGAGCATGCGGCAAAGCCCGAATTCGGTTCAGCTCCCATATTTGCCGGAACATTCATGATAACAATCATCGCTCTGTCTGTTTCTGTGCCTGTGGGGTTGTTTGCCGCCATATTCCTTTCTGAATACGCTTCAAACAGATTCAGAAAGATTTTCAAACCTGTTTTGGAAATTCTCGCCGGTATTCCTACTGTTGTTTACGGTTTCTTCGCCGCACTGACAGTAAGCCCTTTTGTGGTCAAGCTTGCCGGTTTTTTCGGTCTGAATGCAGACTATACAAATGCATTGGCTCCGGGGCTTGTTATGGGGATCATGATTATCCCCTTCATATCGTCCCTGTCCGATGACGTTATCAATGCCGTTCCCCAGAGTTTGAGGGAAGGCGGTCTGGCTCTCGGAACAACAAAGTCCGAGACGATAAAACAGATAATACTTCCCGCTGCTATGCCGGGGATAGTTTCAGCCATACTCCTTGCCGTGTCCCGTGCGGTGGGTGAGACAATGATAGTGGTGATGGCGGCTGGTCTGCGCCCGAACCTTACGTGGAACCCGCTTGAAGGTATGACAACGGTTACGGTGCAGATTGTGGACGCACTCACCGGAGATCAGGCTTTCGATAGTCTGGCGACTCTTTCTGCATTCGGACTGGGGCTTGTTCTTCTTATATTCACGCTGATTATAAATCTTGTCTCCACGTACATAATCCGCAGATACCGCAAGATATACGAATAGGGAGGCGCTGATGGCTTATTCAAAAGAACACGACAGAAAATTAAGGAAAAGATACGCCGCAGAAAAGCGCTTTCAGCTCTACGGCAAGATGGCTCTTCTGCTTGCTACGGCGTTTCTTGTATTTTTCTTTTACGATATTATCAAAACAGGCTACACAGCCTTCAGCCAGGCAGAAGTAAGGGCAGAGGTCACTTTCAGTGAGGAAACCCTTCAGATGCCCAGTAAAGCAGTGTCCAGAGAAAACAGAGATGTTATATCAAGGGGTTTCCTCCGTATTCTTCCGCAGGTTGTGGAACAGCACCCTGAATTCATGAACACCACACAGACTATGTGGGTTGTTGCGAAGGGTGATGTTGACCAGTATCTGAAAAGCAAACCCAACAGGCTTAATGAACGTGAGACAGAGTATGTGGAAAAGCTGAAAAAGGCTGATAAGATACGTCTTGCGTTCAACAGCGGATTCTTTACTCTGGGTGATTCAAAAATGCCCGAAATAGCAGGGATATTTTCCGCAGCTATAGGAACGCTGTATGTACTGATTATTACGATGGTGCTGAGTGTTCCCCTTGGAGTAATGACTGCAATTTACCTTGAGGAGTTTGCGCCGGATAACAAGTTTACCCAGCTTATTGAAGTAAACATCAACAACCTTGCGGCGATTCCGTCGATTATCTTCGGTCTTCTGGGGCTTGCCATATTTATAAATTTCTTCAATGTCCCCCGCTCCTCGGCTCTTGTGGGAGGGTTTACTCTGGCGCTTATGACTTTGCCTGTGATCATAATAAGCACAAGGGCAGCCCTGCGTGCTGTTCCTGAATCAATACGCCACGGTGCTTACGGAGTGGGCGCCTCCCCGTGGCAGGTGGTCTGGCATCATGTTCTGCCTGTTTCCATGCCCGGAATCCTCACCGGTTCAATCATCGGACTTGCGCAGGCAATGGGAGAGACAGCTCCGCTTCTCATTGTGGGTATGATGGCTTACATCCCTGATGCACCCACAGGTATCACAAGTGCCACAACTGTTCTGCCGGCGCAGATCTACACATGGTCGGCAACAAGTCTCCGCCCCTATGTGGAAAGAACTGCGGCGGGCATCATTGTGCTGCTGACTGTTCTGCTTGCGCTGAACTTCACTGCTATATGGCTTAGAAACAAATATGAACGTAAATGGTAATTCCGGAGGTTTAACCCTATGAGCATACAGGCGGCTCCCGCTGAAAAAATCAAACAGATGAAAGACCTTAAAATGAAAATGTCCGTGCGTGATCTTGATTTTTATTACGGTGATTTCCACGCACTTAAAAACATTAATATCGATTTTCCCGAAAAGCATGTTGTGGCTATGATCGGGCCCTCCGGATGCGGTAAATCAACTCTTCTGCGTTGTCTGAACCGCATGAACGATCTTGTTCCGGCGATCAGGGTTGACGGACAGATACTTCTTGATGATACAGATATTTACAGCAGTGCAATAGATGTTGTTGATATACGCACAAAGGTCGGCATGGTTTTTCAGAAGCCTAATCCGTTTCCAAAAAGCATTTATGACAATATAGCCTATGCTCCCAAGATACATGGCAGAGTAAGAAAAGGGCGTGATATGGACGACCTTGTGGAGAATGCACTCAGAAAAGCAGGGCTCTGGAATGAGGTTTCAGACCGTTTGGAAAATATGGCAACTACTCTTTCCGGCGGTCAGCAGCAGAGGCTCTGCATCGCCAGAGCAATAGCTATGGAGCCTGATGTTCTTCTCATGGATGAGCCCGCATCAGCCCTTGACCCCATCGCCACAGCAAAAATAGAAGAGCTTATCTTCGAGCTTAAGGAAAAATACACCATAATCATCGTTACCCACAGCATGCAGCAGGCTGCGAGGATCTCCGAATACACATCATTTTTCTACATGGGAGAGATGGTGGAGTACAACACCACTGAAAAGATATTTACCAACCCTGACAAACAGCAGACTCAGGATTACGTAACCGGAAGATTCGGTTAAGGAGGATGCGGAATGAATAACGCTGAAATTCAGTACATTGCCCTGAAAGATAACTTAAACAGGCTGACAAAGCTTGTTTCAGGTATAGTTGAGGATGTGAGTGTTCTCTTAAACGGATATGACGAGGAGCTGGCGCAGAAAATTGTTACTGACGGCAAATCAGCATTGAGGCTGGAAGGAGAGACAAGCAAAGTGTGCATATCTCTGCTTGGTTTATTTGAACCCAAGGCTAATGACCTGCGGTATGTAATTTCCTCTCTGAACATAGTAGGTGAGCTGGAGTCAATAGCCGGTTACAGCACAGATATAGCAAAAGAAGTTATGCGTGCAGGCGGACCATTGTATGAGTTTGATCTCAAACGCTTTCCCAAGATGGTAAAGGAAACGGCAACTATGATCAAGGACAGCATAGATGCTTTTTACAAATGTGATTCCGAACTCGCCCTGCAAATAATTGAAAGGGATGACAGGGTTGACAGACTCCACAGGAAAATACTTAAAAAGGCCGTTGAAAATATGGCAGTGTTCGGTGACAGGGCTGACAAAACAGTATCTTTCATTTTCATCACCAGATGTCTGGAAAGAGCAGCAGACCATGCCGTAAGCATTGCAGAGCATTCGTATTACTGCGCTACAGGTAAGGTTATCAAAAACGTGCCCGACGGCGAAATAAAATCAGATAAATAACACACCCATACCCCCCCCGACAATATAGTAAGGCGGTGCAGAAATGCCCGTCTTTCTTTTTTATTAAATACTAAATATGTCTTAATTATCAATATTTTGCATTTATACGACATTTCTCTGATATGTTTCGATCCCGTCTATAACATTGTAATAACAAATGCTTTTACGGGAAGGAATATACATGAAAAATGGGATAATCAGAAACCTGAGTCTGAAGGTTAAAATCAGTGCTATGCTTGTCTGCTCTCTTTTGCTGATTACATTTGTTTCATCTGCCGTGCTGATTCAGAAGGGGAAACGGGAGCTTACAAACAGCAGGATGGATCAATCAGAGATTCTTAAAAAAGTTATGTCTGAGCGTTTTACAAATTATCTCGGTTCTGTGGAAGGATTCCTGACAGGGTTTGTTAAAAACGGATATGCCACAGAAGGTTTTTACAGTGTGGCATCAGCGTATTATAAACTTTCCAGACGTCCATCCCTAGATACTGACGTAATGGCGTCCGGTCTGCGTTCTTTTTACGAGAAGACACATGACAACCTTATGCTGAATTGGATGAACAAGGCAGACTTCTCAAATAAAGATGATTTCAGACAGCTTGTTCTGCAATATACAAACATAGCCGGGCTGAACGAAATGGAGAAGGCTCAGTTTCCCGTTGAGTTTAATTTCGTTCATTCTATGTATTATGACAGCTTCAGACTTCTTACAGAGCCTTATCATATTTACTCAATGTACATAGTTGACAGTGAAGGGGTTATTGTATTTTCAACAGATAAAAACCGTGCGTTTGCAACAAACCTTATCAGCGGAGTTCATAAAAACAGTTTTTTGGCAAAGACTTTCCGGAAAGCCCTTGAAACCCCTGTGACTGAAACCATTCTCACCGACTTTGAACAGTCCGAAATTGACGGCGGCAAGCCTGTGGCGTATATGGCGAGGCATATAAACGCTGATGATATACGCACAGGTGTTGTGATTGTGACATTAAGCAGGGATACGGTAATGTCCCTCCTGCCGGAGAAAATAGACGAACATACGTACCTTCGTCTCATTGATAAGTCAGGTCTTGTCATGAATATGCCTGCGGGGAGCGGTGATCCGGATTCTGTTAAGTTTGCATCCCGTCCTGAAGATTCGGCCACGGATGAGATAACAGGCATAGGCAGAAACGGGTTTATCTTTTCCAAAGAGCGCACGGACTTTCTGGGAAAAAGCTTTGATGTGGTTATTAAGATGGACAGAAGCCAGATGCTTGCGCAGATACACAGTCTCATCGGCGGTGTGCTGTTTTATGCGGGGCTGACATTTATCGTTATCCTCACTGCTCTGTATTTTATGTTTGACCGCATAGCGTTTAAGCGGCTGAATTTTATAGGAAAAGAGATTAACTCCATAGGCAGTGACCTCTCCAAAAGGATTCCGGTCTTCTATAAAGATGAAATAGCCAATATCTCAAACCATATGAACAGCTTTCTGGAAAGGTTGGATGAACTTGTGAAGAAAATATATGAGATATCCGTACATACAGAAGAGGATTTCAGGCAGTTTGACCGTAAGAAGACAGAGCTTATCGGTGTTCTGGAAAGGCAGGAGGATAACCTTTCTCTTTTGCTTAAAGAGATGGACAGAGTAAAAACCGCAGGGCTTGAAATGCATGAAAACCTTGACAGAACAAGAAGAGTTACGCAGGAAACTGAGAGCAGGACATCCAACGGACGTGAGAATATGAATATACTTTCAAGCCAGATGGAAGGAATCGGCAGTTCTGTTGAGCATCTGGGCGGAAAACTGCTGCGCTTCGGCGAATCATCCAGAGAGGTGGGGAGCATTCTAAGCGTTATTGATGACATTACGGACCAGATAAACCTTCTGGCGCTCAATGCGGCTATAGAAGCAGCAAGAGCAGGGGAACACGGCAGAGGCTTTGCAGTTGTTGCTGATGAGGTGCGCAAGCTTGCAGAAAAAACAAGGAACGCAACAAAAAATATAGGAGATATTATCGGAGGCTTCAACGCAGACATCACCGGAATTCTGGGTGATATGCGAACCACCGAGGACAAAGTGGCGGAAGGAGCCGAGATAATGTCGAAAACAAGGGAAGTTTTTGAAGGAATAGTGAAGTCCGGCGAATCTCTTAATGTAACATTTCTTGCTATGCAGCAGACACTTAATGAAAGAGACAGGGCTATCGGAGGAGTGAACGAAATGGTCCAAAGCTCCGGTGCAATGGTCAGCCAGAGTACCGCCACTGTGAATGATCTTCTTTCTATTTTTACTGAAATGAAAACCTCAATGGACAGGCTTCATGAGTCGGTGGAAGTATTTATCAGGAAATAAGTGCTTACCGGAGGAGACTTTTCTTCATCTTAAACGGAAAGTTTCCTCTGTATCCCGTTTTCTACCAGAAATAATGCAGAACCCAGTCAAGCCTGCCACGTTTGATGTGCCAGATACCGCTGAATTTCATTACTTCACGTATTTTTTGGCGCATTTCAGGCTTGTAGCAGTGGATTTTACAGTCTTTGCACTTGGGCTTAGGGTCAAGGGGGCATTTTTCATTGCGTCTCATTGCATAAGCAAGCAGTTCAGCACATCCGGGGCAAAGCTGATCCGTCCTTCCGTGGTTTTCACGGCAGAAAATCCATATGAAACGCCGTAATATCTTTTCATCCTTGATTATCCGCTTTTCTTTCTTCATACCCGGATGATACTACATTTCCATACAAAAGAACATTGAGCAGAATCAATTTTTTAAACTGTTATTTTTAATTGTCCATTAATATTTTCCCCGTTTTCAAAATGAACCTCTCCTGATATAATACGCTTATGACAATACCTTATATTCTCGACATGATAGGGACAGTAGCCTTCGCCGTCAGCGGTGCGCTGGTGGGAGTGCGTAAAGAAATGGACTTTTACGGGGTTACATTCCTTGCTCTTATGACCGCCGTGGGCGGCGGAACAACCCGTGATATAATGGTGGGAAAGATTCCTCCAATTATCTTTGCTGATTATAATTATCTGATAGTTTCTGTGATAGTTTCATTTGCAGTGTTTTTTTACCACAGGCATTTTGAAAGCAAGATGCACCTCTTTCTCACTATGGATGCTCTGGGACTCGGCGTGTTCACTGTTACGGGAGCTTCGGTGGGGCTTGCTTATGATGTGGGCTGGGCGGGAGCTGTTATGCTTGCTGTGATTACAGGTACTTTCGGCGGCATGTTCCGTGATATACTGGCAAAGGAGATACCTCTTGTTCTTCAAAAGGAAATATACGCCAGCGCAGCCATGTTGGGCGGAATAATATACTGCCTCTGCCACTACGCAGGAGTTAATAAAAGCGTTAACTTTATTCTGGTTACATCATTTGTCTTCAGCCTGAGAATGATTTCTCTGCGGAGAAAATGGGGATTGCCTGTTGTAAAGATTAAACAATAAGTTTTATGTTATAATATCCAATGGATATTAAAATCAATTCACCAAAGGAGAGGTCATGAGTTCTGTTTACGTCTGGAAAATCGGCGGTCCCGCCGGATTCGGCATTATGACCACCGGACCAATGTTCGCCAAAGTTCTCAAGGCGAGCGGATACCATGTTCATGGTTACCCCGAATACCCTTCACTGGTTAGAGGCGGCTACAACTGTTACCAGATAGCCTTCGGCGACACTGAAGTTACCGCACCTTACAAAAAGATTGACATGTACGTCGCGCTTTCCGAAGAATGTTTTAACCGAGAAAAATTTGAGGAAGGTACTTATGTTATAGGCGATTTCGCCAATCTGAAAAACGCCGGAGACATCAAGGCCAAAAAGATAGATGTTCCTTTCATGGACATCGTAAAGGAGCTTGACGGACCTGACATCATGAGAAACTCTGTTGCTCTTGGTGCTGCCGCTGCTCTTCTGGGGCTTGATTTTGCTCTTCTTGAGAAGAACCTCATGGCAGCGTACAAGGAAAAGATTGCAAAAATCAATGTTGATGCAGCTAAAAAAGGCTACGACTCTGTTAAGGAACGCTACGCTGTGGTCTGTAAACCTGCACCGGATAAGTGCGCTCCCGCTGTGTATGTCACAGGGAACGAAGCAACTGCAATCGGCGCCATCGCAGGGGGATTAACCTTCTTCAGCACATACCCCATGACACCCGCTTCATCCATCCTGCATTACCTTGCAAAAAGCACAAGAGAACAAGGACTTGTGGTTAAACACACCGAAGATGAGATCGCAGGCATCAATATGGCGGTAGGGGCTTCCTTTGCCGGCGCAAGAGCAATGACAGGAACTGCCGGCGGCGGCTTCAGCCTTATGAACGAAGGACTTGGGCTTGCGGCTATCACAGAAGTTCCCATAGTTCTGGCTGTTTCACAGAGACCGGGTCCCGCTACGGGCATGGCGACATGGACTGAGCAGGGCGACCTTAAATATGTAGTTAATGCGTCTCAGGGCGAATTTATAAGAGCAGTATATTCTCCGGGCAGTGTTGAGGAGTGTTATAAGTTTACATTTGATGCCCTCAATCTTGCCGATAAATATCATATTCCTGTTTTCGTACTTCTGGATAAATTCCTTTCTGAATCTCATTTCATGGCTGAAAAAATGCCTGAAACCGGCGAGGTCAACAGAGGATATATCTTTGAAGGCAATGAAGAAGAGCCTATGGCTTACTTCAACCGTTTTGCAGAGAAAAAAGACGGTGTGGGAGTCAGGGTAATCCCCGGCACTAAGGGCGGACTTTACATAGCAAGCAGTAATGAACACACTGACGAAGGCTTTGTCAGCGACAAGGCGGATGTCCGCAAATATCAGGTTGAAAGGCGTTATAAAAAGCTGAAACCCCTCATCGAAGATATGCCTCATCCCGAACTCATCGGCAAAAAAGACGCTCCGGTGACCTTTGTTTGTTTCGGTTCTGTAAAAATGATGCTTCTTGAGGCTATGAAACACACGGACAAGTTTAATGTCATTTACTTCCCTGCCGTAAATCCTCTTAACTGGGACAAGGTTAAAGAAATGCTTAAGGGTAAAAACCTCTGTGTTGTTGAAAACAACTATACAGCTCAGCTCAGAGGCATAATAGCCGAGAATACGGGCATAGTTATTGAAAAAACATTCCTCAAGTATGACGGCAGACCGTTTTTCAATGAAGAGATTGTCAGCTTTGCAGAGGAGGCGGCGAAATGAAAGCACTTGACTATAACACAGGACAAAAACCGGTATGGTGTCCGGGCTGCGGAAACTTCGCCATCTGGAACTCAATAAAAAAAGCCCTCGCAGAAGCAGGGGTGGAGCCGCATAAGCTCGCTCTTGTTTCCGGAATAGGCTGTTCAGGCAAAATGATAAACCATATACGCGCATATGGCTTTCATGGACTGCACGGAAGGACAATGCCTGTGGCGACAGGGATCAGGCTTGCCAATCCTGATATGAAAGTGGTTGTAAACGGTGGTGACGGCGATGGCTACGGAATGGGTGTCGGGCACTTTGTCCATGCGATGCGCCGTAATGTTGATCTCACGTATATTGTTCATAATAACAAAGTTTACGGGCTTACCACAGGTCAGGCATCACCTACGAATGATATAGGTTCACCCAGCAAATCCACCCCTTTCGGTGTTGTAGATGAACCTTTGAACCCCATAGCTGTTGCTATTGAAGCAGGTGCCACATATATCGCAAGGGGATTTTCAGGAGATTCTGAACAGCTTGCAGAGCTTATTCTTGGAGCTTTGAACCACAACGGATTTGCCCTGATAGATGTTTTTCAGCCCTGTGTTACTTTCGGCGGAAAATATCAGTATGAATATTATCAGGAAAGGGTCTTCAGGATAGAAAACCACGATGTTTCAGATGCAGATGCTGCTCTCAAACTTTCCAAAATGAAGGATAAACTTCCTATCGGGCTTTTTTATAAGGCGGAGGGACGTCCGGCTTATAATGAAATGCACCCCGAAATCGAAAAAGCGCAGGTGCGTAAAAGAGATGTAAGCAAGCTCCTTGAAGAGCTTGTATAAAAAAATAACATATTGGCGGAGCTTTCGGGCTCCGCCTTTTTTAATTGTTGACACACCAAAAATGGAATAGTATAGTTCTCTTCCCTTAACTTAAAGGGACTGAATAATCGGGGAATAGCGCAGTTTGGTAGCGTACCTGTCTTGGGCACAGGGGGTCGCAGGTTCAAATCCTGTTTCCCCGATTTATTTTCTTTTATATAACAATTGCTTAGTAAACTGATTTTCTTTTTTGTGCAATATCACTTGGCAATCATTTCTAATATTCTGTGCTCCCGCATAGACTTCATCCAATTAAAGCAATTATTCTTTTAGGATTTGCCCCCAGATCAATAGTCAAATCAGGGAAGCGTTTATAAGCATTCTTGAGTTGAATCTTTTTTCTTCTCATAAATCACCATATATATTCAATTTATATGCTTAAGTATCATTTCTTTAATGTATTAAATTCTTATATAAACATATTGACAATAGTTCAGCAAGCTATAATAATACTTCAACTTTCTTAGAGAAAGAACGGTTGCCCTTTTAGTTATGGCTTATGCTATAATAAAAGTAGAGTAATATGCATCAGCGTATTGTTCAAATGATAACTTACTTTTACAATGGGTTTCAACCGTGTAAAGCTCAGGTTTCCTGAGCTTTATGTTTAATTAGAGAAGATTTCAGGTTCAGCAGTGCGCATTTTGTTAACTGAAGAATCAACACCAAGCTTTTTGATATAAATGTATAGTCTTTTTATATGATAACTCAAAACTAAGTTCATAAGATTAGCATTAGCCACTTAAATTATTCAAAGAATGTGAGTTAAGAAAGGGCATTTTGGTTGAAATATGGATCTTGAAAAAAAACTACACAATATAATTGAAGATGAGTGCAATAAACTCATTAAAAGATTTCAAAACTATCATAATAAATTACATGCTGATCATGAAAGAAACAAAAAAAGAATTACCTTTCCACCTAAAAAGCAAATAAAAAAACCTGATTATTGGGAAAGGGATAAAAAATTTAATCCTTTTTATGTAAAGAGACGAATAAAAGCGATAACACGTTCAATTGTAAAGAAAATAACTAGTTCAACATACAAACCATTTCCTCCCTGTATCAAAGAAATCCCAAAAATAGGCGGAGGAACAAGAAAAATAGCAGTATATCAGATACCAGATGCAAGTGTTTCTAAGTTGTTTTATAGGCTTTTATTATCAAAAAACAAACATAGATTTAGTTCCTTTTCGTATGCCTATAGAGACGATAGGAATGTTCATTTTGCAATACAAGATATTTTTCTGGATATATATAAAGAACCAAGAACGTTTGTTGCTGAGTTTGATTTTTCAGATTTTTTTGGTTCTATTTCGCATAATTATCTATTTGATCAATTTGAACGTAATGGTTTTGCTATCAATGATGTTGAAAAAAGTATAATTAAATCATTCCTCTCTGAAGGAGATAAAGGCATTCCTCAAGGAACAAGTATATCTTTATTCCTTGCTAATCTTGCTTGTTGGGAATTAGATAAAAATCTTGAAAGAGAAGGTTTGAGATTTGCACGATATGCAGATGATACTATAATTTGGAGTAAAGATTATGGGCAGATATGTTTAGCTTATAAAATAGTGAATGATTTCTCTGAAAAAGTTGGTGTTAAAATAAATCTGAAAAAATCCGATGGAATAAGTTTGTTATTGTTAAAGGGGAGCCCTGTTGAATTAAATAACTTTAAAGAATCTATTGATTTTCTAGGTTATTCAATCTCACCAAACTGTATCTCTATAAGAAGTAAAGCAATACAAAAAATGAAACGGCAAATATCATATTTGCTCTATAGAAATTTAATTCAACCATTAAACAAAGATGAACTGAGAGCAGTAACGATTCCTGCAAATAATAATGATGAACATTTTTTAACAGCTATTATGCAGATACGTAGATATATGTATGGAGGAATGAAAGAGATTCAATTGATTCGATATATTAATGGACAAAGCAAAAGAATCTATTTCAAAGGAGTAATGAGCTTTTATCCCCTTGTTTCAAATATAGAACAGTTACAAAAACTTGATGGTTGGTTAATTGCAACTATATATCGTTCTCTATCATTACGATCTAAACTTTTAGAAAAATGGAATTATGATAGAAGTTATGAATTTCCATTTAATTGTCCTCAGTCTGATTTAGTAAGAGAGTGTAAATCAAAAAGAATATACAAAAAAAACTTGCTCACTATTCCAAGCTTTACTCTTATTCAAAAAGCCTTAGAGAAGGGCGTCAAAGAAAGAGGTCTCGTGAGCGTAATGAATCCAAAATCAAATCAGTATGATTATCAAGAATGATTATTTGACACTCATTGTATTGTATGGTTATAGATATAAGCAGAACTGTTTACCATTATCAGCTAGATACAGAAAAAGACAAGCCAGTAATAGCTGTACTACTTGAATTCAGTGAACGCTATCCCCGCTATGGATTTGGTAAACTTTTTCAGATTATCCGCCGGCACGGCTTTAAATGGAATCATAAGCGTGTTCACAGGGCTTAACCTGAGGCTCAATATGCGCCGTAAATGCAAGAGAGGCTTCCTAATCGTAATCCTGCTCCTATTGCCGTTCCTGAATCTATCAGTCAGCGCTGGAGTATAGATTTTATGAGCGGCAGTCTTTATTCCGATTGAAGATTTAGAACATTCAACGTAGTTGACGATTTTAACAGATAAGTTCCGGCTATTAAGATAGACCTTAGCTTACCAGCAGAGTGAATCATAAGGGTGTTTGACCGCATCGCACTTTGGCGTGGTTACCCGCTCAAGAACAGGATGGATAATGGTTCAGAATTTATATCACTGAAACTGGCTGACTGGGCAGAAGAGCATGACGTTGAGCTTGAATTCATTCAGCCAAGCAAACCATTTCAAAACTCATACATTGAGAGGTTTAACAAGACATTTAGAAACGAATATAATAATGAAAGACCCACATGAATCATTAGGCAACTTGAAGCCTATGGAGCATGCTGCAAATATGTGAAAAACCTAAGAGTGAAATGGCACTAAACTAGGTACGGTTACATAGCAGCTCTGTAGAGCGAACGTCATTTGTTGTTCTTGTTAAAGATAAAAGCCGATCGGAAACTATCCGGCCGGCTTTTTCGTTTACTTTTTGCCCAGATCATCAAGCCATTTTTTGAATCTGTTAAATTCTTTTTCCGCAAACTGTTTAAAGAAAGTGGACATGAACTGTGCAGCAATATCCGTTGCCTGCCCTACAAGGGTAGGGTAAATCGCCAGAGCGAGGGTGTTGTTTATCTCAAAAACCACTCTGTCATATGAGATTTTAAGGTCAACTTTTTTGATGCCGCCGCATATAGTTCTTACATCAACTGTTTTCATATCAAGCTGGGCACGGTATATGGTGAGTGTTGATGCTTTGTCGTATGAGCGTATCAGCGTAAGAAACTGAAGATTGTTCTCTTTTGTGGAGGAGTTCAGGGCATCTCCGCCGGAATTTTTCAGTGCCTGAATAAATGCATTTTTTATATCTTCCGGTGCTTTGGCATCAATGCAGGTTGAAATCAGATCAGCATTTACAGAAAGAGTGAAGTCATTTTCGGAAAACTTCTTGCTTTCCCTAAGCTGAAAGTTGAAGAGAAGGGGATAGCGGGCAAAAAACTGTATCCACACTTCGCTGTCGTGTGTGAAGTCCTGCCCTGCGGTGACAAGCTGGTTTGTTCCCTGCTGCTGTACCACCTGCATGATAAAGCGAAGCTTTGATTCATCAGACGCAGAAACCTCATTAGGGTTTTTGTTGTAGTCAAACTGAAGCTGGGCGTCATGGGTGGCTGTTGCAAAGTCTGTGTCTGATTTTTCCCATGATTCGACGCCGGTTTTTTCTCTTGCTTTTACCTGAGGTTGTTTTGCCCTTGCTTCGCTGAATGCTGCACTAAGTGTTTTTTCCTGTTCCGCAGTGAGTTTCATCTCTGTCCTCCTTAGACACGCTTTATGAAGGCTGCAACAGTGCCGACCGCCATGAAGTCATGATTATTGACTCCATCGAATCTGACGGCGACCTCGTCACCTGTATCCGCTTTAATGAGCTGCGCTGTGACTGCCGTATCTGGGCTTATATAATCTTCCTCTATCAGTTTTGATGTAAGATAGTGGGTGTAGCCTTTCTGGCTTTTGAGAATAATTGTGGCGTGTCCGACACCGATGATTACTCCCTCATATTCATTAAGCAGATTGTTCGCCTGATCCAGAGTTGCCTGGGAATCATCAGCGGGTCTGAATACTGTCCATGTGAAGCCCTCCATGGGTGTCTTATCGAGAAAAATTTCAATTTCTTCTGTAAGTACACCCATTTCATCAAGGGATTTGCCTGTTGATTCCTGCTGAAATGTGTTCCACATGGTTTCAAATTCATCTGATGGTGCAAACCTGCTTTTATCCAGATTACGCAGTATCATATGAAGGGAACAAGGGAAGCATGAGTTTTGAAAAATCATATTCTTAACACTTATGCCGTATTGCGGGAAATCCTGCCATGCCATGAGACACCTCTTTAAATTCCGATAATGAAAAATAAAGGGTATACGGAAGGAAAGCAATATAATGTATATGATATGAAAAATAACTATACAATATGGAAATAAAATCATAAATTGTGATGGATATATCAATATTTGGAGTATCAGAACAGTGCTGTATGCCGTCAGGATAAGAGTTTATTGTTTTTTTAGGTTTTAGAACTGGATAGAGATGCTCAGTGCGCCGAAATCCTGTTTATCGGAAGACTGCCTCTTAAATTCTCTGGTACGAAGCACTTTGGTGTATGCGAGGCGTATATTTTTCTTTGAGAGAACAACACCCATTTGGAGATCCCCGACAAATTCTTCCTTGTCCACACTTCTGCTTTCGCTAAAGGTGTTTCCGTCGAGGAATATATTTCGTATTACATATCTTCCTTCCAGACCGGCGAACAGATACCAGCTGAAGTTTTTCTGCTGTATGAAAAACCCTGAACCGGGCAAACTGGGCTGGATTCTGGGAGGACCGTAGTCAACGGGGAGTCCTTTTCCGTAGCGGAGTGTTGCGCCTGTGTTTGCGTAAGTGAATACATTTCCCAGCGCAAATCCGGCGTGGGGGGTGATGTCGTATTCAAATCCAAGGAACGATCTTGAGACGTAACTTCTCCAGCTTCTTTGGTAAGTGAGAACAAATCCCGGTTCATTATCAAGCTGTGTGTCCCAACCTTGTGGAATATCAAGACCTCTGACCTTGTGGACAAATTTCTGTGTTTGTTCTGCCATTGAAGCAGGACCGACAATGCCCAATGTAAATTCTATCTGGTCAAGCTGCTTGCCGTTTTCGGCGATTAATCCCACAGAGCCGTAGAGCCAGCCTGCGTAGGGATGATCATCGGTGGAGGGGTTTTTAAGCTCGGTTTCTTTAGGTGTGTACATATTCTGCCCGAAAGCATAGTTTGTCCGCACAGAGGCATTGTCAGGGAAAAAAGGGAGCAGCCGGGCGGCTTTGTATGCCCATTCCGGTCTTTTATCGGCTGCTGTGGTCCATGAGGCACGAACTCCGTTGGTGTAGTAACGGTCGCTGTAGAACATGTCATTTTCTATAACGAAGCTCAATGTTCCGTTGGGTCCGTCGTCTGATGCGAATATTTTCAGCGGAATAAACGTAAGAAGCAGCGAGGTCAGACAAACTGCATTAATGAGATTTCTTACTGTTTTTTCCATACTTTGCACCTGATAACCGGATAGTAAAAGTAACTATAACCTTTCGTCTGTCCGGTTATCAAGGAGTAAATATTTCTATATCTTTTTGATAAGCCTCATTCCGTTTAATGTAACAAGTATTGAAGCGCCGGTGTCGGCAAGTACCGCAAGCCAGAGATTCACGAATCCGAAGAATGTGCCCGCAATGAACAGCACTTTCACTGCTATGGAAAATGTTATGTTCTGCTTAATTACGGCAAGTGTCTTGCGGCTGAGTCTTATTACATAGGGCAGTTTACTCAAGTCATCAGCCATGAGAGCTATATCGGCGGTTTCCAGAGCAGTGTCTGAACCTGCGACACCCATAGCAATACCAACATCTGCCAGTGCGAGGGCAGGTGTATCATTAACACCGTCTCCTATCATGGCAACACTCCCGTAGCTGGCTTTGAGTTTCTTAACAGCATCTGCTTTGTCTTCAGGCAGCAGATCACTGTAAACTCCGTCGATGTTTAAGCTGGAAGACACAGCGGAAGCTGCTCTGCCGTTGTCTCCGGTGAGCATTGCGATATGGCTTACCCCTGCTTTTTTCAGTGCTTCAACCGCTTGTTTGCTGTTGTCTCTCAATGTATCCGCAACAGCGACTATACCGTAAATTTCGGTTTCGGTTCCTATGAAGATTACTGTCTTACCCTGCTGCTCAAGGGTGCTGACAGTCTGTTCATATTTTTCTGTATTAATTCCCGCTTCCCTGAACAGACGTGCATTTCCCACGTAAACAACAGCACCTTCCAGATTTGCCATTGCCCCTTTACCGGGTATCGCTTTGAAGCCTGTGACAGCAGGAATACCGTATTTTGATGCCTTTTCTGTAACAGCCTTTGCTATAGGGTGTTCAGACCACTTTTCAACAGCGGCGGCATGTATAAGAAGCTTTTCTTCTGTTACGGAAGCAAAAGGAATAACATCCGTAACATGGGGTTTTCCGTAAGTGAGAGTTCCGGTTTTATCGAAGGCAAATGCCTTTATTCCGCCCAGTTTTTCCATGTAGGCTCCGCCTTTTATAAGAACTCCGTTGCGTGATGAGTTGCCTATGGCGGAAACTATGGATACCGGAGTGGATATAACCAGAGCGCAGGGGCATGAAATAACAAGAAGAACAAGGGCACGGTAAAACCATACACTAAAATCTGCTCCGAAAAACAGGGGGGGGAACACTGCTATTGCTGCTGCCCCGAGTATTACAGCGGGAGTATAATATCTGGCAAAAATATCCACAAACTGCTGCATGGGAGCTTTCTGCGCCTGTGCTTCTTCCACTGCGTGCATTATTTTAGCCAGAGTTGAGTCTTCTGCTTTGCGGGTGACGGTTATTTCGAGAGCCCCGTGGGTATTCACAGTTCCTGCGTAAACCTGATCTCCTGTTTTTTTATCCACAGGCATTGATTCACCCGTTATTGCAGACTGATTAACAGAGGATGAGCCGTTTGATACTATTCCGTCAACGGCGATTCTTTCTCCGGGTTTTACTATTACAAGATCTCCGGTGAGAATCTCCTCAACCTTCATGCGGGTTTCCTTACCGTTTCTGCGTACGAGGGCTTCTGGTGGGGCAAGCTCCATGAGTGATCTTATGGAGTTGCGGGTCTTGTCCATTGTGTATGCCTGTAATGCATTGCCGAATGAAAAAAGAAAGACAACTGTTGCTCCTTCGCTCCATTCACCGATAGCCGCCGCTCCTGCTGCCGCTGTTATCATAAGGAAGTTCATGTCCAGAGTGAGGCTTCTAAGGGCAAAAAAGCCGCTTTTTGCCACATGAAACCCACCAAGGAGCATAGCAAGAGCATATAAAGGAACTGCGTTCAGACCTGCCTTATCCGCAATCATAGAAACAGCCAGAACTATTCCTGATGCGGCAACGGCAAGCATTCTCGGCTGCTTCCACCATGGAGTGAATACTGCCTTGTCCCCGTGTTTTACAGCCTGATAGCCAGCCTGTTCCACAGCGTTAATTATATCGGTGTCATTCAGGGAGTGGTTTATGGTCATTTTTGATGCTGAGAAGTTGACTTTAGCTGAACTTACACCCTTCATGGATGAAAGACGCTTTTCCAGTTTTGCTGCACAGTCGGCACAGTCCAGACCGTTAAGCCTGAATATTGATGTCACTGCGTTTTCCGCTTTTTCAAATGCTCTGTAACCGAAGCCTGCGACAGTTTTTATGATTTGTTCAATATCTGTGGCTGTCTCGTCGAATACAACCTTGAGCTTTGCCGCAGTGAAATTTATTTTAGCTTCCGCTACCCCTGCCATTTTTTTTACGGCGGATTCCAGTTTTGCTGCGCAATCGGCACAGTCCATGCCTTCCACATGAAGTGATACTGTCCGGCATTTTTCCTGTTTTGCCTCTTCGGCTTCGTGGATGCTTATTCCTGAGCAGCAAGCGTCAGTGCATTTATTATTCAGATTTTTAAATTTTATCATTTTATTTCTCTTTAAGGTGCGAAATATGTTCTATACCTTGGCACATAAGGGTTACGACATGATCATCATCCAAAGAGTACCAGGCTTCCTTTCCTTCTTTGCGGAATTTGACAAGCCTTGCACTGCGTAAAACTCTCAGCTGGTGCGACACAGCCGACTGGTTCATTCCCAGCGCTTCCGCAAGGTCGCATACGCAAAGCTCACGCCTTGACAGTGCATGGAGTATTTTTATCCTTGAAGGTTCGCTTATAGCCTTGAACATTTCAGAGAGGTCATACACCATGCTTTCATCAAGCATGTTTTGCTTTATAAAACATATGGATTGCGGGTGTATACACTTCTCATCGCAAAGGTCTTTTTCTATTTCCTTAACCATTTCTGACTCCGAATACGTGATAACATATGCTTATATGTTCATATGTTATGATAACAGCGTAATAGTAAAAGTCAAGAATGAAAAGACAGGTTACGGAAAATTGTTTGATGATCAAAATAGAAAAAGCCCCTGAACTTGTTGTTTCAGGGGCTTTTATGGCTGATGATTAATTTTTGAGTCTGAATCTGCTCATAAGCTGGCGCAGGTTATCTGAAATATGTTCCAGACCGGATGCGCTTTCCGCCAGATGGTCAGAAGTGGTTTTAACTTCGTTTGATACAGATGAGATGGAGCTTATATCCTGCTGAATCTGTGAGCTTGTGGAAGCCATTTCTTGTGTGGCGCTGGAGATATTTTCAACCATCGACTGAAGCATGGCTACCCCTTGTTGAATCTCTTCAAGGACAGCGCTGATCAGGCGGGATGATTCCACACCCTGATGAACCTGCGATGTAACTCCTTCCATTGAGACAATAACATTGTTCATTTCTGTCTGAGTTCCCTGAACTAATGCCGAGATCTCTGTTGTTGCTTTCTGGGTGCGTTCGGCAAGTTTGCGAACCTCATCAGCAACCACTGCAAAGCCTCTTCCTGCTTCACCGGCTCTTGCTGCCTCGATTGCCGCATTAAGCGCCAGAAGGTTTGTCTGGTCTGCTATATCACTGATTACGTTGACGATATCTTTTATCTCTTGTGATTTTTCACCGAGGGAATGCACAAGCACTGCGGACTGATCCACAGTATCTTTAATTTTTTCCACCGCACGTAAGGAATTATTAACAACTTTGTCTCCGTTTACGGCTTTTTCAGTTGTCTGCTGTGCGAAGGATGTTATTTCGGTGAGGTCCTGCGCTATGGTTCCCGTGGTCGAGTTCATTTCACTTGAAGCGATGGTGATAAGCCCTGAACGTTCCGTCTGCTCCGTCATACCGCTGGAAAGCTGCTGGGCACCGGTAGAAAGATTACTGCTCGCCTCGCGCAGTCTGTCAGCCGCATCGGTCACATTTTTTATCATTCCGCTTAAGCCTTCAACCATCTCTTTCACAGCGTAAGTAAGGCTTGAATTGTCGTTTTTAGCTGTTTTGATATCAGCAGTAAAGTCGCCGCCTGCTATTCTATGAACAGTTGCCACAACCTCCCGCGGTTCTCCGCCGAGCTGACGTATGAGAAAACCGACAATGACAAGTATTACAGCTATTATAACAACTACTGCGGCGATAGCCGCTACGGCTATTGTTACTGTTATTTCTTTTACAGCCTTCATTATTTCATCAACAGGCACACTTAAGCCTATGAAGTAGCTGTAGTCTGTCCCGTCGATTTCTATTGGAGAATAAAGCGTGTAGGATGTTTTTCCCGTTTGGGATGAAACAGTCTCAACAAAATATTCTTCACCGTTGTCAAGATAAGGGCTGATGGTGTCCGCAAGGCGTGCCCTGCTGCCGACAATTTCCGAAACCGGATGGACAAGAACAGTATAGTTGTGAGAAAGCATAAACGTATAGCCGGATTGATAAACGCTGACTCCGGAAAGCAGCTCATCAAAGAGTTCAACAGATATATCAACACCTGCAACACCTGCTGTTTTGCCGTTTACGGTAAACGGAACTCCTATTGACACAGATGTGACAGTTTCATCACCTATGTTACGGGTAATCGGTTCGCCTATATGTGGTTTGCCGCTTTGCAGGGGCTTCTGATACCAGTCCGATGACCAGTCGGACTCATACATGCCGCCTGCTGCTGCAAGTCTCACAACACCGCCAAGCCTCACTGCGAAGGGGGCAAACTGACCGTTTTCGCCCGTGCCTGATGTACTGCTTCCGTCCAGCTCTTCATCCTGTCCGTCAAACATATCAGGTTCCCAGACAATCCATGCGTCAAAAAGCGTTGGGTTGTCCTCAACCGCCTTTTTAAGCATGTCTGCAACTTTTTTGCGCTCGATTGCACCGCCGTTGGCAGACATTGCCTCTGCCGATGCTGACAGAGCAAAGGAAGTGCTTAGTGCCTGTTCCACATAGCTTTTGATCAGATGACCGTATCTGTAAGTCATATTCCGCACATCGTTCTGTGCGATTATGACTGTTTCCCTGTTGACAGCCCGATAGGAGGCTATTCCTGTGAGGAGGAAAGCGATAACAACGCTCACCACCACCGGAAGCAGAATTTTCATTCTGAATGAAATTTTCATGAGCATCCTCTGTAAATAAATATTAAATAATATAACATTATTTGCTCTTTGTGCATATGATTATATTAATACTCATATGAAAATAATAATTCACATATAAGCAGTATGTTTTTATATTTTTATGTTTCACATATAACTAAAATATGTTTAGAAATTGACAACTTTATTGACGAATTTATTGAAATGACATAACAAAGGTGCGATGATATAAATATTAAACAGGCATATAATCTAATCAGATATATTAGGAAATGAGGTATATTTATGAAAAAATCATTGACCATATTAATAATTCTGGCTGTTTTATGGGGATGCGGAAGCAACAAAAAAGCCGTTGAAGAAAACTTTATCCCGGTAAAAACCACAGCAGTTAATATGGTTGATGATCATCTCAGAGTCTCGGCCGGGGGCACTGTCACATCACAGGATTCTCCGTCAAAACTGTCTTTCCTTGTTGCGGGCAGAGTGGTTCGCATTGTACCTGATGAGGGCGGCTTTGTGAAAAAAGGCTCTCTCATTGCAGAGCTTGACCCCGCTGATTATATAATAGCCGTCCGCAGATCCAAAGCACAGGCTGATATGGCAAAAGCGGCATTTGAAAAAGCCGACAGACCTGTAAGAAGTGAACAGCTTGAACAGGCTCGAATAGCATACGAACGCTCAAAGGATGAACACTCCCGAATGAAAATGCTTTATGATGCAGGGAGTCTTGCTCCAAATGATTATCTTAAGTTCAAGGCGGCGTATGAATCTGCCGAACGCCAATATGAAATGGCGCAGACAGGCGGACAGAAAGAGGATAAACAACAGGCAGCCGCTGCTTACAGACAGGCGCAGGCTGCACTGGCATATGAACAAAAAAGATTAAACGATACAAAACTTTATGCCGTAAATGACGGTTATGTGTCCAAACGCTTCATAGCAGAAGGTGAAACAGTTTCATCGGGCTATCCCGTTGTGGAGACTGTCTGCCTCGACCCTGTGGACGTGAGTTCAGGCATGCCGGAGAAGGATATACGGTTCATAAAAACCGGGCAGAAGGCTGAAATAAGCATTTCTGCACTCCCTGATAAGGTTTTTGAGGGCAGAGTCCGTGTTGTGAATGTTTCCGCTGACCCAGCCACCAGAACTTATCTTGTAAAAATAGAAGTTTCCAATCCTGACGGGCTTCTGAAAATTGGTATGGCGGCGGATGTAGCTGTCGTGGCAGATGAAAAAACAAAGATGCTCACAGTGCCGCTTAATTCCGTTGTCAGGGATACCCAGGGCGCCCCTGCGGTTTTTGTGTTTAAGGAAAACAGAGCCTACGCACAGAAGGTGGAGACCGGTAGATTGTACAATACTGATATAGAGATAAAAAGCGGGCTGAAGGGTGACGAGCTTATAATAACGGCAGGTCAGGAAAGGCTGAGGGATGGAGCGGCGGTTAAGCCTGCTGCGGAGTAATCTCATGAAATTTATCAAAAGTTCCCTCAATCACCCCATAGTTACAGTTGTTATCACCCTTGCTGTGGTGATAGTCGGCATCCACGCTTTCCTTAAAATGCCCCGAACTGAAGACCCTTCCATAACCATACGCACAGGGCTGGTGTTTGCGGTTTACCCCGGTGCTTCCTCAGAAGAGGTTGAGCGCCAGCTCACGGTTAAACTTGAAGAACACATATTTAAGTTCCCTGAAATAAGAAAGGAAAAGACCTACTCCACAAGCCGTCCGGGTATTGCCGTGGTGAATGTTGAGCTTGAGGATTATGTTACCGAGGCTGATGTGTTCTGGGCGAAGCTCCGCAATGAATTTGCAGAGGCTAAATCCGAGTTTCCGGAAGGGGTTTACGCAATATCAGTCAACTCCGATTTCGGTGATACTGTAGCCATGCTCATCGCTGTCCACGGGGACAACTACGGTTATCGCGAATTAAGCGATTATGCAGATAAGATACAGGACGGTCTGCGTTCGGTACGTGAGGTCGGCAAGGTTGTTGTCTATGGCAAACAGCAGGAACAGATAAAGGTTACTACTGATTCCGAAAGGCTTGCCGCATATGCAACTGATCCCATGAAGATTGCCCGTATGTTGAAAGAGAGAAATACCGTTGGTTTTTCAGGTAATTTTGAATCGGCAGAAAGCAAAATCCCCATAAAAACAGCGGGTCTTTTTAAAGCGGAAGATGATGTGCGGAATACTCTCATTGATGTTTCCCGTACCACAGGTCATCCTGTTTATCTCAAGGATTTGGCTGATATAGAAAGAGTTTATGAAGACCCTTCATTTATGATCCGTTATGACGGCACACCTGCACTCCTTATTTCTGTTGAGATGCAGGAAGGGAAAAACATTGTAGAACTGGGTGAATCGATTGGTCAGGTTTTTACAGGGCTGAAGGGGATTCTGCCGCCTGATATCTCACTTGACCTCATTGCTGACCAGCCCACTGTCGTAAAAGAGAGAATGAACACTCTAACCCATGAGTTTATGCTTGCCATTGCCTCGGTTATTCTTGTTACTATTATTCTCCTTCCTTTCAGAGTGGCTGTCATTGCGGCTGTTGCAATTCCGGTAACTCTTTGTGCTACATTGGGTTTGATGAACACTTTCGAGATAGCGCTCCATCAGGTTTCCATAGCATCGCTTATTATGGTGCTGGGCATTGTGGTGGATGATGCTATAGTTATTGCTGACAACTATGTTGAACTTCTGGACAGAAAAGTGCCGAAGGAAGATGTGGCGTGGCGTTCGGCTGGCGATGTATTTGTTCCTGTACTCACTGCGACTCTTACTATCATATTCTCATTTTTGCCGCTTCTCATTCTTTCCGGCTCAGTGGGCGAGTTTATTTCCGCACTTCCGAAAACCGTTGCAATTGCTCTTTCGGTTTCGTTTATTGTGGCGGTTATGCTCACTCCGATTCTTTGCAGATTTTTTATCAAAAAGGGTCTGCATTCTGATACACCGGATAAAAAGCAGAGACGTTCTGTTCTGGACAGGGTGCAGGGCGCATACGCTGTTACGATCAATATATTTATGAAACGCAAATATTTAGCTGCTGTTGTGGGAATAGCGGGCATTGTCCTTGGCGGTTTGTATTTTAAATATATTCCACAGCAGTTTTTCCCATCAGCCGAGCGCAACCAATTTGTAATTGATGTCTGGATGCCTCAGGGAAGCAGAATCGAGGCAACTGATGCTGTTATGAACCGCATCGAAGGCAGACTTTCTGAACATTCTGATGTCAGTCATTTTGCCGCATTCGTGGGCAGAAGCGCACCGAGATTCTACTATAATGTCAACCCTCAGCAGCCAGACACCGCTTATGGTCAGTTTATTGTCAACACAGTGTCTGAAAAGGCGACTGTGGGACTGGTTTATGAACTCCGAAAGTCCCTCGCCGAAACTGCACCGGAAGCACTTGTAATAGTCAAGGAGCTTCAGCAGGGTAATCTTCTTGAGGCTCCGGTTGAGGTGCGGATAAGCGGATATGATATTCATAAACTTAAACAAATCGGGGCGGAGATAGGGGGGGTAATATCCTCTGTGCCGTATTCTGATTTTGTGCATACGGACTATTTTAATGATTCAATGATGATAGATGTGAATGTGGACACTGACGCAGCCGCAAGGCTCGGTATTCCGGCTTCTGCAATAGCAGGGTATCTCTACGGAGGATTTGACGGTATAACAGTAACCAACTACAGAGAAGGGGAAAGAGTCATACCCGTGGTTCTTCGTCTTAATAAGGAAAACCGCAGCAAAATAAGTGATATAGGCGATTATTATATAACCTCACCCACAACAGGTGCAAAAATTCCGGTACGCTCCGTTGCGGAAGTTAAACCGGAGTTTCAGACAAGCCGTATAGTCCGCAGAAACGGTGTGCCCACCCTCACTGTCAGAGCTTTTGTGAAGGAAGGATACTACGCCTCTGCGCTTCTTGACAGGGTTCGTCCGGAGATTGAAGCAATCAGTCTTCCTGCCGGATACAGCATAAGCTACGGCGGTGAGCTTATGAACAGAGATGAAACATTCCCGCAGATGATGGTTGCTCTCGGAATCAGTCTGATAGCTATATTTTTTGTTCTTCTTGTGCAGTTTAAGAATATCCGTGAACCGCTTATAATTATGGCGTCCATACCTCTTGCACTGCCCGGTGCTATGTTCGGGCTATTCATTACCGGCAACCCGTTCGGCTTTACTGCATTCATGGGGCTTATAAGCCTTTGCGGAATAGTGGTTAGAAACGCTATTATTTTGGTGGATTACATAAAAGAGAAAACGGCGGAGGGGCATAGCCTGGAGCGTGCAGCAACAGAAGCGGGGGAGCGTAGACTGCGTCCAATATTTCTTACTACCATGGCGGCAGCGGTGGGTGTTACCCCTATGATCCTCTCCGGTTCAAGCCTTTGGAGTCCGCTTGCCAGTGTTATAGCTGTGGGGCTTATTTTTTCCATGTTTTTTACGCTTCTTGTGGTGCCTGTGCTTTATGTTGTTGTCATGTCAGAAAAAAGAGGTGCAAAAACAGCAGCGGCTGTCATGGCATTTATGCTTTTTACAGGCACAGCACATGCTGATACTTTCACACTTAAGCAGGCGGAGGAATATGCCCTTAAAAACAGCCGTAATCTGAAGATTACAGAGGCGAGGATTCAGGAACAGGCATCTGTGAAAAGAACCGCCAAAGCAAACTATTTCCCTATGCTTACTGTGGATTCAATGTACTCCGAAACGACCAATAACGGGCTTGTAACAATCGATAAAGGCGCACTGGGAACTGTTCCGGGGCTTGGAGGTTTTCCAACGGAGGATCTCGAAATAGATCAGGGAAGCGATTCTCTTTTTATTGTGAACACCACAATAAAGCAGCCGCTTACACAGCTTTTTAAGATAAATGAGGGTGTAGGTGTTGCGGATGCTGATTTGAAAACTGCAAAGGCAGAACATAAAAAAGCGGTGAACGAAACAGTATTCGCAGTGCGCAGGCTTTTTTACGGTATCCTTCTTGCGGATATACAGACAGAAGTTTACGGAACCTACGTTAACGCCTTTGAGGAAACAGTTAAGGAAGCGGAGGATGCCTTCTCCGCCGGCAATGTTCTTGAATCTGCCGTTATGGAGGCAGAAACAGGGCTTTTAAACAGCAGACAGAACCTTAAATCTGCTGAAACAAGGCTTTCAGACCTGAAAGCGCAGTTCAGGGATTTACTTAATTTACCCTCTGATACAGAAATTACCCTTGACGGTGAATCAATTACAGATGAGCCGGAGAGTATCAGCATTACAAAAGCAGAGGCGGAACTCACCTCTCCTGATGTAAAAGCGGCTGAATACATTCTGGAAAAAGCAATGAGAGCCAGAGGGGCGGCGAGAGATGAATACATTCCTGATCTGGGGCTGTTCGCAAGGCATACATACCAGGACGGAGTCCCTTTTGTTGACAGCAGCATAACCACTTTCGGCGTGCAGGCGGAGTGGGATGTGTTTGACTGGGGCAAGCGCAGAGGTGTTCTGGGGCAGAGGAACGCGCAGGTTATTCAGGCATCTGAAAATCTGCGGAATGCCAAAGGCAGGCTTGAAGTTGAACTTAACAGGCTGAACGGCAGGCTTGAATATGCTGAAAGTGTACTTAAAACTGCTGAAAAGGCTGCGGAACTGGCAGAAGAAAACAGCCGTCAGATGAACGACAGGCTCAAAGCCGGACTGGTCAGCGAAGCTAAGGTTAAGCGCACTGCAGCGGAGGCGGAAAAATCACAGTATGATCTGAAAGCTGCAAGGCTGAATATTCTTCTTGCCACAGCAGAAATAAGAAAAGTATCAGGAATTCTTGCTGCTGCGGAAAAAGCTGAATGAGCTTACATACTGGACAAACCAGTCAAAAAGGATAAAATAGATATTATTCATGTTATAAAACAATAAACATGTTTTCATTGAAAATTTAATTATATCGCTATATAGTTTAATACATAGCGATATCGTTCTTATTATGTGACGGATCAGGCTATATTACCCCCGTGCGGCTTTTATGCACGGTTTCAAGGAGGCTATCTTGAAAAATATCAGGCCTGAAATGAGTATTTCAGACATTTTAACCGATTTTTCCGAAACAAAAGAACTGTTCATGATGAACGGTCTCGGGTGTTTTGCGGATAACGGTGCGTTTCTCAAAACCCTTACTCTGTCTTCATTCACGAAGATGAGAGAGCTTAACCCCGAAATTTTCTATTCACTTCTGGAAAAACGCATAGAGGCAAGCGAAGTTCCTATGCTCTACACGGAAGATGCACCCCCGGTTAAGCCGGATTTCCTCGGCTATATGGTGTGTCCGATCAAGCACCTTTTTAAAGAGTCATACGAAGAGGCGATGATAAAACACCTTGAAAAAACAGGTGAAAAATTTGTCAGCTTCGTCCCTATGGGCTGCGGAGGGGCTGATCCTTATGAGGATATATGGCAGTCCTACAACATAGATGAACTGCCGGATATTGTCAGTTCCATCGGCTTCGGTTCTTTTTACAGAACCCAGTTTACATCACGATTTCTTGACAGCGGGCATTATGAAGCCTGCCAGATGAAGCCCATGCCCGAACCATTCGCCTCCGCAGGCATAGAAGACCCTCTGGGGGTTTACACCGTGTATGCTGTTTATACATACATAATGCTTGTGGATTATAAACGACTTAAAGATCTTCCCGTTCCCCGCAGTTGGAGCGATTTGATGAAACCGGAATATAAAAACAACATAATAGTCGGCGGAAGTGATGACTACATCAGCGAGGTTCTTCTTGTAAATATCTGGAAAGATTACGGTCAGGAAGGTCTTGATAAACTTCTGCCGAACATAAAAGATGGCTGGCACGCATCACAGATGGCAAAAGCTGCCGGAAGTTCGATGTCAACCGGAGCTGCAATCTATGTTCTTCCTTGGTTTTTTGCCAAATCATGCCCGAATACCGAACATACGGAAATTATCTGGCCGGAGGATGGAGCAATGGCAAGCCCCATGTATATGCTTGTTAAAAAGAAGGAAAAAGAACGCCTGAAACCAATTATAGACTACATGACAGGAACAGAGCTTGCTGACATTATGGCGTCCTCTTTTTTCCCCTCTGTGCATCCAGAAGCTGACAATAAGCTTCCCGAAGGGGCAAAAATCAAATGGCTCGGCTGGGATTTTATCAGAGGCAGAGACATGAAAGCCTTTTCCGATGAATTAAATGATAACTTCATGGCAAAACTCAGAGAGTACAGAAAAGAGCAGGGCAAAAAACTGCACGTTATAATCCGCTGATATATAAAGGGTAAATATAAATGAAGCTTATTACTGTCGCAGGTCCCCCGTCAGCGGGGAAGACCTCGGTTATTATAAAAACCGCCGAATATCTCTCCAAATACAAAGGCAAGATCGGAATTGTCAAGTTTGACTGTCTTTCCGCACTTGATCACAGGCTCTACACTGAAGCTGGTTTGACAGTTGTTACCGGACTCTCCGGCAACCTTTGCCCCGACCATTACTTCGTAAGCAACATTGACGACTGTGTTCAGTGGGGCAGGGAAAAGGGATTTGACGTTCTGATAAGCGAAAGCGCAGGGCTATGCAACCGCTGCGCCCCTCATATCAAAGGCGTTACTGCCGTGTGCGTTGTGGACTGCCTTTCCGGCGTGGACACACCGCAGAAAATAGGTCCCATGCTCCGCTATGCGGATATAGCCGTTATAACCAAGGGTGACATAGTTTCCCAGGCAGAGAGAGAGGTTTTTGCTTTCCGTGTCCGTCAGGCTAACCCCAAGGCTGCTGTCATGTTCGTAAACGGCATTACAGGTCAGGGAGCTTATGATTTGAGTTTTTCATTTGATGAAGCCTCCGAAGTTTCATCTCTTGAGGGGGCAAGACTGCGTTTTTCAATTCCCGCTGCTATATGCCCTTATTGTGTGGGTGAAACCGATATCGGCGTGGACCACCAGAAAGGAAATGTTAAGAAAATGACATTCAAAGAGGCGGTTCCAAATGGGTAAACATCTTTTAAAAGTGCCTTTCGGCAGGCTTCTTCAGGAGCATCCATACGCAGGAGACTATTTCCGCTCAATCGGCTTATCGTGGAAGGACAGCCTTCAGACTCCGGAACAGCTTATTGAATCCGTGGAAGAAGAAACTATGGAGGATGCGGGACTTTCCCATGAGCAGATGCGCACGCACTTTCTGGAATTTATGGCGCAGGCAGCGGAGCTGATGAAAAACTCAAAACGCAGACTTTCATCACTGACCATAATCGGCGGAACAGATAAAAACGGGCGTGAGGAAAATGTTGAGATAGAACTTTGTCCAGGGGATATTATGTGTATTGTCGGCCCTACCGGATCCGGCAAAAGCCGTCTTCTGGCTGATATTGAATGCTTTGCACAGAAGGACACACCGACAGGCAGAACAATCCTCATCGACGGCAATAAACCCACGCAGAACGAACGCTTCCGCTTTGAGAACAAGCTTGTTGCACAGCTTTCCCAGAACATGAACTTTGTGGTGGATCTGAATGTGGAGAGTTTTGTCGCCATGCATGCTTCAAGCCGGATGGTTGTGGATATAGATTCTACTGTTCAGTCTGTCATAGAGTGCGCCAACGAGCTTGCCGGAGAAAAATTTGAGCGCAAAACTGCTCTTACCCAGCTTTCCGGCGGTCAGTCACGGGCGCTTATGATAGCAGATACGGCTCTTTTAAGCTCATCACCCATTGTCCTGATAGATGAGATAGAAAACGCCGGAGTAGACAGAAAGAAAGCCTTAGAACTTCTTGTTAGAAAAGAGAAAATTGTCCTGATGTCCACCCATGATCCGATTCTGGCTCTGATGGGTAACAGACGTATAGCGATCAGCAACGGAGGCATTGCCGCTTTGATCGATACAGAAGGGAAGGAAAAAGAAAATCTCGCTGTTCTGGAAGAGTTTGACGCTAAAATACTTGAAATAAGAAATATGCTGAGATCCGGCAAAAAAATAGATTTTGAACTGGGTGAGTTTCTCGGACTCGCAGAGAAAACCGTTTGAGGTGAATCAATATGCCGAACAGGGCGCATGAATTTGATGCCATAGCCGATGAGGTTTTTGCTCCTCTTTATCCTGTTGTTGCGGAACAGATTCTGAAAATCACAGGAAAAGAGAGCGGAACATGCCTTGATATAGGCTGCGGCGGCGGTCATCTGGGGCTTGAGATAGCTCGCATGGCCGACATGCGCCTTATTCTGGCTGATATCTCTGCTGATGCCATAAACCTCGCACGGAAAAGAGTTGGCAGCTGGGGTTTTTCGTCTATTGCAGAAGCTCTTGTGGCAGGTGTTCACAGTCTGCCTTTTGCTGACGGCTCGTTCGATCTTATCGTGAGCCGCAGTTCTGTGTGGTTCTGGGAGGATCATCTGGGTGCTTTCGGTGAGTTGATGCGTGTTCTTGCTCCGGGCGGGATAATATTCATCGGAAGCGGCTTCGGCAAACAGAGGGTCAAACAGGCTATCATAGAAAAAATGCGGGAAAGAAACCCCGAATGGCCTAAGAAGGTCAAGAAAAGAACAGGCATTGACCACACTCCGCAGACTCTGGCTGACACATTCAACCAGCTCGGCGGTCTTACGGAAATTTTTCAGAATGACTGCGGCGGGTGGGTAATCTGCCGTAAATAGAAACTATCCACAGAACTTCTGTTCCGGTAAAAAGATATGAACCCCTTTCTGAAAAGGGGCTCATGTCTATGTTTTTTATTATTTGACCTTTTTCATGTCGATCTTCATGGCTTCAGCTACGCCTTTTCCGTATGCAGGGTCTGCTTTCATGCAGTTTCCGATATGGCGGATTTTGATTTCTTCCGGTGCGTCTCCCATTGCCCTTGCTGTGTTTTCAAACAGCACCTTCTGCTGTTTAGGCTTCATAAGCCTGAAGAGTATTCCGGGCTGAGTGAAGTAATCGTCATCATCCTCACGGAAATTCCAGTTCCACGCACCGCCCTGAAGCTCAAGCTCCGGTTCACGGAATTTAGGCTGTTCCTGCCATTCGCCGTAGCTGTTGGGCTCATAGTGCAGGGTTGAACCCTGATTGCCGTCAACACGCATTTGTCCGTCTCTGTGATAGCTGTGGAAGGGGCATCTGGGTGCATTAACAGGGATCTGGTGATGGTTTACACCGAGTCTGTAACGCTGTGTATCTCCATAGGAGAAAAGCCTTCCCTGGAGCATTTTATCAGGTGAAAAGCCGATTCCGGGAACAATGTTTGCAGGGTTAAACGCAGCCTGTTCAACATCCTGAAAGTAGTTTTCAGGGTTTTTATTCAACTCAAAATAACCTACTTCAATAAGGGGGAACTCCTTTTTGTACCAAACTTTTGTAAGGTCAAACGGATTATAGGGTATTTTCTTTGCCTGATCTTCGGTCATGACCTGAATATACATTGTCCATTTGGGGAAGTCGCCTTTATCAATGCTTTCAAGTAAGTCTCTCTGGTGGCTTTCACGGCATTTGCCGATTACTTTTTCAGCCTCTTCGTCTGTGAGATTTTTTATTCCCTGCTGCGACACAAGGTGAAACTTTACCCAAACACGTTCGTTATTATCGTTTATCATACTGAAAGTGTGGCTTCCGAAGCCGTGCATATGGCGGTAGGAAAGGGGGATACCTCTCTCGCTCATCGTAATTGTAACCTGATGGAGCGCTTCAGGGAGGGATGTCCAGAAATCCCAGTTGTTCTTTGCACTTCTCATGTTTGTTCTGGGATCACGCTTAACAGCGTGGTTGAGGTCAGGAAATTTCAGCGGATCACGCAAGAAAAATACCGGAGTATTGTTGCCCACAAGATCCCAGTTGCCTTCTTCAGTGTAAAACTTCATGGCAAAACCACGGATATCTCTTTCGGCGTCTGCTGCGCCTCTTTCACCGGCAACGGTGGAGAACCTGACAAACATGTCAGTTTTTTTGCCTATTTTGGAGAATATTTTTGCTTTAGTGTACTTTGTTATATCATGTGTAACGGTAAAAGTGCCGAATGCGCCGGAGCCTTTGGCGTGCATTCTTCTTTCAGGTATCACTTCCCTGTCAAAATGAGCAAGTTTTTCAAGAAACCATACATCCTGAAGCAGCATAGGACCACGGGGACCTGCGGTCTGAACATTCTGGTTGTCCACAACGGGTGCGCCTGCAACGGTTGTCAGCTTCTGTTTTTTCTTTTTGTCCATTACTCTGCCTCCTTAACTTTCTCTTTTCTGCATTTCGGGCATACGCCTTTGAAATAAACATCTCTGTCTTTTATGGTGAATCCGTTTAGGTCATCAGCGGGAAAGTCATCTATATTGATCCTGAAGTTGAAAATTTCTCCGCAGGATTCGCATTTGAAATGTCCGTGAGTTTTCATAACTATGTCATACCTTATTTCATTCTCCTCGATATTCAGCATACGTACCAGACCGGCCGCCAGAAAGAGATTCAGAGTATTGTAAACGGTTGTTTTTGAGAGTGACGGAATTTCAGGATGAAGATCGTTATAAATCTTTTCCACCGTAGGGTGGCAGAGGTTCTCTTTCATATAAGCCAGTATCCGCACTCTTTGTATTGAGGGTCTGATGTTTCTTTCCGATAATTCTTTCGCAGTTTCTTCAAGGCTGATTTTCATTATTTCCTTCTTGATTATAATGAAAACAAATTTGTAATCATTATAAATTAATATTAATTGTTGATTTCTACGCAGTCAAGCAAATCTGAGTAAATTACTAAATTTATTTTAGCAGATCAAAACAGATGTAACCCAGACAAAAGATTTATCGTCTAAACGGATATCAGGCAGGATGCCGAATAATACTTCAGGGAGGATGACAATGATAATTTCTGCTTCAAGCGGTCTTTATGAAAGCCTGAAAATCAGCGGGCTGACTCAGGTTTCTTCCGGTTCAAAAACAGAAGAAAACAGTCAGAACAGCCGTTTTGCTTCGCTATCATCTGTTGATAAAACAGATATAAGCGTCACGGGAAGCTTTATGGTTAATATGCCCGATGAACTTCAGACCGACATGGAAGATTTCAGAAACTCTGTAAAGGAAGCAGCAGAAAGTGAAGAGGAGTTCGACGCAGAAAGCGTTGCGGAATCAGCCTCTGATGAACTCAAAGCCTATGCCGAGGAGCAGGGGATAAGCCTTGCTGAACTGGCGCAGGAAGGAAAGGAACTGTATGAGAATGCGCCTGCTGAAGGTATGTACGGAATGCAGGGCGGAAAACCTCCTATGGGCGGCGGGATGCCCCCAATGGGAGGAGGCATGCCTCCTATGAGTGAGTCTGAGGAAAGTTCTGATGATACTCTTCTGAGCCTTCTGGAAGCTCTTGCCGAAGCCTGCGAAGAATCAGCAGCCGACACAACAGTAAGCATCACCGGCACTGATGATGCTGAAGAAGCTGAAGAAACGGCTGAAACAGCAGCAGCAGAAAACAGTCAGGATCAAATGACTGAAATGCTTATGAGCGCACTGGAAAAGATGACCTCAACTGATGAAGGGGAAGGTTCTTTTGATTTCAGGTACTCAAGGATGATGAATTCGCTTCTTTTCGGCGAGGCGTAAGGATTAATGACAGTTAAAGACGCAGATTCGGACAGGATGCACACCAACCCGTAGGGGCGGCAGGAAACAGCAGCAGCCTGCCGCCCTGAAATAAACTTTATATTGACTGATAAGGGCAATAAGCGGAAGAATGATATATTGAATGAACAACAGCACTGTGCGTGATATTTCCGATGAAGAGCTGATAAAAAGGCTTATCTGCGGGGAATACGAATATTTTAAAACCTTTATCAAGAGGTTCGAGTCACTGGTTTTTGAAACAGTGGGAAGGCATGTTCCGGAGGATATAACCGAGGATATTGCACAGGAAGTTTTTATAAAGGTTTTTAAGTCTTTGAAAACATTGGATAATCACGAAAAGATAAAGGGCTGGCTAAAAAAAGTGAGCATAAACTGCTGCTGTGATTACTGGCGGCGTGAATACAGAAAAAATGAAATGTCTCTCAGCAGCCTGAACAATGACGGCGGAAACCTTCTGGAAAAGCTTGAATCTGAAAGCGCAGGAGACGAATTTGAGAGGAAGAGGAGGCAGCTCCACCTTAGGATGATTTTGGACAGGGCGATGCTTTCTCTTTCTCCGAAAGACAGAATATTGATGGAACTGGTATATTTTGACGGTGTATCCGCTTCTGAAGCAGCGGAAATGATGAACATGACAAAGGCAGGGGTAAAGGTCCGAACCTTCCGTGCCAAGAAAAAACTTTCAGACGCACTTAAGAAAATGGGAATCAGGGACAGTAACTATGAATAATGAAAAATTGATATCAGAGTTTGGCGATGCCAGCAGAGCATTCAGGAAAACTGTTCCTGATGAATACTTTGCGGAAAAGACATACAGAAAAGCCATTGAAAGCAAGCAGGATTTACCATTTGCAGCTATGAAATCTCCGGCATTTGCTGTTCTTGTGCCTGTTCTGTGCGTTCTTGTGGCTGTTTTCTTTATAACAGAAAACTATATGGTGCAGGAAAAAGCGGTTTACCTTATGGAACTGCTTGTAACCGGTGTTTCCGGCGTTGTTATATAGGTTTGACATGAAAAGAGTATTTTATATAAGCATTATTTTTCTGATAGGTTTTGTGACGGGTGCTACTGCAATGAATATATTCCGCATAGCGCAGTTTCACCACATGCGTAAGGAACCGCATAACATAGCGGAAAAGATACATTCAACTCTGGAGAGAGAGCTTAAGCTTGCTCCAGAACAGTCCGCAGAGGTCAGGCGTATTCTTGAGGAAGCACGCCCGCAGGCGGATGCTTTACGTGAAAAAACTAAAGCAGAGGCCGATAGAATTTTTGAAGAAGCCTTTAGCAAGATGGACAAGATTCTTGATGACGGGCAGATGAAAAAGCTGATTCAGCTCCATGAAAGATTTAAAAATAATCCTCCGCCACCTCCGCCTATGGGCGGTTTTCCGCCTCCGCCGCCGGACAGACCCTAGGATTTTACCGGCAGTTTTAATGTAACTTTGAGACCTTCTTCTGTGTTGGATGCCGATATTGTTCCTTCATGAAGATCCACGGCACGCTTGGCTATAGCGAGACCAAGCCCGGTTCCTCCGGTTTGTCTGTCTCTGTCGGCATTTTCCCTGAAAAACGGGATAAAAATTTTCTCCAGGTTATCTTCATGGACACCATGTCCGTCATCAGTAACTTCCACAGTGACAAAATATTCATCGGCGCTGACATTTATTTCAATTTTTCCTTTTGAATAGCGCAGAGAGTTTCTCACAACATTCTCAATGGCGCTCGAAAGAAGTCTTTTGTTACCATATATTTTGTAGCAGATGCACCCGCTGTATAAGATTTTTTTCCCTGACGCTTCCGCTTCAAAGTGGAAATCAGGCATGAGGCTTTCAATAAGCCCGCAGATATCAAAATGTTCAAACCTGATCTGTTTATCCGTACAGTCTGAAACTGCCTTGAGATCAGATATCATTGCGCCCATCCTGTTCCATTCGGTTTCAATGCGGTTCAGAAGTTTGGCGGTGGGCTGATCGGATTTTGCCAAAGCCAGTTCAATGGCAAGTCTCATCCTTGTGAGGGGTGAGCGGAGTTCATGGGATATGTCTCTGAACATTCTGATCTGCTGCTGTCTGTTTTCTTCCAGACGTTCAGCCATCTGCATAAACTTGTGTGCAAGCTCACCGAATTCATCGTTTCTGTGCGCAACATTGCTTAGGGAAATATCAAACGAACCTTTGGCTATTTTGTCCGAAGCCACATTAATTTCCTTAAGAGGAACAGTAAAGTGCCTCGCCAGATAGAAACTGATTAGTGAAATAATGATTATATGAAGGAGTATTTCCTGTGAATATTCCTTTATCCATGCCATAGCGACTGTTTTTCTTTCAGGGCGGCTGAAAACCAGAATAAGATACTTCACCTTGTCATTTGAATTGCCGGCATCATCAAGGAGAATATATCCGTTTATAATTTCACTTTCATTTATCTGCCTTACAACACGGAGCTTTTGTTTATGCAGTGTTGTGACTGTTTCCTTAACTTCGTCACGAAACGACTGCCCTGTCAGTTCTTCAAGGCTACTGTTGAAAAGGTAGCCTTTTGTTTTAGAAGCTGCAGATTTCTTTATGGTGTATTTTATGAAGCTATCGGCATCCATTGACTTATATTTATCAGAGAGAAGGATGCTTAAATTAATTTCGTTTGAATGCTGTGCCTTTATGCTGAGGATTCTGACAAAATCCTTGTCTGACATTACATAAAGAAAAATGCTGAAAACACTGAATGCTATGAGGCTTATCCAGAAGGATATAAAGATCTTGAGGAATATTCCGCCTTTAACAAGTTTCAATTCTTAACCTCTGCGGTGAGAATGTAGCCTGCGCCTCTTATGCTTTTGATTGAATCCGTACTGCCTATTTTTTTCCTTATATTGCTTATATGAACATCAATACTGCGGTCAAATGAGTTAAGCTCTCTTTCAAAAACAAATTTGGAAATATCATCCCTGCTGACTGTTTTTCCTGGGTTCCGCATAAGCATTTCAAGGATCTGGAACTCTGCGGAGGTAAGAGGAACTTCCTCTCCGTCAACATAAGCATTCAGCAGAGCAGTGTTAATACGCAGATTTCCTGCTTCAATTATATCGCCGGTGGAGGAGCGTCCGGTACGCCGGAGAATAGCTTTAATCCTGACTATCAGTTCACGGGGGTTGAAAGGTTTGGGGAGGTAGTCGTCCGCTCCGTTTTCTATACCGGATATTCTGTCGCCTTCCTCACCTCTGGCTGTGAGCATAAAAACCGGAGTGTCATTGGTTTTTCGGAGTTTGCGGAGGATGGTGAAGCCGTCCATCCCTGGGAGCATTACGTCTAATATTATAAGAGAAAAGTTTCCGTTTGCAGCTTTTTCAAGCCCTTTTACACCTTCATGGACACTTTCCACAAGGAAGCCTTCCTCACCGAGATAGGTTTCAAGAAGTTCGCAAAGTTCTTTATCATCATCTATGATTAGTATATTTGCATTTATAAAATTCATAAATACAATTATAAAAGTAAACTGTAATAAAATCACGTTAATTTACGTTAAGCGTGCTGACGCTGCTTTACAAAAATTTACCAAGCAGTTAAGACTTTTTTTCTGTAAACGGGTCAATGTAGTGTAAAGTTTTATTATTCCGCAGGGATGGGATGATTATGAAATATATGATTGCATGCGTGCTTTTTTTCTCTTTAGCACTCATGGGATGTGGGGTCAGAGAGCAGTCGGTCAAAATTAAGGAACTCAAAGCTGAAGTACCGGAATCATTTGTTAATGTTTCTGCGGGCTATGTTCCTGATAATTCATCGGAATGGTGGAGTATTTTTGACGACATTGCTCTGGATCGGCTTATTCGTGAGATGTTTGCAGAAAACTATGAGCTTGAAGATACTTACGTCGCTTTGGAAATAAAACGTTCAGGAGTGAAGTCCGCCCGTGCGGACAGAATGCCTGTTGTAACAGCCGGCGGCGGGATTAACGAGACTTCAAGGGAGTCCGGCGGCGAAAGGAAATGGCAGGATGAATATGAGCTTTCTGTCAGAGCCTCATGGGAGGCAGATATATGGGGCAAGGATGCAAGCCTTGTTTCAGCAGCAGAGTATGATTCTGAATATGCAAGAATGACCCTTCGGGGCAGATACATTTCTCTTTCTGCCGAGCTGGCGGACAGATACTTCCTCTACAGATACGAAACTGAACATCTTCTGAAATTAAAAAAGCTTGAAAAGTTATATGAAAAGCTTGTCAAAGCAGACAGAAATTCTTTCAGATCAGGGCTTGGCACTCTTGAAGATATATACGAATCTGAAAAAAAGCTTGAAACTGTCAGAATAAACAGAGCGTCCGCTGAATCCACTGCCATGAGCCTGCGTGAAGAGATAGGGCTTCTTCTTGCCAGAAGGGGCGCAGAGCTGCCTGAACTGCCTCAGGGATGGCAGGTGCGTATTCCTGATGTGCCCTATGCTGTCCCTGCCGATGTAATAACCTCAAGACCTGACATCAAAGCCGCTGAATACGCAATATACAGAACAGACAGACAGCTTGCCTCTGCCATAGCTAACAGGTATCCGTCGCTTTCCATTTCTGCAGCGGGTGTTTACGGTTCTGACAGTGTTTCCGCACTGATACGCCCTGAATCCTTTGCGTTTTCGCTTATTGCTGATGCTCTTTTCACTGTTTTTGACGGCGGGAAAAAGAAAACAGCCGTAACTGTAAAAGAGCTTGAGCTTGACTCGTACATATTAAAATACAAACAGGCAGTGCTTACCGCTCTGCATGACATTGAGAAAGGGCTCCTTGAAAATTCCTACAGAGAAAAAGCCATTACCGAACTTAGGCGCACCGCAGAGAAAAACAATTCTCTTTATGAACTTGGCAGCCTCAAATTCAGAGGCGGTCTTATCCCCCTCAGAAGTGTAATATCCGCTGAAATAAGCATGCTTGAGCAGGAAATAGCGCTTCTGGGCGGTGAACGGGAACTGGTGAGCGCAAGAATAAGTCTTATCCGTGCCTTAGGGAATGGATGGGAGAATAAATATATAGCTGAAATGGAAAAATCAGGAGACGGGAAATGAGCAAGAACATAATTAAAATTATTCTGCCGGTGGCAATTATCGGAGTTTCGCTGCTGGTCTGGAAATACTATATGTCCAACATTCCCGTTCCTGAAAAAAATGACCCTGCTCGGATTCCCCCTGTTGTTATTACAGAAAAAAGCACAAAGACTTTTATTCCCCTTGAACGTGAAGGATACGGCAGAGTGCAGGCGGAAAAAACTATTGATGTTAAAACAGAAACAGGCGGAACTGTAATATATAAGAATCCTGCTTTTGATGAAGGCGGCAGAATAAATAAAGGCGATGTGCTTTTCAGGCTGGAGTCTGTTTCCTACGAAGCTGCTCTGAGTGAGGCTGAAACAGCCCTTGCCACCGCAAGACTGAATCTGGCGGAAATTGAACATTCTGCAGATATAACCTCCAAAGAATGGGAACTGTGGAATGAGGGCAGAGAAAAACCTGAAATTCCGGGAAGGCTTGCCGATTACCAGCTTCAGAAGGCGGAAGCGCAGGCAAAGCTTGTTCAGGCGGAAGACAGGCTGCGTCTTGCAAAGAGCAATCTCGGCAAAATAGTCTACTACGCTCCATTTAATGCTGTAGTTGTTTCATCTTCAATTGAAAACGGAAGTGTTGTTAAATCAGGCGATGTGCTTGGTTCACTGGCGGGGAATGAACTGTATGAAGCTGTTGTTCCTTTTCCAGCTTCGGTTTCAGTGGATTTCCGTTTTGCTCTCACAGAAAAAGAGGCATCACCCGTTGCCGTAATATTAAAAGACGGACATAACTCATGGGAATACAGAGGTTATCTGGCAAAGCTTCTGCCTGCTGCTGACGAAACAACAGGCATGGTAAGAGCAGTGGTGAGGATTCCTTTAAAAGAAAGTAATATCGAAAACAAGCCTGCGCCCGCCATAGGAATGACGATTAAAGCTGTTCTCCGCACCAGAGAGCCTGAACAACGGGTGATCATACCCGAAGGGGCGCTCCGTGAGGGTTCGCAGGTCTGGGCTGTGGAAAACGGCAGACTCCGTGTTATTCATGTGGATGTTCATTCTTATAAGGAGGACAGGGTTATCCTTTCCTCTGGTCTTGAGGGAGGAGAGGAGCTGATAGTCTCCAGACTCCGCGGCGCAGTGGACGGTATGGATGTTACCGTGCGTGATGCGGACAATTCCACCCTTTCAGGGAGTCTTAAATGATCCGCAGGGGCGGTGCTGTGGGCTGGATGGCTAAAAATAAGGTAGCCTCCAACCTTCTTATGCTTTTCTTCCTTGTGGGCGGCATATTCATGATGCTGAACACCAAGCAGGAAGTTTTTCCTGACTCTGAAAAAGATATTATTAACATAACATTTGAATACACAGGCGCTTCACCCGCAGAAATTGAAGAGGGGATGATTCTCCCCACGGAAGACGCTGTAAGCAGCCTGCATTTTGTAAATAAGCTCACATCTGTTGCCCGTGAGGGTTCTGGTTCAGTGAGCATTGAGCTGATAAAAGGTGTGGACAGACAGCAGGCGCTTCAGGATGTTAAATCTGAAGTTGATAAAATATCCACCTATCCCGATGAGGCTGAAACACCGGATGTTGAGCTTGAAATAAGGCGGAGAGAAGTTCTGACCGTAAGTGTTTACGGTAATGTGAACGAAGAGGCGCTGCGCTATTATGCGGACAGGATAAAAAACGGACTTCTTGCAACAGAGGGTATTACCCAGCTTGAATACGTCGCTGTGAAAGACAGGGAAATAGCTGTCTGGATACCGGAAGAGACCTTACGTAAGTACAGCATAACCCTCAGAGATATATCAAGCGCTCTCAGGGAAAACTCCATAGACTATCCGTCCGGAACCCTTGAAACCGAATCCGGTGATATTAAACTCCGAATGTATGATAAGCGCCGCACAGGGCAGGAGTTCAGGGATATTCCCGTAGTCTCATCCGCAGGCGGCGGCACTGTTCTTCTGGGCGATATAGCAGAAATTTATGATGGTTTTGAAGAAAAAGACATACTGGAACGTTTCAACGGCGCTCCGTCTATTTCAATAGATGTTTACAGGGTGGGCAAACAGACACCCGCCAGCGTATCAGAGCGGGTTCATAATACAATAAGCAAAATCACTCCCACATTTCCGGATTCGGTTAAAGTTACAATCTGGGACGACAGGTCAGAGCAGCTTGAAAACCGAATAAATCTGCTTATGAAAAATGCTGCTTTTGGTCTTTCGCTTGTTGTTATAATCCTTGCAGTGTTTCTAGAAACAAGGGTTGCACTCTGGGTAGCTCTGGGGATCCCCATATCAGTATTCGGATCTTTCTATTTCCTTAATCTGGCAGGCGCTTCCATCAACATGATAACAACTTTTGCATTTATAATGACTCTTGGTATTGCGGTGGATGATGCCATTGTTGTAGGAGAGAACATACACTCGCACTATAAATCAGGCAAAAGCAGATACCGTGCCGCAGTTGACGGCACAAGGGAAATGTTAAGCGCTGTTACCTTCTCTGTTCTTACCACAGTTGCCACATTTGCACCGCTTCTGTTTGTTGAAGGGAGCATGGGACTTCTTATGAACACCCTTCCGGTGGTTGTTATCTCTGTTCTTATGGTTTCTCTTGTGGAATCATTTTTTATTCTCCCCGCACATATGAACAGCGGGAGGGATACGGAGAAAAAAGCTTTAATCTCTTTCGGGATAAGGGAAAAAATAAGAAATGCCCTGGACAGGTTTGTTAACGGTCCGTTTGAAAGATTTTTGCGTCTTTCCATGGAATATAAATACGCAACAGTATCAGTCTTTTTTGCGGTTACGATTGTATTTGCCGCTATTGTCTGGTCGGGAAATCTGAAGTTCAGGTTTCTTGCCCCGCTTGAAGGTGACAGAGTCAGGGCGACAGCGGTTATGCCCACCGGAACAGCCTCCGCTGTATCTGAAAGAGTTATAAAAAGGCTGGAGGAAGCGGCGTTTCAAGTTGATGCGGATATGATGAAGCAAAGAGGCAGTGATACGGGCTTTATCGAATACATAAACAGCGGTGTCCGGAGAGACGGCAGCGTTGTTGTCAATGTTATGCTTTATGAATACGAAATACGAAAATTCCGCACCGGACTCTTCGAGGAAAAATGGCGTGAGAAGGTGAAAAATATAAACTCTGCGGAATCACTGAGCTTTGATTCCCAGCTTAGGAACTTCGGGGCAAATATCTCCGTTCGCCTTGATCATGACAATGAGGAAACACTGCGGAGCGCAAGCAATATTATTAAACAAAAACTGGCGGAATACGGCGGTGTTTATGATATTGAGGACTCCTTTGCATCCAAACAGCAGGAAATTCACTATAAACTCAACAGCTACGGCAGATCACTCGGACTCACTAATGATATCATCGCCTCGCAGGTCTCTCCGGCATTTCTCGGCATAAAATCCCTGACCTATCAGAGAGGGCAGGATGAGGTGACAGTGAGAGTTAAATATCCCGATTACGGGCGGAAATTTCAGGGTGATATATTTGCACTGAATATAAAGACTCCTGCCGGTTCTGAAGTGCCTTTAAGTGCGGTAGCGGAGGTTTACTTCACAGAAGATCTCACCGAAATAAACCGAACAAACAGACGCAGGGTCGTAAACGTTATTGCAACAGCAGGTGTGACATCAAACCCGCAGGAAATAATGAAGGATCTCGCTGCGAACACTCTGCCGGAGGTTCAAGGTCTTTTCCCCGGTCTGGAATGGAAATTTGAGGGGCAGGAAGAAAGCAGGCGGGAATCTATGGACAGCCTTAAATACAACATGACATTTGCCGTGCTGATAGTTTATGCATTGATTGCTGTCCCTTTGGCAAGCTATGTGCAGCCGCTTATAATCATGTTTTCAATTCCTCTGGGACTCGTGGGTGCAGCAGCAGGGCATATGCTTCTGGGCTTGAGTTTAAGTCTTATGAGTATCTTTGGAATGGTTGCTGTGAGCGGTGTTGTTGTTAACAACTCTCTTGTACTTGTGGACTTCATAAACAGGTTCGGACGTGACAAAGGCTACGTGAATGACGAGGTTATAATCAACGGCGCAAAACGCAGGTTCAGACCGATTATCATGACATCTCTTACCACTTTTTTCGGTCTTGCGCCTATGATAATGGAAACATCAATACATGTGCAGTTTCTTATACCTATGGCTGTGAGCATAGCCTTCGGAGTTCTGTTCACAACCATTGTTGCACTTTTATTTGTTCCCAGCGCATATTCAATCATGGAGGATATTAAGCGTATATTCGAGAAAGCCAAATAAAAGAGCTTCTCCCTGTATTTCATGCTTATTTTAATGGTATTATTTATTGTTAAGAAAAGACATGCATATATATTTAAAATATAGAGCTGTTTCAGCTGTTTTTCAGACAGAGACAGCGTTTTTGTTTTGAATATATACGGGGAGCTTCCATTGTCTGTCACACGCCAAACGACACTTGGGGTCGTTCTGATAGTCTTACTGGCAATCTTCATGTTTACGGCTCTTTCCGTTATTCATGTCAATAGAGATCTCGCCTTCGCCATAGAATATAAACACAACAAAATAGATCAAATGCTTGCTCTTCAGTCCGAGGAGTTTGAAAGAGCTTTAAGGAGCAGGTTCAGGGCTCTTCTTTCAGATTACTACCTTCGTGAAGTGATGGCATCCAAGGACAAGGAAAGAATCCGTCTTTATTTCAATGAAAAGTACAGCGCTCTGGTCGGTGAATATCATACAGAAGTTGTGGTTCATATACATGATGAAAACGGCAGATCATTTATGCGTATGCACGCTCCGGGGCATCTGAACTATATGGGGTATCCCAGACCGATGATAAAGGAAGTTGCGGAACAGAAAGAACCCAGATTCGGTTTTGATTTGGGCTGTTACGGTCTTTTTTACAGATACGCGGAACCTGTGTTTTATATGGGTGTTTTTGTCGGAGTGGCTGAAATAGGAATCGGAGTGGATTATCTGCTTTCCAGAATGAAAAACACCCTTGATTTGGAAATGGGGCTGTTTATTCCGGCAGAAAAGGCGGAAACTCTCTGTTTTGAACCCAGAGCTGAAAGTCTTGATGGTGAGAGGCTTCTTAATGTGTCCAATGATGAGTTTATCCATATTTTCAATAAAGCAGACTTCTCAAAAGGGGTCGCAAAAGAGGTAGAAGAAGACGGCAGAATATACCGTGTTCACATGGGGCATTATCTCAAAGGATATAATGGACAGAAAATAGCCACTCTTGTTACCTTTCAGGACATAACTTATGAAAAAGACGCCATAGGTCACTTTCTGAAACTCGCCGTTATTATGGCACTGCTTTTGATGGGTGTGACGGTTCTTTTGATGAAAAACTCCTTCATGCGGATAATAAGCGATTTGGAAAAAAAATATAAAGAAAGCAAATCGAGGGAAAACTATCTTGGTGAGATAATAGCCAACTCGCTCAATGAAATATTTATATACGATATAGACACGCTTCGCTTTGTTGAGGTTAATAGGGGTGCGTGTGAGAATCTGGGCTATACTCACAGCGAAATACTTCAGATGACCACTTTGGATATTAAACCGAAGATGACCTACAGCATGCTAAGAGCCCACATGATGCCTGTCTTGCAGGGAGAAAAAGCCACTGTTATATTTGAAACGGTTCACCGACGGAAAGACGGTACCCTTTATCCGGTTGAGATACATATACAGAAAACCTCACTCCTCGGACAGGATGTTATGATGGCTGTGGTGCTTGATATAACCCAGCGTAAGGACGTGGAAAACAGGCTTAAGGCTCTTAATGATGCTCTTGAGAAAAAGGTGGAGCAGGAAACAGAACGCAGGCTTTTCAGCGAAAAAATAATGATGGAGCAGAAGAAGTTTATAGATATGGGGCAGATGATAAACGCTGTTGCCCACCAGTGGCGTCAGCCTCTTAATGCGCTGGGGCTGTATGTTCAGGATATGAGAGAAACCCATTACAGTCAGGGGCTTGATGATGTGTACGTGAATCAGATAGAGTCGGACTGCATGCACATAATCAACCATATGTCAGACACAATAGATGATTTCCGCCGTTTCTTTGCTCCGGATAAAAGCGCGGAGCCTTTTGAGATAATTGTATCTGTTATTGAAACTATACGCCTTGTGAGCGCACAACTTACCTCATCAAGCATTAATTACAGGATAATATGCAGATGCGGTGAGCAGACATTCCTTTCTGAAAACTCTGTGGAAAGCCCGGACTGTATAAAGCATAAAACTCTCGTGGATGGTTACGAAGGTGAGTTTAAGCAGGTGCTTCTTAATATTATTCATAATTCAAGGGACGCCATAGTAGAAAGAAAACTTACTGAGTCTGATGATTTTCAAGGTTTTATAGAGTTTGAGCTTGATGCGGGCGGTGAAAACATTCTCCTTATCATAAAGGATAACGGCGGCGGCATACCAGAAAAAGTTATTCAGAAAATCTTTGACCCCTACTTCACAACCAAAGAGGAGGGCAAGGGAACAGGGATAGGTCTGTACATGTCAAAAAATATAATTGAACAGCATATGAAAGGTTCTTTAAGCGCAGAATCAAAGGACGGCTGCGCCGTTTTCAGGCTTGTTCTTAAACATGCGGTGGTGAGAAATGGCGGCTGAAATATTGAGGGCTAAGATACTTTATATCGAAGACGATGCCCTGACCAGAATGCTTATGGTACGGCAGCTTAAGCTTTATTTTTCTGATGTTTTTGAGGCAGCAGACGGTAGAGAGGGACTTAAGGTTTTTTTCTCATCTGCGCCGGATGTAATCATAACTGATTTATCAATGCCTCATATGGACGGATTTCAGCTTGTGGAAAAGGTCAGAGCCTGTGGCAGCAGCACAAAGTTTATAATCACCACAGCCTTCAGAGAGGAAACCGCCTCCCTGGAAGACTGTGAAATTCTTTTTAAACCGATAAGCTTTGCGGATGTTTATGCCAGTGTTACAAAGCTTTTGAAACTTCAGTGACTTAGCTGACCAAGCCTTTCCAGCCAGAACTGGTATTCTTCTGATGATACTTCCGACTGCCAGAAGCCGGTGAGTATTGCGGCTGTTATGCTTGCCCAGAATATTATGAATACAGCCAGAGTAATATATCTGTAGTCTGTTTTGTAAGTTTTCAGACATTTGTCATTTGCCCGCACTCTCACGCAGTCATGGCAGCCTATACACTCCGGTGAATGAACCGTTCCCGCCTTATGAACCTGAATATCCATCGGGCACACCTCAGTACACTTCATGCAGTTTATGCAGGCATCTTTGTCTCTTTGTATTTTAAAAGGCGAAATCATTGAAATAAGCCCCATCAGCGCACCGTAGGGGCAGAGAAACCTGCACCAGAAATTTCGGAAGAGAAGTCCCAGAATCATAAGCACGGCAATAACTATAAGCGTGGTGCGTGAGGGATCAGCAAAGAAATCCATCATTTTGGCATCGGATACTTTATTATAAGGAGCGTTAAGAAAGCCCTCTATTGATGGAAGAGACATCTGAATCAGGATTATATAAACAAAGAAACCGAGCAGAAGATATTTCAACAGGAATAAAGGGTAGGCGGCAAACCTGTGTATTTTGATATTTTTCCCCACGCTGCCTACTGTTTCGGAGATTAACCCTATCGGGCAGATGTATCCGCAGAATCCTCTTTTAAAAACGATACTGATTAAAAGAAAGACAATTAGCAGTGTGAGACCCGCCGGATGCACCATGTCATAATTTCCACTCATAACAAATCTTTTAAGCCCCATCAGTGCGCTTATAGGGAGAAATGCTTCAACGCCGCCCGGCTTTACTGCGGATGTATCTCCGGCTCTTAATGCTTCAAGGAAAAAGAAAAACCTTATGCCGATGTAAATAGTTGTTAAAAGGAAGAAATATTGGACAACTCTTCGTACGGCGATACTGTCCGATTTGAGAAATCCTGTTACTTCCCTGAAAATACTTTTCATTAAAATCTCCTTTTTAATAAAATGTTAGGGCATCATAGCCTTAAATTTTATTTCTATAATTGATCCCGAACAAAAAACAGCAAATTAGTTCCCTTAAATGTATAAAATATAACCAGTGGTTCTTGATGATAAGTACTTTATAGATAAGGGAATTTGTTTCAAAATAGAACAATATTGACAAAATTGTAAAAAATGTTGTGATAACCGCTTAAAATTTAGGCAGCAGCGTTGTAATAAATCTTCCAAAAGCTTGTTTTTCGTGGATTTATCAATGGCACAGGCATTGCTTATTAAACTCACATGGAAAAGAGATTAAGCTACTATAAACTTCTTTTGAATACAATATACGATATAAGCCTTGAACTGAATTCAAAGGTCAGTGAGAGTGCTGCGCTTCAGAATGTTATGAATATTATGAGCAATAACCTTAACATTCAGAACGGTACAATTCTTATCTTAGAACCTGAAACAGAGTTCCTTGCCCCTAAGGCGTCCCACGGTCTCAGCCGTGCTGCTTTGGCAGAGATGTTCTATAAAAGCGGCGAGGGCATGGTGGGAAAGGTGTTTAAGTATGGTTTTCCCATAATGCTTCACGATATAAGCCTTGAACCGGATTTTGAAGATAAGATAAAGCGGAAGGACAGCGAAAAAACAAGTTTTATCGCTGTTCCCATAACTAACGGGAGTATCAAAATTGGTGTTCTCGCAGTGGACAAACACTATCATGAGGTGGTGAGTTATGAAGCAGAGGTGGATATTCTCAAGATGATCGCCGCTCTTCTGGCATCTTTCATGCACAAAATGTCCCTGATAAATAACGAGAAAAAAGAACTGATAGAGGAAAAGGAACGTCTCCGCAGCGAAGTTGTCGGAAAGTTTTCAGTGAAAGGACTCGTGGGCGGCAGCAAAGTGATGCAGGAAGTCTTTAAAAAGATCTCGCAGGTTTGCCGCACAAAAACCACGGTTCTTATAAGAGGCGAAAGCGGTACGGGAAAGGAAATGGTGGCAAAAGCCATACATTACTCCGGAGACCGGTCACAGAAAGCATTTGTAGCTGTAAACTGTGCTGCTATCCCCAAAGAGCTGATAGAAAGCGAGCTGTTCGGCTATAAAAAAGGCGCTTTTACAGGAGCCAATGCAGACAAAAAAGGCAAGTTTGAGCTTGCCAACGGCGGAACGATTTTTCTTGATGAAATAGGAGACATGCCTCTGGAAGCTCAGAGCAAGCTGCTTCGTGTGCTTCAGGAGATGAGTATCGAGCGTGTGGGCGGCTCTGAACCCATGCCTATTGATGTGAGAGTGATCGCCGCAACAAATAGAAACCTTGAAAACGCTGTGCGTTCCGGCGAATTCAGGCTGGATCTTTACTACAGGCTGAATGTTGTCTCCATCTTCCTTCCGCCTCTCCGTAAACGCAGAGAGGATATACCGGAACTTGCCGGAACAGCCCTTGATAAATTCAACGCAAACTACGGAACAAAGCTTAAAATATCTCCTGATGTTTTCCCTCTGCTGATGAAATGCTCATGGCCTGGAAACATACGTGAGCTTGAAAACTGTATAGAGCGTGCTGCTCTTTCTGTAACGGGAGATGTTATCACGCCCGAAGAGTTCACCTGTTCCAGAGGTGAGGTCTGTCTTGCTCAATTGATGGACAACAACGGGAATACCGGATGCGGTGAGCATGCTGTCTGTATTGAGTCTTTGAACATGGATATGAACGGTGAGCAGAAGTTCTTCTGTGAGCATTTTCCTAAGGCCGGAGAAAGGCAGGAAACTGTGAGCCATGCCAAACCTCAGTCAGAAATGCCCCTTGCTGTTGATGATGAAAAACAGATGGTGATAGACGCCCTTGAAAAAACAGGCTGGGTTCAGGCTAAGGCAGCAAGACTTCTCGGCATGACCGTACGCCAGATCAACTACCGCATAATGAAGTTCGGAATCGAAGTTAAGAAAATATAACAAACAGAAACCCTACAATTAATGTAGGTAAGCTTACAAAAACAGAACAAGAAATTCTCTGGTGCGTGTAAGTTGTTGATAAAAATGGTGTTCATGACTGGCACGCCGCTTGCATTAGTATCTGTCAAAAGAATAAGGAGGATTTCAATGCCCTATATCACAGGAATTACCAAAGACGGCGGAACATGGACGCCTGAATTCGTTATGGCGGTTGACAATGAAAAATGTATCGCATGCGGACGCTGTTACAAGGCATGCAACTATAACTGCCTCAGTCTTCACGAAGATGACGATGATGATTCCGCAAGAAGATACATGGTTCTTGAAAACGATGGAGACTGTGTAGGCTGCAAGGCTTGTTCCGTTGCCTGTCCTAAAAAGTGTTTCACACACTCACCCATGGAGGCTTAATATGGAATTCAGAGAAAACCAGAAAGTCAGAGTTCTCGGCTGCACGAAGAGTGACGGAACCTGCGCAGGCTGCAACCGTGGTAAAGTGGTTGCCGAAGAGGGGGAGGAAGGTTTTGTCTGTCAGCTCACGGAGTTCCTCTTCGAGCCTGTAGTAGTGGTTCATTTCCTTGAAACCAACAAAAAAGTCGGCTTCAGGAAGCATGAGCTTGAAATAATTGAAGATTACGACCCGGACGCTATGGTCTGGATAAAAATTAAAAAAGACGGTTCTCAGAATACGGTTTCAACATCGTAGCGCCCGCCGATTACAAGGTACTCCAGCTCTCCGCTGAAAGACCTTTTGGGAAGGGCTTCTGAGAAGTAGACTATCTTTGTGTAAGGCACTTCAGCTTTAATTATCTTACTGCCGAACTGTTCTGCTATTTCCTTTTCCGAAGTGAATGAGGAGAGAGAGTTCAGTTCGATGCAGTATTTTCTTTTTGAGAGCTGGCTTATGATTATGTGGTCGCTCAGGTCATTCACCCCTCTGTAAAGGGTTATGGAAGGAACATGATTTTCACAGTATGCCTTAATAATTGTCTGGGTATATGTATAAAGGAGGTCAAGCTGGGAAAACATGCTGTTTTTGTTTGTTCTGGAGTTCATCCACTCCTGAAGATAATCGTAATACTCCTTGGAGTAAAGACCGGGAATACTCTGACCATGATAAAACGGGATAAGTCCGAATCGGTTTTCAACCCATCCCTTCAGCACTGCTCCGGCAGAATTGTTGGAGTCAAAAAGCCAGCTTTTCAAAAGCCTTATATAGCTCCCCACCTTTTTACCGTTTACACGTTCCTCCAGCGCAAAAAGCTCATTCATATAGCTTTCAAAAAATGCAGAGGCATCATTAATGCTGCCTGCGGAGGCAACAATCTCGAAAAGCCTGCGGTGATACTCCACTACCCCGTCGATTATAATGGGTGTTACGCCGACATTATATTCCCTGCTTACAAAAAGTTTTGCAGGAATGTTTATTTTGTTTGTGCTGTGGTAATAAACACCTGCTTTATGGCTGTCATCAAGATTTATCATAATATCGAAATATGCCAAGACAAAGGAAAGTTTGCAAATGAAAAATGAAGTTTTTGAACGGTCGCTTGCTGCATATATCTGTTTTGCCATAGGTGATGCTCTCGGAGCAACAACAGAATTCATGCTTCCGAGGGAAATAAAAGAAAAATACGGCATACATGATAAAATAATCGGCGGCGGCTGGCTTCACCTTAAATCAGGAAATGTTACGGATGATACGGAAATGTCACTTGCCCTCGGCGAAAGTATTTTGGAAACCGGCGGATACTCTGTTCAGGGAGCTGCTGAACATTTTGCAAAATGGATGAAGAAAAAACCTGTGGATATAGGCAGCACAGTGAGAAGGGGGATTGTCAACTTTATTACAAAAGGTTCTGTTGTATCCCTTTACTCAACATTTTCTGCCGGAAATGGCGCAGCAATGCGGAATCTGCCCGTTGTGCTGTATTGTCTGAAGGACTGGAAATGGTTTGAGGAGATGACAATATCCCAATGTCACATAACTCACAATAACGAACTGTCCGACATGACAACCCTTGTTCTTGGCGAAGTTACAAAGGTTCTGATAGAAACAGGAGACAAAAAAGCAGCTCTTGAGATTGTCTCGGAGCTTATCAAAAAAGACCCTTCATTCTCACATTCAAAATACAACGGCGAGGCATCAGGCTATATTAAGGATACGTTCAGAACTGTGATGCACTATTTCTTCGACTCTGACAATCTGTACGAAACAATTGTCAGAACCGTTAATCAGGGCGGAGATGCAGACACCAACGGAGCAATAGCCGGAATGCTTGCTGGCGCCCTTTACGGCATGGAAGGCATACCCTCCAAATGGCTCAAGGCGCTGGATCAGGATGTGGTAAAGCTTATAACAAAACAGACTGAAGATTTATTGAACGCGCATATGGATGTGGTTTTATTGTAACTTTTGTAAGCTTACCCCTTCAAACCATACAAAAACCTTACAAATCAGTTTTTATTAGATCTTACAAAACATGACAATTCTTTATTATTAATAATTTACCGTTTTGGCACACTTCTTGTTTATAGACCTATAAGATAATAAACCGGAGGTTTCGGATCATGGGTAAATTAAGACAGATAGCTTTTTACGGTAAAGGCGGTATCGGTAAATCAACTACTTCTCAGAATACTATTTCCGCTCTCGCTGAAATGGGCAAAAAGATAATGATCGTAGGATGCGACCCCAAAGCGGATTCTACCCGTCTTATCCTTCACTCCAAAGCACAGGCGACAATTATGGAGCTTGCAGCCGAAAAAGGTTCAGTCGAAGACCTTGAACTTGATGAAGTCCTGAAAGAGGGATTCCTCGGCGTAAAATGCGTTGAGTCAGGCGGTCCTGAACCAGGTGTAGGCTGTGCAGGAAGAGGCGTTATCACTGCTATTAACTTCCTTGAGGAAGAAGGCGCATATGAAGATGAGCTTGACTTCGTTTCCTATGACGTTCTTGGTGACGTTGTTTGCGGTGGTTTTGCAATGCCTATCAGGGAAGGAAAAGCTCAGGAAATTTACATCGTTGCATCAGGCGAGATGATGGCAATGTATGCTGCCAATAACATCTCAAAAGGTATCCTTAAATACGCCAACTCCGGCGGTGTACGTCTTGCAGGTCTTATCTGTAACGAACGTAAAACTGACCGTGAAGATGAACTGATCAGCGAGCTTGCAAGAAGAATCAACACTCAGAGAATACACTTCGTACCCAGAGACAATGTCGTTCAGCACGCTGAACTCAGAAGAATGACTGTTATCGAATACGATTCAAAATGCAAACAGGCTGACGAATACAGAGCCCTTGCAAACAAAATCAACGATAACAAAATGTTTAACATCCCCACCCCTCTTACAATGGATGAGCTTGAAGGACTCCTTATGGAATTCGGTATCATTCAGGAGGATGACGCAGAGGTCGGAAAAGCGAAAAACGCTTAATTCCACAATGGCTATGGCTTTCTTTTCAGCCGCCGCCGTTCATATCTTCTTATTGAAGATGCCGCAGAAACGGTGTGACCGCAGAAAAGAAAGGGAGATTTTGAGACCTTTGACCGCAATAAAACGAGGTAAGCAGCATGAGCACAATAGATAAAAAACAGGCCGAAGAGTTTATAGAATCGGTCATCACTCAGTACGAGGAGAAAACCTATAAGGACAGAAAAACGCACATAGAGGTTGTAGAACCCGGACAGGAAAAATGTGCGGTTAAGTCCAACAGGAAATCCCGCCCCGGAGTTATCACCATGAGAGGCTGTGCATATGCAGGCGCAAAAGGCGTGGTCTGGGGTCCCATAAAAGATATTATCAACGTGAGCCACGGTCCGGTGGGATGCGGACAGTACTCATGGTCGTCAAGGCGTAACTACTATAACGGTACCACTGGTGTAGACAGCTTCGGTACTATGCAGTTTACGTCGGACTTTCAGGAAAAAGACATAGTTTTCGGCGGAGACGCAATGCTCAGAGAGCTTCTTCGTGAAGCCAACCAGCTTTTCCCTCTTAACAGAGGCTTGAGCGTGCTTTCCGAATGTCCCATCGGTCTTATCGGTGATGATATTGAGGCTGTTTCAAGGGAAATATCCAAAGAGATCGGCAAACCTGTAATTCCCTGTCGTTGTGAAGGTTTCAGAGGGGTTTCCCAGTCTCTCGGACACCACATAGCAAACGATACTATCCGTGACTGGATATACGAAAAAGATCTTGAAGGACAAAAGTTTGAGAAAGGTCCTTATGATGTTGCCCTCATCGGTGACTACAACATTGGCGGAGACATCTGGTCTTCAAGAAAAATCCTTGAGGATATGGGGCTTAACCTTGTTGCACAGTCAACAGGAGACAGCACATTCAGCGAGCTTGCAAACGTTGCGCAGGCTAAAGTGGTTCTTATCCACTGCTACCGTTCAATGAACTACATCTCACGCTATATTGAAGAGAAATACAATGTGCCGTGGCTTGAGTTCAACTTTTTCGGACCCACTCAGATTATCAAATCAATGCGTAAAATCGCAGAAATGTTTGATGACAAAATCAAAGAGAAGACAGAAAAAGTTATCGCTGAAAAATATCAGCCTTACTTTGACAAGATTGTCTCTAAGTTTAAACCCAGACTCGAAGGCAAGAAAGCAATGCTTTTCGTCGGTGGTCTGAGACCCAGACACACAATGCCCGCCTTCCATGATCTCGGTGTTGAGATAATGCTCACCGGCTATGAGTTTGCCCACGGTGACGATTATCAGAGAACTCTGGAATATGTAAATGAAACAACAATTATTGTTGACGACATGTCAGAGTTTGAGATGGACAACTTCCTTGAGAAGTACAAACCCGACCTCTTCGGTTCAGGTATTAAAGAAAAATACCAGACACAGAAATCCGGCATCCCTTTCAGGCAGATGCACTCATGGGATTACTCAGGACCCTATCACGGTGTGGAAGGTTTCGCAGTATTCGCCAGAGACATGGACATGGCAATTAACGGATCTGTGTGGAAAAACATTAAGGCTCCGTGGAAAGCCTAATCTAACCGTATTAAGAGGTGCAACATGAGCAAAGATATAAAAATTAAAGATCATATAACTCTATTTAACGATGAACGTTTCTCCGAAATGTTCGACAGAAAGCGTGAGCTTTATGAAAACGCCGCAACAAAGGAAGAGGTTGCAAAAACCCTTGAGTGGACACTTGGTGAGGAGTACAAGGATCTTAACTTTAAAAGAGAACACCTTGTAATCAACCCTCTCAAGTCATGCCAGCCTCTCGGTGCGCTTTACGCAGCAATAGGTATAGATGACACTATGCCCTATGTACACGGTTCACAGGGCTGTGCAGCTTACTTCCGCTCGCACTTCTGCCGCCACTTTAAAGAACCTTTTCCTGCTGTTTCCGACTCAATGACGGAAGACGCTGCGGTTTTCGGCGGACACAACAACATGTATGTGGGGCTTGATAACGTTTATAAACTCTACAAACCCGGCATGGTAGCAATATGCACATCCTGCATGTCAGAAGTTATCGGAGATGACCTTAACAACTTTGTTAAAAACGCAAAGGAACAGGGCAAAATCCCCGCTGATTTTCCCACAGCATATGCGCATACACCATCATTCGTGGGTTCGCATATCAACGGATATGACAACATGATGTTGAGCCTTGTTTCTCAGATAGGCGAGAAAACAGGTGAGGTCAAAGACAGAATCAACGTTATCCTCGGTTTCGACACCTATATAGGCAACTTCCGTGAGATAAAAAGAATCCTTGGTCTGTTCGGAGTGGACTACATACTGATAAGCGACCCCTCCTACAACCTCGATTCACCCACTGACGGACATTACAAAATGTTCAACGGCGGAACAAAACTTGAAGACCTTAAGGATGCGCCTAATTCCAAGGCTACTCTTCTTCTCCAGAAATACTCTACTGCCAAAACAAGAGAGTACATGGAAAAAGAATGGGGACACCCTGTGAAAGTGGTTAACCCCTTCGGTATCAAAGGTTCTGACGACCTTATGATGGCCATAGCCGAGCTTACAGGCAAGGAAATACCTACTGAAATCGAAAATGAAAGAGGCAGATTCATAGACGCTATCGGCGACTCATACTTCTGGGTACACGGCAAGAGCTTCTCTTTGAACGCTGACCCTGACTACGCCATAGGTCTTACAAGATTTGTAATGGAACTGGGCGGGGACATAAAACACGTTCTCCTCACTAACGGTTCTAAAGACTGGGAAGCTGAAATTAAAGGAATACTCGCTGAATATCCTCAGGGTAAAGATGCGGAAGTTTACGCCAACAAAGACATGTGGCATTTCCGCTCACTCCTTGCGACAGACCCTTCCGATTTCATCATCGGAAACACTTTCGCAAAATATCTCATGAGAGATACAGGCATTCCGCTTATAAGAATCGGTTTCCCCCTGTTCGACAGACAGTTCCTCCACAGATACCCCACAATCGGGTACATGGGCGGACTGAACCTCCTCAACTGGATTGTTAACACTATCCTTGACGAGACAGACAGGAAAACTATGTACACTACAAGCTACGACGTAATTCGTTAGTATCTTAAAAAAAGTATAAATACCGCTGCGGGGCGGCGGCAAAAGTCCGCCCTCCGCTTTTTTTAACTCATTAATTATTATTTTTTGAAGGTAGGGCTATGAAAGTAACAGTTAGAGAAACCCCGAAAGGGCTTAATATTTATGTTCCCAAGAAGGACATCGAAGCGCACGTAATCAAAATAGAGCAGGCAGGGGCATGGGGCGGAGTGTTTGAACTTGACAATGGATGGGTTCTGGAATTTCCCGCACTTGAGGAAACACCGAAACTCCCCGCAACATTCGAGGCAAAAGTCCTCTCAAAATAAAGGAATGTACCATGGCTGCAAAATTTGACCACCTGACCGAAGTCGACAGCTGTTCCGAAAACCAGAAGAAAAGCACAGCGGAAAAAGCAAAGAAATGTGCTAAACCCACACCCGGTGCCACAATGGGCGGATGCGCCTTTGACGGAGCGCAGATTGTGCTTCTCCCTGTCGGTGATGCGGCACATCTCATCCACGGACCTGCAACCTGTGTAAGCCAGAACTGGAACAACAGGGGCAGCAGAAACCTCCACGGTCAATACTATAAAATGGGTTTTTCCACCGATGTAACAGAAATGGACGTTGTATTCGGCGGAGAAAAAAAGATTACGGATAAATGTGTTGAGATAGCAGACAGATACCCTGTTAAGGCGATATTTGTCTACACCACCTGCGTTACCGCCATGATAGGTGACGATGTTCCCACTGCCTGTAAAAAGGCTTCCGAACTCACCGGACTTCCTGTCATACCTGTGGAGTCACCCGGCTTCATCGGCAATAAAAATTTCGGTAATAAAATAGCGGGCGATGCTCTCCTTGAGTATGTAATAGGTACAAGAGAACCTGAAACAACAACGAAATACGACATAAATATAATAGGCGATTACAACATCGCAGGCGAACTCTGGCAGATGATGCCCGTATTTGAGGAGCTTGGAATAAACGTTCTCGCAAGTCTTACAGGCGGAACATCTTTTAACGAGATTGCACACGCACACAGGGCTAAATGTACCCTTGTTATTTGCAGCAAGGCTCTGCTCACCCTTGCGGAAGGACTCAAACGCAAATACGGCATACCCTTTGCCGAAGGTTCTTTCTACGGGCTCGGTGAAATAGAAAAAACACTTCTCTCCGTGGCGGATATGCTTGACTCCGATGAATTAAGGGACAGGATCCTCAAATTTGTTGAGAGGAAAAACGCAGAGGTTCTCGCAGAGTTAGCCCCTTACACGGCGCAGCTTAAAGGGAAAAGAGTTTTTGTCTACACCGGCGGGGTGAAAAGCTGGTCAACAATCTACCAGCTTGAAGAACTCGGCATGGACGTAATCGGCACAAGCACGAGAAAATCAACTGAGCAGGATATAGAAAGAATCAGGGAACATTTTGAAGGAACACAGAAAATGCTCCTTGAAAAAGGAGACGGACGGATACTTTTGAACATACTTCAGAAAGAAAAGGCCGATCTCCTCCTTGCCGGCGGGAGGAACATGTATACCTCCATCAAAGGCAGGTATCCTTTTGTGGATGTAAATCAGGAAAGGATACACGGTTATGCCGGATATACCGGAATGGTTGAACTGGCAAAACAGCTCGCTTACACCCTCACTTCACCTGTATGGAAAGTGGCAAAAAGCAAAGCACCCTGGGAGTAAGTTTATGGAAACAAAGATAAAAACCGGGCAGACAAACCCGCTTAAAAAGAGTCAGATTCTTGGCGGCAGTTTAGCCGCTCTCGGAATAAAAGGAGCTATGCCCCTCCACCACGGTTCGCAGGGGTGCACAGCGTTCACCAAGACGTTTCTTACCCAGCATTTCCGTGAGATTGTTCCGATGCAGACAACAGCACTCACAGATATCGCCACGATTATGGGTGAGGACTGGAACCTGCTTGAAGGGATGAAAAATGTGATAGAGAAACACAAGCCGGAACTTCTGGTTCTTCTCTCCACAGGGATTTCAGATACCAGAGGGGACGACTTTGAAAGAAGTATAAAGGATTTCCGCAAAAAGTATCCGGAATATGCAGGAACAAAAATAGTTTACTGCACAACACCTGACTTTGTGGACGATGCCCACCTTGGCTATACAAACACTTTGAAGGCTGTCTTCAAACAGCTTTCACCTGCAAAAATGCAGACAGAAAAAGGGCGTGTAAATGTACTCCCCTCATTCGGAATGACAGCAGGAGACATAGACGAGATAAGGGATATTATCGAATCCTTCGGGCTCAGACCTGTGTTTCTGCCTGATATATCTGACAGCATGTCCGGCAGTGCGGACTTTTTCTACAGCACCGCTCCCGGCGGATGCACAGTGGAAGAGATAGAAACCGCCGGAGCCGCCGAGATGAATATCGCCGCCGGCAGAACAATGGGCGAAATAGCTGAACAGCTTAAAGAACTTAACGGTGTCCCTTTCGTGACATTTGATTCTCTCATCGGAATCTCCGAAACGGACAGATTTATAGAGCTGCTTATGAAACTCAGCGGCAGGATGGATGTCCCCGCTAAAATCAAAAAGCAGCGCAAAATAGCAATAGACGTAATGCTTGACGGACACTTCAACTTCGGCGGCAAAAAATGTGCTGTCGCCATTGAGCCGGATCTTCTTCTCGGCGTATCAAAGTTTCTTCATGATGAGTTAGGCATTACGGTACAAATCGGCATCACCACCTTTAATTCCTCCTTCCTCGGAGAAATTCCGGCGGAAGAGGTTATCAAAGGTGATCTGGAAGATGTAGCCCTAAAGGGGGGAGGAGTCTCCCTTGTTATTTCAAACACCAATGCCCACTTAACCTCGGAGATGATACACGCTCCATTATTGAGGATGGGGATTCCGGTGAAGGACAGGATAGGGCAGTTTATCAAAGTTTACTCCTGCTACAGAGGAGCGGCTTATTTTGCCGCAGAGATCGGGAGCATCCTCCTTGAGCGTGACGAACACGAATCATGGGAGGAACAGACGGAGAACTACAGGAGGAGTTTATGAAGGTAGCGTTCTGTACGAACAGTTTAAAAGAGGTAGACGAACATTTCGGAAGGGCAACCTCTGTTGCAGTTTATGATGTAAACACGGACGGGGCAGAGTTTTCCGAGCTCCGCAGCTTTATCCCCATAGACGCAGAGGAAAACCATAAGGTTGATATTAATACAAAAGTCAGCGCACTTAATGACTGTTCCATACTTTACCTCACTGAAATAGGCGGTCCGGCTGCTGCTGTGGTTGTGCGCAATAAAATCCACCCCATTAAGGTGGATGAAAACGCTTCCATAGATGAGCTTCTGGAAAGTCTGGTGAACAAGCTGAATGACTCTCCGCCGCCTTGGCTGAGAAAAGCGATACAGGTAAAATGACATGGTCGGCATGTCTCTCTCCCAGAGAACAGGTTGGGAGGTCTCAGGCTTTACGGACACGCTTGTTAAGAAAATGAGAGCGTTTGACACATATGGCTCATGGAAAAAGCTTGATGATACTCAGGTTTTGAGCCGTTATGTGAAAAGCAGGGAAGAAAAAAAGAAGATTGATACCTCCGGAGCGGTGGATATTCAGACTGTGTGGCAGATACGCATGTTTTACGAAGCTGTTGCCATGATTGTTGAGGAAAATACCGGTAAGATGTGCTACGCCGCTCTGGATTTAGGTTATGAAGGCTTTGGAAGAGCGTTTGTTATAACTGAGGATTTCATACTCTGCTGTGATACCCTCCGCAATGCTCATAAATTTGCCTTCAGCTCCCTTGAGGAGCTTGCAGGCTCAGGCGAGAAAAAGACTCTCAAGGCATGTGAGAAGGCCGAGGAACTGGGGCTGATTTAGATATATTCTCTTGGAAACCGCATGGTAAAGACAGCGCCTTTACCGCTGTTTGAGGCGGCTATACTGCCTTTCATGCGGTTTTCTATGATCATGCGTGACATATAAAGCCCTATTCCTGTTCCTTCGTCACCTTTGGTGGTGAAGTAGGATTCAAAAATCCGCTTGAGCGCATCTTCCGGAATACCGCCGCCATCGTCTTTTGTTTCAATAATCACTTCGGTATCGGTTTCGGTTATTATAAGGTCTATATTGCCCACGTTTTTTCTTTCCAGAGGGGGCATTGAAGCTCTTTTTGAATCTATGGCGTCACGGGCGTTACTGAGCAGGTTCACCATAACCTGTTTGAACTCACTGGCGTATCCAAAAAGAACTACACTGTCAGGGTCGTTCCCCTCTGCTGTGATGTTAACGTTTATTCTGTGTTTTTCCAGGGATGATTTCATCAGTGCTGTTACATCATCAAGGGCTTTTTTAACAGAAAATTCTCCTAATGTTTTTGACGGGGTAAAGAAGGTTCTGAAGTCCTCCACAGTGTGAGCCATGAAATTAAGTTGGTTCATTATTTCTATAACGTATTCACTGAGCTTTTCTTTGGTCAGCTCATTAAAGTCGTAGTCATCTTCAATAAGCTGAACATAAAGACTGGCGGAGTTTAGAGGCTGTTTCCACTGGTGGGCTATTGCACCTATCATTTCGCCAAGGGCAGCGAGTTTTGACTGCTGAATGAGCATCTGTTCCTGCTCTCTGTGTATCCGCTCTATTCTGTTTTTTTCGGTTATGTCCGCTATTGAGTAAATAAAGTGGAGCTTTTCATCGTCCATCTTCACAGCACCCGCAGTCACAAGAAGATCAAGGGTTTTGCCGTTATCTGCATTATGCTTCCATTCTGTGGTGTGCGGTGCTTTTTCCCTGTCCGCTTCGGGGAATATATCAAAGAAGTTCGAGTTCTTGAGTATCTTTTCCGGAATCGAAAGAATCTGGCTGAATTTTTTGTTGAATCTGACAAAACACCCTTTTTGATCAACAAGACAAATACCGAAAGAAGCAAAGTCGAATATAAATGAAAGAAGCTGTTCATTCTGGCGGAGGGCAGCTTCTGTGCGTTTTATTTCTGTAATATCGTGAGCAGTTCCCAGAATATGTAGATTTTCTGATGCATCTTTTTTCACGCGGCTCTGTATGCGGAGAATACGCTTTTCACCGTCTATTCTGTTGATATGGATGTATTCGTCAAAAGTTCCCTTTGCTATTGTTTCTTCCGAACTCATAGTTTGAAGAAGGTTTATATCTTCCGGTGCTATCATATCAAAAAAGTTTTTCTGGGAGAGTATAACTTCCGCTTTGTCCACTCCGAAAATTCTGTAGAGTTCGTCTGAGCAGTCCAGCTTATTATCTCCGCCTGTCCATTCCCAGCTTCCTATTCGTGCGATCTGCTGCGCCTGCTCAAGCTGCTGGCGGCTGCTCTCAAGCATTCGATTTGTTTTGCGGAGTTCCTCCGTGCGTTCGTTGACTATTATTTCCAGTATGCGGTTTGCGTCTCTTAATATTTTGTGGTAATTCTCTAAATCTGTTATGTCTGTGAGGGAAACTATGTACTCACCGGCAGTCATCGGGAGAACACGGAAGCTGACCTGAAATGTTCTTACCGCTCCGAAGGGGTCACGCATTTTAACTTTGCTGTCCACACCCATACGGAAGTTCTGAAAAACCTCTTCAAGCCATCCCTGCTCATCATCACCGGTAACAAGTCCTTGTTCTTTCATGAAATAATCAGATAGTTCCTTTTTTTTGCTTTTAAAATCCTCAAGTGATTTTGACTGAAAGAAATCAAGGAAACTTTTGTTGCAGTTGAGCAGAAGTTCTCCGTCAGTTACGATGATAATATTTGACTGGAAATCCAGAATCTTCTGGACATACTCGCTCTTTTTCTCCAGCTCTATCAGAAAGTTTTTTCGTTCGGTAATGTCATCCATAACACAGACCACGTATTCAGCTTTGCCGTCCTGATCAAAGATTACCGAACCGGCTATCCTGCTCCAGAAGTTTCTTCCTCCGGGCGTCTGTATTTTGACCTCTTCCGTTACTGAGTCTCTCTGACCGGAAAAAAGCCTGCCAAAACAATCTCTGCAAACTTCAATATGTTCATCACAAAGAAATTTTTCAAAATCTATTCCTTTGAGTTCATTCTCATCGAGTCCGGTCATTTTACGAAAAGATTCATTTGTGATGAGAATCGACTTATCAGTATTCAGTATTACGATACCGCTGGCGCTTCTTCCGAACACCGCACGCTGAAATGATTCGCTTTCTTCAAGTTTTTTCTGTGTCTCAAACAGCCTTGTCTGGTCGTATATCATCACAAGAGCGTATTTAAGTTCTTTATCAAACGGGGATATTACAACATTCTGCTTCATGTATTCAAAAAGCGAATTTGTAAATTTTGCAGATTTAATTTTGAAAAGCCATCCGTCTGTCCCTGCGTCATAATAAGTATGGGAGCGGAGAGCTTTCATTGAGCGTATTTTTCTTTTAAGCTGCTTTACATTGATTTCAGGAAAAAAGTCAGTAATTTTTTTCCCTGTAACTTGTTCTCTGAAAAGGGAAGTATGCGCCTCAAGCCATTTGTTCCAGAAGTGAACCGTTAATTCATCGTCCAGAATGCAGGCGCCGTTGTATATGGAGTCAAGGAAATAAGAAGGATCGGTCTCAAATTTCATACTGTTCAATATATTTATCCAGAGCTATAAGCAGGTGATCGAAAGAACTCTCCTTCAGAAGAAATATAAGAAGTCCGTTGATCTCCTCCTGCCTGAAATCCAAAACAGTTTCGACTACTATAATTTTGCTGAAATTCTCGAAGTTTTTGTATTCCGCAATCTTTTCACCGCTTTGTTTATCAACAGCGGGCGGGTGGAAGAACACTTCAAGTTCAAGGAGTTCCGCAATCTTACCCACGCAGGCGGATGTAAGAATATTAGACAGCTCATGAATAGAGCTGATGATATCTTCTTCGTCTTCAATGGTTTCATCATTATCACTCATGAATATATCCGCAACTTTTCCTGCGGATTCATTGTCTATGATGAAAATGCTCTCTCCGTCCAGTTTATTGATAAAAACCTGAACAGAAACGTAATAGTTTTTGGTTTTGGATGTTTTGCTGTTGACGTAGTTTTCGAGACCTTCTGTACCTACAACATGAATCTTTGGTACATGGAGATTTGCGTGCGCCTCGATAGAGTCGGATATAATAGCAGTAGCCATACCGTAGGAAATGTTCATTATTTCTGTGAGCGCATCTTTCCTGTCTTCGTTAAGAACATTTATCATACAAATCAGCCGCTATACGAGTTTTGATATTATTTGTGATATTTTCTCTGCAGTTACAGGCTTGTTTAGTATTTCATCTGCACCGAGTTCAGCAACCATCTCGGTTGTCTTTTTCTGTATATCTGCTGTAATTATAACAACCTTTGCGGATGGATTCACTGACTTTATTTCCTCGAGCGCTTCCATACCGCTTTTTTCAGGCATGGTGAGGTCCATGAAAACAATATCCGGTCTATATTCGGAGTATATTTCAACAGCTTCTGCTCCGTTAGACGCCTCACGGTAGTCAAAACCGTCGGTAAAAGCTGTAGATAGAGACTTAAGAACTCCCTTTCGGGCTATCTTTGAATCATCGGCAATTAATATTTTCATGTGTACCTGCTAAAAATTATTATTAATTTTATGTGATCATAACCTGAGAACGTCAAATGTCAAGTTCAAGATCCGTAAGACGTTATTCAATCCATATACAGTGTTTATTGATGAAATTAATGTTAAGTTGCAGTTCCCGTTATGCAAATGTATAATAAATAGTGTTTTGGTATTGTTTAAACAGTTTGCTGTTTAAAATCCGTTTCTAAAAAGGTGGTAATGCTATGACTGTCCGCATGAGGGCAATGCTTCTTGTTATAATGCTTATGCTCTCTCTTTCCGCTATTTTTCTGTTTGCGGGCAATTATTTTAATGAAAAATACCTTGATTACTCTTTCCGCAGGTTTGACTCTCAGCTTGCACGTTCATTTGAGTTGTCAGTTGCGGATACTGAACGCCGTTATTTTGATAAGGCTCACAGCCTTTTGCAGCATGGGTCTGTTTTAAGGGCTATTGAAGAAGGGGACAGAGAAAAGCTGTTTCTGGAGCTTATACCTTACTACAGGCAGATGAGGGAGGAAGATCCGTTTTTCCATGTTATGCACTTTATTGACAAAAACGGAGTAACCCTTCTGCGTATGCACAGACCGGACTATTTCGGCGATAACCTCACGGAAGTGCGTCCTCTTGTAAACAAAATGAATGAGACACGCACAGAATTATCCGGTTTTGAGCCGGGCAGACACGGAATATTCTACAGAATTATAGTACCTGTTTTTTCAGGCGGAGACTATCTGGGTATGCTTGATTTGGGGCTTAGTTCTGACTTTGTGATAGAGGATGTTGCAAAACATTTTCAGTTCAGGAGTGCAATCTTTATTAAGAAAAATTTTGCCGAGATTATTAACAGCAGAGAAAATATGGCTGAATCAGGCGGTTACTATATTGCAGGCACCAGTGATCCTGCTTTCAGAGAACAGGAAGCAGATTTTACACCGGGGCGCGGAATGCTGCTTAAAAAAATCGACGGCACCTACTACAGCTTTCACACTGCTTATGAGTTGAAAGAATATTCAGGGGAACCGTTTGCCTATCTTGTTGTGGTGCAGAATATTGATGCGGAAGTGAAAGATTATCGCAATGCCAGATTTTATCTTGCTTTGGTGGTTGTTGCTTTTCTGGTTCTTGCCGCTGTTATTCTGCATTACAGCTTCCGGGTTATGCTTAAGGTTATAGAAGAAGGAAAAAGAACCCTCTCTGCACAGCAGAGGACAGATACCCTCACCGGACTACCGAACAGAAACGCTCTTCTGAATGATTTGCAGGGTCTTTCAGGCTCAATAATGATCCTGATTAATATTGACCGCTTCAAAGAGGTCAACGAGGTTTTCGGAATTGGGGCGGGGGATCATGTCCTTAAGGAATATTCTGCCTGTCTGCGGGATTATATTTCGACCCTTGAGTCAATTTATCCGGAACTTGAGGATATTAACACGCTTTACAGGCTCGGCAGGGATGAGTTTGTAATACTTCTTAAATCAAGGACTGAGCTGGCGGAAAAGATAGCTGAATACATATCATTAAGAACAGATTCGGAACTCATCGACTATCAGGGTATTGAGATTTCTATCTCTGTCAGTATAGGTATTTCAGGCAACAGGGATAAACCGCTCCAGTCCTCTGACATTGCTCTGAAAATATCCAGAGAGCGTAAGCGTGCCTATATGCACTTTGACGAAAGTATGGAACTGAGCCAACACCAGTCAAATAACTTTTTCTGGCTTAATAAGGTTAAACAGGCGATTAAAGAGGATCGTATAGTTCCGTATTTTCAGGGTATAATGGATAATAAAACCGGAGAGATCCGTAAGTACGAATGCCTTATAAGGATGCTTGAACCTGACGGAAGCGTGGTATCCCCCGGGCTTTTTCTGCCCATAATAAAGAAGACCAAGCTTTATCCGCAGCTCACTAAAATTATGCTCCGCAAATCTGTGGAACATTTTAATGGCGGCAGCAACGAGTTCTCCATTAATATATCAACAGAGGATATACTCAATAAAGATATAGTGCTTTACATACAGAGTCTGCTCAGGGAAACCGGTGTTGCTTCCAATGTGATATTTGAAATCCTTGAAACGGACAACATCGGCAACTATGAAGAGATAAGGGAATTTATCAGTGAAGTGAAGAGACTGGGATGCAAGGTGGCGATAGATGACTTCGGTACCGGTTATTCCAATTTTACTCATCTGATGAATCTGGATTTTGACTATCTGAAAATTGACGGCAGCCTGATCCAGAACATCCACCGGGATGAATATACAAACAGACTGGTGAAAAGCATAGAAGGCTTCGCAAACGGCATGAAAATCAAAACTGTTGCGGAGTTTGTGAGCAGTCAGGAAATTTTCGATGCGGTAAACGCACTGGGAATAGACTATTCACAGGGATTTTTTATTGCTAAACCAAAGCCGGATACCAAGCCGGACGTCTTTACTTGACTCTGACGTTATTAGGATTATGCTTTATTTGTAAGCTGTTGTGTATTATAAGGCATAAACTGTCTTAATTATAGCGAGTAATGAGGGTGTTTTTTGAGCGGTATGAAAAAAGTAGTTCTTAAGAAAGGGATTAACCTTCCCTTGGACGGGGCTCCCGAACAGAAAATCTATGAGTCGGGAACTGTGAGCAGATATGCTGTCATAGGAGACGATCATATCGGTCTTAAGCCCACTATGAATGTTCAGGAAGGGGATTCGGTAAAGGCAGGAGATTTGCTTTTTACCGATAAAAAGAATCCGGAGGCGAAGTTTATTACGCCTTTTTCCGGCAAGGTTCTTTCTGTCAGCAGAGGTGAAAAGCGCAGGTTTCTTTCTCTTGAAATAGAGATTGACGGCACAGACGGAAAAAGCTTCAGACAGTACAGCCTTTCAGACATTCAGAAGCTTGGTGAAGAAACCGTGCGTAGTGCTGTCAACGAGGCAGGTTTGTGGACATCGTTTATCAGCCGCCCGTTCGGCAAAGTTCCTGCTGTTGATACCGTGGCTGATTATATTTATATTACAGCCGCCGACACCAGACCCCTCTGTGCTGATGTGAAGACTGCCCTCTCCGGCAGAGAGGAGTATTTCATGGCCGGAGTGGCTGCTCTTGAAAAGCTTGCAGGTAAAAAGCTTTTTGTGTGTGTTAATTCAGAAGATGCCGTACCTGTTGTTCAGAGCGTAAAAACGGAATACGCATGTTTCATGGGCAAACACCCTGCGGGACTTGCAGGAACTCATATCCATTTCCTCGCACCTGCTCACGCAGGCAACCGCACTTGGGAAATAAACTGGCAGGACACAGCGGCGATAGGTGAACTGCTTCTCACAGGGAAGATTCCTACTCAGACTGTTATATCCCTTTGCGGAACAGGGGCGGTTAAGCCGAGGCTTATCAGAACGGTCAGAGGTGCATGGCTTGGCGACCTCCTCAAAGACGAAATCTCCGCAGAAGATGTCCGTGTAATATGCGGAAGCGCTCTCTACGGACGTAAGGCTGTTGCTCCCACTGACTATCTCCACCGATATATAAATCAGGTTACACTTATACCCGAAGGAAGGGAAAGAAAGCTCCTTGGATGGGCTGGTCTAGGAACGGACATGCATTCTGTGAAACGCTCTTTCCTCACCGGGTTCGGCATAGGCAAACCTGTTTTCAATACCAACCTTAACGGCGGTAAACGCCCCATAGTCCCTGTGGGAAGTTATGAGGATGTGATGCCCTTGGATATTCTGCCTACTTATCTTCTTCGTGCAATATCCGTTGGGGATTTTGAAACGGCGGAGAAGCTCGGCTGTCTTGAGCTTCTGGAGGAGGATTTATCCCTGTGTACTTATGCCTGCCCCGGCAAGCAGGACTATGCGCCTATGCTCCGGCAGGTGCTTGATACCATAGAGAAGGAAGGCTGATGAAAGGGCTGCGTAATTTTCTCGAAAAACATGAACATCACTTCAAAAAGGGCGGTAAGTTGGAAAAGTGGTATCCGGTCTTTGAAATGACCGACAGTTTTCTGTACACTTCACCGGAAGTGACAAAAGGGCACACACACATCAGAGACGGGCTTGATCTCAAAAGGATTATGACCACTGTTGTTCTTGCTCTCATACCCTGTGTGCTTATGGCGTTTTACAACACAGGTCTTCAGGCAAACTATGCCGCTGAAGCGGGCACTCTTTCCGAGGGCTGGCGTCTTGCTGTCATGACAGCATCAGGCGGTGCGGACAGCTCGTCAATCGGCTCCTGTTTTCTGCACGGGGCATTGTATTTCCTGCCTGTTTATATAGTGACACTGGCAGTGGGCGGTTTCTGGGAGCTTCTGTTCGCAGTTGTAAGAAAACATGAAATAGGTGAGGCGTTCCTTGTAACCTCTCTTCTTTTTCCGCTGATTCTTCCCCCCACCATACCCCTGTGGCAGGCTGGTGTTGCGATCTCCATCGGTCTGGTTATGGGTAAAGAGGTTTTCGGCGGAACAGGACGAAACTTCGTAAACCCTGCTCTCATCTCAAGGGCAGTGTTGTTCTTCTCATACCCTGCCGCCATGACGGGAGATAGAGTGTGGATTCCCGCAGATGCAATGACATACGCAACTCCTCTGGGCTCACTGGCACATGGCGGTGAATCAGGTATAACTTGGATAAATGCTTTTCTGGGGCTCATGCCCGGTTCAATGGGTGAGACATCAACGCTTGCGTGTCTTTTCGGAGCGGCAGTTCTGATAGCCACCGGCATAGGCTCATGGAGAATAATGGTTTCAAGCCTTGCGGGGCTTGTTTCTCTGGTGCTGGTGTTTAATGCCGTGGGCAGTGAAACTAATGTTATGATGAATCTTCCTCCCGAATGGCATATAGTTCTCGGCGGCTACGCCTTTGCTATGGTTTTCATGTCAACAGATCCTGTGTCCGCCTCAATGACAAGGACAGGGATGTACATATACGGATTTCTCATAGGGGCTATGACGGCACTGATAAGAGTTGTTAACCCTGCATTTCCGGAAGGTGCAATGCTTGCGGTTCTTTTCGGAAACGTTTTCGCACCCGTAATAGACCAGTATGTTATCAAAGCAAATATAAGAAGGAGGGGGCGCAGATATGCCGGATGTTAATTCAAGAAAATTTACATTTATAGTATCTCTCGTTCTTTCTGTTGTCTGCTCGGTGCTGGTTTCCGCTGCTGCGGTTTCCCTCAAACCGATTCAGGATAAAAACCGTGAACTTGACAGGCAGAGGAATGTTCTCGCTGCTGCGGGGCTTCTTGGTGAAAATACTGATATTGAAGAAGCCTTCAGGGATATTTCTGTTCTGGCTGTGAATGTTACGGACGGCAGCTATGAAAAGGAAACTGGCTTTGATACCGAGTTCTTTAAAGATTTCAAGGCACTCAGTACCGCCTCTTCAACATCTGTGCGTCTTACAAAGGAGCAGGATATCGCTGGTATAGCAAGCATATCCAAAGAACAGCCGGTTTATGTTGTCATGAAGGACGGCAAGCCGGATAAAATAATTCTCCATGTTTACGGCAGCGGTCTCTGGTCAACCATGTACGGTTTCCTTGCCCTTGAGGGTGACGGCGAGACTGTGGCCGGGCTGACATTTTATGACCAGAAGGAAACTCCCGGTCTGGGCGGTGAGGTGGATAACCCCAACTGGAAGGCTCAGTGGGTAGGCAAAGAGGTTTACGGCGAAGACGGCAGGCTCAAGCTTGGTGTCGGAAACGGAAAAGTTGATCCTTCAAACCCCGATGCAAAACACCTTGTGGATTCTCTTTCAGGAGCTTCCATGACAAGCAGGGGTGTTAACGGGTTGGTGCGTTTCTGGCTTGGTGAAAACGGTTACGGAAAATTTCTTTCAAAGATAGAATCGGAGGGGTTCAATGGCTAGCAGCACGGCAAAAATATTCACGGACCCCATTTTCAGGAATAACCCAATAGCTGTTCAGGTTCTCGGCATCTGCTCTTCACTGGCGGTTACATCAAACCTGAAAACCACTATGGTTATGGCACTCGCTGTTGTTGTTGTTCTTGGTTTGTCCAACTTTTCACTCAGCATAATCAGGAACTATATTCCCTCAAGCATCAGGATTATTGTTGAGATGACCATTATCGCATCGCTGGTTATCATAGCTGATCAGTTCATAAAGGCTTACTTCTTCGAGATAAGCAAACAGCTTTCAGTCTTCGTTGGACTTATCATAACAAACTGTATCCTCATGGGCAGGGCAGAGGCATTTGCCATTAAAAACCCGCCATTCCAGAGCCTTCTGGACGGTTTGGGCAATGGAGCCGGCTACGGTTTGGTTCTGATTGTCGTTGGAACAATACGTGAGCTTGTGGGGGCAGGAAAGCTGCTTGGTATTCAGGTGCTTCCCCTTGCTACTGACGGAGGATGGTACACCCCCAATGGTTTATTTCTCCTCGCTCCGAGTGCATTTTTCCTGATAGGGCTAATCATCTGGGGCGTTCAGCTTATTATTGCTAAAGGGGTGAAGGCATGATTGAGATATATTTAAGCCTTCTGGTTAAATCAATTTTTGTCGAGAACATGGCTCTTGCCTTCTTCCTTGGTATGTGTACCTTCCTTGCCGTTTCAAAGCAGGTCGAAACAGCGACCGGACTGGGTATAGCGGTAATAGCGGTGCAGACAATAACAGTTCCGGTAAACAATCTTATATATCAGCATGTACTTAAGGACGGAGCCCTCGCTTGGGCTGGTCTGAGCGATGTTGATCTTACCTTTCTCGGTCTTGTGACTTATATAGGCATTATAGCAGCTATTGTTCAGGTGCTTGAAATGGGTCTGGACAGGTTTGTACCTAAGCTATACAACGCTCTGGGGATTTTTCTGCCGCTTATCACTGTGAACTGTGCGATTCTCGGCGGAACTCTGTTCATGGTTCAGCGAGATTACACTTTCGGCGAAAGTGTGGTTTACGGCTTTGGTTCAGGAGCAGGCTGGGCACTTGCCATAATAGCAATGGCGGGTATAAGGGAAAAGATGAAATACGCCGATGTCCCCAAAGGGCTGGACAATCTGGGTATTGTATTTGTGATAGCGGGAATCATGGCGATTTCGTTCATGCTCTTCTCCGGAATACAGCTTTAAGGGGAGGCGGAACTTGATAGAAATAGTTTTAGGTGTTGCTCTTTTTACGGCGATAATCCTTTTTCTCGCTGGGTTCATCCTCACGGCTAAACAATGGCTTGTTCCCTCCGGAAATGTGCGTATTGTCATAAACGGCAGTGAGGACAAGGCTCTGAATGTACAGCGAGGTGGTAAACTTCTCAGCGTGCTGGCAGATGAAAAAATATTTGTTTCATCTGCATGTGGGGGCGGTGGTTCCTGCGGTCAGTGTAAGGTTGTTGTTAATTCCGGCGGCGGGAGCATCCTTCCCACGGAGAAAAGCCATATTAACAGAAAAATGGAACGTGAGGGCTACAGACTTTCATGCCAGCTTACTGTCAAAGAAGACCTTGACATTGAAGTTCCGGCGGAAGTATTCAGTGCCCGTCAATGGGAGTGCGAGCTTATATCCAACAGAAATGTTGCGACTTTTATAAAAGAGGTTGTTCTCAAGCTTCCCGAAGGAGAAGATGTGAATTTCCGTGCCGGCGGCTATATTCAGGTTATGGTTCCGCCTTATGAGGCTGATTTCACGCAGATAGACGTTGGAGAAAAATATCACGCCACCTGGGAAAAATTCGGCATATATCAGTATAAATCAAAGGTTGATGAACCTGTGGTGCGTGCTTATTCAATGGCGAATTATCCGGAAGAGAAGGGTGTGATAAAGCTTAACGTACGTATCGCAACTCCGCCTCCTAAAACCAATGGCATACCTCCGGGAAAGGGCTCAACCTATCTTCACACAAGGAAACCGGGCGATAAAGTGACCATCACCGGTCCGTTCGGTGAGTTTCATGCAACGGATAATAATACGGAAATGATATTCCTCGGCGGTGGTGCGGGCATGGCGCCGCTTCGTTCCATAGTGTTTGATGAGCTTAAAAGAAAAGGCACAAAGCGCAAAATATCCTATTGGTACGGAGCCAGAAGCGTTGCTGAACTGTTTTACGATGAAGATTTCAAACAGCTTGAAAAAGAGTTTGAAAACTTCAGCTGGCATGTGGTGATGAGCGAGCCTATGCCGGAAGATAACTGGACAGGCTATAAAGGATTTGTTCACTGCATAGCCTATGACGCTTATCTTAGGAACCATCCTGCGCCGGAGGACTGCGAATACTATCTCTGCGGACCTCCTGTGATGATAGATGCAGTGCTTGACCTGCTGGATAAGCTGGGTGTTGAGCCTGAAAATATATACTTTGACGATTTTGGCGGGTAGTTAATGAAGATATTTGTTGTCGCAGTAATAGCGGCATTAGTAGCTTTTGCGGTGTTTTTCCTCTCCGTGCTTAGTGCGAAGAGGAAAAACGCATCGTGCGGATGCGGGAAGGGGGCAGAATGCTGCGCCTCTTCCGGCGGACACACAGATAATGACAAGTGTGAAAACAGCCAGAACAACTGCGGGAAAAGTTAGGTTATTTGCTGTTCAGCTTTTCAACACATTTTTCGAGAAGCTCAAAAAGCCTTTTTTTAAGAATAGGTTTAATAAGAGAAAAATCGGCCCCTGTTGCTACTTCTGCCTGATCCTCGAAGGCGGTTATGATAATAATGGGGGTTTTTTCGTCTGTTTGTCTGATTAAGGAGATCATCTGCAGCCCGTTCATCACAGGCATATCCAGATCAGTAATGACTATATCCGGCTTCATCTCCCCGTGTATTTTAAGACCTTCTTCCCCGTTGACCGCAAGTTTAAATTCACCGACATGCTTTGCCAGAATCTTTTCGATGGATTTCTGCATGAGCAGTTCATCCTCAACGAAAAGAAGCCTGATATCCTTCAGCTCTTTCATTAGACACTCCCCTCAATAAGTTTTTCCAGTAAAATAGTGAATTCAGCGCCTTTTCCTGAATTAATTACGCTTATTTTCCCTTTCATTTTACCTTCAATAATTGTACGGCACATGTACAAACCTATACCTGAACCTGAGCCTTTTGTTGTGAAATAGGGCTCAAACAGCCTGTTCATTACCTCATCAGGTATCCCGCCTCCATTATCGGAGAAAATAATTCTGACCTGTTTTTCTGTGGATTCTATTTTTATACTTATTATTCCTGCTTCGGAATTCTTGAGAGTTTTTGCCGCTCTTCTTTCAGCTATAGCATCCTTTGAATTGGCTATCAGGTTGAGTATTACCTGCTTAAACTCATTGGGATAACCATAAACCTCTGAACCGTAAGTGTTTGTAGCGGAGTTATCCACGTAGACAGCTATGTAGTTTACTTTAAGCTGAGGCAGCATAAGGTTGACAATATCGGAAACAGCAGACGAAATTTCAAAAGCCTGCATGGTTCTGGCGGGCTTGAAGAAATTCCTGAAGTCATCAATTGTAGCCGCCATGAAGCTTACCTGCTTCAATATTCCGTTGACATGTTCGTTTACGGCATCAAGCGTAAGCTCCTTATAGTCATAGTCATCCTTAAAGCATTGAGCTATCAGCGCTATGGCATTGAGAGGCTGTTTCCACTGGTGGGCAATCGCACCTATCATTTCACCCATTGCAGCCATTTTTGACTGCTGAACAAGCATTCTTTCCTGCTCTCTCTGCTTCTGCTGTAGTCTGTTTTTATCGGTTATATCAAGGTGGGTTGATATGAGGTAGCGTTTACCATCATACATAGTTACCCATTTTGTTGTCATCAGAATATCAACCTGAGTGGAGTCAACTCTCTTAATTTTCCACTCTGAGGCTATGCGTTTAATATGACCGTCACGGTACTTCATAAATAGGCGGTGCATATCATCACGTAGAGTTTCGTGAAGAACCTCTCCGAAATCAGAGTTTATTACATTGTGTTCCTTGAGCCTGTATATTTCACAGAACCGGCTGTTCACCCGAACGTAGCGCCCTTTGTCATCAACCATTGCTATGCCGATGCTTGCCATGTTGAAAATTACGGAAAGCATCTCTTCATTTGCGGCAAGTTTGCGGTAACTTTCAAATAATTCTCTGCTGCGTCTGTTTATCTTCTCTTCAAGGGATATGTTGGTATTTTCCAGAAGCTTTTTCTGGTTTTCAAGTTCAGTTATGTCAGTGAATGAGACAATGTAGTAGTATTTTTCACCGGGAAACGGCTGTATATCCACCATAAAGAAGCGTATGGCTCCGGTTGCGGGGTCTTTTATGGCAACTTTGGTGTCACCGGAAGATGCTTTATTACGCAGGACTTTTTTGAGCCAGTGACCTCTTCGGGTTTCGGTGAGGTAGCCAGCAAGAGGGATAAATGTATCGCATATACAGGAGTTCTTTTCTTTGAAACTGTTAATGTTTTCGTAGCTGAAAAAATTCAAAAGATTTTTATTGCAGTTGCGTATCTCTGTTCCGTTTGTGACCACAACCATGCTGTTTACAAAATCCAGCATATTCTGAAGCTGTTCCCTGCTTGTTAAAAGCTCTTCCCGGAGATTTTTTTCAGTTGTTATATCTCTTATAACAAACAGTATTCTCGGTTCAGAGTCTTTATACTCTGAGATCAGTGAAATAGCTGTATGCCCCCAGAAAAAACCATCACGGGTCATATACAGGTTTTCAGCTTTAATCCCCTCAGGGAAATCACCTTTGATAAGGCTGCTGTGAGCTTCTTTACTGATAATTTTACGTCCGAAAGCAAGGGCGTTGATATTCTGGCGGGCAAGCTGTTCCGATTCCATCCCAAACATTTGAACAGCGGCGGGATTAAAGAAAAGCACATTGTTTTTGAGATCTGTTATTATGACAGAGTCTGAGCTTTGCTCAAAAACTGAACGAAACAGAAAACAGCATTCATCATCCTTAGAAATGCTGTCAGCAGTCTTATACTGTTTTTTATGTTTGTCAGCTTTATCCGCACTCATACATTCACAGCCTTAACAGATTAAAAAACAAATTGTTTTATAAAACTATCATAATCTATCACTAAGTAAAAGTGCAATAGCACAGATTATCTGTTTTTATGATGCCGAATGAAGAAAAAAGCAGTAATTATGGTTACTGAAAGAACAGTGAGGGTCTTAACGGCGCTTTCTGAAATACTGCCTGCGTATATCGCCTGATAATTGTAAGTGCTATGCAGAGCTGCGGAAACAAAAATATAGCCTGCGGCGCATTGAAGAAAGCCGCAGCGTGCAAATTTTGCAGCATTTATACCTGCTGCCCATATCAGCGCAAGGCTAATATGAAGAGGGGTGGAGATGCAAAGCCGCATAAGGAGCATTTCAGTGTTAAGCCCTTTCAGGTAGTATATGTTTTCAAGCAATGCAAAGCCCAGTCCCGCTGAAGCAGCGTATATATATCCCTGCACAGGGGTTTCATAGTTTTTGGAGTCTTTAATAATCAGAAAGGTTATGAGACATTTGAGAAACTCTTCGTTAATACCTACAAATGCAGAATATGCTGCTGTAGCAGATCGGGGAAGGTTTACAGCATTCATTTCGATACCAATGGTATCAAGAAAAAGCGTGTTCAGCCATGCAGCAGGGTGATAGGCGGCTGAACCGGCAGCAAAGGCTACAAGAAGGGACATAAACACCGTCCGCTTCTCAAACCTGCCGAAGGCATTTATAATGCAGATCCACAACAGTGAACCGGCAGCCAGAATTAATACCAACTCCAATCAGCACCCGCCAAAGTATAATCAATAAAACTACCTCAGTCTTTTTTCATACGCAATATTAAAGTTGCTTAACTCCTTAATAAGCTTTTCTTTATGAATAATGAAATGAACGGTAACTCATAATGAAAAGAGAAGTAAGTAAAAAACTGTCAGAAAGAGGAATAGAGTCATGTTGATTTTAATAAATACTTGAAGGAGAGTCTTTTTAGAAAGAGGTTATTTGTTTTGCGCACTAAAGAATTATATTAACAAATAAACCGATGATTAACAACGTATTAGAACAATAAAACACGTTTTGTTCTGCGATCTGTTAAATAGAGACAAAAAATGGAGTTGTTTTATTTGTTTTAGGGTTTATTATTGCCTTATATACATAACAAAAAAGTTGAATGCAGTTTTCCTGCACTGTTTCAAAGGGAAACACATTCTTTTTAATGGAGGCAGAAATGGCTATATTTTTAGGCATCCTTTGTGTTTTGGCTATCGCAGGCTTTTGGACTGCGGTTTACTTTAAATCCCAACATGTTGACTAGTGTGCAGACTAGTTTTTCATAGCTATAGTTCCTGACTGAAAGCCATCAGGAAGGCGGGGGATGTCTGAAACGGCAAAACCCGCCTTCTTCATATCTTCCCTAACTCCCTTAGCACAAGAATAAGTTACCACTCTTCCATCATCTTTTAAAACCCTGTGAAGGTTTCTGAATACACTCTCTGTCCACATTTCAGCGTTTTTTCTTTTGCTGAACGGGTCGAAGTACACTGCATCAAAAGGTGCCTGAATCCTGTCCAGACTGTTTACCGCATCACCATACATTACATCAAGACCATACCTTCCGCATGTTCCCTCATAAAGAAGCTTTCTTAAGATTCTGTATCCGTCGGGCGGGGTCAAAGAGGCTGTTCTCTGAATAAGCTGAACAAGGCTGTGATCTTTTTCAAGGCTGACTATCTGAAGCCTGTGTTCCTTCGAAATATCCAGCTTTTCAATTTCATGGAAAGTCACTGCGAGATTAGCGCCTATTCCCAGGCATATGTCAAGAATACGTACATGACCTTTCTTCAGCTTCTCTATCACGCCTGATGGGATTACAAATTTATGCAGGCTTTCGGTGAATGTACCAATACTCTTTGCGTGGTAAGCCTGCTTGTATGTAAGGTTGTAGAATGATATGGAGCCGTCCCCCGTGGAGATCGGCTTCTTATCACCTGAAATGAGGATTAAATTCGGCATTTGTAAAATATACGTGATAGTCTTTTGTTATTTTTTCCGGCATGTCGTCACGGTAGTGCCCGCCACGGCTGCCTTCTCTGGCGAGGGCGGCATGAGCCATCAGCAGTCCGCTCTCTGCAAGGTTTTTAAGCTCGGCGGTTTTTCTGTCTGCCGGAGTTTTACCCTCAAATTTACTGAGAAACGATGCAAGCTCACTGATTGCTTTTTTCAGCCCTTCTTCATTTCTGGAAACGCTTACATACTTCCACATAGTTTCCTGAATGAACTTAAGTGCTTGGGCGCAGTCGGTTTCTTTGTAAGTTTCAGATACTTGGATCTCTGTTTCACTTATAAGCGTATTTTCTGTGTCTTTGACCGCAGCCTTTGCACTTCTTCCGCCGAACACAACACCTTCAAGGAGTGAATTGCTGGCAAGGCGGTTTGCTCCGTGAACCCCTGTGCATGCAGCTTCACCGCAGGCGTAAAGCCCTTTCAGGCTTGAGCGTCCGTCAAGGTCAGTTTTTATGCCTCCCATATAGTAATGAGCGGCAGGGCTTACGGGGATGTAGTCTTTAGTTATGTCTATGCCGTAGCTGAGGCATGTGTTGTATATCTTCGGAAATCTGTGAAGTATATGTTCTTTATCAAGGTGAGTCACATCGAGATAGACGTGTTTTGTTTTTGTCTTGTTCATTTCAAAGAATATGGAACGGCTTACCACATCCCTCGGCGCAAGTTCACCGTCTTCATGGTAGTTAAAACAGAATCTTTCTCCGGCGTTGTTTCGCAGTACAGCTCCTTCGCCTCTCATAGATTCGCTCAAAAGAAACGCTGGCGCTCCGGGGAAGTGCAGGGCGGTGGGGTGAAACTGGAAAAACTCCATGTCTTCCAGCTCTGCTCCTGCTCTGAAAGCCATAGCAGCTCCATCCCCTGTGGACACATCCGGGTTTGTGGTGCGGGTGAACAGTCTGCCTGCGCCGCCTGTGGCAACGACTACTGCTTTTGAATAGAATGATGTCAGTTCCCCGGTTTTTTCATCCAATGCAAGAACACCCGTGACTCTGCTGTTTTCCATTATGAAGTCCAGAGCGTAGGTGTAGTCCAGCCTGTATATGTTAAGGAATTTCAGGGAATATTCTTTCAGGGTGCGGACAATTTCGTGTCCGGTTGCATCACCGTGCGCATGAATTATGCGGTTTACGCTGTGTGCCGCCTCACGGGTAAAGGAGAGAGCCCCTTCTTTAGTGTCGAAATTTGCGCCCCATGATATAAGCTGTGTTATATATTCCGGTCCTTCAGCCACAAGGGTTTTAACTGCATCTTTAATGCAGAGACCGTCACCTGCTTTCAGAGTGTCTTCATAGTGAAGAACTATATCATCCTCTTCACTTAAGGCTACAGCAACACCGCCCTGAGCATATTCAGAGCTGCTTTCACCGAGGACACATTTAGTTATAAGAGCCACATCTCCGTGACCTGCAAGCTCAATAGCGGCGCGCAAACCTGCAACGCCGCTGCCGAGAACTATATAATCGAAACGTTTTTTATTCATCAGAAGCGAATGCCTGCCTTAAGACTGAGCTGGTTTATTTCTCCGATACCTGCTTCAGCATTGAATTTCAGGAAAGGAAACGGAGTAACCTGAATTCCTAATATACCTTTTGCTGTGTAAGCTGTTTCAGTGTCAAGATCAACTGCATCGGATTTTTCTTTGAGATAATTCATAGAGCCTACAATACCGGCATATGGTTTGATGATAAGTATGCCTTTGCTGATAAAAACGCCGATGTTTGCATTGTAGGCATCTATTTCATCATGACCCACTGTCTGAGAGTACGCCGCTCTGACAGAAAGTGCAGGAGTCGCCACTGTGCCTTCCAGTATGGCGTATTTTATCGAAACGCCAGCCACTGTGAGGTCGGAATTGGCAGACTGACCTATCATTGCTCCTATGTCAATTTTTCCGGGCAGACCTTTCTGGGCGTGCAGCCTGTACATGATGAGGGCTTCCTGCGAGTCACCGTCGGAAGCTGCGTGATCCCATACATCAGTATCAATTATGTTGAAAGATGCTTCAGCGGCTATATCAAAACCGAGGAGCCCGAGAGGGTCTGCGGGGCTGTTGGGGTCAAACGAAATTACAGAACCGAGTTCTTTGGCAAAGGTTTTAAAGTCATTCTGAGTCATACCGGGACGGAGTTTGATGTCGTCTGCGAATGCGGAGCCCGCAAAGCAGATGATAAATGCCAATACAAGAAGCTTCTTCATGAGTTATCTCCTTTTAAGGTCAGGGTAGCCGAAGTCTTTAAAAAAGTTTTCCTTCGTGCGGTTGAAGTAACCGAACCTGACATTTTTGTTTTTACGTTTGATTAATTTTAGCATGTTTTTCAATCCAAGGATTTCTTCTGTTTTAAACTTCATTTTAGAGAACAGAAAGTCCGGATCTATATTGAGGTTACGAAGCTGTATGAGGTCTATATTGTACGCTCCGAGGAAGTCAAGGAGGGTATTCAGCTCGCCCTCTCTGTCATTAATTCCGGGTATTGTGAGCAGGTTGAGAGATACGTACGCTTTATATCTATTTGCCAGTTCTATACTTTTCAGAACATCACCGAAGTCGTAATTAACCGGTGAATAGTACATTTCATAGGTTGTATGGTTGGCTGAGTTCATGCTTACTCTGATGCTGTCTATTCCTGCATCAAGGAGAAGTTTGAGCTTTTCAGGGCTTGAACAGTTGGAGTTGAAGTTTATTGTCATATCAGGTGCTTTTTTCTTTATGACCGACACAGCCTTGGCTATAGTTTCGGCTTCTGTGATCGGATCTCCCTCACACCCCTGACCAAAGCTGATTATTGGTTCTTCCGCCGTTTCATAATGGTTCAGGGCAACTTCGATTATCTCCTTCGGTGAGGGGACAAAGCTGATGCGTGACTGCGGGGAGGGGCAGCACTCCGCAGGCTGTTTGGATATACAGCCCAGACATCTGCTGTTGCAGGTAGGAGCTGTGGGGATGGGGCATTCCCACCTGCCCATGAACACATTTTTCGCAGCCGTGCAGTGGTATTCAAGGGCGCATTTCGCAAGCTGCTTATATAATCTGTTGTCCGGATATTTACTAAGATATGCCTGAACCTTCGGTTTAAAGCTGTCTGTAAAATCATAGAGGCATGGATTCCATTTGGAGTCATCGTCTATTTTTAGGGCGGGCACAACAAACTTTCCGTTCATCCATCCCACTGCTGTATAAGCGTAAAGGGGAAGAATGTCTTCGCTCAGTTTTTTATATGCAGGAAGAAACAGGCGCAGAAACCCCGGCGCAAGAAATACGCTGACTGCCATTCCTCCTGTAAAAGTTTCCATATTCGCCGTATCCTGATTATAGGCTATGGGGTGCGTATCAGGCATAAAATACAGCCTTGATGTTTCAGGTAGTTCAATAAGCTCCGTCTCGTACGGAACAAAGTTATAGTTTTCACTTCTCACAGCCATTTTGAGGCTGGGGTGATCATATATATTTCCCTGTCTGTCCGCAAACAGCAGACTTGGTATATCGTACATTTTACCTGCCTTATTTTATGAACCCGTCTGAGTCAGACCTGAACGTAAACAGAGCCTTTTTGACGGGCAGACGGAAAACAAATCATATTGTATTTTCGCAATTTTTCAATATATACTTACGGCACAAAATAACCGGAAAGAAAAAAATATATATTCGGGAGCAGAAAATGACAGATATTATTGAGGTTTATGCACGGGAAATACTGGATTCCAGAGGCAATCCCACGGTCGAGGTAGAGGTCGTTACAAGCGGCGGATATTTAGGCAGAGCGGCTGTTCCTTCAGGCGCGTCCACTGGCGAGCATGAAGCTGTGGAACTCAGAGACGGCGACAAAAGCAGATACCTCGGTAAAGGTGTTCTGAAAGCCGTTCAGAATGTTAACGAAATTATTTCGGACGAGCTTGAGGGAATAGATGTTCTTGAGCAGAAGCTCATTGATGAAATCCTTATTGATCTTGACGGAACTGACAACAAGTCAAAGCTCGGAGCAAACGCTATCCTCGGTGTCTCTCTTGCATGCGCCAAAGCCGCTGCGGATGCTTCTTCGCTCCCTCTCTATAAATATATAGGCGGAGCATTCGCCCACACTCTTCCTACTCCTATGATGAACATCATCAACGGAGGTCAGCACGCTGATAATAACGTGGATATTCAGGAATTTATGATTATGCCCGTGGGAGCTGAAACTTTCCGTGATGCACTCAGGATGGGAACAGAAACTTTCCATTCACTTAAAAAAGTTCTCCATGAAAAGAAATACAACACCGCTGTTGGCGATGAAGGCGGTTTTGCGCCTGATCTCAAATCAAATGAAGAAGCCATAGAGGTTATTCTCCGTGCCATAGAAAACGCAGGCTACAAACCCGGTGAGGACATCTGCCTTGCGCTGGATGCTGCAGCAAGCGAATTTTATAAAGACGGCAAATACTTCATGGCTGCTGAAAAGAACCCTGAAAAATCAGCGGATGATATGGTTGAATACTATTCGTACCTTTGCGGAAAATATCCGATCATCTCCATTGAAGACGGTCTCTATGAAAACGACTGGGACGGATGGAAAAAACTCACCGATGCTCTCGGAAGCAAGGTTCAGCTTGTAGGGGATGATCTCTTCGTAACAAATGTTAAGCGTCTTCAGGAAGGTATCAGAAAAGGTGTTGCCAACTCTGTTCTTGTTAAGCTCAACCAGATAGGAACACTCACTGAAACTCTGCATACCATAGAAACAGCCAAAACAGCAGGCTATACAAATATTATCTCTCACCGCTCAGGCGAAACTGAAGATACAACAATAGCAGATCTCGCAGTTGCCACAAACGCAGGGCAGATCAAGACAGGTTCAGCATCCAGAACTGACCGCATCGCCAAATACAACCAGCTCCTCCGCATCGAGGAAGAACTAGTTGATCAGGGTGTTTACAAAGGACTTGGTTCTTTCTACAACCTGAGAAAATAATCTGTATTTCCAGAAACCCGCAGGATGCGGGTTCGCCGTGCGCAGCGAAGGGCGGTTTATCCGCCCGCGAGCGTGTGCGTAAACACCGCAGGACGCAGGTGTTTACGCTATTAAGACGGTTCAGGGTGTTTACAAAGGACTTGGTTCTTCCTACAACCTGAAAAAATAATAAGCGGCTCTTAAACCCGCAGGATGCGGGTTCGCCGTGCGCAGCGAAGGGCGGTTTATCCGCCCGCGAGCGTGTGCGTAAACACCGCAGGACGCAGGTGTTTACGCTATTAAGACGGTTCAGGGTGTTTACAAAGGACTTGGTTCTTTCTACAACCTGAGAAAATAATCTGTATTTCCAGAAACCCGCAGGATGCGGGTTTGCCGTGCGCAGTGAAGGGCGGTTCATCCGCCCGCGAGCGTGTGCAATTTTCTTAGTATTCTAACTATTTGTGTTTAAACAAGTTTTATAAAGGGAGCTGTAAGCTCCCTTTTTTTATTTACAATATTAGGTAATAATCACTAGATCTTGACAACGTTAATGCTAAATTGTGCTATTATTTAATATTAATGATTATAATCTTGCTTTTTCATGGTGGTATCTTATGAATAGGAATGTACTTAAAGTATTGCTAGTACTTTTAGTTCTATTATTTTCCCTGAACGCACATGCGTCATATCTGGGTGTTGCTAATTCCTCAAAAATTTCTCCTGATTTTTCTGAGTTTGAAAGCTCTGGAAAAACTGCATATCATTACGGATATGGCATAACAGCAGGCGGAAAAGTTGTGTATTCTGTTGGTCTCTATGATGCGTCATGGAACTTAAGCAATCTTTATGTTAAAGCCTATAATTTAGATGGCTCAACAGCCTGGACTTACGATGCAAGCACTCTTATGGGTTCAAGGGCAACGAATTATCAAGGTTCATATGTGCAGACACTCTCCAACGGTAATATCCTTGTTTCATGGGATGGAACTGATTCCGGCTGCGGAAGTGATTACCAGATGATTATTCTTGATGAGAACGGAAATCTGGTTAAAGGTGTTACAAACATCTCCGAGACTTCATCTTCCTATAACTGTTACGGGGGGTCTGTGGAGCTTTCAAGCGGAAACGTGCTTTTTTACTGGCAGAATACCGGAAGTGAATATCTGATGAAAATTTTTGATTCCGCCGGAAATGTGGTGAAGAGTGCAACCTCTATATCAAACACAGGTACAAGAGACGGTACATGCACATCAATGTACAGTCACTTTGCCGGAGTAATAGACGGCAAGTTTATGCTTGGCTACACCTGCTATACATCTGATAACTACTATGGAGTTATATATAATAATGACGGAACGCAGACTTCTGTCGGTGGATATAACCATTTCAAAATATCACCAGTTAAAAAAAGTGGTGCTGCGCAGATATATATCCAAGGACTTTCCAACGATACTTTTCTGACAATGTTTCAGGGAGAACCCGGAGCAGGTTCTGCCTCACGAGATGAGCGCAGAGCGTTTGTCAGCAGTACCGGCACAGTCTCCGGTGAAACAATACTGCGTGTAGTTGGTAACAACAGCATAAGACAGCCTGTTAGCCTGAAGGACGGTGGGTTTGTCCTCGCAGACTACGATGGTAGCTCATATGTAACAGCCGAATTATTCGATAATAATGCAACGAGCCTCGAAGGACCTGTCAGAGCCGGTGAGACAACAGACAGCTTCGGATTTTTTTTGTCCGGTCCTGACAGTGGTTTTATATATGTGAATTATGATGATTCAAAAACATATGTTTACGGGGTTACATCTTCCACTTCCCAACCTTCCATAACAGAAGGTGCTTCAACAAATGTAACAATGAGCGAGGACGGAAGTCCTACTGCATTCAGCCTCACTCTGAATGCCACTGATCCCAACGGAGAAACTCTTACGTGGAGCATATCTTCAGCGGCTTCTCATGGTACAGCGTCCGCAAGCGGAACAGGTACATCCAAAGCTGTAACATACACTCCCACCGGAAACTACTTTGGTTCTGATTCATTCAAAGTTAAGGTAACTAACACCAGTGGCGGCACTGATGAAATAGCTGTTAATGTAACAATTGATTCTGTTGCAGACCCTGTTGCTATAACAAGTAACGGGGGCGGTTCTCTTGCAGCTGTTTCAGTTAATGAAAATTCTTCATCCGTAACGACTGTTTCCGTCTCCCCAGCATTCGGAGAAACATATACTTACTCTATTGACGGAGGAGCGGACAGTGCCAAGTTTTCTATAAACTCCTCAACAGGGGCTCTGACTTTTACTTCAGCTCCTGATTATGAAAATCCTTCAGATTCCGGTGCTGACAACTCATACGAAGTAATAGTCAAAGTATCGAACGGAACCAATTTTGACAGTCAGATTATAACTGTCAATGTTCAGGATATTGATGACACTGCTCCTTCTTTTACAAGCTCCGCCTCTGTATCAGTGACTGAAAACACCGAAGAGGTTGTCACCGTTACTGTCACCGATCCGGATACCGCTTCGGCGACCTTTTCAATAACAGGTGGAGCAGATTCTTCAAAGTTTAATATAAACTCAACGACAGGGGAGTTGGTATTTATTAATGCTCCCGACTATGAAAATCCCGGTGATGCAGACACTAATAATATTTATGTGGTTCAGGTCAGCGCAACAGATGGGACAAACTCTGCAAGCCAGACGCTGAATGTTACTGTCACCAATGTAGTAAATGAGAATCCTCCGGTTATTACAAGCGGAACGTCTTTTGCTGTTGATGAGAATCAGACCAATGCCGGTGTGATATCAGCAACGGATGTTGACGGCGATACTCTGTCGTTCAGTATAACTGGTGGCGCTGATTCCGGAAAATTCATTATAAACAGCTCCACCGGAGCTTTGTTTTTTAATTCCGCACCTGATTATGAAAATCCGGGAAGTGCCGGAGGAAGCAATTCCTACAGTGTGACTGTTACCGTATCTGACGGTGTTCATACAGCAAACTCCACAGTTTCTGTCAATGTCAGTAATGTAAACGATAACCAGCCTGTCTTTTCAGGTTCAGGGTTGTATTCCATTGATGAAGGACAGACTGCAGTTGCTGTTCTTACGGCCACTGACACCGATGGCGACAATCTAACTTACTCTCTCGCCGGTGGTGTGGATTCGGGAAAATTTTCACTGAATCCATTCACAGGGGCTTTGACTTTTGCTTCTGCACCGGATTATGAAAACCCTCTGGATAACGATGGGAATAATGTATACAGCCTTGTTGTTATGGTTAACGACGGCTCTCACAGTGCGAATTTAAATGTTGCTGTTACAGTAAATAACCTTAATGATAACACTCCTGTTTTTACCAGCGAAGCAATAACAAGTGTTCAGGAAAACAGTACGGGTGTCATGACAATTACCGCAGATGATGCGGATGGCAACACCCTGATATTTACAATAGCAGGCGGGGCTGATGCGGCTAAGTTTTCACTCAACAGTGCCAACGGCGCTCTCTCGTTTGTCTCAGCTCCGGACTATGAAGAACCTGGGGATGCTGACAGCAACAATGTTTACCTTGTTGTCGTCAAAGCTTATGACGGTGTAAATCAGGCAACTCAAAACATAGCTGTGACCGTAACAGATGTTGACGAGCCTGTATTTGAGATAACAAGTGCCTCTTCCGCTTCTGTTGCGGAAAAACAAACTGCTGTACTTACTGTTGTTGCTGAAGATCCTCTTGCACGCAGTATTGTCTATTCAATAGCCGGAGGAGCTGATGCTTCGTCTTTCAGTATAAACTCAGCAAGCGGTGTACTTACATTTAACAGCGCTCCTGATTATGAAGATCCCTCAGATTCTGACAGTAACAACACATATGTGGTGCGTGTCAAAGCTGCTGTGGTTGTCGGAACGGACAATGATGAGCAGGATATTACTGTAACAGTCACTAATGTAAACGAAGCGCCTGTTGCTGAGGACACTTCTGTGACAACAGAGGAAAATACCGCTGTTGCTGATAGCGTAGATGCCGAAGATATTGACGGCGACAGCCTTACTTACAGCATAAATACTCAGCCTCTCCACGGTACTGCTTCGGTGAATGCTTCGACAGGAGCTTTTACCTACACACCTGCAAACGGGTACATAGGGGAAGACAGCTTCAAAATCAGAGTTTCTGACGGAGTTCTTTATGATGATGCGACGGTTTCTGTTAGCGTAACACTCTCATCAGATAAAACTGCTGATTCTGACGGAGATGGTATTCCCGATTACCTTGAAGGAACAAACGACTCTGACAATGATGGCAAAGCTGACTATCTGGATGATGATGCAAACGGTGATGGTAAAAAAGACTTCCCGTTTAATGTTACAAGTCAGGGTAGTGTGCTTAACTACACAAAAGTTCAGCTTAAAACAGGCAAATCTTTAAGCTTTACCCTTCCTGCGTCTGTAACTCCTTCTGTAAGTGTTTACAAAGAAGGGGGAACTGCTGTTTATGAAGTTGTTCGCAACGGCACCTCATTTGACCTGAAAATAACTCCGGAAGGAGCATTTGCAGGTAACTACATAGTTAAGATTATCGATACTTTGACAGGCGAAGTTTCCGTTTTTGAACTGCATGTTCCCATGAATATTTTTGTTCAGGAACAGCAGATATATGAAAAAGACTCCACTAAAAAAGTTGTGCTTAAGGGCGGCGAAGTAAGCTCTGCAGCCGTGTTTACCGTTCTCGACTCCGCCGGGATTGAAGATACTTCCGGAAAAATAGCCGAGGTAACTTCAGGAACATTTGCTGCTGCGGATTCCGGCGGTAATACTGCATACGGAACAATTATTCCTGCAGATACCGATGAGTTCCTTAATTTCAGCATCTCAGCATTAAGCGGAGAGGAAACCGCCAAAACCGGTTCAATCCTTATGGTTCCTTCTGTAGTATATGCAGGCACTGTGGTGGATTCGTCACAGAATCCTGTTTCAGGTGTGAATGTCTTTGCTGAACATGAAGTCAGGTACGATGGTGTGAATTATACCGCTTCCTCAGGTGCAGACGGTAGATTCTCAATGGAAATACCTTCAAGATTTGATAAAGCTCATACACTGACGTTTACAAAATCAGGATACGTGTTTACCAAAGTATCCGGCAGTACGCTCACCGGATACGGACAGACAGTTCCGCTTCAGTCCACTGTAAAGAGCCTTACAGCAAGGGTTAGCGGATTGCTTCAGGGCGATACTGTTAATGTAATTCTCTGGGTAAAAAATAACGGTGTGCAGACCAAATATGCTTCCGTTACGATCACTGCAGGTGCAGGCGGGACTGCTGAAAATGTATTCTGGCTTGAAGCAGGGTCAGAATTCTCATATCTTACTTGCGAGTCTGCAGGGTATGTAACCGGGACAAAAATCATAGGCGTATCCGACACAGAAGTGATCGTCTCAATGACTCCCAAAACTGATACCGGGATAAAAGCTTCTGCGGCGGATGGAGACAATGAGACAATAATCAGTTTTACCGGAAGAAACTTCAACGGATTGACTCTGATTGTTAAGTCTGATAACGGTACTCTGCTGGATACTGAGTCTATGATTGGAACGGAATATGATTATACATACACAGGCAGCAGTAATCTTGTAATGAATGTATCAGACAGAGGCCGTGTGCTTTATTCATACACTTATCTTGCAGCAAATAAGGCTGTTGATAACGATGTACAGCCCGTTTATCTTAATGAACAGATTAATGTGGAAGGCGGAAGTCAAGTCGGGCAGGGAACTGCTGATGCTGAAAACGGAGACGGAATGACAGCAGATGAAAAAATAATTGTCGTTATTCCGCCCGCAGGTCTGAACACTGATAAGATTATGGAGGACACAGCTTCAGTATGCGGCAATACTGATTCTCTTACTGCAAATCTTGAGGTTCAACAGCTCTACAGCGGAAATGGAGAGCTTAACGGCTCATACACCAGCTTATATGATGTTTCGCTCTATATTTACGGATGCGAGGAGCTTAAATTCGCCACAAACGGGAAAGATAAGATCCTTGAGAGGATTGAAATTACTGTACCGTTTAACACAGGGCTGATTGAACCGGGTGATATCGAAAGCGGAGAATACCGTCTTTTCAGTGCCAATTCTTACGAAGAGTTTCTTGCAGGAAAACTCACGGCAGTTCCGTTGAACAATATTATCGAAATTGACTACATTACCGGCACGGTTACTTTCTGGATCGATCACCTGACAAGCTTTGGAATAGTCAGTAAAGATTCATTACCTGCTGATAATTCCGGAGGCGGAAGCGGTCATGGTCACGGCGGATGCTCCGCAGGTGACGGCGATATGCTCATGAGCTTTATCTTCCTTGTATCTGCAGCTGTTCTCATTATGAGGAGAAGAAAAAGAACTTCCATATAAGATGCAGTAAAAAAATTATGTAATCTAAAGTGCCGTATCCTCTGGGGTGCGGCACTTTTTTCGTTTTAGACATTCTCAGCCCGCCCTTTTTTTATTGAGCAAAATGGATTATGTTATGTCAGAAGATAAAACAACGGGGAGTACATCTATGAGTCTTGAAAAGAAATTAGCTAAACTTATATGCGAATACAGCCTTTCTTTAAGGAAAGGGGATATCCTTTTGATCCGTGCGGAAACAGTTAGTGAGCCTCTTATAAAGGAGATATATGCAAAAACGCTGGAGACCGGAGCTTATCCTGTTCTGCGTATGGCGTTTTCCGGTCAGCAGTCTGTATTTTATAAACACGCACAGAAGGACCAGCTTGAGTTTATCCCTCAGAGCGTCTGGGCGGACACCCATAACGTCACCGCATCTATTTACATAGACGCTACAGACAACACGAAACAGCTCACCGGTGCTGATAAATCAAAAATAGCTGTTTATGCCAAATCCTATGCAAAGGTTCGAGAAGTTCTCATGGACAGAGAGCAGAAAGGTGAGTTCCGCTGGTCTCTCTGCCCTTATCCCACAGCAGCTATGGCGCAGGACGCTGAAATGTCTCTGGATGAATATACTGAGTTTGTTTACCGTGCATGCAGACTGCATGAAGATGATCCCGTTGCCGCATGGAAAGCGGTTGATGAGTATCAGCAGAAAATTGCCGGACTTCTGAACGGAACAAAAGAACTCCGCATCGTGGGCAATAAAACCGACATAACCTTCAATGTTGACGGGCGCAAATGGATTAACTGCAACGGACACCACAACATGCCCGACGGTGAAGTGTTTACGAGCCCTGTTGAGGATGGTGTAAACGGAACAATCCACTTTGATGTTCCCACATCATACATGGGTGTGGAAGCAGGCGGAATCACCCTTAAGATCGACAAGGGCAAAATAATGGAAGCTCATGCAGAGAAGGGGAATGATTTTCTCCAGTCTGTACTTGAGACAGACGAAGGCTCACGCTTCATAGGCGAGATAGCTTTCGGGCTGAACGAATCCATCACCAAGCCCACTAAGAATATTCTGTTCGATGAAAAAATCGGACGTACTATACACATGGCTGTGGGTGCATCATACCCTGAAGCCGGCGGGAAGAACAAATCCGGTATTCACTGGGATATGATAAAGGCTATGGAAGACGGCAAAGCTTACATTGACGGCAAGCTTGTTTTTGAAAACGGCAAATTCACAGGATTTTGATGCCATGAGCTTCATGTTTTCGTTCCAGAGCCCTGTGGAGGCTTTTTTCGGCTTCGGCAGCATAGAGAAGATTAAGGAAATAATGCGCCCTTATAAATCAATTGGTGTGGTTTCCGGGCGCACATCCCTTGAAACTATGGGGATGAAGGCTTTTCTTGAGTCTGAGCTTGCTGATAAGTCACTCCATTTCTTTCAGGAAGTGGAGGAAAACCCGTCCATTAACACCATAATCAGGGGCGGAACTTTCATGCGTAAAGCGAGGTGTGAGGCAATAATCGCCGTGGGCGGAGGAAGCCCCCTTGATGCTGCAAAATCCATAGCAGTGTTTGCCACTAATAACGACAGCTTTTACGAACTTCTCGCCAAAAAAGATATGCCCAATAAGCCTCTGCCTGTTCTCGCAGTTCCCACAACCTGCGGCACAGGGAGTGAGATGAATGCTTACTCAATTATTACAGACGTGGAAAAAACAGATAAAATAAACTTTTCCAAGCCCTGCATGTTTCCTAAATGGGCGGTGCTTGATCCGGGGCTTCTTAAAACTCTGAACGAAAAGACTCTTCTTGCCACGGTGTTTGATGCGTTTACTCATTCGATGGAAGGGTTGGTTTCACTACGTGCCAATCCTTTCAGCGATATGTGCGCAATGACCTCGCTTGAGCTTATACTTGCTACTTTGAGCGCTGCGGAAGACCTTAAGGACGACAGGGTACTGGCTAATTTTATGTATGCTTCATCGCTGGCGGGTGTTGTTATTCTGCATACAGGAACAACATTGCTTCACAGCCTTGGCTACTACCTGACAAATAACAAAAAAATTCACCACGGCACGGCAAATGCAATGCTGATACCCTGCTTTATGGAAATGCTTCAGGAAAATGATGTTGTTAAGTCCGGAGTTATTCCGTCCCTCTTTGAAAAACACGGATTTGATCTCTCTTTCTGGCTTGAAAGGCTTGGGGCTGATTCTCTGAGCAGTGTTCTTACTATGGATGAAAAGCGGATTATGGCTGAATATGCCATAGCAAAGCCTAATATGAAATCCACACCATTTGAAGCGGATGCGGACTATGTGGTGAAAAAGCTTATCTAATCCGGATCGGCGACCTGACTGTAGCGGTACATAATCTTTTTAACGTACCGCTGTGTCTCGCCGAAGTCGGGTACTCTGTTACCTCTGGATGATACAGTGTAAGGTCCTGCGTTGTATGCGGAAAGGGCAAGTTCAGTATTGTTGAAGCGCCGTAGCTGAATGGAGAGATATCTTATCCCCGCTTCAAGGTTAGTATCAATGTCAAAGGGGTCTTTGCCCCCCATGTCCTTGAACGTAATGGGCATAAGCTGCATCAAACCCATTGCACCTGTCCGTGAGATGGCGAACTTGTTGTACTCTGATTCAACGTCTATAACAATTTTCACAAGTTTTGGGTCCACTCCGTATTTTGAAGAGTAGTTCTCAGCTTTTTCGTCAATAAGTTCATGGGGAATTGTTCTGAAAGCAACACCTGACACAAGTACGACATGACGCACAAGATGGTACACGCTGACCGTTCTTGTCTTTATATGAAAAGGGTTTATGAGCGCTTTTGGGTTCAGGGTGGTGAAAAATGTGCAAGTATTAAGCAAAAAAACGTAAACAACAAACGCTAAAAGTATTTTTTTATAAAGGGAAATAAGCTTCATCTGTAACGACTATTTCATAAATATTTCTTGCAGTCAACGCATTCTGCGGTTATTTTTCATTAAACCTCCGGAGATGTCCACATGAAAATTATTGATATAATAAATTCAAAACGCACAATATCTTTCGAGTTTTTCCCCCCTAAAAAGGAGGAAGCGGAATCTGTCCTTTTTGACACTATTTCTCAGTTAAAAAAGTTTGACCCGGATTTTGTCTCCGTTACGTACGGAGCAGGCGGAAGCACAACTGAAAAAACTGTTGAATGGATTCGCAGAACCCGCATTGACTACGGGCTCGAAGTGATGATGCACCTTACCTGCATAGCTGCGACTGGTGAGGTGATAGAGTCTGTCACTTCCGAGCTTGATTCCATTGGTGTGAAAAATATCCTGGCTCTTCGCGGGGACATTCCGCAGGATATGAACCCGGAAGACATAAGCAGGGAGTTTGAATACGCATCTGATCTTGTGAAATTTCTGAAAAAGAACGGTGATTACAGCATTGGTGTCGCCTGCTATCCCGAAGGGCATATACAGACAAGAAATATAGATAAAGAACTGGAACATCTTAAACTTAAACAGGATCTTGGTGCAGATTTTGCAATTACTCAGCTCTTTTTTGTGAATGACTACTATTACAGGTTTCTGGAAAAGTGCGAAAAAGCAGGTATCACTATGCCTATAATAGCGGGTGTTATGCCTATTACTAATATATCTCAGGTGATTCGTTTTACCCAGATGTGCGGTGTTGAAGTTCCTTCCGCAATTATCAGTGAAATGGAAGGGAAAGGCGAGGATGACATGTTTTCCTTAGGTGTCGATTATGCCGTAAAACAGTGCGAATGCCTGTGGAAAAGTGGTGTAAGAGGTCTGCACTTCTATACTCTCAACCGCTCCGGAGCAACCGAAGAGGTGCTGAAAAGGTTGTTTTAATGCCTATGCCCCGCCACACAGAACCCCTTTACAGACCGCCCAGCGAGGCGGATTCGCTGATTTTCCAGATAACGGAAGGATGTTCATATAATAAGTGCGCCTTCTGCGGAATGTATATTGATAAACCTTTCCGTATCAAACCCTTAAACGATATTCTTGTCGAAATTAACGGCATTCCCGAACAATATGCAATGCGTGTCCACCGTGTTTTTCTTGCAGATGGAGACGGTGTCATCTATCCCACTGATGAACTGGCAGTTATTCTTGATGCTATCAGTGCGAAGTTTCCTGCTTTACGGAGAATAAGCAGTTATGCCGGACCGCAGGCGCTTATGAAAAAAAGTGCTGATGAATGGAAACTGCTGCATGAAAAGGGACTGAAGCTTCTTTACTTCGGGCTTGAAAGCGGGAATAACGAAGTGCTGGCTCTTATGAACAAAGGTATGAAAGCGGACAAAATTCTCCCGAAAGTTCAGGAGATTAGGGCGCAAGGCATAGATTTTTCGGTCATGGTGATTCTCGGCGGAGGCGGAAGAAAACTCAGCCATGCACATATGGAAGACAGCACGGCGTGGCTGAACGCTGCAAAGCCTAAGTATGTGTCACTCCTGACACTTTTCCTGCGTCGGAAACGTGATTATTTTAATAGTATAGAAAAACCCAGCATAGGCGATCTGACAGATGAAATCAGAAGATTTCTTACCGGAATAAACGAAGGGAATATGATTTTCCGCTCCAACCATGTCTCAAATTTTGTGCCTCTTGAGGGAGTTTTGCCGAAGGATAAGGAAAAACTCCTGAAAAAGGTCAATGAAGCAGAGCAGATTCTCGCATCAAGGGGTATGCTTGAACAATATCCTGATTTTTACGAGGAGTTTTAATGCTTCTGCTGTTTCCGACTGTTAATGAGCTTCATGGCGCACTGGGGAAAATACCTTTAACCGAGTGGAAATATGGAATCGTATGCGGCGAATGGAAGGGAATGAAGGTTTTTGTAACCGGAGTCACGAAGACTAATGCGTCATTCGCTTCTGCCTTGATATTTTCAGAACTCCGCCCCGAACAGGCACTTCTGGCAGGAATATGCGGTGCTTACAGGCAGAGCGGGCTTAAAATCGGTGACACTGTGAGCATTGTTAAAGACTGGTTTGTGGATGAAGCTGTCTTTACGGGCTCTGAAATCAGGCTGTTGGGAGAAGAAGGTTTCCCCGTCTGCGAAAATAATTTTACTTATTTTGAAAAAATGCCCTCTCTGCCGTTTGTGGACTCTAACACTGTATCTCTGCTCAGTTCCTGCGATATGCTCGCAAATATCTATTATAGCAAGACAAATGCCGCTGTTGAAAATATGGAAGGCGCACCGGTCGGGCTTTCTGCGCTGCGTTCAGGTGTTCGGGTCGTTCAGGTTCGTAGCGTTTCAAATTATTGCGGTGAAAGAACAAATCAGGAATGGAATATAAAGTCTGCGTTCCGCTCTTTGAGTTCCTTTTTTCAAAGCTCATTCTAAAAGTTTCATCCGACACCTAAAGCCCTTAATTCAATAACTCCTGTGCTATTTTTCAAATCCTACAAATCATTTCCGATTATCATTATTCTCACTCTTTTCCTGTGTTAAAAACCATAATAACAATTTAACTAATCTCTTTTCATAATATTGTTATGAATATCTCTGTTCTATAAGTAACTAGTAAATAAGCAAAGAAAAAGTGTTCTGTTTTATTATAAAACATTATATTGCCAGTTGACACATATAATAAATTATGTTTTTATATTTGAGCCATATAAGAAAAAAATGGGGGACTTTATGAAAGAGAAAATCAAAAAGTTCCAGGAGCTTAACAGTATTGCAGAACTGGGAGGCGGACTGGAGAGAATCAAGAAACAGCACGAGCAAGGCAAGCTCAGCGCCCGCGAAAGGATCGACAAACTTCTTGATAAAGGCACTTTCGTTGAGCTTGATAAGTTCGTAGTTCACAGATGTACCAACTTCGGTATGGAAAAGAATAAAGTTTTCGGCGACGGTGTTGTCACAGGCTACGGAAAAATCAACGGAAGAACTGTTTTTGTTTTCTCTCAGGACTTTACTGTTTTGGGTGGTTCTCTTTCCGAAATGTTCGCCAAGAAAATCTGCAAAATCATGGACAAGGCAATAGAACTCGGCTGCCCCGTTATAGGTCTTAATGACTCAGGCGGAGCAAGAATTCATGAAGGCGTTATGTCCCTTGCCGGATACGCCGATATTTTCCTCAGAAACACTCTCTCATCGGGTGTTGTTCCTCAGATAAGCGCAATCATGGGGCCATGCGCCGGCGGTGCGGTGTATTCTCCCGCTCTTACGGACTTTACCTTCATGGTTAAAGACACCAGCTATATGTTTATCACAGGTCCTGAAGTTGTTAAAACCGTTACAAGCGAGGATGTTACCAAAGAGCAGCTTGGCGGAGCGATGACTCATAACTCCAAAAGCGGCGTTGCTCACTTCGCCACGGAGAATGATGAGGACTGCCTTCTTAAAATCAGAGAGCTTTTCAGCTTTATTCCGTCAAACAACATGGAGGAAGCTCCGGTTGTTGCATCAAAGGATGACCCCAACAGGGCGGACATTTCAATACACGACATTATACCGGTTGACGCAAACAAACCTTACGACATGCACGATGTTATCACAAGGATTGTGGATGACGGCAACTTCTTTGAAATACAGGAACATTTTGCAAAGAACATTATCATCGGCTTCTGCCGCCTCAACGGCAGGACAGTGGGTATAGTGGCAAACCAGCCGGCAATAATGGCAGGTGCCCTTGATATTGATTCTTCTGTAAAAGCTGCTAGGTTCGTACGCTTCTGCGATGCTTTCAATATCCCCCTTCTTACCCTTGTGGATGTTCCCGGCTTCATGCCCGGTGTGGCTCAGGAATACGGCGGAATCATCCGCCACGGTGCGAAGCTTCTTTATGCTTACTGCGAATCAACAGTACCTAAGGTAACTGTGATTACAAGAAAGGCATACGGCGGTGCTTATGATGTTCTCAGCTCCAAACATGTTAGAGGAGACATTAACTATGCCTTCCCCACTGCTGAAATTGCTGTTATGGGACCGGATGGAGCCGCTCAGATTCTCTATAAAAAAGAGATCACAAGTGCCAGCGACCCTGCCGCCCTTCAGAAACAGAAGGTTGATGAGTACAGGGAAACCTTTGCCAATCCTTACAGAGCGGCAGAGCTTGGCTTCATAGATGAAATAATCCTGCCGGAATTAACCAGACCGAAAATAATTCAGGCTTTTGAGCTTCTTGCTAACAAAAGGCAGTCTAACCCGCCCAAGAAGCATGACAACCTGCCGCTTTAAGAGGAGGACAAAATGCCTGATATTATTAAAAAGATACTTGTCGCCAACAGAGGCGAAATAGCTATAAGGGTTTTCAGAACCTGCCGCAGACTGGGCATTAAAACAGTCGCTATCTACACCCATGCGGACAGAACAGCTCCCCATGTGAGATACGCTGATGAGGCTTACTGCATATCCGATACCGAAACGGATACGAGCTACCTGAAAGCCGATAAGATTATCGAAATTGCAAAAAAAGCAGGAGCCGCAATTCACCCCGGATACGGCTTCTATTCAGAAAACCCCACATTTGTTCAGCGTCTTGAGGAAGAGGATATAATCTTCATCGGACCGTCCGCAGAGCATATCAAGCTCATGGGCTCCAAAACAGGGGCGAGAAATGCAATGGTTGAGGCGGGCGTTCCTGTTGTTCCCGGAACAAAAAACGCCATCCGTGACGTTGACGATGCAAAGAAAACTGCAAGGGAAGTTGGCTATCCCATCATGCTTAAGGCTGTCCACGGCGGCGGCGGAAAGGGTATGAGGCTTGTTAACTCAGAAGAGGATTTCGACTCCGCTTTCCGTATGGCTTCTTCCGAAGCGGCAAATGCCTTCGGCAACGGAGACATGTATATTGAGAAATTCATTGTTGGACCTCACCATGTTGAGATTCAGATTCTCGGTGATAAACATGGCAACGCTCTGCACCTGTTTGAGCGTGAATGCTCCATTCAGCGCCGCCACCAGAAAGTAATAGAAGAGGCTCCGTCACCCTTTATCAATGATGAAACAAGGGCTAAAATGTATGAGGTCGCTGTTAAGGCTGTTAAGGCAATAGGCTACCACAGTGCCGGAACACTTGAGTTTATTGTTGGTTCTGACCAGAACTTCTATTTCCTTGAAATGAACACAAGGCTTCAGGTTGAGCATCCCATAACAGAGATGATTACGGGCGTGGATATAGTTACTGAAATGATCAGAGTGGCTGAAGGCAAAACCCTGACATATAAGCAGGAAGAGATTTTCAGAAACGGATTTGCCATAGAGTGCAGAATATACGCAGAAGACCCCAGCAACAACTTTGCTCCGTCACCCGGGCTGATCACTGTTTATGAAACTCCCGGCGGTCCGAACGTGAGGGTTGAAAGCGGAGCCTTCGCAGGGTATGAAGTTCCCCTTTACTATGACCCGATGATAGCGAAAGTGTGCTCCTTCGGTAAAACCAGAGAGGGCGCAATCATAGCAATGAAGAGGATTCTCACGGAGTATAAGGTATCAGGAATAAAAACATCCATACCATTCCACCAGAGGGTGCTTAAGAACGAAACCTTCCTTGCCGGAAACTATGACACAAGCTTCATAGACACCAAGTTCGACATGGAAGACCTTCAGCGTAAGGAGCAGAAAGATCCTTCCGTGGCTCTCATAGCCGCAGCGATCAAACAGCTCATAAGCGAGAAGATTTCGGCGCAGCGTTCCGTAACCAGAAGGGATGTGGGCGAAAGCAACTGGAAGCGTTTCGGCAGGCTGACAAGCCTCGGAAACAGGCTCGGATAAGGGGTGGATGATGATAACTAAAAGACAGTATTTCGCCACAGTTGATAAAGGCGAACAGGAATACACCATTGATATTGTTGAGGAAACATCCAATGTGTTTACAGTCAGCATCGACGGTAAATCGAGCACGGTTGACTTTGCCCGCATGGGTGACAACCTGTACTCAATCATCATTGACGGACGTTCCTATGATATTGATATAACAGAAAAAGGCGATATTTTCTCAGTTCTCATGGGCGGAGACCATTTTGATGTGGAAGTTCTGGACGAGATGAAACGTCTGATGAAGCTCCGCACATCCGCCGGACTGGAAGGACGTCAGGTTATTGAGGCACAAATGCCCGGAATGATCTGGAAAGTTCTTGTTGAACCGGGACAGGAAGTCGAGGCGGGGCAGCCGCTTATGATTCTTGTTGCCATGAAGATGGAAAACGAGATCAAGGCACCCAAAGCCGGAGTTGTTCAGGAGCTTTTTGTTAAGCCTGATCAGACAGTGGCTGCCGGAGATAAACTCGCAGTTGTGGAATAATAGTCAGGCTGTTATATTTTTAAATAAATGTCTTCACCCCCGGTAACGGGGGTGTGCCGTTCATAGTGAAGCCTTGTTTATGACTGCGCTGATGATTTTGTCCGGATCTCAGGACGCAGATCCGGCGACAGCAAATCGGAGAATAATCATGTCAGGTTTTGAAAAGAAAACCATTCAGGATTGGGAAAAACTCGCCGCAAAAGAGATAAAGAAGGATGACACTTCGTCACTTATGTGGGAAACCCCTGAGGGAATACGGGTTAAACCCCTTTATACGCTTGAAGATCTTGAAAAGTTAGAAAATATAAATACCATACCGGGCTTTGCCCCGTTTATGAGAGGACCGAAGGCAACAATGTATGCCGGACGCCCGTGGACAGTGCGCCAGTATGCAGGTTTTTCCACAGCGGAAGAATCCAACGCATTTTACCGCCGCAATCTCGCCGCAGGTCAGCAGGGGCTTTCTGTTGCGTTTGACCTTGCTACTCACAGAGGCTATGACTCAGACCATCCACGAGTTGTGGGAGATGTGGGCAAGGCGGGAGTTGCCATAGACTCAATCCTCGACATGGAGATCCTGTTCAAAGACATCCCCCTTGCAGATGTTTCCGTGTCCATGACTATGAACGGCGCTGTTCTGCCGATTATGTCTCTTTACATAATAGCCGCTGAAGAGCAGGGCGTAAGTCAGGATAAGCTCTCCGGAACTATCCAGAACGACATTCTTAAAGAGTTCATGGTGCGTAACACTTATATTTATCCGCCTGAACCCTCTATGAATATCATTTCAGATATCATAGAATACACCAGTAAATACATGCCGAAGTTTAACTCCATCTCAATCAGCGGATACCACATTCAGGAAGCCGGAGCGAATAATGTTCAGGAGCTTGCCTTTACTCTTGCTGACGGTGTTGAATATGTTAAAGCGGCAATCGCCAAAGGGCTTGAGGTTGATCAGTTCGCCCCAAGGCTTTCCTTCTTCTTTGCCATAGGGATGAACTTCTTTATGGAGATTTCAAAGCTCCGTGCAGCAAGGTTCCTCTGGGCAGAGCTTATGAGCCAGTTTAACCCGCAGAAGCCTCTTTCATCAGCACTGCGTACTCACTGCCAGACATCCGGCTGGAGCCTTACAGAGCAGGATCCCTACAATAATGTTATCCGAACCACAATAGAGGCTATGGCGGCTGTTCTCGGCGGAACTCAGTCTCTCCATACAAATGCTCTGGATGAGGCGATAGCGCTTCCCACTGATCATTCGGCACGGATAGCCAGAAACACTCAGCTTGTTATTCAGGAAGAAACAGGCATTTGCAATGTTGTTGATCCTCTGGGCGGTTCGTACTATGTTGAGTCACTTACAGCCTCGCTCATAAACGAAGCCCGCAAGCTGATAAGAGAGATTGATTCTCTCGGCGGTATGACAAAAGCTATCGAATCAGGCATGCCCAAGCTGAAAATAGAGGAATCCGCCGCCAGAAAACAGGCTAAAATAGACATTGGCGAGGATGTGATTGTCGGTGTTAATAAGTACAAGCTGGCTAAAGAAAACCCCATTGAAGTTCTTGATATTGACAATACTGCGGTTCGTGAGGCACAGATAAAAAGGCTTCAGAAGCTCCGTGCCGAACGTAATGATGCTGAGTGCCGTGCGGCACTTGAAGAAATAACAAGAGTGGCTGAGACAGGGCAGGGCAACCTGCTTGAAGCTTGTGTGAATGCTGCCAGGAAGCGTGCTTCTGTCGGTGAAATGTCTGATGCTATGGAAAAAGTTTTTGGCAGGCATAAGGCTGAGATTAAGCTTGTATCCGGAGTTTACGGAAAAGTGTTTGAAGACAGCGAAGATTTCTCACAGATCAAAAAAGAGATAGATTCCTTCAGCGATGAGGAGGGGCGCAGACCCAGAATCCTTGTTGCGAAAATGGGTCAGGACGGACATGACAGGGGAGCTAAGGTTGTTGCTACTGCCTTTGCCGATGCCGGATTCGATGTGGATGTGGGACCCCTGTTCCAAACCCCCGCTGAAACGGCAAAAATGGCTGTGGAGAACGATGTCCACGCCATAGGTGTGTCGAGCCTCGCCGCAGGTCACAAAACCCTTGTGCCGCAGCTAGCTGAAGAACTTCGCAAGCTTGGTGCGGATGACATAATTATAGTCTGCGGCGGCGTAATTCCCCGTCAGGATTATGATGCTTTGTACACAGCAGGAGCATCCTGTATCTTCGGTCCGGGTACGCCCATAACAAAATCAGCCAGAGAAACTCTGGAAGCCATAAGGAAAAAGAAAGTCTCATAATGGATTTGGACTTACTCGTCAGTGACATTCTGAAAGGCGGGATCAGGGCTATGGGAAAAGGCATAACCCTGATCGAAAGCCGTAGACCGGAACATGCGGAGAAGGCATCGAAGCTTCTTGACAAGCTTCTGCCCCACACGGGGAATTCTCTCCGCATAGGTATTACAGGTGTCCCCGGAGTAGGGAAAAGTACATTTATCGAATCTTTCGGCAGGCATCTCACCTCTTTGGGACACAAAGTTGCGGTGCTTGCCGTTGACCCTTCCTCTCAAATCACAGGCGGAAGCATACTTGGCGATAAAACACGCATGGAGGAGCTTTCCAGAGACTCTAACGCATTCATACGTCCTTCTCCGGCTGGTGACACCCTTGGCGGAGTTGCAAGGCGCACTAGAGAGACTATGCTTCTCTGTGAGGCGGCAGGTTATGATATTATTATAGTCGAAACCGTTGGAGTGGGGCAGTCGGAGACTACAGTTGCTTCTATGGTTGATTTCTTTATGCTTTTGCAGCTTGCCACTGCTGGTGATGAGCTTCAGGGTATAAAAAAGGGGGTCATGGAGCTTGCTGACGCAGTTGTGATCAACAAGGCAGATATAGACCCGATTAAGACCGATCTAGCCAAATCACAGTATATTAATGCCCTGCACATCCTCCGGCCCAAAAGCCGTAACTGGTCAGTTCCGGTGCTTACAGTAAGTGCTTTGAAGAATCAAGGGATGGAGAACGTCCGTTCTATGCTTACCGGCTTTCATGAAGCTATGGTGAAATCCGGCGAGTTTGAGGGAAAACGCCGCAGTCAGTCTGTTGACTGGATGTGGAGCCTGCTTATGGATGATCTCAAAGGACTTTTTCTTAATAATAAAAATGTCAAAGGTATATTCCCGCAGGTTCAGGAAGCGGTGGCAAAAGGAATCACAACACCTTCAGCCGCATCAAAACGGCTTCTTGATGCCTTCAGAAAGTATTAGTTACATCTCTTAACAGCTTCATTTGTTAAATTTCCTTAAATCTGCTATATTTCTGATTATTTTAGAATAAAGAGGGTTAAGACATGTCAGATTTACCTGTTACTCCAGCGGTGCGTGTATTAAGGGCAGCAAAGGTTGCCTTTGAGGGGCATCTTTATAAATATGTGGAGAAAGGCGGAACAGCACAGTCAGCAAAGGAACTTGGAGTTGATGAGCATATAGTTGTTAAAACAATTATAGTCGAGGATGAAAACAGAAAACCGTATGTAGTCCTTATGCACGGAGACAGGGAAATATCTCTTAAAAACCTTGCGAGATTCATCGGCGTAAAAAGTCTCACTCCCTGTGATCCTAATACTGCAAATAAGCATACAGGCTACATGGTCGGCGGAACATCACCGTTCGGAACAAAGAAACAGATGACAGTTTATGCCGAGGAAACAATCTTTGAACTTGATAAGATATTGATAAATGGTGGGAAAAGAGGTTTTTTGGTTGTTCTTGACCCTAAAGATATGGAAAGAGTCCTGAAACCTGTTAAAGTAAACGTGGGAATAGAATAGGAAAGAATCAGACAATAACCCCGACTCTAAAAGCCGGGGTTTATATTATCTGAAACTTAACCCATTGCGTTAAGACGGACTGCGAGTCTGGAAACTCTTCTGGAAGCCTGATTTTTGTGAATCACGCCCTTAGTGGAGACTCTCCTGATGGTTACCTCTGCGTTTTTAAAAGCTGTTGCTGCCGCATCTTTGTCACCGCTTTCTACAGCTGTGAGGAATTTTTTAACGGCTGTTCTCATTTTTGATTTATTAGCTTTGTTTGCAAGAGCTTTCTTTTTGTCCTGTCTGATTCTTTTGTTAGCACAAAGTGTGTGGGCCACTTTTCACCTCTAGTATTTTTGTAAGAGGTGATGTATATCAAAAGAAACCTCTTTAGTCAAGGGGTTTAAACATGTTTCAGGGCTTAATTTTAAAATATTTTGATCACGGGGTGTCTTCTTATGAACAGAATCAGTTATCTTATTTGTGCATGTGTATTTTTAGGGGCTTGCGGTGCCAAGGAGCCTAAGGTCGAAACGGGGCAGGCTATCCTTGCGGGTTTTTCCTCCGCAGGAGAAACTGAAAATTCAAAGCGTCTGGGAGAACTTGCCACAGACCTTAATGAAGTCAAACAGAACATAGAAATTATTAACCGCAGGAATGTGGCTATTGAAGATAAGTATAAGCAGATTATAGACCTTTTCGTTGCATACAGAGAAACTCTTACCGCTTTGAATTCTAAAGTAGATAATTTTACTCTGCAAAAAAATTTGGCTTATTCAAATAAAGGTGTATCATTATATGGGAACCGAAACTTAACCGGCGAACCTGTGACGAACATTTCACAAAATTTTCTGGTTGAGGTTCTTGAAGGCGAAGCAGGGGTTCAGGGTGTTGTGGCTGTTCGTTCGGCTGATGTTTTCGGATATGCCAACGGAACATCTTTTACCAAACTTGCTAAGTAGTTCCAATAGGTTGCATTTTTCTCCCGCTGAGAGGGAATGGAGGTGTTAATGAAAAGGTCAGCGTTTTACCTGTTATGTGTTTTTCTGTTTGCATCCATCGGCGCATGGGCAGCAGCAGGGGGCGATACTGCGGAAAGGACTGCTAAAACGTGCGCAGGCTGTCACGGAACTTACGGCGCTTCACCGGGTGAATTTATACCTGTTATCGGCGGTCAGCACGCAGAATATCTTAAAAAAGTTCTTCTTGAGCTTAAAGGCAAAAAACGACCCCACAGCATCGAAATGACGCTGATGGCATCCGGTTATACTGATGAACAGCTTGAGGCTATCTCTGAGTGGTATGCCGATAAGAAATGGGCTGATTCAAAAGTTAAGGTCAATGAATACAATATGAGCGCCACTGTTTCTCTTATCGAAAATTACTCATGTTTCGGCTGCCATGTGGACAACGGCAAAGGGGAAGGTGAAACACCCGCAATAACCGGACAGGCGCCCGGATACCTTAAAAACGTGCTTATGAAATACAAGGCAGGACTTATCCCTTCAGACGAAATGGCTTTTCTTAAAGATGTCAGTGAGGTTGAGATTGATGCAATGGTATCTTATCTCACAGAGCTGGGGAGGAACAGATGAGCGGAATATCCAGAAGGAACTTTGTAAAAGCTTCAGCCGTTGTAGTTGCTGCGGCAGGAGTTTCAGGCTGTACCGGCAGTCTTGGTCTTAATCTGAATAAACAGCAGGATCAGGTTATTCTGCCGAAATCAGGTAAAAGAGTTGTCGTTCTCGGCGGAGGCTGGGGCGGAACCACGGCGGCTAAGTACGTTAAGCTTGGTGATCCATCCATAGAAGTAATTCTTGTGGAAAGACTCGAGAATTTTGTTTCATGCCCCGCAAGCAACTGGGTCATAGCCGGGTTCAAGTCTTTGCAGGAAATAACATTTACTTATGATGCCCTCGCAAAGAATTACGGTATTAAAATATTAAAAACCGAGGCAACAGGGCTTGATCCTGCTGCTAAACAGCTTATTACTGCCGCAGGGCGTATAGAATATGATAAACTCATAGTTTCTCCCGGCGTTGAGTTTATGTATGACAAAATTGAAGGCTGGTCAAAGTCTGCTGAAGATATCTTTCCCCACGCATACAAAGCCGGCAGGCAGACAGCAATTCTCCGTGAGCAGCTGGTAAATCTTAAAAACGGTGAAAATGTTATTATGACTGTTCCCGCCGCTCCTTACAGATGCCCTCCCGGACCCTATGAAAGAGCGTGCCTTATAGCTTTTTACCTCAAAAATAATAAAAAAGGCTCAAAGCTTATCGTCCTTGATGCTAATGATGACATAGCTTCCAAGGGCAAACTTTTTCATGCTGCATGGGACGACTATTATAAGGATATAATAGAGTACGTGCCTGAAACTGTTGTGAAAGGCGTTGATGTTAAGAGCAGGGTAATTAAAACCGATAAAGGCGATTTTAAAGGCGGAGCGGCAAATATTATTCCGAATATGAAAGCAGGCTCGTTTGCTTATAAAGCCGGGCTTCTGCCCGAAAGCGAGCGCTGGGTGCGTGTAAACTCGTTTACTCTTGAGTCTCAGGCGTTGAAAAATGTATTTGTCCTTGGTGATTCAACCCATGCGGGTACAGTTGGTCCTGTGCCGAAGTCCGGTTTTGTTGCCAACTCTATGGGCAAGGTTGCTGCTGCGGCTGTTGTGAATGAGCTTAATGGTAAAGAGCCCTTGAAACCGAACCTTGTCAACACTTGTTACAGCCTTGTAAATGACAAAGAAGCCATATTCATCTCCGGAGTTTATGATTATGATGAAAACACGAAGATGATAACCAGCAGGGGAGGCGGGCTCTCGCCTGAGCGTTCAGAGCTTTATGGCAAACACGCAGTGGACTGGACTCTCAGTATCTGGTCGGATATGCTTTCCTGAAGCTATTTTCCAATGTTAAACTTTAAAAGCCGCTGTATTTTTGCAGCGGCTTTTTTTTGAACTTTGTTTTCATGAGAACCTTTATTCAAAAAACATAATATTTTGATTATTAGACTTTACTATCTATTGAATTAAATAGCAGTGATCATATTTTTTCCTGTGTTTTATTTCTGGATCATTGCTATGCTAAATGCTATTGTGACAAATAAGTTACGTAACCAAAAGGTGACATTTCGTCAAATAGATATTTTCAATTATATGGAAACAGATTATTTGACTATGATTTATAAGACGATGCTAAATGTATATTGTATACAAAAAACTCTTTACATTTTTTTATAGGAAGGTATAGTAGCTATATTCCAATCTTGGAATATGGTGAATAACAGATAGATAAAGTAGATTAATAAGCGCTCGGTCATGGAGTTTTTTTATTATGAGTTTAATGACGGGTCTCAAAAGTGCCCTTGCCGAAAACAATTACGAAAGCGCAAAAAACGCGCTTGCTGATGCAACACCTGATAGAGACGGATTAGTCAGTCTTTCAGCCGCTTTTATGTTTCTTTCACTTGTGTACAGGTATCCTGATAAGCCTGTTTACGACACCCTTGAAAAATACATACCCGAATTTCAGTCATTTGTTGATGAGTACACAGCAGAACCTCTTTTGCTTACTGAAAGACGTGAAATGGAATATGACTATGTGCGCCTCTTTATTAATGCGCCCGGCGGAATGAAAGCTAATCCTTACGCTTCATGCTGGATGAGTGATGAAAAGCTTCTCTGGGGTGAACAGATGATACGCCTGAAAGAACTTATGGCTTCTGAAGGATTTGAAATGAGTTCTTCTGTAACAGAACTTGAGGATCATATAGGTGTTGTTCTTGAGTTCTGCTCGGTACTTACGGAAAAACTTGCTTCGGATTCCCAGTCCTGCGGGGTTGGAAGTGTTTTCGCTCTGCTTGAGATAATGCGTGATTTCTTTCCTGTATTTGCCGGCAGCTTTGCTTCCAAAGTTATCGAAAATGCAGAGCTGGGATTCTATAAAACCTCAGGAATACTTGTTCAGGGGTTTCTTGCTGATGCTGAACATATTTTCGAGGAGCTGATCTTCGAAGGTCAATAAAAAATAAGGGGGCACATGCCCTGTTAATTTATGGAGGTTAACAATGAAAAGAAAAGCTGTTATGGCTCTCACCGTGGTTCTTATCCTCGCTTTTGCGGTTGCTACTGCATTTGCAGCAGGAAATGAAAGAAAAGGTAAAAGAACATGGAAAAAAAGCTGCCGCACTGCATGTCATGACGGAAGCCAGGCTTCCAACCTTTCACCCGTTTCAAAAACTCAGGCTCAGTGGAAAGCTCTTTTCGATGCTGAACACGCCAAAATCGATGCAGCTCACAAAGCTAAAAACGTTGCAATCGACGGTCTTCAGGCAAGCGACTGGGAAGATATGTTTGAATATCTGAAAGGTCACGCTCTTGACAGCGACCAGCCCGAAACCTGCGGTTAATAAATTTTTGTAAGGCAGATGCTCCCTTCGGCATCTGCCTTAAGTTTTTTAAATTCGGTATAAACGGCTGTTCCCTTCAACAGCCGCTTATATAAAAAGTTTCATTCTTTATGGGGGCAGTTTTATGAATAAACTTCTCGTTGCGCTTTTAACACTTCTCGTGTCTGCTTCCCTTGCCTTTGCGGCTGATCCTTCCCTTGAGGATCTCAAGAGCCAGATAACCGCACTGCAAGGAGAGATAGACTCCATCAGCAAACGCGTTGACGTCAATGAACGTCACACTGCGCTTGACAAAACAACTCTCGGCGTTGAGCTGAGAACAAGACTCGACTCTATCAGTTATGACGATGTAAGGGCACTTCCTGCATACGCTAATGACATGATGAGCCTCTGGCTTCAGGGAACACTGGTTTCCGGAGCAGGCGGTTCAGCATGGGACGCTGACGGAGATATGTGGAACGATGCTTTTATGCAGAACTATGGTCAGGATTTTGGCGTCCTCTATAATGACCTTATGGGAACATCCGCGGTTGCGCAGGAATTTCAGATGAATTTCGGCGCTCTTGTGGGCATGGACGGCATGGGAGGGTTTGTTAACACTGAATGGCTTGACGGTATGATCGACTATGCCGGAATGACCGGAGTGGTTGCTGACGGCAACATGAACGGCGTCACGGACTATCAGGACGTTGTGATTACCGTGGCAACTTCAAACGGGCTTGACCTCAACGACCCGACTCAGGCTGCACAGGCTCAGATGATGGCAAACATGATGGCGTTTGCTTATCTTATGAATGACGGCACTCTCTCTTCTGCTGAAGCCGCTGTGGTTAAATCTATGTTTAAAGGCGTTAAGCCCAGAAAGTACAGCACAGAAAACAGCTCAATGTTCACAAACAAACTTCGCCTTCGCCTTAACAGCAAGGTTAACAGCAACCTCAGCTTCGCAGGCCGACTTGTTATGTATAAATCATGGGGCGATTCCAACAACATCAGGTTCTTCGACGGAACATTCAAGAGCATGTATCTTGACGGCAACTCCGCCGCTGTTCCCACAGATGACTCTATTCATGTTGAAAGAGCATATTTTGTTTACAAAAACAACATAGGCGATATGGGATACCACTTCTCATTCGGACGCCGTCCCTCAACCTATGGTCCCGGTTATGAAAACCATGAGAACTCTGTTCTTGGCGGTTCTCCCGTGGCTTCCATTATTCAGTGGAACTTTGACGGTGCTTCTCTCCAGTTTGACTTTGACGCATGGGTTCCCGGCTCCTTCATTAAATTCTGCTACGGTAAGGGTTTTGAAGGTCAGTGGGGTACTTCCAACGCTCTTTCAGCAAACAACGGGCTTGTTTCCAACCCCAATGTTGACGATGTTGAATTCGGCGGAATCATCCTTAAGTTCTATGACGATGAACAGTATAAAGTTTGGTACAACTACGCCAGAGGATTCGGTGTAACTGACGGCTTTACCGGTATGGTGGCTATGCCCTTCTATATAAGCGGCAAAGACTACAATATGGACGGTGAGTATGATGAATACTCATTTAATCCCAACTATGGCGGTTATGCTTCAAGGTTTGAACCCACAGCGGAAATCGGCGACATTGAAATGCACGCTTTTCTTGTTCAGGGTGAGAACTACGGCTTTAACTGGTTCGCTTCATACAACCTCAGCAAAACTCATCCGGACGGAAGATCCAACAACCCTATGTTTCAGTTCATGGATCAGGACAAGCTTCTCGGCTCTGACAGCAGCAAAAACGGTAATATGATATGGGTGGGCGTAACAACTCCCGAACTTCCTTTTACCGGCGGTAAGCTTGGCTTTGAATACAATCAGGGAAGCAAAAACTGGATAAACTTCACCGCAGCAGAAGATGATATCGTAGGCAGCAAGCTTGCGGTAAGAGGTAAGGTTTATGAAGTCTACTACCATCAGCCCATCGTAGGCAACAGGCTGTTCGCCACTCTCGGTTATCAGTACTTTGACTATGAATATACAGGCAGCGGCAACCCCATGGGTGCGCCCACTAAAATTGATGACGTAAATGGTCTTCATGCAATGATGCCTGTGGTTGATAAGGTAGAAAAATTCTACGGTTCTTTCACCTACAGTTTCTAAAAACTTAATGCGGGGGTTCGCACAGAACCCCTGCCTTTTTACAGGCTTAATATGACCTTTTGCGATTGTAAATACTACACATTTCCCGCACGCACAGATAAATCAGGTCATGAACTCAGAAACTTTTTTCCCAGTAAACAGATAGTAATTATAACACGATGTTATAAGGATAAATATTTATACTTGCATATATTATGAAAGATGGATATATGTATAAATGTATATTGTATACAATATGCAGTCTTTTAGTAAACGAACATTGTCGGAAGAATTAGTGATATAACAGGAGGTCCATTCATATGAAGCTCAGTCGCAGGAAGTTTCTTGCAGCTTCCGGAGGGGCATTTGCAGCAGCGGTAGCGGCAGCAAATCTCACATCCCTTAAGGCAGTTGCAGAAAGCGGACACGGTGATGCACAGACAGGCGAAAAAGGCGAAAAACACATCGCCTCATCCTGTGAAATGTGTGTTAATAAATGCGGTTTTTATGCCCATGTAGTTAACGGACGCATCAAAAAGCTTAACCCGAACCCCCGCTTTTTTAAGAGCCGCGCTATGCTTTGCGCAAGAGGCAACGCAGGTGCGGAAGAACCCTATAACCCCGAAAGGCTTAAAACTCCCCTCGTAAGAGACGGCGAGAGAGGCAGCAATAAATGGAGAAAAATTTCCTATGAGGAAGCTTTCCAGATAGTTGCTCAGAAGCTCGCAGAAGCCAAAACAAAATATGAAAACCGCTCTTCAGTAGCCTTTTTCTCATCAGAAGGTCTTCAGGAAGGCAGCTTCCAGATGCTCGCTCAGACTTACGGATCTTTGAATACAGTGCGCCACCCTTCGCTCTGTCTTTCATCCACAATACAGGGCTGGTCATCCGTTTACGGAGTATATCCCGATGCGGATCTGGCTAACGCTATGTTTGTGGTTATGCCCGGCGCTAACAGGGCAGAAGCTCTGGTAACTCCCGATTCAATGGATTTTCTGCGTTACAGACCCAAGGGTCAGCAGCTTGTGGTTCTTGACCCCAGATTCACAAACACGGCAGCAAAAGCCGACAAGTGGTATCCTGTGAAGCCTGCAACCGACATGGCGTTTATGCTTGCCATGATCAACGTGATAATAAACGAAGAACTCTATAACAAAGATTTTGTTGCGAACATGACAGAAGGTTTTGATGAACTTAAGGCTCATGTTCAGCAGTACACTCCTGAATGGGCTGAAAAAGAGTGTGAAATCCCTGCTGATGAAATCAAATGGTGTGCCCGTGAGTTCGCAAAATACGCTCCCCGTTCCGTTATTTATCCGGGCAGAAGGACATCATGGTACGTGGATGATGTTGCCTTCCGCAGGGCGTGTGCGATTATACCCGCTCTTTGCGGATGCTGGGATGTTCCCGGCGGTATAGTTCCCAAGTCCGGCGTTCCGCTGAAAAACCCTGACATTATGTATCCTTTCTACGACATGGTTGAGGAAAGGCTTGATGTTGAGTCATTCGGTGAGTTCGACAACAATCTTCCTGATGATGCAAGAAAAGAGGCGGGGCTTCCCACTGATTCTGTTGCATACCTCGGTGAAAAAGACGGAAGCTGGATAAGATTCAGAGAGGCTGTTTTAAGAGGCGAACCTTACCCTGTTAAAATGATGATGGTTTACAAGCAGAACTTCGTGGAAGCAGCTCCCAACAGGGCAAAGACTCTGAAAATGATGGAGATGATGGATTTCATCTGCATGATAGATATACAGATGTCTGACACTGCTTTCTACGCTGATCTCGTAATACCTGAATCCACATACCTTGAAAGATGGGATGTTGTTCACAGCCTTGCGGGAATTTGGCCTATAGCCACTTTCCGTCAGGCATGTATTGAACCTGTTTATCAGACTAAGTCAATGTTTGAAATAACAGGAGGCATAGTTGATGAAATGCTTAAGATTCCCGAACTCTGGGATGACACAGACGAAGAGGAACTTGAATACTTCAAGGAAGACTTTGTTGAGGCTATTCTTCATGCGCCTATACAGGATTATATAAAATATCAGGTAAGCGGATTTGAAAACGGTTACGAAAAGCTCCTTAAAGACGGCGTGATCTATAAAACAGATCAGGGTGTTTACGGTCAGAGTGCTAAACCTGGTTACCGTTTCAAGACCCGAAGCGGCAAAATCGAGCTTACAAACGTTAAATACCCTGATAAGGGGCTGGATGCTCTCCCTGTTTACAGAAGAGCAAGACAGCCAAAAGACGGTCAGTTCCGTTTTATCCTCGGCAGACACGGCTGGAACACTCACACCGGAACACAGAACAACGAATTTCTCTGGGAGATACAGAAAGAAAACACTCTCTGGATCAACTCTAAAGAAGCTCTTAAACTCGGCATCAAAAACGGTGACAGAGTTGTTGTGAAAAGCTCCGTGGGCGAACAGACTGTAAAAGCGGAAGTTACAGAAAAAATACGCCCTGACTGCGTTTTCTATGCACATGGTTTCGGACGTGTTTCCAAAGGAATGAGCCTTGTATATCAGAAGGGTGCTTCTCAGGCGGCAATACTTGAAGACTACATAGAGCCCATTTCCGGCAATGCTGCTATGCACGAAACCTTTGTAACAGTAAGCAAGGCTTAATGGAGGTAATGGTATAATGGCTACTAAAAAATTCGGCATCGTCCTTGATGCTAAAAAATGCCTCAACTGCAAGGCATGTACCGTTGCCTGCAAGTTTGAGAACACGATACACCCCGGCGAAGACGACTACAGAATATGGGTTACTGAACTTGAACTTAAGGGTACGTATCCAAATATTTCGCAGGAATATCAGCCTTCTCAGTGTCAGCACTGTGAAAATACACCATGTGCCAGCGTGTGCCCCACAAAGGCGACATATAAATCGCCCGAAGGCGTGGTTCTGATCGATTACGACAAGTGCATACTCTGTAAGGCATGTATGACAGCATGCCCCTATGACGCCAGATACGAAAATGTTCATCTGCACGCCATAGATAAATGCACATTCTGCTACCAGCGCCAGCCGGAAGGCAGAGAACCCGCATGCGTTGAAACATGCCCCACAAGGGTCAGGGTTTTCGGTGATCTCAACGATCCCGAAAGTGAAGCAAGTAAACTTCTTGCTCGTAACCATACTTATCAGCTTAAGCCGGAAAGAAACACCAGACCCCGGCTTCACTACATAAAATAAGGGGGATATTCTGATGGCAGCACATACGGAAAACCACGGAAAATCTTTTTTGAAGTCCCTTATCGTTAATAATAAGGACATTCCCGCAATGCCTTTTATCATCCTCGGCCTTATTTTATGTGCCGTGGGCGGCTTTGCGGTTATCAGCGTGTTCGTGAAAGGGCACCATGAAGCATATGGCGTTACAAGACAGGTTCCTTGGGGGCTTCTGATCTCCTCATACGCATATTTCGTGATTATATCCACGGGTATAGCGTTCATAGGCGGTCTGGGACATGCCTTCGGCTATGAGAAATATGCAAAAATCAGCAAGAGGATTGTGGTTCTCGCTACAATAGTTCTCCTTGCCGGCTTCACGCAGATCCTTATGGAGATAGGCAACCCTCTCAGAATGGTTTACATGATGATAAGCCCCAATTTTAAGGCGCCTATTTTCTGGATGGGTATGTTCTACGGCATAGAGCTTGTTATACTTGCCTTTGAACTCTACCTGATATTCAAACCCAATCAGACAGAGGCAGACCATAAACTTGCCGCTGTTGCCGGTTTCCTTGCTCTGCTTGTAGGTGTTCTTGCCACAAGCAACCTCGGTTATGTTTTTGGTTCGCTGAATGCAAGAGAATGGTATCACGGAATATACTTCTCCACATTCCTTGTTGTTTCAGGCGTAACAGCCGGAGCGGCACTGCTTATACTGGTTCATACAATAGTTTATAAAGGCTCGCTTCCTGCAGAGCTGAAACCTTCAATGGTCTCCCTCGGCAAGCTTATGGGCGGCGGTATAGGCGTTATGATGTTCCTTTATCTCTGGAAAATGCTTTCATCAATTTTTACAGAGCCGGGCGATGCTTATATGTCTGTTATGTCACTGATAAACGGACCTTTAAGCTTTAACTTCTGGATAGGTGAAATGCTTCTGGCGGTTATTCTGCCCCTTGCGCTCATAGTGACTGCTAAGGGAAGCATAAAAAAACTCAGTATGGCAGGGTTCATTTTCCTCATAGGTCTGTTTTTCACAAGGTTTGACTTTGTGGTCGCAGGTCAGCTTCCTCCTATGAGAAAAGGGCTCGCCGGATCCGGTGTTATTACAGATGTAGCAGGATTTGCATTTTACAGTCCTTCTATGCTTGAGTGGCTTGTTTATATGTTTGGTTTCGGAGTTTTCTTCCTGCTGTATTTTTCAGCAGAAAAGTTTCTGAACCTTGAAACAGAGAGCCACCATTAATGAAACTTTCTTCCTGACATAAATATCTTTTCGGCAGTCTTTTTATAGAGGCTGCCGGAGGGTATTTTTACAGTGAAGACGCGATATTGTTTTATTTATATATACTGGCTTAACGATAAGTACCTGTTAGTATTATAGAAAATAGTAATACATAAAATCATAGTTAATTGCTTGGTAATTTGCTTTTTTAATATTTAATAATTAGGAAGATAATAAGTATTTTATATTTATTATTGAATTTTAAAATTGTAAATTTCGTAAAAAAATGTATAATAGAATAGTTGTTTGTTGATAATTTATTAAGTTAATTTTTGCGAAAATACATAGCAAAGACGAGGATAACGAATGCATCTTTCCCTCTGGAGAGTCCATAGCGGAAAGACAGCAGAGTTATAAATTTTAATTAACCCCGATGGAGGTATATTTAATGCGTATGGTAAGCAGAATTCTTATGGCTGCCGTGTTCAGCATGGCTCTTTTTGTTGCAGGCTGCGGAACGGCGAAGAAGGAGGTTGCCGCCCCCGCCGAGGCTGCGAAGGCTAAATCTGTTGCAGAGCAGATAGTCGAATCCGGTTTTGAAATGGTAAAAATTGACGAAGTTAAAAAGGTTGTCGGTAACGGCATGTTTAATGCGTCAAATGGCGTGATGGTCGACGCCAGACCCGAACGTGTTTTCGATCAGGGTCATATACCCGGTTCTGTAAACATCCCCGACAACAAATTCGAGGAGTTTTATCCTGTTCTTACTGAAAAGAAAGTAACAAAAGACACTTATATAATCACTTACTGCGGCGGCGTTGACTGCATTAAGAGTCTTCATAACGCAAAGTTCCTCAAAGATAAAGGCTACACTAATGTAAAAATCTACCTTGACGGTATGCCCGACTGGACAAAACAGGGAAATGCTGTTGAGATAGGTTTCAGCACTGCTCAGAAGCTTCATGCCGAAGGCAAAACCCTTTTTGTTGACGCACGTCCCGAAAGAGTATTTGCAAAAAGCACAATCCCCGGTTCTGTAAACGTTCCCGACAATAAGTTTGAGCAGTTCAAACAGTTTCTTCCTGCTGATAAAAGCGAAACTTTCGTTGTTTACTGCGGCGGCTATGAGTGCGTGAAATCTCATGTTGTTGCTGAACTTGCAATGAAACTCGGCTATAAAAAGCCCCTTATATATGCAGGCGGACTTCCCGAATGGCAGAAAATGGGCGGAACAATGGAAGCTGCTGCACCTAAGGCTGCTGCTGCCTCCGCTGCACCCGCAAGCGGAATCAAACAGGGCGGAGAACCCGGTTCTGTTGATAAGGACTACTTCAAAACGCTTATAGCCTCAAGACCTGCAAATATTGTTATCGTCGATGTCAGAACTCCCGCTGAGTTCCAGAACGGTCATATTGAAGGCGCTATAAACATAGACGTTGATAAAATCTACAAAGAAGGATGCGAGGCTGTTACTGCTCTTCTTCCTAAAGAAGGGGATATTATATTCCATTGTGCTTCCGGCGGCAGAGCAGGAGAAATGTATTTCGGACTCGTTGAAGACTGCAACTTTCAGCCGAAAGAAAGACTTCACTTCCTTGATGCACATGTGAAATTCAGCGATGCTCAGTGCATAGTTGAATAACAGAAGCAATTACACTTTTTCATAATCTTCTTTAATCAAAAAGGCAGTCCGGGGTCTTGCTCCGGACTGTTTTTTTTATTCCTTAAGCGCCTTGTGGCAAAGTTCGCCCAGCCTTTTTAAATACATTTCCGTCTCATCATTCCAAACCACGGCGCAGTTTATTCGCATGCAGTTATTGTATTTATCCTGCGATGAAAATACTGTGCCGGGTGCAAATCCTATTCCCTCGTGTGATGCACGCTGATAGATCGCCAGTGTGTCCGCTGTTTCGGGGAGTTCCAGCCAGAGGATGAAGCCGCCTTTAGGGCGGGTGATCCTTGTGCCTTCTGGGAAATATTTTGATATTGCGTTAGTAAAAGACGCAACCAGAGAGGCGCATGTGCCTCTGAATTTTTTCAGGTGACGTGTGTATTTACCTGAAGCGAGAAACTCCGCCAGAGCAAGCTGTGTGGGGCGCACGGTGTCTACTGTTGTTGATGTCTTGTATTTAAAAATAGGAGTCAGGTACTTTTCAGAACACATCCATGCAACTCTGTATCCGGGAGCAATAGTTTTGGAAAACGAGGACACGTATATAACAGTTTCTCTGTCATACTGATACAGTGTGGAGGGGCGTTCCCCTTCGTGAGGCAGGTCGCCGTAGATGTCATCTTCTATAATGACAGCCCCGCTCTTGCGGAACATTTCTGTTATCTCTTTTCTGTCTTCATCAGGTATTACACACCCCAGAGGGTTATTAAAGTTGGGCTGAATGATTGCAGCTTTCACATCATCACGCATAAGCGCACGACGCAGAGCCTCCTTATCTATCCCTGTTACAGGGTGTGTGGGGAGTTCAAGGGCGTATATGCCAAGAGCATGGAGTATATTCGTATAGCCGAAATAGCATGGTGATTCCACAATCACACTGTCTCCCGGTTTTGTAAGAATTTTCAGGGACAGATAAATTGCCTCTGAACCGCCGGAAGTTATTATCATTTTATCAGTGGGCATAGTGATACCGCTTGAAAGCATATGGTAGGCGATCTGGTTTTTCAGCTCCGGCAGTCCGCCTATTGTTTCATAGGATGAATGGTTAGGAGTCTGCGCCATTGCTTTCTTCATCATCTTCGCAAGTTCATCAGTAGGTAGAAGTTTTGAGGACGGTTCAGCAACTGCGAATGATATTTTACTGGTTTTGCCCATTGTATAATAAAGCTGCATAACAAGATCGAACTTGCTGACAGGGTTAGGGATAGGGGAGGGGGTTGTTGCTTCAGGCTGCGGGAGTCTCCTCATCTGTGTGTTTACAAGAAAATAACCGGATTTAGGGCGTGATTCAATGAAGCCTTTGCGTTCAAGCTCCATATAAGCCTTCATAACTGTGGTTACGCTGGTTTTCAGCTTTTGGGATGTCTCGCGGAGAGATGGTATCTTTCCTCCGGGTTGGAGCTTCCCTGTTTTAACCATTTCAAGGATCAGCTCCTGTATCTCTTCATAAAGGAATTTTCCGCTTTCCGCTGTCATTTATCACCTATCTGTTATACCTGATATTTCTGTTATCTGCATCTGTTATTGTTTATGGAAATTAGTATTATAATAAGCATAAAGAGTCAATGATTTTCGGAGGACTGACATGACAGGTAATTACAAAGTACGCAACGAACATAATGAAGTAAGGCTCGGTATATTCGCTTTCAGCCTCACAGTGCTTGGAATACTCTGCCTTATGAGTCTTTTCCAGTAGAAATAAACTGATGAAGCTGTTACACCCAAAACGGGTGTAACAGATACGGGCTATTTTATGCCAAATTCATTTATTTTGCTGTGAAGAGTTCTGCGGGATATTCCCAATACTTCTGCGGCTTTTGTCTTGTTGCCGCCTGTTTTTTCTAGTGCCTTTATTATCAGGTCTTTTTCGTTATCTTTCATATCCAGTGAACCGCAGCCGTTTTTGATATCCAAAGGTGGAAGTGTATCGGGCATAAGCCTATCTGTTTTTGCGAGAATTACGCTCCTCTCAACAATATTTTCAAGCTCTCTTATATTACCCGGAAACGGGTATTTCTTTAGTTTGTCAATGTAGTTTTTCTCGGCTCCTTTAATCAACTTTCCAAACCTTTCGGCATATTTTGATATAAAATAATTAACAAGAGGCTCAATCTCCTGCGTTCTTTCACGCAAGGGTGGCAGGCTTACGGGGAAAACAGAAAGTCTGAAATACAGATCTTCTCTGAATTCTCCTTTTTCCGAAAGTGTTTTCAGGTCTTTATTGGTGGCAGTAACAATTCGGGCGTCTGTTGTCAGGGTTCTCACGCCTCCGACACGCTCATAAGTTCTGTCCTGAAGCACCCGCAGCAGCTTTGCCTGAACCTGATGAGGGAGTTCGCCTATTTCGTCCAGAAAAATAGTTCCGCCTTCCGCAAGTTCAAAACGCCCCTCTTTATTGGCTGAAGCTCCTGTGAAAGATCCCTTCATATGACCGAAAAGCTCGCTTTCTATCAGGTTTTCATTCAGTGCGGCGCAGTTCACAGCTATAAACGGCTTGTTCTTACGAGGAGAATTTGCATGTATGGATCTTGCGATAAGCTCCTTCCCTGTTCCTGATTCCCCAAGGATAAGAACAGTTGCGTTGAGCGGAGCAACCATCTTAAGCTGTTCTATAATTTTCCCCAGTCCGTCAGCGGAATAAACTCCTTCAAAGCTGTATTCCTCAGCATATTCGAGAGGAGGTATAACAGTTTTTTCAACAAGTGTCTTTGCCACAGTTTCAAGCATGTGTTCTATGTCAACCGGCTTGGTGAGATAGTCTGCCGCTCCGAGCTTCATCGCCTCAACTGCTGTCTTAACGCTTGAAAAAGCTGTTATAACTATAACAGGTACACTTACTCCTCTTCTGCTGAGATGACCAAGAAAGGTGAGTCCGTCCATTATATCCATCTTCATATCAAGAAGAATTACATCCGGTTCAAAATCATCAAGTTTTATAAGAGCTTCTGCTCCATTAGACGCTTCCTCCGTCTTGTATCCGTTATCTTCAAGATGAAGCTTCATCATGAGTCTGTGGTTAGATTCATCATCAACAATAAGTATTCTGCCTGCCATTTTCTGCTACCTGCCGAATTTTATTTCTATAATAAATGGATTAATATTTTTTATTTCCGCCTGAAAGCCGTGCAGTGCACATATCCTTTTCACTACTGCCAGTCCGAGTCCGGAACCCTTTGATTTTGTGGTATAGAAGGGTTTAAAAAGTTTATTTTTTTCAGGTACTTCTCCGGCAACATCGTTTTTGACTGTTATCCCCTTTTCACTGTAGCTTATTTCGACCCTGCCGTGTTCCGGTGATGCCTGCAAAGCATTTAGCAGAAGGTTAAAAAGCACCTGAAGCATTTTATCCGCATCTGCGTTTATAAGCACATCATCACCAGTTATTACAGGTGTGATTGATTTGCTTTTGAAATCTGCTGATAGGAGGTTAACAGTTTTGTCCACCAAAGCGCCTATGGAGATTCTTCGCAGATCTGCTTTCAGCTCCTTTCCAAAGGTGAGAAAGTCGTTAACTATAGTGTTCAGCCTGCTTATTTCATCTGTAGTGTGAGATAGAATATCTTTTATATCAGGACTCTGTTCTTTTTTTGCGGCGAAGCTTATAAGTCCCGAAATTGAACTTAACGGGTTTCGTATCTCGTGGGCGAGGATATGGGACATTTTGCCCATTTCAGCTTCCTGCTCTGCTTTTTTAAGTTTTTCTATCTGAAGAAGATGCAGTCTTATAAATCTGATTACCAGAATATAAGCAACGATCAGAAATATCAGTATAACCCCTATTTGTATAAGTCCTGTGTACATCTGTCTTTTTGCAAGTGCAACAGCAGAGGAGTCCATGACAAGTGCAACAGTTATATCCTGAAGGTTTTCTGGCGGTATCATTTCATTGAATTGTCTCTGCCCGGACTGACGCCCCATCATGTGATTGTGATTTTTGAATGTTTTGAGTGATGTGTATATTGTGATTGTTTCTTTTCCCTCAACAGTGGAATACCCGCTCACTTCCCCCATGTAGGCCGGAGTGTGTTCAGGGGATGGGTTGACGAGGATTTTACCGTTCTCATCAAAAACAACCATATTAAGAACGGAATTCTGGGTGCTGAGTTCCTCCACAAATCTTTTCAGTCTGTCGGAACCTGCAAATCTGTTGACCATAAAAGCCCGCCGTCCCCCCTCAAGTGATTTCAGCGAGTTCATCCCCATGTCTACAATATGATGTCTGTATATTTCAATGTTGCGTGTATATGATTTAATGTGGATTACCGCATGGATGAGATTCAGAAGAATCACAGCAATAAGTACAAGTTTAAGCTTTTCGGCGAATCCGTTTTTATTTTGTCCCATTTACCACCATTAATGTTAAATAATGTTAATATATCAGTTGCCTTGTTTAAAGAGAAGTGGTATCTCTTTTCGATGCTTTTGAATGTAGCTCTTCTTGCGGGAGGGCAGAGCAGAAGGTTCGGTTCCGACAAGGCTCTGGCTAATTTCCGCGGAAAACCTCTTATTGAGTATATCTCTGAAAAGTTTATCCGTGAAGGGTTCAATGTTTCTGTCATATCAAAGGATGTGACAAAATATCTTAACGTTCTCAGCGGCTCAGTGGAACATGTTGAAGATATTTTTGAGCAGCAGTGTCCTCTTGCGGGCATAATAACCGCACTCCGCCATTTCCGTTCTCCTGTTTTTGTTATTTCAACAGATGCGCCTGCTGTTCCTTCTGAGGCAGTAAAAGCTGTGCTGAATGCATTGGATGGCTATGATGCTGCCGTTCCTGATGCTGATGGAAAAATCCATCCCCTTATTGCTGCTTATGCACCAAGCTGTCTGGATATTTTCATGAAGCAGTTTGAATCAGGCAACTTCCGTCTGAGAGACGCTCTGGCGTCACTCAACACCATCTATCTGGACGACTCATTTTTTTCTTCATTAGGTTTTGACTCTTCAATATTTTCCAATATTAACCGCCGTGAGGACATGGAGCTGTTCAGGAAAAACATTTCTCTTTAAAGTTTTCATTTTTTTGAATTTTTACCTTGCAAAACATGTAAAAATTTATTAAATATATCTTCCTTGCTGCGCCCGTAGCTCAATTGGATAGAGTGGCAGACTACGAATCTGTAGGTTAGGGGTTCGACTCCCTTCGGGCGCATTAAAAAAAGGCTTCCCTTACGGAAGCCTTTTTTTGTTATATACATGCGGACTGCTTATTAATTTCGGGTCTACTTCAGTTCTCTGTCTTTCAGAATGAAACTGTTCATACGTATTTCTGCTGCGTCTGCAAGGGTGAGATGAAATTCTTTTAAAAGAGGCATGGCTTCGTCCAGCTCATACCGTTCAAGCATTGCTGTCAGCTTTAAGAGCCTGCCGAGCTTGTTGTCTGCACCCAGCACGGCTTCCTTTATGTCACCGCTTACATTAAACTGATCTATAAAGGCTTCAAACGGAGCTTCCAGAATTACATCCAGAAGAGACAGCAGCCCTGTGAGAAAAGCCTGCTCCTTCAGTTCCCTGCATGATTTTTCGGCGATTTTTTCCATTGTGGACGCTCTTTCGTGAGCTGTCTGCATCAATGGATTTTCGCAAGGATCCATGCTCCCCTTGGAAGCGTAAAGCAGCAGTGTGAGCCATTTGGAAAGATTGTTCCTGCCCAGAAGAGCTGCTGCATGTTTGATTGATGTTATGTCCGACTTAAGAAAGAATGCTGATGAATTTATAAATTTCAGGAGATTAAGGTTGATTGCCGGATAGTTTTTCATTTCTCTTGCTATGAACTCCATGGTGCTGTCTTCATCACGCAGAATATTTATAAGGTTTATAACTCCTGCCATGGAGGGGTCTATGCTTTTTTTTGCGGAAACAACAAGAGGCTTGGCGAAGTAATACCCTTGAAAATATTCAAACCCCAGTTTTTTGCAGAATTCAAATTCTTCTCTGTTTTCAACCTTTTCAGCAAGAAGGCGCACATTCATTGCCTTGAGTGAATCCATGTTCCGCACAATCTGCATTTTTGATGTGGCGCGTATGTCAACCTTAATGAATCTTACATCTTCAAACAGAGGGCGGAAGTTTTTGGCATGGCTTTCTGTAAAAATAAAGTCATCAAGGGCAAAAGAATAGTTCTGCTTGCCGTAGTTTTTTACTTTTTCAACCAGAATATCTGTGACTCTAGTGGTTTCGAGTATTTCCAGAACAGTTTTTTCCGCAGGGAGGAGGGCTATTATATCCTCATCGATCACAGATTCATCAATGTTTATAAAGCCTTTTTTAGATCCGAGAAGGGTCTCTATGCCGAAGTTCTGCAAAAGATGCAGGAGTACCGATGAGGTGGCGGAAAGGTTATCATCAATTTTTGCCGCATTGGTTTCAGTATTGCGGAATAATATCTCATAGGCGAAAATATTTCCGTTTATATCCAGTATCGGCTGTCTTCCCACAAAGATTCTGTCGCTCATAATCCCCTTTTCCGTTTTCATACATAACTTAGCAACTATCTTAACGGATAATAAATATCAAGTGAAAAATACCGATGTAAGTGATTATTAAATAATATATCATACAAAGTAACTATATTCAGTCTAAAGATATGCCCGGTTGACGAATAAACAGGAAATGTTCATAATCAAAGAAAGACGCAGACGGCTATACATGGCTTAAAAGAGCAAAATTGAAAACAGTTTGCGTATATTCTCCATGATTCTCTTGAGGATTGACAAAGAGGCTCTTCTCTGACATAATTTTGATATGGAATTACTTGAGAAACTGAATATTTTAAGCAGTAAGATAGAACGTCTCATAGATGACAGAGAAAACCTGAAGAACGAGAACGAAGCTCTTAAAGCACGGGCTTCGGAACTGGAAGCGGAAATATCCGCTCTGATTGAGGAAAGAAAAACAGTCAGGGAAAAAGTGGAGAACCTTCTGTCCAGAATAGGGTAAAAGGCTTATGAGTCCTGATAGTAAGGAAGTTCAGATCACCGTTGCAGGTGTTCACTATTCCCTCAGAACAGAAAACGGAGAAGTGCTGGAAAAAGCGGCAGGGCTTCTTGAGGAGAAAGTTCAGGAATCGAACGACTCCTCCAAGATTGTCAATACTCACCGCGCTGTTGTTATGGCGGGTTTAAAAGTTGCTGTTGAAAGGGTCGAGCTTGCGGAAGCGGCTAAGATAGCCGAAGCCGAAGTTGACAGACTAAATGAACGGCTTAATGAGATAGATATATAAGATCCCCTGCGGCGTTCGTAAGATGGAAGAAAACTGCAGCCAACAATTTTAACCTGGGTGTTGATACTGGACGCAGTGTGCATGCCTGTTCGCAGGAAGCCTGAAGCGTTCGTGATACTCCCGCCCTTATTGTAAGGGCTACTAGGTTTCTTCCACAAACGGCGCATGCGGGGGTTGGTTTTATGAGGATACTGGAAGCACTCCGCCCGAAAGGGTTTGAAGATATAGCAGGGCAGGATCACCTTTTTAAAGAGGATGCGCTCTTTTTGAAGCTGGTGAAGTCAGGAAATTTTGACTCGCTGATCCTGATAGGTCCGCCGGGTTGCGGTAAAACCACTGCCGCAGAGCTGGTGGGAGAACATCTTGCCATACCTTTTTTCAGGCTGCACGCCTCAACTTCCGGTTCCTCGGACATAAAAAACATAATCGAATCCACGAAGCATTACGGCAGAGAAGCTATTGTCTTCATCGATGAACTTCACAGGTTTAACAAAACCCAGCAGGATCTGCTGCTGAAGGTCATCGATGGAAGACATGCGAAGCTTATAGGAGCCTCCACGGAGAATCCTTACTTCAATCTTACTCAGCCTCTCCGCTCAAGGAGTTTTGTGTTTGAGTTTCATTCCCTTGGTGATGAAGCTCTGGACCAGCTTTATGAAAAAGCTGTTTCCTACATAAAAGAAAGCTACGGGGTTGATGAGGTTATAGCCGACGAAGAGGGGATGACACGCCTTAAACGTGTGAGCCTCGGTGACGGCAGACGTTTTCTGAATATGCTTGAATTGTCTGTTGTAAAAGGCACTTTCAGCGGACAGAGCGTTACTCTCGGTCTTCAGGGCATAGAAGACTATGTAACCGGCGGCAGTTATGACACTGATGAGCATTATGACCTGCTCTCCGCCATGATAAAAAGCATCAGGGGAAGCGACCCCGATGCGGCTCTCCTTTGGGGCATGAAGCTTATGGAAAGCGGTGTTGCACCTGAAACTGTTTTCAGAAGGCTGCTTATTTCGGCCAGTGAGGACATAGGCAACGCCTATCCTGATGCCCTTGAGTTTGCAAACGCTGCTTATCAGGCGTTTACCAACGTGGGCAGACCCGAAGGGGACATTATCTTCGCTCAGGTGGTGACATATCTTGCCTCCTGCCCGAAGAGCAACAGGAGCTATATGGCTCTGCACAAAGTAAAAAATTACCTTCAGTCACACAACCCCAAGGTGCCTGAGCATTTGAGAAGCGGGGGAAGCGGATATGTTTATCCGTTTGACCACGGAAGCTTTGTAAAACAGGACTACACAGAAGAACCACTTAGTTTTTACAATCCTTCCGAACAAGGTTTTGAGGCAAAATTTGCCGAACGCCTGAAAAGGCTTTGGAACGGCGTGAAAAAGTATGAATAAAGCCGTTCTGAGGAAGCAGATGAAAGAAAGGAGGGACAGTCTGTCCGATACCTTTGTGGATGAAGCTTCAGCGGAAATATGCCTGAAATTCCTCGCCGAATATAATTCGGCAAAACGGGTACTCTTGTACTCAGATATAAATAATGAGGTGAAAACGGAGAATCTTGCGCTACAATTAATGAATAGCGGAACGGAAGTCTATCTGCCAAAAATAGAAAATGGCAGACTGGTGACCGGACCATATATCGGAGGATTACAGACGGGGTCTTACGGAGTTAAGGAACCGGTTGTGATAGATAACAGAACAGACTTTGACGTGGTTGCCGTGCCGGGACTGGCTTTTGACAGCGGGTTATACAGACTGGGCTACGGAGGCGGCTACTACGACAGACTACTGCCCGGACTGAAGCTTTCGGTCAAAGCCGGTCTGGGTTACGGATTTCAGATTGTCAGTACGGTTTACAGGGAAGAACATGATTTCCCATTGGATGCGCTGATAACTGAAAATTACATATACAGGAGGAGCAGATGACCAGTCTGCATGCGTTACTTGTTCTCGCCAGCCTTTTAGTAGGCGTATTTGCGGGACTTTTATATCAGAAAAGAAAAAACGATAATGAGAATATCAAAAACAGCAAAACAGCAGAAGACATAATAAGCAGAGCAAGAAAAGAAGCCGATGAGATAATCAAAGAAGGCAAACTTGAAGCGAAAGATTATGTTTACAAGGGTAAGCAGGAAGTTGAAAGAGATTCCAGAGAAAAGAAGAAAGAGATAGCTGCTCTTGAGAAAAGGCTTATCACCAAAGAGGAATCTATAGACAACAAGCTTGATCAACTTACCAAAAAAGAAGACGCTCTTCTTAAAAAGTATGAGGAAGCGGAAGAAAAACAGAAAGACCTCGACAAACTCCGTGAGGAAGCTGAGGACATACGCAACAGGATGTTAGCTGAAATCGAAAAGATAGCTGCCATGACAAGGGAAGAAGCAAAACAGATGCTCATAGCCGAGCTTGTTGAAGACGCCAAGATTGACGCCGCCCGTGAACTCAGGGAAATCGAAGAGCAGACAAAAACAGACGCCGAGAAAAAGGCGCAGAGCATTATTGCTACTGCTATCCAGAGATGTGCGCCTGAATATGTGGGCGAGATTTCTGTATCCGTTGTCAGTCTTCCCAGTGATGAAATGAAGGGAAGAATCATCGGACGTGAAGGAAGAAACATCCGTACGTTTGAAAGCGTTACCGGAGTTGACATTATAGTTGATGATACCCCCGAAGCGGTTATCCTCTCCTCTTATGACCCGTTCAGAAGAGAAATAGCGAAAATGACCCTTGAGCGCCTTGTGACCGACGGGCGTATACATCCGGCAAGAATTGAAGAACTTCACGACAAATGCCGTGAAGAGCTTGAAAAACATGTTCTCGAAGTGGGCGAGCAGACTCTTTTTGATCTCGGAGTCCACGGTGTTCACAAAGATATATCAAGGCTTATCGGCAGGCTTAAATACAGAACAAGCTACGGTCAGAACGTGCTTGGACACTCTATAGAAGTTGCTAAGATATGCGGAACAATGGCTGCGGAACTTGGGCTTAACGAAAAAATCGCAAAACGTGCCGGTCTTCTCCATGACATCGGAAAGGCGATTGACTACGAAAGTGAAGGCTCACATACCGAAATCGGTGTGGAAGTTGCCAAAAAATACAAGGAAGACTGGCGTGTCCTCAACGCCATAGCCTCTCACCACGGAGAGGAGGAGTTCAAATGCGTTGAATCTGTTCTTGTGCAGGCTGCGGACGCAATGAGCGCATCCAGACCCGGAGCAAGAAGAGAGGTTCTTGAATCATACCTTAAAAGGCTCGAAAACCTTGAGACTATCGCCTCCTCGTTTGAAGGTGTCAGCAAATGCTATGCTATTCAGGCAGGAAGAGAAGTCCGCATAATAGTTGAGCCTGACAAGGTTACTGATGAAAGGCTTGTAACATTGTCGAAAGACATTTCCAAGAAGATAGAGGAAGAACTCACATACCCCGGACAGATCAGAGTTACCGTAATCAGGGAAGCCCGCTCTGTGGGATATGCGAAATAAAGAGTAAATGAAGATACTTCATATAGGCGATATTATGGGCAAAGCAGGCAGAAGCCTGCTTCGCTCCGCCGTACCTCAGCTCCGTGAAGAGCTTGGGCTTGACATTGTGATAGCAAACGTTGAGAACTCTGCAAACGGCTTCGGAATAACCGAAGCCCTCTATAAGGACATTCTGTCCTATGGCGTGGATCTCATGAGTTCAGGCAACCATGTTTTTGACGTTAAAGAATCCGAAAAATTCATCAATCATCTGGACAAGCTTGTCCGCCCCGCAAACTATCCTGACGGCACACCCGGAAAAGGTTATATAACCATAGAAAAAAACGGCAGTAAGTTTACGCTGATGAACCTTATGGGCAGAGTTTTCATGCCTCTTTCCGACTGCCCTTTCAGGAAATTTGACACAATCTATCCTGAAATAAGCGACAGCTTCATCCTTGTTGACTTCCATGCGGAAGCCACAAGCGAAAAAAATGCCTTCGGCCTTTATGTTGACGGCAGGGCGGGAGCAGTTCTCGGAACTCACACTCACGTACAGACAAATGATGACAGACTGCTCCCTAACGGAACACTGTATCTGACAGATGTCGGAATGTGCGGAGGGCTTGACTCTGTAATCGGAATGAGTGCAGATGCGCCGATAGAGCGCTTTCTGGGCGGTGTTCCGAGGAAATATGAGGTTGAAAAAGCGGGTAAAATGGTGTTTAATGCCCTGTTTTTCGAGTATGATGATCTCGGAAAAATCGTCCGTTATTCAAAAATATCACAAACATCGGGGGAGTAAATGGACTACCGTAAAGAAATTAAACGTCTTGCCGCAGAGATGGACGCAGTTATCCTTGCTCACAACTACCAGCCTGATGAAATTCAGGAAATTGCAGATATTACCGGCGATTCGCTCGGTTTAAGCATACAGGCGGCAGAAACAGATAAAAGCACAATAGTTTTCTGCGGAGTTCATTTCATGGCGGAGACAGCTTACATGCTTTCGCCCCATAAAACTGTTCTCCTGCCCGAAATAAACGCCGGATGTCCCATGGCGGACATGATTACGGCGGATAAGCTCCGTGAGTTTAAAAAACAGCACCCCAATGCAGCAGTTGTCTGTTATGTGAATACCACCGCCGAGGTCAAGGCGGAGAGCGACATATGCTGCACATCTGCTAATGCTGTAAATGTCATAAAACATGTTGACGCTGATGAGATAATTTTCGTGCCTGACCGTAACCTCGGTCACTATGTGTCACGCTTTACTGATAAAAAGATGATTCTCTGGCAGGGCTGGTGTCCCATTCATAACAGAACCACCGAGCTTGAAGTCAGACAGCTTAAAGAAAAATACCCCGATGCTCTCGTTGTGGCGCATCCTGAAAATCCGCCTTCAGTTGTTGATCTTGCGGATCACGTATGCTCCACTTCAGGCATATACACCTACTGCCGTGAAAGCAGTAATAAACGCTTTATAATCGCCACTGAAGAAGGCGTACGTTATCTCCTTGAAAAGCAGAACCCTGACAAGGAGTTTATCTTTGCTTATGACGGGTTTATCTGTAAAAATATGAAGAAGACCACCCTTAAAAGTCTTTATGAGGCGCTGCTTTATAAACAGCATGTTATAACAGTGCCGGAGGATATAAGGGAGAAGGGCGTCCGCTGTATTCAGAAGATGCTTGATATACCCAGAAACTATTAGTGTACAGTAAATAATTCCGGATATTTTTAAGAAATATTCCGAAAAATGTTGAATTTTAGAACATAAGTGCTAGTATAGCGAACCTTTGTTCGGGAGATAATATGTGCAGCCGTATTTCAGTCTTTAAGAAAATCGCAATAGCCAGTGACCACGGCGGGTTTGAACTTAAGGAACAGTTAAAAAATTACATATTAAAATACGGGGTAGATGTTTTAGATTTGGGAACAGATAACGAAAGCTCCGTGGACTATCCTGATTTCGGCGCTGCGGCCGGTATAGCCGTTGCTGACGGCGAAGCTGACGGGGCCATAGTAATATGCGGTTCCGGCATAGGTATTTCCATTTCTGCTAATAAGATCCCCGGCATCAGGGCTGCCCTCTGCTGGGATACATATACCGCTAAAATGTCCAGAATGCACAATGACTCAAATGTTCTCGCCCTCGGCGGCAGAGTTATCACATTTGACCGTGCAGTGGATATGGTTGATTTGTGGCTTACAACACCCTTTGACGGCGGAAGACACCAGAAACGTATCGACAAGCTGGACAGACTTGCCGCAGAAAGATGGCGGAAGTATTTGTCAGAGGAAAAATAACATGCTCAATAATATGGGAAAAAGCTCATGCAAAGGGCTTTTCCTTTATGCGGGGGTACTGTATTGAGACCAAGCTGGGATCAGTACTTTATTGAAATAACTAATATCGCAAAACAGCGCTCCACCTGTTTAAGAAGGCAGGTCGGAGCATTGCTTGTTAAAGACAATCATATACTCGCCACAGGCTATAACGGTGTGCCTGCCGGAGTGACTCACTGCGAAGTCACCGGATGCCTGCGGCAGAAACTTAACGTCCCCTCAGGACAGAGGCATGAGCTTTGCAGAGGGCTTCATGCCGAACAGAATGCTATACTTCAGGCTGCTTATCACGGCGTACCGATCAAGGGCGCCACTCTCTACTGCAACACCAAACCCTGCTCCATCTGCACCAAAATGATCATTAATGCCGGAATCGTACGCATAGTTTACGAACTCTACTACGAGGACGCCCTTGCTGACGAAATTCTGGCGGAAACTAATATAATAGTTGAACAATTTAATAAAGGGTAGGCTCATGCCGTTTTTTGGATTCAGAGGAGGCGTTCACCCTGACTACAATAAGGGTGCGACGTCGGGCAAGCCAATTGAGGTTATGCCCGTTAAAGAGGGTGCGCTGTACGGGGTTCCGCTCGCACAGCACATAGGGGCTCCGGCGAAACCGCTGGTGGCAAAAAATCAGGAAGTAAAAGCAGGGGAACTGATAGGGCAGGCAGCAGGCTTCATCAGCGCTAATATACATGCTCCTGTTTCCGGCAGAGTGGTTGCTTTACAGAGCCTGCCTCATCCCGTTTCAGGTAAAACTGCTGGAATAATAATTGAAGCATCCGGTGAGCAGGACGAAATTCTCCCTGTAAATGTATCTGAAAAATTTCAGGAAACAGTTCTGAACGCAGGAATAGTCGGTCTCGGCGGAGCGACTTTTCCTTCAAATGTTAAACTCAGTCCACCTAAAAAGGTCGATACTCTCCTGCTTAACGGAGCAGAATGCGAACCCTATCTCACCTGTGACCACAGGCTTATGCTTGAGAAAACAGAAGAGATTATCAAGGGCGCTGATCTGATCCGCAGGGCTCTCAACATCGAAAATCTAATAATAGGAATAGAGGAAAACAAGGCTGATGCTCTGGAAGCATTCGGAAAGTTTGCTTCATCATATAAGTTTGAACTTGTTCCCCTTGAGGTAAAGTACCCGCAGGGCGGTGAAAAGCAGCTTATTAAGGCGTGTCTCAACAGGACAGTTCCCGAAGGCATGCTCCCCCTTGAGGTGGGCGTGATAGTGCATAATGTGGGAACATGTCTTGCTGTTTATGATGCTGTGGAAAATAAAAAACCGCTCATAGAAAGAGTAGTTACAGTTACCGGAGCAGTTAAAGAGCCTAAAAACCTTCTGGTGCGTGTCGGCACTCCGGTTCAGGATATCATAGATTACTGCGGAGGCTTCCTCGGTGAACCCCGTAAGGTTGTTATGGGCGGACCTATGATGGGCTTTGCTCTGTCAAACCTTGATGTGCCTATGATGAAAGGCACAAGCGGGATTCTGGTTTTCAGAGAGGAAGACCTGCCCGATCTCAAACAGTGTAACTGCATACGCTGCGGTCGCTGTGTTGATGTCTGTCCTATGGGGCTTATCCCCTCTGTAATGGACAGGTTCGTAGTCAGAGAGATGTATGAATCACTTGCCGACTGGCATGTGATGAACTGTATAGAATGCGGATGCTGTTCCTATGACTGTCCGTCACGACGCAACCTCGCAGGCGGTTTCAAAACATCCAAACGTGAGGTTATGAAGGTTCTTAAAGCTAGGGAGGCGGAGAAAAATGGCTGATAATAAATTTCTGGTTTCCTTTTCTCCCCACACCAGAGACCCTCTTACCACTGATAAAGTGATGATGTTTGTGGTGCTGGCACTTGTTCCCAGCATTCTGGTTTCTGTTTATGTGTACGGCTTTTATGCAGTAAAAACCTACGCTCTTGCGGTTATATTCTGTCTCGGGCTTGAGGCTTTGTTCCTTAAAATACGCAAACTCCCTGTAACAGTGAGAGACAACAGCGCACTTGTAACCGCTGTTCTCCTCGCCATGAACATGCCCCCTTCGCCGCCCTGGTGGCTGGTTCTTGCGGGCAGCTTTGTGGCTATTATAATATCAAAACAGGTTTTCGGCGGTCTGGGGCAGAACCCGTTTAACCCCGCTCTGGTGGGCAGGGTGTTTCTGCTTATCGCATGGCCTGCGGAAATGACCTCATGGATAGAACCCTCAACGCTGAAAAGCGGCTTCATGTTTGATGCAGTAAGTACAGCAACACCTTTAGGGCAGATAAAGTCTGAGATAATCAGCAGCGGACACATTGTCTCCACCGGAATGGCAGATATAAGCGACCTGTTCATCGGAACAGTGAGCGGATGCCTCGGCGGGGATTCTGCCATAGCAGTGCTGATAGGCGGTCTCTTCCTTATATGGAAGCGTATAATAAAATGGCACATTCCTTTTACATATCTTGCTACAGTCTTTGTTCTCACAGGGCTTTACTGGCTTATATCCCCTGAAAAAACTCTCAACCCCCTTCAGCATATTTTTGCAGGCGGGCTTATGCTTGGTGCATTCTTCATGGCGACTGATTACGTAACCTGTCCCATGACAATCAGGGGACAGATACTCTTCGGCTTCGGATGCGGACTTCTTACGGTTGTAATCAGGCTCTTCGGCGGTTATCCCGAAGGAGTGGCATTCTCCATTCTTATCATGAACGCAGTTACTCCTCTTATTGATAACTACATGCGCCCCGCAAGCTTCGGTGAGGTGAAATCATGAACAGAAACTCTGTGATGATGGTTGTCGTACTCACTGTGATAGCGGGCATAGCCTCGCTTATTCTCGCATTTGTGTATGACTTCACTAAAGACCGCATAGCGGAGGAATACAGAAAGGATTTCCTCAAAGGCCTTAACGTGGTTCTGCCGGAATTTGATAACGAGCCTGATAAGGAAGCAGTTGAGGTGGAAGGCAGAATGCTTTATCCCGCAAAGAAGGAAGGGAAACTTCTGGCTTATGCGGTGCAGAGTGTATCACCCAAGGGCTACAGCGGTGACATTGTGGTGCTTATGGGGGTTGACCTCGAAGGAAAGGTTACGGGGATTGAGATACTTAAGCACGCTGAAACACCCGGTCTGGGAAACAAGATAGAAACACCCCACTTCAGGGACAGTTTCAAAGGGCTTACAAAAGACGATAACATAGCCGTTAAAAAAGACGGCGGTAACATAGAGCAGTTCAGCGGGGCGACTATTTCACCCCGTGCTGTCTGCGAAGCGGTAACTTCAGGGCTCGCCTTTATGGATAAAGCCCTGGCGGAGGTGGAGAAATGAAACTCGCAAGCCTTACTGACGGTATATTTAAAAATAATGCCGTGCTTAAGCAGGTTCTGGGGCTCTGTCCCGCTCTGGCCGTTACAACCTCTGCTGTAAACGGTATAGCCATGGGGCTTGCTACTACAGCGGTTCTCATTGGCTCAAACTCTGTTGTATCGCTCATAAAAAGCGTTATCCCCGCAAAGGTGCGCATTCCTGCCTTCATCGTCATCATCGCCAGTTTCGTTACTGTTGTGGATTTGATGATGAACGCATTTGTCCATGATCTCCATAAAGTTCTGGGGCTTTTCATACCTCTTATAGTTGTAAACTGTGTTGTTCTCGGCAGAGCGGAAAGCTTCGCCTCCAAGAACGGTGTCGGCGATTCGTTCCTTGATGCTGTAGGCACAGGGCTCGGTTTTACCTTTGCTCTGTTTCTCCTTGGGGGAATAAGGGAAATCCTCGGAAACGGTTCATTCTTCGGCTTAAGCCTGTTTCCCGAAGGTTTCAGCCCTGCGATACTTATGATTCTCCCCCCGGGTGCATTCATTGTTCTCGGTTTCATACTGGCTGCGAATAACTGGATAGAGGAAAGAAAGCGTGCGAAAGCGGGCAGGGCGGTGACACATGGCTGAACTTGCGCTGATATTTGTGGGAGCGGTACTGGTAAATAACTTTGTACTAAGCCGCTTTCTGGGTATATGCCCATTTTTCGGTGTTTCCAGACAGGTTGATACAGCCATAGGCATGAGCCTTGCGGTAACATTCGTCATGGCTGTTGCAGGTGTAATAACATGGATAATCCAGTACACAGTGCTTAATAAATTCGGTATCGGATATCTCCAGACAATAGTTTTCATACTCGTAATCGCTTCACTTGTGCAGTTTGTTGAAATGGTTATTGAGAAGACATCGCCGGATCTTTACAAGAGCCTCGGTATCTTCCTCCCGCTGATCACCACAAACTGCGCCATACTCGGTGCGGCGATAATCAACATACAGTCCGGTTTCGGATTTGTCACAATGCTTGTTTTCACAATAGGCTCGGCTCTGGGCTTCGGACTTGCCCTTGTGCTTTTTGCCGGACTGAGGGAGAGAACAGAGCTTTCCGACATTCCGTACCTTTTCAGAGGTGTTCCCATAGCTTTCATAACCGCAGGAATCCTTGCTCTTGCCTTCATGGGCTTCAGCGGACTGGTTAAGTAGGTGAAAATATGACAGCAGCGATACTTACAATGCTTTCAACCGGATTTGTAGCCGGTTTAGGGCTGATGATAGCTTCAAAGAAGTTCCATGTGGAGAAAGACCCCCGCATAGAGCAGGTCGGCAATCTTCTGCCTGCTGCCAACTGCGGCGGATGCGGGTTTCCGGGGTGTGCGGCATTGGCGGAGTCTATTGTTCAGGGCAAATCCGCTCCGAACGCATGTCCTGTTCTGGGAGCCGAAAGCGCAAAAGAGATAGCGGCTCTTCTGGGGCTTGAGCTTGGCTCAAACGTAAAAAAAGTTGCCAGAGTCCGCTGTAAAGGCGGGAGAACGGAAGCCCCTGAAAAATATGATTATTACGGACCGAAGGACTGCCACAGTGTAAATATGCTGGCTGGCGGAAACAAGCTCTGCTCATACGGCTGTCTGGGTGAGGGAAGCTGCGTTAAGGCATGCGGGTTTGATGCCATGTATATGGATGAAAACAGACTGCCTGTTATTATAGAGGAAAAGTGTACCTCATGCGGTATGTGTGTTAAGGCATGCCCCAGAAGCATTATCACTATAATAGAGCAGGATAAACCATTTGTTGTAGCCTGTATGTCTAAAGACAAGGGCGGGGATGTGAAGAAAGCATGTTCAGTTGGCTGCATAGGCTGTAAGCTTTGTGCTAAAAACTGTCCGGTCACGGCAATTCAGGTGGATAACTTCCTTGCGGTCATTGATCCTGACATCTGCATAAACTGCGGAAAGTGTGAGGAAGTCTGCCCCACAAAGGCTATAAAGAAGTTTTAACAGCATTTTAAGCCGCCTTCGGGCGGCTTTTTTAATTTTTAGCTCAAGTATCGGCTGATTTTTTCGATGATCTGTAAGGAGATTCCCGGAGGCGAGCGATCGGCTATGACTGAGTTTTTTGATCAGGATCTTATACTGGAAAACAAAATTGCACTGTTAAACAGACTAAGCAATTTTTATAAAGTCAGCAGTCTGTTTTTCAGCCTGAAGACTGATCTTATAATCACTGCAAATGATCAATACGCAGAGGAAACTACCGCAGAAATAGGCGGAACAATGGGCAGGATCCTCGCTGAAAGGATTAAGCGCATAATAGAAAATACTAACCTTCTTGAAAACTCCACAGGTGACAGCCCCGAAAGCTTCCGGAAAAAGAATGAGTTAAAAAAGAAGCTTATTCGTCTTACACAGGAAACTGATTAAAAAGTACCTTGACGTAACCCTTTTCACTGACCTATCATAGATCGTTTTATCTGTCGCCGAATGGAGCATCTGTTTGCCATTCCGGCAGTAAAACCGACTCAGACTAATTCTTAAGCGGGTGATTGTGTGAAACCGGAAATTATTGTTGCGCTGGATTACAGCGATATTAAACCAGTAAAAGACATAGTAACTAAAATCGGCAATTCGGTAAGCTGGTACAAGGTCGGGCTTGAACTGTTTGTATCCTGCGGGCAGGAGGCTCTGGAATTTCTGAAGTCGGAAAACAAAAACATTTTTCTTGATCTCAAGTTTCATGATATTCCAAATACTGTGGCAGGGGCTCTGCACTCATCACTGAAATATGGCGTGGATATGGTTAATGTTCACGCCCAGGGCGGTGTGGAAATGATGAAAACCGCCGCTGATTCCATGAGAGAGGAATGTACAAAGCGCAATGTTAAAGCTCCTCTTATGATAGCGGTTACTCTTCTCACCAGTCTGGATGAAAAATACCTTCAGAAATATAATATAGGTTTCAACACCACGGCGGACTATGTTCTGCATCTTGCAAAAACAGTGCAGGAAGCAGGGCTGGACGGAGTAGTCTCCTCCGCCAAGGAAACCGGAATAATAAAATCAGCCCTCGGAACGGATTTCATAACCGTTACTCCGGGCATCAGACCTCTTGATTCTTCTGTGGACGATCAGAAACGGGTTGTAACTCCGGCTGACGCAAAAAGACTCGGTACAGATTATATTGTGGTCGGCAGACCAATAACCAAGGCGGAAGATCCGTATCTTGCCGCATGCAGAATAAGTGAGGAAATGGGAAAATGACAAACGAACAGATTCTGGAAGTATTCAACAAACACAACGCACTCCTTGAGGGGCATTTTTTGCTCTCGTCCGGTCTCCACAGTGACAAGTATCTTCAGTGTGCGCTGATTATGCAGTATCCGGCTATTGCGGAAAGGCTGATCAACGACCTTGTTCTTCAGACTTACCATCTGGATTTCACAACAGTAGTGAGCCCTGCCGTGGGCGGCATACGTTTCGGTTATGAGTTTGCCAGACAGCTCAGAAAGCGTTCTCTCTTTACTGAAAGAGTTGACAATGTTGTTCAGTTCCGCAGAGGCTTTATTGTAAAACCTAATGAAAAGATCGTAATCGCAGAGGACGTTGTTACCACAGGTAAATCAACAAAAGAGTGTATGCAGGCTGTGCGTGATGCCGGCGGAGATATTCAGGCTGTTGTCAGCCTTGTGGACAGAAGCAGCGGAGAGGCGCAGTTTGATGTTCCTTTTATCTCTCTTCTTCAGATAGATGTTCATACCTATGATCCTTCGGACTGTCCCCTCTGTAAACAGGGTCTTCCCGCTATAAAACCCGGCAGCAGAAATTTCAAGGCTTAGATTTTTTTCATACAGACCGATATGTTAAGGAGGAGAAGGCTTCTCCTTAACATTTTTAATTTACAAATAAATCATATAGATTAATATAAATCATACCGGTTTTGTTTTAAATTGACGGTGACGCATCAGTGGAAAAATACACAAACGTTGACAAGTTTCTGATAATAAATCAGAAAATTATTCTTGATGTAAAGTTTGGTGAATATCCGGGAGTTTTTGACTCCCGCATTGAGGATATCACCCCTAAAACTATACGCATAACTATGCCCAGTGAGAAAGGATTTCCCGTTCCTCTGGCTTTGGGGATCAGTATTAATGTCTCATATGTGGGCGACGGAGGACGTTTCAGCTTCCAGTCCAAGGTTCTCTCCCGCCTGAAAGAGCAGATACCCATGCTTGAGATAGAAAAGCCATCAGTAGTTTTCAGAAAGGAACTGCGAGAATTTTTCAGAATCAATACAAGGGCAAGGGTAAAAATCCTTGCTTCTTATGAGGACGAAAAGGGGAGTCCTGTTGATGATGTCTTTGAAGCGTATGTTCAGGATATTTCCGGCGGCGGTATGAGAGTCACCGGCGGATACAGGCTTGAACACGGACAGGAAGTTGATATATACTTCGGAGACATGGTTCCTGAACTCAAGTCGACACGAGCCGTTGTTATGCGGAGTGTCGCCCATGAGGACCAGCGTTATGAAGCCGGGCTGAAATTCCTGGGTATGAACACTGTTGACAGGGACAAAGTAATTAAATATGTTTTTAAAAGACAGCTCGAACTGAGAAAACTCATAGGCTAGGTGCTACGAATGGCGTTCAGCAGAGAAGTAAAGGACTTTAAAGGAAAAACTGTGGAAGTGCTTTATCCGCTTCATGAAATAGACTCTTACAACGGCGAGGAGATGAAAACCTTCATCATTGAGCATGATTTCTATGACGCAGTTATAGTCAACTTCTCAAGAGTAAACTACCTCAACAGTTCGGGTCTCCGTGAGCTTATTCAGATTCTGAAGTTTCTGAAAGAAAGGGGAAAAATGCTTTTCCTCACCAACCTTAACGAAGAGATTAACAAAATTTTCGACAGTACAAACCTGCACAGACTTTTCAGCATCCATCCCACGGACGAAACAGCAGGTAATATTCTGGAAGGCTGATGCCGCAAATCAATACTGACTTAATAATGCTGGACTCCATGTCCAAAGAGCAGATGCGTGAATATTTCACGCAGATCGGCTTTGAAAAATTCCGTGCTGATCAGATTTTCGACTGGATACACAATAAACGTGTACTGGATTTCGATCAGATGACAAACCTCTCAAAGAAGCTGCGTGAAAAGCTTACGGCTGAGTGCGGGTTTACCCCTTTTGAGGTTATAAAGCAGCAGCGCTCCATGCAGGACGACTCCATGAAGCTCCTTTTCCGTCTCGGTGACGGAAACATGATTGAAGCTGTCACTCTGAGAGACTTTGACCGTGCAACAGGCTGTATATCCACTCAGGTCGGATGCCGTATGGGCTGCGCTTTCTGTTCCACAGCGAAGATGGGCTTTGTCCGTAACCTAACTGTGGGTGAGATACTGCTTCAGGTTCGCACAATGGACGATATGCTCCGTGCGGAGGGGCGCAGGCTCACAAACCTCGTGTTTATGGGTATGGGAGAGCCTCTGGATAATCTTGAGAACCTTCTTCCCGCTATCACTGTTCTGCTTGACGACAACGGCTACGGTTTTTCCTACAGAAGGATCACCGTTTCCACATCAGGACTCACGGACAAGCTTCCGAAGCTGTTTGAGCTTGATAAGCCTGTTAATCTTGCTGTTTCGATCAACGCTCCCACACAGGAAAAGAGAGAGAAAATAATGCCCATATCCAGAAAATATCCTCTGGATGAGCTTATCCGCACCGTGAAAGCACTTCCTGTCAGCAAACATAAAATGATTATGATTGAGTATGTTCTCCTGAAAGGCTTCAACGACACCGAAGAAGACGCCAAGGCATTTGCAAAGCTGTTCAAGGGAATGCCTGTAAAGGTGAATCTCATTGCCTATAACAACTCTGTTGACGGGCAGTTCAGAAACGCAGGGGAAAAAGAAACTTTAAAATTTCAGAATTATCTGATACAAGAGAGGATTGGTACATTTATCAGAAAGAGCCTCGGAAGCGACATTGACGGCGCCTGCGGGCAGCTTTACGCCAAAACGGCAAAGGAAAAAGGTGATTGATAATGGCTGAACTCAAAACGGGTGATCCTGCCCCGTGTTTCTCTTTGGAAGGGGATGACGGCGAAACTCATTCTCTTCACGATTTCAGCGGAAAAAAGCTGATTCTTTACTTCTATCCCAAAGACAATACCCCCGGATGCACAACTGAAGCTATTGAGTTTAATAAACTTGCGAAGGAATATGCAGGTGAAGGCTGTGTTATCGTCGGTGTCAGCCCGGACAGCGCTGAAAGTCATAGAAAATTTAAACAGAAACATAATCTGGACATTCTTCTTCTCGCAGATCCTGATAAGATTTGTGCTGCCGTCTACGGCGCATACGGAGAAAAGAAGAATTACGGCAAAACATACATGGGTATCATCCGCTCCACATTTATCATTGATGTTGACGGAACTGTACTGAAAGCGTTTAAAAACGTGAAAGCAAAAGGGCACGCTGAAAAAGTGCTGTGTGAGTTGAGATGAAAGAGACTGGTGCTTTTGAAACCAAGCTGAAGAGGCTTGAGGAAATAGTGGAAAAACTGGAAAACTCTGAGCTTGATATAGAAACGACCCTCGCTCTTTTTCAGGAAGGGATGCAGCTTGGCAGAGAATCACGCAAAATGCTTGATGAAATAGAAATAAAAGTTAACAAGGTTCTCAGCGCTGACAGCGAAGGGAACATACAGACGGAGTCTGCTGATGAATGATTTTAATCTGAAAGGTTACGTTGAGTTCTGGGCGGACAGAGTAAATAAATTTTTTGAAAATCATATAGTTCCGGCTGATATTCATGCCGCAGGGCTTGTAAAGGCTATGAACTACAGCCTCAATGCAGGCGGAAAGCGCATGCGCCCCGCTGTTATCTTCTCATCATTCGGCATATTTGACAGCTACTTTGACAAGGTTACCCCTTATGCGGCTGCGGTTGAGATACTGCACACTTATTCTCTTGTTCATGATGATCTTCCTGCTATGGATAATGACGACTACCGCAGGGGTAAACCTACAAACCATAAGGTATTCGGCGAAGCGACAGCTATTCTCGCCGGAGATGCACTTTTAACCAAGGCATTTGAAATTATGCTCAACAAGGAAATCAATCCGGATATAGAAGCACCTCTCATGGCGGAAGCGGCTTTCAAGCTTGCTGCTGCGGCAGGGGACAAAGGCATGGTGGGCGGTCAGTTTGCTGATATGCAGGCCGAAAAGTCTGAACCGGAAGAGGAAACTGTGGACTACATTCACATGCACAAGACAGCCAGCCTCATATCATACAGCGCCGAGCTTGGAGCAATACTTGGCTACGGTGAGGATATTGACAAAGCAAACATGAAGTCCTACGGTAAAAAGATAGGGCTGGCATTTCAGGTTGTGGATGATGTCCTCGATGTTACCTCCACAGCAGAGGAACTGGGCAAAAGCATAGGTAAGGATGCAGCGGAGGGTAAAGCCACTTATGCGGCTCTCTATGGTGTTGAGAAGTCCATGAAGATTGCATCTGAACTCACTGCGGAGGCTATTGCCATAGTTGAACCATACGGCAAAGCGGCGAGACCATGTATTGAGATTGCCAAATACGTACTGGAGCGTAAAAACTAGATGGGAACAATCGATAAACTGAAGCTTCCCGACGATATAAAAAAGCTTGATTATCAGCAGACAGATGTTCTTGCCGCTGAAACAAGAGGAATTATAATCGACACTGTTTCCAAAAACGGCGGACATCTTGCTCCCAGTCTCGGTGTAGTGGAGCTTACCATAAGTCTGCTGAGAAACTTCTCACCTCTTTATGACCGCATAGTGTGGGATGTGGGGCATCAGTCATATGCTTACAAAATCCTGACAGACAGGAAGGACAGATTCCACACATTACGGACTTATAAAGGTATATCAGGCTTTATAAAACCCTCGGAAAGCTCTTTTGACGCTTTCGGTGTGGGGCATACAAGCACATCCATATCCGCAGGTCTTGGTATGGCTGCTGCTGATTCCATACTGGAGCGTGACAGAAAAGTCGTTGCTGTGATAGGTGACGGCGCAATGACTGCCGGAATGGCTTTTGAGGCTCTCAACAACCTCGGACATCTGGACAAACGCATGATAGTTGTGCTGAATGACAATGAAATGTCGATCAGCAGCAACGTGGGCGCCTTTTCACACTACCTTTCAAACCTTATGACTGGTAAAATGTACACCCGTTTCAGGAAAGATGTTCAGAACCTCCTGGAAAAACGTCCTCTCGGTCCGAGGCTTCTTAAAATAGCTAAAAAAGTTGAAGAAGGTATAGTCGGGCTTTTTACTCCTGGCATCCTTTTTGAAGAACTTGGGCTAAGATATATCGGGCCTGTGAACGGTCATAAGATATCCGATCTTGATAAGGCTTTCCAGAATGCCATGCTTCAGGACGGACCTGTAATCATACATGTTTCCACCAAAAAGGGGCACGGTTACGAATTTGCGGAGAATGATCCTTCCCGCTTCCACGGCGTTTCATCATTTAATATAAGCACAGGCTGTTCCGCAAAGTTGGGCAGTGCAGAATCATATACAGACGTTTTCGGTAAGGTTATTGCCGAAATGGGCGCTCAGAATAAAGAAATAGCCGCCATAAGCGCCGCCATGAAGGATGGTACAGGACTTTGCGAGTTTGAGCAGAAGTTTCCTGAACGCTTTTTTGATGTAGGCATAGCTGAACAGCATGCGGTTACATTCGCCGCAGGTCTTGCCATAAGCGGCATACGCCCTTATGTCGCCATTTACTCCACATTTTTTCAGCGTGCGTTTGACCAGATTATACATGATGTTGCAATCCAGAACCTTCCAGTTGTCTTCTGTATAGACAGAGGCGGGCTCGTGGGGGCAGACGGACCCACTCACCACGGTGTTTTCGATATTTCTTATTTCCGTATGATACCGAACATCTCCATAATGCTTCCGAAAGATGCCTATGAGCTTGAAACCATGCTTAAAATGACCATGGCGCTCAAAGGACCGTCCGCTGTGAGGTACGCAAGGGGCGAGGCACACCACTATACCGAACTGCCTGTTTCCTCTGTGGAGTACGGCAAGCCGGAAGTTATTGAAGCCGAAGGCAGCATAGCTGTGGTTTCTGTGGGGCATATTTTTGAGGAGTCCTATAAACTATGGAAGATGCTTAAAGAGGAATACGGCAGTGTTTCTCTTATAAATCTTCGTTTCCTTAAACCCCTTGATCAGGATTATCTCTGTAATGTCATAGGTTCCAAAAAACTTGTTGTTACAGTGGAAGAGGGATCGGTTAAAGGCGGTGCCGGAGAAGAGGTTCAGTCTATACTTATGGACGGCGGCAGCAGTGCAAAGGTTGTGCGCTGCGGAATACCCGATAAATTTATAGAGCATGGCTCAGTTAAGGAACTCAGACAGATTTGCGGGCTCACCGCAGAGCAGATGTTTGAAAGAGTAAAATCCGTTTACGGCGGATTATGAAAAAAGAACGCCTTGATCTGCTTTTAGTGGAATACGGGCTGGCAGAGTCTCAGGAGCATGCTAAACGCCTGATAATGGCGGGGCTGGCTGTTGCGGATGATCACCGGGTGGACAAACCCGGTCAGCTCATAAGCCGTGAGGCTGTTCTGAGGCTAAAGGAAACACTGCCGTATGTAAGCCGGGGCGGACTGAAGCTTGAAAAGGCTGTCAGTGCTTTTGGTCTGGACTTCACAGGCAAAACAGTTCTCGATATAGGCTCATCAACCGGCGGATTTACTGACCTTGCTCTTCAGAAAGGTGCGCTGAAAGTCTTTGCCGTTGATGTGGGCACAAACCAGCTTCATGAAAAGCTGAAAAAAGACAGCCGTGTCATCAGCCTTGAACAAACCAACTTCCGTACTATCCCTTTTGAGACCATCGGTGAGAAGATTGATATAATTGTCTCCGATGTTTCGTTCATTTCACTTTCCATGATTATCCCCTCATGTGTTCAGTTCTGTAAGGAAGGAACGGAAGCTGTGTTTCTTATAAAACCGCAGTTTGAAGCAGAAAGGGGCGAGATCGGCAAAAACGGTATAGTTACCGACACCTCTGTACATAAGCGGGTGATACAATATATCGCCGGATGTGCCGGGGAATCATCCTTCTTTTTCCACGGTCTGACCCAGTCGCCGATACGCGGTGCAAAAGGAAATCTTGAATATCCTGCGTATTTTGTATACAATCAGCCGTCAGACTCCGGTGATTCAGCGGAGATAATCAGACGGGTTGTGAATGAAAACTATATCTATAGTAGCAAAACCTCACGGAGAACAAGTCAGGCAGACACTTGAAAAGGTGTGCTATTTTCTCTCCGGAAAAGATGTGGATATCCTCTTTGAGGAAAAAGCGGCAAATGTTATGGGTGTCGCTCCTACCGACCATGAAGAAATCAGAGAAAAATCAGATCTTGTTATCGTACTTGGCGGTGACGGGACTCTGATTTCCGCTGCACGTCTCCTCGGCAGCAAAGAAACGCCGGTTCTCGGTGTGAACCTCGGCAGGCTTGGTTTTCTTACCGAAACGAGAGTCGATGAGGTTATCAACTCCCTTGATGATTTTCTTAATGATGACTACAAGCTTGAAAAACGAATGAAGCTTCATTGTCATATTGAGGAAGAAGGACTGAAGACTCTTGAAATTGAAGTTCTTAACGATGTTGTTATCAATAAATCCGACCTTGCGAGAATCATCGAGATGGATGTCTATATCGACGGTGATTTTGTGAACCGCTACAGGGCGGACGGGCTCATAATTTCCACCCCCACAGGTTCAACCGCATATAATCTCGCAGCAGGAGGACCCATAGTCCATCCTGAGACGGAAACAATAATCATCTCGCCCATATGCCCTCATGCTCTCACAAACAGACCAATTGTTGTCAATGACAGCAGCCATATTGAAATAAAGCTCAGGAGCAGGGATGAAAATGTTTCGATAACCTATGACGGTCAGGTATGGCGGTCCATTGACCCCGCAATGACCATATCGGTTAAAAAGGCAAAGTCGCCCACTGTGCTTGTTGTGCCTAAAAATAAAAACTATTACTCCCTTCTCAGGGAAAAACTCGGCTGGGGCGATTCCTGATGCTTAATATGCTTCGTGTTGAAAATCTTTCTGTTATTGAGTCCGCAACTGTCGAATTCGGTGAAGGTCTGAATATAATCACCGGAGAAACCGGAGCGGGTAAGTCCGTATTCATAGGAGCGCTCAAGCTTTTGCTTGGTGAACGCTTTACCAGAACACTTCTTCGTGATGAGGAGAAAAAGCTTGTGGTGGAAGGGCTTTTCAGCGGAGATTTCTCCCACCTTTCAGATGAAACCAAAGAACAGTTCGGGATAGAGGATGAAGTTATAATCCGCAGAGAGATAGACAACGCAGGGAAAAACCGTGTTTATCTCAATAACAAGCTTGCAACAGTAGTTCAGCTTAAGGAAGTTGCTGATGGATTTGCCGATATACATGGTCAGCATGAGCATCAGCGCCTGCTTAATCCCGCCTGCCATATCGAATTTCTGGATGCAGCAGTGGAGCAGCGCTTCAAGTCGGACTATGCGGAGAGTTACGGCAGGTATCAGGAAAAGAAAAAAAAGTTTGAGAACATCAAGTCAGACATATCAAAAACACTCAAAGAAAAAGACATTCTGGAATTTCAGCTTAACGAAATTGAATCAATGAACATAGACCCGGCCGAAGATGAAGGGCTTGAGGAAAAGATAAAAATGCTGTCACACATGGAGAAAATCCGTGAGGCTGCGGCAACTTCCCTTAATTATCTTAAAGACGGCGAGGTGAATGCCTCTGAACTTATCGGAAGTGCATCATCTCTTATGTCATCTGTTTCTGATTACGGAACGGAGCTTGCCTCCGCCGCAGACAGTCTGTCAGAAATAGGCTATAAAATTACTGATTTAACAGCTTTTCTGGAGAAAATGCTGGATATGCAGGAACTTGACCCCGAAGAGCTTAACAGGCTGATGGACAGGAAGTTCCGCCTTGCTAATCTAATGAAGAAATACGGCGGAACCCTGGAAGAGGTTATCCGCCACGGTCAGGAGATTAAGGAGCGTCTTGATAATCTTTTTCTGGATGAGGATGCCCTCACCAAAATGGAAAAAGAGGTTGCATCGTTTCACAGCGATGCTGTTAAAAAAGCCGATGCCTTAAACTCTGCCAGAAGAAAAGCAGCGGACACACTTTCTTCAGAAATTATTAAGAATTTAAGTGAACTGGAGCTTAAGAATTCTGTCTTTAAACTTGAGTTTTTTCAGCAGGATGAACTTGACGAACTGGGCGGCGTACGCACAGAGTTTTATATATCCACCAACCCGGGTTTTCCGCCTGCTCCTCTGGCACGAGTTGCTTCCGGCGGGGAAATTTCAAGGGTTATGCTTTCGCTTAAAGATGTTTTTGCCGAGTCTGATCGTGTGGACACTCTTGTGTTTGACGAGATAGATACAGGCATAAGCGGAAAAACTGCAAAGCAGGTGGCAAAAAAACTGAGCAGCATCGCACGGGGTAAGCAGGTTATTGTTATCACCCACCTTCCTGTTGTTGCCGCTGAAGGAAGCAAGCACTTTCACATTCTAAAAGGTACCGCCGGAGATAAGGCGAAAACCGATGTGAAAGAACTGAATCCTGATGAAAGGGAAGAAGTTATCGCCTTTATGATAGCGGGAGAGAAGACTCCCTCGTCAATTGAGCAGGCACGAGAACTTTTAACAGGCAGGGGGGATAATGCTTAGTGCATTTGTTAATCTAGTTCTGGACGCCGTTCAGGGTATGGGTTATGCGGGGATAGTTCTCCTCATGGCTCTGGAAAGCTCATTTGTTCCTTTTCCCAGCGAAGTGATTGTTCCGCCGGCGGGATACCTTGCGGCGCAGGGGAAGATGAATATATACCTCGTTGTTCTTTCCGGTATAGCCGGTAGTTTAATTGGGGCACTGGTAAACTACTTTATTGCTGTTTATATGGGCAGAGGGCTTCTTAAAAAGTACAGCAGATACTTCTTTCTCAATGAGGAAAAATTCGGAAAGGTTGAAAAATTTTTCCTTAAACACGGAGAAGTTACCACATTTACCGGGCGTCTTATCCCTGTGATAAGGCAGTATATTTCATTTCCGGCGGGTTTAGCAGGAATGAATATTCCCAAGTTCTGCTTCTATACAGGGCTCGGAGCCGGTATATGGGTTGTTGTGCTTGCATGGGTAGGTTTTTTCATCGGAAACAATCCGGAGCTAATGCACAGTAAATTAAAGACGATAAGTATTTTACTGCTTGTTTTTGTAGCCGTTATCCTTGTGGGCTACTTTTATTATCAAAAAAAGAAAAAGAAGGCTGTGTGATGTTAAAAAAACTTTTCTATTCTTTGCTTACCGCCGTGCTTATTTTTACGGCATCAGTTTCCCACGCCTCTCCGTACATGGAAAGGACTGTCAAATTCGGTGAAACTCTCTATTCTATTCTCGGTGACATCTTCGACTCAGCTCAGATACTTGAGATCGCAAAGGAGATTAAAAACCAGATTCCCGATTTTACCCTGAAAGCGGGCGCAACTCTGCTTACAGATGAGAACTCCGTACTTTTCAAGCTCAGTCTTGATAAGGAGCTTCTTATTGAGAAAAACGGCGACAGTTTCAGGGTTGAAGCGGTGGAATACCCCGTTGAAACAGTTACAACCTATGTTACAGGCAACATTGATTACAGCCTTTATGAAGCAATAACATCTGTCGGCGAAGATTTTTCCCTGGCTATGAAGCTGGCGGACATATTTGAGTGGGAAATAGACTTTTTTAAAGATATACGCACGGGTGACAGCTTTACCCTCCTTGTTGACAAGCGCTTCATTAAGGGTGAATTTGCTGGTTACGGTAAGGTGCATGCTGCTGATTTTTTCAACAACGGCAGGCATATCCGTGCCTTGTACTATGAAAACGGTAAGACAAGAGGCTATTTTACCCCCGAAGGAAATTCTCTTAAGAAAGGTTTCCTTAAGGCACCTCTGAAATTCAGCAGGATTTCATCAAAATTCAGCTATAAAAGGCTCCATCCTGTTCTTAACAAAGTAAGACCTCATCTCGGTGTAGACTATGCTGCTCCTGTCGGAACGCCTATCTATGCAACCGCTGACGGCTATATAAGCAAGAAAGGTTACGGCAAATACAACGGAAACTACATAGGTATTCGCCACACCAATGACTACCACACCCTTTTCCTTCACCTGTCCCGCTTTGCAAAAGGTGTCGGTTTGGGTAAATTTGTAAGGCAGGGTGAGGTGATAGGATATGTGGGCAGCACAGGTATCTCCACCGGTCCGCATGTTGACTACCGCATAAGAAAAGGGAACACGTATATAAACCCGCTCACTTTCAAAGCTCCGGCGCCGAAGCTTCCTTCCGCCGAAGTTGCTGAATTCCGTGTTAAAACAGCCTACTATTCCACAAAGCTGGATGACGCACTTGTGCGGATGGCATACGCTTCAAAAACTGTTCCGGTAATGTAAATAGCAAACCCTCCGAAAGGAGGGTTTTTTTATCTAAATCTTCAGCTTGAACTTTCTTCCGAAAAGGCTCGCAGATATTGAATTGGAATACATGGAAAGTCTTCTTTTAAGCCATGATATCGGCTTGTCTCCTTTTACCCTGATTCTTTTTATTATCCGAACATCTGTGTGCTTTGCATTTGCGCCTCTGTCAAATGTGAATGCTCCTTTGTATCCGGATTCCTCCAGAATACTCACTGAAAGCCTGTCATACTGACCGCACGGCCAGCTCAGGAATCCGCAGGGGCGGGCGAGAATGTACTCAAGCTCTTTTTTGCTCTCTTCAAGCTCATAGCGGCAAAGTTTGGCACGCTCGTCCATTCCTCTTAATACGGGCTTGCCGTCTTTTATGGTGTACCCGTTGTAAGCAAGTGCCGAACCTACGTCATAAACTTTATCGCCTTCCTGTATAACGTTGCATACGCTTTTGAAACACCAGTGCTTCTTATTCGGATATGTTCCGGTGGCAGAGGACGAGCGGAATATCATCGGGTAGGTCACAGATGCGCTGTATACTTCGTGTCCGAATTCATGGACAGTTTCATAAATTTCCTGCCTGCTCATAAAACCGGAGAAGTCTCCTCCGCAGAGGGCTTTTTCAAAGTTCTGCTCTCTTGTTAAACATTCAATTGCAGATCTTTTTGACCTTTTCGGAGTATCATGCAGAAAACCGGTTACACAGAAAAAAACTGCCTTGAAGCCGAATTCATCAAGGGTTGGTATAACATTAATCCAATTGTCGAAAAAACATGCGTCAAAGGTGATTACCAGCGGTTTCTCAGGGATTACGCTGCTGTCTCCGCACATGAAGTCATGCAGGGTAACGGCGGTCACTGGTGTGTAGCCTTCCTGCGCAATCAACCTCATATGGTTTCTGAAGTCTTCCTTAGTTATGTCGCTTTTATCTGATATGCTTGTATAACTTATTACAGGTACTGATTTAAAGGTGGAGAACATTATTTATAAACCTCTTCAAAGCGGGCTTAACATAGTCCGCAGTCAGATCTTCCATGCAGGGTATATCCCCGCTGATTGAGCATACTGATTTTCCGCAGGGCTGACACTCCATTCCTTTGGTAATAAAGGTATGCTCAGGCGAATTGAATACCCAGTTAGTGTGAGATGAACCGATTATTATGAAAGTGGGTATCCTGAATGACGTAGCTATGTGATGAGGGGCTGAATCATTTCCGATATGAAGCTTTGCCCTTTTTATAAGAGACGTAAACTCGGACAGTGAGAGCTGCGGCATCAGAAAAACATTTTCAGGCATAACCGGTACGTTGTTTACTATATACTCCTTTTCACCCGGGCCATAGGTAAGAATCACCTTTGCACCATATTCCTCAGTCATGAAGCGTGTTATCTCAATGAAGTGTTTAAGCTTCCATCTTCTTGTGTCCCGCTTATGAGTGGGTGAAACTGTTACTAAAAAGTCGTCATCATTTATTCCGAAGCTTTTCAGAACTTCAGCCGCTTTATTGTCTGCTGCCTCTGATGTGAACAGTTCCGGTCTTGTATTATGATTTTCAAGCTTAAAGCCTTTTATGAAAGGGACAGCCAGAGAGAGCTTTGTTTCCCCCGGGCTTCCTTCAATTCTGTCTGCAAGGGTGTTGTAAAAAATTTTCCTGCGGCTTGTGGCGTAGCCAACTGTTTGTTTTGCACCGCTGAAAAAGCATATAAGCGCTGTCCGGGGGTTATTCATAAAGTCCAGCACTGCGTCATACTTATTTTTACGCACTTCATATACGGTCTTAAGAAAGCCTTTGAAGCCGTCTTTCCTGTTAATAGTGAGTATATTCCGCAGATACGGGCTATTTTCCAGAACAGGTTTGTTCGCAGGAAAAGTGAGAAAATCTATCTCTGCATCAGGATAAATCTTTTTTATTTCTCTGGGGATATGTGTGGTGAGAACAACATCTCCGGTCTGATATAATTGTATGAGAAGAAATTTCATTTTACACCGTATCTTAAAGATTTTGAAAGATAACAGACTAACAAGTTCCGGTCAATTTTTTAATAATCACAATAAACTATGACTGTGTGCAGTTTTTGCGCAGGTGTGCAGGAAGTTAGCTTGCTTCTGAATCATGTTAAGTCTGTTAGTCTTTGATATTAAAACAAAAATATTATTGGCACAAAAGGAACGGACTTTGCTTAATAATTTGTAAAGCTCATCTAAGGAGGCATGAAATGAGAAAAACAGTTATAGCTGCAGCAATGATACTTACAGTTGCAATGGCAGGTTCTGCATACGCACGCATGGGCGGCGGAATGTATGGCGGTATGGGATACGCTCAGTGTGCCCTGAACGGCGGTCAGTATTATCAGGGTGCAAATTTCCAGCGCGGTCAGTTTAATGGCAGAAACATGATGGCTCAGGCGAATGTACAGAGGGGACCAAGAACTATTACCCAGTACACAGAAGCTGAAGCTGAAAAAATGATAAAAGATTATGCCGCTGCCAACCTGAAAGGTTATGAAGTGGGCAAGCTTGAAGCGTTTACCTCTCCCAGAGGATTTATAATATGGTCTGCTCCTGTTACTGATAATGCAGGCAACAAACTAAGCATTACTGTAACTCCCAACGGAATAAGAACCGGTCAGTATCCTTTTCAGCCTATGCAGGGCAGGGGCGGCGTTCCCGTCAAATAAACAGGCGATAAAAAAGGCGGACACAGTGTCCGCCCTTTTTTATGGAACTTAAGCGATATAAATAATTATTTAGAGAATCGCCTTTTCAGGCGGTTTTTTGTTGTTTTGTGTGATTTTTAAGTTGTTCAGGGGTGAGCCCCAGCCCGTCACCCAGTCCGAAAACATACCATTTAAGCTGTTCTTCGGTGAGATCAGAAGCCATTACAAATACGTCGCCTTCTTTTTCACCTTTGAGGATTACATTGAAGTGAGATGATTTTCCCTCGACTTTCTTTTCAAGGAGAATGGACACATTACGTTCTATAGCCTGATTTATATGTCCGAGAACGGCAAAAACATTGCTCAGGAATTCTTCGCTGGACTTCATAAGACCTCCTAGTCATAAAACGGGCATCCATGCCCTAAAACCACCTGATATAGTTATCGTCCGTATGATTCGATCTTAAAGTATTTTTTTAATGAATTACAGTGAAATTAAGAAAAAAATAAAAAAAGCCGCGGATGTGTTTCCGCGGCTTAATAATTATTTAGTATAATTGCGGTTAGCTACAGTGAGAATAACCGCAGGAGTAGCAGATATCGCAGCCTTCAACATGCTCAATGGGACTGCCGCATTCAGGGCATGCGCCGTTTTTCACTTTGTGAGACTCATCATGAACACTTACAGTCTCAAGAAGTTTGTCGACACTGAGCTTTTCCTGTTTTCCCGTTACGGTTATTTCAAGAGCAGATGCCTTAAGTGCAAGTTCAAGGGCTTTGCCCACAGCATCGGAGCAGCTAAGTACTGTGTTTTGTCCGAAGCCGTATTTCATGTGGCATGAAATTCCTTTGAGCTGTTTGATTATGAGATCTATATCTCCGCCGCTTCTCAGGTCAAGAGATATAAGTCTCCCGATAGCCTCGCACTGGCTCTGAGCGCATCCGCCTGCTTTGCCCATGCTGGTGAAAACTTCAAAAGGTTCGCCGTTTTCATCCTGATTTATGGTTACGTAGAGTTTGCCGCATCCTGTCATCATTTCTATAGTGCGTCCCACAAGGACAGAGGGGCGGGGTCTGGGGGCTTTGGGAGCCTGCTCAATTACGACTGTTTCCTCTTTTTTGTCCTTAGTTCCCACATTGAGAACCTGACCGGTACGACTGCCGTCACGGTAGATTGTTGTTCCTTTGCAGCCAAGTTTATATGAAAGCAGATAAGCGTTTCTCACATCTTCAACTTTTGCTTCGTTGGAGAAGTTAACAGTCTTGCTGACGGCGTTGTCAGTATATTTCTGGAACGCAGCCTGCATTTTAATATGCCACAGGGGCGTGATTTCATGCGAGGTTACAAAAACTTTGCGCCATTTAGACGGAACTTCATCAAGGTCGTGAACATGACCGGTATCTGCGACTTTTTCCATGAGTTCATCAGAGAAAAAGCCGTCTTTTTTGGCTATGTCTCTGAAAACAGGGCAGACTTCCGGAAGCTTGTTATTGTCCATTACGAATCTGTAGAAAGCTATTGCGAAATAGGGTTCAATGCCGCTGGAACATCCGCCTATGATGGATATTGTGCCTGTGGGTGCTATTGTCGTAACTGTGGCGTTACGCATGTTTTTAAAGCCCATTGCAGGGTAAACGCTGTCGTTGAAAGTAGGGAAATTCCCTCTCTCTTTGGCAAGCTCTGCTGATGCTTCTCTCGCTTTATCACGGATGAATTTCATCATTTTTTCAGCAAAATCAATGGCATCATCACTGTTATATGGAATCTCAAGCATGGCGAGCATATCTGCCCAGCCCATTATGCCCAGTCCGATTTTGCGGTTTCTTTTAGTCTGGTTTTCGATCTGAACTATGGGGTATTTGTTCATTTCGATAACGTTATCAAGGAATCTGACAGCTATTTTTACTGTTTCTTCAAGGGTTTTCCAGTCAGTTTTGCCGTTTGCTACAAATTTTCCGAGGTTGATTGAGCCAAGGTTGCATGATTCGTAGGGGAGCAGGGGCTGCTCACCGCAGGGGTTCGTGCTTTCAATTTCCCCTTCTTTAGGTGTAGGGTTTTCGGCATTAATTCTATCCAGAAATATTATGCCGGGATCACCGCCTTCCCATGCAAGCTGAACCATCTGATCAAAGACTTCCTTAGCATTGAGAGTGCCTGCTTTTTTCTTGGTCTTGGGGTTTATGAGGTCGTAGTCTGTGCCGTTTTCAAGGGCTGTCATAAAGGCTTCTGTGGCACCGACTGATATGTTGAAGTTTGTGAGCTTGGTTTTATCTTCCTTGGCGTAGATGAAATCCATAATATCAGGGTGATCCACACGGAGGATACCCATATTGGCGCCCCTTCTTGTTCCGCCTTGTTTGATGGTTTCCGTTGCTGCATCAAAAACGCTCATAAAGGATACAGGACCGCTTGATACGCCTTTGGTTGTTTTCACAACATCGTCTTTGGGTCTGAGGCGGCTGAAGGAAAACCCTGTGCCTCCGCCTGATTTATGAATAAGGGCGGTGTTTTTCACCGCTTCAAAAATGCCTTCTAGTGTATCTTCCACGGGGAGGACAAAACATGCGGAAAGCTGCTGAAGCTCTCTGCCTGCGTTCATAAGTGTTGGGGAGTTCGGAAGGAATTTCAGGTCAATCATCTGATCGTAAAACTGAGCAGCTTTGGCGAGAACATCTGCTTTCTCGTCAAATTTCCTTTCGGCTTCCGCAATGTTCAGCGCAACCCGCTGGAACATTTTTTTCGGCGTTTCCGTTGCGTTTCCGCTATTATCCCTCTTTAAATACCTCTTTTTAAGAACGGTAACCGCATTTGCCGAAAGTTTCGGTTCACGGGAGAGAACCTTTTCAATCTCCTCGGTATTAAGCATACAACCTCCGCACCCTCGGATTTTTAAAAAGCCAAGGGTTAGCGTTTTTTTCAAAATAAGAGACGCATAAAGCGCCTGTACAAAAAATAACGCAGATCTTGCCCGATCCGCATTTTATTAAAATATAAGGGAAACTGTTTTTCCCAAGTATTTTTTTAATTCATTGTCTGATTAATCACTCTGAAAGGGAAAGCTGGATGCTTTTGAAGTTAAAAAAGGAAATACTTCCGACCCTGCGGTGATAAGCCACGACAACACCTTATAAACAGAAATGTTGATTTAAAGTTAACAAAACTGCCGTAATGCAACCTTGAACGCCGATAAAAATAAACAGGCTTAAAGGTAAAGAACATTTCAGCAATGTCTGTTAATGGGGAGCAGAAAATGAAGAAATGCACCGCCCATGTGATATATGTTAAAGCATGAAAGAGGGTTCGTCAAACAAAAAAATAATAAAAATTATTCATGCTTATCAGTGGTTTGAGTATAGGAGCTTGTTTACAGCCGTTTATGGCTGAACATATTCCTTCTGACCTCTCATTTCGTCATCGGCAAGTTGTTTAAGGGTATAGGATTTAAGTTTCTGAAGCAGGCTGGACTGTATATCACCCCACATTTTATGGGCGGAGCATGTGTTAACTATGCTGCAAAAGCTGTCATCGAAAATACACTCATTGAGACTTAACTCACCTTCGATTGCTTTAATTATGTCATAAACAGTTATGTCTGAAGTTGGTTTGTTTAGCCTGAAACCGCCTTTTTTCCCTCTTTCCGAGCTTAATATATCGGCTTTTGCGAGATTCTGGAGGATTTTGCCGAGAAAGCTGTCCGGTATATCGCATGCTTTGGACAGTTCAGAACGCATGAAGACAGTTCCTTCGGGTTTTTTGGCAATGTGAATGAGTGAGCGGATAGCATAATCACTTGCTCTGGTAACTTTCATATGTAGCTCCTTGTTATCATCAAAATTAAAGCCGTCGCAGGTCTTTTGTCTAAACTAAATAAAAATACTTAGATTGCGATTAATCATACAAACACAGTCTGGTTCAGTCAAGGCTTTTGAGAGCGGAAGCATCTTTTTTAATTTATTTTATAAAAATAGGTTGACACAGAAGCAAAAAAACTATAAATACGATTTCCCAATTACAGGGGTGTAGCCAAATGGTAAGGCAGCAGTTTCTGGTACTGTGTATTGTGGGTTCGAGTCCTTCCACCCCTGCTTCTTTTTTTTCTCACTTTTTTTTTTAAAAATTCCCGCACGGAACCGTGCGGTGAAAAATATTGACAAAATCATTAAAAGCTTATAAATTTTTCTTCCTTACAGGGGTATAGCCAAATGGTAAGGCAGCAGTTTTTGGTACTGTGTATTGTAGGTTCGAATCCTTCTACCCCTGCTATTTTTTCATTGAATTCATCCGAAGCGCTGCCCTGATTTTAACAATATTTTACATATATTTCTGATTGCAGCTTTCATTAACCCTTGTTTATTTAAAAAAACTTAAATTAATCATGTATCAGGATATTTATTTTCATATTCTGTTTCTATTCTGCTTTTAACTTTGCAAATGTTGAAAAACCCTATCCCTTGACTTCACTGTATGAGAGGAATATATTTTAAATATTAGAACTTAACAAACTTATGTCTGTCTAAATTTTGACAGGCTTATTCTGACGGCTTTCAGTGCGGCAACGTTGACCCCCCGTATAAACCACTTTGGAGGTTACTAATGGGAAAAATTTACGAAGCACCCGGAAATGCAGGAAGTATTGTATCATTAAAATCGCGTTACGATAATTTTATCGGAGGAGAATGGGTAGCGCCTGAAAAAGGGCAGTATATGCCTAACATCAGTCCGGCAACAGGGCAGCCTTTTTGCGAAGTTGCCAAGTCCACATCTGCTGATGTTGAAAAGGCATTGGATGCCGCTCACAAAGCGAAAGATGCTTGGGGTTCATCATCCCTTGCAGAAAGGGCGGCGGTGCTTAACCGCATAGCAGATGCTATTGAGGCTAACCTTGAAATGCTTGCTGTTGCGGAAAGCTGGGAAAACGGCAAACCGGTTCGTGAGACTCTGGCGGCTGATATTCCGCTGGCTGTTGACCATTTTCGTTATTTCGCAGGGGCGACACGCTCTCTTGAAGGAACTCTGACAGAAATCGACAAAGACACTGTTGCTTATCATTTTCATGAGCCGCTCGGTGTTGTCGGGCAGATCATACCTTTTAACTTTCCTCTTTTGATGGCAGCTTGGAAAATTGCTCCTGCTCTTGCCGCCGGCAACTGCACTGTAATCAAGCCTGCATCTCCGACCCCATGGTCTATACTTAAGCTTGCAGAGGTTATTGCTGATGTTGTTCCTGCCGGAGTCATCAATATTATAACAGGCCCCGGCGGGGAGATAGGTAAGGCCTTGGCGACAAGCCCGCGCATATCAAAGATCGGTTTTACGGGTGAGACAGCAACAGGAAGACTTATCATGCAGTATGCCGCTCAAAACCTTATTCCTTCTACAACAGAACTCGGCGGTAAATCCCCTAACATCTTCTTTGAGGATGTAATGGCGCAGGACGATGCTTTCCTTGATAAAGCTGTTGAGGGTTTGGTGCTGTATGCATTCAATAAAGGCGAAGTTTGCACTTGCCCGTCTCGTGCGCTTATTCAGGAATCTATATACGATAAGTTTATGGCTCGTTGCCTTGAACGCATTAAAAAAATTAAACAGGGCAACCCTCTGGATACATCTACAATGGTTGGACCTCAGGTTTCCGTTCAGCAGATCGAGAAAATAACAAGCTATGTTGAAATCGGTAAACAGGAAGGAGCGGAATGCCTGATCGGCGGTAAACGCAATAATCTCAGCGGCGAATTCTCCGGCGGATATTATTTCGAGCCGACTGTTCTGCGTGGAAATAACAAAATGCGTGTATTTCAGGAAGAGATCTTCGGACCTGTTCTTGCTGTCACAACCTTTAAGGATGAGGCGGAAGCTCTTGAAATTGCAAATGACACTCTCTACGGTCTCGGCGCTGGTGTTTGGACAAGAGACGGCAGCCGTGCTTACCGCATGGGACGTGCTATTAAAGCCGGGCGTGTTTGGACAAACTGCTACCACTTGTATCCGGCAGGCGCAGCTTTCGGAGGATATAAGATATCCGGTATCGGAAGGGAAAACCACCTCATGATGCTTGAGCATTACACCCAGACTAAAAACCTGCTTGTAAGCTACAGCCCCAATGCTTTGGGATTCTTTTAAGGGAGATGTATTATGAAAACGCCTGACGGTGAGCCTGCGGTTGTGGCTACCCCCGCAGCCCTTGAAGCAATAGAAAGCTTACTGAAAGAGCGTGGTTCCGTCATCTTTTTTCAATCTGGCGGATGCTGCGACGGCAGTCTGCCTATGTGCTTTGAAGAAGGTGAATTTATGATAAGTGATAATGATGTTCTTCTCGGTGAAGTCGGGGGATGCCCCTTTTACATCGATTTTCGGCAGTATGAGGCATGGAAGCATACTCAGCTTATACTTGATGTAGGGGAAGGCGAACCTGAAGGGTTCTCCATAGCCGCAGGAGAAAATAGTCATTTCATCACAAGATCCCGTGTATGCAAGATACCCTCTGCTGAATCCTAGGCAGAGAAATAAGCATCACATATTATTTATAATTACGGAGAGGAGCAAAACCAACGCTCCTCTCTTTCGTTTTTATAATTCCTGTCTGCAAAACGTTTTTTCATATATTTTAAAAAGTGATATATAATATCCATTGTCTGCCGCAATGATTTCTTTTGATTAATCTGCCGCAGGCTCTCTTTTGACATCTTAATTACATTGCTGGAGGAGCTAATGTTTATCACCGTAGCAGTTCTTTGTGTTTGTATAGTGTTTTTCATCAACGGGCGTGTCCGCTCTGATCTGGTGGCGCTATGTGCATTGATGATACTGATGCTTTCGGGGATACTCACTCCAGCAGAGGCTTTATCGAGTTTTTCCGACTCCCTTGTAATCATGGTCATAGGTTTGTTTGTGGTAAGCGGCGCTCTTCTGCGCACAGGGCTTGCTAAAATGGTCGGAAGCAGGCTTCTCAAACTGGCAGGAGCAAGTGAGGAAAGACTTTTTTTCCTTATAATTGCCGTTACCACAATGATCGGGGCTTTTATCAGCAATACAGGCACGGTTGCACTGGTTATGCCTATTGTTGTCAGCATGGCCATGCAGTCTGATATTAATGTCCGCAGGCTTCTTATGCCTCTTGCTTTTGCAGGAAGCATAGGCGGAATGTTTACCCTTATAGGCACTGCTCCGAACCTTGTTATTCAAGGTGTGCTGGTTCAGCATGGTTATACAGATCTCAGGTTTTTCTCCTTTGCTCCCACTGGGCTGGTTGTATTCTTTGTGGGAACACTGGGTTTTTGGCTGCTTTCAAAAATATTTTTATCGAAAAAAGTAGATATAAAAGAAAAACACCACAGCAAAAGCCTGAAAGAACTTGCAGAGGAATACCACATAATGAACAAAACATTCGTGGTAAAGGTCTCTGCCGGTTCTCCGGTTGAAGGAAAACCTCTGTGTGAGCTTAATATAACTGAAAAATACTCTGTCAATATTGCGAGAGTAATCAGAAAAGGAGAGCATGGCTTCATAATCCGGAATGAGGACACTGTGGAAACGGCAGGTCCTGAAACTGTGATACATGCCGATAACATTGTGGAAGTTCTGGGAAGTGCCGAAAACGTTGAACGGTTTATAGAGGACAACTCGTTGAAGCTGATAAAAGGCGGAAGCGGAGAAATATCCGATACCGGCATTGCAGAGGCTGTCCTTTTGCCCAATTCCAAGCTTGTTGATGTTAAAATAAGCGAATCCGGTTTCCGTAAAAAATATAATGTTAACATTCTCGCTGTTAATCACCGCAGAAAATATAAGTCGGATAATCTGGCGGATGAGGTGATGAGAGCAGGCGATGCTCTTTTGGTGCAGGGCAGGTGGGAAGACCTCGGACGGCTTAACAGGGACTACGAAAATATTGTTCTTGTCGGTCAGCCCCTTGATGAGGCTTCAAAAGTTACACTGAACCATAAGGCTCCGCTGGCGGCACTGATAATGTTTATTATGATAGCATCAATGGTCACAGAGACTCTGACGCCCCCTGTGGCTATAATGTGTGCCGGGCTTGCCATGGTTCTGACCGGATGTCTCAGGAATATGGAGGAAGCCTACCATCTCATAAACTGGGAGAGTGTGGTTCTTCTTGCTTCTATGCTGCCTATGTCCATTGCCCTCAATAAAACAGGGGCAGTGGAGCTGGTTACAAACAGTATTGTCAGCTCTTTCGGAGAAATGGGACCATATGCCCTTCTTGCGGGAATATACTTCAGTACATCTTTTCTGACTCTTTTTATCAGCAACACTGCCACTGCGGTGCTTTTTGCTCCCATAGCCCTTCAGGTTGCCGAAAGTATGGAGTTAAGTCCGTATCCGCTGCTCATGGCTGTAACAATTGCAGCCAGTATGTGTTTTGCAAGTCCTTTTTCCACACCTTCAAATGTGATGGTTATGACACCGGGCAGGTACAAGTTTGCAGATTATTTAAAAGTTGGTGGTCCGATGCAGATTGTTATGGGTATTGTGATGATATTTGTATTGCCGCTTATATTTCCTTTTTAGGTGTTTCTGTGGAGTTTGAAGTTTATTTAAAACATTGACAACAGAGGGATAGAATGATACTGAACATTAAATCTGCAGGTTCTAATCTGTATGCACCTGCTGCATTTTTGTATAGTGTTCCCTGAATGATTACGAACATGTGTCTGAAAGGGGGCGGCTGTTTTTCAGCATGCTGATATGTTTAAACAAAACCACAGGATGTATGTTTTACATTAATATAAAGGTTCCATGGATGGAACCTCGCCGTGCGTAGCGAAGCCGTGTTTATCACGGCGCGAGCGTGTATGTAAAAACCACAGGATGTATGTTTTTACATTAATATATAAGTGCATGCACGATTTCATGGACTAAGGTTCCATGGATGGAACCTCGCCGTGCGTAGCGAAGCCGTGTTTATCACGGCGCGAGCGTGTATGTAAAAACCACAGGATGTATGTTTTTACATTAATAAAATATGAGACATTTACCTGAAATAGAAACCCTTGTTGTCAAAATAGGAAGCAATATTCTTCTCTGTGAGAACGAAGGGCTCAACTTAGACTTTATCCGTTCTCTTGCTTCTTCAGTCGCTGATGTTCAGAAAAAAATTAAAAATATAGTAATAGTTTCTTCCGGTGCTGTGGGAGCGGGTTTCAGGCATTTAGGCTTTTCTTCCAGACCAAAAAACATCACAGACAGACAGGCATGTGCAGCCATAGGGCAAGCTCGTCTTATATGGCTGTATGAAAAAGAGTTTGAGAATTTCGGAAAGAGTGTTGCGCAGATTCTCATCACGAAAGATGATTTTTCCAATAGCCGCAGGTGTCTCAATGCACGTTATGCTATCCGGCGCCTTCATGAGTTTGGCGTGATACCGATTATAAATGAAAACGACACTGTAGTTGTTGATGAGCTTAAATATTTTGAATCATTCGGTGATAATGACAATCTCTCTGCTCTGGTTGCCGGGCTTATAGGGGCTGATCTTTTGCTCATTCTTTCTGATGTTGAGGGACTTTACGATAAGAACCCTTCGGTTTATCCGGATGCAAAGCTGATACACGATGTTCAGTATATAGATGAAAACCTTATGAATGCCGCCGGGGAGTCTGTGAGCGGAGTTGGTACAGGCGGTATGGGCTCAAAGCTCAAGGCTGCAAAAAAGGCTCTGGACGCCGGATGCCATGTGGGTATAATCAACGGACGTAATACAGAGAATATAACCAGATTCATAAACGGCGATCTTGTGGGAACATACTTCTCACACACTGAAGATGTTTACCGTATCAGAAAATTCTGGATAGCTCACGCAGCAAGTGTTAAGGGGACTATTTCCATTGACGCAGGCGCGGTTAAGGCTATAGTAGATATGAAGAAGTCGCTTCTCCCGTCCGGAGTGGTAAATATCGAGGGACGTTTTGGTATCGGGGACATCATCTCCGTGACAGACAGCGCAGGGCATGAAATCGCCAAAGGTAAAACACGCTACTCCAGTAAGGATATGAGGCAGATTAAAGGCAGAAAATCCGCTGAGATCTTCGATTTACTCGGCTATAAATTTTCAGATGAAGTGATACACAGAGATGACCTTGTGGTATCTCTTGAAAGGGGGCACGGATGAAGGAACTTTTTGAAAAAGCCAGAGCCACTTCCTACAAGCTGATGAATCTGAATACAAAAGTTAAAAACGAGGCACTCGCAGCAATTGCCCGTAAGCTTGACGAACACCGGGAACTGATTAAAACTGAAAACGCCAAAGACCTGAAGGCGGGCGTTGAAGCAGGCTTAAGCTCTTCTCTCATGGACAGGCTTAAGCTGGACGACAAAGCCATAAACTCCATGATTAAGGCTGTAAACGAGATAAAAGAACAGACTGACCCTGTTGGTTCTGTTGTTGATGGATACAAGCGCCCCAACGGGCTTTATATAACTAAGATTCGGGTTCCTCTCGGTGTTGTGGGGATTATTTACGAGTCAAGACCTAATGTAACCATAGACGCTGCGGCACTCTGCCTTAAGTCCGGAAATGTTTCCATACTCAGAGGCGGAAAAGAGGCTATACATTCAAATGCGTGCCTTGGCAAAATAATGGAAGAGGCGATAGCCGAAGCCGGTCTGCCGGAAGGTGTTGTGAATATTGTTCCTGACACTGACAGGTTCAGAGTAACTGAAATGCTTCAGGCAAAAGGATATATCGATATAATCATTCCCAGAGGCGGAGCAGGGCTGATTAAGTTCTGCGATGAAAACACCTGTATACCCCTTGTTAAGCATGATAACGGAATATGCCATGTTTACGTCGATAAGGATGCTGATATCGAAAAAGCGCTTAAAATAGCACGAAATGCTAAGGTTCAGCGTCCGGGTGTGTGTAATGCCGCAGAAACTCTTCTGGTGCATGAAGATGTTGCGGGTGCATTTTTACCTTCCTTCGTTGAGTGTACCTCAAAAGACGGTCTTGAGATCAGGGGCTGTGAGAGAACGCTCAGTTTTGTTGATGTCAAGCCTGCAACAGAAGAAGACTGGCGCACGGAATATCTTGATCTTATTATTTCCATTAAAGTGGTTTCCTCAATGGAGGAGGCTTTGGTACACATAAACAGATATGGCTCCGGTCATTCCGAAGCGATTATTACAGAAAACTATACAAGTGCGAGATACTTTATGGACAGGGCGGACGCTTCTGCCGTGTTTGTGAACGCATCCACAAGATTTAATGATGGCGGGGAGTTCGGATTAGGGGCTGAGATAGGTATCAGCACGCAGAAACTTCACTGCCGCGGACCTATGGGCGCCTTTGACCTGACAACTACAAAATATCAGGTTTACGGCGACGGTCACATTCGGGAATAAGATGCGTCTGGGACTTTTCGGCGGAACATTCAATCCTATACATCTGGGGCATGTGACTCTTGCAGGTAATGTTTTCAGGGATTTTAAGCTGGATCGGCTCCTGCTTATCCCATCAAGCATTCCTCCGCACAAACAAGGAAGCGGGGTAATATCACCCGAACTAAGATACGAGATGGTTCAGCTTGTTGCCGAGAAATTAGGCAAAGGGTTTGAAGTTTCCGGCTACGAAGTCAATTCGGCGGAAGTGTCTTATACCTATAAGACTCTTAAAAAATTCAGAACAGATTATCCCGATGCGGAAATATTCTTCATTGCGGGAACTGATATTTTTGTTACCATAGAAAAGTGGCAGTATTGGCGTGACCTTTTCAGGCTCGCTAATTTTATAGTCGTAAACCGCTCTTCAGTGAGTTTTGATGAACTGATGAAGCGTATCCCCGTCAGCCTCAAGGAGATGGTTGTCAGACCTGATGAGTATAACGGGGAGAAATACGGCAGGATAATACTTTACAACATGCCTGAAATTGACATTTCAAGCACTGAAATAAGAGATATGCTGGATGCGGAATACAGAAAGGCAAATCTGCCTGAAGATGTATATGAATTTATACGCACCAACAATTTATACAGGAGAGCCAATGGCTGAAGACACTCTTTTAAGAGACATAGTAAAATACCTTGACGACAAAAAAGCGGAAGACATCGAAATTTTTAAAATAGCGGAAAAAAGCAGCCTTGCTGATTACCTTGTGATCGCCACCGCAAACTCAAACACACATGCAAACGCCCTTGCTGATTTTATTTTGCAGGAGCTTAAAGGACAGCAGATTCAGCCTTACGGGCTTGACGGATACAAGGTTTCAAAGTGGATCTGTGTTGACTTCGGAAGCATCCTTCTCAACATAATGTGTGAAGATGAGAGAAACTACTACAACCTTGAATCAATTTGGGGCGGATGCACAAAAATAGACGCTTCGCAGTTTTTTGAGGCTCCTCAGAAAAACGCCTGATGATCAAAATCGCCCTTATCGAACCTGAAATACCCCAAAATACAGGAAATATAGGCAGAATTTGCGTGGGAGCAGACTGTGAGCTGCTCCTTGTTGGCAAGCTTGGTTTCTCTATGGATGATAAGTACATGAAGAGAGCAGGGCTTGACTACTGGGAAAAAGTGCGTCTGCAACGTATTGAAACTATTAGTGAATTTTTTAATAAATACGATACTCCGGAATACACTCTTGCATTTCTTTCCAAAAAGGCAGAAAAAATCTATACGGAAATACCCGCCAAAAATGACGGGACTCTGGTGCTTGTCTTCGGCAAGGAAACACTGGGGCTTTCCGATGATATTCTGCAAAAATATGCTGAAAGAAGCTACCGCATACCCACCACAGGAAATGTGCGCAGCCTGAACATTGCTAACACGGTTTCAATTGTTACTTTTGATGTTCTGCGGAGGCTTAATTTTGCAGGGCTGGAGAGAAAAATATGCTTGTAATCGGGCAGATAGACTATGCAAACGTCTACCCCATCTTTCATCAACTGAACAAACACAGCGAATACAAATTTGTTAAAGGTGTTCCTTCGTATCTTAATAAAGCTCTGAGGGAAGGGGTCATAGACCTTTCTCCGTGCAGCAGTATTGAATACGCCAAATCATTTGAAGACTACATCCTGATCCCCGGAATCTCCATAAGCAGTACAGAAAAAGTAAAAAGCGTGATGCTTTATTCTGAAGTTCCCATCGAAGAGCTTAAAGGGCGTAAGGTTTTTCTCACCGGAGAATCCGGCACGAGTGTTGTTCTGTTCAGGATACTGGTAAATGAAATGTACGGTTTTCAGCCTGAATTTACAGATCAGCAGGATGAGGCAGATGCTAAGGTTCTGATAGGGGATAAAGCACTTTTTGAGCTTTATAACGGGCAGAATAAGCATGTGTATGACCTCTGCACTCTTTGGAATGCTTTCACTGGTCTGCCGTTTGTTTTTGCTCTGTGGATAGCCAGAAAAGACTCAGTTAAAGAGAAAAGAACCGAGTTTGAAATGTTTGCAGGACAGCTTGATGAGATAAAAAAGGACAGCAAGTCAAACCTTGCTGCTTTGCTTGATCATTACTCAATGAAGGGGCTTACTTCATACCAGATAATCGACTACTGGGAAACAATGGACTACAGCCTGTCAGACAGGCACGTTCAGGGGCTTCTGCGTTTTTACAGCTATGCCAGAAAATACGGAGCCATAAAAGAGGTTCCGCCTATTAATTTCTTTATATAATTCTTGAAACAAGAAAGCCCCTGAAAGCAGATGCTCAAAGGGGCTTTTCTATGTAAAAATCCGGGTGATTTTTAAAGTTTGATAACCTGCTCGCCGTGAAGGTTAATATCCAGACCTTCTGTCTCTGTTTCTGCACTTGTTCTTATGCCCATTGTAAATTTGATTACCAGAGCAATGATAAGGCTGAGAACAAAGGAGTATATACCCGCAGCCATTATGCCTTCAAACTGAAGCCAAACCTGATAAGCATTACCTTTAACAAGACCTTCCGCACCCACTGTGGCAAATATTCCTGTTGCTATAGCACCCCAGAAACCGCCTATTCCGTGTATGCCGAAAACATCCAGAGATTCATCAAGCTTGAAGATGAACTTGAGACGGCAGCCGTAAAAGCAGAGTATGCCCGCTACAAAGCCGATCACTATCGCTGCCCAGGGCTCAACAAAGCCTGCAGCTGGTGTGATGGCAACGAGCCCTGCAACAATACCTGATGCGAGACCAATACCGCTGGGTTTTGACTTAAGAGCTTCCATAAGGAGCCAGCCGAGAGCCGCAGCACCGGGAGCAACAAGTGTGTTTACGAATGCTACACCTGCGCCTTCTCCTGCGGAAAGGGCACTGCCGGCGTTGAATCCGAACCAGCCGAACCAGAGTATCCCTGCGCCGATAAGTGTATAGCCAACGTTATGAGGAATTGTGGCGCTTTTCATAAAGTCTTTTCTGTTGCCGAGAACTATGGCAAGTGCAAGTGCCGCTGTACCTGATGAGAAGTGGACAACGGTTCCGCCTGCGAAGTCCAGCGCTCCTCTTTCGAGCAGCCATCCGCCAGCTCCCCACACCCAGTGTGCGATGGGTGCATAGACTATTGTTGCCCATACAGATATGAAAATAACAAAAGCGGAAAACTTCATTCTTTCCACAACAGCGCCGCTAATCAGAGCGCAGGTGATGATGGCGAACATTCCCTGAAACATTGCAAATACAGAGAGAGGTATTGTTCCTGAAAGCTCACTGGCAAATGAACCGCCCATGAGGACATACTGAAGGCTGCCCCAAACGGAAGAACCGCTGTCGCCGAAGGCAATTGAAAAACCTATCAGAACCCACTGAACACCTATCACCGCCATTGATATAAAAGAGAGCATCATTGTGTTAAGTGCGTTTTTCGCACGAACCATACCGCCGTAAAACATCGCCAGACCGGGCAGCATAAATAAAACCAGAGCCGCAGACGTGAGTACCCACGCTGTGTCGCCCGGATTAACTTCGCCTTCGCCCGCAAATGCCGTTACAGATAAAAGAAGTGTCAATACACCTGCTACAAATTTCATAACTCCTCCTGTTCGCCCTATTCATGCAAGAGACGTGCCAAAACGTTACTATGATTTTTTGCGGTTTCAGAGATATCAGGTGGTTAAAATTTCAGCAGTTATGCTTAAAAAAAGAACGTACGTCTATCGGCTGTTTATGTGGCGGAAGGGAGAATAATTGTCAGAACAGCACCCTGCGAGGTGTTTTCCAAGGTTATGTGACCGCTCATGTTATTTTCTATTACAGTTTTGGACATATACAGTCCGAGTCCTGTTCCTTTGCCCTGTTCCTTCGTTGTGAAATAAGGGTCAAAAACTTTGGCGGAGTTTTCGGGGGCTACCCCGGTTCCATTGTCTATTATACGTATGATTATTTCTGCGTCATTTTTATCTGCTTCAATAGTGATGGAAGGTTCAAACAGATCTTCGGAGCTTCTGCGCTCGTTTATTGAATCTGCTGAATTTTTCAGGGCAGTGAGTATTACTTGTTTAAAGTCAGAGAGATAACCCTGTACAAGAAATGAGCTGTCCTCAATGAGGACGCCGGAGAGAATATCTGTATAAACTTTTCTGTCAGTGCCTGAAGTTACAAGGCTTAAGGAGATTCCGTCACTCATTATCCTGCCGGATATCAGCCTTGCGGCGTCTGTTGCGGCGGTAACAGCGCTGAATATTGTTCTGCCGTCCATCGGTTTGTAAAATCCGCTGAAATCATCTATGGTTTTAGACAGCATGCTTATCTGGAGCATGGTTTTCTGAACAGTTTCTCTGACATATTCAGGGCTAATTTCCTTATGCTCAAATGCGTCTTCCAGATCCTGAACATAGAGCCCTATGGTGTTTAGCGGCTGTCTCCACTGGTGTGCGATTGAACCGAGCATCTCACCCATGGCAGCCAATCTGGACTGCGACATAAACATTATCTCCTGCTGGCGGTGTTTCTCCACTTCCGCAGCTATCTTGCGCTCAAGCTGGTATTGAACCTCTTTTATCTCTGAAATATCCGTAAAGGTGGCAAGCGCGGCCTGTCTGCCTTCGTAGTTTATACCGCTCAGGGTCATGAAGATGCTTTTCTGCACACCGTCTCTGCGGTTCAGGCGTATATCCTGAAGTTTTTTTGTGGATCCTTTCGAACCTGTTACGCTGAAACAGGAGTTCTTGACAATACTCTGCTGTTCCGCAGAAACAAGCTCCCACAAGCTCACAGATTCCAACTCCCTTAAAGAAAATCCGGAGATCTCACATGCCATCGGGTTAGCGTAGTGTATTTTATCGCTGAAAACAATTATGCCGACAGGGACTTTTTCCGAAAGCGCACGGAAAAGCTGTTCACTTTCAGATATTTTTTTCTGTAGTTCCATTCTGTTTGTTATGTCATAAATAATAAGGAATAGTTGCACATGTTCTTTGAATTTAAGCAGTGTGGAGTGTATTTCAGTTTCTCTCACACTGCCGTCGGGCAGTTCCTGAGTTACAGTTCCCTGATGGATAAATCGCTCAAGTGAGAAAGAAAATCCTTTATCTTTTCCATGGATAAAGTCCATTATATTTTTGTTTATAAGCTTGTCTTTGTCCGTTTGGTAGAACTTCTCAGCGGCGTTGTTTATATCGTGTATTATCCCGCTGACGGGATCAATCAGCATCATCACAGCGGTGTTTTTTATGAACACTTTTCTGAAAAGCTGTTCATTTTCATTAAACATATTCTCTGCTGTTACAAAACGGTCTATGTTTACCATCGAGCCTCTTATGCCATCGGACTGTCCTTGTTTGTTTTTGACTTGTCTTACAGTGCTTTCCACCCATATAACTTTACCGTTTTTCTTTCTGATTCTCAAGCGTACGGGTTGTTTATCTGCTTCTGAGCCGTATTTATGGGTGAACCACTTTTCAGTGTCTGTGTCGTAGATTATTCTGTCCAGAACAGCAGGGGTTTTGTTTAGTTCCTCTTCTGTATAGCCTGTAAGGTTTTTGCATCCGGACGATATGAACCTGAAGTCACCTTCGGCACCTATCCAGTACTCCATTCCGTTTATTCCGCCGGATATAACCTCGGCAGAGTACAGCGACTCTTTGCTTTTTTCAGTCAGTTGTCTCATTGTGCGGGCAAGACCCGCCAGCTCCGGTTCTTTTTCCATTTCTGAGAATTTGTCTGCGAGATTGAGTGATTCAGGATTTATTGCCTCTGCGAGATCTGCCAGTTTTCTTTCAAGCCTTCTGTACAGCAGGAACGAAATAAAGAAACTGCTCAGTAAAATAACGGCAGCAGATGGAATTACCTCTGTGAGTATCACTTTTCTGGCAGAAAAGACCGATGCTGATGGAACAGAAACGGTCATTATAAACCCTGTGCTTTTTATACGCTCAAAAAACAGAAGGTATTCTGTTCCGTTATAATCCGAAGCTAAAATACCTGATTTTTCCTTAAGCATTCTGCCGGTAAAAGGGAGTATATCAGGACTTGTCTGCTGAATTCCATTCTGTACATCAATGTCCTGTCCGTCCCTGCTGTCGTATATTGTTTTTCCGGCAGAGTCGGTTATCAATATATTTGCTGAACTTTTCTGAAGCAACGGAAGAAGAATATCCTCTGCCATATCTTTACGGAAAGACGCCATACTTATTATTCCGCCGAACATTCCGGCTGTTCCGCCGCTATTGCCTATAATAGTGGAGGCGGTTACGAAATATTGCGTATCAGAAAAATAAAATTGTTCGGGAACAGATATGTAGACACTTTTGTGATCAGAATTTTGAACTACGGTGCTTTGCCAGAACTGCTTGTCTTTAAGGGTTAGCAGTTCGGAGTACGGGGATTTATCATCAATACTCACAAGTCCCTTTTTATGGGGGTTGCCGTATCCTGTTGAATAAAATATTCCTCCGCTGGTTTCACCGCCGGCGAGTATAAAATTATCGTACCTGCCTATGCGCCGTCCAAGCTCATTCTGAAGAAAAGGGCCGATTTTTTTCCAGTCCATGCTTTTGATTACAGGAGTTTCACTGAGAAGGGTTATATCGTTGGTACGTTCTTTGAGGTAGTTTTCAAAATAAACGGCAGAAATTTTCAGGGCACCTGAATATTCGTTTAAAGCAAGTTTTTCCTTTGCTCTTATGCTTTCTCCGAAGGCCAGGGCAATAAATATAAGAGCCGGAACCGAAGCTGAAAGCAGTATGTTGGCAAAAATATTTTTCTTTAAGTTAAGCATGGCGTACCCTGAATTTAGTGCCTGTTCATAAAATCTTCATGTTAAGTATGCATAATTGCAGATATATTTGTAAAGCCTTTTAAATAAATTAAGAAAATATTGAATGATCTGTACATTTATGCTAGGAGTCTCATGATGATTTCAATAAAACGGTACTTGCATCTATGAGCTTTGAGAATGCCGTTATTTTTGCCGGATTAATCGGCCAGGCTGTATTCTTTTCAAGATTCATAGTGCAGTGGCTTTCTTCCGAAAAAGAGAAGAAGAGCGTTATGCCTGTTTCTTTCTGGTATCTCAGTCTGGCGGGGAGCTTCATACTCCTTGCCTACGCAGTTATTGTAAAAGATCCTGTGTTCATAGCCGGGCAGTCTGCCGGTTTTATCATTTATCTGAGAAATCTTTATTTTATAGCTTTGGAAAAGGGGGTAAAAAAGTCTGTTTTTACCTTTTCTGCTGCAGTTTTTGTTATAATATACACAGGTGTTTCATGTACTTTGGCATGGTTTGCTCCGTCTTTCAGGCACGAACGTGAAACAAGCCATCTGCTGATGCTGTATATATTAGGCATAAGCGGTCAGTTTTTTTTCTTTTTAAGGTTTTTTGTTCAGTGGCTTTACACTGAAAAACTTCGCAGAAGCGTTATCCCCGCTGCATTCTGGTATTTCAGTCTGGCAGGGAGCGTTCTTCTGCTTATGTACTCTGTTCTGGTTCATGATGTTGTTTTTACAGCCGGTCAGATTATAGGCATACTTATTTATTTGAGAAATATGTACTTTATCCGTAAAGAGAGGTCAGACTCCATTGCTTAGTGAACGTAAGGAACGCAGATATTTATTTTATATTGCAGTTTATGTAATTCTCGCACTTATATCGTCTTACCATATGACTCTGTTTGAATCAACAGAAGGGCGATATGCTGAAATTGCCCGCGAAATGATGGTGAACGGGAATTTTATGATCCCTGAATTCAACGGAATAACTCATTTCCACAAGCCTCCTGTTGTATACTGGCTGATAGCCGCCGGTATGAAGCTTTTTGGTATAAACGGTCTGGGTGCAAGATTTTTCGGCATAATTGCTGCGGCTGTGGCTCTTATATTCACTAGAAAAACTGCCTACCTCCTCACCCGTGACGATAACACAGCCGACTGCGCAGTCCTTGCCACCGGTTCAAGCCTGTTATTCCTTTCTGTTTCCAGAGTGGTTGCAATTGATATTTATATAACCACGGTAGTTATTATTGCTCTTTATGTTTTGTTTTCTGCAGCAGGAGGAGAAAACGGCATTCTGGAGGGGATACTTTTCGGTCTGCTCCTCGGTGTGGGGTTCATGCTAAAAGGACCGATTGTTATTCTGTTCACAGTTTTGCCGGCTTCCGCTGCTGCGGTTTACAACAAAAACTACCGCAATCTTTTTAATCCGGTATTTTTCTTTTCCTCACTGGCAGTATTCCTTCTGGTTGGTTTGCCATGGTATATTTATCTTATCTTTAATTATGACGGAATAGTCTCTTATTTCATTGGTTATCAGCTTGTTGACAGGATGACTACCGAGGTTTTTAACCGTGCTGAACCGTGGTATTTTTATCCCGCTGTGCTTTTCGGTCTGTTTCCTATGTTTGTTTATTCCCTTTACGGCATGGTAAGTGAAAGATTCGCCGGACGCTACTCGCTCTGGCTGTTTTTTCTGCTTCCTTTTGCGGTATTTCAGTTTTCAGCAAGCAAGCTGGCGTCATATCTTGTGCCGTTCAGCCCGCTTTTAGGCATACTTGCCGTATCTGCTGTGATGCGTTTCCGTTCCCATGTGCCTTTATTTTTCGGGCATTTATATATGGCTGTTTTTATAATGGCCCCGGCTGTTGCAGCCTATGTGCTCGATTTTCTGATTCCTTACAGGCTGTTACTGATGATGACAACTCTGTTGGCGGCAGCAGTTTATATCACTATTCTCGGTGGCTATAGATTCGGCAGAGGTTTTGTGATAGCCTCCGCATGGACTGTGCTTGTGATCAGCGTTCCCTTATATGTTGTGGGACCCAAAATGGAGGAGGACAGCAAGGGCTTCAGGCTGCTTTCTGCTGCATCCATGACAGAGAAATACGGAAAAAAGCTTGAAACTGTCTGCTATAAGGCTTTCCTGCCTTCTGTCAGTTTTTACCGTCAGGAAATTGTCCCGATGATTATTTCCCGCGAGCGTGAGATCCAGTTTGAAAAGGACGATGAATACAAAAAATACTATATTAGAGACCAAAAAGATGCGGTGAGCTTTTTTGCAGAAAGACCGGAACTCTTTGTTATAACTTCTGAGAACCATGTGGATGAGGTTGAAACGGAGTATGGCTATAACTGCTCTGTTGAATATGAGACAAAAAAGGTTAATCTCTACCTCTGCGCACGCTGATTCTGTTCATTATCAGTAAATGTCTTCTGACAGGCAGAATCCTGTGAAGGAATCTGCCTGTTCGTTTCTCTGCTCTAATACAAAATCTTATAAGTCTGTTTATTTAATCATTTTTCGCCTCTTAAGACGGCGTTTCTCTCTGTTACGAAAGGCTAAACTTTGTTAAATTTGGTTTGACTAAACCATGTAAACCTGATAAAAAACAGACACATAATTTTGTTTTCATTATTAACCGGAGTTAAGCTGATGATCTGGAATGAAGAGTTTGAAACCCTGCCCAGAGAGGCATTGGAAGCATTACAGTTCCGCAGGCTGAAGTCACTGCTGGAAACTGTTTATGCGAGAGTGCCTTTTTATAAAGCTAAGTTTGACGAATGCGGCATCAGGCCTGAAGATCTTAAAACCCTCAGTGATTTGAATAAATTTCCTTTTACATATAAACAGGATCTGCGTGACAACTACCCGTTTGGAATGTTTGCCGTACCGCAGGAACAAGTGGTGAGGATTCACGCATCCAGCGGAACCACAGGCAAACCCACTGTTGTGGGATATACCCGAAGAGATATAGACACGTGGTCCGAACTGATGGCAAGAACACTGAGCGCAGCAGGCATAGGCAAAGGGGATATCCTTCAAAATGCTTACGGCTACGGGCTTTTTACCGGCGGTCTCGGCGCTCATTACGGTGCTGAAAAAATAGGCGCCTCTGTTATTCCTATCTCCGGAGGCAATTCCAAACGACAGCTCATGCTTATGAAGGATTTCGGAACAACTGCTATCTCTTGTACTCCAAGCTATGCTTTAAGCCTTTTTGAAGTGGCTGAAGAGGAAGGGTACGACATAAAGAGCATGCCCATCAAAGTGGGTGTTTTCGGTGCTGAACCCTGGACAAACGAAATGAGGAACGAAATCGAAGCCAAATGGGGCATTGATGCTGTGGATATTTACGGTCTCAGTGAAATTATCGGACCCGGAGTCGGCTTTGAGTGTGTTGAAGCAAAAAATGGAATGCACGTCAGCGAAGACCATTTCATTGTAGAAACAATAGACCCGGATACAGGAGAGGTTCTGCCTTTCGGTGAACCTGGTGAGCTTGTTTTTACCACCATAACCAAAGAGGCTATCCCTCTCATCCGCTACAGAACAAGAGATATAGCTGTGATAAACCGCCAGCCCTGTAAATGCGGGCGTACATTTGTCCGCATGAGCAAAGTCATGGGCAGAAGCGATGACATGCTGATAATCCGCGGCGTAAATGTTTTTCCTTCGCAGATTGAGGCTGTTCTTGTTGATAAAAAAGGAGTTCTTCCTCATTATCTTCTTGAGGTTGACAGGGTGGAGAATCTTGATACCCTTGAAGTTAAAGTTGAGGTTGAAGGTTCTTTCTTCAGTGATGAAATCAAAGAACTACAGAGACTCACCAGAGAAATAGAGAAAGATATAAAAGACATGATCGGCGTCACCTGTAAGGTGCGTCTTGTTGAACCCAAATCGATAGCCAGAAGTGAGGGCAAAGCCCAGCGTGTTATCGATAAAAGGAAACTATGAGGTGCAGAAATGAAAATCACCCAGATTTCAGTATTTATCGAAAATGAATCAGGCAGGCTTCACGAAGTAACAGGGCTTCTTGGGGATAACAACATAAACATCAGGGCACTGTCCCTTGCGGATACTTCTGATTTTGGAATACTCAGGCTTATTGTAAACGAGCCTGACAAAGCTTACCGTCTTCTCCGTGAAAATGAGTTTACAGTGGGCAGAACAGAGGTCCTCGCTGTTGAGGTGCCGGACAATCCCGGCGGGCTTGCAGGCGTTCTCGGCACTCTGAGCAAGTCGTCCATCAATGTTGAATATATGTATGCACTTGTGGAGAGAAGCACTGACTGCGCTGTGATGATTTTCCGTTTCGATGATACATCCAGAGCTGTGGATGTTCTCACCGCAAGTGGTTACAAGCTTAAAAAAGGCGAACAGATCTACGAGATATAATATTTATCATGTGTTCTTGCGCTCACCTTTAAGGGGTGTGTAATGGTTGCCGTTATGATTGCGGCTATTATAAAAAACGGGGGCGGAAATGGTGCGTATTCTTGCGGTTATGGTAATTATCCTTTCATGTCTGACGGCATTTGCCGGAGAAGTGAAGCTCGGAGCTTTATTTTCTGAAACAGGTCCGGCGTCTTATCTCGGGCATCCTGAAAAGCTCACTGCTGAAATGCTTGTGGCGGAGATTAATGCCGCCGGCGGAATCAACGGGGACAAGGTTGTCCTTGTTTCCTATGACACCCAAGGGGACGAGCAGAGAACAATCAACTATTTCAAAAGGCTGGCGACAAAAGACAAAGTATTTGCCGTAATCGGACCCACAACCACAGGTTCAAGCCTTGCCGTGAAAGACCTTGCGGAAAAGTTTAATACTCCTCTCATAAGCTGTGCAGCCAGTGCCACAATTGTCACACCCGTTAATAAATATGTTTTCAAAACTCCTCAGAGCGATATTCATGCTGCTGAGACGATATTTAAATATATGAAGTCAAAAGGTATGAAAAAAGCGGCGATAATCACTGCTCAGAACGGCTTCGGAGTCACCGGAAGGGATGCTCTCATAGAGGGTGCAAAAGTTCAGGGAATAGAGATTGTTTCTGATGAAAAATTCGGTGATAAAGACAAGGACATGACAAGCCAGCTCAGTAAAATCAAATCCGCTTCACCTGATGCAGTTATATGCTGGGGTGTTGGTCCTGCTCCGGCTATAGTTGCAAAAAATGCCAAGGATTTAGGTATAAATAATCTTTTCATGAGCCACGGTGTTGCCTCCATGAAGTTTGTTGAGCTTGCGGGAACATCCGCAGACGGACTCAAGCTCCCCGCTGGAAGACTTATCGTGGCGGACAGACTGGCGGATAGTGACCCGTTTAAGCCTGTGCTTATGCAATATAAAAAGGATTACGAGGGAAAGTTTAATATGCCTGTTTCCGCTTTCGGCGGACACGCTTATGACGCTTTCTCCCTGTTTAAGCTTGCTTACGAAAAATCCGGTGCTGACAAGGATAAGTTCCTTGCTGCCCTTGCCGGAACAAAAAACTTTAAAGGAACAGCCGGAGAGTTTAATATGACGGAAACAGATCACAACGGTCTTACATCCGATGCGTTTATTATGGTCGAAATCAGAGACGGAAAATTTGAGATAGCACAATAATGCAGTTCTTATATTCAGGGCTCACCGGAGGCAGTATCTATGCTCTGGTAGCCCTAGGCTACAATATTATCTACAATACAACCGGACTTATCAATTTTGCTCAGGGTGAATTTGTCATGCTGGGCGGAATGCTGATCTACACGCTTTTTGCCGTATTCGGAATGCCTTTTATCATCGCCTTTCCTCTGGCGGTAGTCACCGCTCTTATTGTGGGTCTGCTGTTTGAAAGGGTATTCATTAACCTAGTGAGGGTGAAGAGTGATATTAATCTGATCACTGTAACAATTGCCGCTTCCATACTGCTTAGGGATTTTGCCATGCACATATGGGGCAGGGATACAGTTACAGTGGGCGAGTTTATGCCTGTGAAAAGCATCGAACTCCCCGGAGGAGTTATCTCAAACCAGAGCATAATGGTTATTGCTGTGGGGGCGTGTATAGCTTTTATTCTGCATCTTTTCCTGAAAAGGAGCAAATATGGGCGTGCCATGCGTGCCTGTTTCGATGATATGACCGCCGCCGGAATCTGCGGCATAAACGCTGTGATGGTTCGTGTGATGAGCTTTGGTGTGGCAGCTGCTGTTGGAGCCGCTGCGGGCGTTCTCATATCACCCATAACATTTGTGACATATGACGATGGTTTAATGATTGGGCTTAAGGGCTTTGCCGCCGCTATTCTGGGCGGACTTGGGAGCTTCTGGGGCGCAGTGGCAGGGGGAATTCTTCTCGGACTGCTGGAAAGCTTCGCAGCGACTATAATGCCCTCCGGCTACAAAGATGCCATCGCATTTGTTGTAATACTGCTGATTCTGTTTGTGAAGCCTGCGGGTCTGTTCGGTAAAAGGATGGCGAAAAGAGTATGAGAAAGATCAATCCTTTTCCCGCACTTATTGCGGCTTTTATCCTCGCCGCAGTTGGTCTCACGGTTGAAAATGAATACTACCTCGGCGTTGCTGTGATCATAATGATCCATGCCCTCAACGCCACAGGGCTTAATATACTTCTCGGCTATACAGGGATAATTTCCATAGGTCAGGCGGCTTTCTTCGGAATAGGCGCATATATATCAGGGGTTTTATCCGCAACATACGGATGGAATGCTCTTCTGACCTTTCCCGTGGCTTTTATGGGTGCATTTATCATCGCATACATCATCGGCTGGCCTGTTCTGCGTCTGCATGGTCATTATCTGGCTATGGCGACACTCGGCTTTGGTATGATAATCTACATACTTATGAATGAGATGGATTTCATAACAGGCGGTCCGTCCGGTCTGATGGGAATAGGGGATATTGAGTTTTTCGGACTCTATTTCGGGCTGGATCAAGCGTATTTCGTGCTGATGTCTGTCTATTTCGTGTTTGTTTTGTTCATGCTGGAACTGTTTGATAAATCGTTCCTGCATTATAAACTGAAATTTATCAAATCATCCGAATCCGCTTCAAACAGCTACGGGCTCGACACTGTGCAGACAAAGCTTCTGGTGTTTGCTTTTGTAGCAGGTTTTACTGCGGTAAACGGTTCTCTTTATGCGTTTTTTGTCCATTTCATAAGCCCTGTTTCGTTCAGTCTCAAGTACTCCATAGAGCTTGTGGCTATGGCTACTGTGGGCGGGCTGGGTTACATCACGGGCGGTGTTATAGGCGCAGTGATTCTTGGGCTTGTGCCTGAGCTTTTTGCCTCTGCGGAGGACTATGAAATGCTTATTTACGGCGGGCTCCTCGCCGTTTGCGTAATGTTCGTTCCCGGCGGAATAGCCGGAACACTCTCCAGACTGAGGAAGAAAGATGCTTGAGGTCAGGGATATATCTGTCCGCTTCGGCGGGGTAAAAGCACTTACTGATGTTAGCTTCACTGTGAAAGCAGGGAGCATTTCCGCCCTTATCGGTCCCAACGGAGCGGGCAAAACCACTATGTTTAACGTGGTCACAGGTTTTGTTTCTCCCGTTGCGGGAAGCGTTAAATTCATGGATAAAGACATCACAAAAGCGAAGCCTCACAGGGTTTTTAATTCAGGCATATCACGCACATTTCAGAACCTTAATATCATCCCCGAACTCTCTCTCCGTGAGAATATGTATCTGGGGATAATCGGCAGAGATAAGCCCTCCGTTCTGAAAAGTGCTTTCCGCCTGAATAAGCAGTACTGGAAAACAACATCTGACGAGATAGATACTTTCCTTGAGTTCGCAGGGGTGCAGGACTTTCAGCACCACAGACCGTCTTCAGTGCCGTACGGCGTTTTGAAAAACTTTGAGATGGCTCGTGCTGTTATCTCAAAACCGAAGCTTCTGCTTCTGGATGAACCAGCGGCGGGGCTGAACATGGCGGAGAAGGAACGTCTGGCGGGCATAGTGCGAAAGGTGTCTGCGGACGGAATAACTATACTGATGGTTGAGCATGATATGCAGTTTATCTCAAGCCTTGCCCAGTATGTCGTCTGCCTTAACTTCGGAGAGAAGATAGCCTGCGGCACATATGATGAAATAAGGAATAACCAAGCCGTCCTCAAGGCTTATCTGGGGGATGAAGATGCTTAAAATAAAATCCCTCTGTGTTTCATACGGGGCTGTGGAGGCTCTGGCAAATGTTTCCGTGCATGTGAGCGAGGGCGAGTTTGTTTCGCTCATCGGCAGCAACGGAGCCGGCAAAACCACTCTGCTTAATTCCATAATGGGCATAGTTCCATCTGCGCAGGGTGAAGCCATATTTATGGACAAGAGTATTTCGTCCATGAAGATTCATCAGGCTGCTGCAAAAGGGATTGCTCTCGTGCCTGAGGGACGCAGAGTTTTTTCAAATATGACCGTGCTTGAAAATGTGCTTATGGGCGGTTTTTCCAAAAGCTCAAAAGAAAACTCCGAGAAACTTGAGGAGATATATTCCATGTTTCCGGTGCTTAAGGAACGAAAAAATCAGCTTGCAGGAATGCTTTCCGGAGGCGAACAGCAGATGCTTGCCATAGGCAGAGCGCTTATGTGCAGACCCAGACTGCTTTTAATGGATGAACCATCCATGGGGCTTGCGCCCCTTGTAATAAAAGATGTATATGAGAAACTTGCAGCCCTTTCCAAAACAGGGCTTACGATACTCCTTGTAGAACAGAACGCAGCCATGGCGCTGAAATACGCCGACAGGGGCTATGTGCTTGAAAACGGGCGCATTGTCCTTCAGGGGAGTGCAAAAGAACTCCTGGGCGATAACGAGGTAAAAAGAGCTTACCTTGGCAAGGAGTACAAGGAGAAATGGGAGAGATAGAATGAAATACTGGCAGGAACGTGAAGAGACAATGAACGTTGAGGAGAGAGAAGCGTTTCAGCTTGAGCGTCTTCAGTCTACCCTTAACCGTGCCTATAAAAATGTGGATTTCTATAAGAAAAAGTTTGACGAGACGGGTATTAAGCCTGAATCAGTCAAAGAGCTTGCAGATATAGCGAATCTCCCCTTTACCACAAAGCAGGACTTAAGAGACAACTATCCGTATGGCATGTTTGCTGTACCCCTGCGTGATATAGTCCGCATTCACTCCTCCAGCGGGACAACAGGTAAACCCACTGTAGTGGGCTATACAAGGGCGGATCTTGAAAACTGGAAGGATCTAGTTGCACGCATAATCATGGCGGGCGGAGCGGATGAACAGGATATTGTTCATGTAGCATTCACATACGGGCTTTTCACAGGCGGATTCGGTCTGCACTACGGCGCGGAGCATCTTGGCGCATCGGTTATCCCTGTCTCCAGCGGAAACACGGCACGCCAGATAAACATCATGCAGGACTACAGAAGTACAGTTCTTGTCAGCACTCCTTCCTACGCTCTGCACATAGCAGAAAGCCTTTCAAAAATGGGCTTAACAAAGAATGACCTCCATCTGAAAACAGGTCTCTTCGGCAGTGAGCCGTGGGGAGAAAAGATAAGACAGGAAGTTGAAGAAAAACTCGGCATAGACGCTGTAGACAACTATGGTCTTTCAGAGCTTATGGGACCGGGAATAGCCGGAGAGTGTCTGGAAAAGAGCGGTCTTCATGTGAATGAGGATCATTTTTATGTTGAAATAATCGACCCTGAAACCCTCAAACCTCTTCCCCTTGGCGAGAAAGGGGAACTTGTTATAACCACCCTTAAACGTGAGGCTATGCCCCTCATTCGTTACAGAACAAGGGATGTTACAAGGCTTTACAGAGAGAAATGCGGCTGTGGAAGAACACTGATCAAGATGGAAAAACCCAGAGGCAGAACGGATGATATGATAATTATTAATGGTGTAAATATTTATCCTTCGCAGGTTGCAGAAGCTCTGGAAACTGTAAATGGTGCTTCACCGCATTTTATGATGATTGTGAGCAAGAAGGGTGTTCTTGATGAGCTTGAGATACAGATCGAGGTCAGTGAGGCGCTTTTCTTTGATGAAATGAAGAAACAAAAATCACTCATGGAAGAGCTTGTGAGGGTCTTCCAGCAGGCGATACTCATAAAACCCAAGGTTAAGCTTGTTATGCCGAAGACTCTGGAACGCTTTGAAGGTAAAGCAAAAAGAGTAATAGATAACCGTAAGCCTGAATAACATGAAAGACGATCAGCGGATAATCAATTTCTTTTTTGAGGCGGGTTTTCTTCAAAACCTTCAGCGAACAGGAATACCATACCTCGGTTCCGGAAAGCAGAGTGTTGCGGAACACAGCTACAGGGTTACAGTTATAGGCTACACCATGGCGTTTATACTTGGTGCGGATGTGAATAAGGTGCTTAAAATGTGCCTGTTTCACGATCTTGAAGAGGCACGGACAGGGGATCTTAACTATCTCCAGCAGAAGTATGTGGACTCTGATGATGAAAAAGCCCTGCGCCACGCATTGAAAGACCTGCCCATAGAGGGTGAGGTTTTGGAGCTGATAGAGGAATACGCAGAACAGAAAACTCTGGAAGCAAAGATCGCAAAAGATGCGGATGTGCTTGAACTGATTATGTTTCTCAAGGAACAGCTTGATAAAGGCAACGAACAGGCGGGTAACTGGCTGAAATCCGCAGTGAAGCGTCTGAAAACCGAAAAAGGTGTTCAGCTTGCGGAAAGTATTCTTGAAACAAGATATTATGAATGGTGGTACGGTGATGGGAACGGATGGGAAAACGGATCAAAAAACTGGTAATGTTGAATATCCATCCATTTTAGACACTCTTTATGTATCTGCCGGCGTTGTGCTTTTCAACAGACGTGCCCTGTATAACCTTATTCTCAACAAGCTGCATATATTTAATCTGATCACAATTATGCTGATAGCTTATCTCATCCCTTATAAATCCCCTTTCAGCGGACAGGTGGAGTATTTTAACTTCGGTAATATGATAGAAGGAATCCTCATGGCGGGTTTCTTTATGCTGTTTATGTTTATGCTTTGCAGGCGCAAGGCTGAGGTATTTCTTCCTTTGGTGCGCATTGTGCTTGCAATGGAACTTACAGCAGTTATCAGTCCGGTTAGTTTTCTGCTTTCCGGAGTTGCCCTCAAGGTTTTCATGGGTCTGTATGTGGCTTGGTATTTGAGTGTGGGTGTGTTTGCGTTCAGTCATCTTAACAATGTAAGCTATTATCGTGCAGGTCTTGCAGTTCTGACGGCTTTTTTTCTCACACAGCTTGTGCCTGCTTTTTTTGTCTAATCTTTGGGCAGAGGCGAAGCGGATATAAAAATAATCCCGTTTTCCACTTTTAAATCATAAAAACGCAGGTCAGAGTATCCATCAGGATGAGTGAGACACTTGCCTGTGGATAGATCATACTCCCACCCGTGGCGATGGCACTTTATCAGGCTGCCGCTTTTGGGCAGACCGTTTGCCAGAAGATTTGCCTGCTGATGCTTACAGCTTATCTCCATTGCGTAGAATGAACCGTCATCCCTTTTGAAAATGCCTATGTTTTTGGCAAGAATTTTGACTGTTTTCCAATTTATGCTTTCAAAGTCTTCTGTTTTTGCAGCTTTAATAAAATCCATAGGGAAACCCTGAATCTGTATTTAAGTCGGCGCAGCCCATTAACATAAGCTGCACCTGTTATATTAATATGTTAATTTGCCTCAAGAACAGCCATTCCGAAATCACGTCCCCATGAGTAAGCTTTTTCAAGATCATCCTTCGAGGGAGTCATTTTTACTTTAAAGGATTCCTGCGGGAGCTTCATACGCATGCTTTTCATGATGTCTTCACTGACCTTTACGCCTTCTCCGCTCCACCCGAAAGAGCCGAAAGCTCCGGCGAGTCTGTTAACCATATTCAGCACAACAAAATACGCAAAAAGGTTGAGTATGGGTTTAGGAGCTTTGGCATTGAGTGTAGGCGTACCTATGAGCAGACCGTATGATATCTCAATTTCATCGATCAGTTCGCCCACAGGCAGCGCAGCAGCGTCCAGAAGTATTGCCTTAAGCCCGGTTTCCTCCACGCCTGCCTTTATGCTGTCAGCAAGCATTTTTGTATTACCGTAGGCTGTGGCATAAACAATTGCGACCCTGCGGTCCTGTATATTTTTGTAGTATCTGTCTGCCTGTTTTTTGTACCAGTCAATATATACTTCCGGTTTTTCACGGAGGATAGGGCCGTGAGAAGGGCAGACCATGTCTATTTCAATATCTTTTATTTTGTGGAGAGCCTTGAGTATATGCTCCTTGTAGGGACGCATAATCATGGAATAATAGAACCGGAAAGCTTCCATCGCTTCTTCTTTGTTGTCCAGCTCGTCATTAAAAATCTTTTCACCGCTGCAGTAGTGGGCGCCGAGAAAATCGCAGGGGAAGAGGATCTTTTCCTCCACAAGATAGGTGAACATTGTGTCAGGCCAGTGGAGAAACGGTGTATGGAAAAAGCGGAGTGTCTTGCCGCCAAGATCAATAACATCATCATCACCCACGGCACGTCCGTTGTATTCTCCGTTTACTATGTTATCCACAAATGTCTTAGCCGTCTTAGAGTAAATCACTTCTATATTCGGATTTTTCTCCAGAAGTACGGGGAGACAGCCTGAGTGATCCGGTTCGTTGTGGTTTAATATAATGTAGTCAATTTCTGAAATTGGGCAGATTTCTTCAACTGTTTCAACGTATATATCTTTAAAAAGAAGCTTGTTGGCTTCAATAAGAGCTTTCTTTTTTGTTCCCTGAACAAGGTAGCTGTTGTATGTAGTCCCGTGTTCAGTGGGGATGACAACGTCAAAAATTTCAAGTTCCGGGTCTCTCACTCCGACCCAGTGGACATTGTCCGCTACTTTAAATGAATTCATAGTTCCTCCGTGATAAGAGATAATTTTTATCTTTTAAAGAATAGTTCATAGATAAGGAAAAAGCAATGGTTTTGAGAGGAGGTGCAAACGAAAAAGCCGCCCGGGCAAACTGGACGGCTGGTTTTTCGTTTATTAATCTTCGTAAGCCTCAAAGCTGTCTTTGCCTACTCCGCATTCGGGGCAAACCCAGTCTTCAGGGATATCTTCAAATGCTGTTCCGGGTTCGATTCCGCCATCGGGATCGCCAACTTCCGGGTCATAAATCCATCCGCACACTGTACATACATACTTCATAGCTGTCCTCCTTGTGAATTAGAAATGATAACTAAACTATAATAGGCAATTAGAACAAGTCAAGTCCGATATACAATTCGGAGTCCGATTTAAAGATATATGAAAAAGGTTTTCATTTCAGATCTTTTTGGTTTCAGCGCCTGTTACGCCCACCCTGTGAAGAAGGCGAGCCTTAAGCTCAGGTACCACTTCCTCATAAGGCATTTTATCAAGGTTAATCTGCCCGCCTGCGGACTTCATGTGTCCGCCGCCTGTGCCTATGCCTTTAACTATGCGGGTGGCAAGCCTTCCCACAAGCTGTTTTGCCGATTTACAGCGCAAAGAGAAGTAACACTGGTTGTCTATGCGCCCGATTACAAACGACCACTTAATGTCACGCATTCTTAAGATAAAGTCGCTAGTTTCAGCAATGAGGTCAGGGTTACGAACTTCACCGAGATCACAGAATACAAGGTTATCTGCAATCTCTGCCTGTTCAATAGCTTTTTTCATTGTTTTGAAATAGTAGCGTGGAAGTTCGGGGTTTTCTATTTTCTGAAGCTTTTGGGTTGATATGTGGGGGAAGATGTACGCCATCATATCCATATCGTGCTGGGTGATGCTTCTGCCGGAGCCGAACGTGTCTGTCTTCATGCCGTAGTAAAGTGCTGTTGCTACATTGACATCAGGCTCAATGTGCAACGCTTTCATATATTCGGCAATTATCGTGCTTGTGCTGCCGGTTCCGGGTCGAACATCGTAAATCTGTGTGGATTTTGTCTGCGCCCTGAATGTGTGATGGTCTATGACAACATTCGGCGTTATGTTCTTTGGTATAAAAACATTGCCTGCATTAGGCTGTGTATCAGCGACTATGAGATAATCATATCTGGCGAAGTTGAGCTTGGTGGAAAGATGAAGATCGATTTTACATGTTTTTATAAGCTCTCTGTTCTCCGCCCTGCCGATAATGCCGTGGTAGGCTATGGTGCAGCGCTTTTTTAGCTTATGGCTCAAAATCATTTTCATCCCCGCAGCAGCGGCAATGGTATCCGGATCGGGGTTGTTGTGAGTGAGGATCAGCACTTTGCGGAAAGGCTTAACATCCAGCAGTATTTTTTCTATCATGCAATACTCTATTCGACCACAGCAGCAGAGAAATCAAGCATGAGTTCATCACCCTCGAACCTTGCGGAGTAGCCATACCTTCCTTTAAGTTCTTCAAGATTCCTTAAAAGGGAATCCCTGCTGAAAACTGTCTCAGCTTCAAATATAGCCTCCTCAAGAGAGAAAGTTTTTATGCTGTAATCTTTAAATATTTCTCTGCGTTTCAGAAAGTCCATAAAGTCTTTAACATCGGCAAACTTGCCGAAGTTTACTGCTGTTACTGTATATTTTGTCACGGTATTTACTGTTTCAGGCAGAGGAATAAGGTTAGTTCTTATATATTCCGCCGCAGTAAACAAGGAGCTTCTGAATGCTTCCGCCACACAGAGGTCATCAGTTTCCTGAATGGCTTTTCCGGTGACTTTTACAGCGGGGAACTCCTTATCTCTGGAGTAGGGCTTAACGTACACTTCCGTGTCGCAGCTGGAAATTTCACCTTCCTGCCGTGTATCCGGATTAACAGTGATGATAAAAAGATACTGCGCCGGAGTAACCGCAAAAGCCGCCATCATATCAGCAGGCTTGGGGCTGTCTGACATTTCAGCAAGAAAATCCTGATTATTGGACGCCGTAAATCTTTGCTGCTGTAAGACTTCTGCAGCGGTTTTGCGGAGCAGGGGCTTAATGTCGTCCTTGATGTTGCCGGCGACCTCAAACACAACCGAATTTGTGGCTTCTCTGATATAGTAATTGAGGTTGCCCATTGCTATTTCATCCATATCAGCAGAAACAACATAAAATACAGTGTTGTCCTGAACATAGCGGTTTATGATTTTGTATCCGGTGATAAATTTAAGAAACTCATTGGTTATTTCTGGTGTGGATGTGTTGTCAGCAGATGAAAAGAAATTTCTCATGGCGTTTTTCAGCGCATTTTCTTTTGCGTTCATATCCGCTGCTTTAACATTGCTTTCATGGATCACAGAACTTCCCCTGCCTTCGATAAACACGGCATGGGCTTTATCTGTGAAAGAAAAAAGAGCAGCGGCAATTAATAAGCAGATGATTGTTTTTCTCATATGATTCATTATTAACCTGTATTAATAGAAGTTGTCAACTCTATCCGAGGATCTTGTTGAAGACAAAGGACTTTTAAAAGTCCCCAGCCCCTGAAGACCGATTACGAAATAGATAATCTGTTCCCTGCCGGAGTAATCTCCTTTATCATCAATGGGATTATATTCTTTTTGAGTTAATGAGAGACCCATATGCCAGCAGCCTGACTTGTATGTTCCGTAGAATGAGTTGCTTATTGTGCGCAGATTATCCAGAGAAATGCTCTGGTTTTTTCCTGATGTTTTTGTTTCAAATGCGAATTCAAACTTTTTAAATTCGAGAGCAATACTGAACTCAAGTGAGGTATTTTCTGTTTCTTCCGTATAGTCCAGATCTTCATAAAGATACTCTTCACTGAATGTAACAGGACCTTTTTTAATATAAAATCTTTGGTTGAGGAGTGATGTATTAGCATCGCTGTGGTCATAGTCATGCCTTAGATACATTCCGGTTTTTTGGTCATAATTATAATTAATTTTTGCGATAATAGGGCGTAGACGGCTTTCACTGAGCATTGCATCGTAGGTTTGCTCCAGCGAGGCATCCAGATTCCATTTTTCAGCATCAAAGTAGTTCTTCAGAAAGTATGTGTAGCTTTTTGTTCCTTCTATATAGTCGCCTTCGATACGTTCAGGTATGGCTGAATGATCAAGTTCCGGTATTTGTTCGTATCTGAAAGTGTTGTATATGGAGTGAGAGAATTTTTCGTATTTTCTGTAGATTTCGTTCAGCGCTATTTCATAGCCGACCTTGTAGGTAAGTCTGTCAATAGAGTTTTCATCGGCGTTTATCTGAGCTACGGTGCTGCCGTGGCTTCTATGAACATTCGGTGCTTCGTCAATATTATCCCAGCGAGTTGCTAAAATCTGCGCGTATGGTTTGAAAGTGGCTATTTTAAGGTTAATTGGTGTGTAAATTTCGCCTGTCAGGTGCATGCGTTCATATTCATCTTCAACAGTGGAGTCTGCTCCGTTAATTGCCGGGTAAACTATTTTTTCTCTGTAGAGGACATGGTCAAAGTCTGCTGTATAGTTGAATCCAAGAAATCCCTGACGCAGGTTTTTTCTTACGAAAATATTGGGCAGACGATTTACTTCCGTTTTTTTATAACCGTTGTCAACATCCGTAAACTGCATGTCGTTTTTAAAACGTATGCCGAAATCAGCATAATCTGTTCTGTGTATAAGTCTGAGATCTGCATAGAATTTATTGTCAGGGTTGTCGTAGTTGTCAACCATCTCCGTATCTGCAATATCTCTCAGGTATCTGTAGTCAGATACATAATCTGCTTCTATATAAACTTCTGTATTGTCGCCTATTTTAAAGTTTGAGTCCTGATAGAAGAGATACCTTGTTTCCTTGTCTGATTCGCTTTTGCTGTCATTCATGAATTCGCCGTACATGTAAAGGTTTTCATTCATGTCTTTGGCGTATCTGAATTCTCCCAGATAGTGAACATTACCTGAAGTGTATATGTTTGTGCCGATTGTGGCATCTTTATCAACGTTTATATCACGGAAATATTTAAGCCCCAGCATGCTTCCTCTTGTGGAGTTTGAGCCGAGCTTCGGGATGAGAAATCCGCTTTCACGGTCCTTTTTGATGGGATACACAAGGTACGGGGTGTAGAGGACAGGAACACTTTTTATCCAGCCCGTTGTGTTGGTGGATTTTATATAATGACCTATGTCCATTGTGGCACGGCTGGCGGTAAATGACCAGTCAGGTGCTTCACCGGGGCAGGTTGTGAAGCGTCCTTTTTCTATGAGGAAGTTCACCTCTCCTGTCCGCTCAAACTTTTCCGCTTCGAGGTAATGATAAGGCTCAACAAAGCCTTTAACATCTATAAATGTTCCTTTCTCTTCTGCAAAATTATATAAAAGGCGGGAACAGTCAAAGAAGTTGTTTACTTCACGCAGGCGTACATTGCCGCTGGCATCGAAAACACCGGTGGCTCTGTCGTAGACGACCTTATCTGCGGTGAGGGTGGCGTTATCCTTCATGATAACCACGTTCCCTGTGGCTTCGTATGTTATATTATCAGGGGCGAACATTTCGTCCGCTTCGAGGGTAATGTTGTCTGCTTTGGTATTACCGCCGCCCGGAAGCATAAGGTCTGCGGCGTTTGCGGAGATATATGAGATTAAAAGAATAATGGCTAAAAGTCTGATCACGCGAGTTTCCCTTCTTCAACACAAGTGTGCAGTTATGTATGTTTTTAGTTTGAAATAAGCTTCTTTACGCAGGCGCACAGATAAAGCGAACCGCTGACAAGTATATCAGCATTTCCAGCAAGTTCAACCGCTATGTTTAAAGCCTTTTCCGTATCTTTTTCCTGTATTGTTCCTTCAATATTCAGAGGCAGGCGGAGGCTTCTTTCATTGCCCGGTATTTCCGTTATTACAATATTACGGAACTTGGCGGAGAGAAGTGTTGTAAGTTTTGATATATCTCTGTCAGCAGTGGATGAGATAAGCACACTGCCGATTTTCTCCGAATCCATAGATTTGACAAGTTCATGCATTCCGTGCGGGTTGTGGGCTCCGTCAAGGATGAATCTGCCGATACGCTCCTGCCTGCAAGGCGGAAGAACCGGCACGAAATTTTCCGGCAGACGCCCAAGCAGATACTCCACAATGTTTTTCGCAAGCGCAAGGTTCTGCCCGAAAGGAGCAGGAACTGCGCCACAGGCCTTTTCAGTGGGGATAATACTTTTATCCGCCAGAGTCTTCAATATATAGTCCGTTATGGACGGGGTATTCATCCCAAGCATTACGGTTTTGTTCTCTTTGATGATTGCCAGCTTTTCATCAGCAATGCGGTAAATGCTGTTACCGAGAAAAGCTGCATGATCCTTTGCTATGGCGGTAATTACAGGGAGTTTGACATTCAGGACATTTGATGAATCAAATCTTCCTCCCATTCCCGTTTCTATGACGGAGAAATCAGGCTTAAGTTCTGAAAAATATAGAAAAGCACATAAAGTAAGCGCTTCAAAGTACGAAAGGCGGAACTTTTGGATTAATGGAACTGAGCTTTCAAAAATACGGTCGAAATCGGCATCGCTTATGTCCGCACCGCAAAAAACTATTCGTTCATTGGTTTTGAGTATGTGAGGTGATGTGAAAAGAGCTGTTTTATAGCCGCAGGCGTTCAGCATATCCGCTGTGAAGCGGCAGGTGGAGCCTTTGCCGTTTGTTCCAGCCACATGGATGATTTCTCCGAGTGACTCCTCACGGAAGCCTGCTTCCTTTAATGCTCTTTCAATACGTGAAAGGGTGAGTTCAAGATTTTTGAACTCACCCGTATTTCTGAAATATTTTTCAAAAGCGTTAATGGCTTTTTCCTTGTCAGTTGTAGCCGAAGAAATCGAGAACTCTTGTGATGTCTTTTCTCCAGCGTTTTCTGTGGGACACTATGTCAACCATGCCGTGTTCGAGGAGGAATTCTGAACGCTGGAAGCCTTCGGGGAGCTTCTGTCTGATTGTCTGTTCTATAACTCTGGGACCTGCAAAGCAGATAAGTGCCTTGGGTTCAGCCATTATAACATCTCCGAGCATGGCGTAGCTTGCCGTAACGCCGCCTGTTGTGGGGTCGGTGAGGAGCGATATGTGTCCGAGACCTTCCATGCGGAGTTTCGCCAGTGCTGCGGATGTTTTTGCCATCTGCATGAGGGAGAGTATGCTCTCCTGCATTCTTGCTCCGCCGGAGCATGAGATAGTGATCACATGTCTGTGGTTTTTGATTGCGTTTTCCACCAGTCTGGTGATTTTTTCGCCGACAACACTGCCCATGCTTCCGCCGAGGAAGCCGAACTCTATGCCGCCTATATTTATTTCACGTCCGTTAATTTTTGCCATGCCGCCAACGAATGCGTCGTTCATGTCCATTTTCTTAACGGCTGCTTTTATCCTGTCAGGGTATTTTTTGCTGTCTTTAAACTTGAGAGGGTCGAGGGAGCGTATTCCGGTATCAAACTCAACGAATGTATGAGGATCAATGATGTAGTCTATTTTCTGCATTGCGGACACGGGAAAGTGGAAATCACACTTGGGGCAGCACTGGTAGTTGTCCTCAATTTCCTGACGGTAGCTTATCTCGCCGCATCCGGAGCATTTACTCCATATATTTTCCTTCATATCTTTTTTCTGTGAGCTAACTTTGGTGATTTTCTCCAACAAAAAGTCGGTTATTCCCATATGGGACTCTCCTTGTTTTTAATAATCCGAATCTGCACTTATGTTTGAAAAATCAAACACCGGATGTAATTTTATTGTTTTTTTGTATGTTTCGCAACATTAACTATTTTTTATCTTTATTGTCAGCCAGTTCTGCTTTAAGCATGAAATAGCGACTGATAATTCTTTCTGCCTGTCTTTTTACACGTATTCGGTTAATTATACCGACGTGCAGGTGAAGCCAGCTTTTTATATCACGCTTGCGGAGTCCAAGACCGTCTATTATCACAAGCCTATAGCTGTTCTGCCCTGTTTTCTGCAGAAGAACATTGGTCAGGTAAGCATCAGCAAAGATTATTCTATTGTCTGTCAGGTAATCCGCCAGCTCATGAATTAGCTTTTCTTCCTGACTATCTGTCAGTAAACCTGCACTTACTGCATCGTACATATCTGTTATTTCAGAGCCGTCAAAATTTGCAACCCTGTCTGCCACAAGTCCCTGACCGAGATCAGTTTCAATCAGACCATAGCATCTGGTTATGTGGCTGAAGTTACTCACTCTGCCTTCTATAAGCCGGAAGTAATAGTCATCCAAAAGGTTGTCGTTCAGCTGTCTTCTTTTGTTTTCAGGCAGTTTCAGAATGTTTGATGAACTCTTGAGAACCTTGATTACTTTGCTGCTGTCCTGCGGGTGTGTGTACACATCACGCTCTCCGCCGGAGGAAAGGAAAAGGGATTTATCAACAGTTATCATCATTCCGCTATTGCCACTTATAAAAAAGCCGTCCCTGTTTGCCGTAAAGATCCTGTAATGTTCTCACGCCTTTTGCGTAGAGAGCTTCAAAGCACCGCACTGTAAGCAGAGCAGTGTGGGCCGCATCAAACAGCGCCCTGTGCCTGTAGGCGGCAGGAACGGGGATGTCCAGTTCTAATTGTGACATCAGGTTGTCAAGACTATAGCTTGTCAGCCCGGGAAACGCAAGTCTTGCGAGCCCTATCGTGTCAATAATTTTTGTAAAACTATGTGAATGCTGGCATTTATCTAAGGTGTGATAAACAAATTTGCAGTCAAATCCCGCATTATGAGCTATGGCTATGCTGTCGCCCACGAAGCCGATGAATTCGGGTATAACCTCTTCGGCTTTGGGCTTGCCCTTTGTCATTGCTCTGCTTATGCCGTGAACTGCGTATGCCTGATACGGTATGTCACAGCATGGGTCTATGAGAGTTTCAAATCTGTTCTGAAGGTTAAGCGTAAGATTAGGCTCTATTTTGACTGCTGCTATTTCCACAAGTCTTGAACCCTTATCCGGGGACATGCCTGTGGTTTCTGTGTCAAATACAGTAAAAGTAAGTTCTTCAATGGGTTTATTTATCATTGATCACCTTAAAGAGGCGGATAAAATCCTCAAGATTCATCTCTTCCGCACGGATTGAAGGTTTTAATTCCGCTTTTTCGATCATATTTTCAGGGTTTTCCACACCCATCAGGTTGTTGCGGAGAGTTTTGCGTTTCTGTGTGAAGCATCTGCGCAGGAAAGAAAGGAATTCTTTTTCATCACCCACATCCTCCTTAACGTGAGGAGTAAACTTCAGTATGGATGAAAACACTTTGGTGTTCGGAAAAAAGTTTCCGCCGGAGATGTCTTTTATCTTTTTCTTGTCATAGAAGTAATCAGTCATTACGGAGATTGAGGAATAAGCCTTTGAACCTGATTTGGCAGCGATTCTGTCTGCAACTTCTTTCTGGTACATGAATATCATTCTGTCCGTTATGCTGTGAAGTTCCGTACATTTCGCAGTAATGTCAACAGACACATTATAGGGCAGGTTGCCGATTATTTTCAGCCTGTCTGTTTCCAGAAGCGATGTATCAAACTCCATGAAGTCAGAATGTATAACACGGAAGTTTTTATAAACGTGGAGATAGCGGTTGAGGAATGAAACAAGCTCACCGTCAATATCCACTGCGGTGACATTTGCGCCGGCTTCAAGTAGCTTATGAGTAAGAACCCCGCAGCCCGGACCAATCTCAAGCACATGGTCGCCTTTTTCTATTTCAGCGGAGCTTACAATGAGGTCGAGTATGTGAGTATTGGTGAGGAAATGCTGTCCGAACGCTTTTTTTGTTCTTCTTTGTTCCTCTTTAAAAAGTTTAAGCAGATCGAGCATTAATCACCATTTCTTTCGCCACCTGAACAGCCCTGAAAAGGGATGACGGTGCGGCAGTATTTTTTCCAGCTATATCAAAAGCGGTTCCGTGGTCAACAGATGTGCGTATGATCGGCAGGTTCAGGGTAACGTTGACCGCATTGCCGAAGGACTCCATCTTAACAGGGATCATCCCCTGATCATGATACATACAGACCACAAAGTCAAATTCTCCCTTAAGCACTTTGGGAAAGAGAGAATCCGCAGGGTAGGGACCTCCGGCGTTTATACCTTCTTTCACAGCCTGTTCTATGGCTGGAGCTATGATATACTGCTCTTCGTCTCCCAGCGCCCCGTTGTCTCCGGCGTGGGGGTTAAGACCCAGAACAGCTATGCGGGATGTACCTTTGCAGAAGAATCTGCCTGCGTTATGTGCGTTGCGAATTGCCGTGAGTACCGTATGTTCATCAAGCTTTGCCGTGAGATTGCAGAGGGGTACATGAGTGGTGGCGAGCAGAGTCCGCACCTTATCACCCACAAGGAGCATAGAGAAGTCCTTGGTATCCGTTAGGTATCCGAGAAATTCCGTATGACCGGGGAAGCTGTATCCGCCGAGCTGGATTGATTTTTTATTTATAGGGCATGTGACAACGGCGTCAATTTCGCCTGACTGTGCCATCCTCACTGCTTTTTCCACAAAAAGCATGGATGCCTTACCGTATTCACCCTTAATTTTGCCGTAATCGATGGGAAATTCCATTTTTTTATCCGGTTCGATGATTCTGATGTCCGGCATCTCTGTTTTGAGGATATTCCTGAAAGCGTCTTCAATTATGAAACGGTAGCCTATGAAGACAGTTTCCACATCTTCCGGTTGATTCAGGGCATATTTGGCGGCAATTTCAGCGCCTATTCCGGCGGGGTCGCCGATTGTGATTCCGATAACTGTTTTTTTCATAGGCAGAAGATAATACCGAAGGGGAGGATTTATCAAGCTATACTTTACATTACCGCTTATTTATGGGGTTTTTCATCTGCAATGAGGAAAAATTTTACTCCATTTTTTTTGACACGGCGTTTTACGGATGGTACGCTTGTGCTGAAAGTTTAGCTTACAGATAATTTAAATATAATATTCTCCAAGGGAGGTTAATCAATGAGGTTAAATACACTGCTGGCAATACTGGCAGTGGCGGCTTTTCTGGGCGGATGCGCCGGAGGCAAAACCCTTGTTTCAGCGGGCGATGCGCGCAGTAAGGTCGATTCACTGTCTTCCAAAAAATTTGAAGTTTCCAAGGTTCAGCTTACTGTGGCTCCGAATCCTCCTGAGGCTTCCGATCTGATGTTTAATGCTCTTGCCCAGCCGTTTATGTTCGGTACAATGGGGCAGACATTTACAGACCAGCTCAGTATTCTGCTTAAACGTGATTTGGGTATAGATGCCGATTACAGGCAGCTTCACAGCACCTTTAACTACAAAACATCCAAAAAAGCCGGCTTTGTGTGGGATCCGGATCTTTATGCAAGGCAGGCAACTAAACAGTTTAAAACAGGAAAACAGACCATAGAGATAACTGCCTATGTTCCTAACCCGTCGGTAGCGGCTATAGAGACGTTGATCACGGTCTCCGGCGATGGTGACGTGCTTAAACAGTACAAAATTCAGGCTGTGATGAGTCCAAATGTTCATAACTTGATGCTGCATGAAAAAGCAAAGGATTACTTTATCCATATTCCCGAACTCCTTAGTCTGGGAATCAGCGGATATATAATAAACGAGGCTAGTGCGGAGGAATCCATTGCGGATTTCAAAGGCATGCTTGAACGTATAAGGTTTCAAAATAACCCTCCTGAAAATGATTTGAAGCGTCTGCGGGAAATGGTCACAGATATCGACCCTTCCTCCGGAATAGTTCTAGAAGAATTCGTTAAGCCGGATGAGGCGCAGGAAAAAAGCGGCAGCGGCGCAACGCTGATGGACTGATTTCCCGATCCACAGGAGAGGATTTATGCGATTCAAACTGCTGACAGCTCTTATCCTGATGTGTATCACCGCACAGGCAGGAATGGCAGAAAGCCCGTCTGCTAAGACTCCTCCGCTTCTTCAGGCGGATGTTCAGCAGCTTCCGGCAAATTATATGGACGGCTGGAGCAAACTGGGCGGAACACTTTTATCGGCGGCAGAGAGCCTGCAAAACGCTGACGGAGAGAAAATATTTGCCCTGAACACCAATACAAAACTTGGCTCTGTTCAAGTTTCTCAGGTTTTAAAGATCTATGACACCCTCAATGCTGTTTACAATAATCAGTGGAACAAAATAGCCGAACAGACAGGACAGGATATTATCAATAAGATGTGGCCTCTTTTCGGAAGCTACATGGCTCTGCACAGTGCTGTGAAAACATCTTTCGAGGCAGTTTTGGCTAACTGGTCGCAGGAACTGTACGCCTCCAATGCGTACCGAAATGTTGTAAATGTTCTGAATGACGCTGTGGTTAATCAGGCAAAAAATCAGGAACCTTACCTCCCTTCATTTTTTCTGAAACCCGGCTCACCAGCACATAAATCAATGCTTGCCATAGAGGACAGAATGTTCACTTTATGGATGAATACTTCGCCCGATATTGAGCTTGGAAAAGGGGATTACCCGTCCTTAATACGCCATGTATTCGGCAGAGACCCGAAAGATGACAGGGAAACTTTCAATGGTTTCTTACAGCGTGCGGTTATGGACCAGAAAGGGATGATTGTAGCAACTTATGAAAGAGTGCGTGAAGATTCTCTGCATGAGGCGATGCGCAAGTTTTATGAGCAGACTGCGGCGGAACTCAAACGCAAGCAGAAGATGATGTTTTTTGTAATAGGAACCCGTGATGACTACGGCGGCAGGCTTATTGAGGAACCTGTGGGCAGAGGAGATATACTTGCTTTTGAGTCAAACCCTTTTGTACCGTTTCTTTACAGCGGTGAATCTGCAAGGCTTGTATGGCAGGTTTACATGGCAGACGGCACTCCTGTGGAGGGTCTGCACAAAGTAATAAATATCAAAGACGGCGATAAAATTCATAATGCACGTATGCGCTTCCGGATAGATAACCTTCCGGCGGGCGATTATTACGTCATGCTTTCCCGCTGCATTAACCAAAACTGCGAAAACAGACGTGATGTATTCACAGTCGGAGACTCTCTGAAGATAACAAGGGCTTACCTCAGTCTGGATCAAGAAGGATTAAGCAGGATAAACCGTGATCCCTTGAGCGGTGAGGCTCAGTTTTTCCAGGTTGATTACAAAGGCAGCGGTTCGCCTCTGCATGTTGAATTGGTAATTACCAATGCAAAGGGGAAGGATGTATTCAGTTCAAAGCAGGAGCATCCGTCATCCGGTGCAAAAGGGCGCTTTGGTTTTAGCCTCTCCGGCGTTTCTTTGCGGGAAGGGGAGGAATACACAGCCAAAGTGTCTGTATCTGTTGGAGAAAATGAACCTGAAATGAAGACTCTTACATTTACTCCAAAGTTTTACTCAGCAGAGATCACCGGTCCTGAATCCACGGATGAGAACAAGCGCACCGCTTATAAATTCAGGCTTCCTTCTCAGATGATACCTCCTTTCAAAATAGACACAGTCAAAAATGCAGGTGAGGTTTCACAGGTTAGTGACAACAGTCTTTTTTTCACACCGAAGGCAAAAGGAGCAAGAACTCTCGCCGTTGTAATTGCGGATTCTAAAGGGAAAAAAGCAGTGGGGTTTAAAAAGGTTCAGGTCAATGCGGAAGTTTTGCCACCTCCGCAGCATATTGAAGTCGTTCAGCCGGAAATACTGGATGTCCCTGTACAGTCAAATCCTGTGCCCTATGCAGGGGTTCCCTCACAGCCTGCGCCTCCTGCCGGAGCTTCATCAAATCAGGGGCTTGCTGAAAAGGGGCGTGAATGGCTTAAGGACAGGCTTGGCATAATTAAAAGTGATCTGAGCTATCCATGCAGCGGCTACGTAGACAGCCTGATCAGCAAGGCATACAGCAATCTTTCTGACAGCCATGCAAGGCAGATAGCGGAGTGGGATATGTCCGGCGTATCCGGTCTTGGTGAGCTTACTGAACTTTATACAACACTTTACTACAATGCCCTAACCAATCTGCTCAGTCATGTGTCAGGCATGCCTTACTCCGAATGCAACCTCAAATGGATGAGAGGTTTCTGCGGCAAAAGCTCAAGGAACACCCTCGAAAAGACGGGAATGCAGGGGTTTTATTCTGCATATATGCGTAAAGCTCCGCAAAGCGAGATCGAAAGAGACAGACAGAACGGGTCACCGTGTATCTATTAACGGTGACCGCTACTTTTTGATGAAGCCTTTCAGTCTTTCCTCAGCCTCGGTGAAGTCTCCGAGGCATGAGTATCCGTTCATGGCTTCAACCCGCAGAGCGTCATCAAGGGAGCGTCCCTGTATTTCCATTATTGTTTCTTTTACAGAGCGCACCGCACGCTGACTGTTTTTCAGTATCATCTCTGCGTATTCCTCGGCGGTTTTCATCAGCTCTTCAGCTGGAACAACTCTGCTCACAAGCCCAAGCTTCAGGGCTTCATCCGCTTTTACCTCTCTGCCTGTCATGGAGAGATCAGCGGCAACTGCTGTCCCTGCGACTGCACATAGACGCACCAGCCCGCCGTCACCCTGATGCAGCCCGAAGCGGGTCTCAAATACGCCGAATTTTGCTTTTTCGGATGCTATGCGTATGTCGCATGCGAGGGCAAGCTCAAATCCTGCACCTATGGCATGACCGTTTATGGCGGCGATTATTGGTTTATATATTCTGTGTTTTCCTCTTGTTATTCCTCCGGCAAGACCTTTTTCTGCATTTTGTCTCAGTGAATAGAGATCGGCATTTTTCCATTTCGGTATAAATGTCTTAAGATCCGCTCCGGAACAGAAAGCTTTACCCGCTCCGGTTATGATAGCTACGTCCGTTTCAGGGCACGAGGCAAAATCGTTCCAGACCTCTTCAAGTTCTCTGTTAAGCTCTTCATCAAGGGCGTTCAGTGCCTCCGGTCTGTTCAGGGTGATGCAGGCTGTTCTGTTTTTCTTTTCATATGTTAGCTTTTCCATAACCTTAACCTTATTGTTTTTTGATAAATTATGTCTTTATATTTTCGGGAGATCATCTATTATTATAGGTTACAGAACCCATAAACAACAGGAGAAACGATGCCTCAACTGACCAAAAATATTTTTGAAGAACTTTCGGAAAATATTAAGGGTGATGTTTACACCGATAAGATAAGACGATATATGCACTCAACAGACGGCAGTATATTCAGAGTCGAACCTGCCTGTGTTGTGTATCCCCTTGATAAAGATGATATCAGAACAGTTGTGAAGTTCTCGTCCCGCTACGGGCTTTCCATCCACACCAGAGGTTCGGGAAGCGGTCTGTGCGGTTCAGCCATAGGTAAAGGGCTGATACTGGATTTCTCAAAATACATGAATACCCTTGTTGAACTTGATGAAAAAGGGAAGACATTCACCTGTCAGCCGGGATACCGCTTCGGTGAGCTTGAAATTATGCTCAAAGGAAAGGGGCTTTTCTTCCCGCCTGATCCTTCCAGCGGAGAATATGCAAGCTTCGGCGGAATGTACGGCACAAACGCAAGCGGTGCGCACTCTGTTAAATACGGCAACGTATCCGACTACATAGAAGATGCGAAGCTTATCCTTGCGGACGGCACTGAAACAACTATCAAAACCCTTGAAACAACACCTTTTGACAAGCTTCCGCCTAAGTTTAAGAAATTGTATAAACTCTACGAAGAAAACATGGAAGAAATTGAAAGCGCCTATCCCTCAATACGCTGTAATGTTTCAGGTTACAACCTGAGAGGATTGGTTAAAAACGGCGGGCTTCATATAGGTAAGCTTCTGGGCGGCTCTGAAGGCACGCTGGCGATAGTGACGGAGCTTACATTCCGCCTCCATGAAAAACCTGCGTTTGACAGCCTTGTGGTTGCTTATTTCGATGATATAGTCAAGTCCGCTCAGGCGGTGCAGAAGGTTCTTCCCTCAAACCCATCGGGTATTGAGATAATGGACAAGTCCCTTCTCAATCTCGCCAGAGAGTCTGATGCCAAGCTTAAAGAAGCCATACCCGAAGGTGTGGACAATGTTCTTATGATCGAATACGACGGTTATGACAAGGATGAAGTCCGCAGACTGGCTGAAAAAGCCATGACAGATATTGAAGACCTCACCACATCTGCTTATGTGGCGGCTTCCGAAGAGGAGGCGGCTAAGTTCTGGGCTGTGCGTAAGGCAGCAGTGCCGATTCTTTACAAGCTTAAAGGGCGCAAAAAAATTCTTGCTCTTATTGAAGACGCCGCAGTCCCCACAGACAGGCTTGTGGATTATTTCAAAGGCTTATACGCCATACTGCACCATCATAAGGCTGATTTCGTGATTTACGGTCATATCGCAAAGGGGCTTCTGCACACCAGACCTCTTCTTGATCTGAAAGACCCTCACGATATAGAAATGCTTAAAACTCTTGCTGACGAAGTGTTTGAACTTGTAAACGCCCTCGGCGGCGTTGTCAGCGGTGAACACGGAGACGGCAGACTCAGAACAGCGTATATCAGAGAGCAGTACAAGGATATTTATCCGCTGTTTCTTGAAACCAAATCAATTTTTGATGTTGAAGACCTGCTGAATCCGGACATTAAAACTGTCAGTGATGATGAGCAGATGATGAAATATCTCCGTTTCGGTTCGGATTACGGCAGTTCGGATCTCACAGGCAAACACCTTGTCTGGAACGAAGGTTTCACTGATGAGGCTGAAAAGTGCCATGGCTGTTCAAAATGCACCACAGTTACTTCAGCTACAAGAATGTGCCCTGTGTATAAGGCCACAAGAGACGAAACTGCAGCTCCCAAGGCAAAAGCAAATGTACTGCGCGCACTTATAAGCGGTGCTATAGACGGCGATTCGCTTTATGAGGAAGCTTTCCAGAATGTTATCAATAAATGCGTGAACTGCGGAAGCTGTGTCATGGAATGCCCCTCTAATGTAAATATACCCAAGCTCGCAATCGAAGCTAAGGCAATGTATGTTAAGAGGTTCGGCGCCGGTATAGAAAATAAGATAGTTGCCAACTGCGACATACTCGGAAAATACACTCATAAGATCAGCCCTTTAATAACCAAAGCGATGAAGCTTAAGCTGAACCGCAAGGTTATGGAGATTATGACGGGTGTTACGGCAGAGCGTCCGTTTGTGGGTTTTAGCGGCAAATCTCTCTTTGAGAGGGCAAGCACCCGTGCCTTCCGCACCAAGGGCGAACTTAAGGTTGTTTACTTCGCCGGATGCTACGCAAGCTACATGAACCCTGAACTGGGGCTCTCCACTATAGATGTTCTTGAACACATAGGCTGTGAAGTCATTCTGCCTGAACAGTTCTGCTGCGGAATCCCTTTTCTTTCCAAAGGCATGACGGATGATGCCAAACTCAGGGTGAAAAAGAACCTCGCAAGCTGGGGCAAGGCTATGGAAGAGGCTGATTATGTTGTTGTCTCCTGCTCATCCTGCGGGCTGTCACTGATGAAGGAGTGGAAATTCCTCATGAGCGATTCACAGGTGGAAGCGGTGAGCAAAAAGCTCATCCACGTCAGCGCACTTGTTAACATGAGAAGAAACCGTTTGAGAGTTAAGGAGAAAAACCTTAAACTTTCCTATCATAAATCCTGTCATATGAAAGTACAGGCTGATAACAACTGCTCAGTTGCAATGCTTGCATCAATACCCGGAGTTAAGGTCACAGACCTTAACAGTAATTGCTGCGGAATGGCGGGAAGCTGGGGTATGAAATCAGAAAACTTTGAACTCAGCGCAAAAATCGGCAAGCCGATGATAGATAAACTTAACGAATCCGAAGCTGATTACGGCGTAACAGACTGCCCCACATGCACAATACAGATGCAGCATATGGGAAATAAAAAGGTAAAACACCCGGTTGAGGTGCTGAAGGAATGTTTGGAAGACTGACAGCCTTTCTACTTGTAAGCGTTTTCTATCTTGTTTCCGCCCATGCGGATGAAGGCGATTACCTTATGGGTCTGAACGCATACAAAGACGGACTGAACAGTGTGGCGAGAATGGGCTTTGAGGCTTATCTCGCCGATTCTCCCGATCAGGCAAACAGGCACTACGCCGAGTATTTAATGTACCGTATTCTCCTTGAAGACGGCGAATTTGAAGGTGCATACGCATACTTTACAAAGATAGAAAAGGTTAACGACTCCCGCTTTGATCAGAACGTGATCAAAGGCGACAAAATGCGTTTTCTGGTTCGTAAAGACTGTGATGCCGCCAAAGCGGAACTGATCGCCGGTACCTCTTCCGCCGGAGCGGCGGTTTACACTGAATCATCCTGCGGGGTTGACGCCGCCGCCGCAAAGGCAATCGCCGCAGTGAGCAAAGATTCTAAAGTGCTTCTCGCAGCCGCAGCAAAAGCTCAGGGAGATCCCGAAGCCGCCGGGGCTCTTTTCTCAGGTATAAATCCCAAAAACCTCACCGCCGAACAGGCAAAGTATTTCGGTGTTCTTTTTTACAAAAACGGCAATTATGACAACTTCTGGAAAGTTTACGGGGTTTATAAAGACTCCGATATGGTAAGTCTCGCTCTGGACAGGTTTTGGAGTATTAAGGACTACAAAGGCTATATCTCAAGCTTTGAGGCAAACCGCAAAAGCTACAGCCTTGAATCAGCCGTTTTCTGTCGTGCAATTGAGTCATACAAACAGACCGGATCAGATTTTGACTGTGAATTGCTGGATAGCTGCATAAAAGATAAAAACGCAGATTTCGCAAAAACAAAAACAGCATGCCTGATAAAAAGCGGCAAGAACCCCCTTGATGCTGATATTGACTCTTTCGGATCTCCTGCTGTTCTAGGTGTGTGCGACTATGTGCCCTATATGGTCGATAAAGGAATTTACAACGGTAAGTCCTTCGGGGAATTTGCCTCATGCGCTAATAAGTTTGACATAGCGGAACTTCTGTACCGCAAAAAGAATTTTGGCAAACTCCTTGAGATAGCATCTAAAGGAAGTGACGACAGGGATTATTACTATGTGACGCTTGCCCACATCGGTCTTGGCGACAGAGCGAAGGCGTCCGTCGCCGCACAGAAGATCAAGGATGCTGAGTTGAAGGCTTATTTAAGCGGGCAGGTAAAATGAAAAAGTTTTTAATAGGATTCATCTTTATTTCGGTTTTCTTTGCTGCTTTGCTTTACAACTATATGTCTGATGAAAGCCACAAACTTTATAACGAAGCAGTCAAACTCTATGATGAACAAAAGTATTTTGAAGCCCACGAAAAAGTGAAAGAGGCTATGGATAAAAATATGCTCAACCGCAAAGCGATCTTGCTGAAGTCAAAGCTTTACGAGATTGTAACGGGTGAGGAGAATTATCAGGAGGCATCCCGCCTTTATGAAGAGGCGGTAAACCTTGCAATGAAGGGCAACGGTGAACAGGCTAGGGTAAATATTGTCCGTTCCCTTGAGCTTCTGGATAAGGTTCCCTCCACCGCTCCGTCAAAGGAAAAGGCGGATAAGCTCATCGAGCGTATAGCCCGTGATGCGGAACCCCTTTTGAGCAAAGCACCCGATGTTGCATACCGCAGGGCGAAAAGCTTTTATGAGCAGGGCAACTACCGCAGAGCCTACGAAAATCTGGTTCGGCTTCCAGCTCTTTCACCTGAAGGAAGAGCAATGAAAAGCTCTGCCGCATATAAGGCCGGGCTGGATGTTTATACCAGCATAAAAGACCTTCCTGACATCTCCAATGCTGAAATATATGACGCTATCTACTGGTTTGAGCAGGTGGAAAGCGGTCAGCCGGACTATATGGACGCAACAGAAAAAATAAACGAACTAAGGGCAAGGCTCAATTAATTTCATTGCGCTGATTCGCTGAAAAATGCTAAAAACGTGTCAGTATTCCAAGAGGTTATCTTCATGTCAAACTATGACTTCACAGGCGTAAGAGTTCTCGTTGTCGGGGATGTTATGCTTGATAAATATTATTTCGGCTCGGTCCGCAGAATTTCTCCGGAGGCTCCCGTTCCTGTGGTCAGGGTTAAGGATTCCAAGCTCACTCTGGGCGGTGCGGGGAACGTTTTAAGCAACATAACCCACCTTGGCGCAAAGGGAATAATGTTTTCCTCATGCGGTCAGGATGACAACGCAGTTACTCTGAAAAAGCTCCTTGATGAGCTTGGTGCCGACTGCGGGTTCATTGAGCGTGATCTCCCCACTGTCACCAAGCTCCGTGTCATAGGCGAAAAACAGCAAATAGTCAGACTGGATTTTGAAGAAATTGTGCCTGTCAGCCTTACTGATGAGCATAAACGCTTCATAGATAAGGCAGCGTCAGAGTGCGGAACTGTGGTTCTTTCTGATTACGGCAAAGGTGTCTGCACTGATGAAATGTGCAGATTTGTCATAGAAAAAGCAGCAGAATACGGCAGAAAAGTGATTGTTGACCCCAAAGGGAGCGACTGGAGCAGATACAGCGGGGCGGACATTGTAACCCCTAATGTTAATGAACTTGCAGAAGCAGCAGGCAGAAATGTTGAGAACGTTGATGATGAGGTTTGCGCCGCTGCCAGAGAAATTCTTGGTAAATACGGCATAAAGTGCCTTCTTGTTACCCGCTCCCACAAAGGTATGAGCATAGTAACGAAGGAAAGCGCAACGCATATCCCCACGGAAGCGAAAGAGGTTTTCGATGTTTCCGGTGCTGGGGATACTGTTGTGGCTACCCTTGCCGCCGCTCTGGCGAACGGTTATGAACTGGAAGCCGCAGCAGTTACAGCAAACAAGGCGGCTGGAATAGTTGTAAGCAAAATAGGCACTGCGCCTGTTTACATAAATGAGCTTAATGAAGAGGGCAGAAGCCACGCAGTGACAAGTCTGGATTCCATGCTGCGTATTGTGGAAAACCTTAAAAGAGCAGGCAAAACAATAGTGTTTACAAACGGATGCTTTGATATACTGCATAAAGGGCATGTTACTTACCTTCGTGAGGCTAAAAAGCTTGGTGATGTGCTTATCCTCGGTCTGAACACGGATGATTCCGTACGCAGGCTTAAGGGCGAGTTCAGACCTGTAAACTCCGAGGATGACAGAGCAGAGGTTCTCTGCTCCCTTGAATCTGTGGATTATGTTGTCAAATTCGGTGAGGATACACCACTTGAACTGATCGAAAAAATACGTCCTGATATACTGGTTAAGGGCGCAGACTATAAAATAGAAGATGTTATCGGGCGTGAATATGCCGGAAAGACTGTTTTAATAAACTTTGTTGATGGATATTCCACAACGTCTATCCTGGAGAAAAGCAAAGGCTGACAGCGGTAACGTTTACTATGCTGTGAGCGTGTATGTAAAAAAAACAGGATGTTTTTTTTTGCATTATCAAATAAGTCCCATGGAAGGGACTTCGCCGTGCGTAGCGAAGGGCTGTTTACCAGCCCGCGAGCGTGTATGTAAAAAAACAGGATGTATTTTTTTGCATTATCAAATAAGTCCCATGGAAGGGACTTCGCCGTGCGTAGCGAAGGGCTGTTTACCAGCCCGCGAGCGTGTATGTAAAAAAAACAGGATGTATTTTTTTACATTATCAAATTAAGGAAGGTATTCATTATGATAGCAGTAACAGGCGGAGCAGGATTTATAGGAAGCAACATAGTTAAAGCCCTGAATGATATGGGAGAAGACAATATTCTCATTGTCGATAACCTTGATAATTCTGCTAAACACCTGAATATGAACAGACTTAAGTTCAATGACTTTATAGATAAACGTGACTTTATATCTGTTATGAAGGCGGATAAGTTTTTTATAAAAGCTTTTTTTCACGAAGGCGCATGCTCCAACACTATGGAGACAGACGGCAGATACATGATGCAGAACAACTATGAGTTCAGCAAGGAACTGCTGCACTACAGCATGGAAAAAGGTGCAAAGTTCATATATGCCTCTTCCGCTTCTGTTTACGGAAACGGGGAAGAAGGCTTCTCTGAATCACCAGAATGCGAATATCCGCTGAATGTTTATGCTTTTTCCAAATTCGCTTTTGATAACTATGTACGCAGAGTGAAAAACCCCGGAATACAGATAGCAGGACTGCGCTATTTCAATGTTTACGGTCCGCAGGAAAACCACAAAGGCAAAATGGCTTCCGTGGCTTTCCACTTCTTTAATCAGCATAAAGACGGCAGCAGTGTTAAGCTTTTTGAAGGAAGCGAAGACTTCCGCAGAGATTTTATACATGTTGATGATGTTGTGGCTGTTAATATGTTCCTGTATGAATCTCCTGATGTATCAGGAGTTTTTAACTGCGGAACAGGAAACGCCAGAAGCTTTGCGGACATAGCCGAAGTTTTCAGAAAAAGATACGGCTCTGAATTTGAATCAGAGATAATTCCGTTCCCTGAACAGCTGAAAGGAAAATACCAGAAATACACTCAGGCGGATCTCACCTCTTTGAGAAAAGCCGGATATAATAAAGACTTTCTCTCCCTTGAACAAGGCGTGGAGAGGTATCTTTCTGTCCTTGAGAAAACAGGCGGTTACATAAAGTAAAACCTATGAAACAGCTCCGCACGGGTTCACTTCTCCGCATTGCCGACAGGTACGCCGGAACGGCTCTGCTGCTTGCGAAATCAATCTTTCATAAAAAACAAAAATTCGGCGGAGGAATCCGCCGTGCGGCTTTTCTCAAGACCGCAGCCATAGGCGATACTGTGCTTATTTCCGCAATAGTGCAGGACTTCAGAATATCTTATCCTGATGCGGAGCTTGTGTTTGTCTGCGGAAAGGACAACGCCTCTGTGGTGCGGATGTTTATGCCTGCGGATAAAGTTATAGTAATAAATCATAAAAATCCGTCAGGTGCGGTAAAAGCTGTTAAAGCACTGGGGTATTTTGATGCGGTGCTGGATTTCGGTTCGTGGCCCCGTTTTGACGCTTTTCTGGCATCCTGTTTTAAGTCAGGTTTCACAGCTGGCTTCAATACCGACGGACAGTACAGGCATTACTGTTATGATGAAGCAGTAACGCATTCGCAAACTGTTCATGAGCTGGAAAATTACCGCAGCCTCGCCCATGCGGCGGGAATCACAACAGGGGCATTACCGTACATAGATTTACCTGACGTGGATAAGGATGCAAAATACGTTGTCTTTCATATGTTTTCCGGCGGCAGACGGTGGTATCTAAAAGAGTGGGCGCAGGAAAGATGGCTCAGGCTGGCTGAAAAGCTCACCGGAGAAGGATGCGGGATAGTCGTAACCGGCTCAAAGACAGATTATGAAAGGGCAGCTGAATTCTGTGCCCTTACTGGTGCTGTCAATACTGCGGGATGCAGCCTTGAGGAAACTGGGGCTCTGCTTAAAGCATCTTCTCTTGTAATAAGTGTAAATACCGGAGTAATGCACCTTGCGTGCGCTCTCGGATGTTCCGTTGTTGATATTTGCGGTGCTGTGCGTCCGGAAAGATGGGGTGCTTTCTGTGAAAACTCTGTATCTTTGGCATGTTCCGAGCCTTATATCAGTCTTGGCTTTGAGGAAAAGGAAGGAAAACCAATGGATGAGATATCCGTAGAAGCGGTTCTTGATACCGCAGGAAGGTTTCTGAAATTATGAGGTGGCTTTTTACTCCTGCTCTTATTCTTATAGATCTGCTTACCTATTATATTGTCCTTGAGTTTGCTGTCATAAGCAGAACCTTGGTGGATGTACTGTTCCCTGAAGTCACAAGATTCAATTTTTCCTTCACGTATTTCGCCGGTCTCTGGTGGGTTCCTGTGATTCTTATTGCCGTCACAGCATACAAAGGTCTTTATACCAGACGTCTTACAACATTTGATGAAAGCAGGGGGCTGATAAGCGCTGTTACGTTCAGCCTGATTCTGGTATTTGCCATAGTCTCCGTGGGCAGAATGACCGATTCTGTTTCACGCCTCACCCTTGTTTTTATGTGGGTTTACGGAATTATTCTCTTCCCTGTGATACGCAGATTCGGCAAGCGGTTTTTGTTCTCACTGGGCATAGGCACAGAAAAAATTATCATAGCCGGTACAGGCGCTGCGGCTGAAGATGCTGCTGCGGCTCTGCTTGCTGAAAAAAGTTATGGATATGAGCTTAAAGGGTTTTACCCTGTTGCAGACTGCACTGCGGAGAGAATAAGTGTCAAAGGCGTTTCATACCCTGTTCTCCGTGATGACATAGAAACGCTCCTTGATGATGCGGCAGCGGTTGTATTTGTGGAAGGAGAAACGGGGCATGATGAAATAACCGCTCTGACAACCAGTGTAAGACGCAGGGTGGGCAAAATAATCACCGTTCCGGAGCCTGACCGTGCTGCTATGATGAACAGCGAATTCCACTACCTCTTTAACAACAGGCTGTTTGTACTGAAATCGAAAAACAATCTTGCCTCCACGGCTAATAAAATCGCCAAGAGGCTGTTTGATATAATCTTTACCCTGTTTGTTCTCCCGTTTGCGGGGCTGATAATAATTACAGCGGCAATCGCCATACGAATAGAGTCCAAGGGTTCACCTTTTTACAGCCACAAGCGTATCGGCAGAGGCGGGAAGATCATAGGCGTTCTCAAGATGCGCTCAATGTACAAGGATGCCGATGAACGACTCAAAGAGATTCTTGCTTCTGATCCTGTAAAAAAAGCTGAATGGGATACATCATTCAAGCTTAAGGATGATCCTAGGGTTACTAAAGTCGGCAGGTTTATAAGAAAAACATCGATAGATGAAATGCCTCAGTTTATCAATGTTCTTAAAGGCGATATGAGTGTTGTGGGTCCCAGACCCATAATAAAAACAGAGCTTGATGAATATTACGGTAAAGACGGTGAATACTACTGCATGGTGCGTCCGGGTATAACGGGCTTATGGCAGGTCAGCGGGAGGAGCGACACGGACTATCCGTTCCGTGTGGGGCTTGACAGCTGGTATGTTATGAACTGGAGCATATGGCTTGATATAATGATAATTTTAAAGACAGTTAAAGCAGTGATTAAAAAAGAAGGAGCATATTAGTTTTGAGCAGAAGTTTTTACATCAGCACATACGGATGCCAGATGAATGAATACGATTCCGAAAGGCTGGCATCTTTTTTCTCCGCCATGGGCTTCACTCAGGCGGATACACCAGAAGAGGCAGACTATGCGCTTTTAAATACATGCAGTGTGAGGGAAAAACCTCATCACAAGGTTTCAAGCGAACTGGGCAGGCTGAAAAAAATAAGGAACAAAAACCCCGAACTCAAGATAGGCGTATGCGGATGTGTTGCCCAGCAGGACGGAGAAGCATTGTTAAAGCGCTACCCGCAGACTGATTTTGTTCTGGGAACAGATGCCATAGCACGCATAGGCGAAGCTGTGGAGCTTGTGGAAAAGGGTGAAAAGGTCTGCTTCACAGAATTTACCGATGGCGAGCTTAAAGTGCCTGTTTTCGGGCGCCAGACAGGCTGCAGTGCGTTTGTAACAATCATGAAGGGATGCGATAACTTCTGCTCATACTGCATAGTTCCTTACGTCCGTGGGCGTGAAAAGAGCAGGCACGCATTTGAAATTCTGGATGAGATAAGCTTCCTTGCTGATAAAGGGGTAAAGGAAATTACTCTTCTTGGGCAAAATGTGAACTCATATGGAAAAAACCTTGACGAAAACATCAATTTTACGGAACTTTTATATAAGGTAAACAATATAAGCGGGATTGAGAGAATAAGGTTTGTTACCTCACACCCCAAAGATTTTTCAGAAGAGCTTATATACGCAATGCGTGACTTGGATAAGGTGTGCGAAAGCCTGCATCTTCCTTTGCAGGCAGGCAGCAGCGCAGTTTTGAAACGCATGAACAGAAAATATACTTACGAAAAATACAGAGACAAAGTGCTGAAAGCAAAAGAGCTTATACCTTCATTGGCATTGTCTTCTGATTTTATTGTAGGATTTCCCGGAGAATCAGCGGAAGATTTTGAAATGACTCTTCAGGCAATGGAGGAGATACGCTATGAATCCCTCTTTGCTTTTGCTTATTCTGTTCGCCCCGGAACAAAGGCGGAAGAATTTGAGGATGATGTAAAAGCCGCTGATAAAAAAATGCGTCTGGCACGCCTGCTGGATTTGCAGAAAAAAATCAGCGCTGAAATATCAGCAGGTTACGAAGGCACAAAAGTTCAGGTTATGACCGAAGGCTTCAGCAAGCGTGACGGCGGCGTATATACAGGAAGAAACAGACAGAACAGAGTAGTAAATTTTACCAGTAAAAAAGTTTTATCTGTCGGTGACATCACTGATGTTATAATAAACAAAGCGAAACCTAACAGTTTTTTCGGCGAGGCATCGGAGGATTAATAAATGATAGAGGTCAGCTTAAAATGCGTCATGAGAGAACCGCTCACAGGCAGATGTATGATTCTGCTAGAGTCTGTTTCAGGGCTTGAGGTTCTTCCTATACCAGTAGGTGAGGAAAGCGCAGGAACTATCCATGACTGCCTTTGCGGACATAAGGCGGACAGCCTGAACATGCTGGGCATTACTGCAAACGTAATAGCATCCCTTGACAACGCATTCCCTGAAAGAGTTGTTATAGACGGTTATGAGGACGGAGTATTCTCGTCCAGAGTATATATTATTGTGAACGGCGAAGAAAAATCTGTTGATGCCAGACCTTCAGATGCTGTGCGTTTCGCCCTTCTGGCAAATGTTCCTGTTTACGTTACTAAAAGACTCCTGCATGAAAAATTCAGGGATAGAAAACTCTGCTTTGAAAAAAGAGAAGGCGGGTGCTGCGGGTAATGCTTTGTACCCGCATTTATTTATTCATCGGGTGGGTAAGTTTGTGTTCTTTGACAAAGCTTTCTATTATTCCGTTAGTGTCCACCCCATAGCTGTCGCTTTTTATTGATGATATTATTTTTTTGTTGGTTGCATTAGTATTCTGGTTTTTCAGATCAAGCAGATAAGGAGTGATTCTTGTTCCTTTTTCGTTGCTTATCACAATAACCACAGGTTTGAGAATGTCTTCCTGCCTGCTGTCAAAAACAACCGCCATTTCGTGCGTGTCAAGCATAGTCAGCGTGCCAACAGGGTAAATCCCCATGATATTAATGAAAAATTTTACAAGTGTTTCGTTGAAATGCCTGCCGGAACCATCAAAAATAAGCTTAAGGGCTTCCGCAGGTGATTTACCCTGATGGTAAACCCTGTCGCTGGTAACAGCGTCATAAACATCGGCGATTGCAATAATTTTTGCCATCGGGTTGATCTGCTTCTCGTTAATTCCTCCGGGATACCCTGAACCGTCTGCTTTTTCGTGGTGCTGAAGAACAGAAAGAAGAACATCCTCCGGAAGTTTCGTGTAATATTTCAGCAGATCATAGCCCCTGACCGGGTGTTGTTTCATTATTCTGAACTCCTCATCTGTCAGCTTATCCGGCTTGTTGAGGATCTTTTCGGGAATTTTCATTTTCCCAAGGTCGTGCATAATTCCCGCCATGCCTATCAGATTAAGCTCGGATTGCGATTTTCCCAGCCTGCGTCCTATGGCGATGCTGATTATGCTCACGTTCAGCGAATGGGTGAATGTATAGTCATCAAAGTCTTTAAGTCTTGTCATGTTAGGAAAAACTGAGGGGCTGTTAAGGCATGTCATCACAAGCTCATTCACGACACTTTTGGTCGATTCTGTGTCAAGGGATTTCCCCATTCGTATATCGGTAAGAACTCTTTTAGTAACTTCTTTGCTCTTTTTGTGTATCGCCTCTGCTTTTATTACTTCGTCTATGGTAGGGGCAAATTCTTTGATAATGCTGAAGTCCGCATCAGGAGCTGTCTGTTTCTGGAGTTCAGTGATAATCACATTCTCCTGCTCCTGCTTTTTCTCTGCGGGCATGTCATTTACTTCAACACGGATAAAAACACGCTCAACCCCTGATTCCAGAAGGAGTTTGATGGGCTCATCATTTTCAATGGGAGTGCCGTAATAAGGGAAGTAGATCCCCTCTTTATCGGTTTTTGTTACAATCATTCCCTGTTTAAGATCTGCAACCTTAATGAGCAGATTTCTGATCATTCTGTGCCCTCAACGCATAAAAAAGATACATTTTTATAGTAGTTTCAGACTATATTTCTTTTTTATTAAAACAATATAAGGAATTATACATAAAAAAAGTAAAATATAAAAGGAATGTTGTTCAAACATTTGATTGGAGCAAAAGTGTATTGTGTCTCTTTTGCGAGCGACAAAAAAATATTATTACTGTCATTAACAGTAAGAGAATCAGGCAATAGTCAGACAGAAACGTATATTGCAATCATTTTTATATATATTAAAATTAGCCATACTAAAAAAGAGGGTGCTTTATGCAATACAGAAAAATGCCGAAAACGGGAGACGAACTTTCCGCACTTGGATTCGGGTGCATGCGTCTGCCTATGAAAAACGGCGGAATAGATAAAGAAAGGGCGATAGCCCAGATCCGCTATGCAATAGATAATGGTGTGAACTATGTTGATACTGCATGGCCCTATCATGGCGGAGAAAGCGAAGTCGTTCTCGGCATGGCTCTTCGCAGCGGTTACCGTGAGAAGGTGAAAATAGCCACAAAGCTTCCTTCGTGGCTTATTGAAAGCAGGGAAGATATGGATAAATATCTTAATGCCCAGCTTGAAAAACTCGGCACTGATAAAATAGACTACTATCTTATACATACCCTCAACGGAACACTCTGGGAGACTGTGAAGAAACACGGAGTTAAGGAGTTTCTTGAGCAGGCTAAAAAAGACGGCCGAATTGTTAATGCCGGTTTTTCGTTTCATGGTCAGAGTGCTGATTTTGCACCTATTGTTGATGATTATGACTGGGATTTTTGCATGATCCAGTATAACTTTCTGGATCAGGAGTTTCAGGCAGGAACAACAGGGCTGAAATACGCTGCCTCTAAAGGTCTGGGTGTCATAGTTATGGAGCCGCTTCGGGGCGGTTATCTTGCCAATACTCCGCCTTCTGCAATTCAAGATTTATGGGATGAGGCGGATACAAAGCGCAGTAATGTTGACTGGTCGCTCCGCTGGATATGGAACCATCCGGAAGTGAAGGTTATTATCTCCGGCATGAATGAGGAGAGCCACGTTGAAAATAACATTTCATATGCCTGTGATTCATTTCCCGGTACTCTGACAGCAAAAGAACTTGATATAATAAACCGTGTGGGTAAAAAGTATAAAGAACTTATGAAAGTCGGCTGTACCGGCTGCGGCTATTGTATGCCCTGTCCGGTGGGAGTGAATATTCCCGGTGCTTTCAATGCTTATAATCTTTCGTTTCTGACAGGTAAAGAGGGGGCAAGCTTCAGCTATATTCTGAGCCTGAGTGGAATTATGGCTGATGGGGAAAAGGGATACGCCTCCAAGTGTATTTCCTGCGGTGAGTGCATTGACAAATGTCCGCAGTTTATACCTATTCCTGATGTCTTGCAGGATGTTGCAGCCTGTTTTGAAGGTGACGGATTTGAAGAACGAGCGGCTGGAATAACAAAAATGTTCGTGGATAACTTGAAAAAATAGATCAAAAGGGGATAGAGTGAAAATATTATATTATGATTGTTTTTCAGGTATCAGCGGAGATATGAACCTTGCCGCCATGCTTGACCTTGGTGTGGATTCGGATTTTCTCCGGTCGGAACTTGATAAGCTTGGGCTGGGTGATGAATTTGAGCTTAAAATAAGTGCAGATATGCGCAAAGGTATTTCCGGAGTAAGAGTCGATGTTGTTCTTAAACACCATCCTCACGGACACCACCATCACAGAAACCTGAAAGATATAGAAAATATAATAAACGGCAGCACACTGGACGGCAGAGTAAAAACAACTGCTCTGGATATCTTTATGAAAGTGGCTGAAGCTGAATCAAAAATACATGTCAAAGGACTCTATGAGGTGCATTTTCATGAGGTCGGAGCTACTGATTCCATAATTGATATAGTCGGTGCGGCGATATGTTTTCATGCACTTGGGGTGGATGAGGTGTATTCGTCACCCCTTGAACTGGGCGGAGGAATGGTTAAGTGCGCCCATGGGCTTATGCCTGTGCCGGCTCCTGCCACATCCGAGATTTTAAAGGATGTTCCCGTTACCATCGGAAAAGTCAATAAAGAGACCACAACACCTACCGGAGCGGCAATTATAAAGACTCTTACTGACAAATTCTGTACGGCTGCCGGGTTCTCAATAAAGAAAACCGGATACGGAATAGGGCACAATGATAACGAAGTGCCTAATGTCCTTCGTGTATTTCTTGCTGATACAACCGGAGGAGTGCAGACGGATAAGGCTGTTCTGCTTCAATGCAATATAGACGATATGACACCAGAAATGCTTGGCGCCGCAATGGATATTCTTATGGAGCATGGTGCGTCGGATGTTCATTTTACTCCGATTATTATGAAGAAAAACCGTCCTGCGGTTACTGTTTCTGTTCTGTGCAGTGAAAAGGATGCTGATAAGTTCAGGAAGCTGATGTTTCTCCATACCACAACTCTCGGTATCAAAAGCACAGAAATCAGAAAGGATATGCTTGAAATCAGCTACGAAAAACTGGAAACTCCCCTTGGGGCAGTCACCATGAAAAACGCATTTATGGATGGAAAGCCGGTACGCTCCAAGCCTGAATTTGAAGACTGCAAAAGGCTTGCTTCACAGCATGGTATATCTCTTAATGAGGTTTACACAGTTATAGGAAAGTGCAGGCAGTAATGGACAGGCTTAAGGAGCTGCTGAACAGCATAAGGGAAGGGAAAACCGATGTGGAGGACGGGATTGCACAGCTTCGTGATCTTCCCTTCGCCGATGTGGGGCACACAAAATTTGATACACACCGCTTATTAAGAAATGGTTTCCCTGAAGTAATTTATGCCGAAAGGAAGACGCCGGAACAGGTAGCGGATATCTTCATTAATCTAAAAGAGAAATGCAGTGTTCTGGCTACAAGGGTTTCTCCCGATACTGCGGAATATGTGAAGAATATATTTCCGGAGGCTGAGTACAACACACTTGGGCGTACGTTAAGCTATGTTAAGGGTGCGATAGAGTATAAAGAAGGCGAAGTCCGCATAATCACTGCCGGAACATCGGATCTGCCGATTGCAGAGGAAGCCCTTGTTACATGCAGGATGTTCGGGTGCAGGGCGGAAATTATCTCCGATGTAGGTGTGGCTGGTATTCACAGACTTTTTGACAAACTGAGCGAAATCAGAAAAGCGAAGGTAATCATCGTAATAGCAGGGATGGAGGGAGCATTGGCCGGAGTTGTCGGCGGACTTGTTTCTCAGCCTGTAATTGCCGTGCCTACATCTGTGGGCTATGGGGCAGCGTTTGGCGGAGTGTCCGCACTTTTGGGAATGCTTACCTCATGCGCAGGCGGAATAACTGTTGTTAATATAGATAACGGTTTCGGGGCGGCGTGTGCGGCAATGAGGATTATAAATTCCGGAGATTCGTTTTAGCAGAAGGCAGCCGGCGGGATAAACCGGCTGCCTTGCATAGGAGGAAATGTACGAGGGGAGACTTCCTTATTCCGTTTTATCTTCTCTTTATGCCCGGCAATATTGAATTAGTCGGGCATTGTTCAACACAATCCATGCAGTTTGTACATTTTTCAATAAACTCTTTGTCTGCTTTTGTTACTTCTATTTTTTCTTTGCAGTTATTAGCACATTGGTTACATTGGAGCCCTTGCGTCAGAAGACATGTACTTTGATTTACAGACGGTCTTATTTTATATCCGGGAATTTTTGCAATCAGTCTCATAATGAGAGACACCGGACAGATACAGGAACACCATTTTCTGAAAAAAATAAGCTCAACAGTCAGAATGATGGGAAAAATAATTAAATTGGCACTTGGCTCAAAAACATGAAATATTTTTAATACAGCAAAAATAAACCCGAAGAAAATACCTATAGGGCATATCAGGCAGAATACCGGAAATTTTAAGAAAAAAGAGGCTATTACCGATACCGCAAGAATAGCATGAGGTATGTATTTTACAAAATAACCGGCAGTTTTGGCTGCCGCAGTGTTTTGAATACCTGTTATTCGTGAGATAAACGAAGTGGGACAAAACCACGAGCAAAAGAACCTGCCGCCTAAATAAGCAACCGCAGTGAATACCGCCACACCGGTGAGCATCCCCTGTGGAATGGAACGGGAAGCCGCCGTAACCTGCATAAAACCAACAGGACACATATTGCAGAATGTGCCGATGCCTGTGTTTGTAAAATCTGCAGCCGCAACGGCAATAACTGCGCCAGTAAGAACAAAGTACCGTAGTTTAGTCAGATGTATTTTTTTCAATGTTTTCTTCCTTTGTGCTTATCACAGTCTCAGCTTTTCTGGGCGGTGCATCTGAAGGTCTTTTTCTTACAATTATTCCTTTTCCCAGAATGGATGACCTCAGCGATATGGAGGGGCATTTAAGCTCGCATATCCCGCATCCGTTGCATTTTTCGGGTATAATGACCGGTCGTTTATATTCATCCAGAAAGATTGCTTTTGTCGGGCAGTTATCAACGCACACTGTGCATCCTGTCCAGTCCCACGCAACACAGTCTTTTTCAATTATTACCGCCAGACCTATATCAAGAGTTTCTTTCGTTACCGGCTGAAGGGCTCCTGTGGGGCATATTTCCGAGCATTTGAGGCACGAGTTGCAGTAACTTCTTTTAAAAGAAATTACCGGAGTATTTGCCTTAAGGAGCCCGTGTTCAAAAGATGCCGGGATTATAATATTGGTCGGGCATATCTGGACGCATTTCTGACAGCGGTTGCATCTGGCTAAAAAACTGTTTTCAGACAATGCTCCCGGAGGTCTCAGCAGAGTGTCCTCCTTGTTATCCGCAAAAAGGCTGTCAGGAGACACACAAACAGCCGCCGCTGCTGACAGAAATGTTCTTCTGGTAAGCTTCATGGCAGTATTCCCGTATTCAGAATATGAATCTGTTGTTGATACTGTCGTTTAAAACGGGCATCTGGTTGATAAGCACACTGAGCAGAAAGATTCCTGCGGCAAATGATGCACAGCAGATGACTGATGCCACAGCTTTTTTTCTCACTGACGAAAAGACCGTTATAGCTAAAGGTACTGCAAATGACAGCACCACTGTCATCCAGAAGATGGGCGCATAACTGCCGTAGATTAATTTTGCAAAGGAAAATATTCTGTCTTCAGGCTCAAGCCAGCCAATTCTTAAGCTGAAAATCAGCAGGATTAGTCCATAGACAGAGATAATGACAGCTCCGGCATTGGATGTCAGCGCTTCGTCAAGTGTCAAGTCTTTGTTGATACTTATTAGATTCCATGCTGCAAAGATGGCGGAAACAATGAGAAAGGCTGAAAACAGATAAGTATTCAAGGCCGGTCTGGTTATTATCATGTAATTCCTTGCTAAACAAAAAACCGCAGCAAGACTGACTATTACTGAAATATTTCTCACTGCGGAGCTTGTTTTGCCTTTGAAAAAGAGCAGAAACGAGAAAAATGCAGCAGCAAGCTGCATAAGCAAAGCAGTGCTTAAGCCGGAATAGGGTCTCATCAGAATATTCAGCATTCTGGAGAATTCGTTTAAACCAAGCAAAATGATCAGTGATGCAAATGCGCTGCTGATTCCCGCAGAAAGTGCAAAATATTTATGCTTGTCCCGTTTGTTGAAACAGGCAGCAAGTGAAGCATACAGCAGTAAAGCTGCTCCGGTGAGCCCCAAAAACATGAAAAATACCATATTCCATTTTGTATTCATGATATTATATCCTTGCTTTTTGATTAAGCTGTACAAGCAGGCCGTCAATTATGTTCAAATCCATTGTGAGAAAAGCAGTGGTTAATTCTGCAAGCCCGATGTAAAACTCTGTGCCTGCAACTTTTTTAACGTCATTGCAAAACGAAGGAACCCAGTTGGCAAGGTGCTTATTTATAAATGATTTTTGTTCATCAAGATTAGAAACAACCTCTTCGGGGCTATCCTTGTCGATTTTTTGTTTTAAACTGCTGCATAAATAAGCCATAAACTCAAGCTCAAGAGCTAAATGGTCTTCAGGTATATTGTATTTGTCGTCAACTCCAAGTCCGTGCTTACGGTAAATGTAAAGCACTTCATCTCTGGCTTCCTGCATTATCAAACGCTTATCGCTTGTGTATACAGATTCATAAGGAAATGCGCTTTGTTCGGTCTCAACCACTCCGGCACCGAGAAATATCCTTGCGTAATCCACTGCTAAATCTGTGATAGGATCGTGCCGTTTAACGCTAACAAAATCGTGCATCTTTTCATATCCGGTCCGGAGTTCTTTTTCTTCGGAAAAACGCACATTTTTTATCATATCGTAAAGCTCCGGCGTGACCTCTGTTTTATAAAGAGTTGCCAGCAGCATATACATGTTTTCCCTTTCTTCCGTTATACTTGAGTAAACTGTTAACTCGCTCATGGATAAAACCTCATTAAATAGTGGAGAGCGGAATATTCTCCGCTCTCCGGTTTGTTATTGTATGACTTTGGTATTCAGGCTATCAGTCCTTCTCCGGGAAAAACACCCATGACTTTCTGTCATGCCATTTAGCAGTTTTATCGCTGAGAATATATTTTACAGTGGGCTTATTTCCTGCGTCCGGAAGGGTGTGAATATTTTTTGTACCGACTTCCCTGATTTTTTTATTAATGTCGCTTTGGGGATCTTCCGCATCACCCACAAACCGTGCCTTCGCACAGCATGCTTTAACGCAGGCAGGCTTGTCCGGAGCTTTAAGGTGATCGCAGAGTGTACATTTTTCGATAACCTGATTCTTTCCGTTGAAGGATCTTGCCTTGTAGGGGCATGCGGATATGCATGCCATGCAGGCGATACATTTGTTGTGGTCCACAAGGATAACTCCCTCTTCGTTAATATACGAAGCTCCTGTGGGGCACACTTCAACGCATGGCGCATTTTCGCATGACTGGCAAAGCGCAGGCAGGAAATACATTTCAAGGTCAGGGAATACTCCAGTGGGTCCCATGGTGAAGACCTTGTTCCATTGAACACCGAGATCTATGTTGTTTTCGTTTTTGCATGCAATTTCACATGAAAAGCAGCCTATACAACGATCAAGGTCTATTAACATTGTTTTCTTTTTCATTTCACAACTCCGCTGACTCTTTTAGTAGGTTTAGATATTTCCGGCATCCACGGTTCAAAGTCTTCGGGTTTGGTCCATACCCCTTTGGGAGCCCCTTCGGCTTTGTATATTTTTACTTGGTAGCCTCTGAGAGTGTATGTCCCTACCACTTCGTTGTACGGAGCGTCACTCCTGCTGAGAACGTTAACGTTCATCTCCTGCCAGCCGTGAGTTTTTTCGTTTATATTTTCCGGGTTCCAGAACCTTTCCATGTAAACGGTACCGGTTGCTATGCCCTCTGTGACAAGAGCCCGTGCATTGATTCGTCCTCTTTTTGACTCAACCCATACCCAATCGCTCTGTTCGATTCCGTATTTTCTGGCGTCAACAGGGTTGACCCATATGTCGGCCACAGGCTGTATCTCTCTGAGATAAGGGATATTTCTGAGCGTAATATGATGCCAGAAAGGAAGCCTTCCATTTGTCATAACAAGAGGAAACTCCTTGCCCACAGGTCTGTTAGGACTTTCTTCCGGTTCGATGAAGAAGGGCAGAGGATTGTAATCGTGCGGAGCCGGAGGCAGAGGAGTCTTAACAAAAGGCGCCCCTGTTCTGCCGAGTGTGATAAGGGTTTCAAGATATATTTCACACTTTTTGGAAAGAGTGTTAAAGCCTTTCGGTTTCCCGGTTTTCGGATCTATCTGTTTGTAAACGTAGTATTCCTTCATTTCTGAAAGCGGAAATTTCTCAACAGATCCTTTTTTAAGGTCTTCCCATTTCATGTCATATGATTTGCACCACCAGTCAAGCTGATCCTGATAGTCAACAAAGGTGGGGTGCTGGGGCGCTGTCTCTTTCGGATCGAGAGTGCGTTTGCACTGTTCATGTCCGAGTTCTGCGCAGCGTTTTACGATCCATGCCCATATTTCGTATTCGTTGACAGTCTCATAAAGGTGCGTTGTCGCCTGACGAGGGAAAAACTTATTGAAGCAGTCCACAGGAAGGTCTGTCTCAAGCCATTCATTTGTCGGGAGCAGGAAATCCGCATAAGGCGAAAAGCCTGTGGGGTACATATACATATGGACTATAAGTTCAAGATTATGAACCACTTTAGACCATTCATAAGTGTTTGCGAGAGTACCCATTTTGTTTCCGGATCTTTCAAGCCATGCTTTAAGTTTGTATGGTTTGCCGGTTTTAAGAGCATTAAGGTGTTTGGCAACGTTACCTGTCCACCACTGCATCATTCCCTTAAACTCTGTTCCGCCCAGACGTTTTTTAAGCTGGTCAAAAGAAAGGAAATTCATAAGAGGGTCTGTGCCCACAGGGCTTCTGCATGCGTTTTTAAAGCGCTGGAGAGCTGCGCCGGGTTTTTCGATGTTCCCCATTATAATATTCAGTATGGCGGCACAATGAGCCATCTGTGTGGAGTTGGGGTTCTGATCTGTTGCAACGCCGAGAGACAGCCATGAAGGTTTTTCTGAATATATTTTTATCGCTTTTACAATGTCCGCTTCCCTGAGCCAGCAGGTTTCAGCAGCTTTTTTTATTGTCCATGGTTCTGCTCTTTCTTTGAGCATCTGAAATCCGGTTTTACATTCAGAACCGTTAACACTGTATGTTCCTGCTATGGCAACGTCAAACGAATCATTCCACGGATATTCAAGAGGCTGGGCAGATTTTGTTTTTTTGTCCCAGACAACAAATACATCATTTCTTCCGCCTTTCTTGATATCACTTTCTCTGAGATACATTTTTGTTTTTGTATTAACCAGATAAGGCATATTTGTCCATTTAAGGCAGAAGTCGTAGTCATAAAGATTATTTTCGAGAATGTAGCGTATCCACGCCAGTCCGAGGGCAACGTCTGTCCCCGGACGAATGGGAAGCCATACATCCGCTTTGGAAGCATCAGGTGTGAAGCGCGGGTCAATTACAACAGTTTTAACGCCCCTCGCCCTGTTTTCCACAAGAACCCTTCCTGCTTGTGAAGGTCCGCTGTAGGAAGGAGCAGTACCCCAGAGAACAGCGGCTTTTGTTTTAAGGTTATTGTAATCGTATGCCTCATGTATGTTGTTGTCGCCAAGACTCGTATCACTGTTATAGAAAGTTCCTCCTCCGTAACAGAACATGAACATAAGGGTTCTGGGGAGATAACACTGAGCGGCTCCGGGTTCAAACCAGTTTGGGGTATCAAATGAGTTGCAGAACCTGCCGGGGCTCATGAAGTTAGGGTTACCGCCGCCGCCTGTTGAGGCAAATACTGATTCAGCACCGTATTTTTCCCGGAATTCCATAAGCTTGCGGGCTATTTTGTCGATAGCTTCTTCCCATGAAACCCTTTTCCATTTGTTTTCGCCTCTTGCTCCGACACGCTGCATGGGGTACTTGTTTCTGTTTGGGTTGTACAGTGCCTGAATGCCGGAAAGACCTTTTACGCAGAGCGCACCTTCGCTTCGTGTGAATTCAGGATTACCCTCAAGCTTTATAACTCTTCCGTCTTTAACATGCGCCAGAACACCGCACTCAGCCGTGCAGTTACGGCAGCATGTAGTGATGATCTGCACACCGCTTTGTTCCTGTGCATTAGCTTTTTCGACAAGCATTCCGCTTCCGAATCCGCTGAAGGACAGAGCCGTGCCTGTTACTGCTGTAGCTTTAATGAAATCCCTTCGGTTCATTTTAAGTTGCTTCATTTTTTTCTCCTTGATTTTATTCTCAAAGCCTCTGTTTGGTTAAATCTGCGACTTGAGAAATTCAGCACCTTTGTCTGTTGTTTTCCATTTTCCGTTCCACTCTAGTCCGCCTGCATCTTCAAGCGCCCCGATGAAGTATGCAGGGAATATTTCTGTGTGTTCATCGCCTGTCACCGGTTCGATCACACTTTCAATTGTGTCCTTAGCAGAAGGTGTTATGCACATTTCAAGAATGCGGATGTATAGATCTTTAAACTCTGCATCATTAGTGAACAGCGCAGACAAAAGGGCAGTGGAATCCTGCTGCTCTGCAACCTGAATTCCTTCCTCAGTGCTGAACCATATATCTTCACCTGTTTCTGATGACTCGGATTTCAAGCCGCCTGCATTCTTCAGCCAGGATATGATTGTTCCCGGCTCCTGAAGCACACAAACTCCATTGCTGAGTTTTCCTATCTGCTCGATCAGTTCTGAAGTTGTGCGCCCTGAAGTACAGAATTTGAGCATCCCGTACATGATTGAATGAAGGTCTTGCTCCGCTTCGATCCTCTCTGTCAGGTTTTTTAAAATAGTTTCATCCGCCATTTTTCTTCTCCTGTTTACAAAATTGAAAAGGCGTATTTGAGACGTATGTGAAGTCTGGAGACATCGCTGGAATCGTCATTGCGCATGTCTGTGTACATTATATTCAGGCTTAGTCCTTCTAATGATTTGAATTCCTTTCCGAAGTCGTAAATTGCCTGATACTCAAACTGATCATCGTTGCTTGCATTTCCATCGTTATCAAATGTTGTGTAGTGAATTTTTCCGTAAAGACCGTTTAAACCAATCCTGCTGAAATCATAAGATGAAGAAATGGCATAAACTTTTTGATTTGGAATAAGACCGGAGATAAACTCCTCTGTTTTTATTATTCTGCCGAATCCCCAGGGAGTTTCATAAGAATCATCTCCTGTCTGGGCATAGTAACCGGTTACATTAAAACCCTTATAGGTTACTCCTGTTTCAAAGCCCGCTTCATAGGTGTCTATAGAGCCCATGAATTCATCACCGGTTGATTTCTGTTTCACATAAGAAGGTTTGAAAGAAGCGACAACATCATTGAACTGTTTTTCAAAATTAACGCTTATGTAACCGGCATTAAAGAAATTATCCAGATTATAGGCGAAGGCTTCAGTGAAAAGATTGACTACATCGCTGCGCAGATTATATTTGAGCCCGCCCACAAGGAGCGCTTCCTTATCCGCAGACGAATTAATGTATTGGGATATGGATTTAAAATCATCATCAGCCCAGTCCGCAAATTCGGTAATGTAGTATGCATGAAGCTCAAGATCTTTTATGCTTCTGTTTACTACTGTAAGCCCTTTGAATGTCTTCGGAAGAACTCTGCCGGGGTCAGGGTTTGCAAGGGGGGTGTACAACTGCTGGATACCGTATTTTATTGCAGTATCAAACCAGTTTCCCTGTATATATGCATCTACAAACCTGTTTAACCCTTTGTGTCCTGGTCTGAGTGCGCGGTCCTCATACTTGTCATCATCACTGTAAAAGTTATCAGCAGAACCGTAACCGAAACCGAAACTAATTCCTTTTAATTCGGCTGTCTGATAATAAAATAATGTACCGGCGATATTATCGTTCTTATCAGAAAACCTTTCTGTGTTACCCTCCTGTTCAAAGGTTTGAGAAAAAGAGTAAAGCATCAGCTCTCCCCTTGCACTGCCTTCTTTGAACATGCCTGCAATATTATCTGCTGCCGGACACTTTAACGGAGCAGAAAAGGTGAACAAAACCAGCAGCCCGAAGAGGGCAGCTTTCGCAATCAATTCAATAAATCTTTCTTTTGGCATACATGCTTCTCCTTATAGCGTTTTGTACTGCTGAAAGAGCAGTGCATATGCCAAAGTGTCTTTTTTTATTATATCCAATTTATCAGCTAGTTATAAAAAACAGTGTTTTGGTATTTTTTATCAAAAATGACAAAAATGACAAAAATGACAAAAAGATATCGATTGAATGAAAAGGGTGGGCAGCTTATTCTGAATAACAGATTTCATTGTCGTATTTTTTATTTGAGGTGATACATAATGATCGCTAAATTGCAAACGCCAATAATTTCATTCAGCACTGCTCCGCATATCTGGAATCAGATTGTGGAAGCGAAGCACCAGTTTATTCAGACAGGTATTTTACCGGAACCATCACAATATCTTCCTGAAGAAGTTCTGGCTATGTGGCAGCGTTCGAGAGACATGGGTATTGTTTGGGAACGTGAATTCCAAATCCCACAGCTTCCGAAAGAAAAGTTTGAGGCACTTCTAAATAAGAAGCAAAACCTCATCAATCTATTTTTCGATTATGTCAAAAGCTACTCTAATATTTTGAATCACACTAAGTTTGATATGAATCTGTGTGATGAAAATGGTGTAATGCTCACGCTGCCGATGTTTTTTAATAAATTAAAAGGTTGGGATTATGCGATAAACTCCACAGGTGATATATGGAGTGAGGAAAATGTGGGCTGTACTGCACATACCCTCGCTCTGAGATATAACCGACCGGTGCATATTATTGGCCCTGCCAACTACATGACAGCTCTTGAAGAAAATGTATCCTCCGCCGCGCCTGTGACCAATGAATACGGAGATATAATAGGATGCGTAATACTTAGTCAGGGTAAGGCTAATATATCTGAAATGCTTGAACACACTCTTGGGTGGACAACATCATTGGCCCACGCTCTCTCCAGCCAAATCCGGCTTTTTGGAAGAAGTAAAAGGCTTAAAATTATGGACTCAACCCTGAAAGCGGCTTTTGAGCATTCTGATTACGGGTATATCTCAATTGATAACGCAGGGTATATCATTAATATAAACAACGAAGCCAAAAGGCTTCTGCGGATTGAAGGTACAAAAGCAAGGGCAAAACTTCAGTCTCTGTTGGATGATCCATCTGTGCTTATTCAGGCACTATATACCGGACGTGCTGTGAAAAATCAGGAAATAGGCATTCTGAACAATCAGTCAGATAAAGTGAAATTTGATATATCACCTTTTTACAACAGAAATGAAAGGTACTCAAAAGGCGCTATAATAAAGATGTCTCGTGTTAACAGTTCTTTTGATACTTGCAGAACTCATGTATGCCATACCACATTTGATAATATTATTTCCAAAAGCTCTGTTATGGACAAGCTGAAGAGCAGAGCAAAAATAGTTGCCGCAAAACCTGTTAATATTCTTCTCTTAGGTGAAAGCGGAACAGGAAAAGAAGTTTTTGCCCGTGCGGTACATAATTTTTATAATCCGAAGGCTCCATTTATTGCTATAAACTGTGCATCTATTCCGAGAAATCTCATTGAAAGTGAGCTTTTTGGTTACGAAAAAGGCGCTTTCACCGGAGCAGAAAAGAACGGTAAGAAAGGGAAAATTGAACTTGCCGACGGAGGAACACTTTTTCTTGATGAGATAGGAGATATGCCGAGTGAACTCCAGCCTGTTTTGCTTCGTGTTCTGGAGCAGAGAGAGGTTGTCAGGGTTGGCGGACATAAGGTTATTCCTGTAAATTTCAGAGTAATATCAGCAACAAACAAACCGCTTACTGCGGAAATGTTTAATGATAACTTCAGGCAGGATATTTATTTCAGACTTTCTGTTATTAAGATTGAGATTCCGCCTCTCAGGCAGCGTACAGATGATATATTGCTTCTTGCAGATCATTTTATTCGTGTGACATGCGAGAAATTTAATCTTCCTGTGTATACTCTGAGTCAGGAAGCAGAAGAAGTTCTGACAGATTATTGCTGGCCAGGCAATGTCCGTGAGCTTGAAAATGCTATTACATATGCCGTTACAGTTGCAAAGGGAAATGAGGTTAATGTATCTGATTTACCGGGTGATATCTTTGAAATGCAGAACAGGAAGAAGTGTTCTGAGCTTGGCGATATAAAAAAGATGGAGAGGGAACTCATTTTAAAAACTCTTAAGAAAACAGGAAGTGTCAAATGTACTGCTGACTATTTAGGGATGAGCCTCTCAACTGTTTACAGAAAAATAAAACAAATACGCATAGAGGGTTCAGTTTTGTCATCTATGATGTAGTTATGGATATAATTTAAAGGGAACATCAATGCTGACAGTTGTTTTAATTCTTACCAGAACAATTTTGCATAAACACAGAAAAGCTATTGACTAACCTTATTCTCTTTGATATAAACGGATTCCCCAACAGGAAAGAGTAGCGGGATGTAGCGCAGCTTGGTAGCGTACACCCTTGGGGTGGGTGTGGTCGCAGGTTCAAATCCTGTCATCCCGATTCCTAAAAGGCGTTGAGATAAAAGATGTTTTTCTTTTGTCCAACGCCTTTTTTTATGCGTTTACTGATAGAACACCAAGATTTTAAGCGTAGATGAATAAGCTATCCCCATAGAAAAGTTGTAAAAGAGCATGCGTTGATATAAAACTCTGAGTTTTTCCCATGGTTCTATTTTTTATTAAGTATTCTATACCTGAATAATCACTTATTTTCGTATTTGATTCACTGTTCTAATTTATCTTTTTAAAAACAATAATATTTATAGAGCATTGTACAGATGTTTATTTCTACAAGGAGGAAGTATGCGCTACCTGTCGGTTAGTTGTATGCTTGCGTGTCTGCTGCTTTTCATTGCAGTTGGGGCACAGGCATTTGAGAACGGCGCGTCAAACACGCCGGACAGCTGGACGCAGCAGGTCTCTCCCGGACAGTTTAAGGAGAGCTACGAAGGTATAGGTCTTACAGATGACACTAAGGTCTACCTCACGCTGACGTCACGCTACAGACTGCGTACAAACGACTACGCAGACGATCAGGACTTTTA
>LUZY01000004.1 GCA_001603805.1 Deferribacterales bacterium Deferri_01
GGGAAAGTCTGACACTGCCGTTAGCTCCGGCACCCAACGTACCGGATGCAGCATGTAGTCCACCATACCGCTTTCCTTCCCCTTCAAGCTCCTTCAACAGGTCTCTGATCTTATCGGGCAGAGAGGCAATACCTTGTGCTGTAGCCCCATCGGGAAAGCGGGTGTTCACCCATAATGCACGAAGCATCTTCACCAAATGGGATTTACCGGATCCAAAGAACCCGCTCACCCAGGCTGAAGGCTGCTCGGCCTGACCAATGTTGCTAAGAAAGGACTCCAGAATAATCTGCAGCCCGTGTTCGTACTGCCCATCACAGACAAAGGTTTCAAGTTCATATCGGAGTACATCAAGATCATGTGAAGACCGTGCAGTATCATTAACGTTGGCCACACCTTCGTTGACCAGTTTTCGTGTTTCAGGATTGTACAGGAACAAATCCTTGTTCAGAATGCTCATACCCGACTCCTTATTCCTTATTGTCTGCGGTGATGGGTACCGCTAAATAATTCCATCCATCATATGCATCGAGAAGACGATAGTTGTTGTGCTCATACGATCCAGGGAAGAAGACTACCAATCTGCCTTTGACCATCGGAGCAATAGCATCCAGCAGGTCCTTAACCTTGAGATACCCAAACAAAGAACCAATACCCGTCAAGGCAACTACATGGTTTGTCCCCGGTGCATGCTTATTAATAAATGACGTAAAGTCTTCTACCACATGAGTCTTGAAGGTATGCAGCAAGGAGTTGAAGAGATTCGGTCTTGCGAAGCTCTTCTGGGCATGGGGATTTGCCATCAGCCACCGTGGAAAGGAATCGGTCAGATCATACTCCAGCCATTGATGGCCTGCATGGGTGGTCACAATACCAAACTCATCTTTGATTGCTCGAAGCTTCAGTTCATCCTGTTCATCATACACGCACATGATCACCCGCTGGGAAGCTGCAATTTCTTCCTGCCAGGGAAGAGAGATGAACTCATCATATGCTTTCACCAAATCACGAACCCTGCTCATAGGGAACCTCCATTCAACGGAATGGAAAACTGGTTGGGAATACCCACTTCAATGATGTCTCCAATCCTTTTGTAGATAAGCCAACCCTTCTCAGACGCTTGCTGCGCCAGTTCCATTGCCCTACCTGCAGAAACATCCAGCATTCTGATGGGATCAGAGTCAAAGAGAGCTTTTCCCCTGTGGCCCATCAAGGTAGCCAGGATAGCTGCGTATGCAACATTTGCCACGGTTGGATTTGCTTCAGCCCGCTTCTTACTACCTTTCCCAACCAGGTGGCCGGTCTGAGTCCATGAAGAATTGATATTCTTTGCTACAGAAGCACGAGTTACTGTGCTGTAACGTCCAGGTTCCTGTTTCTCAATGAATTTCTCCAGAACTTCCCTACTGACTTGAGTACCCTTACCGATGCTTAGAATGTAGGGCACGGACATTCTGAATATGGGGTCCCTTGCATACGCACAAAGAGCAGCCAGTAAAGCGTGTCCTTCCGTATCTCTAGACCAGAAGAACCTTAATAGCTTGAATAGTGGGATAGCAGGATCAAACCCATACATGGTCGAAATAATCTGTGATGTAATAAGCCGACTACTCTGGGATGATTTACCCAGGCAATTCTCAGTTACAATTGCATCCACGTATGATTGCTTCGGAGCTTCGGGATCATCGATGTATGCAAAGAGGAGCTCCAACTCCTCAACCATTATCGTTCGAGCCGAGTGCCCCCCGCTGCGGTTAAGTCGAAACCCACATCTTTCAAGTCTCAACTTCTCTTCTTCAGTCATTACCACCCTTCCTGAGTACAAAGAACCATACAGCACTCACCGACGAACAGAGCGAGTAGACAACATTGAAGCAAGAAGTCAGCATATTATACTGTGTATCTTTGTAGCACTATGTTCCATTATAGCTACATTAGTAGCCAATGGAAGGGTGTTTTTGATATTTTGCTATGGGAAGATCGCCATTTGCCGGACAAATACTCTGAATCTGTCTATAGCTATCTTCGATACTGAGTAGATAAGTGAATTTAGTTTAGTTAATCCAGTGTTCTACGTTATACTACATGACTGGAGATAGCATGGAAGAACACATACTCGTTACGCTTGCTAAGAGACAATTTCTTAACGCTGAGCGAGAAACAGTCCATCTAGTAGATGAGCCTGAGATCAATGCTTTTCTCAATGATATTGAGCAATATCCTCATGCTTATGTACTTGCTTGTCTGATGGACCGGCAGATTAAGGCTGAAAAAGCTTGGTCGATTCCTTTCTACATCAAGGAAGCGGTTGGTTCTTTCACGATAAATGCTTTGGCATCAAACTCACTTGAATTCTACCAGAACCTATTTATGGAAAAGGGTTTCCATCGATTCAACCGAGATATGGCAGAAGTCTTCTTCTCTGGTGTTCTACGTATCAAGGAAGAGTATTGTGGTGATGCATCAAAAATTTGGGCTGATAATCCGAGCAGTGCTGCTGTAGTGTATCGATTCCTCCAGTTCAAAGGATGTGGCATTAAGATAGCTACGATGGCAACCAATATCTTGGCAAGACAATTCAAAATACCTCTCTCAGATTATTACTCCATAGACATCTCTCCCGATGTTCATGTAGATCGAGTTTTAAAACGGATAGGATTGGTTAACACGGGAGCTTCTAGGGAGGCAATCGTCTACAAAGCGAGAGAATTGAACCCTGAGTTTCCTGGTATCATAGATTTCTCTTGTTGGGAAATCGGACGCCAGTTCTGCAAACCCCAGAAGCCACTCTGTGATCAATGCCCGATTTATTCACAGTGCAAGAGAGTTCCCTACTAAGGAATTTTTGCCCAGCAACTGTGCCACGAAATGTGCCAAAATGCCAATAAATGTGCCAATTTCAGGGTGTTTCACCCTGCTTTAAGTTGTTTCATAATGCTTGACAATAAATGAATTTAGGAACAAAATGAAACAGGTTGAATGTAACTCAAGGTGCGCTCATAATCCGTGGG
>LUZY01000005.1 GCA_001603805.1 Deferribacterales bacterium Deferri_01
AAGTTAAGTCCTCCAGCGCCGATGATACTTTGCTAAGAGAGAGCATGGGAGAGTAGGTCACCGCCAGGGATTAAATATACGGATAGCCCGATATCGAAAGATGTCGGGCTTTCTTGTTTGTATTATTCTTGTGACATGCTCTCCCCACATGATGTTACCGTTTGCAGGGTAAGACAGACGTAGGTCACTGCCAGGGATTAAATATACGGAAAAGCCCAATATCGAAAGATGTCGGGCTTTCTTGTTTGTATTATTCTTGTGACATGCTCTCCCCCGCACAAGGAGTGTGCGCTTCAGGAGCGAAGCCGCATTGTATGCGGCGTAAGCGTGTGCGCAAACGGAACAGGATGTTACCGTTTGCAGGGTAAGACAAACGATAAACATGTGCTATACTTTTTTATGGGAACAATTCAACCGTATTATAAAGGCATATATGCTTTCATCTTCAGTAAGGAAAAACAGAATCCGTTTGTGCAAGGAACTTCCGAAGCAAGAGAATGGGAGTTCGGCTATTCAAGTGCGGAAGATGCATATAATAGTGGTGTTGAGGCGTATAAAAGCGGAAAAAGTTCTTTAGATTGCCCTGATTATTATGATGATCTGCGTATACATATATGGAACGGAGCATATTATGCATCAAGACCATTATGGTTTAGGATTGTTTCTTTTCCTTTCTATCTTACTTGGTTGTTTCTGGTGACATCATACCGTATTCTGTGGTTTGCATATCACCTTGGTGAAGCTTTAATGTTGATGTTTTTTGCGTTAGTTATACTGGCGCTTCTTATGGCATGCATTGTAGTGATTATTTATAGTTTATTCACAGGAGGAATAGTTACTTAAAAGAACAAATCACTTCAAAACAGCATAGTTATCTTCATGCCACCGTTACTTCTCTCAATGGACAGATTTCCGCCGTGCTTTTCCATTATAACACTTGCGATAACCATTCCCCAATAATCGAAGCTTTGTGTAAGCATATTATGATTCCACGGCTGGCACATTGTCTCTAAAACAGGCTGAGGAACATCAAGATCATCTACGTATATGCTGATAGCAAAACGTCCATTAAACACTTCTGACGTAATTTTAAACTTCATAGGCGGCTCATCGCCAAAATAACGTATAGTATCTTTAATAATGTAGCAGAAGCCAAGCTTAAGGAAATTCTTGTTTGCTTCCATTCTGCATGAGCGTGTGAACCGGAATGTGTAGTCTATTTCGTACTGATCGGTAAAGTTATAAAGAAAGGCAGAAAAGGTTTTATCAAATTTCTTTAATGCGATAGCACGGATAAGTCCGTGGAAAAAATCTGCAATATCAAGATTATCAGTGTATTTGAGATTTATTACGTTAGTGTAGTCGTTATATCCTGTGATGATTTCTTCGATCAGCTTAAACTTGTCATCAACAATCTGCCAGCGATGTTTCATCATGTCTGTCTGTTCGGTGGATTCCTTTATCTTCTTAAGAAAACCGCCTGCGACAGTAAGTGCATTAAGGATATTGTGCGAAAGATGTCTGGAAAGTCCGGACACAATAGCCTTCTCTTCAAGGTACTTCATCTGTTTTTCTAGCTGCAGCTTACGGCTTATGTCCTGAAAAATCAGCTCATAATGAATATCTTTCCCTTTGATCAGAGTCATGTAGCCTTGAATATCTATATATTCATTATCTCGTTTTCTCAGCCGTGCGTTTATATCGCCGATCGTGTCTCCAACAAGATTTTTCAGCCCCTCCATAAACTCTGAACGTTTTTCTGACTCAAGCAGGAGAATAAAATTCATACGTTCTGTTTGTTCTTTGGAGTAGCCGGTCGTAGATGAGAACTTGTTGTTAGCGAAAATGATTTCGCCGCTTTCATTAATTTCAACAATGCTTTCACCGGCGGAGTTGATAATATTTTCAAGTTTGTTTTTGAGAAACTGGATTTGGTTATTTTTGCTTTCAATAAGGTTATAAAGCTCAACCAATCCCTTATTAGCTTCTGAAAGCAGGGCGTTTTGCTCTTCCAGCGCTTTAAGCTTATTGATGCGCGGTGAGATGGAGTAGCCTTTTATCAGGAGTCTTATAGAATTGATAATCGAATCTGTCTCTTCGGACGCAGGAATAGTGAGAACATCATAGTATTTCTCATTGCTGATCAGTATGTTGACTTTGTCTTTAATAGTGTCTTCATATCTGTCCACAATGAGGATGTCTGCGAGATCAGGGACCGGAGTAAAAGAAAATTGTCTGTTCAGACCGGAGTCAAGCTCAGGATAATTCCTGAGGCTTTTAAATATTCGGGCTTCCAAGCTCGAGTATGAGTTCCTGTCTGATGGATTCGAGAGTTTGCTCATCAGTTATTTTTTCTCCGTTCAGATCCGTCAGGTAGAAAGAGTCCACAACTTTATCCACATCAGTGGAGATCTTTGCCTTTATAAGATTAAGTCCAAGTTTTTTGAATATCCCCAATATATTATACAGCAGCCCCAGACGGTCTTCCGTAAATATGTCAAGTATGGTGTACTGCCCTGAAATTTCGTTATCAAAAACAAACTTGTCCTTTTTATACGTAATGGATGCAGGTTTTTTTCCAAAAACTGCCTGCTTGCTTTCAAGGGCACGGTCAATGTCAAAATTACCGAGAACAGCTTCTCTGACTCTCTTAACCATATTATCACATTTTTCCTCTAAGCTGTCTCTCTGATCCCACGGGTTCTGGACAATAAGCTTATCGATTGTGATGTTATTTGCAAGAGTGTTAATCTGTGCCCACATAATATTAAGTCCCAGTGAAGAAAGCGCTCCTGCCATGCGGCGGAGAACACCGGCGTAATCCTGTGTACAAACGCTTATTTCTATTCCGCCGAGATCTTCCCGAAGTTCGGTTTCAATAATTACATCATGACTGTTTTTGACATTAACAGCAAGGTGCAGCAGACGTAAAATGTGTCCTACGGAGTTTGTGTAAAGCAGTTCATCATCGATGCTTCCTGCAAGTTCATGCAGTTCTTCGCTGTCCGCTGTACGCTCAAGAAGCTTCTCTCGTTTACGTGAGATAACCTTTTCCTGCTCCTGCTCAAAGTCTTCAGTATCGAGGTTAACAAGAGCTTTCTGATACAGCTCACTCAGGAGGGTGTGTCTCCATTCGTTGAAAACCTTGCCGCCCACTGCGTTCATGTCAGCATAAGTGAGAAGGAAGAGAAGCATAAGTTCTTCCTTGCTGCTGATGTAGTTAAGGAAGTGTCTGATAACCTCAATGTCGTGTATATCTCTTCTCTGGGCAATCTTACTCATAAGAAGGTGATGAAGCACAAGGTTTGACACTGTATCCGTATCATCCATGCTCATGCCGAGACGCCGGCAGATTATTTTGCTCATGCGTGCGCCGACTTCAGAGTGGTTTTTACCCTGCCCCTTGCCTATATCATGCAGAACGATGGACAGGGCCAGCAGATCCTTTCGCTCCAGAGCGTTAAGCACTTCCAGATAAATTGAAAGGTGCGGAGGATTATCCAGCAGCAGCCTGTCTATATACCCCAGAGCGAGAAATGTATGCTCATCAACTGTGTAATGGTGGTAGTAGTCAAACTGCGGCTTGCAGTCGATCTCTTCAAATTCGGGTATCATTGCCTGCAGCACACCTGCTTTAGCCATTCTTGAGCATATTTCTGATGAGTCGGAAAAACGTGAAAGTATTTTAAGAAAAAGTTCTCCGTGCTGGCGGATATATTTTCCGTCTATCATATAAAGGCTTGAGCGGATAGCATCGTATGTGCTGTCGGATATTTTAAGCCCCTGAACAGATGCAAACATGAATACTGTGAGCAGCCGTTTTGGTTTTTCGATAAATACGCTTTTGCTCTTAAGCGTGAGCTGATTACCGTATTTTATGAATCCTTCGCCAAGATCAGACATCTTCACGGATTTACGGTGAAGCATTTTCAGCGTGAGTTCCGCCATAGTGCGGTTTATGACTCTTTCTGTTATTTCTGCAATGGTTTTGGCGGTTTTGTAATAATCCCTCATGAACTTTTCAACACTCATGATGGTTGATGTTGAGTGGTAGCCGAGCTGTTCAGCAAGATCTTTCTGCGCATCAAGGCTCATAATGTCGTATTTTCTGTTATGGAAGTAGTGAAGCTCATTGCGGATATGAAACAGAAACTCTGATGCTTTGTTGAGGGAGGCAAGTTCTTCCGGCATGAGCATATTATTTCTTATGAGAGCATCGAGCGAGTTGGTTTTGTAGAGAATTTTGCATATCCAGCAGATTGTGTTTATATCCCTAACTCCGCCGTTGCCTTCTTTGATATTTGGTTCGAGGCGGTAAATGGAATCTCTGTATTTGCTGGAGCGTTTTCTAACTGACTGAATTTTATTGAGGAGAAATGCGTTTACCCCTTTTTCCGCCAGACGGTCGTTCATGATAGTGCAGAAAAGGTCATATACTCCCGTGTCTCCGATGAGAAAACGGTTATCGATGAATGATGTGCGGACAACATCATCCTCAAGTGCAGCGTCAGCTACTTCACTGATTTCTTTTATCTGAATTCCGGGGTTAGTGCCTATATCCCATATATCAGTTGTGAAAAGGCTGAGAAATTCTTTTTGTTTATCAGTGAGGTCGCCCTCATGGAGTATCAGCAGATCAATATCCGAGTGGGGAGCCATCTGTTTGCGGGCATATCCGCCAAGGGCAAGAATGGAAAGACCGCCAGCATACCATGAATGCTTCTGAACAAGGGTCATCACAAGCTCATCCACAAGAGCGGTCATATTCTCAAGAACCTGCTGTGCTGTGCGTCCTTTTGTTCTGCTGTCTTCTTTTATGCGGTTCCATTGTTCTTTGTAGCTTTTTTTTATACTGTTAGCGTCAATCATGTCATCCTATTGGTAAACAAAATTTTCAAAATATATGTCTTTTGCGGCGTCTGCCCCGAATTTAGAGGTTACGGTTCGCTCAATGTTTTGCTTGAGTATATCCTTGCCCTGCTGAGAGTCAAGAAGGGAAGGGTTTGTCATGCTGATAGCTTCTGTAACTGCCGCAGCAGTGTTGTCAATATTTTTGCCCATTTCATCAGCGGCTTTTTTGCTGCCGGTGTTTATTGTAACATCAAGACGCACATAAACACTTTTACCGCCTTCTGATGTTGTTCCCACAACATCTTTAAGCTGAACCTGATACTCGCTGCCGACCTTGACAACTTTGGATGAATAGGAGCGGAGAGGGCTTCTCTGGTTGTCCAGCACGTTTTCAAACATTGGGACAAAGCTCTGCCTGAACTGAAAGATATACAGCATGAGCAGAACAGCAAGAATTATAAGCAAAGCCCGAAGGAAATATTTTTTCATATGCTGTATTTTAACAGATTAAGGGAAATGAGAAAATAGAAAAGCCTTCCTTTTTAAGAGTAAAGGCTATATGTTTGATAAGTCCAAGTACAAAAGGCGCCCGCTCTATGCAGAACGAACGCCTTTTCAGGTTTATCTTATGAAACCTACAGGGTCTTTTAACTATTATAAAAAACAGACGGATCTCTACCATCTATGAATATTTACATTTATACCTTCGGATGCAAAGTAAATCAAGTGGAAAGTGAACACCTGATCGGCAGGGCGGCTGAAAACGGCTTAAATATTGTCAAAGAAGCCGGAAAGGCGGATGCCGTGATCATCAACTCATGCGCAGTTACTGAACGTGCGGTCAATAAGATGCTCTCTCTTTTACGTAAAATAAAAAAGGACCGTCCCGGTGTTTTTGCACTCGTGACAGGGTGTGCGGCGGATCTTCTCTCAGAAAAGCTCAAAGAAAGCGGTACGGATATTGTTGTCACGAATGCAGGAAAAAAGGACGCTGTTGAGTATCTCCTTGAGAAAAAAGATTTTTATCGTTCCATAGATACCCGGACAGTGCTTGATATAGGCTATACACCAATGAAAAGCCGCACAAGGGCATTCGTCAAGATTCAGGACGGATGCGACTCCTTCTGTTCGTATTGTATTATTCCCATGCTCCGAGGCAAACCTGTGAGCAAGCCTGAGAATGATGTGGTCAGCGAGGTTGCAAGACTTGTGGCGGAAGGGCATAAAGAGATTGTGCCTGTGGGGATACATATAGGAAAATACGGGCAGGATTGCGGTTCCAGCCTTGCATCTCTTCTGGAAAAACTTATTGCTGTGGAGGGTGATTTCCGCATACGTCTCACATCTGTGGAGCTTAATGAGCTTGACGAAAAGCTGGAGGAGCTTTTTCATAGTGATAAAATATGCAGACATCTCCACATCCCTCTCCAAAGCGGTTCAACAGAAATCCTGAAAAAAATGAACAGGCACTACACCGCAGAGGAGTATATCGAAAAAGTTTCCGCTTTTAAACAAAAGATAAACGGTCTGACCGTGGGTGCAGATGTTATAACTGGCTTCCCCGGCGAGTCTGAAGATCACTTTGATAATTGCATAAATACCATATGTTCATCAGGAGTTGATTTTCTCCATGTATTTCAATATTCTGACAGAGAGGGAACGGCGGCAAGCACCATGCCGGACAAGGTCAAAGGCGCTGTCAAAAAGGCAAGGGCAGAGAAACTCCGCATCCTTGGCGAAGAGCTTAAGTCAAAAGCTGCGGATAAGTGTATAGGCAAAACATTCAGAGTTCTGGCGCAAAAGGGCGGCGGTATAACCGATAACTATTTTGATGTTGAAATGCCGGAAAAAAGTGTGCCAAACCGTTTCTATACTATCAAAATAACAGGGCGCAGTGATAACTGTGTTTTGTATGGAGAAGAAGATGGGTAAAAAAATACTGGTAATAGGCGGCGTTGCCGCAGGGGCTACAGCGGCTGCGAAAGCCAGAAGAACAGACGAAGATGCTGAAATAACAGTTCTTGAAAAAGGCAAATATATCTCATACGCAAACTGCGGGCTTCCTTATTACACCGGCGGCGTTATAAAGCCCCGAAAAAAAATTCTCCTCCACACTCCGGATACATACGGCACACGCTTCAACGCAGATGTGCTTGTGCGGACCGAGGCAACAGCAATCGACCGCAAAAAACGCACCGTAACCGTTAAGGACAAAAACGGCGAGCGTGAACTTCCCTATGATAAACTTATAATAGCTGTGGGCGGCAAAACAATCATTCCGCCAGTAAAAGGCATAGAAAAAACACCTTTCTTTACAATGCGTACAGTGGATGATGCCGACTCTGTCCGCAAATTCATTGAGAAAAATAAACCTAAGACGGCTGTTATTATCGGCGGCGGATTTATCGGCGTTGAAACTGCTGAGGCGATGATGCACTGCGGCATAAAAACCGTTATTGTTGAAGCTAAAGCAGAAATAATGCCTAATATGCCTCGGATTGCCGCTATGAATCTGCGTGAACATATGGAAAGAAAAGGCATAGACTTCAGGCTTGGAGTCTTTGCTCAGGAAGTTTCGGAATCAAAAGGTAAAATCAGCATCAGCCTTTCCGGCGGTGAAACCCTTAAGGCGGATATGCTTTTTCTCTGTGCCGGGGTTGCTCCTGATACGGCACTTGCGAAAGACTGCGGGCTGGAAATAGGCGCTGCAGGCGGCATAGCGGTTGATGATACAATGCGCACAAGCGATAAGGATATATTTGCCGCAGGCGATGTGGTGGAAAAGCTTAACCGTGTCACAGGTAAAAAAGTTCTGCTCCCTCTGGCTGGTCCTGCCAACAGGGAAGGGCGTACAGCCGGTTACAACGCCGTTACTGACAGAGATATGAAATTTCCCGGAGTCGTAGGAACATCTATAGTCGGTTTTGACGGTTATTCCGCAGGGCAGACAGGCATTACATACGAGCAGGCTTTGCAGGCGGGGATAGATGCTGACTATGTTTATACGGAAGACGCAGACATAGCGGAATATTACCCCGGAGCAACTTACATATTCATGATGACAGTATTTGAGAAGAAAACAGGACGGCTGCTGGGCTGCGCTGCTTCCGGAGAAAAAGGGGTGGATAAAAGGCTGGACGTGGCGTCTGCTGCTCTTTATGCGGGTTTAAGCGTGTTTGATCTTGAAAATCTTGAGTTTGCCTATGCGCCTCAGTTTGCAAAAGCAAAAGATAATCTGAATATTGCAGGTTTTGTTGCGTCAAATAAGTTGAGAGGGACAGGTTTTGCCGTTTCTCCCGAAGAGTTCAGCGAAATCCGTAAAAAAGATAAAATACAGATACTTGATGTCCGCACGGTGAAGGAACATGATGATGCATGTGTTGAAGGTTCGGTGAACATTCCTGTAAATATGCTGCGGGAGAAACTGAACACACTGGATAAAAATACTCCGGTTTATGTTTACTGTGCTGTGGGTTTCAGGGGGTATCTGGCAGTTAAGATGCTTCGCAATTCCGGATTTGAAGCATACAACGTTTCCGGCGGGATGGAGACAATAGCAAGACTTGAAAAAATTATGTAAAACTGTTCCCTGCGGTTGCATTATTGTTTCTGCGGTGAGATATTATAGAGTACGGAGATGAGTACAAAGGGGGATTGCCATGTCTTGTGAGCCGGGACAGGTGCTGGATGCCGATGGCGGAGGGAGGAGAAATTCTTCCATTATTTCTGCTGCTGATTTTGTGAAGCTTCAGCCTGAGACAATTCAAGTGATTGACATCCGCACAAAAAATGATTTTTCTAAAGACGGTCTGAAGGGTGCAGTAAATATTTTTCTTCATGACATAGTAAATGAAGCGGATAAGATAGACAAAAGCCGCCCTGTTTATGTATATTGCGCTAACGGCTCAAAGGGCTCAATTGCCGTTATGGTGCTGCGTGACCTCGGCTTTGAGGTCTATAATATAGACGGCGGGCTGAATGCCTTTAAGGAAGCAGGAATCATTTAATTATAGATGCAGGAAGGAGATTGCAGGATGGATACTATTCTCAGAACGGATATGCCGAAACTTAAGTTTATCGGCAGCGGAAAGGTAAGGGATATTTATGATCTCGGTGAGCAGATGCTTATCGTCACCACAGACAGAATATCCGCTTTCGATGTCGTTCTCCCCAACGGAATACCCGGGAAAGGTAAAGTTCTTACAAAATTGAGTAAATTCTGGTTTGAAAACACTAAGGATATAGTGGAGAACCACCTTATCACAACAGAAGTCGATGAAATGCCCGAAGCCTGCCATGAATACAGGGATCAGCTTGAAGGACGTTCGATGCTTGTTAAAAAAGCCAAGCCTTTCCCTTTTGAGTGTGTTGTAAGGGGCTATATCACAGGTTCAGGCTGGAAGGATTATAAAGCCACAGGCGAAATATGCGGAATAAAACTTCCTGCAGGGCTTGTGGAATCACAGAAGTTTGAAACACCTATCTTCACTCCCGCCACAAAGGCTGAAGTGGGCGAGCATGATGAAAATGTTTCCTTTGAAAGAATGTCTGCTGATCTCGGTAAAAAAGACGCAGAAGAGCTTAAACGCCTCACTATAGCTGTGTACGAAAGAGCAAGAGACCTTGCTGATGCTAAAGGGATCATAATAGCAGATACCAAACTTGAGTTTGGCATGTTTGGAGATAAAATAATCCTTATTGACGAAGTTCTTACACCTGATTCATCAAGGTTTTGGAAAAAAGCAGGCTATCAGGCGGGTAAACCGCAGGAAAGCATGGATAAGCAGTATGTCCGCAACTATCTTGAAACCCTTGACTGGGACAAAACAGCCCCCGGACCCAAGCTCCCTGATGATGTGGCTAAAAACACTTCTGCTATTTATCATGGTATAATGGATATATTGATGAAATAAAGAAAGCTCCTGCCTGCGGGCAGAGATGCGGATTCTTTTTATAGTTTATAAGTTCCCCGCTTCGGCGGGGATTTTTTTTAAATGAGGTAAGCAGCATGAGATTCGGCATTATTCTTCAGTCTAATGATCCTGAAACAGCCTGGAACGGAGTACGCTTCGGAGCGGCATCTCTTAAACAAGGGCACGAAGTAAAAATTTTCCTTATGAGCAAAGGTGTTGAAAGTATTAAGATTGACAGCGGCAAGTATAATGTGAAGTCTATGCTGGAAGAATTCACAGCCGGCGGCGGGGTTCTTCTCGCCTGCGGAACATGTATCAAATCCAGAGAAATGGCTGATGACGGTGCTTGCCCGGTTTCCACCATGAACGACTGCATTGATATGGTTGAATGGTCAGAAAAAGTTATTTCTTTTTAAGGTTATCAAACAAAAGCCCCCGCTTCCGGCAGGAAACGGGGGCTGTTTTTCAGGGGCCAGTCTGATATTAGTCTTCGTTGGTCTCAAGAGCGTCAAGCTTGTCTTTCAGCATGCTGCCGAGGCTGAAGCTTGAGTTTCCGTCATCCATCTTTTTGAGGAATTCTTTAACTTCTTTTCTTTCAGAATCCTGCTGGTGTCTTCTCACAGAGAGGATCACACTTCTTTCTCTCTGGTCGTTTTTGATAACAACCGCTTTGATAGTGTCGCCGACTTTGAACTTGCTTTCGGGCTCAATCTTGTCCACATCAAGCTCAGACACGGGTATGAATCCGCTGAGTTCTCTGGGGAGAGCAACTGTCACACCGTCTTTAGTTACGGCTGTTATTACAACTTCTGCCATTTTACCAAGGGGGAGAAGTTTACCTATCTCTCTCCATGGGTTAGGCTCAAGCTGTTTGAGACCGAGGCTGATTCTTTCTCTTTCGGGATCGATTTTAAGGACTTTAGCCTCAATTTCGTCACCTTCTTTGAAGTTGGAAAGATCTTCAGGCTCTTCTGTCCATGAGATGTCTTTCTTGCGTATAAGACCGTCAAGAAACTCACCGAAGTCAACAAAGAGACCGAACTCGGTAACGCTTTTGATTACCCCTTTAACATTTGAGCCTTCGGGGTGTTTATCTTTAAGGGTATCCCAGGGGTTTTCGTTAAGAAGTTTCAGGGATACGATAACTTTTCTGTTTGCGTTATCAACGCCAACAACAACGCCTTCAACAACATCTTTCGGTTCAAGCTTAACCTTGGCATTTTTAAGCCATGAAAGCTCTTCCTGAGGAACGAAGCCGTCAACACCGGGTTCAAGCTCAAGGACAAAGCCTTTGCTTTTTCTGGTGATCACAGTTCCTTTCACTATCTGGTTGTCGGGATATTTATCATCCACGCTGCTCCAGGGGTCGTTGTGCATCTGTTTCAGACCGACTTCAAGTTTTTCGTTCTCTTTATCAACAGAGAGAACAAGAACTTCAAGCTCTTCGCCTTCTTTCAGATACTGTGAGGGGTGCTTAACCACGCCCCAGCCGATATTATTTTTATGGAGAAAGCCGTCAACCGCACCGAAATTCATGAATGCTCCGTAGTTTTTAACGGTTTTTACGCATCCTTTCAGAACGTCTCCTTCTTTTACTCCATCGAAGAATTCTTTCTTGTTTTTGTCCAGTGATTCGGACATGTTGATTCTTCTGGAAGCGAGAAATGAGCGCTGTTTTTTGTTCACTTTCAGAACTTTGCACTCAATTTCCTGACCGATGTAGGATTTAGGCTCCTGCATTTTGTTTTTGAAATCGATATGGTTTTCAGGGATAAAGCAGTCGATATCGTTAAACTTGCCGAGGAAGCCCTTATCTACGTTACCGGTAACTTTAACTTTTACAGGTTCGCCGGATTCAAGAGCAGCTTCAACAGCCAGCCAGTCTGTTTCTTTTTCGATGGCTTTTCTGGAAAGTTTAATGTATCCGCCGCCGCCGGTCATGCCCTGATACATAACTTCGATTTCATCGCCCACTTTTACGTCAACTTCTCCTTTACCGCCAAATTCGGTTTTAGAGATAATCCCTTCGGTTTTGTAGCCGATGTTGACAAGGATTTCGCTTTCATTGATTTGTGCAATGACACCCTTAACAATGGAGCCCTTTTCAGGGAGCTGGAACGATTCTTCAAGAAGCGTTTCAAAGTCCTCCATTCTCATTTCGTCATTGCTGTTAGAGTTATTAACATTCATTTCCTGACCCCTTCCAAAGTATTCTATTACCTCATTTATGAGATCGCCCGGCGTGCTTGCGCCCGCTGTGATCCCTATGGTATCCTCTGGCATAAAGTTAACGCCCTCCAGCTCCTCCGCAGTTTCAATGTGGTAGGTTCTGGGGCAAAGTTCGCTGCATATAGTGAAAAGACGTGTTGTATTGGCGCTGTTTTTTCCGCCTATAACTATCATCGCATTCACTCTGCGGGCGAGTTCAATCGCCGCGGACTGGCGTTTCTCTGTCGCGCTGCATATGGTATGCGCTGTTTCCAGCACACGGCTTTTATTTTTAAGAACTTCCGTAATTTTTGAGAAAGTATCTTTATTCTGCGTTGTCTGCGCCACAAGAGCGCACTTATCGAAATCAGGGAGCGCATTCGCTTCTGCTTCGCTTGAAATTATATAAAAATCACCTTCAATGAAGCTGACAATACCTTCCACCTCAGGGTGTTCCCTTTCTCCGAAGACAACAACCGAAAAACCGTCTCTGCTGAATTCACCCGCTGATTTCTGGGCTTTCTTAACAAAGGGGCAGGTTGCGTCCACCGTATCTATTCCTTTATTTTCAAGATTACGGTAGGTTTCTCTGGTTACTCCGTGGGAGCGTATTATAACGGTGCTTTTGCTGTTCAGGTCATCGGGTGATTTGCAGACACTGACGCCTTTTTCGCTGAAGCGCCTGACAACCTGCGGGTTGTGTATGATCGGTCCCAGAGTGCAGACGTTTGATTTAACGCCGGATGTCTCTTCCACGAGACTCACGGCACGCTCAACGCCGAAGCAGAACCCTGCATGTTCGGCAAGAAAAACTTTCACTAAAACCTCAGGTCCTTCGTTTCCTATTAATCTCAGCAGACATTATTGATATAACTTCATCTATTGTCAAGCCAGTTGTGTCTAATTCAACGGCATCTTCAGCTTTTTTCAAAGGTGCTTCTGTTCTTGAAGAATCCATTTCGTCTCTTCTGAGAATATCGTTTTCAAGCTGCTCCAGAGGGACTTCCACGCCTTTAGTCTTCCATTCCGCCTGTCTGCGCCTTGCTCTTTCCGTAGGGGAGGCTGTGAAGAAAAACTTGACATCAGCCTCAGGCAGAACAACGGTGCCTATGTCTCTGCCTTCCATAATCACTTCCCCTTTGCGGGCAAGCTCTTTCTGCTTGGCTGTCATAAGGCGGCGCACATCGTGCATAGCTGATACCGCACCCACAAGGGCGGTAACTTCAGGCGTACGGATAATGTCAGTTATTTCTGTATCACTACCGTTAATATTTATGAACATACGCTGACCTTCCGGAGCCGGTTCAAAGCGCATATCAGTATTTTCAAGGATTTTTATAAAGGAATCGTCATCTGATGGGAACTTCATTCGTATATAGGCGCATGCTCTGTACATTGCGCCTGTGTCAAGGTAGGTAAAACCGTACTTTTTTGCTATAAGTTTTGAAACACTGCTTTTCCCGCTCCCTGCGGGTCCGTCTACTGCGACCTGAAAACTCATTAAACCTCTGTGTTCTGATAGTTCGCCGGAACCAGCGTCCTGCTGTTCCACCTCACGCGCAGCCTTCGGAGCAAAGCTCCTTGCTGCTTTCTCTTCGCTTTACGCTCCGAGGGCACATCCCTGTGCCTTTGTTCTGATAGTTCGCCGGAACCAGCGTCCTGCTGTTCCACCTCGCACGCAGCTTTTGGAGCAAAGCTCCCCGCTGCTTTCTCTCTGGGAAATTACTTGTTCTCGATCTCTTCCAGAATACTTACAAAGTTTGGAAAAGATACATCAACGCTCTGTATTTCGTCAACAGAAACCTTCTCCCCGAAACGCTTGCACATAAGGATTGAAAGCATAGCTATTCTGTGGTCAAAGAAGGAACGCAGGTGAGCCTGAACAGGCTCTTTTTTCAGGGGGTAGATCTTCATTCCGTCTTCAAATTCTTCCGTTTCTGCCCCTAACTGATTAAGGTTATAAAGCGTGGCGGCTATACGGTCAGATTCCTTGACACGAAGTTCATGGGCATCTCTTATCTCCACAGGTGAATCTGCAAACAGACCGAGAAACGCCAGAAGAGGAAGTTCATCTATCAGGTTAGCAATCAGTTCCCCGTCAACTTTTCCACCCCTGAAAGACTGGTGCTTTATATGAATATCACCCATGGGCTCTATTGTGTTTTCGTAGTAATTAAGCTCAAATTTTACGCCGAATGACGAAAGAGCAGTAAGAAGTCCGGTTCTGGTTTCGTTCAGCCCGACATTTTTGATGGTTATCTCTGCTCCTTCAAAAATGAGTGCCGCACCTATGAAAAAAGCGGCTGATGAAAAGTCTCCGGGTACAGCGGCGTCTGTCCCTGTAAGTGGTCTGCCGCCGTTTACTATGACAGTTTTCCCGTTTACAGAAATATCCGCTCCGAAGTTTTTCAGCATTATTTCAGAGTGGTTTCTTGTGGAAGCCGGTTCAGTGTATGTGGTGTGCCCTTCTATTTGTGCCGCCGCCAGAAGAACAGCGCTTTTTACCTGTGCGCTTTTTGTTTCGCCGGTTATGTCAGCGCCGTGCATCTTGGAAGGGAGGATTGTCAGGGGGAGAAGCGTGCCGTTTGATGCAGCCTCCATCCTTGAACCCATGAGAGAAAGCGGTTTGATAACTCTTTTCATCGGTCTCTTGCGGAGGCTGTCATCACCTGTGAGAACAGCATAAACCCCTGCGGGGGCAATAAGCCCGCTGATTAGCCTTGCGGTTGTGCCGGAGTTGTCGCAGTTGATCACGTCAGACGGTTCATTAAAGGCTCTGTATCCTTTAGAGACAACCACAAATCCGTTTTCCGCAGGGATAAACTCCGCTCCGAGGGCCTTCATCGCCTCCATAGTTGCTATGGTGTCACGGGACATGAGGGGATTTGTAACCCTTGTGCTGCCTTCTGCCATGGCGCCGAGCATAAAAGAACGGTGGGTTATGGATTTATCCGCAGGAACGCTTATTTCGCCTTTGACTGACTTTATTTTGCCGAAAGTGATCATTTTATGCTTCTCCTGATGCTGCTGGCTTCTTCTATGCGTTTATATATTTTTTCTTCATTTTTGTCTGCTATGTCTTCCCTCCATGATTTGAGGAGGTCGATATAGGTATCTATAAGTTCTATTACCGTTTTGTCGTTGTCCAGAAATATATCTGTCCACATCCGTGGATTGCTGGCGGCTATTCGGGTGAAGTCCCTGAATCCGCCTCCTGTATATGAGAAAGCCTCCGGGCATGCCTGGTTCACCGCTTCCACAAGGGAAAACGCCGTAACATGAGGAAGGTGGCTTATTGAACCGAAAACCAGATCATGTTTGTCAGCCGTCATAACGGTAACTCTCATGCCTATGCCCTCATGAAGCGCACGCAGATCATCTTCCGGAAAACCTTCCGCCACGGGAGTCAGCACATGGACAGCATTATCAAACAGCCCGTTTACTGATGCTGAAAAGCCCGAAACTTCACGCCCTGCGATCGGGTGACCGCCGCAGAAATTGAGTCCAAGCTCTCCAGCAAGGGCGCATACGGATGATTTTGTGCTTGCTCCGTCCGTTACGGGGGCTGTTACCCCTTTTCCGGAGAGTGTCTTCAGCACCGCTTTTGTGGCTTCCACCGGAACGCAGATGTAAATAAGATCAGGTTTCATTTTAAGAAACTGATCAATATCATCAGTGAGAGCCTGAAATATATCCGCCTGTGCCGCTTCGGCGAGGGTGGATGCGCAGCCGTCAAGTCCGTATACAGAAAGACCCCGATCGCAGAAGGCTCTTGCGAAAGAGCCGCCTATCAGACCGAGGCCTATGATACCTATGGATTTAAAAGCCATCGTCAGCTTATTGTCTTGCCTATGGCTTCGGCTATTACTTTCATCCTTTTCATAAGGATGTCGAAATCATCGGGGACGATTGACTGATCACCGTCGCTCATTGCGTCCTCAGGGCAGTTGTGAACCTCGATCATCACGCCGTCAGCTCCTGCCGCCACAGCCGCCTGTGCCATGGGGAGAATGCAGTCTCTTCTGCCTGTTCCGTGGCTGGGGTCAACTATGATGGGTAGGTGTGTGTTAGCCTGAACAACGGGAACAGCGGAAAGGTCAAGGGTGTTCCTTGTTTCTGTTTCGTATGTTCTGATACCTCTTTCGCAGAGTATAACCTGATGGTTGCCGCCTGCCGCTATGTATTCAGCCGCCATGAGAAATTCTTTAATAGTGGCGCAGAGCCCTCTTTTGAGCATTACAGGGGTTTTTATTGTCCCCAGCTCTCTGAGAAGGCGGAAGTTCTGCATGTTTCGTGCGCCGATCTGGATTATGTCTGTATATTTGAGGATGTCGTCCATGTCTCTGGGATCCATCATCTCTGTGATAACGAGCATGCCGTATTCGTCTGCCACTTCACGGAGATATTTGAGCCCTTCCACGCCGAGACCCTGAAATGCGTATGGTGAGGATCGGGGCTTGAAAGCGCCGCCTCTAAGAATTTTTGCTCCGGCGTCGCTGACTCTTTTGCCTATGGCAAAGAGCATGTCTCTGTTTTCCACAGAGCATGGACCAGCCATGATCGCAACGTTTCCACCGCCTATTTTGACCCCTTTTATGTCGATTACCGTAGGTTCGGCTCTAAAGTCCCTGCTGACAAGCTTGAAAGGCTTAACAATGGGAAGAACCTTTTCAACACCGGGGATGGATGAAAGGGGTTTGTCTCTGAGGGTCCTTTCATCGCCAATTGCGCCGATTATTGTTCTTTCGGTGCCTCTGGATATATGTGTCTGAAAACCGTATTCCGTAAGCTTGGTTGCAATATGGTTTACCTGTTCGTCTGATGCGCCTTTTTTAAGTACGATTATCATGTGCATACCCCGCTTTTTAGAGGACAGCTTTAAGCTGCGTTATGAATTCTTTATTTTCCGCTTCTGTGCCGATGGAAACTCTTATGAAGTCTTTCAGTCCGGCGCCGAGATAGCGGACAATCACACCCTTCCGGAGGAGATCGTTGAAGACCTTCTCACCGTTTCCGGTTTTCACGAGGATGAAGTTTGCCTGTGTGGGGAGGTACTCAAAACCGAGCTTTTTAAACTCTTCATAGAGGTAGGCCTTGCCCATGCGGTTTTCACGGATGACTTTTTTGAGGTGGTCGGTGTCCTCAAGGGCAGCTTCCGCCGCAACCTGCGCCGCCATGTTGGTGTTGAAGGGCTGGCGCACACGGTTCATCATGTCAATTGCAACAGAGTCTGCTATGCAGTAGCCTACACGGAGAGCAGCAAGACCGTATGCCTTGGAGAAGGTGCGCATTATCATTATATTCGGATAATCCTTCTGCATTTTCATTGCATCGGGGAAATCCGGAGCATCAACATATTCGCAGTAGGCTTCATCAATGATAACTATGGTTTCAGCGGGAACTTTTTTCATGAAAGCCTCAAGCTCCGCCTGAGTGAAGTATGTCCCCGTAGGGTTGTTGGGGTTGCCGAGGAAGATGATCCTTGTCTTATCTGTCATGTTTGCAACAAGGGCGTCAAAGTCGAAGGAGAAGTCGCTTTTAACAGGAATCCATTTGCATGAAGCCCTCATCGCCTGCGCTATTATTCCGTAAACGGAGAATGACGGAGCGGGGCTCATCACATGCTCATCGTGGGCAAGGAAAGTTCTCATCGCCAGTTCGATTATTTCGTTTGAGCCTGTTCCGAAAATAAGCCTGTCAGGGCTTATTCCGAGCTTTGCGGCAAGTCTTGTACGGAGATAGAACACGTCACCGTAAGGATAGCGGGACATCTCCGGCAGAAAATCCGCCACAGCCTGAATGACTTTGGGTGAAGGCCCCAGCGGGTTTTCGTTGGAGGCGAGCTTCACCGCCTTTTCAATACCCAGCTCTCTTTCCAGTTCTTTAACCGGTTTGCCGGGCACATATGGGCTAAGCCCCTGAATTTCTTTACCTGCGAGTTTTGCGTAGTCTATCATTTTTCCCCCTTGGGATAAGAACCCAGCACCTTGAAGTGGGTAACGCTTTCGGAAAATTCGTCAATGACGCTTTTCAGGGGTTCAACATCCCTGTGACCGTCGGTGTCCACATAGAAAACGTATTCCCACGCCTGTTTTTTGGAAGGGCGGGATTCGATCTTAGTCATGTTTATACCCTTGGAGGCGAATACTTCAAGGGCTTTATACAGTGAGCCGGATTTATGAGTAATGCTGAAAACCATGGATGTTTTATCATTGCCCGTGGGCAGAGGCTGGAAACTGCCTATGATAAGAAACCTTGTGTAGTTGTTCGGCATGTCTTCTATACTGCGCTCAATTATTTTTAAGTTATAGCAGATTTCCGCCATTTCAGAGGCGATAGCAGCCGCCCCTGCATCCTTGGATGCTATTTCGGCGGCTTTTGCTGTGGATTCAACATCATAAAGTGGAATGTCGGCGGCATGTTCTGCGAGCCATTTTCTGCATTGAGGTATGGCGTGCGGGTGAGAGTATATCCTCTGCACGTCCTCAAGCTTGCCCGACTGATTCATAAGGTTCTGGTTTATCTCAAGAAAAACTTCGCCGCAGATTTTGATGGAAGAACCTGCAAGCATATCAAGGGTGTGGTTAACCACGCCTTCAAGGGAGTTTTCCACAGGGATAATGCCGTAATCCAGCCTGCCCCGTTCCACAGCATCAAAAACATCCGGTATCCCCCGCATTGGGATAAGCTCTGCCGAAAGTCCGAACTGCTTTATGGCGGCAAGGTTGGTGAATGTGCCTTCCGGTCCGAGATAACCTATGCGCTGAAGCTCCTCAAGGGAAAGAGAGGCGGAGATAATCTCCCTGTAAACTCTGCGGATAGCCTCAAAGGGGAGGGGGCCGTGGTTTATTTTGGAAAGACGCTCATAAATCTGCTTCTCACGGGAGGGAACATAGAGGGGCTTGCCCAGTTCCTTTTTTATCTCGCCGATTTTCATCGCTTCCTTCGCACGGGAATTCAGAAGGTCAATTATTTCGGTGTCGATCCTGTCAATTTCTTTTCGGTGCTTATCAAGTTCATCCATCCGTCAAATCTACCAGAACACACTTTTTTAAGCAAGGCTAAAGAACTGTTCAGCGGGGCTTTAACAATAATATAAGCTTGACACAGGCAAGTCTGTTTTGGGATAAAATATAATGACTGTTTCCATAGGAAAGCATCCTGAAAAAATATTAAGGCAGATTCTTTGAAAATACTTGTTTTTAATCCCTCGTTTCTTGGCGATTCGGTACTTACAACACCTTTGATAAAGGCTGTGCGACATTATTTTCCGGACAGTTCGGTGGACTTCTGCGTCCGTCCGGAGAATGCGCCCCTGTTTCGGGGCATGGAGCTGATAAACGAGGTAATCACTTTTGATAAAAGAGGCAGCGCAGGAGGCGTGGCGGGGACTTTTCGTTTCGTCCGTGAGCTTAAAAAGCGTGAATACGACATAATTATTTCATGCCATAAATCATTCCGCAGTTCTCTGACCATGGCTCTCACCGGTGTTCTGCGCCGTGTGGGATTCAGCCAGTCCGCTTTTTCTTTTCTTTATACAGAGACTGTGAGCAGAAATATGAACCTTCACGAAGTTGAGCGCAATCTTATGCTTCTTGAACCTCTTATTGCGGATTTCAGCCTTGAAGAAGTGAAAAAAACGGCGGGAAAAGCTGAGGTGTTTGTGGATGAACGCATTAATTCAAATGCTGTCAAATATATAAAATCAGCATCCGGCGGACGTAAGCCTATCGGCATAAACGCAGGGAGCGTCTGGGCTACTAAGAGATGGCACGGAGAAAGATTCGCAGAGGTTGCAGACAGGCTCTATGACAATGGCTTTTTCTGTGTGCTGTTCGGAGCGCCGTCAGATTCTGAAAGCTGCGCTCTCGTTGCGGCTTCTGCTGAACGTCCTTTGATGAACACATGCGGCAGGCTTCCCCTTGGTCAGCTTCCGTCTTATATAAAAGCTATGGATGCTCTGATAACCAACGACAGCGGACCACTGCACATAGCATCAGCCGTGGGGACGCCTGCCGTGGCGATTTTCGGACCCACTGTGAAGGAGCTTGGTTTTTTCCCCTATGATGATAAAAGCATTGTGGTTGAAAAAGAGCTTTACTGCCGCCCCTGTGGACTGCATGGCGGGAACGACTGTCCTGAAGGTCATTTCCGGTGTATGGGCGAAATCACCGCTGATGATGTATTTGAGGCTGCCAAAAAGGTATTGAAATGAAAGAAAAAAATATAAGAAAAGCCCCAATGAGGGACAACAGAACAAAAGTGCTTTTTGTGCGTTTCAGCTCTCTGGGGGATGTTATCCTCACCACAGGGGTGATCAGGCGCTTTAAGGAACAGTTCCCTGATTATGTGTGCGATGTCTTTACATCCTCTGCATTTGCTCCGGTTTTTGAGGGGCTTAATTTTGTTAACCGTGTTGTGTCCTTTGACAAAAAAGGCGGTTTTAAAGGCTTTGCGAAGACGGTTCAGGAAGAGATTAACGATTATGATTATGTGATAGATCTCCATGCAAATCTCCGCTCATTTCTGCTTAAGTTTATGGTAGATGCCAAGTTCCTTAAATATCAGAAAGATTCCGCCGCAAGGAGAGCTTTTGTTAAAAACCGCAAATGCACGGAAAGACTTGGGATGCACGTTGTGAAGAAATACGCAGAGGCGCTGAATCCCCTTGGCATGAGAGAATGCACATTGGAGGAGCTTCGCCCTGTTCTTTATTCTGACAAGGCTGAAAATTCCGGCATAGTCCTCAACCCCTTTGCCAGCAAACCCACAAAACAATGGGATAAGTTTCCCGAACTGGCTGAAAAACTTGTGGAGATGGGGCATAAGGTGACTGTGATCGGGCAGGGGAGCTTTCCAAAGGTGGACGGCGTAACCGATCTCACTGGCAAGACCAGTCTTAGTGAAATGTTTGATGTTATAGCTTCTGCGTCTGTTCTCATCACCACAGACAGCGGACCCATGCACGCAGGAACCGCTCTGAATAAAAAAGTTATAGCCATATTCGGCTCTACAACAGCCGATTTCGGCTTTGCGCCGGACTTTGACGGCTGTGCAGTTGTTGAGGTTCAAGGGCTTAAATGCCGTCCGTGCCATGTGCATGGGCAGGAAAAATGCCCCGAAGGGCACTTTAAATGTATGCATGACATCAGCGTGGATGATGTTTTAAAACTGCTCTGAGCCTGCTTTCGTTGACATTGGCATCGGGCGTTGGTATATTCTTTTCTCAAAATATAATGAACACGGAATTATAAATTTTCAGGGGTGTATAAATGTCCGAGAAAGGCTTCACAGGCTCATTGAGCGAAGCGGAAATCAATGAACTCAAAACCGTTGCCACACATTGCAGGGGCGACATACTCAAAATGACCACACTTGCTGCAAGCGGTCATCCCGGCGGCTCTATGTCTTCCATAGACATGTATCTCACTGTGTACAAATACGCCAATATCACTAAAGACAACTACAAATCCTCTACCAGAGACAGGATTTTCGTTTCCCACGGGCACACCTCCCCCGGCGTTTACAGCACACTGGCAAGAAACGGCTTCTTCCCTATTCAGGACGCCATAGCATATTTCCGCCTTGCAGGTTCTATATACGAAGGTCACATTGAGCGCATGGTTCCCGGTGTGGAATGGTCCACAGGAAACCTCGGTCAGGGGCTTTCTGCTGCCTGCGGAGCTGCCGTGGCAGGCAGGATGAGAGGCGAGGAGTTCGACATCTATGTATTTATGGGTGACGGTGAACAGCAGAAAGGACAGATTCCCGAAGCAAGAAGATTCGCCTCAAAATACGGATATAACAACATCACTGCTTTCATAGATTACAACAAACTTCAGATCAGCGGCAGCATATCTTCCGTTATGCCTCAGAACATCAGGGGCGAGTTTGAGGCGGATGGCTGGCATGTTATCGAGATAGACGGACATAACTACGCACAGATTTTCAACGCTGTTGCCGCTTCCAAGAAAATTGAGAAGCCCGTTCTTGTTCTTGCCAACACAATAATGAGCTACGGCGTGAGCTTCATGGAAAATATAGCCGGCTACCACGGCAAACCGCTGACGGAAGCGCAGCTTGCTGATGCTCTCACTGAACTTGGTCTTGAAAATGACATAGAAGAACTTAAAACAAAAAGAGCAGCTTTTAAATTCAACCACGAAGCCCATGAACTTGTTCAGGAACCGGCAAAGGTATTTACCGGAACACCCAAGACCTACGCAGTCGATGTGAAGACAGACAACCGCTCTGCATTTGGGGATGCTCTTCTTGATGTGGTTAAGGAAACAAAGGCAAACGGCGGAACACCCATCGCAGTATTTGACTGTGACCTTGCTGGATCTGTAAAGACTGACGGCGTGGAGAAAAACTGCCCCGAAAACTTTGTTCAGGCAGGCATTCAGGAGCATCACACTGCAACGTGCGCCGGAGCGGCGAGTGTGAATGGCGTAGTAAGCTTTTTTGCTGACTTCGGCGTTTTCGGTGTGGATGAAGCATACAACCAGCAGAGGCTGAATGATATAAACGGAAGCAACCTTAAGGTTGCCACCACTCACGTTGGTCTTGATGTGGGTGAGGACGGCAAAACTCACCAGTGCCTCGATTATGTCGGCGCTATGAGAAACATATATGGCTTTAAGGTTATCGTTCCCGGAGATCCCAACCAGACAGACAGAGCGGTAAGATACGCCGCATCAACTCAGGGCAACTTCCTTATAGCTATGGGACGCTCAAAAATACCCACAACTGCAAAAGCTGACGGAACTCCCCTTTTCGGCGGAGACTATAAGTTTGAATACGGCAAGGCGGATGTGGTTACGGAAGGCGATATAGCTCTTGCGTCTTACGGTGCGATGCTCCCCAGAGCTGTTAAGGTTGCCAAGCTTGCCGCAGAAAAAGGTGTTAAAGTCGCAGTTATAAACATGAGCTGCCCACTTGAGCCTGATATGGAGCTGCTTAAAAAATATGCTTCAAAAACAATTTTTGTTTATGAAGATCACAATGCTAATACCGGGCTCGGTTCTGTTATAGGTGCAAAAGCCGCCGAAGAAGGACTTGGGCTTAAGGTGAAGACTTTCGGCGTGCGCTCATACGCCTATTCCGGTAATCCGGATGGGATACTCAAACTTCTGGGGCTTGATGAGGAAACAGTTTCTTCAGAAATTGCAAGATTATCGAAATGATTAAGGAGCCGAAAGGCTCCTTTTTTTGTAAAAGATCTTAAGAAAATTTATTGAAATTCTGGTACACTAGTTTAACTTGAAAAATATATCTAAAAACACAAAACAAATTTATCATTATTCTGTATTTCGAGGAGTATCATATGAACGTTTCATTTAGGATGAAAATACTTGTCCCTGTAATTGCGGCAATAATAGGGTCGTTTCTTGTCACCGGAGTCATAATCTATCGGGTGGTGTATAAAGAGACTGAAATTATTGCTAAAAATGATGTCAGCAATCTTTCTAAAAGCTACGGAAATCTTTTTAAGGGCGATATTGAAAAAAGTATAGCCGTGTCAGAGTCTCTTGCTGAGGCTGCAGTGACCTTTACTGAGGGCAAAGTCAGCCGTGATCAGGTTATGGAGCATCTGGTCAATGTTCTGGAAAATAATGATCATTTGTTTGATGTGTGGATCGTCTGGGAGCCTAGCCTCTTTGACGGGAAAGACAGCGAACTTGCAGGCACAGGAGCAGCAGGAACAAACGAGAAGGGGCAGTTCTGTCCCATGCCCTACAGAACCGGCGGTGGGGTCAGCAGAGCATTCACAACCTCGATGTACGATGGAGAGGGAGCAAGTGACTGGTATCAGAAGCCCCTCAAAAGCGGCAGTATGTATGTTTCTGAACCTGCGACCTATGACTTTGAGGGCAAACCGCTGACAACTGTTGCAATAGGTGTGCCTTTCAAGCTGGACGGTCAAATCATAGGCGTTGCCGGAGCAGATATACTTCTGGACAGCCTCACAGAGATGATTAAGGGCATTAAAGTCTACGATACAGGCTATACTTTCCTTCTTTCTAATAAATTCACAATTATAGCCCACCACGATAAAGAACGTGTAGGGAAGCCTTCTGAATCTGAAAAACAGGTTTCACCTTACATCAATGATGGTAAAGAATTTGCAGTGGAGAAAATAAATGCCGCCGGTAAAATGGCATATACTCTTTACACACCCATCAGTATTAAAGGAACTGATTATAAATTTGTTTTCGGACTCAGCGTTCCCCTTGAGGAAATTTACAAGGCTCTTGCTCATATCCGCTTTACCATCACAATAGCAGCCCTTATTGCTGTTCTTCTCGTTGCAGCAGTTATCTATCTGATTGCACAGGGGCTTGTGCGTCAGCTCGGTGGAGAACCGCAGGTTGTTGTTGACACTATGCAGAAAATTGCTTCTGGAGACTTCACCGCAAATCTTAAAATAAGGCAAGGGGATACAAGCAGTCTGACACACTCTGTGCGTGATATGGTTGATAAGCTGAGTGCCATGATACAGAATGTTACTACCGTTGCAGATGATCTTAAAAGCTCAAGCTCTGATCTTTCTGCCGGGGCGCAGGAACTCTCCGCCGGGATGAGTGAGCAGTCAGAGCGCTCTGAACTTATTTCCACGGCGTCGAACGAGATGTCCGCCACAACAGGAGAGATAGCAAGAAATCTTACGGAGATTTCAGATTTTGCTCACCATACATCTGCAAAAGCGGTTAACGGCCGTAATGTTGTTGATGACTCCCTCAAGGGTGTTATCAGGATAAAAGATACGGTAGATAAATCATCCGAGCTTGTACATTCCCTTGGTAAAAAATCTCAGGAGATTAAAGACATTGTCAGTGTGATCAGTGATATAGCAGACCAGACGAATCTTCTTGCGCTGAATGCCGCTATAGAGGCTGCAAGAGCCGGCGAAGCTGGGCGTGGATTTGCTGTTGTCGCTGATGAGGTGCGGAAACTGGCTGAACGCACACAGAAAGCAACTTCTGAAATATCCGATCTTGTTCTCGGAACACAGACTGAAATGAACAATGTTATCTCATCAATGGAAGGAGTCACAGGGCAGGTTCATACCGGTCTGGAATCATCAAAACAGATTGCAGTTGTTCTCAAAGACATTGAAGAGGGTGTGTCTCAACTTCAGTTTATGGTGGAGAACATATCTTCCGCAACACAGGAAATGGCTGCAACCAGCGGACAGATTCAGCAGGATATTGACTCTGTTGCGTCCGTATCTGTTCAGGTTAAATCGACCTCTGATCATCTGGCGGAGAATGCCTCCGGTCTTGAAAGTATTTCTGCAAGGCTGAGGGAGATGATGGGAAGCTTTAAAATAAGATAATATAATATAATATAATATATTCAGCAGGCGGGGGTAATTCTCCCGCCTTTTTTGTTAAGATAATTGTCATAATCAGGACACTTCTATTCACATATCAAATATCACGCTGTATAATATATCAGATGCTCATATGTATGTTTAAAAACTTTATTAAACGTTATACAGCGGAGGTGTGTTGTGAGATATCTGATCAGAGTTCTTCTTTTTACCTGCTGTGCGGCATTTCTGGCTGCATGCGGCGGTGATGGCTCCGGCAGTAAAGAAGGTGTGGACCCCATTACTGCTCCCTACACAGGGACCTATGTATTTGATTCGCTTCTGATAACTTCAGTTGACGGCAACATGGATTCCGAAGACTGCGATCCCTTTAAGGCAGAGTTCAGCTATTCTCCTGAACGTTCGGTTGGTAAGGTTCAGTGCGGTGTATATGAAGATGAGTCCATTTATTATTACATAGATACAGCAGATTCTTCTTCGTGGGTAAACTGCGAGGAAGTTGATTTTACCATAACAGGAACCTATACTGCGGAAATAACATATTCATGCACAGATTATCTGGATGATGTTTATCAGGCAGTGGGGAGCATCACAAAGACAGACAATTCCTTTACTGTATTGTCTGAAGATAAATACTGGGAAGATCCGGACAATCTTTAAAAAATTCAGCGGGGCTTCATTGCCCCGTTTCCTCTGTTTTTTTACATATAACTGCTCAAGTATTGCCTGATTCTCTTAATGCAGTGATATTTCCTTTTCTTTTACCCTAATGAAACTATACTGAAAATATCAGAAGCAGGGGGCTGTAGGGAACATGAACGAAATTCAGCGGCAGGAGCTTGCCGCAATGATTGACAGATACTCCGAAAAAGATACGGTTTCACAAACCATTATTCCCAAACTGAGTCTTATGAAATCAGAAACCAAGAGGGTAAAAGCATCCACGGTCTACATGCCTTCGCTCTGTTTAATTGTGCAGGGGAAAAAGGAAATTTTCCTTGATTATGAGCTTTATACCTACTCTCCGTCTGAATATCTTGCTGTTTCTGTGGAGCTTCCTGTTGTGGGGCAGATCACCGAAGCGTCAAAGGAGAAGCCTTATCTCGGACTCAGCATAGAGCTTGACCCGCTTGCTATCAGTGAAATGCTGGTGCATGCTCCTGAACACGGGGCAACGTCCAGAGGTCTTTTTGTCGGGAAAACGGATGAAGGGCTCGCAGACTGCATCCTGCGTCTTGTTCGTTTGCTTGAAAGCCCTGCTGATGTGCCTTTTATGTCCCATTTAATTTTTAAAGAATTTTATTACCGTCTGCTCAAAAGCCCGCATGGGTGGAATCTGGCTCAACTCGTCATGACCGGAAGCAGCATGCAGAGAATAGCCAAAGTTATAAAAGTCCTTAAAACTGATTTTGCCCGAAACATGCGTATTGAAGAGATGGCAGAGATAGCAAATATGAGCCAGTCCTCATTCCATCACCATTTTAAAGAGGTTACAGCCATGAGCCCGCTTCAGTTTCAGAAGCGTTTGCGGCTGACGGAAGCAAGGCGCATTATGTTAGCCGAACAGGCAGATGCAGCAAGCACTGCCTTCCGGGTGGGTTATGAAAGCCCTTCACAGTTCAGCAGGGAATATTCAAGAATGTTCGGCGCCCCGCCTTTGAGTGATATATCAAATCTCCGCCGTTACGCAGTGGTGGAGGAATAGAGGCATTACAGTATGCTCCTGATAAACCCTGCAACAGCGTCAATTACTTTAGGTGAAACAGGATAGTCGGGATTGTAATATGAATTCTTCTGAGTCTGCATCGTATCCGCTTCCTTAAGCACATGGTTTACTCCGTCTAAAATATTCAGACGGATATTTTTATTCGCAGCAGCAAGAATTTCCGCATCTCTGACACTGATCTGTAAGTCTGTTGTTCCGTGGATAACTAATACCGGCATTTTCAGCCTGCCGATTATTTCAGCAGGGTTATATTTAAACCATGAAATGACATAGGGCTGAACACTGGGTCTGAAAGCAGGCATCATAAGCTCTGTAATATTGTCTGCAAGCTCACCTTTTTTCAGATGTTCCATGATTCTGCGGGCTTCAGGAAGATAATCAGGGGCATTTGCTGTGAACTGCTCCTCAAGCACTTCATATGCAGGGCGTCCTGCTCCTGCGAGGGATACAAAACCGTCAGCCTTCAAACGCTCCGCAGCAAGTGATCCTATGAGTGCGCCTTCACTGTGACCGACAATAATAAGCTTGCCGAAGCGCCCGCTTATTTTTAAATATTCACCCCAGAAAACGGCGTCATCAACAAAATGGTCAATTCTTGCTTCGCTTTCCGGCATTGAAATCTCTCTGCTTGCCTTAACACCTCTTTTATCATAACGAAGTGAAGCTATCCCTTTTTGAGCAAGTCCTTCTGCAAGCTGTTTAAGTGAGGCATTTTTGCCTGATATTCTGTTGTTGCCGTCTCGGTCTGTAGGACCGGAGCCCGCGATAATAAGCGCTACAGGCGGCCTAACTGAATCTGTGGGAACTTCCAGTGTGCCGTAAAGCCTTCCTGCTGGTAATTTAAGTACGGCTTCCTCTGCAGCGTATGAGAATAAAGGCAAAACCATAAAAAAAAGAGACAAAACTATATTACGGTACATAAATCACCCGTTAAAAGTTAGATAGATCAAATCATAACAGGTTTATTTTATGATGTCTTTGGCAAAAAGATGATCAATTCTTGATTTAATATATCTGGCACATTCCTGAAAATCATCCGATTCTGTATCGATGTCCGCTTCTGTCATGAAAAACTTATATGGCGGAATATCGAAAAGAGAGGCAATTTTTTCAATCATTTCAGCAGAGGCAAAACTTTTGCCCGATTCCATCTTGTAAATTTGTGTGGTGGAAACGTCCAGAAGCTCCGCAAGATGTTCCTGCGTGAACTCTCTGCTGTTCCTGAATTTTTTTAAATTATAACCGAATATCTCTTTAATCATCTATGCCTCTGATTACTATTTATAATAATAAAAGTTATTTTTGTCTGGACAACTGAATCATATTCTTATATACGGTAATTAAATTCAGTTAAACGTATAAAGGCTTGTTATACAAGCGTTTAATATGCGGATTGCTGAATAGTTGATATCTGACGGCATAGAGATGCCACAGGGGGACTGCAAAGTCCCCTTCAAACTAAAGTTAGATTCAGATAAAGATAAATATAAAGAAGAAAACCGGTAATCGGTTTGTTTTGAAAATTTGTCCCATATTATGGGCAAAAAACTACATCCTGTGTTTTTTGCCTACACGCTCGCGCCGAACTTCGTTCGTCTTCGCTTCGCACGGCGTCGGCACATCCCTGTGCCTCTTAATTTATCTCACAAAAAACTATATTCTGTGTTTTTTGCCTACACGCTCGCGCCGAACTTCGTTCGTCTTCGCTTCGCACGGCGTCAGCACATCCCTGTGCCTCTTAATTTATCTCACAAAAAACTATATCCTGTGTTTTTTGCCTACACACTCGCGCCGAACTTCAGTTTATTCTTTGGGATCTAAAACGTCTCTCAGTCCTTCGCCAAGAAGGTTGTAGCCAAGGACGGTTATAAATATCGCAATTCCGGGGAAGAAGGAAAGCCACCATGCGAACAGAATATTATCTTTGCCCGCGGTGAGGATATTGCCCCAAGAGGGCACAGGAGGCTGAACCCCGAGCCCAAGAAAGCTTAAAGCGGATTCGGTGAGTATTGCGCCCGCTATGCCTAAGGTGGCTGTGATAAAGATTGGTGTAAAAACATTGGGGAAAATATGTTTGAAGAGTATCTTGGCTGTACTGATGCCCTGTATTCTTGCCGCAGTGATATAGTCTCTGGTGCGAACGCTCATTACCTCTGCACGCACAAGCCTTGTCACGCCCATCCAGCTTGTGAGTCCGATTACCGCCATTACGTTAAAAACCGACGGGTTTAAAAAAGCGATAACAGCTAGTATTAGAAAAAAAGACGGGAAACACAGCATTATATCAACAAAGCGCATCACTATCATATCTGTAAATCCGCCGAAATAACCTGAAATAAGCCCCAACACAGTGCCAATCATCACGGATATACCAACAGCCACAAACCCAACAAAAAGAGAAATTCTTGTTCCATAAACAACCCGGCTGAAAATATCACGCCCCAGTTCGTCTGTGCCGAAATAATATACTGATGAGGGGGGGAGCAGAACTGAATTAAAGTCAATATGTGCCGGATCATGAGTGGCTATCAGCGGAGCAAACACAGCCACAAAAACGAAAAATGCAACTATAGCGGCACCGGCAAGAAATAGAATGTTCCCCTTTGCCTTATTAATTACTCTTTTTCGAGCCATATCTTATCCTCGGATCCACAGCCGCATATGCTATATCTGCAATGAGATTGCCCGCCAGCGTCAGCATAGCGCCTATTACAAGAACTCCCATCACAACTGGGTAGTCTCTCATCATGACTGACTGATAAAAAAGCTGTCCCATGCCGGGGATGCTGAATATTGATTCAAAAATAACGCTTCCGCCTATGAGCCCCGGAACGGAAAGACCTATTATTGTCACAACGGGAAGAAGGGCGTTCTTGAGAGCGTGTGTGAACACAACCCTGCTTTCGTTCAAACCTCTTGCCCTTGCGGCTGTAACATATTCCTCTTTAAGGACATCAAGCATGCTGTTGCGGGCAAACCGGCTTATGCCTGCCAGCCCGCCGAATACGGATATTACAACAGGCATAAAAGTATGCTTGGCAATATCTGCAATTTTTCCGAAGGTGGACAGGTAGTCATAATTAAATGAGCGAAGCCCGGAAATAGGAAACCAGCCCTTGACAACGCCGAAATAATACATGCACAGAAGCGCCAGCCAGAAAGTCGGCATGGCAAACCCTGCAAAGACGAAAACCGTCACGCCTTTATCGAACAGGCTGTCTTTGTAATAGGCTGAAAGCACTCCTAAAGGCAGGGCAAATAGAAAAATAAGCACCATCCCCGCCACATTCAGCCATATTGTGACAGGCAGTCGTTCTTTAATCTTTTCCATCACTGTTTTACCGTCCTGGCTGAAAGATTCACCGAAGTCAAAACGGGCGAATTTTCCCAGCCAGTTTATATAACGTTCAAGGACGGGTTTATCCAGTTCATACATTTTAACAAATTTTTGGTAGGCAGTTTCGGAGAGTTTAGGATTCATAGAGGCGATAAACTGCGCCGGATCGCCCGGCGCAAGGTGTATCACCACGAAGCTGATAAGAGTTATTCCTATGAAAAGGGGAATCATCCCCGCCAGTCGCTTTGCAATATACCGGAGCATGTCAGTTCCTCCGGCGTTTATTTTTCAAAACGGTATTTCTGCTCACCTGCGGGAACATACCATTCTTCAAGGTTATAGGTTATACCCGCCGGGGCAGGGTCAACTTCCCTGAATCTTTTGCTCAGAGCAACGAGAGCATTGGGGACATAAAGGAAGGTATAAGGTTGATCCTCTGCAAGGATTTCCTGAAACCTGTCGTAATATTTTTTGCGTTCCTGCGGATTCATTGTATGCCTGCCGTCATCAATAAGCTGGTCAACCTCTGGGTTGCTGTAGCAGATGAAGTTAAGCATCTTAGGTCCGCATTTGCTTGAGTGCCAAACATCATACGGATCAGGATCCTGAACTATGTTCCAGCCCATAACAACCGCATCAAATTTGCCTTTATCAATGTATTCGTTTATGAAGGATGCCCACTCAAGGACCCTGATTTCGACTTTTATTCCTATTTTGCTCCAGTTTTGCTGAACAGTTTCGGCTATTTTTGTTCTAACACTGTTTCCCTGATTGGTCATGAGCGTGAAGCTGAATTGTTTTCCGTCCTTATCCAAAATACCGTCACCGTCAGAGTCTGCCCATCCGGCTTCCGCAAGGAGCTGTTTTGCTTTCTCAGGGCTGTATTCATATTTTTTTACATTGTCGTTATACCACAGAGTGCCCGGTTTATAGGGTCCGTGGGCAGGAACACCTTCACCGAAGAGGATTCCGTCTATTATTTCCTGCTTGGGTGTAGCGTATGTCAGTGCCTGACGTATGCGTTTGTCTTCAAACAGGGGATTTTTCATATTATAGCCTATATAGGCATAGCTGGGGGCAAGATATGTATACTTGTCATAGCTGTTGGTGAAAAGCGCAGTATCAGTCTGTTTTACCCATTGTGTAGGTGTGAGCCCCATAATGTCCACGCTGCCGTTGAGCAGTTCCATGAAGGTTGTGTTAAGATCCGGGATGATGCGGAAGATCAGTCTGTCAAGGTTGGGTCTTCCGTCAAAATAGTCTTCATTTGCCTCAAGGGTGATGGATTCGCCGGACTTCCATTCTTTAAACCTGTACATTCCTGTTCCCACAGGTGAGCGCATAAGAGATGATTTTGCAGCTTCCTTTCCTTCGAGAAGGTGTTTGGGGATAACAGCCATGCTCCAGCTGAGAAGAGCAGGGGCAAAGGGCTCTGCGTAGCTGATTCTGACTGTGTAAGGGTCTATTACCTGAAAGCCTGTTACCAGACGAAAGTCTGCATCGTATGAAGTGGGTGTGCTGTTGTCGATCATGAACTTGTAGGTGAATTCCACATCATCTGCCGTAAAAGGTTCACCGTCGTGCCATTTAACATTTTTTTTCAGTTTGAAGGTTATGGTTTTGCTGTCGTCAGAGATTTCCCATGATTCGGCGAGATCTCCTATGATATTAAGGTTTTTATCAAACTTGACCAGGCCGTTGTAGATATACTGTGACACTTCGTGAGACGCGCTGTCGGACGTTATGTTGTAAATGAGCCCTGAGGCATCCCCAAGTGTGGAGATAACGAGGGCATCACCAGTGACGCCCTCTGCTTTGCGTTTTTCCGCAGTTTTGCCGCCTTCTTTGTTTTTATCTTCGCATCCTGATAAAAAGGACACACATAAAACTGCAAGCAGCAGAAAAACAATTTTTTTCATTTTAGTTCGATTCCATAGGTACTTGGGGTGCAGTTTCAGAAGGAGCAGCAGGAGCTGTCTGCTGAAGGGGCTGGGGAATCCTGTCTGTGATGCTGCCTGTTGTTCTCTGTTTTGCCATAACGGCAAGTCCCAATGAAGTTATCATGAAAGTGATAGCGATAACTGAAGTTATTTTGTTCATGATATTTGCGGGGGCTCCGGGACCGAAAAGGCTACCTGAACCTCCGCCGAGTGCTGCTGAAAGTTCAGAGCCTTTGCCCGACTGAAGCAGAACTGCAATTATCAGAAGAATACAAATGAAAATGTGGAATACGAGAAGATAAGTGTACATTATTTAACGACCTCTTTTATTTGCTGGAATTTATAATACCGAGAAAATCTTCAGGCTTCAGGCTTGCTCCGCCAACCAGCGCTCCGTTTATATCGGGCTGATTCATGAGCCCTTTTGCATTGTCAGGTTTGACACTGCCGCCGTAGAGAATTCTCAGTTTATTTGCTATTACCGGTCCGTAGAGACTTTTAAGCATTTCGCGGATACGGAAGTGCATTGCCTGCGCATCTGAGGGGCTTGCATTTACCCCTGTTCCTATAGCCCAGACGGGCTCATAAGCTACAGTAACCTGCTCTATTTTGTCAACAGGCACGTCTTTCAGCCCTTTTGCCACCTGTGCGGTAACTGTTTCAAAGTGGGAGTCAGCCTCCCTCTCAAAGAGAGTTTCCCCTACACAGAGAATAACATCAAGCCCGTGGCTGAGGGTAAGGCGTACTTTTTTATTGATTAGCTGGTCGGTTTCACCGAATATCTGTCTGCGTTCGGAGTGACCGATAATAACGGAAGTAACTCCCACCGATTTAAGCATGGATATGGAGGACTCCCCGGTGAAGGCTCCTTTTTCTTCGGCTGACACGTTCTGTGCCACAACCGCAAGTCTGCCTTTGCTGCTGGCGATGGTTTGCTTAACAGGGTAAAGGACAGGGAACGCCGGAGCAACACCCACATCCACGGTGTCGTAATCTATGCTTGCGTGAAGGAGTTTTCCTGCAAGTTCGGCTCCTTCTGCTGCGTCAAGATTCATTTTCCAGTTGCCGACTATGTAGGGCTTCATCATTCCGCATCACCTTTTTTGGGAGCAGCGGTTTTAAGGGATTCACCCATTTCAAGGCTGCCGTTGAACACCACTCCTTCCTCCATCTGTATGGCGGCGGAACGTATTGTTCCAGTGACATTTGCCGGTTTATAAAGTTCCACTTTAGTTTTTGCAGTGATTGTTCCGTCAAACTTGCCGGATATTTTAACCTGTCCTGCTTCTATTTCGGCTTTTACGTTGCCGGAATTAGCGATGACAAGCGTGTCGCTTGTTTTTATGTTTCCTTCAAAATTGCCGTCCATGCGTACAAGCCCGTCAAAGATAAGCGTGCCTTTGAAAGTGGTGTTCTTGCCGAGAAAAGCGTCGATGCCGCCGTTGTCTTCTTTTCCTTTGATCATTCTTCGCCTCTGATTCTTTTTATGATTCGGTCAAGCTCATCGTCAGAGCTGTATTTAATCTCTATTGTTCCGCCGTTTTTGGCTGTTTTAAGTGTGATTCTGGTTTTGAAGAACTCTTCCAGTTCATCTTTCAGCCCCATAAGGAAAACATCCGCCTCGGGCTGCTGCTCTGCTTTCTGTGTCGGCTCTTTTTTCAGCTTGGCAACCAGCCGCTCTGTCTCACGGACGGAGAGTGCGCCTTCTATGACCTTTTTAAGTGCGCTGATTATCTTTTTATCATCCTCAAGACCGAGGAGGGCTCTTGCGTGCCCTTCTGTGATCAGGTCTTCCTTCATAGCTTCAAGCGCTTTAGGGGGAAGGTTCAAAAGGCGCAGTGTATTGGCGACTGCGCTTCTGCTTTTGCCTATTACTTTTGCCACCTCTTCCTGAGTGTAGCCGTGCTGTTCCATGAGGTTTTTATATGCAGCGGCAAGCTCATATGCTCCGAGGTCCTGTCTCTGGACATTTTCAATAAGGGCGAGTTCAAGTCTTTCCGCTTCGCTGTCAACATTTCTGACAATGGCGGGGATTTTTTTCAGACCTGCAAGCCCTGCGGCACGGAAACGGCGTTCGCCGGCGATTATCAAATAGCCTTCGTCCGTCTTTGTGAGGACAATAGGCTGGATAACTCCTTTTTCCCTGACTGACGCCACAAGTTCGTCCAGCGGTTCCTGCTCAAACCGGGTTCTCGGCTGGTTCACATTCGCATATATGAAGGCAAGGTCAATCTCACCAACAGGAGCTTTTGTTTCATTTTTCGGTATAAGGGATTCAAGCCCTCTGCCTAGAACGTTCTTTTTCATAATCTGGGAAGTATCTCTTTAGCGAGGTCGATGTAGCTCGCCGCTCCTTTAGATTTTATGTCGTATTCTATGATGGACATCCCGAAACTGGGTGCTTCGGAGAGTCTGACGTTTCTTGGAACTATGGTTCTGAACATGTTTTCACTGAAAAATTCCTCGATTTGGGTCATAACCTCTTTGGAGAGATTATTGCGGGGATCGTACATAGTCAGCAGAATTCCCTCAAGGGCAAGGCTTTCGTTCAGGCTTTCCCTTATCAGGCGTATTGTGTTGAGAAGCTGCCCCAGACCTTCCATAGCATAATATTCGCACTGGAGGGGGATAAGCACGGAGTCCGCCGCTGTGAGGGCGTTAACAGTCAAAAGCCCCAGTGACGGAGGGCAGTCAATGAGAATCACTTTGTATTTATCTCTGATTTTTTCGAGCTGTTTTTTCAGCCTTGTTTCCCTCGAAAGGGCTGTCACAAGCTCAACTTCCGCAGCGGTAAGGTTGATGTTGCTGGGGAGCAGATCAAGATTGTCAACCTTACTGGGCAGTATTGCCTCTTCTATATCGGCATTTCCGATGAGGACGTCATAAACACTGGCGTACTCACCCTTGGTTTCAAACCCGATTCCGCTTGAGGCGTTCCCCTGAGGGTCCATGTCCACAAGCAGAACCTTGGCTTCGGCAAAGGCAAGTGATGAGCCTAAGTTTATGGCAGTAGTTGTCTTTCCTACGCCGCCCTTCTGGTTGGCTATTGCGATTATTTTTCCCATAGAACTCATACATTAGATAATCCGTGTACAAAAATCAAGATCAATCACCGGAAGAGGGTAAATAACCTGAAACCCTTAAAATACGGCAGTTTCCAGAGCTTTAGCTGACAAAGACCGCACTTTTTTATTATAAATAGGAGAAATTTTTCAAATATGTTGAAAACGTTTGAATTTCTAATATAATTCAAGAGCGGATAAATCCGCTTAGAGGCAATTTACCGATTAATATGCCTGCTTTTTGTAATGACGAGGTTAGTTAATGAAAATATCATGCAGGAAAAAGACTGCTTTCAATTCAAGGAAAGAGGCTGTTATCATCCCCGTATATAAAAATATGGGTTCACTTAAGCTGCTCACAGGAAAAAGAATAGACGATGAAATCGCCAATATAGTCAATTCCGACTACTTTAACTTTGAGGATAAAGAAATAAAAAGCTTCTACATTGATATGAAAAAGAAGCTGAAAAGAATTTTTCTGGTAAACGTGCCGAAAGATCCGGAAGATTACAGGTATTATCTTGAGCTTGGCGCTCAGTTTTCAAAAATTATCAGAAAAGATAAACTTTTCTCATTTTCCCTTGTGTCATTTGAAGATATATATGCTGAAAAAAAAGAGGGGAGCTACACGAAAAGCTTTCTTGAAGGTTTGTTTTTCGGTCTTTATTCCTTTGAAAGATACAAAAGCAGAAAAGAGAGCTTCGACTTTGAAGAGGTTGAGGTTATCACCACCTTCACTAAGCTGAAAAAATTCATAGACGCCGGTGCCGAAAGGTGGGCAACCATATTCCAGAACGTCTATCTGGCAAGGGATCTCATCAACACTCCCCCTATGGATATGACACCCGCTATCTTCGCAGAAACTGTTAAAGCAGAAGAGGGGGATGATTTCGGTGTTACTGTTTATGATGACAGAGAAATAAAGGAAAAAGGGCTTAATCTTATCGATGTTGTTGGCATGGGCAGTGTCAACAAACCGAGATTTGTTATAATTGACTATAAAGGCGATCCTGAAAACGAAAAGCACATAGCTTTTGTCGGCAAGGGTGTTACATTTGATTCCGGCGGCAGCAACCTTAAACCCACGGGAAGCATGGAAACAATGAAGTGCGATATGGCAGGTGCGGCAACGGTTTATGCTGTTACGAAACTTGCCCGTGAACTGAAACTTCCTGTAAATATCAGAACATATATACCCCTTGTGGAAAACATGATAGGCGGCAGTGCCTACAGACCCGGAGACGTGATAACCTCTGCCTCCGGCAAAACCGTTGAGGTGCTGAACACGGATGCAGAAGGCAGGCTGATCCTTGCTGATGCTCTGTACACTGCAACACAGACTGACCCCGAAGTGATTGTTGATGTGGCGACCCTTACTGGGGCATGCGTTGTTGCTTTGGGAAGCCATTGTGCGGGGCTTTTCAGTAACAGAAAATTCCTTGCTAAAAATATCAGCGATTTATCAGGCGATATAGGTGAGGATATATGGGAGCTTCCCCTGCTTAAAACTTATGAAAAGAGGATAAAGAGCGATATCGCCGATCTCCGTAACATAGCAAGGCAGAGAACGGAAGCGGGCTCAACCATAGCGGCTCTGTTCCTGCGTGAGTTTGTGGACAACTGGCCATGGATACATCTTGATATCGCAGGTCCCGCATATCTCGAAGAGGAACACCCTGTTTTCGGAAAACATGCCTCCGGTTTCGGTATAAGGCTTCTTCTGGAGTTTATAGAAAGGTATTATTGCAAAAATGAAAATTGATACATCGTTCTTTAAAGGCGGAGCGGCAAAAGGGCTGACAACGGCTCTCACCGCTGTTGTCCTTGTTTTTATTATGTCGGCGGGGCTGCGGTATATTCAGCTTGAAAGGTGGCGTGAACACAAGGAGTATTACTTTGTGGATAAAATGCCCCAGATGACCACACTGGATTCCTACAAGTGGCTTCGCTATGCGGATGAGTACAAAAAGGGGGAGTATTATCCGTCAGATAATGATCCGCTGATGTTTTATCCGGACGAGAGATCAAAACATAAAACAATACCTATGATAAGCTGGCTTATTGCCAAGCTTTCCGTATTTTCCGACGGAAATATATACCGCACTGCGGTTTATCTTCTGCCTTTTCTGGCGTCCCTGTTTGTGATACCTCTCGGGCTGTATTTTTACTTTACCGGAATTATTCCCGCAGGCATAGCCGGCGGAATTGCCGGTTCGATAGGCATAGTCTATCTCGTGCGCACTGCTATAGGCAGGGTGGACACAGATGCAATGAATCTGTTTTTCCCGTTTCTGACTTCGCTTTTCATGCTGCTGGCATCGGAGGCTAAGGATTCAAAAAGGCTGTATATACATTCCGTCCTTGCGGGACTTTCCATGTGGCTGTTTTATTGGTGGTATGAACATCCGGGAATAACAGTGGCTTATCTGGGTGTTTTCGTACTTGTTCTGCTTTTATCAAAGGCGGGCATCAAGAAAACAGCAGTTTCGGTTGCCTTGTTTGCTCTTTTTGCTAATCCCATTCAGCTTTTCTATGGTTTTCATCATATTTTTGATTTCTTTGCAGTTTATATAACACCAAGCGGCAGCATAGCCGCTGGTTTTCCCGATGTTTATGCCACAATAACAGAGGCAAGGCGTACGGAAATTTCAAGGGTTCTTGTGAGCCTGACTCCGTTTAAAGCTCTCTCAGTATCGGGACTTGTTCTTTTTGCTGTCTGCGGCTTGTTTAATTTCAGGCGGATGCTTCCTCTTGCGCCTGTGTTCGTTCTGGGACTCATGGTATTCAAAAGCTCAAACAGGTTCGGCATGTTTCTCACACCTTTTGTGGGCATAGGGTTGGGCTATGGTATTTATCTGCTTTTTAAGGCTTTTGAAGACAGGGTGAAACTCCGTGAACAGATTAAATATGCTGTTTCTACTGCTGTTGCGGCGGCTTTTATGCTGATTGTCTATAACTCCTCCTTTGATTTCAATCCGTCACCTTCAATAGAAGTGGGGATATATAAGCAGATCAGGGAGCTGAAAAAGGCTGCTCCGCAGGACGCAGTTATCTATTCATGGTGGGATTACGGTCTGGCTTACGAATACGCAGGTTTTACAACTTTTCATGACGGCATGACCCAGAGAACTCCCAAAACCTATTACGTGGCAAAGTCTCTTACATCAAGCAGTCAGGAGGAACTCTACAACACTATTGCCTTCCTTGCCTCTGAAGGCAGAACAGGCATAGACCGTATCTTGTCTGAAGATAAAACCCCGCAGGATATATCAGCTATGGCTGCGGAAAATGAAATACCGGTTCAGGGCGGCAGGTATGTTGTCCTTTTCACCAGGGATATGCTCTATAAAATGGGTGCGATCAGCCAGCTCGGCACATGGGATTTCGAGACCGGCAAGTCCGTTCCTTTTACCATAATCAACATGCGCTGCACCCAGAAAGAGGGGGACGTTGTAATCTGCGGCAAAGACAGAATAAACCTTGCCACAGGGATAGTTAACTCATCTCTTCCGCTTTTGAGCCATACTGTTACGGTAAACGGAAAACTGTTTAATTCCCGTGAGTTTCCCTATGCCAACGGGGTGCATCTCATTGAAAGCAGATGGGAATCAGGTTCCACTGATTTTATGATTCTGGATGAGAAAGCATTCAGATCAAATATGGTGCAGATGTTTGTTATCGGCAATGCTGATAGCTCCCGCTTTACCGAAATTTTTAACTCAGTGCCTTTTATGAGGGCTTTTGTAGTTAACGGACGCTGAATGTAAAGAATTTGTTGTTAAAATGACAGGGAATTCAAAAGAAGTATTGATTTTATCTATATAGTGCTGATAATATACTTATCAGCACTATCACTTCAAGGAGTTCCCCATGGATTTTAAACAAATAGAAGCATTCGTATATGTTGCAAAATACAAATCCTTTTCCCGCGCGGCAGAAAAGCTTCTTCTCAGCCAGCCGACAATCTCCACTCACATAAGCACCCTTGAAGAACAGCTCGGTGTCAAACTTTTTGACAGGCTCTCCAAAGAGGTCATCCTCACGGAAGCCGGACAGGTGTTCTACCCTTATGCCGTGGATATTCTCGACCTGCGTGAGCGTTCGCAGGAAGCGATCAAAGAGTTCCTTAATGAAATAAGCGGACACCTTCATATCGGTTACAGTACAGTTCCCGCCGAATTCATTCTGCCCGAAGTTATCAGGAAGTTTAAGGAGGAGTATCCTAAAACCTTCTTTACTCTGGATATAAACGGGACGCAGAATGTTGTGCAGAGGCTCTCTGACGGCATACTGGATCTTGCTATAGTGGCAAGGAAGATCCCCAAGAAGGATCTTGAGTACAAGGTTCTCCTGCGGGATAAAATTGTTCTTATAGTTCATAAGAATCATAAGTTTTTTGACCGTGCCAGCGTTTTTCTTGAAGAGATCCTTCAGGAAAGTTTCATCATAAGAGAGATGGGGTCCGGAACAAGAGCTGCTGTGGAGCATGCTTTTAAACAGAAAGGTTATGACTTTGAATCTCTTGATGCTGTGGCTATGCTCAGTTCAACTTACTCCATCAAGCATGCGGTTAAACGTCAGCTCGGCATAGCCTTCATGAGCCAGATGGCTCTTTCTGAGGATGAATGCGGAGGCGGTATTAAGGCTATCCCCATTACTGACCTTGTTGTAGAAAAAGAGATTTACGTTGTTTACAGTAAAAAACGCACCAATAAGAAGCTGATGAAGCACTTTATCGATACCCTTCTTAAACATGCGCGCGAATAAAAATCTTCTGAGGCGGCTTCTGAGCCGCCTTTTCTTTTTCAAAACTTCTTTAACCTCCGGCAGTCTTTAGACTGAATGTGCAAACTACCCTGTACAAAAGGAGCATGCACGGGTTAGTATTAATTTCATATACTTTTTCAGAGGGATTTTTATGAGGCTTGGTCTTGGTATTCTTTTCATTGTTCTGTGCGTTTCCTGTGCGTCGAAACAGCCTGCACCGTCAGGATCTTACGATAATGTACCGGATGATGAGATACATGCGTTTGTGGATTCTCCTGTGATGCCCGAAGCTGAGAAAAAGCCCGAACCTCTCCCTGCACCTTCTCCGAAAATACCTGATACTGTATTTATTCCTAAGACTACGGAGCAGGTGGAGCATGATCACAGGATACCTCCTGATGCAAAAATTACCGGAGCTGTATATGACAAGCCTTATGTGGTTCGCGGTGAGACGTATCACAGGCTGAAATACGTTGAAACCTTTGAACAGGAAGGAATAGCAAGCTGGTACGGCGGACCTGACCACGGGCTGCCCACTTCAAACGGAGAAACTTACAACATGTATGCAATGACTGCCGCTCACAAAAATCTCCCCATGGGAAGCAATGTTGAAGTAACAAACCTTGAAAACGGGCGGAAAGTTAATGTCAGAATAAATGACAGAGGACCCCATGTGGAGGGTCGGATAATTGACCTCTCCAAAAAGGCAGCAGAGCAGATAGGCATAAAGGACAAGGGTCTTGGAAAAGTCCGTGTGGTTCTCCTCGCTCCGGCGGGTGAAAAAAGCGATGATGATTTCGCCCCCGATTCGCCCAACATGGCATACGCCGGAACAACAAGTGCAATGTTTGCAGTGCAGATCGCCTCATTTACTGATAAAGAACAGGCTCAAGCCCTTGCTGATACATTTGACAGCGGCAAGGTGGAGCGTGCTGTAGTCAGAGGAACAACTTATTACAGGGTGAAGGTTGGCGGCTTCGGAACAAAGGAAGCGGCAGAAGCCCGCAAGAAGCAGATGGTGTCCCGTTATCCCAGAGCATTTGTGGTGACGGAGTGAAATACAGATTTATCCATAAATAATTAACAAGGAAACTTTAATGCGTAAACACAACAGAGCGGAAGACAGTATGAGAGAGATCAGGATAGCCGGAGACTACATAAAGCACCCGGCGGGTTCTGTGCTTATAGAGTTCGGCGATACCAAGGTAATATGCACCGCAACATTCAGCGAGGGAGTTCCCCCTTTCCTCAAGGGATCAGGCACAGGCTGGGTCACAGGCGAATACGGAATGCTCCCCGCATCAACCCACACGAGAAATCAGCGTGAAGCGAGAAAGGGCAAGGTGGACGGGCGTTCGCAGGAGATCTCACGCCTTCTGGGCAGAGCCTTAAGAGCATCGGTTGATATGACAAAGCTCGGCGAGAATACAATCATCATAGACTGTGATGTGCTTCAGGCGGACGGCGGAACAAGAACAGCCTCAATTACCGGCGGTTTTGTTGCGCTCCAGCTTGCGGTTAACAAAATGCTTGCGCAGGGTGTTCTCACCGAAAACCCTGTTATTCAGCCTGTTGCTGCTGTCAGTGTTGGTATAATTGACGGAGTGCCGATGCTTGATCTTAACTATGAGGAAGATTCCTCGGCTGAGGTAGATCTTAACCTTGTTGCGGGTGCGGATGGCAAAATTGTTGAGATTCAGGGTGCTGCGGAGAAACTCGCCTTCGGGCGTGATCAGCTTAACGAGCTTTTGGATTTGGGTTTCAAGGGGCTTGATGCTCTTTTTGCGGCGCAGAAAAAGGTGATCGAGCTGTGAGACTCTGCGTTGCCACTAAAAATGCCCATAAGCTTAAAGAGATAAAGGAAATATTCAGCGGGCTGGACATTGATGTCTGCTCCGCCTATGAATTCATAGAAAATGATTTTGATGTAGAGGAAACAGGCGCAACATTTGAAGAAAATGCTGCAATAAAGGCGGATGCGCTGTCCGCTGCGGTTGACGGCTATGTTATAGCCGATGATTCAGGGCTATGCGTGGATGCCCTCAATGGCGAGCCTGGCATCTACTCGGCGAGATACGCCGGAGAAAATGCAACTGATGCTGACAACAACGCACTGCTTATAAAAAATGCCGATAAAGTGCCTGATGCAGACCGCAGGGCAAGATTTGTATGTGCCATAGCCTTGTCAAAATCTGGTAAGACAGAAATGCTTTTCAGAGGCACTTGCGAAGGGATGCTCGGCAGGGCAGAGAAGGGAGCAAACGGCTTCGGGTATGACCCTCTTCTGGTAATGCCTGACGGGCGGACTCTGGCTGAATATGCGCCGGAAGAAAAAAACAGAATAAGCCACAGGTTCCGTGCTTTGGAACTTCTGCGGCAGTATCTGGCGGTAAAATAGCCGCCTGAAATAAGGTGATGATGTGAGACTGTTAAGGTTTTTCGGCGGGTTTACAGTCCTGACGGCAATACTCTGTTACGGGCTCATTGTTTTTTATAAGGGTGAGGTGATGTTCTTTAAGCATTATCTCCCCGATGATTATTCTATTCCATACCAGAGCAGGCAGGGGCAGTCTTTCACGGTTTACGATTCCGAAGGAGTTCTGCTGGAAAAACGCACTTTTATGCGGAGCGATCCTCTGAACCCTGAAGAAATAGGGCTTTTCAGGGACTGGTTCAGGGTGCTTGATCTTGAACTGGACGGCTATCCTCTCCCCAATGAATTATTTGACCTTTATTTTCTCGACTTTATGAATATTGAGACCGAAGCCGTGCGGAGCTACATTGTGAACAGCCATGTGGACAGGCTTCTTGAAGATTCACCGGTAACGGGCATACGTCTGCGATTGCTGCGCTATCTCACCGCAGACCGGCTGCTGGAATCCGCAGGATTCCCAGCTCTGTACGCCGCATATGCGGATAATATAGTCATGGGCGACAGCACATACGGTATCAAGGCAGCCGCACAAACATTCTTTAACTGCAACATTCACAGGGCAAATCAAAAGGAAAAAGCGTTTCTGTTCTCTCTTCTCAAAGACTACTCTCTCTATGAACCAATGGAAAATTTTGCCGCTGCTGAAAGGCGTGCCAATATTTATCTGCACCTTCTTTATCAGAGAGGTGTACTTGAGTGGGACGAATATGCAGATGTGAGAGACAGCCGGATCAGGCTTAATATGGCAAAAGACCCTGAACCCGTGGAAATAGAATATCTTCGGGCTGTTGCAGACGAGCTTAAGGAACTGGGTGTTGAAGCGGGGGAACCCTGCACTGTTTATACTCATTTCGACGCAGAAAAAACAGAGATGCTCCGCCGTTTGGTTTCTGAATATATGGCAGATAAAGACAGCAGGCTCCAGACTGCCTTTGTGCTTCTGGATGTGGAGAAGGGCGGAATAGTCGCCATGGCTGGGGCAAGGGAAGGCAAAAGCCTGAAAAGAGCCTACTACACCCGCCGCCAGACAGGTTCAACGTTTAAACCCATAGTCTACGCCTCAGCATTTGACAGCGGAATGAAACCTACTGATTTTGTTAACGATACCAGACATGTATATAAAATAGGGCGGCGTAGTTACTCACCTAGAAACTTTGACGAGCTTTATCTGGGCAACATCCCCGCCCGCAAAGGGCTTGTGTACTCCCTTAATAATGCCACTATTCAGCTAGCGGTGAAAACCGGTCTTAAAAGAGTGGCGGAAGAGGCTGTTAAGATGGGCATGAGGGCGGATGTCCGCCCGTATTTCGCTATGCCTCTGGGTGTTTTTCCTGTTACTCCGGCTAATCTGGCGCAGGTTTACGGAACTCTGGCTGATTACGGTGTTTACCGTGAGCGGGGGCTGATTCGTAAGGTTGAATTCCCTGACGGCAGGGTTATTTTCCCCGGAAATGAAATGACAAGGGTTCTTGATGCCAGAGCGGCTTATCAGACACTTTACATAATGCAGGATGTGCCCAGAATAGGCACAGCGAAGGGCAAGGGGCTGATAAAAGGCACTGCCGCCAAAACAGGCACGACCGATGAATACAGAGACGCATGGATAGCTGCTGTTTTCCCGCCTTATGTGGGCATTGTCTGGGTAGGGTATGACAACAGCAGAAGCATGGGAGACAAGGGAACAGGGGGCTCAATGGCTGCACCCCTTATGGCAAAGGTGCAGAAGGAACTTTTAGATACCGGATACGAAGCTGTATTTCCTGTGCCGGATGGTGTGGAATTCCGCAAAGTTTCATCCGCAGACGGCAGATTGATCACCCCGAAATGCTCTTCAAAACGAGGCTACACGGAGGCTCTCTGCACTGATAATCTCCCTGCTGAATGCGTCAGATAAGTCAAATATAGCTAAATACTTCAAAATGATATAAAGTAGTGGATATGACTCCGCAGCGGAAGGTAATTTGAAAATGAAAAAAAATATATATTTAATCGGTTTTATGGGAACAGGTAAAAGCACAGTGGGCAGACTTGTGGCTGAAAAGCTCGGTATGGAATTCTGCGATACTGATGCCATGGTTGAGGCAAAATCCGGAATGACAATCTCTGAAATATTCGACGAGATGGATGAGGAAGCCTTCCGCAGCATGGAGACCGATGTTCTGAAAGAGATTACCGAGAAGAAAAACCTTGTTGTGTCAACGGGGGGCGGTATAGTTGTAACCAAAGGAAATATGGAGATCATGCGGCAGGCAGGCAGTCTGATTACTCTGATGGCTTCGCCGGAGCAGATTTTTGAGAGAATAAAAGATGATAAGGGCAGACCCCTGCTGCAGGTGGAAAGTCCTCTTGATGAAATAAAAAAGCTGATTTTTGACAGAGCGCCGTTTTACATCAACACGGATTATATAGTGGAAACCACAGAGATGAGCCCGTCTGAAGCGGCGGAAGAGATAATAAGGTTTGTGGGAAATGCGTAAGATACATGTGGATCTTGAAAAACAGGTGGATGAGTCATATGACATTAACCTGTCATCCGGTTTTATAGAGGATACGCTCTCACATTACGAGGATGCGTTTTTTCTGGCGGATTCAACGGTTTACGCATTTTACGGAGAGCTTTTTCAGGGGCGCAGAACCTTTGTTCTTGAAGCATCAGAAAAAGCAAAGAGCATCGAATCCGTTATCAGCGTACTTGAGTTTCTCCATGACGGCGGCTGCCGCAGGGATGGAACGCTTGTTGCAGTTGGCGGAGGTATAACCGGTGATCTGGGCGGGTTTGCCGCTTCTCTTTATATGAGAGGCATAAACTATGTTCAGGTTCCCACAACGCTGCTTTCCATGGTTGATTCCTCTGTAGGCGGGAAAACAGGCGTAAATTTCTTGACATCAAAGAATAATATCGGTGCGTTTCATCAGCCCAAGGCTGTCTATATTGATACGGATTTTCTGAAGACTCTCGATGATGATGAGTTTCTCAACGGAATGGCTGAGGTTGTGAAATACGGCGCAATATTTGATGCAGATTTTTTTGATATGCTTCTGGAGAAGAAGGCGGAAGTTATTGCCAGAAATCAGGATGTTCTTCTGGAGATAATCACCGAATGCTGCCGCATGAAGGCGGAAGTGGTGAAAGAGGACGAAAAGGAACAGGGTGTGCGCAAGCTCCTTAACTTCGGACACACCTTCGGACACGCAATAGAGACTGACTCCGGCTTTGCTGTGAAACACGGCTTCGGTGTCGCCACCGGAATGTATCTGGAAAATATGTTCGGGCTGAAAGAGGGTTACTGTTCGGAGGATTCTGTGAAAAGACTCTCCGAAATCCTTGACGCTTACGGTTTTGACAAAGAGTATAAAATAAAAGATAAAGATGCGTTTTTCGCTGCTCTTTCCGCAGATAAAAAAGCGGATAAAAAAGGACTTACAGTTGTTTTTGCCTCTGAGATAGGTAAGGCTGAGTGGGTCAGCGGCATTAAAGCGGATCTTGTTAAGGATTTTTACTGCTGATATGGACGAAATTAACCGTTCCAAATATCTTAATGACATAGAGTATTTTTCACGAAAGCTGGAAGAAGATCCGGCTTCCAAGCTGTTTATGCCTCTTTCTGTGGCTCTTCTGAAACTCAATAAATATGATGATGTTATCTATTACTGTGCCCACGGGCTTGAGCATTTTCCGGAGCTGCTGGGTGCCAAAACTGTTATGGCACAGGCATATATGGGCAAGGGAAAAGTTGAGGACGCTAAAGGGCTTCTGAAACAGGTTATTTTAGTCAGCCGTTTTAACTACAAAGCAAACAAGCTCATGGGTGATATATACCGTGCAGAAAACGATATTGAACGTGCCCTTGAGTATTACAGAAAAGCATACAGGATTTCGCCGGAGGATAAAAAGCTCGGCGAAGATATTATAGAGCTTGAAAATCTTCTGGAAAAAGGCTTTCAGGCTGCCGATGAACTCGAACTCCCTGACAGGGACAGTGATCTTGTGGAGGCTATGGCAGGGGAACTTGCCGATGAAGTTAAAGAAGAGCTTTCCCACGATACATATGAAGATAAAGACCTTGCGGAAGATGAAATAGAGAAGACCCTTCAGCAGATCTCCGAAAAAGATGCGGAGGATGAAGACGGGTTTGATATGGACAGCCTCGGCAGGGAAGACTTTGAGGAAGAGATCAGAGAAAATCTTCTTGCCAGTGTGGATGATGAGATAAGATCAAAAGAAATTCAGGGCGATGTGGTTCGTCTTGACGAAGAAGATATTCTCTCCGAACCGCCTGAACCTGCAAAAAAACAGGAAAAAGCTTTTCCGGAGGCAAGTTCAGATGACGACCGTATTGAGCTTGACGATTTCGCCGCAGAGATAGAAAAAGCCGAAGACGATGCTGTTATGTCAATGCTGGGAGACGCCTTTTCTTCTTTCGGGTCATCTTCTTACGGCGATGAAATAATTGCGGATAAACCCCGTGAATTTATAGAAGACAGTGAATCAGAAGGGCATTTCATCCATGATGAGCCTGAACACAGATTTGATGATGAATCAGAGGAACTGCCAGAAGAACATACGGCAGAGCCGGAAGAAGAAACTGAGCGTGAGGAACTGAACGAGGCAGATGCTGTACAGGAGCCGGAAGTAGAACCTGAACAGTATTCTTTTGAAGAGGAACCCGCAGAGGAAGTCATTAAGGAAGAGCCCATAAGCCGGCTGGAGCCTGAAACGGAAGAAACTGAAGAGATTCTTCCCGACGCAGAGCCTGAAAAGGAAGAACCTGAAGAACCTGCCACGACCGAACAGCCCGAACCCAAGCAGCTTACCCCCCAAGAAAAACTGGCGGAAGCTAAAAGAATGCTTGTGGAAGCTCAGGTGGTGACCCTTGAAAATGCTCTCGCCTGCGTAATAAATAAAACAAGAAAAAGAAAGCAAGCCTCGAAGGAGGAAAAATGAAACTGCTTGTAATAAACGGACCTAACCTTAACCTGCTTGGCAGAAGGGAAAGCACGCACTACGGAACGCTTACCCTTACTGACATAAATACAAAGCTTATTGAAAAAGCGGACGGCAGGGCGGAGATGGAGTTTTTTCAGTCGAATCATGAAGGGGCTATCATAGACCGTATCCAGCAGGCATCAGGTTTTGACGGAATCATACTCAACGCTGGAGCATACACTCATACAAGCATAGCGATACGGGATGCTCTGCTGACAGTGAAGATACCTTTTGTTGAGGTGCATCTTTCCAATGTATATGCCAGAGAGGACTTCCGCCATAAATCATATCTCAGTGATATAGCAAAAGGCGTTGTTGCCGGTTTCGGCTGGATGTCATACATTCTTGCCCTTGAATCTTTCCTTTCGGAGTCAAAATGAAAAGAATAGAACGTCTTCTGGGGATGATGAACAAAACAGGTTTAAAAAACCTTCTGCTCACAGATCCGGCGGATATATTTTACCTTACAGGCTTCACAGGAAGCACAGCATATTTGTTTGTTGAACCTGAAAAAGCAGTTTTCTTTACAGACGGCAGATACGAAGAGCAGATCAAAACAGAAATCAGCAGCGAAATAAAAACTGTAATAGTTAAAACCTACGGGACTTCCCTCTGCGAGCTTGCCAAACAGAAAGGACAGCTCACCGTCAGCCCCAAGTGCTCTCTCAGTGTTTACACTATGCTAAAGGACAGTGCAGAGGAGCTGCTCATTGATTCAAAAGATGTAGTAAGCCTCATGCGGAGCGTGAAGGACAGGGAAGAGGTTGAACTGATCGCACATGCCTTCAAGGTTGCAGGAAACGCATTTCTGGAATCACTGTCACAGTGGCGTTACGGAATGAACGAAACCGAATGGGCGGCGATCCTTGAATATAACATGCGAAAAAAGGGCGCAACGGACAGAAGCTTTGAAACCATAATCGCTTCCGGCGAGAGGGGGGCACTCCCCCACGGAACAGCCGGAGCCCGTGTTATAAATGCAGGCGATCCTGTCACTGTGGATTACGGCTGCAGGTTCAACTATTGCAGTGACATAACAAGAGTAGTCTATGACGGAAGTGACCCGTTTGTGCTTGAGATAACTGATATAGTTAAAGGCGCAATGGATGCGGCGAAATCAGTTATCCGCCCCGGTGTGCGTTGTTCTTCGGTTGATAAAGCAGCGAGGGACTACATAGAAAAAAAAGGCTACGGAGAGTTCTTTAATCATGGATTGGGGCATGGTGTGGGCATAAATGTTCATGAAGCGCCTTCGTTCAATTTCAGGGACGAAACGGTTCTTGTTCAGGGTATGGTACTCACTGTTGAACCGGGTATTTACCTTCCCGGCAGATTCGGCGTAAGGCTTGAAGACACAGTGGTTGTAAGTGAAAACAGTTGTGTAAATCTTACCGCTGTGCTAGAAGACTACGTTTATAAAATCCTTCAGAGGTGAAGCCCGATGATTACCCCGAACCAGTTTAAAAAAGGAGCAAAAATAGAAGTTGACGGTGAACCCTACACCATCGTCGAATATCTTCATATAAAGATGGGAAGAGGCGGAGCAAACGTCCGCACCAAAATAAAAAGTCTTCTTACAGGCAACGTTATTGAAAGAACATACAAGTCCGATGAAAAAATAAAACAGCCGGACTTTGAAGAAAAAGAGATGCAGTATCTCTATAAAGACGGCGAATCCTATGTATTCATGGATAATGAAACATATGAGCAGGTATTCGTACCCGAAGGTGACGTGGGCGAGCTTGCAGACTTTATGCCCGAAAACCTTAATGTTTACGTACTTCTCTTCAACCAGAAGCCTATGGGAGTTCAGCTCCCTAACTTCGTGGAGCTTCCCGTAGCGCAGACCGACCCCGGTCTCAAAGGCGACACGGTGAGCGGCGGTTCCAAACCGGCGACTGTCTCCACCGGAGGCGTTGTGCAGGTTCCGCTTTTTATTAATGAAGGAGATGTACTCAAGATTGATACAAGGACAGGCTCTTACATGGAAAGAGTAAGGTCTGCCAGATAGGAGGAAGACTTTGGAACTTAAAGACATCAGGGAACTGATACGCTTCATTGACAAGTCGGAAATTAAAGAATTTGAATACGAAACAGAAAACGGGGAGAGAGTTTATATCTCCAAAAAAGACGATACACCTGTTTTTGCCGCTGCACCCGCAACTGCTTACGCTCAGGCACCCGCAGCACCTGCTGCACCCGCTGCTGCCCCAGCTTCTGCCGTGGAAAGCAAGGAAACCGGACTTACCGGTAATCAGGTAGAAATAAAAACACCTATAGTGGGTACATTCTACGAAGCTCCCTCACCCGGTGCAGAGCCTTTCATAAAAGAAGGCGATACTGTTAAAAAAGGTCAGACACTCTGCATAGTCGAAGCCATGAAAATCATGAATGAGATAGAAGCTGAGTTCGACTGCAAGATAGTGCGTAAAATAGGGCAGAACGCTAAACCTGTCGAATACGGCGAAGTTATCTTCATAGCAGAGCCTGTTTAAGGAAAGGGCTATGTTTGAAAAGGTTTTAGTAGCGAACAGAGGTGAAATAGCACTGAGAGTCCTGCGCGCCTGCAAGGAGCTTGGCATCAAAACTGTTGCCGTTTACTCCGAGGCAGACAAGGAATCTCTGCATGTCGCTTTCGCTGATGAGGCGGTCTGTATCGGACCTTACCAGTCAGCAAAAAGCTATCTCGACATAAAAAGCATTATCGCCGCAGCCGAAATAGCCAATGTGGATGCGATTCACCCCGGCTACGGCTTCATGGCGGAAAATGCCAATTTTGCCAAAATCTGCGAGGAATGCGGATTCAAATTCATAGGACCCAAGGCGGAACACATTGACCTTATGGGCAATAAATCCCGTGCCAAGGATGTTATGAAAGGATTCGGCGTGCCGACAGTTCCCGGAAGTGACGGTGCTGTGGCTTCTGCTGATGAGGCGCTTAAGATAGCAAAAGAAATCGGCTTTCCCGTTATGATTAAGGCAAGCGCAGGCGGCGGCGGAAAAGGGATGAGGGTTGCGCTCAATGAAATGAGCTTCCTCAACAGCTTTCAGCTTGCCCGCTCCGAAAGTCTTAATGCTTTCAACTCGGATGAGATCTACATCGAAAAGTTTATAGAAAACCCCCGCCATATAGAGATTCAGGTCTTCGGTGACGGCAAAGGGAAAGGGCTCCACTTCTTTGAGCGTGAATGCTCCATCCAGAGACGCCACCAGAAACTTCTTGAAGAGGCTCCCAGCATGGCTATCAGCGATGCCACAAGAAAGAAGATGGGCGAAGTTTCCGTAGCCGCTGTTGAATCACTGGGCTATGAAAACGCAGGAACAATCGAATACCTTGTGGATGACAAAGAAAACTTCTACTTCATGGAGATGAACACCAGAATTCAGGTGGAACACCCCGTGACAGAAATGATAACAGGCTATGATCTTGTTGTTCTTCAGCTTCGTGTGGCGGCAGGCGAACCGCTTACCATCAATCAGGAAGACATCAAAATCATGGGACACGCCATAGAGTGCAGGATCAACGCCGAAGACCCCGAAACCTTCCGCCCCTGCCCCGGCAAAATTGACGGCTATATAGTTCCCGGCGGCTTCGGAGTAAGGGTTGACTCAAGCTGCTATCAGGGCTATACGGTTCTCCCTTATTATGACTCAATGATCGCAAAGCTCATAACCTTCGGTAAAACAAGGGATATGGCTATAGCGAGAATGAGAAGGGCGCTTGACGAATACGTTATAGACGGAATCAAAAGTACGATTCCCCTTCACGAACGTATCCTTGAACACCACGCCTTCATTAAGGGCGACGTAACAACTGCATTCATAGAGAAGTATTTCGGATGAGGTTTTTACTCGTTCCGCTTACTCTCTTACTTACATTAACATTCGCAAATCAGTCAGCCTCCGCCATCGAACAGGCGGAGGTGGACTCTGTTTATATTGAGGCGCTCTATGCCGCTGATGACGGTGATCTTGATACAGCCACATCAATGCTTGAAGGCATAAAAAAGGCTGCGGGCGATCCTTATATCTATCTCAAACTTTCAGACCTCTATATCAAACTTCAGATGTACGAAACAGCCAAGCTTCGCCTTGGTGAAGGTCTTGATACTTTCCCTGCCGATCCCGAACTTAACTTCGCTATGGCACAGCTTTACCTTTTCCATTACAGGGATGCCGGAATGGCTGAAATCTTTGCCTCAGACGCACTTAAAGCGGACAGAGACCCTAAATATCTGTTCATAATGGCGGATATTTATAAAATTCTCGGTGATGAAGAAGGTCTGATGAAAATTCTGGATGAGCTTGTGTTAAGTGAGCCTTCATCAAGAGTTCTGGTGGAGAGGGGAAATCTGCACCGTAATCATAACCGGCTCAAAGAAGCAGAAGCCGATTATCTCAAAGCATATGAACTTGACGAAGACCTTGGAGCAGCTGCCAGACTCTCTGAGATTTATATAGAAGAGGAGAACTATGAAAAGGCTGTTAAATACCTTTCTATCCTCTCCGAAAAACGCCCTGATTTTGTACTTTCCGATCTTAAACTTGCTGAAATCTACAAACGCTCCGACAATAGCGGAAAAGCTCTTGAAATTTTCAGGCGGATACTGCCGAAGGTGGAAGGACGTGAAAAAATATACGTTCTCAGGCAGATTGCAGGCATCTACTACGCTGATGACGATTATAAAAATGCTCTGATATACTTCAAACAGGTCGCAGAACTTGCTCCTCAGGATGTTCAGGTATTCTACTCCATGGGAGTTATAAACGAGCTTGAAAACAAGTTCGCCGAAGCAGAAAAAAACTATCGCAAGGCTCTTGCGGTGCGCCCTGACTACGTTGAGGCAAGAAAGCGCATAGGCTTTATCAGCCTTCGTGATAAAAAATATGATGAAGGTATAAAAGTTATTACTAAAATTCCCGCCGACCTTCGTGATGTGGACTATTACCGCATAACAGGGGCTCTTTATAAAGAAAAAGGAACTCTTTCCAAGGCTTATGAAGTGCTTAGAAAAGGCTATGAGGAAAACCCTTCCTCTGTGGAACTTGTGATAGACTTTGCTCTTGTTCTTGAAAAGCAGAAAAAGTACGATGAGTGCTTTGAAGTGCTGAAAGACTCGCTGGAGCTTAATCCCGGCAACGCCGCCCTGATGAACTTTCTCGGTTTTACTTACGCTGATTTAAGCATTAAGCTTGATGAAGCATATTCCCTCATAGAAAGCGCATTGGCGAAAGACCCTGAAAATCCTGCTTATCTTGACAGCATGGGATGGGTTCTCTACAGATTTGAGAAATATGAAGAGGCTTACGGCTATCAGATAAGGGCTCTGCGAAAAGCCCCTGATGAAAAAGAGATCCGTGACCATATGAAAGCCATTCTGGAAAGGCTGGAGATTAACAAGTCGGTTGATGATATTCTCAAAGGAAAATAAAAAAACACTTCAGAATTATGTCAGAATTATATCAGCGTTTATCCTTATAACTGCCGCCGGAGTCTCCTGCGCTCCCAGACACCCGCTTCTTTTGACTGACAGAAAAACTGTTACAGCTGATATAATAGCTGAAAACAAACAGATATGCTCTTACAAAGGGCGCATTTCTGTAATATATCAGGACAGCAAAACCGGCGAGGATGTGCGCTTCCGTGCGCTTCTTGATAAAAAATGCGTTGATGAATTTGATATGAAGATTCTGGGCGCATTCTCAAGGATCATCTATGATATTACATATAGATACGGTGATGTTAAGGCATATGAAAAGGGCGTGGAAAGCAGCGAAAAGATCAAACTTTTTATGCAGAACAGAGGGCTGGACGGTCTGATACTGGGGCTGCGCTTTCCGTATGCTTTACCTGATGAATCATATGATATGACTCTTACGGATGACGGTTACCTTTTCAGCAAACCCTATGCGGAAATTGAAGCGGGAAGCGATATGCGCATCCGGAAGATCCGTCTGGGTGAAATGACTTATGAATACGGCTACAGTAACGGGAGAATGTCTTCCATTAAGGTTGTCAGTATTGATAAAATACTTGAAATAGGGCTCCAGTGGTGATAAGTGTCCGAAGTTACGCCAAGATAAATATCTTTCTTCATATAAACGGCAAAAGAAGTGACGGATATCACGATCTTCAGACTCTTTTCGCTCAGACCGAACTCCACGATACCATAACCATAGATGAAGCGGACCGCACGGAACTTGTGTGCAATGTCCCGGAAATCCCTGTGGATTCTTCAAATCTTATAATAAGAGTTAAAGATATACTTTCTTCCCGGTATGGTCTGAAAAAGAAATACAGCATAAACCTTGAAAAAAACATCCCCTCAGGGGGAGGAATGGGCGGAGGAAGTTCAAATGCCGCCTGTTTTCTTAAAGCTGTCAACAACATGTCAGACTTAGGACTTTCATATTGCGATATGGCGGAAATACTTGGTGAAATAGGCTCTGATACGGTGTATTTTCTCCATAATAAACCGTGCTACGCAGAAGGTAGGGGAGAAGTAATAGTCAGCGAGGCGGAGCTTCCGTCTGTGCCTCTTTTGCTGGTAAATCCCAATATACATGTACCCACCGGTGAAATATTCGGGGGCGGAAATTTGAAGTTGACGGCTAAGGCAGATCTGACTAGAATGCCCCTCGTTGTGGGCTATGAGGAGCTTTTAGCCATGCTTGACAATGGGCTTGAGGCGGCTGTCTTCGCAAAGCACCCCGTTTTGCAGATACTTAAAACAACACTGCTTGATTCCGGCGCTGACGGGGCTCTCATGAGCGGCAGCGGTTCCACTGTTTTTGGTATCTACAGAACGGATGAACAGCTTTCTAGTGCCTGCAGCATTATCAAAGAAAAATTTGCCGACTTTACGGTATTTAAATCAAGAATAAAAGGAGCAGGTTGATGGATTTTCTTCTGTTTTCGGGCAATGCGAACAGAACACTGGCTGGAGGCATAGCCACGGAACTCGGCGTCAGGCTTGGGGATGCTACTGTAGGCTCTTTCAGCGACGGAGAGATAAGGGTTAAAATTAATGAGAGCGTGAGAGGAAGAGACGTTTTCGTTGTTCAGTCAACCAGCGCACCCACTGACAGACACCTGATGGAACTCATGATCATGACGGACGCACTCAAAAGGGCATCCGCAGGAACAATCACAGCGGTTATCCCCTATTTCGGATACGCACGTCAGGACAGAACATCCGAACCCAGAGTACCTATTACAGCCAAACTTGTTGCTAATCTCCTTGAGACATCCGGCATAGACAGAGTTATGACTATGAACCTTCATGCCGGGCAAATTCAGGGCTTTTTCGATATACCCGTGGATAACCTTTATTCATCTCCTGTTATCGTCAAGTACATGATAGATAACGGAATGAAAGGTGATGACTATGTTGTGGTATCACCTGATGCAGGCGGTGTTGCCAGAGCAAGAATCTACGCTAAACTCCTCGGTACTTCTCTTGCGATAATCGATAAGAGAAGAAGCGCACCCAATGCGGCTGAGGCTATGCACGTTATCGGCAGCGTGGAAGGCAAAAACGTAATCATAATTGACGATATGATAGACACTGCCGGCACTCTTGTTCAGGCTGCCAATGCGGTAATGAAACACGGAGCGAAATCTGTTATAGCTTCTGCTGCGCATGGCGTTCTTTCAGGCCCCGCTATGGAGAGAATCACCAACAGCGTGCTTGAAAAGGTTATAATCTCCGACACCGTGGAGCTTGTGAAAGAGAAACAGAACTCAAAAATCATGGTTCTAAGCGTGGCGGGAATATTCGCCAAAGCTATAAACAGAATACAGCATAAAGAGAGCATTAGTTCTCTGTTTGAAATGGGGCATGAATAATCTGCTTATAGTCGGACTCGGAAACCCCGGAGTTCAGTACGCCGCAACCAGACATAACCTTGGTTTTATGGTGGCTGATAAACTCGCAGAACGCTATAACAGCGGGTTTAAAGACGGGTTCAAAGGACTTTGGGGTGAATTCCGCACGGATGAGAAGCATTTCATCCTCAAACCAATGACATATATGAACTTAAGCGGGCAGTCAGTCGTTCCGTTTATGAGCTTTTATAAAATTGAACCTGAAAGCCTTTTGGTTATTCAGGATGATCTTGATATGGAGTTCGGGCGGATCAAGTTCCGTAACGGCGGCTCAAGCGGCGGTCATAACGGAATAAAATCCATAATTGAGCTTCTCGGCACTGATAAGTTTGTCAGGCTGAAAATGGGAATAGGCAAAAGCAGAAGCGGCGGCACGGTTGGACATGTCCTCGGCAGATTTGAGGACAAGGATCAGCTTGAAAAGTTTGTGGAGCTGGGTACAGACGCCGCAGAGGCATTTGTCAAAGGCGGCTTGAAGTCTGCTATGAACACTTACAACAACAAGTCAATCTTTGATGATGCAGACACGCCGGAGAAGAACTGAACGGACACCAGTATTCCAACAGTTCCATGCGCAGTTCCATGGAAGGAACTGCGCCGTGCGAAGCGAAGGACGGTTTACCCGTCTGCGAGCGTGTATGAAAAAAACACAAGATGTAGTTTTTTTCATTGTAAAGACAGACCCTGCGCCGTGCGAAGCGAAGGCTTGCTTGGCAAGCCGCGGGCGTGTATGAGAAAAACACAGGAAGTAGTTTTTTTCATACTGCTTAAGGTTAAAGAAGTTTAAACGGTGAAAGCCGTTATTCGGCGAAAACCGAAAACATATTTTAATTTAAGCACTTAGTGCAACACAACTCCATGGAGGGAGTTGCGCCGTGCGAAGCGAAGGCTTGCTTGGCAAGCCGCGAGCGTGTATGAGAAAAACACAGGAAGTAGTTTTTTTTATACTGCTTAAGGTCAAAGAAGTTTAAACGGTGAAAGCCGTTATTCGGCGAAAACCGAAAACATATTTTAATTTAATAAGGAGGACCAAATGTCAATGATGATGTACCTCGCTCCTGTATTGGGTGTGGTGGGTCTTGTTGTCGCTTTTGTTATTTATAACTCTATCAAAAGCAAAACAGCCGGCAACGAGAAAATGAAAGAAATTTCAGACATGATCCATGACGGAGCCATGGCGTTTCTTGGCAGAGAATACAAAGTTCTTTCTTTCTTTGTAGCAATAGTTTTTGTACTTATGCTGTTCTCTCCCAACCTTGGAATCAACACCGCAGCCGCATTTCTTGCGGGAGCTATATGCTCTGTAGCGGCAGGATTCTTCGGTATGAAATCAGCCACTCGTGCTAACGTCAGAACAAGTGAAGCTGCCAGAACAGGCGGAATGGCCAGCGCTCTTTCTGTTGCCTACAACGGCGGTGCCGTTATGGGGCTTTCAGTAGCGAGCCTCGGTCTTATCGGTGTAGGTATTCTGTTCATGATTTTCGGTGACCCCGAAACATCAAAATACATCAACGGTTTCGCAATGGGCGCATCTTCAATCGCTCTTTTCGCACGTGTGGGCGGCGGTATTTATACCAAAGCAGCAGACGTGGGCGCTGACCTTGTAGGTAAAGTTGAAGCAAACATCCCTGAAGACGACCACAGAAACCCCGGCGTTATAGCTGACAACGTTGGCGACAACGTGGGTGATATCGCAGGTATGGGCGCTGACATTTTTGAATCATATGTGGGATCCATTATCGCTACAATAGCCATCGCAGCAACAGCTTCTCCTGAACTTATTCTTCAGGTAAGCCAGCCCGGAATGGCGTTCGATATGTTCAAAATGAACATGATGGCTCTTCCCATTGGTCTTGCTGTCATCGGTCTTTTGGCTTCTTTGGTAGGCGTTTTCTCTATGAAGCTCCTTAAAAACACTCCTCCCGCTTCTGCTCTGAGATATTCAACTTTCATCGGCGCTGGTCTTTTCCTCATAGCAGCTTACTTCGTAATCTCTATGTACGGAATTAAAGCAGGCGTGTTCTGGGCACTTCTTGCAGGTACTCTTGCAGGTATAGCAATCGGTCTTGTTACTGAATACTATACTGCTGCGGCACCTGTTAAAAGGATTGTCCATGCTTCTGAAACCGGTGCAGCAACAAACATCATCCACGGCTTTGCTGTTGGTCTTGAGTCCGTTGTTATTCCTGTAATTCTTATATGCATTGCTATATTCGTTGCTAACACAACTGCAGGACTTTACGGCATCGGTATTGCTGCTGTTGGTATGCTTGCCACTGTTGGTGTTACCATGACTGTTGACGCATACGGACCTATCGCTGATAACGCAGGCGGTATCTCCGAAATGGCTGAACTCGGACCTGAAGTAAGAAAAATCACTGACAGCCTTGACGCAATCGGCAACACTACTGCTGCTGTGGGCAAAGGCTTTGCTATAGGTTCTGCTGCGCTTACTGCTCTTGCTCTTTTTGCTGCATATGCAAGCAGTGCGGGAATCAGCACAATAGATATAACTAAACCTCTTGTTGTTATCGGTCTCTTCGTCGGCGGTTTTCTGCCTTTCCTCGTTGCGGCTATGACAATGACTTCTGTTGGTAAAGCAGCAGGTCAGATGGTTGATGAAATCCGTCGCCAGTTCAGGGAAATTCCTGGTCTGCTCGAAGGCAGGGAAGGCGTTAAGCCAGATCCTAAGACTTGCGTTGATATATCAACGGCTGCAGCTCTTAAAGAGATGATACTTCCCGGCGTGGTTGCGGTTCTTGCCCCTGTTGTTGTTGGCTTCCTTCTCGGTAAAGAGGCTCTCGGCGGAATGCTTGCCGGTGCCACTGTTACCGGTGTTCTTCTTGCTCTTCTTATGGCTAATGCCGGCGGAGCATGGGATAACGCTAAGAAAGCTATCGAAAAAGGCGACTGGGGTAGTGCAGGTAAAGGCTCTGATCAGCATAAGGCAGCAGTTGTCGGCGATACAGTAGGCGACCCCTTCAAGGATACAAGCGGACCCGCTATGAACATCCTTGTAAAACTTATGAGTATTGTTTCTCTTATCATTGCTCCTCTTCTTATAGGCTGATAAGCGAACTAAAATAGAATTTTCCCAAAAAGGCGGTCAGAAATGACCGCCTTTTTTGCATGCTCATTGCGCACAAAGGCTGATACATGCGGCGGGATGTTCAGAAAATTAAGGTTAAGCAATACAAAACAGTGCTTAACCTTTTGCTTTTTTTTCAAACTTGTAGCAATATAATTGTTCTTTAAGCAAGCAGACAATATGAGGTTATTATGGGTTTCAACTGCGGAATAGTAGGTCTGCCCAATGTAGGCAAGTCCACTATATTCAACGCACTCACAAAAGCTGGAGCGGAAAGTGCCAATTATCCTTTTTGCACCATCGACCCCAACAGGGGCATAGTTCCGGTTCCGGATGAAAGAATGGATTATCTGGTGGAGAAAATTAAGCCGCAGTCAACAGTGGCAACCACTATTGAGTTTATAGATATTGCAGGTCTCGTTAAAGGTGCCAGTCAGGGTGAAGGTCTCGGAAACAAGTTTCTCACCCACATACGTCAGGTGGATGCAGTGGCCCATGTGGTGCGCTGTTTTGATGATCCCAACGTTGTCCATGTAGAAGGCGGCGTTGACCCTGTGCGTGATATTGATATTATCAACACAGAGCTTCTTATGAGCGATATGGAGCTTATCGAGCGTGCGGTTGACAGAAATAAAAAAGCCGCAAAAAGTGGCGATAAGGAACTGAAAAAGAAGGTGGAAGCCCTTGAAATTCTTCTGGCGGAAGTGCAGAAAGGCACAATGATCCGCAGTATTGAAGGTTTTGAAGAGCTTACCGAGTCTCTGAAAGAATACCCTCTTATTACCTCTAAGCCTGTAATGTATGTGGCTAATGTTGATGAGGCTGTTCTTGCAGAAGATAATGAGCATGTAAAAAAAGTGCGTGAAATAGCAGCAAAGGAAAATGCTGTTGTTGTTAAGATCTGCGGTGCGATAGAATCGGAGATAGCTGAGCTTGACGAGGAAGAGGCGAAAGAATTCCTCGCCAGTATGGGGCTTGACCGTTCAGGTTTGCAGTCCATGATAGCTCAGGGTTATAAACTGCTTGATCTTTTAACCTTTTTTACCGCAGGGGAAAAAGAGGTACGTGCATGGACAGTGACCGGAGGAACAACCGCTCAGAAGGCTGCCGGTAAAATCCACTCCGATATTGAGCGTGGGTTTATCCGTGCGGAAGTTACCTCATACAGCGATTTTGAAACCGCAGGCTCAATGGCGAAAGCCAAGGAGATGGGTAAGATGAGGCTGGAAGGGAAGGAATATATTGTTCAGGACGGAGATATTATCTATTTCAGGTTTAATGTTTAGGGCTCTTGCCCTTTCTCTTTTTCTGGCGCTTTGTCCGGCTTATGCCGTTTTTGCCGAGGAGCCTGTTCATATCAGTGATCGTGACGGTATCCTTGAGGCTCTGGGGCATGTCGCCGGAGAAGGAGTCATGGCACGGGAAAAACCGGATACCAAAAGCCCTGTTATCTCAAGGCTGCCGAAGGGGAGCAAGATCATTGTTCTCTCCAAGAAAGACAACTGGTACAAGGTGCGTCTTTACAACAGGCGTGAGGCTTATGTGCGTGCCGAACTGGTCGAATTCCGCTATGAACTGAAAGATGAACATATTACAAAGAGCGATATAGAAAAGAAGTTCATGGTAGACATAAGGAATATGGCTTCGCAGTTCAACCAGATGGTTAAAGAATCCATTTATTCCAGAAGGCAGAGCATAGTTCCTAACCTGAAAATTCTTGATGGTAAAAAGAAGGGCGGAACAGCAGTTGTAAATGTTCTCTACTGCGCAGTGGACGGAACCGGAAAGCCTGTACCGTCCATGAGGGAAAATCCATTAAGCGAAACAATGACGAAGTTTGTTGAAATCGTTATGATGAAAATGCTGCTGTATGATGCTGATTCATATAAAATTATTTTCCGTATCCCTGTTTTTGACAACGGCAGAGTTGTTGATTATAAAGACAGCGCAGAGTTTACCGTTGAAAGAACAGAAACAGATCTTCATGATCTGAGAAGCGGGAACGGCAAAATCTGGGATTATATAGCTTCAAGCCAGCCTGCTGACGAGTTTTTTAAACAATATCCCCATTAGAGGTATAAAATAATGTCATTTACCCATTTTGACGAAGAAGGAAGAAGCCGCATGGTGGATGTCACCGCTAAAAGCGATACGGTGAGGGAAGCCACGGCGAAAGGACGCATCTCCATGAAGCCTGAGACTCTTAAGCTTGTGCTTGAGAGCAGGATGGAGAAGGGTAATGTATTTGAGGTTGCCCGTGTTGCAGGGATCATGGCTGTTAAGAAAACAGGCGACCTCATCCCCATGTGCCATCCTCTGAATGTAACCGCAGTTGATGTTTATTTCCATCCTGATACCGAAAAAAGCGAAATCGAAATAGAAGTTACCGCAAAACTTACCGGGAAGACAGGCATTGAAATGGAAGCGCTCATGGGTGTTTCCGTTGCTGCTCTCACTATCTATGATATGTGCAAGGCTGTTGATAAAGCCATGGTGGTAAGCGATGTCAGACTTGTGAGAAAGTCCGGAGGAAAAAGCGGAACATTCGTGAGGGACGGTGAATAGATGCGGGTTTGTCTGGCGCAGATAAAGCCCTTTCTGGGTGACACGGCAAAAAACCTTGAACTCCATGAGGAGTGCATAGAACAAGCCGTTGCGGAAAAGTGTGATGTCATTGTGTTTCCGGAGCTTTCGCTCACAGGCTACTATCTCATGGACTATGTGAATGATGTAGCTATGAAAACAGATGACAAGGCTGTCAAAAGAATAATATCTCTCTCAAAGGATATTTCTGTCGTCTTCGGCTTTGTTTACGAAGGGGAAGACAACCTTTTCTATAATGTCTGCGCCTATGCCGAAAAAGGCAGACTCGTTCATCTCCATAAAAAAGTTTATCTGCCTGACTATACTATGTTTGAAGAGGCAAGATATTTCGCAGCCGGAAACGGTTTCTCCGTGTTTGACACAGCTTTCGGAAAATGCGGAATGCTTATCTGCGAGGATGCTCTTCATTTAAGCTCAATTTATGTTTTAAGCCGAATGGGCGTGCAGACTGTCTTTATCCCCTCCAACAGCCCGGCCAGAGGCGTAGTCGGAGACGGTTTGGAAGCTGCTTCCATATGGCAGACATCAAATAAATATACAGCAAGCCTGCTCACAGTTAACCTTGTGTATGTAAACCGTGCAGGTGTTGAAGACGGTGTGGCATTCTGGGGCGGTTCAGAGGCTTATTCCGCTCTGGGTAAACGAAAAATCCAACTCCCTCAGTTTGAGGCGGCAATTGGAATTACAGAACTTGAAACCGCTGATATCCGTCTGGCAAGAATCCATTCCCCCTTCTACCGTGATGAGAAATCCCAGATACTCCTTGATTATCTCAAAGGAGATAAGAAATGAAGCTTGATCTTAAACTCACAAAGCAGATATTAACCACATTCGTAAAGGAAGAGACGGAAAAAATAGGGCTTAAAACAGTTGTTCTTGGTCTTTCCGGCGGAATAGATTCCGCTCTTTCGGCTGCTATCGCTGTTGAGGCTCTAGGAAAAGACAGGGTTTTTGCGGTGGGACTCCCCTATAAACTTTCCAGCAAAGAAAGCATGGCGGATGCCGAACTTGTGGCTAAGGCTTTGGGAATAAACCTCGAAATTGCAGATATCACTCCCTTTGCGGAGCCTTTTATAGAGAGTGAACCGGACATGAGTAAGCTGCGGATAGGGAACGTTCTTGCCCGTATGCGTATGGTCACTATATTTGACCGTTCCGCAAAGCATGGCGGTATTGTTCTGGGAACAAGCAATAAAACGGAACTGCTTCTGGGCTATGGCACATGGTACGGCGATTTGGCAAGCGCCATCAACCCTATCGGCGATTTGTACAAAACGCAGGTATGGGAGCTTTCTGAATATTTGGGAATACCTGAAAAAGTTGTTAAAAAACAACCAACGGCGGATCTGTGGCCTGATCAGACAGACGAAGGGGAGCTTGGTTTCACATATAAAGATGTGGACAGACTGCTTTATGAAATGGTAGACAACAGACGCAGAAAAGCCGAACTGGTTCAGATGGGTTTTGATGAGGATTTTGTACAAAAAATATCAGAAAGAATAATGAGATATCAGTTTAAACGTAAAATTCCTGTTATTGCAAAAGTAAGCCAGCGGACAATCGGGCGTGATTTCCGCTACAGCCGTGACTGGGGCTACTGACTTAGTATAGATGCGCCAGCGTCCTGCGGTGCATCTGCAACCGCTCGCCACACACGGCGCAGTCCCTTTCGTGGGACTATGGTTTTTTCTTAGTCTGTTAGGTTTGAGGAAGAACACGGTAACTTGATAATATTAACAAATAAAACATAAAAGCAGGCGGTGAACAAAATGTACGGCGATAAAATCGCAATGGAAGCCCTGACATTTGACGATGTGCTTGTGATCCCCGCACATAGCGAGGTTCTTCCCAAGGACATCGACACAAGGTCAAAGCTTACAAACAAAATTTTCCTCAACATTCCGCTGGTAAGTGCGGCGATGGACACTGTTACGGAAGCGAAACTGGCTATAGCCATGGCGCAGGAAGGCGGAATAGGCTTCATTCACAAAAATATGAGCATTGAGGCTCAGGCGGATGAAGTAGACAAGGTAAAGCGTTCCGAAAGCGGGATGATAGTTGACCCTATCACGATTTCGCCGGATAAGACGGTAGAGGATGCGCTTGCTATCATGTCCAAGTATAAAATAAGCGGCGTGCCTGTTACCGAGGGTGGAAAGCTGGTGGGCATACTCACCAACAGAGACCTTCGCTTTGTGAAAAACCACGATGCTAAAGTAACTGAATACATGACAGGCAAAAATCTTGTTACTGTTCTGGAAAAGGACGCTAATCTTGATTCCGCCAAGGACATTCTTCAGGAACACCGAATCGAAAAACTCCTTGTGGTTAATGATAAATATCAGCTCAAAGGGCTGATAACCATTAAGGATATAAACAAGAAGCTTAAATACCCCAATGCCGCAAAAGATGATATGGGCAGACTGCTTGTCGGTGCTGCTGTCGGTGTCGGCGGAGATAGCAAAAACAGAGTAGCCGCACTGGTTGAGGCTAAGGCTGATGTTATTGTGGTTGACACTGCTCACGGTCATTCGCAGATGGTTCTGGACATGGTTAAATGGGTTAAATCCACTTATCCTGATGTTCAGCTTGTTGCCGGTAATGTTGCCACGCCGGAAGCTGTGGAAGCTCTTTATAACTGCGGAGCTGACTGTGTGAAAGTCGGCATCGGACCCGGCTCCATATGCACAACAAGGGTTGTTGCAGGCGTTGGTGTTCCGCAGATTACTGCTATTATGACTTGTGCTGCAAAGGCAAAGGAACTTGGCATTCCGATCATTGCTGACGGCGGAATAAAATATTCCGGTGATGTGGTTAAAGCCATAGCTGCAGGTGCCTCCACTGTTATGATAGGTTCACTGTTCGCAGGGACAAAGGAGTCTCCCGGAGATATAGAACTCTATCAGGGCAGAAGCTTCAAGGTTTATAGAGGCATGGGCTCTGTGGGCGCTATGAAAGCGGGAAGTAAAGACCGTTATTTTCAGGAAGGCACAGAAAACGAAAAGAAGTTTGTCCCGGAAGGTATAGAGGGACGAGTCCATTATAAAGGTGAACTCAGCGAAACTGTTTACCAGCTTACGGGCGGCATACGCTCCGGTATGGGTTACGCCGGCTGCAAAACAATTGAAGATATGCACGTTAAAGCACGCTTTGTGAAAATCACAGGCGCAGGTCTTCGTGAAAGCCATGTGCATGACGTTATGATCACAAAAGAAGCACCTAATTACTGGGTGAACACTTAACAGCGCCCGCCGTGCGTAGCAAAACCACCGTTCATATTCAGGCGGTTTCTGCACCGAGCTTGCTTAAAAGGCTTGTTTTACAAGGCGCGAGCGTGTGTGTAAATCTGACAGGATGTATTTATTTGCACTGTTATACCGCAGGCTTCAATGGAAGGAAGCCCGCCGTGCGTAGCGAAGGTCTGTTTTACAGACCGCGAGCGTGTGTGTAAATCTGACAGGATGTACAGATTTACACTATTAAATTGGAGGTTAAATGGACATTCATTCGGAGAAAGTCTTAATATTAGATTTTGGTTCACAATATACCCAGCTTATAGCACGCAGGGTTCGTGAGGCTAATGTTTACTGCGAAATTTTTCCCTGCAATGCAGATTTTGAAAAAATAAAATCCTTTGAAGCAAAAGGAATAATTCTTTCCGGCGGACCTTCCAGCGTATATGAGGAAGATGCTCCGTCTGTTGACGAACGTGTTTTTGAAATGGGTCTTCCTGTTCTCGGCATATGCTACGGCATGCAGCTTGCGGGACAGCATTTCGGAGGCATTGTCGCTCCTTCAAACCACAGGGAGTACGGCAGGGCGGTTCTTAATTATGAACCCTCATGCAGCCTTTTCAGCGGTCTCGAAGGAGACAGGCTCACTGTATGGATGAGCCACGGCGACAGACTGGAAAAAATGCCCGAAGGATTTGAGGTAGTTGCAAAGACAGACAATGCGCCTGTTGCTGCGATGAAGCATAAAGACCGTGAAATATACGCAATACAGTTTCACCCTGAAGTTACTCATACAGAGCAGGGCAAGACTATTCTTGAAAACTTTGTTGTTAAAATTTGCGGATGCAGACAGATATGGACTGCGGACAACTTCATTCAGGCTGAAATAGCCAGAATCCGTGAGAGAGTAGGCGACAGAAAGGTTCTTTGCGGTCTCTCCGGCGGTGTTGATTCATCCGTTGTTGCTGTTCTTCTCCATGAAGCCATAGGCGATAATCTTGTATGCGTATTCGTTGATAACGGTCTTCTCCGCCTGAATGAACGTGAGCAGGTGGAAAAAACCTTCAAAGACAACTACAAAATAAACCTTGTGGTAGCTGATGCGGAGGAGAGATTCCTCACGGCTCTTGCGGGTGTGACTGATCCTGAAAAGAAAAGAAAGACAATCGGCAACCTTTTCATAAGAATTTTTGAGGAAGAGGCAAGGAAAATAGGCGAGTTTGACTTCCTTGCGCAGGGCACTCTTTATCCTGACGTTATAGAATCAGTATCTTTTAAAGGACCTTCTGCAACCATTAAATCACATCACAATGTGGGCGGTTTGCCGGAGGATATGAAGTTCCAGCTTGTTGAGCCACTTAGAGAGCTTTTCAAGGATGAGGTACGTGAGGTCGGACGCAGGCTTGGTCTTCCCGAAGTAATGGTCGGACGCCATCCGTTCCCCGGTCCCGGACTGGGCGTAAGGGTTCTTGGCGAGATCACAAAGAAAAGATGTGATGTTCTCCGTCAGGCGGACGCTATTTTTATCGAAGAGCTTCATAACGCTAACCTTTATAATACAATCTGGCAGGCATTCGCCGTTCTGCTCCCCGTAAACACTGTCGGTGTTATGGGCGACGGCAGAACATATGAAAACGCCTGCGCCATCAGGGCTGTCTACAGTTCTGACGGCATGACGGCAGACTGGGCGCACATTCCATATGATGTTCTCGGCAAAATATCAAACCGAATCATAAACGAGGTAAGGGGCATAAACAGAGTCGTGTACGACATAAGCTCCAAACCGCCTGCAACTATAGAATGGGAGTGATATGAAAACGGAGAATCTGATAGCAACACGCTATCTCCGCTCCCGCAGAAAAAACCGTATCTTTTCGTTCATCTCCACCATTTCCGTCATAGGTATAATGGTGGGGGTGGCAACCCTTATCATAGTTCTGAACGTGATGATCGGCTTCTCCGATAATCTCCAGAACAAAATTCTCGGTGCTAATGCCCATATAATCGTAAACCGTCTGGATGCTTCTCCAATCAGAGATTGGCAGCTTGTGGACGCTAAGATCCGCATTACTGATAAAGTTGCGGGTGTATCGCCTTTCATACTCAGTCAGGTGCTTGTCACCAGTCAGAATAACGTTAGCGGTGTGATTGTCAGGGGTGTTAACCCTGAGAAGGAACTGGGTGTTACTACTATAGAAAAGTTCATGAAGGATGGCGAGTTTCTAGATATAGCGATCAATGGTGAGAAGCCTAAAATCGTTCTTGGGAAGGAGCTTGCGCATTCTCTTGCGGTGAGTGTCGGTGACGATGTAGTTATGGTTTCACCCTTCGGACGTAAGGGTCCGTTCGGCATGGTTCCCAAGATGAAGCATTTTGAGGTAGCCGGATGGTTTGACATGGGGATGTATGAGTATAATTCATCCCTCGGGTATATATCCCTTGAGGCTGCACAGGAATTTTTCGGCATGGATGATGTCGTCTCCGGCTTCAGTGTAAAAGCGGATGACTTTGCCAATGCGATACCTTTGGCAAAGAAGTTAGAAGAAGAGCTGGGCTTCCCCTACTGGGCTAGGGATTGGATAAGCATGAACTCCAACCTGTTTTCAGCTCTTAAGCTTGAAAAAATTGCCATGTTTATAATACTTACGCTGATTATCATAGTTGCCTCATTCAATGTGGTTAGCATGATAACCGTGTCGGTTAAGGATAAAAAGCGTGATATAGCCATACTCCGTGCGATGGGTGCGCCTGAAAAAAGTATTTACCGCATCTTCATCCGTCAGGGGCTTGTTGTTGGGTTTGTGGGAACAGCTCTTGGTAATGTGATCGGCTATACAATCTGCTTTGTGCTGAAAAACTATAAGCTGATCAGCCTGCCGGAGGATGTTTATTTCATGGACAGAATTCCGGTTAAGATAGAACCTTCGGTATTTATAACTGTTACTGTGTGCGCTCTTGTTATTACATATGTTGCGGGGCTTTTTCCCGCCAGACAGTCGGCTAAACTCGACCCAATAGAAGCATTGAGGCGTGATTAAATGAGTCTGCTGGAAATAGTTAATTTAAATAAAAGCTTTCTCAAAGGCGATTACAGGCTGGATGTTCTCAGCGGATTCAACATGAGTGTGGGGAAAGGTGAGATGCTTGCCATAGTCGGTCCTTCCGGTGCCGGCAAATCCACTCTGCTCCATATCATTGGCGGGCTCGACAAGCCTGATTCCGGTTCAGTGCTGTTTCAGGGTGAAGATATTCTCAAGCTGAAAGGAAAGGCACTTGATCAGTTCCGTAATCAGGATGTGGGCTTTGTGTTCCAGTTTCATTATTTATTGGAAGACTTTACCGCTCTGGAAAATGTTATGATGCCTGCTCTTATTGCAGGTGAGAATATTGATGAGGCGGTTAAACGGGCAAAAGCGCTCCTTGCCAAAGTCGGTCTGGAGGACAGAGTGACTCATTTCCCTGCTGAACTCTCCGGCGGTGAACAGCAGAGAACAGCCATAGCAAGGGCTATGATGAACAGTCCGAAAATTATCCTCGCAGATGAGCCCACAGGCAGTCTTGATAAGAAAAACAGTGACGAGGTTCTGGATATGATACGTCTCATGCGTGACGAAGGTGTTACTGTGCTTATAGTCACCCATGAAGCCGCCATAGCGGAATCCTGCGACCGTATTATCAGAATAGAAAAGAGCTAGAGACGGTTTATCCGTCCGTGAGCGTGTATCCTAATCTGACAGGATGTGCAGGCTAGGATTATCAGTCATTCCCATGAAGGGAATGCGCCGTGCGAAGCGAAGGACGGTTTATCCGTCCGTGAGCGTGTATCCTAATCTGACAGGATGTTCAGGCTAGGATTATCAGTCATTCCCATGAAGGGAATGCGCCATGCGAAGCGAAGGACGGTTTATCCGTCCGTGAGCGTGTATCCTAATCTGACAGGATGTGCAGATTAGGATTATTAGTTAAGAGGTGTATTGTCCATGAAACTAGGTATAATCGGCGGCAGCGGACTTTATGAAATAGATGGTTTTGAATTTATAGGTGAAGAATCTGTCGAAACCGAGTGGGGCTCTCCTTCTGATGCGTACAGGCATTACAGATATAAAGGTGTGGAGTTCTATTTCCTTAACAGGCATGGACGCAGCCACGGAATCCCTCCGCACAGTGTCAACTACAGGGCAAATATTGCCGGATTTGAAAAACTCGACATCAGCCGGATTATCTCCTTTACCGCAGTGGGCGGCATAAAGGGAGTTAAACCTGGAGATATTGTAATTTCATCCAACGCAATAGACCATACATCTGGACGTGCCCACACATTTTATGACTGCGGTCTGATCCACCATATAGATTTTACAGAACCATTCTGCCCTGAATTGCGGGAACTGCTTATAAATAGTGCGGAAAACGCCGGGGTAGGAGTCATAAAAAGCGGAGTGTATATCTGCACCAACGGTCCGAGGCTCGAAACAGCAGCGGAGATCAAATATTTTGAGAAGATAGGCGCAGACACCGTGGGGATGACGCTGTTTCCTGAAGCACCCCTCGCCCGTGAAAAAGAGATATGCTACGCTAACGTAAGCGTTATCACGAACTATGCAGCAGGAACAAGCGACGCCAAACTGACCACTGTTGAAGTCGTGGAAACTATGAAAGCCGCTACAGAAAGGATTAAGGCTCTTGTGAGCGCTCTGCCTGATTCATATACAGTAAACAGAAACTGCTTCTGCAAAGACGCACTGGAAGGAACAAAGATCAGCAAATGAAAATTTATGAGAATGTTTCACTTAAAAACTACACAAGCTACCGAACAGGTGGCACGGCAAAATTCTTTGCCGTACCCTCGACAACTGATGAATTAGTTAATTATCTTAAATGGGCGGAAAAAAACTCTATTGAACATTTTATAATGGGTGGCGGCTGTAACTTGTTGATCTCAGATCAAATTCTTGATCGTCTTGTGATAGTTCTCAGTAATCTTAATCGGCATATTTTGAAAAAACATAAGAAAATTTATGCAGGTGCCGGAGTTCTTCTTGACTCAATGATCGTTTATACGATAAGATCTTACATGACCGGAGCTGAAAATATGAGCGGCATTCCAGGCACAGTTGGCGGTGCGCTTGCGATGAACGCAGGTGCATTCGGAACCGAAATCGGAATGTTAACTGAAGAGATTGATCTCTTGGGTCCGGACGGCTCGGTTTTCACTGTGAAGGGTGCTGACGCAGGCTTTTCATACCGCAGAACTGCGGCTGTGGGGAGCAATATAGTTCTCGGCGGCAAGTTTCTTCTCGAAGAGGGAAACAGAGCCGAAAGCGAGGCTCTCAGGAGAGATATTCTCCGCAGAAGAGCATCCAAGCAGCCCTTGGAATATCCGTCTTGCGGTTCTGTTTTCAAGCGTCCTGAAGGTCATTATGCCGGAGAACTCATTGAACGGTGCGGTTTAAAGGGAAAACGCATCGGAGGCGCAATGGTTTCCGAAAAGCACGCCAATTTTATTGTTAATATAGGCGGTGCTACTGGTTCTGATATTAAGAACCTGATTGAAGAAATTAAGTTAATTGTTTTGAAAGAAACGGGCGTGCAGCTTGAGGAAGAGGTGAAATACATCGGCTTCTGACCATAAAGAGCGTCCGGGGGATTTTAGGTGGAAAGAAGAAACTGCGAACTCACTTTTGATGAACGTAAGGCATTGGAAACAGAGGTGTTTTCTAAACTAAGCTGTCCCGGCTGGATAATACGCTTTTTAAGGCTGGTTATCCCTTCACTGATACTTGTTATTTCCTGCACAACAGCCACCGCACCCATTCAGCAGACTGCTTTATCACCTCAGAAAAATCTCTTCACAGGAACAGCGTACTTACAGGAACTCAAAGCAGAGCTTCACGCTTCTGACAGCATGGCGGAGTTTGAAGCTGCAATGCCTGAAAGCGGTCTTCTGCTCAGTTCTCTCATAAGTTTTGATAAAAAAAAACATCAAGGGTAATTGCCCAGTCAGTTAAGGATTTTGCCTATGACAACGGCGTGCTTGCTGTTCTCACTGACAGTGCAATCAATATTTCCTCTTCTCAGTGTCCGTCACTTATTTCAGATAATTTTACATCCATAAAACTCAAAGGCGGTTTCCTTCTTGCTGAAAATGAACAGGGTATAAGTATATTCAGTATTGATTCCTGCGCAGAAGTTACAGGAACAAACAATAAGCCGGGAAAGCCTGCCTTCTATCCGCCGTATTTCGCTTTTACTGACGGAAAATCTTTCAGAGTCTATCGCATAGACTCCACAGAAGAGGTAATATCCGGACAGTTGAAAGAGAATATACAGGAAGTATTTCTGGATGACGGATACGCTGCTTTTATATTGGATGAAAAGCTTGTAACACTGGACTTTACTCAAAGACGTTTTACCGGACTCAGCCCTCTCCCTGTGGATTTTACTTCCCCTCATATAGAAGAGGGCAGGCTGATCGGCTACGGCAGAGACCGATTTTACAGCATTAACTATCAGGATGTTAACAAGGGCGGCGCACCTGAAATTCTGGATTTTCCGTCTGATAATATGACTGACTGTGTTACTGTTTCCGGCAGTGCTGACGCCTACTGTGGAGGAAAATTCGTTAAGGCTGGAATATATGCGGGTCTGCCTTCCGAAAAGACTGCCATCGCCGATGGCTTTACGCTGCATTTCGACGATGGTGCCCTGACAGCGCTTTCAACAGAAATATCTTATACAAAGGATATATTTCTTAATTACGGCGGGACAGAATTCTGCACGGCAGGCAAAAAGGCATGCTATGTTGATTTTAACGAAAAGAAATATTGTGTTGAGGGTGATGTAACCCTTGAAATGAAGGACTTCCCTGATGCTTGTGAGCCTGCTGAACTTAAGCACGGCAGGATTACGGATGAGGAAGGAAATGTTCTGCTTAATTTTGCCGATGTCGTAAACTCGTCAGATACTCATGAAATGCTGAAACGAATGGAAGACAACGCCGTGTACTTTTTCTTTATGCCAGCTGAAAAGGTTGAGCAGACAGACAATGAAAAGGAATACTAATTAACAGTAATCTTCGGATTCATAACCTGTCCGGTTATGGTGATTCTTTTATTCATCCCTGCCACGCTTACTGTTCCCGCCAGGGCAATTACACTTCTGTTCGCATTAACCTGATTAATCCTTATGTTGCCGTTAAGGTTGATTTTGGCAGTGCCTTCGGATGTCAGGCTGCTTACTGTAATCATCTGTTTTTCGATTGCAAGGTTCCCTGTGATATTATTAAAGGTAACAGGTCCGAAATCTGAAGGTATGGTAAGCCTTGGTGCTGCTATGGTTCCGGTTCCTTTCCAGTCTTTCATGGCGAGGTTAAGGATAACCTCTCCACCGAGGCCGCTTTCGGCAATCTGAGGTATTTTATCAAGTTCAAGCATGGTTTTGATGCTAACTTCGCCGCCTTTATGTGAGGCTTCTCCTGTTGCTATTTCGGAGTCCAGCTTCGCTGAAATACTACGGGTGAGGACAGAAAAAGGCGAGTATCTGAGTTCAAGGCTGTCCGCTGCGAAGTCGCCAATTTTTATATCACTGAGATCTGCACCGAATGCACCTGCTTCAGTCGAACCAATTGAAAGGCTGATATGTGCTTTTGCCGCAGCTATGTTCGCATAATATTCAAGAACCTTGGCATAGGGGAAAAAAACAATGAGGAAAACAATTGTACAGCCTAAGAATATCGCAGCGTTTATGAGAATTTTTTTAATCATTTGTTTTTCACAAGCTCCAGATTAATGTCTGCCAGAGTAGGATCATCGAACCTTTTTTTCAGGGCAAAGTTTTTTATCGTGAGATTTTGGTAACCTTCCACAAGATCAAGGAAGGAGTTGAGTTCATTCAGGTTAAGAGCCTGAATGCGCAGAGTTACAACCTCTGCTCCTGATGAGCCGGAAACAGGTTTAAGATCCAGAATCCGTCCGGCTATTCCTGCTCTTGCTGCTGTGTTCTGTATGAAGGACAAAAGACCGGTATCAACTTTTTTTGTGGAGTTGGCGCCGCTCGATATTTCTGCAATAAGCTCTGCGGTTTTGTTTATCTGTTCGGTGTATGATTTCTGTCTCTGGGTGTATGCGTCTTCCCTTGAGGCAAAGAACATGTGGGTCCAGTAAAAAAGAAAGAATACTGCGAAAACAATCACGAACCAAATGAGGATTTTCTCTTTCAGAGCGGGATTCATATTTATGTTCATATTCATAATCCGAACCTCACTGAGAATTTTATAATGTCGCCTTGTTTGTCAGTGTCTTCAATGTTTGTTCTCAGCGCCCCTGCTTCCTCAAGTTTCTGCTTAAACTCTTCAACCGCCTGAAAGTCAGCCGCTGTGCCGGAACAGTTTACTGTAGTATCACGCACCGTAACACCTTCAAGGGTGATTTTGCTTTTGTCTGCTGCTTTACTCATGGTTTCAAAAACAGTGAGAATGCTTATTCCCTGAGTTGTGTCTCTGTTGCCTCTGGCCTTGTACAGAAGAGTTCCGTACGGGTCGTTTGAACCGCTGACACCACCCAGAGTGTAAAGCTCATTAAGCTTATTTTCACGTAGTTTTAATGATGTGGAATATCCTTTCAGGCGCAGGTACTCGCCGCCGATAAAAACAAGGTAGCAGACGGCAAGAACAATTGCCGGAACCTTGAAGGCTGAAGGAAGAAATGATTCCTTCTCCACACCTTTGATATTCATTGACGTTTTAGCAGGGATTATTTTGCCAAGAACCCTCTCTGCCGTATAGGCGTCTTCCGGCTCTTCAAATAGCTGGTGTATTTCTCCACCGGAGACAGAGTAGCACTTCACTCCGTCTGTGTAGTCAAAAGATGCTTCTTTGGCAAACATCTCGATAAACGGAGTGGTGATTTTTGATGCTTTTTTAAGAAGAGGCATGTTTTCTTCAACAAAAGCAGCGAACTCTGTTGCAGGAAGATATATAAGGGCAGTGCTTCCATTAAGCACAAAGCCGAAATTTTCTGCCATGTATTCGGGAAAAAGAGTGCTGAGATAGTTACTTATAAAACCACGTGCCTTTTTCCTGTTGGATGAAGGGAGATCCATGGAGAGATAAAAGAACATCGAGTCATCAAGAAAAAGAGTGAACGAGCCTGTCTGCTCGGCACTTGCGGGGAAATCCGCCCTTCCGTTTTCGATATTGTAAATTCGGTTGTTTTTAATAAATAAATTTTTGTCAGAAGAAGACGCCATCATTACCTTCAATATATTTAAGTACTGTGGTGCGGGCTCCGTTTCTCTCCAGAAGAACATGGTAAAAACGGGACTTGTCATTCAAACTTACTTCAGTCTTTACATAAAATAAAGAACTTTTTACCGTGAGATAGTCCAGTGAAGCGTTGTATATGTCCTGAGGTATGCTTGCCGCATTCATTATATTGGATACATCCTTGTATGTGTGGCTTGAGCGGTATTCTATAATACTTTCGGCGTATGAAGCCATTCCCGGTATCAGCCCTGTCAGAGCCTCTTTCGTTATAAAGTTAAGGTTGAGCTTGCCGTCTCCATGATTTGTAAAGTGGCGGGCCAGAACCTCATAATGATCCTTAGCACCGTTTATGAAGCTGAGTTCTTTAAGTGTTTCAAGTTTACCGTTTTTAGTGGAGTAGTTTTTGCCGTCGGTGATGTAGTCAATGTTTTCCTCACCCATGTCTGAGACTGCGGCGTCAACGTCTATCCAGTCCTTTATAACAGAGCAGATGGATTCTTCAAGCTCAAGTTCCTTCAGTGTTTCCCTGCAACCGTTGAAATACGCCTCGGACTTGTTGTCGCCGTCCATCATGTTAAGAGGAATGCGCCCGTTTGTCGGGGTTACTGTTATTGATATAAAACCCATGGGCACCGGAAAAGGAGGGATAAGCGCCCACGATTCTCCATCGTAGTCGTAGTTATTGTCATCATCCTCCAGAACTTTCCTGATCGCCTCAATGGCTGACATTGCGTAGATTGACGACTGATATTCAAACTGAAGTTCAGCACTGTCCACCAGAGAGCTTCCGGCACGCTGGTGCATGTAGGTTACAATGCCCAGAGTGAAGGCAACAAATATAAGGACAAAAACAAGAACGCTGCCTTTATTATTCATTCGCCTATCCCAAGAGAGTTAAATATACCGTTCTGGTGGTAGCTGCCGGCAATTGCCTCAACAGGGATTCCCGCAGTGTTCAGCTTGATTTTTATCATGTTTGTTCCGAAAATTGTTCTGTCATAATATTCACCGTTCTCATAAAACAGCACAGTGAAGTTGTCTGCATTGGGGAGTATGAACATCTTCTGCTCGTAGTCCATCAGGGGGAGCTTCTCCTCACGTATAAGGTATCCGTCCTCTATGTAGTAAAGAACCTCAACAGGCAGTGCCCCCTGAAAGTAAAGTGAATTGTGGGTGATAAGTCTCAGTGCCATACCGTTTTCCACGGCTGACTGAACTTCTGCGGTATTTTTTACAGCCTGTCTGAAATCAGCGGACAGCAGGGACGCTATTTTGGCATTAACCGTCACTGCATCGCCGGCACGCACGGAGACGTCCCTTGATGCGATAATTGTATTGAAAACTGCGTATGAACCGGTAAGGACTATGCCTGCCAGCGCAACCGCTATCATTAGTTCTGCAAGAGTGAAGCCTTTATTATCTTTCATAGTAAAACAGAGTCATATCCGCTGTGCTGTCGGATATTTTGAGTTCACATTCCTTTATGCCCTGAAGCCCTGTATCATGCTTTTCGAGCTTATATGTATACGTTGTCCCATTATCGGTTATTATATCTTCCAGAGTTTTTTTCTCGGAAAGTGTCAGTATTACCCGCTCATAGCCTCTGCTGAGGAGATTCAGCTTTCTTTTCGCATAGTCATTCATGTCCAGAGACTGTCTGACAAGGGTGAATATACCCATCATGCCGATTGAGAGAACGACCATTGCAATAAGAAGCTCAAGAAGGGTAAAGCCTTTTTTCATTTCAGCCTCGTCTGGAGGATCAGCGGCAGGGATTCTATAATTTCGGTGTCCGATACCCGCAGAATGAAATAGTCACAGATTCGTTTAGGGTAAACCATTATCACGTAATCAAGCCCCGACTGTTCCTCATCATTTATCTCTGCGGATAAAACGCCTGAAATGCCGGGTATTTTAACTGTCTCGCCGTCATGCAGAAAGATAGTGTCCGAGCCCTTAACACCCCGTATAGGGAGGGCTCTGCCCAGCTCTTCCGCTTCATCAGCGGTTTTACTGAGCAGATCATTAAAAAAAGTTATCTCTTCCGGATCGCCGATTGCTTTTTCAACCATGAGCGGAGTCACGGTCATGAAACCTATGCCGATTATCAGAAGAACAATAATAAGCTCTACAAGAGTAAAACCTCTGGCAGACATTATCTTATTTCGTAGCTCTTTATATCTGTATTAAACTCTTCGCCGCCTTCAACTCCGTCAGCTCCGAGTGAGATGATCTCATAATCTCTGTCATCTTCGCCGGGGCTTCTGTAAATGAAATCTCTGTCCCACGGGTCAAGAGGCTTCTTGGAGGTGTCCAGGTATCCGCCTCTGCGGTAGTTTTTGGGGATAGGTTCAATTTCCGGGGCTTTAATCAGAGATTCAAGCCCCTGCTCGGTAGTGGGGTAGTAGCCGTTGTCGAGTTTGTACATCTTAAGAGCGGATTCAATGGCGAGTATGTCATTTTTAGCCTTTGCGACCCTTGCCTCATCAGGCTTACCCATGATTTTAGGAACCATGAAAGTGGCGAGAAGCCCCAGTATGACAATAACCACCAGCACTTCAATGATTGTGAAACCTTTGCTGTTCATTTTATCTGCTCCATGAAATAAATTTTGGCTGAATTATAGGACAACATACCCTCATCGCACAACAGTTAATACGGAAAATAAGAAAATCTGTATCTGACCGCTATGAATTATGGACATTGACTAAAGGGGAAGGTTTGCTTTTTTTCTTTCAAATACTGTATTTTCCATGTTATTTGAAGCATATGAAAAGGAAATCCTGGCTTTTACTGACTGCGTTTTTTCTGGGAGCGGCGTATTTCTGCATACGCATATTCTTAATGGACGGAAGCTTTGCTTTTGACCCATCAAAAGTGTTCCGTTATCTTATCCTTGCGCCTGCGGCAGAGGAGCTTTTTTTCAGGGGAGTTCTGCAGGAGTGGCTTGAAAGAAGAATGTCTCAGGCTTTTTTTGCGATTACAGCTGCTAATATTTCCGTCTCTGCTGTTTTTGCTGTTTTTCATTTATGGGGCGGAAATCCTGTTCATGCATTTGCTGTTTTTTTTCCATCTCTGGTTTTCGGAACTCTGTATTCGGAATACAGATCAGTTATGCCCTGCGTGCTGTGCCACGCCTTTTACAACCTCAATGTGATGATCGTATAAATATTGAAGCGGCGCCCCTGATTTTAATTTGATTTTTCGATTATTCATGCTATTTCTATTCTCATGAATACTATAAAAATCCCATGGTTTATTTATCCGGTTCTTGCGGCTTTTTCCTTTGCATGGCTTATTACGGGGTATATCTCATATAAGCACACACCGACCGTAATGGAGGGGATCAGGCTCGGCGGCAAAAAGTCATCCGCTGTTAAAACTGCGGACATTTCCCTAATTACCGAAAAAAACATATTCTCCCTCAAAACAGCATCTCCTTCCGCTTCGGGACAAACAGACACTTTCGTTACCGAAAGCGGTGAAACATTTACCGCACCTCCCCCCCGGAGCATAAAGCTTATCGGAATCCTTTTTGGACACGGGTACAGGTCAAAGTCTTACGCTTTTATGGATCTGGACGGAGAAAAAGTTCTGCTCGCTGTCGGGGAGACTTTCTCCGGCGTGAAGCTTGAAAATCTGGACAAAACAAGCGGTACAGTAATCACTTCGTCAGGCAGGACAAAGCTTGAGCTTTACAGTGACGGCTCTCTGATTCCTTCTGCTACAGCTTCTCCTTCTGCTCCTCCGGCACAACCTTCTGAGGAAACAGGAGACGAGGCAGAACCCGGAGACATGACCCCTACGGAAAAAGTAACCATGACCCGCGCAGACTTTATCAACAACGTGGGTGACATCAACAATATAATCAAATCCGTTCTCATGCGTCCTTACGAAAAAGACGGCCAGATCGTTGGCTTTCGTCTGTCACGCATGACAAAAGACTCTGTTCTGCGTGAACTCGGTCTTAAGAACGGTGACGCAATCATGCGTATAAACGGGGAGGAGCTGAAAAGCCCCGAAGTTCTTTTCAGTATGCTGAGTTCAGTTGAAAATGTGTCAGCCGTCACTCTGGATCTTGAAAGGGCGGGACAAAGAAAAACAATATTCGTTGAAATAAATTAGGTGCGAGATGAAGCGTTTTATAGTTATAGTTTTATTATTGATTTCAGTCAGCTCATACGCTCAGTATGATGTAAATTTCAACAACATGTCTCTGAAGGATTTCGTTAAGTTCACAGCGGAATTTACAGGCAAAAACTTCGTCTATGACGAAAATGACCTCAGGGGGCAGGTCACTGTTCAGACAGGGATGAAGATGAATTCCAAAGACGTTATGGACATCTTTTATGCAACCCTTGAGCTTAACGGTCTGACTGCGGTTAACAAAGACCGCTACATTCAGATTGTAAAAAGCGGCGATGTTAAATTCTACGGAGACAGCTATATAGATAATGTCACTGGAAAGGAAAGCGGTTTCCTCACCACTGTGATTTCACCCCGAAATTTTAATGTCCGTATGCTGGTTTCGGTTCTCAAAAACCTGAGTTCCAGAAGCGGAAACTCAGATATTCTGGTTGGCATGAATGCGATAGTCGTACGTGATTCCGCCGACCGTGTTCAGAAAATCATAGAGATCCTCAATACACTCGAAACAGAAGCAGCAGGATACACTGTAAAAAGTATTCTTATAAAAAACGGCTTGGCTTCTAATGTGGAAAAAATTGTTTCCAAGCTTTACTCCGAACTTCAGAAAAATTTCATGACAGCATCTGAACCGGTTATTGTAGCTGATGACTATTCAAACGTGCTGGTTATTGCCGCTAAAGAAGGTGATTTTGAAAGAATAAACTATATAATTGATCAGGTTGACAGTTCATCTTCAGCCTACCACAGCCAGCCCAGAGTATTTTACCTCAATAACTCAAGCGCAGAGGATGTGGAGAAGGTGCTTAACAAACTTCTCTCCTCTGTAACAGACCCGAAAACACAAGCTGTTGTTAAATCACAGGTTGCTGCGGATAAAGCTACAAACTCCATTATCGTTGTGGGTGATCAGGAGCTTTATCAGAAGGTTGAAGGGCTTATTGAAAAACTCGACATACCCAGAAGACAGGTTTATGTGGAAGCGCTCATAATAGAAACCACACTGGACAGCGGAAACAAGTTTGGTGTTGAATGGCAGGCTACTGCGGGCGATAAAAACGGTGTGGGCAGTGTGGGCTTCATCAACGACAACGGCGGGCTCAACAGCTTTCAGAGTTCCGTACTCAGTGACGGTTCTGTCCCTGCAATGGCTGGCGGTTTCAACCTAGGTATCCTGGGAGATATTATTGAGTATGACGGCGTTAAGTTCCCTTCACTCGGACTTCTTGTAAACGCTATCAAATCAGCTTCTGGAGTTAATATTCTCTCTAATCCGCAGATACTTACCCTTGATAATGAAGAAGCTGAAGTTTTCGCAGGTGAGAACAGACCTTTCCTTACAAGCACAAAGTATGACTCAAACAATAACCCCGTTCAGTCTTACGACTATCGTGACGTGGGTGTTAAGCTCAAAATTCAGCCTCATATATCAGCAAACGACTATGTTACTCTTTCAATAGAGCAGGAAGTTAAGAAAGTAAGCGCAAGCACCTTTGACTCAACGCAGCCTGTTACCCTTACCCGTAACACCAAAACAAAAGTTAAGCTGAAAAACGGCTCAATGGTTGTTATCAGCGGTCTTATGAAGGATGACTCGACAGAAGAACGCTCGGCTGTCCCCGGTCTTTCCAAGATTCCGCTTATAGGCTGGCTTTTCAAAAATACTAGCAAAAAGTTTGAAAAAACCAACCTGATGGTGTTTATCAATGCTCAGATAGTAAGCACGCAGGAAGAGGCGGAAGAGCTTTCCGAAAGGAAGAGACAGGAATCAGTGGATTTTAAAAACGAATCGCAGAAAACAATAGATAAGAGCTTTAAATGACGGACTACGAAAAGGTACTTGAAAATTACCTTAAATTTCCGGACAGAAGCGACTTTGTCCCTATAAAGTCAGGGACAGAAGGAAATGTTTCTGTTCTATACAGCGGAAGTACGGGGCTTGCCAAGGCCCGCTTCCTCACTTTTTACCTTGGGGTGGATGCTGAACTTGTCTCCTCCGAAAAAGAGAAAATATTTGAAATTCTTGAAACCCTCGGTGGTGACGTAAGCGGTGAGGATTACGGAAGTGATGATGAAGTTTTTGAAGACGGTGAAGGAAACATCCTCTCTGCTTCATATGATGATGCCCCTATTATTAAGCTCGTGAATCAGCTTATGATTCAGGCGGTTAAAAACGGAGCCAGTGATATTCACTTTGAAGGTAAAGACAACTCATTTGCTGTTCGCTTCAGAGTGGACGGCAAACTGAGTACGATACGCCAGTTTCCCAAAAAAATGCAGGACTCGGTCATAGCCCGTATCAAGGTTATATCATCTCTTGATGTGGCTGAAACAAGAAAGCCGCAGGACGGCAGAATAAATATGAAAATAGGTAACCGTACCATTGACGTACGTGTTTCCACTGTTCCTTCCGTAACGGGGGAGAAGGCTGTCCTTCGTATCCTTGAACGTTCCAAAAGCATGGCAACGCTGGAAAAAGTCGGTATGGCAGGGCGCAACCTTGATGTTTACAGGGCAGCGCTTAAACGTCCTAACGGAATTATCCTTGTTACGGGTCCCACCGGTTCAGGTAAAACAACTACTCTCTACGCATCGCTCCTTGAGCTGGTGTCTGATGATACCAATATAGTTACAATAGAAGACCCTGTAGAATACCAGATGGAAAAGATCACTCAGGTTCAGGTGAACCCCGCAGTAAATATCACATTTGCAAATGCCATACGTTCTTTTCTCCGTCAGGACCCTGATATTATTCTGGTGGGCGAGATAAGGGATGAAGAAACGGCTCAGGCGGCCGTGCAGGCTTCTCTTACCGGTCACCTTGTGCTTTCGACTCTTCACACAAATGACGCCCCCACAGCAGTGGCGAGGCTTATTGATATGAATGTCGAACCTTTCCTTATTTCATCATCACTTCTCTGCACAATGGGACAGAGGCTTGTTCGTAAAATATGCCCCCACTGCAAAACTGAAGTGGAATCTGATGACTATGTTAAGAACTACTTCGCCGCAGAAGGATTCGATCTGCCTAAGCATTATATGGGCAAGGGCTGTGAACAGTGCTTCAACACGGGTTATAAAGGACGTACAGGCATATTTGAGATAATGACTGTGAATGATCCCATACGCAAAATGATAAACGACCGTGCATCCTCCAACGAGCTTATGCATGAGGCGAAAAATCACGGCTATCAGCGTATGTTTGACTATGGATATGAACTGGTTCAGGCGGGAACCACTACTCCGTGGGAGCTTATAGCGGTAACAAGGATTGACTGATGCCTACCTTTACATACACCGGAGTCAATAAAAGCGGAAAGAAGGTCAAGGGCGTTCTGGAAGGAGACACGAAAAACTCAGCCGTGGCAAGGCTCATGGCTGACGGGGTTCTTGTTTCAGAGATACGCTCAGTCCGTGATAAAAAAGGCTTCCTTAGCTCATTTCAGTTTTTCAGCGGTAAAGGCGCTGTGCCGGATATTTTTTTCCAGCTCTCTCTTCTTCTTAAAAGCGGCATTGCCTTGGTTCACGCACTTAAAGTTATGTCAGGTTCCTCTGCCAGAGGACGCATGCGCAATGTAATTATGGATGTTGCAGGCACAGTGTCCGAGGGTAAAAGATTTTCTGATGCTCTGGCAAAATATCCTGATACTTTTGAAGAAATGTACATAAACCTTATCAGAACATCGGAAGAGGTCGGTAGACTCCCTGAAGTTCTCATGGATATTGCCCGTTTTGAAGAGGATAAAAAGAAAGTTAAGGGCAAGCTCACCAGTGCGCTTATGTATCCTATGGCTGTGCTTATAATGGGTATGGGTGTTGTGGGTTTCCTTCTTAGCTATGTTGTTCCTAAGCTTGAGGGTATATTCTCCGCCGCAGGTTCTGATATTCCCACCAGCACTAAGACTCTTATTGCTATCTCAGGAGTGCTTCAGTCATACGGTGTATTCATTTTTATACTGGTTCTGCTGGGTGCCGTGGGTGTCAGGTGGTACTACCGTAACAACTATAAATTCAGAATGAAAGTGGATTCAAGGCTTCTTGAAATCCAATTTATAAACCATGTGCTTATATCCCGTTTTGCTCATGTGGTGGCATTTCAGGTTAGTGAGGGACTTCCGCTCACTGAGGCTCTTGATAATGCTGCAAAAGTTTCATGGAACAGAGCTTTCACGGTCAAGGTTGATGCCGTTGCCGATAAAGTCCGCTCCGGAGACAGGTTTTCAGACGCTGTAAAAAGAGTGGGCGGGTTCACAGAACTTTTTGAAGCAGCAGCAACCACAGGGGAACAGTCAGGAAATGTTGCGGAACTTCTGGAGAGGGTCAGCTCCTTTTTCGGCAAAAAGTCCGAAGAACTGACCTCAAGGTTTGTTTCCATTATTGAGCCGCTGTTTATAATGTTCATCGGTATAATAATAGGATTCATAGTTATTTCCATCATGGATCCGCTGTTCTCGCTTAATAACCTCGTCAGATAATTTTTTACTTTTGCCTTGTTTTGTAGTAAGAACATATTCGTTTGAGTGAAAGTGTGCCCTTCGTGCATATTTTCATACTGATGTCTTGTAAGTGACAAATATTTTAAATACCGATATAAAAAGGTTTAGATGAAAAAAGAACTTATTCGCAATTTCAGTATTGTAGCGCACATTGACCACGGCAAGTCCACTATTGCCGACCGTCTCATTGAGTTCACCGGCGGTCTGGACAAAAGAAACATGAAGGAACAGGTTTTGGACAGCATGGACATTGAGCGTGAGCGCGGGATTACGATCAAAGCTCAGACCGTGCGTCTTTTTTATAAGGCTGATGACGGTAAAACCTACCAGCTTAACCTTATTGACACACCGGGGCACGTTGACTTCACTTACGAGGTTTCCAGAAGTCTCGCCGCATGTGACGGAGGGCTTCTTGTTGTTGATGCAGCGCAGGGGGTGGAGGCACAGACCATAGCCAATGCCTACATGGCGATAGATCAGGATCTGGAGCTTGTCCCTGTTCTCAACAAAATAGATTTGCCCAGTGCCGATCCGGACAGGGTGAAGAAAGAGATTGAAGATATAGTCGGCATAGACGCCAGTGACGCTGTGCTTGCCAGCGCAAAAGACGGGATCGGAATTAAAGAGATACTTGAAGCAGTTGTCCAGCGTATTCCCATGCCAAAAGGTGAGGAGGATGCTCCGCTGAAAGCCATGATATTTGACTCATGGTATGACAGCTATCAGGGCGTTGTTGTTCTTTTCAGAGTAATAGACGGAACTGTCAAAGCAGGCGATAAAATAAAATTCATGTCCACAAACCAGCAGTATCTCATAGACAAACTTGGGGTATTTACTCCGAAACCCCTTATGGTGAATGAACTTTCTGTGGGCGAGGTCGGTTTCTTTACAGCCGCTATCAAAGATATAAACGATGTTAATATAGGTGATACTGTCACTCTTTCTTCAAATCCGGCTAAACAGGCTTTTCCGGGGTTTAAAACAGTCAAGCCTGTGGTTTTCTGCGGGCTTTACCCTGTGGATTCGGCTGATTTTGAAGATGTCCGTGACGCTCTGGACAAGCTGCGCCTTAATGACAGCTCAATTTCATATGAAGCGGAAAGTTCTGTGGCGCTGGGCTTCGGATTCCGCTGCGGTTTCCTTGGTCTTCTTCATATGGAGATTATTCAGGAGCGTCTTGAGCGAGAATTCGATCTTGATCTCGTTACCACTGCGCCGACAGTTGTATTCAAGGTCACCAGAACCAACGGTGAGATGATCGAGGTGGATAACCCCGCCGATCTGCCGGAGCCTTCGGAGATAGACTTTATAGAAGAGCCTATCATTGCTGCAACTGTAATTCTGCCTGAAGCATATGTGGGCGGAATCATACAGCTTATGGTGGCTAAAAGAGGTACTCAGAAGAATATGCGCTACCTCACGCAGGGCAGGGTGATACTTGAATATGAACTCCCGCTGGGTGAAGTTGTCATGGATTTTTATGACAAACTTAAATCAATCTCAAGGGGATACGCTTCTTTTGACTATGAGTTCGCAGGCTACAGACAGGCAAACCTTGTGAAGCTTGACATCCTTATAAACGGAGAAGCGGTTGACGCTCTGAGCATCATTGTACATAAAGACCATGCTTTTTATAAGGGACGTGATCTGGTGGAAAAGCTTAAGGAAGTTATCCACAGACAGATGTTTGATATTGCCATACAGGCTGCCATAGGGAATAAAATTCTTTCCCGTTCGACTGTTAAGGCTTTCAGGAAAAACGTTATCGCCAAATGCTACGGCGGTGATATAACACGTAAACGCAAACTTCTGGAAAAGCAGAAGGCGGGCAAAAAACGCATGAAGCAGGTTGGCAATGTGGAGATTCCGCAGGAGGCTTTCCTTGCTGTGCTTAGGATAGGACAGGAATAGAAATGGCAGAAAATGAAGATATAAAAAACTTGCAGGCAGACGCAGAAGATACCAAACCCAAGAAAAAGAAAGACGGTTTTTTTGACTCTCTGGTGGTTGCAGTTGTTATAGCGTTGTTCATAAAAACTTTTCTTATACAGACATATACGATTCCTTCCGGCTCAATGCTGGACACGCTCCTCATAGGGGACTATATAATTGTCAACAGGCTCGCCTATAAATTCGGCGACCCTGAAAGGGGCGATGTTATGGTTTTTGAATACCCCCTTGAGCCTGCAAAAAGCTTTATCAAAAGAGTTATCGGTACTCCGGGTGATAAGATTGCAATCAGGGACAAGCAGGTTTTCATAAACGGTGAGCCTTATCAGGAAGACTACAAGCAGATAAAGGACGATGCTTATTTCCCCTCAGAACTCACCAGCAGGGATAATGTTGAGGAATTTACCGTTCCCGAGGGTCAGTATTTTATGATGGGGGATAACAGGGATGCCAGTTACGATGGGCGCTTCTGGGGATTTATCTCAAAAGATATGATTAAGGGGAAAGCACTCCTTATTTACTGGTCACTTGAAACTCCGGAGTATGATTCTCCGTGGTCTAAAATGCCTCTTAAAGCACTCAGATTCCTTAATCCGAAGTACGATCGCTTCGATCGGGTCTTTAAACTCATTCATTGAATTTGAGTATGTTTCATGCAATAATCATTAGGATGGAAAGCTCCCGCATTCGGAGCTTTTCGCCGGAATAAGCATGAGGCGGTGAAGGTATGGGAACTTTTATAAAGGTGATTATTTTTATCATCGTGCTTTATCTGGGTGCAACGGCAGCTTTGCCGTGGATTAAGTACAAGATGTTTGAAAATGCGTTTAAAAACGCACTGAACACTTCCGAGCTTGAGAACATTCCTGTCAACATCGTAAGAGCAGCAGAAGACACCGGTGTTCCGATTAGAGAAGACGATGTTGTTATTGAAGAATACGTGGACAAACTTAAATACTCCGTGACCTATGACGCAGTAGCGGAACTTCCATTTAAAACACTTAAATTTACATATACTGTTGAAGGCTATAAAAATATCGAGGCTGAATAATGGAGCTTAAGTACAAACGAATACTGCTCAAACTGAGCGGTGAAGCACTCATGGGCGAGGGCGAATACGGCATAGACGTTGATACTGTCAACTTTATCGCCGGTGAAATAAAAGAGGTTCAGGAACTTGGCGTTAAGATCGGCATTGTTGTCGGCGGCGGAAATATCTTCAGAGGGGTTTCTGATGCCTCCAAATCCATGGACAGAGTTACAGCAGACTACATGGGGATGCTTGCCACTGTTATAAACGCTCTTGCTCTTCAGGACGCTCTTGAGAACGCTGGCTGTGCAACCCGTGTTCAGACATCAATCGAAATGAGGCAGATAGCCGAACCATTCATCCGGCGCAGAGCCATGCGCCATCTTGAAAAAGAAAGAGTGGTGATTTTTGCTGCCGGAACAGGTAACCCTTATTTTACTACAGATACAGCGGCGACTCTCCGTTCGTCGGAAATAAATGCAGAAGTTGTGCTTAAGGCAACAAAGGTAGACGGAATATACGACAGTGACCCTAAAAAGAACTCATGCGCAGTTAAATACGACAGCATAAGCTATCTTAAGGTTCTTAATGAAGGGCTTAAGGTTATGGATTCCACCGCTATTTCAATGTGCATGGACAACGCTATGCCGATAATAGTTTTTGATATATACGGTAAAGGAAATATGAAAAAAATAATTACAGGCGAAAAAATAGGAACAATCGTGGAGGTCGATAATGCTTAACACAGTGATCAACGAGGCATCATCAAAAATGGAGAAAGCCCTCAGCCATCTTAAAGATGAATTTAAGGCGGTGAGAACAGGCAGAGCCTCCATTTCCGTTTTTGACAACGTAAAGGTTGATTATTACGGCGCACCCACGCCTCTCAGCGGCGTTGCCACTCTCAGCGCTCCTGAACCCAGGCTTATCGTTATCCAGCCATGGGACACCAGCCTGATTCCTGCTATAGAAAAAGCCATCATGTCCAGCAACCTCGGCTATAACCCTCAAAATGACGGGAAGGTCGTTCGCATACCCATTCCGCAGCTTACCGAAGAACGCAGGAAAGAATTTGTGAAAATGGTTAAAAAAATGGGCGAGGATTCAAAAGTTGCTGTCCGTAATATACGCCGTGACGCGAATGATGAGCTGAAAAAGCTTGAGAAGGATAAAGAAATTTCCGAAGACGACTGCAAAAAAGGGCAGGATAAGGTTCAGGAAGTGACAAACGACTTTGTTAAAAAGATCGACGCAGCCATTGAGCATAAAGAAAAAGAAATAATGGAGATCTAATGCCCGACATACTGCCCGTTCATCTGGCGATAATCATGGACGGTAACGGCAGATGGGCAAAACAGCGGAAAATGCCCCGGATAATGGGGCACAAAAAAGGCGTGGACGTGGTCAACAAGGTTGTGCGCCATGCCTCCGCATTGGGTATAAGATACCTCTCCCTGTTTGCCTTCAGCATGGAAAACTGGAAACGTCCCGGTGATGAAGTCAGTTTTCTCATGCGCCTTCTTGATGAATATATCGAAAAGGAACTTAAAACTATCCTTCGGGAGAATATCCGTTTTACTGTGACCGGTCAGACTGATCTTATCCCCGAAAGCACAAGGAAAAAGCTCCTTGATGCCGTGGAGAGATCTGCCGGAAATACCGGCATGGTTCTTAATCTCGCTTTGAGTTACGGCGGGCGTGCGGAGATCGTTCTTGCTGCTAAAAAGATAGCCGAGCTTGTTGCATCCGGTTCTTTAAAGCCGGAAGATGTAACTGAAGAAAACTTCTTTTCGTGTATGTTTCACCCTGAAATACCCGATGTTGACCTCCTGATCCGCACCAGCGGAGAACTTCGTATAAGCAATTTCATGCTCTGGCGCATAGCCTACAGCGAGCTTTTCTTCACAGGAAAACTTTGGCCGGATATCACCGAGCAGGATATAGACGAAGCCATCAGCGACTTCGCCGGGCGCAACCGCCGTTTCGGCATGACCGACGAACAGGTTGGTGATATATAGTAGTTACAGTTCCAAGGATGGAACTGCGCCGTGCGTAGCGAAGCCCTGCTTTGCAGGGTGCGAGCGTGTACGTTAATCCGACAGGATGTACGGATTAACGTTATCAAGTGATATATAGTAGTTACAGTTCCAAGGATGGAACTGCGCCGTGCGTAGCGAAGCCCTGCTTTGCAGGGTGCGAGCGTGTACGTTAATCCGACAGGATGTACGGATTAACGTTATCAAGTGATATATAGCAGTTACAGTTCCAAGGATGGAACTGCGCCGTGCGTAGCGAAGCCCTGCTTTGCAGGGTGCGAGCGTGTACGTTAATCCGACAGGATGTTCGGATTAACGTTATCAAGTAAAGAGCATTTTATTTTTAAACAAGGCAGGTATAAGTGAGTAACAGGCTTACAAGAATTCTGACGGCAATTGCCGTTATGCCCCCAGTGATAGCAGGCATAATATGGCTTAATGATATAATGTTTTTTATTGTTCTCCTCATACTTATACTAGGCGGAACATGGGAGTTTTACAGATTTGTCTCTGCGGACGGGAAACCGCTTCTCGCCTTTCCTGTAATGGCGGGCGCTGTGCTTATTCCCACAGGTTTTTTTCTCGGAGGAACCTCCGGAGCGCTCTTCGGACTTTATGTGTCTGCCGCGATGGTGTTTGTGATCAAGCTTTTCGGCAAAGCACCCCTCGATGACACATACGAACACCTTTCCGTTTCAATGATCTCGATAATGTATTATCCGTTTTTTATGTCTTTCTTTATCCCTCTTCGGGAAATAGATTTTCACTGGCTTTTTTATCTCTGCGCTATTATCTGGTTCAGCGATTCTTTCGCTTATTTCATCGGCGTGATGTTCGGAAAGCGAAAAATGTATGAACTTATCAGCCCGAAGAAAAGCATGGAAGGCCTCGCAGGAGGTTTCCTCGGAGGCATAGCCGGAGCATTTATTTATACCTATTTTTTCATGGAAATCCCCTTTCATCATGTACTTATTTCATCCATTCTCCTTACCGGAGCCGGTGTTGTAGGTGATCTTGTTGAGTCAATGTTTAAGCGCAAAAGCGGCATAAAAGACAGCGGCACTGTTTTTCCCGGCCACGGTGGTGTGCTGGACAGAACCGACTCCATAGCATTTGCCGCTCCGATATTATATTTTTACGTGACCATGGCGGTGTAAGGTGAAGAAGATTGCCGTAATAGGTTCAACAGGGTCTGTAGGCAGACAGACTCTTGATGTAATCCGGCGCAACAGGGAGCTTTTTGATGTGGTTCTCCTCTCGGCGAACTCCAACAGTGAGCTTCTTGAGGAGCAGTGCGCAGAGTTTGGCGTTGAGAGGTCATGCCTCTCCAGAGGCAAGAACGGATGCCTTGTCTCCATGCTTAAAGATACAGATGCAGATCTTGTCCTTGTGGCTGCTGTGGGTGCGGCGGGGATACTGCCTGCGTATGAAACAGTAAAGAAAGGCACGGACATAGCCCTTGCAAATAAGGAATCCATAGTTGCTGCCGGTCGGCTCATTCTGGATGAAGCCAAAAAAAGCGGCGCACGGGTTATTCCTGTGGATAGTGAACATTCTGCGATTTATCAGTGCTTGATGGGGCAGAAGAAGGAACATGTTGCGAAGATTGTTCTCACTGCTTCCGGCGGGGCTTTCCGTAAAACCCCTAACGACGCCCTTGAATTTATGGGCGTTCAGGAGGCTCTGAAGCATCCTAACTGGAGCATGGGCAGCAAGATCACCGTAGATTCAGCCACTATGATGAATAAAGGGCTTGAGCTTATTGAGGCACGCTATCTGTTTGATGTAACGCCGGACAGGCTTGATGTGGTAATACATCCGCAGAGTATAGTACACTCCGCAGTATGCTACACTGACGGCAGCATGCTGGCGCAGATGGGCTATCCTGATATGAGGACTCCCATATCATTTGCCCTTGGTTTGCCGGACAGGATAAACAGCGGAGTAAAACAGCTTGATTTAAGCGAAATTTCACGTCTGGATTTTTTTAAGCCGGATCTGGATAAATACGGATGTCTGCGGATCGCTTTTCAGGTATTGAAAAAGGATATGAACGGTCCTATGATTGTAATGAATGCAGCAAATGAAATTGCTGTTGAACATTTTCTTCGTAAATCAATCAGTTTCATAGATATTGCTCCGGTGATAGAAAATGTGCTGGACGCATTCGGTGAATGCAAAGCCGAAGGGATAGACGAAATACTCGATCTGGATAGGGCAGCCAGACTCAAGTGCAGTGATTTAATATTTGCCCGGAGATAATTACGAAATGATTCAGGCGATAATACTTTTGGGACTGCTCATTTTTTTTCATGAGCTTGGTCACTTTCTGGTAGCAAAATACTTTAAGGTATATGTGGAGAAGTTTTCAATAGGCTTCGGTCCGAAACTGTTTTCATGGAAAAGGGGCGAAACCGAATACATGCTCTCTGCCATTCCTCTGGGTGGATACGTGAAGATGTACGGCGACGGGGCGGACTATAACCCCGAAGGGGATACTGAAAGCACACCCGATATGAAGGCAAGGGCTTTCAATAACAAGCCTCTTTATGCACGGTCACTAATTGTTTTTGCGGGTCCGTTCGCTAACTTCTTGCTGGCGGCTTTGGTTTATGCGGTAATATTTATGGCCGGTGTGCCCCGCTCCACTGCTGTCATCGGCGAACTCATGCCTGATATGCCCGCTGCTGAGGCAGGGCTGCTGGAAGGGGATAAGGTAGTTTCTGTAGACGGAAATCCTGTTACCTTCTGGGATGAAATGAGTTCGTATGTAATTGAACGCCCCGGAAGAGAAATTGTTTTTGATATAGACAGAAGCGGCAGCCGCATGGAGATTGTTGTTACTCCTAGAGAAAGTGTTCAGAAAAACGTATTCGGTGAGGATATAAAAGTCGGGCTGGTCGGTGTTAAGGTTTCTGATCAGTATATAAGGGTTAACTACGGCTTCTTTCCTTCTCTGAAAATGGGCGTGGAAAAGACTGCCGAAGTCACCGGACTTATAATCACAGGTGTGGTTAAAATATTCCAGAAGTCTGTTCCTGCTGATTCCATAGGCGGACCTATTATGATTCTTCAGATGGCAAAAAGCTCCGCAGATGAAGGAATAATAATGCTCCTGGGGCTTATGGCTGCCATAAGCGTGAACCTTGCCATACTGAACCTGCTGCCCATACCTGTTCTGGACGGCGGTCACCTTCTTTTCTACGCAGTGGAGGCTATAACAAGAAGACCTGTAAGCATAAGGATCCGTGAATATGCCAACATGGCGGGAATGATGCTTATTTTCGGACTGATGTTTTTCGCTTTTTACAATGACATAGTCCGCATAATTAAAAACTGATATGTAAATCAGCCCTTCAGGGCTTAATCAATAGAGGCGGGCTTTTATGCCCGCTTTTTTATTTCCTTTAAAGTCAATAACTTAAGACAATAATTCATCTTTATTTAATTTTTTTTCTAAAGGTTTTATCGGTTCTGTACGATTCTGAATATGCGCAAGGAAGCGCGAGATGCCTCTATTGAAAGAATCAAGGAGGATGACATGGCACTCTCTATTTATCAGAACGTGATGTCTCTGAACACGCAGAGATATCTCGGACAAACACAGAACCAACTTGGAAAGTCTCTCGAAAGACTTTCATCAGGTCTGCGTATCAACCACGCGGCAGATGATGCCTCCGGCCTGGCGATATCCGAAAAACTCAGAGGACAGATAACCGGTCTTAAAAGAGCTTCAATGAACGCTCAGGACGGTATATCAATGCTCCAGACCGCAGAAGGCGCACTCGGCGAAGTAAGCTCTATGCTTCAGCGTATGAGAGAGCTTGCGGTTCAGGCTGCAAACGGTACGTACACTACCAACGACAGGATTGAACTTCAGAAAGAAGTTGATCAGCTCAAAGACGAGATCGACAGGATCTCCACTTCAACAGAGTTTAATACTAAAAAGCTTCTTAACGGTGACGGAACAGCTCTCTGGTCTGCAAGCAGCGACAAGATCAGCGCTATAATCAGAGACAACGTAACCGAAGGAAACTACAAAGTTGAACTCTCGACACAGGCAGGTACTAACCAGGTTCACAAATCAAACATCATGAGCCTGAAAGAAGGTGTTATCGGAGCAGAAATCGTGACCTCCGGTTCATCAAGCGGTAACCTGACCAACGTATCTTTTATCAGCAACCCCGAAACTATGCCGACTACAGGGACAGCTTATTTTACTGTTTCCATAAGCAACGGCAGTACGGCAACGCCTGAAGATACTTCAGCCCTTAACACTGTAGGCTATTTTGCACAATCCGGCTCTTCCTTCCTTGTAGACAGTACCTCAGTTGATGCTTCCGGCGGCAGAAGCGGATATCTCGAAGTAGAATTCGCAGACGACGCAGCAGCAGGCAATACAGCGTCAGTAACCCTCAGAATGAGATTCATAGATGCTCTCACTGGTACAACAGGTCAGTGGGTCGAAGTTGACGCAGTATACAGTGCGGGTTCATCTTCGACTTTTGGCGTTGATACCGCAGCTGCGGGCCTGAGAAACTCAGCAGGCAATACCATCGATATCGATTTCACTTTCACACTGTCAGCAAGCGGTTCAGTTCAGACAGGAGATAAAATACTTTTCTCTGTAACTGACGGTCTTGATGCAGCAACAGTTTCAACAGATCTTGCTGCTTCCGGCGGTGGTTCAATTCAGATAACAGACGGTCCTAACGGTCAGGATGGTCCTACTATCTATTTTACTGCGGTAAGTTCACTTACAAAGCCTGACGATGGTAATACGCTGGTGGATTACAATGATGTTACTGTTTACTATGCAAGTATAAACTCCAAGACAGGCAACATTGACCTTGGTAATATGACATTAAGCTTCAAAGAACAGAGCAACGCTGCTGCAACAGGCGGTCTGACTTCCACAGATTCTTTTAATGTGGCTATCTCAGGTTCCGGCGAAGCGGCAACATCCACAACAAAACTTAAGGATATAGCTGTGTTTACTGATGCTGACGGCAATAATGTGTTCAGCAACAAGCAGGAACTCACCATATGGGGTAACGGTGACAGTATCACCATTTACCTTCAGGGTGATGACACTATCTCCGACCTTGAGAAAAAACTTGAGGAAGCAATAACTGAACTTGGCATGGGTTCCGACTCAAGCAGCGTAAACAGCCACCTCGTAGATTATGTGTCTATGCCTGCTAACAACGGTTCCAGATCAGTTAAAGGTACATTCATAATCCAGACCGCTCTCACTGGTGAGCAGGGCGAGATATCCTTCAGCGGAGATCAGGACCTTATCAATGCGCTCGGTCTTAACGAAATTCAGTCATCAAAAAACAACACTACAACTGTAAGTGTTAAGGACGCACACACCGGACAGCTTGTTGGTGTTGATGAAACCAGTGATGACAGAGTTTACGGCATTATAGACGGTGTTGAGATCGTTATAGATTCCCGCGCCGGCGTAACTGAAACATGGAATACCGTTACTCAGGAGATAGAGTTTGGCACTGACACCAGTGCGGCAGCAAAAGAACACTTCCTCCATGTAGTTGATAACTCCACAGACCTTCAGATCGGTGCGAATCAGGGGCAGTCTCTTTCAGTTTCCATTCCTCAGCTTGATGTAAAGGGGCTTGGAATAGAGAATGTTACCCTTGTTTCACAGACACGTGCACAGAGAGCCATACCAGATATAGATGCCGCTCTCAGCAAAGTTGTAACCGTGAGGGCAACAATCGGAGCGCAGATCAACAGGCTCGAATACACCAGCACTAACCTTGATACGGCAAGAGAGAACATGACTGCCGCCGAATCACGCATACGTGACCTTGATGTTGCGGATGAAATGGCGACTTTCACAAGGTATCAGATTCTCAGCCAGTCCGGCACGGCTATGCTGGCGCAGGCTAACCAGATACCCCAGATGGCTCTTCAGCTTCTTCAAGGGTAAGTCATTAGAAACATGGATGTAATTTCCTAAAACATGGAGGTGTGCTATGGCTGCAGTGAGTGTACAGAAAACAAAAGGTGAAAATTCCCAAATGAATCAGCTTCAGGAACTTTTAAGAGAAATGTTCCAGAGTAACTTTTACGGATCAGTGGAAGTTAAGTTTGAAGGCGGAAAAGTAACCATAGTTAAAAAGACTCAGTCACTGAAAATATAGTAAATTCATAGCGGGGGGACACAGGATGTGCCCCTCGCTTTATTTTTGTTTATTTATCTTTACAAAAAAATTGTTCAATAAAATTGAATAATATATTCAGTATTTTGTTTTATTTTTAAATCCTATAATCTTACAGCTCAAGCCAGAGTTAAATAATTTTCATATGCTCATTTTATTCAGGTAAACAGATAAAAACGTTATTTTTGTTAAAAGAGAGCGAGTTGCGTTATTTTTGTATTAAAAATGTTTTTTGATAAAGAAAAAATATATAACCTTTGTTCACATGTGATAAAACATAGTTATTTGGTATTATTTATAGAAGACATTGATATGAAAGATAAGTGACAAATTATTCATTTCTAACTCAAGAAAATAAGCAGACAAATTAAGCCTGCAAGGCATTGTAAGCGTTACTTAAAAGTAACATTATCCGTTGACACCTTCTTAAAGCTCAGGTTAGCCTTTCCAATAAATACTATAGGTTTATTAAATAGTCATGAGACTATGTTCATTAACAAGTAGTAAATACTTGAAACGAGGGAATCTTATGAAAATAACTCGTAGACGTTTTATGCAGAGCGCTGCGGCAGCATGCGCTGCAAGTGCGTTACCGCTGGGAGCTGTTGCTTTTCAGGACGGAATTAAGGTTGAAGGTGTAACACCTGAAACGAACACAACATGCGAGATGTGTTCTTACCGCTGTCCTGTGAGGGTTCATGATTTGGGAAGCGGTAAAATTTTTATCGAAGGCAATAAAAATGCCGGGCATCAGAAAACCAGAATCTGCGCCAGAGGAAGCAGTGGCTACAGCCTGCTGAACGACCCCAACAGAATAGTTAAACCCATGAAAAGAAAGGGTGAACGAGGCGCAGGAGAGTGGGAGGTCATAAGCTGGGAACAGGCGTACACTGAAATAGCCGAAAAGATGAATGCACTTAAAAGTAAACACGGTGCTGAAACCATAGCTTTTTCTGCTAAATCAGGCTCACTCTACAGTCAGTTCAAGCATTTTGCCCAGTCTTTTGGTTCACCTAACATATTTTCACACTCATCAATGTGCCCCGGAGGCAGATACGTAACTGCTGATATAATGCTCGGCGGAGACATGGTCTGGGACCTTAAGAATACCAAGTATCTTATTGTGTTTGGTCACAACCTTTACGAAGGTGTTGAGGTTGGCGACACTTATAAAACGGCTGCTATGCAGAACGGCGGCGGAAAGATAGTAAGTTTTGATCCCCGTCTTTCTGTTGTATCAAGCAAAGCTGATGAATACTTCTTTATCAAGCCCGGAACAGACATAGTAGTTGCTCTTGCCATGTGCAATGAGCTTATAAAAAATGATCTCTATGATAAGGAATTTGTGGTTGAATATTCCATCGGATTCTCAGAGTTCGCCAGAAGTATAGAGAATATAACTCCTGAATTTGCTGAAATGTATTCCGGTGTGAAAGCTGAAGTTATCAGAAGGATCACAAGGGAATTTGCCGCCGCTGCACCGGCAGCCGTGGTTTCTCCCGGTCACAGAACAACTTATTCTTTTGAGGAGTTTGACACCCGCAGGGCCCTTTTTGCTCTTAATGCCCTTGTTGGCAACTTTGAGCGTAAAGGCGGTCTTTACAGTAAGAGAAGCCCCGAAGCCTACAACAAGCTTGTGGGTACAAAGGCTGCTCCTGAACTGAAAAAGATCAAGGTTGAGTATCCCAAACCCGCAGCCAGACTTGATGCTCTGGACGGCGAAAGATTCAAATACAGCATAAAAAGAGGCGGAATCTATCAGAGGATTATTGAAACAGCCCTTTCTGACAAACCTTATCCTGTAAAAGGATGGGTGATGTCCAGAACAAACCCCATGCAGACCCTTGCTGACTATCCTAAGATGGTTGAGGCGATGAAGGCTATGGAGCTTATAGTTTCATGCGATGTCTACATGACGGACTCTGCCGCTTTTGCCGACTATTTCCTTCCCGAAGCAACTTATCTTGAAAGATATGAGCAGATAGAGAACAGATCCGGTCAGTCTCCCGCATATTCTCTCCGTCAGCCGGCAGTTAAAACAATCGGCGATGCGAAATCCAGCGCACTCATATGGTACGAACTCGGTCTTAAACTTGGTCTTGAAGAGTTTTATCCCTGGGGCGGCAGCATGGAAAAATACATTGAAATGCAGACTGCTGATGCTCCCGAACTGCTTAAGGAACTCAAGGAGAAGGGGTTTGTTTCATACGGAACATCTTTTCTGCTCAGAGAGCCTTCGATGATCGCAAAGGCTGTTGAAAAATATCCCACAGCCGCAGCAAACCTCGGCGAAGACGGAACATTCGCAAACCATATGAAGTTTAAAACAAAAAGCGGGAAGATTGAGTTCTATTCCGAAGAGATAGAGCAGCTCTGGCCGGGCTACGGTGTTCCCAGATTCAGGAATATCAAAATAGCCGGTTCCGATGAGCTTCTCTTTATTCAGGCTAAAGCTGCTGTTCATACCAATGCTGCAACTGCTTTTGTTCCCTCGCTTTCAGATCTTATGCCTTCAAACCCTGTATGGATTAATACCGAGACAGCGAAAACTCACGGTATCAAAAACGGTGATGAAATTGTTCTTGAAAACGCCACAGGCAGTGAGAAGGGTGTCGCCCTTGTTACAGACAACATTCGTCCTGATACTGTGTTTACTTATATGTCAGGTTTCGGTGTGAAAAACGGCTACAAACAGACAGCAGCCGCCGCTTCCGGCGTAATGTGTTCAAACCTGCTGCCTCATGCGGTTAACGATGTAACAGGCATGGCGGTTCATACCAGCGCCGTAAAAATTTTCAGGGCTTAAGGGGTTAAAACATGAAATCTAACTACTTGATGTTTCACGATGAAAAAAAATGTATAGGCTGTCAGGCCTGCACAGTCGGGTGCGCCAATGTGAATGATGTTCCCAGAGGCTTCGGGCGTGTTCAGGTGCAGATAAAACCGGAGAAAGACAGATACCAGTTTTACAGAGTTTCATGCCAGCACTGTGAAAAATCTCCCTGTGTGAACGTATGCCCCACGGGAGCTTCATATGTTGATACCGACGGTGTGGTGAGAGTGAACAATGCTAAGTGTATCTCCTGTGCTTACTGCCAGTCAGCATGTCCTTACCATGTCCGCTATATGGAGCCGGATACCAGATGTCCCGATAAGTGTGACTTCTGCGCTGAATCCAGACTTGCCAAAGGTGAGCTGCCCGTATGTGTGAGCGTATGCCCCACAGATGCTCTTTCTTTTGTAAAGGCTGATTCCGAAGAAGCTGCCGAATGGCTCTCCAAACACCCTGAAGCATACAGGGAATCAAAAGGCAATGCAGGCGCAGCAAGCGTTTACCGCCGCAAAGAAATACACTAAGGAGATCAACCATGACAAGTATATGGGGTTCAGATATAAATTACACTCCGGACTACTGGCCTTTATGGCTGGTTATTCTTGCCGCTCTCACAGCTCTTACTCTGGCGGGCGTGGCGGGGCATTTCATGCTCAGAAAAATATTCGCTCCCAAGCGTAATGCTGCGGGTGAACATAAACTTTATCTCTACAGCATGCCTGTGCGTGTATGGCACTGGCTCAATGCTCTTTTGTTTGCTGTTCTTCTGGGAACAGGCATAGTAAACCACTTCGGACCAGTACCCGCTCTTGTGAAGATTCACAACATAGCAGGTCAGGTATTTGTGGCTGCCTGGCTGTACTTTATCGGTGTTAACATAGTCACAGGTAACGGCAAACACTACCTTATCCCGTTCAGCGGCTTTATGGGCAGAATAATTAAACAGGGAATGTTTTATCTCTTCGGAATAATGAAGGGTGAGGCGCATCCCTTTCACTCAACTGAAAAATGCAAGTTCAACCCGCTTCAGCAGGTGGCGTACATAGGAGTGGTTTATGCTCTTATGCCTGTTCTTGCTGTGAGCGGACTTCTTGCCCTCTATCCGGAATTTATGGGAATAGCTGGGTACAAAGGAATGATAATCAAGGTGCATCTGGCTTTGGGTGTAATATCTCTGATATTTATTATAGCGCACCTTTATCTCTGCACCTGCGGCGGTTATCTTACCCAGCTTCTTAAGGGAATGATAGACGGATACCACAGAGAAGACACATCAGAGAAACATTAAACGACTCTCTCCAAAAGAGTAATACTTCTTCATAGTACCACAATTACAGCCCCCCGGCGGAGGTGTAGCCTCGGGGGGTTGTGTTGTAAGTGACTGGACTTTTCTTTGTCTTGGCGTTATACAGATCATATAACTCACTACAGGTGAAAGCTGTGTCCGCTGATAAGATTATTCCATACGGTAAACAGGAAATTACCGAAGACGACATCAAATGCGTTGCGGAGACACTCCGCTCAGATTACCTCACTCAGGGACCAAAGGTTGCTGAGTTTGAGGAAAGGCTTGCTTCCTGCTGCGGCGCACGTTTTGCCGTTGTATTTTCAAACGGAACAGCCGCCCTCCACGGAGCCTATTATGCCGCCGGACTGGAAAAAGGCGACAGCTTCATTACAACACCGATGACATTCGCCGCTACATCAAACGCCGGACTTTACCTCGGTGCATCCCCCAGATTCTGCGATATTGAGCCTGATACAGGCAATATCGACACGGACGGCATTCCTGCGCTTATTGATAAATCCACAAAGCTTATAGCCCCTGTACACTATTCCGGAATGCCGGCTGATATGGAGAAAATACATTCCATTGCCACCGAAAACGGACTTATGGTTGTGGAAGATGCCTGTCATGCTCTGGGCGCTGTTTATAACGGCGAACGGATCGGAAACTGCGCTTACTCGGATATGACAGTTTTCAGCTTTCATCCGGTTAAGCATGTTGCCACAGGAGAAGGCGGTGCCGTTCTCACCAATAATGAGAACCTGCGGAATATACTTGCAAGATTCCGCAGCCACGGAATAGTCAGAGACAGCTTCATGGAAGAACCCCACGGAGGCTGGTATAACGAGATGCAGGAGCTGGGCTATAATTACCGGATGACAGATATTCAGTGTGCTTTGGGTATAAGCCAGCTAGCAAGGGCGGAAGAATCTGTCAGAAAACGGCGGGAGATTGCAGCAAAATATGATACCGCATTCAGCGGTATCAAAGGGCTGAAGACTCCGCCTTACAGAGAAAACAGAATGAATGCCTACCACCTTTACCCGCTGCGTATAGAAAAGGGGCGTAAAAGCGTCTATGACTTTCTTCGCACAAAAGGGGTTTACGCACAGGTTCATTATCTGCCCGTCTATATGCACCCTTATTACAGAGCAAACGGATTTGAGGATTTTTCTCTGCCTGAAGCAGAGAAATTTTACAGCATGGAACTGAGTATCCCTATGTTTCCTTCACTGACAGAGCAGGAACAGGATTATGTTATAGAATGTGTGCTGGAGGCGTTTAAATGCGTCTCGGAATAATAATTCAGGCTCGCATGGGTTCAAGCAGACTGCCGGGTAAAATCCTCAAAAAACTTCCTGAACATGGCGAAAAAACGGCTCTGGAACATGTTGTGCGCAGATGTCTCAAAGTTAAGGAAGCTGCTGAGGTGATTGTCGCCACCACAACGGAAGAGGCAGATCTCATGGTGGTGAATGAGGCGGCAAGGCTTGGCGTTCGTTCTTTCAGAGGCAGTGAAGATGATGTCCTTGAGCGTTACTATCTTGCGGCTAAAGAGGCCGGATTTGACTCTGTGATGCGCATAACCTCTGACTGCCCCTGCCACGATCCAGAAGTGCTGGGCGATCTGGTGCGGAAATTTACAGGAAGCAGGGCCGACTATGCTTCAAATACCCATGAAAGAACCTACCCCCATGGTCTTGATGCGGAGATTTTTACTTTTGATGCTCTGGAAAAAGCTTACAGAGAGGCAGAAGGTAAACTCTACAGGGAGCATGTTACTCCTTATTTATACAAAACCGGCGTGTTTAAGGTTGTAAACCTCATACAGAATAAAAATACTTCGGACATCAGAGTCACTCTTGACACACCGGAGGACTATGCTCTTTTATGCGCTGTTTTTGAGTTTCTTGAGGATGACTTCGGGCTGAAAGAACTTGAGGAGCTTTTTGAACAGAAGAAGTGGCTTTCATTTATAACTAAGCCTGTAATCCATAAGACTGTTTATGAAAATGAAAAGGATGAGATAGATTCCGCGGTGAAACTGCTTGAAAAGCAGGACATGTGCCGTGCGGCAGAGATACTGAGAAGAGAGAACAAATGAAGACAGGAATCTTCACCTCCGCAGGAAAGGGTATCGGATACGGACATTACGGCAGGTGCAGAGCCCTGAAAGAAGGCTTTGAGGAAAAAGGAGTAACTGCCGATTTATTTATTCAGGGCGAGTGCGAACAGAAATTTACCGGCTGCGATGTTTATTCTGCTGATTGGACAACGGAAACCGGCCTTTGCAGAAATTATGATGTCTGCGTAATTGATTCATATCTTACAACCGAAAAACAGCTCGCAGAAATTGCTTCATACGGTTCGCTGTGTGTGTTTATAGATGATACAAACAGGCTCGATTATCCTGAAGGGATAGTTCTCAACGGTTCTTTATTTGCAGAGAATATTCCGTATAAGGGCAAGCCTTCCCAGATGATTCTTGCGGGGTGTAAATACGCTATGCTGCGCAGACCTTTCTGGGATTTTGACAGCTACCCGGAAGAACGCAGCGGAATTTTCTTAAGTGCCGGCGGTTCAGGCGCAGGAAAAATAGCCTCTGAGATATGCAGACTTCTTCTTGATAATACAGACGAGGATATTTTTGTAATCAGTGAGGCGAAGCCTGTTGATTCAGCCCGTGTTCAGGCTTTTTTCGGACTGAGTGCAGGCGGAATGGCTGAGATGATGTCCGGACGGCTGTTTGCAGTATCTGCGGCGGGGCAAACCTCTTATGAACTGGCAAGAACTGCTGTGCCGTCTGTTTTATTCGGTATGGCTGAAAACCAGAGAATAAATCTTGAAAACTGGAAGAAAACTGGCTTTGCTATATCAGTGGGCTTTTACGGAGATAAAAACTTTGATAAACTTATAAAACAGACACTAACACATATCCAAGACAAAGATAAAAACCGTTCCATGTCTTCTCTGGGTCCACTTTATATAGACGGACAGGGGGTAAGAAGGGCGGCAAGCATGATTATGGAGGTTGCGGAATGAAGATTGCCGTGCTGACAAACAACGAGGTTTCAAAGCCTCTTATTGAATGGCTTAAAGAAATGGGAGAAAACGTCACAGTTATAAGTGACAGAATTGATCTTACGCTTGTGGATGAAATTAAACCGGATCTTATTCTAAGCTATTCGTATAAATACTTAATACCTGATGATGTTATTAAGATGATGGATGATGGAATTATAAATCTGCATATTTCTTATCTTCCATGGAATAAAGGAGCAGACCCTAACATATGGAGCTTTCTTGATAATACTCCTAAGGGTGTTACAATTCACAAGGCGGATCAGGGGATGAACACAGGAGATATCCTTATACAGGAAGAAATAGTGCTTAATGAATCGGAAGAAACACTGTTAAGCTCCTATACCAAGCTTCATGATGCGCTTTTTGATATGTTTAAGTCAAACTGGAAATACCTGCGTGAAAGGCGCATTATTCCTTCTAAGCAGAAAAAAGGCGGTTCCGTGCATAAATCTGCTGAACTTGACAGGTTCAGGCATATTATTGAAGATAAAGGACTGACCATAAGCATAAAAGAGTTTAAAAAGCTCTGTGCGGAGACTGAATGAAAGATATTTTCATCGGAGGGCGGGTGATATCTGACGTAAGCCCCGCTTTTATCATTGCTGAACTTTCCTGTAACCATCTGCAAAATTATGAGCTGGCGGAGAAAACGATCATCGCCATGAAGGAATCAGGCGCGGACGCTGTGAAGTTTCAGACTTATACGCCGGATACTCTCACTCTTAATGCTGACAGTGAGCTTTTCAGAATAAATCAGGGCACTTTGTGGGACTCTAAAACGTTTTATGAGCTTTACGGCGAGGCATATACCCCTTGGGAGTGGCAGCCGAAGCTTAAAAAGCTTGCGGATGAACTGGACATGGTGTGCTTTTCAAGCCCTTTTGATTTTACCGCCGTGGATTTTCTTGAAAAAATGGATGTCCCTGCTTACAAAATTGCTTCTTTTGAAATAACAGATATACCGCTTATAGAATACACTGCATCCAAAGGCAGACCAATTATTATTTCCACAGGCATCGCACATCTTGAGGACATAGAGCTTGCAGTGGAAACAGTGCGCAGAGCAGGAAATGAGCAGATAATTCTGCTGAAATGCACAAGCGCCTATCCCGCCTCTCCGGAGGAAGCAAATCTGCTCACTATGCCGGATATGGCAGATAAGTTCGGCGTCCATATCGGCATAAGCGATCACACCCACGGCTCGATTGTGCCTGTGGTGTCAGTTAGCCTTGGAGCCAAGGTTATAGAGAAACACTTTATACTGGAAAGGGCTCTCGGTGGTCCCGATGCGGCGTTTTCCATGGAACCTAATGAGTTTAAAAAGATGGTTGAAGATGTCCGCACCGCAGAGGCTTCACTTGGAAAGTCTGATTATATTCTCACTCCCAAGGCGGAAAACAGCAGAAACTTTTCACGTTCACTTTTTATAGCTGAGGATGTGAAGAAGGGCGAAATAATGAATGAAAAGAATCTCCGCTCTGTGAGACCGGGATATGGGCTGCATCCCAAATATTATAAAGAAATTCTCGGCAAGAAAGCAGCATGTGACCTGAAAAAAGGCACTCCTGCATCTTTTGATCTGTTTATGGATTAAAATTATTATGCAGAAAGATTATGATTTAGGTTTTGCATATGCGCAGAATTTCATAAATATGAATGAAGATGACTCCGCCTCTGTCCTGAGGTGGAGAAACAGTTTTGAAGTCAGCAGATGGATGTTTACCGCACATAAAATCAGCCTTGAGGAGCATGAGGCATTTATAAAAGGTCTTGCTTCAAAAAACAGCGCATTCTACTGGATGGTGAAATCCGGCGGAAAGGGCTTAGGAGTCATAAGCATAAACGGTTTTAACCGTGATTTCAGATCTGCATATCTTGGTATTTACGCTAACCCTGAGAACGGAGAAAAGGGCAGGGGAGGCATTCTGATGAATGCGCTTCTGCACATAGCTTTTGCTGAATTTGGTCTTGAAACACTGAAGCTTGAGGTCATGGCTTCCAATGAGAAAGCCGTGTCCTTTTACGAACGAAACGGATTCGCACATGAGGGCAGGCTGAGGAGCTTTGCCTTTCACGGCGGAGTTCGTGAGGATGTTATAATAATGGGTATAATGCGGGATGAGGCTTTGAAAATAATTTCCGGATCGGAGAGGAATAAATGAATATAGACGGAAAAACTATTCTTGTTACCGGAGGTACAGGATCTTTCGGTAAAAAATTTATCAGATATATTCTGGAACATCACAATCCCAAAAAGGTTATTGTCTATTCAAGGGACGAGTACAAGCAGTATGTTATGCAGGGTGATTTTGCGGCATATCTGCCTAAGCTCCGCTTTTTTATAGGTGATGTCAGAGACAGGGAGAGGATGTACCGTGCGTTTGACGGTGTGGATATTGTTGTGCATGCAGCAGCGCTGAAACAGGTTCCTGCCGCCGAATACAACCCCATGGAAGCGATAAAGACCAACATAACCGGAGCGGAAAACGTAATAGACGCCGCAATCGACAGAGGTGTGGAAAAAGTTATAGCTCTCTCCACAGATAAGGCTGTGCATCCCGTTAATCTCTACGGCGCAACGAAGCTCGTTTCCGACAAGCTTTTCACATCAGCCAATGCTTATGCCGGTTCCAAAAAAACCAAGTTCAGTGTTGTGCGATACGGAAACGTTGCAGGCAGCAGGGGCTCGGTAATTCCTTTCTTCAGAAAGCTCATTGAGAGCGGCGAGAAAACTCTCCCCATTACCGACTTCCGCATGACACGTTTCTGGATAACCCTTGATGAAGGCGTGCAGATGGTTATGAGAGGAATAAGCGAAGCAAAAGGCGGAGAGATCTATGTGGCGAAGATTCCCTCATTCAACATAACCGATCTGGCAAAATCCATGCTTCCTGATGCGGAGCTGAAAGAGATTGGCATACGTGAAGGGGAAAAAATGCATGAGGAGATGATCACAATGGAGGATGCTCCCATGACATATGAGTATGACAGCTACTATATCATATATCCCAACTATTCATGGTGGTCACTGGACAGGCATTTTACAGATGGCGGAACAAAGGTCCAGCCTGAGTTCTTCTACAAATCAGACTCCAATCCGCATTTCCTTACCGTTGATGAACTTAGGAACTGGACTGCCGATATAAATATTGTTGACTAGGCTTTTTCCCGCCGGAAAGGTTTATCCGGCGGTTTCTGCTTCTTCTTTTTTTATTTTGTTCAGGTTGGCTTCCAGTAAGGCTTTCAGGACATAAAGCATTTTCAGCATTTTTTTAATCAGCTCAACCATTACTCCCAGCATGTCTTTCATAAGCATCATGATTCCGTTGTTTTTCTCTTCCTGTTTGTTGTGGCTGGCAAGAACAGAATGAATCTCAATCATTGTCCGTATGTAATATGACTGGACATAGTGCATAAGAATGTGAAAAAAGTCCTGCTCTGCAAATATGGAATTCACAGTTTCGCTCTTTCTTATAAGTTTTACCGCTTTCTCATGATCATATTTGCCGTTAAGTATAAAAGGCTCAAGGATTTCATCTTTGTATTTCACACAGTCTAAATATCCGTCATAAAGCCTTTTCATGGCAGACTCACAGTAGTTTATGCTGTATTCAACCTTTTTAAGAGTTTTTTCATAACATTCCATAATTTCATTCTGGTCGGGCTTATGAAGGTAGTCTTTAAAAAGCGCTGTTATATTTGCAGGCGGAACATCTTTCACATACTGCTCTATGGCGTCTGCAAAAGTCATCAGCTCTGTCCCGTGAATTTTGGCCCCGCCCTCGGTAGCGTTAATAACCTTGCCTGAAAAAACAGCTATATCTTTCATGTAATATTTCCGGAAAGTATCCCAGACTGCTGTCGTTTTGATCTGAGGAACATAATTGCCTTCGACCATGAGGTTTTTGCGTTTGTAGTATATTTCCTCTTTTTCACCGTAAGTGCTGCCTGCTGCGTGGGTAAGGTCATCTTCACCGAAAGCGAGATCCTGCCCTATAAGGATGATAGGGTTGCACCCCATATATTCCAGAATTTTAAATGCCATGTTGGCAGCGGAAGGACCTATGTCCAGTGTTCCTTTAGGTATATCAAGCCATTGAAAAGTGGCAAAGTTTCTGTAAACCACGATCCTGTCGCCTTTGAAATTTTCATAGGTCAGCGGATGTACAACAGGGCAGGCGGCGAGGTAGATGTCTCTCACATCATCTTCCGTGAGCCCTTCAAAAAGTTTGCTTGTTGCCTCCACTCTTTCAAGTGATGTGGCAAAATGAGGCTTGAGGCCGTGCTTTTTCATAACTCTGACAGATGCATCCGCAGCGGCAATCACTGCCTTGTCTTCAAGCCCTTTAAGCAGGTGTATATTTTTATTAAGAGAAGGCCCGGTGGATACTATTATTCCGGGGCGTCCTTTAAACTTATCCTTAAGATCGGCTATACCGGGATATTCAACTATTTCTTTGATGTTTACGAAAGTGTGGTCAATCCCTATGAGGGAGTCCAGAGGATCATTACCGAAGAAAAGTATTACTTCTTTTATTGCATCATTTAAAACTCTCACTGCGCTGATATAATAGTCTTTATTGCTGGTAAATGATGCAGGCTCTTCGATATAGTTTATAGCTTTAGAGAAAAATTTATTATTTCCCGAACTCATAAATCTGTTCATGTAAGGATAGAGTTCGTTAAGGTCTTTTCCTACAATAAAGTGAAATCTTTCTTCTCTCAGGTATTTTTCTATATCTATATGCTCCACTGCCAAAGCAAAGATTTCAGGGTCTTTTTCTATGATCAAAAACTGCGAATCAGCTGCTCCGTAAAGAGAAGCATAGTTCATTATATTATAAAAAAGCCCCATACCCAGATAAACCGAGAGATGACGCACATTTATTTTTTTGTCAGTGATTAATTTCTTTGAATTTCCTAAAGGATCTCTATTGTCGTAGTAATATTTGCCGATAAGAGTATCAAGAAGATTAGGATATTTCTTCGGATGAAGTGATGAGACAACTTTGTATCTGGATGAGATTTTAGTATTTACCACCAGATTATATAGTTCCGGACGGCATTGTTTAAGAGCCTTAAGGTTTTTTTCTTTTATCATTAAATCCATCCTGCTTTTGATAGGAAATTGTATAAGAAAAGAACCGGTGAGTCAATGCGGGATGACCCGAAGTTTTACCCGGTGTCTAAGGATGTAATTAGCTGATAAATAATGTTTGAGAACACGGGCAATTCGGGTGCTGAAATTTTTTTTATTTAAATGATAAAAAAAATTAAAGTGTCAGGAATTATTGCCGATATAACACTCAGGTGAGTTTAAGCTCTCCTCAAAAAACGGTTTTTATAAAGAATCCCTATATGCGATTCGGTACTGAAATAATCGGGCCGATGGCTATTTAATAGCCATCGGCCTTTTTTTATTTTCAGCCCTCTGCACAAGGTTCTTTAGACCGCAAATAAAAAAGAATTTTGTAACTCTCCAAACAGCCACTTTCGACGCGGAAATGTTCCGGCTCGGTTTGGACGGGTTAAACCGCAGGACAAGGAAGTCCAGCGGGTGCCAGCAAGGAGGAAATCATGGCAATGTATATCAACACTAACGTCCCTTCACTCACGGCTCAGAGATATCTGGGACAGACAAACAACGCAGTAAGTAAATCCCTTGAAAGACTTTCAAGCGGCCTCAGAATCAACTCAGCCTCTGATGATGCATCAGGTTTGGCGATATCTGAGAAATTGAGAGGTCAGATATCTGGTCTCAAAAGAGCCTCTCTTAACGCCCAGGACGGTATATCGCTTCTTCAGACAGCAGAAGGCGGACTGCAGAACATACAGGATATGCTCCAGCGTATGAGAGAACTTGCTGTACAGGC
>LUZY01000006.1 GCA_001603805.1 Deferribacterales bacterium Deferri_01
GACCAATTGTTCCTACGTTGACGTGGGGCTTCGTTCTAGCAAACTTAGCTTTAGCCATCTGGTCTCCTCCTGAATTTAAAAGCCCTCGACCGGAATTGAACCGGTGACCTCGTCCTTACCAAGGACGCGCTCTGACCGACTGAGCCACGAGGGCGTCAAAACGCAAAAAAGGGGCGAACTGGTACGGTGTCGCCGCCTTTGAAAGCACTAGAAAAAAGCGGGTAACGGGACTTGAACCCGTGACCCTCAGCTTGGAAGGCTGATGCTCTAGCCAACTGAGCTACACCCGCATATTGGCATATATACCCACGGAACAACCCGTAGGAAAAAAAAGAAGTGGGGAGAGGAGGATTCGAACCTCCGAAGTCTTACGACAACAGGTTTACAGCCTGCCCCCTTTGGCCGCTTGGGTATCTCCCCTTCTTATATTTTAAAATTTATGCCGCCCCGATAGAAGCGGCTTAAATCGACCGTCTTACTCAGACAACCGATTACTAAAGCCTTGTTTATAAGAGCCGGGCGTAACCCGGCTCTTCAAGTGAAGCTGGTGATAGGAATTGAACCCACAACCTACTGATTACAAGTCAGTTGCTCTACCGATTGAGCTACACCAGCGTCTTTAGCGAAGTGAGAGCATATATAAGAGAGCGTTTATTGTCAAGTATTTTTTTGACATTTTTACAGCTCTTTTTCTTACGAACTTCCAAGCCGAAACAAGTGATGCCGCTTGAGAAATCCCCCTGACCGCTCTTAGGTTTCGGGAAGGAAAATATTGCATATACTTTTATCTTTGTCAATCTACTATTTTATGCTTTTTAAGAAAAAATTCAGGCAGCGCTTTTTACTGTTTTTTTTCGGCAAAACCACTGGTGGAATACACTCTTCCTTTTTCATTGATGAAATACTCCCCACCGTAAGGATCAACAGGCACAACGGTTATCACACCTTTAGCCTTTAGCTCATCAACTCCTGAAGGTACGGTGAAATATTTTTCTTTGTAAATTCTCACTGCCTTTTCCAACTCTATTGCTCTCTGTAAGGCAATAAGTCTTTTTTCATACATTGCACGGACATTTTCATTGCCTGTGTGATTAAGCATATCCAACAAGAAAGCTGCTGCGGTTTCATGTCTGCCGGAGTCATATGCAAGCCTTGCGGCAAGGTTGGCATAAAAAGGCGGCGCACCTTTAATTTTGGCTGCCTGCCCTATGTACTCCGATGCTTTTGCACTGTCTTTAAGGAAATAATAATAGATAAAACCAAGATTAAAAAGAAGCCTGTGGCTTTCCGGTCTCTTTTCTATACCTTTCTCAAGAATCTTCACGGCCGCCTCAGGACGGTTTGCGCTCCACGCAAGAGTTAACGAGGCAAAGTAATATGTGTCATAGAAATAAGGGTCAAGCTCTGAGGATGCCTTCACATTAGCCTCAAACCAGTCCCAATCCTGTCCTTTGATAATACCTCTGTCCTGAAGCATCTTCCCTACATAAAATATTGCGGAAAGCAGGCGGCTGTCTGCGGCAAGTCCTTTAAATTCAAGAGAGGTAAAACGTAAAAGCCTGCCTGAAACAGCTATATCACGCTCAAACTTTGAGTCGAAATCGGCTTTATTGGTAATAAAAGCTCCGCTTAACCATATATGCAGGGGAATAAGAAGGCAGAGAAGCCCCAATGAGATTCTCACGGGAACTCCTTACGCTCAAAAATTATCCCTGCCAGAAGAAGCAGAACAGCGGAATACACCAAAGCATATGCAATTGACCCGAAATATATTCCCGCAGGAGGCATTATTCCGTTTGCGGCAACCGTTTTGAAATCCAGAGATGAGAAATCCGGCACAATATACTTAACAATATTAAGAAAACCGGCAATAGCCGAGTAGGTTTCCGATGATGAAACATAGCTCAGCACCTCCCCCAGACTCTGTCCTGCTATATATATAAGGATAGAGAACACCAGAGTCGTAAACGAAGCTGTGACGAATGAGCTGAAAAAGATAATGACGGTATTGAGAAAGATACACTTAATCAGATCTGCAAAAGCTGCAAGAGCATATGCGCCCCACGAAAAGTTTTTAAAATATGCAGGGATTGACGCCTTCATAAGCAGTATAGGGATATGGGTAAGCAGAAAAATAATGATATAAGCACATATTATAAGGAGTGCAAGCCCTGCAAACTTACCGAATATATAGCCTCTGCGGGAGATATTGCGCCCAAGAACAAAATATATTGTGCGCCTGTCCAGATCCTTGGCGATCAAACCCACAGAGACGGAAAAGCTTATCAGAAGCCCGGCTAGAGACATTGCGCTCAGATTAAAATCCGCTACAACCTTGCCCAGATCCTGCATAAAAAACTGTGAGAAAATGGTGCTTAAAAACATGATAATAATGGCAAAAACAAAAATCGCATAAAGAACTCTGTTCCGTACGCCCTCAAGAAAAGTTATAAAGCATACCTGTCTCATCGCACAGCCTCTTCAAATATACGCTCCAATGCGTTGTCAGCAGACTTCACAGTCACAGCGTTAAATCCTTTCAATTTCATGCTTTCAATAAAACTGACGATATCCGCTGAATCAACAAATACACCAACTGTCTGATCATATTCCGCAATTTGCATTTCCCTGACAGCCTCTTTCAGGCTTTCAGATTTTTCAAAGAATACTTCAGTCTGTTTGGAAGCCAGCAGAAGTTCTTCCCTTGTAAACATGCGGACTATTTTTCCTTTATTCATTATCGCAGCCGTATCACAAAGCCTCTCCACATCGCTTAATATATGAGAGCAGAAAAGCACGGTAGCCCCTTTCTCTTTCAGTTCAGTGAGGAGGTCAAAAACCATGCGTCGACCAAGGGGGTCAAGCCCGCTCATTGGTTCATCGAGAATCACAAGCTCCGGCTCATGGATTAGAGCGGCGGCAATGCCCGAACGCTGAACCATGCCCTTTGAAAAAGTGCGGAGCTGCTTATCAAGATTTTCAGCCATCCCTACCCTTTCCGCCATGTGATTAATACGCTCTTTGACACGGTCTTTAATGCCTGATGATGAAAGAGAAAAAGCGAGAAGTTCTTTCAAAGTAAGATAATCATAGTAGTATGGATTTTCCGGCAGATAACCAATATTGGTGCTGTCTACAATGACATTGCCGGATGTGGGGCGTATAAAGCCAAGAATGGTTTTGATCGTGGTGGATTTACCCGCACCATTGAGACCGAGAAGAGCAAAAACCTTGCCCTTTTTCACTTCAAAACTGATGCCGTCCACAGCGGTTTTCTTCTTAATACGTTTTACAAGGGAATCTATCTTTATCATAAGCGGATTATACATCAAACTTATGACGGCAGAAACAAAAAAAGCCGACCGGATAAACCAGTCGGCTTTTGGGAATTTAAACTAAGTAAGTGTTAAGGAGCAGCAGGGGCATCGCAGTCGGATACGGTATCGCCTCTGGACACGTTGTCATCAACATTAATAGTAGAGCTGTCTGAATCAGAAGAATAGCAGTTATCTCCCTGAGTATGCTTTGTAACAGCAGCGTAGCTAATATTATTAGTACCTGCAGCAGTAACAATACCAACACCGGAAGAAAGCGTCATATTATCTTCCTCACCATTTGTGCTGTTAAGAGTTATTTCACCAACAGCTGCAGCTATTGCATCAGGGTATTCCTGATAGTCGGCAAAGTAACCTTCAAAAGCCGTCTGAACATTTCTCAAGTCAGACTGAGCAGCAGAGTTATAAGCTCTTGTACGGTATTTGGAGAACTGGGGAATTGCGATAGCAGCAAGAATACCAATGATTGCAACAACAACCAGAAGCTCGATAAGTGTAAAACCTTTTTTGTTCTTTTCGATCCTCATCATAAGGATACCTCCTGAAGTAGAAAAAATGTCTTTTGGACACATAATTTCGCTTTTAAAAAGCAACTTCTAAAAACAGTCTACCACAAAATTATCCATAGAACAGGTTTTATGCAAGTTAATTTTCACACCATTAGCTTTTAACACACTAAGTTCCTCTGTCAGCAATACTCTGAGGCTGAAAAAAAATTGTAAAACATTCATAGAAAAATAATATTTCAGAAAAAATATAATTTATTAAATATGTAATTATCAAAACCTTGACAGTTTTTTAAGAGAAACATAGAATACGCATCCTTCATATAAAGCCGAAATGGTGGAATAGGTAGACGCAGCGGACTCAAAATCCGCAGTCCGCAAGGGCGTGGGGGTTCGAGTCCCCCTTTCGGCACTCTTTTTATATTCCTAGAAGATTTTAATATTTCCAAAATTACTAATAATTACTTATATATCTAACATTTATATTTCCTAGCGGTTTTAAATACTTTCGTATGGACTACCGCTTTGCTAGTAAAAGAAAGACACTGTCACTTGGTGTATACCCTGAAATATCTCTCAAAGAAGCCCGTATAAAAAGAGATGAAGCAAGAAGGATGATTTCAGAAGGTGCAGACCCATTAATGTTGAAAAAAATCAATAAGATTACTCTTCAGACAAGACAACCAAGAAACTTTTAGTATCTTTTCAAAGAAATGGTTCGATAATTATAAAGATTGATGAACGATAAAACATGGAGAACGGAAATGTAGAAGACTAGAGATTCATACCCTGCCCTATATAAGCAATATGCAATAAAAATAATCACTCCGCCAGTTTATTACAGAAAAACTCGTTTACGGGTAAACCTTCAAATCTAGGGCTGAATGGTTTGACTATGTGAGTACTTAGTGAGTTACCAAGCGGTAGGTATAATTTTCATTTTGATAGACGTCTCCGCCTGAGCACCTGTCAGACAAAGGCGGTACATGTCGTTTTCTGCCGATGTCTGTTCAAGCTTTACTATCAGCTGAAGAATATCTTTATCATTCAGGGAGAAAGCTTTCAAAGAATATTCTGGATTCAGTCACTTCGAACAATTTTTCTTTTATGGTCAGAATGAGCGACAGACCAGTAAGGCTGTACGCTTCGTCATATTCAAATAGCATATCAACGCCTGTATTGATAAGGTTTCCAGCTTTTGCATACTCCCCTTTTACCTCGATGTAAATGTTAATGGTCCATTATTCATCACCAACGTAATTGGAGATCCCTACGTACCTGAGTAGCTTGATTACTTTGCCAATCTGCGCAGTAGGTTTCCCACGCTCCACTGAGGAAACTGTGCGGTTTACCCCTGCGCCCTCAGCAAATTCCTTCTGATTAAGCCCCTGCCCTTCCCTCTTTTGTTTGAGCAGTTGTCCTGTCTCTTCAATATCTGATATTTTCTCCATATTAATTACTGTTAGAGAACTAAACATAACCTCAAGTATTTCTTTTTTTTCATATGTTACCAATTTGGCAGAGTTATCATTTGAATTAGATTAAATAAAAGGAGAATGGTATGGTTAAAATTAAAATTATTAATGATGTTCCGAAAAGGATAATTGATAAAGCTCGAATGCTTATACATTTATCAAAAAATATGAACACTAATTGGCGAAAAATTTCAGGATTGACGCAAGCAAAATCCTACAAACTAAACAATAACTACAGAATGCTTGTTTTTAACGAAACTGTTTTTATTGGATCTCATGACAGTTATATTCGCATAATAAACTCATTAAAAAAACGTAATCTTGGGTGTAATTATGGAAAATAGAAAAAAATATGCATTAACAAGCTACATCAAAGAAAAAGGTTATGGTAGCTCCATAGGCTTAAGCAACTGGATTGCTGGTATATTAAAAAATAAAGAAGACTTTAGAAAATATATTGTTGAACATGAGCATTATGGAAGACGTGAAAAAATAGAAATTTATAAAGACGCTGAAATACTAATAGATAATTTATGCTTACTGAAACCTTACCTGTCAATTTTTGGAAAAGGAGAGAATAAAGAATTTCCAGCATATAGAGGCTTAAAAAACCAGTCTAATTCTAAACAATATATTGATAAACTTAAAGAGAGAAAATCATTTCTAAAAGATGAAATTGAATCCAGAAATCAAGCACTAGAAAACTATGAATTTTTATATGAAATTCTCGAAAAGCACCTTCCCATTGATTTGGAAGGCCAAAGCCTCCTGGATTTGATTAACGATATTAAAGCTCAGACTCCTGAAGGGAAGACAATCAAATTCGATAATAACAATATTAATTCTTTTTCAGTCCTAGACGAACTATTAGAACTTAAAGAGAAACTTGAAAACGAAGATAAATCTAAAGCAAGCAGCATATATCGCAAGATGGCACTGTGCTATATAAAATTGTCTGAAGTTGATGATGCATTAGAGGTCCTTGACACAGCATTAAACATGAATCCAAAAGATAGTGACGCATGGGCACTAAAAGCAAAAATAATATTTGAATTATTAACCAGCGCAAACAAGGAACTCTCTTCAACTATAGCAAGAACAGAGTATTCTGGTCCGGAGGAATTTCCTATTACTTCAGAAGAACAAAATATAAGCGACCTATTTTATACTCAAATTACCGAGTTTGAACAATTAGGAATTATTTTTATTGAAACTTGCATAAACGCTTTATTAAACAGGTATAGCCACAATGGATCAATTCCACTAGTTTCAAATGAAGATATAAAATTTGAGTGGCTTATTATTAACCTTATAAGTACGCTGACTCAAACGACAACTGAAAAGTATCAAAAAGAGATTCAAATAATTTTTTCTAGATATTTGAAAAATTCTAATATCTATTTAAGACCACCATTTTTTGATAAAAATCAAAAAATTATATATGAAGTCAACCTAGTTAGAGTATTGTCCTGGCTATCGAAAAATGAACTTCAAGAATATATTCACCACCTTACAGGTAAGCCTGAAGACTTTAACTTCCATCATGGGTATACATATAACTTTATAACTCACCCAAAAATTAAAAAATATTTCATAGAACATCTTGGTATACAAGAATATAAAAAATTATATAAAGAGCTATGGGGTGTAGAAAATGCAAAAAGAACTGCTGAACATATCAGAGAATTGATTATTCTTGAAACTCAGGATTTTAAGAATTTCAATAACTCACAAAATGATATTAAATCATTCATCGATCAAATGTCTCTGAAATATAATAACTTTGATGAATTCACTAAAAACGAAGCGTGGCACATATTCCCTTTTTCAGAGTATTTTCATACAGATGTTTATCTTTTTTTATTTACTGCGTCTCTATTGGCACTAATTAGTGGAAACGCAACAGCGTCAGCCATAAAAATGGTCGAAGACTTTTCGCAACACAAAGATATTTTAAAAGATATCGCATCAAATGCGAATTCTATCGCAGCTTATGAAATAACCAAAATTCTCGTTTACCATCTTGATCCAAACGGCAGATCAGAACGAAATATTTCTTACTCAGAACCTATTATTGATACTGAATTTGAATTCACTGAAGGTAAAGGCAAACCGATACCATATGATGAACCTAATTACTTTAAGCAATTTGTACACACTATACCAGATATTTATGAAGCAAATTTTGACAACGATATAAGCGAAGAGTACGAGTCAATAATCAATAATTATAAAACACAAATTTCACTTTATAGCCGCAAAAAAGCATGTCACTGTGACACAATAAAAATAATAGAAACATTAAACACATTCCTGAAAATGAAAATAGAAGCAGACCAAATCAAGTATGGTGACTATTTAGATTGCTACTGAAGTCATTAATGACTGTAATTATGATGAGTATCATCAGACGTGTAAACATTTAAAGCCTCTGCGTTTTGCTGAGGCTTTATCTTGCCAAAGATTAGCCTTAATCAACTCCACAGTGTATTTGTAAACATTCCTAAAAATACAGTTCAGAATTAGAGTTTCCCTGTAGATTAATAACAGGAGGACTTAATGAAACGCAGTCGATTTTCAGAAACTCAGATCGTAAAAATACTCAAAGAAGCCGAGTCCGGCAGACAGGTAAAAGACATCTGCCGTGAGTACGGAGTAACGCCACAGACTACAACAGGAAGTCCAAATATGGAGGCATGGAAGCCTCAGACATCAAGAGATTAAAAGAACTAGAAGAAGAGAATACAGCTCTGAAAGATATTCTCTCAAAAAAGCTTTAAAGCCGTCGGAGAAACGTAGTTTAGCAGATTACTGTAGGGCCGCTTACGGCATGAGCGTAAATCATACCTGCCGTACTGCAAGCATAAGCCGCCCGGTTTATTACTATCAGCTGGATGTACATGTTATAGCTGTTCTGCTCGAACTGTGTGAGAAATATCCGGGATATAGCTTAGGGTTTATTGCCTACTGAAGCTCAACATGTTCCGTAAGGCGAAAAGAAGGCCTCCAAACAGGAATCCTCTCCCTATCAGTGTGCCTGAATCTATCAACCAGTCCTTGTCTATAGATTTCATGAGTGACAGCTTATACTGTGGGAGGAAATACAGAACATTTAGTGTCGTTGATGATTTTAATCGGGAAGCTCTTACCATAGAGGTTGATCTCAATCTTCCGGCAGCAAGAATTATCAGAGTTCTTGCCAGGATTGCTTCTTGGAGAGGTTATCCGGTTAAGCTCAGAATGGACAACGGCTCTGAGTTTATCTCGGTAAAGCTGGCTGACTGGGCGGAATACCATGATGTTGAGCTTGAATTTATACAGCCTGGCAAGCCATTTCAGAATTCATATGTGGAAAAGTTTAATCGTAAATTCAGGAACGAGGTGCTGGACAGGCATTTGTTTTTCTCTTTAAGCGAAGTTCGGGAAGAAGCTGACCGATGGATGGTTGAATACAATACAGAAAGACCGCATGATTCTCTGAGGAAAATGACTCCGGAGGAGTATGCTGAAAGAGCGGAAAACTCTAAATATCTGCTGTAAGAAAAGAGGGACGCTTACAACAGTCATGTCACAATGATGTTAAATCGTGGGCTTTAAAGTAATAACCATCACAAAAAAAAACGGTATTTTTGGCGGTATTTCCAAAATCATACAACCAACTAACTATTTATTATAAACGATATGCAAGAACTTATCGATTCCCGCCTTCTTGAATAATGCCTAATTCAGCTAATCGACCTGATGCTGTTAAAAGACCATAATAACTAAGTATGTAATTCAATTTAGTCTGATAATAATCTTTTCTTATTTTGTAATATTGCTCTTTTGCGTCCAGCAAATCCACATTTGTTCTTGTTCCTATTGCAAAGCCTTTTTCATTGGCAATAACAGCCAGCTTTGCAGATTCGATAGCCATTTGAAATGCATTAATCCTTGCGTGAGTACTAAGGAGATTTGAGTAAATATTCGAGATTGTTGATGTCACATCAAGGCTGACTTGTTGTAATTCATATATTGTCTTAAATTTTAACTCGGCTTTTTCTCTGACTCCGGCAACCGTTCCGCCTCCCTGTATTAGAGGTAACCTGAAATTCAAGCCAAAAGATGTGACTTCAGAGTCTTCTGCAACCCCATTTGTATCTCCGTTGCTGTCCGAATTAGTGTACGATGCGGTAAAATCAACAGTTGGCAAGTTTTTAGATTTTTCTTTGCGCAAAATGATTTCTGATATTGCCAGCTCAGCTTTTTTATACACTATATCAACGTTCTCTTTCTTAGCTTTGTTAATCCAATAATCTTGTGAATTAAGTTTGATATCGGTAAAAAAACCTGTTGCAAAATCATCTGCATCAATTTCGCTTTCCGGCAGATTAGCAGTAATTGCTAAAAGTTTTTTTGATAAGACATAAGCGTTGTTTACGGCTATTTCCTCAGCTAAAACAAGATCGTATCTTGCTTTAGCTTCTGTCAGATCGGTCACGGTTGCGTCACCAAGCTCAAAGCGTTTCTCCAAATCGTTCATTTGCTCAACAATCGAATTCTTTTTGGAAATTGTCACATTCAGATACTCTTTATTAAAAAGCACGTTAACAAACGCTTCCAGAACTGCACCGAAAAGTTCCTCATATGTTTTCCTTAGCAATATTTTGCCTATTTTGGGATATTTCTTTGCTTCCTCGTAAGCAAGAAGAGATTCTGCCCTGAAAACAGGCTGGATAAACTTTAATGTATATACGGATGAATCATAGTTTTCAGAATACTTTGTTTCAACCGCACTCTTATTAGTAAAAACCGCATTTGAACTATTTTTCATCATTGATGCATCAAATGTAATTGACGGCAGTAATCCGGCTCTTGCCTGTTTCGTCTGTTCAAGCTGCGCTTTATAGGAATGTATAGCAGCCTGAATGCCTGGATTATCCTTTGAGGCCAGTTTCCACACCTCATCAAATGTCATAGCATACGTATCAGCAAGTAAAAACAAACTAAAGATAAATATAAAAGTAGATTTCAGCATCACCTTTCTCTCTTTACTGTTCTTTAAAAGCTTTGCGAAAACTGTCAATAATAGGATCAAGGAGGTAACGCATTACAGTTCTTTCACCGAATACGATATCAACAGTTGCAATCATTCCGGGAAAAAGCTTAACATCATTAAATTGTTTCTTTTGCAATTCCTCACTATTTATGCGTACTATCGCTTTATAATAAGTGTCTCCCGTTCGTTCATCTTTGAATGTTCCCGCAGAAACTCTTGCGACTTCTCCCTGAAGAGCGAAATGTTCTCTGGCTTTGAATGCTGTCAATCTGACATAACTGGTTAAACCAGGATAAACAACATCAATATCATCAGGAAATACCCTTGCTTCGATGAGAAGCTCTTTATCTAAAGGAACAATCTCCATAACTAAGCCGTTTGGAGGTATAACTCCGCCAATTGTTTTAAATCTGAGATCCTGAACAACTCCTTCAACAGGAGATAGAATAATACTCCTTTCGGTTACATCCTGTGCGGCAGTTAGTCTTTCTGAAACAGTCGCCAAATCATCATACGCTTTCCTTAGCTGTTCAAGGAGGTCATTACGCCACTCAGACTGAATCTTGAGAATCTGGAACTTTGTTTCGATTATTTTTTGTTCAGCACTGGCAATTTCAGCATTTATCTTTCCGAGTTCTCCTTCGGTTTCGGCGACTTTATTTTGGTTTTCCAACAGAATACGTTTTTCGATATATCTGTGTTCATAAAGCTCAGTATTCATCTTCAATGCTTCACCGGATGTAGAAAGAATTTTTTCTAAAGCGGTTCGGCTAAATTTCATTGCTGTTATTTCAGCTTCTGTCTGAGCAATTCTCTGACTTAAAATTTCTATATCCTGAAAAAGCGATTCTTTTCTGACTCGGAATAGTTCAATTTGCGTAAATATTGATCCTGAAACATTTGATTGTATTTCTGCTTTGTATTGCTTGCCGTCTCTTTCTGCCTCAAGTCTTTTAACAATGGCTTCCAAGGCTGCTTTCTCATTTTCCAGCACAGCAAGCTGTGCCACTGCAGTTGAAATACTTAATTTTAGCAGTGGTTGTCCTTCACTTACTCTGTCGCCTTCTTTTACCATAATTTCTGAGACAACTCCGCCTTCCAGGTGCTCTATTTTAACAGTGTCTTCCGCCGGAATAATTTCTCCGTAAGCTACTGCTCCTGCATTAATTTTATATACTGATGCCCAAAACAAAATACCGATTACACCAAAGAAGATGATAAATAATCCTGTTGTTATGTACTTTTTAGTTGAAGAAGGAATGTTATCTTTCATGCAGTCATCCCTTCTTTAAACTGCATTTGCTGTTTTTTAAGACTGCCCGCAGTGAGCTGCTTTATAACTTCATAATGTGGTCCATACATCTGAAGTAGACCGTCAGAAATCACTCCAAGAATATCTGCATCTGTTACCAACGAAAGCTTGTGAGTAATGACCACCACAGTCGCTTTCCTGCTTTTGGCTTTTTTGATAGCGCTGATCAAAGCTAGTTCTCCTTCGGAGTCCAAAAAAGCGTTAGGCTCATCCAGCACGATAAGTTTGGGATTGGCAAAAAATGCTCTTGCAAGCCCAATCCGCTGTTTCTGCCCTCCTGAAAGAGCAACTCCCTGAGAACCTATAATTGTGTCATAGCCATGTGGTAGTTGAAGGATCATTTTATGTGCATCAGTTTCGATAGCCGCAGCGATCACCTCATCATCAGTTGCATCGGAAAACCTTGCGATGTTGTCTCTGACTGTTCCTGAAAAAAGCATAATTTCTTGCGGTAGATAACCGACATATCTGCCAAAATTATCTCTGCTCCAGACATTTAAAACATCTGCATTATCAAGTTTGATACTTCCTGAACGCAGCTTATAGATTCCGGTCATAACTTTGGCTAGTGTACTTTTCCCGGCGCCGCTTGCCCCCAGAAAGGCCACTGTTTTCCCTGCTGGAATTTCAAAACTGATACCTTTCAGAATGGGAAAAACCCCTCCTGCCGGCACATAAACAGCTTTCTCAACACTAATCTTACCTACAGGTACCGGCAGCTCTGTTTTATTTTCCTCTAAATAAAACTCCTCAAACATTTCATTCAGCCTGTCTGCTGCAGCTTTAGTATTAATATAATTTTTCCAACTGTTTATAAGTCCTTCAAGAGGTGCAGTACCTTTAGAAGATAAAATATTTGCAGCAATCATTGAGCCCACAGTTATTTCATTATTAATAGCTAAATAAGCACCAACACCTGTCATGGCAATATTCTGACAGAATCTCGTAAATTTGCCTGCTGAAGCAAGATAGCCAGCCTTATCACTTGTTTCTGAAAGAATTCTTGTACTTTCACCATACTTAGAAAACCAATGCCTAAGGACATGATTTTTCATACCCATTGCCCTGACTGCATCTGAATTTCTCATTATTTCATCTGCAATATGCTGGGCTTCAAGAGATATTTCTCCTGCTTCTTTTAGTTTGCTACCAGTCAAAAACTCATTTACTACATTGATCATAAGGAGCAGCACCATACTCATGAACATAACAACCACAAGCAAAGGATGAATGAGCCACACAACAAAAAAGAATACAGGTATCCATGGTGCATCGAGTAGAGTTATTAATCCATGGCTCCCTGACATAAAATTTTTAAAACTGATAACATCCTTAATCGCCTGAGAGCTTACTTTACCAGTCATTGATGCCATATTGATGCTTGCATCCATCATTTTAGGATTGAGGTTCAGATCAATACTGTTTGCTATTCTTATAAGAGAATGTGCCCGTATAAGATCAATTAGTGCTGATAAAAACAATGCAATTACTGCCCCTGTAATAAGCGCTATCAATGTATTTACACTACGGCTTGTGAGCACTCTGTCAAAAACCTGCAGAGAAAATATAGGAATGGCCAGTGTAAGAAGATTTATAAAAAAACTGAAAATTATAATAAAAGAAAAACTGCACCAACTGACAAATTTAAAAACAGGTTTGTTTACAATATTATTAATTGCTTTAATCATTTAAATAAACCTCTGGCTTAAGGGGAAGGCAGCTCCGAAGCATACGCTGCCGGAGCTGCCTTTAACCTTCAAAAGGAAAAACTGCCGGTATTCTTAGTTCAGGACACCGGCAAGATTGTAATCTTGTTCTTAGAGAGAGCCCGCCTTTAAAAAAGACGGGACTATTAATTGTTAATATGGATTAACCATGTTCATAATAGCATGAACATCGTAATCAGTTTCGGGCTGCCCTATGATTTGAAGAATGTTCCCGTCAACTGAAGCAGAAAAGTCATGATCGTTTATTTCATCTGCTATTCCCTGGAGGAAGTCGCTTACTGACTGTCCTTCATTGTAAACAGCTTCAAACGAAAGATCTGCTACTCCGTTAAAATCTCCGTCATTATCTGTATCAAGAAGAACAAAAAGTGAATCTCCATTCACAAGATTCTCAAGAACAGTAACATCAAATATTCCAGCAAGAGCATCACTCTCTTCCACATTCGGTGTGGGAGTAACAATAACTGCTCCGTTATCGTCAGTATCAGCTTCGGAACGGTTTAAAACTTCACCCTCAATTGTAAAACCTGTTCCAACGTTATTTGCTGTAACTTTAATAACATCGTAAACACCGGAACCATTTTCAGATTCAGCTGCTTCAAAAGTAAAGTTATCACCTAAATCCCAAAGCTCAAGTTGGTCAAGAAGTGCAGAGACAATATCTCCAACAGTCTCATCGCCGCTGAGGACGTATGACTCAGTGTGCCCGTCAATTGTTACTGAGTAAGTATCACCTACTTCAATTGTTCCCGTGGAAACTGTCACTGTTTCAACCTGAGCAACGGCATCAACTTCTGTGACATTATCGTTTTCAACTGTTATATCAGTGTTTTGAGTATCATCTGCTCCTGCAGGACGGTTGATTACTTCACTTTCAAGAGTGAAATCCACACCAGGATTTACTGCTGTTATTTTGATGACGTCATAAACACCGGAGCCGCTTTCAGACTCTACAGCCTCGAAAACAAAGTCTTCTGTTGTATCCCAAGTTTCAAGCTGGTCGATAAGCGCAGATACTATATCGCCCACTTCCTCATCACCGCTGAGAACATATGATTCGGTATACCCATTAAGTGTCACAGAGTAAGTGTCACCTGCCTCAATAGTTCCGGCAGTTATTACAACCGTGGAAACCTGTGCAATCTCATCGTTGCTTGTTACCGAATCTTCACCTATGGTCACAACGTTTTCTGTAAGCTCAATATTTGACATTACAAGGCTGTAAGTAAAAGACGAACCGCTGATATTAGCCTGAAGTTTCAGTTTACCGCTGTCGTTGGAAGCGGTTACACCTGCATCATCAAGAAGACCAGCAACAGCGTCAATAATTTCATCCGTATCAGCTTCATTTCCGGTTACAGTGTAAGTGTATTCTGCACCGTTAACTGTAAGACTGAAAACATCTCCTGCGTCATATCTCTGTTCACCGAGGTCATATTCAACAGTCTGGGTTTCGGGAATGACTTCTTCAACATTTTCAGTGTCATTGCTGACTTCAGGCTGGGTATTATCCTGACCTTCTGCACGATTAACGACAGACGGTTCAACGGTAAAAGGAATGCCCGCATTCTCTGAAGTGAGAACAAGCTTGTAACCGCCGTTTCCATCATCTTCAACGCTGTAAGATATATCTCCGGAGGTCAGCAGTTGTATCTGATCCCCCAGACTATCAAGTATATCATAATGACTCTCGCTGTCTTCATAGGCGACAGTGATAGCCGCTTCTGCAATAGAGTTGTCATCTGCATCTTTGATGGTTATTGAGTACACATCACCGTATTCAGGACTGTTATCTCCATCAAATGAAACTTCAGTAACCTGTTTAACATCATTTGCAACAGCTTCCTGAGTTGGGTCAATATCTGCATCGCCTGTGTTTGCAGTGCCGGAGTAGTCCTCACCGTTTACAGTGGAGTCAAAAGATGTACCGTCTGCTTTACCGGTGAGAGTAAGTTTGTCTGCACCTGAATCATAAGAAGCTGTAACATCCGTTTCACCGTCATTAATTGCAATTACAAGTGCAGCTGCAAGTTCATCAAGGCTGGAGATATCGTCACCGTTGATTGTAACGGTATATTCGTTCTCTCCTATCGTCACTGTTATGCTGTCGCCTATGTCGCTTGCTCCTGCCAGAGTGTAAACATCTACCTGAGGAGTTGCGGAAGATACTGCAGCCTGAGTAAGATCAACATTTATGTCGCCTGTATTTGCAGTGCCGGAGTAATCCTCACCGTTTACAGTGGAGTCAAAAGATGTACCGTCTGCTTTACCGGTGAGGGTAAGTTTGTCTGCACCTGAATCATAAGAAGCTGTAACATCCTCTTCACCGTCATTAATTGCAATTACAAGTGCAGCTGCAAGTTCATCAAGGCTGGAGATATCATCACCGTTGATTGTAACGGTATATTCGTTCTCTCCTATCGTCACTGTTATGCTGTCGCCTATGTCGCTTGCTCCTGCCAGAGTGTAAACATCCACCTGAGGAGTTGCGGCAGATACTGCAGCCTGAGTAGGATCAACATTTATGTCACCAGCGTTTGTGGTAGCTGAGTAGTCTTCAACACTAGCGGTAACATTAAGTTCATGCCCAATAGCAGTTCCTGAGATTGTAAGGACACCGTCATTATTTATAAGCGTAAAGCCTGACTGTTCTCCGAAAGCTGTAACAACAAGATCTGCAAGATCCACGGGACTGGTGGTTTCAGTAATTACTATTTCATGAGTTATGCCATTAATAGCAACCGTTACAGAATCTCCTGCATCGTAGCCTGCGACACCAAAGTCTATTGTCGTTTCCTCAACTTCTGCCGAAACACCTTCAACATTAGGTGTAGGTGTTTCTATAGATGAACCAACTGTGCCAGAAGTTATAGTAAACTCTTCTCCTGCTGTTTTTGAGCTTATAATAAGCTGACTGCCCTGACGGATTGCACTTACTTCACTGTTTATATCAGGATTTGCGCTAATCGCAGTTTTAAGACCATTCAGAACTGTCGTCAGTGTTGCACCGGGTTTTGCGGTGTAAGAAACCTCCGTACCGTTTATCGTTACGGTGTAGGTTCCGGGAGCAATCGCTTCAGTGAAGGTAAGAGTGCTTACCTGTGCAACAGGTGAAACTTCGTAAGAGGCAGGAGTTTCAATCGTAACTAAAGCATCGTTATCTTCAAAGACCTCATCCGTTATGGTATTGGTTGAGATTGTAAAGCCATCGTTGTCAACTCCGGTAAGAACAATTTCACCGTCAACTGCTTCGGCAGTGACTTTTGATGAAGTGCTGAAAAGTGCGGCAACTGTGGAGGCTACATCAGCCGCTGTTGCTCCGTTTTCTTCAACTGTGTAAGTGAAAGTGTCATCATCTTCTATTATAATTGTGATAACATCGCCTGCATCAAAAGGACCTTCACCAATGCTTACCGTGCTGATCTGTGTCTGTACGGTTTCGCCTTCGTTGCTTTCACCTGCTTCAAGACTGCCGCTTGTTTCACCGTCAGTATAGGTTTCATCAGTTATGGTATTGGTTGAGATTGTAAAACCATCGTTGTCAACTCCGGTAAGAATAATTTCACCGTCAACTGCTTCGGCAGTGACTTTTGATGAAGTGCTGAAAAGTGCGGCAACTGCGGAGGCTACATCAGCGGCTGTTGCTCCGTTTTCTTCAACTGTGTAAGTGAAAGTGGCATCATCTTCTATTGTAATTGTGATAACATCGCCCGCATCAAAAGGACCTTCACCAATGCTTACCGTGCTGATCTGTGTCTGTACAGTTTCGCCTTCGTTGCTTTCACCTACTTCAAGACTGCCGCTTGTCTCACCGTCAGTATAGGTTTCATCAGTTATGGTATTGGTTGAGATTGTAAAACCATCGTTGTCAACTCCGGTAAGAACAATTTCACCGTCAACTGCTTCGGCAGTGACTTTTGATGAAGTGCTGAAAAGTGCGGCAACTGCGGAGGCTATATCAGCGGCTGTTGCTCCGTTTTCTTCAACGGTGTAAGTGAAAGTGGCATCATCGTCTATTGTAATTGTGATAACATCGCCTGCATCAAAAGGACCTTCACCAATGCTTACCGTGCTGATCTGTGCCTGCGCAGTCTGATTCTGAACTGTTGTGTTAACATCAAGACCATTATCATCAACACCGGCTGAAGCATTTTCAACAGCAGCTTCGGTTTCAAAAGAAGTACCTGCGACACGAGCTGTAAGTGTTATCTCCAGACCATTAAGGCTTGCAACAGGGAACTGATCATTTGCATTAATGAGCGAAACAAGATTAGAAAGTACATCGTTGATTGTTGTATCGCCATCCTGAACATAGTAGGAAACAGATGCCCCGTCGATAGTGATTGTAAATTTATCACCAACATCAAGAGATTCATCAGTGAAGGAAATTACATCTTTCTGGGCAACTGGTTCAACCGCTTCAACATTTGGTGTAACTACTGTTTCAGTTACTGCGTTTTCATGAAGACCGAAATTATCAACATCAAAGACGACGTCAAAGGATGAACCGTCTGCATTACCTGTGACATAAACTACGGTTCCATCTACTGTTGCGCCACCTGCTGCAGCTAAAGCTGCAAGTTCTGATGCCACATTTTCCGGAGTGTCGCCAGCCTGAACAGTATAGCTGTATTCCGTACCGCTTATCGTCAAAGTGAGTATATCGCCTGCATCGTATGATGTCCCCGTCAGATCGATTGTGTGAACCTCAGCTTCAGCATCAACTGCCTCAATTGTTGTGTCCGTTGTGCCGCTTTCAGATACTTCAGCATTTACGACTTCGGGTGTAACAGTAAATACTGAACCTCCGTTAGTTCCAGTAACTACAAGTACACCATCAGAATATTCAGCAAAATAGTCATCGTTTATAAACTCAAGAGCTGAACCAATAGCATCAGTGCTGTCACCTGCCTGTACCGTGTAGGTTGCGACAATAACACCATCAATATTGATGTTTACTACATCTCCCTCATCGTAAGGTACTGCACCAAGATCAACAGAGGTTATCTGCTCAGTCGGAGAAGTTGGATCTACATTTCCTGTAAGAACCCGCGCGTCACCAAGAATTGAGACTTCAAATTCATTTCCTGCTGCATCGGCTGTAATGAAAAGACTGCTGCCTGAACGAACAGCAGAAACATTGACACCAGCACTTGCATTAATGGCAGTAGCAAGCTTATTAAGAACTGTAACCAAAGAATTACCCGCAGCAGCTGTATAGCTGAATATTTCAGGAACACCGCCTTCATCGGTAATAGTTACAGAAAAGACTTCTCCGGGGGAAACTGTTGAGTCTTCAAATGTCGCACTAACAACCTGTTTCACTCCAGCAGAACCTGAAGATGCGTCTTGGTCATTCTCTGATGTTGCCTCATTCTCTGAAAATGTGGTTTTGGCTACATCAGAAGTTATCACAACTGCATTGTCGGGAGTAATTGTTATTAAATTTGTGTCAACATTATAAGAGGCCGCCACTCCGTTTTCTAAATCCACTAAATCAGCAAGAGCAACGCCTATATCGTCAATGCTGTCTCCAGCTAGGACAGTATAAGAAACAAGCGTTGAGCCAATGTTTACCGTTATAACATCACCAGTGTTATATTCAACCGAACCTAGTGCAACTTCAGTCTGTTGGGGAGCTGCAGCTACACCATTTGTAACATCAGTATCCACAGGTGCATCTTCATCATAGTTCACATTAGCCACAGATGCATCAAAATCAAAAGACTCTCCAGCTTCTTTTGCTGTAAAAAAAACTGTATTTGTATCTGCATCATATGAAACACTTACAGTAGAATCACCAGCAAATTCAGTAGCAAGAGCCGCGCCTATTTCATCTACACTGTCTCCGGCTAACACAGTATATGACTTTGCAACTTCACCGATTGTAACTGTTATAATATCCCCGGGTTGGTATTCGGATTCACCAAGATTCAGAGTATTTACCTGATATGAAAGGGTTGAATCCTCTATTAAACTGTCATCTTCACCAATTTCAGCATTTGCTGCAGATGCAGCAAGTTCAAAACCTTCGCCGGGAGTGTCCGCTGTGATGGTGATAACATTACCGTCAAAAGAAGCAGTGAGTATATCTGCAGCACCGCTGGCGTTGATAAGCGAAGTAAGAGTTTGAGCAATTGTTTCAGGAGTATCACCAGATGAAGCAACGTAAACTATAGGTTCATACCCTGTCAGATTTATAGTGAACGTATCACCCACATCAATAGAATTTCCGATTACAGTTACCGTTTCTACCTGAGCTTCGGCTTCACGATATTCAACATTTTCTGTAACTGTTTCTGTTACAACTGTACTGTCGTCTATACCTTCAACACCGTTTGTTCCGGTTGCAAAAATATCAAAACCCGTTCCTGCAATATTCGCAGTAACAGTGATTTCACTGCCTATGTATGTGGCTGCTAAATCTGCGCCAAGGAGGTCATTGATCTGAGACGAAAGTATAAATGCGATGTTCTCAAGAGTTTCTTCACCTGTGGCAGTGTAAGTGAAAACTTCCTCATTGATAATTATCGAGTAAGTATCGCCCGTTTCAGGTGTTCCGCTGAGAGTTACTGTACTGACTTGTGCCTGTGCAGAGGTTTCAGGCGCAGGTTCCTGCGTTTGCACAATTGTAATATCTGCATAGTCGTTAACAACTTCAAGCTCTGCTCTTGCTTCAGCTTCTTCATTACCATCTGTCACTTTATAAGTAAAAGTCACTGCACCGTTAAAATCAGCAGCAGGAACAAAGGTCCAAGTACCGTCTTCGTTATCTGTAAGTGTCCCATGTGAGAGGTCTGCGAGAGCTACATCTGAAACTGAAAGCTCATCGCCATCAACATCGCTTGCGTTGACAAGAAGATCTGATGCACTGAAAGTTATACCACTGCTGTCTTCAGCTATGCTTTCAAGAACTACAGTAGCAGAAACCACAGGAACATCGTTTACCTCTGTAACTTCAAGCTCTGCACTTGCTATAGCTTCTTCATTACCATCTGTCACTTTATAAGTAAAAGTCACTGCACCGTTAAAATCAGCAGCAGGAACAAAGGTCCAAGTACCGTCTTCGTTATCTGTAAGTGTCCCATGTGAGAGGTCTGCGAGAGCTACATCTGAAACTGAAAGTTCATCGCCATCAACATCGCTTGCGTTGACAAGAAGATCTGATGCGCTGAAAGTTATACCACTGCTGTCTTCAGCTATGCTTTCAAGAACTACAGTAGCAGAAACCACAGGAACATCGTTTACCTCTGTAACTTCAAGCTCTGCGCTTGCTTCAGCTTCTTCATTACCATCTGTCACTTTATAAGTAAAAGTCACTGCACCGTTAAAATCAGCAGCAGGAACAAAGGTCCAAGTACCGTCTTCGTTATCTGTAAGTGTCCCATGTGAGAGGTCTGAAAGAGCTACATCAGAAACTGAAAGTTCATCGCCATCAACATCGCTTGCGTTGACAAGAAGATCTGATGCACTGAAAGTTATGCCACTGCTGTCTTCAGCTATGCTTTCAAGAACTACAGGAGCAGAAACCATAGGAACATCGTTTACCTCCGCAACATTAATATTAACAGTGTAAGTATTTGAACCGCCATTACCATCTGAAACCACAAATGCAAAACTGTCGGCTCCGTTGTAATCAGCAGCAGGAGTATAGCTGTAAGTACCGTTAGCATTTACTACAACTATTCCGTGTGCAGCTTGAGTAGCAAGAGCGTAAGTTACTGTATCACCATCAACATCAGTTGCCGAAGGAAGAGTACCAGAAAGAACTGTGTCTTCAGTTGCATTTACTGTCGTGTTGGTTGATGTAGGAGCATCGTTCACCCCTACAACATTAATATTAACAGTGTAAGTATTTGAACCGCCATTACCATCTGAAACCACAAATGTAAAACTGTCGGCTCCGTTGTAATCAGCAGCAGGAGTATAGCTGTAGGTACCGTTAGCATTCACTACAACTATTCCGTGTGCAGCTTGAGTAGCAAGAGCGTAAGTTACTGAATCATCGTCAACATCTGTTGCCGCAGGAAGAGTACCTGAAAGAACTGTGTCTTCAGTTGTATTTACTGTCGTATTGGTTGATGTAGGCGCATCGTTTACGGGAAGCACTGTCAGAACAAATGTATCACTTGCAGACAACCCGCCAGTATCTGTTGCAGTTACAGTAATTGTAGCATTCCCGTTATAATTAAGAGGCGGAGTTCCTGAAAAAGTCCTTGTAGCTGCGTTAAATGTCAGCCATGAAGGAAGACCTGATACAGAATAAGTTAGTGCGTTTCCATCCGGATCATTGAACACATTTGAATTAAATGTGAAACTATAAGGAGTGTCCTCATTAAAAGACTGATCAGCAATAGGATTGGCAACAATAGGTACTCTGTTAGATATTATAACCGGCATATTAATTACCTCGCTAAGTTTTTATTTTGATTAGAATTGCGGCTGAATATTTTAGCCATTTGTGAAATTTTTTCAGAAATCCATTTTTCCAGATTCATATGCAGCAACAACACAAAAGGAACATTTTCAGGCTCTATCAAGCGCATTATGAATGTTTCTTTAATCAGAGTGCCGCTGTCGTTTAAGCCTTCAACAGTAATATTGATTTCTTTCTCATCATTCTCGTGAATTACCCCATTGAATGAGTATGAGGCTGAATCAAAATAAACCCCGATAGGAAGTCCTGATACTGTATAGGTCAAACCTGACATTGATTGGCTTGTAAGAATATTTGATTCCAGATACAGCAAGAAAGCTGAGATAGGCTTCCCAGCTTTTTTCTGTTTATCTAAAGCCATAACCAAGCTCCCTAACTAAAATACGTATCTTAAACCGAGTACAGCTTCCTGAACTCTCAGATCACCTTTGATCCCTTCGAGATCAACTTTACCAAGACCAAACTCGGTAAGGTCGTTTTCACCTTTCCCCACAGAAATTTCACCAAGATCTGCGTATCTGTATTCAAAATCCAGAAACAATTTTTCTGTTAATTTGAATCCAATACCTGCAGCAACCTGCCATGCGAAACCTGATTCATCGTTTCCAGGACCTTTTCCTTTCAAACCGCCTGAAGTATAGGAAAATGAATCAATTTCATTTTTTGAATATCCAAGACCGACACCAATATAGGGAACAAATCTTCCAAGCTCTTTCTGGGCATATAGATTCACAAGGATTGCTTTAGAATCTATATCACCTGAAAATTTCTGAGCGCCGTTAAAACTGCTGTCGTCGATCTCATAACCCGATCTAACATAGCCTGTGATATCTGCTCTGAGGTATTGATTAAAAACATAACCAAAACCAAGGCCAAAAGATGTTCCGTTACCGATATCATCGAGCTTTGAGCCCGCTGCAAGCTGATCATCATTAGCAGTCGCTGTTGTTCTTTCATTGTCTAAGCCTGCATCAAAGGCGCTACTGTAAGCAAGTTCACCTTTAACATAGATTCCGCTTTCAGCCTGAACCGCTGCCGCTGAAAGAACTACAAGTGCTAAAATAATTACAATCCTCTTCATTTAGAACTCCTTACATTTATTTTTGTCTCACATACGGGAAACATTAATGTCAGCTTAAAACTGTTGCTGTTTCGGTAACCTCAAGCATATATCCGAACCCCTTCACAGTACGGATGGAGTTTTCAGGCAATTTTTTACGAATATTCTTAATGAGTGTACGCAAAGAATCAGAGGACATAAAATCACCTTGCCACACGTAAGCCTCTATTTCTTCATAGCTAGTTATCTTATTTATATTCCTAGATAATACTTCTAAAAGAAGCCTTTCTTTATTTGAAAGAACATGCTGCTCTTGTTCACTCACTATTAAACACTTTGTTCTTAAAAAGCTGTAGCCATTGCTAAGATAAATCGTATCTTTATGCTGTTCTGACAGATGTTTAAAAACAATTTGCTTTAAAAGAATGAGATCAACAGGTTTTTCCAGCACATCAGCAGCTCCTATTTTGACAGCATGCACAAGTCCTTGGATGCTGTACTTATCATATGAAATAATTATTTTTGCCTTCATATCTGAAAACGTCTCAAGAAGAGAAGGCTCAATAACATCATAATTTATAACCAATAAGTCATATTGATATTCATCATAAATACGATTCATTAATTCACTTGCAGTCGCTACAAGTTCAAATGTAAAAAGGTGGGACGATTTCCCGCTCCCAAACAACTTAAAAATATCATCATCATAAATAAGCAACCGATACATCGCTCCCCACCAGTCAGTTAGTAATACCATAAGCAGAATGTGTAGAACGTGAATTCCACATGTCGGAAATCTAAATTTTTCGTTTATGGCTTAAATTAAACAAAAAGAATATTTGCCTTATAAGCTAATTCACGTTTAGCTAGACTGTTTGCGTTTAAAGTCCAGCACTAGCTCATAATTAATTATCATTTATTCATTTTTTCTAAATTTGTGAATAAAGAAGGCAGATATAATTTTGTTTTAAGATTTGAATAAAGTAACACTTTCATGTTCCATAATATGGAACAAACTTCGCTTTTCTGTGATTTAATATTTCTGCTGAAAAATAAATAGGTTGCTTATGGACTCAACTTAATAATCATGACTAGGGGGAAGGTTTTGTATTGTGATATTAACATTTGATACGAGCCAGCTCCCTTATTTTTTGTATTCATCTATTTAAAATAAAGGGAAGGAATAAATAAACAGGTATTACTGAGAGGGATTAAACGCCTTCTTCTGCTGTGTCAAATATAGCTTTTTAAAGCTTATGTAAAGAAAAGGAAAATTGTCGAAAATATAGTTTTAAAGAGAAGAAACGCATTCTTTCTAACCTGAAAATAATAGACTAAGCCCTTCTGAGTATTTCATATAAACTGAAGTTAAAAAAAATAAAATGCAGAAAATCTTTATAATAATCTTCTTTATTTCTCGTTGTCTCTTGTATGTTTTCAAATCGAGTCCCCCTTTCGGCACTCTAAAAGAAAATGGTTTCAGCGCATATGCTGCTGAAACCATTTTTGTCTATTTCATGCTGTTTCTTTCTTTCAAACAAACAAGGCTATCAACATCTTCAACATTTTTACCACCTGTGCCGTGTATGTTACCGTCAGAAAGACGCACATGGCTGGCTCTTGATGGCATTAAAGCTCGCCCCGTCCAGTACGTGCCTTCTTTCCAGCCAGCAGACACAGAAGCCCCGAACGCATGTTTAACAGGATTTTTTGCACTAGGCATTGCCACAGCCTGAAGTTCTTCCACAGAGGGCATCCTTTTTCCTCCCTCATGCCCCTGTAGTACAATCCATCTTAGCGGATTACCTGTGTATTCATAGCCGTTACAAATATTAAATCCTTCCGTCCAGTCAACCCTCTTTTCATAAGGGTACTCAAACAGAGACAACGGTCCTTTTCCGAATTCCGCTATTACTTCAACAACTTTCTTTTTTTCACCAGCTACTGCCTTTATTATCAAAGTAACCGTCCGTTCTCCTATAATATCAGTGAGAATAATTTGTGCCCCGCCATGAGAATCGGTTTTGAGTGTTAACGGTTTCGGCTGCTTGAGGATACCCGGCACGGGGTAATTCCATGAGAGTCCGGTCAACTTGTTTCTGGCATTTTTATCCATTGCATCTGCTCTGTTGTCTGCTGTTTTTAAATTAACCTCCAGCTGAACCTGTGGGGCAGAGCTGATGGAGATTGTTGCAACTCCAAAACCTGCTTGAACAAAGTCATAGGGTTCAGAAACTTTTGTTTTCAAATCGAATCCGGAAGATACTCCGCATGCAAAAACTATCATAAGGACATAGAAAAGCCTCACTCCGCATACTCCTGAATAAAATCACTAAGCAGATTGATATCATAGAGAAGAAATGAATAGAGGATGCTTGCCAGAGTTTTAAATATATCAACATGGGTATACGAGGAGCTTGTAATATCTTTATACAAAGCAGGAACCCAGCGCATAATATGTTTTTTAAGAAAATCAAGCTGTTCACCTGCTAAATATGATACCCCTTTGTCATCACTGTTCTCTATTCGTTCTGATATTTTCTTAGCCATAAAAGCCATAAATAGTAACTCAGCTGATAAATGCTCCTCGCTTATCCCCATACTTTCCGGAATGCCGAAACCATGCCTGCTGTAAACTCGGAGCAGATCTTCCCATGGCTCCTGTTTCACAAGACCACTAGGGGATAAATAAACAGACTCCTCAATTGCGATACCTTGATCACCTATCAGAAAGAGCGAGGTGTAGGCTCTGTTGATTTCATCTAAAGCATCAAGTTCATCAGTGATTTTTTCAGCATACAAAATGAGCTCATCAGCACTTTTCATAAATGCGGATATATTACTGTCCGCAGCGATCCTTTTAAAATGCACTGCAAACTTCTTTGTTATTCCGAGGAAGTTATCCGCAGATGGATTATGAAAACATAATGTAAAGTATTCATAAACTGCTGCTCTTCCATTTAGCATCATTATTAAGTCTGTTTCAGTCTGCATAATTAACTCCTAATATATCTTCAGTGGAAAATCTTTTACTATCTGTTCCATCAATGGCAACTTCCCTTAATAGCCATCCGTTCTCACCTTTCTCAACGATTGCTGAACTTATGCCAAGTTCGATTTTAGTTTTATCCAGTAAGCGTATATCCGACACAGAGAACTCTGTCATACGGCTTTCAGGCACATAGTGGAAGTTTTTTAGTCCTGCTTTTTCCAGAATATTCATAACTTTCACTGCATCCTTGCCGTAAGCTTTTGCAGTTTTAATAAAGAAATCATTGTGAGAAAAAAGCTCATTGTCAGCTAGCCTCACTCTGCTGTTACGCTGCCAGACCTGCGCTGTAAGCTTGTTTTCCAGCGAACAGTAGTGGACACCTGTTTTAAAGTTATTTTCAGCAGCATATTTCAAAAGCCTAAGGCATTCCTTTTCGCTTCCATCAACAGGAAGCCCGCCCGCATAATCGTATCCATAAAGCACACGGTATGGTTTCCTTTTTATCTTAAAGCCTTTTTGGCTGTAACTCTCTTTGTTATTCCACGGGAACAGAAACTCCAAAAGGTTGAAAGAGAACACGCCTGTTACTTCTGCTCTGTCCATAACTATTTTCATTTCATCATAGCTGCCAGGCATAACGGGCATTTCGATCATTGTTCTATTAATATGTTTCACAGCAGCCTTGAGATTATCATAAAGGTTCTCAGGTATAGTTCCATTCTCATCAAATTTCAGTCCGAACCGTATTTCATCCAGACCGGCATCAGAGAGTTTACTCAGTGCCGCTTCATCTGCCAGATCACCGTTAGTATAAAGACGAATCTGGGTTGATGGATCTGTTAGTTTCACATGCTCAATAAAATTTATACATTCATCGATAAAAAGCAGAGGTTCGCCTCCGGTTATACCCACGGAAAGGAGAGAACCAAGCCTAGCCCTCACAGTATCAAACTCTGCTTTTATATTTCTTACATCCGAAACAGGCTCACTGTAATCCTGCTGGTTTTTATTTGCGCAAAAGTAACAGTCACGGTTGCATTTCAGAGAGATTATAAATGTTTCGGACTTTTCCCCTGTCCGGCAATGCAGGCAAGATGGAGAGATCCCGCCCCACACAAAACTTTTGCCGTCATTCCGCACCTTGACATGAAGAGAAGCCAGCTCACTTTTCAGCTCACTTGTATCCGAGCATGTATCCGCAACATTTATTCCCTGTTTTCTGAGTTCGCTGTACAAGGTGTCAAACGTTCGGAGGTAGCGTCTGATATCCTTTCTCAAGTCTTTATTTTTTATTTCTTCATACGGCACTTTCAACATAACTGCCTCTTAAATTTTAAATAAACAGGAAACTTCCGCCCCTGGGGGCGGAAGTGGCTGTATCATCAGCGTGAAGAAGGTCGAAAAACAATAGAAGGATTTGTCGGTTTATCCAGCTTTGTTTTTCCGTCAGCCTGATATTTGTCAGAAGGAAAGCCTTTCACCTTGTCCACACTGGCGGGATATTTTTTCTTTAGTTCATCCATAGTGCCGAAATCAAGCGCCCTGACAAGACACGAACTGACACAGACAGGAGGTTTTCCGTCATCAATCCGGTCTGCGCAGAAAGTACATTTCTGCATCGGATGCTCTGTATTCCACTCTTTTTTTGACTCAGGCTCAGTCACATCATCTCCGTACTTCGGCGCACCAAAGGGGCATGCCTCTGCACAGGAACCGCAGCCTATACATTTATCTCTGTCTACAAGCACTATACCGTCGCTTCTTTTTGATATTGCCTCAACAGGGCATACACTCAGACACGCAGGTTTTTCACAATGGTTGCAGGAGAAAACAGTGTTACTAACTTTTATAGCCGGATATCTTTCACCTTCTTCAATAGTTATAATCTTTCTGTACTGAAGATTTCCGGGCTTAAGTCCATTCCAGTCCTTACAAGCCACAAGACATGTCGTGCAGCCTGTACAGCGGGACTGATCAAAATAAAATCCGTATTGCATCTTATCACCCTCTGAATTTTTCAACTTTGACCCTGTTGTCAGTTGCCAGTGCCATCCCTTTAGCTATTCTCGAAGGGCGGGCAGAAGTTGTGGTATTGACGTTTCCGCCGAGATCCACAGCATCTTTATGTTTGAGAGGATCTTTATCAAAAATTGTGATTCCGCCCTGACTGATCATAATATTCCCGCGGTTTACTCTCTTCGATGAACGGAGCGATGCTCTTATTCTTCCTCTGTCGTTAGAAATGAGTACCACATCACCCTCTTGGAGATTAATTGCCCTTATATCTTCAGGGTTCATGATAACAGGCATAATGATGTCTTTTGAATGGTCATAGATTCCATTGCCCAGAGCTTTTTTGGGGAACATATCCTCATTGGTGAGTTTTCCTTTCTCATCACGCATATACATATCCTGAAGCAGCACACTGTTAAAAAGTGTGGAGTGAGACCTGTACATCATGTGATATGAGTGAAGGGTGAAGTTGTACCCTTTTTTGCCCCTTCCAGTAACGTCAGGATGTTTGGTATAGCCTGCAACTTTCTTGCCCTGAACATACGAAGGTGCATTTTTTTCCTGATCACAGGCGTGACGCCCTTCAATGAGAGGAATATACATAGGTATGGGATAAACGAAGCGGGCTTTGGAAGAAGCACCGTGTTTTTTGGTGTATATTTCTGCTTTTACTGTGTTGCCTTTGCCGTCTTTTCCGTTAACAAGTTCAAGATCACCATCTATATTTTCATGGAATCTTGCTTCATAGTCTTCGGCAAGAGCCTGACTGTATGCTTCGATTCTGCCTGAAGGAGTAAGAAGCATATTGTTTTTTGAAGTTGGATTATTCCGGTATTCCCTGAGTGCGACTTTATCTCTGAGGTCGCCTTCAGCAAGGGGAAGAATGCCCGATTCCTTAAGTTCTTCATATGATGCACGGGAGTAAATGCTCGGATTTTCCGCCCATGTATCCTTGACAATCTGCCCCTCGGTCTTGTAATTGCTGTACTGTTTCTCTTTGCCCATGATTTTTGCTATCTTTCTGAAAACTTCAAAGTCGCTCATAACTTCACCGGGTTTTTTGATTGCTTCCGGCATATACAGAACCTCATCACCAAAGTTCCATGGAGTATGTATAGCTTCTTTTTCAAATGTCATCGCAACAGGAAGAATCACATCCGAATGCTTGGCAGCATGAGTCATAAAAAAGTCCAGAGCAACAATAAGCTCTATTTTGCTTTTATCTGTAACTGTCTTCATAAACCATGCCGGATCACCGGTCTGATTACCGAATTTATTACATGCGCCGTTTATGATCATTTTAGGTTCGGGAAGGTGCTTGACCTGCCCGTCATTATATCTTGATTTACCTGTTCCGCCGTTTTCAAAATAGTCTCCGCAGCTGCAAATCATGAAGCTTTTGCGGGTGTCGTTTACTGTGTACTTGGGAGCAGTAAGAACATCTTCGTCATATACATCATAGCCTTCGGAGTTTTTAATATTGACTTTGGAAAGTAGCGGGTTGCTCACAGTGTAGTCTTTTGGCGATTTAACCCCTGCCGTTGTTTGGTTAAAGTTTAAAGGCCATCCAGTTCCCTGCCCTGGTCTGCCGAAGTTACCGGTAGCAAGACCAAGAATAAGGCTTAACATAAGCGCTTGCTCGCCTTCGTGATTACGCTGCCATCCTCCGCCCTGAAGCAGAATTGTCTTTTTAGATGCAATCGATTCGGCAAGTTCCTTAATCACTTTTGCCGGAACACCGCATATTTTTTCAGCCCATTCCGGTGTTTTTGGAACCTGACCGTAAACAGGTGTTTTCTTCCCGTAAAGAGGGTCTACACCGCCGGGGTCATCGGCATTCCCGTTAACGTTATAGCCTATTACATCGGGGTAGATTGATGTGGCTTTGTTCAGCCCTTTTTTTACAAGGAAGTCATCATTCCCAAAAATATACGCTGAAAGTGATGCACCTGCCGGACAGTAATACTCATCAGCGCTTACTCCCTCTGCTCTGAAGCCTTCTCCTTTGGTTTCATCAAAGAAACCGAATAGCTTTGTTTTCAGAAACTCATAGTTATTTTCAGAAACTTCTTTTGAAAACTTGCCGCTTTTCAGCAGGTGGTAAAGCATAGCCAGCATCATGGCAACATCTGTTCCGGGCACAGGAGAGATAAACTGGTCGGAAACTGCTGCTGTTTTGGAAAGGTATGAGTCGACTGTAACCAGTTTTGCACCCATATCCCTGGCCTGCATTATGTACCACATAGTATTTGAGCCATAGACGGTTTCCATAGGGTTGAAAGACCAGCATACTATTTGTTCTGCCTGAGTGAAGCTTTGTCTTGATGCAGAAAAAGCTCGCTTAAATGCCGCAGAACCCTGTTTGTTGGGTCCAAGAACAAACCATGAAGCATGTTCAATGATCGGAAAGCTGTATGTGCTTCGGTATGCTACCCTTCCACCGAGAAGTTCAAGGAATCTGTCCGCAGGGTTCTGGTTTTTAAAGTGGTTGGGATCGCCTGTACTATTGTGTGAAAAGAAATTTCTGGGACCATAGCCTCTTTTCTGGAGATCATCGATTTTGTCGACTATGTAGGCAATTGCTGTTTCCCAGCTTACTCTTTTGAAGCCGGAAAGATCTCCGCGCTCCCCAGTTTGTATCATGGGGTATTTTAATCTTTCCGGGCGGTAGTACCAAAGTGATTTGCTTCTGCATCTCACACAGGAACGTCTCTGGGGGTTATCTTCGTTGCCGTCGATGAGGTTTTTTTCAGGTCTTTCATCGGTCAAATGTCTTTTGATCACTCCGTTTTTCACAACAATCCTTGTTACACAGCAACCGCCACAATTTGAGGGCGATGTACCGGGAAAAATTGTTTCAGTGTCAGTGATACTTGCAGGGGCTGCATGTCCCAGTTCATTAAAAACGCCTGTAGCGTTTGAAAGGGATGCAGCGGCGGCAAGTGCAAGTGAACCTTTGAGGAATCCTCTTCGGCTTGTGCCAATAAAATTCTTCATATTTGCCTCCTAAGCAGATATGAGAAAAATAGCACCACGAACCATATATAGGGATTGTGAAAGATTGGTGAAAAAACGGTACAAAAGATCACCATTTACAGACTATATGGGTAGAAATTGTCAGCTTGCTCACTAACCGCTTTTTAGGTATAATAAGTTATGGAAAAAAATCTCTTTATCCATATTTATGACCACAGTGTTTTTCTTAAAAAATGGCTCCGTTATACAAAAGATACCCCGATAATGGCTTTTACGTCAGAATTTGAGAAATCCCGTGTGTCATTTACCTATTTTTTGAGGCTTATTGAATCAGCCATTACTGATAACCCTGAAAATATGACTGTTATGTCTATTCAGGCTGACAGTAAATTTATCAGTGAATTAAGAACCCTGATTACTGCCCACATCGTAAGGACAGATATCGACAGCTTCCTTTTATCGGTTAAGCTTTATAAACAATGCCTGCTGGAAATGATTGCAGAATCCGCTGTGAAGGAACAAACAAAGATAATGATGGCGGTCAGCAAAGTTTTTGATGTTATTGAAATCAACATTGTTGAAGTTTTTCACGTTTCAGACCTGCAAAAGCTTAAAGAAATCATCTACCGCATGTGTAATGAAAACGAAAAGGATAAAGTCACATCTATCCCGATAACGATGGAGAAACTAAGCAAACTCAGCCAATCTGAGTACGCCGTATGCGAACTCGTAGTTGCGAACCTCTCCACCAAAGAAATTTCCGAAAAACTGAATGTAAGTGTCGAAACAATCCACACTCACAGAAAACGTATCAGAAAAAAACTCAACATTCCAAGTGAGCAAAATCTCTATAGCTACCTTAAACATATTATCTGATCAAGGGCAGTATCCATAAAGATCTGATGGAGTTATTTTTATCAATTTTATGAGTGAACTCCAGCCCGAATTAACGGGCTGGAAGTATTACACCGTAAGGCATGAATTGATATAAAAACTACACATCTTTGGAAACGGCTTCAGTTATATCATTAACAGAACCATTAGCATCAAAGCTGTACACAGCACTCGCATTATTATCACTGGTTGTTATAACTGTAAAAGTGCGGGGAGCAATGTTTTTATCAGTATGATGATCTACCCATGTTCCTGAGTTGAGATAGAGCTTACCTCCGCCTATATTTCTGTAGGCCGGAACGTGAGTATGACCAAATACAACAATATCAACATTTTCAGCAGGATTTTCCAGATACTGTGCTCTTGCCTGTCTGAAAAAGTATTCGGATTCAATAGCACCGGGCGCTGCCTCAACAAAGCTGTTTGCAACATTAACATTATTCAGCACCTGCCGTTCAGCCCATGTACGCTGAATATTCTTGAAAAGAACAGGTGCGGTGATAGTTCCGTCCAGTTGCTGTGCAGGATAAAAGTCCAGATAGCTGTATGAATCGTTAAATCCAGAGATACGCATATCAAATATTTTTTCCTCAAGGCTCTCATAAGGCGTCATACGCATTGAAATATCTCTGAGGATTGAATAATATACATAAGCTCCATACTGGTCAGTATCACTCTGATCAGGTATATCAGTCACCCCAGGAAGATTCTTTGGAACTGTTGGATACCCTTCCAGTACCCATGTTGCGGCGTAGCGGGCGTAAAAATAGCCTGCCGGGAGGATAGTGTCGTCATTTCCGCATAATTCGGCATTTGTTACTGTATCCGGTGCGGAGAAAATATCATAACGATGACCATGTTCAATTACGATCTCGTTGCGATCTCCTGTATAGTAAGCTCCAAGCCCTTCGACATCTCTCGCCTGAACAAGGAGAGGAATTGCTTCCTGTAAAATGTCTGCTTCTAGCGTCAAGTCGTGGTTTCCGGGCACATAAACCAGTTTTATTCCACTGTCGATTACGTTGTTAAGCTCCTCAAATACAATCTCGTTGTTTGCGATAACATCTCTGTAAAACTGAGCCTGATCAGTGTAGGCAGGAAAATAAACAGGCAGATACCACTCATCCAGAAAATCACCGGCAATAACAAGTTCCCGCACATCTGTGGTTTTTTGAATCCTTTGCAGAAAATTAATGAGCATCGGACGATTTTTCAAGGTTTCAGTATATCTGTCATCAATACCCAGATGAAGATCACTTATGACAACAATTTTGCTCCTTGTACCATCGCTCTTCCACAGGGGAGCGTCACTTAAGCCTGAACCGGAGCTGCCTGAAGAACATCCTATGTTATTCAGTGCCATAAAGCACGCACCCGCACCCACACCAAGGGTTTTAATAAAACCTCTCCGAGAAAAAAACATACTGAACCTCCGATAACCTGACGTTATTCCTTCTAGTCCACAGAATACTCCGAAAAAAAGAAGAAATGAGTTTATGCACTTAAAAGACTCATTATTACACTTAAAAATCTATATTACTTTAAACTCATTTTTAATAAACTGAAACTTCCCTATTGTCACACAAGTAGGCGAACCTGAAAAACTCCATTTTCAACTTTATACAAAAGCTCTCCATCATATTTTTTTGCGAATGCTGCGACACTCTTACTGCCGATACCATTACCGTCACCTTCTGCCATAGGATAGCCGTTTTTATCAAATGAGATATTGTCTCCACAGGGGTTTTCTATCTCAAGAAGAAGCCGCCCTGCACTCCGGCAGATAAAACGGATATAGAGGTCTTTATTTCCCGGTTGTTTTCTACATTCATTAATGGCGTTTTCCAGAAGATTGGAAACAACCATAGACAGTTCCAGGGCGCTCACTGTCAGGTTATTTGGAATATCGAGGTTAATTTCCATTTGGATACCTGATTGTTCAGCAATACCTGCATAGTGGGATACAGCAGCATTGACTGCATGGTTCTCACAGTAAACTTTGCTGATTTTCGGTGAATCCTGATTCTGGCTTCGGAGTAGATCGGCGGCCTCATCTGCCTGCCCCTGTTCCAGAAGTTCCAGAAGAACTCTGTTAAAGTGGCGCCGGTCATGTGCTGTCCGGCCATCCTGCTCTGCGACCTCCTGCATCAGCTTAATCCTTTCCACCATACCGTCTGCCGCCAGTTGGAGATACTCCCGTTCTGCCTGTATTGTCTGATTTTCTTCCCGCATTGCGTATTGTTTTGTTATGGTCCAAAGGGAATGAATAATTGCGATATATACTGACAGACCAAGCAATGTGAGCAGAATAAGCTGAATGAAGTTATCGGTCAGCATTGTTTTAATATCACCACCGAAAAAATACCCTAAAAAACAGGCAAAAAGAACTGCGATTGGCATTATGTAGATATGCCAGTAGTCGAGCACATTGCGGTAAAGCTTTGAGACCCATATGCGGAAAATAAGAATGACCGCCGTAAATAATATAAAGCGTATGTAGACAGTGCCGTAATAAGGATTAGAAAAAATATTTCTGAAAGCATAGCTCAAAAACACAATAGCAGCATAGATATTAAGCATAGTGATATAGCTGAAGCACCATTGCATTATCCTGTCGCTGAAAAGAGGCTTTAGGACAATGCCTATTACTGCCAGCATAGCAAGATCAACGTAAAATACCGCAGTGTAGTTCTCGGAGAGATAAAAATAGTAGTTTGCACTGAGATTCCCAAGAAGTATCACAGCCGTTGCGAGGAAATACACAAGCTTATTTTTGTATTTCGGCATCGCCATAGTCCAAAGCAGAAGAATCAGCATAATATCAGTGGTTACAGCCCTTAACAGGTCCGGAAAATGTTCAATCATCTGCGCTTCCCTTTTGCTGCCAAATAATCCATATATGCATCACGCACGGCGGAATACCGCTTTGCTGCAATAGGAACAGTTTGACCGCCGAAGAGTGTAAAACTGTCCTTGCTGAAACGCTCAATCTGCTTCATGTTGATGATAAAAGATGTATGGGACTGCAGAAAATGCCTGTCTTTAAGCAAAAGCCCGCAGTATTCAGAAAAATTTTCTCTGAAAGTACGGCTGAGTACCTTATCTCCATTGGTAAGGCTTAAGATAACCGCATGGTTTCTGTATTCACAGCAAATTATGTTAGACAGCTTGATTATACGCAGACTGCCTGCGGTTTTGACTGTAAAGGTTTGTTCATCAGTGAGATCTGATTTGGAAACGGCAAAAGCCAGAGCATCAAATAACTGCTCTCTTTTAATTGGCTTAATCAGGTAGCTAATCGGATTTGCAGCGTAGGCCTGCAAGGCAAACTGTGGCTCAGTAGTGGCATAAATGATCTGTGCTTCCCAGTCAAGACGGCGAATCTCTTTACCCAATTCCAAACCGCTGACCATCGGCATTACTATGTCTAATATGTAAATATGAAAACTGTCAGTCTCAATAGCTGCCAGCAGATAATCAGGGTGAGAGAATTCAGCCACTTCTGCTTCAAGATTATTAATTGACATATACTGGTTAATAAGGGCAGCAAGACCTTGCAAATCATCCGGCATGTCATCGCAAATCGCAATACGAATCATTAGTCCGTTCCACCCTGCACTAAGAAAGAGTTAATCTAAATAATGCGCAATATTGCTACACCCTAACTAAAAAAATCTTCAATTACAATATGTAATAAATCAAACAACCCATAACGTTTTTCTGAACTCATTGAATTTTTAAACTTAGCTTTTATATTGACACTTAACTTATTATGTTAAAAATATATTGTAATATCTGTTTGTCCGATATCTGACATTGAAAAAAATAAAACATATCTGCTTAAGTTAATGATGTACCAAAAGAAAAATTTAAGTTGAAATTCGCCAAATAATATAACAAAGTTAAAATGAAAAATATAACGAGGGAAGCTGATGAGTAAAGTTTTGGATAAAAAAATGCTTTCAAGGGATGTGGTGCAGATGAAGCTTCTCGCACCTGAAATCGCATCTGAAAGGCAGGCGGGACAGTTTATCATAGTTCAGGTCGATTCAGATTTCAGCGAGCGTATTCCGCTAACCATAGCTGATGCGGATGAAAAAGCTGGAAGTATAACCATCATCTTCCAGATTGTAGGCAAATCGACCCTGAAACTGGCTCAGAAGAAAACAGGCGAAAGCGTGGAAAATCTTCTTGGTCCCCTCGGAAAACCAACTCATATAGAAAAATTCGGCACAGTTGTCTGTGTGGGCGGAGGCATAGGCGTTGCACCGCTGCACCCGATTGCCCAAGCAATGAAAAATGCAGGCAACAGGGTAATAACTATAATAGGTGCAAGAACAAAGGATCTTCTTATCCTTGAAGATGAGATGCGTTCTATAGCTGATGAATTAATAATCTGCACGGATGACGGCTCATATGGTCGAAAATGCCTTGTTACTGAGCCTCTTAAAGAAATATGCGAAAAAGGCGGAGCAGACCTCGCTGTTACAATAGGTCCGGCAATTATGATGAAGTTCTGTGCGGAAACCACCCGCCCGTTCGGCGTAAAGACATATGCATCTCTCAACACTATAATGGTTGACGGAACAGGCATGTGCGGCGGTTGCAGAGTAACAGTGGGCAATGAAACAAAATTTGTTTGCGTTGACGGACCGGAATTCGACGCTCACTTAGTGGACTTTGACAATATGATGCTGCGCCTGCGTTCGTACAAGCCGCAGGAGCAGGACGCCAACCACGCCTGCCACCTTCAGGCAGCAATTGATCAGCTTCAGAGGTAGTGAAATGTCATATATTCCCGCAGATAAACTAAAAGAAGAAGCTCAAACTATTATCAAAGAGATAGATTTTTCAAACCTAAAGCCAAAGGACAGACTCAGAATACCTATGCAGGAAATGCCTGCTCAGGAACCGAAAGCCCGTGCGAAAAATATTCAGGAAGTCGCTCTGGGATATTTTGAAGAGCAGGTGAAACTTGAAGCCGAACGCTGCCTTCAATGCAAAAACGCACCCTGCATCAAGGGGTGTCCTGTTGAGATAAATATTCCCGGTTTCATCAAAGCCGCAGCAGAAGGCGATTACCAGAAATCGGTAAATATCATAAAAGAATCAAGTATGCTGCCTGCCATATGCGGAAGAGTCTGCCCGCAGGAAACACAGTGCATGGCAGAATGCACCGTGGGTAAATCCCTGAAAGATATGGATAAGTCTGTAGCTATAGGGCGCATTGAACGTTTTGTAGCGGACTGGGAAAGGGCAAAGGGCAAAATGTCTGTTCCTGAAATAGCACCATCTACAGGTAAAAAAGTTGGTATCGTAGGCTCAGGTCCCGCAGGGCTCACAGCGGCTGCAGACGTACGCAAAGCCGGTCATGAGGTTGTTCTTTTTGAAGCTTTTCATAAGCTTGGCGGCGTTATGATTTACGGTATACCGGAATTCCGTCTTCCCAAGGAAATACTTGATAAAGAAATCGATAACCTTCTGTCCATGGGGGTGAAAATCAAAAGAAACTTCCTTGTGGGCAGAACAAGAAAAGTTAAAGACTTAATAGAAAAAGATGGTTTTGACGCCCTGTTCATAGGAACAGGAGCAGGTCTGCCAAATTTCATGAATATAGAAGGTGAGAACCTTGTGGGAGTTTCCTCTGCAAACGAATTTCTCACAAGGGCAAACCTCATGAAGGCGTACACTCCAGACAAAGCAGATACACCAATTTTTACCGGAAAACGAACCGCAGTCATAGGCGGCGGAAATGTTGCTATGGATGCTGCGAGAATGGCTCTGCGTGTGGGAGCAGAAAAGGTTTATGTCATTTACAGACGTACTGAAAACGAAATGCCGGCACGCCGGGAAGAAGTGGCTCACGCTAAAGAGGAAGGAATAATATTCAGCTTCCTCTCAAGCCCTGTTCGCATCCTCGGCGATGAAACTGGCAAGGTAAAAGGAATTGAATGCCTTAAATACGTTCTTGGAGAGCCGGATGATTCAGGCAGAAGGAAACCCGTTGCTGTTAAAGGGAGTGAGTTCACACTTGAGATGGACTCTGTGATAATGGCTCTCGGCAACTCTTCCAATCCGCTGATAAGCCAGACTGCACCGGAAATAGGAGTAAACAAATGGGGCAATATCACCGTTGATGAAGACGGCAAAACCTCCATGGATAAAGTATATGCAGGGGGAGATATTGTTCTCGGAGCAGCGACGGTAATTCTTGCCATGGGTGAAGGAAGGCGTGCTGCCGCTTCCATTAATAAGCTCCTCGCAGATAATAAATAATTGCTACATCCCTCTGTCTGGTCAAACAGCAGGGGGATGTCTTTGTCTGATGAAATACAATTAGTTACAATTTGTTTCTCATTTTAAATCCGTTTTTTGTGTTTATATTTATACTGGGGTTCAAGGAGGACTTCCATGAAGCCCGGAGATATTCTGTTATTTGCAGTCACGGTAGGATTTATAATAGCCTTAACTGCTGCCTTGATATCTGCATTTTTTTGAGGTATTGCACTATGCAGACAAAAGTAATGATCATAGACGATGATCTTAAGCTGATCAAAATGCTCAGAAAGTACCTTTCAGAATATTCATTTCTGATTGATGCTTTTGATGAACCCCTTACTGCACTTGAGAAATTTGGTGAGTGCAGCCCCGATCTTGTTGTTCTTGATATAATGATGCCTGGAATGAACGGCTTTGAAGTATGCAAGAGAATAAGAAAATTTTCTGAAGTGCCTATAATAATGCTCAGTGCCAGAGGGGATGTTGAAGACAGAATAGTCGGGCTTGAAATAGGCGCAGATGACTACTTGCCCAAACCTTTTGAGCCCAGAGAGCTTGTAGCAAGAATTCAGGCAGTAACAAAAAGGCGCGATCCGGCATCAGCAGGAGACAAAAAAAGCCTTTCATATGACTTCGGAAGACTGCTTGTTGAACCTTCAAAGTTTACAGCGATACTCGACAATGAAAAGCTGGAACTTACCACCAGTGAATTCGATGTTCTGCATCTTTTTGTGAGAAATCCTTTTACGACACTGGACAGAGATAAAATACTCAATGAACTCAAAGGCATAGACTGTGATCCATTTAACAGAATAGTAGATGTAACAGTGAGTCGCCTTAGAAACAAGCTGAAAGATGATCCGAAAAATCCGCAGTTTATCAAAACAATGTGGGGAAGCGGCTACATGTTTATCGGTGAAAGGTTAAATGATTAAAAAAATTCTGGGGTCTCTTTTTACAAAGCTGCTTTTAGTTGTTGTGTGTTCAGCAGTAATGCTGAATCTGATTTTTTACTGCACTTTCTCTCACTATGCTGAAAGGGCACAGATAGATGTAAACAAACACAAGGTTCTTTACCTGAACTATCTCCATAGCGAAATAGGTCACCCTCCAGATAGAAAGAAAGCGGAATACCTCTCGCAGAGAGTCGGGCTTACTATAGAATATATATCCCCTGATATCTCATGGATCACCGGAGCAAGAAAAGCGCCGTTTCCGGATAATCAGCTTCATTACCAGAAAATTGCCGACGACATGTTTATAGGTTCGGAAGATGAATACATGGCTGCCAAGCTTGTAGACGGCGACTCAATGCTCCTCCTCAAGTTTTGGCCGGGAACAGAGGAACAAAAAAGATTAAGATCATATGGATTGTTTATTATTCTGCTTGTTTCTCTGCTTATGGGCTGTGTTTTTATGATCATCAGACACTTCCTCAAACCTGTCAGCCTTCTTTCCTCTGCTATAGAAGAAGTTAAAAAAGAAAACTTTGACCATAAGATAAACAAACAAGGGCATGATGAGCTTGCTGATCTATGCAAGATGTTTGATTCGCTCACATCACAAATTGCCCATTCCATAAAGCATAAAGAAAGACTTCTGACTGCAATAAGCCATGAACTCCGCACACCTCTTGCAAGCCTTAGGATAGCAGCGGAAATGGTAAACGATGAAAGCCTAAGGGTTGATATGGCTGATGATATAAAACAGATGAATATGCTGATTGATTATCTGCTTGAGAGTGCAAGGCTGAATAACGATGTACTCTGCCTTGAGTCTGTCGATCTGAACAGTGTCGTTGCCGACATTTGCCGTTCTTACAAATCCAGAAGCGTCCGCATCAATCTGATTCCTTACCCTTCACCTGTTGAAATGGAGATAGATGTACCGGCCATAGAGCATGCGCTGAAAAATCTCATTGATAATGCATTGAAATATTCAGATGAATCAGACGAACCGGTGAAAGTTGAGTTAAGACTTGATGAGGAATATGCAGTAATCAAAGTAACTGATAAGGGCATAGGGATTCCGGAAGATGAGCTGGAATTTATTACAGAGCCTTTTTACAGAACGGATATATCAAGAAGTAAAAAAACAGGGGGATACGGTCTGGGGCTGGATATCTGTAAGCAGATTGCAGAAGCACACGGAGGAAAATTGGTATTCAAAAGCATTCTTCATGAAGGCACCGAAGCGAACCTTTATATTCCTCTTCAGTCTTAACAAGTTTTCTCAAAGAAAAAGCCGCTCCGTAGTAAACCGAAGCGGCTTTATGTATTCTTTAAGCGGCGGCTACCTGTGCCGATCTTTTTTTTAAGTTTAATTGTCTGAACGGCGCCGCCGCTTATAACCGTACTTATAATTAAATTATAAGTCAGATCCCGGTTTACGCAACTAAAAGTGAATAATCAAGCTAAAAAATATTAATTGAAACAAGGGTTCACTGATATTTAATACAAAAAAGCCCGCCTTTTCAAGGAGCGGGCTTAGTATTTTTTAACAGTTTTTACTATTGAATTGTCGCAGCAAGATCAGTTTCGCCTATGATAAACTTCATAGGGTTAACCTGAACACCGTTTACCAGAACCTCGTAATGGAGGTGAGGTCCGGTGCTTCGTCCGGTGTTGCCCACTTCGGCAATCACCTGCCCCTTATCCACGTTGTCGCCCTCTTTCATATAAAGTTTATTACAGTGGGCGTAGCGTGTGACATAGCCAAAGCCGTGGTCAACAGTGATCACATTCCCATAGCCTGCTTTTCTGCCGGAGAATATAACCACACCTTTTGCTGCGGCCTTTATGGGTGTTCCCATTTTGTTGGCAATATCAAGACCTTCATGGAAAACACGTCTTCCAGTGAAAGGGGACATTCGGTAGCCGAAACTGCTCGATATCCAGCCTTTGGTCGGCCAGATTGAAGGTGTTGAACTCATGATGAGCCTGTGTTCCTCAAGAAAGTCTGAAAGCTCTGAAAGGCTTGCAGCCCTCTTTTCAAGCTCCAGCCCGAGGGTAACAAGGTTTTCGTTAAGTTCTTCAAAAAATTCTTTTTCCTTCCTTTCGCTGACCGCAGAAAGATCCTGTATGATGTCGACTTCTTTACCGCCTATAGCAAGCTGTTTCTGTGGAACAGGTCCGTTGGCATAGGTGGCAAGATTTCGAACTTTGTACTCAAGCTCGTCAACGCTTGCGATCTTTTTCTCGATCTCCTCAAGCTGCATGGCGTAGCCTTCTATTTTTTCCTTAAGTTTTTCATTCTCTTTTTTAAACACCAGCATATCGTGACGCTCGGAGTAGAGGCTGGTTAAAAAGAAAAAGCCTGTGAAAGAAATAACGGCGTAGAATGCCACCAGCATCATGACGAACTTGATCGCAGAGAGACTAAGCTTCTTGGTCTTCACCTCTTCCAGACGGGATTCGTCAAATATCATAATGGTATAGCGTTTCTTCATCTTACCTCCGAACGCTTAAGAGAGAATAAATATATAAATGTTTTACATAATAAATTTCTCTTTAGCAAGAATAACCTTTGTTCAGCGCAGCTTTTCCAGCATTTCCATAACCGCCGAAATGCAGTCTTCCTTCTTCACTGCCGCTGTTTCGCCTGTTTTACGGATAGTGACTTCCACTTTTCCTTCCGCAAGAGACTTTTTGCCGATTGCCACACGCACAGGGTATCCCACCAGTTCTGCATCGGTAAACTTCACCCCGGCTCTTTCGTCCCTGTCGTCATACATAACATCCAGACCAAGCCCTGAAAGCTCTTTGTAGATTGTTTCGGAAAGATCTGCAACTGCCTGCTCATTAGGGTTGAGGGAAACGATAACAACCTGAAAGGGTGCAAGCTGAACGGGCCAGATAATGCCTTTTTCATCATGGTTCTGCTCAATGGCCGCAGCGACAACCCTTGTCACCCCTATTCCATAGCAACCCATTATCATAGGATTCCTTTTCCCTTCTTTATCAAGGTAAACAGCGTTCATGCTTTCGGAATATTTTGTTCCGAGCTTGAAAATATGCCCGACCTCTATCCCTCTTGTGAGAATATACTTACCGCCGTCAACGGGGCAGGTGTCGCCTTCAATAGCGTTTCTGAAATCGCCGAAGGTTTTAACATCAAAGTCCCTGCCGAAATTAGCGTTTATTATATGAAGATCCTTTACATTAGCACCCATGACAACATTTTTCATGGCACGGACAGCATAATCGGCATAAATTTCAAGCTTCAGTCCTGCAGGTCCGATGAATCCGGCGGGAGCGCCTTCAGCATGTACAGCTATATCATCATATGAAGCGAGTTCGGCTGAGGGAGCGCCGAAAAAGTTTTTAACCTTGGCAAGATTAAGCTCGTGGTCGCCTCTCACAAGGAAACAGTAAAAACTGCCGTCCACATTCACAATCATAGCTTTAAGAATTTTCATTACCGGAACATCAAGAAAAGCCGCAAGCTCTTCAACTGTTCTGGTATTTGGAGTTTCCTTTTTTTCAGCGGGAAGTATCTCTTCTTTCCACTCGTCCCAGTTATCACCGCACACGGCTTTTTCAAGGTTTGCAGAATAACCGCCTTTGTCGCTGCTGATCACTGTGTCCTCACCGGTATCTGCGAGAACCATGAATTCATGGGAGTATGAACCGCCGATCGCTCCGGAGTCAGCCTCAACCATAGTATATTTAAGACCGCAGTCATCGAATATACGGCAGTAAGCATCACGCATTTTGCCATAGCTCACGTTTGCGCCTGCATCATCCACATCGAATGAGTAAGCATCTTTCATGATAAATTCCCTGCCTCTCATCAGCCCGAATCTGGGACGGACTTCGTCACGGAACTTGGTCTGTATCTGATAAAGGTTTATGGGAAGCTGTTTGTATGAGGTTATGAAGCTTCTGACTATGTCTGTGGTCACTTCCTCATGGGTGGGACCGAAGCAGAAGTTTCTGTCGTGCCTGTCTTTAATACGGAGAAGTTCCTTGCCGTAGTAGCTCCAGCGTCCTGATTCCTCCCACATCTCAGCAGGCTGAACAGAAGGCATAAGAAGCTCTATTGCGCCGGAAAGATCCATATTTTTTCTTATTATATTTTCCGCTTTGCGTATAGCCTTAAGTCCCAGAGGGAGATAATCGTATATACCTGAAGCGAGTTTTTTAATCATCCCCGCTCTGAGCATCGCTTTGTGGCTCACAACTTCCGCTTCAGCCGGAACTTCTCTCAGTGTTGGGATAAAATATTTGCTTAGTCTCATGCCGCCTCCGAAATGGTGGTTGAATATCAGCAAAAAGGTTACAATTATTCGGTACATAAATCAACGGGTACTTTTATCGTAATTGTTTGATCTGCCCCGTTCAATGGGCTATAGTGAGTGGCTGAAGCGGGGGATTTTTATGCACGAAAAACAGCTCGGACAACTGCTGATAGAAATGGGGTATCTGACACAGGAGCAGCTGAAAGTTGCCCTGGATGTTCAGCGGGTGCATTCCGGCATGCTGGGTGATATCCTTATTTCCCTTGCGTTTGTTTCTGCTGCAGAAACCTCCAAGGCTGTCGCGAAGCAGGCAAAGCGGGAATTTATTGACATTACCGGAATAAAACCGGACACCGAACTTTTAAGGCTTTTTGATATAAATACCCTTAAATGCATGTGTTTTATTCCCATTGATAAAACGGGTGATACAATCAGAATTGCAGCCGCAGATCCTTTTGATGTCGGCATTGCAGATACTGTACGCAGAAAAACGGGGCTCAAGGCTGAAATCCTTGTGGCAGATAAAGAAAGTATCCTCCGTAGCGTAGAGATAAGCTTTTACCTGATTGAAAAACCGGTAAAAGATGAAATAGTCCGTATGGTTTCCTCTGTTCAGACGGATACGCCCGAGCTTCTGGATAAAATAATAAAATACGCTGTCACCGAACGGGCGACTGACATTCACATTTCCCCCGAATCCATCGGCGCACACATATTCCTTCGCACAGACGGCATAATGCGCCACTGTTTTGCAGTCCCGTCGCCTGTTCATGCTTCCCTCATTTCACGCATTAAGATACTGTCACAGTTGGATATAGCAGAACAGCGCCTCCCGCAGGACGGCTCAATGTCCGTTGAACTTTTCGATGAGGAGTACGATATCAGAATCTCCACCATCCCCACAGCATACGGCGAAAATGCAGTGCTGAGACTCCTTTCCAAAAATCTTTCGATGTTCAGCCTTGAGAATCTGGGATTTGATGAAACTGTAAGGCAAAAGCTTGAAAAGTGCTTCGCAAAACCACACGGAATATTCCTTGTAACCGGTCCGACCGGATCAGGCAAAACCACAACCTTATATTCGGCACTACGGAGAATAAACGCCCTTGAGCGGCGGGTTCTCACAGTGGAAGACCCCATTGAATACAGATTTCCCTTTATTAAACAGACACAGGTTAATGAAAAATCAGGCTATAAATTTTCCTCCGCCATGCGTGCTTTTCTGCGGCAGGATCCGGACGTGATTCTTCTTGGTGAGATGCGTGACGAGGAAACGGCGGAAATAGCCATGAGAGCAGCCATCACCGGACACCTTGTGCTTTCGACCATGCACACTAACGATGCAGTAACAGCCATACCCCGCCTTTTGGATCTGAAAATCAAAGACTATCTTATCGCATCAGGTGTTTCGGGAATAATGGCACAGAGGCTTGTGCGCAAAGTCTGCCGCTTCTGCGCCGGACAGCACAAAACGGATGCGAAAATGCTTGCCTCATACGGCATAGATCCAAAAACGCCGGCGAGGCACGGCATGAACAGTGAAATGCTGCTTCCCAAAGCCAATGGATGCCATCACTGCGGCGGCACAGGATATGCAGGCAGAACTGTGATTTCCGAATTCCTCGAAACCGATGAGGAAATTCAGGATATGATCATAAAAAATGCAACCCCCAACGAAATACACGCAAATGCCGTCAGCAAAGGGATGCTTACCATGGTTGATGACGGCTTCCTCAAAGCTGCAAGGGGAATCACAACCCTTGATGAAATACGCAGAGTAGCAGTCAAATGATTTTCTCTGTGCGGGCATTTGATTCATACGGCAAAAAAATAAGGCTGACAGTCAACGCCCGTGATCCGCAGGAACTTACAGCATATCTCTCCCACTGCCGTCTTGAGCCCCTTGCAATAAAAGAGACCTCCTTTCCGGAAACTTTTTTTCTAAGAAAGGATAAATTGTCCCCTTCCGAGCTGGTTGAAATTCTGGAGAGCCTTTATCTTGTAATAAAATCAGGCATTCCGCTTTCGTCAGGGTTGCAGGAACTCACAGAAGATACAGACAGCCCCGCAGTCAGAAATATCCTGAACAGAATTTCATTCAGGATCTCATCAGGAGATTCATTTTCATCCGCCTGCGAATCCTGCGGAGGTGCATTTGGTGAAACTGTTTTAAGCCTTATCCGAATAGGTGAGGAGACAGGCAGGCTCGACAGCACTCTGAAAGACGCTTCAAACCATGTTCAGCGGATGACAGATCTTAAATCTGGAATACGCCAGGCTCTTGTTTATCCTGCTTTTGCATTTTTTTCACTGCTTGCTGCGCTGATTTTCTGGCTGGTTTACGTAATGCCGCAGATGGCGGACACTTTTCGTGTTTTTGAGGCAGAGCTTCCCCCTGTAACTATTGCTGTTCTGCGTATTTCAGGTTTTCTCGGCGTGTACGGGATACCTCTGCTCACGGTGCTTGCTGCAGCTGCAGTTCTTGTGGTTTACATCCGTAAAATTGATTCATCCTTCCGACTGAAGACGGATAGCGCAATGCTGAAACTTCCCGTAGCCGGAAACATTGTGTTTATGTTCAATCTCGCTTTTTTCGCAGAATATATCAGGCTCATGACCGGAGCGGGGCTTCCGCTGTACCGTGCGCTTTCAGTTATGGAGAACAGCTTCGGAAATACAGTTTTCAGCAAAGCGGTAAAAGGAATAATGGAATCTGTAAGCTGCGGTGCTTCTTTTTCTGCTTCAATGGCAAAGGAAAAACTTTTCCCGCCTCTTCTGGTACGCATGGTGAATATAGGCGAACAGACGGGACATCTCACCGAACAGCTTGAAACCGCCGCAGAACATTATCTGGAAAGAGCTGAACGCACTGCAAAAAATATATCAAAAGTGCTCGAGCCAGCGGTGATAGGCTTTGTGGGGCTCTTCATGCTTATTATATTCATAGCACTTCTAAGTCCGGTATTCAGCCTGATCAGCGGCATAAAGTAATCAAAGCAGAATCACTCCCGAAACAGCAGAAAAAATAACTACGGACCACGAAGGTGCTTTCATGAACTGAAGAAGCCCGAACCCCATGAGCCCTATTACCATCTCTCTGTGTCCTGTTATGCCTTCAGCAAAAACAGGGTCATAAAACGCTGCAAGCAAAAGCCCCACCACTGCGGCATTTGTTCCCGCAAGAACCTTCTGCGCAGAAGGAAGAGCCCTGAGACTTTCCCAGAAAGGCAAAACACCCATCACAAGCAGCACCGAAGGCAGAAATATAAAGACAAGAGCCAGCATTCCTCCTGAAAATCCGTTAGGCTGAACACCGGAGGCGGTGCCAAGATAAGCGGCAAACGTGAAGAGTGGACCCGGCACAGCCTGAACCGCTCCGTAACCTGCCATAAACTTATCGGCGGTAATCCAGTTTCCCGATGTGACTTCAGCCTGAAGCAAAGGAAGCACAACATGCCCTCCTCCGAATACAAGAGAGCCCGCCCTGTAGAAGCTGTCGGCAAGCTTAACGGACTGAAGTTCCGTAACTGACGCTGCTATGGGCAGTGCAGCAAGGAGAGCAAAAAACAACGCCAGATAAACCGCCCCTTCTCTGACACGGGATTTTCTTTTAACACCGCTGCTGCCGGAATCTGTATTTATAAAAAAATAGCCCGCCAGCCCTCCAGCAATTATTACACCTATCTGCATCAAGCCGGATGACACGGATAGGACAGCACATGCGGCAAGCACGGCAACTACCGCCCGCATCCTGTCGGGACAAAGCTTCACAGCCATACTCCACACAGCATGCGCCACCACTGCCGCAGCAGCAACCTTAAGCCCTTTCAGCCAACCTGAATCGAGTGAACCTCCGAAGAAATCAAGACCGTAAGCAAAGGCAATCATAATAAGTGCAGAAGGCATAGTAAAACCGAGCCATGCGGCAAAACCGCCCAATTTACCGCCACGCATTAACCCCACCGCAAAGCCTACCTGACTGCTTGCCGGACCGGGTAGAAACTGACACAATGCAACAAGATCAGCATACTCCTGTTCACTCATCCATTTTCTTCTGCTAACAAACTCATCATGAAAATAACCGAGATGTGCCACAGGTCCGCCGAATGAAGTAAAACCCAGCCGAAGAAAAACACTAAGAATTTCAAGTATGTTTTTTATTCTGTTCATTGAACCTTCCATAATAATATTATAATGGAAAAAATGCGCTGTCTGCAAAGGTTTGAGAATAAGATTCGTTTCCCTGTCAGGGATGGGATAATTCAGATATGCGTTCTTTCAGTGTGTGGGCATGTTCCGCTGCACGGCGTTTTATATGATCTTTATCACCCGCCAGAAAAGGAACAAAGAGATAACCGCCGCTTACCACAGGCTTGGCAAAAACCATTCCGGTGTACCAAAGCCGTCAGTAAATACGACTGTCATTCAGGCAGCACACGGTCACCCCTGCCGTTTTCTCAAGCTCACAGGCAATAATTTTATTAACTGTAGAACTCTCAGGGCTGGGATGACCGGACACCAGAAGAATTTTATTCATTTATATTTATTATTTCGTTCCGAAAAGCCTGTCACCTGCATCACCGAGACCGGGAACTATGTAACCCAGCTCATTAAGCTTTTCATCAAGTGCTGCGGTGTAAACCTTAATATCAGGATGAGCGTTGCAGAACGCCTCCACACCTTCAGGAGCAGCTATAAGGCTCATGAATTTAATGGATTCCGCACCCTTATCCTTAAGCATCTGCGCTGCTGCGATAGCTGAACCGCCTGTGGCAAGCATCGGGTCAATGAGTATAAACTCTCTCTTCTCACAGTTCTGCGGCACTTTGAAGTAATACTGAACAGGCTGAAGAGTTTCATGATCCCTGTAAAGCCCTATGTGCCCCACACGGGCAGAAGGCATAAGCTTCAGTACGCCTTCAACCATGCCCAGTCCGGCACGGAGTATAGGCACAAGAACAACTTTCTTGCCGGAAACCTCATGAGCCTCCATTTCGCAGATAGGTGTCTTGATCCTGACCTTTCTCAGGGGAAAATCCTTTGTTATCTCATAAGCCATGAGCATTGCAACTTCGTCCACAAGTTCCTTAAAATCACGCTTTGAGGTCTTCTTGTCCCTGATATAACGAAGCTTATGCTGAATCAGCGGGTGGCTGATTACCGTAAGGTTTTTAAATTTGCTCATTAGTTATCCTCAGGAAGAATAAGGTTAAGAACAACGCCGATTATACCTGCGAGACCTATACCGCCGAGAGTTACTTTCCACATGGAAAGATTGACTCCGCCTATTCCGCACACAAGAATAACAGAAGAGATAATCAGGTTTCTGGGTTTCGACATGTCTACTCTGCTCTTAACAAGAGAGTTGATGCCTATTCCGGCTATCATTCCGAAAAGCAGGAACATAATACCGCCCATTACGGGAACGGGAATTGTTTTAAGAACAGCGCCGAGCTTGCCGAAGAAAGCAAGGCATATAGCAAAAACAGCTGCAATACGCATATACATGGGGTCAAACGCCTTGGTAAGGGCAACTGCGCCTGTAACTTCGGAGTATGTGGTGTTTGGTGGACCGCCGAGAACGCTTGCGAAGCTTGTGGCAAGACCGTCACCGAGGAGGGTTCTGTGGAGTCCGGGGTCTTTGAGATAATCTTTTCCGGTGGTTGAGCTTATCGCCAGAACATCGCCGACATGCTCAATAGCCGGAGCAATGGCAACGGGGAGAATGAATATAATCGCTTCCAGATCAAACTGGGGAAAAGCAAAGGAACCGTTTCTTGAAGCTTCAATCCACGGAATAGAAAGCCATGCCGCCTGCCTTATGGGTTCAAAGCTTACATGTCCCATAATAAGAGCAGCAATATAGCCCACACAGATTGCAGTGAGAATTGGAATAAGGCTGAAAATCTTTTTGCCGAATGTAACAACTATTATTGCAGTAAGGAGGGTTATACCGGAGAGAATAACAGCCTGAACATTGTACTGACCATCGCCGAAGTGTTTTGTCATACCCACGGCAACGGGAGCAAGGTTAAGACCGATAACCATAATAACGGGACCTGTCACGATGGGGGGAAGGTATCTTTCTATCGCCTTGATTCCGCCCTGCTTTACAAGAAAGCTGAACAGAATGTACGAAAACCCCGCACATGTGAGACCGCCCAAAGTTTTGGCAACACCGAAATTCTGCATTCCATATTGTATAGGTGCGATGAATGCGAATGAACTTGCAAGAAAAACAGGTACTTTACCCTTAGTAATAACCTGAAAAAGCAGAGTTCCGGCTCCTGCGGTAAACAGCGCAATCGATGGATCAAGCCCCGTAAGCAGCGGAACAAGAACCAGTGCCCCGAATGCCACGAAAAGCATCTGAAGACCGAGAATCGTCTTCTTTACTCCCGAAAAATTCTCCATAAAACCTCCTTAATTTATAATAAAAAAAACTACATCCTGTGTTTTTTTTATACACGCTCGCGGTCTGTAAAACAGACCTTCGCTACGCACGGCGTCGGCACTTCCCTGTGCCTCCCGAATTTATAATAAAAAAAACTACATCCTGAGTTTTTTTATCTACACACACTCTCTTTCAGAACACCCGGTTTGGCATCAATCGGCAGACCTTGACCCGCTCTGATTCGGACGTTTTTCGTCCGTCTTACTAAAACCTTCACCAATACAAAAAACAATAATTATTAAAGATTTACCCGACACTTAAGTGTGTGTTTCATACCGATTTACAGAAACGCACAACAAAACATTTTATATTAAATTAATATCTTTCTCAGATCAAGATATGAATAAAATACCTAAAAAAAAGCCGCTGTTCCTTTAAAGGAAAGCGGCTTTTGACTTTTATTCGGTTTTAAACTTTCGCACTAGGCTATCAAGAGCTTCGGCAAGCTTCTGCAAATCAGAAACAGTACGGCTTACTTCGACCATTCCTGAAGAGCTTTCCTCTACACCGGCTGAAATAACCTGAATATTATCGTTTGTTCCTTCAATTGCCCTGACCTGTTCTTCCACGGCAGTTTTTATTATTGCCATCGCAGATCTTATATCATTAACGGCTTCCACAACATGATCAAAATATCCGTCAACTTCTTTTATGGATTCAACGCCGTCATCTACGGTTTTTTCTGCGCTGCCCATGTGTTCCGAAGCATTTTTTGTTTCTAACTGAAGTCCTGATATAAGGCTGCCCACCTCTTTTGTGGCATTCTGTGTTCTTTCCGCAAGCTTACGCACCTCATCGGCAACAACGGCAAATCCTCTGCCCGCTTCCCCTGCCCTTGCCGCTTCTATTGCAGCGTTAAGAGCCAAAAGGTTTGTCTGGTCTGCTATGTCATTAATCACGCTGATAATATCGCCTATCTTTGAGGATGCTTCGCTGAGTTTTTCTATGGAGCCGGCAAGATCGGCTGTCTCCCTGCGGATGCCTTCGATCCTTTCAACTGCACCGGTAAGCTGTCTGCGTCCGTTTTCCACAGTTTTTGAAGCTGTCTCGGAAAAGCCTATGCCGTCTGTGAGGCTTGAGCTTATTTCTCCAGCGGAAGCGCTCATCTCCTCAACAGCGGCAGCAACGTTTGTAACCTGTGCCGCCTGCTCCTGAAATGTATTTGTAAACTGTTCCGTTGTAGAGGCAAGCTCTGCATTGCCCGAAGCCACACCGGCGGCGTTCATTTTTATCTCAATAATAATTCCGTTGAGCTTCACCAGAAAAGCATCAAAATGATCACAGAGGATTCCAAGTTCATCGTGGGGTCTGCCGTTTACTCTTCGGGTGAGATCCCCTTCTCCTTTTGATATTTCCTCAAATACTCCTGAAAGAATCTTCACACGACTGAAAACAAGAATATTAAGAACTGCAAACATAACAGAAAGAATTGTTACAACGAGTATAAGAGCCCCGATCATAAACACTCTTATCATTTTATTTGCCTCGTTGATTTCACCCATGACAGCGTCTGCTTTTTCAGCAAGGAGAAAATAGCCTATCTCCATGCCGTTCAAACCAACTGAGGGAACAGCGGTAATAAAGAAACCGCTTACATTTGCATAGGCTCCGTTGATTAAAGAAGCAGGATCAATATCTTTCACAGCTTCGGCAAGTTCTTTATTATACGTTTTCTGAGCCACAACATACTGTCCGATTTTAGCATTGTCCCGTGCCTCTTCTGCTATACCAAGATACTTCTGATCCATCAGCATAAGCAGATCAATCTCTCTGGAGGCAAGCTCTTCAACAACGTCATTGACCCCCTGAATAAACTCCATGGATCCTATAAATTCGCCATCATTAAAGATAGGAACTATTGCCCGATGCGAAAGCCCTGCAACCCCTATCTCAAAAACCACAAGAGGTTTCTGTGTTTTCTTGATTTCAAGGAGCGAGTATCGGAAAGAACTTAAATCATCTCCGTATTTTTTGGGATTCCATGCCCGCAAAAAAGATTTAGTATCAGCAGTATGTATATGAATCTGAACTCTTTTCAGTTTCGTGTTTTCTTTAAAGCTTTCTGCCAGCTTCTGAAGCTGGTTTACAGCCAAATCCCTGTTTCCGGTAAGGAGAGACTCTTTCACAGCTTCATCATTAACGACTGCCAAGGCATTGGTAAGCCCGACATTATCCTTTGCGTCCAGTTTTTGCTTAAGTGAATAAGCGAGGTCATCAGCAGTCTTGGCGAAAACAGACACAGAAATATCCTTTGTAAGGTTTTTCGTGTACAGAAAAAGTCCGAAGAAAACAACAAGAGACGCACCGAGAATAAAAATACCGAGTTTCTTTTTTATTGATATTTCGACCATGCAATCAACTCCGGCAAATATATTGAATATGTTTATACTCAATATTACCTTTAACGGTGCCCATGTTCAAGAAGAAAGTTTAATACTGATTTAGTCTTATATCATATTTAGACACTAGTAATAAAAGAAAAGGCGATCATATGACCGCCTAGGATTACTTGATAAGCTTATTTTCAGGCAGGTAAGACAAAACCATGACAAAAATACTGCCTGTCAGGCTCATTATGCCGAACCAGGCCGCTATGCCAATTGCCGTGTTCCATTCCTTTATACAAGGGAACAGAGCAATAAACAGAATTATCCAGCCAAGGATTCTGAAAAGGTATTTATTGGTCATAGAAAAACCTTTGGAATGCCTTTCCATGGTTATTGAAACAAGGAAAAAACCAATGAGAACCATTAGAACCGAAAGGAGAATATTCATAATTAATTACCCCTTCCTGCTGCTGCGGTGGAAAAAGCATTTTCGAGCATATTTTGTTTTTCGTGCAGTTTCCATCCGGCATATCCGAAAATAATTCCCAAGCCGAACACAGTGAGATCAAAAGCCATAATAATCGAATTTCCCCCAGCAAGCGCACTGAAAAAGTTTACATCAGACGTGAAAGCGTTCAATACAGGCATAAGGCAGTAAAGTCCACCGGCAAGAAAAAGCTGTTCCTTCCATGCGTTTTTCGGAATGCGGATCAAAGGGTGCAGGAAGAAAACGAGCCATGCGGCAAAGAATATATAAATTTCCCACTGTGCCCTTGCCGCAATCTCCACAGGGAGAAGCCTGTTAACCCAGAAATGAACCCCTGTGGCGGCAACAAGCCCTGTTATTCCACCCACATTAAGGATCTCCACAAGCTTTCTGCCGAAGGATTTATTAATTACGGATGATTTCTTGTTCACCCATATTATAAGCCCTGTTCCTATCATAACTGTCCCAAGTGCGCCGGAAACAAAGAACAGCCAACGGAGAAAAGTATCAGCGAAACGTGCCAGATGAAGTGACGTAAGCACACCGGAGATTTTAGCTGCGCTGTCCGATGCCTGCATATTCATCATCCCCATAAATCTGCCTTTCGGACCTTTATAAGTCAGCCTCTGAGAACTTCCTGTTCCTTTGAATCCGTTGACAATATCCATCCCTGTTCCGGGGCTGACTGTAACAAGAGTATTTTTTGAATACGGATTGCTTATGCTTATACTTCCCGCCTCTCTGCCGAGCCTCTGTTCAGCATCTGCGAGTATTGCTTTTATATCAGGCAGGGGGACCTTCTCCGCAGGCAGAGGTATCTGCTCCTGACGCATGTGCATTGCTATGTGATCATCAAAAGCTTTAGCCGATTTCTGGGCTGTAAAGGGAAGAATATAGATCATGACCAGCACCAGTCCGGAGTAAGTGATCATCAGGTGATAAGGGAGAGCCAGAACGGATGTGAAAATGTGAGCATCAAGCCATGATCTGAGCCCTTTTTTGCGCCGGAATGTAAAGAAATCAGCAAAGATGCGCTTGTGAATAATCACACCGCTTATTATGGCAATAAACATAAACATCGTTGCAATGCCTACTATTGCCCTGCCTGTTGCTCTGTCAAGTCCGTAAAGCTCAATATGAAAACGGTAGAGAAAGTTTCCGCCCTCTGTATCTCTCGGATTAAAATGCTCACCTGTCACAGGGTCAAGATATGTCATAGGCATAGCAGTGCGGACATAATCCTGCACTTTCATATCCATAGGCAGTCTTTCCCTGTGCCCCACCTGTAAAACAGGGGTGCGTTCATTTGCGAAAGTGATGCCCCACTCCGCCGCATCGAGCAGGCTGGATTCAAGATACCTTATAGCCATTTCAGCCTGAACTGCCCTGTCAGCGGCTTCCGGCGCTGCTTTATGGGTTTCAGGGTTCATCCAATAGGTGATTTCATCTTTAAAATATGAATAAGTACCGGTAAAGAATATCGCAAACAGCAGCCATCCGGCAAGAAGTCCGCTCCATGTATGAAGGCTGCTTATGGATTTACGAAAAGTATCCTTCATCATGCACCTCCCAATAACAGCATTGCCGCCGTGAGAGCAAGCATAACAGACATCACAATCCACACTGTTTTTGTTTTCGCATTTGAAAAAACCCAGATCAGCGCACAAGCGTAAATGATAAAGAAAACCATATTTGCTGCCTTTTCCGCCTGAACAGGGGCAAAAGGCATAACACGGATCAGCAGTGCGGTAATCATTGCCGATAAAGCATAACCGCCGACAATACCCAGAATGATGCGGGAGGCGGTTTCAAATCCGCCGGATTTTTCCCTTATACTTTTAGTCATATTGTTCCTCTTGTAATAAAGATACATGCTTACAAACTTCAAAACATGCTGACTGATTAAAAACGAATCTCTGAAAGGATTTCTATATCTAAGCCAATGTTAAAAACTGGATAGCAATAATATTAGTCAGTGTCAATAAATTTAATAATAACTAACTAAGTTCATTATAATTTAATATCTTTAGAAATATAAGGATAAACGAAGCCTCTTTATTGTAATCAACACCATTTTTGTCTGCTCACAAATTAAACAGTAATAGATTCATTTTTAACCACAGAGACTTACTTATTTTCTCAGCATATGCAGGGAACAGGTGTTTTTCCTCTGTCCAGAGTACCTGCATAATATTTATAAAACTGGTACGCATCTTGCGAAGAGAATTGTTAAAGAGGTGATTATTATGTTTAATTTTTCGTCAGGGCTGAATAATAAACTGCTGAAACCGCTGGAAAGAATGGCTTCAGGCAAATGGGATCTAAACGGCAGGTTTGAGTCCTTAAAAGGCGGGTTAGCAGTAAGTATAGGGAACGTTTTAAATAAGGTATTCGACTCACTCAAGAAAACAATCGAATCCATATCCAAATCATCTGTCACTCTTTCACAGATAGCTCCGGAACTTGATCAGGCAGCGAAATCCCTTGAGGAGCAGTCTAAAATTCAGGCTGAAAAAGCTGTGCAGATCGCAGCAGCGGGCAAACAGATGGCTGTTTCCGTTGAACACGTAACGGGAAGCACCCTTGAGGCAACACAGTTTTCATCACAGATAACAAAATCTGCCGGAATAGCCATGGAGAAAAGCAGGCTTTCCGAATCCTCCATGCTTGAGGTGAGGGAGATGGTTACAGGTTTGAAAAACCAGATGGAGGCTCTTTCTGAGCAGTCCGGAAAAATAGGCTCAATCATGGAGATGATAAAAAAGATAGCAGACCAGACAAACCTTCTCTCACTGAATGCATCCATAGAAGCCGCCAGAGCAGGTGAGGCGGGAAGAGGCTTCGCAGTGGTCGCCACCGAAGTGAGAAAGCTTGCAGAACAGTCGATGGAAGCAACAAGCGGAGTTGAAAATATTCTCTACAGCATAAAAAGCAGCATAGAGACATCTATGGGTTCCGTGGGCAAAGTCCTCTCTTCCGTGGAAAAATCCGCAGAAATAAGCGAAGAGGCTGTTGAGGTTCTTGCTGAGGTTGCAAACCACATGGACGAGCTTGATAAGCACCTCAACACTATAGCCGCCGCAGGACAGGAACAGGATGTTACCGTTAAATCTGTCGTAGGTGAAATAGACGGCATAGCGTCTGCCGCTGAAGAGCAGTCTGCCCTTGCAAGCCAGCTCAACGGCATTGTGGATAAAATAAACGGCGGATGTGACGATCTTCTCATATCCATAGGAGTCTTCCGCACAGGTTCCCACGAAAAGGCTGAAAAAGCAGCTCTGGAAGCTGCAAAAAGCAAAGAAGTGACTTCGATGAACTCATCAAGCATAGAAAGCTACATGAACCAGTTTATAAAGCGCAACAGCTACATAGAACTTGCCTACATGACAGATGCGAGGGGCAGGCAGATAACACCCAACATATGGAACAGAAACGTCAGAGGCTCAAACGACAGTCTTTCCGTGGGCTCCGACTGGTCAACAAGAGACTGGTTCAGAAAGCCCAAGGAAACAGGGGATGTTTATGTAACCGATATATACAGGTCAGTTGCAACAGACAACTTCTGCTTCACAGTTGCAGCCCCGGTTAAAGACAATTCAGGGAACGTAACGGGGGTGCTGGCGGTGGATATAAGTTTTGCTGATATGATGTAACCGGTTCATTTTTTCTGAGCAAGGAATACTCCTGCGGCGATGACAGCGGAACCGGCAAGCTGAGACACTCCGAGAGACTCGCCCAGTATTCCCCACCCCATGAAGACAGCAAAAACAGGCACAAGGTTTATAAACACAGCCGCACGGGTTGCGGGTATCTTGCTTATTCCCCAGTTATACAGCCCAAATGCACCAACCGTAACAAACACGCCGAGGTAAATAACAGCCGCTGTTACTTTTGGGCTCCATTCTGTGCTGAAAGCATCTGCCGCTCCGCCTGAAAAAAATATAAGCCCTGCTCCGACCTGAATAAAAGTCAGCACCCACGGATTGAACCGTGCTGACAGGCTGCGGGTAAGCACCATGTATCCCGCTGCGCAGACCATAGCGCCCAGTTCCATAATATTGCCCAATGCAGGATTTGAGGCTTTGTCATCCGCTCCGCTGCCGAAAGTAAGCCAAGCCACCCCCAAAACAGAAACAGCAAGCCCGAACATGGCTGTTCTGCCTGTTTTTTCACCAAGAAACACCGCTGAAAGAACAGCAACAAACATGGGAACAGTGGAAGAAATCACCCCCGCCTGCGAAGCTGTGGTAAAGCGCAGTGCGTTTGCTTCCAGAAGAAAATAAAGGCACGGCTGGAAAAGAGCCATGATACCCAGAAGAAAAATCTCCCTCTGTGTAATATTTTTAGGAAAAAGTCTGAAGCAAAAAGGCAAAAGCAGGATGAATCCCGAAGCCATCCTTATCCAGACTATTGTTGAGGGCGAAAGCTCTGTCAAAGCGATACGAGTGGCAGTAAATGAGCCTGCCCAGAAAACAACCGCAAATACAACCGCCATGAAAGGCAGAAGTGCGGAGTGACGTTCGGTCATAATTATTCCTCCGGTTGATAGACAGACTATAGAATATTTTCAGGTAGGAGTATTGAAAGAAATTGACCCGGAGCAGGAGTCAGCATACTGTGCTGGGGTCGAACCTGTAAACTGCCTGAATTTATTGGAAAAATGGCTCTGGTCGGCAAAGCCTGTCTCCAGCGCCGCATCAGCAAAAGGCATCCCCTGCCTGAGAAGTATTTTAGCCAGCTCAATGCGCTTGCCTGTGCGGTAAACATGGGGAGGAACCCCAACCTCCTTACGGAACGTGCGCAGAAGGTAATATCTGCTGACACCGAGTTCTTCAGCCATATCCTCCAGAGTCACCTTGCAGGAGAGATCACCGCTTAGAAATTCCTTTGCCCTGCGGACAAGCTTACGGTCGGTGCCTTTGCACATTTTACCGCATCCGTTCAGCACGCCGGAAAGACCCTCCGTAACCGCTGCTTCAAGCTCCATGCTCTCTTCCGAATAAATCAGAGCGTTATAAAGATTCATAAAAGTTTTATGTACACTTTCTGAATCAACAACCATTTCAGCAAATTCGGGATAAAAAGGTTCACGCTCAAGGATATCTCCGGCAAGCTTTGCCATGATGTCATTTTTGAAATAAAGCATGGTGTATGTTGCGTGTCCTCTCCGGACGGGAATACCGGAATGAACCTGCGAGGGATTTATAAAAAAAGTTTGATCAGGCATTACAACAGTGTCGGAGTCAGAATTGCTCACGCAGTAGCACCCGCCTTTGTGCATAAGCCCGATGGAATACATATCATCATGCACATGTTTGGGAAAAGCATGCATGCTCTCCGTAACCCGGCATGCTTCAAACCCTCTCATAAAGTCTTTATGCCAGTAAACTGCGTTCACTCCTGCTTTCATGAACTGAATTATACTCTCAAAAAACAAAAAATGATTGAAAAAAATTGCCCCTGAACAATTTCAGAAAAGCCTGCCGAGGATATAGGGCACTGCTGTTTCCACATTAAGCACTCTTTCACCCACGGAAAAAAAGCTGAAACCGGAATCTTCCAGAGTATCAAGCTCTTTCTGGATAAAACCGCCTTCAGCACCTATGGCAAGAGTAACAGGCTCTGATGGTTTTACTGATAATCCGGAGCCCGTAGGGTGAGCAGCTATTCGCAGTGTATTTTTGCTGATTTCAGGTAAAATTTCTTTCACAAAAGGCGTAAAAAAACGATGAAAAGTTATTTGGGGAAGAATTGTATCTTTCGATTGTTCCAGAGCAGGAACAAGGTAGTCATCCAGTTCATTGAGCAGAGGGCTTGACCAGTAGCTTTTTTCCACACGCCACGAATTAAATATATGGATATTCTTAACACCCAGACATGTCACGGCGTAGAGAACTCTTCTTAAAACCTTCGGGCGGGGCAGAGCGAGGGCGAGGTTTACTTTCAGGGGAACCGGAGGATCAGTATCCGGTGTGAAGCGAAGAACAGCACACTCTTTGCCGATTCTTTCCACAAGTGCCGTTCCGAGTTTTCCACCCAGAACCCCTGCTTTAACTTCATCTCCGTCAGTTTTTTTGAGCGTTTCTTTCAGGTGTTTATGCTGTCTGCCCGAAACTTCCGCTCTGCCTTCTTTCAGCTCACTTTCTTTGAGAATGATAATGTTCATAAAGTGGATGATACTGCCTTAAACATCGGCTGTCAAAGAGTTAAGCTGAAATCCGCCCGAAGGGTGAAATTATCTTAATTCACTCTCCGAAATTACTTTCCAGTATCTTGAGTTCTCAGTTTCATGCCCCTGAAGTCCGTATGCTATTGCCTGATAGAGATTGCTGTAATACAAACTGCTTTCAAAGCCTTTTTCCATAAGGATTTCAGTCATCTCCATACCGATTGCGGGGTCACCTTCATGGGGCATGGCAAAAAGACTCACGGTATTGCACATATTCTTAAGATATTCGGGACTGATGTTCGGAAATCTGCTTCCCATTATGCACCTCCGCAGGAGAATAAAGCGGTGATACAGGTATACGTTAAACGTGACGGGTCGCCGTATGTTGATACTTATATTATAAGCACAACAATGAACATCCGCAAGTGGGATTCAAAAAAAAGACGGAGCCCACAGCAAAGGCTCCGTCAGTTTAAGTTAACAGGAGGAAATTTCTAAAATGCTTTTACCAGAGTAAACCACAAAGCATCACCTTCCTTGGTATCTTTAGCGCCGAACTCTTTATAATATTTCAGCCTGAGCTGGCTTTTTATCTGAGGCACGGCCAGATTCACTTCAGGTCCGGCAGCATAAACACGGTCGAGATCATCAGAGGTTCTGTCACTGCCTTCATCCTCAGTGATCTGCCAGTGTGCATAACCTGACACACCAACATCAAAAAGCCCTATGCTCCTTCCGAATCCCCACTCAACAAGGACATCATCGCCATAGGTAACATCAAGCACTCTGTTCTCGAAGTGCTTTTCATATCTCGCAAGAAGAGACAGGCTCCAGAGCCTTTCTGCATCAAAAAACAGGGTTGTACCTGCAGTTGCGGTAATATTGTAATGGTCGCCGCCTATGGAGACTGCATCTTTTTCATCATACTCACCGCTGGGGATAAGCATAGAAAGGCTTATTGTTATGTCCTGCTGGGGCTTGTGCCAAGCAAGCACGAGTGGCTCAAGGGTTATATCGCCTATCCCTGTGCTGTCGCCGTCGATATTAGCAGCATCGATCTCAAGATTAACATTAACCACGGGAATGATTACGTTCATGCCGTAATCTGCACCGAATATTTTCTTATTTGTCACATAAACAAAACGGTGAGCCATGGCATATGATTTAACATCAAAACCGTTATTAACCTTATCACCGTCTTTATCCCTCATTGTATCTGCGGTGTAGTAGTTGTTATACATAACATAATAGAAACCAGGTCCGGGGAAGGATGCCGCCTTAATGCCTTCTGAACCGAGAGGGTAATCCACCGCTAAGGCATCAAAAGCAGCCCCGGTAGTGAGAATAGTTATAAGAGCAGCGATCAGTATAAACTTCTTTTTTATGTCAGAATAAAAATTCATCAGAAACTCCTTCTGTAGTTATAGTAAGGGCTGTAAATTTAAGTACCCCTTTATAAAAATCTGTTGTGGCGTATTTTTCGGCATCCTTACAGAATATTTCCGCCCAGCCGGACAAATGCTTTCTGACGAAAACGTCAAACATCTCCTGATATTTTACGTATTCTTCAAAATTACCGGTTTCCAGAGCAGTTATACGGAGAGATGCCAGATGTGCTGCATAAGACAGCTCGGTGCCAAGATAATCATGTCTGTTGTTGATCTCCATATACTCCGCAAAACCGTTGCATATATACTCCTGAGCCAGTTCGCTTATAAGCTCAAGACTGGCTGACTTCATAAAAAGCTGCTCATAAGGCGGCTTGGCGCCGTAATCCGGTGAAACACCGCGGAAAAGCCTTGTCCAGTCACGCTTAAGCTCTGTTATCATCTCCTCACTGTCCACAGCTTTGCGGGCGTATTCGGATATGGATTTCAGGGCATCGGCTATTTTCTCTTCAGCCACATCCTCCGCAGAAAGATTCAGCAAGGCTTCAAGAAAATTTTTGTCAGGATTGTAGTTATAAAAAGCAGCAAGCAGTCTGTACACCGCACGGTCTATTTCCGCATCAGAGACCGCTTCATCTTTTTTGAATAAAATATTTTCGTTTCCGGTCATTTTTGCACCCCAGTTAAGTCCGCCCTGAACTGGCAGGGCGGACACGGATTAGGTTTTATTCTATGTAGAACACGCTGGGCTTTGTACCTTCTTCTGGCAGATAAGGTTTCGGTTTGTATTGTTTAAACAGTTTTGAAACCTCACTCTTCGGATCATCCAGATCCCCGAAGAATCTTGCGATAGCAGGGCAGGTTTCCACACATGCCGGCGGAAGGTTTCTTTCTCTTCTGGAGGCGCAGAAGGTGCATTTGTCAACAGTTCCGCTGACATGCTCTTTGCTTCTCAGTTTTTCGTAAGCATCCTGTCCTTTGCTGCCCCAGTAAGTCGGAACATCTTCAGAGTTAAAGTATCTGGCGTCATACGGACACGCTTCCATACAAAGCTGACAGCCCACACATTCAGACGCTGTTACCTGAACAGTTCCGTCTTTAAGTTTTTTTGAAGCTCCTGTGGGGCACACCTCCACACAGGGAGCATTATCGCAGTGGTTACAGATAAGAGGCATGTACTCAACTTTGCTGTTGGGAAACTTACCCTTCTCCTGTGTGAGTGTTTTTGTGTAAAAAGTGCCGGGAGGCGTAGCATTCGCCTGTTTGCAGGCAACAGTACAGCCGTTGCACCCATAACATCTTCTTTTATCAATTATCATCACAAGTTTCATTGTCCGGCTCCTAGCTCTGTTTATAAATTCTTACGGGAACAGTATTTGTCACACCCATAGCCACAGGGTCGAAATCATTAATGTTGTTCCCCGTAAGCTTGTTATAATGCAGGTATTTAGTGCCTTTGGGACCTGAAGCTTCATTAAGCCTGCCAAGTGCGCCGGCAACACCTACAACACCCGGCTGGAGCAGCTCTGTAACAAAAAGTTTGCCGTTCACCTTGCCATATTCAGACTCAATCACCACCGTATCACCGTTTACGAGACTTTTCTCTTTAGCGGTTTCCGTGTTGAGTGAAACAGTTCCGTAGAACGGATCAAAAGTTTCTCCCACTTCGTTCAGGTAAGGGAGCTGGTCAACAGCACCTATCCTCATAGGTGAATACTGAGTTTTGTATGTGATTGATACAAGGTCGTATTTGTCATCTTTTTTGACAGAGTTAACCTTGTTGGGACGCCATGATATCGTCGGTTCGTAAAAGGAGAGATGCTCCTTAATATCCCAGCCCGGCATATAGATCTTATCTTTGTGCTTGTCAAAAAAGCTGCGAAGCTTATCGCCGCTGTCCTTCAGTCTGGCAAAATAGAACGGAAAGCGTGTTTCTCCTTTATCGTACCTTCCGGTGTTGTAACAGTCACCGGGGGCTTCCCGCTGAATAATCAGCCCAGTCTTGTTCATACTGTCCATAGTATGTTCTTTGCCGAAATATTTTCTTACACCTCTGTCCCAGACTTCCCTTACGGTGTAACGTTTGTCGAGGTCGAAATAGTCCTCTTTGTCCAGAAATGCGATTGAGATCTCGCCGATCATTACGCCCATTTTATTCATGGCATCGTTAAAGTTTGATATGATGCCCATGCGCTCGGAAATATCCATGATAATATCCTGCGACTGACGAGAATCGTAAACAGAAGGAAAGGGGTCTCTGTACATAAGCATTTTGAGCCCCATAGTGTCTTTCTGATACACATCAAAGGCTGATTCGTAGCAGTTTACTGATTCCTTCTCAAGTATTGCGTGGGAAGGCAGAAGGATGTCTGACATGTGTGCCATTTCATCATAATGATAGGCAAGAGTTGCCGAGAACGGTATACGTGACACAGATTCAGCTACCATATAAGGTTCTGTGCTGCTGCTGATAGGGTTCCCCCCAACTGTGAGCAGCGCATCTATCTCGTACTCCAGACCGTATTTATGAGGATCCATCGCAACCTGATAAGCAAGTGCGGGTATGGAGTGTTTATGGGGGAAAAATTCATAGAGGTCTATGTGCTGAGGCGGCCATGTGGGTTCTTTGAAAAGAGCCTCCATTTTGGGTTCAACAACGCCGTCCTTATCCGGTGACAGGAACGGTCCTCTCGCACAGGCAACGTTTCCTCCGGGCACATCGAGAGAGCCCACAAGCATATTGATCACCTTGCTCATCAGGTCTCCGCCTACACCGTCACGCTGACCCATTGTGCCCCTCTGGCAAATTATAGAAGATGTGCGGAGGGGGAATTTTCTTACTTTTCCACTGTTGTCTTTCAGCTCTACTGTTTTACCTATGCTGGCGTTTTCAACAAATTCCTCAGCAACTTTGCGTATTTTGCCCGCAGGAACAGTTGTTATTTTTTCTGCCCACTCAGGAGTGTTGCCTTTCAGGCTCTCTTTAACAAGCAGGAAGCTTGCTTTCAGCTTTTCTTTACCGACTTTAATTTCAGCTTCAATATCAGGTGTTTTAAGAGTTTTATCATCAAATGATTTTACTTTTTTATCTGACAGGTCATAGATCTGAGGCTTGCCGTCCTTACCTCTGAAATAATCTCCGTTTGCATTTATAAGATATGGTGAATTAGTCCACCAGCGAAGGGATTCCACATCGTATTTCTTAACTTCATAAATTATCGAATGTGCAACGCCCATCAGAAAAGCAAGGTCTGTTCCCGGTTTAATCGGAACCCAGTCCCCTTTTCCTGCTTCCGCAGAACATCTGGGGTCTACTACAACAAATTTTGTTTTACCGCCGACAATAGCATCCACTGCCCCTCTGGCTCCCCCGTTGGCAGCTCCGATGGACATTCCCGTGTGTCTGCCCATAGTGACCACATATTTTGCGTATGTAAGGTCAGAGACAGTAACGGGGAAAATACCCTGAACAAGGTCCGCAGCATAGTGAAGCGCACAGAGAGTACCATTACTCTTCAGATAATTAGGTGTTCCGTATGCTGCCGCAAAGTAGAAAAGATACGTACAGAAGTAGTTCATGTCACCAAAGCCGACCTGAAAAATGAATCTTCTGGGGTCTTTATCCCTGACTTCTTTGAGCTTCTTTGCGGTTGTATTGAGCGCTTCATCCCATGAAATCTCAACCCACATAGGATCTTCATTCAATCCTTTTTTGGGGTTGGTTCTTTTCATTGGCGCTTTTACTCTGTAAGGATTATAAAGGTTCTGAATCAACGACTGCCCTCTGGCACACATTGTTCCTTTTCCGTTTTCGGACTTAGGGTTCCCCTTAAGTTCGACAACTACCCCGTTTTCCACACGGTACATATTTGCACAGTCTCCACGCATGCACATACGACAGTGGCTGAAATGCCATCCGTCTTTACCGTGAGGGGCTGTTTTTACTTCCGCAAGCCCTTTTGCCTCACTTTTGCCGGTGTAGCCTGTTCCGATAACAGCAGCAGTGCCAAGCACTCCAGCCGCTTTCAGGACTGTTCTCCGGCTTACTTTCGAGAATGAATTTGCCATCGTTCTCCTCCATGATTTAAGAACATCTGTTGTTTCTGAGCTAATCAAGTCTTGAAAAAAAGTTACAATTCTTTTATGTGATAAAAAAGGACCAGAGTATTTAATAACCTTGGGACCAGAATTACACCTAAGGATGGTTTCAAACAAAGTTACATTTGATTCAGAGGTTAAATATGATCCAGCATGTAGTGCTTGACAAAGATTCACGCATACCGCTCTACGTCCAGCTTGCAAAACAGATACGCAGGAAGATTGAGGACGGAGTATTCAAAAGAGGCGAAAAACTTCCCAGTAAACGCAAAATAATGTCCGCTCTTTTAATAAGCAAAAACACTGTCTCCGCAGCCATGGAGCTTCTGGTGAACGAAGGGATGGTCAAGGCATTCCAGAAATCGGGATATTTTGTAGCGGAACAGTGGGATATCAATATTCCCGACTGGCAGGCATACATAAAGCGGGCAAAGCACAAGCCCGGCAATAATGAACTCAGATTCTGGGCGGATGCGGGCGGACTGACCGATTTTGGTCTCAGTAGTGATTTTGATATCTTTCCTTTTATAGTTGAAGCATTTAATAAAGCATTAACAAGATCTTATGAATTAAGCTGCAAAAATGACTACTCCGTGTCAGGCTATATCCCCCTGAAAAAGTCGATTATAAAGCATCTGGCCCTGTCAAAAATACATGCAGAGACAGACAACATTTTAATATGCCCCGGCAGTATACAGGTATTATACCCTCTCTATGAATCACTTATGACCGGAGGTTCAAATTTCCTCCACGAAAAAAGCAACCTGATAGTTGCTATTTCTGATATACACTCCATCGGCATGAATATGATTCCCATCGAGGTGGATCAACACGGACTCTCTGTTGATGAGCTGGAAAAAGCCATATTGAAATACAAACACCCTGTTCTGCATGTAGATATGCTTGATCAGGCGCCCACAGGAATAGTTGCAAGTAAGAAGCGAAAAACAGACATAATGAAGCTGGTGAATAACTATAAGCTGCCTGTGGTGGAGATAGAACATCTTCAGGACGCATGGTACAATAAACCTTTTCCGCCATCATTAAAGTCAATGGATACCTTCGGGAATGTTATTTATCTCGGGATGTTCATAAGAAGTTGTCCGTTTGATCTCCAGATTACGTGGATAGTCGCCGACAAATACATCATAAACCACCTCAGTAACGTGCTTATTCAGGATGGGATAAAAGCTAACTTTTTTATGCAGATTGTTGTGGATGAGATGTTCCGGAGCGGAATGTACTACAAAATGATGCACGCCATACGTCATTTCATCAAAAAAAGGCGTGAAACTGCACTGAAACTCTGTGATAAACACTTGAAAGATGTGGGAAAATGGAATGAGAAGAATTGCAGCTTCCACTTCTGGCTGGAGTTTCCGGAAGTGAATACAAAAGTTATTTTTAAGGACAATTACTACAAAACCTTCCACCCCGGCTATTTTTTTGACAAACAGGACACCACACATATTCTGCTCTGTCCCGCTTCCATCAAAGAAGAGGAAATAGAGCCGGCAATAATGGAGATAGCAAGGCTTGTAAAAGGGAAATAAAAAAGCCGCCTCCTTTTAGAAGACGGCTTCAGGAGTATGCTAGAATTTGAGGGTTGCGAAATAATCTTCGGGCGTTTCTGCTCGTCTGATCATTTCAAAAGAACCGTCCTCATTGAGAAAAAACTCAGCGGAACGGAGCTTTCCGTTGTAGTTAAAGCCCATGGCGTGTCCATGTGCGCCTGTATCGTGAATCACTATGAAGTCTCCCTTTTCAATAACAGGGAGGGTTCTGTCCACAGCGAATTTATCGTTGTTCTCGCAGAGAGAGCCGACAACATCATAAACAGTGTCAGCCTTGGCGTTCTCTTTCCCGAGAATAGTCATATGATGGTAAGCGCCGTACATTCCGGGGCGCATGAGATTTGCCATGCAGGCATCCACGCCGACATAGTTTTTGTATATTTTCTTTTCATGCACAGCCTGTGTCACAAGATACCCGTAGGGTCCTGTGATCACTCTGCCGCACTCAAGATAAATCTTCGGTTTAAGTCCCTTCGCAGAAAGAATACCCTCATATTTTGACTGAATTTTAGAGCCCAGTTCTTCGAGATTAATGGCGTCCTGCTCCGGTTTATAGGGTATGCCTATTCCTCCGCCGAGATTGATAAATTCAAGCTCTATACCAACCTTTTGGGATACTTCAGCAGCCATTTCAAAGAGAATAACCGCAGTTTCAACAAAGTAGTCAACATTAAGCTCATTTGAAGCGACCATAGTGTGCATTCCGAAGCGCTTAACGCCCTTTGCCTTGCACTTGGCGTATGCCTCAAACATCTGTTCACGGGTGAGACCGTATTTTGCGTCCTCAGGCTTACCGATAATTGAGTTACCACCCTTGAGAGGACCTGGGTTATAACGGAAACATATCAACTCCGGCAAACCTGCAACTTCCTCAAGAAAATCTATATGCGTAATATCGTCAAGGTTTATAATAGCCCCCTGCTCCTTAGCCTTTATATACTCCTTTGCAGGGGTTTCATTAGAGGTGAACATTATGCTCTCTCCGCTTATTCCTGCCATATCGCAGAGAAGAAGTTCAGCGTATGAGCTGCAATCTGCCCCGATGCCTATGGAGCGAAGAGCTTTCATAACAGAAGGGTTGGGAAGAGCCTTAACAGCAAAATATTCCTTGAACTCAGGAGCCCATGAAAAAGCCTTCTGAAGCCTTTCAGCGTTCTTAAGAATCGCTTTTTTATCGTATATGTGGAAAGGCGTCGGATGTTTCTTAATCAGTTCTTCAATCTGTTCCTTAGTGAAAGGGACTTTCTTTTCTGCCATATTAAAGTTCTCCCGATAATTTATGTTTTTTAACTAAAGCGTTTAACATTCTTCCGCAGCATATTCAACGAAAAAAAATATCAATCAGTGTTTTTATCATCCATATGCTCTTTTATTATAGACATCTTAAGCTTTTTCAGATTGTTGGAAAGGCTTACTTTGTATATATGAGGGTTCAGGAATCTTTTATACGTACCATGCAAAGCAGCAAGTTCAGCCTTTGCATGTGACTGTATATCTATCAGTGGAATCGGTTTTTCTGTCCGTTTCCCTTTTTCCATGACTCTGTGAAGAAGAAGTTTCGCCTCAGAATAGTTTTCCAGTGTTTTATATGAATACTCTATGGACGGGTGATTCAGCCTGATAGGCTTTTTTTCAGCTATGAGTGTGTTCACCTCTTCCATGCTGTCTTCCAGAAGAACAAGGTCAGAGAGCATCATACCGTCATCACCGTAAAACCTGTAAACGTTTTTTATGCCGGGGTTGGACATTTTTTCGGGGTTGTTGGTTATTTTCATTGCTGAAACAAACTGCCCTTCGTCCTCTTTTGCAGCAAGCTTATAAACACCGGTGAGTGAAGGATCCCTGTCAGCCGTAACAAGCCTTGTGCCTACACCGTAAGCGTCAATCCGTGCGCCTTCACGGCTTAACTGTTCGATAATCCACTCATCCAGATCGTTTGAGGCAATAATTTTTGCTTCGGGAAAACCTGCTTTCTCAAACATTTTTCCCGCTTCTCGGCTCAAAAAGCTTAAGTCACCGCTGTCCAGCCTTATGCCGTAGTTTTTGCGCCCGTCTTTTTTGAGTTTTTCAAATACTTTTATTGCATTCGGCACACCGGATGTCAGTGTGTCGTATGTGTCAGCAAGGAGTATGCAGTCATCAGGATACATATCCGAAAATGCCAAAAATGCTTCAAGCTCGCTTTCAAAGCTCATTACCCAGCTATGTGCCATAGTTCCCTTGACAGGAATTCCGTACTCCTTGCCGGCAAGCACATTTGAAGTCGCTTTAACTCCGCCGATAAAGGAGGCTCTGGCGGCAGAAAGAGCGCCGTCTGTCCCCTGTGCCCTGCGAAGCCCGAACTCCATAACGGCAGCATCTCCGGCAACACAGCACACCCTGGCAGCTTTTGTAGCTATAAGTGTTTGGAAATTAATGAAATTCAGGAGCAAAGGTTCTATTATCTGAGTTTCAAGGAGAGTTCCCGTAACACGGAGGAGAGGCTCATTAGGGAAAACCACTGTACCTTCCGCCACAGAGTATATTTCTCCTTTGAACCGAAAGCCTTTAAGATAGTTGATGAAATGGTCGGAAAAATAATTAAGGCTTCGGATATATTCGATGTCACTGTCATAAAACCTGAAATTCTCCAGAGCATCCAAAAGCGGATCGAGCCCTGCAAAAACCGCATAGCCTCCGCCGAAAGGCTGCCTGCGATAAAACATATCAAAAACTGCTTTTCTGTCAGGATCTTTTTCCAAAAACCCCTGCATCATGGTGAGTTCGTAAAAATCCGTCATGAGGGCGGAGTACGAGCATTTCATGTCATAACCTGACGTCAGCGGACTGAACGATCCTGACTCCTGCCTCTTTCATTGCGGAAAGAGCCTTGACCACATTGCCTTCAGGAAAGTCCACACCTTTGCAGGCGTCTTCAATCACATATGTTTCAAAACCAGCCTTCACAGCGTCCAGCGCTGTGTACATTACACAGAAATCAGTAGCCAGACCTGTTACATAAACCTTGGTCACTCCCAGCTCTTTCAGACATCCCTTAAGTCCGGTCACAGTAACACCGTCATTTTCTGTAAAAGCAGAGTACGAGTCAATATCAGGATTTGCACCTTTTCTGATAACAACATGAAAAGCATCTGCATGCAGATCCGGGTGAAAGTCAGCCCCGTGTGTTCCCTGTATACAGTGATCCGGCCACATAACCTGCTCAATACCGTTTAATGTCTGCACGCTGAAAGGTTCTGTTCCTTCATTGCTTGATGCAAAAGAGCCGTGATTGACCGGATGCCAGTCTTGCGTTCCTATGGTTATTTCAAAGCTGTCAACTAATGAGTTGATAACGGAAACTACCCTGTTTCCGTTTTTGACCGCCAGCGCTCCGCCGGGGCAGAAATCATTTTGAACATCCACAACTATAAGTGCGGTATTTTTTCCATGTGTCATATTTCACCTACTTAACAGCCAGAATCCGTGCGTCCTGCCGGATTCTGACACACGCTCACGCCGAACTCCGTTCGTCTTCGCTACGCACGGCGCAATCCCTTCCTGGGATTGTGTTACAGTCTGCATCCGCCATAGTACGAATCAATTAGTTTCATCCTGTAACTTAACAGCCAGAATCAGTGCGTCCTGCCGGATTCTGACACACGCTCACGCCGAACTCCGTTCGTCTTCGCTACGCACGGCGCAATCCCTTCCTGGGATTGTGTTACAGTCTGCATCCGCCATAGTACGAATCAATTAGTTTCATCCTGTAACTTAACAGCCAGAATCCGTGCGTCCTGCCGGATTCTGACACACGCTCACGCCGAACTTCGTTCGTCTTCGCTACGCACGGCGCAATCCCTTCCTGGGATTGTGTTACAGTCTGCATCCGCCATAGTACGAACCAATTAGTTTCATCCTGTAACTTAACAGCCAGAATCCGTGCGTCCTGCCGGATTCTGACACACGCTCGCAGTTTGCAAAGCAAACGCTCGCTCCCTGACTGCATAATACACCTGCGTGCATAGCACCTTTTAATATTCTCCCCTGACCGTAAGTAAAATAAAATATGTAAAACAACTATACTACCATTAGCAGCTATGTCAAAGGGGGAAAAGGAGGTTTTACAAAACTTGAGAAGTGATAAACAAAAAACCCGCAGATGAAAACCTGCGGGTTCTGTTAATTTAAGTCAGACGGTAATTTTATTCCTGTTCTGCGGTTTTCAGATCACCCAGAACATAGTCAATAACATCCTTGGCGCTGAAAGCAGGGTTACCGTTTTTGATAAACTCCTTAACAGCGGCAAAGCATGAGCCGGCTGTCACCAGAGGTTTTTCAAAATAACCGTTCATATACTGCGTGGCATGCCCGATATTAGCCAGAAGACCGTTGCAAAGGCATTTGCGCCCGTGAGTATCCTCTTCAAGACCGCCCTTGCTCACATATGTTTTAACCGGTTCAGCGGGGCATCTGTATCCCACTGTTCCGTCCTCTTTCCTGAACAGAGTTCTAAGGTAGCCAAGATTGCATATTCTCGGTCTGGCAGCATATTCAGCAGCTTCGGAGAGTGTGCCTAAAACCTTAAGCACCTTAAACGGAAAACCTGTAGGTGATGCGAAAATATCGGTTTTCACATCAAATTTCCCGAAGGCAAGAATCGCTTTTTTCAGCTTTTCATCAAGTCCTGATTCTTTGCAGAATGCGAAAGCAGTGCCAAGCTGGACACCAGCTGCACCTTTTTTTATTGCTTCTTTAAGCTTGCTTGCTTCATCAAAAGCTCCTGCAAGCCAGAATGGCACATCAAGTGATCTGATTTTTTCAAGGTCAATAATATCCTTCTCGCCGTAAACAGGTTCTCCAGTTTCATCAATGGTAATGCCGCCCCTTGGGGGAGCATTGTGACCACCGGCTATCGGGTATTCCACAACAAGTCCGTCAACCTTTCCTGTTGCTTTTTTTACCATGGTTGTTGCCAGAATATTTGATGAGATAATAGCGAGAAAATCAGGTCGTTTAAGCGAAGGCAGCCCGCTGCCGAACAGCTCCTTGGGATCAAGAGAAACATGAAAGCTCTCGTCCTTCTGTGCGCCTTCAACGTTAAGCCTCATATCACTTTTCAGGTTTTCGGAAAAACGGTCAAGAATACCGGGAATCTCTCTGGGAATACCTGCGCCCATTATAACATAATCAACTCCTGCCAGCATTGCTCCATAAAGTGAAGCAAGATTGGGGAGCTGAATTTTTTCAAGCAGATTTATGCCCACCTTCCCACCGTGCCCTTCTTTCGCCAGATAAACTTCTGCGAAGTTAGACGCAACAGTAAGCTCTATGAGTTCTTTAGGTGAATTAACACTATGCCTAGGGACATTAATGTACTTACCCTGCTCAGTTAAACCCTCTTCCCTGAAATAGTTTTTCAGAATCCTCAAAGCGGCGTCCTGAAAGGGAAATGCAGCAAGCGCTCGTCTCATGTGACCGCCTTTGTCACCTTCCTGAAGCCTTCTGGCGAAAATAACGTCCATAGCTACTCCTGAAACAACGCCGAGCTGTCCCTGCATGGAGACTTCTCTCGCCAGTGCCCAGTTGGAGACCGCAGCCCCCATTCCGCCTTGTATAATAAGTGGATGGCTCATTTTTTACTCCGGATTTGCAAATTAATTGTCGTTCGCACAAAATAGATTATTGTGCCGCATTTTACAAGAAATATATAACCCTTGCATTACTGAAAGAAAAACATAAATTATGGAGTATAGTTGACAAGCAAAAATATACTGCCATAATACTACACAAGCAGGCGGTAAAACTGATATTACACAATATATACAACATATTAACAGGTATTATTATGAATGCGCTTCAAGAAACCACAGAATCGGTTATGACAAACCGCAGGAATTTTATACGAGCTAAAATAGCAGTGAAAATGTGCGGATTTTTCTTTGAAGAAGGAGATGCAGGCGAAAGAGCCTACAACGGCTGTTTCATGAGCAAAACTATAGATATGAGTGAAGGCGGCATGCAGATTATCCATAACGGAAGCCTTAAGCCCGGCATGGTAGTCGAACTCAGAACAAAAAATGCAATAGGCTTTCCTAAGTGCCTCAAGTGTGACCAGTATTATAATATGCGCTCCAAGATAGAGCTTGCCCCTTTAACTGCCCGTGTTGTATGGACTCAGGGTAGCAGATGCGGTCTTGAGTTTGTTAAACTCTCCAACTTAAACAGAAATGTTATAGCTAAGATCGTATGGAAAAAACACATTGAGGAGATCAAAAGTAGCAAAGAAACTAAACAGTAAAAATTATCATTTAATAAAACATATTAAGTTATTGACAACCTCTAAGGTATGGAATATCCTATGATATACATTACATCATTTAGGAGGATGCCAATGAGCCTTGTAACCAGACAAGCACCCCTTTTTAAAGAAATTTCCGTCGTGGGAAAAGAGTTTAAAGACGTAAGCCTCGAAAGCTACAGAGGTAAATGGGTTGTTCTTTTCTTTTACCCCCTCGATTTCACATTTGTTTGCCCCACAGAAATCACTGCTCTTTCAGACGCTACGCCTGAATTTGCTAAAAGAAATGCTCAGATCATAGGCGTTTCCACTGACAGCAAATTCTCTCACCTCGCATGGATCAACACCCCCCGTTCAGAAGGCGGGCTCGGCGAAATCGCTTATCCCCTTGTTGCGGACTTCACTAAAAAGATATCCGAAGACTACGGCGTTCTGCTTTCCGGCGGGATGGCTCTCAGAGCTACTTTTATCATTGACCCCGAAGGCGTGGTTCAGTTTGAACTTGTGCATGACCTAGGCATTGGCAGAAACGTGGATGAAATCATGAGAAGTCTTGATGCTCTCCAGTTTGTGAGACAGCATGGCGAAGTTTGCCCCGCAGGCTGGACTCCCGGAAAAGACACAATGATTCCCGACCCTGAAAAGAAAAAAGAGTTCTTCAAAAAGAACCCTTCAGGACATCAATCCAAATAATAAAGAATCCGTGCATTATGCCGGATTTCTGATACAAGCTTAAGCCGCATTAATACGGCTCTGTTATGGCAGTGAGCGCTCCTGAAAAAAACGGGAGCGCTTCTTTTTTTTAGTTTTGCCTGCCGCTGGCAGGATGTATGCGTGATGGTATATAGACCAGAAAATCGGTTCCTTTTCCTTTAACTGAGTTTACTTCAATACGCCCGTGATGCTTATCAATAGCTTCTTTGGCGATTATAAGCCCAAGCCCTGTGCCACGGTTTTTTGTGGTGAAAAAAGGGGTAAACAGTCTTTCCATAACCTGCTCATCCATACCTGGACCGGAATCAGAAATTACAATACGGAGCATGGAACATGCCCTGTCCATCTCCTTGTCCATATACTTGATTGTGGGATCAATGGAAACCTCAACCTCAATATCCCCTTCCCCCTGAGCCTCACAGGCATTTTTGAGAATATTGCTCAGAGCCATAAAAAGCTTTTCCCTGTCAGCTCTGATCACAGTGAGGTTGCGCAGAACACGAAACCGGACTTCAATTTTTGAATAAACAATCTTTATACTGTCCCGAAGCTCATTGATAAAACTTTCGAGATCCACCTCATCAAACGTTACCGTCATTTCACTGAGCATGTGTATGTTTCCGAGGATCGATTTTATCCTGCCGCTCTCTTTCTGGATTATTCCGGCACATTTTTCAATGTATTCGTTTTTAGCTTTGGCGGCGATGATCTGTGCCGTACCGTCAATGACAGTGAGAGGGTTTTTGATCTCATGCTGAAGGGATGATATATCCATAATATCCCCCAACGGCTGATTAAATTCATCAAGGGCAATAACAAAAAATTCATAATCCTTGCGGGAATTAATAACCTTAATACCGTAGGTGCCTCTGGGAGTTTTGAAAACAAGGTTATCACCGTTAATCTTGCCAAGAAGAAACTCCCCGAACCGGCGTATGCCGAAAGCGGACATTTCATCCATTAAAAGTTCGGCCTGAAAATTCGCAGATTTTACCTTGCCGTCTTTTGAAACTGTGAAGAAAGCAAATGGAACATCCTCGAACTTTTTATGCGACATTATCACTCCGCTGCGCTGTAAGGCTCAAAGGAGAAATCTGTGGCGTAGCTGTCCGTAATTTTATGAGTTCCTGTATCCACTTTGTAATAGATTACATTTTCCGTAGAAGGAAAAATAGCATAGTCGAATTTATTCAGGCTGCTGTTCATGTAGTCAACCCAGGCGGGCAGAGCTGCGCTTGCTCCCGCCATTGAGTACCCTGCGGCTTTGAAATCATCAAAACCAACCCACACACCGCTGACAACATTAGGCAGATAGCCCACAAACCAAGCATCTTTAAAGTCGTTTGTTGTTCCTGTTTTTCCACCTGCGGGTCTGTTAAGCACCTTTGCTCTTCTGCCTGTTCCGTTCTGGACAACATTCTCCATCAGATCTGTCATAATCTGCGCTGTTTCAGGCTTTATAACATCAGTTTTACCTTGGGCAGGTTTATACTCTTTAACAATTTCGCCTTTTCCATCTTCAATTTTAGTCACGAAATAGGGCTGAACTCTGTAGCCTAAGTTGGGGAACACACTGAAGGCATAAACCATTTCAATAAGAGGGGCAGACCCGGAACCGATACTTACAGAAAGATCCCTCTGGAGATGTTCCGTTAACCCGAACTTTTTTGCATAGGACAGAATTGTGCCTATGCCTATTCTCTCTGCGACTTTAATTGTTACAACGTTTCTTGACTGGGTGAGAGCTTCTTTGAGGGTAGTCAGCCCGTAAAATCTGCCGGAGTAGTTTTCAGGCTTCCAGTATTCGCCTTCCTCCTCCATCTCTTTCACAACAGGCGCATCGTAGGTCTCAGACATTACATTGTATCCATGCTCAAGCGCGGCAGAATATACAATAGGCTTAAACAGACTGCCCACCTGACGCTTTGCCTGAACAGCCCTGTTAAACATTGATTTTGAGTATTCAAACCCGCCTGTAACAGCTAGGATCGCCCCGGTGTGCGGCTCAATTGAGATAAGGGCACTCTCAAGATCAGGGTCTGCTTCAATTGAGTAAAAACCTTTATCTTTATCAGCCGGAGAAACGAAAATTACAGAGTTCTTTTTTATGATAGTTGCAAAATCTGTCAGACGTGAGTAGTTTCCGCCCCTTGGTCTTGCCCATCTGCTGTCATTTATGCGGAGTATGCCCTTTGAGCCGTCAGCCAGAAGAATTTCACACTGATTTTTTTCAACTTTCGTAACAATTGCACGCTGAAAACCCATTGCCAGAATATACGGACGCTCCTCTTTCAGAACTGCGTCAAGCCGCTCTTTACGCTCTTCCGGTGATTCGCCTTTTTTCTCTTCAAAAAGGGTAATACCCCCTGTGTAGCCAAGGTTTTTATTCAGGCGGAGAATATTGTTCTTGATTGCTGTTTCGGCATTTCTCTGAAGATCCAAATCAAGGGTAGTGTAAATTTTATAACCGCTGTTTTCAGGGTCTTCCTCATCAATTTCATCTCTAATAAATTTTATAACCATATCGGTAAAATAACCGGCGTAGGAGTTTTTCGGTTTTATTTTATCAATAAGATGAACATCTTCCGCTGCTGCTTTTCTGTAAATGTCTTCTGTTATATATCCTGTTTCAAAAAGTCTGTAGAGAACATGGTTTCTGCGGTTAACGGCTTTTTCCATATTGATATGCGGGGCATAAATGCCGGGCGCTTTTGGTATTCCGGCTATCATAGCCGCTTCAGCGAGACTCAGCTCTGAGGCTGTCTTGCCGAAATAGTTTGCAGCAGCAGCCTCAACACCGTAAGCCCCTCTGCCGAAGTAAACCTGATTAAGATACATTTCAAGTATCTGCTCTTTCTCCAGAAAGTTATCAAGACGGTAGGCGAGAATAGCCTCTTTTATTTTACGTTTAATCTTTTTCTCCGGGGTCAGATATATGATTTTCACAAGCTGCTGAGTGAGTGTGCTGCCCCCTTCCACAACCCTGCCCGCCTTCACGTTTGACACGAAAGCACGCATTATTCCCATCATATCCACACCGCCGTGGTCGAAGAATCTTGCGTCCTCCACCGCCACAATAGACTGCCACATATATTCGGGCATTTCTTTTATGGATATGGGATAGCGCCTCTCCGTACCAAGCTCTGCGATGGGGTCACCGTTGCGGTCATAGATTATGGTGGGTCTGTCGTACTGGAAATCCTTGAGCTGTTCAACGGAAGGAAGCTGACGACTGAGCATGTATATGTAGCCCAGAACACTGCTGAAGCAGAACAGAATAAGAAAAACCGCTGTACCTGCGATGAGATACACGGGTCTGGTATTTTTTATAAAATCTTTTATCATTTTTTCACACTGTACTCAAAGAGCATGTCACGAAGTTTAGCGGCTTTTTCAAACTCCAATGCCTCTGCGTATTCCTGCATTTTTTTCTTCAATTCGGCAATATCTTTGTCTCTGTTGCCTGTCAATCTTATACCATCCTCATCGGGCAGATCAACAGTTACATAGTCTTTTTCATAGATGCTCTCCATTATATCGGAGATTTCATTGCGTATGGTTTCGGGGGTTATATTATTTTCTTCATTGTATGCAAGCTGTTTCTGTCTTCTGCGCTCTGTCTCATCCAGAGCTGCCTGCATACTTGGGGTTATCTTATCGGCATAGAAAATTGCTCTGCCGTTTACGTTCCTTGCAGCTCGTCCTATTGTCTGAATGAGAGAACGCTCCGAACGGAGAAACCCTTCCCTGTCTGCATCCAGAACTGCAACGAGACTGACCTCCGGTATATCAAGCCCCTCACGGAGCAGGTTTATACCCACAAGGACATCAAATTTACCAAGACGAAGGTTGCGGATTATTTTTATACGCTCCAGAGTGTCTATCTCCGAATGAAGGTACTCCACCCTAACCCCAACTTCCTGATAATATTTCGTAAGTTCCTCCGCCATGCGCTTGGTCAGTGTAGTTACAAGCACACGCTCGCCATTCGCAGTTATCTTCTGAATTTCCGCCAGAAGGTCATCCACCTGTGTTTTTGCTGGGCGAAGTTCTATAAGAGGGTCTATAAGCCCTGTGGGTCGGATAATCTGCTCCGCTACGACACCTTTGGAATCATTCAGTTCATAGTCTGCCGGAGTGGCACTCACATAAAGCACACGGTGGACAGCGCTTCTGAACTCCTCAAATTTCAAAGGTCTGTTGTCCAGAGCTGCCGGAAGCCGGAAACCGAATTCCACAAGGGTTGTCTTGCGGGATCTGTCTCCGTTGTACATTCCCCTTACCTGCGGTACGGTTATGTGCGATTCGTCTATTATAACGAGTGCGTCTTTAGGCAGATAACTAAGCAGGGTGGGAGGAGCTTCGCCCGGCGTTCTCCCTTCAAAAAAGCGGGAGTAGTTCTCAATGCCGTTGCAGTATCCCGTTTCCATGATCATCTCAATGTCATACATTGTGCGCTGAGTGAGCCTCTGCGCTTCAAGGAGACGGTTATTCTCCTCCAGAAAACGACAGCGCTCCAGAAGCTCGTTTCTGATATTCTGAACTGCTGCTTCTCTTGTTATTTTGTGAGTTACATAGTGAGTCGCAGGATATATGGCAAGTTTGGGGCGTTCTTTAATCGTTTTACCCGTTACCGGATCAAACTCGGAAAGCCTGTCCACCTCATCACCGAAAAACTCTATACGGTAGGCAACAGAGTCCTCATGGGCAGGGAAAACCTCAAGGGTGTCGCCCTTCAAACGGTATGTGCCCCTGTGGAAGTCATAATCATTGCGCTCATACTGTATCTCCACAAGTTTTTCCAGCACCTCTTCCATATCAGCAGGTTCACCTGTCTCAAGGACAACAAGCATACCGCTGTATGCCTCCGGCGAACCGAGACCGTATATGCAGGAAACACTGGCGACAATTATTACATCACGTCTTTCAAGAAGGCTTCTTGTTGCAGAGTGGCGGAGCTTATCTATCTCTTCGTTTATGGACGAATCTTTTTCAATATACGTATCACTTGAAGGAACGTAGGCTTCGGGCTGGTAATAGTCGTAATAACTAACAAAGTATTCCACGGCGTTTTCAGGAAAAAACTTCTTAAATTCCCCGTAAAGCTGTGCCGCAAGGGTCTTGTTGTGCGCTATAATCAATGCCGGCACACCAAGACGCTGGATAACATTCGCCATGGTGTACGTTTTGCCGGAACCTGTAACACCAAGAAGAACCTGCGCATCCGCACCGTCACGGAAGTTTTCCGTAAGCTGGTCTATCGCAGCGGGCTGATCCCCTGCGGGCTGATAATCTGAATTAAGTTTAAAAACCATAAGAGATATTCTATATTTTTTTACCGTCAGTACAACGGGTAATTAATTATTTTTAAGATAAGGGCTTGATTTTTTCTCCTCTTGGTAATATTCATTTTGTTTCAGATAAGTAAAATAAAAGCGCTTCATGCGCCGAACTATTTTGAAGGTGAATGAACAATGCCTATTTACGAGTACAGATGCAGGTCATGCGGAAAAGTTACGGAAGTGATGGAAAGCATCACAAGCACTGAGAAAGTAAAGGAATGTCCCGCCTGTAAAGGCGAGGCGGAAAGAATCATGTCTGTCAGCGGGTTTCAGCTTAAAGGCGGCGGATGGTATGAACAGGGCTACTCGAAAGGCTCCTCATGCGCTTCTGCGGATTCATCCTCCCCAAAATGCGCCTCATGCCCTGCTGCGGCAGGAAATTAAAATATCGAACGCGCGTCACAGCTACGCGCGTTTTTCTTTTCAGCCGGCGCTGCCGCCTCCGGTTTTTCTAACAGAGTTTACATAATCCACCAATATGCGGTCAGCCTTGCATATATGATTCGTCAGCCAGTCCTGCATCTTTCTTTGAAGGGTGAGAGGAAGGGACACAGAATAGCCTTTTGAGAAATATATCTCTTTTATCTCTTCAAAGTCTGCCCTGAATTTTTTGTGCTGAGTAATATGGAAATCAATATCGTGATAGTTGTTCTCACGCATAAATTCTTCTTCTCTGGGGAAATACTTAAGAATATGAAGCTCAACAAACCGCATAGTTTTACGGATTTCTTCCTTGCCTTCTCCGTTTTTCATCGCTTCAAGCAGGCGGCTCATAGAAGCAACAAAAAAAGTGTGCTGCTGATCCATAAACTCTATTCCGTTTGCAAAACCGTTCCCAGTTTTAATCATAGACATTCCTTGTATGTTATTGAATTAACTAATACCAGACTTTACAACAAGACAAAAACGAACACAATATTTTATTAGACATCATGTAGAATTAATTTGAAAAATACTTATATAACAATATTTTGAGACACAAACACAGGTTTATCCTCCGGCTTGCCGAAATAATACCCTTGTCCATAATCAACACCGAGAAGAGCTATTTCACGGGCTATGTTTTTATTTGATATGAACTCTGCAACTGTCTTCATTCCGGAGTGCCTGCCAAGAGATACAATAGATGCGATTATCTCCCTTGAGCTTTCATCGTCCTCAACTCTTTTCACAATAGAAGCATCAATCTTCAGATAATCCGCCCTTATATTCATCAAATAATCAAAGTTGGAAAACCCCGCACCGAAATCATCAATTGAGATTTTAGCCCCGCCGGATTTAAACTTCTCAAAAATCCTGTTAGTCTCATCTATATTCACAAGCTCCTGCGACTCGACAATCTCAATAACCAGCCTGCCCAAAACCCCATTGTTCTTCGCCACGGTAAAGAGATAATCCATTGTGTCACGGTCGAAAATATCCTCAACGGAAAGGTTGATCGAAAACTGGTAAGGCAGGTTTTTAAATACTGCCACGGATTTTTCAATAACCCTTGCGGTCAGCCTTGGGTACATGTTTGTTTTCTTTGAAATATCAAGGAACTTAGCCGGACTGATTACATCACTGTTTTCGTCTATTATCCTCATCAGACATTCGTATTTTTCACTGTCGCCGGTTTTCATATCTATTATAGGCTGATAATAGGCGGTTACACGGTCGTTCTTTAAAGCATCAGAAACTTTCCTGATTATAGAAAGATTTTCCTCAAAATCAGCCTTGATTCTGTTATCCGCCTGAGAATAAACAAGGATATCCTGCTTAAGTTTTTTTGCTCCATTCAGTGCCATGTCTGCATAAGCAAGCAGGTTGTCCTTATCCCCTGCTATCCCTGCTGTGAAGTATATGTGTTTATCCTCGCCGTGACGCTCCTGAAGAATTGCCCCGACTCTCCGCATAGCAACAGATACATTGTTTTTAAAAACAACCGGATCTGCATTATTTGCAAGTATGCCGAACTTATCAGAGTGCAGCCTGTAAACCGAATAACCGGACAGAGCAGGAAAAGCCACAAACTCTCTGGCTGTTTCAATCAGAATCCGGTCGGCAAAATGATTGCCGAAAAACTCATTGATCTGCTTAAAGCCTCGTATATCAACTATCGCAAGAATCGGATACTCTATGGGTTCAGCGTCACTGATAAGCTTCACCCTGCTGCCCAGCCCAGTGAGACTGTCACTGTTAAAAAGCTCTTCAATCCGATTGCGGTTTTCCACCAGCTCTGTGATATCGTTAGCACAGGCTATGTATTCTATAACCTCACCAAATTCATTCAGTATCGGAGCGATTGTCGCACTTATATAAAAACTCTCTCCGTCTTTCCTGCGGTTGCGGAGAACCCCTTTCCAGACCTTGCCCTTTGTTATAGTGTTCCAAAGCTCTTTAAAAGTCTCTATAGGAGTGGTGGGATGCTTTATAATGTTATGCCTGTTTCCGATCAGTTCCTCTCTTTTGTAACCGCTTATTTCACAAAATTTATCATTAACATAAGTCATTACACCGTATTCATCAGTGATTGTGACAACTGAACTTTTATCCAAAATAGATTTGTACTGCTCAAGAAGATTTCGGTGTCCTTCCTGCCGTTTTTCCAGTTTGCGTATCATTCTGTATATAAAAATACCTGAAATTAAGACAACAACAAAGAAATAGGAAATTACTCTTTTAACTTCCCCTATATCCTCCTGAACAAGCTTTTCAATAAGTGCTCGTTCATCTTCAAGCTGTTTTTCAAGATCACTGAAATAAAAGCCTGTTCCGATAACCCACCCCCAAGGATTATACACTGTTGCATAAGTTACTTTCCTTTCAGGGATAACAGTATCAGGACGGGGCCAGAAGTATTCAACGTATCCACCTCCGTTCCTGACTATTTTGTCTATCTCCTGAAAAAGATACTTTCCGTCTCTGGAGCGCATGTTTTTAAGGCTTTTTCCCTCAAGCTCCGGATTCCCCGGATGCACAATGCCGGTAAGATCACTGTCATTAACCCAGAAATATCCTGCTTTATCTTTTCCGTAACGCTCACGGCGGATGGAGGAGATAACACGCTTTTTTGCCTCATCCTCGGCACTTTCAACAGTAAATGAGCTGCCAATGAACAATGGAACATTTTTCAGCTTCTGAACATAGCCTATCTTCACTTTACCACTGGTACGGAGGCTGTCATTAAGCTCATATGAACCGAATCCTCCTCCTGAATCCCTCAGGCCGTTCAACAGAGCTGTAAGTTCAGAGCTGCTTTTAAGCAGGTTTACGATATTCTGATTAATAAGTTTTTGATTCTCCTCATGGTAAATAATTGTTCCGTCGTCAGAAATCAAAAAGTAATATTCTGATTCACCCGCACCTTTAAAAGCAGAAATCATCCTGCCAAAATCAGCTTTTTTGTAAGCGGCATCCCCGTCCAGACTGAGATTAAGATATTCCGCAGCAGAGCCAACTCTCTGTGCAACAGAAGCTTTTTTCATCTCTATATTGCTCTCTCTCACAGCATCAATACGAATCAGCATACGCTCAATCTCGTTCTTCACTTCCGCCTGGCTGTTTTCAGTAAATTGTTTTTCCAGAAGTACGGCACGTTCACTGTAATCATCTTTTGCATTTGCATTAATAAAATACAAAACCACAGCAGAAAAAATCATTGCGGTGGAAAGAGAAGCAAACAAACTAAGCAGTGATGCACTGTATTTAAAAACGGACATTAACACCCTCAAATAATAATTCGGGAACAATAATTCCTATATTGTAACTATTATTTTAACAAATAACAATCTTTCCTCTTGTATTTTTATGTGTCGGATAATAACCTATTCATCTACGGAGAAAAAAAACTTATGGCAACTTTAGCGAGAAACAAAAAAGCTTTTTTTGACTATGAAATAATCGAAAAATTCGAGGCAGGAATTGTTCTTCAGGGAACAGAAGTTAAATCCGCCAAAGGCGGAAATATAAACCTCAAGGATTCTTTCGTTAAAATTATCGGTGAAGAAATGCACCTTATCAACTGCCATATATCCGAATACAAACAGGGAAACATCTCAAACCACGAGCCTACCCGTTCCCGCAAGCTGCTTCTCCATAAAAAAGAGATCACACGGCTTATCGGAAAAATGAACGAAAAGGGGCTTTCTGTGGTGCCCTTAAGCGTATATCTCAACTCCCGCAACTTTATCAAAGCCGAAATAGCCCTCGTAAAAGGGAAAAAGAGCCATGATAAACGTCAAGTAATAAAAGAACGCGACCTGCAAAGAGAAATAAGCAGAGATTTCAAAATAAGATAATTATTCTGCCAATTTAGCATCACCTTATGTGATTCCGCCAAAATTTATACTATTCTTATCTCATTTACCCCTTGACTCACCCCGCAGAGCGATTATACTTGTATGTACAAGCAAGGAGAAAGAGATGAAAGGTCATACTTCAAAAAAATGTCTTTACGCAGCAAGCATGAGCTTTGCCAGACAAATCTCAAAGCTCGCTGAAGAATGCTTCACCTCAACAGGTATGCACCCTTCACAGGCTTTCCTTCTTGTGCTTGCTGCTGATGAACCGGGCATAAGCCCCACCCGTGCGGCAGAGCTTCTTTCTCTCGCCCCGTCAACAATAACACGCTTTGCGGACGGACTTGAACGGAAAGGCTACATAACTCGAAACAGAAACGGAAAAACCGCGGAAATGTTTGCCACTAATAACGGTTTGGCACTCACAGCAAAAATTTCAAAAGCATCCCAAGACCTCTATGAGATGTATTCTGAAAAACTTGGGATGGAAGAAGCGGACAAACTCGCAGAACTTATAAACGATGCAGCGGAAAAAATGAGATAAATATCTCTGAAAATAACAGGAACAAGGTTTAAGGAGGACACTATGAAAACACTCGTTCTTTACGGACACTCATCACCGGAACAGTCATTCTCAAATGCAATTATAACCGAGAAGTTGGCAAAACTGCCTGATGTTACAGTAAGAACATTGGCTAATCACAGACCTGACGGTCATTTTGATGTTTCAGCGGAACAAGAAGAACTTGTTAACGCAGACAGAATAGTTTTTCAGTTCCCTTTTAACTGGTACGGTATGCCTTGGCTGCTTAAACAATGGGTTGATGAAGTTATTACCTATGGATTTGCCTACGGAGAAGGTGGCGATAAATTGAAAGGAAAACCAGTTATTCTCTCTTTTACAACAGGTGTTCCGGCAGATGGTTATGTGAACCCCACTACAGATGAGTTGCTTTTACCAGTAAAACAAACTCTGGCACTAACACAGGTAAACCTTGAGGAAAGCGTGTCTTCAAATGGTATGATGTACATCCCCGGAATGGCGGGTGACAAAGATCAGGTTCAGGCTAAGGCACTCGATCATGCAGAACGCCTTATCGCAAGACTCAAATAGATTATAAAGCGTGCCTTCTGTAAACACAGAAGACACGCTTTTTCTTCATGATCTTATAAAGACCTTGCACTAAATTGTTTAACATATATAATAATTCTTCTCACGGGGGCGATCGGTTTCGACGGGGAATCGTAGGTCTTGGGAGCATGCCGAGGTCGGCACCTCGTTAATTAGCCGGCAAATAGTAACTGCAAACGAAGAATTTGCACTCGCTGCTTAATTGACGGCGACGCACGAAGTGAGGCCTGCTCACGGCTGACCCTAGTGCGCCAAACAATAGTGAGCCAAGCCCTTTGAACCGCCTTGAACAAAGGGATTGAAACTTAAAGGCTTACCTGCCGGCAGGGCTGTCCGTGGTCACGGTGGCAGGAAAATCTAAACACGGAACAAGCATGTAGCGCCTTTGGCTGTAAGTTTTTCGGACGCGGGTTCGATTCCCGCCGCCTCCATACAAAAGAATTCCACTGGCTTCCAGAGAAATCTGCGAAGCCCTTTTCTTTTCAGGCTTTTTACGCTTTTATGTTCCATAATGTTCCAAAAACATTCTCTAAAATCCACATAACCTTGACGGTAGTTATGACGGTATGTTATCTTTCATAAAAAGCAGATACCGTCAAATAAGCAAAAGATATTGAATTCAAAGTATTTTTTTCTGACGGTATCTCACATTTCATACACAGGAAATACCGTCATGGCTCTAACAGATACCGTCATTCGCAATGCAAAGTATCAAGGCAAGCAGATTAAGCTTAGTGATGAAAAAGGGATGTATCTTCTGGTTAATCAGGCAGGTAAATATTTCAGACTTGATTACCGATTTGCAGACAAGCGTAAAACACTTGCACTGGGAGTTTATCCAGAGACATCATTAAAAGAAGCCAGAGAGAAAAGAGATCAGGCAAGAAAGATGATTACAAACGGCATAAACCCTTCAGAGGTGCGGAAGCTGAACAGGCAAAGCCTGATAGATGATACTGAAAACAATTTCGAATCCATAGCAAGTGAATGGTACATAAAATATAAGTCAAAATGGACACCTCAACACGCTGAAAGAAAATGGAGAGCATTAGAGAAAGATGTTTTCCCATATATCGGCAAAATGCCCCTTAAAAATATCACTCCTCTGGATATTTTGAGAGTTCTGAATAGGATTCAGGATAGAGGAGCAATAGAAACGGCTCACAGAGCAAAAAGCATATGCAGTGAAGTATTCAGATACGGGGTTTTGAACAACAGATGCGAACGAGACTTTACGCAAGATCTAAAGGGTGCATTACTACCCACAAAAGTTAAAAACATGGCTTGTATAACCAATACAAACAGATTGTCAGGTTTATTGAAGGCTATTGACAGTTACGAAGGTGAATTTATCACAAGATGTGCCTTACAGCTTGCTCCTTTAGTATTCGTAAGACCCGGAGAATTGCGTCATGCTGAATGGTCTGAAATTGACTTTGACAAGAAAGAATGGAGAATACCAGCCGAAAAGATGAAAATGAGAAGAATCCATATAGTTCCTTTGTCTGAACAGGCTATAGCTATTCTGAAAGAGATTGAGCCGATAACAGGACGCTGGAAATATGTTTTCCCTTCCGTCCGCTCAAAGGATCGCCCTATGAGCAACAACACGATGAACGCCGCATTAAGGCGAATGGGCTTTACCAAAGAAGAAATGACTTCTCACGGCTTCAGAGGGGTTGCGTCAACTCTACTTCATGAAAACGGATTCAACAGTCTTTATATTGAAACACAGCTTGCTCATTCAGAAAGTAACAAGGTCAAAGCGGCTTATAACCATGCCGAATACTTAAAAGAAAGAACAGAAATGATGAACTGGTGGGCAAACTTTTTAGATGAGGTAAAAGTTGATAAATAAACAGATTCCACCTGAAAAAGAATTTGATGTTGGCTTAGTAATGTCGAATTTTTGGAGAGGAGTAATACTGCACGATAAACTTGAAATCAACGAGAAGTATAAGCTAATGCCGCTATACCACAATCTGCAACTCAGGCACAAGAAATACGTTTTCGCAGAAGACGAAATAAAGCATTATTGCAGTAAATTGTTTAACGTTATCGAAGAAGCATATCGATCAGAAAAAAATGAAGAATCACTGATTAACTCATTCGCAAAATATTTACTCGTCATAATGCATGAACAACCAAAAAATGTTACGAAAATTGCAAGTGAAAGTTACTGGGGCTGGCACGCGCTCAAACAAGCGATCAAAATATTAATTGATAAATCATCTAAAAACAAGAAAGTCCCAATATCAATACCAAATGATATCGGTTTTTATATCTTTGAAGTTTATGCAGGAAAAAGAACAGCACCTCAAAAAACAATTAAAGAGTTAGGAGAAGGAGGTAATTTAGGTTATAAAAAAGGTTTAATGATTTGGTGTCTAAAACATTTTCTTTCAATTAAACCAACTCGCAATGAAGCTACTGAAAACACTACTTCTGGTTGCGATATAACTGCTGAATTTTTTAACTGTACCTATAATTCTGCAAGGAAAGCATGGCAAGATAATTTGGTTTATTTTATTCATTGTCTTAGTTTTTCAGATGAATTTTGCATGGAAACATATTTTGTAAAATATTTTGAAAGACATACATGGTTAGTTAACAGTTTAGCAGATATAGAAAAATCGTAACACATAAAGATTTGTGGATCAAGATTTATATAAAAAGCTTATCCACGTCTTATTTAAAGTTAATCGCTATCTTACTGAAAATAATCCAGTGAGGTATGAGAATGACGAACAAATTCCTTAGAAGAAACGAAGTAGAAAAAGTCACAGGGCTGAAAAGAAGCTCAATCTATTCAAAAATCAAAGAAGGCGATTTCCCCAAACCGATCAAGCTTGGTATGCGTGCGGTTGCATGGCTTGAAGCCGATGTTATGCAGTGGATTGAATCCAAAGTAACTGACAGCAGGAGGATATAACCATGAAAGCGCAAGGAAAACGCTTCAGGGGAAAAGCCCTGCTTAATAAGCACTTCAACGGTGAACGTATCACAAGAAACGAAGCGATAGTTGCCAAATGCTATGAATGTGAAGGCGGCTATCCTGAAGGCATTCAGAAATGCACAATCACACGATGCCCATTGAATCCATATAATCCATATTCTGATTCTCTTAACCTGCCTGTACAGGCTGATTAATGATGATGAGGTGATGGCATTAATGCGTTATCAGGAAAAACAGTTCAAGAAACATAAACCTGACCGTACAGAACATTCTGAATCAGCTTTTACCCCCCTACTTCTAGTAAGGGGAGTATACCTAATACGGAATTAGCTATGGATCTGATTAATTACGGCATTGATAGATTGAAATTCTCTTTGTCTGACTATATATTAAGGGATAATAATAAACTTAGCTCCGACTTTAAATACAATAACGAATCCAAAGGTTACAAGTGGTACCAAAGTCCCCTAGCATCGATGGGCTTTGATAATTACGGCAAATACTGCATTGTTGAATTGCACGCCCTGCACTTTATAAAACACCATAAAGGCTTCTGTGATATAGATAAAAACATACATGAATTTTTGTCCACTTATATAGACAGCTATTCAGCAATCAAATTAACACGCATTGATATTTACGCTGATCATAAAGGAACAGAAGTATACCCCCTATTAGGGGGGTGTTATTCAGGAAAAAGCAAGACAAGTTTAATTGAATTTAAACCAGAAGATAACAAGCTGGGTTCTTCATATTTACAGACTAAAAGGAAAAATAACTGGAAAATACGAAGGTATGACAAAACAGCGGAAATAATAGAAAACAAAACTGAACACAGATACCCAGAAATATATAAACAAGGCGTAATCCGCACCGAATATGTCTATGAAAAAAACTCACTTGAAAATCTTACAGATAGAACAGTTCCGAATGTGCTGGCGTACATACTTAAACACTTAGCAAAAGTTAACCTTCCGGAGTCAATAGAGCTTACAGACAGAATCAGGGATGAAGCAATAACAGGCAAGGCTGAATACAAAGCCGGCAAAGGATCTTATACAGGAGCAAAAGTTAAGAAAGCAATACTTCAGCGGATGATTCAGCTTGAGAAAGAATACTTAGTATTAGGCGGAAATCAGGCGGAAATTATCACCGCACTTTTTGCCGAAAACTAATTTAATTTTCCTACACAATAAGAAGTATTTATAGAGGTTCAGGGAATAATCTTGAGGTATGCACCACAGCCAGAATTTTTATTTTATCTAAAGAAACTATCCTGTAAACAACAACATAAGGGAACATCTGATTCACCAATTCCCTTGTTTCTGACACCCTGCCAAGCCGACCGGACAAAGGGAATTTAGCCAGTATCTCAGTTGAGGTGAAAAGTTCGTTTACTATCTCGTATCCAAGTTCTTCTTTTTCGGTCTCTCTGAAATAGCTTAATATTTCGGCTAAATCATCATAGGCGTATTCTGACCACTCTATCAGCACTTGACACCGAGCTTGCGAAGTCTTCCCCCTACTTCCTCGTGAGAAACGAAAGTACCCTCTTCTGCTTTCTGCACCTTAGCTTCAAGCCATGCAAGAGAGTTCAGATAGCCTTCGACCGCCTCCTGAATAATATCAGAGCGGGAGCGGTTCTGATTGCCTGCGATTTCCTCAAGCCTTGCTATAGTATCACTTGTAAAGCGTGTGCTTATTGTCTGCATTTGCGCCATGATAAAAACTCCTTTGCTATGTGCTTATAGCAATAAGTATGTCAATTGTAACACACTTTTCAAGTGTTATTTCATATTTATTCAATAACAAGCTTAGGAAGAGACCGGACTATCTTTATAGTTTCCAGACTGACTGTTATAACCCGCAGAAGCAGTTCAAGGGGATATTTCGGGTTGTTCATGGTTTCAACTGCCCAGTCGTTCGCATCGTTAACAATGCCGCTGGCTTTATCGGTTTTGACACATTGGCGTTCAACAACCCAGTCGATAGCGGATTTACCGTTTACAATGTAGTCATAGGCTTCAAGCGGAATGTTTTTCACTGTTATTTTGTGGTTATAGATTATTGTTGTTTTGTCCTTATTTTTGCCGTATTTCATTTTTTCCACACGGTAATCTTCATCAGTGAGATCACTGTGCTTTTCTATTGTTGCGGGATATTTCGCAACTGTTTCATAGTTTATATGCAAATCAGCAAGCGCACGCCCTGCCTTGCTGAAAGCTCTGAAATCGGCAATAGTTTTTACGCAGGGGATACGGGGAAGCTCCTTTGAAAGGTTGTCCGCATATTTCTCTCTGTATTCCGGAGAATGAAGCAAACCGTAAATGTAATAAAACAGGTCTTCCTTTGTTATCTTTTCATTCGGATATGCCGCCTGAAAATGTGCCAAACCTTCGTCCGTTATAGCATCACGGCGGCTGCCGTCTTCGTCATAGAGGTATAGTGGGAAACATTGACCGTTAAACTGTAGCTGTACATCTGGCAAGCTATCAGAAATTATTGCAGAAAGGTGATTTGCACCATTCCCCGTTATACCAATGACAATATTTTCAGCATTAGCATCAGGGAATATACGTGGCATTTGACCTCTTTCATGGTTAAAAAGGTTACAATAGTATGTATGTTGCTTACTAAAGGGACGGTAAGTGCTTTTAAAGATTTTCTCTTGAGAAAAAACAGCTATTTGGTTTTTGAGTAAAGCCTGTCTCAAAGATCTTGACCAACTAATATGTGTTGAGTCAATATTGATAAAATCGACAATGTTTTCTTTCCCAAATTCAATTTTTTCATTTGATGAGAGTTTTTTAAGACGTTCTACTTCTGAATTATAGAAGTGAATAGTTTGCTGCATATTTTCAGAAATAACTTTCTGACTAGAATTATAACACCAAGCATCTCTACCTGTTTCGAGTCCTCTTGAATAATTTTCAAAAATAACAGTTGAGTTCTTATCTTTCTTATCTCCTATCTTTATAAACTGATTAAAACTGTCATCACGCTGACCAAGCCAGTCTCCGTGTGCATTTGGTGTTATTCTCTGCCATTTATCTTCTTTGGTTATTCCGTTTATGCTAGAAAATGCCGCTATCTTCTCCAGCTTTTCTTCCCTTGTCAGGTAGTCGCCTATGTCGTGAATGAATATACGCCCTTTTTCCGCTGAATCTGGATTTTTTACCATGATTGATATGGCAATGGGCGCACGGCTGCCGCTGCCGAATATCTTTCCGCCTTCCTTTCTGGAAAGTTCGCCGGATGTGCGCTGGTTTCCTCGTAAATGGAATATGTAAATATCAGAAAACTCTTCCGCAAGGCATTTCCTCATGCCGTCCGCCGTATTGGAATCTATGAACCCTGCATTTGTTACAAAGCCTATTACACCGCTCTTTTTTATTCTGCCGGAAGCCCACTTGATAGCCCTTATATAACTGTCGTAAAGTGCGTTTTTATTTGTCGCCTTTGAACGTTCCGCATATGTCATGCGGATTTTTTTATCTAAATCAGGATAGCCAACATTTGCATTGTTGTCATTTGCGCTGTCCTGCCCCACAGAATACGGTGGGTTACCGATGATAACCCTTATATCAAGCTCTTTCTGACGGTTCCTTCTGTTGCTGTTGTCTTCCAGAAGGTCAGAGATCATGTCGTCTTTTTCATACATTGCGAAGGTGTCAGTAAGACATATGCCCTGAAACGGAACATATTCACCGCCCGCAAGAGCATGGTAAACAGCCTCTATATTTATCGCCGCTATGTAATACGCCAGCAAAACTATCTCATTTGCGTGTATCTCGTTTTTATATTTATATTCCAGTTCTTCCTTAGTTATCAGTCCGCTTTGCAGCAGCCTTGTGATAAACGTTCCTGTACCTGTAAAAGGATCGATTATATGAACGCCTTTACTGCCCAGAGTTGTTTTAAATTCCGACTGCAAAACATCATTAACACTTCTGATTATGAAGTCCACAACCTCAACAGGGGTATAGACTATGCCCAATCTCTCTGTCATTCTCGGAAATGCGTTGCGGAAAAACTTGTCATATAATTCCAAGACTATCTTCTGCTTGCCTTCCGCACTGTCTATGCCTTCCGCACGCATTTTAACACTTTCGTAGAACTGCTGAAGCGTATCCGCCTCTTTTGATATATTCTTTTCCTGCAAGGCTTCTAGAATCCCCTGCATTGCCTGAGAAATGGGGTTATGCTCCGTAAAGTTATAATCATCAAACAGAGAATCGAAAACAGGTTTGGTGATAAGGTGCTGGGCAAGCATTTCTATGATCTCTTCGTCCGTTATGCTGTCGTTCAGATCATCCCTTAGTTCGTTTGCAAAGGCTCTAAACGCTTCTATAGCCTTTGTGTTTTCAGGGTTTTCAAGAATTGCCTTAATCCGGTCTATGTGAGTGCGGGCAATCTTGGCTATATCATTTGCCCACTCCGCCCAATAAACTCTTCTGCCGCATTTCTGCACCAGTTTTGCGTATATCGCACGCTCCAGATCGCCAATCTCTATTTCAGGCTGCATAAAGGTTTCAATGGTCAAGTCCGCATCTGAACCGATGCCATATTGCCTCTGACCGGAGCTTTCCCGCTTTCTTCTTTCTGCCGCTGTGGTTTTGGTTTTCTTTTTAACATCACCTGTTATGGCAATAACTTCTATCTTCTTATTGCTGTAGCCGTTCAGTTCCAGCTTATTGATCATAGCGTCAAAGCGGTCATCATGTGATCTGAGAGCCTGTAAAACCTGCCAGACCACTCTGTAAGTCAGGTTATCGTTCAATGCGTCATGCGGTTCAACACCAGCGGGGATAACAACAGGAAGGATAACGTAACCCCTCTTCTTTCCTTCCGCCTTACGCATTACACGCCCCACAGACTGAACAACATCTATCTGAGAATTGCGGGGAGTGAGAAAAAGAACAGCGTCAAGAGCCGGAACATCCACACCCTCGGAAAGGCAGCGTACATTACTTAATATACGGCAGGTGCTTTCCGGTGTATCGGCCTTGAGCCATGCCAGCTTTTCTTCCTTCTCGCTGGCGTTCATGCTTCCGTCAACATGTTTAGCCTCGCAGTTAAGGCGGGCGGCAAGTTCAATGCTTTCAGCTTCCTGATAAGCCTCAACAACAGCCTGAAACATAGATGCTATGTTCTTTGAGCTTACCTTGTGGGTTTTGCTCTTTAAAGACGGTTCAATGACATGACAAAAGGCAACGGCACGCTTCATAGCTTCCGCATCCTCCGTCAGCTCTTCGTTTATGCCCTGTTTGGCAAGTGCCTTCCAGCAGCCGACAATTTTAGCGGCATCATCAACCTTTAACTGGTTAGTTCCGTCATTGAGCAGAGCTTGCAGTTTGCGGTTGATATAGCTTTCCTCAACAGCAAGGACAATTACCTTGTAATCAACCAGAAGCTCAAGGGCTACCGCTTCGCTGAATGTGATAACGTAAAGGGTTTTGCCGTAAAGTTCTTCATCATCCATTGAGCAGAGAGTTACAGCACCGGAATTAGCTTTTATTTTTGCCGCATCACCGTAAACTCTAGGCGTTGCGGTCATGTAAAGGCGTTTAGCGGATTTTATGAAGTCTGCATCATGCACCCTTACAAAATTGCTTTCCTCTTCATTCTCAAAGGTTGCTCCTGTGGTTCTGTGGGCTTCATCGCAGATTATCAGGTCAAAATCAGCAAGACCGTATTTCTTCTGAGCATCGCTGATAACATCTATTGAATGGTACGTTGAAAAAATAACGCTCATATGCCCGCTGTCAGAGCGTTTATCAACTTCTTTGGCAAGGCTCTTAGCATTGGTTGTTGCCGGATAACGAAGCTCATGGGCTAAAACCTTCACTTCGTCACTTTCGTTTCTCTTCTTTTTCCCAACATCACTGTCAGAGCAGACAGCAAAGCTGTGAATCAGCGTGCTGCTTTCCTGTGTCCACTCTGTGAGTGTTTGAGAAAGCAACGCAAGGCTGGGCACAAGAAACAGAACCCTGCCGCCTTTTCCGGCTATCTCTTCCGCTATTTTAAGGCTGGTGAAGGTTTTTCCTGTTCCGCAAGCCATTATAAGCTTGCCCCTGTCCGCAGTTTTAAGCCCTGCCTTCACAGCCCTTAAAGCTTCCTTCTGATGCTCTCTAAGCTGTTTCTTAGGCTTTAACACAGGGGCTTGTGTGGGTTGGTATTTGCTCCAGTCTATCTGGCTGTTTTCAAGGTCAAATAAGTCTATCTTGCTTACAGGCGGCTGCTGATCTTTCAATGCTTCTTCAGCGTGATCCGACCAGTGATTTGTTGTGGAAACTATTATTCTATGACTGAAAACAGATTTGCCCGAAGCGGTAAAAAAACTGTCTATATCTTTTTTCTGTAACTTGTAATCCTCTGCATAAAGCTTGCATTGAATAGCATGGAACTCACCAGTTCCTGCAGTCCTCGCTACGAGGTCTATACCAGTATCACGTTGATCAAGCCCTTGCTCTTTTGCCCAATCAGCATAAGTCCAAACTTTGTCATACAGGTCTTTATACGAAGCTTCGTTTCTGAGATAAACAAGGAAAAGCTCTTCAAAATAAGTGCCTTTCTCCCGTTCTGTTTTTGCTTCCCTGCGGAATGTATCAAGAATGTTCAATAATGCTGACATTGCAAATCCCCAAAAAATTAATAAGCCGTAACCTTTATGTTTATACCAAAAAGAACAGGGGAAATCTAAATAATTATTTCTTGCGTCTACACACAGCAGCATGGGTGATCTGAAAGTACAGGGAGTTCATGCCATTGACCATACCCCGCAGTCATGCGGAGATTATATTCTTGTTTAATAAATTCCGTAACCCTGTTGTTAACAATTGAGGATTGTGATATTCTATTGCTGTTCTTAGTCTATGCATCATTCACCCAGCTTGAACAATGTGACGGTATATTTGACGGTATGCCGTCATATGGCAACCATAAATATTTTTTATTTATAATTAGTTATGTTTATAATTCGACTGACGCCGCCCCATTTTCAAAGTGCTTTAATATAAGCAATTTACAAAGCACGCAAGGCTAATTGTCGCAATATTGTCGCAATCATGCGTTCGTTATTTATTTTCACAATACTATTTGACTGCACCGAAACTGTCAATAATTCTGCTTAACTTCATTCCTGTTTCTATGCCTAAACTCAATAGAGAAGAAACTGTTTGTGCTTCATCAAGGCTCAGCCCAGCTGAATATTTTTTAAGGGCTGTTTGAATTTCCTTTTGTACAACCTTCGAAACCTGCTCTTTGGAAACAGGCTTCTCTTTTTTTACAGGGAGAATATGAACCGGACTTTTTATGCCCAGAGCTATTGTCTCATGCACTTTCAGCTCATAAATATTCTGAGCATCCTTCTCTGTCATCATGCTGACGGGAGCAATCCAACCTCTGTACCTTTTCTTCTGATGAGTAAAGTCATACTGCCAATAATTTTGATTTCTATAAGTTCTGATTTTTAAGCTCATAAGAAAATTATAAAAGATGTATTTTCTGAATTCAAGTGTATTGGCAAATATTTACACTATACCAACAAGGCGGTATAATCATTATTTGAAGTCGATTATTAGTGGTATATGGTCGCTTACAACTCTAAACCTTTCATCTGTTATAACTGACTTAACACCTTGCTCCTCTAACATGCTTTTGTGCATGTATGCATAATCAATACAGTATGCCTGATGATTGTTGTGGAAGTATGTGTTCAAAGTGCTCTCATCAAGGCTAACACCTAGCTTTTCATGTAATGAGCTAACAAACCCAAATTGTGTCATTCTTTGATTCCATGCAGAAAAGTTTTTGTCTTTGTGGCTTCTATATTTGTAATCGAAATATACGGAGCTGTTAAAGTCACCCAGAATTATTGTTCTTTCGTCTATAAAGTCAGACATCTCATCAAGCATACGGTGCATGCGAAATCTATAGCCACGCTGCGTAGTCTTCCCGTCTTCACCACGCTCATCACCCATAGCCCAGACAGCAACAATTTTGATTGTACACTGTTTCGTATTTAGAATAATCGGTATAAAGTAGCGATTGTCGCTCAGAAATTTTTCGCAGACTCTAATTGAAACATCTTTGTCAAAACATTTTATTCCTATGCCCTTTGGAGCCTTGCCCGCTTTATTGTAATGCCCATGCCAGATGTCAAAACCTTCTGGGGCAGCCTCTTGAATAACAGCTATTGTTGGTTTTAAATCTTCTATTAATTCGTTCTTCTTTTTCTTTAAATAACCAGCTCTACAATTCCATGTAACGATTCTCATACAAAACTCATTTAATTATTACACTACTAATCCGTTCAAATACAAGCTCTACACGCATCTTGTCTTCATTGCTTAAATGCCCTGAGATGCAATTCACTTTAAAACCTTTGTCAGCAACAAGCATAGAAAACTCATTTGAAATATACTCTCTGACATCTTGGCTGGCTTTGCTGATGTGCTCAACAATCTGACTGTTTCCGTTGAACACAGTTATGATGTCTTCCATGTATGTCATGGCAGTAATAGTCACTATTTCCTCTAGACCGAAAAGCTATGAGTTTTGTTGCGATGAAATAAGCAACAGAAACGAGGCGAATGCTCAAGCCTTCTTCAAGCTCAACTATGTCTGCATTCTTTACCGCTGGCAAATACCACCGATTTGAAAAGCCAAGTATACTCTCATCTGTGGGCATCACATCTAAAAGCATATTTTTATGTGACAGACGGCAAATAGGAGCAGGCTCATCTTCTGTTGGAAGAACCTCATTAAAACCAATCTTTTTCAAATCACCTATTAGTGAGTAATATTCCGTTATAGTTGCTACTTCTGCAATCACATCAACATCGCCGGTTATACGGACATCATTTGCGGCAACATCATCAACGAGTAAGTCAACAGCACATCCACCTACAAAAACAAGTCTTTCTAATAACGGCTTTAATGAGTACGCCATCTGAATTAACAACGCTCTATTGTTCATACTTAGCCAACATGTTCCTTATATGATTTTTAGCGGCTTCAACTTCTCGTTTCTGCCCAATACGGAGAACATCAAGCAGAGAAAGAAACTCATACAAGCCTGAATTCATTTTACCGGATGCCACAAGTTCTGGGATTGCCTTATGTAGGGGGTCTATTTCAAAGCCTTTTACATTTCCTTCGTGATGAGCCCATACTGCGGGGTACTCAGTTTCAGTAAACTCACTTTTAAGGCTTGTACCATCTATACCTGTTGCAAAACCACGAACCAGCGAACCTTTCTCTTCTGGGAAAACGTATGGGAATCCACACAGAAGAAACTCTTCAATATTGCGAAAGTTAGGTTCATCCCCACTCATTAGCTCGACGAGAAGTTTTGATTTCTTGAGTTGCTTCAAGCTCCGCCCCAAAGCTGCACGGCTCATGCCTGAGTACTTTTCCCAATCACGTAAAGTCATTTTTTGCTGACCCTGTACAATCAAGCTGACAAGGGCGTACACATCACTTTTGTTCATAGTCACCTCAATGGACTTAACCTATTAAAACACGCAAAAGTGATGCTGTAAAGCTATTTTGTCTCATGTCTTGAGACAAGAGACAATATTACTCTCTGGAAGTGCCCAAACTTCTGATTATTGGATTAAATACTTTATAAATAGTATTCATGGTTTCATTCATCCAGTTAGCGTATTCATCCCAAAGCTCTGTACAAAAAACATCAGAAACAGGTTTCTCAATAACAATATTGCTCGAAAGTCTGTCTGGCATTTCTCTCCATTCAAAGTTAAAGCCAACCTTCTCTTCTATTTCAGTCTTTAAGTCATGTAGAGCATGAAAATTAGGTTTTGCGTCATCACCGTATGTAGTAAACCATATTGCTAACTTATTAGATTCTGAGTTCATAATAGCTGACATCCTAAAACCTGTTTTGCCAACTGCAAAGTCAATCCAGTGCTGAGGACTAGGTTTTCTTGCCTTTACTGTCGGAGAATTTTCTTGCATGTAATCTCTGAGCTTTGACCAAAACTCATACTGAAGTTGCTTTGTTTCAGTCAAAGTACCACTCTCAATTTTCTTAGCCTCTTTAGCAACTGTGCGAGTCCAGTCATTAGGTTTGCACACAACATTAAATTTAGGAGCTATAGCAGAGTCACCTATTCTCCAAAGCTCAATTTCAATACCAAAGAAATTCAGATTTTCATCAGTACATTCGTTAAGCCAGTCTAAGGCGGCTCTGTGTTCATCAGTAAATTTTGCTGCAATCCAAACTATAGTTACAGCACTCAGTCCTGATGCATATGTAATTAACTGACCAAGATGCTTATGGTCAGTACGCTCTATTTGATTCTCTATAACTACCCAAGTATTGTCAGCAGTATTCTTGCAAAGGATGTCTGCTCTAAAAATGCCCACATTCTGCTCTTGCTGTTCAACTTCAAGTTCAATGTTTATAGCATTGCCCAAAAGTTTTATATTTTCTTCTTGGGCTAACCAAGGAGTAAACTCAGTGTCTTCAGTTTTCCAGCCAGTCCTAAGGTCAATTTTCTCTAAAATTCCAAATTCCATTGCTTGCTCCTTTGCTAAACATCTACATACAAACAAAAAAATATTTCTTCGTTAAAGCGTCTTCTCGACTTTTTTCTGTTCATCAATAATCTTCTGAACCCAGTTTTTAAGACATTCTATTTCACTCTGTATTTTGTCTGGGTGAACAGGAGGACTGCTTTTAGCAGGTGACTCGTCATGAATCAGTACTGAACAACGCCCGTAAGCATTTCTCATCTCATCATGGTCTGCTTCTGTTATTGCTGAAAGCAGCTTAAAACCTTTTGTATTGACTTTATGTGAGAATCTTGAAAGCACTGGCGAAATTACTTCCTCTACAGCTCTCTCCCAAGATTGGCGTAATCTTTCAACAATGTCACTTGCTTTTGATTCCCAATCGTCGATTTTTCCTAAGTCAAAAAGAATACGTTCATTTTTAATACGCTTCTCTAATGTTGTAATGACGTCAGACACTGGTTTTGCTTTATGTGGCAGAGAGTTCTCTATAATACCCGCATAATCCCTGCCCCTATTGACTGTTCTAAAATTAATCTCTGATTTACCTTTTGCGTAGGAGTGAAGAGCCAGAAGAAATACAATGTCGTGTGTGAAAATAATTACCTGTCTATTAATGGATTCATCAACAAGACGTTCAGCAATACGGTCTCTATGGTTATGGTCAAGAGATGACACTGGGTCATCGAATATTATGCCTGAATTACTTTCATCTGTTGAAAGTTCCGCAAGGAAAGAAGCTAGTGCAATTACCCTATGTTCTCCTTCGCTTAAAATGCTTCCAACATTAGCTTCTGGTTTTCTAACTAAACGTAAAGCAAACAAAGACTCGCCAGCTGTCCCTCTACTCTTAACAAGTTCAACTTTTTTCAAGTAAGGGTTGAAAAAGTTAATTTCTTCAAGAAATCGGTCTCGTAGCATCCCAGTAAGCAAATCATCGGCAATAGATGATGATTTCCTTGTGACAGCTTGCATATTCAATAAAGAGGTTGATTCCTCCAGTAAATGTTGAGTCTTAAGCCGTTCTATTTCATTCTTGATTGCAGGTAAAAACGGCAAAACTTTGCTTCTGTCACTGAGTTCATTGAGTTCATCCTCTAGTTTCTTCCATTCTGCCGCATTCGATGACTTATTAAGAGCCTCAACACGGGCAGCTAAACTTTTCAAGGCTGAATTGAGCATGTCTATGTTGTATTCAACTACTTTCATTATGGACTCATCTGGGATTGATGTAGAGCTTAGCTCTTGAGCATACGTCGAGATTTTTTTTCTAAACTCTATAAGGTGCTGTACAGTTGGTTCATCTTGTATATGTAGCTTGAGAAAAGCTTCTGATTCAACGAGTCTTTCCTCACCCATAGTGTCACTCTCAAAAGTCTTTCGTTTTTCAGAAATAAGTTTTTGTGTGGCTTTCAAATCCTTAGAGATGCTGTTTTCAACAAACTCTTTGAATGTTGTCAGTCTACTTGATGCTTCGTCATCTAAGTCTTGTTGACACAGGACGCACTTTGAGCCTCTATCAATATTAGGAAATTCCTTCTTGGGGTAAGCAATATTCGTAGAGTATTCCTTAGCAGCATTCCATAAGGTTTGCCATGCTGCTTCGCCAACACCATCAATCACTGAAGAATTTTTCAAATCTTCTACAAGTTTTTTTTGTGCAATTTTAAGAGTCTCAACTTTTTTGTGAAAATTTATGTACTCAGCAATACTCGCATTTGAATACTTGTCTTGTAAGTTTTTGAGTTTAATCTCTAGTGAGGTGAGTGCCGTTATTGATGCACTTGTCTTAGCTTTTTCCTTTCCAGGGTCGCCTTTAAGGATGTCAGCAAGCGATGCTATACGTCGTTCTTCTTCCTCTGTAAGAGTGAAGAACAATTCAAGCTCTTCATATTTTGAAGTGTGAGAAATACTTGCAAACCGATTCTTTGCTGTTGTGTTACCAACAAACGTAATTGAGTCGTTTTTTACAAACTCTTTCGGCAAAGCTTGCTTTTCTTTCTGGAGTATTTCTTTGATTTTAATTGAGCACTCTACAAGCCTAGAGAGGAGCTCAAGTGGCAGTGGTTTGTAAGCGACTTTATTTTCTTTCTCGACATATATTGGAGCACATTCTGAGTCAAACACACTTACAGAATTTAAAGCACTATTGGAACCAGATGACATTTTTACTGCATCTGCGGTACCATTCAGCAAAAATTCAATAGTTGCATCAGGCTGAGCATTGTCCTGACGGTATACATTTGGAGTTATTTCACAGACATGTCTTGCTCTACACGCTTTTTTGAGAATTCTTGCATAACCTGATTTTCCTGTCCCATTGTCACCATAAACAACAGTTAATCCTGTAGGATGAAACGACATTGAAGACTCTTCTGACAAGGCATTCACATTGTTCAAATCATAAATTCTCTTTATTTGAACTGAAGATGTATTAGTCTTTTGTGTGCTAAAGTCTATGCTTTTAAACAATCTGGCTTCTTCTACAAAAGTTGCTTCTTTTTTAACTTCGGATTTTACAATATTTAGAAGCTCGGTATAATCCGCATCACTTAGCGAGGATTGTGTGTATAGCTTATGCAAGCACAACTGCATCCAGATTGGTTTGTCTGCTGACCATTTAGCAAGTTCTTGTAACTTGTTTATGATTAAAGTATTGCTCATAGTTCAAATTTCTCCTGACGGCTTTAAGTTTTTGTAATGCTTCTTTTGGCTCAGGTCCATTAAACAATTTCTTTGTGCAATAATAATAGTATGCTCACATGTTTACTCGAACTCATCGATGCCTTTTAGCAGCATTATTCCATTTTGATGTAATCCTTCAATCTTGTTAACTTCTGTTTCTGAGTTCTTGAATGTTGTCAATTTCTCAAGGTTGCCAGCATATGGATTTCTTGCATATGGGTTGTGCATTAAAAATAAATTTGATTCTGTTCTTGTGGAAGGGAGAATGTTATTTCCGAAAAGTATTGCACTGACTGTTGTATTTTGAGGTTTACCATTATGCAGAAAAGCCCCATTTAATGTACGACCTTCTTCCATGGTAGGAAATGTTAATTGAGGTCTACCAAATGCAGTAGAAAACATGTCTTCATCATCAATCGGAAAGCCAACATAATTAATTGCAACCACATAGGGCAAACCAATTTCTTTATACTTAGTAGATTTTTGCTTTAATGACTTAATAAGTTCGCCGTCAGTATTGCTCCAATGTACCCCACCCATAACGCAACCTACCGGAGTTTCTGCAACTTCATCTGCTGAAGGTTTGGGCAACAAATCAATAAAGACCTCGAGACCGGAAATCTCAGCTTCTACAAATGAGACAAATGGCTGAGATTTTGTTGACTTTTCCACAATCTCATCATGACTGATGGAAGCTAACTCATTTACAACATTACCCTTAAAATCTGTGATTGCTTTCTTAAGCTCTTGTGAGCGATGACTCAGCTTGCTCCAACCATTAAATCTTACACCAAACAAGAAACCCTTTAGAGCTAGGGAATTAAGCGTATCCAAGACCATGTCTTTGATTTTAGAGTTTTCTCGATGCTCTGGAGCCCCTTCTGTCCTGACGGTAGCCTCTAGTATAAACTTCTCACCATCATCGTTTTCTACTAAGAAATCAGGATTTTTGTCAGACCCATCAATTAGTTTAGGCTCAGGCGTTACTTTGTAACCTAGATTTGTTAGTAACTTATATAAGTAAAGCTCAAAGAATCTGCTCTCAAACTCTGCACCTTGAAATTTACTCTTAAAGTTTTCTTTGTCATCAATTAGGAATTCATCGAACCAGCTCTGAATTGTATTTCTGATGTCTTCAAAATATGGTCTCGCAGAACGATTAAGGTATTTATAGCGACTTTCAGTATTTTCTGCTGGTCCTGTATAGTCTCGAGTTTTATTACTAAAAAGTTTGACTGAGGTCATATTTATCTCCTTAAGCTAAAAACAAAACAATTCTATTGCCCCCTACTCCCCCAGTTCCTCTACTATGCTATTGAACTGCTCCAGTGCATTCTGGAGATTTTCGACTATTTCCTGAGCGAGAACTTCCGGTGCCGGGAGGTTGGCTGTATCCTCTAAGCTTTCGTCTTTCAGCCAGAAGATATCTAGGTTTACCTTGTCCCGCTGGATGAGTTCGTCATAATCAAAGCATTTGAAGCGTTCTGTTTCCGTTCTGCCGCCGAAGCGGTTTTCTGGGTGATAGCAAGCTATAAAGTCTTCAAAGTCCGCAGAAGAGAGCGGATTTTGTTTTAGTGTAAAGTGTTTATTGGTGCGAAGGTCATAAATCCAGAGCTGCTTTGTCCACGGTTCCTCACGCCCTTCTTTACGGTCGAAGAAGAGCACATTAGCCTTTACCCCTTGGGCATAAAAAATGCCTGTAGGGAGGCGGAGAAGGGTGTGTACATCACATTCTTCCAGCAGTTTACGGCGGATTGTTTCACCTGCGCCACCTTCGAAAAGTACGTTATCCGGTACGACAACAGCTGCACGTCCGTTAATTTTCAGCATAGACTTGATGTGCTGTACAAAGTTAAGCTGTTTGTTGGTTGTGGATGCCCAAAAATCGTCACGTTCGTATGTAACAGAATCTTTGTCTTCTTTGCCTTCTTCATTGATGATTTTGATACTGCTCTTTTTGCCGAACGGCGGGTTTGTGAGTACCATATCAAAACGGTCGGCAGGCAGGCTGATTAGTGAGTCTGCAACGTTTACTGGTGTACGTTCAATACCTATGCCGTGGAGGTAGAGGTTCATAATGCAGAGGCGTGCTGTGTTGTCCACAAGCTCCCATCCGGTGAATGTTTGCTCCTGCAAAAATCTTTGCTGGTCACGGTCGAGAATGTACCCGCCCTTTTTGGTGATGTAATCGTATGCACCGAGGAAAAAGCCGCCTGTTCCACATGCGGGGTCACATATTGTTTCTCCCGGAGCTGGCTTCATAACCTCTACCATCGCCTGAATAACAGCACGAGGGGTAAAGTATTGCCCTGCACCGCTCTTTGTGTCCTGAGCGTTTTTCTCCAGCAGTCCTTCGTAAATGTCACCCTTAACATCTACACCAAGGCGAAGCCACACTTCTTCATTAATGAGTTTAACAAGTCTTTCCAGTAAGGCAGGGTTCTGGATTTTGTTTGTTGATTTTCGGAAAATATCGCCAAGCATCCCAGGCTGTTTAGATAGAGTTTCAAGAGTATGTTTATAGTGCATTTCCAGAGCATCGCCTGACTTACTAATCAGTGATGTCCAGTCATATCCATTCGGAATCTTATTCTCTTTATTCAGCGGAGGCAAAGTCTGTTCATATGCCATTTTCAAAAAGATTAGGTAGGTGAGCTGTTCCACATAGTCACCATAGCTTAATCCTTCATCACGAAGCAGGTTACAAAAATTCCAAACTTTATTTACAATTGCTCTGGTTTCCGGTGACATAATCTATTTCCTCTTTCTTGTTTTCTTTGTTGACTGAGATGCTTCTTTTTCTGCTTTGATTCGCTCCAGCAAAACTTCTGCTGGTTCATCATCAGGATTCTGTGGAACAAGTTTTCCTGTAAATGCATACTCAAGAATCTTGGATTTTAAAGCTTGAGCTTTTTTCAGTTCTTGTTCAACAGTTTCAAGGGCTTTGTCAGCTTTGGAGTGTAGTTTTTCAATTTCTTTGAGAATATATTCTTGCTCTTCAATGGAACAAATAGGCAATGGAACTGATTTGATTACTGAAAGGTTTAAAATGTCCATTGTCGCACCATGACTTTGAAGTCTGTATACACTGCGAACGAAGTCACTTTCAAAATAATATTTGAAAAAAACTGGATTCATAAGATTCTGATTAAAAGTGATTTTGATTAATCGAGGATTAATAATGCCTTTTTCTAACTCATCTGGTAAAACCAAAACTTTCCCGATTGTGCCAACAAGACTAATTAACACATCTCTAGGTTGCACTTTACATGTTAATAATGAATTATACCTCTCCTCGTCTATATAATAGTCACCATATTCATGGTTTTGCCGAATCACTTGTTCTTGTCCATAAATTTTATAACCATTTTCTACATAGAACTCTTTCTTTAAAGCTGAACCAAAAGGACCTGCTTTAATGGAATTTTTTTCATCTGATGCAACAAGCTCAATGTTTGACCAAATCCATTCAACAGGAATCTCTGGCAATTCTTCTTTTTCTTGCTGTTTCGCCAACAGTTTTGTAGCACCTTTTTTGTTTGCTAATATATGGCTATTAAGTAACTCCCGTGTTAGTGATTGTTTTTCTCGAAAAGTTTTACTCAACTTCCCAGTAAATGCTTGCATAATGATTACTTGTTTGTAGCGTTTGAGCTGGGCTTTTGTTTTTTCGAGGGCGGCGATTCCTGCATCGAGGCGAGAAAAAAGAGCCTCAATCTTCTCCACAATCCGCTTCTGCTCCGCCAATGGGGGGAGAGGAATCATGCTGTTTAACACATCATCTTTCTTTAGATTATTAATGCCAATTCCTTTTGATTTCTGAGAAATTAAGTCACGAAATAAGCGACTTTGGAGAAAAAAAGCAACATATGAAGATTTTACGGATGCACTACTTCTCAGTACAGAACAAAATGCTCCAAAAGAGTATTCTTTAGCTGAATATGGCAATTGTGCTGATTTGCCAACTAAGTTCTTACTGCCACTAGACATTGCAATTAAAATGTCATAATCCTGCATTATTTGGTTTTCGCTAACATTACTCGAGGGGACATAAACAAGGTCACTAAAATTAATCCCATCATCAATATTATTTGCTCTCAAAATTGGAATTGAACCCGTAAAAGGTAATTGAGATGAATCATTTTTTTTATATGTCACTCCACGATGTAATTCGGCAATTTCGAATATTGCTGTCTCTACCCAGCCTTTTGGCAAATCATTCACGCTACCAATACTCCGTTAAGTTCGTTAATCAACTCTTCCAGTTTTTCGCCAAACAGATCGTATGCTCCAAAAAGCCCGCCTTTGCCGCTGAAAGCGGGGAGTTCCAAGTCGTTCCTTGTAATCTCAGCGTTGTTGGCGATGTGACTTTTAATAAGCTCCAGCCACTCAAGCTGTTCTGCGGTAAATTCTATACCACTTTCCTGCTGCTGTTGCACCCAGTTTTCAAAGCGGATTTCAACAAGCTCAGGGAAAGGCATAAGTTCATTGTCTTTATGAAGAGCATAACGGACAAGGCTGATGATATTGGTGAGAATCTGAAATGAGGGCTTGCCCTTTACCTTGCTTTCTTCCAGAATTCTATAAGCATTCCACAAATTTTCCTGATTAAGCAGATACGGAGGCTTCTGTATCTTTTCTGCCAGCTCTTTCACAGAATCGTATGTTATATGCCTTTGGGAATAAGGCTTGCTGAAGTAAACTTGCAGGGCGGTTATTTCGTCTTTATTTTCTTCTATAAATTCAGAAAATCTTTTGACTATTTTTTCAGCTTTCTCTTTTGCTTCTGTGCTGAATCCTGCTTCCAGCGTTTCATCTATACTTACTATGTCGATAATGATTTCTGTCTGTTTCTTAATTTCGACCAATGCTTTTCTGAAATCCGGATCGTCAAGCGGTGCGCAGGCAGTGTTGACTAAATCTTCCCGCACTTTCTCCACTTGCTTTTCCGAGGGGTCTTCACCATATAACTCTTTTGCTTTTGCAATCTGGACATCTTTGTCCATAGCATCCACAAGATTTCTGCCAAGCTCCTGAATGCCTGTGCCGAAACTTGTTTTAAATTCTTCTCTTTGCTTAGGCGTCAACTCTGCATCCAGCTTTGCCAGCCTGCCTGCGAGGGTCTGTAATGTGTCGTCATCACGAACGAACACTACACTTTCCAAGAGTTTCTCAAAAGAAACACCCTTCTTACGCTCCATACTGCTCATGTTTGTTTTGTCTGACTCGCAAACGCCTACAGCATCCACAATTACAAAGTGAGTCTTTTTTTCCGCATCGCTGGTTACTGCTTTCAGGTCGTTGTCGTCAATAACCCTTGTACCCCTTCCCTTCATTTGCTCAAAATAGTTCGCCGAACGCACATCACGCATAAAAAGCAGAACTTCCAGCGGGCGAACATCCACCCCTGTTGCAATCATATCAACTGTTACAGCTATTCTCGGATTGGTGGAGTTGCGGAAACTCAGCAATATTTCTTTCGGGTCTTCTCCGCTTACTCTGTATGTAATCTTTTTTGCAAAATCGTTCCCTTTGCCGAATTCCTCACGAACTATACGGACAATATTTTCAGCGTGGTTGTCATCTTTTGCGAAGATGAGCGTTTTAGGCACCATTGTTCTACCGGGCATAATCTCTGTGAAGAGTTTTTCTTTATATGTTCTGATCACTGTGCGAATCTGGTCTTGAGCCACTACCGAGCGGTCTAACTCGTTATTTCTATACACAAGGTCTTGATCAAGAATTTCACCGCGTTTTTCACGGGTCTTTTTATTCATTACATCAACAGTGTTTTTTGCTTCGACCTTGCTCCCTGTTTCAGTGATCTGAGTTCTGATGCGGTATACTTCGTATCCTACATTCACACGGTCTACCACTGCTCTTTCGTGGGAGTACTCCATAACCAGATTTTTGTTAAAGAAACCCATAGTCTGTAAAGACGGCGTAGCCGTGAGACCAATAAGAAATCCGTCAAAATACTCCAGCACCTGCCGCCAGAGGTTATATATTGAGCGGTGGCACTCGTCAGTTACGATGAAGTCATAATGCTCAAGAGGAATAGCCGGGTTGTATTCAACATCAAACTGTCTGTCAGATGCTATTTCCCCAGCGGAGTTCTCTTCGTTTTCCTCAAGAAATTCTTCATCACCTTTCAGCATTGAATACAGACGCTGGATGGTTGTTATGGTTACTTTGCATACATCATCAATGGTGTTGCTTTTGAGCCTCTGGACATTATATAGCTGGGTGAATTTGCGTCCGTCATCAGGCGTTGTATAATTCTGAAACTCTTTTTCTGCCTGCTCGCCAAGGTTCTTTCTGTCTACCAGAAAGAGTATACGTTTTGCCCCTGCAAATTTTATAAGGCGGTAAATGAATGTTATAGATGTGAAGGTTTTACCGCTTCCTGTAGCCATCTGAATCAGCGCTCTGGGGTGGTTTTGTGCAAATGACTTTTCAAGGTTTGTAACAGCTTCGATCTGGCAGTCACGCAAGCCGTTTGTATTTAGCTCCGGCATATTGCGCAGACGCTCCCTGAGAGGTCTTTCCTCCTCTGCCCACTCCAACAATGTTTCAGGTTTATGAAACCAATGTACACGGCGGGAGCGGTAATCAGGCTCTTTTTCATTACGAAAAAAAGTCTCAACACCTGTGCTTTCATATGCGAATGGGAGGGGGCTGTAGTGTGGTATCTTATCAGGGAAAACTTTCATATAACCGGCGGACTGAAATTCTACACCAGAGAGAGTTTTACCTACTGCTTTGGCTTCAATCACTCCAACTGCTTTACGATTGACAAAAAGGATGTAATCCGCCTTCTTGCTGTCCTTCATCAACATTTCACGTACAGCTACACCGAGAGAAGCACCGAGATTAATTTTGTCCTTTGATTGAACTTTCCAGCCGGCCTTTTCCAGCATTTCGTCAATTTTGATTCGAGCCTGCTGCTCCGGATTTATATTTTCAACCATAGCTCACCCCAATTAGATCAACCGCACCACATATTAAAGCATAACTTTGACTGATTGAAAATATTTGAAATCTTTTTAATCTTAGATATACATGAATAAAAAGAGGCATAACTTTGCCTCTTCAGAAAAACAATTAAAATTTGTGGCCTAGACTTACACCGGGGATTCTGCCTCTGAGCATCTTTGTTGTTAAGGCGAACTCCGCCCAGTCAAGAAAGAATAGATGAGTAACAGAATTCAAACAATGTCAAATAAACAAAAGATTTAAAATGGCAGGCTTCAAAAAGAAAGCAACCGCCTCTGTGAAAAAGGCGGCTGCTTATTCTGTTATGGCTCCTAGTTCTTCGGTTTAAAGAAGATGGAGGGTACTGTATCTCCTGAAGTAAGGGAGTTACCGTTGATATCCCTGGAGGAATCGGGCATGCCTACAGCGGTTCTTACTGCGGTGGGGTATTTTGCACTGATCTCTTCCACTGTGCCGAAGTCAAGCGCTCTCTGGGGGCATGCAGCCACACATGAAGGCGCAAGACCATCATCAAGCCTGTCCCAGCAGAAAGTACATTTCTGCACAGGGTGAGCTACTGCCCAGCTTGCCTTTTTAACAGGTTCGGACTCATCGTCTCCGAACTGAGGAGCGCCGTAAGGGCACGCTACAGCGCAGGAACGGATATTTTGGCATTTGTCACGGTCGACTATGACTATGCCGTCCTCTTTTCTTTTATAAATTGCACCAACGGGGCAAGCCGCTGTGCAAGCAGGGTTTGCGCAATGGTTGCAGGAAAGCACAAGGTTAAAAACCTTTACATTCGGAAAAGAGCCGCTTTCGGTTACGCCAAGCCTTCTCCAGCTCGCTTTGCCGGGTTTAACGTCATTCCAGTCTTTGCATGCTACAACGCAGGCGTGGCAGCCCATGCATCTATTCTGGTCAAAGTAAAATGCCATCTGTTTAGCCATGGTTTAATCCTCCCTACGCCTTCTCGATTTTGATACGGCAGTCGTTGCCCGATGTCATACCTTTACATATTCTTGCTGGTCTGGCTGTCATAAGAGTGTTTGTGCAGCCGCCTACATCAATTCCTGAGCTGTTCTTCTGGAACCAGCCGCCTTCTGAAACATAAACGATTTTGGGCGCAACTCTGTTTGTGATATGAGCAGAAGCGTACATTTTACCCCTGTCATTGCTCAGAAGAACTCTGTCTCCTTCCTGAATTCCCAGAGTTACAGCATCAGCAGGGCTTATCCACATTGGTTCGTAGATACCGTCTTCCCATACACCGTCTTTCCATTCACGTTCAGGCTTGAGGAAAGCTGCGTTACCGTCAGCATCTTTTTTATACTGCTCATTAAGGTAAGCAACGTTATTGTGCGTAGCATGAGTTCTGTACATTTTATGATAATTGTGCAGAGTAAATTCGTAGCCTTTGCTGTTTGAACCTGCGGGGTCATCGTGAGCAAGCTCATGACCGGGCTCTGTTATATCCACCGCATGTCTTCCTTCAACTGTGGGAATATACATAGGGATAGGATAAACAAATCTTCTGCCTGTGTTATCGCCATGGTGAGCAGAGAATATCGAGCCGCTGTTGGGAAGGTCAAAGTCTCCTGAACCGTTATCGGATGTTATGGTATCGATATTATCATGATATCTGGCTTCATAATCCTCAACCATTCCAAGGCAGTAAGCCTCAAACTTGCCGGATGGAGTTTTAAGAGGATTATTCTCAGGGTCGTCTCTGAAAGCCTTATACTGGATTGCAGCTTCCGCAGGAGTTGCTATCTCGGCAGCGCCTTTTTTGCAGATCTCATCATAAGTCATACCGTAAACAGTGGTAAGGTCATAGGCATCCCAGCCTGCACGAAGTCTGGCTTCCATACCTTCTTCACCAAGAGCATAGTCACCCAGATATTCATTGCCGAGACCAAGCTTTTCAGCTATTCCGGCGCATATGGTGTACTCATCAAGAACTTCACCGGGTGCTTCCGTAACCACATTAGACCTGATAAGTGTATCCTGACCAAACCAGCCTGTTATAAATGTGGGTTTTTCACCGATCATTTTTGAAGGCAGTATGTAGTCAGACATGGTTGCAGATGCAGTCATAAAAGGTTCAAAGTTTACAATAAGCTCGCACTTTGATTTATTCTTATATATTTCCCAGTTATAGTTAACATCACCACTGTTGTTTACCATGATGTTTGCGCCGGAAACAAAAACTGCTTTGCCGAAGTTAGCAGGAAGGCGTTTTACCTGTCCGTCATTCCATTTTGATTTACCTGTTCCGGCGTTATCGAATCCATCCGGTACAACGAATGCAGGAACATTCACTCTGCACGCTGTGGGCATGTAGGAAACAGGTGAAGTGATCCTGTCTTCAGCGTAGAGTCCGCTCATAGCTATTTCATTATCAAGGTACATGTCCGCAGGGTCAGGGCCGTAAGCGCCTGCTTTTGCAGCAACAACAAACCCTGAAGAGCGTCCGGCGTCGCCGAAGTTTTTCGTAACAACAGAAAGAACACGGTTAAGCCATACTGCCTGCTCACTTTCTGTGTGTCTCTGATAACCGAGACCAATGTGCGTGGTAACTTTTTTCGTCAGATAAAGTTCCGCAAGTTCACGGATTTTTGCAGCGGGAACACCAGTGATTTTCTCTGCCCATTCGGGAGTTTTCGCTCTCTGACCCCATATATGCACGCTTTTGCCGTAAAGCACATCGTCAGGGTTGACGTTGTAGCCGATAGTATCGGGATAGATGGAGGTTTTATTGTTATATCCGCCTGTTAAAAGGTCACCTTCATCACCCATAATGAACGCTGAAAGTGAACCGCCATCCGGCACTGCATATTTAGCCGCATCCACATCAGGATGAAGCAAGCTGTTGCCGTTATCAAAAAAGCCGTAAAGATGCTTATTAATAAAATCAACATCAAGCTTATCAAAATGATTTTTCAGGATGTGGTAAAGCATTGCAGTAATCAGTGCAGCATCTGTGGAAGGCATGATGCTGACAAACTCACCGTCAACAGTTGCTGCAGTTTTGGAAAGCCTTGTATCAATAACAGTTACAGGGATACCTCTTTCCTTACACTGTGTAAGATACCAGCCTGTGTTTGTATCGTAGATTGTCTCCATGGGGTTGTACGCCCAAAGAACAAGATGATCAGTATTAAGCACATCCTGCCTTGAATTTGCTTTAGGAAGATAATAGTCTTTACCTTCAATGAGTGCGCCCACATGTACAACAGCAGGTACGCTGTAAGAACCGTAGTGTTTTGTATATCCGCCATTGTGAAGAACAAGAAGCTTGTTTACACCGTACCATGACCAGCCGCTGAAGTCGCCTGCGGCATGGATTTTGTGATATGCGCCTCTGCCGTGTACAGTTTTTATCTCCTGCATTTTCTGTGCTATTTCCGTGTATGCCTGTTCCCATGTGATCCTTACGAATCCATTGAGATCGCCTCTCTCTCCTGTCTGCTTGAGAGGATAAAGAACACGGTCATTACGGTAGAATGACTGTCTTCTTGAACGGCAGCGTACGCAGGCTCTGAACTGTGGTTTATCTCCATTATTCATATCGAGATCTTCACGTTCATCTGTCACGATTCTTTTAATTACACCGTCTTTAACATAGTGCTTTGTAATGCACCCGCCGCCGCAGTCATTAGGGATGCAGCTTATTATAGCCGTTTCTGTTATCGCAGGTGCGGAGGGACGGTTTTCTTCATCCTCTTCCATGTATGTTTTTCC
>LUZY01000007.1 GCA_001603805.1 Deferribacterales bacterium Deferri_01
GACCAATTGTTCCTACGTTGACGTGGGGCTTCGTTCTAGCAAACTTAGCTTTAGCCATCTGGAATTCCTCCTAATATTCTCTATCTTATGAATTAGCTTTCATTATTTCTTCGGCAATGCTGTTCGGAACCTGCTCATAGTGGTCAAACTGCATTGTATACGTTGCACGTCCCTGAGTGATAGAACGCAGGTTAGTGGCGTAGCCGAACATTTCTTTCAGAGGCACAAAGCATTTAACTACCTGTGCAGTACCTCTCATTTCCATCCCTTCAACTCTGCCTCTTCTGGAGCTAAGGTCGCCCATAACATCTCCTGTGTATTCATCAGGAGAAACGACTTCAACCTTCATAATAGGCTCAAGGATAATTGGTTCAGCCTTTTTCATAGTGGCTTTGAAAGCCATAGAAGCGGCAATTTTGAACGCCATTTCGTTCGAGTCCACATCGTGATATGAACCATCGAAAAGGGTTACTTTGCAGTCAACAACGGGGTAGCCTGCGGAAACACCTGACTCAAGAGCTTCCTCAACACCTTTCTGTACAGCAGGTATGTATTCTCTGGGAACAGTACCGCCCACAATGTTGTTAACAAATTCAAAACCGCTGCCGGGCTGAAGGGGTTCAAGTTCAAGCCATACGTGACCGTACTGACCTCTACCGCCTGTCTGCTTAATGTATTTTCCTTCGCCTTTCATTGTCTTTTTGAAAGTTTCACGGTAAGCAACCTGCGGGTTACCAACGTTAGCTTCCACTTTGAACTCTCTCATGAGCCTGTCGACAATGATTTCAAGGTGAAGTTCACCCATACCGGAGATAACAGTCTGACCTGTTTCTTCATCAACCTTAACTCTGAAAGAGGGGTCTTCGGAAGCAAGTTTACCAAGAGCTATGGAAAGCTTGTCCTGATCGGCTTTACTTTTAGGCTCAATGGCAACTGAGATAACAGGGTCAGGAAACTCCATTGATTCAAGGATAACAGGTTTATCCTCGTTGCAGAGAGTATCACCGGTAGTAGTGTATTTAAGACCTACTGTAGCGCAGATATCACCTGCATAGATCTCTTTGATTTCTTCACGTTTATTTGCGTGCATTTTCAGAAGACGTCCGATACGTTCTTTTTTATCCTTAGTGGAGTTAAGAACATAGCTTCCGGACTCAAGATGACCTGAGTACACTCTGAAATATGTAAGCTGTCCCATGTAAGGGTCAGTCATAATTTTGAACGCAAGGGCAGAGAAAGGCTCATCATCGTCAGCTTTTCTCACTATTTCGCCTTCGCCTCTCATGTCAGTTCCTTTTATAGCAGGAATGTCAAGGGGGCTGGGCATATAGTCAACAACTGCGTCAAGAAGAGTCTGAACGCCTTTGTTTTTAAAAGAAGAACCGCAGAAAACAGGAATAAACTGAAGGTTGATACATCCTTTTCTGATACCTGCTTTGATTTCTTCTTCAGTGATCTCCTCACCTTCAAAGTATTTGTTCATGAGCTCGTCATCAAGCTCGCAAACAGCATCCATGAGCTTCTCACGGCATTCCTGAGCCTTAGCTTCAAGATCAGCGGGAATATCATGGTAGGCGTATGAAGCGCCGAGATGTTCACCGTCCCATATAACAGCCTTCATCTTAACAAGGTCAATAACACCCTGGAAAGAATCTTCAGCGCCGATAGGTATCTGAACGGGAAGAGGATTAGCACCGAGTCTGTTTTTAATCTGACCAATTACTTTAAAGAAGTCTGAACCGGTTCTGTCCATTTTGTTGACGAAAGCAATACGGGGAACTTTGTACTTGTCAGCCTGTCTCCAAACGGTTTCAGACTGGGGTTCAACACCGCCTACTGCACAGAAAACCGCAACAGCACCGTCAAGAACCTTAAGAGAACGCTCAACTTCGATTGTAAAGTCAACGTGTCCGGGAGTATCAATAACGTTAATGCGATAATCTTTCCAGAAGCACTGAACAGTTGCGGAGGTAATGGTGATACCACGCTCTTTTTCCTGCTCCATCCAGTCAGTAGTGGCGGCTCCGTCGTGAACTTCGCCGATTTTATGTGTAATACCTGTGTAGAACAGGATTCTTTCGGTAGTGGTTGTTTTTCCGGCGTCAATATGCGCCATGATACCGATATTTCTCTGAAGGTTTAATGGTACAAGTCTACCCACCTAAGCCTCCCCTTACCATCTGAAGTGAGCAAATGCTCTGTTAGCTTCCGCCATTTTGTGGGTGTCTTCTTTCTTTTTGAAAGCGATACCTTTTCCGCCTGCGGCATCAATAAGTTCACCTGCAAGCCTTTCAACCATGGTTCTCTCTTTTTTGCTTCTCGCAGCAGCAACAATCCACTTGATGCTGAGAGCCTGCTTCCTGAGAGGACGCACTTCGATCGGTACCTGATAAGTAGCCCCGCCGACTCTTCTTGATTTAACTTCAAGCTGGGGTTTAACATTTTCAATTGCTTTTCTGAAAACATCTATGCCATTTTCGCCGGTTTTCTGAGCTATGGAGTCGATTGTTTCGTAAAATACTCTTTCTGCAACGGATTTTCTTCCGTCAAGCATGAGGATGTTTATGAACTTGGTAACAATCGCGTCCTTATAGATAGGGTCAGCAATTACCTCACGCTTCTTAGCAACTCTTCTTCTTGCCATCTTTTCTCACCTTATTTCGGTTTCTTTACGCCGTATTTGGAGCGGGATTTTTTCCTGTCCTTAACGCCGTCTGTATCAAGCGCACCGCGAACGATCTTGTAACGCACACCGGGAAGGTCTTTTACCCTTCCGCCCCTAACGAGAACAACAGAGTGTTCCTGAAGGTTGTGACCGATACCGGGAATATAGGCTGTAACTTCGATACCTGAAGTAAGCCTTACCCTTGCGACTTTTCTAAGAGCCGAGTTGGGTTTTTTCGGTGTAGTAGTATACACTCTGGTGCAAACTCCCCTTCTCTGGGGGTTGCCCTGCAATGCAGGAGATTTGGTCTTTTTAAGGACCTGTTTTCTTCCTTTTCTGACCAATTGGTTCAAAGTAGGCACCTAGCACCTCCAAAATTCTTGTGAGTTTTATATAAACTCAAATCTTACGCGAACGGCCAACTTAGTTTTTCTTGCCGTCCCTACTTTGTAATTTTACTTTAAAATCTTTATACAGCCTCAAATACCAAGCCTTTGAAGCTTTAGAGCGCATTTTGAGCGCAACTATACATTCAGGGCGAAAGAGCAAGAATAGTAGCAATGCTTTTATACAATGTCAAGAAGTTTTACGTTAGTGATTTCGTGCGGGATAACCGTCTGTTAGGGCGTTGAAATGAGCTGTTTAATTAGCACAAAGAAAATAAAAATGATACCTGTTTTTTCAAAAAAAGAGCCGCCCTTATCAGGCGGCTCCTTATATTATTTAGTAGGGTTGATAAATTTATACTTTTTACTCTGAATAAATTTAGAACCTGTTCCCGCCGGTATAAGCTTACCGATGATAACATTTTCCTTAAGCCCTCTGAGTTCATCCATTTTACCTGAGCATGCTGCATCGGTAAGAACTCTGGTTGTTTCCTGGAAGGAAGCAGCAGAGAAGAAACTCTGGGTATTAAGAGCCGCTTTTGTAATACCCTGAAGTATTGATTTACCCGCAGGAGGTGTAAGCCCTGCTGCGATCAATCTCTGATACTCAGCAACAAACTCTGCTTTGTATACTTCTTCGTTAGGCATAAATTCAGAATCTCCGGGTTCTTCAACCACGACCTTCTTCAGCATCTGGCGGACGATTGTCTCAATGTGTTTATCGTTAATAGCAACACCCTGCTTACGGTAAACTTCCTGAATTTCATCCACTATATATTTCTGAAGAGCATCTTCACCGAGAACCGCCAGGATATCGTGAGGGTTCACGAGGCCGTCAATAAGCGATTCACCAGCTTTAACCTTGTCACCGTCGTGAACGTTGACATAACGCTGAACAGAGATGCTGTAGGTTTTTTTAACGCCTGTCTCCTCGTTTTCAATGGTGAGCTTACGAAGACCACGCGCGGTGTTTTCGATACTCACAAGACCATCGATCTCAGCAATAACAGCAGGATCTTTGGGTCTTCTTGCCTCGAAAAGTTCAGCAACACGGGGAAGACCGACTGTAATATCTTTTGTTTTTGTTGTCTCTCTGGGTATCTTGGCAACAATATCACCGGGCTCTATCATATCGCCCTCATCCACCTGAAGCAGTGCGCCTATGGGGAGGATGTAGCGCTGGATAGTCTTGTTGTCATCGCCTTTGATAGACACACGGGGCTGCTTTTTGCCTCTTGTGTTGGCAATGATAACCTTCTGGGAAAGACCGGTAATGGGGTCGATCTCTTCTTTAAGAGTCTCACCTTCAACGATATCGCCGAATGCTACACGTCCATGATACTCAGTAAGAATTACCGCAACATAAGGATCCCACTCAGCTATAAGGTCACCCTGTTTAACAGTTGCTCCGTCTTTAACAAGAAGCTTGGTTCCGTATGCGATATTGTATTTCTCAAGAACTCTTTCAGATTTATCAAGAATCTGAAGAGAACCGTTACGGTTAAGAACAACAGGAAATCCTTCACGATTCATAACCGTTTTCATTTCCTCAAATCTTATCGTACCGCCAAACTTGGCGTTAAGGCTCGACTGTTCAGCAGATGATGATGCCGCACCACCAATGTGGAACGTTCTCATCGTAAGCTGTGTACCGGGCTCACCGATTGACTGTGCAGCAATAGTTCCCACTGCCTCGCCCACTTCAACCACACGCCTTGTTGCAAGGTCAAGACCATAGCACTGGCGGCAGATTCCGTGTTCAGACTCGCATGTAAGAACAGAGCGCACTTTCACCCTGTCAAGACCGGATGCTTCGATTTTACCAACCAGTTCTTCAGTTATCAGGCTGTTAGCTTCAACTATGAGATCATCAGTAATCGGGTCGTACACATCTTCAAGAGTGTAACGTCCGAGAATACGCTCGCCAAGGGGCTCAACAGCTTCTGTTCCTTCCATAAGGGCAGAGATTTCGATACCACGGATTGTTCCGCAGTCCTCTTCGCTGATGATAACATCCTGAGCAACGTCCACAAGCCTTCTGGTAAGGTAACCGGAGTTCGCTGTTTTAAGAGCAGTATCCGCAAGACCCTTCCTCGCACCGTGAGTCGATATGAAGTACTGGAGAACCGTAAGCCCTTCACGGAAGTTTGAGGTAATCGGCGTTTCGATAATCTCACCGGAGGGCTTAGCCATAAGTCCTCTCATACCGGCAAGCTGGCTTATCTGCGCCTTTGAACCTCTCGCACCGGAGTGCGCCATTACGTGAATAGCGTTGTAGAAACGGTCTCTTTTATATGTTTTAGATTTATCGCCGCCCTGAGTTTCGATGGTTTTCATCATCCTGTCAGTGACTTTGTCGTTGGTTGTGGACCAAACGTCGATAATCTGGTTGTAACGTTCGCCTGATGTAAGCGCACCTTCACGATAATGTTCTTCGATCTCGCGCACTTTCTGCATAGCAGCGTTTATCAGTTCAGGTTTTTCATCGGGTATTATAAGGTCATCAAGACATATGGAGAAACCTGCCCTGCACGCCTGAGAGAAACCGAGGTTTTTCAGGTTGTCGAGGAACTCTACCGTATGGTAGTTACCGAGTTTCTTATATATGTAGTCAACAAGCTTAACGAGATCTTTCTTGGTGAAGATCTGGTTTACCACTTCAAAATCTATTCCTGCCGGCACTATTTCAAAAAGGATTATCCTTCCTGTGACAGTGTCATAACGCTTACCGTTTATTCTAACCTTGATCTCAGCGTGAACATCAAGCTGTCCCTGATCATAGGCGATTCTCACTTCCTGAGGAGAAGAGAAAATTTTGCCTGCACCCTTAGCGTTTTTAACACCTCTGGTCAGGTAGTATATACCGAGAACCATATCCTGCGTGGGAACAGCCAGAGGCTTTCCATGGGCAGGTGAAAGGATGTTGTAGCAAGCAAGCATAAGGGTTCTTGCTTCAAGCTGTGCCTCGTATGACAAAGGAACGTGAACAGCCATCTGGTCACCGTCGAAGTCCGCGTTAAAAGCGGGGCAAACGAGGGGGTGAAGCTGGATAGCCTTACCTTCGACCAACTGGGGTTCAAATGCCTGAATACCGAGCCTGTGGAGTGTGGGGGCACGGTTGAGGAGAACAGGGTGTTCCCTGATGACCTCTTCCAGAACATCCCATACCTCCGGTCTCTGCTCTTCCACCATTCTTTTCGCCTGTTTTATGGTGGAGGCTATGCCTCTTTCCTTTTCCAGCTTGTAATAGAGGAAAGGTTTAAAAAGCTCAAGAGCCATAAGCTTCGGTATACCGCACTGGTGCATTTTAAGATGTGGTCCGGCAACGATAACACTACGTCCGGAGTAGTCCACCCTTTTTCCGAGAAGGTTCTGACGGAAACGTCCCTGCTTTCCTTTGATCATATCGGAGAGCGATTTAAGGGGGCGTTTATTGGAGCTGCGGATTACCCTGCCTCTCCTTCCGTTATCAAACAGTGCGTCCACTGCTTCCTGAAGCATCCTTTTTTCGTTGCGGATGATGATTTCAGGCGCATTAAGCTCCATAAGCTTTTTAAGACGGTTATTTCTGTTGATAACCCTTCTGTAAAGGTCGTTAAGGTCGCTTGTGGCGAACCTTCCGCCGTCAAGGGGAACAAGGGGGCGAAGCTCAGGCGGAATCACAGGGATTACGTCCAGAACCATCCATTCAGGTCTGTTGCCGCTTTTACGGAAAGCTTCAACAACTCTTAAACGTTTAGCAAGTTTCAGTTTTTTCTGCATACTGGTGGTGTCTCTCAGATCTTCCTTGAGTTCAAGGAGAAGAATATCAAGATCCACCTGTTTCAGCAGGTCTTTAATAGCTTCTGCGCCGATTTTGGCAACAAAAGCAGATGCACCGTATTCCTCAACCGCTCTGCGGTAGTGGTCTTCCGTGAGGAGTTCCTTCTCTTTAAGAGGAGTATCCTTCGGATTGGTGACTATATATGACTCGAAGTAGATAATGCGTTCTATATCCTTAATACTGAGGTCAAGAAGAGAGCCTATCCTGCTGGGTGTGCCTTTGAAAAACCAGATATGGCACACAGGCGAGGCAAGGTCTATGTGACCCATTCTTTCCCTTCTTACTTTAGACTGAATTACTTCAACACCGCATTTTTCGCATACGATGCCTCTGTGCTTCATCCTCTTGTATTTACCGCAGAGACATTCCCAGTCCTTTACGGGTCCGAAGATTTTTGCGCAGAACAGACCGTCTCTTTCGGGTTTGAAAGTACGGTAGTTAATGGTTTCAGGCTTTGTAACCTCACCGGAGGACCAGTCACGGATCTTTTCCGGGCTTGCTATGCGAATTGCTATAGAGTCGAAAAACACGGGTGATTTTTCGTCAAAAAGAGTACTCTTCTTCATAATTATGAGTCCTCCCTGCTGTCGGCGGCTTCTTCGCCGTCCGATTCATCTTCGGGTAAATTATCCTGCGATATAAGTTCAAGGTCGAGTGCGAGACCCTGAAGCTCTTTTATAAGTACGTTAAATGATTCAGGCATGCTCGGTGAGAAGCTGAAGTTTCCGTTAACGATCGATTCGTAAACAGTTGTTCTTCCTTCCACGTCATCTGATTTAACAGTAAGCATTTCCTGAAGTATGTTTGCCGCTCCATACGCTTCGAGAGCCCAAACCTCCATCTCTCCCAAACGCTGACCACCGAACTGGGCTTTACCGCCAAGGGGCTGCTGCGTAACGAGTGAGTACGGTCCGGTTGAACGTGCGTGGATTTTTGTATCAACAAGGTGGTGGAGCTTCATGTAGTACATAACGCCCACTGTGACTTCCTGATCAAAGCGTTCGCCTGTTCTGCCGTCAAAAAGAATGGTCTGCCCATCTTCCTGAAAGCCTGCTTTCGTAAGCATCTCTTTGATATCACTTTCACGGGCGCTATCAAAAACCTCTGTGGAGAATTTAACTCCAAGTGCTTTGCCGGCCCAGCCGAGGTGAGTTTCAAGAATCTGCCCGATGTTCATCCTTGAAGGAACTGAAAGCGGGTTAAGAACCACTTCAACAGGTGTGCCGTCAGGGAGGTAAGGCATGTCTTCTTCGGGAAGAATTCTGGACACAACCCCTTTGTTACCGTGACGACCTGCCATCTTATCGCCCACACTGAGCTTTCTTTTTATGGCAACATAGACTTTAACAGACTTAAGAACGCCTGCGGGAAGCTCGTCCCCTTTTTCGACTTTCTTTTTCCTGTCTTTATAAAGGTCTTCTGCGTCCTTCACTTTTTTGAAGTACACATTATTGATTGCCACAAGCTGCTCTTCAAAGTCTCTTCTTCCTTCGATGGGAAGATTCACAAGGTCAGTATAGTCAAATCCTTTAAGGGTGTCTGCATTGAGTGCAGAACCGGAATCCAGACTTACTGATTCGCCTTTGAATGTGTCTATAAGCTTTTTGCCGGCAAGGACAGAAACAATCTTCGCCTTTCTGGCATCTTCAAGAGCGCGGAGCGAACGTTCATAGTCCTTTTTAATATCCGCATACTCTCTCATTTCTATTATTTCAGTACGGCTGTCTTTATCTATTCCACGTCTGGTCATGACCTGAACGCCGATAACCGTACCTTTTATACTTGGGGGAACCCTGAGTGAAGCATCTTTAACATCACCGGCTTTTTCACCGAAGATTGCTCTGAGCAGTTTTTCTTCAGGAGTAGCCTGAGTCTCACCCTTGGGAGTTACTTTACCGACAAGTATATCACCGGGTTTAACTTTTGCTCCGACACGGATGATACCGCTTTCATCAAGATCTTTCAGAGCCTCGTCACTTACGTTGGGGATATCTGATGTGATCTCTTCAGGCCCGAGCTTAGTGTCCCTTGCCTCAACCTCGAAAACTTCGATGTGAATTGAGGTATAGGCGTCTTCCTTAACGACTTTCTGTGAAATAAGGATGGAGTCTTCGTAGTTGTAGCCCATCCAAGGCATGAAGGCCACGACGATATTGCGTCCGAGAGCAAGCTCTCCACCCTGTGTGGCAGGTCCACCTGCAAGAATATCGCCTTTTTTCACGATGTCGCCTTTATCGACAATGGGTTTGAAGTTAATGCATGTATCCTGGTTAGATCTTCTGTATTTAACAAGATCATATATATCAACGCCGAAATCGTCTTTTTCGTTGTAGCGGACAACTATTTTGACAGCATCAACAAAATCCACAATACCAGCGTGTTCAGCAATGACAACCGCCCCTGAGTCAATAGCACATTTCATTTCCATACCAGTTCCCACAATCGGGGATTCGGTGCAGATAAGAGGAACACCCTGACGCTGCATGTTTGACCCCATAAGAGCCCTGTTTGCATCATCATGCTCAAGGAAAGGAATAAGAGCCGAAGAAACAGAAACTATCTGTTTCGGTGAAACATCCATATACTGAATGTTTTCACGGGGTGTCTGGAGAGAATCTCCAAGATGCCTGGCTGCGATATATTCCCTTACGAATCTGTTGTTTTCATCAAGAAGAGCGTTAGCCTGGGCTATGTAGAAATCCTCTTCCTCAATTGCTGACATGTAAACAACTTCATCAGTAACAATACCATCTGAAACTTTTCTGTAAGGTGTTTCGATGAAACCGAATTCATTTATTTTAGAATATGTTGTAAGAGACGTGATAAGACCGATGTTGGGACCTTCAGGAGTCTCAATGGGACATATTCTTCCGTAGTGTGATGTATGTACGTCACGAACTTCAAAGCCTGCTCTGTCACGGTTAAGACCGCCGGGTCCGAGGGCTGACAGCCTTCTTTTGTGAGTTATCTCACTGAGAGGGTTTGTCTGATCCATGAACTGTGAGAGCTGGTAGCTTCCAAAAAATTCCTTAATTGACGCACTCAGGGGTTTAGCGTTAAGGAGATCCTGCGGGGTTAGGTCTTCGATATCTTGAATACTCATCCTTTCCTTAACAGTCTTTTCCATTCTGGAGAGACCAATTCTGATATGGTTCTGAAGCTGCTCGCCTGCTGCTCTGACCCTTCTGTGACCAAGGTGGTCAATATCATCAACGTTTGCTATACCTTTACGTATGTTCTCAAGAACACGAACTGTTTCCACAATGTCGTCCTTGCTGAGAGTCGTGTGGTCAAGCTCGATACTGAGACCAAGTCTTTTATTTATTTTAAGACGTCCGACCCTTGAAAGATCGTAGCGTTTTGAGTTAAAGAAAAGGTTATCGAAAAGATTTTTTGCAGTTTCCGCGGTGGCAGGTTCGCCGGGGCGGAGTTTCCTGTATATCTCAATCAGAGCCTCTTCCTGTGTTTTAACTTTATCAACTGCAAGAATATCACGGATAATGCTGTCTGAAGACTGTCTGTCAATAAACAGTACCTTGAACTCGTTTATTCCGTTTTCTGCAAGTTTTTCAAAGTTTTCCTCGCTCACTGGTGCGCCGGCCTCAATGATGACTTCGCCGTCTTCACTGACGATGTCTTCTCCGAAGAATGTATCAAGCATATCCTCAAGAGTTATGGGGATGCGTGTAATTTTTGCAGCAGAAATTCTTTTTCTGGCAGCTTTGGTAATCTTATGATTAGCCTTAACGATTACTTCGCCGTTTTCATCAACGATATCAAGGCTGTTTCTCTGTCCTACAACATGAGCTTCGTTGTAGTTTTTTGTCATGTTTCCGTTCGGCTCAACACGTACATTGACCATGTCGTAGTAAGTGTTGAGAATATCAAGTTCGGTCATGCCGAGTGCTTTGAGAAGAACGGTAACAGGAATTTTTCTTTTCTTATCGATGCGGACATACATGATGTTTTTCGCATCGAAGTCAAAATCTATCCATGAACCTCTGTATGGGATAATTCTCGCACTGTAAAGGTGTTTCTCCACAACGCTTTTGGACGCCGTAATATCTTCGAAGAATATTCCCGGCGAGCGGTGAAGCTGGCTCACGATAACCCTTTCAACCCCGTTGATAACGAAGGTTCCTCTGTCGGTCATCAGAGGGATGTCACAGAGATAAACTTCTGATTCCTTAGCGGAATTAACAAGTTTTTCTTCTGACTCCTCATTTATATCATAATTGACAAGACGCACTTTCACTTTGAGGGGAGCCGCAAAAGTGGTGCTTCTGTCGATTGCTTCTCTGGGCGTGTATTTCGGTTTTTCAAGAGTATAACTGATATATTCAAGAACTGATGTTTCATTAAAGTCGGTGATCGGAAAGATTTCCCTGAATACTTCATCAAGACCCTTCTGTTCTCTCTCTTCAGTGGGAACTCCTTCCTGAAGGAACTCAACGTATGAGCGCTTCTGAACCTCAATAAGGTCGGGCATATCAATTACTTTCTGGATTTTTGAGAAACTGACTCTCTCAATAGGCTTTCTAGTTGAATCCATATTTTATCACCTGTGGGATGTATCCGCTAAATGTTAAAGAAGGCATGGGGGGCGTAGTGCGCCCCCCGGTTTATGCTGATCAAGTTTTTCCAGTTTTAAGAAGTAATTACTTAACTTCAGCAGTACCGCCGGCTTCTTCAAGTTTAGCTTTGATAGAAGCAGCTTCGTCTTTGGAAACGCCTTCTTTAACGGGAGCAGGAGCGCCGTCAACGAGTGCTTTAGCTTCTTTAAGTCCGAGGTTAGTGAGTTCACGAACTACTTTAATAACCTGAACTTTTTTGTCGCCGCCGTCCTTAAGGATAACGGTGAACTCTGTCTGCTCTTCAGCAGGAGCTGCATCAGCAGCAACAGCGGGACCAGCCATCATAGCAACGGGTGCAGCAGCGGAAACGCCGAATTTGTCTTCGAGTTCTTTTACGAAATCTGCAAGGTCGATTACAGTCATGTTTGATATAAATTCTACTACTTGTTCTTTAGTTACAGACATTTAAGTCCTCCATTAACTTTGTTTTTGATCTTTGATCGCGTTAAGCACATTCAGGAAGCTGCGAGGAACGTTGCTGAGCAGTGACACGAAGTTTGAGGCAGGTGCGTTCATAGACGCAAGAGCCCTTGACAACAGCACTTCCCTTGAAGGAAGGTCAGCAAGTGTGTTCACGTCTTCTCCGGAGAGAAGTTTGCCGTCAAGGTAGCCGCCTTTGATTTCGAACTTGTCGTAATCTTTGGCGAATTTTTTCATATCCTTGGCGACAGCGGCAACATCACCGTTTATTATGGTGCATGCCGTGCAGAGTTTGAGTGTCTCATCAAGAGATTCAATTCCGTTGTTGTGCAGCGCGATTTTTACAAGTGTGTTCTTGACGACTTTAAAATCGCTGCCTTTTTCTTTCACCGCAGTTCTGATAGCAGTAAGCTGAGGGAAAGTCAGTCCTTTATAATTTGCCAAGAACAGCGCATCACTTGTTTTGATCTGCTCAGTAAGTTCTTTTACATACTGTTTCTTTTCATCTCTAGTCACGCTGTCCTCCAGTTTACAACGAAAATCGGATAAGGATTTTCGTACACGCTCGCAGTCTACAAAATAATTTTTGTATAACGCAGCGTCGGTTTGGACTTTTGTCCTGTTTTAAAGACGGTTTGATAAATTCTATATCAACCGATCTCCGCAGGAATTACGCTGTACAAAAAAGCACAGACACCTGCTTCTTAAACCAGATTGTGTACTGTTAAAGTGTGTTAACCACTTTCTGGTGATCTACCTTAACGCCGGGTCCCATTGTGGTAGAAACTGTTATTCCTCTTACGTACTGACCTTTAGCTGTTGAAGGCTTAAGACGTACAAGAGTTTCCAGAAGAGCCTTGATGTTTTCAAAAAGTTTGTCTGCATCAAAGCTTTTTTTGCCGACGATAGCGTGGATTATACCGTTTTTGTCAACACGGAACTCAATCATACCCGCTTTAAGTTCCTTAACCACGTTACCGATGTTAGGCGTTACCGTCCCCACTTTAGGGTTAGGCATGAGTCCTCTCGGTCCGAGTACACGTCCGAGCTTACCAACGAGAGCCATCATATCGGGTGTTGCAACAACTTTATCGAAATCCATAAAGCCGCCCTGAACTTTTTCAACAAGTTCATCATCACCAACAATATCTGCACCTGCGTCTTTCGCTTCTTTGGCTTTGTCACCCTTAGCGAATGCAAGCACTCTCACGGTTTTACCTGTTCCGTTAGGCAGACTAACTGAACCCCTCACCATCTGATCTGCGTGTTTGGGGTTAACTCCGAGTTTCACTGCTATGTCAACAGTTTCGTCAAACTTAGCAAATGCAACTTCTTTCACGAGGGCAACTGCCTCTTCCAGGTCATAGAGTTTTTCGTTGTCTACCTTAGCAGAAGCAGCCTGGTACTGTTTCCCTTTTGCCATATTACTGACTCCGTGCGCCGTTTACAGACAAGCTGTCCGGCGCATCATACAAATTTGTACGAGAGCTTATTAAAGCTCTACTTCCACACCCATACTGCGTGCGGAACCTGCAACAATCTTCATTGCCTGCTCGATATTTTTGGTGTTGAAATCGGGCAGTTTGTGTTCGGCGATTCTCTGAACCTGCTCACGAGTGAGCTTGCCGATCTTGTCCTTTTTGGGATTGCTGCTGCCGCTGTTAATCTTCAGCTCTTTTTTAATAAGCTGAGTAACAGGAGGAGTTTTGCAGACAAAAGTGAAGCTTCTGTCTTCAAAAATCGTAAGCAGAACGGGGATAATATAGTCTCCCGCATTCTGTGTTGCAGCGTTAAACGCTTTGCAGAATTCCATAATGTTCACGCCTCTCTGACCAAGTGCAGGTCCGATTGGGGGTGAAGGGTTTGCCTTGCCGGCAGGAATCTGAAGTTTAAGCTGTCCAAGTACTTTTTTGGCCATTTATAACCTCCCGGATTATCCGACTCTCTTAATTTGCAGATAATCCAGTTCTACGGGCGTTTGTCTTCCGAAAATGCTCACAATAACGCGAACTTTTTCTTTTTCTGGGTTAACCTCGTCAACAACACCGATAAAGCCGTTGAAGGGTCCGTCGATAACCTCAACTTTATCATCTTTGACATATTTCGCTGTCATTCTGGGAGCTTGAGATTTAGCGAGGTCAATCATTGCCTTAACATCGTCTTCGGGAATCGGAACAGGATTGATTCCGCCCACAAAGCCGGTTACTTTAGGTATGTTTTTTACAACATGCCAGTTTTCCGTACTCATTTCCATATGGACGAGAATATAGCCGGGGAAGGTTTTTTTCTTGCTGATTTTTTTCTTACCCTTTTTCAGCTCAACTACGTCTTCCGTGGGGATAAGCACGTCTTCTATCTGGTCTTCGAGATTTGAGTTTCTGACTTTCTCCTCAAGGAGTGTCTTCACACGCTTCTCAAAACCCGAATAGGTATGGACTACATACCACTTTTTCGCCATAATTTGCCCTTTCCTAGTAAATGAATTGGGTAAGCTTTGAAAGCCCGTAATCTACTACACCAAGATAAATCGCACAGATAAGGCAGATTGTAATAACTACCGCAGTGGTTCCCATGGTAGCATCTTTGGTGGGCCAGATGACTTTTTTAAGTTCTTCTCTGACTTCGTTGATGAAAGTTTGTACCTTTCCCATAGTCAGCACATCCTTTATTTATAATAGTTCGCAGAAGCCTACGTCCTGTGGCTCCTACTCACACGCTCGCGCTTTGCTGAGCAAAGCTTCGCTTCGCACGGCGCAGTTTCTTCCTGAAACTGTTTTTGCCCGATGGTGTGCTAATACCTTGCTTTATAATAGTTCGCAGAAACCTACATCTGGCTTCTGATACCCGTTCAACCAGGAATCTGCTTTTAAAGACACGTTCAGGGCGAACAAGTTCGCCCTCAACATGAGGTTATTTAAAATGGCAGGTCAGACAGGAATCGAACCTGCAGCCTTCGGTTTTGGAGACCGATGCTCTGCCAATTGAGCTACTGACCTACTCTATGCTTTTAAATTACTTAGTTTCCTTGTGAACAGTGTGTTTTCTGTCCCATTTGCAGTACTTGCTGAGTTCAAGTTTGCCGGTCATGGTCTTTTTGTTCTTAGTAGTGCTGTAGTTCCTGCGTTTGCACTCTGTGCATGCAAGGATTATTTTTTCTCTCATTTAAGTATCCTTACTCGATAATCTCGGTAACAACACCTGCACCGACTGTTCTGCCGCCTTCACGAATAGCGA
>LUZY01000008.1 GCA_001603805.1 Deferribacterales bacterium Deferri_01
CTTGCCCCGTTGGTGCAATTTATAAAAGAAAAGAGGACGGCATAGTCATAGTAGACCGTGACAAATGCCAGAACATCCGTTCCTGCGCTGTGGCGTGCCCTTACGGCGCTCCTCAGTTCGGAGACGATGAGTCCGAACCTGTTAAGAAAGCAAGCTGGGCAGTAGCTCACCCTGTGCAGAAATGTACTTTCTGCTGGGACAGGCTTGATGATGGTCTTGCGCCTTCATGTGTGGCTGCATGCCCCCAGAGAGCGCTTGACTTCGGCACAGTGGAAGAGATCAGCGCAAAATACCCCACTGCGATAAGAACAGCAGTAGGTATGCCTGATTCATCAAAAGACTCTAACGGTAATACCCTTACTTCAGGAGATACAGTACCTTCAATTTTCTTTAAACCGAAGAACTAAACGAGGGGGGAACGACCGTCTGTTTCCTCCTGACGGTCACCCGCAACATGATCGAACCAAAATATTTGCCGGAGCGGAGTTACTTCTGCTCCGGCAATATCTCCTTAAGCATCTCTGCGGTTTTCAGTGCAGCATCATGGCTTATCAGTTCTTTGCCGCACGTTTCAAGTAGGCTGCTGTCGATTTCTATGCCGTTTTCAATTGCCGCAGTTATCTTTGACACAGCGCATAGGGCGGCGGCGATTATTCTGTTTTCCGAAGAAGCCTCCTCCGGATTGTTCTGATAAAGCATTATTTCAATAGTACCGAACGGCATATTGTAAAGGTCCAGAAAATAGCCTGTTATATGTGTGCTGAGGTCTGTTTTTATGTTAAGAAGCATTTCTGCTTCCGAAAAAGAGCATGAGTGTTGGGCTGCGGCAGCGAGTGTCTGTTCATATCTTTCTTGCCGGAAGCAGAGCAGGATTATTTCCCCTATGCAGGATAAAAGTCCTGCTGTGGAGGCTATGCTTTTATTGTATTCCTGTCCTGTCTGGCGAAGGCAGAAATCAATCCCTTTATTAAGTATCAGTCCTTTGCTGAAAATAGCTGAAAGTTTAGAGTCATTTACTGAATAAAGTGTATTTTCGGTCATTTTATAAATAAGAACTATTTCCCTTACGGCATTCAGCCCGATCATAAGCACCGTCTGTTCCAGTGAGGAATATTCTTTACCTCCGTAAAACACGGAATTGCCTATTTGCATTATCTTAGCGGTAAGAGATACATCTTCTTTCAGGATACCTGTGATCGTATCCACAGGGGCTCCGTTTTCAATGGCTTTGTCAAGTCGGATATATATTTCAGGCAGGCTGGGCAGTTTTTCAAGCCTGCTGAAAATTGTTATAAGCTCTTTGTCTTTTATCCGGTGCATGGTGGAAATTATATGAATAAGCTTTTCCGGCAGATTATATTCGTTCCATGGTTTTTTATAATATGCCATGGCGATGCCTTTCCCTATGGCATGGGTTATTGCATCAGTTTCCACGTATCCGCTGAGTATAGCCCTGAATGTGTTCGGATATTTTTCTTTTATCTGTGTAAGGAGCTGAATTCCGTTAACATCAGGCATTTTATAGTCACTCAATATCAGATCCACGCTGTTCTCAGACATTATTTTTAATGCTTCAGCCGCACCGCATGCTGTCAGAACCCGTACTTTGCTCCCGAAAAAGCGTCTTTTAAGAGAATTGAGGATGTTCTGCTCATCGTCAACTATCAGAATAGTTCCCGCTTCATGATCCATTTTCTTCTTCCGCCTCTTGCATAATAGGGATTCGGAACAAGAATTCCGCTCCTTGTTCGGGGTTATTTCTTACAGTTATACTGCCTTTATGTTTGTTTACTATTATATCATATGAAACATTCAGTCCAAGCCCCGTTCCCTCGCCTACGGGTTTTGTTGTGAAAAAAGGTTCAAAAACCTTTTCGATATTTTCAGGGGATATCCCGGGGCCGTCATCTGAGAGTGAGCAGCAGGCAAAGCCATCTTCTTTCCATGTTTTGATAATAATCTGCCCGGTGTCCATTCTTTTCTGCTGTTTTATAGCCTGAACAGCATTAAGCAGAATATTCAGCAGCACCTGACTGATTTCCCCGGTATTAAATATGAAATCCGGCAGGTCTCCTGCTTCGATTATGACATCGGCAATAAATTTGAATTCGCTTTTTGCTATTGAAACTGTATTTTCAACTGCAGCATTAAGGTTGTCCCGCTTTATTCTGTCTGCATCAGAACGGGCAAAAGCCAGCAGGTTTGCAACTATTCCTGTTATTCTTTTGAACCCTTCTTCAGACTCCTGAAAAATATCTTCTGTGTCCTGAATTATATCATTAATTCTGTATTCGCTCTTAACTTCTTCAAAAACTTCAGGCTCTATCAGTCTGCCTGCCGCTGAGATGAAATTTCTTATCTCAGAAGCGTAGTTTTTGAGAACGTCAAAGTTGCAGGATATAAAACCGATGGGGTTGTTCAGATCATGGGCTATTCCTGCGGAAAGCTGACCGATTGCTGCAAGTTTTTCCTGCCTGAACAGAGCTTCCTGAGGGATTTTTATCTGGCTGCATGTGCATAGTTTATTCCGGTGAATAAATTCTTTCAGCTCTTCTGTTTCTTCTTTGCTTTTTCTTTCCCTGATCTCCAGTTCCATTATTTTCGCAAAGATTTCCGCTTCATCCAGAGAAAAGTTCGGGGAAATATCTGTTATTTTCATGAGCTGATCGCCCATACATATATATATGGCACCGGTCAAGTTTTTTTCCGTTTCTGTTTTACTGACAATTTCCGCTTTGCATCCGGCAGTTTTCATAAAATGACTGAGCGCAGCTTTAGTGTATTCATCTGCACAGCTCTGAGCTGTACTGATCTTTTGTATCATCCACTTGTCAGACATTTTCTCCTCCTGTGAGCGGCAGCATTATTGTGAATTTAGCCCCGTTATCATTTTCTGCTGTGAGCATACCCTTGTGTTTATTGACGATGATGTCATAAGAAATGCTGAGTCCAAGCCCTGTGCCTTTTCCGGGAGCTTTTGTGGTAAAGAAAGGATCAAAAACCCTGTTCAGCAGATTTTCAGGTATTCCCTTTCCGTTGTCTTTGATGATGCACACAGCGTAGTTGTTTTCACGGGCGGTTCTGATTTCTATCCGCCCGTCTGCTGTGCTTCTGCCGTCAGATGCCAGAGACTGAGCAGCGTTGACAATTATATTAAGAAGAACCTGATTTATTTCACCGCCGTTGCATGCAATGTGCGGGAGTCCGGAGTCCAAAACTGTTTCCACTTCCGCCACATACTTAACTTCATTTCTGGCAACTTTTAGTGTACTTAAGATCCCTTCGTTGAGGTCATATCCGGCGTTACTGCTGTCTGTGTCTATTCTGGAAAAGTCACGGAGACTGTTGATAATCGCAGTAATCCTTGAAAATCCATGGTCTGATTCGCTGAATATCTCCTTTATGTCGCTGATTATATAGTCGATTTGATACTCTTCCCTGATCCGGCTTATTTTTTCAGACGGTGTGTCTGATATTTGTGCGGAGAAATCCTGTTCTTCAAAATTCTGAACTGAATGCGCAATTTCGTTCATATAAAGAACTGTGGCTTCATAATAGCTTTTAAGAACATCAAAGTTGCTGGAAATAAATCCGATGGGGTTATTAAGCTCATGGGCCACGCCGGCGGCAAGCTGACCTATGGATGCGAGTTTTTCCTGCTGGAGCATTCTGGTCTGAGTTACAGACAGCATTTTATTCAGTTTTTCGGATTCCTCATAAAGCTTCTGTAATTCAACATGTGATTCAGAGAGTTCCTTCGTGCGTTCCTGAACAAGTGTTTCCAGGTGTTCTTTATGAAGCTCAAGTTCCTCTTTCAGCTCATATATCCTTGTGACATCGTACCATATGTCAATAAATTCGATCACTTCACCGCTTGTGTCACAAATCGGGTTTACCGTAGCGTTTACATAATATTTTTTTCCGTCTTTTGCGATATTTTCAATCACGTCGTTCCAGATAAAGTGGTTAAGGAGAGTTTCCCAGTAGTCGATGATATCATCTGTATTCATTTTATAACTGCGGAGATTATTTATGGGGCAGCCGACTATTTCCTCCTGAGAGTAGCCGGACATGTCATAAAACTTTTTATTGGCGTAAGTTACTTTTCCTGCTATTGAGGAACGGATTACAATGACGCTTTCATCAATTGCTTTCAGATACTCCTCAAGGTTTTTATTAGTCCGTTTCAGTTCTTCGTTCTTTTTGGCTATTTCATATGACATGGTGTTGAGCCCTTCCGCAAAGCTTCCCAGTTCATCTCTGCGTAGGATTTCTATATATGTTCCGTAATTGCCCCGGGATATCAGATCTATTGCTGTTTTGTATCTTTTCAGAGGTTTCAGGATCATGCTGCTGATGAGAAAAAGCAGACAAAGTGCAACAAGCAGGGATACTATAACATATTGTGTTATAAAAAATTCCATGTATTCCCTGTACATTTTGCTGATGAAGGATTTGTCTGTCTGGATGTATAAAACAGCCTGCACGCTGCTTTTGGAATTTACATCGTAAGATGGACCAGTGACCGGTATTGCTGCTTCAAAGGTACCCGCATCTGTGAATCTTTTTTCGATAAGGCTCCCTTCGGCAAGCACTTTATCCACTGTTACATGTGAGCATTGTGCTCCCACTTCCGCAGGGTTGTTGCTGGCTATCACTGTATTTTTATTTGAGCATACCATTAAGACATCCATAAACCTGTTTGAACCGGCATTTTCCATAAGCCGCTGAAGAGACTTATAGTCCTCGTTTCTGAGAAGAGAAGCCACCGACCAGTCAAGGCTTGTGAGGCTGAGTACAGCCGTTTCCGCAGTTCTGGATTCTGCTTTTTTCATAACACTGTCCTTAAAAAAATAAACAGACGATGTCCCCACAGTTAGGATCATCAGAACGATAAAAAAAGGAAGTTTGACGAAAAGTGAGTTTCTTCGTCTGAAAACCGTTTTCATATATGCTTCTCCTTATATGCCTAGGGAAGAAACTCATTCGTAGCGATATTTTCATAGTCATCACGGTTGACTTGCAGAAAAAAAGCTATTTCATTTATTACCTTATTAAACCTGTCAGAAGAAGGAATGAGTCTGTTCTCCTCTGCGGTAAAAAAGCGGAAACTTTTGTAAAATAATGCAAAATCTTCCGCAGACATGCCTCCGTTAGCTGCCATAATCCTGAAAGATTTTTCAGGGTGCGTCCTTATGTATTCCTGCGCTCTGTACCAGGCTTTTATTATTTTCCTGAGATCTTCGGGGCGTCCGGTAACGAGCTTCTCTGAAGCCATGACGGTGTCAACCATGTAGCCTGTCAGATCTTTCGTTGTGGATATTATCTTGCCGTTCCCTTTTGCTGCCGCCTCTGAGAGATAAGGTTCGTAGGTGTATAACGCATCGACCTCATTCTTGATAAAATGGTCTCTGCCATCGGCAGCAGAGGAGTTCAAAAGCTTAACTTCCCCCAGCGTGATGTCTGCCCGCTGGAGAGTTTTGTATAACAGAAAATGTTCATCTGTGTTTATTTCAACGGCAATTGTTTTCCCTCGCAGATAGTTGATCGAATCTATGCCGTTTTTTACAGCCAGACCGTCCCCGCCTTCAACTGTATCGGATGAGAGGACTATCCGTGCTTTTTCTCCCTTATCTGCAAAATACATTGCGTTGAAGTATGTTGCGTGTGTGATATCCGTATTCCCGAGGTAGAGCGACTTCATATTGTCTGTCCACGCTGAATAACGGATAATCTCCACCGGCACATCCTCAAAATAGCCCTGCTGTTTGGCAATGTACCATATTTCACAAGGGGGCCAGTTATTCACCCCTATTCTAACAGGTTCTGTATCACTTTTACAACTGGTTAACATAAGCAAAATAACAGCGATTATTATTGGATATTTCATGTCGGCTCCTTGCATCTTTTCTATTGCAAGCGCTGTGCCAGTTTATCGTTTTTTCTGAATATTCAGTCTTCTGTTAAAGGCTTGCCTGCTGAGTCCAACAATAGCTGCGGCATCCTTCTGACTGTTGTTTGTTTCCTCCATTGCTTCTTGTATCAGCTTGTCTGTAGCCTGAGTCAGAGTAGGTAGAAATCCGAAAACATCCTTAATTCTTAGGCTATTTTTTTTAACTAAAGTAATATCTTTAATGTTTAGCTTTAAGATTATTGTGTCCAAAAGGCTTTGCCCTATTTTCTGCTGGAGGGCTGCGTCTTCAATTATGCTTTTAAGCTCTCTTATATTTCCGGGAAAAGAGTACGAGGCGAGCAGTTCAAATGTCTTTTCATCAGGCTGGTCAGGTATTTTGAGTTCTTTTGCCGCAGCAGAGTAGAAAAAACGTGCCAGCATAGGTATATCCTGCTTACGTTCACGCAGAGGGGGAAGATCTATCCTGTATGTGCTTAGTCTATAATAAAGGTCGTTCCGGAAACCTTTTTCCAGCAGAGCTTCCGGCACTCTGTTAATTGCGGTTATTATCCTTGCTGTGCTTTTTTTTGCAGTGTCGCTGCCCAGCGGGTAATACTCGCCTGTCTGCAAAAGGCGAAGAAGCTTTATCTGGCTTGCTTCCTGAAGGTCGCCTATTTCATCAAGGAAGATAGTGCCGTCTGCTGCTGTTTCTATCAGCCCGCTTCGTAATTTATCCGCACCGGTGAAGGCTCCTCTCACATGACCGAAAAGAGTGTCTGAAAATACTGAGTCGTCGATGCCTGAAACATCGACGGAAACATACCGCCCTTTGCGTCCGCTTGAGAGGTGCAGCGCTTCTGCCATTATCTCTTTTCCTGTTCCTGTTTCGCCGCATATGAGAACGGGTTTGGATGTGGGGGCTATGGCTTCAGCATAACGAAAGTTTTTCAGCATGGCTTCATCTGATGTGAGAATCTTGTCGAAGTGATGGGGGTTTTCAAGCTCATTTTTAAGCAGATGCCTTGTTATGGAGCCAAGTTCCTCTTCCAGTGACTTCATACGGAAAAGATTTTCCAGCGTGGCTTTCAGCCTGTTGCGGTCAACCGGTTTTGTGAGATAGTCATAAGCGCCTAAACGGAGATACTCCACAGCGGTTTCGGTACTGTTTTCTCCTGTGACTATTATTACAGGGACTGACGGCACTGATGCTTTTATTGCAAGCAGACATTCTCTGCCGTCGGGTCTGGGCATGTTTAAATCAAGCATAACCAGGTCATATCCCATTATTTCGTCACTTCTGAATGACTGCTCTCCGTCTGTGGATATATCAGCGTGGTAGTCTCCCAGCGCAGCAAGCATTCTTTTTAATGCCTTTAAAAAGAAAATGTCGTCATCTATTATTAGTATTTTCCTCATATGTCACCTTCTGCTCAATTATAAGCACTGATCTGCAAAAAATTAAGCTGAATAGGACATAAAAAAAGACGGACTTCTCCGTCTCTGTAATTAAACATGCCTTATGGCATATTAAACCATTGAAAAAGCTTTTCCTGAGGTAAGTTTCAGTTTTTGATCAGGCATATAATATCCTTGAAAAAAATCTGCACCAAGATCACGCATCAGTGCAAAATCGTCTTCATTCTCAACTTTTTCCGCTATTATTACGGAAACATGGTTTCTGAGTTCTGCCATAAGGGGCTTCAGGTAACTGCCCGCACTGCGGAATATAGTTTTATCAATTTTTACTCCGTGGGGTTTCAGGCTGAATACAGTCTCCATATTGGCGTTTCCTGTACCGAAGTCGTCAATTATAAGCATATGGGCATAGGGTTTAACTTTTTCTATAAACTCAGCGGAGCATTTTCCTCTTTCTGTTATTTCTATGAAGAAATTTGAAGGTAAAAAAGGAAGCTCATCACAGATCTTATCAATGGCTGCCGGAGAAAGATTCATTGTCCAGAAGTAGTTATCAGAATGAACATATGGAGTGTGCAGCCTCTGGGTATCCATCATTCTTCTGAAGAGGAAATGCTCAAGCTCAACGTTTTCCGAAGCAAAAAGAACCTGATTCGGAATACCTGTTTCTGCAAGTATCTCACATCCCGCAACTTTGAGATTATGACCGTTGATAGAATATATTTTTTCTGATTTAAACATGGCGTCCTCCTTCAATGGCGGCAGATTTTCTTGTGTATGCCTTTATACTAATCAAAATTCATGCCAAAAAGGCTGTTTGTGTATTATTAAATAGTTTTGCCTGAGGTTAAATTTCAGGGGTACTAGTTATTTAAAATTGTTTTAATGCTCAAATTAATGTAGTCTCTCTGACAAATTTCCGAATCCCGCCGCAGGGCATATAATGAGGATCATATTATGAGGCTGATGATGTTCAGATATGCTTTCCTGATATTTTTGCTTTGTGCTTTTCCGGCATTTGCCGAATCCCCATACAGCTTTGAGGTTCTCAAGTTTACGTCCGCTGACGGCGGGCGCAGTTACCGCGTTGTAACAGCCATTCCTGCCTGTGCAGTGCCCGAAGGCGGGTATTCCGTGCTTTATGCTCTGGACGGCAATGCTGCCTTAGCTGATTTCAGTGAAGATGTCCGGACACGTACCTTCAGGGAAGGAGCGCCTGTGGTAGTGTTTATCGGCTATGATACAGAGGAGCGGTTTGATGTTGACTCAAGGGCATTCGACTACACCCCGCCTTCATCGGACGGTAAGCCTGTGCCTGATGCCCTCCGCAGCACCCGGATGAACGGAGGTGCGGCAATGTATCTGGAACTTATAGAAAAAAAGATTAAACCTGCCGTTGAAGAGCACATTAAGATTAATAAATCGAGACAGGCTCTGTGGGGGCATTCCTACGGGGGACTCTTTGTGCTGTATGTGCTTACATCATCCCCTGAAAGTTTTCAGGCTTATGCGGCTGCTGACCCTGCTCTGTGGTGGGGCGGAGGGGAGATGCTGAAAAAGACAGAAGAATTTTCATCTTCCGGCGCTGAATTTGATGGAATAAATCTTCTGATAATGAAGAGTGGTCAGGAGAGCAGAAACAGGCAGTTTGACGATGAAAAACGCAAAGCATATGAAGCCCGTGTAAAGGCTGTCAGCTCTGTTCCTGCGGATGCTGCAAAAACCGCTGCATACAGTTTCGCCGCAGTGAAAGGCATCACAGTCAGATACAGGGAGTATCCGCAGCTATCCCACGGACCTCTGTTTCCTGTATCATTCCATGCCGCTCTTCGCCTGCCCCTTGGGCAGATGGATTAGTCAGAGAGGTAATACTCCACAGTGGAAACGACACGAACACTCTTTATGTGGGGGTTATTGCTGTCCCTTTCTGTAATAGTGACCTGCCCCTGTGAAGCGCTTTTGATTTTGCCGAGTCTGCTGCCGGAATCCTCGGCAAATTTCTGGGCAACTTCCCTCGCTGCTTTTGTGGCTTCCTCTATCATTTGAGGCTTGATTTCATTCAGGCGTGTGAAAATATATTCCGCAGGCGCTTCATATTCATTTCCGGTGAGAACCAGCCCCTCCTTGCCCAGCTCTCCGGTCTGCGTCATGAGAGAACGGACAGTTTCGACCTTAGTCGAGTAAACTGTGACCGCCTGTCTTGCGGTATAACGGAATTCCGGTCTGCGGTCGGTACCGTACTGGTTGGCGTAGACATCATAAATGGCTGGAATGGAGACGCTGATTTCACTCTCGTCAATTCCGTTGTCCAGAAGAAATACTTTAATTTTAGAGATATTCTTCTCCATTTCGGTGTAAAGCTTCGTAATGTCATTTTCAGCAACGCTGAATTTGAGGGTCCAGAGAACTATGTCCGCAGGGTATTCCCTTTCGGAAAGACCTTTTACGTAAACTGTTCTTTCAAATGATTTGTACTTTATGGCGGCAGAAGCAAGCTGCCAGCCGAGTATGCCGAGCCCCAGCATTATGAAAATGCCGAGAATTAATGCTGCTGAATTAGTTTTTCCATTCATTATAAATCTCCATGATAAAGCATATCACTGCATATTGCCCTTTTCACGGTATTTTTCCCAGATGTTTCAGGGCGGAATCAGCGGATACTTTGTCTATAACCGCCTTAACGGCATTTTCTATATCTGTTCCGGCGGAATAGTCGGCAATGCAGGCGAAGTTTACTCTTCCTTCGGATATGAGTTTATCGGTTTTTGTTTTTGCTCCCTTTTTCTTGGGCGGATACACAGCTATGGAATGTCCGCCCTGTTCTTTAACGAGCCTGAAGCATGGAATATCCGTTTCTCCGTCACCCACAAATATCATGTTTTCAAAAGGGACTGGCCGTTCATCCTGCGGAAGATATTCGTTCACCTTATGGTCGTCATAAACATTAAAAACGCCTTTGTTTATGCGGAAGAGGAACTGTGTTTTTGTGGTATAGTTTACCGCCAGTGCAGGCCAGACAGCCACTCCGTTATGGTCGTAAACAAATGAGGACGCATATACCGCCTTAAATTCATCGGCTATGGGTGTCCCTTCTATCATCTCTTTAATTCCGGACGATATTATATAATGTTCCACCGATACATTTTTTGTTTTGCCGTATTCATTGATCCGCCTGAACCAGTCGGTCACACCTGCAAAAAGCTGAACGGATTTGCCGTAGTTCACAAAGTCTTCCCTCCGGACGGAGACTCTCGCAGCCTGTGCTTTATCAAGCATCTGTTTCATGTATATTAGTATTCTGTCGGCATTGTGCTTTACTGTCTCTGCGGATGTTTCATTCCAGAAATCTTTTGTGGTCATGCCTACTTTGGGGACAAAGTCATATTCCTGCATGTTTCCCGGAGCGAGTGTTCCGTCAAAGTCGTAGGCAATTGCCATTGTTACTGTCTTTTTAGCCATATTTCACCCTGCGTAATCTCTGCTCAGTTTATATCACCGGGAAAAGAAAAGGAAGAACATGAGTGAAACTTTTATGCGAATTCAGGAGGCTTTGAGGCTTTTTCATTTTCTGCCGGACATTATTATAGCCGCGGTCACAAGGGCGAGCCCAACAATGTGCCTGAGCATCACCGGCTCCCCCAGAAAAACAGCTCCGGTGAATACGGCGCTTATCGGCATCACAGCAGTATAAGCAGAAGCGGAGGACGCCTGCACATGTTTTATTCCCTCAAGCCAGAGCAGATAAGCTGCTGCTGTAATAAATATTCCATAGTATGCAATTACTGCAAGTTCCTGCATTGATAAGGGTTTTATCTCTCTTGCGGCGGGAAGTGCAAAAAATAACATCCCTGCGAGTGAAAGATAGAGTGACAGGCACAATGAGGAGATCTCGGTTTTTATGATTCTCCTCATTATCAGAAAAAGCGATTCACACATAACCGCCGCAAATACAAAAATCAGTCCGCTTGCGCTTCCTGTCATGCCTGCCACGCTGAAATCTGCGTTTGCTGCTGCAACCCCGGCAGAAGCCGTGACGGCGGCAATAATTTTCAATTTGCCTGGTTTTTCATTCAGCAGAACAAATGCCAAAATCGTAAACATCACAGGGGTAAAGCCTGATACTATGCCAGATGAAACGGCAGAGACTGTTTTCAGCCCTTTCAGGAGAAATACATTAAACAGCACAGAACCCGTAAGAGCTTGAACTCCTATGAGCAAAACTGATTTCAAAGGAAGACGCAGAGGTTTTTCTCCTCTGTAAAACATAAAAAGATAAAGGGCTGCACTCCCCACCGCAAAGCGCAGAAACATTGAGAGATTTACGGGAGTATTCAGGGCGATAAATTTTCCGGCGGTTACGGAACTGCCCACGATTAACATGGCAGAAGCGAGGAAAAAATGATGTTTCAAGACGAAACTCCTTTTTAACAGGAGTATCCTCAATATTTGAATCCGATTATAGAATGTTTTTGCTGAAAATTTTAGGCGTTGCTCCGAAAAACTGTCTGAACCTTCTTGTCATGTGGCTTTGGTCAGAGTAACCTGCCTCGCTTGCCGCTTCTGCCGGTGTCATGCCTTTCAGCAGGAGATCTCTGGCATATATTGCCCTGCGGACAGAAGAGTATTCATGAGGAGTCAGACCAGTGTCCGCCTTGAAAGAGCGTATGAAGTGGTAAAGGCTTAAACCTGCTGTTTCGGCAAGTTCTTTGCCTGTAATGTTTTCGTTTATCCTTTCGTTTATACAGTCTTTGACCTTTCTTAATTTGCCGCCAAGCCTGTAGGTTCTGCTTTCCTGCGGTTTTTTATCAATATGTGCCATCACGGAAGACATCAGAATACAGAATGCCGAATCAGCTTCCAGAGTTTCGTGTGTTGAGGCTGTAAGCTCGGTAAATCTGAATATTTCACCTGCCAGTTTCGGGTCATTTATCACGCCGTTTAATATGTATGGTGTTTTGGAGTTGCCGGATATGTCGTGGAATGCGTTTCTGAATACTGCTTCACTGAAATAAAGCATACGGTATGCCCAGCCGTATTCCGCCGCAGGTCTGCCGTCATGGGGTTCATCGGGGTTTACTGTATTCACAAGCCCTTTAAAAGCTGTGAGGTTTTCTCCTCTGTAGCAAAAGGAGAGAGCCCCTGCGGTGATTACCCCTATGCCGAAACCATCGTGTGAGTGCCTCGAAAAGCGGGTGTCAGGCATGTGCGCCTGCATTATGTTCACCGGCCCGTAGGGGCTGACTGTGTCTCTGAGAAGTATGTGCGCTTTATTCATCAGAAAAATTTACTCCTGCGCAAAGGAATTTTCTTGTATGAAATTGCTGTTTTATTAAACCAGCCTTGTAATTTCATATAATGAGCCAAGGCGCTCCATTATCCTCTCTATGTGTTCAAAGCCTCTTGTTTCAAGGGAAATGTTTACCCTGCTTCGGCTTAGGGGGACATTATGGTCATTGCGGATGTGGACTATTTCGTGAATGTTTGCCTGAAGACCGCTTATTTCACCGGAAAGAGCAGTGAGGGCACCGGGAACATCGGGGAGGATTATGGAAACAGTCATAAAACGCCCTGTTGCCGTCATGCCTCTGCTTATAATTCTGCTAATTGTTGTTACATCAATGTTACCGCCTGAGACTACAAGTACAGTCTTTTTGCCCGCAACATCCAGTTTTCCGGCAAGGAGAGCTGCCAGCGGCGCTGCGCCTGCACCCTCGACCACAAGCTTTGCTCTCTCAATATATTCAAGCACAGCGAGTGCTATTTCTTTTTCGGAAACGGTAATTATCTGGTCAACACAGTTCTGGCAGCAGCGGAATGTGATATCTCCGACTTTTTTAACTGCTATCCCTTCTGCAAATGTAAAGGAGGACGCAAGGCTTACAACACGCCCTTCGGAAAGGCTGCTGACCATGCCCGCCGCCTCCTCTGCCTGAACGCCGATTATTTTTATTTCCGGACGGGTGTTTTTAATATATTCGGCAATCCCTGAGATCAGTCCGCCGCCTCCCACCGGGACGATAATCTGGTCTATGTCGCTTTTTTCATTCAGGATTTCGTATCCAACTGTACCCTGTCCGGCTATCACATCAGGGTCATCAAAAGGGTGAATAAACTGAAGACCTCTTTCTTTTGAAAGGGCAACCGCATGCTTGTAGGCATCTTCAAACGAACGTCCGAAGAGAATAACTTCCGCTCCGTAATTTCTTGTATTGTTCACTTTAACCATGGGCGTGAATTCGGGCATTACGATAACCGCCTTCAACCCCAGGGATTTAGCGCTGAATGCAACTCCCTGAGCATGGTTTCCGGCTGATGCTGCAATTACACCGTTTCTGCATTTATCAATATTTTTTAAAATACAGTTCAGTGCGCCGCGTATTTTAAATGAGCCAGTACGCTGAAGGTTTTCCAGCTTGAAGTATATATCTGCACCGGAAAGTTCGGAGAAGTTGTTGGAGTAATATAAAGGCAGATGTTTGATATAGTTTTTGATTCGTCCGTAGGACTCGTTTATTTCATACAGCATTCGCATATATTAGTGTATCCCGCTTGTTTGACAAGGGAAAAATAAAGGAAAAGAGCGTTGGAAGATGGTGAGTGAGACAAAAGGACAAAAGAAAAGGGCTTCGGATTGCTCCGAAGCCCTTTGTCACTAAGCGGGGACGAAGGGGCTCGAACCCTCGACCTCTGGCGTGACAGGCCAGCGTTCTAACCAACTGAACTACGCCCCCATGGTTTGTGGAGTGGGCGGTGCAGGGATCGAACCTGCGACCCTCGGCTTGTAAGGCCGATGCTCTCCCAGCTGAGCTAACCGCCCGGGAATTTAATTTATATAGCGTCCCTTAGGGGATTCGAACCCCTGTCGCCGCCGTGAAAGGGCGGTGTCCTAGGCCGGGCTAGACGAAAGGGACATAATGAGCCATGTTGGACTTGAACCAACGACCCACTGCTTAAAAGGCAGTTGCTCTACCGACTGAGCTAATGGCTCTCTCTGCTCGCAAGTGCGTTTCTCACAAGCGGGAATTGGTTTATAACAAAATCCGCTAATCTTTGTCAACGACTTTTTTAAAAAAAATTCAATTATTTTCGGGTAATTTCCTGATGTGCCGAAAGACACCGAAAATACTGAACTTGAAGGACTAATCTACATGAAACTTCTGCTTCTGTCACCAAAAAAGATGTGAAGAAAAGAAGTTATTTTTGTTGTTGAGCTTAAAAAAGCCGCTTCCTGTTAAGGAAGCGGCATCAGTGGTTTTCTTTGCTTCAAATACAGCCTTTATACAAGCAGGCTGCGATTATAAGTTTTGATTCCACGGATGGAATCACGCCGTGCGCAGCGAAGGTTTGCTCCGCAAACCGCGAGCGGTTTAAGCAGCCTCCACGGATGTTAGGCTGCGATTATAACTTTTGATTCCATGGATGGAATCACGCCGTGCGCAGCGAAGGTTTGCTCCGCAAACCGCGAGCGGCTTAAGCAGCCTCCACGGATGGCAGGCTGCGATTATTTTTGATTCCACGGAAGGAATCACGCCGTGCGCAGCGAAGGTTTGCCCCGCAAACCGCAAGCGTTTCAAGCAGCCTCCACGGATGGCAGGCTGCGATTATTAATTAGAAAACATCCTCAAGCAGCATAGTTTCTTTTCTGTCTGTACCCACAGACACAAGGCAGTATTTTATGCCGAGGAAGTTCTTGATGAAGTCCAGATACTTTTTAGCGTTTACGGGCAGTTCATCGTAGTTCTGAACTTTGGAAATATCTTCTGTCCAGCCGTCCAGAACTTCGTAAACCGGTTCGCAAGTTTCGAGATTTTTGATCTCAGGCGGGAATACTGTGGTCACTTCGCCGTTTATTTTGTAGCCTACGCATACTTTAAGCTTTTCCATACCAGTGAGTACATCAAGCTTAGTGAGGGCGATGTGGGTTATTCCGTTTACGATTACGCCGTATTTAACAGCAACAAGGTCCTGCCAGCCGCAGCGGCGGGGTCTGCCTGTTGTGGCGCCGTATTCGTTGCCGACTTTGCGGAGTCTTTCGCCGTCTTCGTCAAAAAGCTCAGTGGGGAAAGGTCCGCCGCCGACTCTTGTGGTGTAGGCTTTGAGAACACCGACGATTTTGTTTATTTTATTGGGTGAAAGCCCAGTTCCCGTGCATGCGCCGCCTGCTGTGGAGCTGCTGGATGTCACGAAGGGGTAAGTTCCGAAGTCCACATCAAGAAGTGAACCCTGCGCACCTTCCATCATGATTTTCTTGCCGGAGTTGTAAAGGTCGTTGATCAGGTATTCCGTTTCAGCGATGAAGGGACGTATCTTTTCCGCATAACCGAGGTACTCTTCAAATATTGCGTCAACATCCAGCTTATCGGAGCTGTATTTCTGTTCAAGGAGGAAGTTTGCCTCTTTAACATTCTGCTCCAGCTTTTCACGGAAGACTTCTTTATCGAAAAGGTCGCATATGCGGATGCCGTTTCTGGCGGCTTTTTCTGCGTATGTGGGACCTATTCCTCTACCTGTTGTTCCGATTTTTTTACTGCCTTTGATCTCTTCTCTCAGACGGTCTATGATGCCGTGAAAAGGGAAGATTACGTGGGCTCTTTTGCTTATGTAGAAACCTTTGCCGAAAACCACGCCTTGTTTTTTGAGATCATCCATCTCATCAAGAAGCGCCTTGGGATCTATCACGACACCGTTGCCGATGATGTTTACTTTTTCTCCATGCATAATGCCGGAAGGGATAAGGTGAAGAACGTATTTCACGCCGCCGATGACAACTGTGTGCCCTGCGTTGTGACCGCCGGAATAACGGGCTACTACATCCGCTTTTTCCGTAAGAATATCGACAATTTTTCCTTTCCCTTCATCGCCCCATTGGGCGCCGAGAACTACAGTACAGCTCATTTCAACCTCGCAAATTATAGGATTTGTCCTATTTCGTAAAATTCGAGAAATTTATCTCTGTTTTCCTTGTTTTCCACATAGAGAACCGATTTTCCTTCGGCTCTCAGCTTTTCAGCTTTGTCCTGACTGTCCGTTATGTAATCGAAGGATACTTTTACTCCGGCAGGCTTGTCCACATTTATAATTTCTTCCACATAGAATGCCATGCCGCAGGCTGGAACATTAAAACCGAATTTTCCGGCAAGATTGTCATATCTTCCGCCTGTACCGATTTTTGAACCTACGCCCCCGTGGAGTATTTCAAATGTCAGCCCCGTATAGTAATCGTACCCCTTGCACTCTGATGCGTCAAATACCAAAGCTTTTTCATCTATTCCCAGACTGATGAGTTTGTCAAAAAATTTCTGAAGATATACTATCCTTGTCTTGATCTCTTCATCCGGAGCGGAGTTTTTCAGTTCTTCGAGAACATCTTTGCCTCCGTATGCAAAAGGGACAGACTTGAGGAATGTTTTAACCTTATCATCAAGTGGGGATTCGTTGACAATTTTTTTCATACGGTCAAGATTTTTGGCTGAAAGCGCTTTAAGAAATTCCTCACGGATGTCTCCGGCGAGTTTCAGAAGATAAGAATTAAACTTCATATCGCCGATAACATATCTGTGCCCGCTGAGGTTTAGTGCCTTCATGCCTCTTTCCGCTATGAGCAGAAGCTCAATGTCTCCTGTCATCTCTTCCAGACCGAAAAGCTCACACCCGACCTGCGTTTTCTCCGATTTTATACCTTTGTCCATATTGACGTTTCTGAAAACCCGCCCTCTGTAGCCCAAACGTAAGGGAAGAGGGTAGTTGTTCATATAGTTTGCTGCATACCTGCACACCTGCGGAGTGAAATCCGGACGGAGAACAAGGGATTTGCCTGTGTTCCTGTCTATGAAGCGGATGATATTCTCATCACTGAACCCCTGAGTTGTGCTGGAGAGCATGTCGTAATAATCGTATATGGGCAGGAATATTTCGATGCAGCCGTATGCCGAGAGAACATCCCTGAGAGACGATTCTATCTCATTCAGTTTCTTTGAGCGGAGAGGCGCCATATTTGTTCCGGCGGATGCGAGCATATTTTTCTTCATCATTATTTCCCGATATAGTCTTCAAGCACGGCTTCGGCGGCTTTAACCCCGCTTCCGAGTTCAACTTCAACACCGAACTTACGCAGACCCATCTCAAGGGCACTGATACCTATTATGGTGTCGAAAGCGTCATGGTAGCCGAGGGTTGATATACGCATGATTTTACCCTTAAGGTGATCCTGACCGCCTGCGTATGTGATACCGACTTTTTCACGCATGAATTTTATAAACTTACCGCCTTCAAACCCTTCGGGCAGGAAAAATCCGGTTGCGGAGTTGGCCGGCATCTCTTTGGCAAGAAGCTTAAAGCCCATTGCCTGAACAGCTGCTCTTGTAGCCTGTCCGTTTATTTCGTGTCTGTTGTAAACATTCTCCAGCCCTTCATCAAACATCATGTCCAGAACTTTGTCCAGACCGATGATGAGCGATATTGCAGGAGTATATGCAGTTGTGGAGTCTTTATGCGCTTTAAGCTCTTTTGCAAGATTAAGGTAATATCTGGGGATTTTTGCCTTCTGGCTCCTCGCCCATGCCTTCTGGCTTAATGCGATAAGCGCAAGTCCGGGGGGAAGCATAAAGGCTTTCTGTGAACCGGTCACAAGTATATCTATGCCCCATTCATCCATACGGGTGTCATAAACGCCGACTGACGTTATACCGTCAACGATGAAAAGGGTGTCGTCATATTTTTTTACAACAGCAGCCAGTTCTTTTATGGGGTGGCAGGCAGTGGTAGATGTTTCGCTTCCCTGAACAAATACGCCTTTGGTATCGGGGTTTGCCTTGAGGAATTCTTCCACCATTTCGGGCTTAACGGATGAGCCCCATTCAAGCTCTATCTTGTGGACATCCATGCCGAATGCCTTGCATATATCGCCCCAGCGCTGACCGAACTTTCCGGCGTCAATTATAAGAACCTTTTCCCCGGCGTTTATAGTGTTTATCACTGCCGCTTCCATACCGCCTGTTCCGCTGCCTGCGAGCATAAGAACTTCCTCTTTTGTTCCGAAAATTTCAGGAAGGCGTTTACGCACATTATCAAAAATTGCCGAAAACTCTGATGTTCTGTGGTGGATGATAGGGCGTGCCATTTCAAGCAGAACAGTTTCAGGTACGGGTGTGGGACCCGGAGCAAGCAGATATTTTTTAAGCATGGTTCAGAACCTCTCATTATTTATCGCACCAAGCGTTAGATTTTGCCGATACGGTGCATATGCTCACGCCTTAAGGGAATTCGCTGAACATGGCGAAACTCCGTTCGGGGAGTTGTTTTGCATTACTTTAAGGCAAACCCGCAGAATTTTAGTTCAAACGGAATAATATTGCCTGTCTTTGGAACACGTAACCATACTACAGCATAACATAATAGTCAATCAGACGTGTTTTGCGCCAGATTCACTTGGCAAACTGTATGAAGGGGATATATATTTATCATATGCCCGTTATAATGGGGTTTGTTTTAAAGCTCAGGGAGGATGCTATGCTTATCGAAATATTCTATGACGGCGAAACCGATAAAAAAACACCCGAATTAGCGGAAGACATAAGATACCGCTATGGTGCAAAGGTTGATGTGCGGCTTATCGACACATCGGAAGAACCAGTTCCGCAGAAATACGGAATAATTAATCCGCCTGTTGTTGTCCTCGGCGGAGACAGAATTATAAAAATCGAAGGACCTAATTCTCTGGAAAATATCGTTACAAAAGCGATTTTTTAGATACTTTTTCAATAAAAAAGCGGCTTCCGGTTTTAAGAGGAAGCCGCACATGATTTCATTTATTCTCCCAGTATATCCTTAGCGGCGATAAGCCCGGATACGGATGCCTGAATGATTCCTCTGGTCAGTCCTGCACCGTCGCCCACGCAGTAAAGGTTTTCCAGATTTGCAGAGCGCATTTTTCCGTCAACCTTGATCCTCACTGAATAGAACTTAACCTCCACTCCGTAAAGAAGAGTATTGGGGTCGCTCATGCCGGGCATTACCGTATTCAGTCGTTCAATTGTTTCCGTGATGTCGCTTATATAACGGTAGGGAAGCACAAATGAAAGGTCGCCGGGCATTGCTCCGGGGAGTGTGGGGTGAACAAAGTTTTTCTCTATGCGTTTTTTGGTTGAGCGTCTGCCCCTTGTGAGGTCGCCGTAACGCTGAACTATAATATTATCTCCCCCTGCGAGCATATTTGCAAGGCGGGCTATGTATTCACCGTATTTAAGGGGTTCGTCAAAGGGCTCTGTAAACTTAGTGGACACCAGAAGGGCAAAGTTGGTGTTGTCGCTCTTGCGGTTTTTGTAGCTGTGCCCGTTTACCGTGAGGAGGTTGTCTTTGTTGCGCTCTATCGCCACAAATCCGCCGGGGTTTACGCAGAAGGTACGCACTTCATCCTCAAACCCGTTGGTGTAGTATTTGATTTTAAATTCATAGAGCTGGTTGGTGAAATGATCCGTAACGGAGCGGGGAACTTCCACCCTTACGCCAATATCAACAGGGTTAAGGTCATAGCTCAGAGAATATTTTCTTACTATTTCCTGCATCCAGCTGTTTCCGCTTCTGCCAACAGCGGCGATTATTTTATCGTATTCACGTTCAACAGTTTCGCCGTTTTCCACCGTGCGCAGTCCGGTTACTTTGTCGCCGTCAACTATAAGATCAGTGATTTCACTGTTGCAGCGGATATTTATGTGCGGAGCCTGCTCAAACATCTCATACATTTTACGGATGAAGAGGAGGCAGTTATCTGTACCGAGGTGGCGTATTTTGGCGGGATAGAGCTTAAGGTTCTGCCTGCTGCATGAATACTCAAGGTCTTTCACTGCTTCGTAGTTGCTTTTTGAATCAAGCTCCAGCACGCCGCTTACGTTTTTCCATATATCGTCAGCTTCCTCAATGAGGACTTCAAGCTCTTTTTCGCTCATGTAGTCTGTCAGCCAGCCGCCATATTCCGTTGTGAGGGTGAGCTTCCCGTCGGAATATGTGCCTGCCCCGCCGAAGCCGGACATAACCTCATTACGCTGTCTGTTATGTATGTTGTTCCCTTTTTCGTAAAGATCTACCTGAATTCCCGTTTCCTTAAGGAAATGATAAGCAGCGGTAATGCCCGCACTGCCTGCGCCTATTATGGCTATACGCATTGTATTACTCCTGAATCTGTTTTATCTCCGCTCTGAACCTGCCGTTTTCTATGAACAGGAGAGCGTATGTGCCCTGCGGCTGGTATCTGTTTGCCGTTGGACTTCCCGGATTGAGAAAATAGACATCCCCTATTTTTCCCCAGAAGGGCTTGTGAGTATGTCCGTATATTATTATATCCGCCCCGTCAAATTCGTAAAGGAGTCTGTTTTCCAACCCGAAGGGACTTCCGTCGCCATGCATCAGTCCGACAGTTATTCCGCCGAATATAAGCTGTCTCTTAGTGGGAAGAAGTTCTTCCGCTACCATGCTGTCCATGTTTCCTTTCACTGCGTAGGTTGATGGGTTGATTTTTTTGAGTTCATTAACGAGTCCAAGACCGATAATATCACCGGCATGAAGCACGGCATCCGCTCCCTTTGCCTCGTTCAGAACTTCGGCGGGGAGTTTTTCTATTGAATCGGAGTGGGTATCGGATATAATTAAAATTCTCATAAGGGTATAAGTTTATTTTACTTATTACCCTTTCGTCAATAAATAACGGCTTGTCCGTTCGGGAAGGTACTTTGCTTTTTCTGAAAGAATTAAATAAACTGCCGTTCGTGAATAAGATTATTCAGACTGCCGCAGAAAGCGGAGCGGAGATCTATTTTGTGGGCGGCTGCGTGCGTGACATCCTCCTTGAAAGAAAGGTTAAGGATGTGGATATGGTTCCGTTTGCAGCAGATTATGAAAAGCTCGCATTCAGGCTGGCAAACAGGCTGAAAGCCGCTGCCATAAAGTTTAAAGATAATGTACGGATTGCCAAAAACGGTGTGGAGTTTGACGTATCAGCCCCAAGAGGTGCTGATATTCATGAGGATCTATCCAAGAGAGACTTTACCATAAATAACCTTGCCCTTTCTTCTGACGGGGAGCTTATCGGCAGTGATGCGGACATAAAAGCAGGTCTGATCAGGATGGTGCATGAACATGTGTTTGATGACGATCCTTTGCGTGTTCTGAGGATGTACAGGTTTGCATCCCAGCTGGGTTTTGATATGGACCCTGAAACGGCGGAGCTGGCGGCGGTTAAGGCACCATTGCTCAAGTCCGTTGCGTCGGAGCGTATTTTCGCTGAGATGCAGAAGCTTGCCGAAGGCGGATATTACAAAGGTGCGCTGAAAAGGCTGGTTGATGAAGGCATACTCCGCATTTTCGCTGAGACGTCTCAGGAAGAGGAAAAGCTTTTGCTTGATGCCCTCGGTGCGATGTCAGCGGATGATATACTCATTAAGGTCAGCGCATTAATTTACGGATTCAGAAAAAACCCGTTAAAAGTCATGGACGGGCAATGCTACCCCGCCAAAATAGCAAAGCGTGCCGCCGGTGCCGCTTCGGCGTATGCTGAACTCTCCACCCTGCCCGATCGGAGTGTGGATAACCTTGTAAAATATATCTATAATAATAAAGAAGAATGGCGCACGGCAGCGGATATGTTTGTTGCTGTAAGGGGTGAAATATCGCTTATGGATAAGCTCAATTCCGCATATGAGCTGATGCGTTTTGATAAAGAGAACATCGTGGACGGTAAATCTCTGTCGTTAATGGGTGTGCCTGCGGGCAGGCTTATGGGCGAGATAATAAAGGATGTATCCTTCCGCCTTGTCAGCGGCAAGCTTACAGACAGGGAAGATGCAGATAGCTATATAAAAAATACATACGGAGATCGGATAGATGAAGCTTCTAAGGTTCAGAACAGGAAAGGTTGAGAAGAAGGGTATCCTTGCAGACGGAAAAATCAGGCGTATTCAGGGTTCGATGTTCGAGGATTTCGTTGTTACCACTGAGGAATATCTTCTTGAAGATGTTGAGATTCTTCCCCCTGTTCTGCCGTCTAAGATTGTCTGTGTGGCGAGGAACTATGCTGCACATGCGAAGGAACTGGGCAATGATGTACCCACAACTCCGCTGATATTTATTAAACCTTCTACATGCCTTGCTGCACACGAAGGGAATATTATTTATCCACGCTCTTCAAAACAGGTCGATTATGAAGGCGAGCTGGCTGTTGTCATAGGCAAGCACTGCAAAAATGTTAAGCCTGAAAAAGCAGAGGAGTTTATCCTCGGCTATACAGTTATGAATGATTTTACTGCAAGGGATATTCAGAAGGAAGAGAACAAGTTCACCCGTGCTAAGTGCTTTGACACTTTTGCCCCCCTTGGTCCGGTGATCGAAACAGATATGGACTGGCGTGGAATCTCCGTAAAAACCAGAGTCAACGGGGAAACAAAGCAGAATGGAACAACAGATATGATGATTTTTGACATCCCTACGCTGATCTCATTTATTTCAGAAGTGATGACTCTCCTTCCGGGTGATGTTATCGCCACCGGAACTCCTCCCGGAGTGGGAGCGGTTAAGGTTGGTGATGTGGTAGAGGTTGAGGTGGAGAATATTGGCATTCTCCGGAATTATGTGCGGGAAGCCTGATAAACCGGAAATCAAATGCCTCATGTGCGGGGCTTGCTGCATTGCGTTTGACATAAGCGAGCTTGGCAAAAAAGCCGGAGAACCTTGTGTGCATCTCACGAATGGTAAGCAATGCGGCATATATGAGAAGAGGCCGTGGGGTTGTTCCGGCTACAAACCGGATGAACTGTGCGTTCTGTTCTCAAGCCTTTCAGAAGAGGACAGGGTAAGGCTTATGCGGAAGATATACGGGGTTTGAAATGTATCTCGGACTGACAGGAAATATAGCAGGCGGAAAAAGCACAGCAGCAAAGATGTTTGAGCGGCTGGGCTGTTATACCATTGACACCGATATCCTAAGCCGGAGGGTTATGGCTAAGGAAGGGTTGGCATACCCTTCTGTTGTGGATTTTTTCGGTGTTGATGTGCTTGATGAAGAAGGTAATATTGACAGAGCTGTACTTCGTAAAGTGGTTTTTAATGACGATTCCGCCCGTAAAAGGCTGGAGGAGATAGTCCACCCGGCGATTCTGAAAACTGAAAGCAGGCTTGTCGGTGAGATAAAGGGCAAGGATGATAAGGCAATCATACTCACACAGGCGGCCCTTTGTGTGGAAACCGGTGCATACACAAGGTTTGACGGACTGATTGTGGTCTACTGCGAACCGGAGGAACAGCTTAAGAGGCTTATGCTTCGTGATAATATCTCGAAAGAGGATGCAGAAAAGATAATCCGTACACAGATGCCGATAGATGAAAAAGTGAAGTACGCTGATTTTATTGTGGACAATTCAGGCACGCCTGAAGAAACCGAAAAAGACGTCAAAAGAGTTTATGACCTTATTGTATTAATGAAATCCGCTATGCGCCAAAAGTCTTAACAGTTACATGGATGTAACTGCGCCGTGCGTAGCGAAGCCGCATTGAATGCGGCGCGAGCGTGTATCAAAAATTTCCATGGAAGGTAAATTTTTGATTATAAAGACAAGAAATCCGCTATGCGCCAGAAGTCTTAACAGTTACATGGATGTAACTGCGCCGTACGCAGCGAAGCCTAATTTAATCAGTAATTATAAGCACTTTGCCCGGAAGGATCTGAGAGCCGGAGAGTTTGTTTGTTTTCTTGATAGCGTTTACGGTTGTTCCGTATTTCTGTGCTATAGCCCAGAGAGATTCGCCGCTTCTTACCACATGGCGTTTCTGTTTCGCAGCTGCTGCCGTGGTGTTGTACTTTTTATATGTATTAGTCTGGGCTACGTATCTTTTATCGCTTCTTTTATAATCCACAGACACAATGATATTCTGTCCGGGGCGGATTTTGCTCGGTTTGATTCCCTTGTTCATAGCCACAACTTCGTTAAGCCTCAGCCCGTATTTGCGTGCTATTACAGAAAGGTTTTCACCTCTTTTTACAACATGCACCTTGGGGTTGTAAGGCTTGAGTGACTTTGCGAATTCTCTGTCCACTGACGGATCGAAGTGTTTCTGAACAGGGATGAATATTGGAGTGTTCATATAGAGCTTTGCGTGCCTTAATCCATTTGAGGTTTTAAGATTGCTAAGGCTCACATTGTATTTTCTTGCGATATTATCAAGGCTTTCACCTTTCTTCGCATAGTAGATTTTATACATCAGAAGTTCATCCTGAGACATCTTCGCCATCTGAACAGAGAGGCTTTCGCCTGTTCCGTAGGGAACTCTGATCGAATAAGAGCCTGACGGAGGTGTCACAGGGGTTTTGAGTTCGGGGTTGAGATCCTTCAGCACATCGTAGCTTGTTCCGGCCAGCTTGGCTATAACGTAGAGATTCACCTGTCTGTCCACAGTGACACGGTCAAAAATCAGAGGAGTTTCCACCGGAGTCTCAAAGCCGTATTCCTGATAGTTACAGAATATATGACGGAGTGCCAGATACTTAGGCACATAGTCTTTGGTTTCTCTTTTCAGGTAGCTGTATCTGGCTAGTGTGTAAAAGTCTCTTGATTCGTACATTCTGATGGCACGGATTATTTTTCCCATGCCTGCATTATAGGCAGCAAGGGCAAGGTGCCAGTCGCCTAAATCTTCATATAAATCACGTAGATGCCTTGCTGCTGCGGTTGTTGCTTTTTCAAAGTCTCTGCGTTCGTCAACCCAGAAGTTGTCATCAAGGTTATAGATCTTGCCTGTGCCTTTCATGAACTGCCACATGCCGCTTGCACCGGCACGGGAAATCGCTGTGGCGTTGAATCCGCTTTCGGTGAAGGGGAGATAAGCAAGCTCATCGGGCACGCCTTCCCTGCGGAGGATGTCTTTAACTATATATAAGTATTTGTTTGATCTGTTGAGCCAGTTCTGGAAAACATTTGGGATATCTTTTGTGAAACGCCTGACGTAATACTCGTATCTGTCTTCTTCAACGAGAGGGATTACATCATAGACATAACGTGTCTGTACAATATCATCAAAATGAAATTCAGGCTTTGAGGGGAGAAGAGCGTAGTTAAGCTCTCTCTTCGATATTTCATCAGTGAGGAATACCGGAGAGAAGGCTTCAAAAGCCACGGTGTCAGGGGTATCCTGAACTTCGGACTCTTCCGCAGCCGAAGGCTCCTGCACAAGAGAGGAATACTTCGGACCGGGCTTGCCCGCACACGACACTACAAAAAGAATTGCTGGGATAATTGCTAAATATTTTTTCATAAAATTCAATTACTTCTTTAATGATAAGGTTATCGTCTTCTTTAGCTTTTTATACAGGTTTAATTTAAAATAGCAAGAAATTAGTTTAAACCCCTACCTGCCTTTAATGAGCCCCGATTTAACAATTTGTTCTTTTCTTTTTATCTCTTCCAGAGCGGTACTCATATATTGCTCCGATAACTTTTTGAAACTATTGGTGAATTTTTTTAGTGATTCAAGCCTTATCGACTCTATATGGCTGATCGAGGCGCTTAACTGATCGTTTGTTATTGATCTTTTTATGATACATTTTTTTTCAATGTAGCTTACGTTATATAACGCTGCAATCCGCAGAAACAGATCATAGTCTTCGCATACACGCATGCTTTCATCAAACATTCCGGTTTCATCAAACACCTCTTTTGCGATAATCACAGATGAGTCGCTTATTCTGCATATGTCCAGAATCTTAGGGAAGATATCTCCTCCGTAGCGGGTGTGTTTTTTGCTCTGGTTTATGAAGCGGTCTGTTTTATACCAGAATTCGTTTGTATGACAGACTTTTGACTGTTCTTTTTCCATTATTTCGAGCTGATGTCTTATTTTAAATGGAAGCCAGACGTCATCCGAGTCAAGGAAGGCTATATAATCTCCCTGTGCCGCTTTTATGCCTTCGTTTCTGGCACGGCTCACACCCATATTTTTCTCAAGGCGGATAAAGCGGATAATGTTCAGGTAAGGTTTAAGGAGGGGTCTAAGGTCGGTTTCCGAGCCGTCATCCACTACGATGATCTCAATCTCTCCGGAATCCTGAAACAGAACGGATTCCACTGCGTCTTTCAGCGTTTCCGTTCTGTTATAGACAGGTATGACTGCGGTAACTTTTCTCAAAGCATCCTTGAGCGGTCGAGTATGGTTGAGAATACAAGAATTGTATTAGTTTTGGTTACACCGGGGGTGTTTCGGAGTTTTTTGATAAGTGTGCTGAGGGAGTCGGTATTCTTCACAATAACTTTGATAAGCATAGTGTATTCACCGGTAACATGATGACAGCCGATTATTTCCTTTCCGAGTTTCTTGAGGTGATGCTCAAAGTCGGCGATATTGTCGGCGTTGTCTATGAAAATGCCGATGAAGGCAAGTATGTCATAGCCGAGTTTTTTATAGTTTATCTGGGTTGTGTAGCCTGTGATAATTCCTTCGGATTCAAGCCACTTGATACGCTCAATAACGGAAGGTGATTTCATCCCCACTGTTTTTGCTATATCCGCATAGGAAATGCGTGAGTTTTCAGCGAGAAGGTTCAGTATCTGTACATCAGTTTCATCAATACGGTGCGCCACGGCTTACCTCCTTGTAGTGACGCCGACTTTAGCACAACATTCAGAAAGCCTGCAAGCAGAACAAAATGGAGACACCGGGCGGCATACGTATTTGCCGTAAGTAACCATCATTTCGTTCAGTTTAATCCAGTATTTCTGAGGGAGCGTTTTTCTAAGCTCCATCTCTGTTTTGTCGGGGTCTTTGGTGTTCAGGTATCCCAGCCTGTTGAAAATCCTGTGAACATGTATATCCACGCAGACTGCGGGTATCTGAAAGCCTTCCACAAGCACAAGGTTGGCGGTTTTTCTCCCCACCCCTTTCAGCCTGACAAGCTCATCAATATCCGCAGGGACATTGCCTGCGTATTTCTCTATGAGTATAGCACTTATATCTTTAATTGTTTTTGTTTTGTTCCGGTAGAATCCGGCGGGATAAATAAGTTTTTCCATTGTTTCCGTGTCCAGCTCAAGGATCTTCTGCGGAGTGTCAGCCATGCTGAACAGCCTGTCCGATGCAGCTATTGTCACTTCATCCTTGGTGCGGAGTGAAATAATTGTGCTGACAAGAACACGGAAAGGGTCACGCTTTTTTTCCGCTATTGCGGTTACAGAAGGTTTTTCAAGCTTTTCGTACTCTTCTTCCAGAATATTATAAACAAGGTCTATATCCAGTTTGTTTTTTTCCAATCTGTTTTCCCCGTTAATCAGCGCTTTCTATAGCTTCACGGACTTTCGGACTGATGTAGACATCAGTAAGATCAAACTTCTTCACTGCTTCAGCTATTACTGCGGTTTTGTAATGAGGGTCTGCGGAGCGGTCGATAATTATCATGAACTGCTCTCCCTTTCGGCAGAGACCGCCCCTTGCCTTGGTTCGTTCATACCGCACCTTAATGTTAAGTTTGGCGGCAAGTTCCTCAAGTTCTTTCAGCAGGGTGTTGGTTTTGCTCATGCAGCTTATCCGTTCTCCTTAGAATCTCAGGATATTATATCCCATTCGGTATTTACTGCAACTTATCTATCCGTTTTCATAAATATTAAGGGAACCATGGAGACTGCGCACACCGCTGCTGTTGCGGCAAATACTCCAGTGCTGCCACTGATGTCGTATGCTACACCTGATATGAATGAACCGGCAACGGAGCCCAGACCGAATCCCAGACCGGAGTATATGCTTTGAGCCTTAAGCTGTTTATCGGCGCCGAAAACCCTGCGAAAGTATGTCAGAGCCGCCACATGGAATGAACCGTAGCTGAAGCCGTGGAACATATTTGCTATGAAAAGAATTGTCAGGGAAGGGCTGAACGCCGTGAGAATATAACGTATTAGTGACATAAAAACTGAAAAAAGCATTACCTGCTTTGCGCTGTATGTCTTAAGCACACTGTCAGTAAAATAAAGCAAAAGTACCTCGCACATTACACCCGCCGCCCACATATATCCTGCCAAGGTTTGTGAACCGCCAACCTCGCTGACTTTTATATTAAAGAAGTTGCCGTGGAAAGCGTTGGATGAAAGATATGCAATCAGCATTATTGTCATCAGCACTGTGTTCCGGTCAAGGAGGATAGCTTTCGCTTTTTTGTGGAGCTTAGACCAATGCTCAAGGCGCATCATACCCACCGGAACAGTACATAACAGCCCAAGAAGCGTGAACTGAATAATAAATGCCGAAGCGCCGAAGCGGTCTATTACAAAGCCTGACACCACAGCTGAAATGGTGAAGCCGATAGAGCCGAACATTCTCATACGCCCATAGGGTGTTCCGTACTGCTCAGAGAATCCCATGGCAGCGTTTTCTATGACAGGGATAATGCCTACTCTGAAAAATGCAAAGAGTATAAGGCAGATAAATGCCGCTGAAAAGCTTTCAAGAAAAAACAATGGCAGCAGGGAGAGTGACGAAAGCGCCGCAGCCAAGCGCACAAAGGAGGTTTTCCATGTTTGTCTGCTGTATGTTTCCGTCCAGAGAGAGGTGGCAAGAAACTTCATTACCGGGAACACCGCAAGCAGTATTCCTATCTCAGTTCCTGAGAAGTTTCGTGATTTAAAGAAATATCCTGCGTAGGGGAACATGCTCCCCAGTGTGGAAAAGTGGAGAAAGTAGAAGGTTATTAAGCCGGCACGGATCATGCGCCGGCTTTCAGCCTTTATATTCACATCAGCCCAGAGGTGACATAGCCCTGAGTTTGTTTGCGCTTGTGCAGATCATTTCAACAGCCTGCTTAACTTCCTCTTCGGTGGTGAACCTGCCGAAGCTGAAGCGGAGCGAGCCGTGCATGTCCACAGGGTCAGCATTCATGGCATACAAAACATGGGAGGCGTCCACACTGTCTGACGTGCATGCGCTGCCTGTGGAGCAGCATACCTCGCTGGCGTAGACCATCAGCGCCTCACCCTCTATGTATCTGAAAGCTATGTTTGATATGCAGCATACTCTTTCTGCTCCGCCGCCGTTCACATATGTGTCCGGTACACGGGCAAGAATTTCCTGCTCAAACATATCACGGAATCTGCGTATTCTTTTTACTTCTTCTTCGCCTTCGGCTTCAAGAAGCTCTATGGCTTTTGCTATGGCGGCTATATTTGCCACATTTTCCGTTCCGGCACGGAGTCCGTATTCCTGACTTCCGCCGCATACTATGGGGATTATGAGATCTTTGAGGTTTTCATCAATGTAAAGTACGCCGATTCCTTTGGGAGCATTGAACTTGTGTCCCGAAAAGCTCATCAGGTGTACGCCAAGCTCGCTGACATCTGTGGAAAGCTTACCCACAGCCTGAACAGCGTCTGTGTGGACAATTATCCCTTTCTCTCTGGCGATGGCGGCTATCTCTTTAACAGGCTGGACAGTGCCGACTTCGTTATTAACCAGCATCACGGAAACAAGAATTGTATCCGGTCTGATTGCTTTTCTGAAGTCATCAACTGAGATTACGCCGTCTTTGTTTACAGGCAGGAAGGTTACGTCAAATCCGTTTTTCTGCAAGGATTTGCATGTCTCCAGAACAGCCTTGTGTTCTATTGATGTTGTGATTATATGCTTGCCTTTATGCTTCATCGCCTCAGCCATGCCTTTAATGGCGAGGTTGTCGGATGCTGTTCCGCTTGCGGTGAAAACAATTTCATGTGGTTCGCATTTGATATAGGAGGCAACAACGGCTCTGGCGTTTTCAACGTCTTCCCGCACTTCTCTGCCGAGAACGTGGATGCTGGATGGGTTGGCGTATTTTTCCGTGAGAAACGGAATCATAGCCTCGAAAACCCGCCTGTCCACAGGGGTCGTTGCGCTATAATCCAGATAAATGGGCATTTTTTCCTCCGAGTGCGTGCTTCTTTAAGTCTTCTATAGTAATATTTTCAAGGTAATTATCAACATTTTTTTTGAGTCCGAGCCACAGCCAGTTGATGGCGCATGTGCTGAACTTGGAGCAGTCTTCTCCGTCTGTGCAGTCAACAGGGCTTATGGGTCCGTCCATTGCGATCACGACATCTTTAACGCTTATGCCTGCGGCATCCCGTGAGAGCATGTATCCGCCGCCAGCACCTCTTGAACCTACGACGATATTGTATTTTTTAAGCTGGATGAAGATCTGTTCAAGGTATTTCCGTGAAATAGTCTCCATTTGGGCGATCTGCGTCAATGCGACCGGCTCTTTGTCTCCGCCCAGAACAACAAGGGCATAAATTGCCCTGATAGCGTATCTGCTTTTAGTCGTAATTTTCATGTTCTTTCAGCCTTTTTCTTAGCTCCTGAATCTCTTTCTCAAGCTCAACAACCCTCGCAACCACGCAACTGATTGCTTTTGCCACGGGGTCTGGCAGCTTGTCATGATCCAGCGCACTGATGTTATCGTCCTTCTGCTGACCTACAGCTCTTCCGGGAACTCCCACCACTGTGGCGTTGGGCGGAACTTCCTTCACAACTACTGAATTTGAACCGATTTTGGCGTTTTCACCAACAGTAAAAGGCCCTAAAACCTTTGAGCCTGAACCAACTATAACATTATTTTGCAAAGTAGGGTGCCTTTTTTCTTTCTTGAGACTAACTCCACCTAAAGTTACTCCCTGATATATAGTTACGTCATCTCCGATCTCGGCTGTCTCGCCTATTACCACACCCATTCCGTGGTCAATAAAGAAGCGTCTGCCTATGGTTGCTCCGGGATGGATTTCGATACCCGTGAAGAATCTGCCTATGTGAGAGGTAAACCTGCCGAGGAAAAAAAGCTTCTTGCGCCAGAACCAATTTGCAACACGGTAAAAAAGCATGGCGTGAAAACCCGGATAACAGAAAATTACCTCTGCGACGCTGCGCACGGCAGGATCACGCTGATATATTGTTTTTATTTCGTCCTTGAGATATTGAAATACGTTCATATCCTACTCCGGGTGTAGTATTCTATATTAAAATAAAAGCCCCGTTTTGCGGGGCAATTATTAGCACTGGTTAATTATGCCTCGATTGCGTCAACAGGGCAGACTTCTACACATGCACCACAGTCAGTGCAGGCATCAGCGTCGATAACTCTTGCGTCATCGCCTTCAGAGATAGCGTTTACGGGACATTCGTCTTCGCAAACACCGCAGTTTGTACAGGCGTCAGTAATTTTGTGAGCCATGTCACACCTCCAATATTATTTTCCGAACATATGATCTTGCCTCTGGGCTGTCAATACAAAAATGACAGTTAGAAACACCTTACTTTCGGGGGTTTCAGAAGAAAAATGAAAACACGTTGAATTATTGTGCAAAAGCATATACTAAATAAGCAGGTCAACGACTTAAAATCTAATGTTAAGGTACGGTGCAGGAATGGAAAATATCAAATTTGTCAAGCTGGTAAGCGGTGATACATGCATAGGGATAAAAGACGATGAAAAGAACATCCTTAAGGATGTTGCCGTTGTTCAGGCTGTGCCTATGGGTGGTTCAGGCATCCAGATAGCAATTCTCCCTTTCGGGTTTCCTTACGAAGACGAAATAGGCGGAGAAATCGGCTGGGACAAGGTTATGTATGTTTACGCTGAATTCCCTGAAGACATCAAAAACAAATATATCGAGGCCAAAAGCGGAATCCGCATGGCGGGCGGCGGCGGAATCGGCGGTTTGGGCGGCGCTGCTCCCAAAGGCAGAAGCGACAGCGGGATCATTATTTAAATGAAAAGCCGCTGGCGGTATATTAAAACTGAGAAAAAATATGCCGACCGTGTTCTCTCTGTGGAACACAGGCATTATCACTTTGACGGTGCGGGGGCTTCCATGCCCTTCACCGTTGTAAATATCAAAAACTGGGTGATAACCGTACCCGTGGCAGATTCCGGAAAGCTTGTTCTGGTGCGTCAGTTCCGTGTGGGCACAGACAGCGTGACCTATGAGTTCCCCGGCGGTGCTGTGGATGACGGAGAGGTTACGGCAGATGCCGCACTGCGTGAGCTTGCAGAAGAGACCGGCTATAGGTCTGAATCAGCAAAAAGCCTTGGTATAATGCACCCCAACCCGGCTTTTATGACCAACACCTGCCACTGCTTCCTTGCGGAAAACTGTGTGAACGGGGGCAGTATGAATCATGATCTTTTTGAAGAGACCGAGCCTGTCGAATTTACACGGGAAGAGGTTCTGAAAATGGTACAGACCGGCGGGATAACCCACAGCATAACAATCGCCGCCATAGGCTTATGGCTGGTGGATCAGGGCTGATTTATCTTACCTGTTCAGGATGTTTGCTGAGACCTTATGACATTCTGAGCATTTGTCAAGGGGAGCGTGCCAGCCGTCTGCGGGCCACTGGTTATGGCAGTCAAAGCAGCGTGTGCCGCAGCCGTCGGCAGAAGCCATGGGCAGGAAAGTCTTTTTTTCTGAAGGTTCGTGGCACTGAATGCAGGTTTTAAGAGGCTGATGCTCTTTGCTGTTTGCAAGGTTCTGGTGACAGGTCATACAGTCTCCGGCGCAGCCGGCGTCAGCTTCTGATGCGGGGTAGAGCGCTGTCAGGGCTACCATAAAAATTCCGATACCGAATCCCCAAGCAATTCCCCTTTTTCTGTTAGGCGTATTTTTCCTTCTTTCCATTCTAAAAGACCCTCGCCGCAGAGGCGGTTTATTTTTTCTTCAAGCTCTGTATCTCTGCGGTTATAAAATGATGAAAGACAGTTAATGTCAACCCCTTCCGCCATTCTTAAACCGAAAACCACAGATTCCTTAACAAGATCACTCTGTTCTGTAACAGAGGTTTCCACATAGCATGACGGATCAGAGAGATAAATGTTCACATCTTTCGCTTTTCCCTTATGAATCCGTTTTGCGCTATAGTTCTCAAGAGACCATGCTGATGCCCCTATTCCGGTGAAATCCCCAAGCTTCCAGTAGTTTATGTTGTGCCTGCTTTCGTGTCCTTTTCCGGCGAAGTTTGATATTTCATATTTGGTGTAGCCTTTGGACTGCAAAAAATGCTTAACCTCAAGAAACATGCTGTCAGACACTTCGCCCTTTTCCGCCAGATAGCTGGTGTCAAAGGAGTATGAGTATGCGGATATGTGATCAGGGTTAAGAGATGTTATCTCCTCCATGCTTTTGCGTGCTGTTTCCTGCGGTGTGTCCGGAATATCGAATATGAGATCAAGATTGATTCCCGCTTCAGGCAGGTGCTTTCTTGCCAGATCATAAGCGGTAAATACTGCTTTGCGGTCGTGCAGTCTGCCGAGAAGCTTTAATACCGCATCATTCGTACTCTGACACCCCATGCTCAATCTGTTTATCCCGTGTGCGGCGGCGGTTTTGAGGAAACCTTCGCTAATAGATTCCGGATTTGCCTCTATGGTGAATTCGCCGGATACCGATACTCTTTTCAGAAGCCTTTCCAGAAAACTATCCAGCAGCTCATATGGTACGGCGCTGGGTGTGCCGCCGCCGATGTAGGCTGTATCGAATGCTGTTTTCCCTGTTGAGGCAAGGTCTTCCAGGAGAGCGTCGGAATATCTGCCGATAAGCCCATCATCAAAGGAATCCAGAGACATGAATCCGCAGTAGTGGCATTTACGCCGGCAGAACGGGAGGTGGATGTATAGCCCGCTCATTTCAACAGTTCGGTATAGTAATCTATATAAGAAAAAACCATCTTTTCGGCGGAGAATCCGTAAGCTTTTTTCAGTGCATTTTCAGCCATTTTCATGCGGAGAGGTTCATCTTCAAGAAGTTTGGCATATGCTTCGGAGAGTGCCTTATCATCGGCAATATCGCAAAGAAATCCCGTTTCGCCGTCTTCCACAAGTTCAGGTATTCCTCCCGCTCTTGTCGCCACTGTAGGCAGAGATGAATTCATGGCGTCAATGATCGATGTGCATAGTCCTTCCTTTGTTGAAGTCATTGTGAAGATGTCCATCAGGGAGAGCATTTCGGTTATATGCGGACTGAAACCTGTGAATACAACCTTCTCTCTGCATTTCAGGGTATTTGCAAAATCTTTTATCTCCTGAAACATAGGACCATCACCTACGGGCAGAAGAATGGCGTCATTGCGTGTTTCGCATAGTCTGTCAAAGGCTTTTAAAAGCGTGGGGTAGTCCTTATGCTCCGAAATATTCGCCACAGTGCCTATGACTTTTTTCCCGTGTGGGTTGTATCTCTTTGCAAATTCAGATGCCAGCTCCGCATTAAGCTTTTTCGGTTTATCTGAACCGCTGTAGATAAGTCCTATCTTTGGCTTGTCAATTCCGCTTGAGGCAATTGTTTCCCGTATAGCCTTGCTTATCGCCACAAGATTGATCCGGCTGCTTCTGTATTTGTTGAAGAGCTTCTTCTTCAGAGGGAAATCAACCCTGCGGGTATGGACAAGCCTGAATGAGCTGTTAAGCCATGAAGCGACTATGCACGGGGTAAGGGAGTGGCTGTCGTGGGAGTGGACAATGTCCGGCTTAAACTGTTTTATTATTTTAAGCAGGCGGAATATGTAAACAGGGTCTGCTTCGCTGCGGAAATTCAGCGGGGCAGTGTTTTTAGCCCTTTTTACAAGTTCTCCGTCCTGAGGGCAGACCATCAGGCTGTCATGCCCTCTTTCTGCCAGACCCTGATGGAGGAAGAACGCCTGTCTCTGTCCTCCTCTCCATTCTTTTCCTGTGTCAACGTGAAGGATTCTCAAGCTTTGTCATCCATCTTAAAGCAGTGAACATCCATCTGAGGAAAGGGTATTTCTATGCCTGCTGCGCTGAGATTATTTTTGATGTTTTCGAGGAGATCCGCTTTTGTTCCCCACCAGTCGGCAGTTTCAACCCATGAACGGGCAAAAAGGTTAACAGAACTGTCTGCAAGTTCAAGTACACCGGCAGCAGGGGCAGGATCTTTCAATACCTTTTCATGTGCGCTCATGGTTTCCAGCATTATGTCTTTCGCCTTCTTTATATCGCTGTCGTAGCTTATGCCGATAACAAGGGGGATCATCCTTGTGCCCTGAAGGGAGAAGTTGGTTATTGTTCCGCCCATAACGCTGGAGTTTGGGATCATTATCGTAAGGTTGTCAAAGGTTTTGAGTATTGTCTGGAAAACCTGAATAGTAAGCACTGAGCCTGTCTGTCCTGCTAACGTTACTACATCGCCGACTTTGAAAGGACGGAGCATTACAATAAGCACCCCTGCACCGAAGTTTGCAACCTGATCCTTTAAAGAAAGACCTACAGCCAGACCTGCGGCACCCATAACGGCAACAAGTGAAGTTGTCTGCACACCGAGGGCGTTGAGAGATGCGATAATTACCACCGCAAACAGCAGGGCGTAGATAACATTCTTAAGGAACCCCGCAAGGGTTTCGTCCATATGGGTTTTTGTCATTGCCCTCTGGGCGATCTTCGCAAGCATTTTTGCGAGAAATTTACCTATATAGAAGATTAAAACAGCGGCAACGAACCTTAAGGCATAATCCGCAGCGTGTGCAGTAATCTGTTCAATTATTTTTTCGTAATCCATCACAGTTTTTCCTCCATTGCTTCGTACATGGTTTCAAGTATTTTAAGCCGTGCGTATTTTTTGTCATTTCCGGCTATGAGGTTCCACGGCGAATGCCACGTACTTGTACGGGAGATCATTTCGTTTGCCGCTTCTTCATACATATCCCATTTTTCTCTGTTACGCCAGTCTTCGTCTGTTATTTTATACTGTTTCCACGGAAGCTTTTCTCTTTCTTTAAATCTCTTTAATTGTTCGTCCTTATTTATATGCACCCAGAATTTTACCAGAATTATGCCGCTTTCGGTGAGGTGTTCCTCAAACTCATTTATCTCCTCAAATGAGCGTGACCATTCGTTTTCTGCGGCAAACTCTTCCACACGCTCAACAAGAACACGCCCGTACCACGAGCGGTCATACACAGTGATGAACCCGGCGGAGGGAATATGCCTCCAGAAACGCCAGAGGTAATGGTGCGCCTTTTCCTCATCGGTCGGCGCTGCCACGGATATAACACTCGCAAGGCGTATGTCCGTTCCCTGAACTATACGGCGGATTGCGCTTCCCTTGCCTGCGGCGTCCCACCCTTCAAATACTGCTATGACGGAGCGCTTTTTGTTGTATGCCTTCCACGCCATCGCATTAAGACGCTCCTGCAGTTCAGGGAGTTTCTTTTTATAGTCCTCGTATTCCGCTGTCAGTGACAGATCCACCTTTGATAAAACAGGCGGAGCTATGCCCACTGCTCTTTTTTCCGCTTTATGTTTTGCTCCTATGGAGGCGACCGCTGCCTCAAGGGTTTCCACAATTATACGCAGGGCTTTTAGTGTACGGTGGCGCTTATCGTCCGCCTCTATGAGATGCCAGCGTGCCTTGGAATGATCAGTGAGCCGTATGCCTCTCTCTGCTGCTTTCACAATGGCGTCATACTTTTCCCTGTGCCACATGGCACGTTCCACAATTTCTCCTTTGCCGAACTTTTTCTTAAGTTCGTCTGTTTTTTTCTTTGAGGTTTTTTTGCTCAGATGAAACCAGAACTTTACAAATACTGCTCCGTCATCCGCCAGAGAGGATTCAAAAGCAGCCGCCCTTTTCATGCGTCTTTCATATTCAGCGGATTCTATATTTCCCTTGGCTGCTTCCAGCATTTCACCTGAATACCACGCACCGAAAAAGAAGCCGATGTGCCCTCTGTACGGAAGACTCATCCAGTATTTCCAGTAGAGAGGTTTGCTTTTTTCCTCTCCGTTTTCCTGCCAGAAGGTTTTTATTATAACGTTACGGAGGTCCATAAGTCCGCCGAGGTAGTTCATCAGTTCGCCTTTGCCGGCTCCGTCCATTCCGTTTAGTATGATTACCAGAGGTCCGTGATATTTTGAAAAGGCAGTCTGTGCCTGTATCAGCCTTGTCCGCAGTTCGGGCAGGGCATCGTCAAATTCTTTTTTGCTAACTTTTTGTCCCAATTCCACCGCTTCAAACATCTTTACCCCCTTTTTGAGATTATAATCCAAAAAACTTCTGGTATGATTATAAAATCCACAATGAATCTGAATTTCCGGGTAACTAATACATTAATATGGTGATATATGAGGACAGCAGGTCTTATAGGCGGAATGAGCTGGGAATCCACAGCCTTGTACTACAGATACATTAATGAAGGAATAAAAAATGTCCTCGGCGGTCTGCATTCGGCAAAGATGCTGATAAGCAGTGTTGATTTTGACGAGGTTGCGCTGCTTCAGAAAAGAGGCGAATGGGAGAAGGGCGCAGAAATGATGATTGATGAGGCGCTTAAGCTCCAAAGAGCCGGTGCGGATTTCATAATGATCTGCACCAATACTATGCACATTTCGGCGGATGAGGTTGAAAATGCTCTGGATGTACCCCTCTTGAGGATTACCGATTCCGCAGCGTCAGCCGCTCTGGCTTCCGGTGTGAAAAAAGCGGGACTTCTGGGAACGGCATTTACAATGGAACGTGATTTTTACAAGGGACGTATGGAAAAGCTCGGACTTAAAATTATTGTTCCGGATGAGGAGGACAGGCAGTTCGTGCATAATGTTATATATAATGAGCTGTGCCTCGGTGACTTCAGGGTTCAATCCCGCATGAAATACTCAGAGATTATAGGCAGACTCCGGACAGAGGGTGCGGAAGGGGTTATCCTCGGCTGTACAGAGATTCCTCTTCTGGTTCATCAGAAGGACAGCCCCCTGAAGCTTTTTGACACCACAAAGATTCACGCCGAAGCGGCAGTTAAGATGATGCTGAAATAAAAAAAGGCTCCCCGAAGGGAGCCTTGTGTTTTAGTTGTCAGAAAACAAACTTGTCTTCGCCGAGGCGTCTGTCGATTTCGTTGATGATTCTTTCTTCCTCTTCGGGAGTGTCCGCTATGAAAGTGACAGTGAAGCGGAGGAAGTTGCCTGCATCATCCCACGGTACGGAGCTGATGTATTTCTCCCTTATCATATAGTCGCAGAACTGCTCGCCGCTTTCAAACTTTTTACCGGAAGCTGTTCCCTTGGGAATCTCAAAATACAGATAGAATGTACCCTTGGGCTCGTTTACAAAGAAGCCGTGCTTACGGAGAACCGCTGCGAGGGCTTTGAGCCTACGGGCATATTTAGACTTGATTCTCTCTATAAGAGCGGTGTTTTCCAGAGCAAACGCAGCAGCTTTCTGTATCGGGATAAACTGACCGGAGTCATTGTTATCTTTAACAGTGGCGAAGGCTTTTACAAGGTGAGGGTTACCGCAAACGAATGCCATCCTCCAGCCTGTCATGTTGTATGACTTGCTGAGTGAGTGGATTTCGATTCCCACTTCCTTCGCCCCGGGGACGCTGAGGAAGGAGGGCTGGTCTTCACCGTAGGTAAGTTCTATGTAAGCCGCATCGGAGATTACGGCTATATCATTCTTTTTAGCAAACTCAACAACCTTTTCGTAGAAGGAAACAGGGGCAAGTGCACCTGTGGGGTTGTTGGGATAGTTGAGGTAAAGGAACTTTGCTCTTTTAAGTATATCCGCAGGGATAGAATCCAGATCGGGGAGGAAGTTGTTCTCTTTTGTGAGTTTAAGGTTGTAAACTTCTCCGCCGAGATATTTGGTGATTGTGCCGGAAACAGGGTATCCGGGAACAGTCATCAGCGCTACATCACCGGGGTTGATAAGGCAGAGAGGAACAAATGCCAGAGCAGGCTTTGAACCAATGCTGTGATTGATTTCAGTGTTGGGGTCAATATCAACGCCGAAACGTTTTTTCATGTATTTCGCTGCGGCGTCCTTAAATTCCTGAATGCCGTTATCAGAGTAAAACCTGTTTTCTCTTTTCTGTGCTTCCCTGCAAAGGGTTTCCACAACAGAGGCATCAGCCATTTCATCAGGTTCGCCGACACCCATGTCGATAAGCTCGATATTGGGATTAGCTTCAACAGCGGCTCTTTTTGCCCTTTTGATCTTCTCAAATTTGTAGATGGTGGTGTCCTTGCCAAACATCTTTCCGCCGAGGCGGTCAGCAATCATGTTTTCCATGAAAATACTCATTAATACCCCCTGATTATTTGTTTTTAAGTCTGTTTATTTCATTTTTGATTTCTGTATCGCAAAGAGCGCAGATTTTGTGCGTGCATTTACTTTCGCACGGCTCAATATGTATCTGAACATCAGCGCCGTTTAAAGTTTCTGAAATATCATTTTCAATCATATCTGCAATCATATGTGCATCTTCCACAGACAAGTGCCTGTTTACCTGAACATGCAGATCCGCAAACTTTTCTGCTCCGGCTTTGCGGGTGCGGAGCTTATGCCAGCCAACTATAACACAACTATAAGCGTCAAGTACACCGCGGATTTTAACCAGCTCGTCCTCATCCAGAGCCTTGTCCACAAGGTCTTCGGACACCTCTTTCCCCAGCGCAAGGGCTGAGTACACAGTCTTTAATGCTATCAGAACAGATATGAACGGGTCAATGGCATTTATCCCTGTAACCTTAACAAGCACCAGTCCGAGAAGAACCCCGCCGCCGGTGAGAAGGTCTATCTCATAATGTAGTGACTCTGTTTTAAGTATTGATGAGTTCTCCTTTTTTGCCACCTTCCGGAGAAGTATGACAAGCATAAAGGTGACAACAAGGGAGAACAGCATTATCCATATGCCGCCCTCTATGCTCTTTACTGCTCTGCCGCTTTCAAAACGGACATAAGCCTCATAGAGAATGTAAAGACCGGAAAGGGTTATGACCCCTGCCTGAATAAGGGATGCGAGGGATTCAAATTTAGCGTGTCCGTATCTGTGATCATTGTCAGGCGGCTGTTCGGACTGTTTTATGGCAAAGTAGTTTACTGTGGATGATCCCACGTCCAGTATTGAGTCCACTGCTGATGCCAGAACAGATACCGAACCTGTGGCAGCGCCGCCTATAAGCTTAATAACTGCGAGAACAAATGCGGTATTTACAGAAATGAGAGTTGCGTATTTTTTGTTGGGCAGCATTTAGCCTTCCGTACTCTCCTGTTTTGGTTTGCCGAAAAAATTGAACCAGATAGTGAACAGTCCCACCATGGCGAGTGCAAGCATAAGCGGAGGCTCGGAGAAAATTATAATATAGATGATAGCCTTGAAAATGCCCGCCAGCTTGAATCTGTGTACCCAATGACGCAGAACCTCAAACCCCTGAATGAAATACAGACCGGCGAAAACAAGCAGGGTGTTAAACGCCACTGAGCGCATATACACATCTTTTGTAAAAAAGAAGGCAAGCCCTGCGAGCATAACCCATACAAGGTTATCCGGCAGGCGGAAAACCTCATGCGGATATTTTTTTATTTTGTAAAAGAACGTTTTGGTAAAGTATGCCACAAGCACTGAAGTAAGAAAGATAAGCCCAGGGAAAATCAGCACAAGTGAGAGCGCCGCCAGATCCATATTCTTCTCCACCACTGCCGCATAAGCCGCCGCTCCGGTGTCTGGTGCATCTTTAGCTGCTTTTACAAGGGTTTCAAGAATATTTATAACGTTTTCAATGAGGGAACCCCTCACGCTCTCTGAGAAGAAAACCAGAACAGATGACACCACAAAAGCAGGGATCGGGGAGGCTGCAACGGGAAGCCAGTTTGAATCAGGCATGTTCTGGAAGCGGTTGATCATGTATGCGGTGAACATTACGGTTATTACATAATATACGCTTAAATATGGTTCAAAAGCGGCGCAAAGCGCAATAACAGCGAGAAGCAGAATGTCCGACTTTTTTTCTCTGGCAGGCTCAGAGAAGTAAAGCAGGAGGAGCAATGGCGAAAACGGGATGAACAGTCCCCCTATTCTGGGAAAAAAAAGAACTGCTGCAAAAAGAATCAGGCTTGCCGCCGGAAGATAAAAAACTCTCATATAATTAATGCTCTTTATGTTTATTATTGTCCGCTTAATGTTAGCCGTAAAAATGTTTAATGTCCATTAAATGATCCTTTTTGTTCATCTGTTTGAATAATTCGATGTAGCACGAAATGTATATTGCGTGTTACTTGACGTTGACATGAACACCTTCTTAGTGTTATGGCTTTTGTAAATCGTGTTATCAGTGAAATTACAGTAACACATCACGGAGGTTGTTTTGAAACGGTTTATTCTGGGAGTGAGTGTATTTGCATTCTGCGTCTGTTCCGCTGCTGCAGATGATAATCTTATGACTACGACTATTTATCTGGACGAAGTGTCAGTCACCGCTGCATCTGCAGGGGAAGAGAATCTTAATATCACCGAAAAAGAAGTTGCGGAAAAGAACAGGAGCGGAAACATAGCAGACTTTCTGGTAAAAGACCCTGAAATTTCCTTTAAACGCAAAGCAGTTTTCGGGGACAGCGGGGATATTATCTCCATCAGAGGCATGGAGAGCAAGAGGATCATGCTTAACCTTGACGGAAGAAGCATAAGCTCCACCGGGAATGTCGGCGGAAATTATATAGATTTCGGAACTATCCCCCTTGATAACATAGAAAAGCTTGAGATAATTAAAGGCGGCAGTTCCGCAGAATACGGTAACAATGCTCTGGGCGGGGTTATCAATGCCTACACCAAACGACCTGCTAAAGAGGCTTCCGCTTCGATATACGCCACAATGGGCGGATGGGACAATGCGGATGACTACCACAACATAAGGGGCAGTTTCGCAAAGAAATTCGGCAATCTCGGCATAAGCCTTGGTGCGAGCCATCAGGAAGCGGACGCCTATCTGCGTAATAACGACTATGAATCCCTCCACATCAACCCTAAGTTTTACCTTACTCTGCCATGGAAGGGTGAACTGATACTCGGCTACAAGTACAGCAAAACAGAGAGAGGGCTCATACGCTCCAACAGAGCGGACGGAAACCCCACATCAGATAATGATCCTTCGCTTCCGGGGTTTGATACGGCAATTGACAGTGATTACCCCACCGCAAGCGGCGAATATTTCGCAGGGGGAACGCCCACTCCGTCCATGAACGTCATAGGCGACGGTGCGTACTGGGACAAAATAAGGCATATGCTTGATATAACTTATATCCAGCCGCTGAGTGATAATGTCTACATAGAGGCTATGGCATATAAAAACTACGAAGACCGTTACGAAAAAAACTATGCCGATGTGGCTGCAAGGGTTCAGGTACAGAAAAGCCCTATGGACACCTTTGACCCGTCTCTGACATCAGACGGTGATCTGGTTCTGGACAGAAAAGTTGAGGTGGACAGAAGCTACGGCTACAAGCTTAAAGCAGTTGCCGATTATGACAGGCACACTGTCACTGCGGGGGCAGAGGTCAGAGCATTGAGATCCGGCGGAATCGATGTGCGTTATGTTGATACAAACTACAACAAACACGGCTCAAACGGATGGACGGGAACAGCATCAGGAAGCAGCGGTTCAGAGGCGGATGTTCAGGGATTCTTCATATCCGACAGCTATAGGGTGACAGATAAACTCACAGCAGATTTCGGTCTCCGTTATGACAGATACGAAGCTGAAAGCGGAGAGAAAAGCTATGAAGACGGGAAAGCGACCCCCAAGGCAGGCCTGACATATGCAGTGACGCCATATGACAGAATATCTGTATATGTTTACCAGAACTACAGAACACCGACTCTGCCGGAACTCTGGTGGAACTCGCAGTCAAGCTCTGACGACGGCACTGTGAACGTTCCTTACCTTATAGGCAAAAAAATAAAACCTGAAACAGCTACAGGGTTGGACATTGCTTACAGGCACTCATTCAGCGGCAAAGGCTTTGCCCGCCTTTCAGGCTTTTATTATGATATAGAAGACTATATACTCCACAAGGCAGTGTACGTAAATCGCCCCCAGAGTTATCAGGCATGGGCGGCATACAATACGGATGCAGTGTTCTACGGGGTGACCTTTGACGGTGCATACGACATGACCCGCTCACTAAATGTGCGTTTCAGCAGTACCTACCAGCAGACGGAAAAGAAGAGCGACCCCGCAGATCCTGACGGTGTGCTGGAGGAAGTGGATTACATTCCCGATGTTAAGGGAAGTGCCGGTATAAGCTGGAACATCACAAAGAAACTTTCTCTGGATGCGGGGCTTAATTATACAGGCAAGCGCTTTTACACCGTCAATACGGCATCTCTGGACAAAGGAGAGCTGGGGAGCTACACCACTGTTGATGCGAGTCTCCGCTATAAACTCGATGAGCATACGGTACTTGAAATATACGGTGAGAACCTCACGGACAAGGAATATGAAGAGACATGGGGATACCCCGCCATGGGTCTCAATATGGGAGCAAGCATTAAATGGACTTTGTAAAAACAAGAGAACAGCAGGAAACATTCTGGAACAATAAAGCGCAGACTTTTCCCCGTTATGAGGAGAAGGAAGATAACTACGAAGCAGGCATGCTGGACATTGCCAGAAAGCACGGCGTTGTTTTTAAGGATGCGGATATTCTTGATATAGGCTGCGGAAGCGGGATGTATACCATACGTCTTGCCAAAGAGGCAAAGCACGTTACGGCAACTGATATCTCAAAGGAGATGCTCCGCATACTGAAAGAGGATTCATCTAAGCTTGGTCTGGAGAATATTGACACTTACCTGGGTGACTGGATGGAGTTTGAATCGGACAAAAAGTTTGATGTGATATTCTGCTCCATGACCCCCGCTGTTCAGTCTGAAGAGGCCAGAACAAAAGTTATGGAACATGCAAAAGGCTGGGTTGTGTACATGGGCTTTGCCGGCAGAATGGACTCTAATATGGTAGCAGGTCTTTATAAGCATTACGGTATAACTCCGAAGAAGTTTCATGATGCTCCCGTTATGCGTGAGTGGCTTGAAAAAAGAGGTATTGATTATAAATCCTATCCTGTAGACGGTGAATGGGTTGTGCCCAGAACATACGATGAGGCTGTTTCAAACTGCCGTGATATGCTTTTTATGTATGATATAAAGCCGGATGATGAGATTCTTGCGGCGAACATAAAGCCATGTCAGGATACTGAAAGCGGAAAGTATATCGAACGAACCAGATACAGTATAGAGATGATAATATGGCACGCCTGATACTCTGCCTCTGCATTCTTCTAGTTTCTTTCCCCGCATGGGCAAAGACCGTTACAGATGTTTTCGGGCGGACTGTGGAAGTGCCGGATAAGGTTGAGAGGGTTATCGGCATAGGAAGCAGTCTGTCGTTTGTGACATATCTTGGAGCGCAGGAGATGATTGCAGGCGTTGAGGATATGGACAAGATGGCTGATTCCACCAAGCCGTATATCAGAGCCAACCTTGAACATGTCAAAGACCTTCCTGTTATCGGTAAGGGCGGCGCTGTGCGGATGCCGAACTACGAGAGCATTATAAGCCTCAAACCGGATGTGGTTTTTATAATATCCACAGACAGAGGAGAGCCGGAGCTTGTGCAGCGGAAGCTTAATATTCCCGTTGTTGCTGTCAGCTACGGTATGCCTAATTTTGATGAGGAAACATTCATCCGCTCCATTAAGCTCACAGGGGACATTCTTAACAGACAGCAGAGAGCGCAGGAACTCACCGATTATATTAAAGGAATATCCGCAAAGCTGAACTACAAACCCGCAGAAAAAAATAAAGCCTATGTGGGCGGCATCTCCTACAGAGGCAATCAGGGGATAAACAGTACAGCGGCGGATTTTCTGCCGATGAAGCTCGCCGGAATAAATAATGTGACTGACACGGAGAATAAGAAAGGACAGTTTTTCGTGAACAGAGAATATCTCCTGCTGAAAAATCCTGAGATTATATTTATTGACGGAAACGGGCTGGGAATAATCGCTGATGATGTGCGGAAAAACCCGCAGTTTTATGCAAGGCTCAAGGCGTTCAAAAACGGAAGAGCATATCTTCTGCCGCCTCATACGTCTTATTTCGTGAACCCTGAAATGCTTTATGTTAATGCTTTTCTCATGGCAAAATCCGCCTATCCTGACAAATACGGCGATATTGACCCCGCAGGGATAACCGACGAAATACTCACCATGTTTAACGGTGCAGGAATGTACGCTTATCTGAAGGAAACCACCGGAGGTTACGGTGTTCTTGAAATCACTCCCGAAGGCTTAAAAATCAAATAAAAAAAGGGAGTCCTTAAAAAGGACTCCCTAATCTATTTTATTGTTTACCGTAACCTGTTAATTCCGGTACAGCCTATGATTATCTGTCAAGGCTGAAGGGAAGAAGGATGATTGTACGTGCGGTTTTAACAGCAGAAGCAAGGGCTCTCTGGTGTCTGGCGCATGTACCTGTCAGCCTTCTGGGCATTATTTTTCCTCTTTCGGTTACGAAACCTCTGAGGAGTTTAGCGTCTTTGTAGTCTATATCGATTTTTTCCGCGCAGAATCTGCACACTTTCTTTTTCTGAAATTTTCTTCTTATAACAGCCATTTATATAGTCCTCCGTTTGAGTCAGCGGTTAAAACGGAATGTCGTCTTCGCTGAAATCGTCGCTGCTGCCGCCTGAAGAGAATCCGCCGTCACTGCCTGATGAATAGTCCCCGCCCTTGTCTCTTCTTGATGAGACGAGCTGGATATTTTCGGCGATCACTTCATGCTTGCTGCGTTTCTGTCCTTCCTGCTCCCATACATTCTGAGAGAGGCGTCCTTCCACCAGCACAGGGCTTCCTTTAGTGAGGTACTCCCCACAGATTTCGCCGAGTTTTCCAAAAGCTACAATGTCGATGAACATTGTTTCTTCCTTGTCTTTCTGTCTGCGGTTAACGGCAAGACCGAACTTTGCCACTGCGAGATCCCTTCCGGGAACATATCTTACTTCGGGGTTGCGGGTACAGTTACCCAGCAAAACTACCTTGTTAAAAAAGCCCATGGTAAATTCCTTATCCGGTGGATATTTATATTGTTATTCCTCAGTTGCTTCCGCTTCGGGTTCGCCTGCGGAGTCATCACCGTCTTCAAAAGGAGCTTTGTCCTCTCTGGGTTTTCTGGGGTTGACTTTCTTGCCCTTTCTGTCAGGTCTGGGAGCGGGATCTTTTCTGGGTTTCAGTTTGAATTTCTTTTCGTCAATTTTAACGATGCAGAATCTGAGAACGTCTTCGCTGTAGCGGTAGCGTTTTTCAAGCTCTTCGTTGTAGTTGCCGTCAGCTTTGTACTGAATGAGGAAGTAGTAACCTTCACGGTAGTCTTCCACTTCGTAGGCGAATGCAAGTTTGCCCCAGGGCTCAACTTTGACAATTTCGCCGCCGTTCTGCTCAATGTTTCCCTTGAAAAACTCAAGGTTTGTGTCAATCTCTTCCTGCGTGAGGTCGGGACGGACGATGAAAATAGTTTCGTAAGTAACCAATTTGTCCTCCTTTTGGTTAAAGCCGCAGATTCATCAGCTCTGCAGCAAGGCAGTTGATCTTTTTATCAATACATATGGCATAAGTCAACCGAAAAGATCCGTTTAAATATGTATAGTTTTTTCATGGCATGTTCACACAGTCCGTCCGATATTTAATTGTACCACCTGATGCCGCAGGGTATCATGATGGTAATAAAGCCTTGGAGGAGGTCTCTATGAGAAAGTGCGCACTGATTATGATAATGATTCTGATGACAGTTTATGTCTACGCCGGTGAAAGTGTTGATTACAGCGCTGACGGCAAAATATATGAAGGGTACTATTCCTCTGTTTCCGAAAAAGCACCTCTGGTTCTGATAATTCATGACTGGGACGGGCTGACGGATTATGAGATCAAAAGGGTCGAAATGCTTAACAAATTAGGCTATTCTGCTTTTGCTGCGGACATGTTCGGCAAGGGTGTCCGCCCTGTGGAGCTTGAAGATAAAAAAAGGCTCACCGGGGAACTCTATGCAAACAGAGCAAAGATGAGGATGATTGCACAGGCAGCGTTTGACAAAGCAAAAGCTCTGGGTGCGAACACAGATAGCGCAGTGATGATAGGTTATTGCTTCGGGGGTACTGTCACCCTTGAATATGCACGAAGCGGCGCTCCTCTCAAATCGTTCATCTCTTTCCACGGCGGGCTTGATACCCCGCAGGGGCAGAATTATTCCGGAACCGCAGGAGAGGTGGTTATCTTCCACGGAACAGCCGATACAGCTGTCAGTATGAATGATTTTGCAAAGCTTGCCGTTGAGCTTGAAAGTGCAGGCGTTAAACATGAAATGCACACTTACAGCGGCGCACCCCATGCCTTTACTGTTTTCGGTTCTCCCAGTTATAGAAAGGACGCCGATGAAAAATCATGGGCAAGATTCACAGAATATCTGAAAGAGGTTTTTTAAGGTTTAATGCGCTTTACAGATGACATTGCAGAAGTAGTAGAGTTTACGGCTGAGGAGGCGGGGATACGGCTTGATGTCCTCCTCGCCTCTGTCTCCGGCAGGAGCAGAAGCTTTGCCGCAGAGGTTATTGAGGAGGGATTAGTTGAGGTCAACGGGCGTATCCCTGCTAAATCCCTTAAAGTCAAGAAGGGAGATCTCATACGTATGGAGATCCCAGTTGAGGAAGTCCCCAGCCTTGAACCTCAGCCGGTTGATTTTGATGTTATATATGAGGATGAGAACATGATAGTGGTGAACAAGCCCGCCGGGGTAACGGTTCACCCTGCTCCCGGGTCGCCGGACGGAACTCTCGTGAACGGACTTCTCTACCGCTATAAGATAGAGGACTATAACGACTTTCGTCCGGGCATAGTCCACAGGCTTGACAGGGACACCTCAGGGCTGATTCTCGTTGCGAGAAACAGAGATGCCAGAGAGAAGCTTTCATCCCTTTTTCTGAACCGCACCGTGGACAAACGCTATCTCGCTTTCTGTTGGGGGACTCCGAAGTTTGATACAATGGTTGTTGACGAACCCATAGGCAGGCACCCCGCAGACCGCAAAAAGATGGCTGTCAGGGAGGACGGGCGTTCTGCAAAAAGCAAATTTATCGTAAAAGAACGTTATAAAAATGCCTTTCTTGCAGAGGTCCATATATACACAGGACGCACCCATCAGATACGTGTTCATGCAGCTCATATTGGACATCCGATACTTGACGATTCCCTCTATGGCGGAAAACATAACAGGGGTTACAAAATTGAAAGGCAGGCTTTACACTCGTGGAAACTGACTTTTAAAAGCCCTTTTGTTCAAAAAGAATGTGATTTTTGCGCTCCTATACCTCATGAAATGGAGCTTCTGAGAGAGAGGCTCCTGATACTGAAATAGTATAGGGAAAACCTATACTCTCTATTGGTTTACGCTACCCCGAAAACGCCAATTCCTTTGATCTGTAAAACGATGTTTCTTGTTGACAGTGGTGATACGGTATGATAGACATTGCATACTGTATACAAAATACAGAGGTGTGGTATGAATGAGTATTTGCCAGTCGCAATCCTTATGCTGATTGCAGGCGCAGTAGGCGCCATCATGATGTTTGTGGGCGGTCTTATACGTCCGAAAAAGTACGACAAGGTCAAAAGCTCCGTGTACGAGTGCGGTATGCCGGAGTTTTCGGACGCCAGAAAAAGGTACAATGTCAGGTTCTATATAGTCGCCCTGCTTTTTGTTCTCTTCGATGTGGAAATAGTGTTTCTTTATCCGTGGGCAGTGGCTTTCGGAGATATCGGGCTGTACGGACTCGTGGCTATGTTCCTCTTCCTGATAATCCTTGTCATAGGCTTCCTGTATGAGTGGAAGAAAGGAGCATTGGAATGGGTGTAATCACAAACAAACTGCCTGATAACGTTATAACCACCACGGTTGACAATGTTATCAACTGGGGCAGAAAATCTTCTATCTGGCCTGTTACATTCGGTCTTGCCTGTTGCGCTATTGAAATGATGGCGACAGGGGCCGCAAAACACGACCTTGACAGGCTCGGAATAATCTTCCGTGCCACACCTCGTCAGGCGGATCTTATGATCGTAGCAGGAACAGTTACAAGAAAAATGGCTCCCATCGTACGCAAGGTCTGGGATCAGATGCCCGAACCAAAATGGTGTATAGCAATGGGAAGCTGCGCAACAAGCGGCGGTATATACGATACCTACTCCACCGTTCAGGGGGTTGATGAAATCCTTCCGGTGGATTTTTACGTTCCCGGCTGTCCTCCCCGTCCTGAAGCTCTTCTGGATGCCATAGTAGCACTTCAGAAGAAAATCATGACTGAAAAAGTGACAAGGAAATAGGGGGCGGCGATGAATTTCAGCGAATTAACCACACAGCTTGAACAGCTTTTTCCCGGCAAGCTGAACTGCTACACTCAGTTCGGCTGTAACTTTATCAGGATTAAGGATGAAGCTGTATATAAAGAACTCCACCGCACATTGAAAGAGAAATTCTCCTTCAAATACATGGTGGATGTCGTGGCTACCCACTGGCCTAAAAAAACAGACAAATTTGAAGTCACAAACAACCTTTTTTCAATTGAAAACAAACTCAGGGTGTTTGTGAAGCTTTCAAGACCCGATCATGTCTTCCCCACTATAACTGATATATGGAAGGGAGCTAACTTCATGGAAAGAGAAGAGTATGACCTTATGGGAATAGTTTTTGAAGGTCATCCGGACCTCAGAAGAGTTCTTCTCCCCGACTTCTTTGAAGGACACCCGCTCAGGAAAGACTTCCCCCTTAAAGAGAGGAAGTGGTTCAACAAAACTGACGAGCAGAATCTCGGTATCAAGTTCACCAAATAAGGGGTTGGAGACGGTTATGCAGAACATGAACAATAACGTAGCCGAAATAGTTACGGTCAACATGGGACCTCAGCACCCCAGTACACACGGGGTTTTGAGACTTGTTGTCGATCTTGACGGCGAAACAATAGTAAACGTAACTCCTGATGTGGGTTACCTTCACAGAGGAACTGAAAAGCTTGCGGAAAACAGGACTTATCATCAGTTTATCCCTCTTACGGACAGGCTTGACTACCTTTCGCCTTTGTCCAACAATCTTGCCTACTGCCTTGCTGTAGAAAAGTTCTTCGGTGTTAAAATACCCGAAAGAGCGGACTACATGAGAGTTATCTATGCTGAGCTTGCCCGTGTTGCAAGCCACCTTGTGTGGATCGCTACCCACGCTCTTGACATAGGCGCAATGACAGTTTTCCTCTACGCCTTCCGTGAAAGGGAGCGCGTTCTTGATATGTTCGAGTGCGCCACAGGTCAGAGGATGACCAGCTCATGGATCAGGATCGGCGGCGTACGTGCTGATGCTCCCGAAGAGTTCTTCAAGCTTGCCAAAGACTTTGTTGATGAGTTTGACGGATTCGTTGATCTTTACGAAAACCTCCTGACCAATAACAGAATCTGGAAAATGAGAACCATAGGCATCGGTATGCTCAATGCTGACGATGCTCAGGATTACGGTACAAGCGGTCCCCTCATGAGAGGTGCAGGTATCGACTTCGACCTCAGACGTGACGAACCGTACTGCTGTTATGACAAATTCCAGTTTGAAATACCCACACAGCCCGAAGGGGATACATACGCACGTTATAAAGTAAGAATGAAAGAGCTTCGTGAAGCGAATAAAATCGTTGCTCAGGCCCTTGAAAATCTCCCTGAAGGACCCATTATGACTGACGACCCCAGAGTGGCTATGCCAGCTCATGAGGACGTTTATGAGAGAATGGAATCATTGATCAGAAGATTCTATCTGATCTCAAAAGGATTTCGCCCTCCCAAAGGCGAAACATATCAGGGTATTGAAGCGCCCAAAGGCGAGCTTGGGTTCTACATCGTCAGTGAAGGCGAAGAAAGACCCTACAGACTTAAAATACGCGCTCCTTCCTACGTTAACCTCGGCGTTCTTAACCACATGGCTCAGGGACACATGCTTGCTGACCTTGTTGCCATCATCGGTACGAACGACGTTGTTCTCGGCGAGATAGACAGGTAAGGGGGCTTATTATGGCGGAAGTTAAAGCGGTTGTCGAAGAGGTACAGGAAAGAACCCCTGAGGAACTTGACTGGACTAAGTGCGACGCTATCTGCGCTCAGTACGCTGGGGCAAAAGGCGCCACTATCCCTGTTCTCCAGAAGGTTCAGGATGCCTACGGCTACCTTTATAAAGAACTTGTGGAGAGAGTGGGTGAAAACCTCAATATCTCATCACACACCCTCTACGGCGTAATTACATTTTACGCACAGTTTTATACCAAACCCAGAGGCAAATACGTTATCAGGGTTTGCAGGGGTACGGCATGCCACGTTAAAGGTTCCGGAAGGATCTCAGAGGTTGTTTTTGAGGAATTCGGAATCAGAAACGGTGAGACGGATCCGGACAAAATCTTCACTCTTGAGGAAGTTTCCTGTATCGGAGCCTGCGGAATGGCGCCCGTTATTATGGTGAACGATAAAACTCACGGTAACCTTACACCCGAGGAATCCAGAAAGATATTCAAGGATTATGCCTCCGGTAAGATGGATGAGTAGGGACAGGCTATGAGCGAGTATAAAGTCGAACAGATAGAAGTACACGTATGTATGGGAACCGCGGGAGTAGCCTCCGGCGGTGAAGCCGTTATGGCTGCCCTTAACAGCGAGTTTGAAAAACGCGGCCTGACAAACACAGATGTCAAAGAGCGCAACTGCAAGGCTAAACAGACCGGATGCAGGGGGCTCTGCGCCAGAGATGTTCTTATTGACGTGTATGTACCCGGTAAGGGACCTGTCACTTATGAACATGTTACTGCGGAAATGGTTCCCTCTATTGTTGAGGAACACATTGTAGGCGGTGAGGTTGTCACTAAGTGGGCAGCAAAAAAAGACTATTTTGAATTTTATGATAAACAGAAGCGTTATGTTCTCAATGACTGCGGAAAAGTTGATCCGGACAGCCTTGAGGATTACATAGCCCACGGCGGTTATGATGCTCTGAAGAAGACTCTTAAAATGACCTCCGAAGAGGTTATTGACGAGGTCAAAAAATCAGGTCTCAGAGGCAGAGGGGGCGGCGGTTTCCCCACTGGTCTTAAATGGACTTTCTGCCGTAATTCTCCGGGAGATCTCAAATATCTTATCTGTAATGCAGATGAGGGTGACCCCGGCGCATTCATGGACAGGTCAATCATCGAGGGTAACCCCCACGCTGTTATAGAAGGCATGCTTATCGCAGCTTACGCAATAGGCTGCAAAGAAGGCTATATCTATTGCCGTGCGGAATATCCCCTTGCAATAAAAAGGGTTAAAAAAGCCCTTGTAGACGCCGAAAAAGCAGGCTACCTCGGCGATAACGTTCTCGGAAGCGGCTTTGAGTTCCATCTCAAGCTGAAAGAGGGAGCGGGTGCTTTCGTCTGCGGTGAGGAAACAGCTCTCATAGCCTCAATTGAAGGCGAAAGAGGGATGCCCAGATCCAGACCTCCATTCCCCGCTGTAAAAGGTCTCTGGCAGAAGCCTTCAAACGTTAACAACGTTGAAACATTTGCCAACCTTCCGGTTATTATCCTTAACGGGGCTGACTGGTATGCTAACATCGGAACTGAAAAGTCCAAGGGAACCAAAATCTTCGCCCTTTCAGGCAAGGTTAAGTCCACAGGCCTTATTGAAGTTCCCATGGGTATTACTGTTCGTGAGCTTATTTTTGAAGTCGGCGGCGGTATACCCAAGAAAAGAAAATTCAAAGCCGTTCAGCTCGGCGGTCCCTCCGGCGGCTGTCTTACTGAAGCGCACCTTGATACAAAAATCGACTACGACTCACTCATTGCGGCTGGAGCCATGATGGGTTCCGGAGGCGTGGTTGTTCTTGATGAAACAAACTGTATGGTGAACGTGGCTCAGTTCTTCCTTACCTTCACACAGAGGGAGTCATGCGGAAAATGCATACCCTGCCGTGTGGGAACAAAAACCATGCTTGATATCCTCGACAGGATAACAGCAGGTAAAGGAAAGGAAGGAGATATAGAGAGGCTTGAGGCTCTTGCGAACGATATCAAGATCTCTTCTCTCTGCGGTCTGGGGCAGACAGCTCCGAACCCGATCCTTACCACCATCAGGTACTTCAGGGATGAGTACGAGGCGCACATCTATAAGCAGAAATGTCCGGCAAGGGAATGTCCCGAACTCATTGAGTTCGTTGTTGTGGATGAAAGATGCAAAAAATGCGGTATCTGCAAGAAGGTCTGCCCTGTTGACGCAATCACATGGGAGAAGGGACAGTATGCGTACATTGATAAAGCAAAGTGCGTTAAGTGCCGTGAGTGCATAGTGAACTGTCCGTTCAACTCAATAGATTAAGGGATAAGGATATGCAGATGGTAACCTTGAAAATAGACGGAATACAGGTTGAGGTCCCGAAGGATTACACAATCCTTCAGGCGGCGGAAAAGGCAGGGGTTCACATACCCGTTCTCTGCCATGATGCCCGTCTGAATCCTTTCGGAGCGTGCAGAGTATGCCTTATTGAGGCTGTGGGCAACCCCAGGCTTATGACAGCGTGTACTACTCCCGTTGCTCCCGATATGGATATCCTCACCAATACTGAAAAGCTCCAGAGGATCAGAAAAACAGTAATTGAGCTTCTGCTTGTAAACCACCCCCTTGAGTGCCCTGTGTGCGATAAGGGCGGTGAATGTACTCTTCAGGATCTCACTTACGAAGTAGGGCTGACCAAAGTCCGCTTTGAAGCAACTCCCGCCGATACACCGGTTGACCACACAAACCCCTTTATTGAAAGGGATATTGACAGATGCGTACTCTGCGGACGCTGCGTAAGGATCTGTGATGAGGTGGTGAACATACAGGCGATAAGCTTCATCAACCGCGGCATGGAAACGATGATCGGAACCGCTTTTGATCAGCCATGGAACTGCGAATTCTGCGGACAGTGCATCAGCGTATGCCCCGTGGGTTCTCTCAACAACAGAGTATATCTCTTCAAAAACAGACCGTGGAATCTTGAAAAAACAGATTCAATATGCGGTCTTTGCGGCTGCGGCTGCTACATAGAGCTTGAAACAGAAGGCAACGAACTTTACAGAATGGGTGAAGTGCCCGACAAAGGCGCCAACCACGGCAACCTCTGCGCTAAGGGCAGATTCGGCTTTGAATTTGTTAACAGCGTAAAGAGGGAGACATCCGCCAAGATTAAAGCTGCCGGCGAAGCTGCTGATGCTGACTTTGAACAGGCTGTTGTTACAGTTGCAGAGAAAGTGAAAAGCATAAAAGCACAGCACGGTGCTGATTCCGTTGCGGTTCTTGTCTCTCCGAGGCTCACAAATGAGGAAGCGTTCCTTGCGAACAAGCTTGCCAAAGATGTGATAGGTACTGCCGGAATGTATGCGGTTGAACCCCACAGCTCATTCCCCGATGCCACATACGCTGACATTGAGACAAGTGACGCCGTTGCGGTTCTTAACCTTGATGTAACAGAAGCAAACCCGATACTCGGTCTTGCAGTAAGAGCTGCGGCAAGAAAAAATGAAGCTGCTCTTTATGTCTTCTATCCTTCTGAAACAGCTCTTAAGAGACTTGTGACAAAACAATTCACCGGAAACCCCGATGAAGTTTATGCAAGCATGACAAGGCTGGTTGAAGGTCAGGGTGAAGAGGCTTCGGTTCTTGAGGTTCTTAAAAAAGCCGAAAAACCTGTTGCAGTTTACAATCCCTACAATCAGGCGGATCTCTGGTTCGTATCAGAACTGAAAAAACAGATTCCCGGGCTTAAGGTTGCTGCTGCGAGAGCCAAGGCGAACTCACAGGGTGTCCTCGATATGGGTGCTCTGGATGCGGCAAAACTTAAAGAAGGAATACAGAACAAAACAATAAAAGCTCTCATATGTCTGGGTGAAAATCCTTCTGTGAGGACTGGCTGGGCGGATCTTTCACTGGATTCACTTGAGCTTCTCGCAGTTACAGACCCGTTCATGAGTGAAACCGCAAAGAAAGCCACCGTTTATATCCCTGTAGCAACATATGCAGAGAAAGACGGCAGCTTTACTAACCTTGAAGGAAGAGTTCAGTCAGTCAATAAGGCACTCTGCAAAGGTCTTAAAACCGATGCGGAAGTTATCGCCGCTCTGGCTGAAAAACTCGGCAAGGCGCTTCCCTCATGCTCATGTGAAATCAGAGAGCTTATCCGCAAAGAGGTTTCTCTTTACAAGGATGTCGATTTTGACGGCGGTCTTGTAAAATATGCGGATGCGGTAACAGGCGAGTTCGCAAAACCTGCGAAAGCGGCTGCGGGAGAGGGTAAATACTTCCTCTACCCCTCATCACTCAGACTCCATTCCGGCTCATATACAAGATGGTCTCCTGACCTTGCCAAGGTTTACGGCGAGGCTAAGCTTGAGATTTCTCCGGCAGATGCCGAAGAACTCGGACTTGAGGACGGCTCATCTGTAAGTGTGAGCGCGGCGGGGATCACTAAGACTTTCAAAGTTCATGTGGAAAAACACATGACGAAAGGCTGCGTGGCACTGCCCGAAGACTATGCCGATACGGCGGAGATTTTCGGAAAAGGCAGATACCACAAAGTGTCTCTGGGTAAAAAAGGTTGAAAGACATTAAAGATATATGAGGTAGAGGAATGTTGCTCCCTATAGTTTTCACAATAATCAAGATACTGATCATTGTAACTGTAATCCTCCTCGCGGTGGCATACATGACATATGCCGAGCGTAAGGTTATAGGCGCAATGCAGGTACGTCTGGGACCGACTCATACCGGACCTTACGGTCTTCTCCAGCCCATCGCAGATGCGGTGAAGCTGATCGCAAAGGAAGATCTTACACCCGATATGGTCGACAGACCGGTATTCATCATAGCTCCCCTGCTTACGATGGTTCCGGCTCTGGCGGGATTTGCCGTAATACCCTTCGCCGACAATTTCACAATGTTCGGCATGGAGATAAAGCCCTATATAACTGACCTTAACATTGGTCTCCTTTATGTTCTGGCTATATCCTCCGTTGGTACTTACGGTGTTATTATGTCAGGCTGGGCTTCAAACTCAAAGTACGCCCTTCTGGGAAGCTTGCGTTCATCCGCACAGGTATTGAGCTACGAAACGGCTATGGGACTTTCCCTTGTCGCTCCTGTTCTTCTGGCGGGTTCGCTTTCTCTCAGAGAAATCACACTCGCTCAGGCGGGAATGTGGTTCGTTGTTCCGCAGATAGTCGCTTTCGTGGTTTACGTTATAGCTGCTGTGGCTGAAACGAACAGGGCTCCCTTTGACCTTGCGGAAGCAGAAACAGAAATCGTTGCGGGTTTCCATGTGGAATACTCTTCAATGAAATTTGCTCTGTTCTTCCTTGGGGAATACGCAAATATGTACCTTGTTTCCACAATCGCCACGGTTATGTTCCTCGGCGGATGGAACGGACCCCTCCTGCCTCCGCTGGTATGGTTCGTAATCAAGGTTCTGTTCATAATGTTTATCTTCCTCTGGCTTAGGGCGACTCTCCCCAGACTCCGCTTTGACCAGCTTATGAGCCTCGGCTGGAAGGTACTTATACCTATTGCGCTTGCGAATCTTATGATAACCGCAATCGTAGTACACATTGTCAGGTAGGGGTGAGGCATGAAAAATATATTCGATACTCTGCTCTTGACTGAAATTTTTCAGGGTCTGGGAATTACTCTGAAACATTTGTTCAAAAAGAAAATTACGTACAAGTACCCCTACGAGGATACTCCTATTTTCCCCAGATTCAGGGGGGTACAGTACATTAAAACCCATGAAAACGGCGCAACAAAATGTGTTGGCTGCTACCTCTGTCAGAAAGTATGCCCTTCCGAGTGCATACACATAGTGACAGACTGCGGACCCAACGGTGAAAGGCTCATTCGTAAATACGAAATAGATCTTTCCCGCTGCATTTACTGCGGTTACTGCGAAGAGGCATGTCCGGTTGATGCTGTTCACATGGGACGTGATTATCACACAACAGACTCCACAAGAGATAATTATGTGATAAACATGAAAACTCTTTCAGAAAACTACAAAAAGGAACTGGCAAACGCACAGGCTAAAGGAGAGCAGTTATGATGGCGCAGGTTGCATTTTATATTCTTGCGGTTTTGGCGGTGGTTTCGGCTCTCGGTGTCATTACCCGTGAGAATCCGGTTCACTCGGCGCTCTGGATGCTTCTTACTTTTTTCAGCGTCGCCGGAATCTTTGTTCAGCTTGGTGCTGAATTTGTTGCGGCGATTCAGGTTCTCGTATACGCAGGGGCTATTCTGGTTTTGTACCTTTTCGTGGTTATGCTTCTTAACCCCCGTGCGGGCGGTTTTATAAGAATGCCTGCCAAATACATAATCGGATCGGCTGTTTCGATTGTGGTCTTCTTCCAGATAGCAATAACCGTATGGAGTTCAGGTATCTTCAAGAACGGTACAATCGGACCGCTCCCCTACGCCGAAGGCATGAACAACGTAAGAGCATACGGAAACGTATTGTTCACTAAATATCTGGTACCCTTTGAAATCGCTTCCCTTCTTCTTCTTGTTGCGATGATCGGTGCCATCGTAATAGCAAGAAAGGACTAGGAGGGGATTATGGAATTGACGCTGGCTCATTACCTTATACTCAGCGCGGTTATATTCGCCCTTGGGATGACCGGGGTGCTGATAAGGAAAAACCTCATCGTTATGTTTATGTCGCTGGAGCTTATGCTTAATGCGGTGAACATCAACCTTGCGGCATTTTCCAACTATCTGCAGGATATGACCGGACAGATTTTCATAGTCTTCGTCATGGCGGTTGCCGCTGCGGAGGCCGCAGTGGGACTCGCGCTCATTATCAGTCTGTTCAGAAATAAACAGACTATTAATGCCGAAGAACTTAATATTATGAGAGGATAGGGGTAGGATATGCATTTGGAGGTCTTGATACTTCTCGGGCCGTTGGTTGCTTTTCTTATCAACGGTCTGTTCGGAAGGCTCTACATCAAAAATAACGCACATTTTGTTGCGATTGCGGGTGTCGGTCTTTCATGGATTGTGTCTATCATCACTTTTTTCAGAGTGATGGGCGGACACAGTGTGGATGCCACCCTATATAACTGGGTTGCCGCGGGCAAATTCAATATTCCCTTCGGAATACTTGTGGACCCGCTTACCGCAATAATGCTTATAGTAGTAACAACCGTCAGTACGATGGTTCACATCTACTCAATGGGATATATGCACGATGACGAAGGTTATTGGAGATTCTTCACTTATCTTTCAATATTCACCTTCTCAATGCTCATACTTGTTATGGGGAACAACTTCCTCATGCTTTTCGTGGGCTGGGAGCTTGTGGGTCTTTCATCATACCTGCTTATCGGCTTCTGGTTCTATAAGAAGAGTGCCGCTGACGCATGTAAGAAAGCATTCGTAATGAACAGGATCGGAGACTTCGGTTTCTATATAGGTCTGCTGCTTGTTATCGTAACCTTTCAGGGTCTTAACTACAGCGATGCTTTCCAGTATGAGGCTATTCAGGCAATCAAAGCCAACACATACACAGTGTTCGGCATGCAATTCAGCCTGATTGACCTTATGACGCTTGGTCTCTTCTGCGGTGCTATGGGTAAATCAGCCCAATTTCCGCTTCACACATGGCTTCCCGACGCTATGGAAGGTCCCACACCCGTTTCGGCTCTTATCCACGCCGCTACAATGGTTACAGCAGGGGTCTACATGGTTGCACGCTGCAATGCTCTGTTCTCCGAAGCACACATCACCAGCATGGTTGTTGTGTATGTAGGTATGTTCACTGCGTTCCTCGGAGCCACTATAGGTCTTACACAGTATGACCTTAAAAGAATACTTGCTTACTCAACAGTTTCACAGCTTGGCTACATGATTATGGCTACAGGCGTGGGCGCTTATGTAGCGGGTATTTTCCACCTGTTCACACACGCATTCTTCAAAGGTCTTCTCTTCCTTTGCTCCGGTTCAGTTATGCACGCTATGCACAACGACCTTGACGTAAGAAAGATGGGCGGACTGAAAAAGAAGATGCCTATTACATACTGGACATACCTTGTGGGCTGTATTGCCATTGCGGGTATTCCTCCCCTTGCGGGCTTCTGGTCTAAGGATGAAATCCTTGCCATGACCTTCGCAAACGGTCACATGTTCCCCTGGTTCGTGGCGACAGTTGTTGCGGGCATGACAGCTTTCTATATGTTCCGCTCTTTCTTCCTTGTATTTGAAGGAACACCCAGAAACCAGCATATGCACGACCATGCACACGAATCTCCCGCTACGATGACCGGTCCCCTTGTATTCCTTGCCATTCTTTCAGTTCTGGCGGGCGCAGTGTTCGGTTATCCCCTTGAAAACGGCTTTATACACCATTTCCTCGGGCCGGTTCTTACTCCTGAAGGAGCGCATCCTCACCATCTTGAGCATTCAACCGCTCTTATGCTGATGATACTCTCCATAGTGGTTGCCGCTGCGGGTATATTCATAAGCTGGCTTTACTACATCAAAGTACCTTCGCTTCCGGGCAAAACAGTCAAGGCTTTCAAACCTGTCCACACGTTTTTCTACAACAAGTGGTTCTTTGATGAGCTTTATGACGCTCTTATCGTTTTCCCCATAGTGACTATTTCCAGATTCCTCTGGAGAGGCTTTGATGTAAACGTAATAGACTTCACCGTAAACGCATTCGGCAAAGTGCCCATGTTCATCGGCGGAGTGGCAAGACACCTTCAGACAGGACGCATGCAGACATACATCTTCACGATGGTTGTCGGTGTGATTGTACTGTTCACAATCTTCTACACGGTATAAGGGGGAGTTAAGAGATGATGGAAAACATCCTTTCAATACTGATTTTCTTCCCGCTGGTTGCTGCTTTTGTTATTTTCCTGTTCTTCAGGGGCGGAAAAACAACAATGTGGGCGGCCTTCATCGCTACTATTATTGAGTTCATCCTCACTATACCGCTGATGACCTCATTTGATAAGACAACAGCTGCAATGCAGTTTGTTGAAAAGGCTGACTGGATCCCTGCACTGGGTATTCAGTATTATGTAGGGGTTGACGGAATATCTATACTCATGATTTTCCTTACTACCCTCCTTACGGCGATTGCGGTTCTTGGTTCGTTCACTTACATCCAGAAGCGTCAGAGAGAGTTCTACCTCGCTCTGCTTGTACTGGAAACTGGAATGGTCGGCGTATTTCTCGCCCTTGACTTTTTCCTCTTCTACATCTTCTGGGAAGCAATGCTGATACCTATGTACCTGATAATCGGTGTATGGGGCGGTAAAAGAAGAATATACGCTGCGGTTAAGTTTTTCCTTTACACCCTTGCAGGTTCAGTTCTGATGATGCTTGCGATTATTGCCCTGTTCTTCAAACACGGCGAAGTCACCGGGATTTACACATTCGATATAATGGCTATCACTGCTCAGGCTGTAAAATACACAACCGGCTTCCAGACCATTATATTCCTTGCGTTCTTCCTCGGGTTTGCAATCAAGGTTCCCATGTTCCCTCTTCATACATGGCTTCCTGATGCACACGTTGAAGCACCCACTGCAGGGTCTGTTATACTTGCGGGTGTACTGCTTAAGATGGGTACTTACGGCTTTCTGAGATTCTGCCTTCCCATCACTCCGGCAGCTTCCATAAGCTTCATGCCTTTCGTGGCTATCCTTTCAGTAATAGCGATAGTTTACGGAGCATTGGTTGCTATGGTGCAGAGTGATATTAAGAAACTTGTTGCCTACTCGTCAGTAAGTCACATGGGTTTTGTTACTCTCGGTATCTACGCTGTTAATCAGGCAGGTATTGAAGGCGGCATCCTCCAGATGTTTAACCACGGTATAATCACAGGAGCGCTGTTCCTTCTTATCGGCGCAATATATGAAAGAACCCACACCAGGGAAATATCCGAATACGGCGGTATCGCTGCAAGTGTGCCACTATTTGCGACTATATTCCTTATATTCACAATGGGTTCTATCGGTCTTCCCGGAATGGGAGCGTTCATAGGCGAGTTCCTTGTTCTTGTGGGTGCATTTGAGGCATTCAGCGATTATGCGATAATCGCTGCCAGCGGTGTTATCTTCGCTGCTGTTTACATGCTCTGGATGTATCAGAGAGTGCTTTATGAAGGTCTCAACAACCGCTGGGAAAAACTTAAGGACATGAACCTCAGGGAGATAATATACATTACGCCTCTCCTGATAATAGTGTTCTGGGTGGGTGTATATCCCGAAACTTTCACATCCTATATGCACGAGAGCGTGAAAAACCTTGTTGAACAAGTTTTCACTGCCGGCGTGGCGATGAAATAAGGAGGCTGATGATGACACCACAGTTATTTAACGACATCATCACTGTTTACCCCGAAATTCTGATGACGATATTCGCTCTTGTGCTTATCGTTATAGATGTTGTAGCGGGTGATAAGATGAAGGCGAGCGTGGGTTACTTCGGCATAGCTTTCGTTGCCCTTGTAGCGCTGCTCAGCCCGGCGGGACCTTTTATAGGTTTCAACAACATGCTTATATGGGACAACTTCAGCTATGTATTTTTTCTCATATTCGCTATGGCTTACACGCTGACAACTCTCGGTTCTATAGATTACCTCAGAGATAAAAACATGCTGAAAGGCGAGATCTACATAGTTATGTTCTTCAGCCTCATCGGTATGATGTTCATGGTAAGTGCAAACGACCTCACCATCTTCTATGTGGGTCTTGAGACAATGGCGATTTCAATGTATGTTCTCGCCGGCTTTAACAAGCATTGCCTCAAATCCAACGAAGCGGGCGTTAAATACTTTCTCATGGGCGCATTCTCTTCAGGTCTTTTCCTGTATGGGCTTACGTTTATCTACGGACTTACAGGAAGCCTTACGTATACCGACATAGCCGCTGCCATTCAGGGCAACACCGGCTCACTTGGTATTAAGTTCGGTCTTCTGCTTATGCTTGTTGGATTTGCGTTCAAAATATCCGCAGTTCCTTTCCATATGTGGGCTCCGGATGTTTACACCGGCTCACCCACTCCCATAGCAGGGTTTATGACTGTTGCTCCCAAAGCGGCTGCCTTCGGCGCTCTTATCCGCTTTACATGGGTTGCAATAGCTCCTGCTTCCGAACAGTGGACGCTTTTCTTCACAATTCTTGCCGTTCTCACTATGACATACGGCAACCTTGTGGCGCTTGCTCAGGATAATGTTAAGAGGATGCTTGCCTACTCAGCCATAGCTCATGCGGGCTACATGCTGATAGGTCTTGTGACCATGACACCCGAAGGGTTCAGAGCAATCACAATTTACATGCTTATATACAGCTTCATGAATATTGGCGCTTTCACAATAATCGGTCTCCTTAAAAACAAGGGCATGATCGATGATGAAAGAATAGAGAGCTTTGCGGGACTTTCCAAAAAGAATCCTCTGGCTTCACTTGCCATGCTCCTTTTCATGTTCTCTCTTGCGGGCATTCCCCCGCTTGCGGGATTTGTAGGCAAGTTCTATATTTTTATAGCTGCTATCAAGGCTGAAATATACTGGCTTGCTATCGTAGGCGTGCTTAACAGTGCCCTTGCGTGCTACTACTACATGAGAGTTACAATATTCATGTACTTTAAAGAGCCGGAATACGAAACAGAACTTACGCTCAAAGCTCCCAGCTTCGTTGCTACTTTTATAGCGGCAGTGCTTGTGGTTCTTGTTGGTTTCTTTCCCTCTTTCTTCGTAAACCTTGTAAGCTCGCTTACAGTATAACGGGGTAAAAAATGGATGTATCTGTAAGACAGGCTCTTGAAGAAGCTAAGGAAAAAAAGGCGCTCTCCTATGAGTTTTATGAGAAGCTGCTTAATGTGGTGAGCGACTTAAGCACAAAGGAACTTATAAAAGACCTTATGGAGCAGAAGAAAAAGCACACCGAGATCATTGAGCAGGCTCTTGCCACCGGTTCTCTTGAGAACCTTGGGCTTGATGTGAGCTGCCGCTGGAAGGGGCTTGGGATAGGACAGGGTGTGAAACCCGAAGTCGTTACAGGCGAACTTACAGTGCAGGATGTGCTTCTGATAGCTATCAGATACGAAGACAACTCTGTGAAATACTATGAAGATCTGGCTGAAAAGTTCAAAGGAACGCCCGCAGGGGATGTTTTCTTTAAGCTTGCAAGCGATGAGGCATGCCATAGAAATGATGTTCAGCGCATGTACGATGACATAGTAAATCTTGAGAATTAAATAAGGCGGCAGTATTGTTGTCTTTATATCCGGCGGGGGCTTATGCTCCCGCCTTTTTGCTTTTTATAATCCAAAATTTACCATCCATGGAAATTTTGGATACACGCTCGCGGTCTGCAAAGCAGACCTTCGCTACGCACGGCGCAACTCCATCCTTGGAGTTGTATTCGACAATAACAAGCCATCTGCACATCCTGTCAGATTAACACACACGCTCACGCCGAACTTCGTTCGTCTCCGCTACGCACGGCGCAGTTCCATCCATGGAACTGCTTAACCAAAGCAGTTTATACTTAGAAATTGAAAGAATAATTGATGAAACTTGGAAAGATGGGGAGTTTATCCTTCGATGAGTCCGTTTTCGGTCAGGAACATTTTGCGGGCGCCGATTTTTTCAATAAAACCTAGATCGTGGGATACGATAAGCATAGTCTTATCTATTCCTTTGAGGATTTCGGCAAGCTTATTCTCACTCTTTGCGTCAAGAGCGGCTGAGGGCTCATCAAGGAGCAGTATTGCAGGCTTCATTACAAGTACAGACGCCAGGGCAACCATTTTCTTCTCACCGCCGGAGAGGTTCAGAGTTATACGGTCACGAAGATGGGATATGTGCAGTTCATCAAGCATCGCTTCCGCTTTTGCAACTGCTTCAGATTGTTTCATTCCTTCATTGAGGAGACCAAAAGCGACCTCCTCTATCACTGTAGGCGCGATAATCTGATCGTCAGGATCCTGAAAAAGAAACCCAACTTCACGCCTTGCCAGTGCGAAATCCTTCTCTGTTTCAAGTCTTTTGTGATGTATCTCAAAATGACCGGTGCTGATAGTCTGCAAACCGACAATAGCTTTAAGCAGAGTTGTCTTACCTGCGCCGTTAGGACCCAGCACAGCAATTTTATCTTTATGGGTGAGATTAATAGTAACGTTTCTGAACAATGTTCTGTCGCCTAAACAGCATGAAATATTATTTAATGACAGAGTGCAGCTCATATAACCTGCCAGAATGTTAAGATAGTCTGGGCAACGAGAACAATAGCGAGAAGCGTGTCCGAACCAGCGAGGGGGTGTGTGTTGAAAGGATAAAGTTTTCCCTTAAAGCCTCTCAGAATCATTGCATGATGAAGTGATTTTGCTTTTTCCATACTTTTTATAAACAGCATTCCCACTAGATACCCTAAGATTTTATATGTGAACAGATTGGTTTTCGGATTAAAGCACCGTATTTTAAGCGAGTCACGCATTTTTTTATATTCAGCGCCAAGAATCTCTATGTATTTGATAACAAAAAACAGCAGAACAGTGAATTTATCGGGAAACCTCAATCCGCAGAATCCGTAATAGATGCCCATTTTACCGTGTGGGGTTATTAGAAGAAGGTTTGCGCTTAGAATAAGGTTTGCACGAAGAAAAATAAGCAGAGCATATGATGCGTCATTGTGAAAAAATAGAATAGTTGCGCATATAAAGAGGATTATAAGATTAAGGCGTAAAAGCCTGAGGAGCGGGCGCAAACCCTCTTTTATAGAGACTAATATTAGAAAGAGCGCAAAAAAAGCATCATAAACTGTAATATCTGTTCTGAAGGCTATCAGCAGTGAATAGATTACAGCAGCGAAAAGGGCAGCGGGCGGAGAAAATTTCATTTTTTCCTGAAAAGCATGAACAGTCCGAAAATGCCTAAAAGATAGCCTATTCCGGCTATAATTTTATCTGTCTGAGTGCGTCCTGCGTCTATGGCTGTCTGAATTTCAGCGGTTTGTTTTGCAAGCTCCTGGCGTATTATAGTTCGGAGAGCCTCTGAATTAACAGAAGTCTGAGTATCGGAGGACACTGAAGATTGTGAATCTGCAGACGGCTCAGGTACTACTTCCATTTTGGCGAAGTGTCCCATGCCCGCATCAACATTAACCGTGAAGGAAGAAGGAAGCTCTCCGCTTAAGACAGCTTCGCCGCTGTTGCTTAGGGTTCCTTTAAAAATCACATGTCCGTCGGTGCCTGTTACTGTATATGCGCAGCGTTTGCAGAATGTTCCGTCAGCAAAATATGAAGATATATTCAGTGTTCCGCTCTCGTAAATGGCAAGAACATTAAGTTTGTGTGCATATGCGGGTGAAAGAGCGGTTAATAACAAAAAGACTGTGAGTAATTTTTTCATTTTGCACTCCGGTGATCAATAAGAGAAGGGTAAACCTTCATTATAAAATTTAAAATGAATACTGTTGCAATACCCTCAATGAACATCACTGGGATGTGAGCTAGAAGTATTGCCTGAGCAGCCTGAAACAGTTTATCGCCACTGAGAAAAAGCATAAATGCAACTAAAATACTTGAAAGAGTAACAGGAATAAAGCCTGTGAGAAAAAAGAGGACAGTCTTTTTGAACCCCTGCACAGCGAGAGCCTGCCTGAAGATGAAGTAAGCACACAATGCAGGGAAGGCAGCATCAAATGTGTTTACACCGAGAGTGGTTATGCCTCCGAATTGGAACAGCAGTCCCTGGAGCAGGAGTGCCATAAATATTGCAGGAAATGCGGCAAAGCCCAACACAGCCCCCACAAGACCGTTAAGCAAAAGATGTACACTGGAGGGACCCAGCGGGACATGTATAAAAGAACCGACAAAAAACAGGCTGGACATCAGCGCTGTTTTTGTCAGCATTTCATCTTTCATTTTACTGAAGCCGTAAACAAGAAAGCCCAGCGAGGCGGCCGCTCCTGCGCCAAGCACAGGAGCTGAAAGAATGCCTTCGGATATATGCATATTATTTTGCTCCGTAAGTTTTCACCCAAAAGACAGCGCCAAGTTCAACAGGATAGTCTTTGCCTTCGTGTTTGACTGTTACGTCATCTTCGATAAGCGCTGCAAACGCCCACCAGCCGGTAAAGGGCATAGAGTAACTGAAAATACCGTTTGAGTCTGCCTTAATGACCTGAGTTATATGGGCATCGGTGGGGCTTTTAATCTTACTGCCTTTGTTATAAAATTCAACCTCAATTTCAGCATCCGCAACAGGTTTGCCTTTGTAGAGTACCTGACCTGTAAAAGTGTTGCCTGTCCAGAGACCGTATGGGCGTGTAAGAGGAACAATTTCAGCTTTAAGACCCGCCGGTGTATCCCACCCTTCTTCCATTCCGAATGCGTTGACTACAGTTTTTGTTATATGCTGTATGAAAACGCCTTCGGCAGGTTCAAAATAGTAGTCGGGTGTTACAGCGAAAATATAGTCACCGGGTTTTGTAAAAGAATATTTGAAGTCCCATGCTGTTTTACCTTCAACAGCAGTCTTCGATATGGATTTCATGAGATCTGTTTTTTTGCCGCCTAAGAAAACAGAAACATCTTTAGGTTTAACCATTTCCATAACAGGCCCCTGCTCAAAGGGGTGGGTGAATTCCATGTGGAAGGATGCGGTTCTGGAAGTGGGGGTGACAACATCTGTCGAAGGGATCAATGTCTGGAAATGAGCAAAAGAAACAGATGAACAAAGTATAAACAGCAGTGTAATGACTTTTTTCATGATAAACTCCGTGTTACGTATTATGAATACTGTGTTATCATGATGGCATGGAAATGTCAATACGTGTTATTGTTGTGGTCGATAACGTTTGTGTTATGATGAATATAGGAATGTGAGTCAGTTTGAAAACGGTTGTCAGGGATGTGGATAGTTGCGCCGTGCGTAGCGGAGACGAACGAAGTTCGGCGTGAGCGTGTGTGTTAATCTGACAGGATGTACAGATTAACACTATTATATAAAGAAAAAAGGCTTGCTCATTCAATGAGCAAGCCTTTAAACTTGTTGAAATAGCGGGAGCCGGATTTGAACCGACGACCTTCGGGTTATGAGCCCGACGAGCTACCAAGCTGCTCTATCCCGCGCCAAGGATTGCTAACATACACGCCGGATTATTTGTTGTCAAGAATAAATATAAAATTTTTTTTAAATCTATGGCAGTTGAAAAATAACGAAGACTATCATAGGATTGATATTAGCCACAGGCGCAGTCTGTGGGATTTAAAAATGAAGGTGAAAACTATGAATCTTTTTTATATATCCGCAGTTTTTTTTCTTGTAACGGGTGTTACCGCTTATATCTCTCCGCAGCTTCCCGCAGGAGCCAACGCATCTTTCCTGCTCACCCTGCTTGTGTTTGCCACAGCGGCGGTAACTGGCTATGGGTACTGGCGCTCAGTAAGGGATAAAAAACGTGAAGAGGAACTCAGCGGTATGATTCTCCGTGAGGAGAAACGCACTGTGGGCAGATTTCTCATCCACGAATGGCGTGGAGTTATCCAGAGCATAGGCATTCAGGCGGAAATGATGGAACGTGCGGAAAACATGGAAGGTGTGCGGGTGAACTGCGGAGTGATAAGAAAAATACTTCGTGAAGAGTCTGAAAAAACTGATAAGGCGGAGTTTTATTTCCGTAAAGACGGACAGTCCATGAAGAAATCCTCGAAGGCTATACAGAAAGCAGTCTCCGATGCCGAGGTTTTCCACGGCAAAAACCGTATAAAGGTGCTGTACAATACGAATAAAAAAGATACGAAGACCGATTTTGACAGGCTTCACCCTTGCATATTTTTTGCGCTGATGAATACTTTTTCAGCAATCACAGACAAAAACAGCACAGTCACTGTAAATGTTGCAGAAAGAACTCTTGGATTTACTGAATTCCTTGAGATTTCAGTTCAGGGCGGTGATATGCTCTTTGATAAGGAAACGGAAGATCTCTTTCAGCCGTTTAACATATCGCCGGATAAATTCAGGGGATATTTCGGACTTGCGACTGTACGGAGGCTTGCCGCTGACATGGGAGGCTTCGCCGAGGCGGAGCGGGGTATTGATAAAACCAGTGTGTATATTGTCGTTCCGGTGGCTAAATGACGGATAAATTTAATAAAGTAATGAGTGTAACAGACCATCCTGATAAAAAAGATCTCGAAAAGGTGTTCAGGCATTCGCTGTTTATTGCCGGCTGGCTTGAGAAACACCCTGAGTATGCTGCAAAGGCTCTGGATTTGGCAAAGCTTGAGCGTAATGTTGACAGCATTCTGGATGACATCCTTACTCTGGATTTTCATGAACTTGATGAGAATGCTCTCTTAAAACATCTTCGTATGATCAAAATGACGGAGTACACCGCCATAGCTCTCAAGGATCTGGTTTATGGTGCAGATGTGAAGGATATCACGGCGCATATTTCTTCATTTGCATCAGCTTCACTTGAAGCGGCATATAAATATGCTTATTTCAATCTGAGCCGTGAGCTTGGAAGACCACAGGACGAGAGCGGAGCCCGAATCGGCATGACGGTCATAGGGCTTGGCAAACTGGGCGGCTGGGAGCTTAATTTCAGCTCTGACATAGATATAATGTATGTTTACGACACGGAGATGGGCCGAACAGACGACAGCGGCGAAAAGCCCTCTGTGGAGAATCATGTATTTTTTACCCGGCTGGCGGAAAAAATAACCAACTATATCGGAACAAGAACAGAGGACGGAATAGTGTTCCGTGTGGATCTCCGTCTTCGTCCCGATGGCGACAGGGGTGCTATAGTTCTTCCCGTGCGGAGCTGTGAGATCTACTACGAGTCCTACGGTCAGGGCTGGGAGCGTATGATGCTCCTTAAGGCGCGCCCAGTTGCGGGTGATAAACGTACCGGAGCAGATTTTCTCCGTGCTGTCCGTCCGTTTGTTTTCAGGCGCAGTCTGGATTATAAACTTCTGGATGAGCTTAAAAACATAAAGCAGAAGATAGACCGCAGAGAGGAAAAACGGGGCAACAGAAATGTTAAACTGGGTTACGGCGGTATCAGAGAGATAGAGTTTGTTGTTCAGGCTTTTCAGATTCTTTACTACCCCAAGCATCCGGAGATTTATCATCCGTCAACTCTTGAGGGAATAGATCTTCTGGTCCGCTTCGGTCAGCTTGAGGCAGAGACGGCGGAGAGGCTGAAAAAAGAATACCGTTTTCTCCGCCGGCTTGAGCATATGGCGCAGATCGAGGATGAAAAGCAGACTCATGTGATACCGGAGGACAGTTCTTCATATCCTCTTTATCTTGAGCGCTGCGGGTTTGAGTCTGAAGATGAGTTCAACAGAAAGTATGAAAAAACCACAAACTTTGTGCATCAGGTCTTTTCAGGCATTTTTCGTGATCATGAAAACACAGACGCTTCCTCGCTGATTTTTGACAAAGAGCTTGAGCAGGAGGAAGTGGCGAGGATTATTCAGGATAAGGGGATAAAGGACTCCGTAAAGTGTTCGTCCATAATAAAAGAGATACTTCAGGGGCGTAAAAACTTCATCCGCACACCGGAGGAGATACGGATAATAGAGATGGTGCTTACCCGTGTACTGGAGCATTTGCCGGAAAGGACAGACCCTGCGGGCACTCTGCTTAATTTTGAGAAGCTTCTCTCTCACCCTACAACTGTTTATCTTCTTCAGGACATAATCACCGGAGCTCCTGCGATTCTGGATAAGCTGGAGAATATATTCTCCTTCAGCCGTTATATGTCAGACCAGATAATAAGTGACCGCACGCTGCTTGATTATGTATACGACCCGAAGAATCCGGATTTTAAAAGCGGATCAATCAGGCTTGATTACCATGAACGTACAAGAAAATACAAGGGCGATACCGAATATATAATGGAAATAGTCCGGCAGAGGCATAAGGCTTATATTTTTAATGTCGGCTATGCGTTTCTCAACGGAACTCTGAATGTTATACATACAATGAAGGCTCTCACTGAGCTTGCCAAAGGAACCATACAGTTTGCTGTGGACAATGCTTATGAGCAGGTCACAGAGAGGTACGGCAGACCCCTGACTGATGACGGCCGGATATGTGATTTTCTTGTGGTCGGCATGGGCAAGCTGGGCAGCTATGAGATGAGCTTCGGGTCTGATCTGGACATAATTTTTCTGTATGAGCAAAACGGCAGGACAGACGGTAAAAATCAGATAACAAATATGGAATTATTTACGAAGGTTCTTCAGCGTGCCATATCCTTTTTAAGCTCTTACACCACAAACGGCATTCTTTACAAAATCGACACAAGGCTGCGCCCAAGCGGTTCCAGCGGAACTCTGGTTACAAGCCTTCCCGCTTTCCGTGAGTATCAGCTCAAGGAGGCTATGGTATGGGAAAAACAGGCTCTGGCACGTTCGAGTGTTGTAAACACTGATTCCTCGCTTAATACTGTGTTTGACGAAATCAAGATGGAGTGTCTTTTCAGTTCCCCTTTGTCAAAAGAAGGGCTAAAAGATATAAAAGAAATGCGTGCAAGGATAGAGACGGAAAAAGGTTCTCCTCCTGAAAAGAACGATATAAAAGCAGGTTACGGCGGGATGCTGGATATTGAATTTACAGTTCAGATGCTTCAGCTTCTCACCGGATATGAGGATGAAAACGTCCGCAACCCCAATACGCATGATGTGATGGTGCATCTTAAGAATAAAGGCTTCATAAAAGACAGGGACTATTATGCCCTGCATGACAGCTATCATTTTTACCGGACGCTGGAAAATGTTCTGCGTGTTTATGAAAATACCTCAACATCAAGGCTTCCGTCAAATGAAGAGATTTTGGCAAAGGCGGGGATGTTCTTTTGTTTTGAGAAAAACCCTGCGGAATGTTTAAGTGAAAAGTATGCGTGGGTGCGCAAAAGTGTTCGTGCCGCATACAACAGAGTTTTTGAGAGGTACATGTAAAGTGCTGAGGTTTTTGGCAGTTATAGACTATGAAACCTTTGGTGACAGCTATCTTCAGGTTGCAGAAAGAGTCGCAGACCGATCGGAGATGATATGGTTCAGGGCGAAGAATCTGGACGCCGGAGATATTTACCGAAAGGCGGCTAAAATGCGTGAGCTTCTGCCGGATGCGTTTCTTATTCTGTCCGAAAGACCGGACATAGCTATTGCGGCGGGTTTTGACGGTGTTCAGCTTAATGAGCGGACACTGCCGCCGGAAACGGTTGAAGAGGTTTTTCCTGAACTGGTCACAGGTTACTCCGCCCATTCTCTGGAAGAGATAGAGAAGGTTCAGGCGGATTTTTTTACGTTAAGTCCCATATTTATGACAGACAAACCTTACGAGGTTAAGCCTTTGGGTGCTGTTGATGTCACCGATACGGAGAAAAAAGTTTATGCTCTGGGAGGCGTTACTGTGAGTGCGCTTTCAGATTTGAATGAAAAAGGTTATTTCGGCTATGCCGGAATAGGGATTATAAAGGGTATGATATAGATTTGACCCGAAATCAGCGTATATTTCAGATGCCTGTCTCTCCTGCACGGATAATCCGCTTCGTTGTGCAGACTTGTCAGGCAGAGGAAAGTTCTCAGATCTCACTTGCAAATCATTTGCAAAAGGAATATGTTTTTTCATGGCAGTATGTGTTGCAGCGGATCTTCTCAGATCCAAAAAGCTCAAAATTACTGAAAGACGGGAGATTGTCCTCTCTCTGATTCTCTCTGCGGAGCGTCCTATGAGTGCAAAAGACTTGCACGAGGCGGCAACGGAGAAGGGGAATATCGATCTCGTCACGGTTTATCGTGTGGTATCCCTACTTCTTGAGAAGGGGCTTATCAGGGAAATTACCGGCGATTCGGGCACATCCTTCTATGAAAAAGCGTGCGAGCATAATCCTGTACATCCTCATTTTCACTGCTGCGAATGCGGGAAAGTGTATTGTTTGGAGCCGCTTACTTTTGAGGAAGGTCTTATTCTGGGACGTGTGGGCAAAGGCTTCCGCATCTCCTCCGTTTCGCTGGACATCAAAGGAGTATGTGAAAAATGCGCTTCCTTGCAGTGATTACAGGTCTGTTAATTCTTCTTTCATCACAGGTTTATGCCGCAGATTTTAAAGCGGCGGTCAGCATTATCCCCCAGAAGTATCTTGCGGACAAGATAACCGGAGGACGCTTTGAAACAATGGCGGTTGTGGGCAAAGGCTCAAACCCTCACAACTATGAACCAAAGCCTCAGCAGATGGTTTTTATTTCCAAGGCTCAGGTTTATTTTTCAATTGACCTTTCCTTTGAGGATGTATGGCTTGAAAAGCTTCTTTCGACAAATAAAAATATAATACATGTGGACTGCGCTGATGCTGTGCCCAGATACCCTATTCCCGGTGAGATTATCGAACCCGATGAACACGGACATGAACACGGCGAGGAGCATGACCATGACCACGAGCATGGCGAAGACGAGCATCACCACGATCATGAGCATGGTGAGGAAGAACATCACCACGACCATGACCACAGCGGGCTTGATCCGCACATATGGCTTTCTCCTATGAATATGAAAATAATGGCTAAACTTATGGCGAATACTTTTTCAGAGATAGACCCGGCAGGTAAAAGTGTTTATGATGCCAACCTCTCAGCTCTTCTCAAAGAAATAGACACAGCAGACGCCAGAATACGTGAAAACCTCAAAGGCGTGCCGAAAGATTCTCCTTTCATGGTTTTTCATCCTTCATGGGGCTACTTTGCAAGGAAGTATAATCTTCGCCAGGTGGCTGTTGAGGTGGAAGGTAAAGAGCCCAAACCCGCACAGCTTCAGGAGCTTATAGGCTATGCCAAAGAAAGGGGAATAAAGGTTGTCTTTGTGCAGCCGCAGTTCTCCAAAAAAAGCGCACAGGCTATAGCATCCTCCATAGGCGGTGAAGTTGCGGAGCTTGACCCCCTTGCATACGAGTGGAGCAGCAACCTTATACATGTTTCGGAAGTTCTCGGAAAGGTGCTGAAAAAATAAATGAACGCAATAGAAATCAATGATTTAGGGTTCTCCTACGGGGAGAACCCCATACTTACCGATGTCAGCCTTGCTTTGCCGGAGGGGGAGTTTCTGGCTGTCATAGGTCCGAACGGCGGGGGAAAATCCACCCTGCTTAAGATTATTTTGGGCATTCTGCGTCAGAACAGGGGCGAGGTTCGAGTGTTCGGTAAAACAGTTTCGGACGCAGCAGGGCTTATAGGCTATGTACCGCAGGATGTTACTTCAGCAAGGGGTTTTCCCATAAATGCTTTTCAGGTCGCCATGATGGGCAGGATGAAGCTCAAAGGGCGCTTTGCCCGTGCGGACAGGGCAGATATAGAGAAGGTACGCTCTGTGATGGAGTATCTGGAAGTGGAACATCTGGCTGGTTCTCCTGTGGATAACCTTTCCGGAGGTCAGAAACAGAGGGTTTTCATATCCCGTGCCCTTGCCATGGAGCCGAAAATGCTCTTTCTGGATGAGCCCACCTCAAGCGTGGATACCAAAGGGCAGAAAGACCTTTTTGACAGACTCCGTGAGCTGAACAAAACAATGACAATAGTGGTGGTTAGCCACGATTTAAGCATAATACCCAGATACGCCACAAGCGTTGCATGCATTAACAATAAGCTTCATTTTCACTCCTCACCGGAGGTAACACCGGAGATGCTCCGCATGGCTTACGGCGGCACAGGCTGCGACGAATGCGATTCTTTGGGGATTCCGCAAAACCTCCACGGAGGTCACACCCATGCTTGAGGCACTCTCCTTCGGATTTATGCAGAACGCACTTCTTGCGGGGCTGTTTGCCTGTATAGCCTGCGGCATTATAGGCACTCTGGTTGTTGTAAACCGCATAGTATTCATATCCGGCGGCATAGCCCATGCGGCTTACGGCGGTATAGGTCTTGCTTTTTTTCTGGGTATATTTCCCCTTTTCGGAGCTTTAGGCTTCTCTGTTGCGGTGGGCGTGCTTGTGGCTTTTATATCCATGAGCAATAAAAAGCGTGCGGATACTGTCATCGGCGTTGTCTGGTCTCTGGGTATGGCTGTGGGCATCATCCTTACAGATCTTACGCCGGGATACAATGTTGATTTGATGAGCTATCTCTTCGGGAGCATTCTGGCTGTTCCGCAGTCTGACCTTTGGCTTATGGCCGTTCTTGATCTGGCTGTTGTCCTCTTTATTGTCTTCTTTTTCAGAGATCTTCAGGCAATGAGCTTTGATGAGGACTTTGCCGTTTCCATAGGTGTTCCGGTTAAGCCGCTTTATTATCTGCTGATAATAATGGTTGCGCTCACTGTTGTTCTGATAATACGTGTGGTGGGGCTGATTCTGGTTATAGCGATGATAAGCATCCCGCCTTATATTGCGGAGCGTTATGTCAAGGATCTGCGGCTGATGATGGTTTCATCCGTTGTGCTGAACCTGCTGTTTACCGTGACGGGGCTTTGGCTGTCATACACCTTTAACCTTACGTCAGGTGCGGCGATAATAATGGTGGCTTCTGCGGCGTTTTTCCTGTCCGAATTTTTCGGAAGGGTAATAAAAAGCTGATGAGAAGGGGAAACTAACCGTCAGTTTTCCCCTGCTTCTTTTTATTTTATTTTCTCAAGAACTGCGGCGAAGAAGCCGTCACAGTTTGATTTTGAGGGATCAGACACGAAGTAGTCCCCCCTTATGAACTCATCGGGGCAGGCGGGCTTAACCGCCCTGAAACCGGGGTTCTCCGTGAGAAAAGCGTTGACTATATCTGTTGTTTCCTCCGGCTCCGTGGTGCATACGCTGTAAATGAGTCTGCCATGTTTTGCCAGAAGCCTGCTTGTTTTTATCAGCATCTTTCTCTGGATTGAGGCTTTTTCTCTTATCTGCATCTCATTGCGTATCCAGCGTATTTCAGGGTGTTTGCGCATGGTTCCGATAGCCGTACATGGAGCATCAAGAAGGATGATGTCAAAAGCTTCGTCCCCTTCCATCTTCATTATGTCATTGTTGACAGGCTGAACATTATCAAGTCCGAACCTCTCAACAGTTTCTTCCAGAACCTCAAATCTTTTCGGATTTATCTCAACGGCGAATACTATCGACTCAGGATACATTTTTCCCAGAATAAGAGTTTTGCCGCCGGGTGCAGCGCAGCAGTCCAGAACGGATGCAGGCTCAAGTTTCCCGGCAAGGGTCGGTATCATAGCCGATGCCTTATCCATGTAGTAAAGGTTTTCGGCTTCCTCGTCATATTCCTCAACCTCTTCCACGGCAAGGTTCTCAACATTCAGCGCATATAAAGGGGGAGCCTGATTGTAAGCCGCCATTATCTTCTCTGCGGATATGTTGCCGTAGCGCTTGCGCCAACGGTCAGCAAGCCACGCGGGGAAATTATCACGCTCAACAGATGCGGCAAGTATCTCCTCTCGCTTTGCTATTATTTTGCGGAGAACAGCGTTGATAAACCCACGCTTGTTTTTGCCCACAAGGCTCACAGATTCATTAACGGCAGCATAGTCCGGTACATCGTTCATGTAAAGAAGCTGGGCGGAACCCATAACAAGAGCCGCCATCTGCTCCGGCGCCGGACGAAATTCAGTGAACCGCCCTATCGCCTTTTCTATGGTGCCGAGATTACGGAATATCTCAAAATACAGTTTGCGGTAAAAACGCCGCATGACCGCATCCTGAAAATAATCTTCCCTGTATTTCTTCGAGTAATAGTCTGTCAGCAGACTGTAAAGCCTGCCTCGCATCTTGTCGGACATATGTTTCTTTATCCTTTGGTTTTGGATTTTCTTATTTCAGACAGGTTAATAAATTATTATAACTTGAGAAACCCTTTTTTAACGGGAAAAAAGGGTTTCTCATACTCTTCCCAAAAAACCGGATTTTTGAAAAGCTTAAATTAGATGCAAAGCTATGCCTACATCGCTTCTGACTTTATGATGTCAAATTTATCATCCTGAAAATTTGTCATACACGCTCGCGCCGTGGTAAACACGGCTTCGCTTCGCACGGCGCATCTCCATCCTTGGAGATGCAAAGCTATACTTACATAGCTTCAAGTCGGGCGATTCTCTCCTCAACAGGGGGGTGAGTGGAGAAAAGGTTCATAGCCTGCCTGCCGGAGAAGGGGTTCATTATAAACATGTGGGCTGTTGCAGGCTGTGCCTCATCCATTGGCGCTGCCGCCACGCCGCCGGAAATTTTGCGGAGTGCGTTTGCAAGTGCTTTCGGTTTGCCGCAGAGCTTTGCGCCTCTGGCATCGGCTATATATTCTCTGGATCTTGAGATCGCCATCTGTATCATCATCGCAGCAATCGGAGCTATTATCATTGCCGCAATAGCCGCTATGGGGTTGCTGTTTTCGCCGTTCTCGCTTCTGCCGCCGCCGAAAATCATAGCCCACTTTGCAGTATTTGCTATCATCATGATTGCGCCGGCGAAGGTTGCCGCAACTGTGCCGATAAGTATGTCACGCCCGTAGATGTGCGCCAGCTCGTGAGCGAGAACTCCCTCAAGTTCATCATCGCTGAGAAGGTCAACTATCCCTGTGGTTACTGCAACTGCTGCGTTTTCAGGGTTTCTGCCCGTAGCGAATGCGTTGGGGGTCTCGCTGTGCATAACATATACCTTAGGCATGGGTATTCCGCCCTTCGCCGTGAGGTTACGGACTATTCTGTGAATGCCCGGTGCTTCGGTCTCGTCAACCTCAACCGCTTTGTACATCTTCAGCACAAGTTTGTCACTGAACCAGTAGGAGAAGAAGTTCATTCCTATCGCAAGGATAAAAGCGAACATCATTCCTCCTCTTCCGCCTATGAGACTTCCCACAAACATGAAAAGCACGGTGAGAAGCGCCATGAAGAATGCTGTTTTCATAGAGTTGCTCATTTTTTATACCTCAATTTTTATTATATCCTTAATCTGTTGTTCTTATTCCGCCTGCTGCCCTGAGTGCTTCCTCAATATCGCTGATATCCACACGGGTATTGCGGCAGGGACCGTCAGGGCGGCGGTTGCATATTCCTATTACGGGTATGGGGTATATGTCTCTGATGCCGCTGATTAAGTCCCGTTCGCAGGCAACGGCTGCAATCACTTGCGGTTTTGCCTCTTTCACAATCCTGATGGCAGAGGAACCGCCTGTAGCTATATTTATTGATAAATTATATCTTTCTCCGGCGGATGCAAGCTTTTCCAGATCGCATCTGCCGCACCGTTTACACTTATAGATGTCTGAAGTTATTTTGAGTTCACAGTTTTCGTTCTGGAGACAGTGGGGAAGTATCACAATAATCTGATCAGCTTTGATTTGTCTTGCCATCTTTATCACAAGGCGGTTGTTCAGCCTGATCAGCCTTGCCGAAAGTCTGTCCCTGTCTGCTTTTATGAGCTTTCCCGCCGCCAGAACCAGCGGGAAAACTGCTTTAATGGTGATAAATCTGATTAATCTCTGCATTCGGGGGGAATCAGTCAAACTTTTTCCCTTCTTCCAGCTTGAAACCGCTTAAAAAGCTTGCTGCGGGCATGCGTTTTTTGCCTTCCGCCTGAAGCTCTTTTACAATGAGAGCGCCTGTTCCGCACGCAACAGAGAAGCTTTTCTTGGTTACGTCAAATATTGTACCAGCGGGCTTTGAGCAGTTTTCTGCCACGTCAGCGGCGAAAAACTTGAACATCTGCCCGTCAAGAACGGAGTAAGCCACAGGCCACGGCTGGAAGCCCCTGATCATTCTTTCGATTACCACAGCGTCTTTATTCCAGTCAATGAGCCCGTCTTCCTTTTTCATCATCGGAGCATATGTATGTTCCGCATCGTTCTGTTTTCCGGGTGTTATGCTGTCAAACTTGTCTATTGTTTCAATGAGCAGTTCTGCCCCTGTCACCGCAAGTTCAGCAAGCAGATCCTCGGTTGTTTTGCGTTCGATGGGTGTTGCAGCTTTCATAAGCATGTCGCCAGTATCGAGTCCGATATCCATAAGCATCGTGGTAACGCCTGCATCTGCCTCACCGTTTACTATTGCCCAGTTGACGGGCGCTGCGCCTCTGTATTTAGGCAGGAGGGAGAAGTGAACATTTATGGGGGCTTTCTTTGGTGATTTCAGCACTCGCTCGGAAAGTATTTTTCCGTATGCCACAACCACGAGAAAATCTGCCTCAAGGCTTTCAAGAAGGCTCATAAACTCTTCATTATTTTTCAGCTTTTCCGGCTGAACAACCTTTAACCCCGCCTGAAGGGCATATGCTTTAACAGGGGTGGGCACAAGGGCAGAGCTTCTGCCTTTGGGCTTATCCGGCTGAGTTACTACAAGCGGTACTTCGTGACCTTTTTCAACTATGGCTTTAAGGGTAGGCACGGCTGTTTCCGGCGTTCCCATAAAAATTATTTTCATCTGTATTGTCCTTTAAGCGTGTTTCAAAGGCTTAATTTATCTGTTTTATGCCCCTGTTGTAAAGCAGATTCGCCTTAATTTTTCATGAAATGCACTGTTTTAAGCATCCTATTATGTACAGAGTACCTTTTTTTAAGTTGCATTATGTTTTTTTTCCATTAAAATTTTCCTTCATCTCGGAGGAAAGTTATGAACAAAGTTCTTATTAACGGCGAGAAATGCAAGGGATGCGGTCTGTGCATTCAGGTCTGTCCGAAAAAAATTCTCTCGTTTTCCGAAAATATAAACTCCATGGGCTACAACATCATTATGTGTACGGATCAGGATGCGTGTATTCTCTGTAAAAGCTGCGCGCTTGTCTGTCCGGATGTGGTCTTTACCCTTCAGAAACAGGATTCAGGCGGTAGATAATGAGCAAAAAGGTACTGATGAAGGGGAACGAAGCCATAGCCGAAGCCTCGATAAGAGCGGGACTTGCGGGCTATTTCGGTTATCCCATTACTCCCCAGAACGAATTTACGTCATATATGTCATACCACATGCCGGCAAAGGGGCGTGCATTTGTGCAGGCCGAAAGCGAAGTGGCTGCCATAAACATGGTTTACGGGGCAGCAGCTACCGGATGCAGGGTTATGACATCATCCTCAAGCCCCGGCATCGCACTTATGCAGGAAGCCATATCATACATGTGCGGAGCGGAAGTTCCCGCTGTTATAGTGAACATTATGAGGGGCGGTCCCGGTCTGGGCAACATAGGTCCCAGCCAGGGCGACTATAATCAGGCTACAAGAGGCGGCGGAAACGGTGATTACAAGATGATCGTTTATGCTCCCTCCACTGTTCAGGAAGCTGTTGACCTCACTTACAATGCTTTTGATGTAGCTGATAAATATAAAATTCCGGTCTTCATCCTCGGTGACGGCGCATTGGGACAGATGGCTGAACCTGTTCTTCTCCCTGAAGAAAAGCCTGAAATGAAAGGCGATCAGGGATGGGGCTTAAGCGGAGCAAAAGGCAGAGACCCTAGAGCGGTTATGTCTCTCCGTCTGGCTGAAGGCGAACTTCGTAAGCACAACTGGGATCTGGTCAGCAAGTTTGAAAAGATCACGGAAGCAGAAACAAAATACGAACTCACCGATACAGATTATGATGTGCTGATAGCTGCCTTCGGAACTTCCGCCAGGGTTGCCAAAACAGCCATACGCCAGCTTAAGGAGCAGGGGATCAAGGCAGCGCTTTTCCGCCCTATAACTATATGCCCATTCCCATATGCCGCACTCGCAGAAGCGGCAAAGAAGGCGAAAAAGGTTCTTGTTGCGGAGATGAACACCGGGCAGATGCTTTTTGATGTCAAGGTGGCGGTTGAAGGTGCTGTGCCTGTTGAGTTCATGGGATGTCCGGGCGGCGAATCCTTCTCACCGGAAGAGATAACCGCCAAGATAAAAGAGATGCAGGGGTAGTGAAATGAGCATTGTTTTTCAGAAACCGGAAAGCTTAACGGAAAAAACAACGATCTTCTGCCCCGGATGCAGCCACGGAATTATCCACAGACTTGTGGGCGAGGCTCTGGATGAGCTTGAACTGCGTGAAACTGCTGTGGGTGTTGCTCCGGTGGGATGCGCCGTTCTTCTTTATGAATATTTCAGGACAGATATAGTGGAAGCACCCCACGGCAGAGCCCCTGCTCTTGCTACGGGTATAAAAAGGGTGAGACCGGATCTCACCGTATTCAGCTATCAGGGTGACGGCGACCTTGCCTCCATAGGCATGGGCGAGATTATGCACGCCGCAAACAGAGGCGAGATGATCACCGTTATCTTTGTGAACAACGCCAACTACGGCATGACCGGCGGACAGATGGCTCCCACCACTCTCCCCGGACAGAGAACAACCACAACCCCCACAGGCAGGGATTGTGCCGCTCACGGCTCACCGTTCAGAATGGCGGAGATAATGGGCGCTCTTGAGCCTGTGGTTTACAGCGCAAGGGTAAGCGCAGCTACACCGGCTAAGATTATGAAGGCTAAAAGAGCTATCAAGAAAGCCTTCCAGAACCAGAAGGATAAGAAAGGTTTCTCATTTGTAGAGGTTCTTTCCACATGCCCGACTAACTGGGGCATGACTCCTCTTGATGCTGTTCAGTTTGTTGAAAAGGACATGGAGGCGTATTATCCCCTCGGAGTGTTTAAGGATGCAGACGGGGGTGATAAATGATTTTTGAAAGCGTAATGGCAGGTTTCGGCGGGCAGGGTATCCTCAGTGCCGGAATGATGCTTGCACATATTGCCTCACACAAGGGGCTCAATGTTACGTGGTTTCCCTCATACGGAGCGGAACAGCGAGGCGGAACGGCAAACTGCACAGTGGTTATATCTGACCTTGAAATAGGTTCGCCCATCGTGACAGCTCCTGCTTACGGACTGATAATGAACATGCCTTCGTTCAATAAATTTCAGCCTCGTTTCCGCAAAGGGGCTAAAGCGGTGCTTGACACAACCCTTGTTGATCCTTCTGCGGTTACAAGGACTGATGTGGAGTTCTACGGGCTCAGTGCAGGGGATATAGCAAGGGATCTCGGAAATGTGAAAGTCGCCAACATGGTTATGATAGGCGGTCTTCTGGCTGTTTCCGGTCTTTTTACCCTTGATGAGGCGGTGATTGAGCTTCCCAATGCTCTCTCGAAAAAACATCATGATCTGATACCTCTGAACGAGCAGGCTTTGTCCAAAGGGTTCAGTGAGATTAAAAAAATAAACTAATAATTAAACAGGGCGTCCTTCGGGACGCCCGCTTTGCTTTAAGAGTCAAAAATACATACTGGATAAAACCCTGCTGAACAAAGGGCTGCGGTACATTTATAAGGATGTGCGGGATTCATAAAATTTTCTATTGAGTTTTTTAATGTAATCCTCTAAAACAAAATACTTTTCTATTTTCGGAGGTTCTGATATGTCGCTAATGAATAAGTTCTGGGACATCGCCAAGTCCAGAAACAAGACAATTGTTTTGCCGGAAGGAACTGATGAAAGGACAATAGACGCCGCAAACGCCATAGTTGAAAACGGACTCGCCAAAGTTATAGTTCTGGGGGACGAAAATGAGGTCAGGGGACTTTTTGAGAAAAAAGGCTACGCAGTAAAATGCGAAATTATCGACCCCAAAACCAGTAAATATCTTGAAGACTTTACCAATGCCTACTACGAAAAAAGAAAATCCAAGGGCATGACAATGGAGGAAGCCGCCGAAAGCATGAAAGACGTGCTTTACTTCGGTTCCATGCTTGTGGAGAAAGGCATAGCTGACGGTGCAGTGACCGGCGCCTGCCACACCACGGGTGATGTTCTCCGTGCGGCTATCCGTGTTATCGGAACAAAAAAGGGGATGAGAACAGTTTCGAGCTGTTTTATCATGGTTACTCCCAAGCCCGAATTCGGAAAAGACGGCGCAGTCCTTTTTGCAGACTGTGCGGTTATACCTAATCCCGATGCGAGAACACTGGCTGAAATTGCCCTCGCCACTGCGGACAGCTGCAAGGCTTTTCTTGAGGTTGAACCCAAGGTTGCTCTTCTCTCCTTTTCCACAAAGGGGAGCGCACAGCACGAGGATGTGGACAAGGTGACCGAAGCTCTCAAAATAGCCAAAGAGCTTGCACCTGAACTTGCCATCGACGGTGAGCTTCAGGCGGATGCTGCGCTTCTCTCATCTGTCGGCGCTAAGAAAGCACCGGGAAGCAATGTCGCAGGTATGGCAAATGTGCTTGTTTTCCCTGATCTCGATTCAGGAAACATCGGCTACAAACTAGTGGAGAGGATAGCCGGAGCGGAAGCTATTGGTCCTGTGATTCAGGGTCTCGCCAAGCCTGTTAATGACCTTTCCAGAGGCTGTAAATATATGGATATAGTAAACGTTGCCGCCATCACGGCTGTTCAGGCTGACTAAGGGGGAAACGCTTATGTTTATACTTGCGCTTAACTGCGGAAGCTCATCCGCAAAATACCAGCTTTACGACTGGGACAATAAACTTGTTATCGCCAAGGGAGTGGTGGAGCGTGTCGGTATCGGTGACTCGTTCATTGTTCACGAAGTCGAAGGCAGACCAACCTACAGAGACGAGTATGAGTGTCACGACCACGGCACTGCTGTGGAGCTTATAGTAAAAACCCTTACCTCTTCGGAAACGGGAGTTATCAAAAGCATGACCGAAATATCCGCCGTGGGGCACAGGGTTGTCCACGGAGGAGATAAGTTTAAAAGAAGCGTGAGGCTTGATGCTGACGTTATAAAAACCATTGAGGATGTTCAGCACCTTGCACCGCTGCATAACCCGCCCAACCTTGCAGGTATCAGGGCAGCTTATGAAGTTCTGCCGGATGTTCCTCAGGTTGCGATATTTGACACTGCATTTCACCAGACAATGCCCGACTACGCCTATATGTATGCTGTTCCCTATGAATGGTATGAGCATTACGGCGTAAGGCGCTATGGTTTCCACGGAACAAGCCATCTTTATGTATCAAAAAGAGCCGCTGCTCTCCTCGGTAAAAATTCCAAGGACTGCAATATCATCACAATGCACATCGGCAACGGTGTTTCCCACACTGCAATCAAGAACGGAATCTCCGTTGATACATCAATGGGGCTTACACCTCTTGAGGGCGCTATAATGGGAACAAGATGCGGTGATATTGATCCGGCTATTCCTCTGTTCATGCAGGGACAGCTGGATATTGACTACCGCAAGATGGACACGATCCTTAACAAAAAGTCCGGTATGCTGGGCATCAGCGGTAAATATACCGACAGAAGGGATATTCTTCAGTGCAATTTCCCTGACAGTAAAGACAGATGCCGGCTTGCCATAGATATGGAAGCTTACAGGCTCAAGAAATATATAGGCACGTACTATGCTGTTCTCGGCAGGCTGGATGCCATAGTTTTCACCGCAGGTGTGGGTGAAAATGCGGGAATAATCCGCCAGAAGGCGTTGGAAGGGCTCGAAGGTATGGGGATAGTGGTTGATGAGCAGAAAAACCTTTCGACCTTTTCCAAACACGGTGAAACTGAAATTTCTACTCCGGAATCAAAGGTTAAAGTTTACGTTATCCCAACTAATGAAGAGCTTGTGTTTGTTGAGGATGTTGTGGCTATTCTTAATGGAACTTATAAGGACCACACTGAGTATGAGTATTCATTTTTAAAGTAAATCAGAAAAAGCTTTTCTTAATAACCGCCGTATCGTGAGTAATGTTGATACGGCGGTTTTGTCTTTTTAAACACTGAATTATTGAGAGGATTTGAGCGCCGTTTAGTTTGCTAATAATAAAATTTTGTCTGATTACACTTGAATTTTATTTTTTACGGCACATCTTTTAAACAGCACTTATCAGAACCTGAAAACACAATAATTAGGATTTTAAATTTTTGATGTGCGGGGCACAATTCAAAATATTTGTTAAACCCTGATTAAACAAGGCTCAGCTGAATTTTAAGAAAAACACAAGGAAATATTTCTTAGTTGCATGCTGACTAAGCCGATAGGTATGGTATAATATTATAAACTGGAGGGTGCGATGATGAAACGCTTGGAAATTGCCCTGCAGGAGCAGGAAAAACTTAGGGTTGAAACTGTAATAGGCAAGCTCGCCGTGCATATAGAAGAACGCAGTGAGGCTATGCGTATTGTCGGAACTACGGAAGATCCTTACATAGTTGAAAACGGCGGGCTCAAACTCATAGCCGAGAAACTGGACTTCCTTTTTGATGACACGCTTTCCTTTGACTGGTTCAGAGAAAATGTGCATGAAGGCTACGGCATAAGCCTCAGCCGTGAAAGAGATGAATTTTTGAACCTTGATGATCTTTTCGATATTGACGCTATCGAAGACAGAGAGGAAAAAGAGGTGGACATCCCGGAGTATGTGGTGATGGCAGCCGCAATATCAAGATAATCCGCAGCCCTGCCTGTTTAAACGGCGGGGCTTTTTTTATAAGGGCGCATTTCTGCGTTTCTTTTTCTCCTCGTACATCACTTCATCGGCCATTTCCAGAAGGGCGTCCAGTCCCGAACAACTGTCGCTACAAAAAGCACAGCCGATACTTGCTGCAAGAGTGTATGAGCGTATATCTGAACCGTTGAGCTTGCTTATTTTATCCTGAAGTCTTTCTTTGACAGTACCTGCATCCGCAGAAGATTCCAGAACGACTGCCGCTGCGAACTCATCCCCGCCGAGGCGGGCGAGAACATCTGACTCTCTGAATGACTTCCGCATAATGTCAGCCATATCAATGAGCGCCTTATCTCCTTCAGAGTGCCCTAGGGTGTCGTTAATGCGTTTCATGCCGTCCAGATCAATGAAATAGATGGTGAAAATACCGGTACTTCTCCGGCTTATCTTCAGCAGCTCGTCCGCTTTGATCATGAATCCACGCCTGTTGTTAAGCCCTGTCAGCTCATCCTTGAATGACATGGTATGAAGCTGAAGAACGGTTTTCTGGCGTTCAATGGCATAGTTTATCGCTCTTACAAGCTGTTTTTCATCAAACTGTCCCTTAACTATGTAATCCTGCGCTCCTTCACGTACGGCTGAAAGTGCTATTGTCTCGTCATCATTTCCGGTTAATACCACAATGGGAGTCTGAGGCGTTGCTTCCTTCGCCTTGGTGAATGTTTCCAGTCCGAAGCTGTCCGGCAGGGCAAGATCAAGCAGAACCACATCAAAGGCTGACGCCGAGATTGCATCAAGGGCAAAAGAAAGCCTGTCCGCTTTTTTACACCTGAAATCAAACTGGGGACAGTCGTGGAGCATTATTTCAATAAGCCTTGCATCGCCCGGATTATCTTCCACTATAAGAACATTCAAATGCGTCTCTTTGTCCATACATCACCCTTCCGGCAGGAAAGCAAGCTTAAGCCAGAACTGCTCAATCGTTTTCACCACATGCTCGAATTCGTCCAGATCCACCGGTTTCTTTATATATGAATTCGCATACAGCCCGTATGCGGTTTGTATATCCTTTTCAGATGAGGATGTTGTCAGCACGATAACCGGAATGCTTTTCACACTTTCGTTCTGTTTAACGTCCGCCAGAACTTCCCTTCCATCCTTGCGGGGAAGGTTTAGATCAAGAAGTATAAGATCCGGTCTGGGGGAGCTGAAAAATTCGTCCTGCCTGTAGAGAAAACGCAGGGCATCCACTCCGTCTTTTACTACATTTATGTTGCAGGGTGTATCAATATCTCGGAAAGCTTCCTTGAGGAGGCGTGCGTCTCCTGCATTGTCTTCCACAAGAAGGATTTCAAACGGAGTGATTCTGTTAGTTCCCATTATTCACGTCCCTTTCCCTGCAAGGTGAAAGTGAAGTCAGAGCCTTTTCCTTCTGCGGATTCCACAGAAATCTCACCGCCGTGGCGCTCGACTATTTTCTTGCATATGGCAAGCCCTATGCCTGTTCCGGGGAACTCTTCCTTGGTGTGGAGCCTCTGGAATATTACAAAAATTCTGTCCAGATATTTTTTATCTATGCCTATACCGTTATCTTTTACCACAAACCTGAACAGATTGCCTTCTTTTTTGGAAGTTATTTCAATTTCAGGTGTTACTCCTTCTCTGCGGAACTTAACCGCATTGCCTATGAGGTTCTGAAAAAGCTGTATCATCTGTGAATTATCAGCCATAACGGTGGGCAGCTTGCTGTACTTTATCACAGCGCCTGTTTCTTCTATGACTCCCTTAAGGTTTGCCTTAACAGCCTCAAGCACGCTGTTTAAGTCCACATGGCTGAAGTCCTCGCCCTTTGTTCCCACACGGGAATAGCTGAGAAGGTCGTTTATCAGCACCTGCATACGGTTTGCACCGTCGACAGCGTAGTTTATGAATTCATTTGCATCGTTGTCCAGCTGGTCTTTGTAGCGTTTTGCCAGAAGCTGAGTGTAGCTTGAGATCATGCGCAGAGGCTCCTGAAGATCATGGCTTGCGATGTAGGCAAACTGCTCCAGTTCCTCGTTAGAGCGTTCAAGCTCTTCTGTCTGTGCCTCAAGCTCACGGTCACGCTCCTGCAATGCTTCCGCCATCGAGTCAAATGCCCTTGCGAGCTGCCCCAGATCTCCCCGTCCGGATCTGATTCCTGTACGGATGGAGAGATTGCCTGTGCTTAGTTCCTTGGTGACGTTTACCAGCCTGTTTATTTTATTCAGGGCAAATAGACTGCCTGCAACCCATGCCGTTATTAATACTATGGTGCTGAAAACTATCCATACGCCAATATAGAAGAAGACTTTTTTCACAGGCTCCATGGCGAGTTTTTCGGGGATGCCGACCATAAGGCGGAGGTTTGTGCCCTGTCCGGTCATTGTGGTGAAACCAAACAGACGCTTTTCACCGTCTAAACCAATGGCACGGAACATACCGTCATTATTGTTCTGCATCATTTCCACTGCTTTTGATCTGCCTATGCTTTTGCCTATCCAGTCGCCGGCATCGGGATACATAGCAAGTATTTTGCCTGAGCTGTCCAAAACTGTAAGGGTTGTGCCTTCGGGAAGCTGTGAGCCAGCGGCTATGGCACGAAACCATGAGAGGTTGAAGGTTGTGGAGAGAACGCTCTTCACCGCTCCGTTGTCTTCAACAGGGAAGGAGAGGCTGAACTCCGTTGCTCCGGTCACAAGCCCCAGCCTGTATGAACCGAAGTAAAACGAACCTTCGGAAACAGCTTTTGTAAACCATTCTGTGTTGGTGGGGATGCGGGTTATTGTGAGAGGTCTGCCGGAACAGACTATAGAGCCTGAGGCATCCACCAGAAGTATGTTTTCGTATGATGGGTAAACATCTATTAGGTCAGTAAAAATCTTCTCACATGCAGGAGCGTCCATATCCCTTATCTGGGGTATTTTGGAGAGTCCCAGAAGCAGATGCTTTGTCCCGTTCATTGCGCTGTTGTTGTGTTCCGCTGCGTAGCGGGCAAAGCGGTGCGCATCCTTCAGGGCTCTGTCCATTTCATAGCGTATTTCAGAAAACGCAGTGAACAGCAGAACTCCCAGAGCAGGAATCACCGCGAACAGCACCAGAAGAACCAGTCTGCCCCGCAGTCCAGAGATACCTATTGCCATATCCGGTAACCCCTCCTTCTACATGCTGAATTTAACACATAAAAGCCCAATAATTCAACTCCCTTGACAGCTTATGCCTCGGGGATTAAACTCGAATGTTATATATACGGAGTATAAATGGCGAGAATTGACGAGAGTGAATTTTTTCACAAAGCAATGATGATAACCAAAGCGATGTTCCCCGGAGTGTTTATTTACCTTGTATTTGCCGGATTCGCCGAGGTTCTTGAGTGGAATATTTTTCTGTATCTTTCACCGGATTATGTAAAGCAGACGGGCTTTGTGTTCGTTGCTTTGTCTGTTATCTCTTTCCCTGTTTCCAGAGAGATTGAAAAACATGCGGCAAAGAATGCCGAAACCGGTGATGGACTGCTTAAAAGACTGTATTACGCAACACTTATTAATTTGGGAATAGGTGAGATTTCAGCATTTTTCGGCATAATTATCTATCTTATGTCCGGGGATATAAGATATTTTTTCCTGTTTTTCAATATATGCCTCCTGCATATAATCCTTAACAGACCCACGTATGATAAATGGAAAAAGTACATGCGTGACCGTTTCACGTCACTGCCTGAAGAGGATGACGAATGAAGGCGGGAACTAACCTTTCCCACAAAGGCTTAGTGGTGGAGGCGGACAGCGGCAAAGGCGTGCTTGTTGAGGTTGTCAGAAGCGGTGCATGCGGAGACTGCAAGGAAAAAGGCTCATGCGGAATGACCGAAAGCGGTTCAATGTTTCTGCGTCTGAAAAGTACCCGTTCCCTTAAAAAAGGGGATGAGGTGACTGTGGAAATATCCCGCCGTGAGTTTTACCGCTCTGTGGGATTGGTGTATATCGTACCTGTGGTGCTGATGCTCATTGCTGCTGTTTCTGCTGATTCTGCGGGCTTTTCCGAGCTTATGACCGCCGCTGTGACTCTTGCCGCTCCTGCGGTGTATTTTCCCCTTCTGCGCATTTTACTCAAAAACAGCAGCCGCACAAGCTATAAGCTGAAGTAGACGGCAGGGAAGCTTTTTGAAGGCTTCCCCGGTATGCTTTTGATTATTTCTTCTTCTGCCTTATTGCGGCAGAATTGCGGTGGGCTATCAGCTCTTCGTGTTCTGCGAGTGTGATTATATCCTCCATGTCTTCAGCAAGCTGCTTCTTGGAGTAGTAGAGTATGCTTGAACGCTTCACGAAGTCGTAAACTCCGAGGGGTGAGAAAAAGCGTGCCGTCCCTCCGGTGGGGAGAACGTGGTTGGGACCTGCTATGTAGTCTCCCACTGGTTCCGGCGTGTATTCACCGAGGAATATAGCTCCGGCATTTTTAATTTTAAGCATCATCTCCATGGGGTTTTCCACACAGAGTTCAAGGTGTTCCGGGGCTATTTCATTCGCCACCTCGCATGCCTCTTCCATGTCTTTCACGACGATGATTGCCCCGTAGTTAGCCAGTGATTTCCCTGCTATCTCCTTCTTGGGGAGTGCTTCAAGCTGTTTTTTAAGCTCTTCTTCAACCTTTTCGGCGAGTTTTTTATTATCTGTAACCACAACGGAGCTTGCCAGCTCATCGTGTTCTGCCTGCGAGAGCATATCTGCGGCTATGTATTTGGCTTTTGCGGATTTATCCGCAATTATGAGTATTTCACTGGGACCTGCGATCATGTCAATATCCACCTGACCGAAAACCATTTTCTTGGCAAGTGCCACATAAATGTTGCCGGGTCCCACAATTTTGTCCACTCTGGGGACAGTTGCCGTTCCGTATGCGAGGGCTGCTATTGCCTGTGCCCCGCCGATTTTAAAGCCCCTGTCCACTCCTGCGAGGTACGCCGCAGCAAGCACCACAGGGTTAACTTCTCCGCCTGTGGCGGGCGTGGTCATTATGATTTCCTTAACCCCTGCAACCTTTGCCGGAAGGGTGTTCATTAGTACGCTTGAAGGATAAACCGCTTTGCCGCCGGGAACGTAAACACCCGCTCTTTCCAGAGGAGTGACCTTCTGCCCGAGGAATGTGCCTTCGCTTTTTTCATACATCCATGTTTTTTCAAGCTGTTTTTCATGGAAGGAGACTATGTTGTCCCTTGCCTTTTCCAGAGATTTCTTTAAGGCGGGGTCAAGGGCTTTGTATGCTTTTTCCATTTCACTGCGGGTGATTTCCATCTTTTTACAGTCAAAACAGTCAAACTTCTGAGTGAGTTCCACAAGGGCGGTATCACCCTCTTTTCTGATTCTGCTTATTATCGAGAGAACAGTCTCAAGATACTGCTCATCAAAGGATTCGTTTCTGCCGAGTATTGTTTTAAGTTTTTCGTCTGTTCTTTTTATTATCATTTTCAAATACCTGTAAATTTGTTTTTGCCGTCGTTCTTGCTTTCATAAAGCCTTGAGTCGGCAAGTTTTACTATCTCCACACTTTCCGTTCCGGCGGGCAGATCTTTGGGAATCGCCACCACTCCGCCGCTTATTCCGGCGATTCCTTTATAGCCTGTTTTTTCAAACACCTCACCCGCAACTTCTCCAAGCTTGGAGCAGATGGAGGCTATATTAACTTTTTCGTCCTCAGGGATTATAATAAAAAATTCATCTCCGCCGAAACGCCCCAGTATGTCGCTTGCTCTGAGGTTTTTTCTGAAACCGCTGCATATATCAACAAGGATGTTGTCGCCTACCAGATGACCTTCTCTGTCGTTAATAGCCTTAAAGTTGTCTATGTCAGCCATTATGAAGTAAAAGCCTTTGCCGTAACGCTGATGCCTGCTTATCTGGGCGCTTATCAGCTCTCCCATTGCCATTTTGTTATAGACCCCCGTGAGGAAGTCTGTTCTTGCCTGCCTGTATATTATCTCTGTGTTATGAAGTTTTTTAAGGGCAACCATCACCACGAAGGAAAGCTCCTTCACAAAATCCATTGAACCTGAGTCCTCAAATCTTTCTGTATCTTTACTGAAGAGGGCAAGGGCGGCGATTATTTTTCCATTTTCGGTGATGGGCGCAATAAGATATGAACCTATCTGCTCCTCAACCCTGAACTCGCTTATAATGTTCATGGTATCTTTGCCGGAGTAGGGGCGTTTTTCAAGAAAGAAGTATTTAAACACCTTTTCAGGATGGAAGAATATTTTATCAGCCATGTTGTCTGTTCTGCGTTCAAAGTCCAGAATATCTGAATTGAGGAACAGGACAGCCTTATCTATATCAAAGATTTCGGCAAGATAGGTAAGCGGTTTTTCTGTTACTTCCGCCAAAGAACCTGAAAGGAGGAAAGCGTATTCCACTATTCTGAAACCGCCGTGCTTTGCCTCATTTTCCCTTACGAGAGTGATAAGCTTCTCAAGCTCGTCCTTAAGCTCTCTGTTTTCTTTGATTACCGTGTCGAGTCTTCCCATTGTTATTTAAGCTCCCCGAGATTTTTACCTGTAGAACCGTTGACCGAAAGCGGAACCCGCAGACTGGCGGCGCTTTCCATTATGTCTTTCACTGCCGGAAAGAAGCTGTCTGCCAGTTCTTGCCTCACCTCGAAAACAAGTTCATCATGAAGCTGAAGAATAAGGTGGGCATCCAGCTTATTCTCTTTAATATATTTATCGCAGTTCAGCATTGCCACCTTGATTATGTCTGCAGCAGAACCCTGCATCTGGGTGTTCACGGCAACACGTTCGCCTTTCATCGCAACCGTTCTGTTTCTGCTTTTTATGTCAGATATAAATCTTTTTCGTCCGAAAATCGTTTTTGCAAAGCCGTTTCTTTTCGCTTCTTCAACAGTTTCGGCTATAAACGTTTTTACTCCGCCGTATGTGGCGAAGTATTTGTCTATAAAGATCTGCGCTTCCTTGGGGTTTACTCCGGTATCTCTTGAGAGCCCGTAAGCGGAAAGCCCGTATATTATACCGAAGTTGACGGCTTTTGCCATGCGGCGCATTTTTGAATCAACATCCTCTTCCGGCACTCCGAAAACCTTTGAGGCGGTCTGCGTATGAATATCCAATCCCTTTGAATAAGCGTCAACTAGAGCTGTATCCCCTGTGAGGTGAGCGAGGATTCGCAGCTCGATCTGCGAATAGTCGAACGATACAAAAACATAGCCGTCCTCCGGCACAAAGGCGGAGCGGATTGCTTTTGCAAACTCTCCCTTCTGGGGAATGTTCTGCATGTTGGGCGCAGTGGACGAAAGTCTGCCAGTTGCTGTTCCCGTCTGCTTGAATTCCGTGTGGATGCGCTTTGTGCGGGAATCTATGAAGTTTATCAGCGTGTATGTGTAGGTTGAGAGCAGTTTGCTCAATTCCCGATGGCGCAGGATATTCAATATAACTTCTGCGTGGTCAGGGTTGTAGACTATAAGATCACGCAGAGCCTCTTCCGATGTGGAGAATCCGGTTTTGGTCTTTTTAACAGCCTTTATACCGAGTTCGTCATAAAGAAATGCGGAGAGCTGTTTGGGGGAATTGAGGTTGATTTCATGCCCCACAGCGTTTATCAGAGTGTTCTGAAGCTGGATAAGCTCTGTCTCAAGGGTTTTTGCCACTTCCCGTATTCTTTCCGGATCAAGCTTCACACCCTTTTTTTCCATCTCCGCCAGAACGTATGATGTTTCTATCTCCATCTCTTCATAGAGCTTTTTCAGGTCATTTTTTTCAAGATTATCTATTTCATCCGCCGCAGACTGTCTGATGCGTGAGATAAAATCCTCCGCCTGTTCATCCTTCATGGGACGCAGTCCGCCCTGATCAGGCTCGTTCATCCAGCTTATCAGCATTATATCTCTGGGGTTTTCCGGCTTAAGCCCTGTTTCCTTGTAGATATGCTTGAGGTCATAAAGTACAGCATCCTGCGGGATGGAATCCGGCGTTTTTACTTCCGCCTCCTGATCCTTATGCTGTGTCCATATTTCGCCGTTTATGCTTGCGATCACTGTGAAATCCGTATCCACAGGCGGTTTGTCCGCCGCAGGGGCATTCGGCTTTGCAGATCCCTCGCCGAAGAGTCTGCGGAGAATTGAGTTCATCTCAAGGTCACGGAGCTTTTCTTCAAGCACCGCATCATCCTTAGGCGGAATTTCCGTTTTCAGGTCATCAATGAACTGCAATGTGGCAAGCTCACGGCTGAAAAACGCTTTTTCCTTATCATTCTCAAGCTTTTCCTTAAGTTTACCTTTGACTTTGTCTATATTTTCATACACTCCTTCCAGAGTGCCGAATTCATTTAAAAGCTTCTGCGCCGTTTTTTCACCGACTCCGGCAACGCCGGGGATGTTGTCAGATGTGTCTCCGCTGAGGGCGAGCATGTCCAGTATCTTTTCCGGCGGAAGACCGAACTTCTCAGTGACTTCTGCCGAACCCATAGGTGTATTTGTGGAGAGATCAAGGATTTTTACCTTGCCGTTCACAAGCTGGTGAAGATCCTTATCCTTTGTGGCTATATAAACTTCGCCTTCAAGGGTGAGTGCAAGGGTATTTATGGTGTCATCAGCCTCAAACCCGTCAATACAGAGAACAGGTATCCCCATAAGAGGAATCATCTCTTTTAATGCTTCAAGCTGTGGTATCATATCCTCCGGCATCGACTCACGGGTGGCTTTGTATGCTTCGTGCATTTCATGGCGTTTTGTTTTTTCCTTTGAGTCGAAAACAACGTATATCCCGTCGGGACTGAGTTTTTCCTTCATTGATAAAATAAACTGGAGAAAACCGTGTATTACCGCAGTGGGAAAGCCTTTGCTGTTGGTCAGCGGGCGTGTGGCATAGAATGCCCTGTATGCTATGTAATTGCCGTCGACTACTAATTTCATTAACTTCTACCTTCCTGATAATTCAGAAAATCAGCTCTCTGCCGAAATTCCGGATACACATTGAAATGTGTGTCTGTATTTATGAAAAATGCCATTAATGGCACGATTTTAGATACGCATTTATCTATTTTATGATAAATTGGGGTTCTTGTATATGGTTTTATCCCCTTGACAGGGCGGTTTTGTTCCGTTAATCTTAAATAAGTCTAGGTTGACTAAACTGTATCGCATTTTTTATATGTAAACTGTACCGGTCTGCGGCGGACTTCTGTGCAGATCAACCCCGCCGTTTTTGTACGGCAATTTATAGAAGGTGTTAGGATGAAAATCGAATTAAAACTCAAACCCCAATCAGAAAGACGTCAGGACCTCTTTAAGCCCGAAAAGCCTCTGCCTTTCGGACAGCTCCGCACTGATCACATGTTTGTCGTAGATTATGCGGACGGAGTCTGGAAAGACGCAAGGATTGTCCCTTACGCCAATTTCAGCATAGCCCCCGGAGCAACAGCCCTTCATTATTCTCAGGAAATTTTTGAAGGTGCAAAGGCTTTCATGCACCCGGACGGTGAAATTTACTCATTCCGTATAGATAAAAATGCAAAAAGGATTAATATCTCAGCAGATATAGTCTGTATGCCCCGTATAGACGAAGAGCTTCAGATAGAAGGAATCCAGAGGCTGATCGATGTTGACAGAAAATGGTTTCCCATTCAGGAAGGAGCATCGCTTTACATACGTCCGTTTATGTTCGGAACGGAAGACATGCTCGGCGTTAAACCAAGCAAAACATATACTTATGCAGTTATTCTTTCACCCAGCGGTCCATACTACCCCAAAGGGATAAGCGAACCAGTGAAACTGCTCATAACTGACCGTTTCCACAGGGCAGCCCCCGGTGGAACAGGCTCATCCAAAACCGGCGGGAACTACGCTTCCTCACTCCGTGCCGGCGAATACGCATACTCCAAGGGTGCAAGTCAGGTTCTGTATCTTGACTGTACCAACACATACATTGAAGAATGCGGCGCCATGAACCACTATCACGTTATGAAAGACGGCACTGTGGTTATTCCTGAATTTGTTGAATCTGTACTCCGTGCCATCACTTCCGAATCTGTTATTGAGCTTCAGAAGGAACTTGGACGCAAGGTTATTCAGGAGAAAATACGCATAGACGACTTTATCAAAGGAATAGAAAACGGTGATATAGTTGAGGCGGGCGGTTTCGGAACTGCTGCTGTTGTATCTCCAGTGGGTTCTTACATTTTTGAGGACGGACGTGAGCTTAAAGTCGGTGACGGTAAGATAGGCAGCGTCAGCAAATCCATCTACGAATACTACACAGGCATTCAGAACGGCAGGGTGAAGGCTCCTGCAGGATGGCTGAAAAAGGTCGAGAGATACTGAAAAATTAACAGGGCGGGGCTTGAAACCCCGCCTTTTTGTTTTAGATTTTAAACTTATTTACCAGAAGTTTGAGTTCATCTGCCTGAATCTGCAGGCTGGATATTGTGGAGGCGACCTCCTGAAGAGCTGATGAGCTTTCCTCAACGCCGGAAGCTATCATCTGGGTGCTTTCGTTTATGTTCTGAATAGCCCCCACCTGTTCCTCTACTGCGGACTGTATTATGCCGTTTACTCTGCTCATAGTATCCACAGCCTGAACAATGTGTTCAAAGGTGGCTTTAGTGTCATTGATTATTTCCACGCCGCCTTCAACCTTGTTTTTAGCATTTGTCATCTCCGTTGAAGCGAGTCTTGCCTCTTTCTGAAGGTTTTGAATTATGTTGGATATTTCTCCTGTGGATGTCTGGGTGCGCTCTGCAAGTTTACGTACCTCATCAGCAACTACTGCAAAGCCCCGTCCGTGTTCTCCGGCTCTTGCCGCTTCTATTGCCGCATTAAGGGCAAGCAGGTTTGTCTGGTCTGCTATATCTGTGATAACATTGAGTATGTCACCAATGCGTGAGGATGATTCCAGCAGCCCCTGAATTGTTGTGCCGAGAGTTTCCACATTTCCTTTAATCACAGTCATTTCATTGACTGCATCCTGAAGCTTGTTGTTTCCTTCTATTGTGAGAGCGTTTGTCTCGTCTATATTTTTTCTTCCTTCATCAATGGAGCCTGAAACTTCCGCAGCAGATGCCGTCATCTGTTCTGTGGCGCTTGCCACTCCTGAAATCTGCGCTGCCTGATTGTTCATGGTGGTGGAAAGCTCTTCTGTGGATGCGGCAAGCTGTGTGCTGCTGGATGCCACTGTATCGGCATTCATCATCACTGCCTGAATTATGTCACGGAGCTTGCTGATAAATTCGTTGAAATATCTGCTCAGTTCACCGACTTCGTCATTAGTGTCCACAACAATTGCCTTGGTGAGGTCACCTTCCCCTTCTGCTATCTCTTTCAGTGAGGATGAAACATTTTTGATGCTGCCTGAAATGCGCCGTGAAATATATATGGCTGCGGCGATAATCAGTCCGATGGATATTACCGCTATTAAAATAAACTTAATAACGACCGCACCGATCTCACCGGCGGTTCTTTCCCTGATCTTTGCGACTTCCTTGTCTATGTCGTCAATGTAGAAGCCTGTGCCAAGCACCCAGTCCCAGTCACTGACAGGAACAGAGTAGGAAAGCTTTTTTGCAATGGTTTTTTCCGAAGGCTTATCCCACAGGTAAACAAGATAGCCGCCGCCATTCTGCGCATTTTTGACAAGTTCACGGATGAGGTACAGCCCTTCCTTGTCCTGCACATCCCACATAAGCGTTCCTTCTCTCTGGGGAGTAGGCGGCAGAAGAACGTTAACGCCTTCATAAGTGTATATAAAGTAGTAGCCGTCTGCTCCGTAAAAGAGATGGCGTATTGCTTCCTTAACTTTGTACTGTGCCTCCTCTTTTGTGAGGGTTGTATCTGACATTATGGTTTTTACGGATGTCTTTGCCAAATCAATATAGTTGCTCAGTTCGGCTTTTTTGAGATTCATCATGGTTGTTTCAACAAGAGTAATTTCCTCGTTCCCCATTTTCCGTATGTTGCTTATGCTTATAAATGCAAGCACGAAAGATAGGATCAGTACGGGAATTACCGCTGAAAGCAGGATCTTGGAACCGATCTTCAAATTAAACATTTACACACCGCCTGAAAAAATGATTGTGAATGAACTGTAGTATTACCTAATAATAAGTAATTAATTTTAGTATTATTTTTATGATTATTCCACAGAAGTGGAAAAAACAGCAGAAAAAAATGATGAAGGGTGAATAAATGAAAAGAAGGGGGGCAGGTGCCCCCTTAAGCTGTATTGCTAAACTTTGAATTTATTGACAAGAGTTTTAAGTTCGTCTGCCTGAACCTGCAGGTTTGATATGGTTGCTGAAACTTCCTGAAGAGCAGCGGAGCTTTGTTCGACTCCGGATGCTATCATCTGGGCGTTTCCGTTTATGTTCAGAATTGCTTTTGACTGCTCCTCAACAGCAGACTGAATCACGCCGTTTACTGTGCTTAAAGTGTCCACTGAATTTACAATACGCTCAAATGTGTTTTTGGTGTCATCAATTATCTGCACACCGTTTTCCACTCTTCCTCTGGCGTTGACCATTTCATGCGAAGCAGCTTTTGCCTCGTTCTGAAGAGTTCCGATGATTCTTGAGATTTCTCCGGTTGATGTCTGGGTTCTCTCAGCGAGTTTCCTCACTTCGTCAGCTACGACAGCAAAACCCCGTCCATGTTCACCTGCCCTTGCAGCTTCAATTGCTGCGTTGAGCGCCAGCAGGTTTGTTTGATCTGCTATGTCAGTGATAACGTTTATTATCTCTCCTATGGTAGATGAAGATTCCATGAGGTTCTCTACTGTTTTGCCCAAGGTCTCCACATTGCCTCTGATGAGCATCATCTCTTTTACTGCCTGCTGAAGTTTATTGTTTCCTTCAATTGTGAGACTGTGGGTTTCATCAATGTTGTTTCGTCCTTCGCCAACCGAGTTTGTTACCTCTCCGGCGGAGACGCTCATTTCCTCTGTTGCTGTGGCGACACCGGAAACCTGCGAGGACTGGTCGTTCATTGTTGTTGAAAGCTCTTCAACCGATGCGGCAAGCTCTGTGCTGCTGGATGCCACGGTATCAGCATTCATTTTGACAATGTTGATTATGTCACGGAGTTTGGCGAGGAAAGTATTAAAATATCCGGCAAGCTGACCGGCTTCATCTGTGGAGTTTATGGGGAGCTGTACGGTGAGGTCTCCCTCTCCTTCCGCTATTTCTTTCAGGGAGAGAGATACGGAAGCCACGCTTGATGAGATTTTTTTCGATATGAAATACGCCACAATGGCAACCGCAAGAAGACAGACAACGGAAAGTGACATGAAGAATATTACAATGCTGTTGATTTCATGTTTTATGCTTGCGTCTATTCTTGCTGTTTCTTCTTCTATATCATCTATGTAGAAACCTGTACCTATGACCCATCCCCATTTCGGTATTTGTACAGAGTATGAGAGCTTGTCGGCTTCGGCGTTTTTGGATGCCTTAAACCATGAATAAACTATGAAACCGTCCCCTGATACGGCGGCATTAATAACTTCCCTTGTCACGTAGAATCCGGCGGCATTTTTTACATCCCACTGGCTTGTGCCTTCAAGATCTCTGTTTGAGGGCTGAACGATACATGTTCCTTTTTTATCATAAACAAAGAAATATCCATCCTGTCCGTATGTTTGCCTAAGTAGGATCTCTTTTGCTTCCGCTTTTGCGTTTTCTTCGGTGAACTCAGGGTTGTCAACCATGAATTTTATGGAGTTTACAGCAATATCAATATAGCTTTCCAGTTCTGTCTTTTTCATAGTCATCATGTTGTTCTCGACCATTTCAACATGAGATCTGCCCATGCTGCTGATGTTACGGACAGCTATTACTGTCAGAACAAAGGAAAGAAAAACAGACGGAATAAGCGCAGAGAGGAGAATTTTAGTTCCGATTTTAAGTTGAATCATTGTCGCACCACCTTTCAGATATTTAATCACTCGTATAAGGAAGCTTATCCCTGCTTAAATGAGTGTGCAAGAAATGTTGAGTGAACAAAGTTTAATAGTTGTTTATCTCAATAACCAATAAAAGATAATGATATTGAATACAATATGAGTGATTAAGAGTGATGGATAAAAATTGGATATGATAGATTTTGTTAATATCTATCATGGCAGTAAGATATAAAGACACGACAATGCGCCTGCGGCAGAAAACCGCAGGCTTTAACAAAAATTATTCTTTTCTTAAAGGACGCTCCATGAGTGCCATTACAGAATCTTTCGGGTTCTTATTTTCGTAAATAACTTTGTATACCTGTTCGGTTATGGGCATTTCGATGCCTGCTTTTTCGGCGTAGGCGTAAGCTGCTTTGGCTGTATAAACACCTTCTGCAACCATGTTCATTTTTCCTGTGATATCTTCTATGCTGAAACCTTCGGCGAGTTTAAGCCCCACCTGCCTGTTTCTGCTCAAATCTCCGGTACAGGTCAGAACAAGGTCTCCCATGCCGGAGAGCCCCATGAAGGTTTCAGGTTTTGCTCCCATTGCTGCGCCAAGGCGTGCTATCTCCGCCAGACCTCTGGTGATAAGTCCCGCTCTGGCGTTGTAGCCGAAGCCCAGTCCGTCTGATATTCCTGCGGCGACTGCGATTACGTTTTTGATTGCTCCGCCAATCTCTACCCCTGCCACATCATCCGTGCAGTAACAGCGGAAGGAAGGGGCGGAAAGTGCGTTCTGCCACCATCCGGCGCGCTCAGGGTTCTTGGAGGCAACACTGACCGCTGTCGGTTTGCCGAGTGCGACCTCCTTAGCGAATGAGGGACCTGATATTATGGAATATTCCGCCTCGGCGGATTCCGAAAGCATCTCTATGACAAGCTTGCCTGTGGCTATTTCGATCCCTTTAGTGGCGATTATTATATCTTTATTTTTCAGTGCTTCCCTGTTTGCTTCGGCAACCCTTCTGGAAAACTGCGTAGGCACAGCCCAGACTATGTGTTTCTCTGTCATTGTGCTGATATCAGAGAAGCTTTTTGCGCTCACATTTGCTGAGAGCTTGATTTCCTGGAGAAAGATCGGGTTCTCGTTTTTCTCATTTACGCCTTTTATTACTTCGTCTTCGAATGCGTAGAGGGTTACTTTGTAACCTGATGAACCGAGGAGACTTGCGAGGGCTGTTCCCCAGCTTCCTGCGCCTATTACGGCTATTTTATCTTGCATGGGCAGACTCCGGATGTTATCTTTTAACAGTAACAGTGCAGAATTATACAACGTATAAAATCCGCCCTGAAACGGGGTAGGGAATAGTAAGGCGATTTATGGCTAAAATCAACTATTATGACGTTGACGCCCTGCGCAACGTGAATGAAAAACGTGTATGGGACATGCTCCCTTTTTTCCTTGAAAGAAATCCCGGTATCTGCGCCTGCGGAAGCTGTGCGCTGGATATAGTGGCTGTTACACTGAATAATATTCAGCCATGCTATCAGGTTTATGAAGATGGGGTGGACAGAGCCCGTGAAAAAGTGAGTGAAGAGGAAATCTACCGCCAGATGACAAATGCGGCTAAACTTGTAAGTTCTAATCCCCGTCACGATTGAGAATGAAAAAACCGGCGTTTTTCCTGCTTGTTTTTCTTTGTTCATTATCCGTTTCGGCGGACTTCAGGGTTCTTATGGATTTGCTGCCGGAAATAAGCGGCTACTCTTCTTCTCCTGCTGAGGGCAGTTCTCTGCCTCTTCCACGGGGTGATGTTGATACTGCGTCAAGAGAATACTCTTCGGAGCATGCTTCTCTCAGGCTTTCAATCTATTCCGGTGCAGACGTGCATGTGCTTGAAGAACATGGGATTAAAGCAGGAAATGTTACCAGAACAGAAAAATATGATAACTATACCGCCATGTTTACAGGCAGCGGTTATAATAAAGGATATATAACCTTGACTTCGGGCGGATCACCACTGACAGTTGTTTTAGAGTATAAGGGCATCGAACCTGAAAAAGCGGCAGATACCCTCCGCAGCATAAACCCCGAAAGGTTTTTTAAAGCCCGCTAAACACTCTGGTACTTGGTGCAGACAGATTCGGGAAGGGTGGAAAGCTTGATTCTGTCTCCGCTCAGAATAACGTCGTCAGCCAGTTTCCTTTCAAAAATGTCCATTACTTCCGTTACAAATTCATTGTCTTCATTGATACTGTAAATGACCCAGCGTCCATCCTTTTTGTCCTTTATGATTCCGGACGTTTTAAGGATTTTCAGATGCGACGACACAGTTGAGAGAGCGATGTCCAGAACCGAATCAATTTCGCACACACACATAGGCCTTTCTCTGAGCATCATTGCAATACGCACTCTGTTTTCGTCTCCGAGTGCTTTGAAGACCTCAATCTCGTTTCTCACGATAAGCCTCCGCAGAATATAAAAGCTGTGTATATGAATAATAGAATATTGTTAACGGTAATAATCATTCCTGCCGCATGAAAAGTCAACAATTTTCGGAAACTATTAACAAAATTAACTATTCAAAATACAGATAAAAAAATAATAAACTATCTTCCGCAAAGATAGTTGTAAGCTAGCTGATCTTATACAGCGGTGATGCTTTTGTAAAGTTCAATGTATCTTGCTGCTGATTTTTCCCAGCCGAAGTTTTCCTTCATGGCTGAAAGGCGCATTTGTTTAATATGTGCGGGTCTGTCATAATAAGTGCTGACAGCCCAGCCGATAGTATTGTAAAGGGCTTCTCCGTCAATTAAATTAAACTTGAAGCCTGTTCCGCCGCCTGTTTGCTCGTTGTAGTTCTTAACAGTATCGTCAAGTCCGCCTGTGGCACGTACAACAGGAAGGGTACCGTAAGCGAGGCTGTACATCTGGTTCAGTCCGCAGGGCTCATAAAGCGAAGGCATAACGAAAAAATCAGCGCCTGCTTCAAGAAGATGAGCCGCTTCTTCGCTGTAGCCTATATATGAACCCGCTCTTGAAGGGTATTTAGCCGGAAGTTCCCCGAAATATCGCTCGTATTCTGTTTCCCCGCTACCTATTATTATAAATTGGCAAACCATAGTATCCAGGGCTTTCTCGACTGCATAACGCATGAGATTCAGCCCTTTTTGCTCCGCAAACCTGCCCACAAAACCAAAAAGAGCGACATTTTCATCGGGTGTGAGCATGAAACGTTTCTGAAGGGCAAGCTTGTTGTCTTTCTTCAGATGAATTGTCTCTGCGGTGAAGTTCCGGGGAATGTAACTGTCAGCAGCAGGGTTCCATTCTTCTGTATCTATGCCGTTCAGGATGCCTTCAAGGTCGTACTTTCGGTATGAGAGAAGCTTATGCAGTCCGCCGCCGCCTGTTTCCCCCTGAATCTCCTGCGCATAAGACGGGCTGACAGTGGTTATTTTGTCTGCATAGGCTATGCCGCCTTTGAGGAAATTGACTCCGCCGAATGATTCAAAACTTTCCGCATGAAAATCAGCAATGTCAATTCTGGCGTATTCCAGTACATCAGCTCCGAATATTCCCTGATATCCTATGTTGTGTATTGTGATTACAGTTTTGCTTCCGTTGAAGAAAAAATCTTCCTCTTTGCGTATGTAGTAAGGGATCAGCCCTGTCTGCCAGTCGTTGCAGTGGATGATATCCGGCTTGAACTTAAGATCCTTGGCTGTCTGCATGGCTGCACGGCAGAAAAAGGCGAAGCGGTATGCGTTGTCTGCGTATTCTCCTGCCTTGGTGTGATATATTCCGGAACGGTCAAAGTATTTTGAGAATTCTATGAAATAGGTGTCAACACCGCTGAGGGAGGCCTTATAAACGCTGTACCATTCCTCGCAGTTGCCCATATGCACGCAGGCGGACTGAAATACCTGCGTGAGGTTGAATTTTTCACGGTTTACAGAGGAGTACAGGGGCATGACGCTTATCACGTCCGCCCCTGCGGATTTTAATGCCTTGGGAAGGGAGGAGCCGACATCCGCCAGTCCGCCTGTTTTTGCGTAGGGAGCAATTTCGCTCGATACAAAAAGCACCTTCGGCATATTCATGGGATTACCCCTCTTTTTTTATGGTCTGCTCAAGAATCTTTATTGTAGCTTCTTTCATGGCTTTTGCCACGGCAGAGCCGGGATGTCCTATAACATGAGGCGTGCCGGAGTCTCCGTCCTGAACAACCTGAGGCTCAAGGGGTATTTTCCCGAGGAAAGTTACGCCAAGCTCCTCTGCTGCTTTTTCGCCGCCGCCTGTTTTGAAGAGATCAATTGTCTCTCCGCAGTGGGGACAGCACAAGCCGCTCATATTTTCAATTATACCAAAAATCGGCACATTAAGCTTTCTGCTGAATGTTACGGATTTACGTGAGTCAAGAAGTGCCACATCCTGAGGAGTGGTAACAATCACGCTGCCGTCAACATTACCGATTACATGCGCCACTGAAAGAGGCTCATCACCTGTTCCGGGGGGAAGGTCAATTACGAGGAAATCGATCTCGCCCCATGAAACATCGCTGATGAACTGCTGTATCATGCTGTGTTTTATGGCAGCACGCCAGATTATTGCATCGTCGTCATTTTCAATGAGAAATCCCACAGACATGACCTTAAGCCCGTCAATGGGTTCAAAGGGAACTATGCCGTCTTCACTGCTCATGGCGCCTTTTTTTGTGATACCCAGCATCTTGGGGATGTTGGGTCCGTGTATGTCCGCATCAAGTATGCCTACGGTATAGCCCATGGCGTTCAGCATGGATGCAAGGCTGACGCTGACGGTGGATTTACCCACTCCGCCTTTGCCGCTCATGACCATGATTTTGTATTTGATGCCTGAGAGTCTCTTCTGAATTAACTCGTCCGTGTGCTTCTGCTTTTCGTCGGTACTGCATGCGCCGGCGGAACTGCAGCTGCTGCAGCTCGAATCGTCCTGTGAGCAACCGCCCATCTTATATACCTCCGCAATGTTGAATATGACTGCGAATATATAGAGAAAAGATTTATAATGCCAGAACAAATTTTAACCGCAGACGCTCTATGAGCTTGATTTGTGTGAGCATTTGTGCAAAACTGTTCGTTTTGCCTCTTTGGGCGGGCTTTTTGGACTGATTAAAAAAATGCACCTTGTAATTCCTGTAAAATTATATGTTACAATTAACCTAGGCAGTAATATACATATAAATAATTAGTGTATCTTTGAAAAAAACTTGACATTTTTTATATAAAACAGCATTTAATATTACTTGAACAGCGTAAGTTACTTAAATCTTTTATAAAAAAGTTAGCAGCCTGCTAATTTTGCGGTGGCGGTTACCTTAAGGTGAGTGAAATTGGAAGCTGACTCTCTGACAGTGCTTTATGTAGAAGATGATTTTTATGTACGGGAATCTCTTCTGCGTCTTCTCCGCAGGCGTTTTTCAAAGGTGATTGAAGCGTGCGACGGTAGGGAAGGTCTTGAGATGCACAGACTGCACAATCCGGATTTTGTCATTACTGACATACAGATGCCCGTCATGGACGGGCTCGAAATGTGCGAGTGCATAATGAAGGAAAAACCGGACGCCAAGGTCATTGTAACCACTGCCTTCAATGACCGTGAGCTGATTTCAAAAGCGGAGTGCCTCGGTGTGAAAGCCTACATAAGCAAGCCTGTGATGAAAGAAGCCCTGATGAGTGCAATAAAGACTATTTTTTCCTAACCGCCGCCCACAAAGTTTATCAGTTCAACCTTGTCTCCGTTGTTTACCAGCGTATCAGCGTATTTATCCCTTGTGAGAACATTTCCGTTAACTTCAGCAACCACTCTTTCCGGATTAAGCTTGTAAAGGGAGATAATCTCCGCAAGGGTTGAGTCTTTTTTTACTTCCGCCTCTTTTCCGTTTATCACAGCTTTTATCATTTCTTTACCTCCTGCAAATCCCCCAGAATATATCTGACAGCGAGATTCGCCTGCATATTTGCAGCCACAGCAACACGGGGAGCCATAAGCCCTTGACCCGGTTTTGCTTCATTGACAAAATCACCTACTATGGCCATTCTGCCTGCAAAGCGGACACTTATAACTGATGTGTCAGCATATCCGGCGAGTCCGCTTGCGCCTATTATGAAGCTTTCCCTGCACTTTGCTGCACATTCGCGTATTATCATAGCTTTTGTTTCGGCTTTGTCTATTGCTTCTATTATCACATCGTAATCTTTAAAAATATCTGCGGTGTTTTCTTCTGTAAGAAAAACGTCTTTATAGGTGTATGAAGCATATGGATTGATGCGCTCAAGACTTACTCTGAGAGCGTCTGTTTTCTTCATGCCTATCTGATCCACAAAATACTGCTGACGATTGATGTTTGAAGGCTCCACAACATCGTAGTCCACAAGGAGCATATCTCCCACACCCATTCTGGCGAGGCTCATAGCAATGTTTGACCCGAGACCGCCCAGACCTGCCACGGCGATTCTCGCTTTCTTCATTTTGTCATGAACACCGGGAGTGTGGCGGGACACAAGAAGGCTTTCCAGTTCGTCAGCGGGGGGGATTTCACCTTTTTTGATGAGGGATATTTTGTCACCGTTTTTAAGGGGCATGTCAGTTCCGATGAGATGCCCGTTCAGAATAACAACATCTGCATCCGCCTTGAAAAAGCTCCTCACTTCAAAGGCTGTTGCGCCTTTTTCCACTGTTCTTTCCTTTTCATTGACAAATATATTCATCTTTCCCTTATCCACTCCGGTTTATAGTACAGCGGTGCAGAGTCATAAAGCTCCGTAATATTTTCCGCCTCGAATTTGTTTTTATATACAAAATAGAATTTATCTGTGTTGATGTTTGATTTTGTTATGGTGTTCGATCTTGTCATATAAATCAAGGGTTTTAAACATTCCGGATTATTCACACATATGCGGGAGAAACTGCCAGACGGCTCTAAGTTTCTGAAAATAATGTTTTCATTGCCATAGACCTCAATCTCTGCGTAATCGAAATCAGTTACCCCGAAACGGGCGGCGAAGGGTATGAATGAGTACAGGTAGTTTGATCTCATTCCGGAATAAAATGCTTCGATTCTGTCCCCTTCTTTGTAGATGAAGGCTCTGTATCTTCCCAGTTCTGGGAAATATAGTCCGTCTTCCATTTTAACAGGGATAAATACAGCGAGAAATACCGCCGCAGAGAGAAGAACATGCTTAGTGCGGGACACAATTGCCAGAAACAGTGTGAGAAAAATAAACAGGTGCAGACCTATATGCTTTAGAACAAAAAAGACGCCAGTAGCAGATGCCATGAGGTCTGATGTGCATATATTCAGTTTCTCCAGCATCACGAGCGGTTCAAGGCTTACCGAAGGGAAAAGAATATACATAAAACCTGCAATAAGCTGAAGATACACCACCGGTACCATGACTATTGTGCTGAAAATGCTTGCAGGGTTGAATGTCCCGAAAATGTACATGGAAAGAGGCATGGTGAAAGCCGTTGCTACTATGCCGACTTTGATTGTTCCCTCCAGCCAGCCTATACCCCTGAACTGCAATGATGTTATGCCGTAAACCGCAGTGAATGAAAGAAGAAATGATATGTTGCCCAGAAGTGAAGGAGCAATAAGAATGAAAAATCCCCAGAGAAAAAGCACAAGCTTGCGCAGATCCGTCCGGCAGTCCAGCATCCATGCTGTCATAGCGGTTATTGCTGTGACTGCAGCCCTCATCACCGTGACTTTGAATCCCGCCAGAGGAACAAACGCAGCCAGAGCAAAGCAGGCTGCAAGCATACGCACTTTCCACGGCAGAAAAAACAGCAGACTGAAGCATATGAGTGTGATAACGCCCACATGGGTTCCCGATACCGCAAGGAGATGGCTTAAGCCTGTCAGCAGATATACATCCTGCACCCTTCCGTCAAGGTAGGATTTATCCCCAAGGAGGAGTGCCTGAACTATTCTGAGTCTGCCTGCTGAGTGCTGATACATTCTGTCGGAGAGGTTTTGTCTTTTTTCCAGAATCCACGAAACAAAAGGAATTTCTGTGCGGAAATATACTTTATCCAGAACCAGATAGCCCGGTGCAAGCCTGCCTGTGCGCCCTCTGTAGGGGACTTTGGTGTAACTGCCTATTACAGCCTCTCCTGCTTTGAGGGCGTATGTGTTATCGGCAAGAACTGTCCCTCTGGTTGTTTCATATGTGGTTCGTTCGCTGCCGGGGTTTTTCTCTGCTGTTACAAGGGCAGTGAAATGAATGAACAGTGTAAGGGAAATGATAAGCAGACTCATAACGGCAAGCATACGCCGTGAAAGAAAAAATGCTAAAACCACTAATGCGGCGGCAATTTGGGCGTAAATATAACCTGCTGTCAGAACAGCGGAAATAACTGACATAAAAAAGAAGGCTTCAATCTTGTGCCTGCGGACTATATGTAGTAGCATAGGTGATTATCACTGAATTATTGCAAGCAAAGCAAGAAAGTTTTCAAACCATCAGGACGGTATCATCAAAATGGCAAACGAATTTGTTCACCTTCATTTACATACACAGTATTCACTTCTGGACGGAGCGATAAAAATCGCCGATCTTATGGATAAGCTCAAGGATCATGGCAGTAAGTCCGCCGCCATAACCGACCACGGAACAATGTACGGCATTGTGGATTTCTACAAGAAAGCTAAAGCTGCGGATCTCAAACCGATTCTGGGGTGCGAGGTTTATGTCGCCCCGGATGACAGGTTTAACAAAAACTATGAAAAAGGCGAGGACAAAAACCACCACTTTATCCTGCTGGCAAAGGACGATAAAGGACTTGCCAACCTGCGTATTCTCGCCTCTAAGGCACAGCTTGAGGGCTTTCACTACAAACCAAGGATAGATAAGGAACTGCTGGCACAGTATTCCGAAGGGCTTATCGGTCTTTCTGCCTGCCTCGCCGGCGAGATCCCCAGAGCAATAATGCGCAACGATCTGCCCCATGCGGTCCGCACGGCTGATCTTTACAGGGAGATTCTCGGAAAAGAAAACTTTTTCCTTGAGATACAGGATAACGGACTTGCGGAACAGGTGCAGGTAAACAGGCAGCTTATGAAGATGTCCAAGGATATGGGCATTCCCCTTGTTGCTACGAATGACTGCCATTACCTTGAAAAAGGCGATCACCTCTCCCATGAGGTGCTTATGTGCATCCAGACCCAGTCCGTACTAAGCTCACCGAACAGGATGGAAATTCACACGGATCAGCTCTGGGTCAAGTCGCCGGAGGAGATGTGGGCTTCATTCAGGGATGTGCCGGAGGCTCTTACTAATACCCTTGAGATAGCCGAACGATGCAACACATCAATAGAATTCGGAAATCTTCACCTGCCGGAGTATGATGTACCGGAAGGTTTCACAATCAATTCATACCTTGAACATCTTTCCCGTGAGGGGCTGAAAAGAAAACTTGCCCATATTCCGGAGGATATGCACAAGGAGTATTACGACAGGCTTCTGATGGAGCTTAAAATTATCGTGATGAAGGGCTTTGCCGGCTACTTTCTCATAGTTTGGGACTTCATCAACTACGCTCATACACAGAAAATTCCCGTGGGACCCGGAAGGGGATCCGGTGCGGGTTCACTTGTGGCTTACTGCCTCGGTATTACAGATATAGACCCCATCCGCTTTAATCTGCTCTTTGAGCGTTTCCTTAACCCGGAAAGGGAGTCCATGCCTGACTTTGATATAGACTTCTGCGTAAACGGAAGGGAAGAAGTGATCAAGTACGTCCGCCGCAGATACGGTGATGACAGAGTGGCGCAGATTGTAACCTTCGGTCAGCTTCTGGGCAGGGGCTCGGTGCGTGACGTGGGCAGGGTACTTGAAGTACCCCTCAAAGATGTTGATAAACTTGCCAAAACCATACCCGAATCACCGGGTATGACTATAAACAAGGCACTTAAGACAGACAGTGACCTTGAGGCGGCATTCGCCGAAGTGGAAAAAGGCACGGAGATCCTCCGTCACGCCCGGAAGCTTGAAGGGCTGCTGAGAAACTCAGGCATGCACGCCGCCGGAATTGTTATAGGCGATAAACCCCTTGATGTATATGTTCCCCTCTGCAAAGGGCAGAATGATGAAGTTGTCACCCAGTTTGAGAAGGATACGCTGGAGCAGGTAGGGCTTGTTAAGTTCGACTTCCTCGGGCTGAAAAACCTTACGATCATTGACACTGCGGTGAAGAATATCAAGGCTGTTCATGGCTTTGAGCTTGATATGCAGAAACTTGATCTGGAAGATCAGAAGACTTATGACATGCTCTCCGCAGGGGATACCACAGGTGTTTTCCAGCTTGAAAGTGAGGGCATGAAAAACCTTCTTAAAAAACTCCGCCCTGAATGTATTGAGGATGTTATCGCCCTTGTGGCTCTTTACCGTCCGGGTCCCATCGGCAGCGGGATGCTTGACTCTTTTGTTAAGAGGAAGCACGGAGAGGAAGTGATAGACTATCCCCTTCAGGAACTTGTGCCCATATTGAGTGAGACATACGGCATTATCGTTTATCAGGAACAGGTAATGCAGATCGCCCAGATAGTTGGCGGCTACTCCCTTGGTAATGCGGATATTCTCCGCCGTGCAATGGGTAAAAAGAAAGCATCTTTGATGGAGGAGCATAAGAACATCTTCATCAACGGCGATGAGAAAATGGGCGTTGAGGGAGCAATACATAAGGGGTTCAGCAAAGACAAAGCAGAAGAGCTTTTCAACCTTATGGAAAAGTTCGCTGATTACGGCTTTAACAAGAGCCACTCCGCAGCTTATGCTATTGTCGCTTACCAAACTGCGTGGCTCAAGGCAAATTACCCTGTGGAGTATATGGCTGCTCTGCTCTCCTGCGAGCTTGATAAGGGTGAAAAGGTAGTAACTTTCAAGGAAGAGACGGAGAAGATGGGAATCCTTGTTCTCCCGCCTGATATAAACGAAAGTGAGAAAGACTTCAGCATAAAAAACGGCAACATCCGTTTCGGAATGGGCGCCATAAAAAACGTGGGGTTCGGTGCTATAGATTCTATCGTTCAGCACAGGCTGGAGAGCCCTTATACATCAATTTACGACCTTTGCGAGCGCATCGATCTCCGCCTTGCCAATAAAAAAGTTCTGGAATCCCTCATAAAAGCAGGTGCTATGGACTGCTTCGGCAAAAACCGCAGGCAGCACCTTCAGGTTCTTGAACAGGCTCTAGAACAGGGGCAGCGAAAACAGAAAATGAAGGAACAGGGCATAATGTCCATAGAAGACTTCCTTAACGGTGACGATGATGAAGACGGCGGAAACGATGAATACTACCCCGATGTTGAAGAGATACCGGAAAACGAGCTTCTTGTTTTTGAGAAAGAGGTTCTCGGCTTCTATGTTACCAACCATCCCCTTGCACGTTACAGCTCCGTGCTTGACACTTTTACTGTTTCATCAAAAGAACTGGCGGAAAAAGATGATGACACATTTGCAATAGCCGGCGGTATGGTTAAAACCGTTAAGCACCATATTACCAAAGCCAAACAGGAAAAAATGGCGTTTATTACTCTTGAGGATATGCAAGGCGAAGTGGACGTTCTGGTGTTTCCTAAGATATATCAGGAGAATATCCGTTATCTGGAAGAGGACAGAATCATTGTAATAAAAGGCAGGGTCAGCCGCAAGGACGACCGTGTTAGTTTCAAAGCGGAGGAGATATTCGACGCTGATGAGACAGTGGAAAAGCTCACTGAAACTGTTGTTATAAAGCTGAACGCTGTTGCCTTCTCGGAGGAGAGGATGCAGAAACTCCGTCAGCTTCTTGCCGCTCATCAGGGAGAGGTCGCTGTTATGTTTGAAGTGGAAATGCCCTCCAGATTCAAAGTGAGAATGACTGTGGGCGCTGATTATAAGGTTAAGCCTAGCTTCACTCTTTTTAAAGAGATTGAGGATATTTTCGGTGAAAAACGCTTTGACGTAAAAGTCAAAACAGAAGAGCTTCAGGATAACGGAAACGGGCGTAATAACTGGCGTAAGAAGCAGTATGCGGGGGGAGCGGCATGAAAAAAGCACTCACAATAGCAGGAAGCGATTCCGGAGGCGGAGCGGGTATTCAGGCTGATATAAAATCTTTCAGTGCCAACGGAGTTTTCGGCATGAGCGTAATCACCGCCATCACTGCCCAGAACACCTTTGGTGTTACGGATGTCTTTGATCTGCCCCTGAGTATAATAAATGCCCAGATAGATGCTATATTCACTGATATGGGTGCTGATGCTGTGAAAACAGGTATGCTTTCATCACCGGAGATAGTCTTAACAGTCGCTGATGCCGTAAAAAAATATGGTGTGAAAAAGCTTGTGGTTGACCCTGTTATGGTTGCAAAAGGCGGAAGCCAGCTTTTAAGAGAAGAGGCTGTGGAGACTGTAAAAACGCATCTGATCCCGCTGGCATTTGTTATTACGCCCAACATTCCCGAAGCTGAAGTGCTTCTGGGACACAAGATAGACTGCTTTGAAGAGGCGGCAAAGGAGCTTTTCGCCCTCGGCTGCTCAAATGTTATACTGAAAGGCGGTCACGGAACAGGTGAACAGAGCAGAGATCTCCTGTATGACGGAAAGGAGTTTATCTATCTGGACGCACCAAGAGTAATCACTCGGAATACCCACGGCACAGGCTGTACATTCGCCTCAGCGGTGGCAGCGTGGCTCGCCAAAGGCTATGAGATAACCGAGGCATCCTTCGAGGCGAAACGCTATATCACCGAAGCTATACGCCATGCAGATTCGATGCATATCGGCGGCGGGCAGGGTCCGGTTAATCACTTTTTTCATTATTGAAGAGGCAGGGCTGCCTAATATGCTCAAGGCAGCCTGAAGCATCTTCAGGGCTCATTAGTCGTCTGTCAGTTTTTCTTCATGCTCACTGACATTTCCAGAAAATCACCGGCAGAGAGGAACATTTCATTGCTTACTGTCTGCACAGGTGTTTCCCTGTCGATCTCTTCGGCAAGCTCATCGGACATTCTGTTTCTTTCCGCTATGTACTCGCCAAATGAGCCAAAATCCGTTTTGGCAGTCATTTTTAAGGCTTCGGTTAGATAAAACTCAAAGCCCGTTCCTGTAACTTTCATAATGCACATCCTTGTGCCCTACTAATCGTCAGGTTACGGGAAACTTTAGGTATTACTGAAAAAGGTCATAAAAAAAGCCGCCTTTCAAAGGCGGCTTGGGTTGTTTGTTACTGCTGTGTTTTTTTCCAGTCGGAAAGAAATTTTTCGATGCCGATGTCAGTCAGTGGATGTTTAAACATCTGCATAAGCACGCCGTAGGGGATTGTGGCTATGTCGATTCCCATGAGGGCGCAGTCAAGAACGTGAGTAGTTGTTCTTATGCTCGCAGCAATTATTTCCGTGTCATAATCATATGCGGAAACAATATCCTGACACTGCTGAACAACTTCAAGCCCGTCATGCCCTATATCGTCAAGCCTGCCAGCGAAGGGGCTTATGTAGGCTGCACCTGCTTTTGCTGCAAGGAGAGCCTGATTGGGGGAGAAAACCAGCGTGACGTTTACGTTTATACCGTCTGCTGCGAGTATGCTTGTAGCCTTTACACCGTCTCTGGTGAAGGGGATTTTAACCACAACATGATTATTGAGCTTGGCAAGTTCCCTGCCTTCCTTAACCATGTTTTCCCAGTCAAGGGCGATAACTTCCGCACTTACGGGACCGTTAACGATTCCGCATATCTCTTTTATAACTTCTTTAAAATCGCAGCCCTGCTCTTTTGCAATGAGCGAGGGGTTTGTGGTAACACCGTCAATTATGCCGATGTCAACTGCGTCTTTAATCTCTTTTATATTTGCCGTATCAAGGAAAATTTTCATTCTTCACCCTTCTTGTCAGCGATAAATTTGTCCATATTCGCCTTAGTGGCGAAGTAGTACATCTTATCGTAGTATTTCACCTTGAACTGAGTGTCCTTATCTATGTAGAGTCCGCTCACCGGATCCTGCACAAGTTCCACTGCCTGTTCTTCGGTCTTGCCTTTTACCTCTTTTTTAGCCCTTCCAGTGAAGAGCTTGTAAGTTGCGAATAAAATGAGTGCAAGCACTAAGTATTTAATTATCATTCTGCCTTGGGGGTCTCCTGCGTACCCTGTTCTCAGGTATTATGAGAATTTCTTTTACGTTTCCTTCGCCTTTGCTTTTTGTGGTAATGCCCGCAACTTCTTTCAGGCTCAGATGGATTTCTTTTCTTATCATGGTCACCATAGGAGGAAGTTTAACGGTTTTACCAGTCTTCACAGCATTTTTGGCGAGCCTTACCGCTTTTTCCTTGAACTGCTTAACGGTTCTGAGGCGGTAATCTTCCACATCGATGACAACGCTGGTGTCGCTTCTGTCATCAGATTTAAGCATTTTATCCAGTATATACTGGAAAGAGTCAAGTGTCTGCGCTGTTTTTCCTATGAGAAGGCTGGAGTCCTCTGACTTAACGTTGAGAATTATATCTCCGCCCTGTTCTTTTACTTCAATGCTGAAGTCGCTGAAACCTGCTTTTTCAAGGAGTTCTGAAAGAATAAGCTTTGCCTTTCTTTTCAGGAACTCGCCATCATCAAATTTGACTTTTATGAGGGCAGGTTTGCTGCCTATTCCGAGGAAGCCTTTGGAACCCTGCGCTATAACTTCGTGTTCCACGAAGTCTTTGGAGATTCCCTTTTCGGTAAGGAATTTTTCCAGAGCCTCGTCCGCAGTTCTTCCTTCTATTTCAAAATATCTCATTAATTACCTCAAGCTGCTGTTTTTTTGTTTATAAAATACTGCTGGGCAATAGAAAGTATGTTGTTCGTAAGCCAGTACAGAACCAGTCCCGACTGAAACTGAAGGAACAGGAATGTGAAAATAATAGGCATGAACATAAAAACTTTCTGCTGCATAGGATCGCCCGACTGGGGGCTGAGTCTCTGCTGTACGAACATAGTAATGCCCATAAGCACAGGGGTGATGTAGTAGGGATCTTTAAGTGAAAGATCCGCAATGTGCAGTATAAAGGGTGAACCTTTAAGCTCTATGGAAACAAGCAGTGCCTTGTAAAGTGCGAAAAATACCGGAATCTGTATAACGATGGGAAGACAGCCTCCGAACGGGTTGACGCCCTCTTTCTTATAAAGCTCCATAACAGCCTGGTTAAGTTTCTGCTTATCTTTAGCGTATTTTTCTCTCAGCTCAGTCATTTTGGGCTGGAGAAGCTGCATTCTCTTCATGGAAACCATGCTTTTCTGCGTGAGAGGGAAGGTAACAAGCTTCACTACCACAGTGAGAAGAATGATTGCCGCGCCGTAGTTATGAACATATCCGTAAAAGAAGTTCATAAGGTTGAGAAGAGGGATAGCGAGGAACGAAAAATAGCCGAAGTCTATACTTTTGGTGAGCCCGAATCCGGTTTCTTTAAGGAGAGTGTACTTCTTGGGTCCGATATAGAGTTTAAATTCCTTGGTGTATTTTGACGCGGGGTTTACAACCGCTTTGTCTGTTCCCTTAATAACTGCGGAATCACCTGATTTCTGGATGATTCCTTCGGTAAATCCGCCGCCGGCTGCGGCAAAGAGAAAATAGGTAGAGGTATAGCCTATCCATTCGGGGTTTGCATAAACCTCAGGTGCTTTGATCTTGTCTTCTTTTTCTCTTCTTACCTTTTTGCCGTCGTACATAATGGGACCCTGAAAGACGAGTCTGCTGTCGGCAACGCCGTCACCGAGACCGGGTCCTATCTGAACTGAAATAGGCAGTTCAACCGACCTGTTGCCGGTGTTTGCCACTTCTACAGAAGCGTCGATAAGGTATGAGCCTTCTTTGATTTCATACTTTTTTGTTATTACAAGGTCATTCTGCGTTGAGGTGAATACGAGGGATGTCGTATCGCCTTTTTTGATTTCCTTGGATGAAAAAGCTGCGGAAGTGCCTGTTCCGGCTGTCATATAGTCCTGTTTGCCGTCACCGAAGCCGATGTGAATCGGTTTTTCGTTGTACTGCTGGATTTCTGCTTTCAGGATATTGCCGCTGATTTCATTGAAAGTAAGCGTGAGATCCGCTGTGGAGATGGTTTTAAGCTTGTCTGCTGAAACGGGAGCCGTTTCACCGAGAACAAGAGGGGCGGATGTCTGTGTGTCAGCCGTCTCGTCTGCGGACGGAGTTGCTGCCGCTGTTTCTGTTGCTGTTGTGGCATTGTCCGCCACGGGAGCCTTCGGTGCAAAAAATGCCTGAAAGCCTATGAGTACAAGCGCGCTGAGCGCGACTGCAAGCAGGGTTTTCTTGTCCATTGTGAGAATGTCCTCCGAGTGTGTCCTATTTTACAGGATCATAACCTCCGGCTGATAGGGGGTTGCATCTTAGAATTCTCCAGACGGCAAGAAAAAAGCCTTTGAAAATACCTTTCTTTTGTATTGCTTCAATTGCATATTCGGAGCAGGTGGGGTAAAACCTGCATCTGGGTCCCAGCATGGGGGAAATAAACAGCTGATAAAACCTAATCGGTCCTATCAGCAGGTATTTCGGATGCAATTTTTTCCATAAGCCTGTGTGCTTCATTATATATCTCATCATATGAGGCTTTGCCCGCTCCGGGCATAGCTCTGAAAACGAAATCTGTTCCTGCGGGAAAAAGGGCTTTGTTTCTCCGGCAGAACTCTTTGAAGTACCGCCTCAGCCTGTTTCGGTCAACAGCTCTTTTGCTGACCTTTTTTCCCGTAATAAAGCCGAATCTGCTTTCTTCACAATCACATATGCGCCAGTAGACTGTTATGAGTCTTCCGGCACATCTTTTCCCTCTAAGAACTTTCAAGTAGTCAGACTTTTTCTTGAGCCGTTCGGAAGTTTTCAGCCGTTGGTTCATAAACCTGGGGGCCGAAGATTAAACTGCCAGACGTTTACGTCCTTTAGCGCGTCTTCTGTTGATAACGAGACGTCCGCCCTTTGTTTTCATACGAGCCCTGAAGCCGTGCTTGCGCTTTCTTTTCAGATTGCTGGGCTTTTTCATTGTCAGCATCTGTGCCATGGTTGTCCTCCAATTGCTTATATCGGTAGAGCCCGAAATTATAGTGGGGCATATGCCCTTTGTCAACTACTATTCTGCGGGCGTTTTTTCACTGTCCGCACCTTTAAATGATCTGTGCGGATGATCAAAAGTTCACCTTGAAGGTTAAGAGGTATTTTATTATCATTATTAAGTCAAGGGAAAACCGTCCTTATATATATTATTAACATTTCATCATGAAGACAGCGGCTCTCCTCTTTTTCCGCTGCGTAATATTTTTTGATCTTTTCTGTTGACTGCTCTTTATATTGCGTATATGATTTCGTTCCTTTTGGATCAATTTGTAATTATGTTTTCGTGAGGTATAGATATGTTCGCGGTAATCAAGCAGGGCGGGAGACAGTACACTGTTAAGCCCGGTGACGTTATTAAGGTTGACAGGCTTGAAGCCGATGTTGACAGCGCAGTAGAGCTTACGGATGTTCTCGTAGTATCCGGCGATAAGCTCCTTGTAGGCGCACCCGTTGTGGACGGCGCAAAAGTTCAGGCTACAGTAGTTAGACATGAGAAAGGCGACAAAATTCTCGTTTTCAAACGTAAACGCAGAAAAGACTACAAAAAACGCATTGGTCACCGTACTCATTACACAACTCTTAAAATCAACGACATCAAAGTCGGTTAAGGAGGCGCATAATGGCTCATAAAAAGGCAGGCGGTTCTACCCGTAACGGCAGAGACAGTAACAGTAAGCGTCTCGGTGTTAAAAGATACGCTGGTCAGTTCGTGACCGCAGGAAGCATCATCGTTCGTCAGAGAGGCACTCAGTTCAAACCCGGCACTAACATGGGCATGGGCAGAGACTACACTCTTTTCGCTCTTGTTGACGGATATGTTGAATTTAAAGACAGAGGCAGCATGGGCAAACATGTGTCCGTAGTCGCCGCTGAAGCTTCCGCTTAACACAAAGCTTTAAAAAAAATCAGGCTAATTTCGCAAAAGCCCGCCGCACATAATGCGCTGCGGGCTTTTTTGTTTTGCACTTTTCTTGAGAAACTCTGTCAGCAATATTAGTATTTGTATAATACGTTCTAAGGAGAAAGCTGATATGAAACCTGTAATAGCAACTCTTGTTTTCCTGATGTGTGCCGGAGCATTCGCATCGGATTTTTATCTTTATAGAGATAAAGCAGAATACCGCACTGGCAGCACTGGCGGCGTACTTGGTTATTCCGAAACGTTGAAGGCTTACTGCGGCGAAAGTGAGATACTGACCGCTCCCTCAAATGCACCCGTTAAGGGAACGTGGCTGGGCGCAATAGATGGTGAGATCACAAAGAACGAATCAGCTTACGAATCGGCCGAAAAGAGAAAGCAGGTTGCTGAGTTCATGCTCGGCAGTCTGGGTGAGGTTTCTTACGATAAGCTTGCTGACGGCAAGATCCGCAAATATGTAACAGGACTTTTTGAAGAGATTTCCAAAGCCGAAGCCGATATGAAAAAAGCAAATGAAGGTATTGAGATTCTCAAGGCTCTCTTTGCGAAAGGAACTGACGGAAGATATGCAGTGCGTGCGGATTCATCCTGCGCTGACTTAAGGCTGGTGCTTGATAAAATAACCGCAGACTATGAAAATGTTCTTCGCATTAACGGCAATTCAGCTAAAACCGAACTGGTACTGAAGGCTGTGAACAGAAGCGGGGTGGATATTGATGCGTCAAACGCCTATCTTCTGCCGTCATATCTGAATGCACCGATAAATATTCCACAGTTTGATTCATGGTATGTTCGTCCGTTTGAGCCTGTAGTTCTTTCCAGAACTATGAAGACCAGCGCCGCTCCGCTCATGACCGAGGCTGCGGATTTTGACGCTTCGGAAGTTACGAGAGAAGCGCCTTCGCAGTTCAGGGTAACAAACTTCAAGCTCGCCTCAAGCGGACAGGAGACACGATTTGTCCTTGACTCCGCCGATGTGGATACTGAAAGCAGGCTTGCCGTGTACCCTTTCAGAAGTCCGGTTGTCTACAGAGAGACAGTTTTTACCCCCAGGTCTGAGGTTTACGGCAATAAATGGCGTGTAATCAAAGACAGGGAAAACTTTGACAATGTTTACTCAACTGTTGAAAACGGCAAAATACGCCTTGCCGCAGGAACAGACAAGGATATATCTGTTAAAAGAAGTGATCTGCCCCTCACAAGGGAGTCAGACGGCTTTTTCGGCACCAAGAAGAGAATGAAAAGGGGGTATACCATTGAGGTGTCAAACCTTTCCGGAGTTTCAAAAAAACTCAGCATAACCGACCGTGTGCCCGTGGCTGCGGATGACAGAATAAGCATAGAAAATACGGTAGTGAACGGAAAGAAACTTTCCCCCTCAAAGGACGGAAAGCTTGAAATAATAACCGAAATCGCCGCAGGCGGAACTGTAAAGTATGAAGTGACCTTTGAACTGGTCGCTGACAAAGACATGGATGTGGTATTTTAAATGAAATTTGTCGATTCACTTATTATAGACGTTGAAGGCGGAACGGGCGGCAACGGATGCTGCAGCTTCCGCCGTGAGGCATATGTGCCCAGAGGCGGTCCCAACGGCGGAAACGGCGGAAACGGCGGGAGTGTTATCCTTGAAGGGGATGACTCCAAGACGACTCTGCTGGATCTCACCTACAATGCGATTTATAAAGGCAAGCGTGGTATTCACGGCAAAGGAAGTGACCTTCAGGGAAGACGGGGGGAAGATATCCTTCTTAAAGTTCCTGTGGGGACAATGGTCTATGATGTAGAAACCGAAGAGCTTGTTGCAGATATTACAAAAAATGGCGAGCAGGTTGTGGCTGCGGCCGGCGGCAGGGGCGGACGAGGCAATGCCTCATTTGTTTCCTCCACTCACCGTGCGCCCAGAGAGTTTACAAACGGAGTCCCCGGAGAGAAGAAGCGTCTTCGCCTTGAACTTAAGCTCATAGCAGATGTGGGAATTATAGGTATGCCCAATGCCGGCAAATCTACATTTATATCCGCCGTTTCTGCGGCAAAACCGAAGGTAGCGGATTATCCGTTTACCACTCTTGTTCCGCACCTCGGCGTTGTGAGGGGCGAGCTTGGGGATGCGTTTGTTCTGGCTGATATGCCGGGGCTTGTGGAAGGCGCACACGAAGGGATAGGGCTGGGAACACGCTTTCTCCGCCATATAGAAAGAACAAGGGTTCTGGTTCACTTTGTGGACTCTTCGGATTACGACAGCAGTATGATAGAACGCTATAAGATGATCAGAAACGAGCTTGAGAAATACGGAACAGACGTTTCGGACAAAGTTGAGCTTGTTGCCGCAACAAAAACCGATGCGGCTGTGCCTGAAAATCTTGCAGAGTTTGAGGGGTTTATACAGAAAGAAGGGAAACCTTTTTTTAAGATATGCTCACTCACCAAGGACGGCGTAAAAGACCTCCTGAATGCAGCGGAGAAAGTCCTCGCCGAAACGGAAAAAGCGAATGAAGAAGATCTCGGAGATTCTGAACAGTAAAATCACAGGCGCGGCGAGGGAGTTTTCTTCCCTTGCCCGTACGTGGCATCACGCAGTGGGTGACACTGTTGCGGGTGTTGCTATGCCAATAAAGATTGACGGCACATGTCTTATTGTCGGTGTAGGTGATAACATGTGGTTGAGTGAACTTGTCCATATGAAGGATGAGATAATGGAAAACCTTGCTGATAAAGGGCTTAAGGTTGAGGATATCCGCTTTGTTTTCCGGCAGGCGGCAAAAAAGAAGATCAAACCTGCATTTCAGCCCCGAAAAATCACGGAGAAAGAAGAACGCACTGTGAGAAATATGTGCGGCGTGATTAAAGACGAAACCCTTAGAAACAGCGCTGAAAAGGCTATGCGCGCTTATTTCGGAAAATATTCATATGATGATTTCATAGGGCGTTGAAAATTCGGAGTAAATCTATTATTTTATCCTTTACATAGGAGACGAAAACAGTGATTCTTGATATAAAAACCTTTCCTGACGAGGTATTGAGAAAGAAAAACGAGCCCGTTAGTGTTGTTGACGATTCGGTGAAAAAGCTTCTTGACGATATGGTTGATACCATGCGCAGTGCCAAGGGGGTCGGTCTTGCCGCACCTCAGGTCGGCGTTAATAAACGGGTTATAATTGTTGATATAAGTGCGGGAGAAGATCCTGATTCTTTGATGAGAATAATCAACCCGGAAATTCTGGAACTTTCCGGCGAGCCGGACGTCAATGAAGAAGGATGCTTAAGTGTTCCCGGTGAGTACGAAGTAGTGGCAAGACCCTCTAAAGCCGTGATAAAGTATCTGAAAGAGAACGGAAGTGAGGAAATAGTAAAGGCTGATGGGTTTCTGGCAAGAGCCCTGCAGCATGAGATTGACCATCTTAACGGGGTTCTTTTCATAGACAGGCTCTCCATGAGCAAAAGAGAGACTGTTAAAAAACGCATACGCAAACGTATCAGCATTGGTGATTATGTCGCCGGAAGAGGCTGATGGACAAAAGTAAAAAGGAGAGCTTATTATGCAGGATTTCTGGTATATAGTGGGAGCATATTCGATTATATGGGTACTTCTCGGCGGATACATGCTGGGGCTGGGTTCAAAAATTTCAGAACTTAACAAAAGGATTGACGCCGTAGAGGCCGATAAAGAAAGATAATTAAATCGCCGTACGTACAGCAACCCCGCATGTGGGGTTGCGTCTGGTGCGGGAACACATGTAAAAAACTGCGTTATGCAGCTTTTTACAATATAAATCAGGTTCCCTGGTTCTTAAAGAAATCCACAAGAGATACAAGGTTTTCCTTGGTGGCTGCCTGAATGTTTTCATCCTTTATCGCCTCAAAAATCTCCTTGCGGTGGACACTTACATCTCTGGGGGCATCAATTCCGAGCTTAACGCTCTTGCCCGCCACCTCCACTATGCGGATCTCGATATTTTCACCAATAATTATACTTTCATTTGTCTTTCTGGAGAGTACAAGCATCACTTATCCTTGGCGGCAAAAAGCGGAGCTTTTATCATCCACCTGTCATCTTCAAGTATAACCTGTTTCGCCAGTTTTTTCTCCGGATTTAAAAGAATAGGCGCACGCAGATTTACTGTCGCATTTTTCGGATCTTCGGGAACAACCACAATTGCGGCAAGCTTAAGATCCTCTTCTTTTTCTATGCCAAGAATCTTAAGCTCACGTTTATTGATTTTCGGGTCATAATTCGGATGAAAGATCTTCGGCTCAATGAGTATGAAGCATACATCAGGGTCTTGTGTTGCCTGAAACCAAATAAACGGGAATGATTTATCACCTGAGATCAGGAGAAAGTCGCTGAGTTCGGGAAACCCGAGCAGCGGAGCAGACAGAGTGATTATATCATTCTCCGTATATTCAATCGGACCCAGTTTGGTTGAGGACATTTTTATTTTTTCCATTGAAACCTCTGTGTTTTCTGCAAGGTTTGATTTCATTGTTTTTTACTCCTTACCTACGAAAGAAAGTTAAGAAGCGAGAGATTCATAATCTTCGCTGTCGCCTGAAGCGCACTCTGGTAAGCCTGCAAAGCAAGCTGGTACGAGGTGATAGCCGCACTCTGATCTGTTGCAGATGCCCCAAGGTATTCCGCCTTGATACTTTCATTAGTGGTACTCATCACTGTGTAATAGTTGATGGAGGTTTCCACTCTGTTCTCTCTGGTACCTACGGTTGTAAGAGAGTTGACTATCTGTGTTTCAGCCTGTTCAAGAACGGGCAGCTCGTACTCTATACCTGAACCAACGGCAGTGGTGAATGAATCTGTGGAGTAAAGGTAGCCTGCATCAAAACCTCCGTAAACGCCGTCAGCCACATGGTATGTTTCATTGGCGGTGTCTACGGTGTACATGGCTATCATTTCTCCGTCAGTTCCTGTAACTTTTATCTGAGCCTCGGTGCCTGCTTTCTGGAAACCGAGTGTGCCTGTGTAGTCGCCGGAAACATGGAAACTGCTTAATGCGGTGTCATCATAAACGAAAGAAAGATTTCCTCCGTCAACTATTTCCGCATTTATTATTCCTCCCAGCCCGGCATCCGTGAGTTTAGAGTTTACCTCATTCATTAATTCGTCCACGGATTCATAATCTTTAGCTTCAATTGTTATTGAAGCTCTTTTGGCTGTTCCGTCATTGTACATGAAGCTTATTGTTCTTTCTCCGGTGGATTTATCCTTGAGAAGGAGTGCAGGCTGATTGGCCGCAGTTACACTGTTCTCGGAAGCAGTCTGATAAAAGCCAAGGACGGAAGTTGTTTCATTGGGATCTGCACTGAGAGCCGTATTACCTGAAACTGAGAGATGTGTGAGTGTACCTGATGCGTTAAATACAAGGCTTCCGCTGCTGTCAGCCGTGACTGTTACGCCTGCCGGTAAACCGACTGCTGCTGCCGTAAGGGCAGCAGGATCAGCGTATGTGCCTGTGGGATCCGGAGGGAAGGTGACCTGTGTTGTGGTCCATGTATCTGTTGCAGTATCGTAATATGTGAGATCAAGCACCTTATTTGAGGAGAAGGAAAGCGGAGCAGCACTCTGACCTTTTGTGGGGCTGTTTGCCTGAAAGAAGGTCATTCTTGTACCTTCATTATTAGCGTTCATGCTTATTTCCTGAGTTCCGGAACCGGAGAATATTTCAAGCTTTCCATTATTGTTGTACGCACGAACCCCAAGTCCTGCAAGTTCAGGGTCTGTGGAGATCATGTCATTGATTGAGTCAATTATAAGGCTATCTGGATCGAAAGATTCAAACCCTAAAGCTCCATCCTTATCCCCTGAGACATAAAGGCTGCTAACAGTACCGCCTGCGCTGAAACCTATTGTTCCGTCAGGATTGGCGTTTGCGGTGATACCGGCAGGGAGTGTGGGATCAGAGTTGATTGCAGTGACAATATCCCCCACACTGGCGTAAGTTCCCGCAGGAACACTTATAGAGCTTTCAGTCCATACTCCGCCGTCCTGATAATAGAATGTGAGGTTTGAGCCTTCAGTAAAGTTTAACCGTGCAGGTTCTGCTCCTGTAGTGGGGTTCTCTACGGAAGAAAAGATATTGTCACGATCTATAAAAAAGTTTCTGGTGAAAATATTATTGCCGTCTCTGACAACTATATCGAAATCGATATCGCTGTTTGCGGTGTATTTTACCTCAGAAGTGACACTCTTAAGCTCAGACTGGATGTACATCTCACTTAAATTATTGGTGGTGAGTATCTCAAAATTGAAGAGATCATTGTAATTACCTCTGAATGTACCGTCAAAATAAGGCGTGGCGGTTGAGTTCAGAGACGTGTCTTTCCATGCGCTGGGCGCTCCTATGCCCTGTTTGGGTATATTGAGATTGAGGGCGTTGTAAAGGTTGGTAAGAGAACGGAAAGTATCTACATTCTTGCCTTCCTCTATTACGTTAATGTCGCCGAAACTGACATTTGAAGAGGCGTTAAGATCAAGAGTGAAGCTAGTGGAGTTTGTAACCTGACCGAGGGAAATTTTTACCCCTTTGGTTATTTCAATCTCCTGCCCGTAGTAGGCGTCCTGCCTTAAAGTCTGCGTGGATATTCTGTTCCCTGCGGAGTCACGGACGTTGACTACAATTTTGTCATAATCTAACGGATCGCTGGGGTCTGCTGCCTGCATTACCACATTGAATGACCATTTATCGTCTTTTGTTCCTGTGTATTTGCCGCTGACTTTAACTGACTGCTCAATCATGGAGTAGCCTATGCCTGTATTCTCTTCATTTATATTGAAAGTAAGTTTGCTGTTTCCGCTTCTGATATCCTGAACAACCAGTTTGCCGTCAACCAGTGAAGCGTCAACTGCGTTATCATAAAGGTCTTCAACAAATGTAAGGAAATCACCGAGTCTTTTTTCTGTTGCGGTGGGGTAGTCGGAGTTTCTGGGTGTAGATGTCAGGTAGTTGTTCACTCCGTCTGCCGTTGTAACTTTGGATGAAAGGAAAGTGTCATCGCCGTAATTTACATTATGCAGTTTGAGAGTGAGATCATACATGTCCGCAGTGGGAGTTGATTCCACCTCTGCTGTTACGGTAAAGGCAAAGCCGCTGTCCTTGAGGGTTTGGTTTATTGTGTTCTGTATGTCTTCCGCTGTGTCTCCGGCGTTAACCGTAAAACTCATGGCTGTGCCGTTTACATAAAATGTATTTGTGCCCACAGGGAAATTTGCTCTGTTGTCGTTTCCGCCTGAAAGGCTTTCATTTTTATATTCTATTACAACCGGCTGGTCAAAGCCGCTGTAGCCTATCTCAAATACAGTATCCTTACCTGTTGCTGAATATGTAAAGTCTGTTGTTGACGAAGGAGTGGGATCAGGGAAACCAAGCTTATTGTTCACTGTCCCTTTGAGGTCAAGCTGAACATGATCTCCGCTTCTGTTGGTGATGAACATAACTCTGTCGCCGTCGTTTACAGCCTGAATTTCATCAGCAAGACCTTCATTTTCAAGCTTTCTGTTAAGCTCAAAGATCACATCGTCTATGTCGCTGTATCCTTTCTGGTCCAGAGTGATTTTAAATTCTTCGTCGGCGTATTTCAGGGTTACTGTTCTTTCCGATTCGGTAGCCGTTGACATGTCAAGGGTGACTGCTGAAGGTGCCGTAAGTTTAGCTATACCTATTTTGTAGCCGTTGTGGTCTGTACCGTTTACGGTTATACCGTCAGCCAGAGCGGCGTTGGCTGCGTCAAGGGCGGAAAAATAAGTGGTGGATGTTGCGTAGAGACCGTTTGTCTTATTGGTTACAGTTCCACGGAGTGTTTTATAGGTAGCCATGAATATTTCCTGCCCCGAAAGGTTTATATCCACATCCTGACTGTAGCCTATTTTTGTTGTGATTATACCGTCATCTCCGTAGTAACTTACGTTATCTCCGGGTTTGTAGTAGAAACTGGTGGTGAGGCTTCGCCCTTCCATGTCTGTATCGGGAAGCTTGATGCCTGCTCCTGTACCTGTATTAATTACCATACCCTTGGTGTAGGCAGTTGTAAGGGTATATGAAGTATTGTTGCCTTTTGCCGCTGTTTCATCAGTACCGTTGGTGTCTATGAGGATTTTGTTGTTGTTTTTGTCAAAAAGCTGAACTGTTGCTATTCCATTGGTTACAGTAACTTTCGCAGTGTAAGAGCCTTCGGTGAGTTCAGGCATGTCGTTATACTGTTTCTGAACCATGGCATCAGCGCCAGATATGCTGGATGTTACAGAGCTGACCTGCCTTTCCTGAGTCTGAAATGGCTTTGTCTGTGTTTCAAAACCGGCGAAAAGGTAACGTCCGTTGTAGTATGCGTTGCCGGAGTTAAGAAGACCTTCGATAATTCCTTTAACATCTCCGGCGAGAGCCTTACGGCTTTCAGCACTCTGGCTGTCGTTCATGCCGTATATGGCGTATTCATTCAGCGCCTTGCTTATAAGATCTGAAGCGGACTGAAGCTCGTTATCCGCATTTTTAAGCCATGTCTGCGCACTTTCCGCATTTCTTTTGAACTGCGCTGATTCGTCAAGCATAGTCTGAATGGTGAGAGCGGAGATATAGCTCACCGGGTCCTGCTCCGGAGTGAGAAGGTTACGTCCTTTTGTCACTGCGGAGAGGCTGTTTGATACCGAGTTAAGGTTGTTCTGGATACCCGTAAGATATCTCATTGTCATATAATTTTGTGTAACTCTCATATCTTCACCTTATCTGCCCACAAGCCCTGTACCGTTAATCAGCTTGTCGATCATGCTGTCAACAGTGGTTATGAATCTTGCGCTGGCTTCGTATGAACGTTGAAATCTCATGAGGTTGGTGAGTTCCTCATCCATTGAAACACCCTGTATTTCTTCCATTTTCAGTTCAAGTTCGCTTAAGGAATATTTTACCGTGGTTACAAATGTATCCACCTGCTGCTTTTCGGCAGCTATGCCTGTTACGAAATAGCTGTAAAAGCCGTCTATGGTTATGCCTTGATTCTCAAAAACTTTTTCATATTTCAAACCTGCTATGTCTCTTGCCACGGTGTTGTCACCGTCAGCATCGCTTTTGCCTGTTGCAATATAAAGGTTGTTTTCCTGTATCTGCGTTGAAAGCTGTATATCGCCTGCTCCGGTTCCTGAGAAAAATGAGTTAAGCCCGGCGGCAACGAGGAAGTTTGAGGTATCTTCCGTAAAGGCAAAGGTATAGCCGGCTTCTGTGGATATCTTTATTGTGTTGTCCAGGGATACGTTTGCCTGAAGCTTGCCGCCTGCCATATCGCCGTCAGCGGCGGATATTTTCTGTATGATACTGTTAAGGTTGTCCTTACTGGGGTCAATATCTATGTCATAGGTTCCGGCGACATTGTCTTCGGAATCATAAACTGTTACTCTAAGTGTTCCTTTCGTAATTTCAGCAGTCGGGAATGCTCCTGCAGTCTCAGCGAACACAAAAGATGTATTCGGCACTCCGTTATTTGATGTTATTTGGGTAAACCTGCTTGTACCCTGACCGAGGGAGTGTATCCGGTTTGTCTCGTTTATGAGGGTGACGGCGAGTTCATCAAGCTGGGACATATAACCTGTGAGTATTTCGTCTCTGGCAGCAAGTTCCGCTCCCATTGCACCGCCGGTGATGTACTGGGTAAGGTCGGTCTGACCTTTAGTGTCGTTGGCTGTGCCCCATGTTATATTATAATACCCATCTTCATTCTCGCTGTTTTCGGCAAAGAGCTTGTAATTCACTTTGTCATCTACAAGTGCGCTTCCGCCGAGGTAGACAGTTACCTGACCGTTGGACTTTTCGTTTACAGTCACATTAGCAAGTTCGGAAAGCCTCGATAGTATCTGATCTCTCTGGTCTCTGTAATCGTTTGCAGTGTTGCCGAGTGCCTCAACCTTTGCTATTTCACCGTTAATTTTTGCCAGAGATTCTGTGAGCTGGTTTATTTCAGTTACATAGGTGCCTAGGTTGTAGTCAGCTTCTTCCCTGAATTTTTCAAGCTGATTATAGTTGCTCTGTATCTTCTGGGTCAGAGTATTAGTCACTTCCACCAGAGAGACTCTGTGCGCCATGGCTTCTGCAGCCTGATCTGTTGATGTTTTGGCAAGGTCTTCCCATGCTGCGAAATAGTCACGGAGTGATTCGCCCAGACCGGAACCCTTTTCAAGCTCGTTAAAATAGACCGTTACTTTTGAGAGAGTAGTCTGAACAGACGAATAGTAGCTTAACTGAGACTGATTATTGCGTATACTTTCAGCTAATATCTCATCGTAGACCCTTGAGATGGAAGTGACTTGAACACCACGTCCGTAGACCTGCGCTCCGGAGATATTAGGTGTCTGGGTCGTAAGGCTCACAACCTGTCTTGAGTAGCCGTTGGTATTGACATTTGCGATGTTGTGACCGGTGACGTCAATACCGGCCTGTGATGCCATAAGCCCTGAAATACCGCTGTTGAATATGCCGAAAATATTGGACATGACGCCCTCCTATCCTCTTTTGTCAAGCAGGGAGTTCACGCCTCTGGTCTTTGCCTGCGCTCCGTATGTGCTGCCGGCTGTGATGCCCAGTTTGTCGAAGAAATCGTTTACGAGGCTTATGTTTGTTCTGTAAAGAATTTTGAGGGCGAGATTCTCGTCATTAAGCCTGTGCATCACCAGTTTCAGGTCTGCTTTGACCTGATTGAATTCCTGCCTAAGATTATCCTCGTCCATGAGGTCTATTATTTCTAACAGAGATATTTCATCTCTGCCTTCATCCATGCTGATTTTTTTGATAATTGTGCGTCTTGCTTCCTCAAGGAGCTTTTCTTTGTACACAAGGGTATCCTTGCGCTTGGTAAGCTCCAGCGTATCGTCAACGTTCCATCTTGCCACTGCTTCTTTTTCCAGTGCCATAACGGACGCAAGCTCAGAGTAAAGCTCGCACTGAGACTTCAGTATATCAAGAAGGTTTCTGAATCTGTCCATCTCTTGCCTCCATATGCGAAGGTTCGAGACGCGTGTGAAAGGGCTTTTTTAGAAAATGTCGTCTATAGCGGCATTGACAACTTTTTCCGCAACCTGCTTTCCGGAAACCTCATAGGTTCCGTTTTCGATTTTGCTGCGGATTTCGTTTACAAGGTCAATGCGTATGTCTGAAGCTGCTTTAAGCTTTTTGGATATGGAAACCGCTTCTTTAGCACCGGAGGATAAGGAGACACTGTCGGTTCCTGCAGACTTTTTCGCTGTGGAAGATTCACTCTTCTTAGCTTTTGCCTGTTCTGACTGTTCAGTTTTTTTCAGCGTAAGGCTGATCTTGTCTTCAATCCTCATCTTAATGCTCCTCCGATGACTTATATATCGGCAGATTACATCCCAACTTTAGCAGTATTTGCCTTTTGTTTCCACTGAAACTTGCCTTTCGCGCGTTCTCGTTCGCAAATATTAAATAGCAACGTTTATGCCATTACTTTTTTTGTTGTCGATCAGCGTGTTTACTGCGTTATAGGGATTTTTGAGATCTGTTTTCTTTTCCCCGTGGTAATTGTTTCCCTGATCTGATCCGGGAAGATATTTCTTCATCTGGTTAAAAAGCATATCGCCTATGCCGTTTTCAGCTTCGGCTGCAGCTTTTTTTGACATCTCCGTATCGAGCATCTCTGTGAAGAATTTCTCTCCGGCATTTTTCTTTATCAGTCCGCCGTCTGTTGTGGCTTTTCTCATACATTTGTAGATCATGTCATAGAACATCGCTTCAAAGTCCTGACATGCTTCTTTCAGTCTTTTTTCCTGATTTTTTGTGGTGAAACCGTCAAAGCTCTGAGCTTCTCTTACACTGGGTGCAGACATTACATCACCTCAAGTTCGCCGTGCAGCGCACCGGCAGAGTTTATTGCCTGAAGAACAGATATGAGATCTCTGGGGGTAACGCCTATGGAATTCAGAGCCTTTACAAGGTCACTTATGCTTATGCCTTCAGGCACAACCATCAGCTTGTTGGGTTCTTCCTGAACCTGAATATTTGTTGTCTCTGTCCTTGTTTCCTCAAAGGGGTTGAAGAGGTTGCGCTCCGTATCCACCGTGCTGCTTATGGTTATGGTAAGGTTTCCGTGCGATACAGCCACGGTACTCAGCCGGACATCAGCACCCATCACAATTGTTCCGGTGCGTTCATCAACCACAACTTTTGCCTTGCCCGCAGGCTCAACAGGTACACTCAGAACCGAATCCATGAAGTCATAAAAATTGGTGCGGAAAACATCCGGTATATCAACCTTGATGCTTGTGGGTGAAGTGATGGACGCAACGTCAGAGCCTATATAGGCGTTGATCGCGTCTTTTGATCTGACTACATTTGTCATATTGTATGTGTTGAAGGCTATTTCAAAATAGTTAGTGTTCATCTGAAAGTCAATTTCACGCTCAACAAGTCCGCCGTTGGGTATCATCCCCACTGTCGGGTGGTTTTTGACTGCGCCCGCACCGCCGGAGGACACATTCATTCCGCCTACAGAAATAGGACCCTGCGCAACGGCGTAGGTCTGCCCGTTTGCCGCAGAGAGCGGAGTCATGAGCAGTGTGCCCCCTTCAAGGCTTTTTGCATCGCCGATGGAGGAGACTACAACATCTGTTTTACTGCCGTTCTTGGCAAATGCGGGAAGCTTTGCCGTAACCATTACGGCGGCAACGTTTTTCACTTTAACATCGTTTTTATTGACTGTGATGCCCATTCTTTCAAGCATGTTTACAAGAGACTGTATAGTGAACTCCGTTCCGGTTTTGTCACCCGTTCCGTTGAGTCCGACAACAAGACCGTAACCTATAAGCTGGTTGTCTCTGATTCCTTTAACATTAACAAGGTCACGTATTTTGACATTAGCGGAAGCCTGTATGCTTATAAGAAACAGGAGCAGGAATACTGCAGTTTTTTTCATTATATCAGCTCCTAGAACGGCCATACCCAGCTAAGGACATTGCCCAGCCAGCCTTTTTTATTTGAGTCAGAAAGAATTCCCTTGCCGCTGTAAGAAATTCTGGCATCTGCTATGGCAGTGGAGGGAACAGTGTTTTCCGCACTTATATCTTTCTGTCTTATTACTCCGGTGAGTTTAATTATCTGTTTTTCCTGATCCACTATGATTTCACGGTTGCCTTCGATAACAAGGTTTCCGCTGGGGAGAACTTCTATAACCCTTGCGGCGATGGTTGCACTGACTGTGTCTGATTTACTTTTACTGCCGTTGCCTGCAAATGATTCAGATGTTGTTGTTCCGATTGCGGGGTTGAATTCATTTCCTGTTCCGAGGAAATTGTTCATACCGAAATTGAGCGGAAGACCCAGAGCTGCTGTGACTGATGAGTTGTTACTGCCTGCTTTGCTTGTCTGGGTGGAGTTTGAGTTGCTTGCGGAGGATGATTCAACTATGTTGACAACAATGAGATCGCCGATCTGGCGTGCTTTATAATCCAGAAACAGTGTTCCTCTTACACCGGAATCTGCCCAGAGAGATGCAGTGGGTACTTTTTCCCTTTGCTGCATTCCGTAGCGTTCCAGATCGTCTTTATAGCTTGGTGCGTACGCTTCCGGTTCAAAGTCGTACTGCTTGGCACAGCCGCTGAATATGACAAGGGCAGTTAAAACAATTCCTGCCGTGAAAAATTTTCTCGCAAACTTCTTCATGAAACACCTCGAATCAGGATTCAATAATGTATTAGAAAGAAACGTGCCAAATGTGTGATTTTCTTTACTGACAGATGTTTGGTTTAATTGATATGCTTACGGAGGAATATATTTCCTAGCTGAACCGCATGAGCAGAAGGATCTTCGTCAGAAGACGGCTGCGTGTCAGAAGTTGACCACAGCCGTTCTGCCACCCTGATACTTTGCAGTGACAATTTTGCCGGAGTCCGCATTTTTAACCTTGATTATGCTGCCGGAGAAGGCATTTTCCTGTAGTATTCCCCGTGCTTCAAGGTGCAGTCCGCTGCCGTTATACACAAGCCTTACTGCTGCTCCTTCGGGAAGATCCGGCTGTTCGGAAACATATTCACTTGTGATGGGAACCCCTGCGCCAAGACCTCTGACCGCAATGAGCCCTTCAGGATTTGTGATGGGTTCGCCTCTGAGCCTTGAAAGGTCAACTTTTTCAACCTTAATATTATTTGCGATCAGGTCTCCTTTCCGGATTCTGTCTGTGGTGACAAAAACTTCAATAAACCCTTTCACATAAACAGTAAAGCCCACCTCTTTGAAGCCGTTGTTAAGTCTGCCGTACATACCGCCTATTCTGGGGTTTGATATATCGATTGAGAATCTGCCGCTGTCATCGGTGTAGATATCACTCTGAATACGTACTTTTTCTATCTGAATCTCGGCGTTGGGGTATATCTGCGAGAGTCTGTCATATATTCTTGCTTCGATCTCGCTCATCTGTATCTTTTTGCCCCTGCGGTTGAAGTATGCTTCTCCGGGGGCGGCTTTGATGTTGTATTTATTGATGATATGAGTGGCAAGCTGTACACTGAGCTTTCTTGTTTCACCATAGTCAAGCCCGCAGAAAACCTGATCCTTTATGCCTATTCCGGGGAAGACATCCTCAACTGTCACACATTCATTTTCGATAGTAATGACATTTGCCGCATAAGCGGAAAAAGATGCCGCAGTGATTATCAGGAAGAACAGTGAAAAAAGAGCAGTTTTCATGGCTTTCATATCATACTCCGTTTATTAGCGTTTAAGGTTGTTAACTATCTGGAGCATATCATCTCCGGTCTGCACCGCTTTTGAGTTGATTTCATATGCTCTTTGCCCGGTGATCATTGCAACCATTTCCTCAACAAGGTTCACGTTGCTCATCTCAAGTATATTCTGTGTGAGTTTTCCATAGCCTTCCTCTCCGGGAACACCCACCTGCGGATCACCGCTTGCGCCTGTTACCGCATAGAGGTTTTTGCCCATTGCATGAAGCCCTGACGGGTTAATGAAACGAGCAAGTTCTATGGCGCCTATTTCTGTGGGCTCTTCATCCCCCGGCAAAACAACACTGACTGTGCCGTCTTCTGCGAAGGAGATTTCTTTCGCATCCTCCGGAATAACTATGGCCGGTTCAATAAGGTATCCGTTTGGAGTCGTGAGGTTTCCGTTACCGTCGACCTGAAAGGCTCCGGCACGGGTATACGCTATGTTTCCGTCGGGAAGGGCTACCTGAAAATAACCGTCGCCTTCTATCGCAACGTCATAATTATTTCCGGTGTATTGAAATGAGCCCGAGGAGTGTATTTTTTGTATAGCAGTGACTTTTGTACCCAAACCTATTTCAATACCAGTGGGATGTTCCAACCCTGCGGCAGTTATTGCACCGGCACGTCTGACCTCCTGATACATCAGGTCGTCAAACAGAACTCTGGATTTTCTGAAACCCACGTTGTTGACGTTGGAAAGGTTGTTTGCAATGGTATCCACATTTGTCTGCTGCGCCGTCATGCCTGTGGCGGCTGTCCAGAGAGTCCGCATCATGTTATATGCTCCTTACACCGATTTGCCCACGGTGTTGATCACTGTTCCGTTTATAGAGTCGATGCTTTGTATTACTTTCTGATAAGTTTCAAACCCGCGCATTGCATCTATCATGCGCACCATTTCAAGGACGGAGTTTACGTTACTCCCTTCAACATAGCCTGCGGTAACGCCGGGGTTTTCTGCCTGCTGGGGTATTGTGTCCACTGCCGCATAAAGATTATGACCCACTTTCTGAAGGTTATCAGTATCTTCAACGTAAGCTATGCCAAGCTGATCCTGTGCTTCACCGTCTACAAGAATCACACCGGTTTCTGTTACTGTGTAGTTGTCAGGGAGGATAATAGGCTGCGGATTGTCATCGTCAATATTTGAAAGCACAGGGTAACCCTCTGCGGTCACAAGCTCATTGTTTTCGTTCACTGTAAAGCTTCCGTCACGGGTGTAACGGATACCGAAAGGGGTATCCACCACAAAAAAAGTATCAGGATCTGTGAGGGCAAAGTCCAGCTTATTGCCTGTTTCATGCAGGTAGCCGATGGAAAAATCAGTCTTCACTTCAGATAATTTCACTGTGGAATTCATCGCCTTGTTATAATCCGTGGTGCGGATAAAATTCTGCGGGAACTCTTTTTCAGTGGGGAAATACTCGGTGAAAACCGGTACATCCTTCTTGAACCCTGTGGTGTTTACGTTGGCTAAGTTGTTGGCTATGTTCTCCACCCGCCTGTTCTGCATCATCAGTCCGCTGGTGGCGACATAAAGTCCGTTCAGCATATGTTATTCCTCCTCTGAGGATGTTGTTTTATTATCAAGGCTTTTGAGGTATTCATCAAATTCCCTCTGCCATTGTTCCTCTTTTTTTATGGCGTCTCTTTTTTCCTCAAGCTCACGTATTTCCTGTTGTTCAATATCAGTTGCCTTAGCTTCTTTTTTTGATTTTGCCCGTTCTTCCATACGTTTCTCAAATTTTTCCATACGGGTGACAGGTATGCCGTACGCCTTAGGAAGAGCCACAGCAAAAATCTGCCCCATAGCTTTCATGGAAAGGGTGCTGGAGGGGATGGCGTTTTTTGTGGGATAATACCAGAAGTTAGGGTCAGCCTTGCTCTCAAGGGCTATTACGCTTGAGAAAACAGGTATGTCACTCTTGGTCATTATGCTTAAAACAACAGTGCTTGAGTTTCTCTCGTAGCTTCTTTCTATGCTTTCCTTCATGCGGGAAACTATTATATAGTCAGCCTGCTGAATTTTGTCAGTTACCTTGCCCAGCCTTGAGAGCTGAAAATAGTTCCGCATCATCCTGCCGGTTTCTTCATCGTAGTATGTTTTTCCTTCCCTTGTGATTCTTGCGGGGAGAATGTAATATGTCTTTCCGATCGGGAGTGTCTCATGCGCCTTGGCGTAGAATGTGACGACTTTTTCTTTTGTTTTGTCGAACACGAGGGAGGAGATGTTCGAGTTTGCTTCAAGGCTGATCAGAACAAAAAGAACACCCGAATTAAGGCGCGCTGTGAGTTCCACAACCTCTGTGAGTGTATCGTCAATGCTTGAGGCAACTTTGCCCGGGTTTGCAACTTTAGATGAGCATCCCGTAAATAAAGCGATTGCGATCAGCAGGGGAAATATTTTCTTCATCCTGTCCTCCGTCATGGAGATACAAACAAGAAACGTGCCAATATTATGACGATGAGGTGATTTATGCTTGAATTTTCAATAGACCGTAAAAAATGCCGCCGATGTTCACTCTGTATGGAAGACTGTCCGGTTAGTATTATAGAAAAAGATTCAGAAGGCTTTCCTTTCATCACGAAAGAAAAAGAAAAACTCTGTCTTAAATGTCAGCATTGTTTAGCTATCTGCCCTGATGCGGCACTCTCAATTCTGGGTAAAAACCCTGACGAAAGTATGCCAGCTTCTGATATGCCCGCAGCAAAGCAGGTCGAAGCACTTATCCGCAACAGAAGATCCATAAGACATTTTAAAAAGAACGATGTGGAGTTTGAAACGATCCGCTCTCTCCTCTGTGTTACGGCAAACTGCCCGACAGGAGAGAACATGCGTGCCCTGACTTTTACCATAATTGATAACCGTGAAGACATGGAGAAATTTGTGGTGAAGGCTTACGGGCTTCTTGAAAAAAGAATAGAGGAAGGGACTTTGCCGGAAAGGTTCAGGTTTTATGCCGCCCTCCTCAGAAGATATAAGTCAGGCAGGGATATTATCTTCAGGGGTGCGCCGCATCTCATTGTTGCCTCTGCGCCAAAAGGCGAGGGAACTCCGGAGGCGGACTGTTTTATTGCGCTTAGTTATTTTGACCTTTATGCGTACAGTCTTAAAGTAGGAACTGTCTGGGTGGGCTTTCTGGCGTTTATGTTTGAATTCATGCCGGAGATAAAGGATGTGCTTGGAATTCCTGCTGACCATGAAGCGCCGTATGCGCTGCTTTTCGGCAAGGCAAAATACAAATATCCCAGAGGCGTTCAGAGGGATGATTTCAGAATAAACAGACCTGAGTTTTAAAAGAACAGGGGGCGGAGAGATCCGCCCTCAGTGATTATTTGTAGGGAACATTCTCCTCATATTCATTGAGGAATTCATTTATAAGGTGTTTGTCCACATCGGAAATTTTGGTAAACTGAAAGGCAACAAAGCGTTTTTTAGCGCTGATTTCTTCCTTATTTGCCTCAGTGCGCCACACAACAGCATGTGCATGTACAACGTCTTTAACCCCGTGGTTGGGGAACTGAACCTTTGCTTCGTAGTCATCGTAGATTTCAAAAGATATTGCTGTATTTGAAAGAAACCCGCCAATACTTATATCAACAAGCTCCACCTGTTTGTATTCTCCGTCTTTTTTTAAATAAAGTTTAAGGGGTACTCCGCTGTAGCGTTTATGCTTGCGGCGTTCGTTTTTTTTTGTGTACATTATAAATCCCCGGACAAAAATTGTATAAATAATTATGGCACTTTAAGGATAATCTTGCCAGAATTATTCTATGAGGAAATAAAGATTATTTGAGAGTATTAATAGAGAATAAAAAAGGCTTCCCTGATCTCTCAAAGAAGCCTTATCGTTAATGGCGGTGCAGGGACTTGAACCCCGGACACTGCGGATATGAGCCGCATGCTCTAACCACCTGAGCTACACCGCCTTACATCGGGACTGATTTATTAAACTATTTTCACGTCCTAGTCAACGTAATTTTATCTTTATCGGTAATTTTTTAAAGGAAATTTTCCGAAAGAGAGGCATTAAGTATTCCGGAAAGACGCTCTTCGAGTTTGTACATTCTCTCAGAGACGGTTTTTGCCATTATCCACACGAACTTACCAAAAAGAGCCGGATGAGCATTTTTCATTTCAGAAAGCTTTTCTCCTGTTATGGAGAATAATGTCACTGCCGTGTATGCTTTGGCGTTTGCCGAGCGTGGATAGCCCGTGAGGATTGCCATTTCACCAAAAAAGTCTCCTGCTTTGAGGTTGTTCAGGAAGATGGACGTCTGCTCATTTACATCTTTTGATATACCGACTTCGCCCTCAGCAATTATACAGAAACTATTGCCCGCGTCTCCCTCTTTGAGTATGAGTTCACAGGGCTGATAGTCTTCTTTTGTGAAATAGTTTAAAAACTCTTCCATCTCTGCTGCGGAAAAATCAGCAAATCTGGGATTTTTCTTTAAAATCTCCGCACTTGTTTTCAATTTTATACACCTTTGATCATATTTTGATTCTCAGTTCCCGGACAATTTCCGTCATGGCTGCTCTTGCGCCGGACTGTATGTATACATCCGGTTTACAGACTCTTAATGACGATTCATCCGGGTTGATAGTAATAATTTTACAGCCGGATGCCTGAAGGCGGACGGCAAGGTAGTCATTGGTAGGAACACTGCCGCTTGAGCCGATCAAAATGGCTACATCGGGAATCCCTGCACGTTCAAGAAAATCACGGAAATTATTATACTGGTAAGCATGCTCAACATAGTCAAAATCGCCGAACATAAGTACATGGGGGCGCAGAAGCCCGCCGCATTTCGGACACATAGGCAGGTTTGACGCTGTCATCATATCATAGTCCAGCCCGCACAGAGGCACGTCTTCATTCTCTTCGTATGTGTAGCTGCATCCAAGCCCCGCCATGCACTGAAGGCGCCATATGCTCCCGTGGATCTCATAAACATGGTCGGCGGATGTGCCGGAGGTCATGTGGTAGCCGTCTGTGTTGGTTGTGTGAATGAATGAGTTTTCAAAATGATTATCTATGAGTGAGTTGATGGCGGTGTAGCCTTCGTGGGGTTTGTTCTCTTTTGCGTTGCGCCTGCGCCATTCATAAAATGCCCATGCGTGGGCGGGTCTTGTCTTAAAGCTTCGGGGATTTGCAAGATCCACTGCTTCGAGCTTTAGGTTTTTGTATGCCGGAAAATTTCGCCAGTAGCCTTCCTTATCTCTGAAAGTGGGGATGCCGGATTCAGCGCTCATTCCGGCGCTGGTCAGGAAAAGGCAGCTTCGTGCGCTGCCGATGATGTCCACAGCTTTATTCATAGGAACACCGCCGTTTTTTTGGTAATTTTACCAAAAAAAGATAGTTATTTCCAGTTAGCTCCCTCTTCGGCGAGAAGTTTTTCTTTTTTATGAACTCCGCTTGAATAATTTCCCAGCCCGTTTGCTCTCACAACTCTGTGACATGGAACAATAAGCGGATATGGATTTGTCGCCATAGCTGTTCCCACGGCTCTTGCGGCATTTTTGCTCCCGCTGATTTCCGCAAGTTTTCCGTAAGTAAGAACCTCGCCCTTCGGGATATTGAACAGGTTTCTGTAAACAGATTTATGAAATTCGCTTCTGCCTTCAAAAACAAGCTCATCGAATTTAAGGGGGCATTCACCCGCAGGGTATGATTCCAGATAAGCACATATTTTCTCATGCTCTTTCTTCATAGGCTGAACATCATATTCCTCCGGACGTATGAGGCACACTTCCACAAGCGTACCTTTGTCGTCAAATACCGGGAAAACATCACCGATGTGCTTGTTTTGAAGGTGAACCATATACATATTATGACCTCACGAGGAAGTTTTTATCCCAGTCTTTCATAACAGGGTCGTAACCTTTGGAGCGGAGCATGGCACAGAATTCTGCCACACTTCTGTCGTCCTCAACTTTAAACTGTTTGCCGTCATGTTCTTTATTGTATCCGCCGGGTTCGGTTTTGGAACCTGCGCTCATCTGGGTTACGCCAAGGGGCAGAAGATGCTCTCTCATCTCCGCCGGTTCACGGGTGGAGATAACCAGCCCCGCATCATGGAGAAAAAGGCGAAGAGCAAGCATGGACTGCACAAGGTTTTTGTCTTTTATAAGCTCGTAAGGGGTAAAATTTCCCGCTGCAAAGCGTATGCGGGGGAAAGATACTGTCACATGGGTTTTCCAGTAATGTTTCATGAGGTAACGGGCGTGGAGTCCGACAAAAAATTCTTCGGTGCGGAAGTCTTCCAGCCCCATGAGAGCCCCTATGCCCACTGTGCGGTATCCGGCTTCTGCTCCTCTGTCCGGCGTTTCAAGACGCCATTCAAAATCACGCTTTCTGCCTGCCGGGTGTACTTTTGCATAGGTTTCTCTGTTGTATGTTTCCTGATATATTGTAAGTCCGTCTGCACCGGAATTGCGAAGTATGGAATATTCTTCCGTACTCATGGGGAAAACCTCTATGGAAAGTGAGCTGAACATATCCCGCAGGAGATCGCATGTTCTGGCGAGGTCAGAAACGCTTACAACCTTTGGTGATTCACCTGTAACCAGAAGAAGGTGCTGAATACCCATGTCTGCAATGGTTTTTGCTTCCGCAACCACTTCCTCATCAGTCAGGGTCACTCTGGGAATTTCGTTATGCCTGTTGAACCCGCAGTAAACACAGGAGTTGGTGCATTCGTTGGAAGTGTATATCGGACCGTAGATTTTTATGGTTTTGCCGAATCTCTGCAATGTTATGCGGCTTGCCTCTTTCGCCATGGGCTCGAGGAATTTTTCCGCCGCAGGGGAGAGGAGGACGGCGAAGTCTGTTTCGGTGATTATATCTTTGTTAAGTACGGCGGCAACGTCTTCTGCCGTCCTTGAGTGGATGAAGTTTTTAACCTCGTTCCAGTCGTATTCTTTAAGTATTTGTGTGAATGTCATCTTAATCTCTTAAAAAACCTGTGAGCGGGCTTGATGCTTCCGCTTTTTCTTTTTGTGAGGGCATACCGGCGTCTCTTGCTGTAACTGCCGCATCAACAGCGAGTTTAAATGCCAATGCCATTTTAACAGGGTCGCCCGCTGTGGCTATTGCCGTGTTTACAAGAACAGCATCCGCACCCATTTCAATGGCAAGTGCGGCGTGGCTTGGTGCGCCTATTCCAGCATCCACAACAACAGGTACATGTGCCTGCTCTATTATTATGCGTAAATTATCCACGGTTTTTATTCCCTTGTTGCTGCCGATGGGTGCGCCGAGGGGCATTACTGTTACGGTGCCTATCTCCTCAAGGCGTTTGCAGAGAACAGGATCCGCATTAATGTAAGGCAGAACCTTGAACCCTTCCTTCACGAGTATTTCCGCCGCCTTGAAGGTTTCAATAGGGTCGGGGAGAAGGTAGTACGGATCGGGTGTGACCTCAAGTTTGATCCAAGGCTCACAGCCTGCCGCACGGGCGATCCTTGCCAGCCTCACTGCCTCTTCTGCGTCTCTTGCACCGGATGTATTGGGGAGGAGAAGGTACTTTGATGTATCTATGTGGTTGAGAATATCGTCCTGGGGGTTGTTTACGTCCACTCTGCGCAGAGCAACAGTAACAATCTCCGCTCCGCTTGCTTCAGCCGCAGCAGCCATCACATCACTGCCGGCAAATTTTCCTGTGCCGACCATAAGTCTGCTTCTGAAGGTTCTTCCGTCTATAATAAGATTTTTTGAGAACATGCTCTTTTACCGCCTGAAATCTAATGTATTTCAATAGTAATTACCGCAGATTAAATGTCAACAATATATTGATAGATAAATATTGTCCCTGATGCGCTCAGGCAGGGCTGTTCCTGAATACCCTTGCGAAAAATAAAAATAGGCGTAAACTTAGTTGCGTCAATTTTGTCAGATACAAGGACGAATAATAAACCTGCGAGGATTTCCACATGGATTTTTGCAATCTTAAAAGCCAGTATTCATTAGTAAAAGAAGATATCGACCGCCGTGTTCTTGCGGTATTTGAGCATGGAAGATACATTTTCGGACCCGAAATAACGGAGCTTGAAAAAAAATGCGCAGAATTTTGCGGAGTTAAACACGCTCTGGCTGTTTCTTCAGGCACAGATGCTCTTCTCATGGGGCTTATGGCTTATGATGTTAAGCCCGGTGACTATGTTATCACCACGCCTTTTACCTTTATAGCAACAGCAGAGATGATAGCTCTCCTCGGCGCAATTCCTCTTTTTGTTGATATAGAAGAAACAACCTACAACATTGACCCTGCAAAGCTTGGGGAAATGCTTAAAAACCCTCCCGTTGATAAATCAAAAATCAGGGGCGTTATTACCGTTGACCTCTATGGTCAGATGCCTGATTACGAAGCCATAGAAAAGGTTATCAAAGAAAGCGGTCTTGACCTCTTTCTCATGGAGGATGCTGCACAGAGCTTCGGTGCAATGCAGAGAGGCAAAAGAGCCTGTGCATTCGGAGATATTGGCGCCACATCATTCTTTCCTTCAAAGCCTCTCGGCTGCTACGGCGACGGCGGTATGGTTTTCACCAACTGCGATAAGCTCGCAGAAAAAATGGGATGGATCAGAAACCATGGTCAGAATGAGAGATACTGCCACAAAATAGTGGGTATCAACGGCAGGCTGGACAGTGTTCAGGCGGCTGTTCTCCTCGGCAAGTTTGATCTTTTTGTAAACAAAGAGATCGATGGCCGTGACAAGGTTGCATCCATGTACACTGAAAAGCTTTCCAAAATAAAAGGTGTTAAAACTCCGGCAGTTACAGATTTCAACCGCTCCGTATGGGCTCAGTATTCCATAATGGTTGAGGACAGGGATGCCCTTGCCGCTCACCTTAACTCAAAAGGCATACCCACTGCGGTTCACTATCCGATACCCCTGCACATGCAGGAAGTTTTCAGCGGTCTCGGCGTGAAGAAAGGCACTCTCCCTGTTTCAGAGAAGGTTGCCGCTCATATAATGAGCCTTCCCATGTGCGCTTATAAAACGCAGGAAGACATAAACACAGTTGCTGAGGCAATAGCCGAATACTACAAATAGTCAATGGTTTGAGGGGAATTTCATTGAAGTTCCCCTTCTTTTTCTCTTCATAATCTATTTTTTCGATTTTTATTGACTGCTGATCTTTTTCAGGCTTTACTTTCCGGATGGAAAAAAACCGGGTATTTATTGAGCGTTTCAGCAATGTCTTAGGTGCGGATTCGGATGCATTTTTTGCATCCCTTGAACGTCTGCCGTCTAAGCATATACGCATAAATACCAAACGTAATATAAACTACCTGCCGGAAATAGCTGAACAAGGCATAGTTCTTGAAAATGATGCACGTTTTCCCGCTGTTTATAAGGTTCTCAGCGGAGCGGAAAAGCTTACTTCCACTGTTTCTTTCCAGACGGGCGGTTTTTATATCCAGAACCCTTCTTCAGTTTTTCCGCCGGATGTACTATGCAGATTTCTTCCTGAAAATCCCGCCGTTATGGATGTTTCCGCCGCTCCCGGCGGGAAAACCGTAGCATTGTGTGATATGCTTAAAAACAGCGGTGTGGTTGTTGCTAATGAGCCGTCATCAAAACGGCTTAAATCCCTTGAGTTTAATTTAGAGAAATACGGCTGCTGGAGCGCTAAAACCGTATCATATGACGGACGTGTGCTTGACAGACATCTGGAGGAAACCTTTGACGGTATACTTCTGGATGCACCATGCAGCAATGAAAATAAAATATTCCGCAATGAAACCGTGAACGCATCGTGGGAGCCGGCGCTTGTGGAACGTATGGCAAAACTCCAGAGAGAGATACTTGAATCAGCCTTTAAGTGTCTGAAGAAGGGGGGCGCTCTTGTTTATTCCACATGCACATTCTCCGTTGAGGAGAACGAAGGTGTGATACACGCCTTTCTGGATGAACATCCAGAAGCAGAGCTTCTGGATATTTCTGAGGGTGAAAACACCTTCGGCATGAGCGGGGATACAGCTTTTGATGAGAAAGTCCTCCGTGTGATGCCCCATAAACTGCCTTATGACGGTTTTTTTATAGCCGCTTTAAGAAAGAAAGGGGACGATGCGGAGGGTTGTAGTTTAAAGATTAAAAGAGACAAACAGCTTGACTCGCTGTTTTATGAATTACCGCCGAATCTTTCGGTTTCACACGGGTCAAATATTGCATATATAGAAACTGGCTGCGTTCTTGAAGCAAGACCAAGGCTTGGCAAAAGCGGCATTCTTCTCTGGAAGCGTGCGGGGGAACTGAGTGCCCAGAGTGCATGGGAGCTCGGTGCGGAACTTAAACCAGACTACAGGGCACAAACAGGACTTGACGGGGCATTGCGCTATTTAAAAGGGTTTGACACGGATAAGACGTCCGACTATCATACTCCGGTTCTTTACTATGGCGAAATCCCCGTGGGAACGGTGAAAACCGTTGAGGGCAGATTTAAAAACAAGCTGGACAGGTATTTTTTGTATGGCAAAAACATTGAGTTTTAAACTTTCAGCACTTTTTATCTTATTGGCGGTTTTTTTTACCGCACCGGGCGTTAAGGCACAACAGCTTTCAGGCAATGTATTCTCTTATAAAAGTGAGCCTTTTACAGCAGTTGTTGTGGATAAAAACACAAGCACACTCTACATAGTGGAGATGAAGAACGACACTCCTGAAATAATTGCGAAAACAAGCGTTCTTGTTGGCGGCGGCGGAGGCGATAAGAAAGTCTCCGGCGATATGAAAACCCCTGAAGGCGTTTACTATATAACGGGCTACCTGTCTCCTGAACAACTGAGGAGAGCATACGGCAGTGTGGCGGATGACTACGGAACAGGGGCATTCCCTCTGAATTATCCCAACTTTTTTGACCGGATGAGCGGCAAAACCGGCAGTGGAATATGGCTGCACGGCAAAAGGGTTGACAGAAAAGAGCAGTCCACGAGAGGGTGTGTTGCTCTTGAAAACAATGTTCTTGATGACTACAAAAAATATCTCAAAAAAGGTATTCCCGTTGTAATCACAAACGGAGTGAGCTTTGAGCAGCGCCAGAACTATGAATCGGAAAAGGCGTTTCTGAAAGAGAAGCTGGACAGCCTTGTGGCTTCATGGAGCGGGCTGGACTTTGAAAATTTTGCATCGCACTACCATATTCAGTTCAGAAGCGGTTCCGGTGAAAATTATACACAGTATCTAGGCAAGAAGAAAACCCTGATGAACCTTTATCCCGAAAGGAAGATAGAGGTGACATCTGTGCGCTCGTTTAAGGAAAATAATGACGAGTTTGTTTATGACTTCGACCAGCTCTACTGTGCTGACAATATCCTTGCCTACGGAAACAAGAGGCTTTACCTCAAAAGAGAAATAGATGAGCTCAAAATAATAGCGGAGGAGTTTTTCTCCGAATCCTCAGAACCTATTGTCCGTGAACGTGTGGCTGTTTTCCTTGAAAATTGGAAAAAAGCATGGGAAAGCATGGACATAGAAAAGTATATGGCTGTTTATTCTCCCTCATTTTCAGCGGCAGGTTTTAACTACGGAAGCTGGAAGACGGACAAAGAAGAAAAATTCGAGAAATATTCATCCGTAAAAATCGGAATAGATAATATAAAAATTTCGCAGATTTCCCCTAAAAGGGTCAGAGTGAGCTTCATTCAGCACTTCAGCGGAGATTCTTACAGTGATAAGGGTGTCAAAACCCTTGAGCTTGAGGGGTGTCCCGGGGATTATAGGATCAGAAGCGAACTCTGGAGCGCCAGATGAAAAAAATTCTTATTATTTTTGCTCTGCTGATTACCGCTGCTGTATCTTTTGCCCAGACACGCCCGTATACTCAGAACGATGTTTATTTCAAAGGCACTGAGTATGAGCTTGACGTGTACAGGATATACGGCAGACAGGACGGCAAGACAATGCTGATCATAGGCGGAATTCAGGGAGACGAGCCGGGAGGCTTTCTCTCTGCTGATCTCTATGCGGAAATGCGCCTTGAAAAAGGAAATCTTATTGTAGTACCCAGAGCTAATTTCAAATCAGTAATCCTTTTTGACAGGGAAACTGAAGCCGATATGAACCGCCGTTTCACCAAAGATTTAGGTGTTATGGAAATGGATAAGGTTGTGGAAATTATCATCAGACTGATGGAAGAGTCCGATGTTTTTCTCAATCTTCATGACGGATGGGGCTATCATAATCCAAAATATATAGACCAGTGGCGCAACCCGCGCAGGTTTGGTCAGTCGATCATTACCGATGCCGACGTTTTCTCCTGCGATGACGGGCGCATGCTTGATCTTAAAACTCCGGCGAAACAGGTTCTTGAAGCTGTTAATAAAATGATAAACGATGAAAAGTATTTTATGCACTACTTCAACACCCAAACGGAAGATCCTCTGACGAAGTTCACCGACATGCGCAAAACAGCAACATTCTACGCACTTAAGCATTTCTGTCTTCCTTCATTCGGTGTGGAATCATCAAAAAATCTGCCGTCTGTTGAGCTGAAAGTTCTTCACCATAATTACGTCGTGAACGAATTTATGAAATATTATGACATAGTTCCCGAACATCCCCGTATTTTTCTGAAAGAGCCCCTTCTTAACTATGCTGTTATCAGGGTAAATGATGAAGTGGTGACTGTGGAAAACGGGCAGACTCTGTATGCCGACAAGGGAGACTTGATCGAAATAACAAACGTTGACGCTAACTATGACAGGGGCATATCATGCGATATCCTCGGAATGGGTGATCTCAATGACTGCGGAAAGCAGATTGAGGTCAAAGGCGAATCAAGAATTGTTTTCCGTAAGGACAATCAGAAGATGGGGGAGATCAAGCTTGCGTATAAGAACGCTCCGAAGCCTGTTAAACCCGCAGTCGCTGTAAAACAGCCGGTTAAGCCTGTTGTTAAGGAAGACCTTGTTCCGTCAAAGACCAATGTTGTTTTTGTTATGAAGATAAACGGTGATGAAGTGCGTGTCAGGTCAGGCGGAATAGTTAAATTGAAAAAAACCGATACTATCGAGTTTATAGAAGCTCTCGGCGGTGATTTCGGTTCACCTGATGTTCCTGTGAATGTTAAAGGCTATGTGCCGCCCGGAGCAATTAACAACGGTGATGACAGAGGATATCAAATCCGCATGACAGACTATTTTATGCTGAAATACTCCCGTGACGGTATGGGGAAGGCGTATCCTGTTATTGCAGGAAACAGCCGTAATGAAATCGGTGAAATGTGGATAGAGATTGAGTAATGAAAAGGCTTGCGATACGTGTTAAAGGGCGTGTGCAGGGGGTCGGCTACAGGGCATTTCTCCACAACGGAGTTGTTCCTCTTGGTGTGGGAGGCTATGTGCGCAACCTTTCTGACGGAAGCGTGGAGATCATAGCAGAAGGTACGGAGGCGCAGCTAAACGAAGTGCTGAAAAAAGCCCGTGCCGGTTCCCCATTTTCAGAGGTTACGGACATGACTGTGGTTGAGGAAAAACCCACAGGCGAGTTTGAAACATTTGAGATAATACACTGATGAATAGATATAAATATAAACTGCTGATATTCGACTTTGACGGCACTCTGGCGGCGACTGAGCCTGCCATACAATTCTGTATGAAAGCAGCTTTCGAGGAGTACGGGCTTACGCCACCGCCTGAAAAATCCGTACGGGAGGCTATCGGTATACCTCTGAACAGGATGATAGCCGGTCTGGGCGGGCTGGATGATGAAACGGCGCAGACAGTAACCGATATATACAGAAAATACTACAAGCGTGAAGGGATGGAGATGACGAAACTTTTTCCTTCAGCTCTCTCAACTGTTGAGGCGCTCCGTGGCAGAGGCTATAAGACAGCCGTTATCAGCAATAAAAATCATGAAGTGGTGCATAAATCTGTTGAAGTTACAGGCTTAATGCCTTTTTTTGACCTTGTTGCCGGAGAAAAGGGCGGTCAGTTTCAGAAACCCCACCCGCAGGCTTTTACAGATATAATTGTACCCGGCTTCGGTGTGGATGCGTCTGATTGTTTAATGATAGGCGACGCTGTGCAGGATACAGGTTTTGCCCTTAATTGCGGCATGGACGCGGCATGGGCTTCATACGGTTTCGGGAATGAAACAGAGTGTATGAACAAAAATGTTAAATTCGTGCTTAATGATATTTCGGAGCTGACCGATATACTTGGTTGACAACGCTTTTTACGGAGATTTCATTGAGTGTCAGACAGGCGATACAAATCAGGGAGGATGCGTTTCGCCCCCGTCCGTTTTTGAAATGGGCAGGTGGCAAAAGCAGACTTATTCCTCAGCTTGAACCATTTTTCCCAAAGAGAAGAATGGTTTATTTCGAGCCGTTTATAGGCGGCGGAGCTGTGTTCCTTCATCTTGCTGCAAAAGGGCTCATAAAAAAAGCGTTCCTAAATGACCTTAATTCGGATCTTGCAGGTCTTTATTCAGTGATCAAAAACACCCCGGATGTTTTTATAGAGCAGTGTCTTGCGTTGTCGGATGAATATCTTGCCTTGAGCGATGTTGAGCGTGCGGAGTATTATTACAACAAACGTAGGCAGTATAACAAAGGTGCATGGACGAACCCTGTAACCCGTGCTGCAGCAACGGTTTTTTTGAACAAAACCTGCTTTAACGGACTCTTCAGGGTTAACAGCAAAGGCGAGTTTAATGTACCTGCCGGCAAATATAAGTCACCCACCATAATTGAACCTGAGAACATATACGCTGTCTGCCGTGCCTTGAACGAAACGGAAGCGGAAATTACCTGTGCTGATTTCAGTGATGTTCTGGAAAACGCATCAAATGGTGATTTCGTGTACTATGACCCGCCATACAGACCCCTGAACAGAACAGCCTGCTTCACAACATACGCAGCAGGCGGATTTGACGACAGTGAACAGGCACGCCTTGCCTCCTGCTTTCGTAAGTTATCCGCAAAGGGTACGGCACAAATGCTCAGTAACTCAGACCCAAAAAATGCCGATCCTTCTGACGGCTTTTTTGAGGAACTCTATGATGGCTTCCGCATACGCAAAGTCAGAGCTTCACGCAATATAAACAGCAGTGCCGACAAACGAGGCTCAATCAGCGAGCTTCTCATTATGAACTACTGATTTTCTCCGGTTGTAATAAACCATTCACTTATCCTTGCATTCATGTTAATCACAGTGTAAATTATAACCACATCCGTGGGGGTGCTTGCCGATGAAAGGGCAGGCTGAGAGAGTCCCCGTAACCTGATCCGGATAATGCCGGCGTAGGGAAACGGTTTTTCTTCTTTAGTCTATTCCAAGCCTTTTTCACCCAGCCTGTTCCTGCGGAATATAATCAATAGTTCACTTAAAGGCAGGTATAAATTCATGACACAGCTCGAAGCAGCCCGTAAAGGGATTATCACACCGGAAATGAAAAAAGTAGCCGCTGACGAATTCATGGACGCTGAAAAGCTCATGAATCTCATAGCGGAAGGCAAAGCAGTTATCCCGAAAAATAAAAACCGTGAATATGAAAAGGTTATGGGGATAGGGCGTGGGCTCCGCACAAAAGTCAACGCCAATATCGGCACATCCGGCGACCGTCCGTTTATAGATTGTGAGCTGGATAAGCTGAAAGCAGCCCTTGATGCGGGCACTGACAGTGTTATGGATCTTTCCACCGGAGGGGATCTCGAAGCTGTGCGTAAAGTGATTCTCGATGCTTCGCCCGTTATGGTGGGTGCTGTTCCGCTTTATGCTGTTGCGGCAGAGCTTGCTATGGCGGATAAAACAACAGAGATGATGGATCCTGAAATTCTTCTCCGCAGCATAGAAAAACAGTGCGAACAGGGAATAGACTATATAACAGTTCATTGCGGCGTTACGAAGGAATCCGTTGCCAGAATGGACAAAACTGAAAGAGTATGCGGCATAGTGAGCAGGGGCGGTTCCATCACTGCTAACTGGATACGCAGAAACGGTAAAGAAAACCCGCTTTACGAATATTATGAAGACCTTTTAAGCATAGCTTATAAATATGACGTAACGCTTAGTCTCGGTGACGGCTTCCGCCCGGGAGCTATAGTTGACGCTTCCGACCGTGCGCAGATTGATGAACTGATCATCCTCGGCGAACTTGCCAAAAGAGCAAAAGAGCGTGATGTTCAGGTTATAATCGAAGGTCCCGGACATGTGCCGCTGAACCAGATCGAAGCTAACATGACATTGCAGAAAACTCTTTGTGACGGTGCGCCTTTCTACATCCTCGGACCGCTCCCCACTGATATTGCACCCGGATACGACCATATAACAGCAGCCATAGGCGGAGCAATCGCCGGTGCGGCAGGTGCTGATTTCCTTTGTTATGTAACCCCTGCGGAACACCTTTGTCTGCCCGATGAAAACGATGTGCGTGAAGGTGTTATCGCTTCCCGCATAGCCGGACACATAGCAGACATCGCAAAAGGCTACCCCGGAGCGATGGAACGTAATATACTTATGAGTAAGTACAGAAAAGAGCTTAACTGGGAAGGGATGTTTGCCCTTGCTATAGACCCGGCTAAGGCGAGAGAAAAATTTGAAAGGAACAGGGATGTTGATTCCTGCTCCATGTGCGGGAAATTATGCGCAGTGAAGATAGACAAAAAACTTCCGACTATTTAAGGCTTTACCTCGTTTTTGAGGAAGATATGCTTCAGATGCCGCTTGATGAATTTATTCAGGCGGCTGTTGAAGGCGGTGTGACGGCAATTCAGCTCCGCAACAAGGGTAAGGATATACGCAGTTCCATCATCACAGGGTATCGGATAATGGAACTGATCGAAGGAAAGGACATACTCTTTGTGGTGAATGACCGCATAGATGCGGCGTTCACCCTCGGTGCAGAGGCGGTGCATCTGGGGATAAAGGATATACCCCTTGCCTCTGCTGTGGATACTTGGGCGGAAATGGTCTACGGATATTCCTGCAACAGCCTTGAAGATCTGGAAACCGCCGTGAACGGCGGTGCGTCATACATCGGCGTGGGTCCGGCGTTTCATACTGATACTAAAAAAGATCTCCGTCCGGTAATCGGCACGGAGGGGATAAGGCTGATTACCGAGAGAAGCCCGCTTCCCGCCATCGCCATAGGCGGAATCAAGGCTTCCAATATGAAGAACCTGAAAGGGCTGGGGCTCTCCGGAGTGGCTGTTTCATCTGCTCTGTGCGCTTCCGGTGATCCTTACTGCGATGCCAAATTAATGCGTGAGCTTGCGGAGGAGCTTTGAAAGAGTTTGCCTTTATAGAAAGCCTTAAAGAGCTTAGTCCGGATGACCGCCTGCACGGAATAGGTGATGACGCTGTGCTTACGGACGGACTCCTCATCGCAAAAGATATAATAACGGAAGGAGTCCATTTTACAAAGGATGCTCCTTTGCAGAATATCATATTCAGGCTTTTTACAGCAAATGTAAGCGACATTGCTGCCATGGGCGGCAGGGCGGAAAAGGCACTGCTGGGCGTTGCGCTTCCTTCTTATGTGGATAAGTCAAGGCTCACCGAGGCTGTTCGCTACTCATGTGCTTATTACGATATAAAGCTGATCGGCGGGGACACTACATCCTCCGCCTCACACTTCTTCGCATCCCTCACCATAATCGGCTGCCCTTCTGAAAACGTGCTTGTACGAAGCGGAGCGCAGGAGGGGGATGATATATACCTCTCCCGCCCTGTGGGCGGAGCGGCGGCTATGCTTGCCAGAGAACTTTCCGGAGAAAAAGTGTACGACCATTATCTTTACAAGGCTGAGACGGAGCTGGGGGAGTATCTTGGCTCTTTCGGAGTGAACTCCTGCATTGATATAAGCGACGGACTGGGGCGAGATGCTTCGCACATAGCCGAAGCCGGAAAAGTCCGCATAGAGCTTGATTCAAGGCTTATTCCTGAATACGGACTTTCTGACGCTGTCAGCTCCGGCGAGGAATACGCACTGCTTTTCACTGTTCCCGAAAGCCGCTCGAAAGAAATGGAAGAACTTATCCACCGTGATCTCAAACGCCCTGTTTACCGCATAGGCAAGGTAAAAAAGGGTTCTGGTGTTTTTCTGGACGGCGAAGACATTTCCCACAAAGGCTGGGAGCATCTTTAGGTGTATTGCGGAATTCGGCACAGGTCTTTTCTGATTGAGATTTTGTTGTTAGAATATATTTGAAATTAATTAGTCACCACAATAATCAAGCAGTCAAAACGGATTCCATATAACAGTCTAGAAATTCTTCAGTAACGCCTTTAATTTTTCTTCTATTGCATAGTGCATAGAGTTCTTCAACTGCTGAATAAGGGAAATATCGGGCATTTAGTTCAGCAAATTGAGGTTTACTAATCTCTCGGACTACTTTGTCTCTGTCTTCATCAGGAGCTACAATAACATATCTTGTTGGAAAAGGAGGGAAATTATCTTGGAAATTCTTCATTCTGGTCAGCCCGCTAGTTACTCCTGTAGAGTGTTCTATCTCCATGACAGCAGGCATGAGTTTGCCATTTTTAAACCAAATACAATCTATCATCAAGGCAGCTTTTGCTGCTTCACTATATGCAGTCATTAACCTCTCATTCTCAAGAGAATCAATCACACCATCGTATTCACATATTTTCTTGTTTTGATACACAATCCCCTTATCGTTTTGCGCAATCCATGTTCTATAGTTTAATTGAGTACCAATAAAATATAGGGCAACTTGTATTTGAGCATGTCTCCTTTTGATTTCAATATCAATCTCATTATCCTCAAGGGAGTCGGGCAAAGACAATGATTCATAAAATGCATCAGTAGATGGTATTTCCGAAACAACAAGTTCAGAATCTGCTTTCACTATAATTTGTGGCATATGTGGAGTATCTGGTTTCCAAACTAAATGCTTGTGACCTGGCTTAACTTGTGTTACTCCATTTTTGCTTTCAATTCGTCCTGGAAAACAGTAATAGAACTCTGGAGTATTGGCTAGTAAAGCCTCAAAAACACTACGTGTGTTATAGCTTCCACCAAGTATTCGATCGAAATTTATTGGTATATTCGGAGTAAAAGCGTTAGCTATTCTCCATATTAATTCAGGGGATATTGGTTCGGATTTTTTTGATTTCTCATTTTGCCTTTTTGCTGGATCCCATCTTTTAATGTATATTGGACCCTCCGGTAGCGTGACATGATCAATTTTAATAAACCCTTTATTTTTTTGGTTAACATAGTTGTATGCAATGTTTTTATCTAAATTATTAATAAAATTAACAAGATTACTTGCAGTTAATTTTCGCATTATAGAATTCTCCTGATGTAAGTTCAGAAATAAATACACTGATAGTTTCTGCTAGTGATTTAGATGCTAAGTAAGGAACACCGTTTCCTATGGCTTTAAACATATTTGAGAGTGAAATCTCTGCTGGAATTATAAATTCTTTAGGCAAAGACTGGATTGCTAAAGCTTCAGATGCCGATAGCCTTCTAAGTTTATACGGGTGTAAATGAACTTCGTTATTCCCATATGCAGCTGTAGGAGAATATCTCCACCTGTGAAGTCTTTTATATGATTTCTTTAAATCGTCGCCTTCTGGAATTATCTTAAATTTCTCCAATCCTGCTCTTGGTTTAAAATGGTGTATTGCATTTGGGTGTTGATAAACCTTATTTTTCCTAAACCAATATTCTACTGTCAACTCAAGAGGTAAGTCTTGATTATATACTCTTATTGAATCTTCGTGAAACGTATCTTGCTTCGCCCAGTTCAGAGCAAACACTTCACCTTTATCAAATTTTTTAGTTAAGTCCCAGTCAAAGTGATTTATCGTAATTTTAGAGTTATCAAAAAGTTTATTTTTAAAACCAACAAGTATAATTCTTTCTCTGTCTTGGGGCACCCCATACTCAATAGAATTAATCAGTTTTTCAGTAAGTATATATCCAAAATGGGACAATTTTGTTTTTAGTGATTCAAAAAACTCCCTATGTTTAATTGTTCGATATAAGCCTTTAACATTTTCGAATAAAAAGAAATCAGGCTGTTCCGAAATAATTAAATCAACATATGTCGCAGAGAGTTTACCATTTTCACCTTCTTTGCCTCTATTCTTTCCACCAACTGAAAAATCAGGACAAGGTGGTCCACCAATAAAACCTGTTAGTTTGTAGGTTTTCTTTGCTTCTTTGATATATTCTTTTAGTGCTTTTGATTTTTCTCCTTTTAATAAGGTTGAAATATCACAATTATGATACCCATACTTAGGTTTACTTATTCCTAATGCTTCCCTTGAGCCAGTATAGATATCTAAAAAGGGTTTATGGTACTCATTTACGAATAAAACATCAAAATTCCCATTATGCTCAAAACCCAAATCTAAAAAACCAGCTCCTGAAAAAAAAGAAAATAGGGCAATTTTATTAGACATAATACACCTGAACAATTTTAACTTAAATGTCATTATACAATCTGTTTCATCTCCCTGCTAGTAATAAAAATTAAAATATTGCTTCACACTATTATAAAGCCACTTCGCTGCAAGATATTCAATTTAGACCGTTTTTTCGTTCTGAATTGAATATCGTCCAATTATGCCCAAAACTACCAAAAAATAATTCCATGCTTTTTATAATGAACAATAAATACTATAATTTTATTTATTATAAGGCGTTTTGTGAAGTTCTTATGGTGATTTACCAGAGAAGAAAGCGCTGCCACTGCCATCTTAAGGCTCACAACGACTGGTTTAGAAACTATGCAAAGCAAAGAACTCAAACGAAGCAGATCAATTTGGGTCATTTCCTAATCCTTGCCTTTTCATTTATTTACGTTTACCTTAAAATATTCGATATATTGAGAAATAAGGAGAAAGATGAGGGCATCAGTTGCCGTACTCGGCGGAGTCGGCGAAATCGGCATGAATATGTATGTCTATGAAACCGAAGACACTGCGGTAATAATAGACTGCGGCGTAATGTTTGCGGACTACACTTATCCGGGTGTGGACTACATAATTCCCGATTTTACATACATCAGGGAGATAGAGCATAAGCTGAAGGCTGTTCTGGTGTCTCACGGGCATGAAGATCACATCGGCGCTCTTCCTTATTTTTTTAGCGAGTTTAATGTTCCCGTTTACGGCGGCAAGCTTTCGCTGGGGATACTCGCCGCCAAGCTCGGTTCAAAGAAGGAGCGGGTTAAGCTCATACCTGTTGAGGCGAGGGAAACTGTCAAAATAGGTGATTTCTCAGCCACATTCCTTCCCGTAACTCACTCAATAGGCGATACTTTCGGCATATACCTCAAACATGGTCCTTTCTCCGCTCTACACTGCTCCGACTTTAAGATAGATTACACCCCCGTCTCCGGCGAACCTTTTAATGAGGATGATTTCGCCAAGCTTGCAGAAGGCGGGCTGACATGCCTGATGCTTGATTCCACTAATTCCCAGAATGAGGGGTTCACCAACTCTGAATCATCAATAAAGTCAGAGCTCAAAGATATTATGAGAAGCTCTGCCGGACGTGTATTTTTCACCACATTCTCCTCAAATCTGGACAGGCTCCGTCAGGTTATCGAAGCGGCGGATGAGCTTGGGAGAAAGGTTGTGATAGAAGGGGCGTCCATTGAACGTAATGTTGATATAGCAAAGAAAATCGGCTATCTGGACATACCTGCAAGAAGCATAGTTCAGCTTTCCACCGGCAAAAAAATGCCTGAAAATAAGGTGGTTTACATAATTACCGGCTGTCAGGGCGAAACTCAGAGTACCCTTTACCGCATAGCGTCCAGAGAGCGCAGAGATTTGAAAGTCGAACCCGGAGATACCTTTATTATTTCCTCAAGGGTTATCCCCGGCAATGAAAAAAACTTAAACAGACTCATCAACCTGATATACGAAAACGGCGGAGAAGTGATAGACACTGCCGCACGGAAAATACATGTATCCGGTCATGCTTCCAGAGGGGAGCTGACAAAAATGATGAACCTTACCAAGCCCTCATACCTCATACCTGTACACGGCGAAGAGATGCACCTTGCCCACATGACTAAAACCGCAATGAAGACAGGTATTTTTCAGCGGGATAATATTCTCCCCGTCAAAGACGGCATGAGAGCGGTTTTTGAAGGCGGCAAACTTGTTGCCGTTGACGATATACCCCACGGGACTGTATATATTGACCAGCGGGGCAGAACCGTAATAGACGAAGAACTGCTTAAAGACCGTAAAAGCCTCTGCCGTGATGGTGCTGTGGCTGTTACAGTGCTTTACAGCCCATTGTATGAAGCTTTGGAAATGCCCCCTGTGATAAGAGTCAAGGGTTTCAGGATTGATGACCGGACAACCTTTGAACTCAGAAAATATCTGAACGACAGCATGGCAAGCCTTATAGAAGAGGCGAACGGGGATTACACCCTTTTGGAAGATTTTATTGAAAAACTCGTCAGGCGTTTTTTCAGGAAAAGTATGGACAGGAGACCCGCTGTGGCGGCTGCTGTCGTGGAGGTATAAATGACAACGGGTATGGCTGTTCTGCTTGGGCTGATTCAGGGGCTTACTGAGTTTCTGCCGGTAAGCAGTTCGGGGCATCTTGTGCTTGCCCAGTCTCTTATGTCTGGGTTTTCCCAGCCGGGGCTTCTTTTTGATACATTACTGCATCTTGCGACCCTTTTCGCTGTTCTCCTTTTCTTCAGGGAGAGGGTGAAAAACCTGATGCTTGCATTTTTCGGAATATTTTTCCAGCAGTACAGGATAGTTTACTATCAGAACAAAAACTTTCTCTGGGGAATAGTAATAGCCAGCATACCCACTGCGGTTATCGGTCTCTCTCTTGAGAACTCTGTGGAGCATCTTTTCGCAACTCCTTCATTTGTAGGTTATTTTCTTATCTTTACATCTGTGCTGCTTGTGCTGTCGGATAAAATGAAGTCAACAGGCGAAGTGACACTGCCGAAGTCTTTTTTTATAGGCATAATGCAGGGAATAGCTGTTATTCCGGGTATTTCCCGCTCCGGCTCAACTGTTGCCGTGGGGCTTTTCCTCGGAATAAAAAGGGAGGAAATGGCGGAGTTCACCTTCCTCATGTCTGTTCCTGCTATTTTCGGTGCTGCGCTTTTACAGGTGCGCCATCTGGAAACTCTGCCTGTGGGTCAGCTTCCCGCATATGGAATTGGGATGTTTGCTGCTTTTCTCAGCGGTCTTTTTGCCATAAGCTTTATGGTATATTTTATAAAGAGAGCCAACCTTAAGGTATTTGCTCTTTACTGCCTTGTGCTGGGGATAACAGCTATAATATGGATGTAGAAAACAGGAAAAGCCTGCCCCTTGATATAATCTTTCTGCTTGGCGTTACTGCGCTGATTTTTCTGACGCTGTCCATATACTCCTATTCTTCGGCAGATCCCTCATTCTCTCATATAATTTTCAGTGACTATGAGTTAAGGGTAAATAACCTTTTCGGCAAGACAGGGGCTTATGTTGCTGATCTTGCCGGAACCTTTTTCGGCTGGGCAGCTTTGTGCATCCCTGTATTTTTCTCCGGCGTGGTTTACAGGCTGTATCTGCTTAGAAGCGGTAGGGAAACAGGCAGATTCAGCGCAGTTTATTCATTCATGGCAATGATGGTTTTTGTTTTCCTTCTCTCTGTTATGTCTGGTTTCTTTGGCGGGCAGGACTTCTTTTTTGAGTCCCAGTACACAGGAGGAATCTCCGGTAAAGCATCTTCTGATATACTTGCTTCTCTGCTTGGCAAGGCGGGCGGGGTAATAATCGTATCATTCCTGCTTGTTATAGTGTTCATGGTGTTTTTTGCCGTGACACTGAGCGATATTAAGCATGCGCTTCTGAATATCAGAGGCGGAGCGGACACAAAAGGCAGAGGGTTCAAAGGCATGTTTCTCAATGCCGGACGAAATGTTGAAACAGAAACCGCAAGTGAAGAACCAGCACCCGCAGCAGAAAGCATAACCTACGAAGAACCGTTTGACGACTATGTTCCCGTGACAAAGCCCCTTGGTGATGAACTCTTCATGGAGGAAGCACCGGAGGAGATTGAAGAAGTACCTGCGGAAACATTTGAAAAACCTAAAGAAAACGGAATAGACATAAAACCGAAGGAAACAGTGGAGCAGACAAGTGTTAAGTATGATGTTCCGCTGAATCTGCTGGATAAACCCTCCGGTAAGGTCAGGGGCGAGTCTGACGAGGAGCTGAAGCAGAAAGCTTCAATCCTTGAACAGAAGCTGAAAGATTTCGGTGTTCTCGGTAAAGTGCGTGAAATACGTCCCGGTCCTGTTGTTACTCTTTTTGAGTTTGAACCGGCTCCGGGTATAAAGATCAATAAAATTGCGAACCTGTCCGATGATTTGGCTCTTGCCATGAGTGCCCTGAGTGTAAGGATCATCGCTCCCATCCCCGGCAAGTCTGTGGTGGGGATCGAACTGCCCAATGAAAACAGGGAATCTGTTGTGCTGAGTGAGCTTCTCACCTCTTTGAGATTTGCAGAAAGTCAGTCACCGCTTACTTTTGCAATGGGCAAGGATGCTTCGGGCAAGCCGTACATATCAGACCTGACAAAGATGCCTCACCTGCTCATAGCCGGGACAACGGGAAGCGGAAAATCTGTTTCTGTGAATGCGATGATCTGTTCTGTCCTTTATAAGTCTTCGCCTGATATGGTGAAGTTTGTGATGATTGACCCTAAAATGGTGGAACTGAGCATATATGAAGGCATACCCCACCTTGCTGCTCCTGTGGTTGTGGATGTGCGCAAGGCGGCAACAGTGTTGAAGAATGTTGTTCAGGAAATGGAGTCCAGATACAGCCTGCTTGCCGAATCAAAGGTCAGAAATATCGATTCGTATAACCAGAAATCGGATACTGACGGGCATGCAAAGATGCCTTATCTCATTGTTGTTGTTGATGAGTTTGCCGACTTGATGATGGTTGCGGGAAAAGATGTAGAGCAGTCCATAATCCGTATCGCACAAATGGCCCGTGCGGTGGGAATACACCTTATTCTGGCTACCCAGAGACCCTCTGTAAACGTAATAACGGGCATAATCAAGGCGAATATGCCTGCCAGGCTGTCGTTTAAGGTATCATCAAAGATAGATTCCAGAACAATCATAGATTCAAACGGTGCAGAACTTCTCCTCGGCAGGGGTGACAGCCTGTTCATTCCGCCCGGAACCAGCGAGACTGTCCGTGTACACGGATGTTTTGTTAGTGACGATGAGGTGGGCAGAATAACCGAACACCTTAAAACCCTCGGCGAGCCGGAATACAATATGGATCTGGTGAAGGATGAAGAAACAGATTTCTCAGAGATAGATGAATCTGAAATCGATGATAAATACTTCGAAGCACTTGAGCTTGTCAGGCAGAAGGGCTTCGCCTCAATATCAATGGTTCAGCGGTACCTTCGTATAGGGTACAACCGTGCTGCCCGAATTGTTGAGATAATGGAGCAGAAAGGCATAGTCGCACCGTCTGACGGAACATCCAAACCCAGAGAAGTCATTAAAAAAGATTAATGTAAAAGCCGGTGTGCCCTGCTGAGGCAGTTTTTCCGGTTAAACCCTATAATTCTGGATTTACAGAAGAATAAACCTTATAATGAAAATAATCGTAAAAACTCATTAAGGAAGGAACTATGGCTGATTTAAGCGTGAACTACATGGGGCTCAAGCTGAAAAGCCCGATAATTCTCGGAAGCTCCACCATGTCCAAAACTATTGAGAATATGAAAGCAGCTGAAAGCGAAGGGGCGGGGGCTGTTATTCTCAAATCACTTTTTGAAGAAGAACTAAGGCAGACAGACGGCGGTTATTCTGATAATTTCCACCCCGAAGCCTATGAATATATAATGAAAGATGCGCTTATGGTCTACGGAACAAAGGGCTATGTGGAAAATATCGAAAAAACCAAAAGCGCCCTTAATATACCCGTGATAGCCAGTATAAACTGCATGGGCGGTAAATGGTGGGCAGGCTTTGCAAAAGATATTGAGCATGCCGGAGCGGATGCGGTTGAGCTGAATATAGCTTATGTTCCCTTCAGCGTGACAGACGACCCCAGAGAAGTTGAGCAGAGATATATAGACACTGTTAAGGCTGTGAAGGCAGAAGTAAAAATCCCTGTTGCGGTCAAGATCGGCTCAAACTTCACATCAATTCCATACATGGCAGCAAAAATAAAGGAAGCAGGGGCGGACAGCCTGACGCTTTTTAACAGATACTACCAGATGGCGATAGATACTAATACTCTCAAACTCAAACCTGTTCATTACTACAGCACAGAAAACGAGACATACAATGTTCTGCGCTGGGTGTCTGTGATCACTTCGCAGCTTGGGATAAACGTAAGCTCCTCAACAGGTGTCCATTCCTCCTCTTCCGTGCTTCAGCATATACTTGCCGGAGCGTCAGCGGTTCAGATGGTTTCAGAAGTATATAAAAACGGATTCGGACGCATTTCAACTATTCTTGAAGAGGTTGACCAGTGGCTTGACCTCCGTAAAAAAGCTTCCTTAAGCGATATACGGGGACTTGCTTCAAAGAAAAACGCAGGAGAACACATGGGGTTTGAGCGTACCCAGTACATGAAAATAGCAGAGGCTATGCTTGTTGAATAGGCCTGCTGCATGAAAATATTTATAGCCGGAGCGGGCGAGGTGGGCTTCCACATCGCAGAACAGCTTATTCTTGAAAACAAGGATGTCGTGGTTATCGAACGTGATAATGAGCGTGCGAAGCATGCCTCGAATCACCTTGACTGCATGGTGATCAATGATGATGCGACTAATATCGAAGTGCTGAAAGAAGCGGGGATAGCAAAGGCAACAGCCTTTATTTCCGCCACCGACTCCGATGAAGTTAACATGATAAGCTGTTTTGTGGTTGCCAGTGAATTTGATGTACCGCTCAAAATTGCCCGTGTAAAAAGCCTTAAATATGTGGGAACACGTATTTTCAGCGGCGGCTACGGTGTTGACTACATAGTTAACCCTGAAATAGAGGCGGCAAAGGCTATTGTAAACAATATCCAGCACGGAGCCACAAGCGATATTTTCAGCTTTGATGACAGTGAAATACAGCTTCGTGACATATATGTAGACGATGAACATTTCCTCCTCGGTAAAAAGCTGAAGGAGATAAAGGGAACTCTCAAAGAGGAGTTCATAATAGCGGGGATAATCCGTGAGGACGACATAATTATCCCCGATGGTGAAACCCTTGTGGAAGAAGGGGATCACGTTTTCATAGTCGCATCGGTCAATACCTTTGAAAAAATACTCGCAAAAACCGGAACACCGAAAAAGCGCATAAAAACCGTTGTCATAATCGGCGCAGGGCGAATGGGCAGGTATGTCACTGAAAAGCTCCTTCAGCTCGGCAGAAGAGTTAAGGTTGTGGACAGGGATTATGAGCTGTGCAAGAAGGTTGCCTCTGATTATCCCGGTGCTTTGGTGATAAACGGAGATATTTCCGACAAGAGTATCTTTGAGGATGAACAGTTTGACGGCAGCGATCTCATTGTTACCACCACAAGCAACGAAGAGCTGAATATCCTCACTGCGATTTACGCTAAATCTCTCGGTGTTAAAAAGGCTATAGCTCTGGTAAACAAGACAAACTATCTGCATATCTCCGCTGAACTGGGGCTTAACGCCACAGTCAGTCCCAAACTCAGCTCGGTGAATGCGATCCTCAAATATATGCGTCAGGGCAATATACTGAATGTATTTAAGATCTTTGACGGAAGAGCAGAAGTTACGGAGTTCAGCCTCGGAGCGGGGAATGAACTCTGCGGGAAGACACTCAAGGATATAAAATTTCCTTCCGGCTCACTTGTTGCGGCTGTTTCCAGAGGCTCAAAGCACATTATCCCTGACGGTAATTTTGTTTTTAAGGAAAAAGACAGAATCGTGACTTTCTCCGCCAAAGAAGCCTCCACCGATCTGTCAGAGATGTTCTCCGGCTGATTATGCATTTCAAGGTTATATTCAAAACCGTTTCGGTTCTCATACTGATTCTTGATATTTTTCTTCTCTTCTGCGCCGGAGTGGGCGCATATTATGAGGAGTGGGCAGCTGTACGCAGCTTTCTGCTTTCCATATCCGTCAGCGGGCTGATCAGCTGCGGTATTCTATTTGTTTTCCGGCACGAAAAGCAGAAAACCCTTTCCACAAGGGACGGACTGCTGGTTGTTACCCTGAGTTGGCTTGTCGCTTCAACTGTGGCAGCTTTTCCGTATATTTTTGAAGTCGGCGTACTCAGTGTTACTGATGCCTTTTTTGAAACAATGTCAGGTTTTTCTACTACGGGCGCAACAATTCTTACTGATATAGAACAAATGCCAAAATCTCTCCTTCTGTGGCGCTCACTTACTCACTGGCTGGGCGGAATGGGCATTGTTGTCCTTGGTGTTGCGATCTTGCCGCTTCTCGGAATCGGCGGTATGCAGCTTATGCAGGCGGAAGCCCCCGGACCCACTGTGGATAAGATTACTCCACGCATAGCGGAAACAGCTAAATATCTCTGGTATGTTTATGTGGGGTTCACCGCTCTTGAGACATTTCTTCTGGTGTGCGGCGGGATGACTTTCTTTGACGCTGTAAACCACAGCTTCAGCACACTGGCTACGGGCGGGTTCTCCACAAAGAATTTAAGTGTCGGGCATTATGATTCGGCCTATATTGACGGAGTGATAACTGTCTTTATGGTGATAGCAGGCATGAACTTCACCCTGCATTTCAGGCTTATGAGCGGAAACTTCAAAGGGATTTTCCGCAATACGGAGCTTAAGGCATATCTTTTGATCTTCGTTTCCGCCAGTGCGGTTATCACTTTCAGTCTGTATGGAAAAATATATGACAGTATCTGGCAGAGCATACGCTACGCATCTTTTCAGGCAGCATCCATCCTCACCACCACGGGCTTTGCCACTGCGGATTATGAATACTGGACATTCTTGGGGCAGGTTGTTCTGCTTACTTTGATGTTTGTAGGTGGATGTTCCGGCTCAACAGCCGGCGGTATAAAGGTTGTCAGGATAGCAACCCTCCTCAAACAGGGGTTTAATGAAATGAAATTTCTTGTGCATCCCAGAGGAGTCTTTGTGTTGAAAATCAGCGGACATCCTGTGCGTAAAAACATTGTTTATGCCATAAGCGGATTCTTTTTCCTGTATGTCTGCACCATTCTGCTTGTAACTGTAGCTCTGGCAGCGTCAGAAATAGATCTGCTCACTTCTCTTACAGCGGCTCTTGCAACTGTTGGAAATATTGGTCCCGGTTTCGGCAATGTCGGACCTGCGGAGAACTATGCTTTTCTGCCTGATCATGTTAAATGGATCTTAAGCTTTGCCATGATGGCAGGCAGGCTTGAGCTTTATACAGTGTTTGTACTGTTTACACCTATGTTTTGGAAAAAATGACAAATACTTACATTATACGAATCAAAGGGATTGTGCAGGGTGTCGGCTTCCGCCCGTTTGTGTATCAGCTTGCTTCGGATAAGGGGTTAAAGGGCTATGTGCTTAATGACTCAGCCGGAGTGGAGATAGGGGTTGAATGTCCGTATGAAGCAGCCGCAGGGTTTGCCGATGAAGTCAGAAGGCTTGCCCCTCCTCTTTCACACATAGTTTCTGTTAAAATAACAGAAGGGGTGGAAAATGGTTTTCACGGCTTTGAAATCAGAGAATCTGAGAATACTGACGGTCTGACACTGGTTTCCCCTGATGTGGCTATATGCCCGGACTGCCGCAGAGAACTGTTTGACAAATCAGACAGACGCTATAAGTACCCCTTCATAAACTGCACCAATTGCGGACCCAGATATTCCATAATAAAAGCAATACCCTACGATAGAAAAATGACAACAATGAGCAGTTTTGCCATGTGCAGAGACTGCGAATCAGAATATAAAAACCCTGCTGACAGACGTTTTCATGCACAGCCTGACTGCTGTCCGGTCTGCGGACCGCAGGTCTACGGCTTCGGGCTAAACGGGGATGATGCTTTACAGGCGGCGGCTGATGCTGTGAATAAAGGCGAAATCCTCGCCATGAAGGGCTTGGGCGGTTACCATCTAATTTGTGACGCTATGAACGATTCTGCTGTTAACAGACTGCGGGAGCTTAAGCGCAGGGGCGAAAAACCATTCGCCGTGATGTGTGCTGATGCGGTTGTACTCGAAAAATACCGCCCTTTGAGCGATACAGAAAAAAATATAATCACAAGTCCGCAGGCTCCGGTTCTCCTTCTGGACTGGGATAATCCTCCTTTTTCCACCGCAGTAAACCCCATGGGGAGCAATGTAGGCGTCATGACAGCCTATACCCCTCTCCATGCTGTGCTGATGAGCCGTCTTGATACGGACTTTATAATAGCCACAAGCGGAAACCTGCGTGATGAGCCTATCTGCATAAATGAAGCAGAGGCGGAAGAAAAACTGAAGCATTATACGGATAAATTCCTTCATCATAACAGAGATATACATAACAGAGTGGATGACTCCGTGGCGGCAGTTGCCTGCGGTTTTCCATATGTTCTGCGCCGTGCAAGGGGCTTTGCGCCCTATCCTGTGATGCTGCCTTTTGAGGCGGATATACCCGTGGCGGGTGCGGGAGCGCATCTTAAAAACGGGATCTGCTTCGCCTCCGGCGGATACGCATTTCCGGGGCAGTACATAGGCGACCTTGACAACCCCGAAACACGGGACTTTTATGCCGAAACATGGGATAAAATGCGTCTGTTGCTCGGCATAGAGCCAAAGAAGATTATTACAGATACTCACCCTGATTATTTCAGCACCCGATTTGCCGCAGAAACAGGGATTGAGACCGTTACTTTGCAGCATCATCTGGCGCATTTTTATGCTGTTCTGGGAGAAAACGGACACACCGGCGATTCTTTAGGGCTGATACTGGACGGAACCGGACTCGGAACAGACGGACGGATATGGGGCGGAGAACTATTTGTCAGGAAAGATAAAACCGTGACACGTTCCACTCATTTGCCGTATATTTTACAGCCTGCTATGGATACTGCGGCGAAAAAGCCCGTGATGATGCTTGTTTCGCTGATGAAGGCATACGGGCTGGAAGAATACACTGATTTTCTTTACGAAAGATTTCCTCAGATGCAGACTGTTCTGAAACTCACTGAAAAAATAGTGGAAACAAGGCTGAACTCCATCGAAACCTCCAGCACCGGGAGGCTTTTTGAGGCAGCAGGGACTCTGGTTTCAGGTATAGCAGAAAATGATTTTGAAGCACATCTGGCGATAAAGCTGGAATATATGGCGGATAAAACTGTCACAGACTATTATGATACAGGTGAAATGAATCCGGCGGGGCTGTTTGATGGGCTTTTTCATGACCTGACATCCGGCGTTCCGCAGTCCGTATGCTCCGCAAGATTCCACAACGGTTTTGCCCGCATGCTCCTGAATGCCTGCATTAAACATGGCAGCGGAATAAAGCATGTAGCTCTCTCCGGCGGTGTGTTCCAGAATATGCTTCTGCTTGAGCGAGTTACATCTCTCCTGAAAGCAAACGGATTCTCCCCCCTGATTCACGGCAGAATTCCTGCTAATGACGGTTGTATCTCCCTTGGGCAGATCTGCGGTTATGTTTATGGTGATAGGATAAATTTTTAAACTGATGCCATGGATGGCATCACGTCGTGCGTAGCGAAGCCTTGTTTTACAAGGCGCGAGCGTGTACATCAGCCTGACAGGATGTACAGGCTGATGCTGATAATACAGACGGTTGTATCTCCCTTGGGCAGATCTACGGTTATGTTTATGGTGATAGAATAAATTTTTGATAAAAATTCTATATTTTGAAAATTATTTACTTAATAAATAGTTATAGTGTTGAAGAAATATGTTTTAGAGAAACCCTTCAAAAACTCATTCGCTTTGCGGATGTGCTGAATAAAGTTACTTCGTAAGGTATGACGGCTGAAAAATGTCCGTCTTTACCTTCGGTTTTCCAGAGGCGGTATATATTCATTATGAACAAAAAGGTAAATACAAGGGACCTGTTTCATGCGGCGGCTTTGCTGTTTGCTTCGGTTATGCTGCTCACTCTTGCGTCACCGGGCTTTGGCAGAGGCTTTCTGGCTTGGTTTGCTCTTGTGCCTTTGTTTATCCTCGGAGAGAAGAGATACATCCGCCCGCTTTGGGCAGGGCTTTTATTCGGAGAGTTTTATTACTTTTTCGGAATCTCATGGCTGTCGTTTCCGCTCACGGACATAGGCAGTGCGCCTCTCTTTGTATCATGGATTGTAACTGCGGTTTTTGCCGCTTATCTTGGGCTTTATTACGGGCTGTCGATGTGGGTCTTTGCCCGCACCAGAGGCTCTTTGCTTTTTGTACCTGTGGTTTTCGCCTGCGGCGAGTATTTCAGGGGGGTATTCCTTACGGGTTTTCCGTGGCTCACTCTGGGGCAGACACAGTATCTGTACCCTGATGTTCTCACTGTGACTTCGTTCATAGGCGAATACGGGCTGAGTTTTCTTATAATTGCGGGAAACCTCCTTGTTTATCACGGAGTCCGCAGTAAAAAGCACGCAATGTTCGCAGGGGGCATTTTCCTCCCTGTGGTGCTGTATCTGGCTGGCTCTTTCATGCCTGAACCTGTGGCGGAAGGCGCTGTAAAAGTCCGCATGGTTCAGACAGGCGTGGCGCAGGAAGAAAAATGGGACGAAAATAAAAAAGAACAGATAATAAGCAATGTTCAGCAGATGGTGCTGGACAGCGGTTTTAAAGACTATGACCTTCTTGTACTGCCGGAGACTGCATATCCGGTTATGGTGCAGGACGATGCTTTGATAGATCTCACCCTTTCCACTGTGGGTGAGGACACCCCTGTGCTGATAGGCGTGATGCGCAGGGAAGAACAGGAAGATAAACGCAGGTATTATAACAGCGCTGCCCTTTATGCAGGGACAGGTTCTGCGGTATATGACAAAGTACATCTTGTTCCTTTTGGAGAGTATTTTCCACTTGGCCGGGTTTTTAAGTCTGTGGATGAATACTTTTTCGGCGGGGCACAGGACTACAGCAAAGGCGATACCTTCAGCGTTTTTGACCTTGATAAAATGAAGATTGCGCCTATGATCTGCTACGAGGGCGCATTTTATAAACAGCTCATGGCACAGACTGCAGCCGGAGCAAATATGGTGGCGATCATCTCTAACGACAGCTGGTTCGGATTTTCCCACGGACGTTATCAGCACTTGGCAGTGGATGTAATGCGTGCCTCGGAATTCGGCAGATGGATAGCCCGCTGCACACAGTCCGGAATATCTGCCTTTATAGACCAGAAGGGACGTATAAAGTCCGTTATGGGAGTTGGCGAAAAAGGGTATCTGGACTACGAGATGAACCTTCTCACAAAGAGAACGTTCTTCAGTTTATACGGTTACACATGGCTTGGAGTGCTTTTATTTATAAGTCTATCAGTGACACTTATAAAGCGGATTCGCAAGTATAATAAGCCTTGAATAAATGGACGATGTGTATTAATGTTCATACATCTTTAGGAGGCAAAGTATGGGTTCAGTAGGTTCTCAGCAGATTCTGATCATCCTTATAATCGCTCTGGTTATATTCGGTGCGGGCAAACTTCCTCAGATCGGTGACGGTCTCGGAAAAGCCATCAGAAACTTTAAAAAGTCCGCAAAGGATGCAGAAGACGCCCTCGATATTACTCCGGAAACGGATAAAAAGAAAATCGAGAACGAAAATAAAGACGCCTGATTATTTCAGGGCTGTCTGACGGTACGGTTTTAAGTGGCTGAGGGGAGTTTCGGTTCCTATATAGATACTGATTCCTTCTTTCATAAACTGCATCCCGCTGTTAAGGCGGTTTCTGTTATTATATTGACAATTACGGCCGGAACGGTGAAATCTCCTTCCGGCTTGTTTTATTTCTGGGTCGTGTTTGCCGCTGTTCTCCTTTTTTCAAGGATTAGCCCTGTTCTTTTTTTAAGGGCACTGATTCCTCTTTCCCCTGTTCTTATCGCATCCTTTGCAAGCCACTGGTTTTTCGGTATAAAAGATACGGAGTACTCCCTTTTTATAGTGTGCAGGCTTACGCTTCTCATATTTTTTTCATCACTTCTCACATTCATGATCAGAACAGATCACCTCACTGCGCTGTTTTACCGTGTGTTCCGCATTGTACCGTTTGTCGATGCCAAGGGGCTGAGCGTTTCACTGGGCTGCGCCCTGAGTTTTGTGCCGGAGTTCTTCACTTTCTTCAGACCAAAAGGGGAAAAACGAATCGGCAGGCTCTTTTCCATAAAGGAGTTTCTCGCTCCGTTAGCGGAAAAAGCCATGACACATTCAAGGAACTCGGTGTGTGTTATGCTTGAAACATTTGATGAAAGAATGAGACTTCCATATATGAAACCGGCAGACTATACTGCCCTTTTGTGTGTGATAATTATTTCTGCCGGCGGTTACTATGTATAACAGAAAATGTATTGTGGAATATGACGGAACAGACTTTTGCGGATGGCAGGCACAGAAGGAGGTACGCACAGTTCAGGCAGAGATAGAAAACGCACTGGCTACAATGTATAAAACAAACCTTTTTGCCATAGGTTCAGGGCGTACGGATGCCGGAGTCCATGCTCTCAATCAGGTTTTTAATTTTCGTACAGAGAGCTGCATACCCCTTGATGGGTTTGTGATGGGCATTAATACTCTTCTGCCGAAGGACATAGCAGTAAAATCGGCGGAGGATGTTGAGCCGGAGTTTCACTCCCAGAAATCAGCAGTCAGCAAAACATATATGTACAGACTGCTTGCACGCTGGACACCTTCCGCACTGGACAGAAACAGGGCTTGGTGGCTGAAAAAGAGACCCGATATTGAGCTGATGGCGGAGCTTCTGAAGGCTGTGGAGGGCGAGCATGATTTCGCCTGCTTCTGCGCCGCAGAGGGGATGAAGGAAAATACCGTCCGAACCATATACCACACAAAGGTTTATACCGACGGGGACTACATTAACCTTGAAATAAACGGAAGCGGATTCCTGCACATGATGATCCGCATCATCACCGGAACGGTTGTCAGGGGGGCATTCAGGAAGCAGACCCCTGCGGACATATATGAGATTATCAAAGGAAAAGACAGAAGAAAGGCGGGGATGACCGCCCCCGCCTGCGGATTGTATCTTAAGGAAGTTTTTTACTGATTATTTGTGGAAAATATCCTTCACAATTCCATCATCACCGAAAGTCACATATGTTTTCTGGAACAGGTTCAGGTGATAAATCCATGTTTCTGCATTAAGTGAAGGGGTTAAATCCACAGGGGGAGTCCCTAATGCTTTGAGCATAATGTCTTTGCTCATTCCCTTTGCCGCTTCACCGTTACGTATAAAGCTTTGTGCTTGCTCGGAATATCCGGACAAGTCAACCTTCTCTGCACCGAGAAGCTTGTTTCTGTAATCCGTGAGGCTTACGCCGCTGTTATCTTTATCGTTAGATACGACAATCTTATGCCTGCCGTCAACAGTGGCTATCTCAAAGGATTCATCACCCGTGAGGTCATATCCGCCTATGGAACGGATTTTAACAGGGGTATTGATTGGGATAAGCGTTCCTTCTCGGTAGTTTGCGGATTTATGGATACCCGCTTTATAAAAGAAGGAGAACTGGGTGTAATAGGTTGTATCGTCCATTGATGTGGTCTTTTTGCCCACTGTAACGCAGGCGGCAACCGAAAGGAGTACCGCCAGCACCAGAAATATCCGCTTCATTATAATCTCCGTTATCCCTCGCAGGGCTTTATAAAAATTTTGGTTTCAACATCAATATATTCCGCATACCACACAGCGAAACCGTCTTCAATCCATTTGAGATCTACTTCGTTCATGCCTTTCGTGAGCTTATCGTACTCTGCCTCACGGTCTCTGGCTATCTGTTTTTCGCCTTCGGTAAGTTCTTCCCAGTCATCTTTCATGCGGGTGAATTCCTTTTTGAGTTCAAGAGCTTTTTCTTTCATGACAACTACCTCCGGTTTATGTTCATTTGTTAGCGGATATTAATACCTTAATTATCTTAATTTATTTTGTCAACACCTCTTGCGGAAATCAGGAGCTGTTACTACTATATTAGCATGAAAACTATATCTATCTTTGCCGCTGTCTTACTGTATTTTGTCCCTGATTCGGCTTTTGCATGGGGCTTCCAGACACACCTTGCCATAGCCAGCAGTATCTTAGCGTCTGCAAACGGAGTTATTAAAGCATACCCTGCCTACTTCATGCTGGGCAATATCTTTCCTGACTTTTTCCTGTTTCTGAAAGATTTTTCGGAATATAAGCGTAATCTCGACACACATTCATGGAAAACTGTCTCAAAGCTGTTTAAGGGTATTAAAACCGATGAGGAACAGGCATTTGCCCATGGTTATGCGGCGCATCTGTCTGCGGATATTGTGGCGCATAACCGCTTTGTCCCTCAGCATCTTATGTATATGGGTAAGGGGCGCATGGGGTCTCACCTGATGCTGGAATACGCAGAAGAGGCTCTGCACAACAACCGCTACAGCGGAACGATGATGAAACTGATGACGGAGGCGGAAGAGCTTGGCGATCTGTTTATACGGGTGATGAATATTGATCCTTCGTTTTTCGCTAAAGAGATGCACACACTTCGCCTTGCCCTAAGCTATCAGAAAATGTTCCGCCTGCAGAAAGCTGTCAAGGCTTATAAACTTGCCACTATGCCTTCATTCAAGGAGCATTGCGTCAGCTTCCGCATCGAGGCGGAAAAGCTTGCCGGTTTATCTGTCTCCAAAGGTTTTGAAGCCCTCAGCGACTATGACCCCATGGGTAAGCAGGCTATGGAAAAAGCCCGCGAGAAACACGACAGGCTGGTAAAAAACGTGGGAATCCGCAAGATGAAGGAACGCTACCGCAACAGAGATGTTTATTCTTATATGCCGACTGATTAAGGTATGTTGGTTACGGCGCGAGCGTGTGCTTAAAACTGACAGGATGTGCAATTTTAAGCTATGTAAATTTACAACTCCAAGGATGGAGTTGCGCCGTGTGAAGCGAAGCCGCATTAATTGCGGCGCGAGCGTGTGCTTAAAACTGACAGGATGTGCAATTTTAAGCTATGTAAATTTACAACTCCAAGGATGGAGTTGCGCCGTGTGAAGCGAAGCCGCATTAATTGCGGCGCGAGCGTGTGCTTAAAACTGACAGGATGTGCAGTTTTAAGCTATGTAAATTTACAACTCCAAGGATGGAGTTGCGCCGTGCGAAGCGAAGCCGCATTTACTGCGGCGCGAGCGTGTGCTTAAAACTGACAGGATGTTCAGTTTTAAGCTATTAAGTTGACATTCATCATTCATTAACCTATATCAGTATATGATTGAAATATTACAGCTTATCCCCGTGGGGATACTTGCGGGCGTCCTTGGTTATCTGCTGGGAATCGGCGGCGGAGTGCTGATTGTCCCTGTGCTTGTTCTTATATTCGGTTACCCGATTCACACAGCGGTGGCTGCTTCCCTTGCGTCCATAACCGTGGGCAGTGTGCTTATCTCTGCATCAAACCTCAACCGTAATTTTGTCAATGTACCCCTCGCTGTGACACTTGAGACAGTGACTATTCTCGGCGCTCTTATCGGCGGTTACATTAGTGTTTCCGTGAGCGAAAGACCTATCCTCATCATGTTCTCCATTGTTACCCTTATAACTGCTTATCTCATGTGGAAAAAAACTGTCAGCACAGAAGATGCCGAGACCCCGCCGGATGAAGGAAACGGATTTTATTCCGGTTCGTACATGGATGAACTGCGGGGCAGAGTGATTCACTATAAGGTAAAAAAAGTGCATTATTCTATGCTTGTTTCAGCGGGTGCAGGCGTTATCTCAAGCATGCTTGGTGTAGGCGGCGGTTTTTTCAAGGTTCCTGCTATGAATATTCTGTCCGGCGTGCCGCTGCGTGTGGCGACTGCAACAAGCAATTTTATGATAGGTTTCACGGCTGCGGCGGGCTGTGTAGCGTACATTTTCCACGGGTATATGCTGCCGCAGCTTGCAGGCTCAATAATAGCCGGAGTTCTCATCGGTTCAACATTCGCTACGGCAAAACTCCGCAAAGTGACGGACAGCCGAATCAAAAAACTTTTCATATTCATTCTGCTCCTCATTGCAGTGCAGATGTTCATAAGGTCGCTGGGGTAGGGCTATGGAAAAAAATCTTGGCAGACTCCTTAAATATATAGGTCTTTTCGGCGTTGGTATTGTTATCCTCGGTCTGGCGGAAAATCTGCTCGGACTGGGCGCTGAATATGTTAATAAGAGCATTGCAGGGCATATAGCGGGTGCGTTTACTCTCAACGGGACTGACACCATAATGACAGGCATATGGACTGTTATCACAGCTCCTGCTATCGGTGTGCTTTATGTTCTCTGGCACGGGCTGGCTAAGAAAAACTACCGCCTTGCTGCCATGTGTATTATTATAGTCGCCATGCTCTGCGTGGTTATGATTCTGGGTGAATGATGGGATGTTTCAGTCTTGAAATTTCAGGAAAATCAGCGGTTATCACATTAGAAAAAAGATGCTTTGATCCGCTTATACTCTGCCGTGTTCTTGAGGATGCGGAAGCGGACAGAAATATAGATTTTGTACGCCTTCGCGGAAAAGACGGCAGCTTTACAATGGGGCGTGCAGTGTCAGATCTGGGTTCTTTCGGCGAGAAGGAAGCCAGAGTCTATGCCGAACGTGGGCAGAGACTTATAAAGACAATACGCAGGCTGAAAAAGCTGGTGATAGCCGAGATTGAAGGCGAGGCATTCGGGGCAGGATTTGAAACCGCTCTTGCCTGTGATCTTATATTTGCTGTCTCTTCATCTAAATTCGCCTTTCCTGAAGTTAACTTAGGTATTATTCCCGGGTTCGGAGGAACCCAGCTTGCTTCCCGCAAAGTTTATGAAACATTCGCAAAGTATCTGGTTTTCACAGGCGAAGCAGTTTCTGCGGAGGAGCTTTACGCTAAAGGTATAGTTAATGCGGTATTCAGCGATGCTTCATCAATGTATGAGCATGTGGATTCCCTGTGCATGAAACTTTCCGGAAAAAGCACTTTTATACTTGGTCTCGCCAAAGAAACTGTGAATAACGGACTGGAGATGGATTTTGACAAGGCTTTGCTGTTTGAGCAAAACGCTTTTACCTTTTCATTTTCCTGTGAGGACAAGCGTGAGGGTATGGGCGCTTTTATAGAGAAGAGAAAGCCGGTATTCAGAAACCGCTGGGAAGATCTCCGGTTTGAGGATGAGTGATGATAAGCCTCACTTTGAAAGAACTCACAGCATTCATAACGCTTACCCCGCCTGAAGGCAGGTTTACCCTGCTGGATGCGCCGACCATAAAGAAGATTATCCGCAGCATTAAAGAGGCGGCGGAGACTCCCGCTAAGGTGATCCGTATTCAGGGTGCTTCCGGATGTTTTGCAGTGGGAGCAGACCTCAAGACTATGTATGACTATGACGGGTTCACTGCAAAGGGGTTTTCGATGCTCGGTAACTCTCTGTTTAACCTGATGCGTACTGTTCCGCAGATAGTCATAGGGGAGATAGACGGCTACTGCATGGGCGGAGGCATGGATTTCGCTGCTGCGTGTGATTTCAGACTTGCCACGGCTGAGAGCGTATTCGCCCATCCGGGGACGAAGCTTGGAATAATCACAGGGTTCGGCGGAACGCAGGCGATCCCACGGATAATGAAACCAGCCGCCGCTGCTGACTTCTTTTACACCGGAGAAATGTTCCGTGCGGATGTAATGAAAAAAAACGGGTTTCTTCTTGATGTCTTTTCTTCCGCAGCAGATATGGATTCTTACACTAACTCCTTAGCATCTAAGATTTCTTTAAAAGACAGGACTCTTCTTAGCAGTATGAAAAGGAGCTTTTTTCACAAAGGTTTATAAGTTTCTATATATTTTTTCCCTTTTTTTCTTAAAAATTACTTAAGTTTTTTTCATTTTAGCCGATAAGAAAGATGCACGGATGCAATTGTTTTACAGGGATGTTGCCTTATAGGTGTGCCCGTGCGAAGAACTCCTTTCTTACCAGTATTTTCAGACGCTTCAGAAAGTTCCCGCACAGTATTCAAGCACCCCTAATTTGTACAAGTCAGGGGGACAGTATGAAAATCGAACGCAGCAGCGCCCTGCCGGAAAGGCAGGACAACAGAAATTCATCAGGCGAGGTGGTTAAGTTTCACAACTCAGCCATCGCAGAAACAGCAAGCAGAATCGAGGATAAACGCAGGCTTCGCATAGCGGAATACGATACTATTGAGTATCACAGTGAACTGCGTGAAAAAGATTTTGCCAAGCAGGAAAAGGTTAAATACCTGCGCTTTGTAGAGTATGACGAAATAGTGAAGGAACGCAAAGAGCTTAAAGATCTTCTTGTGAAGTTTGAAGAAAAAAAGGAAGAGAGAGTTACGAGAGAGTACCGTGACCAGCAGTATCTCACTGAGCTTTTCATGAGGGGGCTCTATTTTGATGAGCTTGTGTGAAACTCTTTTTCCTTGCGGGGTTTTTCAAGGGCTGTTATAACTCCCTCTAGCTAATCAGCTAAGGAAAGGAATATGATAATACACGGAAGAAACACTGTAGCGGAAGCGCTTAAACTCGGACTGGTTAAAAACCTTTTTCTCCGCAAGGGCTCAACATTCAGGGAGAAACCTGATGACCTTGAAGCGGCGGAGTTTGGCAGAAGGGAGTTTGAACACCGTTTCGGGGATGAGGCGCAGGGCGTTGCGGCAGAGATAAATGATATAGAACCGAAAGAATTTGTCCGCCATAAGAAAGATATACAGGGCGATGTCCTCATTCTGGACAGGATACAGGATCCCCATAACTACGGAACTATAATCCGTGCGGCTAACTGTTTCGGCGTGAAGACAATAATCGTGGCGAGATATCATCAGGCTCCTGTCACGGCGGCAGTTTGCAAGGCATCAAGCGGAACTCTGTTTTATGCAGACCTTTATGAAACAACGAACATCAGCTCTGCCGCTGAAGATTTGCAGAAGATGGGCTATAAGATATATGCCGCCGATGTGGACGGAGAAACAGTACTGAATGATGTGAAGTTTGCGGAAAAATCAGCGATTATCCTGGGCTCCGAAGGCAAAGGAATACGCCCCGGTGTGCTGGAGAAGGCTGACACTGCGTTCCGCATACCCATGTCAGGAGATATTGACTCGCTGAACGTGTCACAGAGTGCGGCGGTGATCCTTCACGCTCTTTTCTCTTCAAAATAAGCTATTTAACCGACTCTTCCAGTTCATCGAACGCGTTTCCGGCGCGTTCGTGGGAGAGGGAGTATTTCAGCTTTTCAAGCCTTTCTTCCTGATAGCTTATCAGCTCATTTTTCCCTATGCATGCTTTTGAAAATGCGGTGTGTATATCTTTGTCGTACACTATATTTCTGAACTGCATTGTTTTGGTTATAAACACGGGAAGTTCAGGGTCTTTCATAAATGCTTTTGTGAATTCAATCTCTTTAGGGTCTTTCAGGTTTCTGTATTCATCATAGACCGCAACCTGAAGTATGCCGTTTATCTTTTCATTCATAAGGGTATATGAACTGCCTTTCAGTGCGTCCACGGCGTCGTAGCCGCCCCTCTCGTGGACAAATACGCATATTTCATTTGAAGATTCCTTATAAAACCAGTTTGGTGCGCCTTCGATTTTTACAACGGGTGTCGCCAGAACATAAAATTTGAAGAGATAAGCCGCCAGAGCCTTTGCCAGAGCCAGAGCAATTGATTCAAACATAACTCCACCGCCTTAAATAAGTCTATGAATGAATTATACAGCTTAAAGCAGGCAATGGCATGGTAATTTTACTGATTAAAAAAGCCTCCTCAGTTTTACACCGGGAGGCTTGGAGTTTTTCTAGGATGCTCTTTCCAGAGCTGCGAATCTGCGTCTCGCTCTTGCAAGGCGCACTCTTTTGATAAGCAGGCTGAAATAAAGCAGCGTGAATATCAGAAGAGCAACAAACATAGCATGAAGCATCATGGGGTGAAGTCCGCCGCCGCCTTTCTGTACCACGTTGGGGTGTATGGTGTTTTTCCATATGCGGATAGAGAAGAAGACAATAGGCACATCTATAAAGCCGATTATACCCACAGCAGCCGCAAAACGGGCTCTTTTGCTGTCTTCATCTATGAACTTGCGGAGCATTATGTAGCCCACGTATATAAACCAGAGGATCGCAGTGGTGGTAAGTCTGGGGTCCCATGTCCACCAAGCTCCCCATGCAGCCTTGCCCCATACCGGACCTGTGGTAAGAACTATGGTACAGAAAAGAAGACCGATTTCGGCGGAGCTTTCAGCTATATCGTCAAAGCTGAAGTCATCCTTCATCAGGTAAAGAATGCTCGTGCAGAAGGTCACAAAAAAGGCGAAAAACGAAATCCACGCCGATGCCACATGGAAATAGAAAATCTTCTGGTTTGGTCCCAGAGATTTTGCCACGGGAGCGTAGATGAACGCCATATAAAGACCGAAAGGCACAAGGATAATAAGTGCTGCGTCAAGGATTTTTTCTTTGCTCATTAGCTATTCCTCTACTATGAAGTCAAACACCGCAAATACGACGGCGGTGAAAATAATATCGAATATAAGAAGGATCTTCAGCCACGGATAAGCAAGAGCATGATCGTGACCGAGGACAAAAATATTAAGACTCTGCACTGAGGCGAGAATGACCGGAACAAGTATCGGCAGAAGCAGAAGCGGAAGCATGACTTCCCTTGTTCTGGTGTTTACGGATATAAGCGAGAACAGCGTTCCCAGCACGGCGAACCCGTATGTGCCGAGGAAAAAGACAGATGCAGTCAATGCTCCGCCGGCGAAAACATTTACATTATAAAGCACTGTGAATATGGGGATTGTGATTATCTCCACCATCGCCATGAATGTGAAGTTGCTCAGAACTTTGCCGAAGAAGATTGAGCTTGGATCAACGGGAGATAAGAGAAGCGCCTGAAGGTTGCCCCCCTGAACTTCTGTCATCATAGACTTGTTCAGCCCCAGAAGCCCTGCAAAAACAAAACTCATCCACAATATGCCGCCGACAACCTCGTTTTTCATGTCGCTGCCCGGCTCGAAAATGAAGCTGAATACGACAACAACAAGAAGGGAGAAGACCAGCATGGAATTAACAACTTCCTTAGACTTGAACTCTTCAAGAATATCTTTTCTGAAAATGCAGAATACGGTATTAAAATAGCCCATCTCAGCTTACCGCCTGCATGTATATTTCCTCGAACTCTTTTTCGGGAATCTCTTCTTTTTTGCTGTCCAGAGTGAATTTGCCGCCTTTGACAACAACTATTCGGGAGGCAAGCTCATAACCTCTGGGGAGGTTGTGAGTAACCATAACTATGGTTTTTTTAAGGGAAAACTGTTCCTTGAGAATACCTGTAAGAACCAGTGAGGCATGCTGATCAAGCCCTGTGTAGGGTTCATCAAGCAGAATAATATCAGGGTCATGCATGAGCGCACGAGCTATGGAAAGCCTCTGGAGCATACCTCTTGAAAATGCCCTTACTCTGTCATGCTTCCTAGCGAGAAGCTCAACCCTCTTAAGGAGAAAGTCAGCCCTTGCGGGGACATCCTTTAGACCGTAAAGCCTGCCGTAAAAGACAAGGTTCTCAAAAGCACTCAGGTTTTCATATAAAAAAGGCTGGTGAGAGATTACTCCGAAGTGTCTTCTAAAATCGTCCTTCATTTTTTTTATGGGCGTACCTTTAAAAAAAATATCACCCTCACTCGGTTTGGTGAGGGTGGAAAGAATTTTCAGAAGAGTGGACTTTCCTGCCCCGTTCGGTCCGAACACAGACATGAAGTCCCCTTCTGCAAGTTCAAAGGTCACACCTTTCAATGCTTCGGTGTGACCGTATCTCTTTTTTACGTTATCCAGCCTGAAAATAGGCTCAGGCATTTTTGCTCCTGCCGCTAACAGTATAAACAGCGCCCACACACATAATTGCGCAGCCTATCCAGAGCCATACAAGAAGAGGCTCGTAAACCACCTGAATACCAATGTAATTTTCAGGTTTAGAATAGCTGGCGAGTATGAAGTAGAGGTCGCCTTTAAGTTTCGAGTAGATTGCAACTTCCGCCCATGCTTCTTCACGTTTGTTATAGAAGCGTCTTTCCGGAGCGACAGTGACTATCTCTTTGCCATTTTCTGTTACTTTAACAGGTGCGTAGACAGATGTAAAGTTCTGACTCTGATTTACAGTGAGTTCTCCCACCTGCATTTCATACTGACCGAATGAAAAGCTTTCGCCCGGGGCTACCACATGTTCATCCTTGATGTTGTAGAATGAGGAGGCGATGATCCCGTAAGCCATTATAACAACGCCTATGTGGACAAGGAGTCCCCCGTAGAGTCTGCGCTGGGTGAGCATTACTTTAGCTCCATTATTTTTAACAGAGATTACAATTTTTGTGATGATTGTGGCGAGTGAAAGTGATGTTACGCCAGTGAGAATGAGTGGTATAGGCATCGTATAGCCCTTTACATACATTAACACCATAGACGCCAGGGCGGCTATAACGGCGGGAATAATTCTTTTATAGAATGTTTCACCTACCTCCTTGCCGTACTGAGCCATAGGAGCAAGACCCGCAAAAAGGAGGATCAGTATGAAGAAGGGGGTGGATACTTTATTGAAGTAGGGGATATTAACCGTAAGCTTGTTGCCCACAACTCCGAAAATGCCCATAATACCGTAATATGCCTGTGAGAGAATAGGCATAGTTGTTCCCACAAGGACAACAACCATGAGACCGAGGAAAACCCAGTTTGCGATAAAGAACATTCCTTCTCTTGAGGAGAAATGGAATTCTTTTTCTTCAGGGTCTTTATAAAGCTTAAGGTTTGTAAGCAGCATGATGAGGTAAGCAGCAGCTGCAACCACCATAAATACTATGAAAAATGTACCGAGGCTTGATTTGCCGAATGAGTGAACAGACTCTATAACTCCGCTTCTTGTGAGAAACGTTCCGAATATGCAAAGCAGGAAGGACGTCATCAGCAGAGTGTGAGTCCAGATTTTAAGCTTGTTTCTCTGCTCATATATAAGAGCGGAGTGCATATACGCAGTAGCTGTGATCCATGGGAGAAGAGATGCGTTTTCAACGGGATCCCATGCCCAGTATCCGCCCCAGCCAAGCTCAACATAAGCCCACTGACCGCCGAGAACTATACCTATTGTAAGGAAAACCCATGAGAATATTGCCCATCCTCTGCTCTCTTTCACCCAGAGGTTTGAACCGTCATTGGTGATGATGGAGGCAATGGCGTGTCCCAGAGGAACTGTGAAGCCGGCAAAGCCAAGAAAAAGTGTTGGAGGATGATAAATCATTCCGGGGTTCTGGAGAAGGGGGTTCATTCCCACGCCGTCCTGAGGCATAAAGCCGAGTTCCGCAAAAGGGTTAGTTACAAAACAGGTAAGGATCAGGAAAAAAGAAGACGAAACTGATATAATAAAGAGAACAGAACTCTTATATCTGGGGTCGTAATCCCTAAGCCTTATCATTTCAACCATGGCGAATATAACAAGAAGAAGTCCCCAAAAAAGGAGAGAACCCGCCTGACCTGCCCAGAAAGCACTGAGCTTATAAACCATAGGCAGTGCAAGGTCTGTGTACTGAGCGACATATTCTATCTTGAAATTGCTTGTGACAAGCGCCAAAAGAAGAATCAGAGAAGCAATACCTATTGCCGCTGTCTGTGCGATGAGGAAATATCCTCCGATTTTATCGTAAATTTTGTTTTCGCTTCTCATACCTGTTAAGTAGAAGTAAGAAGCACCCGCGCCCGTTATAAGCGCAAGGAGCATAAACAAAAATCCTGCTCCGCCCACTGTTCACCTCGTGATTTTTAGATTTGCAAAACATCACCGCTGAGTATCTGCCCGTTTACGGGCAGACTCCGCACACCGTAATAAACTTTGCATAGTATACTAAGTTGATATGGAATTGTATAAAAAGTTCTTTAAGGTATAAAAATTATCCTTTAGTTGTCTCTTCTTCTGCGTCAACCTCATATTTTGAGGGGCATTTTGTAAGAAGAGTTTTTGCAATAAACTTTTTATTTTCAATGTCGTAGTTGCCTTCGATGATGACATGGATTTCTTCTTTGAATGTGTCGGGAATAATGCCTTTGTAATCAACGGTCATTACTGCTCCGCCCTCTTCAACATCCATGATATCGAAAACAAGGTGCCTTTCTTTTGTGTTTTTTGTGATTGTGCCGGGGATAACTTCACCGCTCACGCGCATGCCCTTCTCATTAAGCTTTTCCGGGTTATGGAGAACTTCGCCCACAGTGAGGTAGTACACCCCTTCTGATTTGAAGCCGCTGAAAAGCAGGAACGAAATGGCAATTACAATGACCGCAGTGGCAACGAGGAACTTAGTGTTTTTGTTCATTGGCTGACTCCGTAACGTCTTGACTTTGATTTTATAATGTACATAATCCGACAGTTGATCAAGGAAAAAGTTTAGTAAAAGATATTAAGAAACCTAAGATTTATAGGTATTTCAGTATCGTTTTAGCGTAATATCTGAATATAATATATATTCGCGGGGAACATTTAACAGCTCCGCCTGTCTTTACCAGAGTGAAAAATGAGTATAAGGTAGTGATTATGAATGAAATCGGATTTATTACAGCATTTACAGCAGGTGTTCTGTCTTTTCTTTCCCCGTGTGTTCTTCCTCTGCTCCCGGCTTATCTGTCTTTCATATCCGGTGAGACAATCGACACTCTAGCCTCCGGTGAATCGAGAAAAGCAAGGGTTAAGGCTGTTCTCGGGGCGGTGTTTTTCGGACTTGGGTTCCTTCTGGTCTTCGTGGTTCTGGGTGCGAGTGCAACCGCAGTCGGCAAGGCTCTGGCGCAGCATAAAATAATGCTCGGACGCATTGCAGGCATCCTTATTATAATCCTCGGTCTGCATATGGCGGGCATTTTTCGTATAAACAAGCTTCTGGTGCAGAAGAAGTGGAACTATCAGCGCAAGGCCGGCGCACCGTTTCTTATTCAGGCTTTTTTTCTTGGCGTGGCTCTTGTTCTCGGCTGGTCCCCCTGTCTTGGTCCTGTGGTTGCGGCTATATTCGCCATGGCTTCCCAGCAGGAAACCGTGGGACAGGGAATAGGTCTCCTTGTTACATACGGACTGGGCCTGTGGATTCCTTTTCTCCTTGCTGCTCTTGCTGTTGGTCATGTTATTTCCGGTATGAAAAGAGCTGGAAAGGTTGTCATGGTAGTTGAGAAAGTTTCGGGTGTGCTGCTCATAATAATAGGTCTGCTTATGGCGACAAACAGCATGGTTATTCTCAGTGCATATCTTGTAAGGTGGTTTCCGTTTCTCGGCAGCATAAATTTTTAGCGCTTTCATTGCGATTTTGATCTTTTTTTGAAACTGCATTTATACTATACTATTCTGCTTTTTTTGCTTGCCCCTGCACCCTGTGGGGGCTATTTATGCAAAATACCCCTAAAGGTTTGATAAATATATTTTTCAAAGGAGTAAACCCGTATGGCAGGACATAGTAAGTGGGCGAATATTAAGCACAGAAAGGCGGCTCAGGACGCTAAAAAAGGGAAAGTCTTCACTAAGGTTGCCCGTGAGATCACAGTGGCAGCAAAAGAAGGGGGCGGAGATCCTGACATGAACCCCCGCCTCAGACTGGCTCTTGACAAGGCAAAAGCTGTAAACCTGCCTAAAGACAACGTTGAGCGAGCAATCAAGAAAGGAACAGGCGAAGGCAACGAAGCTTCATACGAAGATGTGACATATGAAGGCTACGGTCCCGGCGGTGTTGCTATTCTTGTTAAAACTCTGACAGATAACAGGAACAGAACGGTTGCGGAAGTCCGCAGCACTCTCACTAAAAAAGGCGGCAGCATGGGTGAAGCCGGCTGCGTTGCATGGATATTTGAACAGAAGGGTCTGCTTGAGATCGCAAAAGACAAGGCGGATGAGGAAAAACTTCTGGAAGAAGCTCTGGAAGCCGGAGCAGAAGATGTTGTGGATGACGGTGATGTCTTCGCTGTTTACTGCGAGTATTCCGACTTCATGGATGTAAAGACTGCTCTTGAAGAGAAAGGCTATTCCTTTGAATTTGCAGAAATAACCATGAAACCTAAAAACAGTGTTCCCGTGAATGCTGAAGATCTCCGTAAACTTATGAATATTACCGATTCTCTTGAGGATTTGGACGATGTTCAGGAGGTTTATTCTAACTTTGAGGCTGATGACGAAGTAATGTCTCAGCTTGAGGACTAGTTGTCCCGCATAGTAATGGGGATTGACCCCGGGCTTAACTGCACAGGCATAGGTGTTGTGCGGGCATGGCCGGGGAAAGTGGAACATGTTTACCACGGCGTGATCCGCACTGACAGCAAAAAAACTCTCCCTGAACGCCTTGGTGTAATATGCGAAGGAATCAGAGGGGCTGTGGATGAGTATAAACCGGAGATATCTGCGGTTGAGGATATTTTCCAGTCAGTCAATATAAAAAGCGCAATGCTTCTGGGGCAGACAAGGGGGGCGATAATTGCCACCCTTCTTTCATACGGCTTGAGTGTTAATGAGTACACCGCTTTGCAGGTGAAAAAGTCTGTTGTGGGCTACGGCAAGGCGGATAAAGAGCAAGTCAGGCATATGGTGGAGGTTCTCCTCGGCATGAAGATGGGCAAAAGCCCCCTTGATGCATCCGATGCCTTGGCTGTGGCTGTGTGTCTGGGACTTGAGATTACCGGGAGGCGGTTTTGATATACAGAGTTAAAGGCGAACTGCTTGAAAAGCACCCCGACTTTGCGGTGATAGATACAGGCGCCGTAGCTTTTAAAATAGGCATCTCCATGCAGAGCTTTGCTTCCCTGCCTGATATAGGGGAAGAAGCTTCCCTTTATACACTGATGAATGTTCGTGAGGATGATATCAGCCTGTTCGGGTTTGTGACTCCTGAGGAAAAAAAGCTTTTCACCCTCCTGACATCAATAAGTAAAGTAGGACCCAAGATGGCGCTGGGCATTCTCTCCGGGCTTGATGTGAGGTCGTTTGAAAAAGCGGTGGTCTCAGGTGATGTGGTTAAGATTAAAGGAATCCCTGGGATTGGTCTGAAAACGGCGGAGAGGATAATCCTTGAGCTGAAAGATAAATTTGATCTTGTTTTTAAAACAGAAACCCAGCCGGAAGAATCCTCAGAGGATGTGGTGAGTGCGCTGTGCAATCTTGGTTATTCCAGAAAAGATGCTGAAAACGCCGTCCGCATATCATTCTCTGCGGAAAGCTCATTTGAGGATAATCTTAAAAAAGCGCTACGTGGGCTCACCTTGTAGTATATGATATTCACAAATAAGGCATTTTTTTTATTATTATTGACTTGAAAAGATAACAGGATTATAAATTCCGCATGAAAACTGTTCGGTGTTTGTTTCAAAACACAATAGTTGCAGATCTTAAAGCATTGTTTTCTACACACTTTCTGCCAATATCAAAAAATTTTCATTCTGTAATAAAAAAAATCAATCATAAACTGTTTAAGGAGAATACATGCAATTTATGTCAGGATTGAAGCCATTTCAGTTTCTTATATTGGGATTTTTATCTTATGTTGTTGTCGGGACAGTCTTTTTATCTTTTCCAATGTCTCAAGCAACTGATATAAAAGTTATAGATAATCTTTTTAATGTTACATCGGCTGTTTCAACAACAGGACTCAGCACTGTCGGTGTGTCAGACTCTTACACACTTTTTGGTCAAATAGTAATTTTAGTTTTGTTCCAATTAGGCGGAATAGGCTATATGACTTTGACTTCTTTTATTATTCTCGCAAGAGGCAGGCAGCTTTCTGATATGAGAAATGGTATTCTGGTGACAGAGTTCACACTTCCTGTTGAGTTTAAAATCACCAGTTTCATTTTTCAGGTTGTAGTTTTTACTCTAATTATTGAGTTTATAGGTACTATGATTTTGTACGTGGAATTCAAATCTTCTGGAGTAACTTCTCCTTTCTGGATGGCTTTGTTCCATGCAGTATCAGCATTTACTACTTCAGGTCTCAGTACATTTAGCAACAGTATGGAAGAATTTAAAAATAATTGGGTCATATGCACCACTGTCGGTACGCTGTGTTATATGGGATCGATAGGTTTTATTGTTATGCATGATGCATTTTTAGCAGTGAAAAGCAGGACTCATAGAATAACGTTCACTTCAAAAGTTATTTTGGTTATTACTATGATAATTTTTGTTGTAAGCGCACCTCTTTTCTATTTATTTGAACCTTCATTGGAAAATAAAGGACTTGCAGAAGGAATTTTGATTTCAGCATTTCAGATCATGACAGCTTCGACAACAGCAGGTTTTAATACTGTACCAATAGGAGAACTTGCTCCTGCTTCTCTCACTCTTCTGATTATTGCGATGGTAATCGGTGCATCTCCAAGCGGAACAGGTGGCGGGATAAAAACAACCTCCATTTCCTCATGTACAGCAATAGTCATGAGTATCCTCCGAGGAAGAAATACTATTACTTTTTTCGGGCATTCAATTCCAAGTGCCAGGCTTATGACTGCAGTTGCTTCGGTGTCAATTTATATCGCTGTTCTTGCTGTGGGAGTGTTTGTTTTGAGTGTGGTAGAAAAACAAGAATACGTGAAGCTTGTTTTTGAAGCTGCTTCCGCTCTGGGAACAGTCGGATTAAGTATGGGTATAACAGGTGAACTCAGTAACACAGGGAAGATCTTGGTAACTTTTCTGATGTTTATTGGAAGAGTTGGACCTCTTACTGTCGGGTTATCACTTTTTTATTCAAGCAAAAAATCTGAAAAAATAAAGAAAAGCGACCTTGCAGTGTAGTTAAATATCTCTTCCGTTACTTCAAGCAACGGAAGAGATTATAAAATTACTCGACTTTTTCGCCGGTTTCTGAATCGATAAGATGCAGATCGCCGTTTGTAATGCCGATGCCAACTTCAAGGCAGCTGTAAACGAATTCTTCAAAGCTCATGCCGTTAACTTCGCACGCCTGATTTATTTCGTCCATAAATTCTTTTTCCATGGCAAAAGCCATGCTCACCATACTCTCGTCATCAATTTCGTGGTCATGGTCGTGACCGCCGCAGCCGCCGCTTCCGCATCCGCATGTGTCGCTCATGTTGTCTCCTTATATGAATCCGGTAAAATTATCTATCGTTCCGGTTAATGAGTCAATATCGAACTCTTTTGCTTCTTTTGCAAGTTTTTCCGCCCAGTTTTTCAATTCTTTTATATTTTCTTTCTCCGCAAGGACAAGAGCCTCATCTGCGAAGCTTATCATATCGCTTATAACGAACCGTCTTGATATACTCTGCCATTTTCCGTAAAGCTCATCTCTGATTAATTTTTTTTGTTCATCAGTAAGAACTGAAACTTCCGCAATGAGAGCAGGCTTCGGATTTTCTTTTACCGTGTATGTAAGAAAGACCTTGAGAGCATTGATAAGTTCTGATGAAACAATGGGTTTTTTCACATAGACCGAACAGCCGCAGGCAAATGCCTCGTCCATACGGTCATTTAAAACATCCGCCGAAACTGCAATTATGGGAATATTTTTTGTTTTGCCGCTGCTTTTCAGCATCTTAGCAGCAGTGTATCCGTCAGTATCGGGCATTTTCATATCCATCAGTATCACATCAGGGATAAATTCTTCTGCCTTGCTGAAAGCTTCACGTCCGTTCTGAGCTTCTATAAAAGTGAAGGGGTATTCTTTGAGCAGAAGACGGATAAGAAATCTGTTCTGGGGGCTGTCGTCAGCTATTAGTATTGTTGCAGGCTCGAAGATTACCGTTTCATCCGTCGGTGTCTGTTTTTCAATTTTGCAGGAGATGGGAACATTGAGGAATCTGACTGTGAATACTGAACCTTTTCCTTTAGTGCTTGAAACAGTTACTGTTCCGTTCATTGCTTCGGTGAGTTTCTTTGTGATGGCAAGTCCGAGACCTGTTCCGCCGTATCTGGCGTGATCCTGCCCCTGCGGTTGTGTGAAGTTGTCAAATACTTTCTCAAGCTGATCTTCCTCTATTCCTATGCCGCTGTCTTCCACTGTGACTGTTAAGGAGCATGTGTCTTTATCTTCGTTTTTCATACTGCATGAAAGCCTTATAAAGCCTTTCTCCGTGAATTTGACAGCGTTGCCCACGAGGTTGAAAAGTATCTGACGTAGCCTTGTTCCGTCGAATAGAATTGCATCACTGCATCCGGACGTTTCTGTCAGAAGTTCAACGCCTTTCTGACCTGCTGTAGAGGAAAAAATGTTAAGTGTTTCTTCAAACACAGCGGCAATATTAAGAGGTGACGGGTTTATATCTATTTTACCTGACTCTATTTTTGATAGATCAAGCAGATCGTTTATGAGCTTCATTAATGTTTCGCCGCTGTCCTTGATTGCCTCAAGGAGCTTTGCATGCTCTGGTTCATTTATTTCCCTGCCGAGGATTTCGGCGAAACCGAGTATTATGTTCATGGGCGTGCGTATTTCGTGACTTATATTAGCCAGAAATTCACTTTTTGCTCTGTTTGCCGTGTCTGCTGCATCTTTTGCGGATTTAAGCTCTTCTGTTCTGCTGACTTTCAGCAGGTTGTCATGATATCTGGCAAAAAGAATGTTGAGGGATTCTGTGAGAACCCCAAGCTCATCCTTTGCGTGTCTGTCAGATACGTTGATGCTGTACACTGACTGGTTTGAAGGGTCTGCAACGGCGAGCCTGCCTGCAATTTTCTGAATCTCACGCACCAGTGTGAGATGAAACGAAACAGCGTAAAGTAATGAGAGGATAGCAGTAACGAGGAATGTTGATATTATCACTGTGCCGGCATGTGAGGCGAAGTCTTCTGATATGCTCTGGATATCGGGATAGATTTCCGCATAACCTGCGTAGTTCCAGTTCTTTCCATAAACCAGAGGGAAACGGAATATCGTTTTTCCTGTGTACATATTGCGTATTATTGAAATGGCAAAGCCTGAATCAGCATCAGGTGCTTCGCTTTCGGCGAGTGCTTCGTTTTTATCATTTACCAGACGTGCTTTTTTGATTATCCCGACTTGTATCAGCCCGTCTGTTATGCTCTGGGCAAGGCTTTTATTTCCTGAAACAAGAGCATAGCCCGCCGTTTGTGACATCATAGAGTTAATACGTTCAAGGCGGGCTTCCACATTCGTCTGTTCCTTTCTGAAATCCATCCATAGCAATAGGGCGCTGAGGAGAAGACCCAGAGTGAAGGCAATGAAAAAAGTCATTTTCGCCTGCTTGTAGGGCAGACTTCGGGTGAATTTAACTTTCATAGTCCATGATCAGGCAGAACAGTGAAATTATCAATATAAAAAAGTATCAGAATGATCTTATCAGAGCTTTATCACTGTCCTTCCCGCTGCTTTTCCTGCAAGCATCTGCTTAATTTTTTCATCCAGTCCGTTAAGTTCTGTTTCATGGCTGAGATCATCCAGTATAGATGGCTTCCATATGCTTCCCAGCTTTTCCCATGCTCTGATACGCTTATCATTAGGGCATTCTACAGAGTCTATCCCTATCAGGCTGACGCCCCGCAGTATAAAAGGAAACACATTCAGCGGAAGATCAGGAGACATGGCAAGCCCGCAGCAGGAAACCGCACTGCCATATTTTACGGATTTAAGCATCGCCGTAAGGGCATTTCCGCCTAAAACATCCACGCCGCCGTCCCATATGGGCTTCATAAGTGGTTTTTCGCTTCCTGCTGTGAAATCGGAGGAAGGGATTATGCCTTCTGCTCCCAGCGATTTGAGAAAATCTGCCTGATCCGTCTTACCTGTTACTGCAAACGGAGCAAATCCTTCGGTTTTCAGAATTGAGATCGCAATGCTTCCTACACCGCCTGTTGCTCCGGTGACTGCTATTTGTCCACTTTTCAGCCCCATGTGCAGGAGACCCTCTACACAGAGTGCGGCTGTAAGACCCGCTGTTCCGAGGGACATAGCCTCTTTCATTGTTAAGCCCGCAGGGAGAGGCAGAGCCCACGAGGACGGCACACGTATATATTCGCCGTAACCGCCTGCGGTGTTCATGCCGAGGTCATGACCCGTGACAATGACCTTGTCGCCTTGTTTAAAGCTGCCGTCTGTGCATTCCGCAACCTCTCCGGCAGCGTCAACACCGGGAGTGTGCGGATATTTCTTTGTTACACCTTTATTTCCAGAGGCGGACAGAGCATCTTTATAGTTCAGTGATGAATAGCGCACGCGGATAAGCACTTCCCCTGCGGGGAGATCGTCTGTGCTGCGTTCCGTGATCCTGCCTGAATATGTACCGTCTGAATTTTCAGATGTAACATAAGCCCTGAAAGATATGCTCATGACTGCCTCCTGTTTGATTAATAAGCCATTTTAAGAATGGCGAGTACGTCTTTTGATTTCAGTTTTTTAAATGTGCCTATTTCACCGAAACGGACAGCGCCTTCAGCCATTATTTGCAGAGATTCCTCCTCAACACCTGTTTCAGAAAGTTTTGAGGGCATGCCTATGGAGTTATAAAAAGATCTCAGACGGTCTATTCCTTCCAATGCTGCGGTTTTTTTATCGCTGCTTTCCGCAACGCCGAACACATTTACCGCAAGCTGGTAAAATTTATCTGCATTTGTGTCATCCATCACATATTTCATCCAGTTCGGAAAAAGAACGGCAAGCCCAGCCCCGTGGGATATATCAAATATTGCGCTGACTTCATGCTCTATGGCGTGGTTTGCCCAGTCACCTTCTTTTCCCAGAGAGAGAAGAGTGTTGAGGGCAAGGTTGCCAGCCCAGAGTATCTCTGCTCTGGCAGTGTAATCATTGGGGTTTTCCATAACAACAGGAGCATATTTAAGGCAGGTTTTAAGGAGTGCTTCCGCCAGCCTGTCCTGCGTGAATGTATCAGCGGTGGATGAAAAATACTGCTCGAATATATGGCTCATTATATCTGCTATGCCCGCTGCTGTATGGAAAGGAGGCACAGAGTATGTGTATTCCGGATCAAGGATCGAAAACTTAGGCCAGAGAATAGGCGAATAAACGGGGAGCTTCTGCTTTGTCTCAACATTTGAGATAACGGCATTTCCGTTTGATTCGGAACCTGTTGCGGCGAGTGTAAGCACAGTGCCGATGGGCAGCGCCTTGCTGATTGCTGCTTTACGCAGGCAGAAGTCCCATGGGTCTCCGTCATAACTTACAGAGCCGGCGATAACTTTTGCGCAGTCTATTACGCTTCCCCCTCCCACCGCAAGGATGAAGTCTATGTTCTCCTCTCTGCATATTTTAACCCCTTCACGTACGCTGGTTATTCTGGGGTTAGGCTCTATTCCGCCGAGTTCGGCGAAGTAAAGCCCTCTGTCTGCGAGTTTGTCTGTTATGGTCTGGAACAGCCCTTCTTTTTTTATTCTTTTACTGCCGTAGCAGATAAGAACCCTCTTGCCGCCGTATTTTTCTATTTGTCTTCCCAGAACCTTTATCTGGTTTCTGCCGAAGAAGATTTTTGTGGGAATGTTCAGTGTGAAATTGTCCATTACATGTCCTCCGTTAATATAGTAAGGATAGCATTTATACGGATTGGTTCAAGTCCCTTGACAGCTAATTGGCTTTACTGCGCTCTTATATTCTGCTATTAATCCGTTAAAGAGGGACATATGAAAAGAAGTATAGGGAAAATAACAATAAAAATTATAATGATTCTTCTGATCCTCGGTCTTGTGGGCAGAGCAGTCTATGTTATCAGCGGTGCAGAGGGCGGACATCTTCCAGAAAACACTGTAGCTGAAATTTCTGTTTCAGGGATAATATATGATGCGGAAGAGACAATTAACACACTGAAAGAGCTTTCTGAAAATGACAGGGTGAAAGGTATAATCATAAGGGTAAACAGCCCCGGCGGAGTTATCACCCCCACAAAAGAGATTTTTGACTATATCCAGACGATAAATAAGCCCGTTTACGCCTCGATGGAGAGCGTTGCAGCGTCCGGCGGCTACTATGTTTCCGCCGCATGCGACCGCATATTTGCCATGCCGACCACAATCACGGGCAGCATAGGGGTAATAATGCAGCTTTCAAACTATGAGAAGCTGATGAACACCATAGGCATTAAAAATTTTGCTCTGAAAAGCGGCGAATTTAAGGATATAGGTTCTCCTGACAGAGAAATGACCGATGCAGAAAAGGAAATTCTGATGCAGACTGTTATGGATATGTATGAACAGTTTGTTGAGGATATTCAGAAGCGCAGAAACATGGATGAAACACTTCTTCGTTCTCAGGCTGACGGCAGGGTTTTTACCGGCAAGAGAGCCTTTGAGATGGGCTTTGTGGATAACCTCGGCAGCAGAAGAGACGCCTTTGAAGAGATGAAGAACGAGCTTAAGCTTGAAAATGTTGAGCTTAGAAGCTTTGATAAGAAAATTACCGTATGGGACAAACTGTTCGGCAGTTTTGAGGGTGTAAGCCTTGCAGGGGGCGCACACTTTATGTATCTGTATAAGGGATACTAAAACTTTTTAAGTAAATCAGCTTTCGCAGGCGGGGAAAACCCCGCCTTTTCTTTTGGTCTTAACTATTGAACATCCCGTGTTTATTAGCATATACTCTTTGTAAATATGAGGAGGGGCGATGTTCTGCCGTATTTTTTCTGCCCACGTGGCGGGTATTGATGGTGTTCTTATTGAGGTTGAGGTGGATACGGCAAATGTCGGTCTTCCGTCCTTCAGCATGGTGGGACTCGCTGAAACATCTGTCCGTGAAAGCAGGGACAGAGTGCGCTCCGCTCTGAAGAATATGGGGTTCTCCATATTCAATAAACCAATCACAATCAATTTTGCACCTGCCGATTTCCGTAAGGAGGGCACAGGCTTTGATCTGCCTGTTGCTATCGGGCTTTTGAAATCTTCGGGGCATATCGATGCAGATACAGACAAAACCCTTTTCATAGGTGAACTTTCTCTGGACGGCAGGCTGCGTCCTGTGAGCGGGGTTTTGTCCGTAACTTATGCTGCAAGGGAAAAAGGGTTTGAGAACATCATTCTCCCTGCTGAAAATGTGGCGGAAGCATCTCTGGTCAGCGGGATCAATATCGGCGGCGCAGCAAGTTTACAGGATGTTCTGGGCTGGCTCATGAATGAAGACGGCGTTGTTTTTAAAGAAGAAACCGCAGTAAGTCCGCCTGCCTACCGTGAACAGATGCACGATTTCAGAGATGTTAAAGGGCAGTTCACCGCACGCCGTGCAGCAGAGGTTGCAGCAGCGGGAATGCACAATATACTTATGATAGGACCGCCGGGAAGCGGAAAGACTATGATAGCACGCAGGCTGCCAGGTATTCTTCCGCAGCTTGATATGGAAGAGGCGATAGAGACTCTCAAGATACATTCCGTTGCGGGGCTTGTGAAGAATATGGCAGATATAAGCTTCGAGCGTCCCTTTGTTTCTCCTCACCATACCAGCAGTTCTGTTTCCATAGTAGGCGGAACATCCAAAGCAAAGCCCGGGCAGGTGAGCATAGCCCACAACGGCATATTGTTTATGGATGAGTTTCTGGAGTTTAACCGGAGTGTGCTTGAGACTCTCCGCCAGCCAATGGAAGATAAAGAGGTTACGGTTGCCAGAGCCGACAGAACGGTGAAATACCCCGCATCATTCATGCTTGTTGCTGCGTGCAATCCTTGTCCGTGCGGATATTACGGCGACTCCAAGAGAGAATGTGTCTGCACGCCGTCTCAAGTTCAGAAATACCGTGCCCGTCTGTCCGGTCCTCTGCTGGACAGGATAGATATACACATGGAGGTCAATGCTGTGGACCTGAAGGAGCTTGCCGGTCTTGAGGACGGTGAAAGTTCCGAGACTATGAGAGAAAGAGTGATTAATGCTCATAGGGCTCAGAAAGTGCGTTTCAGCGGTGAAAAAATACTCCTTAATTCCCAGATGGGCGAAAAGCAGATAAAAAAATACTGCAGGCTTGACGGCAAAAGTATGAAACTTCTTGAAAACGCCTGTGACAAGTTCGGTTATTCCGCCAGAGCCTATTCAAAAATACTTAAGGTCGCCCGCACACTGGCAGACATGGAAAATGTGCAGGAGATTCTTCCTAAACATGTTCTGGAGGCACTTCACTACAGACTTCTGGATAGAGAAACCTAAGTTCCAACCGCAGTTTATACCTGACAAGCCTATTTAGTTGATATTGATTGTTATTATAGTAATTATTTTTAATAACGATTGATATGATTGTGTATATTTCCTGAAATATGATATTATGAATCATAATTAATTACTAGGGTTTAACTTGAAATCTGATAATGTTTCTATAAGTAAAAACGTTTTGTCTGAGTTATTTGAACGCTCCTTTGAAAAAGCGTCTGCACCCCTTCTCTGGCAGAACGAAAACGGTGACATATTGAAAGCAAATGAAGCTGCCTCTTCATATTTTGGCTATGCAAAAGAAGAAATGGCAGGGATGAATGCTGTGCGCCTATGTCCCGATCTTGATCCTGATGCACTTAAGACCGAATGGGATGAAATAATCCGCAGCGGAAGCCTTTCTCTCTGCTCACGTCATATATGCGCCGGCGGCGAAATAAAACATGCTGAAATAGTCAAAACACTTATAGAAGCCGGCGGAGAAAAAATTTCGCTGGTTGCAGTGGAGAATATAAGTCCTTTAAAACGTAAAACAGAAGAAGTTCAGTTCCTTTATGAAATTATGGATATGTCCAATGATGCAATATTTGTTGCCAAAGCTTCAGACGGCAGAATTATATATGCTAACGAAAAAACCTGTGTAAACCTCGGATACACCTCTGAAGAGATTAAGAAGCTTTCTGTAAACGATTTTCGTGTTGAGCCGGAGGAATGGGGAGATTTTTCTCCTTATCTGACCAGACTTTCAGCAGACAGTAACAGCCTTATTTACTGTGTCCACAGACGAAAGGACGGAACTTTTCTGCCCGCTGAAGCCAGCCTTAAAACATTTGAGCGGGACAATGAAAAATATAATATATCCGTTGTGAGGGATATAAGTGAACGTCTGCGGTTTTTCGCTGAGACGGAAGAAAGGAATAAAACATTGAAAGAACTGAATGACAGGCTTGCCGCAGAAGTTGAAGACAGTGCCAAAAGACTACATTCGTCAGAGGAAAAATACGTCACTTATGTGAAAAATGCACCCGATCCTATTTTTTTCACAGACTCGCAGGGCAGGTGCAAAGACGTAAACGGAGCAATGTGCCTGATTACCGGATATACAAGGGACGAGCTTCTTTCAATGAGGCTTATTGAGCTGACAGCGCCTGAAAACAGTGAAGAAGCAGAAAGAGCCTTTAATGAGATGCTGACAAACGGATCAAAGAGTGCATCTCTTAAGTTTTCAAAAAAGAACGGCGAAAAGTTTTATATTTATCTTAATATCGCCGAAGTTGAAGGCGGAGTTTATATGGGCATCTGCAAGGATGTCACCCGCAGCGTTCTCCTTGAAGAGGCATTGAAAAAACTCAATGAAGAATTAGGGGAGAGAGTGCGGCATGAGGTGGCAATCAGGCAGAAACAGGAAGGATTTCTTTTTGAACAGAAAAAACTTGAGGATATGGGGCTTCTGATTAACGCCATAGCTCATCAGTGGCGCCAGCCTATAAACGCTTTGATCCTTTACATTCAGGATATTATGGATACTTACGAATCAGGCGAGCTTTCAGAAGAATATATCCGCACTTTTGAGACTGTCTGTAAGGATCTGGTTCTGCATATGTCAAAAACCATCGATGATTTCCGTACTTTTTTTGCACCTGATAAAACCAAGACGTGTTTTGACGTGGCATCTGAAATGATCAAGCTGATGAAACTGCTGCGTGTTCAGCTTTATGACAGAAAAATCAGTTACCGCATATACTGTGTTTGCTCCGACAATATTCACGACTGTACAGAGGAGACTCTGTGGGGTGACTGTCCGAATAAGAAGACTTCTGTTTCCGGTTATCTGGATGAGTTTAAGCAGGCAGTGCTGAATATAGTTTATAATGCCGTGGATGCCATTGAGGAAAACATGGCAAAGGGCAGTGTGCTGAAAGGATTTATCAGGATCGAGATAGAAAATACTTCTGATAATGTTCTGATACGCATAAAAGATAACGGCACAGGAATCAGCCCTGATAAGCTCCCCAAGGTTTTTGACCCTTACTATACCACAAAAGAGGAGGGCAAAGGCACGGGAATAGGGCTGTTTATGTCAAAAATGGTAATAGAAAAACACAACGGCGGCAGAATAACCGCAGAAAGCACTGAGGAAGGCGCCGTTTTTGAAATACTGATTCCTAAGTCCTAGGTTCACTATTTGCCAAGCTCATCAAGGCATTTGAAAAATTCATCCCTGTCGATGGGTTTAAAAAGTTTTTTTACGCCCTGAACTTTGTCCGCTTCCTCTCTGTACGCTGTTGTTACAACGATTTTTGTATCAGGTTTTTCTTCCATTATTTTTTCAACAAGCTCAAAGCCGCTCATTTCGGGCATAGCAAGGTCTGTTATCACTATGTCCGGCTTATGCTCACGGAAAAGATCCAAAGCTTCTTTGCCGTTTCTTGCGGTGTAAACTTTTCTGAACTCTCTGGCGAGTATCATGGACATGACTTTACTCACCATAAGGTCATCTTCTGCGTAAAGAATTGTTTTATTCTTCATCACAGTTTCCCCCTTTAGGCAGAATTATGGCAAAGCAGGCGCCTTTTTCGCTGTTTGAGGCGGTGATTCTGCCTCCCATATGCTTTTCAATCAGCAGTTTTGTCATATATAGACCGATACCGGTTCCTTTACCCTCTTCTTTGGTTGTGAAGTAGGGTTCAAATATTTTAAGAAGATGTTCATCAGGTATGCCTGTCCCGTTATCTGTAACAGTTATTACAATAGAGCATCCTTTAGTGCCGATATTTATGCTGATTTCACCGTGCCTCTTGTCCGGTGCCGATTCTATGGCGTCAGCGGCATTGTATATTATATTGATTAGCGCCTGTCTGAACTCGCCTGCGTATCCGTAAACCTGTATTTCACCTTCAGAGTTGCTGTTTATACGTATGTCTATGTTCTTTGCGGCAAGCTGAACCTCAATGAGTCCTGCAAGCTCTGAAATCTCTCTGATTACGTTGTAGCGCACTTTCTTCTTATCAGGTGCGAAAAACAGGCGGAAGTCATCAATGGTGGATGATATGTGCTTTATTATACCCATACTGGTTTCAGAAAACAAATCCATGTAGGTATTATTCATCAGCCCTCTCTTCCAGCATTCATGCGCATCCTGTATATAAAGCCCCAGAGCATTGATCGGCTGGCGCCACTGGTGGGCTATGGCGTTGATCATTTGTCCCATGTCTGCCAGTTTTTTCTGTTCCTGTATAATCTGTTCCTGTTTTCTTCGAGCTTCAACCTCAATTTTAACTTGCTCTTTCAGGCTTTCGTTCATGTTTTTCAGTTCATTTTCAAGCTGAACATTGGCTGTGGCATCCTGGCAGAAGCCGATAAACCTGTCTCTGGCTATTTTTATTACTGAAACGCTCATAAAGAAGTTCTTTCCGTTTTTTCTGACGAATTTCAGTGTTTCTGACATTACGCCTTGTTCAAAGAGTGCTTTCTCTGCCTTGCGGGCGCTCTCTGCTGAGTCAGGAGCCCAAAGGTCCATAACTGTCATCGAAAGAAGCTCTTCCTCGCTATAGCCTGTAATCCGGCAGGCTTCCTTATTTACCTCGATAATACTCCCTGTGTGGCTGGTTATGAATATGCTGATGGGGGCGTTGTTAACATAGGTGCGGTATTTGTTTTCGCTGTATTCCAGAGCCTGCTGTCTTTTCCTTTCTGCTATAGTTTTTTCAGTGATGTCATGAATTATGCTGAAAATAAAAGGCTTATTATCTGTCATAAATACAGATGAATGAAATTCCAGATAATGCAGGCTGCCTGATTTATCTCTGTGGCATGTGCCAATTATATCCTCTTTATTCTGGAGAACCTGATCTATAAGATCTCTGGCTCGTTCCGGTTTTGAAGTTGTTAAATCCAGAATCCTTTTTTGGGTGAGCTCTCTGAGACTGTAGCCGTAAAGACGGCATGCAGCTTCGTTTGCATCAATAACAAGTGTTGTCTCCGGATCAAAGGTAACCATGCAGGCTTTTGCGTATCTGAAAATATGTTCATAATCAGATACAGTATTATTGTTCAGATCTGTCCGTTCGGAAAAATTCAATTGAGTCATAATTCAGTCCTTAATCTTGTGTATAAGCTAAATCATATATTTCCTGCGATTAAAATCAATAATAAAAAAGACTGAAAAAGGATAAAAAGAGGGGAGGGAGCGTCAGCTCCCTGAAAATTTATACCAAATGTTCATGGTTTCTGTTCCGCCGCAGATGTTTGTATTGTTTATCAGTCTGCCGCCGAAATTATATCCTCTTTTTGCAAAAGTTATATTCATGCCGAAGGAGAGAGAGCGGGCTATGGTGTAAAAAGTGCTTATGCCAAGCTTAGGCACTTCATCCTCCATTCTGGCGAGGAGTGCGCCAGCGTATCCCTTGCTTCTCACATCGGGCAGAGTGGCAAAGTCTGTCATTTCCGCCGCATTGATATGAGGATTCAGCTCCGCACTTGCCAGAGCGGTTATCTTCCCGTTTTCTCTTATGCCGAAGTATGCCACTGAATCCCGCATTGTTTTTCTTATGTAATCTGGATCGTGAATGGGAAAAGGGTAGGACTCAAATACTACCCTGTAAACCTCCGCCATTTCGTCAGCATCGGCAGGGGACATCCTCTCGCACATATCAAAGGGGACTTCCTGTGAAGGTTGATAGCTAAGTGCTTTCACAAGGATCTCTGATTGAAGCTTCTTCTCTTTCTCTTCACGTCGGGACGGGTCGGTGAATTTGGATAGGAACACCGCCTTCTCCCACGGAGCGTCTTTTAAGGGCAGCTCTGCTTCCGTTATAAAGCCTCTGTTCAGAAAAATATCTGTTTTGGTATCCGGCACTTTGGCAATTATTTTGGAGTAGCCGTTTTTTTCTGCCAGTTCCTCCGCTTTTGCTGCGGTCTCTTCTCCGCAGGTTTCAGGAAAAGAGAGTATATAAACCCTGTCACTGAATTTTCCGTGATGTACCGAAGCACCGTCCAGAGTTATTATCTCATCCGTCATCGTTGCGTCTCCTCAGCCTTTCAGTGTCTTCGGGGATCAGCGTTATCTGGTCATCATAGTCTGCCATCAGACGCTCTATCCCTATTGCAGAAGGGTTTTCCTCTCCCGTGACATTGAGGACAAGGTTGCATGTGTCGCATTTTCTGTCGCAGAACACAGGCTCGTATGAGTCAGGCTCTTTGTAAGAGCAGATAACCCCTTCATAGTTGCGGAGTATAACCTTATTAGTTGACCATGACACTACATAATTGGGGCTGACGGGTATTTTTCCGCCACCGCCGGGAGCATCGATGACGTAAACAGGAACGGCGAAGCCGCTTGTATGTCCTCTGAGAGCTTCGATTATCTCTATACCTTTGCCCACTGGTGTGCGGAAGTGGGAAAGACCTTCTGAAAGGTCGCACTGATAAAGGTAGTACGGGCGCACACGGTTGCTCACCAGCTTCTGAACAAGCTTTTTCATTATGTACGGGCAGTCATTTACCCCTGCAAGGAGAACAGACTGGTTGCCCAGAGGAACTCCGGCGGATGAAAGCTTTTTGAGGGCTGCCATAGATGAATCGGTGATCTCTCTCGGATGGTTGAAATGAGTGTTAAGCCACAGGTTAGGGTAACTTCCGAGGAGCTTTGCCAGATCGTCAGTTACTCTGTAAGGCAGAACAACGGGTATTCTGGTTCCTATTCTTATCACTTCCACATGCTCTATTGCGCTCAGTTCGTCCAGTATCCACTCTATAGCTGAATCCGTCAGCATGAGCGGGTCACCGCCGGATATAAGCACGTCTCTCACTTCGGGGGTCTTTCTGATGTAGGCAAGCCCTTTCTCCAGGGTTTCTCTGCCGGGGATGAAATCCTTATCACCGACTTTACGTTTTCTTGTGCAGTGTCTGCAGTACATAGCGCACATGTTGCTTACATGAAAAAGAACCCTGTCCGGGTAACGGTGGGTTATGCACTCTGCCGGGCTGTCAACATCCTCGGACAAAGGGTCGCTCATTTCCCAAGTTTCGGTTATGAGTTCATTTACTGATGGAAATGCCTGTCTGAATACGGGGTCGTCGCGCCAGTTCTCTTTGTCTATGAGAGAGGCGTAATAGGGGGTTATTGCGATGGGAAACTTTTCAGCCGTCATTTCCAGATGCTTTCGCTCTTCCGGAGTGAAGCTGACTCCCAGCACCGCCTCAAAGGTTTTTATATCCCTGATCGTTCGGCGGAGCTGCCAGTGCCAGTCTTTCCAGTCCTTCATGCACGAATCCGGCTGAATACATTCGGCAATTGACTTCTGATTAGGTGTGTAAATACTCACTGTTGCCTCCTTTTTGTTACAATTATATATCATGTAGATATATTTTCAACATGAAATATAAATATATGTATGAGTTATGCCCCTATAAATGGGCATAAAAAGCAGTTTAAGAGCATTTTAAGCTTATTTTAATGTTAAAAGTTCCTCAAATGTGCCGTTCTTGGTTGACAAACGGTTAGCCCTCTGATATTTCCGTTTAATTTATGAAACTGAAGATCGTAATGACCTCACGGATACGTGACAAAGCCGTAGAAGAACTGACATCGGAGTATGTGAAAAGAATAGGCGCATACGCTGACTGTTCGGTGGTTGAGGCTTTTTCCGCCAACAAATCAAAGCAGCTTCCTCTTCTGCTCAAGGCCGGAGAAGGGGCGCTTGTGGGGATGGACCCTGCGGGGAAAACATTCACCAGCGAAAAATTTGCAGCATGGCTGGAAAAAAAGCTTGAAGAATATGGCGGAGTTACTTTCTTTATCGGCGAGGCAGACGGTCTGCACGAGGAGCTTAAAGCCCATTTACACGAAACTGTTTCGCTTTCTGCGATGACAATGGCGCACAGGATAAGCCTTGTCGTTCTGGCGGAGCAGCTCTACAGGGCATTAACTATAATAAAGGGTCATCCCTACCATAAATAGGAGGGTTAATGTATGATGGATGCTGAAAGGTTAAGCTACCATAGACAGAAACTGCTCGATATGAAAAAAGAGCTTATCGAGAAACTGAACGAAAAGTATAACGAAGCAATAAAGCTTGGTACTGAAGGGGTTCAGGATTCCGCTGACGAAGCTTACAACATCTACAACAAAAACCTCATGCTCGGTAAGGTCGAAACCGATGCGCTTAAACTCAGGCTGGTTGAGCAGGCTCTCCAGCGTATAGCAACCGGAACTTACGGCGTGTGCATAGAGTGCGAAGAGGAAATAGAGCAAAAAAGGCTCGAATATGTTCCCTTTGCAAGATACTGCACCGACTGCAAATCCGAATTGGAAAAAAAGGGTCTCATAAAAATGTAGCATAAATCCGGCATAGGCGGGAATTCCCGCTTTTGCCGGTGTTTTGTTTTATTTTCGGCTTCGTGAGGAGTCTTTTTCTGTTGCCGTTTTTCACCGCCTCTATTATCTTAACGCTTGCGCGACTGCATCGCGAGAATATGGTATTGTTAAATACAGTCAGTATCAATTCGGAGCGGATATAAAAGGTGTGTAATGGTTGATAAGCTTATATTACTGATACTTGACGGCTGGGGCTGCCGTGAAGATGAAAAGAACAACGCCGTTTTTGAGTCCCATCCTGCCAATTTTCTTAAACTCATAGACACATGCCCGCACACACTCCTTGACGCAAGCGAGGAAAGAGTCGGTCTGCCTGCCGGACAGATGGGCAATTCTGAAGTCGGTCACACAAACATAGGCGCAGGGCGCATAGTTTATCAGGATTTCCTGAAAATAAGCATGGATGTACGTTCCGGCGCCATTGAGGAAAACTCAAATATAAACACTTTTTTTGATGATGCCCGCAAAGGCTCCGGAAGGCTGCATTTCTTTGGTCTTCTCTCTGACGGCGGGGTTCACAGCCATATTGACCATCTTAAGGGTCTGATAATAATGGCGCAGAAGAAAGGAATCAAAGAAATTTTCATCCATGCCTTCATGGACGGCAGAGACACTCCTCCGAAAAGCGGCATTGAATATATCAAAGAGCTTGAAGCTTTCCTTCTTGAAAAACAGACAGGCAAGATTGCCACTGTCACTGGCAGATATTATGCAATGGACAGAGATAAAAGATGGGAAAGAGTGGAAAAAGCCTACAATATCCTCCGTCTGGGTATCGGGCGCAGGGCGGAATCAGCCGCTCAGGCTGTGCTTGACTCCTACGCACATAACGAAACCGATGAATTTATACAGCCCGCAGTTATAGAAGGTGTTAACGGAAAGGTGAAGGACGGAGACTTTGTGTTCTTTTATAATTTCCGTGCGGACAGGGCAAGGGAACTCTGCCTTGCTTTTAATGACAGCAAATTTGGCGGTTTTGCCAGAAAAGACCATCCGCAGGTCAATTTTATGACACTGACAAGATATGAAAAGAACTACAGCTTTCCCGTGGCGTATCCGCCGGAGGAGCTGAACGATATCTTCGGCGAAGTCATAAGCGCTCAGGGTTTAAAACAGCTCCGCATAGCGGAAACAGAAAAGTACGCACATGTCACATATTTTTTTAACGGCGGGCGTGAAACTGTTTTTGAGGGTGAAGTGCGGGAGCTTATAGAATCTCCTAAGGATGTTCCCACCTATGATAAAAAACCTGAAATGAGCGTTTATAAAGTTGCGGAAAAGTTTAAGGAAGTCTTTCTCAAAGGGGATGTGGATGTTGCGGTTATGAACTTCGCAAACCCTGATATGGTAGGGCATACCGGAGTCGAAGAAGCTGCGGTTAAGGCATGCCGTGCTGTGGACGAGTGCCTCGGTGAGATTATCCGGATAGCGGATGAAACAGGGGCTGTGCTTGCGGTAACTGCTGATCACGGCAACTGCGAGCAGATGTGGGACTATGAGAATGATCAGCCTCACACTGCACATACCTTGAATCCTGTACCGTTTATAGTTTATAATTATAAATGCAAGCTGAAAAGCGGCAGAGGCAAACTTGCAGACATTGCCCCTACGCTTCTTGATATACTGGGAATTAAACAGCCTGGGGCGATGACAGGTGAATCGCTTCTGGTGAAATAAGGCTTATAAAGGGAGCGGAGAACGGATGTTATCGGAAATTTTCCGCCCTGTCTGCGCTTCCTGCGGGGAAGATGCCCCCGGTGGAATATTCTGCACTGAATGCGCCGGAAATCTGCGTAATCTGACAACATTCTGCAAAACATGCGGGCACCCTCTGAACGTAGAGGCTCTTGTATGCGGTTTTTGCCCTACAAGACGTTATGACAGACTGTATACAGATCTTCTGTATGCTTCGCCGCTGAAGGATTTGTTAAAGAAAATCAAGTTTGCTTACGGTGTGAGGGGTATTTTTCATCTGGGCGGGCTCATAAAACAGCCGGACAGCATTTTTCTCAAATATGATGTGATTGCCCCCGTGCCTTCGCATTATACAAGAAAACTGCGGAGGGTTATGCACCCTGCGGATGTGTTAGCTGAATATATCGCCGGAATAAGCGGCAAGAAGGCCGAAAGGCTCATTGTGCGCCGCAGGAAAACCGGCTATCAGTGGAAACTGAAAAAAAAGCAGAGGATAAGGAACGTAAGCGGTGCGTTCGCCGTCAGCGGCGTTTGCTCGGGAAAGAAAATCCTCATAGTTGACGATATCTACACAACAGGCTCAACAGTCAACGAATGCGCTAAGGTTCTTAAAATAAACGGAGCGGAGCTGGTGGATGTATATACACTTTGCTGCTCAGGATATTATTGATGGAGTTTTTTAAATGAAGATGCTGGACATGCTCGCATCCAACCTCAAAGGGCTGGATTTCCCCATGTTTGCATATCTGCCGCACGCCGGCAAAATGTACCGTATTGACGGGGGAAAAACATCACTCATGCCTGTTCCTGAAACTATCAGACCTGGGCTTGAGGATGAGTCCAAATCTGTTATTTATTTCAGAAAAGGGGATGAAATAATCGTCTTTTACTTCTTCCGGATTGAGGCGGAAGGGAGTGAAATCATTCTTGTCATTCAGGACAGCAAAGGTGGGCAGAAATCTGCCAGGGTTCTTTCTCTGTTTGCGTCAAAGGCGCTCGCTGAAAAGCCTGCTCCCGAACCTGTTTTCAGAAACTATACTGCTGATGAGACACTTCGCCGTGAGCTTGAAAGAGTGATCGGTAAAGTTACGGAACTTGAGATAAATATAGCCGAAAAAGACGGAAAACTGCTCGAACTTCAGCGCAGGCTTTTTGTTCAGAATGAGCTTCTGGAAAAGATGGAGAACACCGAAAGCAGTGATGACAGCAGCCTTGAAGAAGTCATGGAGCTTAAAGAGCAGATTGTCGCCAAAAACGAAGAGATTCTGAACCTTAAGGCTGAACTTCAGTCTGTTCAGATAGAGGCGGAGGCCCTCAACAGTAAGCTCGGCAGTTATGATGATGTTCTGTCAGATAATGATGTGAAGATACATGAGCTTGAGGCGGAGCTTGAAACCCACAGTGAGGAGCTTGTTAAGTCTGAAGAGCTTCTCGGTATAGTCAAGATAAGCCGAAACAAGATAAGAAAGCTGATGGACGGTCTGCCAATGCCGCTTTTCTCCGTGGACAGGCATTATATTGTCAAAAACGTCAACCGTGCTGCAGGCGCTTTTTCAGGGGACACTCCGCTGAATGAGATTGTGGGTCAGGAATGTTATAAAGTCTTTTACGGCTTTGACCAGCCATGCTCATGGTGCCATCTCAGCGATGCTCTGGAAGGAAAGGAAACCACAGAACATATAGATGTTTATAAAGGAGAGAAGCTCCTTAAAATAGAGCAGCAGATGTATCCTGTGCCGAATCATGACGGTGAGATTGACGAAGCCGGAGAGCATTTGTTTGACATGACAGAACAGTACGAACTTATCAGCTCTCTTGAAACATACAAAGGGCAGATTAAAAAGTATAAAATGTCAAAACTTAACGACATAAATGAGATAGAAGAACTTAAAAAGGAATATGCCGCCCTGAATGAAAGCTATGAGGAGCTTCAGACAAAGTTCCAGAAAATGCGTATAACCCTTGAACGTCTTCTGTCCGAAGATAAAATGAACGAACTGCTCCGTACAAGGAACGAAAATGCCGAACTCCGCAATAAGCTCACCCGTGCGGCGAGTGCATTGAGGAATTATCAGGTTAACCTTGACGACAGCAAGACCAGATACACCGAACTGAATAAAAAAACGGTTTATCAGCTTGAAAGACTGATAAACGTTCTTAATAACAAGGCATCCCTCAAGCAGCCGGATATGGAACAGAGTCTCGCTTTCCTTAACAGCGAGATCGCCCGCCTTAAACGTGATTATGATAAACTTTGTGGTGGAAAAACAGCCAAAACAAGTGTAAATGTTAGTGACGCCGGAGACAGTGCGCCGGAAGCCGGCTGATAAGGTTTTTCAGCAGAACAGTGTGCTATTTAGGCGGCAGTGTTTGCCGCATGTTTCAGGCGTATTAAGACGGTATACTGACTCCGTTTATGCGGAGTTTTTCAGTTTAATGAAACTAATTAAAATATATGGAGGCACATGATGGGTGTTAAAATCGGTATTAACGGATTCGGAAGAATCGGACGCTGCGCATTCAGAGCGATCTTTGAAAGAGGACTTGACGTTGATGTGGTCGCAATAAACGACCTTACCAGCCCCGATACTCTTGCACATCTTCTTAAATATGATTCTGTACACGGAATCTTTGGCTTTGACGTGAAGGCGGAGGCGGACGCCATCATAGTTGACGGAAAAAGAATTGCTATCAGCGCTGAAAGAGACCCTGCAAATCTTCCCTGGGGTAAGCTGGGTGTTGACGTTGTTATCGAATCAACAGGCATATTCACTAAGAGAGAGAAGGCAGAGCTTCACCTTAAAGCAGGTGCTAAAAAAGTAGTTATCTCCGCTCCGGCCACTGACCCTGACATCACACTTGTTATCGGTGTTAATGACGACCAGTACGACAAAACCAAGCACAATATCATCTCTAACGCTTCATGCACAACAAACTGCCTTGCTCCCGTTGCGAAAGTGCTTAATGACAATTTCGGTATAGAGTCAGGAATTATGACTACTATCCACTCATACACTAACGACCAGCAGATTCTTGATCTTCCTCACAAAGACCTGAGAAGGGCAAGAGCCGCAGCTCTCAGCATGATACCCACTTCCACCGGCGCTGCTAAGGCTGTGGGTCTGGTTCTGCCTGAGCTTAAAGGAAAACTTACCGGTACGTCTGTCCGTGTTCCCACACCCAACGTATCTATAGTTGACCTTACTGTAAGCCTTAAAAAATCTGTTACTGTTGAAGAAGTCAACGCTGCCGTCAAAGATGCGGCTGATAAACTTAAAGGCATTCTTTTCTACAGCGAAGAGCCCCTTGTTTCATGCGATTTCAACGGTAACCCTCACTCATCAATCTTTGATGCAGAGCTTACAACGCTTATCGACGGCAAACTGCTTAAGGTTTTCAGCTGGTATGACAACGAATGGGGCTACTCGAACAGAGTTGCCGAACTCGTTACCAGAGTTCTGTAATCCTTGACGGATAGAACGAAATGGCTAAAAGTATAAAAGATCTTGAATTAAAAGGAAGAAGACTGTTCATGAGGGTGGATTTTAACATCCCCCTCAAAGACGGTGTAGTTCAGGACGATACCCGCATACGTGAGGCTCTGGAATCCATCAGGTATGCCAAGGACGCAGGGGCGAGGGTTATTCTCGCCTCACACCTAGGCAGACCCAAAGGCGAGAGAAATCCGGCGTATTCCCTTGAACCCGTTGCCGAGTATATAAGCAAAAACTATTTCCATGTGGATTTCATAGACGACTGCATAGGTGAAAAGGTGCAGGACACTGTGCGCAAAATGCGTGACGGTGAAGTGCTTCTCCTTGAGAACCTCCGTTTTTACAAAGGCGAAGAGAAAAATCTCCCCGAATTTGTGGAGGAGCTTACGAAGCTCACGGACGCTTATGTTAATGATGCCTTCGGAACCTGCCACAGGAAGCACGCATCGGTTTACGGTCTTCCAGAGGTTATTGAGGATAAAGCAGCAGGTTTCCTTGTTGAAAGAGAGATAAGGTATTTTGAAAAGCTTCTTAAAAACGCTGACAGACCCTTCGCTGCTATCCTAGGCGGTGCGAAGGTTTCAGATAAAATCGGCGTAATAGAATCGCTTATATCCCTCACTGACAGAATTTTCATCGGCGGAGCAATGGCTTATACTTTTCTCAAGTTCAAAGGCATTAAGACAGGCATCTCACTTGTTGAAAATGATCAGGACGAAACTGTAGACAAAATTCTCAAAAAAGCCTCTGAAAAAGGGGTGCAGATATATCTTCCGGTGGATCATGTTGTTGCGCCGGAATTCAATGCGTCCACAGGCACTATAACTGAAGGGGAAAATATCCCTGACGGCATGATGGGGCTTGATATCGGACCGAAGACAACGCAGTTGTATATAAAGGCACTTGATGAGTGTAAAACTGTTCTCTGGAACGGCCCTATGGGTGTATTTGAGAAGGAACAGTTTTCCAAAGGCACTTTCTCACTGGCGAGAGCCCTTGGCGACAGTGACGCTGTGGTGGTTGTCGGCGGCGGTGATTCAGTTTCCGCTGCTTGTCAGGCAGGTGTTTCTGATAAACTTGCGCATATCTCCACCGGCGGCGGAGCATCTCTTGAATATATTGAGTTCGGCAAACTGCCCGGAATAGAAGTCTTAGGATAAAAAGATATAAAGATACCAACATCCGGTTTCTTTGGAAGGAGTTTGAGGGAACTTTTCTTTTACGTGAAAGAAAGGTTCCCTCAATTTTATTTTGACCAAAACATTCGTTTAATAGAAAGCTTACTTGCCGCCGCTAACCTTGTCTGTCTTCTGATAGTTCATAGAAACCAACATCCCTGTTGTTTCTATTCACACGCAGGCTTCACGGCAAAGCCGTTTGCTGCTTCCGCTTCGTTCCTCGCATACGCTGCGGTACGCACTCCGCGGGCACATCCATGTGCCTTATCTAAGATACTGGACGATCGTTTAATAGGGCTTACTTGCCGCCGCTAACCTTATCCAGAGCCATGTCGTTGATTTTCTTTTCATCAGTTTTGCGGATTGAGGTGAACTGGATGCCGCATAGTTTGTGGGTGCGCCATGCTACACGCCCTCTGATTATATCTGATGCGAATGAGTCCGCAGTGAGCGGCATATTCGGGCACTTCAGGCACGCCAGTTTCTTCATGGAGTGCTTGTTGCCTATTTCCACCTCTTCACCTTCAAGGAGGTTATTATTGTGGAATATGCAGAGCCCTCCGGCGCTGTAGTCATGCACTCGGGCAATAAAACATGTGGACGGTTCTGTCAGCCCTGTTTTTTTATCTGTTTTAAGAACAGTTATACAGAGTCTGAACCCGCCTGACGCACGCCTGAAGCTGCGCTTGCGCTCCCCTTTTGAGATTAATCCTTTAATTTTGTTGAACATTGTGTATGAACCTTTAAATATTTATACAATTCTACATGAAATTATTATAAAATTACAAGACCTCGGAGAAAAAAATGACAGATGTTGCGGCAGCGGTGATATTTAAAGACAACAAAGTTTTCCTTGCCCGCAGGGGTGAGAACCAGAGGCTTGGCGGTTTCTGGGAGTTTCCCGGCGGAAAGATTGAGCATGGCGAATCCGGCGCAGAAGCGATCGTGCGTGAGATTAATGAGGAACTGGGCATATATGTCCGTGTGGGCGGCCTCATAGGCGAGTGTATCCACCATTATGACACATGGTCAATCCGCCTTATTGTCTATGAATGCGATTGGATTTCAGGGCGTCTTGTGCCTAAGGTTCACGATGATACGGCATGGGTCAGCGCTGATGAATTAGGTTCATACAGCCTTGCCCCTGCGGATGTTCATTTTGTTGAACCTGTCCGTACCATCATGCTGAGCAGAGCTTAGGAGTTGTTTAAGAGCATTTGTATAGCAAATTGTTTGGCTATTCTTCCGCTTCTTCCGCCTCTGTCCATTGCGTAGTTTTCCGCAGTCCTCTGCCAGTCATCAATATTTAACCCGAATTTATTAAGGTAATGTTCCGCAATGCGCAAATAGGGTTCCTTTCTCATGGGATAAAAGCCTATGTTTATGGCAAAACGTGATTTAAGGGAGATTTTTTCATTTTCCTCGTCACGGTCATAAATATCGTTGGTGTCCGCAGCTTTATCGGGAACCATATGGCGCATATTTGACGTGGCAACTATCATACAGTTTGACGGACGTTTTTCCAGCCCGCCTTCAAGTGCGGATTTGAAACGCCTGAACAGCGCATCATTGCGGTCGAACGATATGTCATCAAAGAAGATCATATAGTAGTGTCTGGAGTCTCTGCGGATTGTGGAATAAAGAGCGGAAAGTTCTGCTATATTTTCCTGACGGAACTCCACCGCTCTGAGCCCCTGTTTATGATATTCGGTGAGGAGCATTTTGATTATGGATGATTTGCCTGCACCTCTTTCTCCCCAGAGGAGCATATCAAGATGAGCCCCTCCGGCTGTGAAAGAACGTATATTTTTTTCTGCAAGTTCTATCTGGTTGTCCAGATCCACAAGGTCACTGCGGTGAACTGCGTCCATTTCTTCAATGGTCTCAAGGGCACCGCCGCGCCATTTAAAAGCGTAGACTCCATTCATCTCAGAGAAGCCTCGCCGCATCCTTTGCGAAATAAGTGAGGATAAGTTTAGCGCCTGCTCTCTTCATTGAGAGAAGGGATTCAAACATTACTTTTTCATAGTCAAGCCAGCCTCTCTGAGCGGCGGCGTGGAGCATTGCGTATTCTCCGCTGACATTGTAGGCTGCGATAGGTTTGTCAAAGTTGTCTGCAAGTTCACGGATTATATCAAGATAGGGCAGACCGGGTTTAACCATGAGAATATCAGCGCCTTCTTCAACATCGCTCATTGCCTCACGGAGAGCCTCACGCCTGTTGGCAGGATCCATCTGGTATGTTTTGCGGTCGCCGAATGAGGGTGTGCTTTCTGCCGCTTCACGGAAGGGTCCGTAGAATGCAGAGCTGTATTTAACAGCATAGCTCATAATCGGGATGTTATGGTAGCCGTTGCAGTCCAGAATGTCTCTGATGGTTATGATGCGTCCGTCCATCATATCGCTGGGGGCAACCATATCCGCACCTGCTTCAACGTGGCTGAGAGCCTCAAGAGCGAGGTATTTCAGTGTTTCATCATTATCAACATCGTTGTTTTTGATAATTCCGCAGTGCCCGTGGTCTGTGTATTCGCACATGCAGACATCTGTCACAACATACATTTCAGGGACTTCGTGTTTTATTGCTCTGATTGCGTTCTGGATTACGCCGTGTTTATCGTATGCCTGTGAACCTAAGGCATCTTTATGTTCGGGGATTCCGAAAAGAATAACAGCGGGAACACCGAGAGCCTTGAGTTTCTGGCATTCCGTAACAATATGCTCAATGCTCATCTGGTAAACGCCGGGCATTGAGGAGATCTCTTTTTTGATCCCTTCTCCTTCCGCCACAAAAAGAGGGTAGATAAGATCATCAACTGAAAGGTGAGTTTCTCTCACCATTTTTCTGATTGCCGGATTACTTCTGAGTCTTCTGCCTCTGTCTATGGGAAATGCCATGTTAAACTCCTTTGTAAAGATTAGCTATTAATTCAGTCATGCCTTCTATGGTCTGCACCTGAGGATAAACAGAGTCATGCCCTCTTTCTTTCAGATACTGCCATGTGGTTTTGCCTATACTGACAAGTGTCACACTCTTTAAGTTCTCTGTCTGAGAGAGGAGGCTTTCTGCGGCGCTCGGTGCGGTCAGGGTTATTATATCTATGCCGTTGTCTTTTAAGTATTTATCAACAAAGCCTTTTTCGTATATTACCGGGGATGTTTTATAAGTGCTTATTTTGTCAACAATTGCTCCCCTTTCTGCAAGATAGCCGCAGAGATCCCCAGCACGCTTTTCCGCACCGGGAGAGAGAACCGTCATCCCTTTTACGTCAATTTCTGAGAACATGCGGATCAGTCCTTCCGCTGAAAATTCATCCGGAATTCCGTCGGGAGTGATGCCGTACTCTCCAAGTTTTTTGGCGGTTTTTGTTCCCACTGCAACAGTATAACGGAATTTAACTTTGCCGAAGTTGGGGGCAAAGGAGGATACGGCAACGGGACTGGTGAAAACTGCCACATCGTATTCGCTTGCAGGAATTTCGGCACCTGTGGGAGATGTCTCTATGAGCGGCAGTGAGAAAACCTGAAAGCCTTCTTTCTCAAGAAGGCGCACAAGTTCAGTCGACTGACTTTTCTGTCTGGTTACAAGAACCTGTCTCATTTTGAATATATTTCATCCAGTATTTCCTTACCGCCTGCGGCGAGTATGGATTCAGCGAGTTCGTAGCCGATTTCAGCAGCATCAAGGACACTGCCTTTGTTTTCGGCTTCTATGTATGTTTCGCCTATAAGGTCAGAAACAAGCCCTTTCATTATAATACGGTCGCCTTCAATAACGGAATGACCTGCTATGGGAGCCTGACATCCGCCTTCGAGCCTTCTTAAGAAGGTTCTTTCGCATCTTACCCTTGTTTCTGTGGGTTCATGGCGGAGAAAGTCAAGGAGAGCCTTGCTTTCTTTGTCGTCACTGCGGACTTCTATACCCAGAATCCCCTGGCAGACAGCGGGAAGCATGTCTTCGGTTGATATAACGTCTGTCACTCTGTCATGGTATTCAAGGCGCACAAGACCCGCACGGGCAAGGATTATTGCATCATATTCGCCTTCGTCAAGCTTTCTGAGGCGGGTGTTCACATTGCCTCTTAAATCTTTTATCTCAAGATCAGGGCGCAGGCGTGCAAGCTGAACCTTTCTGCGGAGGCTGCTTGTACCCACGACTGCATTCTGAGGCAGGTCTGTTATATTTTTGTATTTCACAGAGACGAAAGCATCTTCCGGTGCTTCACCTTCAGGGCTGGCGTAAAGTTCAAGACCTTCCGGAAGCTCCATGGGGACGTCCTTCATGCTGTGAACTGCTATATCCGCCTGATTTTCAAGCAGTGCTGTCTCTATCTCTTTCACGAAAAGCCCTTTACCGCCAATTTTAGCGAGGGGCACATCGAGAATTTTATCTCCCTGAGTTTTGATAACAAGAAGCTCACACTCCACACTGTGCTGTTTTTCAAGCAGATCCTTGATGTGGTTTGCCTGCCATAAAGCGAGCATGCTTCCTCTTGTTGCAATTCTTACTTTTTTCATTATCTATCCCCTGTATTAATCTTTTAAGTCGAAAATAATTTTAACAGCTTCATCAAGACTGTAGCGTTCCTTGCCGGGAGCCAGATCCTTTAAGTTGTTCAGCGGAGTGTGGAGAACCTTGTTCATGAATGCGCTGAGGAGGTACTCAAGCTTTCTGCGTTCCCCGGCATCACTGACCTTAAACTTATCACAGAAACGGTCAAGCTCCAGCATGCGCTTTTCGTCAAAGCTTTCACGCAGGGCCTTTATTACGGGCACAATCTTCATTGATTCCACCCAGCGGTAGAAGTCCGCAACTCCGGTTTCAATATATTCCATAGCCTTCACAGCCTCTTTCTGGCGGAGTTTTTTGTTGGACTCCACAACGGCTTTCAGGTCATCAATGTCGTAAACGTATGCGTTCTCTATGTCAGCCACCGCAGGGTCAATGTCTCTGGGAACGGCTATATCTATGAAAAACATAGGCTTATGCTTGCGTTTGATCATAACGGGCTTAATGTCGGATGCTTCGATCATGTAGCCGCTTGCTCCGGTTGATGAAAGCACTATGTCCGCATGGGAAAGCTCTTCACGGAAGTTTTCAAGGGGAACAGCGCTTCCTCCGACCTCTTCTGCGAGCCGTTCAGCTTTCTCAAATGTTCTGTTGGTAACGGTTATGCCTCCGATGCTTGCGCCCCGGAGGTGTTTACAGGCGATCTCACACATTTCCCCGGCGCCGACCACGAGGGCATGTTTGTCCTCAAGGCTGCCGAAAATCTTGGAAGCCAGCTCAACAGCAGCAGAGCTGACAGAAACCGGATTATCTCCGATACCTGTGTTGGTTCTGACCTTTTTGGTGGTTTTGATAACGAATTCTTCAAGCTTGCGGATAAAGGTTTTTGCCGCATTATATTTGCGTGAATTCTCGAAGGCATCTTTTACCTGACCGAATATCTGAGGTTCGCCCATAACCAGAGAGTCAAGCCCGCCGGCCACACGGAAGATATGCTTTGCGGCGTTTTCACCGCAATGGATGTATGTGTACTTCTGGAGGATAGAGCGTTCAATTCTGCATTGCTCTGAAATGATCTTGAGAACACTGTCAACGTTACAGAGAAAGTCATCGGTGACTATGTAATATTCCACCCTGTTACATGTGGAGATCACCATTGCTTCATATATTCTGTCATTACGGAGGATATCTGCATAAAGCTCCTCCAGAACCGCTTCGGCTACTGCCAAAGTTTCCCGCACCTCAACAGGTGCGGTATTGTGGTTTAATCCTACAACTGCTAACTGCATCTATATTCAGCCCATGAGAAAAAACGCAACACCGGCGTAAGTGACCAAAACGGAAATAAACCCCGCCAAAGTCGAGTAGGCGGTGCTTCTCGGCGTCATGCCTCTGTATTTTTTTAAATATGTTATCAAGCCGAATATCACCCATGTGATAACGGCAAATATCATTTTCGGCATAATGAACCCTATGCGGTCGGGTTCGTACATCATCCAGACAAAGCCGGATATTAAACCCACGCTGAAAAAATAAAACCCGCAAAGGAGGTTTATAGCGGTGAGACGGTCAATCTGATTAAGTGGCGGAAAACGCTTGAATATTATCCCGAAGTTTTTGCGTTTAAGCTCCCGCTCCTGAAGAAAGTACATAATGCTTGCCACGGTTGCGAATATGAAAAAAGCAGTGCCAACAACAGTGAAGGGCAAGTGGATAAACAGCCATATGCTGCTTGCTCCTGCTGCGTCTTTCGGTGCGGCGGAAGGCAGAACCAGTACAAGGATGCTCAGAATAATGACTAGGGGAAATATGAAAAGCCCAAGCAGAGGGCGTCTGTATTTCATATAGAGAAGCAGATAAATAAGAGTAAGAGTGAGCGAGACCATAGCAAAAAGATCACCCATGGAGTAAGAGGGGAAGTGCCCGAAGTGTTTCCAGTGTGTAGCTATACTTCCTGCAAAGAGAAGAAAAGCCAGAACTGCGAACATGTTTGTAAGGTGCTGGAGATACTTGTTTCCCAGAAAAAGATAAAGCGTTATATGTATAAAAGCGAGGATAGCCGCGCCCAGAGCAAAATCAAAGTGCATGTTTTCTCCCACTCCGCTGATGATTCGTAAGTTACAAAAATTATCCGGTTTTGTGAAGCCCGAAATATTATTATATAAAATTTTCCCGTGCGCGTAACCTTTTATTTTGATATTCCTGTTTTATTTATGTTTTTTAATTGCCTGATCCGCTTTTTTTGACGCTGTAAATGATGTTAAGAGTTTTTCCCATTGAAAGAAGACAACCCTTGTAGTATTTTCATCTGCTATGACTTGTATGACTTGGGAAAAAATAGATTTAAATCATAAGGAACTGCTGTACGGAAGGTTTCGCAGTATATCCGAACCACTTTCCGAATATACCTTTGCCAATATCTTTCTTTTCAGAGATACGCATGAGTATGAGATATGCGCCGGAGACGAGCCTGTTATCAAAGGCAAAACTTACGACGGCAAAAAGTATATCCAGCCGGTGAACAACCTTCAGGCATATTCAAAGGAAAAAATTCTTGAGCTTCAGAAAGAAGCGGAGTTTTTCTTTCCTGTCTCAGAGGAAAGCCTCGCCCTGCTTGATCCTGAAAGTATAGAATATGTCAGTGATGAAGCGGATTCGGACTACATATACACCAGAGAAAAGATGGCTACATACGCAGGGCGTAAGCTGCACAAAAAGCGCAATCTCGTTAAGCAGTTTCACGAGGAGTATGAGGGCACAAGCCGTTCTATCTGCAGCGAAGTTAAGGAGGATGCTCTTTCTATCCTTGAGAAATGGCAGGAGCAGGCAGATCTTCCTAAAGAGCAGACAGACTATACTGCGTGTCTGGAGGCTCTGACTCATTGTGAGGAGCTTGTACTTTGCGGTGAAATCTACTACGCAAACGGAAAACCCTGCGGATTTATTCTGGGTGAAGAGCTTAACTCCGATACTTATGTTATGCACTTTGCAAAAGGGCTTGTGGAGTTTAAGGGTGTGTACCAGTTCATTTTCAATGAATTTGCAAAACACCTGCCCGAACACTATAAATACATCAACTTTGAGCAGGACATGGGCAAGGACAGCCTCCGTCAGTCCAAAAAAAGCTATCAGCCTGATCTTCTCCTGAAAAAATACAGGGTTAAGTTCAAGATCTGACCATTAGAACACTTCTAAGTTGAGATTCCCTCAAGCAGTATGGTGAGCTTAAGCTTTATGTTCTCTTCAAAGGGAATTGAGCGGCTCATCATAGCAGACTGGAGCATCGCCATAAAAGCTTCACAGATTATGGGGGCAGGCAGATCTTTTTTGTAGTCGCCCCTTCTCCATCCCTCTTCAATTATTGAAGTCAGAATATCCTTAAATTCAGAGCCGTGCGGTGGCGAGGTCATGGGCGGCAGATGGGCTAAGAGCTTAAACAGGCTTATATTTCTGTTCATAAGCTGACCTGCGGATTTTGATATCATAAACAGTTTGTTTGATGGTGAATCGTCTGAGTTTTTTATTTCCCTGAGAACTTCTCCGGCTTCTTCAATTTTTACAGAGATGGCATATCTTATTACATCTTCCTTTGACTGAAAGTAGTTATAGAATGTTCCTGTGGCGAGGTCAGCTTCATTGGTTATGTCCGATATTGATGTCTGGCTGAAACCTTTTTCGGAGAAAAGCCTTATCGCTGCTTCGGTTAATGCCTGTTGAGCGAGAATCTTCTTTCTTTCCCTGCGGTTTAGTTTTTCCATCTGATTTTTCTCCCTATGTATAAATACATTCTTTTACTTATCTGTTCAATGAAAACTGTCAAAAATGAATATGTTCATTTTTTTGGTTGACTTTAATCCGGGCGAGCTATAAAAATGAATAAATTCAATATTGAATAGGTTATAAGTTTGTGTATGGGATTAAGGAAAAGTTAGGAGATGTGTATGAAAAAAAGAGTTACAGAAAAGTGGGTATTTCTTGTTATGGCAGTATTTGGGATGTGCGCAAATGCCTTTGCGGCAGATAATCTGAGTGATAGTGAAAAGATACTTCGCCTGACCTCTGAGGCTATGAAGGAAGCTGTCTGGTATATGCCGGCGGAAGTGGCTGAAATAGTTAAAAAAGATGATAAAAAATATTTTATAGTAAGCATTCAGAACCGTCAGGAATATGACGCAGGGCATGTGCCCGGCTCTGTGCTTGTGTCAGTCGATTTCAACGAACCAGAGAAAATGGCGAAACAGTTCCCTCAGGATAAAAAAATTATAATAGTTTCATCAAACGGTCAGGAAGCCTGCAAGGTCAGTTTGCTTCTTAGGCAGCTGGGTTACGATTCAGGTATTTTGCTTCTGGGTATGAATTCCTATAACCGCTTGTATGCCGGCAGCGGAGCCTATACAGGGGATATTGGCGGTGAACTCAGCACTTCTCCGCTTGAACCGGAAGCAAAAGAATCTGTCTCTTCGTATTCGGATAAAAGTGCCAGAGAGCTTGTTATCGAAAAAACTGCCGAATATGCAGCAGCTAACCGTCCTTTTGAAGTAACTGCTTATGATTTGGTTAAACTGGATGATGCTGTTCTTATAAGCATGCAGAAGGCAGAAGACTATGCCAAGGGGCATATTCCCGGTACAATCAATATTCCCGGAGCTGATTTTTTAAACGGAGATAAGCGTCTTTTACAGCTCCCGAAGGGTAAAAAGATAATAGTAACCTGCTATCTGGGGCATTATTCAAGCATGGGGGCGATGCTCCTGAACCAGATGGGTTATGAAGCCTACAGCCTTCGCTGGGGTGCGTCCGGCTGGAACATAAATCTGACAGAAGATATTTCATCTATGCTTACCGCAGGGATGGGGCTGGGTGTAGAAAAGCAAACACACTGAAAGTATTAAAAAAAAGCCGCCCTTAAGAGGCGGCTTTATTGATTTCAAATTTTTTTTCTTATATCCCGACTACATTATAGCCGCAGTCAACGTGCAGTGTTTCCCCGGTAATAGTCTTGGAAAGATCGCTTGCGAGGAAAGCCGCAGTGTCGCCGACATCTTCAATGGTAACGTTCTGGTGAAGGGGCGAACGCTCCTCAATGTGTGCAAGGATATTTTTGAATCCGCCGATGCCTGATGCGGCAAGGGTTTTGATGGGTCCTGCGGATATGCTGTTTATTCTAACCTTCTTTTCGCCGAGGTCACAGGCAAGGTAGCGTGTGGAGCATTCCAGAGCGGCTTTTGCCACACCCATAAGGTTATAGTTTGTAACAACCTTTTCTGCGCCGAAGTAAGACATATTGATCACGCTGCCCCATTCATTCATTATGGGTTCTGCCGCTTTGCAGAGCGCCACCAGCGAATAAGCGCTGATATCCATTGAGAGCTTGAAAGCGTCTCTGGCGGTGTCGATATAGCGTCCCTTGAGAGCCTCGCCGGGGGCGAAAGCTATTGAGTGGACAAGAATATCTATATTACCGAAATCTTTGGCTATTATGCCGAATGCTTTCGCTATATCTTCATCGCATGTGACATCACAGGGAACACAGAGCTTTGCGCCGAGTTCTTCTGCAATGGGTACTACTCTGGATTCAAGCTTTTCGCCTGCGTAGGAGACCGCAAGTTCCGCCCCTTCTTCCTTAAATTTTTTAGCTATGCCGTAAGCTATGCTTTTATTATTGGCAATGCCGAAGATAAGAGCCTTTTTTCCTGTAAGTAAGCCCATGTTTCCTCCAATAACTGATGTTTAAAAAAGCCGCATAAGCGGTTTCAGACAAGGTGTCTGCTTAGAATTTGTCAAGAAAGTCCGAAATATTTTTAACAGGGATTATATCAAGTTTTCCGTCAAAGTCTATCTTTTCGGGGAGATATGCCCTCTTCGCGCCAAATTTGACCGCTTCGGTCAATCTGTTTTTAACATTTGCCACATTCCTTGTTTCCCCTGTCAGCCCCACTTCTCCTATGAAAACAGTGTCTGTTCGGACCGGTTTTTCCCTGAACGAAGAAATTATTGCGGCGCATACTGCAAGGTCGGCGGAGGTTTCGGTTATCTTTATTCCTCCGGCTATGTTCAGATAAATATCCGATGCACCGAGATTAAGACCGCCTTTTTTATCAAGGACAGCAATCAGCATATTGAGCCTGTTACTGTCAAAACCGTTGGCGTTGCGGCGTGAAAACTGAAAATAGGTGGGTGTGACAAGCGCCTGAAGCTCAACAAGAAATGCCCTTGTGCCTTCCATAACGGGAACAAGCACCTTTCCGGCGGCGTCAGACTGTGTGCTGCCGAGAAGTCCGCCGTCAGGACATTCCAGAAGCCCCTGACTGCTCATTTCAAAGAGTCCGACTTCGTTTGTGGGACCGAAACGGTTTTTAACGGAGCGGAGTATCCTTATCCCTCTGGAATAGTCCCCTTCAAAGTATAGAACTGTGTCCACAAGGTGTTCCAAAACCTTAGGACCTGCGATATATCCGTCTTTTGTAACCTGACCGACGATAAGAGTTGTTATGCCCTTCTGTTTGGCGGCCTCCACCATGCGGTAGGTGACATGCTTCACCTGTCCCACTGTTCCGGGAGCAGAGCTTAACTCCTCCGAGGCGATTGTCTGCACGGAGTCTGCCACAATATATTCAAACTTATCCCTGTCTGCCGCTGTGAGAATATCCTCAAGGGAGTTTGTGGCAAGGATCGATAGATTGTCAGTTGATATGCCCAGCCTTTCGGCACGCATCTTTATCTGGGAGGGCGATTCCTCGCCGGATGCGTAGAGTATCTTTGCGCCCCTTGTGCCGAGAATGCCCGCTACCTGAAGCATAATGGTTGATTTGCCTATGCCCGGCTCACCGCCAACGAGAACCACGGAGCCCTTCACAAAGCCTCCGCCCAGAACCTGATCAAGCTCGCCGATTCCGGTTATTGTACGGTCAACTTCAAGACCTTTGATTGAGCCGAGAAGGAGCGGCTGAACATCCCGCACTTTTGCAGACGGGGAAGCCTCGTCCTGAGGCATCTCCTCAACATAGCTGCTCCATGCTCCGCATTCGGGGCATTTGCCTATCCATTTAGGGGAAACACTGCCGCAGCTCTGGCATATATAGACCGATTTCTTCTTAGCCATCAGTCCTCCATGAAGTCGTCAAGGCAGAGTCTGCCCTTTGATTCCAGATGAAGATGCTCGTAGGCGAGGCGTGTTGCCACTCTGCCTCTGGGGGTTTTTTTGACGAATCCTTTATATATAAGGTACGGTTCAATGACGTCCTCTATGGTGTCTTTTTCTTCAGACATTGTGGCGGCGAGGGTTTCCACCCCCACTGGTCCGCCTTCATACTTTTCTATAATCGCACGGAGAAAGTTACGGTCAGAGGCATCAAGCCCCTCATTATCTATCTCAAGGCGGAGAAGCCCCTCACGGGCAATATCCAGATCCACAAGACCATTATTAAGCACATCAGCAAAGTCACGCACACGGCGGAGAATACGGTGAGCTATACGGGGAGTGCCTCTGCTCCTGCGGGCTATTTCAAGTGCCGCTGCATGTTCTGTCTTAAGGTTGAGTATTTTTGAAGCTCTGGAGATTATGGATGCGAGGTTATCCTCATCATAAAACTCAAGGCGCATGATCACGCCGAAGCGGTCACGCAGGGGTGATGTGAGAAGCCCCGCTCTGGTAGTGGCTCCAACAAGAGTGAAGCTCTGGAGATCCACCTTTATTGTCCTTGCCGCAGGTCCCTGACCGATTATTATATCCAGCTTGAAGTCCTCCATAGCCGGATAAAGTATCTCCTCAACGTTTGAGTGCAGCCGGTGGATTTCATCTATAAACAGAACATCCCCTTCCTGAAGGTTTGTCAGAATAGCGGCTAGATCCCCTGCCTTTTCGATTACGGGTCCGGATGTGGCGTTGATGTTTACCCCAAGCTCGCTGGCAATTATGTAGGCGAGGGTGGTTTTGCCCAAACCGGGAGGACCGTAAAACAGGCAGTGATCAAGGCTCTGCCCACGCTGTTTTGCAGCCTGAACAAATATCCGCAGGTTTTCCTTAACCTTATGCTGACCTATGTAGTCGTCAAGTTTCTGCGGGCGTATGTGGCTCGTGAGCCCGTCTTCATCGAATTTATCTTTGGAAAAAATGTTATCTGAATCCATCGGGAAAAGAATATCAGCAAAGAAATTAAAAAGCAACAAGGCGGAGAGCTATGTGTATTTCAGGGCAGTTTCTATTTGATCTAGATGCGGATTGATGATTATTTTTATTGTAATCAGCCCGAATCAGGCTTATTTTCTTTAAATCTCTATAAACGGCGTTTTACACCTTGATCATGTATAGGTGTTGTGCTAATGTTACTGCTTAACAATGTTTAGCCTGCCTGAAGTCAGGCAGGGCGCAAAACTTTCTCAAAGCCTTGAAACCGCAGGGTTTTTAAGGCTTTTTTCTACATTAAGGAGAGCCTAATGCGAAGCGACAGAGTGAAAAAAGGTCTGGACAGAGCCCCTGCACGCGCGCTTATGTACGGCGCAGGCGTACCTAAAAGCAGCATGGAAAGACCGCACATCGGCATCTGCTCCAGTTTCACCGACCTTATACCCGGACACACCGGGATGAGAGACCTAGAGCGTTTCATTGACAAAGGCATTCACACAGGCGGAGGGCACGGCTTCATTTTCTGTGTGCCCGGAATTTGCGACGGCATTTCCATGGGGCATTCCGGAATGCACTACAGTCTTCCTTCAAGGGACGCCATTGCCGATATGATTGAGTGTGTGGTCGAAGCACACGCTCTTGACGGAGTGGTATTCCTGTCCAACTGCGATAAAATTACCCCCGGTATGCTTATGGCGGCGGCAAGGCTTAATGTTCCCTCTATTATTGTTACGGCGGGTCCTATGCTCGGCGGAAGCTGGCGCATGAAGAGACGTTCTTTCATCACAGACAGCTTCGAGGCTATGGCTCAGTGCCGTGCGGGCAATATCACCGATGAAGAGATGGAAGGGCTTGAGATGAACGCATGCCCCGGGCAGGGAGCCTGTCAGGGTCTTTTTACCGCAAACACTATGGCGTGTCTCACGGAAGCTATGGGAATGAGCATTCCCGGATGCGGAACAGGGCTTGCAGGTTCAGGCAATAAGCGCAGAATCGCCTTTGAATCAGGCGTTCAAATATGCGAACTTGTACGTCAGGACATTAAACCCAGAGACATTATGAATGAAAAGGCGTTCAACAACGCAGTGAAGATGGATCTTGCCCTCGGCGGTTCCACTAACACCACTCTTCACCTTCCCGCAATAGCTTATGAAGCGGGTGTTGAGCTTAACCTTCAGACCTTTGATAAATTCAGCAAATCCACGCCGCACATCACAAGCATTAACCCCGGCGGGGAATATTATATGGAAGATGTTGACGCCGCAGGCGGTATCCCCGCTTTCCAGAAACGTCTTAAACCTCTGCTTGAGGACAACATAACCGTGAGCGGCAGCACAATACATGAAATCGCCGACAAAGCCCGCATCTTTGATGAAGACATAGTGCGTCCGTTGGACAACCCTTATCATAAAGAGGGCGGAATAGCCGTTCTGAAAGGAAACATTGCTCCCAACGGATGCGTTATCAAACAGTCCGCCGTTAATGACGATATGCTTGTTTTCAGCGGCAAGGCAAAAGTATTCGACAGCGAGGAAGCAGCTATGGCTGCTATCCACGCCGGTAAAATAGTAAACGGTGATGTTGTTGTCATCCGTTACGAAGGTCCCAAGGGCGGACCGGGAATGCGTGAAATGCTTGCTCCCACCGCCGCCATAATGGGTATGGGGCTTAACAAAGTTGCACTTATTACAGACGGACGCTTCTCCGGCGGCACGAGAGGACCCTGCATAGGGCACATATCTCCCGAAGCTGCGGAAGGCGGAATGATTGCGTTAGTAGAAGACGGGGATGTCATTGACATCAATATCCCGGAGAGAGGTATCGGTCTCGCTGTTTCCGAAGATGAACTTAGGAGACGGCAGGCCCGTTGGGTCAAACCTGAACCCAAGGTTAAGCACGGCTACCTATTGAAATACGCCAAAGGTGTTTCAAGCGCGGCAGACGGCGCCATCTTCAAAAGGGACTGAACCGTTTATCTAACTTATTTATAGTTTGTAGCAATCAGGAGAATTACAATGCCCATAACCGGAGCGGAAATATTAGTTAAAGCACTGCACGAAGAGGGAGCCGACCTTATATTCGGATACCCCGGCGGTGTGCTTTTAGGCATATACGACACACTTTTTGACGCGGATCTGCTCCACGTCCTCCCTCGCCATGAGCAGGGAGGGGTACATGCAGCGGAAGGCTACGCAAGAGCCACAGGCAAAGTCGGAGTGTGCTTCGGAACATCAGGTCCCGGAGCAACAAACCTTGTTACTGGGATAGCCAATGCCTATATGGATTCAATACCCATGGTTATCTTCACCGGGCAGGTCTCCACAAGCCTCATCGGCGGCGATGCTTTTCAGGAAGCAGATATAGTGGGCATAACCAGACCCATAGTTAAGCACAGCTATCTGATTAAAGATGCTAAAGATATAGCACCAAGCATCAAAGAAGCTTTCTATGTGGCGAGAACAGGCAGACCCGGACCCGTTGTGGTTGATCTGCCGAAAGATGTTGTGGCTGCCAAGGCTGAATTTAACTGGGATAAAGAGATCAACCTCCCCGGCTACAGCCCCAACACCAAAGGACACCCTGGGCAGATACGCAAAATGCTTAAGCTCCTCGAAGGGGCGAAAAAGCCTGTTATTCTCTCCGGAGGAGGGGTTACGCTGGCAGATGCTTCAGAAGAGCTTAAGAAGCTTGCGGAGATCACTGGCGTTCCTGTTATCACAACTTTCCTTGGTCTCGGCACATTTCCCGGAACACATCCCCAGTGTGTAGGCTGGCTTGGAATGCACGGAAACAAAGCATCCAACATGGCTGTGACCGAAGCGGACTACATAATAGCAGTGGGTACAAGGTTTTCTGACCGCTCAACAGGCAAACTCAGCGGCTTTGCTCCACATGCAAAAATAGCGCATATTGATGTTGACCCTGCTTCCATAAGCAAAAATGTTCCAGTTGAGATACCAATTGTCGGTGATTGTAAAATAGTTCTTGAACAGGCATTGGAAGAGGTAGGCAGCTTTAACTGGGACAAACATAAAACGGACAGAGCAGAATGGCAGACAAAAATCGATGCTTGGAACAAAGAACAGCCGTTTTCCTATGTTCATTCCGATAAAGTAATCAAGCCTCAATATGTTGTTGAGCAGATTTACAACGTAACCAAAGGCGATGCGATAATATGCACAGAAGTCGGACAGCACCAGATGTGGGCAGGTCAGTTTTATAAATATGACCGTCCCCGTCAGTTCATATCCTCCGGCGGTCTCGGAACAATGGGCTACGGTTTTCCCGCGGCAATCGGCGCTAAACTCGGAAGACCTGACAAGGAAGTTTTCGATATAGCAGGCGATGGCAGCTTCCTGATGAATATTCAGGAAATGACAACTGCTGTCCAGTACAGAGTCGGCGTTAAGGTGGCTATCCTCAATAACTTCTTCCTCGGAATGGTAAGGCAGTGGCAGCAGATGTTCTTTAACAAACGCTACAGCAGCACATGCCTTGAATGCCAGCCGGATTTTGTTAAGGTCGCAGAAGCTTTCGGGTGCGTTGGTCTGCGTGCGGAGAAGCCCTCCGAAGTCGAGGCTGTTCTCCGTGAATCCCTCAAGGTCAAAAATGTCCCTGTTATCATGGATTTTCGTGTGGACAGGGAAGAAAATGTTTTCCCGATGGTTCCCGCCGGAGCCTCAAACAATGAAATGATCTTTAAGTAGGGAGGCAGACAGATGAGACATATCATATCCGTTCTTGTTGAAAACAAATTCGGCGTTCTCTCCCGCATATCAGGTCTTTTCAGCGGCAGAGGTTATAATATCGAGAGCCTTTCCGTGGGTGTGACTGCGGAGGAAGGACTTTCTATCATGACAATAGTTACATGGGGCGATGACGCTGTGATCGAACAGATCATAAAACAGCTTCGCAAACTGGTAAATGTTATAAAAGTGCGTGATGTTGTGGCTATGGATCACATTGAGCGTGAAATGCTCCTTGTGAAAGTCCATGCAAACGGACGCACCAGACCGGAGATCTTCAACATTGTCAGCACGTTCAGGGCAAAAACTATTGACCTCAACGGCGAGTCTCTTGTTATAGAAATCACCGGAACAAAAGATAAGAATACCGCATTCCTCAAAGTGATGGAGCCATACGGAATAATCGAAGTGGTCCGCACCGGAAGTGTGGCAATCGCACGGGGCAGCAAAGCCACCAGCGATAAATAGTGCTTTTGCTCATAGCCGTTTATCTGCATTGCAATCGGGGAAAAGATATGTATAAAAATTTTCCCAAAAGATATAAGTTATAAAAATATAAAATTAAGCTAAACAGCCGGAGGGAATTTCACGATGAAAGTTTACTATGAGAAGGACACTAACCTTTCGCTCATAAAAGGTAAAAAAGTTGCCGTAATCGGTTACGGTTCACAGGGTTACGGGCACACTAACAACATGAAGGACAGCGGCGTTGAGGTTGTTGTGGGTTTGAGAAAATCCAGCCCTTCATGGAAAAAAGCAGAAGGTGCAGGTCTTAAGGTTATGGAAGTGGCGGAAGCCGCTGCATGGGCTGATTTTATAATGATCCTCGCTCCCGATGAAACTCAGGGCGAAATCTATAAAACGGCTGTAGCTCCCAACCTTAAAGCTGGCGATACTATCGCTTTTGCTCACGGCTTCAACATCCATTTCAACCAGATTGTTCCCCCTGCGGATGTAAACGTGGTTATGATAGCCCCCAAGGGACCCGGTCACCTTGTGAGAGCTGAATACCAGAAAGGCGGCGGTGTTCCCTGCCTTATCGCTATCTATCAGGATGCAACAGGCGATTCCAGAGAAGTTGCCCTTTCATACGCAAACGCAATCGGCGGAGCAAGAGCAGGCGTTCTTGAAACTACCTTCAAGGAAGAAACAGAAACTGACCTTTTCGGTGAGCAGGCTGTTCTCTGCGGCGGTCTCGCACAGCTTATCAAATACGGCTTTGAAACCCTTACCGAAGCCGGATACGCTCCTGAAATGGCATATTTTGAATGCCTTCACGAAGTTAAGCTCATTGTTGACCTTATCTATGAAGGCGGCATCTCCAACATGCGCTACTCAATCAGCAACACTGCCCAGTACGGCGACATGACAAGAGGACCCAGAGTTATCAGCCCTGAAGTAAAAGAAACTATGAAACAGGTGCTTAAAGAAATACAGACAGGTCAGTTCGCTAATGAGTGGATGCTTGAAAACAGTGTGAATAAACCCCTGTTTAAAGCCCTTGAGCGCATCGGTGAGGAACACCCCATTGAAGAAGTGGGCAAAAAGCTCCGCAGCATGATGAGCTGGCTGGGTAAGAGCAAGATTGTTGACAAAGATAAAAACTAATATATTGTAATTATTCAGGGCGGTGTTTCCGCCCTGAAATAATTTTTTCGGAGTTCTCCCTTGTTTGCAAAAGAAGGCTATCCGTTTATTCTTACGGCCCTTGTTGTTTTCATCCTCATTTTCTTCCTGCCGAAAGGTCTGCTCACTTTCCTTTCGCTTGTTGTTCTTGCCCTGTTTCTCTGGTTTTTCAGAGATCCGGAAAGAGATATTCCCCCGTTTGACGAAATAGCTGTTTCAGCGGCGGATGGCAAGGTTATCGACATTGCGGAAACTGAGTTTGAAGGAAGAACTTATAACAAGCTCAGTGTTTTCATGAATGTTTTTAATGTTCATGTTAACAGAATGCCCGTTGCGGGCACTATTACCGGAATGCGTCATAAACCCGGTTCGTTCATCCCTGCTGACAGACCTGATGCAGGTGACAGAAACGAGCAGAATGTTATCTATGTGGATACGGAATACGGTCCCATGATTGTCAAGCAGATAGCTGGTCTGGTAGCTAGACGCACTGTGTGCTACTGGAAGAAAGGCGATAAAGTATGCTTCGGTGACAGGCTGGGTATAATTAAATTTTCATCCCGTGTGGATCTGTTCCTGCCTAAAAGCTTTGACATCATCGTTAAAAATGGCGATATTGTAAAAGCAGGTGAAACTGTTATAGCGAAGTATAACGAAAAGCTTGATACAGACGATTAATAATATAAGGCGATGTCAGTGAAGGTATTCAACAAAGAGGCAGAATTAAATCGTAATGCGATTTTCCCCAATTTCGTGACGCTTCTGGGGCTTTTCAGCGGTTTCTACTCCATAGTGGCAACCCTGAACGGCAACTATGTGATGGCATCATATGCCACTCTCGTTGCGTTCGTTTTTGACGGACTGGATGGAAAGATCGCAAGGATGCTGAACGCCTCCAGCGAGTTCGGCATTCAGCTTGACTCGCTGGCGGATCTCATATCCTTTGGTGTCGCTCCTGCTCTGCTTGTTTATAAATGGGCTCTGGAACCATACGGAAGGCTGGGCTGGATGGCTGCTTTCCTTTTTGTGGCTTGTGCCGCACTGAGGCTTGCCCGTTTTAATGTGCAGTCCAAAAGAATCTCCAATAAGTTCTTTGTGGGGTTGCCAAGTCCTGCTGCTGCTGGTGTTGTGGTGACAAGCGTTTTGTTTGCACGTCATTTCTTCGGTGATCCTACAGCAATAGAAGTTCCCCTGTGGTTCACGTTCATGATCTATATTTTAGCTTTCCTGATGGTGAGCAACGTTCCCTATTTCAGCTTTAAAAATATCGAATATTTCCACAAAAAGCCTTTTAACTCCATGGTGGCTTTTGTTCTTTTCATATTTGTCCTTGGTCTCTATCCCGAAGTGTTTCTGTTCCTCTTTGCATCAGCTTATGCTGCAAGCGGTATAGTTGCGCTACTACTAAGGAAAAATAAAGTACATCTGGAGGAAGAGGCGCAGGAAGTATAGCTGTAAGAATATCCTGTTATACAGGCTTAAGTTATATTAAGAGGTCTCACCCTTCAGAGGGATGAGACCTTTTTTTTTTGTAAAAACTGACAGAAATTTAACTCAGGAGGCGGAAAATGATCGGCAAAAACCATCCGAAAAGAAAAACCACGGTGCTACAGGCTCTATGGCTTCCTCTATGATGATAAAACATAAAAATTAATAACTGATAAAATGAATACATAAGGAGAATTAAAATGGATAAGAAAAGAGTGATAATTTTCGATACTACACTGAGAGACGGCGAACAGGCACCCGGTTTCAGCATGAATACCGAAGAAAAAATCAAGATGGCAATCCAGCTTGAAAAGCTGGGGGTTGATGTTATGGAAGCTGGCTTCCCCATCTCTTCTCCCGGAGATTTTGAGGCTGTGCAGAAGGTTGCGGCTGTTGTTAAAAATGCCGGAGTAGCAGGGCTTTGCAGAGCCAATCAGAAAGATATTTCCGTAGGCTGGGATGCACTGAAAGGCGCTGTACGCCCCAGAATCCACACATTCCTCGCAACAAGCGACATCCATATGCAGTATAAACTGAAAAAGACCCGTGAAGAGGTTCTGGAAATAGCCACAGGTGCAGTGAAATTCGCCCGCAACCTCTGCGGAGATGTTGAGTTCAGCGCAGAAGACGCCACAAGAACGGATCTGGACTTCCTGTGTCAGATTGTTGAGGCTGTTATCGCAGCCGGAGCATCGACAGTAAACCTGCCTGATACTGTCGGTTATACTGTTCCGTTTGAGTATGAAAAAATTATCTCAACAATAATGAACAAAGTTCCTAATATTGATAAAGCCAGAATAAGCGTACATTGTCACAACGACCTCGGTCTGGCATCTGCTAACTCACTGGCGGCCGTCCGTGCCGGTGCGACACAGGTTGAGTGTACCATCAACGGAATAGGCGAAAGAGCCGGTAATGCAGCGTTTGAGGAAGTCATAATGGCTCTGAACGTGCGTAAGGATCTGTTTAATGTGGAAACAAACGTAAACACTAAAGAGATTTACAGAGCAAGCAAGCTGCTGACATCCATTACAGGTGTTGGTGTGCAGCCCAACAAAGCTATAGTGGGCAAAAACGCATTCGCCCATGAAGCCGGGATACATCAGGACGGCGTGCTGAAAAACAGGATCACTTATGAAATAATGACACCCGAAAGTGTCGGTTATCCTTCAAATGCTCTGGTTCTGGGTAAACACTCCGGACGTCATGCGTTTATCAAAAGGCTTGAGGCTCTTGGTTTTACTCTGGACACGGAACAGACTGAAACTGCATTCAACAAATTCAAGGTGCTTGCAGATAAAAAGAAAGAGGTATTTGATGAAGACCTTGAGATGCTTGTTGAACAGCAGCTTAATGAATCAATCAAACATTTTGCTGTTGGAACAGTTACCTTCGCAAGCGGCAACGCAGGCATACCCACTGCGACAGTTGAGCTTAAGAACGAAGAAGGAGAGACCTTTGTGGACGCATCCATAGGTGACGGACCTGTAGATGCCTGCCTTAAGGCAATAGAACGCACCACAGGCGTCACAGGAAGGCTTAAAAGCTACAAAATCAATGCTCTCACAGCAGGTAAGGATGCACAGGGCGAAGTTGTGCTTTCTGTTGAGTTTGAAGGCTGCGGGTATGATGTCACAGGCAGAGGCTCAAATACCGATGTAGTTGTGGCAAGTGCAGAAGCATATGTTTACGCTCTGAACAGATACCTCTCCAGAAAAGACCATAAAAAAGAAACAGAAGACAAAGGAATATAGGTAAAAAAAGGGGAGCGGCTGCTCCCCTTTAAACTCATTTTACAGAAAAACCAACTACGGCTTCCGGTGTGATCACTCTGAAAGTGAATGATTCTGTAAGGAACAGATGCACCTTTTCTGAGTCATGGTTGTGATATCCCACTGCAAAATCCTGACCAATTGTGAGTTCAAGATCTCCTTCTCTGTCTGCGACAAGCAGTGCCCCGTCAACAGCTTCGGAGTAGATTACAGAACCTTTGATCTGTTCTTTCACAAGGTCACCCAGTGTTCCGCCGGGGAATAGGCGGGCGAGATATTTCCACAATGCAGGGTTAACCACAAGGTTAGCGCCGCCTGTTATACCTTCTTTCATCATGCGTGTCTGAGCTTCGCTCACTGCGTCCACAATGCTGTCTTTATCAAGAGTCATGGCAATTTTTGACTTGGCTGTGAGCTGGTTTAAACCCACAATACTGCTGTCTTTAAATCCGTTAAATACAGCGTTTTCCTCGAATGCTGCAAGCTTTCTTGCTGCTTCGGTGAGAGGTTCAAGCTCAAGGTCTTTTGCGCCTCTGTCTATATTGTCAAGTTCCCAGATATCAAGTGAGAAGTTGACTCTTGTTTCAACAAGGGGGAGAACTTTATGCACGCCGAAGCATACTTCACCTGATTTCTGTTTAGATGGGAGTGCAAGGCGTCCTACACTTACTGATGTATAGTCAATGCCGTAAGGGCCTTCTACATCGGCAAATTTTCTTGCAGAAAGGTTGGCTGAGAGTGTTTCTTTTGCGAGTGTATTTATCTCTTTCCATGCAGCAGAGCTGATGGGTGCAAAATCTTTTCTAAGCAGATTCATACTTACCTCCTTAAATTATTTCTTTTTCAGGCTGCCTATTCCCAGCCCGCCGCTTGTACCGGATGTGGGTTCTGCTCCTTCAGGAGCTGCTCCGGAAAGAAATTCGTCTTCAACTTCTTTATATCCTTGCTGGTAAAAATCTTCTTCCTGAGGATCAAGTTCCTTAAGCAGACGGAGAAACTCTCCTGCATGCACTTTTTCCTCATCGGCTATATCCATAAGAACCGCCTGAGCCAGCTTGTTGTCTGTTGATTCGGCAAGCTGCTGATAAAGCTGGATAGCCTCGTACTCTGCCGCTACCATAAAGCGGATTGCTCTGACAAGCTCCTGATCAGTAAGTTTGCGATCACTTTTCAAACCGCTGAAAGGATTTCCAAAATCGGGCATTTTATCCTCCTTGTCCTTTTTCCCAATGATACAATATAAATCGTGCTATTTCGCAACGATTATCCATAAGATTAATATAGTTCTATTATTAAAAAATACAAAGGATAATTTTTATTGTTTAGTCTAAGATGGGTAAAAGATTTGTTAAGCATGAAAAAGGTTGAAAATATAGTCTTTGCCGAATAATATCTTATATAATTAAACTTGTGGGGTACACAATGAAACTTACTGCACCGAAATTTATTACATGGCTTCTCGGAACTTTTTTAGGTGTTCTGGGGCTTCTTATCTACTTCGGAGTGGTCAGCATCAGCATTATGTCTTTTAGCCCATTCTGGCTTATTGTTGCAGGTTTTGCCATACTCGCCGCTGCTCCTCTTTTTTCAGGACTGTAGATGAGGTTGAAATTTAAATAATCTTAAAAGCGCCATATTCAGTGCTGAATATGGCGCTTTTTTATCTTATTCCAAAATTTACAAGTGATACTCTAAACTGTGTTCAGACATACTTTCTCCATATGCCAAAAAGGATTCCTTTTAAAGGGAAAGCATTTTCCACAATGTTATAAACTTCTATAAAGCTGTTGTTTTGGCAGACGATATAGTTGTTCTTAAATATACACTTAACGAGGCTAAGTCCTAGGCTGTCACCATCGAAAAACCCAAGGCTGCACACCGGGATACTTCCCTTATTAACAGTAGATACTATATCCTGAATGCTGCATGGTTTTATGTACACTATATCATTCATGGTGATATAAGGGGAAAGATCATTATTGGTTATATGCAGTGCATAACAACCGTAAGTTTTGTTGGAGTAGCTATATCTGATATATCCATATGGTTTTACACTGAATTCTGCAGATGTTGCAGAATTATAAACAGGGATGTATTCATTTTCTTTATTGAGTGGTACCTGTTTTTCAATAACTGGAAAGCTGTAGTCAAAAAACTGAGGAATGTTTTCCATAGGTGCGACATGATTAAGCAGTGAGTCCACAGTAACATTGAGTATATCAGCAATAGCATTGAGTGTTTTGTAGTCCGGTTCACTTCTGCCGGAAAGGTAGTTTGATACACGTGTTTTTGTGATGCCTAATGCTTCTGTTAATTCAGACTGTTTAATGTTCTTATGTTTAAGTAGCATCCTTAAGTTATCGGAAAAGCTCATATTTTTAAATTTCACTCCTCTGTCAGTTTCCGCTTTTGGTTAACAAATATCAGATATACATTGCAATTTAGTGAATAATTAGCCAAAGAGCAAGTTTCATAAATCCAGTTTTGTCTGAGAGATCATCTCCGCAGTTTTCTGCATATCTGTAAGAGTAAGAGGATTTAACAGCTTTTCAGCCTGCTGCTTATTCATTACATTGAGCTTGAGTGCTGCTTCTTTTACGCTTATTCCTTCTTCAGATGCTTTTGCAGCAACTTCCGAGCCGGCGGAGTACCCCGAAATGGAAGCAATAACACAGCTCAAAGCTGTACTTTTTTCAACGTCTTCCAAACACTTATTGCTGTTTACAGTTATGCCGCTGATGCATCTTGTGGCAAATATATGTGCTGATCTGGTGATGAGTTTGAATGATTCAAACAGGTTTCTGGAGATAACCATTTCCCATACATTCAGATCCATTTCGCCGCCTTCTGTAGCCATTGTTATTGCAAAATCGTTACCACATACCTGATAGCCAATCTGATTTATCATCTCAGGAATAACAGGGTTAATTTTTCCGGGCATTATGGAGGAACCGGGCTGTACTGCCGGAAGATATATTTCACAAAATCCTCCTCTTGGACCGGAAGAATATATTCTCAAGTCTGTTGCGATTTTTGAGAGACCTGTGGCGATACTCTTGAGCTGTCCGGAAAGCCTCACGTAGAAATCTGCATTGGACATTCCGTCGAAAAAATTTTCTTCCGGAGTAAGATTAAGGTCATAGATTTTGCCCAGCTCTCTATAAACATTTTCGAGGTATTTTGGGTAAGTTCCTAACCCTGTCCCTACTGCTGTTCCACCTAATGGGAGCTGAAGACATTCTTCTCTGAAAGAGTTCAGGTAAGCGCGATTTCTCTTGAGAAAGTCTCTATATGCGGAAAATTCCTGTCCGAATGTTATAGGTAGTGCATCCTGAAGGCATGTTCTGCTCAGCTTAACTTCATTTTTAAACTGTTTTGCCTTGTCGGCAAATGCTTTTTCGAGCAGCTCAAGGCTTTTGTCAGCTCTTTCTATTTCTTTGTAGCAAGTAATCTTCATAACAGAAGGTATTACATCATTCGTTGACTGCCCCATGTTCACATGGGTATTGGGATGTACACGTTCATAGCCTTTGCTTCCCGTTATTATCTCATTTGCACGGTTTGCAAGCACCTCATTCATATTCATATTAAAGGAAGTTCCTCCGCCTCCCTGAAATACATCCACGGGAAACTGATCTGCAAAGCAAAGGTTTGCCGCTTCTTCCGCAGCTTTCACAATGGCATTACAAATCTTATCAGGCAGGTGGCCTATTGAGTTGTTGGCAAGTGCTGCCGCCATTTTGATCAAGGCAAGATTCCGTATCATTTCTGGAAGATCGTTTGTTGTCTGATCCGAAACATGAAAATTGTCCAGCGCCCTTTTAGTTTGAACACCATAGTAAGCGTTGTCAGGGAGCATTAGGAAACCAAGAGTGTCAACTTCTTTTCTCATTATATCAGCCCTCCTTGAGCGAATTCGGGATATCCACAAGGATAATTTCCGACTTTTCCAAAGGTGTAACGGTCATAGGCTCATTCTCAACTCTGGCATGTCCTCCTGCTTTAATTACGATACCGTTCAGATCAATGCTTCCTGATATAACAAAAAGAAGCTGATGGGTGTGCTGAGATGTGAATGAAAATTTGCGAAGTTCGCTGAAATATGCCCTGTATATTGTGCCGAGTGAATTGAACCTGACCGGTGATTCGGGGTTTAGTTGCCCTGAGAGAGATTCGGACACAACAGGGAAAAATTTATTTGTATATAATTGTCTGTCAAAGTGTTTAATTTCCTGAGAAGGTGTGAGCTTCGCCATAACAGGCGGCAACCATATGGTTATGTAGCGCAGAGGATCTGTGCTGTTGTTATATGCGGAGCGCGCTAATCCTGAACCGGCAGATATTCTGTGGACATCGCCGGGGTAGAGGATATTTTCATTCCCAAGGCTGTCTTTGTGTGTCATCTGCCCTTCCAAAACTATGTATATAAGCTCCATATCCTGATGTGGGTGGGTAGGAAAGCCGTGACCGGGCAGAATTGTATATTCATTGAAGATAGCCAGTATTCCGAAAGATACGTTGTCAGAGTCAAAGTAGTTTAGGAAAGAAAACAATGAGTAATACTGTATCCATTCATAATCTGTATAGTGAGTATCTTCGCGCCTGGTTACATTTATCATTTGAATCTCCTTTTATAACAGTGAATTAATGATCATTTGAGACCTTTCCGAGCGCCATATTCCTATTACAAAACCTACTATAGGCTCAAAAATAGTCCGTTCCATGTTGTAGATAATAGGGGGGCATTTATAATCATTTGAGCCGCACAGTAAAATATTATCCACGATTGAACATCTCTTGATTGCCAACCCTACTTCATCTGAGTGGTGAAACCTAATTGCGTAAAGGTTATTTATGGGGATTACCGAGTGGAGGAAGAAAGATGGCTGCACATATGCGATATCACCTGGTTGAAGTTCTGGAGCCATGGTATCGTCATTAACAAGAAGGGCGTAGTGTTTCCGGTAGCCTATGCTGGAGATGCTTTTTTTTCTGACTTTCAGCCACCCCAGAGGCTTGGGGCTCACGTTTTCCGGTTTATCCTTAAAAGAGGACACTGACAGGTATATAGGAATCCACTGGGCGTCACTTTCAGTTTCGGGTGGTTTAGCACCACCCTTTACTATTTCAGGATTAGGTTCATTCTGATGAACAAACCCTGCGCCGGAAGAACGCCCAAGCATTTGATCCACCGATACATTAAAAAAAGATGCAATGTCTTTCAGCATGTCAAAACCGGGTTCACTTCTTCCTGAAATGTAGTTATTAAGCCTTGATCTGGTTATACCGAGCTTCTCGGCAAGGTAAACCTGAGAGATATCTCTGTCAGAAATTAATTCCTTTAATACTTCGCAAAAAACCATATCGTCCGCCTGTCATATTTTGTAGCTTTAAGATCTGACAGCCAAGCAGTGGGATATGCTTCCTCAGCAGGCGATGCTTAAAGCGAAAAAAAATATAGTATTAGTTATTGCATGTTTAGAGTTATCTTTAGTCTATATATTAACATAATTGTATTGTTAAGTCAAAATACTATAATAAACATCCTTAAGTTTTATCTTTAGATACTTTATCGTATGATTTTATATGCATTAATTTTTGTTCGAAAGCTCCAATTAATTCCTTTTTGTGGATTTTTATTAAGATTACTTGGCTATAGTTCTAGTTTATTAATTATTTAAACGATAGGCGATGCGTGAATTCATGTGTGCAGAAAATATATCTTAGCAATATTTGTTTTAATAAACGATACATCGCTGGCGGCTGTATGTTGCAATAATGCTTATTTTCTAAATTAAGTTCAATTTTTGTTTACATGAATATTTTTTAGACGTAGTATCTATTAACGATATCGTCAAATGTTAACAAATATATGAAACGCATAGTCTATGTATATAGTTAGGAGGAGATCATGATATCTTTTTGGATACAATTCGTAGTATTCTTCGCCTGCATTATAGTTGGAGCGCGCCTTGGGGGCGTAGGGCTTGGTATGATGGGAGCTGTCGGATTAGTAATATTTACTTTTATTTTCAACCTTCAACCTGCATCACCACCAATTGCTGTAATGTTGATTATTGCAGCTGTTATCACGGCTGCCTCTACTTTGCAGGCTGCTGGCGGTCTGGACTTTCTTGTACTGCTTGCGGAAAAAATTCTGAGGAAGCATCCTGAAAGAGTTACTTTTATGGGGCCAATAGTCACTTACTTTTTTACTCTTTTTGCAGGTACTGGTTATGTCGGATTTGCAATTTTCCCTGTTATTGCTGAAGTTGCCCGTGAAGCGGGAGTAAGACCTGAACGTCCTCTCTCAATATCGGTAATTGCATCACAGCAGGCAATTACGGCAAGCCCTATGAGTGCTGCTACTGCGGCTATGGTGGGTATTCTTGCTCCCGCAGGGGTAACGCTAGGACAGATCATGCTTGTGTGTATCCCTGCAACATTAATAGGGATACTTGTCGGCGCTGTTTCTGTTTATAAAAAAGGGAAAGAACTTTTAGATGACCCGGAATATCAGCGCAGAATAGCAGACGGTGAACTGGTAAAAGCAGAACAAATGAAAGAAGGGGCTGTTGTTACCAAAGAAGCAAAGCGTTCAGTATACCTTTTTACTTTGATTATTGTTGCCGTTATTGTGTTCGGCACATTTAAATCTCTTCTTCCTTCATGGGAAGTTGACGGAGCAACTGTCACTCTTTCTATTCCTCATGTTATAGAGATGATGATGCTCGGATTTGCGGGAATTATTGTTATTTCCTGTAAGGTCCGTACTGGTGAAATTATTAAAAGTTCAATCTTTCAGGCTGGTATGATGGGAGTTGTGGCAGTATTTGGTGTTGCATGGATGGGCGATACATTCTTTACTGCGCACAGAGAACTTTTCATCACTTACCTTGCTTCACTTGTACAGAGTGCACCATGGCTCTATGCAGTAGCGCTGTTTTTTCTTTCAGCTCTACTCTTCAGCCAGGGAGCGACAGTCAGAGCGCTTATGCCTTTTGGAATGAGTTTGGGGCTTTCCGTACCTGCGCTTATCGGTATGTTCCCAGCGGTTAACGGATACTTCTTCATACCCACATCACCCCCAACTCTGGGTGCAATCGCCTTTGACAGAACAGGGACAACGACTATGGGACGCTATCTCTTTGATCACAGTTTTATGAGGCCTGGTGTTATTTCTATTATAGTATCGGTCTCAGTCGGTTTATTACTTGCAAATTTAATTATATAAAGGAGGAATAAAATGCGAATAGAACATGATGCACTTGGTGACATGGAGTTATCTGATGATGTTTATTATGGCATTCAGGCTGCGCGTGCAACTGAAAACTGCGATATTTCAGGGTTAATTCTTGATGATTATCCTGATTATGTTAATTCGGTTGCAATCATAAAAAAAGCTGCGGCATTAGCTAATAAGGAAATAGGGGCGTTGGCTCCTGAAAAAGCTGATGCTATAGCACAGGCAGTTGATGAAATAGTTGCCGGAAAAATGAAAGGCAATTTCCCCATCAACATTTTCAGAGGTGGTGGCGGCACACCTTTGAACATGAACGTGAACGAAGTTATAGCTAACAGAGCAAATGAACTGTTAACTGGTAAGAAAGGCAGTGATGCTGTTCATCCTAATACTCATGTCAATATGGGGCAGTCGACTAATGATGTTATACCGACTGCGATGAAACTTCTTGTTTACAAACAAATAGAAAAACTGGTCAAGGTTATACCCGTTCTTGAGGATGCTCTGCTGGCAAAGATCGAAGAATTTAAAGATGTTATTAAACTCGGCAGAACATGCATGAATGATGCCGTTCCTATGACTCTTGGACAGGAATTTTCAGGTTACTATGAACTGATTAAAAGAAACCGCATCAGCCTTGAAACTGCTAAGGCAGGCTGGGCAAAAGGGATTCTCGGAGCTACAGCAGTTGGGACAGGAATGGGTGTTATGCCTGGCTATATTGAAGCTGTTTATAAACACTTGAGCAACATTTTCGGTACTGAGGTGAAAAAGGATAAAAACTTCTTTGACGGTATGCAGAACAGCGACGGATTCATTGTTATTTCAGGTCAGCTCAAAACTCTGGCTTCCGCCGTGGCAAAAATAGCTATTGATCTGAGAATACTTGCATCCGGTCCACGGGCAGGTTTTGGAGAAATAACAATACCCGCTGTTCAGCCGGGGTCGTCTATAATGCCAGGGAAAATAAACCCTGTAATGCCTGAACTTATTATTCAGATACTACAACAGATAACAGGCAATGATGTTGCGGTCAGTGTGGCATGCAGTATGAATGAGCTTGAGATCAATCCATGGGAACCTGTGATGATTAAAAACATTATGGAGTCGTTTGAACTTCTCACAAAGGGTATTCCGCTGTTTACTGAAAAATGTATTAAAGGCATTGAGGCTAACGCAGAAAAAAGCTTTGAAGATGCGGAAATATCAACATCTTTGGCAACAATGATTTCTGCTCTCCTCGGTTACAAAGAGGGAAGCAAGATCGCTAAAACTGCAAATGCCAAAGGTCAGTCCGTTAAGCAGGTTGCTATCGAAGAAAAAGTGCTTACATTGGAAGAAGCAGAAGAGATTTTTGACCTCAAGACACTGACAGATATAGATAAAATGCAAGAACTTTTAAAAAAATTCAGCTACCTTCGTAAAATATAGCTGGCAGATGCCTCAAGGTTTTTATTGTAAAGCCTTGAGGCGCTTTTAACCATCAAGCAGTTAATGATTAAAATAATACCAGTAATATTAAACAGGGGAGTATTGAATCTGATCGGATTTGTCTTCCGGCAATAAAAAAAGGCGGCTTCCTTTTCAGGGAGCCGCCTTATATTTTTGTCTGTTTTTTAGATTACTTATGGCATGTGTTGCAGGACTTTTTCACACGCTGTTTTGTGTGGCAGTCGATGCAGAGCTTTTCGTGGAAAGCGTTTTTCATGCCTTTTACTTCGCCCGGTTCAAACTTCAGAGTACCAGATTCAGGCTCTGAGTGGCATTCTGTGCATGCCATTTTCTGAGCATGAACAAGATGTTCAAAGTTTACTGCGGGTTTTGTAGGCTCAGGGACATACTTTTCAGCTATGTTGATTATCTCCATAGCAGAAGCAATTTCCATAAGCTCTTCAGGGTTTCCTGCAAAAGCGGGTTCTGCGGGGGTTTCCTCGACTGCTGCAGCCTGCTGAACCATAGGTTCTGCGGTTTCTTCTGCAACTGGCTCAGTCCAAGTATCTATGGCTTCGGTAAGCTCAATAGCTCTTGTGAAGAGTGCGTCAAGGTAGTCAGGGTTGTGGACGCCTTTTGAGCCGTCCATCTCGGCTATTCTGATAATGCGTGCATACTCATTGAAAAGAGCGCGTTTGCCCATGGGCATATCTTCTCTTTCATTGAAAAGCTGTGCATATTTCGCTTTAACTTCTTCAAGTCTTTCAGCAAAAGCCGCCTGAGTGTCTGTCATTATATCCGCATAGGACTCATCATGGCACATAACGCATTTGTCAGTGTTGGGACGATCAAAAGCTGAGTCATGGCAATCACCGCACTCAAGGTCAGCCATGTACCATCTCATTTCGTCCACACCTTTTACATAAGTGCCTTCCTGAAGACCTTTCTGCATTGTATGGCAAGCAGCGCAGTCCTCATTTGCGGGAACTGTCTGCACTTGTTCTCTTACATTGTCATGGCAGTCGAAGCATGTCTGCATTTTAGGTTTGTTATAAAGCTCGCCGCCGTGCGCCACTCCCAGGTGACAGTTGGTGCAGAGAAGACCTGCCTGAATATGGGCAGCGTGATTCGGTTCAACACCTTTTGTTACAGGCTCACCTGTTATGCTGGCAAGACCGTATTCTGTTCTGTAAGTGGGGTTTTTAACTTCGTCGAGATTCCTGAAGTGGATTCCGACAGAGATAAGCTTCTCCCTGCGGAGCTGCTGATTTACATCATCTGAGTGGCAGAAAAGACATGCCGCATCGGGTGCTGCGTGTTCAGCTGCAACAGGGTCAGTAGCTGCGTGGGTAAGAAGTTCCTGAATTTTTTCTTCTGAAACGAATATCTCATATAAAAGACTTTTTGTACCCGCTATGACGTGAGCGTCAAGATAACCGAGTATACCGGGATCACCGTGACAGTCAAGACAGCTTACGTCCGCCTTGCTGTGGATGTTTTTGTCCCAGGTGTAGTGTTCGCCCCGTACGCCTACTCTCTGTTCTGCGTGACAAATTTTACAGAACGTATCTTTACCTGTCATGTGCATAGCCTCAAGACCGCCATACGTGGCTCCCACAACAATAACAATAATGACAAGTACGAAGATGAGAGGGTCTTTACGGCTGAAGTTTTTGACTTTCTGCCACATTTAAGCCTCCGTTATGGTGAAAGAAGGGCAGGGAATCCTTTTGAGGAGCCCCTGCCCTTTTATTAGTGCCTGTTATTAAACAACAAGAAGAAGGATAAGTGCAACTACGAGTGCGTAGATTGCGATTGACTCGATAAGTGCAAGACCGATGATCATAGTAGTGGAGATTTTACCGGATGCGCTGGGGTTTCTGGAGATACCTTCAACTGCGCCTCTGATAGCGTTACCCTGGCCCATACCTGTACCGAGAGCAGCGATACCCATGCCGAAGCCTGCTGCTATGTAGTGTGCCCATTTGTAAGTTTCGCCGCCTTCTGCTGCGAATGCGCTTACTGAAAATACAGCCATGATTGCTGCTACGTTGAAAAGAATTTTTGCTGCTTTAGACATTTAAGTCCTCCTGATATTAGTTTATCTTTTAGTGTGCTTCTTCAAGTGCACCACTGATATAGATCATAGAGAGCATCATGAACACATACGCCTGAAGAGCGCCGGTGAACATGCCGAGCATAACCATGGGTAGCGGTATGAGGAAGGGAACGAGCATGAAAAGAATAACAATAACAAGCTCCTCACCGAAAACGTTACCGAAAAGCCTCATGGAGAGCGACATAGGTCTTGCGAGGTGGCCTATGACTTCGATTATAAACATAAGGGGGGCAAGAAAAGCCACGGGTCCGAGGAAGTGTTTGATGTAGTGGAAGCCGTGTTTTTTAATTCCTATTGCCTGATAAGTAAAGAAAACAACCAGTGCGGGAGCAATGGTAGAGTTCAGGTTTGATGTGGGCGCAAGAAAACCGGGTATAAGCCCCATCCAGTTTGAGAAGAGTACATAAACACCTATACCGAAAATAAGCGGTATATAAGGTTTGCCTTCTTCTCCCATGAGATCTACGCCCATGTTGTAGACTGCGCCAACAGCCATTTCAAATACGCCCTGCGTTCTGCCGGGGACTTCGCTGCCCTGTCTGGAGGCTATGCTTCCGAGGAAAAGAGTAAACACCATAACAAGGAAAGTCATCATGACATGCCAGTATGTGTGTCCGATTTCCGCGGGAAAAAGCATGGAAATATTAAGCGGGTGTTCCATCTTCAAGTTCTCCGTAAAAACAATTTAAAACTTTTTAGGTCAGGTGAAAGTCAAGCCGACCCTCCGCATCCGTCTGATGTATCATCATTTTCGGAGCGGTAGTGATGAATGGCGACCGGAAGGATACACAGGGGTACAACAGAGATCCCTACTAGTATGCCTATCATGCTGACATGAAGATATTCATAAGCTGCCCAGACTGCGGCTCCGGTACCCAGAAGCCTTATTTGAGTATTAAAGGCAAGGGCACTGAAGATCTTACCTTCAAAGGCATTTTTTATCTTCCGTGAAAGCATGAAGAAGTTTAGTCCGGCAATTAAGTAACCGCACAAAACCCCAGCCGTGAAACTTTTATTAAAAAAGATCGTGCATACTGTATACAAGATAACAAAAAAGATCAACGAAAGAATGATGATTTTATTTGTTATCTTCATCAAAAACGCCGGCTTTTTTCATAAAATAGATCATGTTTTTAAATCCTGCGGCTATTCCGAACAGCATAAAAATAAAGGTAAGTACAGGTTTTGTTCCGAAAAACTTGTCAAGCCACCAGCCCATGCCCGTTCCGATCAGTATGCTGAATGCGAACGACATCCCTATTGAGCTTGCGTGCATTAGTTTGTCGGCTTTTTTGAGTTTTGATTCGGTTTTTTCTTTTTCTTCGCTGTTCATCTTATCTCCGTGAGGAAGGGACAGTATCACAACGTATGTTTTTTCTCAAGAAATTATGAAAAAGGGGAAACCATAGGCTTCCCCACATAAATTTTATTACTGTCAGCCTATTTCTTTCAAGCTGTCGTAATGGGCTGCGATTGTTTTTGCCAGATCCTCGTCTGTGTGGGCGGCAGAAACAAACATGCACTCAAACTGCGCCGGAGCAAGGTTTACGCCTCTCTTCAGCATTGCGTGGAAGAAGGCGGCGTATTTTTTGGTGTCTGACTTTACTGCCTGTGCAAAGGACTTAACCTCGCCGTCTGTAAAGAACATGCAGCCGAGGGATTCCACACTGTTGAAGGCGTATTTGAGACCGAGTTTTTTACAGTTTTCGCCGAATCCGTTCCAGAGAATATCTGACTTTGCTTTAAGAGCCTCATAAAAACCGGGCTGATTGAGTTTTTTCAGTGTAGCAAGTCCCGCAGCAGTTGCCAGAGGGTTGCCGGAGAGTGTGCCTGCCTGATATACAGCGCCGACTGGTGAGATCATTTCCATGATCTCTTTCCTTGCGCCGTATGCTCCGACAGGGAGACCGCCGCCGATAATTTTGCCAAGAGTGGTAATGTCAGGCTGAACATTGTAATATTTCTGCGCTCCGCCTGCACTCATACGGAAACCTGTTATTACTTCGTCAAAAAGAAGAAGTGCGCCTTCTTCAGAGCAAAGGTTTTTAAGGCTTTCAAGGAATCCTTTTTCGGGAAGAACAAGTCCCATGTTTCCTGCTGCGGGTTCAACAAGCACGCAGGCGATTTTGTCTTTATTCTCTTTAAAAAGCGCTTTTACGCTGTCTATATCATTGTACTGGGCTATGAGTGTGTGCTTTGCGAAATCTTCGGGTACACCGGGGCTTGAGGGTTGGTTGAAGGTGAGCAGACCGCTTCCCGCTTTTACAAGGAGGCTGTCTGAGTGACCGTGGTAGCAGCCTTCAAACTTAACAATGGTATCTCTTTTTGTATAAGCCCTTGCAACACGGATCGCACTCATCAGAGCTTCGGTTCCGGAGCTTACGAGACGCACCATTTCTATGGAGGGAACCATCTCTGTGATGAGTTTTGCCATGTTAAGCTCATTTACAGTGGGCGCACCGAAGCTTGCTCCTTTTTCTGCTGCTTCTTTTATTGCTTTAAGAACGTCCTCATCAGTGTGTCCCAGTATCATAGGACCCCATGAGCAGACGTAGTCTATGTATTCCTTTCCGTTTACGTCATATATTTTTGAGCCCTTTGCTCTGTCCACAAAAACAGGCTCTCCGCCTACGGAGCCGAAGGCTCTCACTGGGCTGTTGACACCGCCGGGCATATATTTGCAAGATTCCTGAAAATAATTCACCGCATCCTCCGAAAAATGAATTTCAAAGGCGATCATAATAGAAATAAGCCAAACGTACAAGAGAATATGCCTTTAAAATACAGCATTAAAGAGGTTGAAATTTATTTGTTTCCTAAAGCTTAGATTATGCTAAAATAAATCCATGAATATTGCTTTTATTAACTTTAACAAAAGATGGACCGGTGCAAAAACAATGACTGTGGACTACGGCAGGGAGCTGCTGAGGCTTGGTCATAAGGTCATTATGATTATCCGCAAAGGCACTGCTCACAGAAGTGTTTACGAGGCGGCAGGTTTCACTGTTTATGAAGTCCGTCTTGGAATGAAGTACAACCCTCCGACCATATATAAACTTTCAAAAATTCTGACAAAGAATGACATAGATATTTCCATTGTGAGTCTTGCGAAAGACCTTAACATCGGTGCCACGGCGTCAAAGCTGGCGGGCATTCCGGTTGTTCACCGTGTGGGACTTTTCAAGGAGATTAAAAATAAGCTTGAAGACAGGGCTCTCCACAAAACAATAGTCGATGCGGTTATTGTTCCCAACCAGTTTCTGAAGGACGAACTGGCGGAGATAAAATGGTTTGATACCGAACGTGTGCATGTTGTGCCCAACAGCAAACCCGCCGCCGATTTCCCCCTTGCAGAAAAGGTAAATGAGGGGCGTGTATTCGGAATTAAAAGCCGGCTTGAGGCTGAAAAGGGGCACGACATACTCATAGAGGCGTTTGCAAAAGTTAAGCAGGCCGTGCCCGATGCGAAGCTTTACATAGCAGGTACAGGCAAGCGTGAAAAACGTATCAGAAAACAGATCAGGCTTTTAGGGCTTGAGGAAAGCGTAAAGTTTGCAGGCTTTGTTACTGATATTCCGGGTTTCATGTCCATGCTGGATATATGCGTTCTTACAAGTCTGAATGAGGGCTTCGGCAATACTGTTATTGAGGCTATGTTTGCCGGCTTGCCTGTGATCTCCTTTGATACAGGCTGCGTCAGTGAGGTACTGGATGGGGCCGGAGTTCTTGTTCCCGCCGGAGACGCGGATGCCTTGGCAGAAAAGATGATCATGCTTGCTGATGACGCCGAAATGCGCATAAAGCTTGGAGCAGCAGCCAGAGCAAGAGCGGAGGAAGGCTACGAACTGGGCAAGAATACCCGCAGGCTTGTGGAACTTCTTGAACAGATAATCAGCTCTCGCTGAACTGCATGTTGTAAAGCTTAGTATATATTTCCGACTTTCCTATCAGATCTTCGTGTCTGCCGATTGACTCTATTTTACCTTTATCCATAACCACAATCATATCTGCGCTTAATATGGTCGAAAGCCTGTGAGCGATCACAAAGCTTGTTCTTCCCTTCATGAGGTTTGCCAGTGCCTGCTGCACTATGCGTTCCGATTCGGTGTCCAGTGAGCTTGTAGCCTCGTCAAGGATGAGGATAGGCGGATTTATCAAAAGGGCTCGTGCTATTGTAATCCTCTGTCTCTGTCCGCCGGAGAGTCTGTCTCCCCTTTCACCAATCATTGTGCTGAACCCTTCGGGGAGCTTCATTATAAAATCGGTGGCGTAAGCGGAATCTGCTGCCGCCTTGATATCTTCATCCGTAATATCCGATGCCCCGTAGGCTATATTGTTTCGTATGGTGTCATTGAACAGATAGGGCTCCTGCGAAACTATGCCGATGTTGCGCCTCAGAGAGTACACATCAAACTCTCTCACATCTGTTCCGCCAACTGTAAGGCTGCCGCCTGTGACATCGTAGAATCTGGGTATCAGACTGGCTATAGTCGTTTTACCTGCGCCGCTTGAGCCGACGAAAGCCACTGTCTGTCCGGGGCTGACTTTGAGGCTGAAGTCATTGATAATCTTCTCCTCATGCCCTTTGTAGCTGAAAACCACATTATTGAACTCAATTTCTTTGTTTACAGCGTCACATTCTTTTGTGCCGTTTCTGTCGAGGATCTCATTATCCATTTCCATGATATGAAAGAATCTTTCCGCCGCAGTTATTGAGTTCTGTATGGTGTAGTTTTCCTGATTAATCTTTTTAAAAGGCTCAAACATCATCGCAAACGCCGCAATGAAAGAGAAGAAAGTACCGGGTGTTGACTCTCCGGTGATTACCTTGTATCCGCCGTAGTAAATAATTACCGCAAGCGCAAGACCGGAGATAATGTCCATAAGCGGTGAGCCTATGGCGGAGACTCTGGCACGTTTTATCTGGTAAGTTGTCTCCTTATCGTTTTCATCCGCAAATTTCCCTGCCTCAAACTTCTCCATAACAAATGATTTCACGACTTTGATTCCGGAGAATGATTCCTGAAGAACTGATGCAAGGGTACTCATTTTTTCAAGCCCTTTTGTGCTGTATTTTTTGCTTTTTTTACTGGTTTTTCTGATAAGCACCAGCATGAAGGGGATGGCAATAAGTCCGTAAAGACCAAGCTCATAGTCCTGATAAAATACAACACCTATGAGGAAAATAACGGAGAAACAGTCCTTCATCACGTTTATGAAAGAGGGGATTGATGATTTAATCTGGTTGATGTCGTTGACAATTCTGGACATCATGTCCCCTGTGCTGTTGTTGTCGTAAAAGCTCATGGGCAGGCGTATCATTTTTGTATAGAGGTTGTAGCGCATTTCCTGAACTACTTTCAGACCGATTTTCCTTAAAAGAAAAAGCTGTAAAAACCGGAAAACGCCACGGAAAAGAAAGATCACTGATATGACAATTGGAATTACGGTAAGCATCTTTTCATTCTGGTTTATAAAAATATCATCCAGAACATGCTTGAGAACATATGCGGACGCTCCGTCAGTTCCCGCTACAAAGAGCGATGAAACAACCGCAAGGATGAGCAGAAGAAGATGTTTTCTGAAATAGGACCAGATTTTCTTTATGATTGTCATAACGCCTCTTAAAAAGGGTCATGATAATAGGAAATGCCTCGTGCCGCAACGGTATATTTGTGAAAAAATGAACAACCCCCTGTCGTCGTTTTATCAGGCAGGCAGGGGGTGCGGTTGCTTAGTGGTGTCCGCAGCTGTGCCCGTGGTCATGATCGTGCCCAGTTGAGCATGATGCTGCGACAAGTTCATTGAGAGCGCCTTTATTAAACGCTTCGAGGTTGTCCTTAACAGTGCCGCCCTTAGACTGGTACACTTTGGTGCGAAGGCTGTTAAGCTTTGAGATGGCTCCGGCGCCTATACCGCCGACCACAACTGCGTCAATGCTTTTTCCCGCAAGAGCGATCGCAGGGTTGCATGCGCCATGTACATGCTGAAGATCAGCATTGTCAAGGAGGCTTACTGTGCCTGTTTCGCTGTCAGCAATTATAAAAGCGGGTGCGGAGCCGAAGTGTCCGTAGACTTTACTTTCAAGTCCGTTGTCTTTTGCTATGGGGAAACATATTTTCATACCTTTTACCTCCAATAATTTAAAAGGAATATTATGAGCATATGATAGTATCTTTAAAGTAAAATGGAAGTAAAATTTAAGAATATACTTTAAAAAAATTAATCTTTTTTATACTTTATAAACTCCGGCAGTGTAATATACGCCGATAATTTCTAAATATGAAGGTGCAGATTGTTTTTTCCAATAAAGGATAACGTACCCTCCAGAACATTTCCGTTTGTTAACTGGATTATAATCCTTGCTAATATCGCAGTATTCGTTTATCAGCTTGGTTTGGGATATGAGCTTAACTGGTTTATTTACGAATACGGGCTTGTGCCGAAGAGGGTAACCCATTACGAATCCCTGCTGAGTGACAGTGTGATCCCGTTCTTCACACATATGTTTATGCACGGCGGTTTTTTTCATATTTTCAGTAATATGTACATCCTCTTCATTTTCGGTGATAATGTTGAGGACAGGCTGGGGCATGCCAGATATTTTTTTATGTATATCCTCTTCGGTCTGTTTGCTGGAGCAAGCCAGTTTCTCCTCGCTTACGAGTCTCTTATCCCAATGGTAGGGGCAAGCGGAGCGGTTGCGGGGGTTATGGGCGCCTACCTGGTGTTTTACCCTCATGCAAAAGTTAAGTCTTTGCTTATAATAATAATTTTTATAACATTTGTGGATATTCCTGCTGTGTTCTATCTGCTGTTCTGGTTTTTTATCCAGTTCATGAACGGTGCTGCCTCTGTTGGTTATGACGGCGGCGGGGTGGCATGGTGGGCGCATGTGGGCGGATTCATTTTCGGACTGTTATACGCTGTGCGGTTTAAAACGCAGGAAAAAGAAGTTTATATATAAACAGGAGTCATATATATGTGTTTGGGTTTTCCCGGAAAGCTTATTGAAATGGATGATTTTAAAGCCGTTGTTGATATAGACGGCACAACCAGAGAAGTATCTCTCATGATGCTGCCTGATGAGGTGGTTATCGGTGATTATGTGATGGTTCACGCAGGGTTCGCCATCGCCAAGATGGATCCTGATGAGGCGCAGAAGACCCTTGAGGCTCTCCGAGAGTTTGCTGATCTTCTGGACGAGGAAGGACAGCTGTGAAATTTGTCAAGGATTTCAGGGACAGGGAGCTTGCTGAAAAGCTTCTCTCCGCTATAAATCACGAGGCAGAACCTTCCAGAACTTACAGGTTTATGGAAGTATGCGGAAGTCATACTATGGCTGTTTCGAGGTTTGGTCTCCGCAGCCTTCTGCCGAAAAATATTGAGCTTGTTTCAGGTCCCGGATGCCCCGTCTGCGTTACCCCGCAGTGGGAGATAGATGCGATATTTGAAATCGCCTCCCGTGATGATGTAACCATAGTCACTTTCGGAGATATGATCCGTGTTCCCGGCAGCAGGGGCGAAAGCCTCCAGAAACTCCGTGCCGAAGGTGCAGATATACGAATTATCTTCTCACCCCTTGATACGCTGAAGATAGCGGAGGAAACGGGGAAAGACACAGTTTTCATAGGCATAGGCTTTGAAACAACAGCGCCAACTTCGGCTGCTTTGGCTAAAATGGCAAAGGAACTTGGCAGGACGAATGTTTTTATAGCTCCGTTCTGTAAAACAGTGCCGGAGGTTATGGACGTTCTCCTCTCGGATGAAACACTGGAGATTGACGGTTTTCTCTGTCCCGGTCATGTTTCCGTAGTTACAGGGCTTGATATATACAAGCCTGTGACGGCAAAGAAAAGAAGTGCAGTTGTTACAGGTTTTGAGCCTCTTGATATCCTCTCATCCGTACTTGAGATGGTGCGTCAGCACAATAAAGGCGAGTACGAGGTGAAAAACTTCTACACCAGAGCGGTTAAGAACGAAGGAAATGTGAAAGCACAGGCTCTTCTGAAAGAGGTTTTTTATCAGGCTGATACAGATTGGCGAGGTCTGGGCAGGATTCCTAAGAGCGGTCTCCGGTTCAGGGATGAATACAAGTTTGTGGACGCTCTTGCCCGGTTTGGAATAGCTGAAACAGGTGTCACTGACCTTAAAGGCTGTAAATGCGGGGATGTTCTTAAGGGCAAGATGAAACCCAGTGCCTGTCCGATGTTTGATAACGGATGCACACCGCAGAATCCTTACGGTCCCTGCATGGTTTCTTCCGAAGGTTCATGCTCGGCATACTACAAATACGAAAGATAAAATAAAGGCGGGGTTTCTGCCCCGCCCTGTTGTTATTCCTCTTCTTTTCTTCTCATCATTACCTTAGCAATTCCTGCAAGGGCAAAAAGAGCTATGGGCAGGTTGGCGCTTCCTCCTGCGGAGCATCCGCCGCTGGGTTCGCCGTCGTCATCGTCTCCTCCATTATCACCACCGTTATCTCCGCCGTTGTCGCCACCGTCAGAAGAAGCTATGCCTCTTCCGCTTACGTTGAAGTTTCCTGTCAAAGTAGTATCTGTGGTCACGGTTACTGTATTGTTATAGTTTCCGGCTGAAGTGGGAGCAAAAGTCACCTGAAAAGTTTTTGTGCTTCCTGCTTCCATCGTTACAGGAAGAGCAGTATTTAAGGTGAAAGGTGAGGCAAAGTTAATTGACTCAATAGTGTAATTTACCTGCCCGTCATTTGTAATCCTGAAAGATTTTTGTGAACTGCTGTTTACTGTAACATTGTCAAATCGGAGCGTATTGTTTGTTGTAGTAAAATCAGGCATCTCCATTGCCGCATGCTGTGCTGAACCGGTAAGATAAATTGTCCTGTTGCCAGCGTCAGACTGAATTGTCATGGTAGATGTATAAGTGTTATGTGATGTGGGAGAAAACCTCACATTGTATGTTTGTGTTGTTCTTGGATTGATATTTTGATAATTGCCATCACAAGCTGTAAGCTGAGAAGGAAGATTGACATAAGAGAAAGGAGTGGTCAGATCCGAAAAGCATCTTACGTGAAGAACATCGTCTCCTGAGTTTTCTATTTTGAAGCTTTTAGTAACAGTAGTGTCTGTATTAATTGTTCCAAAATCGATCTGTGCCGGAGTAAGAGCTGCATCTGAACTATTAAGAAGAGTTATCTGTGGCATACCTAAAGCGTAGCGTATGGCATATATATCTGAACCGCAGGGCTGTGAGCCTGAGCCACATTCATTTAGTCCAAGATCTCTTGCATCTTTCCAGACACTCAGAAACATTTGGCTTTCTGAGTTATAAGCAGTAGATGGGCTGAGTTGGTTGTATTGATTTGTGGTCACGTGAAAATTGTTTCCGCTTTTTGAGCCTGCACCATTAAGAAACTGTCCGAAAATATCAACATTTTCAAGAGAAACTGCACCGGAAGATGAATCTTCCCAAGTCACAAGAAATCTCTGGTTGGTTGTATCATAAGATATGTGTGGGAGAGTTTGCCCTCTTTCTGTATTTTCACCTATATTAAAATTGCCTGAGTACTTGCCGCTTCCTGTGTGGAGAAGCTGTCCCATAATTTTAGGCTCCACAGAAGTCATATGCTGTTCCCATGCGACAAGGAATCTTTGTTCATTACTGTCAAAACCAACCGTGGGATATGATGATTCAATGGTTGCAACGTCTGTGTCATTAACAGTTTCTGTGTCAGATGTTGAAATCAGGTTTGGAGTCCTTGTTGCATATATATGTTTCAAAGTTCTATCAGTTGCTGTCCAAGATACGGTTATGACGCCATTGTTGTCGTCACATGACATATCAAGATCAGTTTTAATTGCCTCAAAAGCAATTACACATTCTCCGGTCAGGCTGCTGCATGCAACTTCAGGATTCTGAATGTTTCTAAAACTTTCAAATTCGGCAGTTTCAGGATCAACATTAAGTCTTGAGTCCGCTATTCTCATTGTGGTGTAGCCATTGTGAAGATTGCTTGATGTATCTGCGGTTCTTACATAGTCAGCTGTAAAAGGGGAGGCGTTTACAATATTTGCTGTTGTTATTGAGGAAAAACCAAGGTACTCATTATTACCTGCGAACTGGTAGTCCACAGTTCCTGTATTGAAGCAGTCGTTTTTAACATAGTGCTGGTGGTTTCTTCTTTCTACCCATACAAAAGTGAATTCGTCCTTTTGCGAATTATAAACAACGGCTGGTTTTTCTCTTGCTCTGAGATAATCTGATGCAACATCTATTCCTGCTTCATTTTGAACTTTTTGGTATCCAAATGTCTTTTCAACGCCAAGTCCGGGCGAAGAGCAGTTTATAGAATCAGTTAATGTCAGAGTTTTGAAGTAAACAAAGCCGCCAGTGGATGTACCTCTTGAATCCTGCCATGCTATGACAGCAACATTTCCAACATCATTGAACGCAACTTTCGGAGCAACCTGCATTCCGTTTATTGATGCCACAGGGAATTCGGCTCCGCATAAAGTTCCGTCCGGACGAACAAAATGAGCATATATATCAGTGCCCATGCCAGGTGTGTTTGCGTTTCTCTCATCTTCCCAAACCACAAGCCAGAGGTTATGACCGTTCAGATAGACAACTTCGGGTGCATTTTGATTGAAAGGGGCTTCTGTCACAGGTATTCCGTCTCCGTCCTCTTCAAAGGATCCTAGTGTATGAGAAATACCATCTTCAGTGAATCTCTGAATAACGCTGACATCACCTTTGCGAAATTCAGCCGTTTCTCCGCCGTTTCCGCCGGAGCCGCAGGAAACTGTTATGAAAACTGAAAGAATAAGCAGAAAAAATTTACAATAACGCATAAATACAACCTCGCAGGGAGTTTAATTCTATAAGTTTATCGGCGGAGATGGGAAAAAAATTAACAGAGAAAACCCTGCCTGAAACACCGCTGATATATTTTATTTGATCTCATAAGGATAAACAACACGGAATACAGTTCCCATGCTCTCAGATGAAGAGAAATTTACCCTGCCTCTGAGATACTTTTCACTGAGCAGTTTAACGCTGTGGGTTCCAAGTCCTCGTCCAATACCCTTTGTGCTTACGTTCTTGTGGAAAAGGCGTGTCTGGATATCCTTGGGGATAAAGCCTTTGTTATATACTCTGAATTCGACTCCGTTTTCAGCGGGGTATGAGCCGATTTTGACTGTTCCGCCTGTTCCCACTGCTTCAAGTGCGTTTTTAATGAGATTGCCCAGAACACGTTTCAGGATGGTCTTATCTGTGATAAAGCGGATATCAATGCTTTCAGGGTCCACCACTATAGCTTTATCAATGCAGACCGTTCCTGCTGAGTACAACGCCTTAAGTTCGTTTATTATTTCAAGAGGCGATATTTCCTCCGGTCTGATATTAAGTTCACCGTTTTCCGCCTCAAAGATAAGTTTATGTGAGCGTATTTCATCAGTGAGGCTCACCGAAGTCATACGCATAATGGAGGAAAGTTCCCTGATTTCCGTCACGCTTTCAGCAGATTCAAGGATGTCTGAAACACTGCTTATGCCTGATAGCATATTCATTATGTCATGGAAGAATAGACGCTCAAGGATAGTTTTACGTTTTGTATCACTCAAATCCTTTATATAAACGAACAGATAAAGCAGACCGTCCATTTTCATTGGAGTTGATGTGACTCTTAGTTCCATCACTTCACCGTCTGTCTTGAGGATACTGCATTCTCTGGCTGCTTTGACTTCATTCAGGCTTTCTTGAAATGCTTTGTTAGCTCCGCAGTGTTTGCAGAACTCTGTTGTTCCGCACTGATCGTGCGACGAAACCGCATGGGAGCAGCCCAAAAGTTCTCCGGGCAGCCTGCCCGAAAAATCATTCTGCTGCCCGAAAACATTGACTGCGGCAGAATTGAATGACACCAGACGTCTTTCATGATTAAGTATAATTACAGGTTCAGGGACAGCTTCTGCTGCGAATTCAACTGCATGCCCGCAGCCGGAAAGATCTTCTGCTGAAGGCTTTAAATTTTCGGGATAGGTATCAGTTATAGGTTTCATTTATAAGTAGCCTACCATATCAAATTTATTTTTGTATCAAGAAAGTTGCAAAACAAAACAAAAACTAATAATCTTCTCATTATATAAAACAATCAGGGAAATGATAATGAAAAAAATAGGACTTGCAGAGGGCGGAGGCGGAAGTGCCACCAATAAATTTATAAAAGAGCTTTTTATCTCCCGGCTTGGGAATGAGGCATCAGAAAAAATGCCCGATGCGGCGCATCTTGAAACAGGCGTCAGAACCGCTTTTACTACAGATGGTTTTGTGGTGCGTCCCGAATTTTTTACCGGCGGAAATATCGGCAAGCTCGCCGTATGCGGCACGGTGAATGATCTCGCCGTGAGCGGAGCAAAGGCGGAATACCTTTCACTGGGTATAGTTATTCCCGAAGGCTACGAGGCGGAAAAGCTTGAAAAAGTTGTTGATGCTGTGGCGGAAACGGCTGAGAAAGCAGGTGTGAAAATTGTCTGCGGTGATACGAAAGTAGTTGAAAAAGGCGCTGCTGACGGTCTTTTTATAAATACTGCGGGAATAGGCAGGGTTGTAAAGGATTGGGCGTCTTTTGAAAATATAAAGGAAGCAGACGCAGTTATCCTCACTTCCGATCTTGCCCGCCACGGTATGAGTGTTCTTCTTGCAAGGGGAGAGCTTGGGTTCGAGGGAAATATAGAATCCGACTGCGCTCCGCTGAACAAAATGCTTGAGTCTCTTCATGAATATGATGTTCACTTTTGCAGAGATGCAACCAGAGGCGGCGTGGCTGCGGTACTTAATGAAATATCCGAAGGCGCCGGCAAAGGATTTCTTATACGTGAAAACGATCTTCCTTTAAGGCAGGATGTTGGAAATTTGTGTGAAATTCTCGGTTTTGACCCTCTGTCTGTTGCTAATGAAGGATTAGCTGTTATAATTGTAGCAGCTTCAGATGCTTCTCATGTTGTTGAAAAGCTGAAAAGTTTCCCTGAAGGCAGGAATGCCTGCATCATCGGATTTGTAAATGGAGAAGGTCGTGTTATACTTGAAACGGCGGTGGGCGGCAGACGTGTTGTCGATATGCCTGCGGGTGAGCTTCTTCCCCGTATTTGCTAGCCTTATTTTCGCATGCTCTGAAGGTGGAAAGACTTTTCCGCTTATCGAACAGAAATGCGGCAAGTGCCATACTGCATCAATCGTTTACCAAAAAAACCGCACTGAGGATGACTGGAAAAGGGTCATCCACGGCATGAAAATGCGTGGACTTGTTCTTACAAAGCAGGAAGAACAGGATGTTATGAAGGTTCTCACAGAGAATTTTCTTTTAAAGAATTGAAATAATTTGCCGAAATTTGACTTAGGATTAGTGATATGATTGAAATAGACTGGGGAAAGCAGGCGGGGCTTCTTCCTGTTGTTGTGCAGGATGAGGCGAGCAAAGACGTGCTTATGCTTGCTTATGCTAATAAAGATGCGCTTGAGCTTACCAAGAAAACAGGATACGCCCACTATTTTTCCAGAAGCAGGAATTCCCTCTGGAAAAAGGGCGAAACTTCGGGAAACCTCCAGAAGGTTGTTTCTGTGAAGCTTGACTGCGACGGGGATACCCTGCTTTACATCGTAAATCAGACCGGCGCCGCCTGCCACACCGGAGAAAGAACCTGTTTTTTTACTGAGCTTTATCGGGGAGTATAGATGTTGGGCGGAAAACAGCAGCTTATCGGTGTGGACATTGGGAGCAGTTCGGTGAAGATTGTCGAGCTTAAGCCCAAGAAAAAAGGATATGTGGTTAAAAGCGCCGTTGAGGTAGCTCTTACACCCGATGTCATAGTCGAAGGCGCAATTATGGACTACGGCGAAGTTGCCGGAGCCGTTTCAGAAGCCTATAAATCAGGGAAATTCTCTTCCAGAAATGTAGCAGCAGGGCTTAAGGGCAGTGCGGTTATTGCCAAAAGACTCTCCGTTCCTATAACTGATCAGGATGAGCTTCGTGAAACCTTCATGTGGGAGGCGGAGCAGTATATCCAGATGGATATAGAAGATGTGAGCATAGATTATGAAACAGTTGAGATTGATGAAGCAAAGGGAGAGACCGACCTTGTACTTGCTGTTGCCAGAAAAGATCTGATTGTTGATTTCAAGTCGGTTCTTGAGGCAGCTAAACTCAGACCTCTTGTGGTTGATCTTGAAGTTTTCGCTATGATGAACGCATTTACCGAAAATTATGAAACAGACGACGAAACGGCGGTTCTTGTTAACATAGGTCACTCAACTACTGTTATCACGATCACCCGAAACGGAAACTATGAATTTTCAAGAGAAGTTCTCAAAGGCGGCCGAAACCTCTGTGAAATGGTGAGCCAGTCCCTTTCCATAACCTATGACGAAGCGGAAAGGATGGTGAAGAACACCGGAGCAATAGAATCTGATGAAAACCTCAAAGATACTGTGGACTCCTTTAATTCTCAGATAGCGATGGAGATCAAAAACTCTATAGAAATGTTTGATGCAGCAAGCCAGTCAAAACCGGCAAGATGCTTTATATGCGGCGGTGCTGCTGTTCTGCCCGGTCTGCGTGAAAGGATAGAAAAAGCTGTTGAGACAGATGTGTCAGTTTTTGATCCGTTTGCCAGAATGGAGATAGCCGGCTCTGCTGATAAAAAACTTATAGAGGAAAAATTTCACTCCTTCGCTGTTGCGGCGGGGCTTGCTCTCAGGAGTGCGGGGGAAAAATGATAAGGGTTAACCTGCTCGGTAGGAAGCACAAAAAGAAGATTAAGCCCATTCAGATCGAGTTAAGCGCATTTGTTCTGGCTATTGCAGCCGTTTTTGCAGGCATAATGCTGTTTAACATGACTGTCAACGCTAAGATCTCCTACCTTGAAGAACAGGTTAACAAAAAACAGACCGAACTCCGCAAACTTCAGAAGGTTAAACAGGAAGTCGAGAGATTCCGCTCTCAGATGGATGATATACAGAAAAAAATTGAGATAGTCCGCAAGCTCAAGGAAGGGCAGAAAGGCTATTATAAAATACTTACCAATGTGGAAAAATCTCTGCCGGAAGATGTTTGGACAAGCAGTATAAGTTTTGAAACAAACAGGATAGTTCTCAACTGTTCCTCACTGCGTGTTTCATCAGTGAACAGGTTTGTTATGAACCTGTACGAAACCAAGATGTTTTCCACCATCGATCTTGAAAAAGCAGACAAAAAAGACGAAGAAACAGTCGAAATAAATAACTTTATTATTACTGCCGGCGTGAGGTTGGACTAATGCTGAAAAAATTTGCCTCCATTCCGTTCCGCTTCAGGCTGATGATAGAAATTGCAGTCATAGCCGTTATAATCGGTGGATATTATTACCTGTTTCTGATGCCGCTTCAGGAAAAAATGGAGAGGCTGGAAAAGGAATATGATGACCTTGTATATAAAATTAACGATGTTCAGCCCTATGCTCTGGCGCATGATGATTTCAAAAAACAGCTTGCCATGATGGAGGAACAGTTTCAGATAGTTTTGAAAGTTCTGCCGGATGAAAGGGGCTATTATCTGCTCTATGATGAGGCTGTCGGGCTTGCCGAAAAGGACGGTGTTAAGGTTACACTCTTCCAGCCCGGCGGAGAGAAAAAAATCGACGGCTTTCACTCAAGCGTTAATTTCAATGTGCGTATGGAAACTCAATACCAGAATTTTGTGCGTTTTCTTTATGACATAAATTACCTCAACAAAATAATTAATCTTCAGGATATGCAGATAAAAGTTTTAAAAAGCAAAACCGGAGAAAAGGTGCTGGATGTAACGGCAAGCCTTAACTCATATAGGTTTAATTCAGGCGGTTCTGCTGATTCCGCAGCTAAAACCAAACCTGTCAAAGCAGCGAAGAAGGGGGCTAAATAATGAAAAAGCTTATTTTTCTTTTAGCTTCTGTTGCTCTTCTGGGCTGTACTGATATTGACCGTGAAGAGCTTATGAAAAACAGGGCGGAGGTTAAACCCGCCAAGCCCCTTGAAGTGAATTTTGAGAGGCTCGAAAAACAGAAAGGTGAGCTTATAGAGCTTTTCAGCACTGTTTATGTAGCGCCCGAATACACCTTTTCAAAGGACCCGTTCACCAGTGTTGTTGACGAATACAGACAGGCGCAGGAAGCGGAAGCCGAAACCCTTAACCCGATACTTATACCTGAATTTGATGAATTCAAGCTTGTGGGTATCCTCACCGGAGAGATAGGTAATATTGCCGTTCTTGCTGTGGCGGATGAAAGCTTTTACCTTAAAACAGGCGATATTTTCAGTGCCAACCGAAGCACAATTATATTCATAGGGCAGGATTTTATAAAAGTGCGTGATACAAGCAAAGATATATTCGGAAACACTAAAACCGAAATCAAAGATATAAAGCTCGACCATCTTAAAGCAGATTCCTCAAAGGAGAAAACCTCATGAGCAGATACAGAATTTTAGTATTGATACTGACGCTTTTTGCCGTGCTTTCCTGTGCGGGGAAACAGCCTGTGGAGGAAGCTTCCGTTAAGGGCAACCTGCTTTCCGGAATCAGGATAGTCGATCTGGGCGACGGTGAATATGCCATGAGCCTGCGTTCCGCCGAGGAAACCACATTCAGGGTTTTGTATTCCAAAAGCCCTTACAAACTTGTGATCTTTGCCCCCGGTACTTCCATGAATGAAGAGGTTCTTAAATACAACTTCTCTGATGAGGTGGTGGAGGGACTGGCGTTTCTCCCCGGTAAGGACGCAAGCCAGATAGAGATTCTTCTCACTGACAATGTCGATTATGACTACTCTCAGGATAAGAATATGCTTAGTCTCACTTTCCGTGTTTACAGCGAGCAGACTGCGGCTCTTGAAAAATACGGAATGGATGTGAGCGCAGTTGCTCCGGAAAAAGCCGGGCTTGCTTCATCTGTGCGCAGTTTCAGGAACCTTTCCGATGCTTCGATGCTCAAACTTGAATTCGGGCTTGACGGCATAACAAAGTATGACTACGGCTATCTTGATGACAGCACTATGTATGTGGATCTGTTTGATGTCACAAGTTCACTTAATAAAAAGAGATACTCTTCTCAGGGGATAGTGTCGGATATAAGGGTCGGTGAATACTATCCGCCCAAGAAAGTACGTTTTCTTATGAGAGTTTCCTCCCGTATGCCTCTTTTCGCAGGGCAGGACGGTGACAAGCTGACAGTTGCCAGCGAAATGGGTGCTGTTCCCGCAGACAGCAGGTACATAGCGGCTATTGATGCCCTCAGCTATAAAAATGTTCAGAGCATAATCATCAGGGTAATAGGCAGAGTGAACTACACGAAAAAAGTAGTCAATAATGCTCTGCACCTTGAGTTTGACCCCGATGTTAAGATGCTCGGCACTGTACAGAACAGGTTCAGTTTCGCAGGGCTTCCGTTCAGAAATGTGGAAGTGCTTAAAATAGACGGCAAACCTGTTATTGTCTTCACACCGGAAAAAGATATCTTTGCAAGGGTTGATGAAACTCAGGACGGCATACTGGTAAGCGCAAGTTTTGAGGAATTTGCCAGAGCTGATATGTCCCTTTCAGAACCTGAAGTATCCGCCTCTGCTGAAACGGCAGATAAACCGAAACCGGAGGATCTGGTAACGCTTAATATGAAGGATATGGATCTGCGTGAAGCGATCCGCCTGATATATTTCGGCAGAGCAAAAAACGTAATTTTCGGGGAAGAGGTTGCAGGCAAAGTCACCCTTTATCTTAAAGAGGTTGATTATGAAACAGCCCTGCGTCTTATACTTCGTGACAGAAACCTCACAAGGATCGAAGAAAACGGCATAGTGTGGATAACCTCAAGCCAGAAATATGAGGAAAGACAGAACGCCGAAGCCGCCAAACTCCGTGCCGCCGAACAGGCAAAAGAGCTTGCGCCCCTTAAAACGGAAATTGTCCCTGTTAACTTCTCTGATGCGTCCCAGCTCACAGGTATACTCAAATCAGTGCTTTCCAAAAGGGGCAGCGTTGAGGTGGAAGCCAGAACAAACAGCTTTGTGGTGCGTGACACAGGCGAGGTTATAACAGAAGTTAAAAGACTTATGAAAACTGTGGATAAGCGTACCCCTCAGGTGACAATCGAGGCAAGAATTGTTGAAGTTTCCGATCTGAACAGCCTTAATTTCGGTGTTCAGTGGGGGGCAACAGTAAAAGACACAACTAAGGTTCATTTTCCTAATACAGTAAACGTAGGCGGCGATTCAAGCGGATATATGGTTAATATACCCGCAACAGAAGCTGTGGGAACTTTCGCTCTGGGGATTATGAACCGTACCGGAACTTTCGGGCTTGATCTTGCATTAAGCGCCCTTGAGAGCCAGAATAAAGCTAAAACAATCTCCAGCCCCAGAGTTACCACTCTGGACAATATGGAAGCAACAATAAAAAGCGGAAGCAAGGCGCTGATAGTCCCCTCCGGTGACGACACCAGCACGGAGGAGATTGACACTGGTATAATCCTTACCGTTAAACCGCACATCACATCAAACGACATGGTTTTCCTTGATATTCTTGTGGAAAAAAGTACACTCGGCGAAATAACGGCAACAACTGCTACCGCTGATGAGAAAAAGGCGGAAACAAAAGTGCTTCTCGCTAACGGGGAAACCACTGTAATAGGCGGTCTTTACGAAGATGAGGAAATTAACTACATTCAGGGAGTTCCGGGACTCAGCAAGCTTCCTGTACTCGGGCATCTTTTTAAAGGGACTCAGAAGAGAAGTACAAGAAAAGAACTTCTGGTATTTCTGACACCTTATGTTGAAAAGTAAGAAACTGTTTATCATCGCCGGAGAACAGTCCGGCGATACTCATGCGGCAAACTTCATCAAAGAACTCTCCGGTTTTTATGATATCAAATCATACGGCACAGGCGGAGCCCGCCTCCGTTCGCTAGGTCAGGAACAATACTACGATATCAATGATTTAAGCGTAATAGGGTTTGATGGTGTAATCAAAAAGCTCCCCTTCTTCTTTAAGGTCCGTGATGTTCTTCTGGAAAAAATAAAAGAGATTAAGCCCGACGCAGTCGTGTTAGTGGATTATCCGGGATTTAATCTCCGGTTTGCAGAAAAGCTTGAAAAGTCCGGTATCCCTGTTATCTATCTTATAGCTCCGCAGGTTTGGGCGTGGAACTACAAGAGAGTCAAGGTTATAAAAAGATGCGTTGATCTTCTTCTCTGCATCCTTCCGTTTGAGGAGGATATATTCAGAAAAGAGGGAATAAACGCTCATTTCATAGGCAACCCCGTTGTAGATCATCTTAAATACAGTTACGAAAGCAGGGAAAAGTTTTTCAGGGCTGCGGGGCTTGATCCAGATAAAAAAACAATAGGTATACTCCCCGGCAGCAGGCGGAGAGAAGTGGAGACACTCCTTCCTTTAATGCTTACTGCTGCGGATTCTCTGAAGGATAAATACCAGTTTATAGTTTCAAAAGCGGAATCGGTCAGCGAGGAACTCCTCGCAGGTGTTCTCCGGAAGAGGGATTATAAAATAGCTACCCTTACGGCAGATATAATGAAGCATACGGATCTTGTCTGGGTCTGTTCTGGCACAGCCAGTCTTGAAACAGCCGTCAGCGGGACACCGATGGTTATTCTTTACAAAGTCGGCAGGTTTACAGCTTTTCTGGGCAGAATGCTTATTAAGACAAAATTTATAGGGCTGCCGAATCTTATTGCAGGCAGGGCTATAGTTCCTGAAGCTGTTCAGGATGATGCAACTCCGGGCAAAATTATTGATTACACTGAGAAAATATTTAGCTCTTACGCTAAAGTGAAAGCTGATGTGGAGAATGTCGGTTTACTGTTCAGCGGGCTCAACCCTTCACGCAGGGGTGCTGAAATCGCCGCTGAATTTCTTGCAGGAAAAGAATAGCTCCTGAGGATGCTTTTAAAGCCTGCTCCGGTCTGTATGTAAAAATTTCCATAGATGGCAAATTTTGCTGTCAGGATCAGGAATAAAGTTCCTGATCGTATATCGGCTGATGAACCAAAAACTTTAGCCAGATCACAATCAAACCCTTGATTCTTACGGATCTTTTTGATCAAAACCCCTTAAACAGTGAATTGGCACAGACTTTTCTATATACACAGCGGAGGTGTGTCAATGGATCTGATGTCATTCATCACGCCGGGTACGGGAAACGTATCTTCATTCGGCACAGCCATCTCCGCACAGAACAGCGCCCAGAGCGGTAAAAGCTCTTTTGATGATTTTCTCAAAAACACATTTAAAGCAGCTGAAACAGGCGCTGTATCTGCAAAGGCGCAGGCCGGTAAGGAAACCGCGAAAGTCCAAGCCGGAAAAGTAATTGACGAACTTGATATCCCTGCGGAACAGAAAGAGCAGCTCAAGAAGGAACTTGAAGCTCTTGAAACCGAAGAGGATGCGGTTAACTTCCTCGAAAAGCTTGAGGAAGTGCTTATGCTGAACGGAATCAGCGTGGCAGAAACTGTTAACAAGTTTGCAGAGTCATTCGTTGCGGAAGATGCGAACAACGCAGCGGGCAGCACGGCTCTTGATTCCGCAATGTTAAAAGCCCTTAAAGCAAAAGGGTACACACAGGCGGATCAAACCCTTACAGACAGCGAGCAGCAGGCGGCAAACGAAGCCTTTGAACAGCTTTCAATGCCTAAAGAGGCAAAGATAAGCAGGGAAGAGGTTAAGATTGCTGAAATTGTAAGACCGCTGACCGCAGAGACCGCTCCTGAAGAGGAGCAGATTATTAAAACCACTACCGCGGATATACCCGACACGGATGCCGGGGAAACCGTAATTAAGACGGGACAGAGTATTTTTGATGAGCAGGAACAACCTGAAATCAGAATAACATCACCCCGTGATATTAATAAGATCGCCGACTTTGTCCAGTATACAAAGGCAGGGGATCAGAAAAAGCTTACCATACAGCTTATGCCAAAAGAATTGGGTAAGCTGCATATCGAGCTGGTGGAACATGCCGGTAAGATAAGCGCCCGAATCACTATGGAGAGCGATCAGGCGAGAAACCTGCTTGTCAATAACGCAGAAAGCGTAAGACAGCAGCTGGAAGCGAAAGGGATTGTGCTTGAAAAAATGGAATTTTTCTTTGCCGAAAAAGACTCCAAGGACGGAACCGACCAGCAGTTTTTCAAGAAGAAAAACTCCGGCGGTGCAAAAGGTGAATTTACCGTAGGTGATATCTCCGAAGAGGAGACAGACCCTTCAAGAGGGCTCTACGCGTAAATCCGGAGGCTGTTATGACCACCACGATATCAGAATCGGTACAAAATATTCTTAACGGCGGAAGCTCAACAACTAAGAAGGATGAGAAAAAGACAGGTTCCACCGAAATGGACATGCTTGATTTCCTGAATCTTTTTGTTGCACAGCTTAAGAATCAGGACCCTCTTGAACCTATGGATAACAACCAGCTTACCAGCCAGACCAGCCAGTTTTCAATGGTTGAACAGCTTGTGGGCATAGGTGAGGCTGTTAATAAGCTTGTTGACGGCGGTGCAGACACCAGCGGCATGGATACTCTGTTCAGCGCTTCAAGTTTCATCGGCAAAATGGTGGAATACGAAGGCAACAGTATCGTTTTTGACGGTGAAAGCTCATTAATTGACTTTGACCTCAAAACGGCAAGCTACAGAACAGAAATCTATGTTTATGACTCCGCAGGGAATATTATAAACGCTGTTGACGCCGGCCAGCTTGGTGCAGGCAGAAACAGCATCGCCTGGAACGGTAAGAACGGTGACGGCGAAACTGTCAGCGCCGGGCAGTACAAGTTCGTTGTAAAGGCGTATGATTCCAGCGGAAATGAAGTTGATGCAACAACTTACGGAAATGGTTATGTCTCCGGCGTTTCTCAGAAGGACGGCAAAATAGTTTTCGACCTTTTCGGACAGGAACTCGACGCTGATAAAGTTATTGCGGTAAGAAGTTACTAAGGCTGTAAAGGGGAGAAGTACTCCCCTTTTAAATCAGCGGTTTAAGGAGTGCGCTTATGATGCGTTCACTGTACTCGGCCATCAGCGGTCTGAATACCAATCAGAAGGCTATGGACGTTATAGGAAACAATATATCAAACGTCAACACCACAGGCTTTAAGGCAGGACGTGCCGTTTTTCAGGATCTGTTCAGTCAGACTCTTGTGGGCGGTAAAACACCCACCGATGCCAGAGGAGGGGTCAACCCCCGTCAGGTAGGTATGGGTGGTTATCTTGCTGCTGTGGATAATATATTCAATTCCGGCACACCAACCACAACATCGAAAACCACCGACCTTGCTATTCAGGGTGAAGGTTTTTTTGTTGTGCGCGGTGAAGGCATGAACGAATATTACTACACCAGAGCGGGAGACTTTAACTTCGATCGTTACGGAACCCTTGTAAATGCTGCCGGATACCCTGTTCAGGGGTGGATGGCTGATCCTCTCACCGGAGAGCTGATTGACAACGGCGAAGTAAGCGACATCGTTATCAATTCCGCCTTCCAGACAATTCAGGCTAAGGCTACTACGGAAGTTTCCATGAATGCCGTTCTTAACACAGTTGCCAACTCATCTGTGCTTGAGTATCCGGCTCTGCTCCACACGGCAGACAGTTCAAACGATATTTTCTCTGTTTTCTCAACAAATGGGGTTAAAATGGACTTTGCTGAAAGCGAGCCGGTGGTGATAAAGGCTCACGCCACAGATATTACAGATATGAGCTACGCTTACAGCGACTCTGATGTGAACCTCAATCTGGCTTCTGAGTCAAATTTAATGGTTTACATCAACGGGGCTGCTCATACCCTGACTTACGGTGTGGATTTCAGAACAATGGGCGAACTCGCCACTGCGATTGAAAACAAACTCGAAGCAGCTGTGGGTAACGGCGCAGTTGCAAACAATTTTGTTGAGACCACAGTGAACGGTGTTTTTGATGAGTCAGTTGTGACTCCCAACGCTTCATACGCAACAACAGAAAGCTGGACTGTCACCATAGACCCCACAAACCCTGCGAGGTTTAATGTCGTGGGTTCTGTTTCAGGCGCAGTGAACAGCGGTGTTGTGGGGCAGACCTACACAGCTACCGACCCTGCAACCGGTGAAGCCCTCTTTACAATACCCTCCACAGCGTGGACGGGTGCCTGGGCAGCGGGAGAGACAGTGACATTCGATACCACTGCCGCACCCGCTTCAGACTTTTCCGTTGATGTTGTCAACGGAAAGATTAAGATCACCAGAGACACAGACAACGGAATAGATGTTCAGCTTAACTCTTTCAGCGGAACACCTTATCTCGCTGTTATAATGCAGTCCCTCGCCGGAACATACAACGAAGTCTCAACTTCCAGAAACAGTGATGAGATCCTCTTTGAGCAGACAAAATACGCAGGAAGGGATTTCAATACTCTGGCGGAGCTTGCCGCAGTTATTGAGCAGGCTATAGACGGAAACGTGATTCAGGCAGACAGATTCAGCGTGAGTTTTGATGAAACATCCGGAAGATTTGAGTTCAGAAACGTTGGTGAATACCTCACCGCCAGCGGAACAACAGAAGGACTCACTCTTTCAAACTTTATGGTGGATAAGGCCTACAGCGGTTCTATCTTTGAGAGCAACATCACTCCGGCGGGTTCATTGACTATTCAGCCTGTTGATCCTGATGATGATCCCGGTTTCGTGGCTTCTATGGATTATGGATATTCAGAACAGTTCCTCAGATATGCCGAAGGGTCGGATCTTCTCACAGAGCTTTACACCAATGCCGGTGAGAGTCTCGGTCTTGATGACACAGCAATACTTCAGTTCACAGGCTCAGTGGGCGGAGCGGACCTTCAGGGAACTGGAACAATACCTGCCCTTGGTTCAACTGTGGATGATCTTCGTGCTATGATGGCAGGGTATCTCGGTTTTGAAAACTCTACCGAAGGGCAGATCAAGGAACATATAAGCGATGTTGAGGACAATAGCGGCAAGATAAAAGTTACAGGAGAAAAAGGGCTTTCAAATGCGGTGGACTTTCTTAAATTTGAAGTAATCGGCGCTGAAAGTTATCTTAACTTCTACAACTATTTTGAATATCAGACCACGCAGACTGCAAGCGGCGGTCAGATGGCAACTACCCAGACAATATATGATGCTCAGGGTAACGCCCATACACTGAAATATACCTATGATATGGTAAGTTCATCCGGCAACATATGGAAGCTTACTCTTTCCACTACTGATGACAATACTGCTGTATCATTCAACGAAACCGGAGGGAACGAAATCCTTCTTCATTTCAACAATGACGGTTCGTTCAATTATCTTACATCACCTGCGGGAACAAGGGTTACTGACCTCAGCTTCAATTTTGACCCGGCAAACGGAGCAGGAATCATAAGCAATATTTCCATGTTTCTCGGCACTCCGTCCAGCTACGACGGGGTTTATATCTCCGCTAAGGAGTCGTCAAAAAACAGTGCAGAACAGGACGGATATGCTGTCGGTTCTCTTGAGGAAGTTATGTTCAACCCTGCGGGTGAAATTGTGGGCTACTACACCAACGGTGAGGTTATGACTCTTGCTCAGGTTGCCCTTGCCACATTCACAAACAACCAGGGTCTTCTGAAAGTCGGGGACACGCTGTTTGCGGAAACGGGCAACTCCGGTACTGCCGCCATTGGCAAACCTCAGAGCGGCAACAGAGGTGAGATAATGTCCGGAGCCCTTGAAAACTCCAACGTTGATCTCTCCAATGAGTTTGTAACTATGATTACAACCCAGAGAGGTTTCCAGGCAAACTCAAGGGTTATTACAACCAGTGACGAAATGCTTCAGGAGCTTCTTACTCTCAAACGTTAATGATGATTCACACTGAAAATACAAAAAAGGCGTCTTCGGACGCCTTTTTTATTTAAAGCTTTTAAAAAATATATTCTTTTACGAAAAAAAGCCGAAAACAATATAGTGGGCGTCTTTGTGATTTAATTAAAGTCCGCTTCTTTAGGCGGATGCAGGCTGTTTTAAAATAAGCTTGACTCTTTTGCTGGCGTTCCTGTATCTTTTAAGGGTAGAATACTACAAGATGTTTATATCAAAGTTTATTCTTTTGATAAAGCAGCCGGACGGGAGTGTATGGATTTAGCAACGGTTATCGGGTTTCTATTAGCATATATTCTTCTTATTTCAGCACTTGTTATTGGTGCAGGCGTAGGGGTCTATGTTGATTACCCTTCTGTGCTTATCGTTATAGGCGGTACGCTGGGCGTTGTCATGATCAACTACCCGCTGGACAGAATAACCGGTCTCACCAAAATTCTTATGAAGGCTTTCTTCAATAAAGCCACTGATACAGCAGAACTTATTCAGCAGCTTGTAGGCTTTGCAGTTAAAGCAAGGAGAGACGGTATTCTCTCTCTTGAATCTGCGGAGGATGAAGTTTCTGATGAGTTCCTCAAAAAAGGTATACGCCTTGCGGTGGACGGAACAGAGCCGGAAGTTATAAAAACAATACTCGAAACCGAACTTGAATATATGCAGGAAAGGCACAAGGAAGGAGCGGGTATATTTACCGCAATTGCTGACTTTGCCCCGGCGATGGGTATGATCGGTACGCTTGTGGGGCTTGTGGCGATGCTTCAGAGTCTTAGTGACCCCTCTGCGATCGGACCAGCCATGGCGGTTGCGTTGATCACAACTTTTTACGGCTCTATCATAATGAACATGTTTGCCACACCTATCTCCGGCAAGCTTAAAGTACGTTCCGGTGAGGAAGTGCTGCAGAGGCAGATCATGATAGGCGGAATTATGGCGATTCAGGCAGGGGATAACCCCAGAATTGTTGAACAGAAGCTTAACGCATACCTGTCGCCTAATAAACGTAAGTCCCAGTTTGACTGATTTTGTGCCGGGGTGTATAATCCGGTTTATGGGAAGGCAGGTTTAATCTAATGTCTGAAAAGAAAAAATCCTGCGATTGTGAAAAGGGTTCGCCTAAGTGGATGACCACTTTCACAGACATGAACATGCTTCTTCTTACCTTTTTCGTTCTGCTTGTTTCCATGTCTACGCTGGATAAAAAGAAAATTCTTGAATCGTTCGGTTCTTTTCAGGGCTCGGCGGGAATCCTGCACGGAAGCCCTAATGAAGTGAGCGCACAGAACATCATGACCCGTATCAATGTTGTTGAACAGACAGGAAGCGCAAATGCGAAAACTGTTGAAACCCTGCGGGAATATGTCAAATCATCAAACCTTTCGGAAGTTGTTAGCGTTATAGAAACAAAAAAAGGTGTTTCCATCCGTGTTCTGGATTCACTCCTTTTTGCGCCCGGTCAGTCCGAGGTGAGGAGTGACGCTGTGCCTTTTCTTAATAAAGTCAGCACAGTTATAATAGACTCACCCTACTATGTTCATGTTGAAGGACATACAGACGACACACCCATCCGTTCTGCCCGTTTCCCGTCAAACTGGGAACTTTCCACAGCCAGAGCAGTTTCGGTGGTGCGTTATTTAATCAAAGAAGGTATAAACCCTCAGACGCTTTCAGCGGGCGGATTCGGCGAGTTTCATCCGCTTCTGCCGAATATAACAACTGAAAACAGAGCAAAAAACCGCAGGGTTGAGATTAATCTTGTCAGCCCCGAATTTGCGGAAACCAATAAAAATATTTTTGAAGAAGACAACGGAGGACAGTAATGGCAGCAGAAGAAAAAGACACCCAGCCGGAGGGCGGGAAGAAGAAGTCTAAACTAAAACTGATCATTATTATCCTCATTCTTCTTATAGTGCTTGGAGGAGCGGGGGCAGGAGCCTATTTCATGTTCCTTAAACCGAAACCTCAGGCAGCCGGACAACCCAGCGCGGCGGAGCAGGAAGCCCCAAAAGCAGAGACAGTAGCTCAGATTGGTGAGCTTTACCCCATGGAACCCTTTGTGGTAAACCTTGCAGACCCCGGCGGAAGCAGATATCTTCGTGTTACCCTTCAGCTTGAGCTTACTATAACCAAGGGGCTGAAAGACGAGATTGACAAACGTGTTCCCCAAATAAGGGACGCTATTATCACGATACTTTCATCCAAGCGTTTTGAGGAGATCAACTCTGCTCAGGGCAAGATGATTATGAAACAGCAGATAATGAGACGGATCAACTCTCTGCTTGCATCAGGGCAGATAGCCAACGTCTATGTAACTGAATTTGTAATCCAGTAAGAGGTTTTAATGATAAATCACGCGAAAAATCAGTTCGGTGAGGTTCTTTTCGATATCAGAGTTGAGCTGGGACGCAAAAAAGTGTCCATAAGGGAAATGCTGAACTGGGAGAAAGGAACGATCCTTAAGTTCAACAAAACATCCGGTGAACCTGTGGATTATCTTGTTAACAACAAGCCTCTTGCTCTCGGAGAGGTTATGGTTCTGGATGACAGATTTGCCATTCGTATCACTGAAATACTGGACAAGGAAAAACTTACCGAAATGTACAAAGACGGTATCTATGGCTGAAATTCGGCTTTTTTTCGCCGTCTGTCTGCTTTTTTTATGTTCATTTCCCGCCTTTGCAGCGGAGGTTAAGTCGGAGCTTACGGAAAGCTCCGTCAGGTTCAGCATTCAATTTGAAAAGGGCTATTCTGACGTAAATGTCATAAAGCTTGATAAATCCTACATAATCAGTTTCCAGACAGCTGAAGAAGTCGTATATTCCGAGGAGTTCTGGGATTCTCCCGTATCGCAGGCATACATACACTCAGAAGGGGACAGAAAAAAGCTTATCGTGGATTTTGCCACAGCGGCGGATGAACCGAAAATTGAAACCGCTGAAAAGTCTGTTGTTGCGTCTTTTTCTTTTGCTCCCTCACCGGAGGCTCCATCTGCTGTGGGTACCGGCGCCTATGTGCGGATGATCACCGGACTTGGTTTTGTCATTGTAGTTATTCTTGTTATCTACTGGTTTACACGCAGAATGCTTTCTCGCAGGGTGTTGTCAGAACTTCCGGGTTCCGGCAGGCTGCTCGGCAAGGTGGATCTCGAAATACGTAAAAGCCTGTTTTTCTATGAATTGGGGGATGCAGTTTATATCTTCGGCGTTACAGATATGTCTGTTAATCTCATTGAAAAAGTTACGGACGAAGCGGAAGTCAACAGAATTAAATCCGGTTTTGCCAGAAAAGGCGAATTCGGTTCATATCTAAACTTCTTTGCAAAAGGGTCTGATGTTAAAACAGATATAGAGGCTTCAAGAAACATCATAAGGGAGAGACTAAAATCAATAAAAAAACGCTGATTGTCACTCTTTTAATGCTTCTTATCCCATTGGGTGCGGCTGCTGCTGATCCTCTGCCTTTTCCCGCTTTCCGTTTCGGGCTGGAATCAGCGGCGAACCCTGATGATGTGGCGGTTACGCTGCAGATTATCGCATTCATAACTATCGTTACCCTTGCGCCCTCTATCCTTATACTTATGACGTCATTTACGAGGATTCTTATTGTTTTCTCGTTTCTCCGCACAGCAATGGGAACCCAGCAGATGCCTCCTAATCAGGTTCTTGTGGGTCTTGCTCTTTTTCTTACTTTTTTTATTATGACTCCGGTGTTTAATCAGGCATATGAGAAAGGTCTTCAGCCTTATTTTGCAGAGCAGATGGGCTTTGTGGAGATGCTGAACGAGGTTAAAAAGCCGTTCCGTGAGTTCATGATCAAAAACACCCGCAAGAAAGATATGCGTATGTTTATTGACATAGCCGGAGGGGAAAAACCGAAAACAGTAGAGGAGATTCCGGATTTTGTCCTGCTTTCGTCTTTTGTCGTCAGTGAACTGCAGACAGCCTTTCAGATGGGTTTCCTGCTGTTTCTGCCGTTTCTTATAATAGATTTTGTAGTGGCGAGCGTTCTGCTTTCGATGGGTATGATGATGCTGCCCCCTGTTATGATCTCCGTTCCGTTCAAGATACTGCTGTTTGTCCTTGTGGACGGCTGGGAGCTGATTGTGTCGTCCCTTGTAAAAAGTTTTATGTAGTGCTAAACTGATAATACGGGTGACGGAATATGACTTCTGATACGGTAATAGCTCTTCTTTCTGATGCTCTCAAAATGGCTTTGCTCATAGCTTCGCCTATGCTTATCTTCGGGCTTACAGTGGGGCTGATTGTCAGTATTTTCCAGTCAGTTACCCAGATTCAGGAAATGACCCTTTCATTCATCCCCAAGATTGTTGCTGTTGTGGTGGCTGTGATTGTTTTTGCCCCGTGGATGCTGCAGAAAATGGTCACATACAGCGCCTCGATATTCGGCAACCTGCATGTTTATATAGGGAAGTAGGATTCAGGGAAGACTGATTATCTCAACCGGCGCACCTGCCGCAAGTTCGTTTCTGAGCATTTCCATAGCAGGTGATTCATCTGTAAAAAACAATTTTCTTAAACCCCTGCCTTCGGTACTCAGACCGCTTTTTATAAGGTGTTCAATGATTACTTCAGAAGAATCCACAATATTAAACTGCGGGTAAAGTTTTGATATTGTTCTTTTCAGCATAGGATAATGCGTGCAGCCCAGAACAAGGGTATCCACACCTTTTTTGCTGAGGTCATCCAGATACATTTTTACGGCAAGCTCCGCTATAGGGCTTTCTGTCATCATCTCTTCAACAATAGGGACAAAGAGCGGACATGCGTTTTCGTAGATATCCAGCTCTATTTCAGACATGGTTTCAAGGGCAGCACGGTACGAACCGCTGCGTATGGTGGCTCTGGTTCCTATGACGGCTATTTTACCCTTTTTAGACACTCTCAGAGCCTGTTCTGAACCAGGGAGAACAACGCCTGTAACCGGAACCTTAAACCTGTCGGCAATTATATCAACTGCGTAGGAAGAGGCTGTGTTGCAGGCTATAACGATTGCTTCCGCACCGCACTCAGATATGAGGTAGCGGGCACATTCAATGCTGTAATTTATTATAGTCTCAGGAGATTTGTTGCCATAAGGCACTCGTGCCGTATCTCCGAGATAATATATGTCCAGAGTCGGAAAATGCTCCGCAATGGATTTAAAAACAGTGAGTCCGCCGATGCCTGAATCGAAAACGCCTATAGCCATTCGGATTTTATACTCCAAAGATCGTTTCACGGCAATAGAGGCTTTAAAATATGTTAAAGATGGATATTATTATGCTTATTATTCACTGCTGAATAAAACAAAGAAGGGCAAAAAATATTTTTATATAAGTTTTTCTGTTGATTAGATATAATGAGCCTCTGATTAAAATATTCATTATGTAACAATTTTTTCTGATTTATTTTTACCTTCGCTTGTCATATGATATAATATGAAATATCCAGCGAAGAAGCGCTTTATTTAAATTACTTGTACTTGGCTGGTTTATTCAGGTTATATACAGGCACTAATTTTATTACGGAGTTGACTTGATGTATATCAAGCTGTTTTTGGGTGAAAAAACGGCTCCGGGAGTTTTCAGTTTTGATTATTCTAAAGAGTTTATCCGTTCCTGCGGAAAGGATGAGTTTAAGGAAAAACTGAAATTTGCAGATCTTTCATTTGTGGATTCTCCCGAAGCTTTTGTTAAGGCGGTTTCCGATGCAGTAGACGAGGCATTGGAAAATGAATTTAATGCGAGTGAAGTTTACAGGGCGGGCAAATGTTCGGAAACAGGCAAAGTCTGCTACATTTGCGTAAATGTTGAGGACTACAGCGAGAAAACAGCCTGAAAAGAGGCTTAGAATGCTTCTCTGACTGTGTTTTTGAACTGTCCTGCAAATCTGTCCAGTTCATGTTCGCTGTTTATCCCGTGCTGTTTGGGGTTCAGGGAAGATATGATTGTTTTTATCGGCTTCATGGTTTTAAGATCATAACGGGCAAGATCAAATATATGTGATTTATCGAGTCTGTCTCTTTTTTCGTCAGTAACAACAAGTACCTTCGGACGTGTGAGGTCTTTCTTATTGGGTTCTAAGATTATGCCCAGTTCACCGGAATCAAGCATCACTAAGGTTCCCACTGGGTAAATTCCTATAGTATTGATGAAAAATTTTACCAATGTTTCGTTAAAGTGTTTGCCGGACCAGCTGAAAAGGATTTTTAACGCTTCAGACGGTGTTCTCTCGTGGTTGTAAGCTTTCTTGCTTGTTATGGCATCATAAACATCTGCAATGGAAATAATTTTGGTAATATTGCTGATCTGGCGCTCATGCAGACCGAAAGGATAACCGCTGCCGTCCGATTTTTCATGGTGCTGCAATGCAACCGTAGCGGTTTCAGGGGGCAGAACGCCGTTGTTGAGTATCTTGTACCCGTATTCGGGATGCTTTTTTATTTCGGAATATTCATCCTCGGTTAGTTTTCCTGGTTTTGTAATAATCTGTTCGCTGATTCTTGTCATGCCGACATCATGCAGCAGACCGCACAGACAGATCGTTTTTAGCTCATCAGATGATTTGCCAAGTCTTTTGCCGAGGGCAAGAGAGATAACGGCTACATTCAGCGAATGGCTGTAGGTGTAGTCGTCCTGATTTTTAAGGTGGGTCATTGCAGTGAAGATACCCGGCTTATGAGTGCTGACCTCAACAAGCTCTCCGGTAATTTCTTCTGCGGAGTGTGAGTCAACCCTGCCGTTTTTTTTAACTGTGTCCAGCAGAAGCCGTGCTTTGCCTCTGATGTTTTCAAATATTGTGCGTGCCTGAATGATGTCATCAACGGCGGGGGATGAATCTATAAGGAAATAATCGGATGTTTCCAAGGGAGCGCTCATAAGCTGTGACAGCCTGCCGGAAAGCTCGCCTTCTTTATCTTCCTCAACTTCCTGCTCTTCAAGGATGTATATGTATGATACACCAGAGTTTTTGAGTACGTTGACAGAGCGGGTATCCGTGAGTTCTTTATCAAAGAACGGAAAATGCAGACCGTCCTTTTCTGTTCTGTTCACGGTCATGCCGAGTTTAAGTTCGGAGATGTGTATCTTACGTTCAACTTTCATAGCAAGAGTCCGGATACGTATTGTGATGATTTTAACTTTATTTAAAGAATATTACAATACAAACTATATTATTATTAATAAAAGGAATAATTGACGTAATGGTGGTTATTAATATGTACTCTTCCTATGATTTCTGCCCATGATTTTAATATAGAGACCGGTTGTTTTCGTGATGAAAATAAAGAAAAAAGACCTTCTTATGTAGTAAATGCTGGCGGAACCGGTGTTAATTGGGTAGATTATAAGGTGTATAATAAATAGGCAGATGATTTTTTTTGACTGCTGCTTTTCAGGAAACCAAAATGAAAGACAAAATCAGAATATTAGTGATCGATGATGAGGAAAATATTCTATGGCTCTTCAAAGAAGGGCTTGAAGATGATAAAATAAGCGTTGTAACAGCGGATAACCCTTCAGACGGAGAGATAGTCCTTTCTTCCGGCAGTGTAGGCATATGCTTTGTTGATCTCTTTCTGGGGGAAAGCAACGGCATAGCGCTTGTGAGGGAGTGGTCAAAGACTTACCCTCATATTCATTTCATAATCATGACGGCTCAGGATACAGGTTCAAATGTTATTGAAAGTATTAAGTCAGGTGCTACTGACTTTTTTCCTAAGCCTTTTGATCTTGCAGAGCTTCGGGCTAAGATCCTCAACCTTGCCGGAGACCATTTTGAAACCGAAGAAACAGAAAGCGCAGCTTATGACTTTGAAACAAAAAACCGTAAGATGCTCGAAATCTACAAGCTCATAGGCAAAATTTCGGGAGCTAACATAAATGTGCTGATCTGCGGTGAATCCGGTACGGGCAAAGAGGTTGTTGCCCATATGATACACGAAATGAGCAACCGGAGCGGAAAGCCCTTTGTGCCCATCAATATGGCGGCTATTCCTTCTGATCTTATGGAGAGCGAGCTTTTTGGTCATTCTAAGGGGTCGTTCACCGGGGCAGTTACTGATAAAAAAGGAAAATTTGAAGAAGCTAACGGCGGAACCATCTTTCTTGATGAAATATCTGAAATGGATTTTGCTCTTCAGTCCAAACTTTTGAGAGTTATTCAGGAAAAAGAGATTAGCCCTGTCGGCTCAAGCCGTACAGTTAAGCTGGATACCAGAATTATTGCCGCATCCAATAAAAATCTGGAAGGGCTCGTGGATACAGGAAAGTTCAGAGAAGACCTGTTCTACAGACTCAATGTTGTTTCCATTGAGCTTCCGCCGCTGCGTGACAGAAAAGAGGACATACCCTACCTCGCCAACCATTTTCTCCGCAAATATAAAGGGATAAAAAACAGGGTACTGAAAATAAGCAGCGAAGCTCTGGGAGCCATGGCGAAATACCGCTGGCCGGGAAACATCAGAGAGCTGGAAAATATTATACAGTACGCAATAGTAAACACAGACACAGATGAAGTCACGAAACAGGGGCTGCCGCAGAAAATTTTCAGCACAGCTCAGGACAAGGATGCCTCCTGTCTTTCGGATGAACTCTACAAGCTTGCTTCAAACATTGTTGAGGCTGAAACACTTTCAGAGAGCTATAACGCCTTTGAAGAATATATGAAAATTGTTGAATTTCCCCTGATGCGGGCTGTTCTGGAAAGAACGGACGGCAATAAGTCTGTCTCCGCCAAACTTTTGGGAATCAACAGAAACACACTGCGCAAAAAAGCGAAGGAACATGGATTTGACTGATTTAAAAAAAGAACTTCTTAAAGTATTCGAGAAAAGCGACAACCCTCTCCCCCCCGGTGTAATAGCCAAGCTGATGGGGATTGATAAAAAAGCAGTAAAAAAAATAATAAACGAACTCACCCGCTCCGGTGAGCTGATTAAACTGAAGTCCGGCAGATATGCACCCGCAAAGGAAATAAACCTTATCACCGGTAAAATTGATATTCACCCCGAAGGTTATGCCTTTCTTACTCCTCTCACCGGTGGCGGGAGCGATTATTTTGTTCCCTCAATGAAGGTAGGCAACGCCCTGAATGGTGATATAGTAGCCGTGAGCCTTGAAAAGTTCAGGGGCAAAACAGAAGCCAGAGTGGTTAAGATTATCACCCGCAGTATGCAGAAAATAGTCGGGCGCGTAGAAAAGTCCCGCTATGCTATTTACTGCATGCCCTTGGATAAAAAGTTTCTGTATGACATTTTTATACCTGAAATCCACGCAAAAGAGGTGGAAGAGGGTGATATAGTCATAGTCGAACTGACATCATACCCTGATAAAAAACGCCGCCCCGAAGGCAAAGTTGTTAAAAAACTGGGAACAATTGAAGACAAGGGGATCGAGAATGAAATTGTTCTCGCTAAATACAATCTTGAGCGTGAGTTTCCCAAACGTGTTATTCAGGAAGTTGAGGAAAATGCTGAAAAACTGAAGAAAAATACAGGAAAACGCACTGACTTTACAGAACTTTTCACTGTAACTATTGACGGCGAGAGCGCCCGTGACTTTGATGATGCGGTTTCCATAGAAAAAACAGAGAACGGCCACAGGCTGTATGTTCATATAGCGGATGTAAGCCACTTTGTTCGCCCTGACACGTTCCTTGACAAAGAAGCACTTAAAAGAGGAACAAGCACATATTTTCCGGAATTTGCAATCCCCATGCTGCCTGAAATGCTTTCAAATGACCTTTGCAGCCTCAGACCCAATACCAAAAGGCTCACAATGACCGCTGCCATGGAGTTTGATAATAACGGAAAAAGAACAGGGCAGAAGTTTTACCGCTCGATAATAAAAAGCGATAAAAGGCTCACATATACATACGTTTTCGATGTTCTTGAAGGCAGAGAAAAAACCCGCAGCAAGGACCTTAACTTCCTGATATCCGAATCTGCGGAGCTTGCGGGAAAGATAATGAAACGCAGAGCAGGCGAGGGCATGCTTGATTTTGACCTGCCGGAACCTGTTTTTGAGTTCGATGAAAACGGAGACTTGAAAGATGTTCACCCGCTTGACAGAAATATTGCTCACAGGCTTATAGAGAACTTTATGATTGAGGCTAATGAGGCGGTATCTGAGTATCTGGAAAAACACGCTGATGCTTCCATTTACCGTGTGCATGACAAGCCCGACAGGCAGAAGCTTGAGGAATATGAAAATCTCTGCGCCGCATTCGGAATGCCCGTGGATTTTGGTGAATCAGTTGACAGCCTTGCAGTGCGTGAGGTCAGCGAAAAAATCAATGATTCGCAGTATGCCCATGTTCTCGGCGGTCAGCTTGTGCGCGCAATGGCAAAGGCTGTTTACACCACTGTAAACATTGGTCACTTCGGGCTTGCTTCCGAATCATACACTCATTTCACAAGCCCCATACGCCGCTACCCCGACCTTCTGGTTCACAGGCTTCTGGGTACTGTTTTGTTTAATGATCCATATAATATTGACGGCGGAAGGCTGGAGAGCCTTGCATCCATGTGCAGCACTGCGGAACAGAACTCTGTTCAGGCGGAAAGGGATATCCAGAAATTCAAAACCCTCAAATATCTTTACGAACATTTTGATGAGCCTTTCAGCGCCTATATCAGCAGGATTAACTCCAACGGAATGTTCGTGTTCCTTGATAAGCTGATGCTTCAGGGGTATGTGCATACCTCTTCACTTGAGGATGACTATTATGCCCTTAGTGATGACGGAAACGCCCTTGTCGGAAGGCGCAGGAAAAAAAGATTTCACGTCGGGGACTACATTGAAGTTATGCCTGACAAGATAAGTTATGACATGCTTGAGGCGGAATTTGTAATCGCCAAAGGCTAGTTTAATTGCCCGCTGCAGGCTTCCCCATATCCCATTTTTTTAACTCAATGGTGAAGCTTGCCCCTTTTTCACAGAGGTTGGTGTAGATTCTGCCTTCCATGTTATTTTCAATAATGATTTTGGACATATACAGACCTATGCCGACACCCTGTCCCTCTTCCTTGGTTGAAAAATAAGGTTCAAATATTCTGTCTCTTATATCTTCCGGAATACCGCAGCCATTGTCTTCAAGGGTGATTTTGATTATATCTCCTTCGGGTTCGACAATGAGTTTGATAAGTCCTGAGTTTTCTGCACCTGCACTTCTGGATTCGATAATCGCATCCCTTGCATTTGAGATAAGGTTGAGGAGAACCTGTTTGAATTCATTGGGATAACCGTATGATGTTACACATTTTATCTGGCTGGGCAGTTCAATTACACCGGGCTTGAGAATAACCTGATGCTCGCCGTAAAAAATTTTAAGCTCTATGTTGTTATTGATAAGCTGCGGGTTAATGAGGGAAAGAACCTCACGCATTATTTCGCATATGTCAAAAATCTCTTTTTCTTTGTCAGGTTTAAAGAAATTTCGGAAATCGTCAATGGTTTTAGACATATAGGCAACCTGCTCCATGCAGTGATCTCTGAACTGGGCAATGTAGTCCATGTTCAGTTCACCGTACTCAAAAGCATCCTCCACATCCTGAACGTAAAGCCCGATGGTGGTGAGAGGCTGACGCCACTGGTGTGCGATTGCATTTATCATCTGTCCCATTGCGGCAAGTTTCGACTGCTGCATAAGCATCTGTTCCTGAATTCGGTTATGCTCAACCTCTTCCTGCACACGCTTTTCAAGATCTTTTTTCTTCTGGGCAAGTATCTGCTGGGTTTTCTTGCGGACTGTTATGTCTCTTATCACAATCTGGACAAACCTGTTGTCACCTGCTGTAAATGAGTTTGTGGAGATTTCAGCATCAAACTTGTCGCCGTTTTTGCGGTAAAGTTCTTTTTCAAACTGCTGTCTTCCCTCTCTGATAAGGCTGGGCATGTTATCGTCCAGTTCAAACTCAGGAAAAAGGTAGCTTATTTTTTTTGTTTTGAGTTCTTCGCAGGTGTATCCTATCTGCCTTTCAACAGCATTGTTGGCGTTTTGGATCACTCCCGCAGAATCCATGATAATTATGGGGTCTGTGGATGTCTGGAAAAGGCTGCTGTATTTCTCTTCACTGTTTCTGAGCCTTTCTTCCGCCTGTTTTCTCTCCTCTATCTGTTTGAGGAGCAGTCCGTTCATTTCGCTTAATTCACCGGTTTTTTTCTTTATCTTCTTTTCAAGAAAGAGACTTATGAGAAAAAGAAGAATAAGAGGCACTCCGAGCCCCACTGTTATTACCCGCAGAGTAGATGAAAAATCACCTTTTTCCTTCACGCCCATCCATTTATCAAGGGATTTGTGGTAAAGGGAGCTTTTATCGTTTTTCATTTCTGAAATGTGCTTGTCAATCATCACGGAGAGTACAAGGCTTTTCTGTTTGCCTTTAGGCATGGCAAAACGTATTTCAATGGGATGGATGAGAATAGGCGTGCGGCGTATGTTATAGCTGTTTTCATTCATCTGACCGAAAAGCCTGTTCATAAGCCCTGCATCAGCTTTGCCCGAATCCACCGCTTCAATGATTTCCCGGTAGCTTTTGGCGTATATAAAAACTGCGTTTACATTGAATGCTTTGACAAGGTTTTTGAGCCCTTGGTCGCTTTTGAAGTATATATCCGTCTCCATCACGGCTATCCTTTTACCGTCCAGATCGGGGATTGATGTTATTTTTTCGTTATTGCCGGAGTATATCTGACCCCAGTTAGTGAGAACTGTTTCGTCATTGAAGTGATAAACAGCCGCTCTTTCGCGTGAAAAAGCAATGGGGAATATGATGTCAGCATCGCCTGTGTCAAGCATTCCGAGACATTCATCCCATGATGCCACCATGTAATTAATTCTGAGATTTTCCTTTTCCGCCACATAGTTCATGATATCCGCACCTATGCCGCCCACGCTTTTGTCATCAAGCTTTATCATCGGCGGGTTGTCATAAACGCAGAAGTTCACAGTCATCACATCATCCGGCGCACCGAAAGACGCTGACGTATAAAAAAACAGAATAAATAATAAAAGAATTCTTTGCATCCGGAACTCTCACTAAAGATGTGCTTATCTACACATCCTAGTTTCAAAGAGCTTATTACGCAAGTGATAATAGCTATAAATAAGTAACGCTTTTGGATGAGATATAAAAAAACGCCGCTTTAAGGAGGCAATAAGGAAAAGCGGCGTTCATTGTTTTATGAAGCAGAAAAAAAATTCAGGCATTTTTGGCAAATTGGCTGCAGTTAATGCAATCTCCCATACATTCGCCGCTGTCAAAGAGTTTGAGGCACTTTTCTATGGTTCCTCCGACACTCTTGACACTACAGTTGTGGACCTGAAACAGAGGAACATTTTTCTGTTTGGAGATGTTTCTGGCTTTGCTGGCAACACCGTGAGCTATATTGGAGGTAAGAAGAACGATGGCATCGCTGTTTTCCAGAATGTCCGCTATATGTGTCTGTTTTTTCAGTATAACTTTGGTTTTAACACCGAGAGTTTTTCCGGCGTTTATGTAGTCTTTCTCAAGCCTGTCAAGTCCGCCAACTATTGATACCGTCATAATATGTCTCCTTAAACATTACTAAATAAGTTAGGTATGCCTAAATATACCCAAACAGTAGGATTATGTCAAGCCGATCATTGAAAAATAATTGTCAAAAGTTCAGTAAAGATATTTGTTGATTTAAAATATAGATTTAATAGATAAATATCAAGAAGGTCTTAAAGCTCACACATCCGGCATTGTTTCACTGACTTCTATGATAAACTCCGCCCCTCCTCCTTCTCTGTTACGTGCATAAAGTTTTCCGCCCATGTTGTTTTCGATTATTACTTTTGCCATATAAAGCCCTATACCTGTCCCTTTCTCCGGGTTTTTGGTGGTGAAATAGGGCTCAAAGATCCTGTCTATAAACTCCAGGGCTATTCCTCCGCCTGTGTCTTTTACGGATATTTTTACCAATCCGCTTTCAGCGGAGACATTGATTGATATTTGTCCTGTTTTCTGTTCAGTTTCTTTCACTTTTACTATTTCGTCTTTTGCATTGTTTAAAATATTCATGATAACGTGCTTAAACTCGTTGGAATAGCCGTTGATGTAGATAGCCGGATGAACAGATGCGGATTCGCCATCTTCTTCCCTGTGTGATGAACACTTGAAATCAACGCTTATGGCGTTGTTGGAGATCTGTGACGCCATCAGGGAGACAACCTCAAGTACAGCGTCAGGCACGTTAATCTTTGTTTTCTGCTTGCTCGGCTTAAAAAAGTTGCGGAAATCATCAATGGTTGCTGACATATGATTTATCTGACGCATAGCATCAGAAACAGAGGATGTTATATATTTATCAGTTATCTCGTTGCAGAAGTGAGCTTCTTCTATATCCTGAATAAGCAGAGCAAGAGCGTTCAGAGGCTGACGCCACTGGTGTGCTATGGAACCGATCATTTCACCCATTGCAGCCATTTTGGACTGCTGAACAAGGAGCTGTTCCTGCGTACGGAGTTTTTCTGTTTCCTCATGAACACGTTTCTCTAAATTTTTAGAAAGCTCTTCGAGCTGAATGGTTTTTTCCGTAAGTTCTGCAGTGCGTTCCTGAACCTTACGTTCAAGATGATCATAGGCTTTTTTTATAGAATCTTCCCATACGACTCTTTTCATTGCGCTGTCGAAAATGTTTTTGAAAAGCCTCATAGTTGAACGTATGTTTTCATATCTTTCCCGGTTAAGCTGCTCCTCAAATTCAAAGAGGATTACTGAGTCGTTTTCCTGTTCTATGCTCATGGAGGATGCAGCGGCGGATTCGGTGCGTCTGCTTTTAAGGAAGTGCATTGCATAGGGGCTTTCATTACTGCGCCATACGGACTCTATAAACAGTTCAGGATGTTCATCAAGCCTCTCGAACAACCATTTTGTAAATGCTTTACATTCCTCTGTTCCCAAAGGGTAGTCTGACGGATCAAACCTGTAAAGCATCTTGCATCTGTCGGGGGTCTTTTTGTAAACAGCGGCTCTGCATGCGCCTATAAGCATGCAGAATTTTATTAATGCATTGCGGAATATTTCATCAGTGGGCATGGATGAAAAGCTGATGAAACTGGCTGAAATATCACTTACTGCTTTTTCCATCTCCAGACCTTTTCTAAGTGCATTTTCTGCCTTAAGTTTATCCTGAAGATCCTGTTCCAGCTTGTACCTGTATTCGTCTATGGTTTCCATGTATCTGTTAAAGTGATCTATCAATTTTCCTGTTTCATCAGCAGTTTTCTTTCTCAGCCTTATATTTGTGCCGCCCTTTTCTATGACATGGGTAAGTTCCTTTATCGGACCTGTAATACTGGCACTGAGCCATACTGTGAGCGGGATAACGGTGATTACGGATATAAAGAAAACAACAGTAAGGTAAACTTTCAGCCTGAACAAAGGCAGGTATATTTCATCCAGATAACTCGAAGAGGCTACTATCCAGCCCAGCCCGGGGATATGTCTGTGGCTGGCGACTTTTTCACGCAGCTTTGTTTCACCCGGATTCTTCCATGGGTAGTAGGTTTCCCCGTCTTTTTTATGAATCATTTCTCTTATAAAAAATCTGCCTTTAACATCTGCCGCATTGTAAACATTTGTATTTTCTATGAGCGGGTGAATCAGCACGTTGCCGGATGAGTCAAGAACGTAGGCGTAACCGCTTTTTCCAAATTTTTTTGAAAGTATAGCCTGCCTCACCTCCTCAACCTGGAGAATATCTTTAAATGAGGATGACGGAACGGATACAGTAATACACCAGCCCTGTGAGGGTGTGGTGTAGGTTCCTGAAATATAATATATGTCATTTTTTGTGAATCTTTGGGTTGTGACTCTGGATTTTCCGCAGGAGGCTGCTTCACCGGTTATGCCGTAAACCATGAGCATGCCGTTTTTGTCTCTGATACTGATTGAAGCATTTCTGAGGGGAGGCTTTGAGGCGATTTCCAATACTTTATTTTTGTCTGCTCCGTATGCTTCCATTGTTTCAATAACAGATGAACGCTCAAGAAGAACACCTGTCAAATACTGCTCCGATGCGCTGTCTACGGATATTTTGACCATATCTGCAAGGCTGTCCGCATAGATATTGAGCTGTTCTGAGATCCTGTCCTGAAGTTCGGTTTTGATAATGAAATACAGCGTAAAGCTGCTTAATGTCAGTATTCCGAAAAACAGGAGGACAGCGTAAAAAAAGATCTTCTGCTGTATGCTTGTAAAAATCACACGAGATTTCATTGTATCTATACCGCCGAAAATTGCCTGTTTCATTAATGATAACCGATCTTTGTTAAAATGTCCCGTAGCAGAGGTTAAAAAGTGTATTTAATGAGATAAAAAAGGCTTCTGACCCTTTATAAAAGGGGGTTCCAGGGGTGTTGATGATTTCTGCTTGCATATTCTAAAACTTTGTCTTATCTATGTACGGGTTTTGCTTTTGTTAAATAACAATAAAGTTGTCAATTATTTGCAAAGGGCATCCCGTCAGAAAAGTCAGGAGATTGTTTATGTTCAGACGTTTAGTTTTAGTTATTGCCGCTGCGTGTTTTATTTTGCCGTCAGCAGCATTCGCAAGTGGCTTTGCGATTAACGAGCAGGGCGCAAAAGCGCTGGGGATGGGAGGAGCTTTCGCTGCTCAGGCTGACGACCCCACGGCCGTTTACTACAACCCCGCAGGCATCACACAGCTTGAGGGGACTCAGGTTTCTTTAGGTTTTTCTCTTATTCAGCCCACTGCCTCCTTTGAAGGCGAACTTATGGGCAGGGATGTTTCCAGTGAAACAGAAGACAAGACATTTGTTATCCCTAACCTTTACATAACAACAAAAATTAACGACAGGCTTTCGTTCGGTTTCGGCTCTTTCATCACCTTCGGTCTCGGAATGGACTGGAAGGACGACTGGGCGGGTGCTTATCTTGTGGGCGGTAAAAACGCAGAAATAGCTACCTACACATTTAACCCTGTTCTTGCTTATAAGGTTACGAATGATCTCAGCCTTGCAGCGGGTCTTGTGTATCAGAAAATGGATGTGACTATTGAAAGCTCAATACCAACTAATTTCCCTACCGATATTTCCGGAGCGGGTCTTCCTCTCAAACTTGAGGGTGACAGCGGCGTATGGGGATGGAACGTAGCAGCTCATTATAAACTCGGTAAAAACTGGCGTTTCGGCGCAAGCTACAGACCCGAGATGAAGCACGAAGTTGACGGGACAAGTGAAACAACTATGGATATCCCCGGAGTAACCGGAGATTTCAAAGCCGATATTACCCTCCCTGCTGTAACTTACCTTGCTGCTGCATGGTCTAACGGCAAATGGACATTCGAGTTCGATGGTCAGTACACTGAGTGGTCTTCATATGACGAACTCAACCCCGAAGGTCTCCCCGGCATAGGCGTAAAACCTAAAAAATGGGATGATGTGTGGGCGCTCCGTCTTGGCGGTCAGTACAAAGTCAATGAAAAAGTTGATCTTCGTGCGGGAATAATCAGAGATTACAGCCCCATTCCTGATGAGTGGGTTGACCCCATGCTCCCCTCTGGCGACAGATGGCTTTATACAATCGGTGCGGGTTTCCACTTCGGCAGCTTTGATGTTGATGTTGCTTACAACTACCTTGACGATGAAAACAGAACCTTCGATAACGAAGCAGGAAATGTTGTGAAGGGCAACGATGTAACAAGACTTAAAGGCGAATTCAAAGATATTGACGCACATATCTTCGCACTGAACCTTACTTACAAATTCTAATATTAACTGCGGGAAGCCCTTTGCGGGGTTTCCCGTTTTCATCTCCAATATTTTTTATCCCTAATTTCTTTTAAATTGTTTCGTAATGCTGTATAGTAGGCTATGAAACGCATTTTGCCTGTTGTTATCCTTATGTTTATGGTTCTTGGATGTGAACTGTTCCTGAGTGTCAGGTCTGATCATGTGCGGATAGATATAGGCGACAATGTTTCTGACAATAAAACCGACAAAAACAAAGACATACTGTACGTTTACGCAATAGGCGAGAAGAAGCCTTTTGCTGCGGTGGATTCAGGCTCAGGTCTGTTTTACTATTCCACAGCAGAGGGCAGAGCAAAAACAGAACTCATCCCTGCTGAAAGCGGCAGAACCGCTTTTATAGACGGAAACTTCGGCAGGACGGAGCTTGTCCTTGCTGATATATGTGAAAACGGGTTTCCCGCTGAAAAAGATGCCGCAAAGATCAGAAAAGGGTGGGAAAGCTTTGCCACCGCATGTGATCTAAGCGGATGCGCCCCTGACGGGTTTGATATTTTTGCTTATGCCGAACGTAACGGTTTTGACGCTTACTGCTCTGCAGAATAATTTACATGGTGCTTTGCCGTGAACAGAAGAACATTTCTGAAACTTACAGCTTCACTCCCCGCCGCCTCTCTCCTGCTTAATCCGGAAGAGGTGCTGGGCTTCGTTTACCCTTTTACAGAGGAAAAGAAGGAACTCAGCACTGATGTCTGCCGCCTTCAGGACGGACAGACTCTTTACAACAGTGAATACTTCAAAAAAATCAAAGAGTTCAACCGGAGTTTCAAGGACGATATCGTTGCCTCTCCTGCGGAATTTGCCCTCATAACAAGCTGTAATACCAAGCTGCGTGAGCTGATGAAGTTTGTCGGTTTCGGAAATTTCAATATACTTTCCTACCGTGACGCACTGAAGACAATGAGCCTGCGTGGTTCTCTTGCAGAATTTACACCGCAGGAAAAAGGTTTTATGGAGGATTTCTTCCGACGCAGCGCATCCGTTTACGGCTTCTATGGAGACAGAATCTTCAACAGTCTCTATGACGAGGTTAATGAAAAGCATGTTTTCAAAGTTCCCGGAACCGGTCACTATATCTACAAAGGCAAGGCTGAAGGTACTTACGCAAAGATTACTTCGGATATGAAAACCCTGATACTTACCTCCGGTGTGAGGAGTGTTGTTAAACAGGCGGGACTTTTCCTCGCCAAAATAGTTGACACAAAAGGTAATATCTCCATGGCTTCACGATCTATAGCTCCCATTGGCTACTCATTTCACGGAACAGGAGACTTTGACGTAGGTATAAAAGGCTGGGGACACTTTAACTTCACAGACAGATTCGCCACCACGAGAGAATACTCAAGACTGCTTGAGGAGGGCTACATGCGCATAAGGTATGACAGGAAAAACCCTTATGGTGTGCGCTTTGAGCCGTGGCATGTTAAAGTTGTCTGACACATCCGCCGGACAGATGAAAAACCGAACTCCGTTTATTCAGAGATTTTATATAGCCCTTAGCCGTTATACGGAGAATGAGCTTACCAATCATGCGGGGGCTGTGGCGTATTACTTCCTTCTTTCTATTATTCCGATCATCCTGCTGATGCTTACTATTTTTGAATCATTCCTTAACAGTCATGCTGCTTTTTCTGATGATTTTTTCAGGGTTCTTCAAAGTTTCAGTCCAAATCTGGACAGAGAATTTCTGGAAAAATTCGGACTCAGCGGCGGAGCGGCTGGGGCAGTGGGGATATTTGGGGCGTTGAACCTACTGTGGACATCAAGGCTCATACTCACTTCTGTGCAAAGGGCATTTGATGTTATCTTTCCTTCTCCCAAAAACAGAAATTTTATAATCACCTCTTTCATTTCCATAGTCATAATCCCTGCTTTTTTCCTGCTGGTAACATTTTTTGCAGGTTTAAGGCTTGTTCTCGGTTTTATCAGCGGAATGCTTCTTCAGTTAGGCATAGGTGCGGATTTGATAGAACGTTTAGGAGGTCTTGGTTTCATACTTCCTGTTTTTGCCGCTTTTGCCGGTGCGTTTGTTTGCTACAGATATCTGCCTGTGCGCCGTCCTTCCACCTCTGCTGCTCTTAAGGGAGCACTTCTTTTTGCGTTACTGCTTTTTGTTCTCAAATTCGCATTCGGATTTATGGCGGGAATGGCGAAAATGAACATACTCTATGGAGTAATCGGCGCTCTGATCGCTCTGCTCATATGGGTTTATCTGGTGTGTCAGGTGTTTTTTATCTGCGCCGAGTTTGTTTATGTGTCTGACAGAACAGACATACTGGTGATAAACAAAGTTTTCAGTGTCCACAGCGAAGAACGGAAAAACCTTATTGAGCGTTTCTTTTTCGGGCATAAATCTTCTGTGGCAAAGCGTTATTCTGACTTTTATCCGAAGGGTAAAGAACTTTTCCGTCAGGGGGAAATATCTCAGGATGTTTACTATGTTTACAGGGGTAGAGTAGATATATTTATAGAAGGCGCACAAACTCCTGTGGCGTCAGTGGGCGAGGGTGACATTCTGGGTGAGATGGCGAACCTGCTCAATACACCCCGTACAGCAACGGCAGCAGCAGGCGAAGACTCAGTAATATTCAAAATTGAGCCGGAAGCTTTCAGGGAATTAATAGGGCTGAACCACAGACTTTCATTAAGAATTATTAATTCTTTGTGTGAAAGGTTGAAAGATATGGACGAAAAGCTATACTTATAAACCGGTATATTATCCGGCATATATTTTTATTTTATTTGAAGAGAGTTTAAAATGCCTGAAATGAATGATTTAAAAACACTGTCGGCGTTGTTTGTCGAGGATGACAGCTACGCCAGAACAGCCATGGCAACAATACTGCGGAACCTTTTCGGAAATCTTATCTTAGCTGATAACGGCAGAAACGGTCTGGACATTTTCCATGAAAATAGTATCGACATCGTCATAACCGATCTTTGGATGCCTGAAATGACAGGATTTGAGATGATAGCCGGAATGAAGGCTCAGAATCCGGAAGTTGTTGTGGTGGTGATGTCTGCATACGATGTGCCAGATTATGAGAGCAGGGCTGAAAATCTGGGGATTTTCGGATTTCTTAAAAAGCCTTTTACCCTTGCTGACTTTGAGAGTGTTCTTAAAGAAGCAGGTCATAAAGCCGCTGAAATTAAGCGCTTGAAAACCTGATAAATTTATCGGACAAGTTTTCTCTTGATCTGACGGATAATCGGCGTACTATACCCTTACGGGGTATATGTATGAAAGAAGAAAGTGTAAAACTCAGCATCACAGGAATGACATGCTCTGCATGCTCGTCAAGAATAGAAAGAAAACTCTCCAAGCAGCAGGGGATTAAAGAAGTTGCGGTGAATCTAAGCACCGCAAAAGGGCGTGTTACTTATGACAGGGACACGCTGCAGGAAGAGGATATTATCCGCCTTATTGAAGATATAGGGTTCGGGGCTTCCAGAGAAGCAGCAGACACTGCCGAGGCGGAGAAAAAAACAAAGATAATTCTGATCCTTTCTATTATTTTTACCTTGCCCATGAGCCTTGCCATGGTGGATCATGTATTTGAGCTTAATCTGTTTCCGCATATTTTTATGGATAAATGGGTTCAGTTCGTACTTGCCTCTTTTGTTCAGTTTGTCGGCGGATGGCGGTTCTATAAAGGAGCTTACGCCAACTTGAAACATAAGTCGGCAAATATGGATGTCCTCGTAGCTATGGGCACTACCACTGCTTACCTTTACAGCGTTGTCAGCATGTTATTTGACGGGCATCTTTATTTTGAGGCTTCAGCTATGCTGATCACCCTTGTTTTGCTAGGCAAGTATCTGGAAGCTATAGCAAAAGCACGCACTGCCGATGCGCTTAAGAGCCTGATGGAACTTGGTGCAAAGACAGCAATTGTTCTCCATGACGGCAAAGAAGCAGAGGTCGGCGTTGAGTCTGTCATGGTGGGCGAGACAATGGTTGTCAAACCTGGAACAAAGATACCTCTGGACGGAGAAATAATCTCCGGTTCTTCCTATATAGATGAATCCATGGTTACCGGTGAGAGCCTCCCCGTTCTTAAAGAAACAGGGGAGCTTGTTACCGGAGGCACGGTAAACGGCGGCGGAACGCTTTTTGTTAAAGTAACCCGTGTGGGTGCAGATACTCTTTTAAGCAGAATAATCCGCATGGTGGAAGAAGCGCAGGCAGGAAAAGCGCCTATTCAGAGAATGGCGGATGTAATCTCTTCATACTTCGTTCCACTTGTTATAATATTCGCCCTGATGGCGTTTACATTCTGGTTTTTTATAATGGGAGCGGGCTTCACCAAAGCTATCATCATCTTCACCAGCGTAATAGTTATCTCATGCCCCTGCGCACTTGGTCTTGCAACACCGACATCTGTCATGACCGCAACGGGAAGGGCGGCTTCCTTCGGTGTTCTTTTTAAAGGCGGCGAATATCTTGAGAAACTCAGCCATGCTGACACCCTTGTTCTTGATAAAACAGGCACAGTTACCGAAGGCAGACCCGCAGTGCGTGAAATAGAGACAACAGGCAGTTTCAGCAGGGAAAATGTACTGAAATTTGCCGCCGCAGCCGAGATGCTCTCCGAACATCCTTTGGCAAAGGCTGTTATTGAAGCGGCGGAAGGGCTTGAGCTGCCGAACGCTGAGAATGCTTCTACAGATGCAGGTAAAGGGATCAGGGCTGCGGTTGAGGGGCATGATGTCACTGTCGGCAGCAGAAGGCTTGCTGATGCTGATTTTTCTTCCCTTGAAGAGCGTGCAGAGGAGCTTGAGGCTCTTGGGCGTACAATGATTTTTGTTACGGTTGATGGAAAAGCCGCAGGCTTGATCGCAGTTTCGGATAAAATAAAAGAGAGTGCCGGAGCGCTTGTGGAATATGCCGGAAGGCTTGGCATGGATGTTTACCTTCTCACCGGAGATACAGAGAAGGCAGCGCATGCGGTAGCTCATGAAGCAGGTATCAGCAATGTAATTGCAGGTGTTCTGCCGGACGGCAAGAAGGATGTGATAGAACGCCTTAAAGCGGAAGAACGCACGGTTGTTATGGTGGGTGACGGCATAAATGACGCTCCTTCCCTCGCTCTGGCTGATGTGGGCATAGCGATGGGCACAGGCACAGATGTGGCTATAGAAACCGCAGGTGTTACACTGCTTAAGGGAACAATGAAGGAACTGGGCATTGCTCTGAAAATAAGCAGAAGTGCAATGCTTAATATAAAACTTAGCCTGTTCTGGGCTTTGATATATAACATACTGGGCATTCCCCTTGCTGCTATGGGCTACTTGAGCCCGATTATAGCCGGTGCAGCCATGTCATTCAGCTCTGTTTCGGTGGTGCTGAATGCTTTGAGGCTGAAGAGGTGGAACCCTGATAAATATTTAAGGAGAGTGCAGTAATGGAAAAAGCAGAACTTAAAGTTGATGGAATGAAATGCGGTCACTGCAAAATGGCAGTGGAAAAAGCCCTCGGTGGCATGGCTGGTGTTGCTTCGGTTCAGGTGACACTTGAAACTAAATCAGTTGCTGTTGAGTTTGACAGCGCCAAAACAAGCCTTGACGCTATCAAGGAAACGATTGAAGACGAAGGCTACGAGGTAAAATCTTGAAACACGCCGATACTCTCGACAGACTGAAAAAAATTCAGGGTCAGATTGGCGGTATTATCCGTATGGTGGAGGAAAGTTCATACTGTATTGATATAGTGAACCAGATCTCCGCCGTTCGGGGCGGTCTGGATAAGGTTACGCTCATGGTTCTGGAAAAGCACCTGAAAAGCTGTGTCTCCTCCGCTATAAAAGAAAACCACCCCGATGAAATCATAGAAGAATTGATGGGAACCATCCAGCGCTACATCAAGTAGTGTGGCTGTAAAATAAGTCCATTTTTCTGCATAAAAAATGCCGGCCGCGTTGGGGAAGCGACCGGCCAAGCATGTGTGTTAAGGAGGGGAGGGAAAATTTCCTTGCTTATAACATTGGTCGTTGCATATTCTTTGTCAACAAAAAAAGTCCGAATTCAGCACAAAAAAATTTACACGCTAACTTTCCCGTTCGCCATAAGTTCTTTAAATCCCTGCAAATGTGGTGTAAACTGACATAATTACTGTTCGGAGCGGAATCATGGCTAAAATAGACGCTTTTTTCAACCACCTGATGAACGAAGGCGGGAGTGACCTGCACCTTTCCGCAGGGGTTAAACCGCAGATGAGAAAGCACGGCGAGCTTACTGAGATAGCTTTCAAGTATGACCGCCTGACCAATGAAATGCTGACTGAGCTTCTTTCTGAAATATGTTCCGAGGAACAATGGAAAAAGTTTCTTGATAAAAAAGACCTTGATTTCGCATATGAAATTCCGGGCAAGGCACGCTTCCGTGCCAATTACTACTGCCAAAAAAGAGGCATGGGCGCTGTTTTCAGAATAATTCCCGATACAATACTCACAGTTGAGCAGCTTGGTCTGCCGCCGCAGGTTCTCAGGTTTGCAGATTACAGCAGGGGGCTGATTCTTGTTACAGGTGCAACCGGCAGCGGAAAATCAACCACACTTGCAGGAATAATCGACTTTATAAATAAACACCGTCCCGATCATATATTAACTGTGGAAGACCCTGTGGAGTTTGTGCATAAACCTGCAAGGTGTCTTATCAATCACAGGGAGGTCGGGGCACATACTCAGAGCTTTGCAGCTGCTCTGAAAGCGGCTCTCCGCGAGGATCCTGATGTTATACTGGTGGGTGAAATGCGTGACCTCGAAACAATTGAGCTTGCCATAACCGCTGCCGAAACAGGACACCTTGTCTTCGGTACCCTCCATACGAATTCCGCCGCTAAAACAGTTGACAGGATTATAGATGTTTTTCCCGAAGGAAGGCAGGCGCAGATCCGTGCCATGCTCAGTGAATCTCTCAAAGGTGTTGTCTGCCAACAGCTATTTAAAAGAGTCGATAAACCAGGGCGTGTTGCGGCGCTGGAAATAATGTTCGTGAACAGCGCCATAGCTAACCTGATAAGGGAGGGGAAAACCTTCCAGATTCCGTCAAGCATCCAGACAGGGAAGGCGGAAGGTATGCAGCTTATGGACGGAGCTATAAAGGAGCTTCTGACCGACGGTAAGATATCGCCGGAAGAGGCATACGCAAAGTGCTTTGATAAGAAGGCTTTTGCCAAATATCTGGATACACCCCCTGCGGAAGCTGAAGGTTAATGGACGGACTGACTCTTACGAAAACTGTTCGCCTGCTCAATGCGGAATTTGCCGGAAGTAAGCTCAACCGCATAGGTGTAACGGATGATTCGCTTTATCTTTCCCTTTATGCAGAGGGCGTGAAGTGTATCCGCATACGCTGCGGGGACACTCCTGCTGTGTTTCCTTCCCCCAAGTGCGATGGTTCTCAGTCAGACAGGCTTGAGGCATTGAACGGGGCAACTCTCAAATCCATAGACTGCCGTAAATATGACCGTCTGGTACGGTTTACTTTCCTTAAGCGCCGTCCGAGCGGAAAGATAATTCAGTATTGGCTTATGGCAGAGCTTATCGGCAGAATGTCGAATGTTGCCGTTGTTGACGGCGAAGGAACTGTTCTTTACCTGCTTAATAAAAGCAATGCCGATGCGGACAGAGCGTTCGGCATAGGTGAGAAATATACTGCTCCGAAGGCAAACAAGCGCCTTAATACGGATAATCACGAGAATTGCGGTAACTTCAGTGAGCTTGCCGGGTTTTATCCGCTTAATGTAAAGCATGCGGAAAAACTGAAATCATCAGGCTTTACGTTTGCGGAAACCTGCGCTTACATAGACAGTTACCTTTTTGATGATGACAAATTTTATATCACAGCAAACGGCAAGGTAATTCCGTTTAAATCGCCGGAAGCGGAAGAAAGCATGAGTCTGGCTGAATATGCAGGTGTTCTCAACGGTGATGCGGAAATAAGAAAGAGCGGTGCTGCAAAACGGCGGCTGCTGAAGTTTTATGAAAAGCAGCGTAAAAAATATACCTCCCTCCGTGCAGAGCTGGAGAAAGAGCTTAGGGACGCCGAAGGCTGGAAGGACATATATGAAAAAGGGGTTCTTCTGCGGGATAATCTGGCTGAAATAGACGGTCGTTCCGGAGAGATGGAACTCAGCTTCTACACCGAAAAAGGGGTGGAAAAGCGAAAGTTTTTTATGCCTGAAGGGGAAAATCCTTCTGCGTATACTGCCAAGCTCTTTAAAAAAGCGGCAAAGATGGAACGCTCTGTTTTCAGGATAGAGGAGAGAATTAAGGAGATTGACCAGTTTCTCGAAGGGATTGAGGAGCAGATCTACTTTATTGAGAAATCCGCCGGAGAAGAGGAACTTTTAGCCCTTGAGGATGAAATGCGCAGGGGAGATAAGGTTAAGTCAAAACAGGAAATGAAGCAGAAACAGTTTATGTGCTTTCAGCTTCCCTGCGGCAAGGCTTACGCCGGGCGTAATTCTGTTACCAATCACCGTCTTGTGTTTCAGTTTGCAAAGCCTGATGACTACTGGTTTCATGCTCAGAAAATTCCCTCCGCTCACCTTATACTCCGCTGCGAAACCCCGCCTTCGGAAGAAGACATACAGACCGCAGCCGCCATAACCGCCGCATTCAGTAAGCACAGGCATGAGGCAAGGGTAACTGTGGATTATACAAGGAAAAAGCATGTGAAGAAGCCGAAAGGCACACCGCCGGGATTCGTTATTTACCATAAATTCGGCTCAGTAACTGTTCAGCCTGCTGTTGAAGCAGAAATCGATAAAGTTAAAGCAGATTAACTTTCTGGTTATGCTTGGATAATACATATTTTTAGTGTTAAAATTATTTAAAAAATTTATTCAGGGTGAAAGGTGTCAAAATCTTACTCACTTGGCAGAACCTATTTTCTGACAAGCCTCGCAGCGGTTTTTCTGTTTATAATTCTCTTTTCATCCTTCCTTGTCTATTATGAGTACAGAGATTTTACCGAAAAAAGCGCACAGGTTGATGAAAAACTCCTGAAAGACGGAAAGGAAAATCTTCAGATAATGGCGTTTAAGGTTGCCACCTTTCTTGATAATGAGAAGAGTCTCGCCGAAGAAAAGCTCAAAACACAGGTTAAAAACAGGCTTGGCTACGGCATGGAGTTCATTGAAAATATATATGGAAAGTACGGTAAAACAGAATCAAAGGAAAAAGTGACAAAGCGTTTGGAAGAGGCTTTTTCTGATTTTACATTTGGTGCAGACAGCTATTTCTTCATTTTTGACAAAGATTTCAATCAGGTAATAGGCGATTTCGGCATTCCCCGCAGCATGAACCTTGCAAGTGTTACTGATTACAGAGGTAGATATGTAATCAGAGAGATCAAAGATACAGCCATGAGGGGCGGCGGGTTTGTCAGCTATCAGTGGAAAAAACCCGGCGAAAGTGATTTCTCACACGGCAAGATCTCCTACGTCAGCTACTTTGAACCCTATGGGTTGATTGTGGGTACGGGCGGTTATGTGGAAGATGTAGCTGAAGATGTTAAGAAAGAAGCACTTCAGCGAATCGCTCACCTTGTGGGCAGTGAGAAAGCTTTTTTTTATATACTCAGTGATGACGGCAAAATTCTAACCCATTCGGAAGATGAACTGACAGGCAAATACATCAGAAACATCGGCAGTACGGTAAAACAGTCCGCCCTGCGTGATATTCTGGACTTTATTTCAGACAAACGGGAAGGCTATTTCGGATTTGACTGGCTTAAGCAGGGGGCTGTTATTCCCTCTTCCATGGCTGCATATAATCTCAAATACCCGGACTGGAACTGGGTGATAGGCTTTGCTATTTATGTCGACGATGTAAGACGGGTTATAGACGAAGGTAAACACGAACTCCAGCTAGGGCTGCTGAAATCAATGGCGATTGTCGGCTTATCATTTCTGATAGTCTTCGGTGCTGCTTACCTTATCGCCCGCCGTTTTTCAGGGATGCTTGAGAGTGAATTCACCAAGTTTATGGACTTTTTCTCCGGAGCGGCAGAAAAAGGAGCCATGATAGACGCCGAAAGCATGAACTATGAAGAGTTTAAGCAGATGGCTCACTATGCTAACCGGATGAATGAAGAAAACATGCGAAAGACCGTTGAACTTGAAAAAGCAATGGACGCCGCACGCAGAGCAAGCAGCACCAAATCCGAAATTATTGCCCATATAAGTCATGAGCTTCGCACCCCGCTCACCGGAGTTCTGGGGTTCATTGAGCTTCTGGACGGAACCGAGCTTGATAAGATCCAGAAACGGTTCCTGCGCATAATAAAGCACAGTTCAAGCAACCTTGTGGGTGTTGTTAATGACATACTCGATTTTTCCAAGCTTGAGACCGGCACTCTTGATCTCAACTACGACAGATTCAATCCGTTAAGCACCTTTGAATCCATGAGTGAGCTTTTCGGGTTTATGGCATCCGAAAGCGGTGTGGAGTTTGCATTCTACATAGATCACAACATACCTTCCGAGCTTAACGGCGATGTTGTGCGTATCAGCCAGGTGCTGTCTAATTTTGTGGAAAATGCTGTAAAGTTCAATAACCCCGGCGGATATGCAAAGCTCGATGTGGTGAGTGTCGGTCGGAGTGATGAGATCGTTCGTCTGCGTTTCAGCGTTGAAGACAACGGCGTAGGGATAAATAGTGAAAAACAGGCAGAGCTTAGACGGCTTTTTGCGGAATATGATACTGAGATAGCAGAAAGATTTGAGGGGCTGGGAGGCATAGGCTTAAGTGTTTCATCAAATATAGTTAAACTTATGCACGGCGAAATAGGCTTCCATGAGGCAGAAAAGCAGGGCACTGTTTTCTGGTTTGAGATTGATTTTAAAATAATGAATCAAAAACCCGTGGCGGATGTGGAACGTGTCAGCGACTGTTACTCTGCTGTTTATGTTGATGATGAACTCGGCGAACCGGGTGTGACTGAACAGCAGATAATGAGCTATCTCAATGCATTCGGCAATGAAACGGCATATTTCTCATCTCTTTCTGATATTGAGCAGCTTCCGTTTCTGGATGTTGTTTTTTATGTTTACTCCGAAAGTACCAAGGATAAATTTCTTGAAAGCATACGCACCCACGAAGGCGTGCCTATTGTAATGGTTATGGACATGCACAGGCGCTTTGAAGAGGAAGGGCTGAGAAAGCGCTCCTCTTCTGTTTTGCTTAAGCCAATAGGATTAACAGATATTTATGAATCGGTTTACATAGCTGTGAGCTATATGCACGATGAACCCGCTGCCGACATTAAAGAGAAAGGTCCGAAATCAGGTGGTTTCAGCGGAACCGCCCTTGTGGCGGAGGATAATCCGGTGAATCAAAAGATGGTTCGTCTGATCTTAAAAGAACTTGGACTTGAGAGTGTCTGCGTGGACAACGGGCGAAAGGCTGTGGAGGCATTTAAGCAGGGCGGCTTTGATATAGTTATTATGGATATAAACATGCCGGAACTCGGTGGAATAGAGGCGGCGAAACTTATAAATGAGTATGAGAAAGCAAGTTTTTTTAAACATGTGCCCGTAATTGCACTCACCGCATACGCCATAAAAGGGGACAGAGAGCGTTTTATAGAGGCCGGAATGGATGATTATCTTGCAAAGCCTGTAAGTATTGATATTATGAGGGAAACATTACAAAAACATTTAATGGGCGGTAACGGATGAAAGACACTCCTCTTTTTAAAAAAGCTCTCTTTCTCGCAGCCAGACGTGCTATGCTGGAAAACGAAATGGTAGTCCGTGAGTTTGTGGAGTATAATCTCCCCTCACACTATACAGAAACGGACATGGAAGAGCTTTGTGAGCTTCTGCTTAAAATTTTCGATAACGACCTCTTTGACATAGTAATGGGGCAGAAAACCTCAGAACAGTTTGAAGGGCAGTACAACGTGCGCCTGCTCAAAGATATAGAAAAATACGCCGCCGTTTACCGTGAAAACAAAAAGATAAAGAAGTAGATTCTTCTGACGGCGGTTATTGCATTCCCGCACATATGTGCGTATATTTATCCCCGTTCTTACTTTTTTAAACAGGTGATTTATGTATCAGGAAAGATGGATGCTTGTCCGTGAGGACATGACATGGGATGAGGTGCGCTTTGAAGAAAAAAACGGGGTGTACCTTGTTCATCTTTATAAAAAAAGAAGGGATCTGGAATGCTCCCTTGTTTCATCTAATGAAACAACAAAGGTTTACAGGCTTAAAGACATGGTAACTGACGAAACTTATGATATAGTCGACTTTGCGGAGATGGACAGAATGTTTGAGGAAAACGGAGTGATATTCCGCAATAGAAGAGGGCTTCATAAAGAGGTCCGCAGGTACATAGACTTCAGCCTTTCATGAAAAAACGCATCGGCTTTACAACAACCATACCCGTTGAAATTATTCTTGCTGCCGGACACGTCCCGGTGGATCTTAATAATATCTTTATAACCGATTCCGACCCTACTGCTTTTGTGGACTATGCCGAAACCGAAGGGCTTCCCCGCAATATATGTGCATGGATCAAAGGGATCTACACTGCTGTCGTCCGTGGGAGCATAGATGAGGTGATCGCTGTTACTGAAGGCGACTGCAGCAACTCTCATGCTTTGGCGGAGCTTTTTATGGAACACGGCATACCTGTTCACAGTTTTGCATACCCCTTCGGCAAGGAGGACAGGCGAAGCTTCCTTGAGCAGGAGTTCCGCTCTCTGGCGTCTTCACTTGGCACAACTTATGAGGCTGCGGCGGAATATACTAAAATAACAGACCCCATACGCACAAAACTCCGCAGGCTGGATGCTCTGACTGTTGAACAAAAAGCATCAGGATTTGAGAATCATCTGTGGCTTGTAACCTCCACCGATTTTAATACAGAGCCCGTCAGCTACGAGGCTGAACTTGATGCTAAACTTGCTGAGATAGAAACACGAGACAGTGCCGGACGGAAAATACGCCTCGGTGTATTGGGTGTTCCCACAATATATGATGACATGTACGCATTTATAGAGGAGAAGGGCGCTTCTGTGGTGTTTAATGAAATCCAGCGGCAGTTCGCAATTCCCAGCACCAATGCCGACTATATATCAAGATATGCCGAATACACTTACCCTTATGATGTCTTCGGGCGGATTGCGGATGTGAGAAAACAAACGGCAGAACGCCGTATAGACGGGCTGATACATTATGTTCAGTCCTTCTGCTACCGCCAGATGCAGGATATCACGATCAGAAAGCACATGGACGTACCGGTTCTTACCATCGAAGGGGACTCGCCCTCCGGGATAGATGCACGGACGAAGATACGCATAGAATCATTTATAGAAATGCTGGAGGCACGTAAAAATGACCGTTAAAGCGGGAATAGACCTCGGTAGCAGATATGTTAAGCTTGCTTTTCTCAAAGACGGAGAAATAACATACAGGCGCTGGGATACAGCGGAGTTCTACCGCTCATTCGTGAGAAGAGGAGCGGAAGGACTTGTTATTGATCTCGATGCAGCGGGGCTTGAACACGCAGACTCAATAACTGCAACAGGTTACGGGCGCAATCTCCTTAACTTTGCTAATGCTAACGTTATCTCCGAAATCAAAGCTCACTTCAGGGGAGCCCTTGAAGCTACTGGCGAAAGAGACTTCCTTCTGGTGGATGTCGGGGGGCAGGACAGCAAGGTTATCTGTGTGCAAGAAGGCTATATCGAAGATTTCGTGATGAATGATAAGTGTGCCGCAAGCACCGGACGATTTCTGGAAAATGCCTGCAGTATCCTGCAAATATCGCTAGATGAACTGGCGGGGATGACTGAAAACCCTGTCAAGCTCAGTTCAACATGCGCCATCTTCTCCGAAAGTGAGATAATAGGCAAAATAGCTGAAGGGTACACAACAGAGGAGATCGGAGCAGGCGTGAACGAATCTATTGCACGGAGGCTTTATCCTCTGATGAAGAAATACCGCAACGAGAAGATCTTTGCCTCCGGCGGAGTGGCATCAAACAGCGCCCTGATCTATTTCTTAAGCGGAATGGCGGGCAGAAAGATCGAAGTTCTGCCCGACTGCCAGTACAACGGGTGCAGAGGCTGTCTGGCTTATTGATTTTTATTCTCCGGCAGAATTTATCATTTGAACACTGCTGAAGAATTAGCACATTTTGCGTTTTTCAGAACTTAATGTCCCTTATTTCGCAAAGTTTGTCAGCTATTGATTCATTTCTGCCGCTTAATCCAAGTTTTCTTCTTATGTTCTTTCTGTGCGTGTTTACTGTATCTGTCGATATAAACAGTTCATCCGAAATCTCTTTTGTGCTTAGGCCCCTTATTATATAGGAGCATACAACGGTTTCGGAAGGTGTAAGACCTGCAAGTTTTTCCTTGAGGCTTTTTACCATGTCACGCTCCTGAACAGGCTGCATGCTGAATATATATGATTCAGGAGTAAGTTTCATCAGACGGGTGAGAAACTGCTCGCCGTTCATGAAACGCACATACTTATCAGTGTCTCTTCCGTAGGATTTAACAAAATCACAGAAATTAATATAGTGATAATCCAGCAAGTTGCAGATCTGCTTCTCCAGACTGTCTATTAGAGCAAAATATTTATAGGCTGGCTGGTTCATCATGCTTATTTTGCCTGTTGAACAAACAACGGCAGCAGGGTAGTCAAATGTTTCCAGTATGGCTCTGAACTGTGATTCGGCAAACCGGAAGTCGCTGCTTAGATTATTTATTTCCTCATGGTACTTTTCTGTTATCTGCATGAACCATTTGCGCATGGATAAAAGCTCGAAGGCGTCAAAAACTTTTCTGTAATTTATTATAAAGTTAAGGGCTTCTGTTCTGGGTATTGACGATTCAAGGAGCATATGCTCATAGCATATGTTATAAGTCTTTGTTACCCCAATCAGAAAATCGATTCGTGTGCCTCCGCTTATATGCTTTTCCGCCATATCCAGCAGAGGTTTCATTATGCCGGGATTCTGCAGCAGATCAAAATAGTCTACATCGCCCTTGTAATGCTTTATCACTTCCACAGCCGCCAGCATGTTTTCTGCACGGTAGTTGTCATCGCTGTAGATTTCCCTGTCACCTGATGTCAGCCCTCTATGAAAAAGAGCAATTGACTTATTAAGCGCTGATCGATCAGTCAGAGTTTTTATGATTTCGTCTATGATTTCCATAAATAAATTAACCTTGATGTAATAAATACTAATAATAGTTTAAATGCCCGGGAATTCAATAGTTTTAAGAAATTGCAGGCATCCGGAGGGATGCCTGCGGGTCTGAATTATTATTTTAGTTTCTTTTCGGTTTTTTTCGCTTCAGCCAGAGCAGTGTTAAGCTCCTTCATTGAAGTGAAAACAGTTTCTTCGTGAAGTTTAGGATCGTGTACTCCCTGTGAGTAGTCTGTCTGCCAGAAATCCACAACAGTAAGAGCGCGCTCCAGAGCATTGTCAAGTTTAGCGTATGAATCTTTGCTTACGCTGATTTCTCCGTCTATTACTCTCTTCATATAAGCGATAATTTTATCCTGCTCTGTACGCAGATATGTAAGCTGATTGCGTGCTTTCTGCTGGATAACTTCTATCTGATAGAGAGCCTGCTCTGGCTGTGTCCAGTTATATGTTGTTCCTGCACCATGGCAGTCGGATCTGAGGCATGTCATAGCTGTTTTCTCAGTTGGAAGCGATGGCTGATGTTCCATATGTCCGTCAGCAGTTTTAGCAAAATGGCAGTCTGTACATCCCACTCCGGCTTTACCGTGTGCAGACTGGGAAACTATTTCAAGCTGCGCATGGTCTTCCATTGAGGCGTATTTTGTTCCTGTTACGGGATGAACCTTGTTGTAAAGGTTATGTTTTTTATAATATTCCTGGTTTTCAAGCGGGCTTTTCGTAAAAAGGGTTGTCGAAAGGTTACCGAAATCCGTACCTGAAAATTTTTCATCCGTGTCTCTGTCCTTGTAGGTGACAGCAGTGTGGAATGCCATATGGCACTGACCGCACATAAGGTTTGAATCCGGACGCTCAAGGATAGCTATACGGCGTTCGTAACCACGTTCACCCATTTTTATAATTTCAGCTTTTGCCATTGTTTTGCCTGCATTCTTCTGGTAGCCGTTGTCTTTATATTTCGGATCGGTCATCCCTTCAATAAGGATGTCGTTTACAACCCGGGGTTCAGCGGAATGAGGATCATGGCAGAAGTTGCAGTTAAAGCTTGTCTCCATTTTTTTAATTGTCGGGAAGATAGGGGATTTTAAGTCAAGGGGCGCTCCTGTTCCCTTTCTGCCGAGGTAGGAATAATCGAGTATGTTATCAGCAGATTTACACTTAAGGCAGAAGGCGGTGCTTGCTATTCCCTTCATTTTCTGGGGACGCCATGCGGTGCTTGGTCTTGTTCTGTACATGTTATCGCCGTCTTCCGGATGAAGATCCTGCACAGAGTCCCAAAGCTTTTCAACGGGAACAGCTTCGGAATATCCGGGTTTGTAGTCATATCTTCCGCCCATACGGTTTACTGTCAGATCAGCAAGAATTCCCACATGGTAACGAGGTATGCGTGTCTGGACATTTTGGAATGAACCGTCGGCTCTTTTTACAAGCTGGTAACTTGCAGCACCGTTTTTTCCTGCCCATGACATATGATACTTGGTATTGAGCATGTCATTAAGTTCAGCATCGTGACATTGAGCGCATGCCCTGTGGTCTGTGCGCACAGTCGGGCGGTTTTTTTCGGACGGTTCTGTGGAATGTTCCTTCGGAACAGAGTGGCAGAAGCCGCAGTTCACACCTGCGTGTGAGCCTCTTTCGTGAAGTGTTTTGACCGTTTCGTGGCATTCAAAGCAATTTTTTGAGTCAACAAATGTAACGTCTGCTTTGTCTACTGATTTTTTGCCTGCGTAGCCGGCAATGCAAATCAGCGTAAATAAAAGTACTAAAGCTGCTTTACGCATACTTAACCTCCATTAGTGTTTAGGCATTTTGTACTGCTGTACTCCTTCAAACAATGGGGAAAAGAGACTTGCAGTAATATCCTCTTTTGCACTAGTATTTTAAGGAGATATGATTGTGTTTGATGACAGCTCAATGGTGAATTAGTGGGTATGGACGGCTGAGTTGTCCTGTGTTCAGCGTGAGTTAAATCATTATTGCTGAAATTTGAACATACGATAAAGAGGATATTAACTTAAAAAAAGTTAATTTTTTGTGAGAAATAACAAGCATTTTCTGGGCTATATGATAACATTATTCATGTCAGTTTCGGTTCTTTTGTATTCATATGAACCTGAAAGCTGTTGGAGGATAATTATGAAAAAAATCTTTGTAGCCCTTGCTGTAAGTGCAGTATTTACCGGAGCCGCTTTTGCTGCCGGAAATACAGGCTGCGGACTCGGAACCCATCTGCTCGGTGAGCAGGACTCCGTTATTGTTCAGTCTTTTGCTGTGACAACTAATGGAACTTCAGGTAACCAGACTTTCGGTATCACTTCCGGTACTCTCGGATGCGAAAAACCTTCTAAGTTTGCTTCTTCCGAAAAAGTGAATGAATTTGTTCAGGCTAACCTTGACCTTCTTGCCATTGATATAGCAAAAGGCAGCGGCGAAACTTTAACAAGCCTTGCTGAACTCATGGAAGTTGCTGATGTTAACGCTTTCTCTGCAAAACTTCAGGCTAACTTTGCTGTTATTTTCCCTTCCGCTGATGTTGAATATGCTCAGGTAGTAGATTCAATATATGCAACAATCTAAACAAACTAAAGAGGGGCGCACCGTGAGGTGTGCCTTCCTTTTGTGTCTTTTTCTGCTCCTGCCTTTCAAAGCTGCTTTTTCAGATGAGCATGATATCTTATCAAAAGCTGCAAGCTCTCACGAGTGGCAGGTTCTCCTGCACTATGAAAGAGGAGTTTTCGGCAACCGGAGCCTTGTGGACGATCCAGATTTTTTTCTTAACAAAAACGGCAAATATGATCCGTATGCGGAGATTTTGTCTTTGTATGAAAACATATATGGAGACAATTTAAGGGGTGACGGCTCTGCCGTGTGCCGTTTTCCGCTACGTGCGGAATTTCTTGCTGAAAAGCTGGGGAAACCCTTATCAGATCTTCATCTTGATGAATGTATTGAACTCAAAGAGTTTATGGATAGCATAAACCCTGTTAAGGCCAGCATTATTTTTCCGTTTTACCATATGAACAGCCCTGCATCTATGTTTGGTCATACATTAATACGCTTTGACTCCTCCCTTGACAGTAAGCTCGTTTCCACAGCGATCACCTACGCAGCCGATTACAACGGCACAGACGGCGGGATAATGTATGCTGTTAAAGGCGTTACAGGGCTTTACGCCGGACGTTCTGAAATTTTACCGTATCACAGAAAAATAAGAGAATATGATAACATCAATCAGCGAGACATATGGGAGTATGAGCTTAAACTCACCCCTGAAGAGGTCCGCAGGATGGTTTTGCATTCTTATGAAATACAGCACACATGGTCACGTTATTACTTTTTTGATGAAAACTGTGCGTATAACCTTTTGTTTATCATTGAAGCCGCAAAACCGGAGTCCCATCTGACAGAGGGCTTTTTGTGGGTTATCCCTATAGATACCATTTATATTCTGAGAGACAAGGGGCTTCTCGGCGAAGCTGTTTTCCGCCCGTCACAATCCACCAGAATGGCAGAAATGCTCAAAGACATGGAACCGGCCATTTATCAGGCAGCAGTTCAGGCAATTGAACAGGATAAGCTGGATATACCGGAAGATTTTAATAACAAGGATAAAATCCGTCTGCTGGACTTCTGGATTGAATACACTCAGTTCAAAAACAGAAAAAAAGAGGTAAACCAGTACACTGAGGAGCTTATTGGCGTACTCCGCCGCCGTGCTGCAATACCTGAAAAAATAGAGTATAATTTCTCTGTCCCAAAAGAGCCTCTTGAGGGGCACAGACCCTCAAAGGTCAGTTTAAAAACAGGCAGCAGCAACGGAAACCTTTTCAGCGAAATAAACTGGCGTCCGGCTCTGCATACACCTGAAGACAGCGACATCGGGTTTCTTGAGGGCTCTTCACTGGCTTTTTTTGATATAACCGTGAGAAAAGAAGAGAATGAGGATCTCATTCTGAAAAAGCTTAGTTTTGTTGATATATATTCCCTTGCTTCTGTTACGGAAATTTTCAGCCCTGTGTCGTGGAAAATGAATTTTGGTCTGGAGCATCTGGATGAACTGCACTCAACCGCCGCTTTCATAAATCCGGGCGGAGGCAAGGCCTACAAAATAGCCGGAGGACTGCTTTACGGACTTTTTAATACAAAGATCCGTGCTTCAACAGGGTATGACGAAGGCTTTTCCGCCGGAGCCGGTCTGGAAGGCGGGTTCAGTAAGTCCTTTGGTGGTTTCAAAGTACGCCTCAGTGCAGACATAATGCGTTACGGACTGGGTTATGACACCTCTGAAGGAGCCCTGAAACTTGATGCGCACTATTATATTACTCCGGATCTATCATTATCAGCCGGATTTAAAACCGGCTTGGCTGATGACAATAAAGATGATGTTTATATGAGTCTCGGTTTTAACTTTTAAGAACTCAGGAGAGAAAGTTTTGAGAGTCTATTTACGTTTATTTGCAGTTTCAGGAGCAACCTTCGGGCTGATCATCTTTTTACTGAAAGTGCCGGTATTGGGCTTTGAGAGTGCTTTCACAATCGGAGTTACCGCAGGCTTTTTTTTCGGTCTGATATTCAGCAGCATAATTTATGTAATAAGCTGCTTCAGTGGCTCTGGCAGAGTTTCAGCATGCAAAACCGGCAAGCCGTCTGCATCTATTACAGTGAACATACCTCTGAGTTTTGACGAAGCTTTTGATACTGTCTGCAATACTCTCGAAACTGGTCTGAAATACAGAGTTACACAGAAAGATATAGAGAATGGCAAAATAAATGCGGAAACGGATATGACATGGAAAAGCTGGGGAGAAACCATTGAAGTTGTTTTGACTCCTGATTCCGGAAAAAGTACTCATGCGGTTTTTACCAGCAGCTCCTCGGTGAAGCTTACCTTGGTCGATTTCGGCAAAAATCAGAATAATATAGAAAGGATCATCTCTGCTTTACCCGTCCGGGTTGATTAGATTGTTCTTAAAATTTTACAGGTTTTTTGCAGTGTTAAAGCGAGCGAGCCGGAAAATGCACAGTTATCCGGTGCCACCAGAGACACTAAGTATCGCTCCAATATGGAACATGTTGCAAAGATAATAGAAAAATACTGCACCTTTCCGCAGGTGGAAAAGGAAAAGCTTTTCAGGCTGACTTTGTTTTCATTTATTACAGGTAATGAGGATATGCACCTCAAAAACTTTTCCCTGCTATATGGAGGCGGCAAGGTCCGGCTTTCACCCGTTTATGATCTTTTGAATACAACCATAGCTATTCCGAATCCGATTGAAGAGCTTGCATTGCCGTTAAGAGCGAAGAAAAACAAAATAAGCAAAGAAGATCTTATAGATTATTTTGTGGCTGAAAGTCTTGGTTTAAATGACAAAATAATTAATAAGGCAGTTTCTAAACTGAAATCGGTTTCTTCAGAATGGGAAAGCATGATTAAGGCAAGCTTTCTATCTGCTGCTATGCAGGAAAAATATCTAGGACTGCTTTCTGAACGCCAGCAAAGATTGTTTTAAGGTGGTTAATGTGGTCAGATGTAGTCATTTCATGAAAAAAGGGCTTCAAAGAAAAAATCTCTGAAACCCTTTATTTAAAGTGCCGAGGGGGGGGGGGGGACTC
>LUZY01000009.1 GCA_001603805.1 Deferribacterales bacterium Deferri_01
AGTGATGCTATAGTCGGCCTCGGCATGGGAGCAACTTCAGATACCAGCGATCAGGCTGCAACGGTGAACAACAACCTTGTGAACTATGTTTCCAGCGGTGATGTTACCAAGAATTCAAATGAAGCCCTTGCAGGTACATTTGTAATCCAGACTGCACGCCTCGGCGACGACAGCAAGCTCTCTTTCATAGGCGACCAGAACCTTATCAACGCTCTTTCACTTGCCACAATTCAGGAAGGTGAAAACAGCGAAACCACTATCAAGGTTACTGATGCTCACACAGGCGCTTTTATCGGTTCTGATCAGGTGAACGATTCCACTCTCAGAGGCGTTATTGGCGGTGTTGATGTGAAAGTTAACAGTAATGTCGGAGTGGACATTGCTTGGGACTCAACTAAGAAAGAGATGACATTCAGCGCCACTGGCGAAAGTGAAGACATTAAACTTCACCTTGTTGACAGCGCAATGAAAATGCAGATAGGTGCTAACGAAGGTCAGACTATCCTTACGAACATTCCTCAGATCAATACCACATCACTTGGTATAGACGATGTTCTTATGGTTGACCAGGATCTTGCTCAGAGCTCAATCACTAAGCTTGATAAGGCACTCAGCACAGTATCCGGCGTGAGAGCGACCATCGGTGCGCAGATCAACAGACTTGAATACACCATGACAGGTCTTGATACCACCAGAGAGAACCTGACAGCAGCAGAATCAAGGATTCGTGACCTTGACATAGCAGATGAAATGGCTAAGTTCACAAAGAACCAGATTCTTATGCAGTCAAACATCGGAATGCTTGCTCAGGCTAACAGCCTTCCGCAGATGGCTCTTTCTCTTCTCGGTTAAGGGAACGTACAATAATAAATTAAGAAAGGCGGTGGTCAGCCCACCGCCTTTTTTTGTCTTTTTAGCTTCTGTAATCGGCGTTTATAGAGATATATTCTTTGGTAAAGTCGCATGTGTAGACAGTTTTTGAGGCTGTGCCTTCCTTGAGGTCAACAGTTATCTCAATATCAGTCTTTTTCATTATCGCTGCTGCCTTAGGTTCCAGTGCATAGTCAATAATCACTCCGTTTTCAGCGTATTTCAAGTCTTCAAAATACAAGTCAACGTTGTCCTGTCTGCATGCTATTCCGCATGCGCCAACAGTTGCGAAAATTCTTCCCCAGTTCGGATCTTCCCCGTGCAGCATTGTTTTTACCAAAGGAGAATTAGCCAGAGCGAAGGCGCATTTTTTCGCATCTTCATCAGTCGCAGCATTTACAACCTTAAAAGTGCAGAACTTTGTTGCTCCTTCTCCGTCTCTCACTATCATTTTGGCAAGCTCTACGCATATGGTTTTAACAGCTTCAAAAAATTCATCCCTGTTAGGAATCACACCGCTCATGCCGTTTGCAAAGAGAAATACAGTGTCATTGGTACTCATATCTCCGTCAACAGTTATGCTGTTAAAGCTGTCTGCCATTGCGTAGTTAAGGGCATCCTGCAATGTGTCCTGTTTGACTGCGGCGTCAGTTGTGATAAATGCCAGCATTGTTGCCATTGAGGGAGCTATCATACCCGCTCCTTTTGCTGCTCCGGCAACAACATAGGCACCGTTAGGGGTTTCCACCAGCACGGCGTATTCCTTTTTAACAGCATCTGTGGTCATAATTGCTTCTGCAAACTCCGTAGAGTTGGATGAGTCAAGCTCATCAATAAGTTCACCTGCCTTGGATGCCATTTTATCCACAGGAAGCTGAACCCCGATTACTCCGGTGGAGGATATAAGCACCGCTTTTTCATCCACACCAAGCTCATCAGCAAAAGCCGCTGTGATCTCATTGCATGCGGCAAGCCCTTTTTCTCCTGTGCAGGCGTTTGCGTTTCCGCTGTTTACCACTATTGCACTGAACTTGCCTTTTTTCCCAATAAGTTCCCGCCCGTGAATAACCGGAGCAGCGCAGAACTTGTTGGATGTAAATACAGCCGCAGCATTAAAAGGAACTTCTGAATAAAGAAGAGCCATATCCTTTTTGCCTTTACCGTTGCCCTTAACATCCGCAACAGCACTCGATGCCGAAAATCCCAAAGGTGCGCATACGCCAGCGCCTTTTATATGTTCCATATTAAATCTCCTGAATATATATTTTTAATGCGCACCTTCTGTTTCCAAGGATGGAAACACGCCGTGCGAAGCGAAGGGCGGTTTATCCGCCCGTGAGCGTGTGGAGAGGGTTTACACGGAAGTGAAACCCGAACCGGAAAAACAAGAGCCGCTTACGCCAGCGCCTTTTATATGTTCCATATTAAATCTCCTGATTACGTTCGTATAAAATGAAGAACCCCTTTCTTTAATGAAAAAGAAAGTGTTTCCTCATACTCCTTCCCAAAGAAACCAAAACTTTGCGAAGCATTTAAAAGTTTTTGAAAGGTTTTAGGAAAAGCTTTTTTCAAAAAGTTTTCCTAGTGAATATACCCTACAGCAGTCCTGTTGTTTCATCCAGTCCGCACATTACGTTCATGGACTGAACAGCGGCTCCGCTTGCTCCTTTCACGAGGTTATCTATCGCAGAAGTGATAACGAGTTTATCCGCTTTTTTAAACAGAGCTATATCTATAAAGTTAGTGTCACGCACATTGGCTGTGGCGGCGGTATTCCCGAAGTCAAGTATTCGGACAAACTTTCTGCCTTTGTAGAATGTCTTCAGGCATTCCGCCAGATTAAAAAGATCTGTGTGTGACCTTGCGTATATGGTGCTTTCTATCCCTTTATTAATAGGTGCAAGGTGGGGTGTGAATATAACATCCACATTTCTGCCCGATTTGCCGAGGATGAAGTTAATTTCTGGGTTATGTCTGTGGTTGAGGACTCCGTATGCCTGAAAGTTTTCCTGCACATTGCAGAAGTGGGTTTTTTCAGACGGGGTTTTCCCTGCGCCTGTGATGCCTGATTTGCTGTCCGCAACGATGAATTCGCCGTCTATAAGTCCTTCTTTTAAAAGGGGATAAAGGGGCATGATCACGGATGTGGGGTAGCAGCCGGGTATTGCGGCGAGCCTTGCTGTTTTAAGCTGTTCAGCGAATATTTCAGGCATGCCGTAAACTGCTTCTGAGAAAAGCTCCTCTTTTTTGTGTGGAACTTTGTAGACAAATTCATAGAGCTCTTTGCTTCCCAACCGGAAGTCAGCACTTAAATCTGCAACTTTTTTGCCTTTTGAAAGGAAGAAAGCAGCCGCTTCCTGGCTTGCTGTGTGGGGCAGGCAGAGGAATACTGCATCAACTTTTTCTGCACATTTCTCATAATCATCGCTTTCAATTATCTTATCGACAATGCCTCGGAGCTGTGGATAAACTGATGAATAGGGCGTACCCGCAAGCGATGTGCTGGTAAGCGATGCGATTTCAAATTCCGGATGTTTAGCAAGAATTTTAACCAGTTCAAATCCGGTGAACCCGGTGGCTCCGATAATTCCGATCTTCACAATATACCTCCGAGGGCTTGTCAGTGCAGGATATTAGCACCCGTTATATAAAATGTAAAGATAGCTGTTTTCCTTGCAATGATTAATGCTGTAGTATGAATGTATGAAATTTCAGGTTTATATTCAGCCCGGAGCAAAGAAAAGCGGGTATGCCGGAGAGTTTGACGGAAAAGCAAAGATAAAGGTTGCGGCTCCGCCTGTGGAGGGTGCAGCTAATGAGGCTGTGATCCGGTTTTTTGCAAAAGCATTGAAACTGCCTAAATCGGCTGTGACAATATGCGCCGGAGAACTTTCACGGCATAAAACGCTGGAAATCGATTCGGATATTACTGAAAGTGATGTGTTGGAGGCTATTACACGCCAACGATCATGATCCACATGATGAATGTGAGGATAGAAAAACTGTGAGTGGTGACTATGGTGCTTGCGGTAAGGCGTGTGTCTCCTCCCATGGCCGCTGCAAACACGTAGTTCACCGTGCCGGAGGGCGAAGAAAGCAGGACTACCAGAGCCTTTGCACCGATTGACATTTCAATTCCCCACGCTTTCAGCATGAAGAAAGCTATTGCCGGTCCGACAATCATTTTAAAAAACGAACTCAATGAACTTAAAAACAAGTCATTTTTCATTGATTCCAGTGTGATGGTCGAACCGACACAGAACAGTGCAAGCGGCAGAGTGACTTCACTGATTATGGATATGGATTTCATCAGGAAAGCAGGCATGGGAATGCCTATATATGAATACGCCAGACCGCCCATGCAGGCTATAGCGAGGGGGTTAAGAACGGCATTTCGCATCATGGGTACTATCTTTGTCTTGTCTCCGGAGGTAATGCTAAGTCCGATTATTGCTATCATGCTTACGTAGGGAACAATGAACGCCATGAGGACGCTTGCGTACATAAGTCCTTCCTGTCCGAAGACATAAAAGAACACCGGTAGCCCCATGTTTGCATAATTGCCCCGGAAATTATTCATTGCGAATGTTCCGGTTATGTCAGGACTGAGGCGGAGTATTTTTGCGGTAATGAAGCTGAGGACAGCGACAATAAGCACTGATGCGAAAATTATTACCACCAGACGCCAGTCAAAGACCGCCCTGAGGTTTGAACGTGAAATGCTCAGAAACAGCAGAGCAGGCAGGGTAACTTTGAAGATAAGGGTATTGGACGAGGCAATGAACCTGTCATCGACTATTTTCATTCTTTTCAGCAGGTTACCCACAGTAAGAACTATGAAAACCGGCAGCACCAGAAAGAATATTTCACTCATAGGAATATATAACCTAATTTATGTGATAAAGACAATGATGGTTTAGCAGTGAAGTGATTAATACATACAGGGTAAACATTAATTAACATAAAATTAAACTGATTTACCGTGCTTGTATTTTTATCCTCATTGAAGTATAAATAATATATTAAATTTCGGCGGTGGAATAATGCCTGAATTAAGGGATATTTTCGGCGGAGCCAGCATGAAGTACTGGTACGTCGCATTTATAATCAGTATGGCATGGCTGGTGGCTTCTCTTGTGAACAGTGCTGCGGTCAGTCAGTATGAACTGACTCTGTATGACAGCGAGGGAAAGGTTATCGAAACAAAAATAGTTGACAAATACAGGCTTCAGACGCCTGAGAGTCTTCCTGTCACCAAGTCATACAAGCCGATAAAGCCGGTGAGCTTCCTTTAGGCACGTTCTTCTGTTCGGAAAGTATTTTTAACCTGCTCTCAGATTAGCAGGGGTAACGGGTGCGCTTGTTAAACGCCCGAAACGGAGATGCTTTTGAAACCGGACAGTTTTGAAACCTACATGAGTTCTAAGTTTAAGTGGATCTACAAAAAAGCGAATACCGCCGCTTACACTGAAGTTCTGCATAAACTCGGTATTCCTTTTTGCCTCTCCGAAGTATTTGTCAAAAAACAGCTTATTGATGAACAAACCATAGAATGCTTTCTTGAAACACCCCTTAGGGAGCTTAACAGCCCTTTTAATCTCAAAGGAATGAAGATCGCCGTTGAGCGTATACGTCTTGCCCTGAAAAGGGGAGAGCGGATCTGCATATACGGTGATTATGATGTGGACGGGGTTACTTCTGTTTCACTGATGTATCTTTTCCTTACCGAGATAGGCGCTAATGCGGACTATTACATTCCCAACAGGCTTGAGGAAGGCTACGGGCTTAACCGTGAGGCAATGGACGAGATAGCCTCCAGGGGCACAAAGCTTATAATCACTGTTGACTGCGGCATAAACGCAGTGAATGAAGTTGCTTACGCATCTTCACTGGGTATGGATGTTATCATAACCGACCACCATCAGCCTGCGGAGATTATGCCTGAGGCTGCGCTCTGTATTATTAACCCGCTTCAGCCGGGGGATGAGTATGAATTTAAAGAACTTGCAGGGGTAGGGGTTGCGTTCAAGCTTGTTATGGGGCTGCGGTATTACCTGCGTGAGCAGGGGTGTTTCGACAAAGCCGCTCCGAATATCAAAAAATATCTGGATCTTGTAACTCTGGGCACAGTTGCTGATGTTGTTCCTATCGTTGGGGAAAACAGGATTTTTGTACGGCACGGACTAGAACTTCTTTCTCAGAAATCCACAAGACCCGGAGTCAGCGAGCTTAAGAAAATTACAGGGCTGGACGGCTCAAGGGTAGGCACATCGCAGGTGGGCTTTGCTCTGGCGCCACGTATAAACGCAGTGGGCAGAATGGGCAGCAGCGACAAAGGCCTGCGTCTTCTTATTACCGACAACAGAGACGAAGCACGTTATCTCGCCCGTGAGCTTGATCAGGAAAATAAATACCGTCAGTCCATTGAAAAAGAGATCATCAGCGAATCTTACCAGATGATCGAAGATGAAGGACTTAATGAAAAATATAAAGGGCTTGTGCTTTACTCTGAGAACTGGCATCAAGGCGTTATAGGTATAGTTGCCTCAAGGGTTGTGGAAAAGTTTCATAAGCCCACCATCATAATAACCGCTGAAAACGGTGTGGGCAAAGGCTCTGCACGGAGTATTCCCGCTTTTCATCTTTATGAAGGTCTGAAAAAGGTCGAAAGCCTTCTCATAACTTTCGGCGGGCATAAATATGCCGCCGGACTTAAAGTGCAAATGAATAATATTTCCGAATTGAGAGAAAAATTCAACGAAGCTGTTGACACTTTGCTTTCCGAGAATGATTATATACCGGAGCTGGTTATTGATGCGTTTCTGGAACCGGACGATGTAAGTAAAGAGCTTCTTGACTGGCTGGACAGAATGCAGCCCTTCGGTGCAGGGAACAGGGAGCCTATTTTCTGCATGAGGAACCTGCGTAAGGCACAGCCGTTCTCCTATGTGGGCAAGGAGAAAACGCATCTTAAAATATATCTGGAGAAAAACGGCAGAGTATTTGACTGTATTGGCTATAATATGAAGGATTTTGAAGGAATGCTCAGTTCTTCGGACTCGTTCGATATAGTTTTCACCCCTGTGCTTAACGGATGGTACGGCGGCAAATATATTCAGCTTAATCTCAAAGATATTCGCCCTGCGGATGAAGATATATGACACACAAGAAGATTGTTCGCCTGATGGATATTCAGGACAAAATGATAAAAAACGGCGTTACTGCCGGTCTGGAAAAGGTGCATAAGGCATATGTTTATGCTGCGCAGAAGCACCGAGGACAGCTCCGCCAGAGCGGAGAACCATATCTCTCTCACCCGCTGAATGTTGCTTACATCCTTGCTGAAATGAATATGGATGTGGATACTGTTATCGGCGGCCTCCTCCACGATACTCTTGAGGATACGGATGCGACATACGAAGAAGTGGCGTCGCTTTTCGGGGAGGATGTGGCGTTTATCGTCAATGGTGTCTCCAAGATAGGTCAGATAGAGTTCAAGTCCAAAGAGGAAAAGCAGGCTGAGAACTTCCGTAAAATGCTTGTTTCAATGTCGAAAGACGTCCGTGTAATTCTTATCAAACTCGCCGACAGGCTTCACAATATAAGCACTCTTGACTCTCTCCGGCAGGAAAAACAAGAGCGCATTGCTCAGGAAACCATGGATATCTACGCACCCCTCGCCCACAGGCTTGGGATAGCATGGATTAAGTGGGAGCTTGAGGACCGCTGTTTCCGCATTCTCAACCCTAAAATGTATTACGAAATCTATGAAAAGGTTAAGTACAAACGCGGTGAGCGTGAACAATACCTTATGGAAGTAATGCAGAAGATTATGAAGGAACTTGAGGTCAACGGAATCAAGGCTGAGATTCAGGGCAGACCCAAGCACTTTTACAGCATCTACAACAAGATGGTGAAGAAAGGGGCAAGCTTTGAGGAGATTTATGATCTCCTTGCCCTTAGGATCATGGTGGACAACGTGCCCCAGTGCTATGCGGTGATGGGTATAATCCATAATATCTGGAAGCCTATTCAGTCAAGATTTAAGGACTATATCGCAATGCAGAAGTCCAACCTTTACCAGTCTCTCCACACCACCGTTGTGGGACCTAAAGGAATGGCTGTCGAGTTTCAGATCAGAACCCACGAGATGCACAAGGTTGCCGAAGAGGGTATCGCCGCCCACTGGAAATATAAGGAAGGCAAAGTATTTGACCCGCAGGAGGACAAAACCTTCCGCTGGCTCAGAGGGCTTCTTGAACAGCATGATCTTAAGCGTCCCATCGACCTTGTGGAGGCTCTTAAGGAAGATATTCTGCCTACGCAGATCTATGTTTTCACCCCGAAGGGTGATGTTGTGGAACTGCCTGTGGGGTCTACTCCCATAGATTTTGCTTACTCAATCCATACAGATATAGGAAACATGTGTACCGGCGCAAAGGTTGACGGACGCATGGTGCCTCTGAAATACCGCCTGCGCAATGGTGACAGAGTCACTGTTCTTACCTCTCCCAACCATAAGCCAAGCCGTGACTGGCTCGGTTTTGTGAAGACAAGCAGAGCAAAGGTCAGAATACGCAACTTCATCAGGAAGGAAGAGCGTGACAGGGCTCTGGCTCAGGGTATCGACTTCCTCGACAGGGAGTTCAAACAATATTTTCTTGATTATCGTGAGATCTTTAACAAGGAAGCTAATGTCCGTAAAATTGCTTCTCATTTCAAGCTTAAAGATCTTGAAGATATATATGTTGCTGTTGGGTTCGGCAGGGTTTCACCGAGACAGATTGTTCATAATTTTGTTGAAGTTAAGGACAAAAAGAAAGACTCAGTCGGGAGTATGGAAGCTCCTGCTCCTAAGAAGAGTGAAGAGCCTTTTGTTATAGACGGCATAGATGATGTCCTTGTAAAGGTGGCGAAATGCTGCATGCCTCTGCCCGGAGATGATATTATCGGGTACATTTCAAGAGGAAGGGGTATAGTAATTCACAAGAAGGACTGCGAAAACATAGTCAACGGAAGTATAAATGAAGAAAGACTCACACCTGTTCAATGGAGCGATAAAAGGGTATTCAGAATGCCTGTTGCTATTAAGACAGTGGTGATCGACCGTCCCGGTGTGCTTTTTGATATAGCCAATATTATGAAGGAAATGGGGATTAATATCTCAAACCTTTCTTCCGGCAAGGCTCCTGACGGGCTTTCCAAGCAGGATTTTACAATAGAGGTTCAGGATAAAAAGGAACTGAAAACGGTCGTGAATAAGCTCCGCAATATTGACGGCGTGCAGGAAGTGCGGACAAATTAAGATCCGCATTTTTCTGAACGAATATTTTTGGCGGACACAAAAATATCCGCTGAAATTTCTTCCAGGAAATCTTTTTCAAAAATTATTGATTTGTTTAAGGAAAAAGGGACAAAACCGCCTGCGGAAGAGAGCCGCAGGCAGAGTTAAATGTCTGTGATTAGGCTTTCTGAACTTTGCCTGCTTTAAGGCATTTTGTGCAGACTTTTTTCCTGACAACCTGTCCGTCTTCAATAACTCTCATCTTATGAACGTTGGGAAGGAAAACCCTTCTCGTAACGTTGTGAGCGTGGCTTATGTTGTGACCGAACATTGGTCCTTTACCGCAAACCTCACATCTTCTGGCCATGTTAATCCTCCGAATGTATGATAATTCTAAACCTTATACAATATTCAATGGTCTTGATCTAAAGAGCTTGAAATGCTAACATAACCCATATACCTGATCAAGAGTTTTTTTGCTTGTCAGTGCTTTTTTCGTGGGAAACGTAAATGTTCCCACGGATGGGAACACGCCGTGCGTAGCGAAGCCCTGCTTTGCAGGGTGCGAGCGTGTGGGTTAAAAACACAGAAAGTGTTTTTTAACCCTGTAATGACAAGCTCAAGAGTTTTTTTGCTTGTCAGTGCTTTTTTCGTGGGAAACGTAAATGTTCCCATGGATGGGAACACGCCGTGCGTAGCGAAGCCCTGCTTTGCAGGGTGCGAGCGTGTGGTTTAAAAACACAGGAAGTGTTTTTTAACCCTGTAAAGACAAGCTCAAGAGTTTTTTTGCTTGTCAGTGCTTTTTTCGTGGGAAACGTAAATGTTCCCACGGATGGAAACACGCCGTGCGTAGCGAAGCCCTGCTTTGCAATGCAGGTGAAAAATGCTTGATACGTTTTTTCACTTTGGTAATTAATGCAAAATAGTATATTTATTCTAAATAATTATTAATGAGGTTAATGTTATGGAAATAACAGCGAAAACAATTATTGCGGATGTTTTGAAGGCGTGTCCATCATCGGTGGAAGTTTTTGATAAATTTAATATGGGCTGCATGAGCTGCATGGGTGTTGCTAATGAAAGTATAGAAAAGGGCTCTCGTATGCACGGACTTGATCCTGATGAAGTTGTGGCGGAACTTGTTAAGTTTGTTGCCGACTGCAAATCATAAGAAAACACAAACAACTATACTCTTATAGAGATTACCCGCACCCCCTGAACGAATATTTTCAGGGGGTGTTTGCGCTGAACTTATTTTTCGGGAGGCTTGCTATTAAAAAATTAGAACTGAATTTCCATGAAGATATATACTTATATGCAAATGACATACGCCCACAGGTGGAAACGCTGCAAAAGTTTTCCCACGGCGGTGAGTTTGAAAGCTATGACCGGCTGAACCCTGCTGATTTTTTTCAGAATAATGCTCCGTTTAATGTTGAAATAGGCATCGGGAACGGCGAGTTTATAAGTGCTTTTGCGGTGAGGTATCCTGAACAGAATTATATAGGCTTTGAGGTGATGAAGCGCATATTTGACAGAGCAATCAGAAAAGTGCGCTCCGCCGGAGTAAAAAACGCAAAAATAATCCATTTTGACGCAACATTCTTCGTAAGCCTGCTTGAAGACGAATGTGTGGATAACTTTTATGTCAATTTCCCTGACCCGTGGCCGAAAAAAAAGCATAATAAACGCAGACTGCTGAAAACTTCTTTTATCGAAATCCTTGTATCAAAGCTGAAAAAAGGCGGCAGTCTGTATATGGCGACTGACCAGGTAGACTATGCGGAAGAGATTGTACAGAACCTGAAACCTGTGGAAAAACTAAAAAGTGCGTACGATACTGTATTTATAAACGAACTTGTGGATTACCATGAAACAAAATATTACCGTAAGTTTTCGCCTGAGCTTGGCGTTTACTTTTTCAGGATGATAAAGCAATAATAAATTTTCCGGAGGGTCTGATGAGGTTTTTTCTCGCACTGCTGATTCTTTTTGTTTTTTCCGCTGCACATGCAAAGGAATATCTCTTTGTTGAAATTAACGGAGTAATCAGCGGATACACTGAGAAATATATTGAACAGTCCCTCAAAAAAGCTGTAGATGCTGACGGAGTGCTTGTGATCAAGCTGGATACTCCGGGCGGAGTCCTTGATTCCACAAGGAAAATCGTGCAGATTATCCTTGAAAGTGATACCCCTGTGGTTACTTTTGTCTCACCGCAGGGGGCACGGGCGGGCTCTGCCGGAACATTTATTACTCTTGCCTCCCACTATGCGGCAATGACTGAAGGAAGCAACATTGGCGCTGCTCATCCTGTCAATGTTACCGGACAGAATATAGAGGGAGAACTTGGGAAAAAAATTGAGAATGATACTGTTGCTTTTATCCGCTCTATAGCAGAAAAACGGGGCAGGAATCTTGATATATCAGTTCAGATGGTTACAAACTCTTTGAGCCTTACTTCACAGGAAGCTCTGGAGGCCGGAATAATTGATGCTGTGGTGAACAGCGATGATGAACTTATTGCTCTTCTGGCTGAAAAATACGGCGAGCAGACATCAAGAACCTACCTTGAACCCACTGTTCTTCAACGGGTTGCTTTTTTTCTGAGCGACCCGAACATACTGATGCTTCTTCTTTTTATAGGTATAGGCGCCATATTTCTTGAGTTTAAGATGCCGGGAACTTTTGTTTTTGCGGGGATAGGAGCATGTGCAATTCTTCTTTTTCTCATGGGTATTAACATCATACCGGTGAACTGGCTTGGTCTGTTGCTGATTATCGCAGGTTTTGCACTGATTATTGCTGAGGTTTTTATACCAAGCTTCGGACTTTTGACACTTGGAGCTGTGGTTTCCCTCGGTTTCGGGATGTATCTGCTTTTCAGCAGGGAGGGAAATGTGGGCATAAGTGTTTCCTGGGGCATGATAATGGGTGTGCTTGTAACAGTTCTGTTTGTAGTCGGGCTTATAGGCAGACTGCTTGTCAGAGATTTCCTCTCCAAACCGACAACGGGAGCAGAAGGGATGATAGGCGAAGCTGGTACAGTAACATCATGGAACGGAAATTCTGGAAAAGTATTTGTACATGGAGAAATATGGAATGCCGAATCAGAATCGGTTTTTGATAAAAATGATAAAGTGAGAATCATTGAAATTAAGGGGATGGTGATAAAAGTTGAGCGATCAGAATAGCTTTAAAGAAATGGAATACCCCGCCAGATTTACTTATAAAATGATGGGGGATGATACGGAATCTTTCAGAGACAGTGTTAACGCAGTGTTTGTAATGAAAGAGGTTTTCGAAACTCAGGAAAGGAAGAGCAGCAGCGGAAAATACGTGTCAATATCTGTCACTGTTGATGTTGAGGATTACCGTGAGTTAAGGAGCATCTACGAAATGATCAGTCAGATAGAAGGGCTGAAATATCATCTATAAAAATACAATTCCCGCAGCGGTTTTAAGCTGCGGGAAAGCCTCTGTTAAACCATATCTTTTTTTGTCCGTTTTTTGATCTTATTGTCAGTTATAAACTAGCTTGCGTTTTATTGTTGATATGTTGTCCTAGGTACAAAAAATTCTATTTTACCGTAATTTATAAAAGATTTTATATGGCTTGCAAAATATCTTAAAAAAATTTATTTTACACAATGGCTATTTTATAAAGGCGTTATGGTGAGCTATGGCTATTTTCTATAAAATTTATAAGGGGCTTGAAAAAAACATTTTCAACACCCTTACCCGAAAGATTTTCGGCAACATTCTGGGTATTGTCTGTTTCCAGATTCTTCTGATGACCGGCTTTACTTTCTATCAGCGCAGCAGTATTCACAGTCTGCTCTCGGCGGAGGATCCGGCACTGGCTGACAGCATAAGCGGTGCAATCGTCAACCAGAGTTTTTACCACATTCTGTTTTTTGCTGTTTTCTCCATAATTGCCGCAGTGCTTACTGCTGTCTTTATGCGGATGCTTATCGTTAAACCTGTCAAAAGGCTTTCCACTCTGCTTGAAGAGGTAAGCGAAGGTGAGGGTGATCTCTCTCTTGATATGCCCCGGCTGACTTATGATGAAATGAGCGACCTAGCCGGGAACTTTAACAAGTTTATGGAGAAACTCCGGGAGATAATCAGGCATGTCAGAGTCCTCGGAGTGAATATTGGCGTTGAGTCTGCTAAGGTCGTTAAAAATGTTGATGCAGCATCCAAAGACGCTAAGGTGCAGGACGAGCTTGCCAACACGGTTTTTCAGGAGAGCGAAAAAGTAACGGACGCCATAGAAACCGTTGCTGCAAATTCAGTGCAGATAAGCACAACCACAGTAAACAACCTTTCCCATGCAAAGGAATCCTACGGAGAGCTTGAGCATGTCACAGAAAAAATACAGGAAGTAAGCGTGATGATTACCTCGTTCCTCACCACGGTCAACAGCCTTGCGGAGAACTCACGGCATATCAGAACAGTAGTCTCTCTTATTGAGGATATATCAGACCAGACGAACCTTCTCGCCCTTAATGCGGCTATTGAGGCAGCAAGGGCAGGAGAAGCAGGCAGAGGCTTTGCTGTTGTAGCAGATGAGGTGCGTAAGCTGGCAGAACGGGTAAAAACCGCCACGGAAGAGATTTCTAAAAATATTGACAGTATAGTAGGGCAGGTTCAGAACACAGCCACGCAGACTGAAACGATAAATGATCACATGGGACTTACGAAAGATGTTGTGGAGCGTACATCAGTGAAGTTTATGTCCATGGTGACTGATTTCGAGCAGACCTCCGCAGGCTTGCAGAATATTTCAACTTCGCTTGACGATCTCACAAAGGTAAATGAGAGGATAAATGAGAATGTTTCTGATATTCACCGCATAGCCAATGAGGTGACTCATCGTATGGAGGACTCCAAATACTCAACTGATGATCTGAACGGCAAGATAGAGATAATTCAGGAACTCGTTTCACGGTTTAAAATAGGCAAAGGAACTTTTGAACAGATAATTCTTAAAGCATCAGAATACAGGGACACTCTGGAAGCAAGGCTGGCCTCCCATGCGGCACAGGGGCAGAATATTTTTGACAGAAATTACCGCCCGATAAAAGACACAGAACCGCAAAAGTATTCCACAGACTATGATAAGAAGGTTGAGGGTGAATTTCAGAAGATTTACGATGATGTTCTTAAGGATGTGAAAGGATGTATTTTTTCTTTGTGTGTTGATACAAACGGTTATGCACCTACCCACAACAGCAAATATTCCAAACCCCTTACCGGAAACCATGAGACAGATGTTCTCACCAGCAGGGATAAAAGGTTATTTAATGACCATACAGGTTCAAGAGCGGCTAAGAATACGAAAAGGTTTCTTTTACAGGCGTATGTCCGTGACACAGGAGAGGTTATAAACGACCTCTCACTGCCGATATACGTTAACGGAAAGCACTGGGGAGCTTTCAGGCTGGGGTTTGACCCTGCTGTTCTTGCTGACTGATCTTAAGTATATCCAGCACAGCAAGGAGAAGGTTGTCTGTGATGATATCCGCACCGTCGGGGTTGTTTTCTGCTTCACGCAGCCCGTATCCTGTCTTTACGAGGTATGTGCGGCATCCGGTTTTTTTACCCAGTTTAATATCGCTCATTTTGTCGCCGATGATAAACATTCTGCTTTTGTCAATGGGCAGGTCTTTCACTGCTTTGTCCACCATACCTGTACGGGGTTTACGGCAGTCGCAGTCTACGGCGTATCTGGGGTCTTTGGATGATGTATGGTGCGGGCAGTAATAAACTGCATCCAGCCTTGCACCGCCCTTTGCCAGCTCGGAGCGCATTTTTGCATGGAGAGTTTCCACGTTGTCCTCGCCGAAATATCCTCTGCCCACCCCTGCCTGATTTGTGAGGACTATTACCAGAAAACCGTGTTCATTGAGAAGCCTTATGGACTGCGGAACAAAAGGGTAAAGATTAAAGTTGTCGGGATGGTCTATGTATCCTGCTTCGATATTAATTGTGCCGTCACGGTCAATAAAAACTGCGGGAAACCTTTCCATTTTCATCCTCTGTCTTTTTAAATCTTTTATGGATTAGATACCACTGTTCGGGGTTCTGTCTGATAATTTCTTCAAAGGCTTTATTTATTTTCAAAGCGATGTCGTATATCCGCTCTTTCGGTTTAAGGCTGTTGTCAGGAAGAATCTGTTCACGGAAAACAAGTTCAGCGCCTTCTTTTGTGCGCTTCATAAACGCCGGGCGGATCGGAATATTTCTGCGCACTGCTATCAGAGGAAGACCTTTGTTAAACGTTGTATTTATACCGAAAAAAGGAACAAAAATGGAGTCCTTCTCTGTGGAGGCATGATCAAGCAGGGCTGCGATATGGGCGTTTTCGGCCAGAAGTCTGTTTATACTTTCTGCGCAGTCACGGTGGTGAAGGTAAACAAGCTTATCGCAGAAACCTCTTTGACTCTTAACAAATTCATCTAATTTTTCATTTTTCATTCTTCTGGCGAGGATACCTATTCTCAGAGGACTGAACGCCGCAAGAACCGGAACAGCCAGCTCCCAGCTTCCGAAATGAGCGGAAATAATTATTTCTCCGGTAGTGAGGTCGGGTTTCTCATATCTGCTTGTTATTTTAATATACTTTTCTATGAATTTTTTATCCACTTTTCCGATGCAGAAGGCTTCCAGATAGCTCATGAATGTGTGGCGGAATGATTCACGGGCGCACTTCACCGGATCATCGGCGCCGATTATTTGGGCATTGATTATAGCTGTTCTGCGCCTTTCTGGAAGGATGTACCAGAAAACAGTACCGAGAAAAGAACCTATATGTCTAAGAAAGCTGAGGCTTCTGCCTCCCAGGATAAAGTAAAAGAATTTAATCAGTAAGTGCAACTTTTAGTGCCTCCAGAAATTCATCAAGTCTTTCTTCGGCGGAGCTTTGTATCTCCGATTTTAAACCGGAAAAGTCGCCTTCAGGCTCTTCAGATGAAAAGAAAACGGATAGCTCGTCTTCGTTATTCACTGTTGTAACGAGGTTGTATTTGTTGGCAAGTTCATAAATTTCTTTGAAATTCTGCATATTCACACCTACGGCAACATGGCGTCCGAAGCGAAGCGCCTCGAAGATATTGTGTCCGCCTGTGCTGACTATTGAACCGCCTATGAATATTCTGTCAGCCTGCGTATAAAGTGCCTCAAGCTGACCAAAGATATCCGCAACAACAACACGGCATGAAGGGTTAAACTCTGTGAGTCTGCTTGCTTTTAACCCTGCTGTTTTTAGAATATTCAGACATTCATCAATCCGGTTCAGGTGACGTGGTGCGATCACAAGCCTGCCTTCAAAACCGCTTTTCAGAAAAGCATTTACAATGACGCTCTCTTCACCCTTGTGTGTGCTGGCAGCGATTATGAAAGGTTTGTCTCCAAGCGGGGAAATGAAAGATAAATCCGGCTCACCGTCAAACTCGCTGAACTTTATATTACCTAGAGTGCTTATGTTGCCGGAGTCTCCTTTAATGGCGGCAAAGCGTGCCGTATCTTCATCGCTTTTAGTGAAAATATGTTCAAATTTGCCAAGCAGAGGCGATATGATGCGGCGTATCTTCATGTATCCGCCGAAGCTTCTGTCAGATATGCGGGCATTCACCAGAAAAAGCGGAGCATGTTTGGATGTGGATGTTATGAAGTTGGGCCAGAGTTCTGTATCTATGATCACTGTAGCTTTAACATTCATGCAGTAAAGGATGTATGATATCGCCACAGAGTTTTCGATGGGGAGCAGGAATGCAAAATAAGGTTTAAGCTCTTTTTCTGCTATTGCCTTGCCTGTGGCTGTGGTGGTGCTGATTATGAATTCCGCATCGGGGTATTTAAGTTTAAATGTATTTAGAAGCTGCTTCAGGCTGCGTACCTCACCTACACTGGCGCAGTGAAACCACACTGTTTTGGCGGGTGCTTCCGGAAAGCTGATGAAACCGAAACGTTGAAAATAGTCCTCATCCTCTTTTCTTTTCAAAGCAAAAAGAAAACCCACCGGAACAGCAAACGGAATTATTATAATTATTAAAAGATTATACAATATGCGGAGAATGAACAAGTGTTTGCTCCATTGTGGATTTCTCTATTTCTTCTGCTTCCTTCTTAATGGTTTCAGGATCTGCCGAATCCGAGACATAAACAGGATCACAGTAGTGAACATCTATTCTGGCGAAAGGATAAGGCAGGATGAAGCCGTCCCAGCTTGCGAAGCGTTTAAAGCTTGTGCAGTCAAATATTACGGGCATCATGATTCCGTGGGTATTTTTTGCAAGGAAAAGAGCGCCGGGCTTCATTTTATATTTAGGTCCCTTTGGTCCGTCAACTGCTATTGCTGCATGCCATGAGCCGTTCATCAGCTTCTTAATTTCGAGCAGAGCCTTAGAACCGTTGCGGCTGGATGAACCACGCACTGCCCTGTAGCCGAAGGATTCGGCAACATGCGCCATTATATCTCCGTCTTTGCTGCTGGAGATTATTATTGCAAGGTTCACTCCTCTGTTATAATGCAGAATGGGAAAAATCTGGTTGTGCCATGTGAAAAATACGACACTCTTGCCGCTTCTGAAAAGCTCGTCCAGCTTTTCTTTTCCGGTGACACGGTAACGGAATGTATTTCCATACAGAGTCATAAACTTGCCGAAGAGCCACAAAGCAAAGAGGAAAAGTCTTTTTTTCATCATCCGACCGTAAAAGAACGCATTTATATCGTATCTCCTAAAACCCCTGACTATACTTTTTTTCATGTTGAAAGTAAACCGCAGATTTGAAACACTTTTTGAACATTAAGACATCCCAACTTTCTTTAAGTGCATATAACGGCTTGTCATCGGATGCCGTTTTTTGTACCTTATAGGGGCTCGTCAAAATTTTGGTAAAGGCTGATAACGGCAGGGAACATTTTATGGAAATCAGAGGAACTACTGTCATCGCAGTTAGAAAAAACGGGAAAACCGCCATCGGGGCAGACGGTCAGGTCACCTTCGGCAATACTGTGATGAAACACAACGCAAAAAAGGTAAGAAGAGTTTATAACGATAAAGTGATGTGCGGTTTCGCAGGTTCTACCGCAGATGCTTTTACGCTCATGGAGCGTTTTGAGGCAAAGCTTGAGGCATTCGGCGGACAGCTTCTGCGTTCTGCGGTGGAACTGGCAAAGGACTGGCGCACGGACAGATACCTTCGCAGGCTTGAGGCTATGATGGTTGTTGCCGACGCTGATTCGGTGTACATAATAACCGGAAATGGTGATGTGGTTGAGCCGGATAAAGGTGTGGCGGCTATTGGCTCCGGTGGGGCGTTTGCGCAGTCTGCTGCTGTGGCGCTTGTGGAAAATACGGAACTTTCCGCTGCTGAAATAGTCAGAAAATCACTGGAAATTGCAGGCGATATCTGTATCTACACCAACAGGAACATAATAATAGAGGAAATATAAATATGAAAACCGATCAGCGTCTGATGGCGGAGCAGGGTGCGCTTACGCCGAAACAGATTGTGGAAGAACTTGATAAATACGTAGTAGGGCAGAGGAATGCCAAAAAAGCCGTTGCGGTGGCTCTCCGCAACAGATGGCGCAGACTTCAGCTTGAGGATAAACTTCAGGATGAGATTTCTCCCAAAAACATTATTCTCATAGGACCTACCGGGGTGGGTAAAACCGAAGTGGCAAGAAGGCTTGCGAAGCTTGCCGGAGCCCCTTTTATGAAAATTGAAGCCAGCAAGTTTACCGAAGTAGGCTATGTGGGGCGTGATGTTGAAAGCATGGTCAGGGATCTTGTGGAAATATCAATCGCCATGGTTAAGGCTGAAAAGAAAGATGCCGTGCTTGAAAAAGCCAAGATAAATGCCGAGGAGAGACTCCTTGACATTCTTCTCCCCAAGAAACCCGGTTTTTCCGAAGAAAACTCCGATTCAAACACCCGTGAAAAATTCCGCAAAATGCTTAAGGCCGGCGAGCTTGATGAACGTGAGGTCGAGGCAGATGTTGAGGAACAGGGGCCGCAGGTTGAAGTGCTTACAAACATGGGTATGGACGAACTTGGGATGAATATCGGCGACATGATGAAAAACATGTTCCCTAACAGAAAGAAAAAGAGAAAAATGAAAATTAAGGAAGCCAGAACCGTTATCGAAATGGAAGAAGCGGCCAGGCTTATAGACATGGAAGATGTCAAAAAAGATGCTCTGCGCCGTGTGGAGCAGACAGGTATTATCTTCCTTGATGAAATAGACAAAATCTGTGCCCGTGAGGGTGCGGCACATAAAGGCGGAGATGTCTCCCGTGAGGGTGTTCAACGTGATCTTCTGCCCATAGTCGAAGGTTCAACTGTTAATACCAAGCACGGCATGGTAAACACTTCGCACATTCTCTTTATAGCCGCAGGGGCTTTTCACATGGCTAAACCGTCGGATCTGATCCCTGAGCTTCAGGGGCGCTTCCCAATCAGAGTGGAGATGGATTCTCTTGAGATGGAGGATTTTATCCGCATACTGAAAGAACCGGAAAATGCGCTTACCAGACAGTATGAAGCTCTTCTTAAGGCAGACGGTGTTAGTGTGGAATTTGCGGACTCAGGTATCATGAAGATTGCGGAAATCGCCACGGAAGTTAACCGCACCCTTGAAAACATAGGTGCCAGAAGACTCCATACGATTCTTGAAAAACTTCTGGAGGAAATATCCTTTGAAGCTCCGGATACGGAAGAAAGAAATATTATAATAGATGACACATATGTTGAGAGTCACCTCAGGGGAATCGTGGAAGACAGGGATCTCAGCAAATACGTTTTATAGGATTACACATGAGAAAATTACTTGTACTTATTCTTATTCTCATCCCTTTTGCCGCTCAGGCAAGGTTTGAGAAAGCGGCTTCCGATGTCAACTCTCTTTTCAGCAGGATGAGCGGATATGTGGTCAGTGTTGACGGAAGCTCCGTTTATTCAGACCTTGGTTCCGGCGCAAATGTTTATCCGGGTCTTGTGCTTAAAATATACAGAGAAAGCGAAGAGATAATCCACCCGATCACCAAACAGGTGCTTGGCAGGAAAAAAGTTCTCATAAGTGATGCTGTTGTGAAAAGCGTATTTGAAGGCTATTCAGTTATGGAACTTTCTGACAAAAAATCTGAGCCCAAAGTCGGGGACGCTGTTATTCTGAACCCGCCTGTGGAAGTTGAGGTGAAAACAGTCAATGTGCCGACACGCCTTGAACTTCTTATAAAAGAAGATGTGGCAAGGGTTTCCAATGTAATTCTGAAAGACGGAGCGCAGATTGCCCTCGTTTTCACACAGGATGACAAAGGCGGAATATCTATGGAGGCAAAGGACACCAAGAGCGGAACGCTTATCGCCAGCGCATACTACGCTGATGTTGAAGCAGGTGATTCCACTAAGCTCACCAGAGACTCGCTGCAGAGTGACATTATCGAAACTGAATACACATCTCTTTCTGTCGGACATATGATAGATAAAGAAGAAATTTACGCTGCTGCATCAACAAAAAACCAGATAGATTTCTATAAATTTACCGGTAAAGCATTTGAAAAAACAGCGGAACTTAAGCCTGAAGGAATCAACTTCATAGTCACCATAGACAGCGCCGATCTCAATGGAAACGGTGTTGAAGAAGTAATTGTTTCATGGCTTGAGTATGATAAATTTGCCAAAACAAACATATATGAATACACCGACGGCAGGTTTGTTCTGAAAGCTGAAAAACTCCCCTATTTTTCAAGGGTAGCCTACGACAGAGGCAATAAGGTTGTCCTCACACAGAGGCTTGCAACAGACGGAACTTTTGTGGGGCAGATTCAGAAACTTGTTTATAAAGGAGATTATGTCAGAGGCGAAGGAATCTTAGGCTCTGAAAACAAAAAATTGTTCGGCTTCGGTTACGCTGATCTCAACAGGGACGGCACTGTAAACCCCGTGTATATCAATGATGATAACAAGCTCGTGGTTGAAAACAAAGGAAAAGAGATTTACGAAAGTATTGACCGTTTCAGCCAGACTCCGAATTTTATAAATCTCCAGAAGGAACAGGAAAACAGAAGAATCAATAAAAAAATTGAAGATATAGACGCCTTCGAGATCATCGAACAGAGGCAGTACATTAAAGGGCGTATCTTTGTTAATACTGACGGACGTATATATCTCATTAAAAATGAGTCCATGTCCTCTATGCTGCCGAATACATTCGCTTACAAGGGTTCGGCTTTTGCCGTTTACGGTTGGGAAGGAAAGAACATGGCGAGGATCTGGGAATCAGACATGAAAGAGCCTGTAATAGTGGATTACTACATGTATGAAGAGTACGGGCGCACATATCTTTTCATGCTCAGAAGCATAGCAGGTGGGCTTTTCCGCAAACCCACCAGTCAAATAGAGTACATTGAAACTAAGTAAACTGAAAATCCCCCTGCAAAGGGGGTTTTTTTTTGTTAAAGTTATCTAGACGCCTTCCGAACTGTATTAAAGCGTCTTTATATTATGTTTTCTGATACATGTTGTGGTTTTACATTAATTTGAATTGCAGGGCTTTTAAGTTTAAGCTAAACTTCTGACTAAACATATGCCATTGAAAAAAAAGTTGACTTACAAATGCCGTATGTGGTAGTTCTTGTTAGTGTTGACATTACTCAAATGCTGTGCTAATTTTTAACAGTATTTGAGTTAGTTAATGGTGTGGAAGTAAAAAGGGTAACCTTTTAAACAGTAAAAACCTACAGGAGGAAAAAGAATGAGAAAACTTTTAGTAGTTCTCATGGTTGTAGCTTTCGCTGCAACAGCATTCGCTGCTGATGTTAAACTCAGCGGTTACATGGAAGTAAAGGGTATCTACGTTGAAAACGGTGCCGCTCTTGAAGATTCCGATGGTGAAGATTCATGGTGGGAGCAGGATGGTAACGTTCAGGCTAAGTTCATCGTTGACAAAGGAACAGCCTTCACAGTAAGAGGCGATTTCCACGATGGTACTTGGGGTACTGATGACATGAAAGCCAAAACAACTGGCGATGGTGAAGCAGGCTTTACTATCCAGAGAGCTTTCCTTGAGCATGACTTCGGTAAAGCAGCTATCCATGCTGGTCTTATGGCTACTGGCGGCTGGGGTACAGCTTTCGGTAACAACGTTGAAGGCAACTACAGAGTTAAACTTATAGTTCCTGTTGCAACTGGTAAACTTACTTTCCAGACAACTAAAAACTATGAAGCTTCAGACTACAGCACTAAAGATTCTGAAAAAGATGACAACGATGGCTACGGTGTAGACTATGTTGGTAAAACTGGTGCTTTCACTTACGGTTTCAACCTTACTTATGCTGACAACTCTTATGTAGCTGACAGCTCTGGTACTCAGTATCCTAGCACTGTTAACAACAGCGACGGTACTCAGCAGGTTAAACTTGAAGTTATGCTTAAGGGCGACCTTGGCATGTTCGGCTTCGAGTCTGAATTTGCTTATGCTGATGTAACAAGCGACATCCTCGCTTCTGAATCTGCTACTGCTAGCGAAGACTACAACCTTTTCGGCGCATACATCAACGGTTTCGCTAAACTCGGCAAAACTACTGCTGGTCTTGCTTTCGTTTACGGTTCTACTGATGAAGATGCTAACAAAGGTTACGCTTTTGGTGACGACTTCGACACAACTTTCATAGTTGACGAACTTAGCGGTAACGCTCTTGCTCCTGGTTCAAGCAATGATGACCTTACTGGTTACACTGCTTTCAAACTGTATGCTGACTATGCTCACACAGATGCTCTTACTCTTGGTGCAGCTTTCGCTTACGCATTCTCTAACTGGGACAACCCAACTTATGAAGATGTTAATCTGTATGAATTTGACGCATATGTTTCATACCAGATCAACAAAGCTCTTAACTACACAGTTAAAGCAGCTTACCTTCAGGTTAACGAAATCGGTGCAGGCGCTGCTCAGTACGATGCAGACCCCATCTACTATGCTTCTCACATGCTTAGCGTAGGTTTCTAATCTAACTAAGTTTTAGAGAAACTTTTAAAAAATCCGAAGCCCGCTGTTTTTGCAGCGGGCTTTTTTTTATATTAAGCAGCTTTATTGTCATAGTTAACAGTATATTTTCTTGTTTAGTATCATTTAAGTCTTAAAAATGTTAATCTGCATTTCTTTATAATTATTTATCGCCATTTTCAGTTGTGTTAAGGTTCTTTATGGGCTAAATATTAGTTATTGCTCATTTCGGAGGAAACATGTTCGGCAGACTTTTTAAATCTATAATAGTCATATCACTAGTTTTTATTTGCTTTCTCAGAGTGTACGCCCTTGATTTGGCAGATGTCAGCCCTGAAACTCTCGAAATTATGCGTAACAACCCCAGCCTGATGGAGAAGTATCAGGAGCAGTTTAACTCAGCCCGAAACCAGAGTGATAACAAAACGGGTAAAAACAACATATCTGACAGAAATAATCTTATTAGAAATAACCAGATAAATAATTATGACAACCTTACAGAAGAGGACTACAGGCGGTATCCGCATTTAAGAAGCCTTCAGCGTTTCGACAACGGAACGCAGTTCCCTGCACTCGATAATGAAACCACGATATTTCCTCCTAAACCTCCTGTGTCAGATCCATTTGTAAAAAAGCAGCTTAGATATATGAGTGATAACGAAACCAAGATGATAGGTGTTTTCGGTTTTGTTAAATATCCTAATAAGTACAAAGTAGATCAGAGCTTTAATATTCTGGACTCCATAGCCGAAGCCGGCGGTCCCCTTGAACTGGAAAAATTACAGAAAATATCTGTGTACAGACGAGGAGCAGAGGTAGCTGATTTTACATATACACCTAAAAACACGTACCGTATGTCTCAGTATCCGCTTCAGGATAATGATACAATTATTCTTGAAGGCAAATATGAAGAACTGGAAGATAATAAAACAGAGGAAACAGAACCTCTTGAAATATTCGGACATAATATATTTAAAAGCACAGAAAACTTCATACCTGATCAGAACGCAATAAACTTTTCTGAATACGTCCTTGGTCCCGGTGACAGGCTTCAGGTGTACATGTGGGGACGTATATCTAAAACGCTCAGTCTGCCTGTTAACGCAGACGGCTCTGTAATATCCGCAGAAACAGGCAGGATTCAGGTGTCCGGCAAACGTTTTGAAGAGATAGTCACCACTATTAAGGGCATACTTGAAAGTATGGAAGGCGTTTACTCAGAGGTTCTTGTAGAAAACGTGCGGAGCATCAGGGTTCTTGTGCTTGGTGAAGTGAGCCGCCCGGGGTATTACACTGTAAGCAGCTTTAATAATATCTCAAGCGCAATTGTTATCGCCGGCGGACTCACTGAAAGAGCTAACATCCGAAACGTTCAGGTTAAAAACAGCGGTAATACTGTCGGCACGATAGATTTTTATAACCTTATAATAAACGGTGACAGCTCTGCGGATTTCCTGCTGCGTCCCGGTGACACGGTTTTCGTACCCCGCACCACCATGCGTGTTACCCTTGAAGGCAAGGTGCGGACTCCTGCGATATATGATCTTAAGAGCAGCGAAACACTTTCAGACCTGTTTCGCTTTGCCGGAGGGATAGAGGCAAGCGGATACAAAAAGAATATTTTTCTCAGAAGCATAAACGATGAAGGAAAGGTTGTTACCAAGTCTTATATTTACGGCACAAATCTGAAAAACGCTAAACTTCGTGACGGTGATAAAGTTTTTGTAATGGAATCTGACATTCCAGACTCCAATTCTGTTGAGCTGAAAGGTAATGTATATTTCACAGGGATGTACTCTATCTCTGAAGGTGCAAGGCTTTCAGATATTCTAAGCAGTAAGGATATGTTCAAGCGAAATACAGCTCTTGAGTATGGATATATTGAACGATACACAGGCGAGGGGAAAACCAAGCAGATAATCGGGTTTGATCTGGGTGAAGTGCTTAAGAATCCTCAGAATCATGGAAACAACATAGAAGTTCAGGCTATGGACGTGATAAATATCCTTACTGCTGAACAGGTTAAGGCACAGCATTTTGTAAATGTCAGCGGAGAGGTTAACGCAGCTGGGAAATATAAGATGCCTGAAATAGCAAATGTTATGGATGCTATTATGAAGGCAGGCGGATTTGCCGTGGATGCCTCTATGGAAAGTATAGAAGTCGTCCGTAAGATAGGTGGAAAATTTTATACAAGGTTTGTTGATGCGGAGACTGCCAGAAAACTTGAGCTTAATGCAGACGACAGCATTGTTGTGCATTCAAAATATGCCGATTCACCCAAGGGCTACGTTGAAGTGGACGGAGAGGTCAATAACTCAGGTTCTTATCTTCTCAGCGTTAATCTTTCCGTCAGCGACCTGATAAAGAAAGCAGGCGGACTTAAAAAAGAAGCATATAAAGATGTGGCACATCTTTTCAGAATTAAGGATGAAAGCTTCAATTATTCCCTGACAAGGATCTCTTTAAGCGAGGCCATGAACGGCAGTCCCGAAAATAACCTTATTCTCAGAGACGGAGATAAGCTTTTTGTCCATTCAGTTTTTGAGTTCAATCCGAAGAAAACCATCAGCATAAACGGTGCGGTAAATGTTCCCGGAAAATATATTTATGCCACTGATATGAACATCAAGGATCTGATAATTTCAGCAGGTAATCTTAAGGATAATGCTTATTATGATTCAGCCGAAATTGTGAGAATGGCAATTGTGGACGGAGTTACCAAATACAGCGTTATTGATGTAAACCTGAATGAAGTAATGAAAGACAAATATAATGTTAAGCTTCATCCCTATGATCAGGTTTATATAAAAGAAGTTTCCGGATTCAGGGAGAATATGCTTGTCAAAGTTTCCGGAGAAGTTCTTTTCCCCGGTGAATATGCAATTGCTAAAGGTGAGCGTATTTCAAATCTTCTTAAAAGAGCAGGCGGTACAACTGACTATGCTTATTTTAACGGAATGAAGTTTTTGCGTGAATCCACAAGACAGATAGAAGAGGAAAACCTCAAAGAAATGAAAATAAGGCTTGAGAGCATGGTTACAGCAATGCAGTCACAGGATATTGCTGCGTCCCTTTCTGCACAGGATATTGCTGCCAATGAAAGCCTCTCCAAGAACCTTGAGAATACAATCAAAAAACTGAATGAGCTTGAACCCGAAGGAAGAGTTGTTATTGATGCTGCAAACATAGCAGAGCTTGAAAAAAGCACATATGATTTTGAACTTGAAAACGGTGATGAGATATATATTCCCGCAAGAAAAGCGACAGTCACTATTGTAGGAGAGGTTTACCGAGCAACAAGCTTCGCCTACGATAAGAGTAAAAGCACTGTATCCGACTACCTGAACAGATCAGGCGGAATGACAGACATAGCAGACAAAAATAATATCTATGTTGTAAGAGCAAACGGAAGCGTGGTCTCTAATCAGTTCATAAAAAATAATTTCTGGTGGAAAGACATTCATGATGTGAAGCTGAATGCCGGGGATGTTGTTGTTGTCCCCAGACGATTGAAATTCCCCAGTTATATGAGAGATATAAAAGATATAACCCAGATATTGTATCAGATAGCAACCGCTTTTGCTGTCACAAAAGTAATGTTCTAGGGGGCTGGAATGAAAAAAACGGTTCTCATACTGATCACAGCGGTTCTGTTTTACGTTTCAGCTGCACAGGCGGCAGGGAGATACGCCACATCTGACATTCCGCTTACGAACAGATATTTTTACCGTCTTGCCGAACGCAGCATGGCAATAAGCCCCAGTATTCACTATACAGACAACTTCAAACCAGTCTCAGTCCGTGAGGCGGAAGTTCTTTTCAGCACGAGTGAGGAAATGCGTGATCTTTTCGGGACGGATGCCGATACCGGATTTCTTTCAGAAAAAGCCGGAAAATACTATACCGAAAAAGATGTTTACGGGGAAGGATTCAGCATTGTGCCTTTACGTGAAATAAGTCTTAAAAGCAGATACGTTTCTGATGAAGATATGCAGAGTACCGGAGATTTCGGAGAAGAAATCGGAGACGATTTTTTCAACAGGGTGAGCCTCAGCGGAAGCTTGTATCTTTCAAAGTTTTTTGCCGCTGACTACACCCTCGGAGCATATAAAAATTCAGAAGAAACAAAAGTCGAATTTGAGAGAGCAAAGCTGAAACTGGCAGGAAAGCATAATGCCTATGTTGGAGCAATTGATAATTTACAGATAGGCCCCGGCTATTTTGGTCAGCTTATTATCGGAGATAATATACGTCCGCAAAAATTTGCAATGATAAAAACAGAAATTCCATACAACTGGGGTTTTCTTGGACAATTCAGATACTATTTGTTTAATTTCTGGTTTGACGATGACGAACGCAAAAATAAAGACCCACAGCTTATAGGGATAAGATTTTCACTGAAACCTGCAAGCTGGCTTGAACTTGCCGTTTCACGCACAAGCTTTTACGGAGGCAGTGAAATGCCTTCATATGGACTGTCAGACTACTGGGATCTGATCTCTGCTGAAAATGAAAACAGCGGAGATGAACATGATACAGACCAGTTTCTCGGTGCTGAGATGTCAGTATATATGCCGTTTCTCAAAAAAACAGGGTTTCTTAAGGGCGGCAAGTTTTACATCGAGTATAACTGGAACGACCTTCGTGCCCCATGGCAGGAAGATGATGACGGAAGCAGCTTTCAGCTTCTCGGAAGTTCTTATATTTACGGTTTGTTCCTCACAACAGGCAAAACAGACTTCAGGTTTGAATATACGAGTATTTCGGAACTGACATATCTGCACCATAACTATGCACCGGAAGGTTACAGTGTCGAAAATTATATCATCGGGCATCAGATGGGCAGAGACAGCAGAGGTGTTTTTTTTGAAATTTACACCGAACTTAACGATAGTATTCATCCTTATGTGAAAGCGTCTTTTGTGGAAAAAGGCAGGAATGCCGCTTCACAGCAAAAGGAACAGCAGTATTCTCTGGGAGCCGAAGCTTTTATAGGTAAAAACGTTGAGATGGATGTTTTTGCGAGATTCATCCGACAGGATAAAGAGGACAAAGATAAAAGGTTATTTTATTATAATTATACTGGTGATTCTGGTGAAAATTACCTTGTGGGATTAAATATTAAGTATATCTTTGAATAAGATCTTTATTCATTATTTTAGAGGATAATTTTGCTTATCTGATAAGCTGAATTTATATTTATGTATTTTTTTTGAGGGAAGAATGATTGGTAAACTGCATAGTACGGGCAGTGCGAAGATATGTGTAATAGGTTTAGGATATGTTGGTCTTCCGCTTGCTGTTGAGTTTTCTCTGAAATATACCACCTATGGGTTTGACATTAATAAAGCGAGAATTACTGAACTTGCTTCGGGCCTGGACAGAACATTGGAAGTAGGTGAAGACGAACTTAAAAACAGCAAAATCCGTTTCTCATCAGAAGTTTCAGAAATAAAAGAGTGTAACGTTTATATTGTTACTGTCCCTACTCCTATTGATGAACATAAGAATCCTGATTTAAGACCGATCCTTGGTGCGAGTAAAACTGTTGGTTCTGTCTTGAAGAAAGGTGATATAGTTATTTATGAATCCACAGTATATCCTGGCTGCACAGAGGAGGACTGCGTGCCTGTTCTCGAACAGGAAAGCGGACTTAAATTTAATAAAGACTTTTTTTGCGGTTACTCGCCGGAAAGAATTAACCCAGGCGATAAGAATAACCGACTGGTACAGATTAAAAAAGTTACAAGCGGCAGCACTCCGGAAGTTGCTGACTTTGTTGATATGCTGTATGCGTCAATTATCACTGCCGGCACACACAAGGCATCTTCAATAAAAGTTGCCGAAGCGGCAAAGGTTATTGAGAATACACAGCGTGATATAAACATAGCTCTTATGAATGAGCTGGCGCTTATATTTGATAAAATGAATCTGGATACTAAAAGTGTACTTGAAGCAGCTTCAACAAAATGGAACTTTCTTCGCTTTGAACCCGGACTTGTTGGGGGGCATTGCATAGGCGTTGATCCGTATTATCTGACATTTAAAGCTCAATCATGCGGATACATCCCCAATATGATTCTTTCCGGCAGAAAAATAAACGACGGTATGGGGAAGTTTATATCGGAAAAGACAATTAAGCTTATGATAAAAAGTGGTTTTCCTGTCAAGAACTCTAAAGTGCTGATTGCCGGTATTACTTTCAAGGAAAACTGCCCTGATATACGTAATACCAGAGTTATTGACATATATCATGAGTTAGGTGAATACGGGGTAAAAGTTGATGTGTTTGACCCTGTTGCTGATAAAAAAGAAGTCTTTGAAGAATACGGAATAGAAATGATTGAAAGAATAGATTCTGAATATGCTGCGATTATTTTTGCAGTTAAACATTCGGCGCTGGTTGATATGTTTAAATGTAGAAAATTCAGTGCTTTTACCGCTGATTGCGGAGTTATAATTGATGTAAAAGGATCTCTTTCGGAAGAGGAGTGTTCTAACTATACTTATTGGCGACTGTAGTAAGGAAGTTTAATGAGCTATTTACTGGCATTTTGCGTTTCCTTTGCTGTCAATTTGGCTGTGGTATTAATCGCAAAGAAATATAAAATAATGATGGATTGCAAGCAAAGCTGTAAACCTCAGCGGTTTCATTTTAAGGATACACCCCGTGTGGGCGGAATCAGTATTATGGCTGCCGCTTTATTTATGCTCGCTGATCCTGTCGGTAAAATGATTCTTATTTCTTCAGCTCCCGTATTTATTATAGGTCTCTTTGAGGACTTGTCCGGAGTTGTTTCACCTAAGGTTCGTCTTCTTTTTATGGTAATTGGCGCCGGTCTTTCTTTAATGACTCTGGATGTTCTGATAAGGCAGATAGACTTTGTATCATTTCCTTATTACTTTGCAATATTCTTTACCTTGTTTTCATTGGTGGGGGTAACTAACTCAATCAATATAATAGACGGCCTTCACGGTTTAGCTTCAGGGGCGTCTATTGTTGCAATGTTTGCATTATTTTATGTTGCTTTCTTAGTTGGGGACTACCAGCTTGGAAGGCTGATCATTATAATGATATTTGCCGTTGCCGGCTTCTTCGTCTGGGTTTATCCTTGGGGAAAAATATTTCTCGGCGATGGCGGAGCTTATTTCCTCGGATTTCTGCTTGCTGTTTTCTCAACTCTGCTTGTTAACAGAAATGAAAGCGTTTCTGTTTGGTTTCCTCTTGGTGTGCTTATTTTCCCTGTTTGGGAGGTAATTTTCTCAATTTTCAGACGTAAAATAGTGCGAAAAGGTAACGCATTAATTGCAGACAGACTTCACCTTCATTCTTTGCTTTATAAAAGAACCAGATTCTCTAACTCTGTCGCTTCGGGCATCCTTTTGCTTATATATGCATCATACCAATTCCTGATCATTACATTTTACAGGTCTTCCCTTGTGCTTGTTCTTTTGATTATTGCCTTTATAATAGGCTATCATGTTTCGTATATGAAACTGGTCAGATTTGGTTTCATAAGCAAAAATATCAAATAAACCATCAGGAGCTATTAATTGATGCTTAAAAATAAAATTTTGGTTACAGGAGCAGCCGGTTTTATCGGTTTTAATTTGGTTAAAAAACTTCTCGAAAGAGGCGATGAAATCGTTGGGCTTGATAATATAAATGATTATTACGATGTTAATCTCAAATTTGGCAGACTTGCTGAGACGGGTATTAGCGTCAGTCATGATGACAGCTCTTGGGGAAAGATTATAAAATCTGAGAAATACCCTAACTATAAATTTGTTCGGCTGAACCTTGAAGATAAGAATGCACTTGAGAAGCTTTTTCAAGACGAGAAGTTTGATAAAGTGTGCAATCTTGCTGCTCAGGCAGGTGTGCGTTATTCACTTACTAATCCAGATGCTTATATTAACTCCAACATTATTGGATTTTTAAACATTCTTGAGTATTGCCGTCATTACAATGTTAAAGCTCTTTCATATGCAAGCAGCTCATCTGTATACGGATTAAATGAAACACAGCCATTCAGCACCTCCCATAATGTTGATCACCCTGTGAGTCTGTATGCTGCCAGTAAGAAGTCAAATGAGCTTATGGCACACACATACAGCCATCTTTTCGGTTTGCCAACCACCGGCTTGCGATTTTTCACAGTTTACGGACCTTGGGGGAGACCGGATATGGCACTCTTTATCTTCACCAAGGCGATTTTGGAAGGAAAGCCCATTGATGTATTTAATTACGGCGAGATGAAACGTGACTTCACTTATGTTGATGATATCGTTGATGGTGTGGTCAGAGTGATTGACAATCCGCCAATCGGAGACGCCGCTTGGGACGGTAAAACTCCTGACCCAGGTTCATCAAAAGCACCGTATAAAATATATAATATAGGAAACTCATCACCTGTAAAACTGCTTGATTTTATTGAAGCTATTGAAAATAAGCTCGGTAAAAAAGCGGAAAAGAATATGATGCCTCTTCAGGCTGGGGATGTGCCTTCAACTTATGCGAATGTCAGCGACCTTACTGCTGACTTGGGGTATAAACCCTCAACTGATGTTGTGACAGGCATAAGCAGGTTTATAGATTGGTATAGGAGTTATTACAACATATGAGTAATGATATAAATACTGAACAAAAACATCAACTTGATGACGAAATAGATCTTATTGAGCTTGCAGCAATCATATGGAAGCGGAAGTTATATATAATCGGCTTTGTGTTTGTTGTTTCAGTGATTACTGTTATTTATACTTTGTCACTTGACAACATATACGAGTCTAAAGCAGTGCTAAAACCGACTGCACAGACATCGACTCAGAATAGTCTCGGTGGTCTTAGCTCTTTGGCTGGCTTTGCAGGTATAAACATCAACTCAGGCGGATCTGTGTATGCTGATATTAGTGTTATTCTCAACAATAAAGATTTTCTGGTTGATTTCATTAAAAAGAATGACTTGGTCTCTCGGCTCCTTAAAGAACCTGAAATTGCAGAAACTCCTGAGTTTAAAATAAATGAGAAATTTAATCTTTTTAAATTAATTTACAACGATCTTAAACTTACTGAGGATAAGAATACTCAGTATATCACTTTTTCATACAGTAATCCTAACTCCGCACTTGCAAAAGAAGTTCTGACGCTTCTGCTTAAAGATATAAGCGATATTCTCCGCGCAAAACAGCTTGAGAATCTGGACAAGCGTATTGAAAACTATAAACTTGAAATTGATCGTGCAGCTGATCTCACTTTGAAAGCTAAGCTCAGTGAAATGGTTGCCAGCCTTATTCAGAGTAAAGTCCTTGCTAATGCTGATGAGTATTACGGGTTCAGCATTATATCAGAGCCTTTAGTTGCTGACCCGATGGATAAAGTTGGACCGCATCGTTCACGAATATGTATTGTAGCCTTTGTAAGTAGTTTCATGCTTGCAGTGTTTGGTGTTTTAGTCATAAATTTCATTACGAATAACATAAGAAATCAAGATGAAGTAAGAGGAGATCAATGAAGACAGCTTTGATAACAGGGGTTACAGGTCAGGACGGCAGTTATCTTGCTGAATTTCTGCTTAAGAAAAATTACATTGTCCATGGAATAAAAAGACGCTCATCGCTTTTTAATACAGACAGAATAGATCACCTATACCAAGATCCTCATGTGGAAAATAGAAACTTTATTCTCCATTATGGTGATATGACGGACAGCATGAACCTTACCCGCATAATTCAGGAAGTTCAGCCGGATGAAATATATAATCTGGCTGCAATGAGCCATGTCCATGTCAGCTTTGAAACCCCCGAATATGTTGCTAATGCAGACGGCACAGGGACACTTAGAATACTGGAAGCGGTAAGGTTACTTAATTTGATTGAAAAAACAAAAATCTATCAGGCAAGTACATCTGAACTTTATGGAAAAGTCCAAGAGATACCACAGAAGGAAACCACACCGTTCTATCCAAGAAGTCCTTATGCGGTTGCAAAGATGTACGCCTACTGGATAACTGTAAATTACCGTGAAGCTTACAACATGTTTGCCTGCAATGGCATTTTGTTTAATCATGAAAGTCCTGTAAGAGGAGAAACATTTGTTACAAGGAAAATTACCAGAGCCGCAAGTAAAATCGCTCTAGGTCTACAAGATAAACTATATCTGGGCAACCTTGATGCAAAAAGAGATTGGGGGCATGCGAAAGATTATGTGAAAATGATGTGGATGATTCTCCAAGCTCCGGAACCGGAAGACTGGGTAATTGCAACAGGGAAAACTACAACAGTAAGAGATTTTGTCCGTATGGCTTTTGCTTACGCAGGAATTGAACTTGAGTTTAAAGGTAGCGGTATTGATGAGAAAGGCATAGTCGCTTCATGCTCAAACACGCTTTACCAAATACCAACCGGAACGGAGATTGTTGCGGTTGACCCACGATATTTCAGACCCACCGAGGTGGATCTGCTTCTCGGTGATCCTACAAAAGCGGAGCAGAAGCTTGGATGGAAAAGAGAATTTGAGCTTCAGGATCTTGTAAATGAAATGATGGAGAGCGATCTCAAACTTATGACGAAAGACGTGTACCTTAAAGACGGCGGGTACAAAATAATGAGTTATTATGAATAAAAATAGTAAAATATTTGTTGCTGGTCACAGAGGTCTTGTTGGCAGCGCACTTGTAAAAAATCTTACAGAAAAAGGTTATAATAACATTATTACCAGAACCAAATACGAGCTTGATCTTACAGATCAGAATGCTGTTGCTACGTTTTTTGCTTCAGAAAAACCTGAGTATGTATTCCTTGCCGCTGCGAAAGTTGGTGGCATAATGGCAAACAACACATACAGGGCTGACTTTATATACGAAAACCTTATGATCCAGAATAATGTTATTCATCAAAGCTATTTAAGCAGAGTAAAAAAACTACTGTTTTTGGGAAGCACATGTATTTATCCTAAAAATGCTCCGCAACCCATGACAGAGGATTGTCTTTTAACAAGTCCTCTTGAATATACCAACGAGCCCTATGCAATCGCCAAGATTGCGGGTATCAAAATGTGTGAAAGCTATAATATACAATACGGAACTGACTTTATCAGTGTTATGCCGACAAATCTGTACGGTCCTAATGACAATTTTGATCTGAATAACTCTCATGTCCTCCCCGCATTGATCAGGAAGATGCACGAGGCAAAAGAACAGGAAGATTCCGTTGTTGAGATCTGGGGCAGCGGCAAACCTAGACGTGAGTTTATGTACAGTGAAGATATGGCGGATGCATGTGTTTTTATAATGGAAAAGGTCGAGTTCAACGATCTTGCTCGGGATAAAAAAGAGATCCGAAATACTCATATCAATATCGGAACGGGAAAGGATACGAGTATTGCCGAGCTTGCCGAACTTATCAAAGAAATCGTCGGCTTTGAGGGCGAGCTTGTTTTTAATGCCGATAAACCCGACGGGACAATGCTTAAGCTTACGGATGTGACTAAGCTAAACAGCTTGAGCTGGAGCTACAAAACTGAGCTTGGGGAAGGGATACGCAGAGTTTATGACTGGTATCTGAATCAGCATGTTTCGGCAACAGACATATAAAAGAGGTTTTCATGAATTTTAACAGACGAATAACCATTTGTAATAAAACTGTTTCGGAGGATTCTCCGGTTTTTATAATTGCCGAAGCGGGTGTAAATCACGGCGGGAATATGGCACTTGCTAAAAGAATGATCTTACTCGCTGCCGAAGCCGGAGCGGATGCCGTTAAATTTCAAACCTTCCGCGCCGATCACCTCATACTAAGCAATGTTAAAAAAGCTCCTTATCAGCAAAAAACGACGGATTCCGAAGAATCGCAATATGACATGCTTAAAAAGCTTGAGGTTACCCGTGAGCAAAATTTTAAGCTTAAGGGACTGTGCCGTGAAAACGGTATTATTTTCCTTACCACGCCTTTTGATGAATACAGTCTGGACGAACTTGACGAGCTGGATCTGCCCGCTTATAAAATAGCTTCGACCGATACCACAAACCTCCCTTTTCTCGAAAAAGCGGCAAAAAAAGGCAAGCCGATATTCCTCTCCACGGGCATGAGCTATCTTTCGGAAGTACAGATGGCGATCGAAACCATATATAAATACAACAAAGATGTTGTTCTTCTCCAATGCACTGCTAATTACCCCATTGAAGATTGCGAGGCGAATCTGGCGGTCATAAACACCTTCAAAAAGCATTTTGACGTACTGGTAGGATATTCTGATCACACTGTAGGTGTGGGGGCTGCTCCGTTTGCCATTCCTATGGGAGCAAAGGTCGTGGAGAAGCATTTTACCATTGATAAATCTTTGAAAGGACCCGATCATAAAGCCTCGCTTTCCCCGGAAGAACTTAAGGAATTTGTCCAACTTGTACGCAGGGTTGAAAAATATATGGGCAGTAGCATTAAAAAACCTAATCTTTCTGAGACGAAAACAAGAGTATCGCTTCAGAAATGTCTTGTGGTTGCCAGAGACATTGAAAAGGGTGAAATATTAACGGAAGACTGCATTATCGCCAAAAGGACGGGCGGAACAGGTATTTCCCCTATTTACTATAAAGATGTTATCGGTAAGAAAGCTTCCCGATTCTTAAAAGCAGACGAGGTGATTGTCCTGTGAAAAGCATTGCGATAATTGGGGCTGGCAGCCATGCCAGATCTGCTGTTAATTTGCTTAAACAACACTTTACCCAAGGGTATGTTTTTGGCATTTATGACGGTTCCTATAATCTTGCCGAGGAAGAGTTTATACACGGAATAAAACTGACGGGAAAAATCAGCGACATTCCTGCGGGTTCATCGGTATTTCTTTCTGTCGGCGATAATTCAAGGCGCAGGCGGTTTTATGAGAAGTTCGGCAAGCAGCTCCTGACAGAAAACTTAATTCATTCCATCGCTTGTGTAGAAAATTATGTGTTAATGGGTAAAGCTAATCAGATTTTTGCTTTCTCATACCTGAACTCCTACACCTGCATAGGTGATAACAACATCATCAACAGCGGGGCCATACTGGAACACGAAGTAAAGGTAGGCAGCCATTGCCATATATCGGTCGGTTCACGATTGTGCGGAAGAGTTTCAGTCGGTGATGAATGTATGATTGGTTCGGGTGCGGTTGTTATAGATAATATCTCAATATGCAGTAAAGTTACTGTAGGTGCAGGCAGTGTGGTTATCAGGAACATAGAAGAAGAAGGAACATACGTGGGAAATCCTGCCAGGAAGATAAAATGATTTATGTTTCAAGCTCATGCGTCCGTCATACAAAAATTGCCGAAAGTATCACCGAACTCGCCTTAAACGGCTTCCGTAACATCGAGCTTTCAGGCGGAACGGAGCATTACAATGGGTTCGAATCGGATCTGCTTGAGTTGAAAGCCAAGTTTAACCTTAATTATCTCTGCCATAACTATTTTCCTCCTCCGAAAGAGCATTTTGTGCTTAATCTGGCCTCTTTTGATGACGGAATTTATAAAAAAACAATCGAACACTTGAAATGCGCTCTGAAGCTTTCCCAAGAACTCGGCGCACCTAAATTCGGTTTCCATGCAGGTTTTTTTGTCGATATAAGAACAGATGAGATCGGTAAAAAAATAAATAAAAAGACCGTCAATGATTACAAAAAAGCAACTGAGCGTTTCATAAACGGCTATTGTGAAGTTGCTGCCTATGCGGAAGGGATTGATATATATTTGGAGAATAATGTTTTCTCCAAAACAAATTATGAAACATACGGCGGAGAAAATATTTTTATGCTCTGCACTTCCGCTTCTTACTATGAGCTTGCAGAGCAGATTAATTTCAAGCTGCTTCTGGATGTTGCACATCTGAAAGTAAGTTGCAATACTCTAGGGCTGGACTTCGGCATTGAACTGAAAACAATGCTTGAACTAAGCGATTACATACATTTAAGCTCAAATGACGGCTTGCATGACCAAAACCATCCTCTCGCCGAGGATGAAAAACTGATTTCAATGCTCAAACAGTACAATTTGGGAAATAAAGATTTTACTTTGGAAATATACGGCGGCCTTGATGTTGTTCATGACAGTCTAGTGATTCTGCAGGAGCTGGGGCTATGAAAAATAATATGCTTTGCAAAAAAAACGATACTCTTCTTGGGGCTATGAAAGTTATCAATGATAACGCTATGGGGATAGTTTTTGTAGTTGATGAAGAAGATAAGCTGTGCGGTATTGTTACCGACGGCGACATCAGAAGGGCTTTGCTGGGGGACGTCGGGCTTGACGAGAGAGTCGAAGCTATTGTTTCTAAAGAGTTTACATATGCCTATGAGGGTGAGAGCTTAGACGTACTAATGGGTAAAACATCTCATAAGGTCAAGATAATTCCTATTGTCAATAAGGGCTTTGAGGTTGTTGACTTTTTTGAATATAAACAAAATGTGTATTTCCCAGTGGCTATTCCTAATCTAGGAGGGAACGAGTTCAAATATCTTACCGAAGCTTTTATGAGCACATGGATCTCAAGCAGCGGCAAATATATAGGCATGTTTGAGAAAAGCTTTTCCGAGTATTCGGACTGCGAATACGGAGTTGCAGTTTCAAACGGAACCGTGGCTTTGCATCTTGCCCTCGTGGCTTTGGGTATAGGGGAGGGTGATGAGGTCATCGTGCCTGATCTTACCTTTGCCGCTACTATAAACACCGTTCTTCATGCAAATGCCGTTCCTGTTATCGTAGATGTCGAGGTAGAAAGTTGGTGCATAGATCCGAAAACTGTTGAAAGGGCTATAACTCCGAAAACTAAGGCGATTATTCCCGTTCATCTTTACGGTCAGGCATGCGACATGGACAGGATTATGGAGATTGCACGCAAGCATAGCCTGAAAGTGATAGAGGACTGCGCCGAGGCTCACGGAGCCATGTTCAAGGATAAAAAGGTCGGCAGCTTCGGCGATATAGGCTGCTTTTCGTTCTTCGGCAATAAGGTAATTACCACTGGTGAGGGCGGTATGTGCGTTACTAACGACCCTGAGCTTGAGGCACGAATGAGGGTACTGAAGGATCACGGAATGAGCAAAACCAAGCGTTACTGGCATGATATAGTAGGGTACAATTATCGTATGACCAACCTTCAGGCTGCCATAGGCGTGGCGCAGCTTGAAAGAGTGGAAGAGATACATAAAAACAGGAAATTATACGAAGCAAGCTACAAAGAGGTCTTGGACAATAGTATATTCTCCTTCCAGAAGGATCTGCCTGACAGAAAGAGGATAACTTGGCTTGTAAGTGTTTTACTTGATGAAAGTTTAAACAGAGACGACTATATGGCGAAACTGAAAGAAAACGGAATAGACGCAAGACCATTCTTCTACCCTCTCAGTGATATGGAAGTTTATAAACCCTATTGCAGGTTTGAAACTCCCGTTACTAAAATGCTTTCAAAACAGGGACTGAATCTGCCGACTTATGAAAGCCTTAAAAGTATTGAAGAGATCAAGAATGTACTTCTGGCAATGAAGTGAATCTTTTATAATATCTTAACAATTAAATAAGGGTTCAGGTCGGATATGAAAGCGTTAGTTATAGGTTTTGGTTCAATAGGCAGAAGGCACTATGATATTCTGTGCAGTCTGCTTGGGGTTAATAATGTAGCCGTTGTCAGCAGACGGGATATTGAGGTTGAAAACTCATTCCGTTCGATAAATGATGTGAACCATATTACTGATTATGATTATTTTGTAATCGGTTCTAAGACTATTGAGCATTTTTCTGATTTAAAAACAATCAACACTCTCGTCAGTAATAAAATTATTTTGGTCGAAAAGCCTCTGTTTGAATCACTCATAGATTTGGACAATATCAATAACCGTATCTTAGTAGCATATAACCTCAGATTTCACCCTCTTGTTTTGGAATGTCGTGATATTTTGAAGACATGCAGTAAAATATTATCTGCAAGCTTTTATGCGGGACAATATCTGCCCACGTGGAGAGTAGGAACCGATTATCGCAATTCTTACAGTGCCAAGAAGGAAGAGGGCGGCGGCATAATGTTGGATTATAGCCATGATATTGATTTGGTTCAGTTTCTTCTCGGTAGAGTAACTTATTTTAAATCAATGAATGATAAAATATCCGATCTGGAAATTTCATCTGATGATTATTACTCTATGATAGGTAAAACCGATCAAAATGTGCTTTTCTCTCTCGAATTGGATTCAATTTCAAAGAAACAGAAGAGAACTATACAAATTAATGCGGAAGAAAAAACTATAGAGCTTGATTTGTTCCGTAACATAATAGAGGTTACGTCAAAGGGTGGCATGACTGAGAGAAAACAGCTAGACACCTTGGAGCGAAATACGACTTTTTTGAAAATGCACAACGATATATTAGCCAAAGATTTCAGTATTCCCGCATCTTACGAGGACGGGCTTTCATTGGCTAAATTGTTTGACAGCTCAAGAGAAAATAATTTATTGAAGGTGTGGAAATGAATATTTTATGTACTGTTCTTGCCAGAGGCGGCTCGAAAGGGCTTAAAAATAAAAATATTAAAACATTATACGGTAAGCCGCTTATTCACTACACCCTTGAGCAAGCTTTGGAATCAGGCGTATTTTCACAAGTCGTCGTCAACAGTGATTCAGACGACATTCTTGATACGGCAGCGAAAGTCAAAGGCATAGAAACGGTGAAAAGACCTGCTGAACTTGCAAATGATGTTATCTCAAAACGTCCTGCAATAAGGCAAGCAGTTTTAGAGATGGAGAAAAGGTTCTCTTTAACCTACGATGTGATAGTAGACTTGGACTGTACATCACCCTTAAGAGATGTTCAGGATATACATAATGCTTTGAATCAGTTTATTGCTGATGATAATGACAACTTGATAACAGCAATGCCTTCCCGCAGATCCCCTTATTTTAATATGGTTCAGAGAGATGAGAAGGGGCGAGTCAAGGTTGTCCTTGAGCTTAATCCGCCGGTAACATGCAGGCAAGATGCTCCCGAATGCTTTGATATGAATGCGTCCATATATATATGGAAAAGAGATGTGTTATTTAATTCTGAAACAAATTATATGGAAAAAACGGGTCTTTATGTCATGCCTGAAGAACGCTCTATTGATATAGATTGTCAATTAGATTTTGAATTTGTGGAGTTTATGATAGGAAAGAAAAATGCTGCAAGGTAAAGTAATTGTTATTACAGGCGGCGCCGGGCTTATAGGTCAGGAGTTTGTTAAAGCTGTTGCCGAAAACGGCGGTTATGCAGTAATCGGAGATTATGACAAAGAGAAGGGAGAAAAAGTCAAACATCTCTTGTCAAACGAGCTTAATACGGAAAATATCGACTTTATCCTCCTTAATATAAACTCAAAAGAATCCATTAACGAATGTATACGCTTTCTTGATAAGAAATACGGCAGGATCGACGCCGTAGTCAATAACGCATACCCCAGAAATAAAAATTACGGAAGACATTTCTTTGATGTTGAATTTGAAGATTTTTCTGAGAATCTCGGAATCAATCTCGGAGGTTATTTCCTTACTTCTCAGCAATTTGCATTGTATTTTCGTAAGCAAAGCTACGGCAACATAGTAAATATCTCTTCAGTATACGGAGTAGTCCCTCCGAAGTTTGAAATTTATGATAATACCCCCATGACTATGCCGGTGGAATATTCTGCAATAAAGTCAGGGCTTATCCTGCTTACCAAATACATGGCAAAGTATTTTAAAGGTATGAACATAAGAGTTAATGCAATAAGCCCGGGCGGTATTTTTAATAATCAGCCCGAGCCTTTCCTTGCTGCATATAAAGAGCAATGTCTCAATAAGGGGATGTTGAATAAAGCTGATTTAAAGGGTACTCTGCTCTATCTGCTTAGCGACATGAGCAGGTATGTCAACGGTCAGAATATAATTGTCGATGACGGGTTTAGTCTCTAAAATTTACGGTGATAAAATGTACGGATATAAAGTTGCGCTGATCGGTGCAGGACAGCTTGGAAGCAGACATTTGCAGACATTGTTAAAAATTGCTAAACCTCTGGATTTCAAAATTGCCGAAGTCTTTATGGAGCATAAGTGAAGAACATATTGTTTGTCGCCACGCAACCCCAGAGGTTTCTTGACCAATGTCTGTTTGCAGCTCAGCTAAGTAAAAGCGCTTCGGACAATATCAAAATCAAATTTTTCATAGGGGACAATGTTGCAGGCACTTATAAGAGAGAGGTAGGCGAGCTTTCTTTTTGCGTTATTAACCCCGTGCATGAGAAAACCCTGCATACTAGCCGTTTTAAGTCGTTAGTAAAGAATAAACTGAAATCGGCTATGTCGGAAAATATGATCAAGCTTGTGAGAAAGGGTGTTGCTTTTATCAAAACTACACCTTTGTTCGGCGGCAAGTTGAAGCGCAGCGAGGAAGCTTTCTATCACAGCTTTACCGCAAGGCACAAGCTCGTATCCGAATATGTAAAAAATGCAGATATTGATGTAATTTTAATAAATGGTGACAGGCACTTAGGCGATGAATGCGTTTTTCTTAAGGTGGCAGAAGAACTAAATATCCCGACCGTGATCCCCTATCTTGTGGATTTTGCAGATAAAGAGCGCATATTGAAGCTCGGCGCCGGAATCCCCGTTGTGAAAAGGAGATGGTTTGTTTCCGAATATGTGCGCAAAACACAGCAAAATCTTCCATACTCTTATGACGATTTATATTATTACCCTCACCCTATAGGCAATGTTCTGCACGATCTTGGGATACACGCGTCAAATCCGTTTGTTATGGGCAGCGGCAAAAGCACTGTTATCTGTCTTAACAATAAATATTCAGCGGATAAATACGCAGAATTGGGCGTTGAAAGGCGAAAGATACGCATTATAGGCGATATTTCCTATGACGGGCTGTACAGGCAAAACCTAAAACGAGAAGAGATCAAAGCGGAGTTTAGTGAAATATACGAGTTTGATTTAAAAAGAAAGATTATCATTGTCGCTCTTCCTCAGCTTGCAGAGCATAATATTCTGACATGGGATAAGCACTGGAAAGAAATAAAATTCCTTATTTCTTCCTTATGCAGCAGTGGTGCAGAGGTACTTATCTCCTTACACCCTAAAATGAATCGTAAGAGCTACTCTTTTCTTGAAACGGCTTACAGGTGTCGCATACTGAACGAAAGATTATCTTACGCTTTACCCGCTGCCGATGTTTTTGTTGCAACTTTTTCCAGCACCGTGGTTTGGTCGGTCTTATGCGGAATCAATACGGTCGTTGTTGATTTTTACGAACTTAATTACAAAATGTACGACTTTCTTCAAAGTATCATAATGGTCAGAGATAAAGCTAAGCTTATGTCTGCGGTGAATAATGCTTTGAACTCAGCAGGTGATTTCTCGGAAGATTGGGAAAGGCTGTCAAGAAATGAAGTTTTCGATGGAAACACGATCCGCCGATACGAAGAGCTTATTCTAGAGGTTTGCAGGAAATGAGCCTGAAAGTCTTTAAAAATTCGGCATATTATATGGCTGCTGCTCTGCTGCCTGCAGCAGTGAATCTGTTTATGCTGCCTGTTTACAGCCGTTACCTTAGTCCGAGCGACTATGGTATTGTTGCTCTGGTATTGAGCCTTCAGTCTTTTTTGCCTATTTTTTTATCGCTGAAAATCGAGTCGTCTCTTTCAAGGTTCTACTTTGAATATAAGGACGAGCAGCTTAAAGTTTTCGTGACCACGCTTTTTGCCGTCCTCACGGTTGTTTCTCTTGTTACATTCGCAGTTATTCTTTTTAGTCTTAATCATATAGTAAAAATTGTATTTCCGCAGACGGAGCATTCGTATTATGTGCTGTTTTATTTAGGTGCGTTGACGGCATTTTTTACTGTATTCAAGACGGCAGCCCTCTACCTTATAAGAGTTCAGCAGAAAGCAAGACTTGCTATGAGTGTGTCTTTTGCCATATTTATCATAGGCTTAGCCGTTAGTATTGTCGAAGTGATAATTCTCAAAAGGGGCGGGCAGGGAGTCGTAGAGGCTACGCTCATTACCGCAGGGGCAGCTTTTTTCATATATCTCTTTTTTATTAAAGAATTTTTTATATGGAAGCTGGATATAAAAATGCTCAGAGAGCCTATCTTGTTTTCTCTTCCGATTATTCCGCACGCTTTGTCAGGTATTATATTCATGTATTCGGATAGAATCATTCTCGAAAAGTATGTAGTGCTTTCCGCTATCGGTTTATATATGTTTTCCGACAAAATAGCCTCGGTCTTCAAGATGATTGTGAACGAGTTCAACAACGCATTTCTACCTTATTATAACCAGCAGGCTAAGAAATCAGTAAAGATTGCCCGCAGCGAATCGGACAAAATGTCACATATTTTTGTTTATGCAATTGTTCTCATGGTTGTTATCTTGGGTTTGTTTTCGGTTGAGATAATGAGCTTATTTTTTGACGACAGGTATTTTCCAGTATGGAAAATGATGCCGCTACTAGCTTCTGCCTATGTATTCAGATCCCTGTACTGCTTTAGCTCGTCCGCACTCTTTTTTGAAAAGAAAACAGGTATGGTGGCGTTGATTACCATATCATCGGGAATAGCTAACATAGTATTCAATATCGTAATGATACCTAAATTGGGTGCTATGGCTGCAGTTATGAGCACGATACTTTCGTTCATCATGACATATGTGCTTGCGGAGTTGCTTACTGCCAGAATGTACAAAATAAAGCCGAATTTCGGACGTAATATCATTATTATTTTATATATGTACACCGCATTAGGAGTTGCAATTTATATTAACGGCAATTTCGGCAGCTTTAATGTGTTGGATTATGGCTATAAATTTCTTATACTTTTATTGGGGCTTGCCATCGGCTATAAAATGCAACTGCTTGATTTCAAAAAACTGGGCTTGCTCATGAGGTTGAAAAAATGAAAAAAACATACATCATAGCAGAAATAGGCAACACACACGAAGGCAGCCTTGGTCTGGCAAAATGCTTCATAAAGGCGGCATCAGAATGCGGCGTTGATGCGGTGAAGCTGCAAACCCATATTTTCGAGGCGGAAAGCCTGCCGGATGCGCCGAATCCTCCCTACTTCAAGGATGAAACAAGGAAGCAGTATTTTGAACGCACTGCGTTTACATTTGAACAATGGAAGGAACTCAAGCGTTACAGCGAGGAAGAAGCCGGGGTGGATTTCTTCAGTTCGCCCTTTTCACTTGAAGCAGTTGACCTTCTTGAACAGGTGGGTGTCAGTACATATAAAATAGCCTCCGGAGAGGTGAGCAACACACCGCTCCTTGTAAAAATAGCCAAAACAGGCAAGAAGGTTCTGCTCTCTAGCGGAATGAGCTCATGGAAAGAGCTTGACGCGGCGGTGGAGACCCTCCTTTCGAACGGATGCGGACAGCTTACCGTGCTTCAGTGCACATCGGAATACCCCTGCCCGCCGGAGGCCGCGGGGCTCAATATTCTCACAGAGCTGAAGCAACGATACGGCGACAGAATAGAAACTGGCTACAGCGATCACACGCTCGGATCGGCTGTTCCTATAGCCGCTGTTATCATGGGCGCCTCAGTCATTGAGAAGCACTTTACTCTTTCCAAAAAGATGTACGGCAGTGATGCAAAAAATTCCACCGAACCGGATGAATTTAAAAGGATTGTGGACGAGATACGCAGTGTTGAAAAAGCGCTTGAACATCGTATAGATAAGGATGAAAAGGTTAAGTCTCTGGGCAACATGAAGTATACTTTTGAGAAATCAATTGTGGCTGCATGCGATATAAAAGCGGGCGAGGTTATAATCGAATCCATGCTTGCTTATAAAAAGCCGTGTGACGGCATACCCGCCGCGGAATACAAAAGCGTGGTAGGTATGAAGATCAATAAATCTGTCAGAAAAAACCACAAAATTAAGCGGGATGATTTGATATGAGAAAAATATGTGTTTTTGTAGGCAGCAGAGCCAATTACAGCAGTATAAAATCTGTTATGAAAGCAGTGGCGGAGCATCCGGCTCTTGAGCTTCAGGTTGTTCTCGGCGCTTCCGCCCTTCTGGACAGGTTCGGGAATATTAAGGATCTTGTGCAGAAGGACGGATTCAGGATCGATTACACCTTCTTTAACATAGTGGAGGGCGAAAATCCGGTTACCATGGCTAAATCAACCGGGCTGGGAACTATAGAAATGGCTATGGTGCTTGCGAATCTCAAGCCTGATTATGTGGTTGTAGTGGGCGACAGGTTCGAGATGATGGCTGTTACGATAGCCGCTGCCTATATGAATATAAGAGTAGTCCACACAATGGGCGGTGAGGTCACCGGAACAATTGACGAGAGCATTAGGCATGCTATTACCAAGTTTGCCCATGTGCATTTCCCTGCGAATGAGGATTCAAGGGAAAGAATAATAAAAATGGGTGAAGATCCTCAGTATGTTTTTAATGTCGGCTGCCCAAGGACAGACCTTGTGGCGGAGGAGCTGGAGAAGGATTCCGCTGCGGAGCTCCGCAATCTTTTCAAAGACCACGGCGGGGTAGGCAGCAGTTTTGACCTGAGCGGGCAGTATCTCCTTGTTTCCCAGCATCCTGTCACAACGGAATTCGGCAGCAACAGAAGACAGATAGAAGAAACCCTTGAGGCTCTGAACAGGCTGAAGCTCCCGACAATAATGCTCTGGCCCAATGCGGATGCCGGAAGTGACGACATTTCAAAAGGGATAAGGACTTTCAGGGAAAGAAACAAGCCTGAATGGCTTTATGTATTTAAAAACCTCCCCACGAATATTTATATCCATCTTATGAACACAACTGCATGTCTGGTTGGCAACAGCAGTTCCGGCGTAAGGGAAGGAGCATTCATAGGCACTCCAGTGGTTAATATTGGCACAAGGCAGAACAAACGCCTCAGGACAGAGAATGTTTATCAGGCGGACTACACCGCGGATAGCATTGAAGAGGGCATAAGGCATCAGCTCGCCCACGGCAAATATAAAAGCGACCTGCTTTACGGCGACGGCAAGTCGGGCAGAAAGATTGCGGATATTCTCGCCACAGTCAACCCTCCGGTGCAGAAGGTGATTCAGTACTGATGAAGATTCTGGGAATAATACCCGCACGGGGAGGAAGCAAAGGGATTCCGAAAAAGAATATCAAGCTTCTGAGGGGCAGGCCTCTCATTGCCTACACCATTGAGGCGGCTCTCGGTTCTTCCCTAGACAGAGTGATTGTTTCCACCGACTGCCCTGAGATTGCGGCAGCTGCGTCTTTATGCGGGTCGGAAGTTATGATGCGTCCGGCTGAACTGGCGGAGGATAGCACTCCCACTCTGCCGGTGCTTCAGGATGTTGTCAGACGCACAAAGGAAAGTTTTGATGCTGTTATGACTCTTCAGCCCACATCTCCTTTCAGGACTGCGGCGCATATAAATGAAGCAATAGAAATTTTCAGAGCAGACAGCGATGCGGATAGCCTTGTCAGCGTTGTTGAAGTACCGCACGCTTTCACCCCTCAGAAGATAATGACCTTTGACGGCAGATACGTTATCGGAAGCACAGAGGTTAAAAGACGGCAGGAAACGGAGAAATACTACGCAAGAAACGGAGCCGCCATATACATCACAAGAACTGAAAAGCTCCCTGAGTTTATTTTCGGCGGGAGGATTCTGCCGTATTTCATGAAAAAAATAGACAGCTTTGATATAGATGATCCGGAAGACTGGGAAATAGCGGAGAGAATAATTAATATTAAGAGTACTGAATAATAAGAAATTACGGGGAAATAATGAATACTGCTGAAATTACTTTTTTTATCTCATCAAAAATTGCACTGCATACTGCACTGCCGTATATAAGTGACTTAAAACAGAGAAATACAGGCATTCATTATGTTGTATCAGATGATATTGTCAGCGATGTTCAGGCTATAACAGCGCCCGAAGACACCGTGGCAAGAATAATTGATTACGACCGCAAAAATAAATTTGCTAAAAACATGCATAAGCTTTTGGTTCTTCTTATTACTCCTTCTGACTACTCGCAGATTTATCAAAAACTGCTTAGCAGACGGTTTGATGACACTAACCCTTTTCTTGCTGCGTTATTAAAGTTTTTTATGTTCATAACCCCCTCGGTTGAAAGGCGTAATGTAAATAGAATAGTTAAGAAGATTATTGAAAGGCTTATTACTCATAAACTGCCGACTGAAAAAATAATTGCCGTTACCATTCCTGTTTCTCCTTATCTTTTATGTGGCAAGGAGCAGAAGGTTTATTCCATTATGGAAAGCTGGGATCATCCTGCGAAGTGGCCTCTTGGCTATGTGTCCAAAAAGGTTTTTTTGTGGAATAAAAACCTCGGAAATGATTGGGCATTTTGTCAGGCAGATACGGATATTGATTACGCTTATCCTATTAAGCTTCTGTACGCTATAAAAGCTGAAAACAAAGGTGAATCAAGCGAAAACATAATGATGTATCCTGCCATAACCAGTAAATGCTCCGATTCTGATCGTTATGAAGAAGAGATACGTTTTATGGAAATGTTGGTTTCTGTCGAAGGCGGTCAAAAGTTATTAATTAAACCTAAGCCTAATACCGTCATCGGAGATTTGGATTATTTTACTAAATATGATAACGTTGTGATCGGAAGCTATCAGGAAAATAACGGTCGCTCTTCATACGGTCTTTCAGATGAATATAACAATAAGAGAATTGAAGAGTTGTCCAGATGTACTTCTGTTCTTAATCTCGGAACTACATTTGCATTTGACGCTGCTGCATTCGGGCTGCCTGTGATACAGCTCAAGTTTAATTGCCCCAAGCAGTTTCCGATTTTTTCCAACTTTGAGACTTTTCCCCACCTGCATAATCATCTTTTCAATAGGCAAGAGCTTATTTTTGAGATAACAGATGATGATAGTGTAGCTAATCAGCTTAAGAAAATTCTTTCTGATCCTGAAACAATTATTAAAGCAGAACGTTTCAGAGATTATTTGGTGAGTTGGCTTATTCCTGAAGATACCTCGGAATGTTCAGTTTCCGAGGTGGTCGAGAAAATAATCAGAGATTAAGCACAATTAAGGATATGGAGAGAGCTATGAATATTGCAATAATAACAACCGTGAAGCATAATGTTGGGGATGACTTTGTCCGCGAGGGAATAAAGTACTTAATAAGACAGGTATATAAGAAAAGTGACTTGGAGTTTCACAACATACATAAACACTCCCCTATTACGGTGAGAAAGGGATATGAAGATTGGCGTTTAGGGCGCCCGTCGGTCTGGCTGGATAAGCTTATTCCCAAAAATGCTAACAGTGATTATATCCTTGAGGCTGATCTCGTTATCCAAAGCGGAGCGCCCGTATATTGGTGTCATTCGGAGTCGCATTGCTACAATAATGAGTGGTTTCAGCCTCTTATTAGAGATCGTTTCAAAAAGAATAAGTCTGCACGCATGTTTAATCTTGCAGCAGGTAGTTGTCAAAAATACCATTCTGATGGGTCTGAGTTTTGCGAAAAGTGTTATAACTATATAAACGAGTTCTACGATTTATGTGAAGTAACTACAGTAAGAGATACTTTATCAAAAACAGTATTGTCCAAGGTAGGAATCAATGTACCTGTTATCCCTTGTAGCTCTATTTTTGCGGTTGATGAGTGGGGGCTGAAAAGTGAAGCCGAGGACTTTGTTGTAGTTAACTACATGAAAGGCGGAGCTCACTATACCTTTGGTCAGCAGATCGATTTTGATAGATGGCACAGTGAATTTAAGAAATTCTACTTCGATATGAAAAAAAGAGAAAAAGTCATCTTTTCATGTCATAATGATAAAGAAGTAAAAGAGGCTTTGGAATTGGATCCTGATGCAGAAATCTTTCATGTAAAAGATGACTTTCTTGCCTATATGAAGTTCTACAGCAAAGCTAAATTTGGAATCATGAACAGGGTTCACGGAGCTTTTATGCTTGCCAGTCTTGGTAAACCTTCAATTATTATCGGTAACGACAGCAGAGCTAGAATGGCGGAAGAAATAGGTCTCAAAAGTTATTTTGTTAACGATGTTGATTATGAAATATTGGAAAATAGCTACTCTTTCTTAAGTGCGGGAGCCGATTGTTTCAGTGATAGGTTCAGATTGATCAAGGGAAAAGCATTTACTGATTATCAAAATATACTAAATATTGATTAGTACGAACTTGCTATCTTATTGTAATGGGAATATAAATGCACAAAAATTCTGATTTACTGAGAGCCTCTTTTTATTTCATATTTTTTTGTTTTATTTTTTTTCCTTATATAGCTTTTTTAAATTTAAATACAGATCTTCAGCCTTATGCTTTTATTTTATCTCTAGTTTTGTTTTTAACTTTTATACCCAAAGTTACCTTTGTAGAATTTCTATTATTTGTTGTTCTTATAATCAGTCTACTTATTTTTTTAATTCCACCGATAACTTTTAACAGTATCAGATCTTTCATAAATTATTTTTCACTTTTTTTTATATCTTTTGTTTCATTTAGAACTCTGAAAAGTGGAAGATTTTCGGTAAATAAGATAGTTGTATCAACTTTAGTAATCTGGTTTTTTGTATCACTGATTCAATTAGCTTATTCAGAAAACTTTCTTACTTCATTAGTTGCAGATGCCAGAACAACTGCGAACAGGGGGGTTACTGGTTTAGCAGTTGAACCCACTGCCCTTGGAATTGTGTTCATTTTTTATATTATTTATATTTTGCATTTAAAAATAAAATATAAAAAATTATTGATTATGGTATGTGTTGTTGGAGTAATTTTTTTAGCTAAATCCAGTATGGCTACTTTATTTCTACTGATTATGTTCATCAGTTATCTCATTTTTTGCTTTAACTTTAGAGTTTTCATTCCTTCCGTTATCTTGTGTCTTTCTGGAGTTGGTGCAATATCTTTAATGACAGGCTCAAGGCTTAAAAATATTTTCTTTTCTTTAATTAGTAATCCAATGGATTTGCTTTTAATTGATGCAAGTATAAATGCCCGTTTTTTTCATGTTTATTTCTCAATTAAAGGCTTTATAGAAAACTATCTTTTTCCAAATGGTTACAATAGCTGGGTGGGTTATGCCCAACAGCAAACTAATATTTATGCTGATTATGTTATATATGAGTATTTTGGTTTCAAAGGGCGCATAATGTCCGGATACGGAGGAGCATTTTATGAACTTGGAATATTTGGTGTATTAATTCCTTTATCTGTATCGGTGTTGTTGTTTAAGCTTTACCGAGCAAAATTAAATTATTTCTTCTTTTATGCAGTATTTGTGAATTTTATAATGTTTACAACTATTTCAATTGGGTTTCCATTCTTCGGATTTTATATTGGATTTCTCCAGTACTTAATATGGCAAAAGAAGACTTACTTAAAATTGGGTGAGATATGAAACATATTTTTCTTTTACAGGCATTCGGGGATAACCTAATATCTTTAACGCTTCTCAGAAATTCACATAGTCATGAAATTACAGTGCATGGTACGAGTTTGACAAAACAGATAGCTGAAATAATAGAAGTAAATGACGTTAACTTCAAAAAGGTTTATGATGGTATACCTGCATTTTACAATTTTAAAAAAGAATCATTTATGAAAAGTGTGAAGGATTTTATTTTTCTTATCAAATATATCAAAGTAAATGTACCGTCGAATGAGCTTGTTTTTTTTGAAAAAGATGATTTTAGATTTAAGCTTATGAAGCTTTTTCTAAACAGCTACACTCTAAAAGCAGCAAGTAAAGAAATAGGATTTTATCAAGATCGTGCAAAAGTCATTGAGCGCAACTTAGGCAAAAGAATAGAGTTTGCACTCTCAAAAGATTTTAAATTACGAGGGAAATCTGTTGTGATAAACCCTGTTGGCAGGAACGAAGTGCGGCATCTTCGTAAAGACATATTAGATTTTCTAGTAAAAAGAATGAAAAATTTGGATTTTACAATATCTCTTATCGATTATTTGGGGGTTTATTCTGAATTTGAAAGTAATGTCGATAATTACTACACAAAAACAAGTCTTAAGGAAGCCGCAAATATTTTGAAAAATGCAGATGTTTATTGCGGTCCGGATTCGTTGTTTATTCATCTGGCATATTTTTACCAAAAGCCATTTTTCTGTATAATGAATTATGATTCTAGCTATTTCTTACCTCCTGGCTCAGAGTTTTGCTCAATTTGTATTTCGGATGGTAATAAAAAAAATTTGCCCAAGAAATTCGAGGCATGGCTTCAGGATTTAGAGAAGAAAAAGGTCATTTCATGAAAATATCCATAATCACAGCTGTCTGGAATAACAGAGAAACAATTGCCGATGCGATCGAATCTGTTTTATCTCAAACATATTCGGATGCGGAATACATTATTATCGACGGCGGCAGTACGGACGGAACAGTTGATATAATAAGAAGCTACGGCGACAGAATAACTAAATTCGTTAGTGAGAAAGACAAAGGAATATACGATGCTCTGAACAAAGGCGTCAAACTGGCAACAGGCGACGTAATCGGCTTTCTGCACAGTGATGATGTTTTTGCGGATGAGAACTCAGTAGCAAAAATAGCGGAAGCTTTCAGTGAAAATACTGACGGCGTATACTCGGATCTTATCTATACTCCGAAAAGTGATATTACAAAAATCCTCAGATACTGGGAAAGCAGAAGCTTCACTCCGGAACTGCTCAGCCGGGGGTGGATGCCAGCGCACCCGACACTCTACCTACGGCGCGAAATATATGATCGTTTTGGCATGTTTGATCTCAATTTCCGTATTGCGGCAGATTATGATTTCATCCTGAGGGTTTTCACAAGCGGTATAAATACCGTTTACATTCCGGAAGTTCTATATAAAATGCGCTTAGGAGGCGCCAGTAACAAAAGCTTAAAAAATATAATACGTAAAAGCAGGGAAGATTATATAGCTTTGAGAAATAACGGTGTTGGCGGTCTTGGAACGCTTTTTATAAAGAATATCAGTAAACTTGGTCAGTTTTTCAAATATAATAAATGAGGGCACTAGATGATTAACCTTATCCTTTGCGGCGGTTCAGGAACAAGGCTTTGGCCTCTCAGCCGCACAATGCTTCCGAAGCAGTTTGTAAAGTTGTTTGACAATAAATCACTTTTTCAAATGACTGAAGAGCGTAACAGAAATCTTTGTTCTTCTTCTCTTATAGTTTCCAATGCAGAACAGTTTTTTTTGGCTTCCGATCAGCTTGAAGAGTCATCAAAAGCCGTTTTTCTCCTTGAACCTGTGGGCAGAAACACTGCTCCTGCCATTGCTTTGGCGTGCATGCTTCTTAAGCCTGAGGAGATTGTTCTTGTTACTGCGTCAGATCACTTAATAAAAAAGCAGTCTGCCTATGCGGATGCAGTGAGAAAAGCCGAACATCTCGCCAGTATGGGATTTCTTGTGACTTTCGGTATTGCCCCCGGCTATCCTGAAACTGGTTACGGATATATTGAAGCGGATGGTGAAAATGTTGCGAGTTTTAAAGAAAAACCAGCACAGGAAAAAGCCGAAGAATATTTGCGTATAAACGCAGAGCAGGAAGCAAAAAAACTCCCTCCAAAATATCTTTGGAATTCGGGTATGTTTTGCTTTAAGGCAGGCGTATTCCTGGATGAACTCAAAAAACACTCACCAGAGATCTATAAAGCTTCTTCAGAGGCATTTGCTTCAAAGGCAGATATGCAAAGCCAGCAATATCGGATTAAACACGAAGACATGCTGGCTATTCCTGCGGACAGTATTGACTACGCAGTAATGGAAAAATCAGATAAGGTAAAGGTTGTTCCATGTGATATAGGCTGGTCTGATCTCGGCAGTTTTGACTCACTTGATGTTGAGACAGAAACAGATACAAACAGAAACTCCATAATACCTTATTCAGATAAAACGCCTGAACCTGTATGTGTTGACTCATCAGATAATTTTATTATTTCTTCTGAGCGGCAGATAGCCTTGATCGATGTACAGGAACTACTAATTGTTGATACTTCCGATGCTCTTTTAATATCGAAAAAAGGCAGCTCTCAGAAAGTTAAACAAGTAGTTGAGCTGATAAAGAAAATAAAACCTGAACTAACAGATGTTCATAGGTTGGTTCACAGACCATGGGGTACCTACGAGGTATTACTTGAATCTTCAAATTATAAAATAAAAAGAATAGTTGTTGAACCCGGATGCAAACTTTCTCTTCAGAAACATTTTCACCGTAGTGAGCATTGGGTGGTTGTCAGCGGAATGGCGACAGTAACCGTTGGTGATAAAAGCTTTTATATTCGTCCGAATGAATCCGCTTATATTCCTGCCGGTCAGATTCACCGCCTTGAAAACGAAGGTAAGGTCGAGCTTGCAATGATAGAAGTTCAGGTTGGAGAATATGTCGGTGAGGATGACATTGTGAGGATAGACGATATATATGGACGCTGAAAAACTTACATGCTTTAAGGCGTACGATATTAGAGGCAAAGTTCCTGAAGAGCTTGACTCGGATCTTGCTTATCTTACCGGCAGAGCCTTTGCCCAAGAGAAAAAAGCAAAGTCTGTTGTTGTTGGTTTTGATGTGCGTCTGGAGAGCAAAGCAATTGCCGAATCCCTCACGCAGGGGCTTCTTTCTGCCGGATGTTCAGTTATTGATATAGGCTTGTGCGGTACAGAGGAAGTTTATTTTGCCACATTTCATAAGGGAACAGATGGCGGAATAATGGTAACAGCCAGCCATAACCCAAAAGGTTACAACGGGATGAAGCTTGTCGGAAGGGGTTCAGTTCCGATAAGCGGTGATAGTGGTCTAAACGCAATAAAGGATCGTGTCCTGAAAACTCTGCCTTTTGTTAAAAGAGAGTTAGCAAAGGCATCTGTTAAACAGGAATATGATAAATCAGCCTACACTACCCACATGCTTTCATATATAAATAGCGAAGTATTGAAACCTCTTAAAATAGTTATGAACCCGGGTAATGGCACAGCTGGAGCTGTGGCACAACTGCTGGCGGAAAAGCTTCCTTTTGAATGTATTTTAATTAACGCTGAGCCGGATGGCAACTTCCCTAACGGCGTGCCCAACCCGCTTCTGCCGGAAAACAGAAAATCAACAGCAGATGCTGTTTTGAAATATGGAGCTGATCTTGGCATAGCTTGGGATGGTGATTTCGACAGATGCTTTCTTTTTGATGAAAAAGGCGAGTTTATAGAAGGTTATTATCTTGTGGGTCTTCTTGCGGAGATGATGCTGAAAAAAAATCAAGGTGCGAAGATAATACATGATCCAAGGCTCACATGGAATACTATTGAAATGGTGAGTGCGGCGGGTGGAATACCTGTTATGTCCAAGACAGGACATGCCTTTATTAAGGAACGCATGCGTGCAGAGGATGCTGTCTATGGTGGAGAGATGTCGGCGCATCATTATTTCAGGGATTTCGCTTACTGCGATTCAGGGATGATTCCCTGGCTCCTCATCGCAGAACTTATTTCAGTAAGCGGCAAACCTCTTTCTTATTTGGTTGAAGAACGCATACAAGCATATCCATGCAGCGGCGAAATTAACTATAAAGTAGAAAACGCTGAAAAGATTTTACAGGAAGTATTGTTTAATTTTCAGGGAGAAAAACCTATTATAGATAAAACCGACGGATTGAGCCTTGAGTTTGCTAATTGGCGGTTGAATATCCGTTTGTCCAATACCGAGCCTTTATTACGTCTGAATGTTGAGACTAGAGGTGATTCTTTGCTGGTTCAGGAGAAAGTTGAGCTGATTGAAAAAATAGTAAACAAAAGATAGCAGGAGCTGCGGATAATATGAAAATCTCCCTTGTTCAGCTTGATATGTGCTGGGAAGACAAAGCCGCTACGAAGTCAAAGATTGCCAAACTGCTTGAGTCTGCGAGTTTTGATACAGATCTGATGATATTTCCTGAAATGACTCTCAGCGGTTTTTCCATGAATACTGAAAAGACATTATGCGGGGAGAAAGACAGAGAGTTTTTTGCTTCCATCGCTGAAAGTTTCTCCTGTGCAGTTGCTTACGGTTCTGTTGAAGATGGCTTTAACTGCATGCATATATTGGATAAGCATGGGTATGATATTGCAGTATATAAGAAAAACCATTTATTCTGTTATGCGGGTGAAGATAAATATTATTCTAAAGGGAAGCAATCTATCACTTTTGAACTAAACGGCGCAAGGATTACCCCTTTCATATGCTATGACCTGCGCTTTCCCTATCTCTTCTGGGATAAAACGGCAGATACTGATATATATATTGTTAATGCGAGCTGGCCTTCATCAAGAAGCCAGCACTGGCAGACACTTCTTCGTGCAAGAGCCATCGAAAATCAGGCATTTGTTATTGGTGTGAACCGCGTTGGCAGTGACCCCAATGTGGATTACAGTGGTGATTCGGCTGTTTACAATCCTATCGGAGAGACTGTTCTTGAATGCGGCAGTGCTGAAGGCATTTTCAGTGTGGAGTTTGACGCAGGGAAGGCAGCTGAGGTCAGACAATTTTTTCCTTTTCAGCAGGACAGGCTGAGGTGAAGTAATGAAAAATATAATAGTTGCAGGCGGTGCAGGCTATATTGGCTCTCACATGGTGAAAATGCTTGGAGAGTCAGGTTTTAATCCTATAACTGTCGATAATTTATCCACAGGGCACAGAGATTCTGTTCTCTGCGGAGACTTTGAAGAATGTGACATAGCTGATTCTGCAGGAATGGGCAGAATCTTTGAAAAATATAACCCCTCAGCAGTGATGCACTTTGCGGCTTTTTCCCTTGTTGCTGAATCAGTAAGCAAGCCTGATAAATATTATCGCAACAATGTTGCCGGAACACTGAATTTGCTGGATACAATGCGTAAATATGCCTGTGACAGATTCATTTTCAGCTCAACAGCAGCGGTCTTCGGAAATCCGGAATATCTTCCTATTGATGAAGAGCATCCTAAAAAACCAGTAAATCCTTATGGAACAAGCAAACTCATAGTGGAGAGTATCTTACGTGACTACAGCAGAGCTTATGGCTTGGAGTATGTAATATTCAGATATTTTAACGCTGCAGGGCATGATGAATCAGGTGATCTGAAAGAACGCCACAATCCTGAAACTCATCTGATCCCGCTTGTTGTTCAGGCTGCAAAGGGTGAAAGACCCCACATCTCTGTCTACGGCGATGACTACGACACGCCGGACGGAACATGCGTCAGGGACTATATACATGTTAATGATCTCTGCTCGGCGCATCTTGCGGGGCTTAGATATCTGGAAAACGGCGGTGATTCATCAGATTTTAATCTTGGCAACGGAAGCGGATTTTCAGTAAAAGAGATTATAGAGAAAGTCAGGCTTGTCAGCGGTGTGGATTTTGACGTAAAAACCGAAGAGAGAAGGGCAGGGGATCCGCCCTCATTGGTTGCAGACAGTTTAAAAGCTAAAAAGATTTTAGGCTGGCAGCCGGAATATACTGATATTGAAGATATTATAAAAACCGTGTGGAAAACGGCTTAACGGGGGAAAAATGCAGGGAGCTGAAGTTACACAGTTTACATTAGGTTTTTTTATTATTCAGGCGCTCACTGTTTTTATGGTGGCGTGGGTATTTGTTTTCTTTCTTTTAAGAAGCAGAAGACGCAGGACAGAGGTTCTGAGACTTTTCAGAAAGCTCGCCGGCTGCTGTTCAGAAGATTCCGTACTGGATACTCTGGTGAATGATTACACTGATAAATCTCTTAAGTATATGGAGTTTCTTGTTTCGCCCAAAGAAGGCGGGAATGAACCGGAGGAGCTTCTTAGATCCCTTGCCGCACTTGAGGCACATATAGAGACGAAAGGTTATACTTCTTTTATAAAGCCTTCTCTGACAGATAAGGGCAAACTGTATAAGTCTGCTCTGCTTATGAAAAATATTTATCACACAAAAGCGGAATAAAAACGAGGCCGCCCCGAAAGGCGGCCTTTTTTCTTACATATTTTCTTTAAGATAATCGTAGATATCCATGGGCAGTATTCCTGCTTTTTCGGCTATCTCTTTAACTTTTTCGTCACTCTTTGCCTCAATACCTTTGGCTTTAAGTATTTCAATTGCTTTTTCAGTGCTTATTCCGACTTTGCCTGCAAGGGTTTCAAGGTTTATTCTCCCCAGACCGGATACCGGTTCGGCGTCAAGGGGTTGAAATTCACCGCTGCTTTCTTTTTTCGTTGTTTTAATTATACCGTAAATTTCAGCGGGGCTTATTGAGTTTTCAGCTGCAATTTTTTTCAGAGTTGATGAAGGAGCGCCAACTTTTATTCCGTTTTTTTCAAGAAGGGCAAGTGACTGTTCAAGGTCAAAGCCCATCTTACTTATCAGTCCGTCCAGAGGTGAAAGCTCCGCATGACCGAAGGGGGGATTTTCTATGGTGTTTTCATAGTGGTCTTTGTAGTCGGATAGAGCTTTCAACCCTGTGCTGAAAGGAGGGAGCGCAGCTATTGTTCCCCATATTACCAACGCTGTAAGCACAACTGACACCGCAAGCTCCGTGCTTGCCTTAACTGCTGTCTTTCCTTTTATATATGCCCATATTGACTTCCAGTTGAGCCATATGTGCAGAACCATTGTAATAAAGAATAAACAGGCGACAGTAATATGGATGTCTGTGTGCTGTTCTTTTGTGAGAGTGAAAACACGCCAAACTGCCCATTCTGCAAGGCGTCCCGGAGGTGTAAGCATTAAGACAACGCCACTGAATGCAAGAACAAGGAATGAGAACAAAGCTGTTAAAGAAACTGTTTTACGTAATACTTTTTTAAACATGTGTATAATCTCCTTGAGATATGGTATGTCACTCTATAAGCAAGATGCGTGCAAAAAGTTAAAATGTTCAGTCATAAACAATTTTACTGAAGATGTGTCTGATTTCATAGTGAATAAATGTCTCATGCGGGAAAAACCTGCACAGTTTCTAAGTTATATTTGTAATTTTAGTTGCCATAGACTATTTTATGGAGAATGTTGAATAATCCGGTGAAGCATGTATGAAGTAAGTGACCTTCTGGAAGAGATGAATGAGCGTAAGCCCCTTGTGCTTATTGTTGATGATGTGCCAAAAAATATTCAGCTGCTTAGTCTTATCCTCTCCAGAAAAAATTATGAAATAGCCTTTGCCGTCAGCGGTGAACAGGCTCTTGAGATGCTGGACAGCATAAGTCCCGAACTCATACTCCTTGATATAGTCATGCCCGGCATGGACGGTTTTGAGGTGTGTGAGAAGATTAAGTCGAACCCTATAACAGAAGGAATCCCCATTATTTTTCTCACAGGGAGAGCATCTGCCGAAGATATTAAGAAAGGGTTTCAGGCCGGCGCGGTGGACTATATTTCAAAGCCTTTCAACTCGGAAGAGCTTCTCGCAAGGGTTAGAACACATATTGAGCTTAAACGAAATCAGGATATGAAGGATTCACTGATAAGCCTGCTTCAGAAAACTGTAGCCAGATTCAGGGATATAGCAGAGCTTGTGCCTGATTCTGACGAAGTAAAAGGAACTGATGATATAGCGGCTGTTATTGAGAAATTTGTCAGAGATAAACTTTAAATGCTTGATTTTTCCACAGATACAATAGCTGAAACCGAAAACTGGGTTGCGGTCCGCAAACCCCATGGTCTCCATGTACTCCCCGATAGATACGACAGCACCATTCCGACTATTACTGAGCTTATGCAGGAGCGTTACGGACGGCTGTATATTGTTCATCGTCTGGACTCCGGCACAGGGGGGGTGCTTCTTCTTGCCAAAAATGCCGCTGCTCACCGTCATTTGAATATGCAGATGGAGAACGGTAGTGTACAAAAAACTTATCTGGCTGTGGCAAAGGGTATTTTTCCGCATCCTGTTTCATTGATGCTCCCCATTGCAGTAAAAAACCAAAAGGGGAGATACCGCATTAATTTTAAAAGCGGCAGGAGTGCCAGAACTTCTTTTATACCTCTTGAATACGGCGGCGGAGCATCACTGGTTGCTGCAAAACTGCATACAGGCAGAACCCATCAGATAAGAGTTCATCTGAAGGCTCACGGGCATCCGCTTGTGCAGGATTGGCTCTACGGGACAAAAACAGAAGACAGACGATTAAGTCTTTTTGCAAAAAATATGAAATTTATTGACATAGACGGCACTCATGTTATCCTGAATGCCGAACTTAGCTCTTTTATGACTGATACCTTAAAAAAAATTGGAATTTGTAAAGATACCTCTTGCAAATTAAGGGAAGTTGTCTTATAAGGTTTGTTCTTTGGAGGAGTGTCCGAGTCTGGCTTAAGGAGGCGGTCTTGAAAACCGTTGATGGTGTGAGCCATCCGTGGGTTCGAATCCTACCTCCTCCGTTTTGTAAGTTAAAGGAAAGGAGTGGTGGCCGAGTTAGGTCGAAGGCGCTCGCCTGCTAAGCGAGTGTACGGTCTTAATACCGTACCGAGGGTTCAAATCCCTCCCCCTCCGTTACTTTTATAATAGGAGAGAGAAACTATGTTGAAAGCAGTCTATGTACTACTCATTTCGGCTGTTATCTTCGCTTGCTCACAGAAAGCAGAAGAAACAAAAACAGAGGAGCCGGCAGCTCCTGCAGTAACTCAGGAACAGGTAGCGGATAACTATACCGCAGTTGACAACCTTACTACTGAAGCTCCTGCGGCAGAAGACAACGCAACAGTTGAAGGTGGAATGGAAATGGCAGATAACGCCACACCTGCAGCTGATAACGCTTCTGCTAACTAATTCTTGAATTAGCATAAGAGGGAAAAACTATGTTAAAAGCACTCTATCTTGTACTCGTTTCTTTTGTTATCTTCGCCTGCTCACAGGGAGTAGTGGATGATAAAAAAGAAAGCGGAACGCCCATGGCGCAGGAACAGACAGCAACTGAACAGCCCGCAGGTGATCCCCACGGAATAACTGTTCCCAAAGAAAAAAGGGTTTCTATCCCCAAAGAGATCGCTGACAAGTTCAAAAGCGTGATCATCGGCGTGAAGAACGAGAAACAAGGTATAGATGTGCAGACAGAAGTCCTTATCGGTCAGAAGTCTGAAATTCAGGGGACTCCCTTCACTATACTTGTAGAACACTACCTGCCCGAATTTGTTATTGACGGCGAAGGAGTGTACACCACAAGATCTGGTGAGGAAAATAATCCCGCTGTTAAAATTAAGGTTTTTGAAGGCGAGCAGGAAATTTTTGATGGCATGCTTTACAAAAATTTCCCCGATATGCACGGTTCATTTGCACATCCCGATTATGTGCTGACCCTTATCAAATCCGTAGTAAAGTAAGTTAACATTTGTTTGTTAACCCAGAGGGGTTTTGACCCCTTTTATATATGGAAATCCCCCGTCTCTGCCGAGACGGGGGTTTTTTTTGTCTATTTATTTATTTTTAAACAAGTGTCCATTCTTGCTTTTTAGTATCAGATATTTATCCGGTTTCTTTTGACATCACTCTCATGCCTGTTATAATCACCCACCCGGAAAGCCTGTGGATTTACGGGATTATGTTTTAAAACCCGTAAATCAGCAGAGCCTTTATATTTGGGTATTTGGAGGTGAAAGTGGGTTTGCTGACAACAATAGGCGGAATGCTATTGATGGTATTAGTAATGGGTTTGATTTCTGTATATTTATACAGCAATGTGTTATTGATATGCAGGCTATGCAGGAAACTGTGCAGCTTTGAACCGGACAGGTATGCAGCTTTCAGGAAGATGACCCTGACAGTCGGTGGTTTTTATGTTGTCGGAGCTACTGTTGCTCATTACTTCAAAAAACATATGGCAGGGGAAGACGTTTCTGAATATGCAGTAAAGGGTGTGATGCTCCTTACCTTTTTGCTTCTTATTCCTATCGGCGGATGGATTTACGGCAGAGTGTTCAGCCATTCAGGCGATGATTCTCCCATAGGTTTTGGTAAAGGGCTTACAATCTATACCGCACAGTTTGCATATGTAATTGCGGTGGTTATCCCCATAACCATAGTGACAGCGCATTTTGCTTCCTAGCTGTCAGCTATCTTACGGTTATAGGTATAACCAGACTTGTTCAACAAGCGGGTTCTTTTTCTAGGAACCCGTTTTTTCCGTAAAAAAAGCCCTGACCACCTTAAGGTGAACAGGGCCTTAAAACATATATTGTAGTATCTTCTACTTATCCATTAGCTCTTTAGCTATGCCTGCTGACATCTCCATAATGTCTTTATGAAGGCTTCCGCCGTGAGAGTCCATGGTTACAACACAAGGGAAATCCTCAACCTGAATTACCCAGAAGGCTTCGGGGGTTCCGAACTCTTCAAGTTTGTAAACCGTATCGACCTTTGTTACTTTCTTGGCGATAAGTGAGCCTGCTCCGCCGACTGCGTGGAGGTAGACCGCTCCTGTTTTTTTAAGTCCATCAGCTGTTTTAGGACCCATGCCGCCTTTTCCGATAACTGCACGTACTTTGTATTCTTCTATAACATCAGCCTGATAGGGCTCTTCTCTGGAAGAGGTGGTAGGACCGGCTGCAACAAAGGAGTAAGAACCGTCCGTTCCTTTTCTGACAACAGGACCACAGTGGTAAATAACAGAACCGTTAAGGTGTTCTCTTATGAAATCCGGTCTTTCCTCAACCATGAGCTTGTGTGCGGCATCTCTTGCTGTAACAATTGTTCCCGTAAGCAGAACCTCATCACCGACCTTGAGGCTTCTTGCTGTCTCTTCAGAGATAGGAGTTTGCAGCTTAATCATAGCTCACCTCGCTTCCTTTGATAATCATGGTTTTCCTGCGGTAAGCCCAACAGGTGTATGATATTGCAACATAATAGGTGGCGGGGTGTCTGTGCTGAAGACCGATATTTACTCCGAGAACAGTTGTTTTACCGCCGAAGCCCATGGGACCAATCTTAAGCTTGTTGAGATCTTCTATGAGTCCTTCTTCAAGTTTGGCTAGTTCAGGATTTTCGCTTCTTTCGCCCAGTGTGCGGAAAAACTGTTCTTTTGAAAGGGCATAGCTGGTAACTCTGTCACCGCCGATGCCGACGCCGATTATACCGGGTGCGCAGCCATATCCCTGAGCCTTATGAACAGCATCAATAATAACTTTGCGTACACCTTTAAGGTCACGTCCTGCTTTGAGAGCAGCATCGGGGAGTCTGTACTGTGTTCCTACGTTTTCGGAACCGCCGCCTTTGAGCATTACTCTTACCCTGACTTCGGGCTTATCCCACTGGTGGAAGTGCATGTAGGGAGCGTTTATTCCGATATTGTTGCCTGTGTTTTTACCTGTGATGGGGTCAACCGCATTGGGGCGGAGATACTGAAGCTTTGTGGCTTCCATTGCTGCCCATTCAAGAGCTTCACGGTATTTCTTTTCGCTTTCGCCAACAGGGAAATCCACATAACAGATGATAGATCCCGTGTCCTGACAGAGAGGCGTAGACGCTTCTCTTGCGAGTTCGATATTTTCGACTATTGTGCCGAAAACGTTTTTTGCGGATGTTCCCTCGTCCTCATTGTCGTATGCCTGCCTGATCGCCTTTTCCACATCCGGTGCAAGGTCTGTGGAGGCTCTGCGGAGCAGTTCCAACATAGCATTTTTGAGTTCCATAGCCACCTCATTATTCAGCTATTGAAAAAATTAATAGCGTTATTTTGCGCTTATACTCATATGTAACCCAAAAAATGTTATATTTCAATAACGGCTTTAAACAGGTATTAATTTATATTATACAGATAAAGCTCATAATGCTCACAGGTATTTTTAAAACAACGATTTTTTGATGTTAGAAGCATCTAAGTATGGTAAAATTATTACAAGGCTGTTAGATTTAATATAATGCAGAATAACTATCAGTAATTTTATAATAAAACACCGGAGGAAAAGAATGAGCTTCAGGATTGAGAAAGATACCATGGGTGAAATCAGGGTTCCAGACGGGAATTACTGGGCGGCGCAAACTCAGAGAAGTCTGGAAAACTTCCGTATCGGCACTGAAAAGATGCCGCCTGAGCTTATTAAAGCCTTTGCAGTTCTTAAGAGGTCACTGGCTGTTGTTAATAACAAGCTGGGCAAGCTTGATAATGATAAAACAAAAGGAATTGTGCAGGCATGCGATGAAATACTTGCAGGAAAGCTTGCGGACCAGTTTCCCCTTGCTGTATGGCAGACAGGAAGCGGAACTCAGACCAATATGAATCTTAACGAAGTAATAGCCAGCAGGGCAACAGAGATTATGGGCGGGGATTTCCGCACGAAAAGGCTGGTTCATCCCAATGACCATGTGAATATGTCTCAAAGCTCAAACGATACATTTCCCACGGCTATGCATATTGCTGCTGTCACTGAAGTGGAGGATCTGCTTCTTCCCGCTTTGAAAAGGCTCAGAGACACGCTTGCTGCAAAGAGAGATGAATTCGCCGGAATAGTTAAAATCGGGCGTACTCATCTTCAGGATGCAACTCCTCTGACATTGGGGCAGGAGTTCAGCGGATATGTGGCAATGCTTGAGACAAACTATACCCAGCTTGAGGGATCACTTGAATATGTCCGGGAGCTTGCCATAGGCGGAACAGCAGTAGGCACAGGGATAAACGCTCACCCTAAACTCGGCGTTATGGCGGCAGAGGAGATAAGCTCGTTTACAAAAAGACGCTTTGTTTCCGCCGCAAACAAGTTTCAGGCGCTTACATCTCATGATGCTCTTGTTTATGCAAGCGGAGCTGCAAAAGCCCTTGCTGCCAACCTGATGAAGATAGCCAATGACGTGCGCTGGCTTTCATCCGGTCCGAGATGCGGAATAGGTGAACTCAGGATACCTGAAAATGAGCCCGGCAGTTCCATTATGCCCGGTAAAGTCAACCCTACTCAATCTGAAGCGGTTACTATGGTTGCGTGCCAGGTGTTCGGTAATGATGCGGCGATAGCTTTTGGTGCGAGTCAGGGGAATTTTGAGCTGAATGTCTTCAAGCCTGTGATAATCTATAACTTTCTTCAATCTGTACGACTTCTGGCAGACAGCATGGACTCGTTTAATGAACATTGCGCTGTCGGCATAGAAGCGAATAAAGATGTGATCAAAAGCTACCTTAAAAACTCTCTGATGCTGGTGACTGCGCTTAATCCGTACATCGGGTATGAGAATGCCGCAAAAATAGCTAAAACAGCCTACAAGGAAAACTCTACTCTGAAGGAGACTGCGGTAAAACTCGGTCTGCTCACTGCGGAGGAGTTCGACAAATACGTGATACCGGAAGAGATGGTTACACCTAAGGAATAAATACGGGAAAAGGGGCTTTAGCGAGCCCCTTTTTTATTTTGAGCAGTACTCTATCTTTTCAAACAGCATGTCTTTTATGACAGGCTTCACGATTGAATCAGTCACAGAGTGGTCGCTGTTGTCATATTCATATGCAGATATGACAATAATGGGGACACCCGGTTCAACTTTGCGTATTTCGGATATCATCTCCCATCCGTCCATAACGGGCATCTGGAGATCTGTCAGCACCATGTCCGGTCTGTGTTCCAGAAACATGGAGAGACCCTCTTTGCCGTCTTTAGCGGGATAAATCTGACCGACACGTTTCTGCAGGACACGAGTAACCGCCATTCTGGTGACGGATTCATCCTCAACATAGAGTATGCTCAGATTTGATAAGTCCTTTGCCATCCATCACCTCTGACGATATATTTCACAATTGTAATATGGAAAAGCGATAATATCAACGTTATTGCAACAAATAAAAATGTATTTAAACTATTATATCTCTAAAAAGGCAAAAACGGTATTGTTCTCTTTTATACTGTCTTTAAAATTTTTAAAGTTGCTGCTGCTTTTGCATATGAAGGATATGACTGCTGCATATGGAACTAAAACAGGTTCTTTGAAAAAATCCCTCTTTGATGCCGTCAGGCGCAGAAAGAGATTCTCAAATAAACACGCTGTATTTACAGATGCGTGGTAGTCCTTAAGAGGCAGCCACAGGAAGTCAGACTTTGCTTTTGGATCAGCAGGGGCATATTTCAGATGTTTATCTGTCACCAGCCCCGTCCATTTTCCGTTTTTATAGTAACCAAGAGATGCCTTGAGATTAACACATGTATAATATCCCGCATAGGCAATACTCACCGGAGGACGGTAGGAGAGTGTTATGCGGACTGTGCCGTTAAACCTGCCGTTACAGACCATTTCAGGAGGAACCGGAACTGCTGATGTTTCAATGAATGAACCTTTTTTATATATTCCGGTGTGGATGATTGTTATTGTGTCATCATCTGTTGTCATCATTTTTTCCGGTGTTTCAGGAAGACCCCAGCCGGTATATATTCCGTCAGCTGCTTCACCTGCTGCTTTATGAATCAAAAGAGCTTTTACTGTGTCCACTGTGGCTGCTTTGTCCAGAAGTGTATAAAGTTTAGCGGCTGTTCCCGCCACAGAAGGCGAAGCATGGCTTGTTCCGGTGTCTTCTGCTATCTCGTTATATTTTCCTATTGAGAAAACTCCCTTAGGGATATTTTTCCCGAATCTGTACTCGTGAGTTCCACCGTAATAAACAAGTTCGGGTTTAACGGATGAAAATGCGCCCCTTCCTCTTCGGGTGAACAGTGAAGGGGAGTTGAAAGGTGTGAGATTCGTATCAGTGTGGCTCACCGAGCCGACAGTCAGAGCAAAAAGACTTTCAGCAGGTATGGTTATTATGTCTTCGGCTCTGGGTTCATCTTTATTCCAGTCTCTCAAAGGAGAATAGTTGCCGGCGGGGAGAATGAAGAGAACATCCTGTTCCCGCTGAATGCAGTCAAGAAGATAGGCGAACAGGCTTATGTTCTCTCCTGAGGTGATATTTGTGCCCAGTGAAAGATTCCAGATTTTAATTTTGTCCCTGTATTTAGGAACAACAGTTCTTAAAATCATAGCAAGGCGGGCAAGGTCGGGCGGTGTGCCGTTTCGTCCGGGCATAACTGTCACATCAAGAAATTCTGTTCCTCCGAAGCTCTCCCCGCAGGCAAGGGCACGCCCGGTTACAAAAGTTCCGTGAGCAGGATCAATAAGTTCTTTCTCAACAAAAAGTTCTTTCCCTGATTCCCATTTGCGCAGGAAGGAATTTTCCGCAACTCCTGAATCTATTATTCCCACAGAAGGGTATGTTTCTCCGGCTTTTTTTTCCATCACGCAGTCTGAGAAAAGATCTTCATGTCGAAGGTAATGCTCTGTTATCTCGATCATCTCAGGTTCAGATATCTCACATATATAACTGTGGTTAAGAATAGTTGTCAGTTTAGGCTTGTAGTCTGAGAGATACGCTTCAATAAATATAGAATCAGCGATTTGCGGGTGAATTTTCAGAGAATGCGCACCGAGCTTGTTAAGAAAGCCTGCTACTGTTTCGGCTGTATCAGGAAACGGAAAGCATTTAAAACGGATTGTCTTGCCGGATGATTTGTCGAAAACAGCCTTCTTAACAAAATTATGAGAAATCTCAAGCTTTTCATTAGGATAAAACCCGCCGATATTTTCAATGTGAGTAAGAGATGCTTCAAAGGATTTGCTTCTGCTGAAACGCATCACGGAACAGATCCGTTCCAGCTCACTATCGTCCGAAACAGGGAACAGAAAGCCTGTGTTTCCGGCTGAACCTATGAGTGATATTTTTGCAGTTTCCAGAAAGCTGTAGCGCAGAGATTTCGCCAGAGAGTTTTCCCGCAGAACAAATTTTTCAACGACAGGAAGCCCCTTGTTATACTCAAAGTTTCTGTAAAACCCGAACCCTTCCTTGACCATGCGGACAATGGTTCCTCTGCTTATGGAAGGGTATCCTGATGTGCGGGGTTTTACCGGAACACCGGATACCGGACGTGCTTTTACAAAGTTTTCAGAAAACTCCATGAACAGTATGGGGTTTTTGAAGTTTTTCCCCATTATTTGGACTCCGGCAAAAATGCGGCTTCAAAGCGGCCGGATTTTATTCTTTTGAACCCTCAAAAACTTCCACCAGAGGCACAATTACTTTCTCAATATTTTTAATATTTGAGTAATTCAGGCGGTTTATCCGTTCCAGAAGCACCTCCCACCCTGCGGGGATGGGTATTCCTCCTGATGATGAGAGCTGTTGGAGTATTTGCCTGTTGGCATTCAGGTAATGTTCCAGAGGAGCTTTTTCGTAAAAGAATTTAATGTCCAGCCCGAAGTGGTCAGCAAGTATTTCGAGTTTTGCGGCGTCAATATTACCGGACTTCTCATAATGCGATACGGCCTGCTGGCGTACAGAGAGGATGTCCCCGATGTCAGCCTGAGATATTTTAAAGTGTTTTCTGAGGGTTTTTAATCTTTCTGCTAAATCCATAAAAATTAGAATACATGAAACTTGCGTAAAAGAGTAACAAAAAATTTTTGTTGACTGATACGCACAATTTGTGTATTAACAAATGATATTTGTTAATTTGGAGGCGGATGGTGTATAGGGAGCTGGAGTGGGAGGAGAAAAGCATTAGTAACGAACTGGCAAAAATTCCTCATGGGTTTTTATCTGTATCGCAGGCGGCTGAGGTTCTTCAGGTTAATCCGCTTACGGTTAAAAGATGGATATGGCGTGTTGAACTGCCTGCATGGAACACACGGACTGACGGCAAAGGGCATTGGAGGATAGCAAAAGAAAGTATTTCTGAATTTGTCCAGAAGCGTAATTCTATGAATATCGATTTTTATGACTGATTTGCCTGCAATGCATCTGCTGTTGAAGTTACAAAAGCATAAGCCAAGCTTTTATTCATGGACCGGAAACAAGGAAACATGCACTTTGTGTTTCTATTATGTTTCCGGCAGCAGCAGGTTAACGAGCGCATATAAAATACTTTTTGGTTTTTGCCGGCATTGGTCTCTTTTTCAGTGTGTCTGAAAATCATTTATCTATAGGCTTTTACAAGCAAACCAAACATCCTTTAATAATCATGCTTAAGTTTATATGTGCCTTGTGTGAAAATATGTTCTAAAATATTTTGACAAAAACCGTTCAAAATTGTATACCGTATACAATCTTGAGTTATGAACGGTTCATGCCCTGAAAGCCCGCAGGTCATGAACTGCAATACAAAAAAAATTAGCGGATCTCCGGATTCCGTATGAATACCTCTATCAAGGAGAAATAATTATGATGCAAGACTACCTCAAACATGTAGAAGAAAGAAAAGCGCAGGGCATTCCTCCACTTCCTCTTTCACCCGAATTTACCGCTGAAGTGTGTAAAATGCTGGAAAATCCGGCAAAGGATCAGGCAGATTTCCTTAAAGATCTTATCGCCAACCGTGTTTCCCCCGGTGTTGACCCCGCATCCGAAGTTAAGGCAGCATGGCTCGCTAAAGTTGCAAAAGGCGAAGTTAAATGTCCTGTTATCACAAAGAAGGAAGCTGTATTTTTCCTTGGTACAATGCTTGGCGGTTACAATGTAAAACCTCTGGTGGATCTTCTTGCTGATGCAGAACTCGGCGCTGATGCTGCTGAAGCTCTGAAACATACAATACTTGTTTACGGCGCTTTTGAGGATGTACTTGCTCTTTCCAAAACAAATGCCAATGCAAAGGCTGTTGTTCAGTCATGGGCTGATGCTGAGTGGTTCACATCAAAACCCGAATTTCCCAAATCATTCAAACTGAAAGTCTTCAAGGCTGACGGCGAAACAAATACAGATGACTTTTCCCCCGCTAAACATGCGTGGAGCCGTCCTGATATTCCTCTCCATGCACTTGCCATGGGTGAAACCTCATGGCCGGAAGGGAATGCAACAATTGACAAATTCCGTGCTGACGGCTTTGAGGTCGGCTTCGTGGGTGACGTTGTCGGAACAGGTTCTTCCAGAAAATCCGCATGCAACTCAGTTATGTGGAAAATTGGTCAGGATATTCCCTTTGTCCCCAATAAAAGAAGAGGAGGAGTTATCCTCGGCGGCGTAATCGCTCCCATCTTCTTTAATACTACTGAAGATTCCGGCGGCCTTCCCATAGCTTGTGATGTAAACAGCATCAAAACAGGCGATGTTATAGTTGTTGATACAGAAAAAGGCGAAATAAAAGATGAGTCCGGAAAAGTGATATCCACTTTTGAACTCAAACCTTCCACAATAAAAGATGAATACAGAGCAGGCGGACGTCTGAACCTTATCATCGGACGCCAGCTTACAACCAAAGCACGTAAGGCTCTGGGGCTTCCTGAAAGCACTGTTTTTACCGCCACTGTAAATCCTGTTCCCAAAAAAGGTCAGGGATTTACTCTTGCACAGAAAATTATCGGCAAGGCATGCGGTGTTGAAGGTGTTCTTCCCGGAACTGCCTGCGAACCCAAAATGACTACTGTCGGTTCACAGGATACAACCGGTCCTATGACAAGAGACGAAATAAAAGAACTTGCCTGCCTTGAGTTTCAGGCGGATATGTTCATGCAGTCATTCTGCCACACAGCGGCTTACCCCAAAAAAGCAGATGTGAACATGCACAAGTCTCTCCCTGATTTTGTAACATCCAGAAAAGGCGTTTCACTCCGCCCCGGCGACGGTGTTATCCACTCATGGCTCAACAGGTTTCTTCTGCCGGATACTCTCGGTACAGGAGGGGACTCTCATACACGTTTCCCCATAGGGCTTTCACTTCCTGCGGGTTCAGGTCTTGTTGCCTTCGCAGGCGCTCTGGGCTTCATGCCACTTGATGTACCTGAATCTGTGCTTGTTAAGTTCAAAGGCAAATTTAACCCCGGAATCACCCTTAGAGACGCTGTTAACGCTATTCCCTACTGGGCAATAAAACAGGGGCTTCTTACTGTTCCCAAACAGAATAAGAAAAACATTTTCAACGGACGTATCCTTGAAATGGAAGGCTTGCCCGAACTGACAGTTGAACAGGCATTCGAGCTTACTGATGCAACAGCGGAAAGATCTGCCGCAGGCGGTACTATAAAACTCAGCGAAAAGTCTGTAGCCGAATTCCTGAAGAGCAACATTGCTCTTATGAAAAAGATGATAGCTGCAGGTTATCAGCATGCTGAAACTCTGAAAAAACGTATTGAGGATGCTGAAAAATGGCTTGCCAAACCTGTTCTTCTCGAAAGAGATGAAAATGCTGAATACGCAGCAGTCATAGAGATTGACCTCGCTGAAATCACCGAGCCGATCCTCGCATGCCCCAATGACCCTGATGATGTTAAACTTCTTAGTGAAGTTGCAGGAAACAAGATTGATGAAATCTTCATCGGCTCCTGCATGACAAATATTGGTCACTTCCGTGCAGCAGGCAAAATATGGGAAGGCGCAGCTTATCCTAAAACAAAAATATGGCTGACACCTCCCACTCTTATGGATCAGATGCAGCTTATGGAGGAAGGATACTATTCAATATATGCAAGTGTCGGCGCAAGGACGGAAATTCCCGGATGCTCACTCTGCATGGGTAATCAGGGACGTGTTCAGCCCAAAGCGAATGTACTCTCAACCTCCACAAGGAACTTCCCCAACCGTATAGGGGACGAATCACAGGTTTACCTTGGTTCTGCGGAGCTTACGGCGGTGACTGCTCTTATGGGTGAGCTTCCCACACCGGAGGAATATTTTATGCTTTATAAGAGCAAAATCGAGCCTAAACAAGCTGAGGTATATAAATACCTTGAGTTTGATAAAATGGGCGATTTTGAGCTTTCATACATCGAAAGAGTGGCATTCTAAGTTAACATTTCCCAGGGGGACTTGAAAAAGTCCCCCTTTTTTTGTGCATCTATAAGTCAAAATGATATGTTACAGTATAAATCAAATGGCTTTATGTTCATAAAACGGTATTTGAAAAAATTGATAGATAAAAACGATATGTTTATTGGGAATTCTAATCCGCTGATTACTGTTATTGTTTATGAGCATGCTAAGTTAAGCTATGGGTATCCACACAGTCTTTTTTAAACCGTTATATCGGAAAATTACCAAGCTGCGTTTGTTTTGTTATTTACTCTGAATATGGCGTATTTAGGGACTTGTAGGAGTTCTTGAACCGAGTGTTATTTTTTTTGTCTTTTATAATATGCGAAAAACCGTATTTTCTTCTTTATCAAATTTAAAAAATGTTTTATTATCGGCGTTGCCAATAGATCTTGACAAAAATTTATGTATAATTATAACTGTATACAGTATACATCAGAAAAGAGTTCTAAAAACGTTTTTTCGGTGTATGAAATGGATGGCGAAACAGACTTTTTGTGAGCAGGTTTTAATGAAAATTGCTGGTTATCGCCAGAAAAGTGTGTACTATGAGGAAATTGGAGCCTGATGGCTCTGAAACTATATCATATAGGAGTTTGATATGTGCTTTAACAGACCTAAAATAGCCTTGATCGGCGGCGGCCAGATAGGCGGCGTTCTTGCCCAGCTCAGCGCACTTAAAGAGCTTGGCGATGTTGTTCTTTTTGACATAGTTGAGGACATGCCTCAGGGAAAAACCCTTGACATAGCAGAAGCTTCCAGAGTTGATGGCTTTGATGTATGCCTTCAGGGTACAAATGACTACAAAGACATAGCAGGCGCAAATATAGTTATTGTTACTGCGGGTCTTCCCAGAAAACCCGGCATGAGCAGAGACGATCTGCTTACAACAAACGCTAACATTATTAAGTCTGTTGCGGAAAACATCAAAAAATACGCTCCCGATTCATATGTAATCGTTATCTCTAACCCTCTTGACGCTATGGTTACTCTCATGCAGAAAGTCACAGGCTTTCCCGCTGAAAGGGTTATCGGTCAGGCAGGCGTTCTTGACTCTTCAAGATTTGCTTCTTTCATTGCTTGGGAACTCGGCGTGTCTGTTAAAGACGTAAACGCTATGGTTCTTGGCGGACACGGCGATACAATGGTTCCCCTTGTTCGTTACGCTAACGTTAACGGCTGCCCTGTAATGGAGCTGCTCGAAAGAAAATACAACGACAAAGCAAAAGCTAAGGAAGTTATGACTGCTATGGTTGAAAGAACCAAACAGGCAGGCGGCGAAGTTGTGAAGCTTCTTAAAACCGGTTCAGCGTTCTATTCTCCCGCTTCATCTGCAATCCAGATGGCAGAAGCCATTCTGAAAGATGAAAAAAGAGTTCTGCCCGTATGCGCTCTTCTTAAAGGCGAATTCAACATAGATAATCTTTATGTCGGTGTGCCTGTTGTTCTCGGAAAGAACGGCGTTGAAAAAATTATTGAACTTGAACTTGATGCTGAAGAGCAGGCTCTGATGGATAATTCTGTCAATGCTGTTAAAGATCTTGTTGAAGCTATGACACGCCTCGGTTTCCTTTAGAATAACCGTTATATTTTAAGGCTATATTAACATGGCTCACCAATTAAGGCTTGAAGTTAGCATTGGTTTGGAATACTATTTTTGTGTTTTAAGCCCTAAGTAAAACAAAACAGCTGGAAGGTGAGCCATGTATTTACACGAATTTCAGGCTAAGGGTCTTCTCCGCGAGTACGGTCTTCCCGTACCGGACGGAGGAGTAGCATCCACAGCCAGCGACGCTCTCCGTGTCGCAAAAGAGTTGAAAGGAGAAAAATGGGTTCTTAAAGCTCAGGTACACGCAGGCGGAAGGGGAAAAGCCGGCGGAGTTAAGATTGTTCAGTCATTTTCAGACGTATACGACGAATCCACACACATGCTCGGTATGAAGCTGGTTACGCATCAAACCGGAGAAGACGGAAAAATAGTCCGCAGGATTCTCATTGAAAAAGCGACTAACATCAAACAGGAAATTTACCTGAGTTTTATGGTGGACAGAGATAATGAGCAGCACATCTTAATCGCAAGCGCAGAAGGCGGTACTGAGATTGAGACTCTCGCTGAAAGTAAACCGGATGCCATTATAAAGGAGAAACTCTCCGCTATAAAGGCAATGGGGGCTTATCAGGGGAGAAAAATTGCCAAGAAACTCGGGCTTAAAGGCAATCTCCTCAATAAGTTTTCCGCGGTAGTGGTTAAGCTGCACCAAGTCTTTATGGACTATGACTGCATGCTGCTTGAAATAAACCCCCTCGTCGTAAACAGTGACAATGAAATCGTCTGCCTTGACGCAAAAATCACTGTGGACGACAACGCACTCTTCCGTCACTCAAAGATAGAAGAGATGAAGGACTACGGTGAAATGGAGCCTCAGGAAGTAAGAGCCTCCATATATGACCTGTCCTATGTGAGCATGGAAGGAAACATCGGCTGCATGGTTAACGGAGCCGGTCTTGCCATGGCGACCATGGACATTATTAAGTCCTTCGGCGGGCAGCCAGCCAACTTCCTCGACGTCGGCGGCGGAGCAGACGAGAACAAGGTAAGGGAAGCATTCAGAATCATCCTTACCGACCCGAATGTGAAGGTTATCTTCGTAAACATTTTCGGTGGTATCGTTCGCTGCGACTTGATAGCCAAAGGCGTTTTGAAAGCGGCAAATGAGGTTCCGGGTGATAAACACGTAGTTCTCAGGCTTGACGGCACAAACGTTGCTGAAGGTAAGAAAATCATCAACGAGGAAGCCCAGACATCAGGACTGAACATCTATGCGGCAGATACGATGGCAGACGCCGCCCAGCTTGCCGTCAAACTCGCAAACGAACCCGCGCCCAATGCTGCTTCTGCGAAGAAGAAAGGGGGGAGCAAATGAGCATACTTATAAATAACAGAACCAAGGTGATTGTACAGGGCCTCACAGGCAGTCAGGGAAAATTCCATGCAGCCAAAATGAAGGAATACGGAACAAATATCGTTGCCGGTGTTGTTCCGGGCAAAGGCGGAGAGAGCGTTGACGGCACTCCGGTGTTTGACACTGTTGAAGAAGCTGTCAGAGCTACAGGCGCTAATGCGTCTATAATATATGTTCCGCCTGCGTACGCTGCTGATTCCATTATGGAAGCGGTGGACGCAAACCTCGACGTATGCGTGTGCATCACCGAAGGCATCCCCGTGAGAGATATGCTTGCGGTTAAAAGAATGATCAAGACCACAGGTTCAAGAACAATGCTCATAGGACCCAACTGCCCCGGCGTGATCACACCCGGCGAGTGCAAGATGGGAATTATGCCCGGTGAAATACATACCCCCGGAACAGTGGGGATTATCTCAAAATCGGGCACACTGACTTACGAAGCTGTTAAGCAGGTCAGCGCTTACGGTCTTGGTCAGTCAACTTGTGTGGGAATCGGTGGAGACCCTGTAATAGGGCTTAAATACATCGATCTGCTCGAAATGTTTGAGTACGATGCGCAGACAGAGCTTGTAGTTCTGATAGGCGAAATCGGCGGCCAGGCAGAAGTGAAAGCAGGGGAATGGATTAAAAACAACTTTTCGAAGCCTGTAGTAAGCTTCATAGCCGGGCAGACCGCACCCAAGGGTAAAAGAATGGGACATGCGGGAGCCATCATCTCCGGTGGAGACGATACAGCGGCATCTAAAATGAAAAGGCTTGCTGAATGCGGTGTTCACGTTGTGGAGCTGCCTTCGGAAATCGGCAAGAAAGTTGCCGAGGTTCTTGGGAAAATTTAGAAATAAGGGCTGTCTGCCTTGGGGCGGCAGACAGCCTGAATATAAAGGTAAAAAAGCTTATTTTCAGGTCAGATCTCAGCGGCTTAAGACCTGAATCAGCTTTTAACGCGGTAATTTGACGTTACGGCAATTACAAAAGGAGAAGTTAATGGGTAAGGCAGAAAGCATTAACATTATTGTAGAGTACTGCAAGGGTTGCGAAATCTGCGTAGAACTCTGTCCTACCAAAGTCCTTGATATGAAGGACTTTAAAGCGCACGTCGCCGACCTCGACAAGTGCATAGCTTGCATGCAGTGCGAGCTTAGGTGTCCCGACTTTGCAATCGAAGTTTATAAAAAAGGCTAACAGGAGGAATTTGTGGCTAGAGAAATTAGATTCCTTCAAGGAAACGAAGCAGTATGTGAAGGCGCTCTTTATGCGGGATGCAGATTTTATGCAGGTTACCCCATAACGCCTTCAACCGAAATCGCGGAAGGTCTTTCGGCTTCACTCCCCAAAGTAGGCGGACGCTTCATCCAGATGGAAGACGAACTTGCTGCTATGGCAGCTACAATAGGCGGTTCTATCGCAGGCAAAAAATCAATGACGGCAACATCAGGTCCCGGTATGTCCCTTAAAATGGAAAACCTTGGATACGGCTATCTCACAGAGATTCCCTGTGTTATCGTAAACGTTATGAGGGGCGGTCCCTCAACCGGTCTTCCCACAGGACCCGGACAGTCTGATGTTATGCAGGCTAAATGGGGAACCCACGGTGACCACCCGGCAATCGTTCTCACTCCCTCCACAGTACAGGAGCAGCTGAACGAAACAGTAAGAGCATTCAATCTTGCTGAAAAGTACAGGATGCCTGTAATTCTTCTCACAGATGAAATTATCGGTCACATGAGGGAAGCTATCGAAATTCCCGAACCCGGCGAACTTGAAGTCATCGACCGCAAGAGACCCACATGCGATCCGAAAGATTATAAACCCTACAAACCCGAAGCAGACCTTGTACCCCCTATGGCTGATTTCGGTTCAGGCTACAGATATCATATAACTGGTCTTAACCACGCTGAAGACGGTTTTCCCTCAAACAACGGTAAGATGGCTCAGGCTGATGAAATCCGTCAGGAAAACAAAGTTATGCACCACTATGATGATATCGTGAAAGTGGAAGAGTTTGAGTGTGCTGATGCTGAAATTATAGTTTTTGCATACGGCAGCTCTGCACGCTCCGCTAAAGAAGCCGTTATCAAGGCAAGAGAAGAAGGTGTGAAAGTTGGTCTTTTCAGACCCCTTACGCTTTGGCCTTTCCCTGAAAAACACCTTGAAAAATATGTCGGCAAAACCAAAAAGTTCATCGTTCCTGAGCTTAACCTCGGTATGATCAAACTTGAGGTTGACAGAGTCGTGAAGGGACAGGCAGAGGTTGTCGGCATCAATAAGATAGACTCCGACCCGATCACGCCTGTTGAGATCATGGATGAAATCAGGAGGTCTAAGTAATGGCTTACGATTACAGCAAATACCTCAGAGCAGGTAAAATCCCTCATATATGGTGCCCCGGCTGCGGCTACGGTATAATCATGAAATCACTTATCAGAGCTATCGACGCCACAGGCATCGATAAGGATGATATAGTTCTTACATCCGGTATCGGCTGTGCCAGCCGTCTTCCCGGTTATATGGATTTCAACACGCTGCACACCACACACGGACGCTCACTTGCTTTTGCAACAGGCGTTAAAGTGGCTAACCCCAAGCTTAAAGTTATTGCCCTTGGCGGTGACGGAGACATGACAGCTATCGGCGGTAACCACTTCATTCATGCGTGCAGAAGAAATATTGACATAACATGCTTTGTTTTCAACAACTATATATACGGCATGACAGGCGGTCAGTACTCACCTACTACGCCTAAAAACTCCAAAGCGACAACCGCACCCTACGGCAACGCAGACAACCAGTTTGACATAGCCCAGCTTGCCATAGGCGCCGGCGCAACTTTTGTTGCGAGAACCACAACTTACCACGCTGTACCCATGGAAAAACTGATTAAGCAGGCGCTTGATCACAAAGGCTTCAGTGTTGTGGAAATCATGGCTGGCTGCCCCACAGGTTACGGACGCAAAAACAAACAGGGATCTCCCGCTAACATGATCCTCTGGCAGAAAGAAAATGCGGTTCCCGCTAACAAAGCCAAGGAAATGAGCGAAGAGGAAATGGCGGGTAAATTCGCCATAGGCGTTCTGCATGAAGTTCAGAAAGCTGAGTACGTAGAAGCTTACGATGCTCAGGTCGGTTTGAAGTAAGGAGTGATTGAAAATGGCTAGAAGTGAGATAAGACTTAGCGGTTCCGGCGGACAGGGTATGATTACTGCCGGTATTATCCTTGCCATGGCTGCCTCCGTTTTCGAAGGCAAAAAAGCCATTCAGTCCCAGTCATACGGACCTGAAGCAAGAGGCGGCGCAAGTAAGGCAGAGGTTATTATCAGTGATGATGATATCTACTACCCTAAAGTTATGAACCCTGATGTTGTTGTGGCTCTTACTCAGGAAGCTGCAGACAAATACTGCAAAGACCTTAAAGATACAGGTCTTCTGATAGTTGACAACCTCATGGTTAAAAAAGCTCCCGAAGGGAAGTTCAAAGTTATCGGTCTTGACATAATTGTCACTGCCGCTGAAAAAGTGGGCAAAGCAATGGTTGCAAACGTTGTGACTCTTGGTGCGCTCAACGCTCTTTGCGACTTTGTTGATCATTCAACCCTTGAGAAGGCTGTTCTCAGCCGTGTTCCCAGAGGTACGGAAGAGCTTAACAAAAAAGCACTCGCAGCCGGCGCAGAACTTGCAAAAGCAGCGAAATAAGAATTATACGGATTAAATATCCTTAAAAGGCGCTCCTGTTTGGGGCGCCTTTTTTTTGTGGGAATATTCAGATATCTCCGATGAATATCAAAATCAATACCTGTTAAAATTGTGATATCCACATAAAAGTTTTTCTTCAGTTTAAAAAATTCATTATTTGGAATTGAAAAGCCTGTACAATATATAAGATACTGTTATAATATTGTCAAAAAAGCGTTTGGGAAGGAACATTTTTTAATGATTGGTGAAAATTGTTCTTCGGGAAGCAATGCGGCACTGCTTATTTCTATTCTTGATTCGATAGGCAAGGGTGTTCTTGTTTTCAACGGTAAAGTTATTTACTGCAACTCCGTTGCTGAGGCTGCTTTAGGTTATTCGGCAGGTAATCTGGAGGGGCGTGAGCCGTGCGAGATATTCCCTGTGGATTCCAAGCTGCTTAATTCATGTATATTTGAAGAAATTTACGAGTGCAACATGGGCGGCGAGTTTAATTTCCGCACAGCGGATGGCTCTTTGATCCCAATGAAAAGCGAGATAAAAAGCATCGAATATGAAGGGAAGCATTCATGTCTGGTAATTTTCGATGCAGGGTCATCGGCTGATAAACGTGTTAAAAAACTTGCTGAAACAGAGCAGCTTTTCCGTATCTTGACAGAAAATTCCTTCGCCGGTATTTATATCTACAAAGATAAATATATTTATGCAAATCCGGAATATCTCTCCAAAACAGGTTACTCAATGGAAGAGCTTAAGCTTATGTCTCCATGGGAGCTTGTTCATGAGGACGACAGAGCCTTTGTTAAAGAAAATGTGACCCGCAGACTGGCCGGCGAAGTTTTCGACCAAAAATACCACGAACGCAAAATAATAACTAAATCGGGGAAGATCAGAACCGTCAGAGTTGCAACAAATACTGTGATGATTGACGGTGAATTTGCCGGAATTGGCAGCACTATAGATATCTCCGACCTTAAAGAGCTTCAGAATAGTCTTGAGGACAAGGTAAAAGAAGAGACTTTGAAGCGCTATGAGCAGGAGCAGCTTCTTATACAGCAGTCAAAGCTTGCAGAAATGGGGGCTATGCTCCGTTCAATTGCACACCAGTGGAAGCAGCCTTTGAGTGCAGTCGGGATGCTTTTGCAGGATATGGTTCGTACGTATAATTCAGGCGAGATGGATAAAAAATATGTCGACTGGGTGCATGATACGGCATCAGAGCAGATAACTTACATGACAGAGACAGTTAAAGATTTTATGGACTTTCTCCGTCCTTCACAGGAGCGAAGCCTTTTCACAATAGAAGAAGCCCTGTGGCCAACGCTTAAGATATTTTCACATCAGGCAATTTCCCATGATCTCCACATCGAAATGAAGTGTGACTGGAAAGAGAATGATGATAAAGGCATATCTGCACATATTAAGAATATTGGCGACTCTAACATACATATAGACTGCAATAAATGCGGACGCAGCGACCTTCGTGTTGAGGGTTATAGAAATGAATTTATGCAGGTTCTGCTTAATATATTCAATAATGCCAAGGACGCCATTGAAGCCTTGAAGAAAAAAGGGGAACTGACGGAGAGCGGAAAAATATGTATCAGAATAACTGATTTTGAAGGTCGTGTCTCAATTGATATTGAGGACAACGGCGGCGGAATTCCTGAAGAGCTGCTGAAGAAAATTTTTGATCCTTATTTCACTACGAAAAGCTCGGAGCATGGCTCAGGAATAGGCCTTTATATGGTGCGTGCCATAGTTGAAAACAGCATGGGTGGAGAGGTGCGGGTCAGAAACGGCAGTTCAGGCGCTATTTTCAGTATTATTCTGGACAGACATATCAAACGGGACTCTGCGGCAGGTTCCTGTTAAGCTCAAATCCTTCTTCATTCCTGAAAATTATACCTATTTCCAAGAGACTTTTGATGTCTTTTGTTCTTTCATCTTCTGAATTACTTTCGTATAGCTTTGAAAAAATCGGATTTTTGAAAAGTTCCTCTTCGGATACTGTTCTGTCTGCTTCAAAAAGAGCATAAAGCAGTTTGTACTGACGTTCAGAAATCTTATTCTCCGATTTCAGCCACTTGAAAAAATCTTTGACAGCAGATATGCGTAAGCCGGCCAGTAAAATATCAGTCACTGTGATGAACGATCTGCATACCCCGGTCAGATAGAAGATAATGAAAGGTGTAAGATCAAATCCGCCGGCTTTTTCACTTTTTCTGAAACTTCTGTAGTAGTCGGATCTGTTTTCTTTATAATAAATACCTATGGAGCGGTAAAGGTATCTGTAACCGGCTTTTTTAAGAATTGCAGCCTCAACGCTGCGTGCTGTCCGCCCGTTGCCGTCACCGAAAGGGTGGATGAGATTGAGATGATAATGCGCCAGACACGCCCTGATAAGCGGATGAACGGACTTTATTTCATCTCTGTTAAACCAGTCGCAGAATTCCTTTATGAGTTTTGCAATATCCTTTTCAGGGGGAGAAAAATATTTTATATCGGCTGATTTTGTTCTGAAACTGCCCGGAATGTTCCCTTCTGCACGCACATCAAAAGTTATGTGCATATGAAGTCTTTTTATAAAGTCAGGTGTGAGTATAAACGGTTCAGCAGAAGGAACTATGGAATCTACAAGCCCGTAGACTATCCTGAGATTTGCCAGCGCTTTTTCAGCCGCCGGGCGGTGGTAGCTGTCCTGAAGGATCCGCAGGAGGTTAAGGGCATCCTCGCTGTTCATATTAATTTTCTGAACTGTGAGGGATGAGTAAATGCATTTGTTAAATATGGTTTCAAGATATGGGTACGCATATGGAACAACAGGCAGACTGTTCAGAATGGCAAAGCGTGCATCGGCCTCCTTAAGAAAAGGAGCAATTGTTTTTTCATCGTATTTTCCGCTGAAAGTTACACGTTCAAGCCTGTCTGTTATAATCTGCCGAATCATCAGCCCCCCGTAAGAGTTACAAGTTTATAATTATAACAGAAAAAAACAGAAAAACTTACGAAGGTTTTCGGAAACGCAGGGTAAATACTGCTCCGCTTTCATCGTTATCCGCCTGAATACTGCCCTGCATATGTGTTTCTGTAATGAGCTTGGAGATATACAGTCCGATGCCTGTTCCGTTGCTACCCTTTGTAGTGAAGTAGGATTTGAATATGGTGTCTTTAATCTCTTCGGGAATGCCGCCGCCGTTATCTTTTATTCTTATGACCACTGCATCTTCAGTTTCAGCGCAGCTCACATCAATCTTACCTCCGGCAGAGCCTTTCTGGCTTTCGGTAATTGCATCTTTTGCGTTTGCCAGAAGATTGAGGATAACCTGCTTGAACTCGCTTTTTGAACCGTAAATCAGCGCCTTTGTGCTGCATTCGAGGTTGTGGATTATTTCTATTCGGCTGTTTGCATAGTGGACGGATACAAGGTTTATGATCTCCTCAAGAGCTGAGGTTACTTCAAATTTATCGTCCGCCTGCCCGGGTTTGAAGAAGTTTCTGAAATCCTTAACTGTCTGGGACATAAACTCAAGTTGTTCCATAATTGAAGATGTGTAGTCATGAAGGTTTTCAATATTCAGATCATTGCTTTTAAACTCTGATTCAATGAGCTGGCTGAACATTCCAACTGCATTAAGAGGCTGCTGCCACTGGTGTGTTATCACCCCTATCATTTCACCCAGAGCAGCCATTTTCGACTGTTGAATGAGCATTGCCTCCTGTTCTTTCTGTTTGGTGTGCAGCTCGCTTAATTCTGTTATGTCTGAGGCAGTTATAAGGGTTACAGGGTCATGATCAGCCCGTGGTCTTGCCACACTTATGATCAGAATTTTTTCTCTTCCTGACTGAAGTGTAAAAGAATATTCCAACCTGCTTATATCCTGATTTGTTCTTAAGGCATCACATAGAATATCCGCCTGGCTGCTGTTTAAAAGCTCCGGATAGGCATCTGTAAAAAATCTGCCGGGGGTAATTCTTTGCTCACGCCCGAAAATCTTGTTAAATTCAGGGTTAGCTATTTCCACACGGCAGTTTCTGTCCAGAACGCATATGCCGGCATTTGCTGAGATTAATATGGAATTAAGAAGCTTTTCGTGTTTTTCAATGCTTTCTGCAGCACGGATTCTTTCTGTCTGATCGTGGTGTATTCCGTTTATTCTGTGGGGTTTGCCTGATGAGTCAAAATCATATGAGTAGATTGAAGTGATGATTCTTTCCTCTCCGTCAGGGCGAACGATCCGGAAATTGAATTCTCTTTCAGGCGTATATTTAAAAAGCGCTTCCAGCCATCCTCTGACCTTGTCACGGTCTTCGGGATGAGTTGCGGTGAGTATTTCCTTCACAGTAGGTGCTTCCGGTCTGCGTTCTAAGCCGAAAATAGCAAATGCCTCTTCTGTCCAGCGACCTCTTCTTGTCCGCATATCACGCATCCAGCCGCCCATTCTGGCGACTTTTTGGGTTTTGTTCAGCAGATCTCTGTTTTCTTTCAGGCGTGTGTAAGCTGTGCGCAGTTTTTCAGTGCGTTTGCGGACTGTCTCTTCCAGCATTTGGTTGGACTCTTCCAATAGCTCCCTGAGCTTCTCCTGTTCGGTTATATCTGTTTTTATTCCGATAAAGCGTGTAATTTCGCCTTTTTCAGTAATAGGAGCTATTTTGGCAAGTTCCACATAATTTGTGCCGTCTTTCTTTTTATTTATGAATTTCCCTGTCCAGATCTCGCCTCTTTGGATAGTATTCCAGAGGTTTCTGTAAAAGTCTGTATCGTGGACACCTGATTTTAATTCTGTAAAACCATGACCGATGATCTCTTCTCTGGAGAAGCCTGTAAGTTCTTTAAAAAATGGGTTAACGTATTCTATTATTCCGTTCCGGTCGGTAACTACAATGGAAATAGGGCTGTGTTCAACTGCGGCATGGAGTGTTCTTAGCATTCTGACGTTATCACAGTAAAGATCGGAATGGGCAGAGCTGACAAGATTATCTGCCAGACAACCTTCAGTGAGTGTGGAAACATAAGCTGCTGCAGACTTGAGCCTTTTAATGGGAATGTTGTCATTGGCGTAGACGGCTGACAGGATTTTAGGGAAGTTATCAAGTTCTATTGTGTTAAGTGCAAAGATTCCGCCGTTATCGGTGCGCAATATGCCTTTTATGATGTTTTCCGCACCGGCATCTTTTAAAACATCCGGCAGAAGACTTGCGTGGCGGTTTCCGTCTGCCTTGACGAGTATTTTGCCTTCAAAATCATGTATACTGGCAGGAAAGCCGGAAAATTCCGAGAACTGCTCGAGCTGTTTTTTCAATTTGTCTGTATTTATAAGTTCATTTAACCGTGACATTCAACATCATAAAAATTGTCTATTTTTATAGATATAGTTCAGAATTATAAGTTTAGGAAGAAATATATTTTTTTAAAGAGAAGATTTACTATAATTATAATATCACAGGCGTGATAAAGTCCTTTGCTTTTTTTTCATATAGTTTTAAACTCCTGCTGGATTCTTATATGATTTAATTGAATTATCAAGCTCCCTGACTTCCGTGTAAAGAAGTTCGCCGTGCGCAGCGAAGCCTTGCTAGGCAAGGCGCGAGCGTGTGGCGAGAGTTTCCACGGAAGGCAAACACGAGCTGTAATATAAAGACTGACAGGCTCCCAACTTCCACGGAAGGAAGTTCGCCGTGCGCAGCGAAGCCTTGCTAGGCAAGGTGCGAGCGTGTGGCGAGAGTTTCCACGGAAGGCAAACACGAGCTGTAATATAAAGACTGACAGGCTCCCAACTTCCACGGAAGGAAGTCCGCCGTGCGCAGCGAAGCCTTGCTAGGCAAGGCGCGAGCGTGTGGCGAGAGTTTCCATGGAAGGCAAACACGAGCTGTAATATAGAGGTGGCATTTGCTAAAACGTTTAAAACAAAAAATCCGCTCCCTTTTCGGAACAAAGAAGGCAGCGGCGATCCGTGTGAGAGAAATCACTATGGATGCGAAAAAAGAAGAGCAGCACCATAAACCTGCCAAACCATCAAAGGAGAAGGTAAGAACTGCACCTCCTAAAGAAAAAGTCAGAGTTGTACAGGCTCAGCCAAAACCCAAAAAAGAACCTAAAGTGTTTACACCATGGGATCCTGCCGAATTTCAGATTGAAAAGGCTGAGGGTAAGGTACGTTTCCATGATTTGGATATTTCAGAACAGCTTTTAAGAGCAGTTTATGATCTTGGCTTTAAATACTGTACAGATATTCAGGGCGAAATTCTCCCGCAGGCATTTGAAGGAAGAGATGTAAGTGGAAAAGCGCAGACAGGAACAGGAAAAACAGCGGCGTTCCTTCTTTCTGCATTCAGGCATATTCAGAGAAACCCCCTTGAAAACCGCAAGCCCGGAACTCCCAGAGTTCTTGTTCTGGCGCCGACTAGAGAACTTGTTCTCCAGATAGAGAAAGATGCCCTTGGGCTGTCTAAATATCTTGATGCTGAAGTTCTCGCTGTTTTCGGCGGTATGGGTTACGAAAAGCAGAAAAGAGCCCTTGAAGAAAAGCTGGTGGACATTGTGGTTGCAACTCCAGGAAGGCTTCTTGATTTTCGTCAGAGCAGTAAGGTCAATCTCTCTAAGGTTGAGATACTGATTATTGATGAAGCTGACAGAATGCTTGATATGGGATTCATCCCCGATATCCGGAGAATAATCAACTATCTCCCCCAAAAGGAAAACAGACAGACAATGCTTTTCAGCGCAACTCTTACACCGCAGGTTGCAGAGCTTGCATCCAGATGGACAAAAGAACCCTTTGCTGTTGAGATTGAGCCGGAAAACATTACCAACACACGCATAGAGCAGCTTGCATATATTATAGAAAGTGACGACAAGTTTAAGATGCTCTACAACTATATCAAAACCCGTGATCTTAAGAGTGTTATAGTTTTCTGCAACAGAAGGGATCAGACCCGCAACCTGACAGACAGCCTCTATGCCCTCGGTATTGAGTGTAAGATGCTTTCCGGCGATGTCAGCCAGACAAAAAGAATCAACACTCTTGAAGAGTTCAGAACCGGTAAGATTCAGGTTCTTGTGGCTACAGATGTTGCAGCCAGAGGGATTCATGTTGACGGTGTCACTCATGTATTCAACTACAATCTTCCTGAAGACCCTGACAGCTATGTTCACAGGATAGGACGTACCGCCAGAGCTGGCGCATCAGGTATATCTGTGATATTTGCCTGTGAAGAGGAGTCTATGCTGATTCCGGCGCTGGAAGAGCATACGGGTGTTAAGATGAACTACATTTATCCGGAAGAGGAACTTCTGACTGAACTGCCTGACCCGGTTAGAAAACCTGAGAAAAAAGAAAGACCGGTTATAAAGACATCCGGCAGGGCAGGGAGCAGACCTACCAAACCCGGCGGAAGAAAACCCCGCAGAAAAAACACTGCGGGAGAGGCTAAAGCTTAAGGTCGCTAAGGCGCACTGAGAGCATCTTGGAGACGCCCGGTTCCTGCATTGTTACCCCGTAGAGGCTGTCAGCCTCTGCCATGGTTTTCTGGCTGTGGGTGATTATGACAAACTGGGTGTCCCCCGAAAGGGTTTTTACCACTTTCATAAATTTATCTATGTTTGCCTCGTCCAGAGGCGCATCTATTTCATCAAGAAAACAAAAAGGCGTGGGTTTGTAAAGAAACAGGGCAAAAAGCAGTGTGCATGCGCTCATTGCCTTTTCTCCGCCTGAAAGAAGATTCATGTTCACCAGCTTCTTGCCGGGCGGCTGAACAAAGATTTCCACACCGCTGGTGAGAAAATTATCCGGCTCACTGAGGCGGAGTTCCGCTCTGCCGTCACCGAAGAGAATATCGAAAACCTTTTTAAAGTTGTCACGCACGCCTTCAAAGGTGTCTCTGAAAAGTGCTGCCGTGCTGTCGTCTATTTCGCTGATAAGTTCGTGAATACTGGCTATGGCTTCTTCAAGGTCTTCTCTCTGCTGGGTAAGGAATTCATCTCGTTTGCAGACTTCATCAAACTCCTGCTCTGCTGCCATATTGAGCGGTCCGAGCTCGTCTATGAGTTTAGTTACTGCATCAAGCTCGGCCTTTGCTTTATTAGGCTGAAATCCGGAAAGATCGGGTTTTTCATCGTTTATATCTGCTTCAAACTTTTCCGTGAAATTTTCAGATAGACTCTGCATCTCCGCAAGTACACGCTCACGTTTTATTTCTGAATCAGTGACAACGCTGCGGAGTTTTTCTACCTCACGGTTGGCTTTTTCGATCTCTTTTTTGAGGTCTTCCAGCTCTTTTTCCCTTTCAGCAACTTCCCTGTCTGTGTTCAGTGCGCTTGAGCGAAGTTCCTGCTGCTGCTTCATCAGAGAGGCATATTCTGTTTTCTTGATCTCCAGCCGTTCACGGAAATTTATTATATCTACAGTAAGAAGCTTGCTTAGGCGCTGTTTGGCATCGCCAGTTTTCTGAGTTGTCTCGCTTATTTCCCTGTCGGTGAAATGAAGCTCCCGTGCCAGAGCATTTAGCTGTTCGGTGAAGCCTCTTTCTTCTATTTTAAATGCAGAGAGTTCATCCTTTGCGTCTTCATAGAGGGTGTTCACATCTTCAAGTCTTTCATCCAGAAGCTGTTTTTCATCCTCTTTCTCACGCTGTTCATCGGCTGTCTTCTCACGTTCCTCACGCAGTGAGGCAAGCTCCTTTTCTGTGCGTTCCAGCTCACGGGCAACAAACTCTGTTTCCTTGTCTATTATCTCGCCTCTGCGGGAGAGTTTTTCTTTTACTGCAACAGCTTCATCAAGCATGCGTGAAGTATTTTTAGCTTCGGTCTCAAGGGTTGACTTGCGGTTTTCCTTCTCTGCAAGCAGCTCGGAAACTTCAGCGGTTTTGGCAGAGAGACCTTCGTATCTGGACTCTGCGGATTCAAAATCCGCCGCAACAGTTTCAAGCTTATCCTCTGCTGTTTTAAGCTCTGTTTTGAGTTTAAGGATCACAACCCCTTTATCATCATCACCGATTTTGCGGTAGAGGTTTCCTGTTTTGATAATGCTGTCGGTTATTTTTTCCTGCTGTCCGAGTTCTGCTATGAGTCCGTCAGCTGCATCGCTGAAAGTAAAACGGAGCGATCCGGTCATCTCTCTGACTGTGGCAAGAACCATTGATTTCTGCTCTGATTTGAAAACCACAATGTCTGCTGAGTGGAGCGGTGGTTCGGACTCTTCATCGAGCATATCAATAAGCAGTGATGACTCAAAACGTTTGAGGTACTCACCGCTGTCACCTATGGCGGCATTTTCTATCTGTTCACGGAGAACCGCTCTGCGGCTTTCCAGTGAGTTTTTTTCAAGACGCAGGCTGTCTGCCTCGCTTTTGGCGTCCGCTTCAAGGGTTTTCACCTCTGCAAGCTCGGCTTTTGCTTCCTTTATTTCATCTGTCAGGTGCTTGAGGGCGTCTCTGGTTTCTTCAAATTCTCTTTGAGCGTCTTCCGCTCTTCGGACAGATTTTGCGATTTCTGCTTCCAGATCATCTTTTTCCAGAGTGAAGCGTTTTCTGTCCGCTTCCAGACGGTTGATTGTCGTCTCTTTTTCAAAAACAGAATTGTTTACGGATGTAAGCTTTTGGGTGAGTTCAAGGTATTCATCCTCAAGCCCGTCTATATCGTATTTGAGATCATCCCGCATGCGGGTGTATTCTTCAATTTTTTCTTCAAGTTCCTCAAGGTTTTCAGTGAGTTTATTCTTATTTTTCTCCGTTTCTTCCTTAGATGAAAGAATCCTGACCCTTGAGGCTGTAAGCTCTCTGAATTTACGTTCAAAGTCTTCTATTTCTCTATGAAGTCGCTCTTTCGTGCTTTCTGCTCCGGCTATTTCACTTTCCAGCAGGCGGACATCGCCGGATATATTGGCAATAGCATCACCCAGAAACAGCATTTTTTCGTTGGTTTCCTTAAAACTGCCCCGGAGAGAGTTGAGCTGCCTTTCCTTTTCTGTTTCAGTTTTTACCAGCCTTTCAAACTCTGCGATGATGCCGGACATGCCGATCTTTTCCTTGTTTATCTCCTCGGTAAGAGCTGATGAATCGTCTTTCAGTTTAGTGTATTTGTGGAGGATTATGTTTTTATCAAGTTCCGTCTTTCGGGATGCAAACTCACGAAACTTTTTCACTGTTTCCACTTGTCTTGTGAGTGTTTCTATATGGCTGCGGATTTCGCTGATGATGTCGTTGACACGTCCAAGGTTGTCTCTGGTTTGATGAAGCCTTCTTTCCGCTTCTTTTTTGCGTTCCTTGAAACGGACTACCCCTGCTGTTTCCTCAAGGAAAAGACGGAGTTCATCCGGTGTCGCCTGAATAATTTTTTCCACCTTGCCCTGTTCGATGATGGAAATACTTCTGGCGCCCATGCCTGTGTCATAAAAAATTTCACGGATGTCTTTAAGGCGGCATTTGCGGTTGTTGATTTTGTATTCACGCTCACCGGTGCGGTAAAACTTTCTGGTTACTGTTACTTCGGAGAGAGTGCCCCATTTTGCCGTAACACTTTCCGGCAGGTCACTGACAGTGAGTGAAACCTCCGCAAAACCAGAAGGCTTGCGCTTGGAGGAGCCGCCGAAGATGACATCTTCCATGTCATTCCCACGGAGTTCCTTTGGGCTTTGTTCGCCGAAGACCCAGCGTATAGCGTCCATGATGTTGCTTTTGCCAGAGCCGTTTGGACCTACCACGCAGGTAATGCCGTCGGGGAAATCCACGGCAGTTTTGTCAACAAATGATTTAAAGCCTTGCAGTGTTATGGACTTAAAGCGCATGAAACAATTTTATCTTAATTCCTTAACTATTCATATCTGAAAATTAGAAAGGGAGGCAGAAATTTATATTTTTTAAGCAGAATAAACGGGTGTCCGGTACTGCGCACTCCCTGCTTTTGAGGGAGTGCATCTGTATGTGACGGTTTAAAGCCTTGGTCAGACTTTGAACCTTGATATAAGCATTGTGAGATTTTCTGTCTGCACCTGAAGATTATTTACTGTCTGGGTTACTTCAGCGAATGCTGCGGAGCTTTGTTCAACTGCGCTTGCCACTCCCTGAAGGTTTTCGTTAACTGTCATTGTGGAGTGTGTCTGCTGCTGAACCAGAGACATGACAGACGATGTTTCATCATGGATCTGTCCAGCTGATGTAACTATTTCATCAAAGACATGCCTTGTTTCCTCGGCAGCCCCGATTCCCTGATCAACGCTCTTTTCAGCCTGCTGCATGCCGGCTTCCGCCATTACTGTCTCTTTCTGAAGGGATGTTATTATCTCTCCGACTTCCTTTGTGGCGTTTTGTGTGCGTTCAGCAAGCTTACGAACCTCGTCTGCCACCACAGCAAAGCCTCTGCCGGCCTCGCCCGCTCTTGCCGCTTCGATTGCTGCGTTCAGTGCAAGAAGGTTCGTCTGGTCTGCTATATCATTAATCACACTGATGATATTTCCTATCTCTTCTGATGATTTGCCGAGCTTGGATATTGTTTCAGAAAGCCCTGCGGTGGTGTCTTTTATTCCGGAAATTCTGCGGACAGTCTCCTGGACAAACTTTTTACCTTTTTCCGTTACAGCAAGGGCTTCTTCAACTCTCTGCCCTGTGCTGTCAACATGGAGAGTGACCTCTTCTGCGGACTGGGTTACATCTCTCATGCCGTTTGCTATATCGTTCACCTGTGCCGACTGGGAATCCGCAGTTGCAGAAAGCTCCTCGGCCGTGCTGGAAAGCTCATTTGTGGCAGATGCCACTGTATCTGTGGCGTCCTTAACACTGAGCATTGTTTCTCTTATCTTATCAACGAATATGTTAAACTCACGGGCGACTGTTCCTATTTCATCGTTTGATTTGACAAGTATTTTCATGGTGAGGTCGCCGTCTGCTATATCCTTGAAAACTGTCACAAAGCCGAGAAGCGGTTTTGTGATGGTTGAAGCTGCAAAGAAGCTTGTTATTATGACGAGAGCGAGGATAAGCGGGCTTTCGATTATTATTATATTTCTCATGCGGTGAAGCGGCGCTTCAAGCTCATTTATATAGCTTCCTGCTGCGACTATCCAGTCTATTTCCGGCATGTATCTGTAAATTACTATTTTTTCTCTGGCGTGTGTTTCATTGGGGTTTTTCCATGGATAAACAATTTTGCCGGACTTATTTGTGATTATTTCCTTAATAAAATATCTGCCATCTGCATCTTTGCTCTCTGAGAGGTTTTTTCCCTCCATGGCAGGATGCACCATCAGTGTTCCTTCTGAATCAAGAACATAACCGTAGCCTGTGTCACCTATCTTAACTGAGAGAATATAATCCCTGAAATCTTTTGAATTAAGCATTGTTTTAAAATCGGAGACAGGAACAGTACCGACTACTATCCAGTCCCATTTCTCAAAAACGCGTGCCGCAGCAAGAGATTTAATACCGTTCAGCGATACATGGGCAAACCCGCTGCGGTTTTTTATAAGTTCAGAGAAGCCCGCGGTGGATGAAAGATTTTTTCCTATATCTTCTCTTACTCTGTCGTAAATAATTTCCCCTGAACTATTGAGGATGATGAAATAGCCTTTTTCCAGAATATCCTGTTCAAGAAGAGCCTGAGATGCGTCATACATAGCAACATCTTCGTTGTAGCCTCTCCGCAGCGAGTTCATGTATGTGAGGTTTATTGTGTTGATGCCCGAATCCACTGCTCCTTCGAGGTAGCCCTTAGCAGATGAGTTTATGGAGGCAAGCACAATGGAGGCAAAGGTATCTGTTGTATGGGAGAGATCATTTTCAATCATTGAGTAGGACATTTTTTTTGCATTGCTGTATGCAGTTATAGCCAGAAAGAGAATAGTGATGAGGGAAAGGATACTGAACACAATGATAATTTTGTATTTGATGGTGAACTTCATATGAACTCTCCGTTTAAGAATATCTATTAATTATGATTGATTTTTCAATACTGGCAACAGAAATATCTTCTGCCTGTCTCTTTATGTGCGTTTTGTAAACAACTAATACTAAAGCGTTCATGACTTTTAAACATCTAATTAACCTAATAAATCATATTGACAAAAAAGTGGCAACAGTTTTTACTTGTCTGGCTTGAGAAAAAGTCTGTGGAGCATGATAAAATGGCATTTTTTGATATATTCAGGAAGAAAAAGAATGAAACGTCCGTTCAGGTTGAACAGACGGAAGAAGAAACACCCCAATCACCCGTCGGGGAAACATCGAAAAGTTTCTTCGGAAAGCTGAAAGAAGGGCTTTCCAAAACTTCAGATAAATTTACCGGCGGTCTGGAGAATATATTCCTTGGGCGCAAAACAATAGATGAAGATCTCCTTGAAGAGCTTGAGGAACTTCTTATTACCTCTGACATGGGCGTGCAGACCTCAATGAAAATAATCGACAGTGTCCGTGATGAGGTTTCCAGAAAGACTCTGAAAGACCCTGCGGAACTGAAGAACAGCCTTAAAAAGAAAATTCTGGAAATAATAAATCTGGACAACACTTTAAATCAGGTTGAAGAAAAACCGTACATGGTGATAGTTGTCGGAGTTAACGGAACAGGAAAGACTACGAGCATAGCAAAACTTGCTAAAATGTTTAAGGATTCCGGACTAAAAACTGTTCTTGCTGCCGGGGACACCTTCCGTGCCGCTGCTGTGGATCAGCTTGCAATATGGGCTGATAGAGCAGGGGTGCCCATAATCCGGCAGGCGGAAGGGTCGGACCCTGCTGCTGTTATATATGACGCTGTTCAGTCCGCTAAGGCAAAGAATTTCGATGTTCTCATAGCCGATACCGCCGGAAGGCTTCACAATAAATTTAACCTGATGAAAGAGCTTGAAAAAATATTCAGAGTCATCAAAAAAGAGATGCCTGCTGCTCCCCATGAGGTTCTTCTGGTTTTGGATGCCACCAGCGGTCAGAACGCACTTTCACAGGCTAAAAAATTCCATGAAGAAGTTGGTATTACGGGTATTATACTCACCAAGCTGGATGGAACCGCAAAAGGCGGCGCTATAATAGGCATAGTCGACGAGCTTAAGATCCCGGTTAAATTCATCGGCTTCGGCGAAGGCATGGACGATCTCCGTCCGTTTGATGCGGAAAGCTTTGTGGAAGCCCTTTTCCGTACGGATATCAATGAAGCTGATAAAGGCTGATTTCACTCCGGCGGAGTTCCGCTGGATAAACAGAGAAGCAGAGAACCCTTTTCCCCCTGTTGTTGCCGAACACGAAGGGAAAGCTTACATACTCAGCGGGTTTGAGAAGCCTGCAGAATCCTTTTTCCATGCCGGTGTTCTTTCTCTGGATGAGCTTTTTGAGCTGTCATTAAAAATTCACGGCGAGCCAGACCCGGCTGACCTTGGACGCATGATCGAAATCGGTGAATCGTTCGGGAAAAAATACAGGGAAATAAACGTAATCAACGCAAGGGTTAAGGGTATCAGAAATGCCGAATCTCTAAAAATTCTATCCCGTTCGCCTCAATCTTTTCTTGAGTATGTAAAGACGAAACAGCCTTCAATGAAGACAGTGGGTATGTACGCTGCTCTGCCTGAATCACATAAAGAATTTCTCCATAAATATATATCCTCACAGCCTTCTGTATCTGCATTCAGGACAGCGGTTGAAACACTCACTGATTATGCTGACAGGGATATAAACCCAGATGATGCTATGCTTACCAAAAAACTTGAAACCGAGCGCAGAGAGACCCGCACAGAGTTTGAGGCGGAATTCCGAAGGCTTGGCAGAATACTCGGCGGGGACATATCGAACCAATCAGGTTTTGAAACGGAAGAGGTGACAGTATCGTTCACCGCTTCATCATATGAGGAGTACCTGAAAAAGTGTGCCGAACTCTATGATTCCAGAGAGAACGCAGCAGAGCTGTTCAGGTTTCTGAAAGAAAATGATATATATTGAAAAATCCGCCGAGAACCTTCCTCTTGCACTCAAAGTGGCAAAAGAAAATGAGGTTGTTCTTGTTGATGACGGTTTTGTTCCCGAAGACATAAAGAGAAACATTCTCATATCTTCCTCACGCAATAATTATGTTCACAGATGCCCCGCTACGAAGATATACCGCTGCTGTAATTATTATGTAACAGACGCTGCGGAGGGGTGCCCGTTTGACTGTTCATACTGTATACTTCAGTCGTATCTTAATCACTCATACATAAAAGTTTATGGGGACACGGACGCCATTGTCACGGAGATAAGAGAGCTTGCCTCAAAGGGCGAACGGGTGAGACTGGGGACAGGGGAGCTTTCGGACAGTCTGGCTCTGGATAATATTTTGGGGCTTAGTGAAATCCTTGTGCCTGTGATAAATGAGTATGACAATGTTCAGTTTGAACTTAAGACTAAGTCGGCTAATATTTCAAAACTGTTTAACTTAAATCCGAAAAATATAGTGGTAAGCTGGAGTCTGAACCCGGAACATGTTATAAAGCGTGAGGAGCATGGCGCTGCATCGCTTAAAGCAAGGCTTAATGCTGCTAAGGAGCTTTCCGCATACGGATACAAGGTTTCCTTTCACTTCGATCCTGTTATATACTATGAAGGGTTTGAAAAAGATTATGATGAGCTTATAGAGCTGCTTGCAGCTCATGTAAATGAATCTGACGTTCAGTTCATAAGTGTGTCTACATTCCGCTTTATACCGGAACTTCTTTCCTCCGTGAGAGAAAAATTCGGCGGGAGTATGCTGCTGAAAGGTGATTACACAAAGGGGCTTGACGGCAAAATGCGCTATTTTAAGCCTCTTCGTGCGCATATGCTGCGGAGTGTGACAGGATCAATCAGGAAGAGATGGAAAAATGCTTTCATGTATTTCTGCATGGAACATTCATCTCTCTGGGAAAAGCTCATGGGGTTTGACCCCGGCGAAAGAGAAGAACTTGAATCCCTCTTTCCGTTTATCAGGATGAAATAATGAAATACGCCTGCTTTGACATCGGCGCCACCAACCTTAAAATGGGTGTGGTGGACGAAAACGGCATCTTTCTTGGATATGAATCCGAAAAAACACCGCAGGATTATGCTGAACTCACCGGAAAAATACGTGATTTTGCTTTGGATAACTCCTGCTCTGCCATAGGCATAGGTATTCCGGGCAATGTAAGCGGCGGCAGTGCATATTGCCCTAATCTCCCCGTGTTGAACGGATATCCCCTAGAAAAAGACATTTCTGAGATGACAGGCTTAACAGTCAGCATAGAAAACGATGCCAACCTTGCGACCCTTGGCGAATATATATTTTTTGAAGCGGAAAGCACCGGAAACATGATTCTGCTCACTCTCGGTACAGGCGTTGGCGGCGGACTGATACTGGATGGAACACTGGTTACATCCGAATCAGCAGCTTTTGAAGTGGGGCATATAACCCTGAATTTCAACGGTGAAAAATGCGGCTGCGGCAAACGAGGATGCTTTGAATACTATTGCAGCATGAGCGGGCTGGTGCGAAGCTATAATGAATTAAGCGCCGATGTTAAATTTCTCAAAGCTGCTGATATTTATAAGCAGTTCAAAATGGGTGATAAAGTAGCGGAGCTTGCCTTTGAAAATTACGCCAACAGCCTTGCTCATGGAATGGCAAGCATCGCAAACCTTTTTGCACCGCTTAAGATAAAGATAGGCGGCGGACTTTCCGAGATGTCAGACGCTTATCTCCATACCGCTGTTAAGGTATTTTCAAAAATTGTCTTTCCGGCGCTCAAAGATAAGGTGGTGATAGAAACCGCTGCCTCCAAAAACAGGGCAGGGCTTCTGGGAGCCGCCGCCCTCTGTATGGTGAACAGCTAATACTCTGTATCGTGGGTCCACATATCTCTTGTAAAGCGCATTACCTTATTTCTGCCTGCTTCTTTTGCTTTATACAGCGATATATCTGCGAATTTTATCGCCTGCCAGAAGTTTTCCGTATCTTTAGGGAAAATGGAAACTCCTATGCTGAGTGTCTTTTTTAATGAGACAGCGGGGCTTATCCGCATTTCATGTTCTTCCATATTCCGGCGTATTTTCTCCGCAACGCTCATTATGCTTTCATCGTCTTCCGCATCTTTGATTATGATGAGAAACTCCTCGCCGCCGTAGCGTATTATGATGTCGGATGAGCGGACGGAGCCCTTCATTATCGTGGCAAGTATCTGAAGCACTCTGTCCCCGGTTTCATGACCAAGGTCGTCATTGACTTTTTTGAAGTAATCCAGGTCGCACATCAGTATGCCGATATTTTTCTGCCTGCGTTTAGCGTCAGCAGTGAGTATTTCTGTATATTCTTCAAGAAACCTGCGGTTGTTTAGCCCTGTAAGCGGGTCTTTCAGGGTTGTTTCACGCAAGTTTTTAAGCAGCTTCTTGCTCTCTATTACGGGAGAAGCATTCTTAAGATAATCCTGTAATAAAGGCAGCGCCTTTTTAAGCATCTCTTCATTTTCAGGTTTCACCGTGACATGCACAACCTCGCCAACTGCACCTGCAATGATTATGGGCATGCACATGTGCTTCCTTCCTTTATCGTAGCCCAGAAATCTGGGGCATGATCTGAAATCTGCTGATCCGAAAACAGTCTGTGCAAGTCTCTTACACCTGCATTCTTCAGGACTTATGAGTATGTCTTCCGAGCAGGGCATGGGCTCAAGGGTACATGTATCACCGCATATTTCATGGTTAAGGTAGTTGATTCTGTTTTTTGCCTCATCCACTTCGTATATTGCAAAATCATGGAAACCGAAGCTGTTCAGCAGACCGAAAATACGGACATAAACCTCATGTATATTCTTATCTTCTTCTATAAGCTGCTTAAACTGCTCCATGTTAAGGCGCTTCTGAAGATAGTCATTAAAAGCGGAAATCATTCTGCCTATTTCATCTTTGTTTACCGCTTCAATTTTGGTTTCTATTATGCCTGATGAACCCAGATCCTCTATGCTGCGGGTGATGCGGTTAATGTTTCCGGTCATTCCTTTGAGATACGTATAAAGGATGCCAACTACAACAACAGTGGCTATTAATCCGAGCAGGAGACAGATTACTACTGACTTTATTATCCGCATGCGCTTTTCCTGCAGAATACTGTCTATGTTCTCTTCCGTGCGCTGGGTCTTGTCCAGGGATAAAATGTAATAGTCGAGTGGTTCAAAATACATGGTGTTTATGAAATAACTGACATTTTTTCCGTGTGATGAAAATTCCACAAATGCCCCGTGCATACGGGACTCAAAAGCTTTTTTGATCATCGCGTTCAGTTTTGTGCGGTTTGAGGGGGAAGCTTCCAGAAGTTTTTTGAAATCACTTCCGTTTGCCGCAACCAGACTGCCGTTAAAATCGAATATGGCGAAAGAATAGCTGTCGTCACTGAGGATAAGAACATTGCTTATGAACTCTTTTACGATGTTCTCTTTGTCTTTGGACGGGTCGCCTGCTGTAGAGTACAGCCGTGTGAGTATACCGTGGAGATCCATGGTATATTTCATATGACGGAATGATTTCTCCTGAAAATATTTGCCCTGTGAGCTGAAAACAGCTTTATCCGTATAGTAGTTCTGTACTTCGGTATAGATAAAGAGCCCGTAACCTACTATCCCCAAAAGAATAAGACCAAAAAAATAAATGCCCAGAAGCTTAACCCTGAGGGAAACATCTCTGAAAAACTGCATTGCTTTGACCCCTGAATAAGATTGTGTTTTTCCTGATATATTTTTTACATAAAAAAGCTTATTTGCAAGGGAAATTAAGTATGTTGATTTTTATAAACTTCTGCAAAACAAAAATAAAAGAAAGAATGATATAAATGTGATGAAAATTGTCTTTGATCTGAGACTTAAATGTGTGAAACTATTAGGTACTAATCAGCTTAAAGGTGTGAAATGAAACGTATTCTGATTCTCTTTTGTATTTTTCTGTCCGTTAATGCTTTTGCGGCAAACATATACAGCCTCGAGCTGACTTATACCGGTACGGAAATCAAGGGCAGGGCGGCATGGAAGTCTGATTCCCCTGCAAAATTCGATAGTGCCGGACTTAGCATAAAGGGTGCTGAGGTTGAAAACGGTTCCTTTATTCTTCCCGCAGGCAGAAGCGAGATAAGCTTTGAAGGTATGCCGCACAGCATTTTCGGCGACTGGTTTCCCGTTGCGGAGGAAAAAGCATATGTGATGCTTAAGGTGACTGTTCCCAAAGGGTATCTGCCTTTGTTTGAAGGGGAGGAGACATCTGAGCCGTTTAATAATGTTTATACCTTCCACAGCCGCGGCGAGGCTGAAAAACCCCATCTTACCATAACAAGCGGAGTTGAGGTGAAGTCTGTTGAAGCGGCGGGGGTGACTGTACGCACAGCTTTTTCAAAGAAAAACGCAGGCTTTGCTGATGAATACATTCAAAAAAGTATTGAATATATAAAGATGTACAGTGAACTCATAGAAAAATATCCTTATGGCTCGTTAACCATACTGGAAGTTCCTTATCCAGTGGGATATGCTTTTGATGGTTTCACAACTTTGGGCTCTGCTGTTATACCCATGCCGTTTATTACGGAGACATCGCTCGGTCATGAAATACTCCACCAGTGGTTCGGGGGTTCAGTTGGCATTAATTACGACAAAGGCAACTGGGCGGAAGGCATCACAACATATATGGCTGACTATTACTATAACGAGCTTAAATGGATGGGAAAGGAATACCGTAAGAATTCTCTGATCTCATTCGGTGCATATTCTGATAATGAAACCGATTTCCCCATGTCCGAATTTAAAGCACGTCACGGTAAATCAGGTTCTGCGGTGGGTTACAACAAGGCAATGATGTTTTTTCATATGCTTAAGCGCACCTACGGAAATGACAAATTTTTAGACGCTGTCCGGCTTTTTGTAAAAGACAACACAGGAAGAAGAGCCTCATGGGATGACTGGAAAAAAGCTTTTGTAACTGTCGCAGGAGATGATGCGGCACAGCTTTTCGATACATGGATAACTTCAAAGGGTCTGCCTGCCTACTCAGCGGAAAAGATAAGTGTAAAATCTGTAAACGGCAGGTATGTAACCTCTTTTAACCTTGTGAGAAAAGGGGAAGGTTTTGTTGCCGATGTTCCCGTAACCGTGAAAACTGTCACAGGACAGCAGGATTTTATATTAAGGAGCGATAACGGCAGCACAGGCTTTGACCTCGCCACAGAGACAGAACCGGTAAGTCTTGTTATTGATCCTTATTACGATGTGCCCCGTGCGCTTTATCCGGCGGAGATTCCACCTGTGATTTCTGCATATCTCGGTGCTTCAAAAAAAGTTTTTGTGACAGATTCCGAGAGGTTCAACTGCCTGTCCGGGGTTAGCGAACAGGGTGAAGTTAAGCAGGTTTCATACAAAGGGTTCAGGCTTGAGGATTACAAGGATTATTCTGTTATGCTTGCCGGAGTGCCGGACCATTTTTATGAAAAATACTTCGGACGTGCCCCTGAACAGGGGGACGGTCTGCTTGTTAAAACCTATAAAAACCCGTTCAGTATTGACAATGTTGTAGTTTCCGTCTCCGGCAGTCCGGATGGAATAGAAGGTGTATGCCGCAGGCTGCCGCATTACGGCAAATATAGCGAGCTTGTTTTTACTAAGGGGCGCAATGTGAAAAAAGATGTTAACCGCACTGAAGACGGTGTTATTTATGAGATAAAAAACAAAGAATACGCTTTCAGGGTTTCCGCAGCCATGACTCTTGATGAAATAGCCGCAGAAGCGGACGGTGTGCGGCTCATTTATATAGGCGAAAAGCATGATGAACACTCCCATCACGCAAACCAGCTTGCCATGATAAAACTGCTCCATGAAAAATACGGGAAAACAGCCATAGGTATGGAGATGTTTCAGCGCCCCTTCCAGAAGGTTCTGGACGATTACATCGAAGGTGTGGTTGATGAGCGCACAATGCTTGAAAAAACAGAATATTACAAACGCTGGCGGTATGATTATCATCTCTATAAACCCATACTGACCTACGCCAGAGAAAACGGGATAAGGATAATAGCCCTGAATGCTCCGGCTGAGGCAACTAAAAAAACAGCCATGGAAGGGCTTGGAGCCCTTAATGAAGAGGAGAGGTTCTCCACAGCCTCGGAAATAGATTATTCAAACCCCGCTTACAGGGAAGATCTTAAAAGTATATTCGACATGCACCCCTCAAGGCAGGTTTTTGAAAACTTCCTTGAAGCACAGCTGCTTTGGGATGAAACAATGGCGGAAGCCGTTGCGGAATATATCAAAAACAATGACGGAGTGATGGTCGTTCTCGCCGGTAACGGACATATAAGAAGGGGCTACGGCATACCGGAGAGAGTGAAACGGCGTACGGGTCTGAAGTATCTTTCCATTGTGCAGGACGAACCTGCGGAGAAAGGTATAGCTGATTTTGTCCTTTATCCCGATGGGCTTGACGGAGAGGCAGCACCAAAGCTGGGTGTTGCGGTGAAGGATTCGGATAAGTCTCCGGAGATCACTGAAATAGGTGATGATACCCCTGCCAAGAAAGCCGGACTTCAGGTCGGTGATGTGATTACCGGTATAGATTTCTTTGAGGTCAACAGCCTTTATGATCTTAAAGTAGCCCTGTTTTATATGAAACAGGGAAATTTTGTTAAACTTAAAATCCTTCGGGACGGGAAAGAAATCGTTGTAGATATGGAGCTTTAATGCGCCCGAAGATGCTTGTTCTCTCTTTTCTGCTGTTTGCTGCCGCATTTGCGGTTTTTCGTTTCAGTGAAAAGAGAGATGTGCCGATTCCATATGACGGCGAAATGCCCGAAAGGTATGTCCGCAAGGGGTTCCAGCCTTATATAAAGGCAGTGAACAAAAACAGTCAGCAGTTGAGGGCACTGGGAGCTAAGATTGCCGGAAACTGCCCGGACACAGAGTGTAAGGCGGCAAGGGTTTATGCCTTTGTTCAGAGGGATGTACGCTACTTAAGCGACCCTGCGGGATTTGAGCTGATCCAGAAGCCGGAAGAGACACTCGCCTTGATGGCGGGAGACTGCGAGGATCTTGCCATACTCGTCTCTTCCCTTCTCTGGAACATAGGCGTGGAGACTCAGCTTGTTGCAACGGACAGCCATATGTATTCAAGAGTATGCGGAATCGACCGTCACAGGTTTGAAGGAATTTTGGAGGATGAGTACGCCTCAAGCCTCACTGTTACAGATACCCGTCAATATCTCCCGGCAAACTCTGCATGGGCGGTCTCTTTTGAGGGAACAGGGGCAGAAAAAGCATATGTTATTGAATTCAGCGCAGGCGAACCGGTGGATATTTATCTTTTTCCTGATAAAAATGAATTTGATAAGATGACAAAGGGCGGTAATTTTAGATATTATGACACATGCTCCGCCAAAAACAGCAGAGGTGAAAAGCTGTGGTGCGGCATTGAGCGTGGAAATGTAATAGGAGTGAAGACCCGGAAGGCATCCGTTTTGACATTCAAAGCGGTTAAATCTGCCTCGTTTTCGTCCGACCTTGTATTTGAAGAAGACGAGGAAGGTACACTCTGTGTTCCTCTTGATGCGGCAATCAAAGGCGCACAGGTTCTGCCCGGAATGGGTATGGACGAAGACGGCATAACAGAAAAATACGTGATTGATATAAGGTAAATGATTCATGAAAACATTCTGCTCAAAAGACTGCCCCGATTTGTGTGATTTTTATATTGAGGAACAGGAAGGAAAAATTACCTTCCGTGGCGCAGAGGAAAAAAACGGACGCAACGGTTTTGTATGTTCCAAGCTTAAAGGCTTTTATGAAAGAGAGATAACCTGCGGTGAAAAGTTTGATCCTGAATCCCTTAAAAATGCCGCTGAATTGATAAGATCATTAGAAGGGCAGGAGTTTCTTTATATGAGAGGTTCCGGCAGTCTGGGTTATGCTATGGGCTGGTGGGATGTTCTGTTTTCCAATATAAAAGGCGCAGTTTTCATTGACGGCAGCCCGTGTGATATAACCGGGACCGATGCCCACGAATATGATTTTGGCGTGTGTGATAATCCACCAGTCTCGAACCTTGCCGAAGCCGAGAATATCATTATCTTCGGCAGAAATGCCAAAGTTGTGAACCAGCATCTTTTCGCTTATCTGCTTAAGTTAAAAAAAGCAGGGAAGAGAATTCTTTATATAGATCCGATCCGAACAGAAACTGTTCCTTCCGCAACGGATTACATTCGCATAAACCCCGCCTGTGATGGCTTGCTTTGCGAAGCTTATCTCACGGAGGATGAGAAGAAACGTGAGGAGTTTATAAAAATAGCCGGGCTCACAGAACAGCAGTTCCTCCTGTTTTCTGATTATGTAAAAAACGGGAAAACTGCTTTTATCACCGGTTTCGGCTTGCAGCGATACAAAAACGGCATGGCTGCTGTCCGCTGGATAAACAGGCTTGCTGTCAAAACGGACAACGAGAAATACCTTTATTACGCCAGAGGCTCAAAGGATGAGCTGAAACCTGTGCCGAAGCAGGCTGTAAGGCGTGTGAATATATCTGAACTGCCTGAAGTTATAGATAAATTTGCCGCAATGGTAATAGTCGGGGCGAATCCTGCTGTGACTTTTCCCAAGAGTGAAAAATGGCACAAAGCTCTGGAAAAGGTTAAGCTGATAAGCATTGATACTAATATCACAGAAACTTCAAAGCATGCGGATGTGTTTATCCGTGCCGGCGGAATGTTTGCACAGAATGACATTATGGGAAGTTATTTCTTCAACGAAAGACCGTCATTGAGGGAAAAGTTTGTGAATCTTCCATCGGATACCGAACTGGCAGAGGAACTTGCAGCTCTTCTGGACATGAAACTGGGTGTTATCCAGCCGGAAAATGTTGAAAGAAAAACACCTTCTTCAAGAAAATATGAGGAAAAGCCTCTGGAATCCGCCTTTCCTTATCATGGTAAAGGATACAGGTTTCTTTCCGGTTCGCACACAGCATATCTTAACTCGCAGGTGGCGCCATCTTTAGGTAAAAACGATCCTTTCGTATATATCTCACCCGAAACAGCCGAGAAGGAATCACTTAAAGAGAATGATTTTGTGGATGTTTTCAGCGCCGAAGGTTCGTTTACAGGAATTGTCAGAGTGAGCGGAAACATATGCGAAAATACGGTTTATGCCTACAAAAGCCGTGAAATGGCGGAAGGTTATATAAATAATGCAACGTCCATGCTTCTCACTGATTCAGGAACGGGAATTGCGTATTATGATACTTTCGTAAATATAGTTAGAAAAAAAATGTAAATCTGCTAATATTTATTATCGTTTTTAATTTGGTTTTATTATTGCGGAGAAATATGTCTGTCGAAAAACAGAGAGAGATAAGCCTTCATAAGCTTTTGACAGTGAATTGCCTGCTTCTGGTCTTCGCTGCTGTGTCTTTAATTCTGGTTAATTACTTTCTGAATTACAGAAATTTTGAGATGAATGTGCGTGGCATAACTGCTGAAGCTGTGCGCATGGTGGATGAAAATATCGGTTATTATAAGGAGTTTCAGTCTCCTGCGAATATACATCTCCGTCGCCATATGCTTGAGGATCACAGGCAGCTCCATGACTTTATCGCCGAATACGGCATTCCCTCCTATGAATACCTTATGAATGTTAAAACTGAACATGAAGCTGAACTCAATACGGAAATTGAAGTCGCACTTCTTACGGGTGAAGGGGTAATTTTCAACACAACCTACCCCACAGAGCTTGGGCTTGACATAAGCAAATTTCCGAATGCAAAGGAAACTCTGCGGCGGGCAAAGGACAGCGGGGAAATTTTGCTTGATTACCCTGTTTATGAACGTTCCGGCAGGGTGCTGCGTGCTTATACCATGTCATACATCAAAGAACGTGACATATATCTCCAGACTGCGCTTTTTCTTGCGGATCTCAAGGTGGTCAGGGACAGGCTGGAAAGGATTGTGGAGCTTTCTGCATATATAAAGTCTGTTGATGCGATTCTTGTTTTCAGCAACGGTGAAGCAGGCGAAAATCTGATCTTTAATATAAGTTCAGACAACCCTGAATATGATACAGATTCAGAAGCAGTTCTCGACACCCTCAGAAAAGGCATAATGACTGAAAAAACATCGGGAAATCTGATCACAGGAACAAGCAAGAGCTACTATGTCATAGCCCGTGTTCCTGATTCTGTGTCAGGGCTCAAGGATCTTGACCACCGTATAGTTTACCGTCTCAGCTTTGATACCACTGATGAAAGGCGATATGGTCTTCTAAGCTTTTCAATAAAACTCTTTTCAGTGATAATTGCTGTTTTGGCATTGGCTATGTTTTACGGAAGGCTGAACTCCCGGTTTGTTGTTCCTTTCAGGATAATGATTGAGAGAATTAAGCAGTCAGAAAAAATTACCGAAAAAAGCATACTCTCAGGCGAAAAGGATCTTTCCCGGCTCGCTGAACTTTATAACGGACATCTGGACAGGCAGACAGAACTTTTACTCTATGCCGAAAAGTTTAATGAAGAACTGGAAGAACAGGTCAGGGCGGAAGTTTCAAAAAGAAAAGCTAATGAGCAGTTGATAATTCGTCAGTCCATGCTTGCAACAATGGGCGAAATGACACATTCCGTTGCATATCTCTGGCAGTATCCACTTAAGGTTCTGGGTGAATATGTTGATAATATATCCTCAATGACGGAGGATTTTGAATACAACAGAGACAAGCTGGAAAAAATAACCTCCGACTGTATGGAGCAGGTGCTTTATATGTCCTCAACTATAGAAGGACTAAGGGATTTTTTCAGACCGTCACAGGAGAAGAAGCTTTTTGACCTCCGCCAGACACTGGAAGATACAATGAGCATGGTTGCTCCTCATATGCTTACAGGGGGCATAAAACTAAGCTTTACCTGCCGTCTGCAGGGCTACGGGGAACCTGTGACAATTAATTTAATGAAAAATCTTAACCGATGCTGCGGCGCAGGGTACTCTGAATGCGCACCCGAATGCCCCTCCTTCGGGTTTACGATATGCGGTTTTCCGGCGGAGTTTAAGCTTGCTGTCCTGAGCATTTTTCATAACAGCAAGAGACTGCTGGATGAAAAATGCAAGTATAACAAAGAGTTTACCCCTGAACTCGCCGCTGACTTGTACGATGAAGGCGACTATATCCGCCTGTGTATTCATGACAATAGCTTAGGAATGACAGACGATGAGCTGAAAGCTGTATATGACCCGTATTCCCCGGATTCCGGCAGGGATATGCGGCACTTTAATCTTTATATGGCTGTTGAGCTTTTCAGTTCTGTTATGAAGGGTAAAATTAACATCGAAAGCTCCGGCAGCGGATTGGCAATTAATATCTATCTTGATAAAAACACCGCCTCCTGCGGGCTTGAAATGGGCGTGCCGAAATGAAGATACCGCTGAAGAAACTTCTGGTTCACAGTTTTGTTCTGCTGTTCTTTTTTCTGGTCTGCCTTGTGGCGGCGGATCACTATCTGAGCGTGCGTCTGGCTGTGGCAAAAACAAAAGACACATACAGAGGACTCGCCGTTCTCCTTGAAGAAACGGTAAAATCAGCAGCAGATTCTTTTCACATGAGACTGGATTCAATCTCAGATGTCACGAGACACCATATGCGTGATGTTCTGCATAACTTTCCCGCAGATGAAACAGAGGCGTCCGCTCTGGCGGAAAACTATTTCGCATCCACTGGAAGAGCATATGCCGTTATGATCTATGATTCCGAAGGACATCGGCTCTACAGCGGCAAAAGCGGCAATTCTTCTGAAAGGTGGTCTACTCTTCCAAATTCAAACGACTTTGAAAAGGCAAGGACTGATTCCGGCGGAGTGATCCGCATAAGATATTCCTATGAAAAATCCACATCGGAGATCATGTGCTTTGAATGGTCGCCTGAGCAGGGGAGATATGCAGCGGTTATGACTGAGTATTCCTTTGATGATGAAATATCTGCACGTATTCAGGGAATTCTTAGCGGAAGCAGTCTTTTCAGAAAGATTAACGTTTATTCCGTGGGCACGTCTGCCAAGGAAACTTCTGTTATTTACGGAGAGGAATTAACATCTGAAGATTTTGAAATACTTTCATCCGAGGCGCAAAACAGCACTGTATTTAAAGAAGATTTTGTTTACAAAACCTTTGAATACAGCGCCGAAGAGCTGCTCCCCTGGGGAAAAATAGGGATAAAAGCCGTGATAAGTCCGGAAGGCTTGAATCGAATGAAAGAAGGTTCTATGGTTCTTGCCGGTATGACTCTGCTCTTTTCCGGTTTGTTTATGTACTACGTTTTTAAGGTATTCCGCCGCCGGTTTGAAATACCATATTCCGAGGTTATGCGTCTGTTCGGTCAGTCAAGAAAAATCAACCTCAAAGAAGAGAATGACTATGTTACCGAACTGAAAGAGCTTGTTCATGAATATAACAGACATCTGGAAAAAACAGAAAGGGTTATGGAAAACCTTGTTGAATACAAGGAAGAATTAAAGCTTAAGTCGGAATGGGAAGCTGAACGGCTTGAAAAACAGAAAGAATTTATGATCCAGCAGATGAAGCTGTATTCCATAGGGGAGATGGTGGCATCCGTATCCCATCACTGGCGTGAGCCGTTGAGCCTTGTGCATATAAACATGCAGAACATAAAGGAAGAGATCTCTTCCGGTATTGAAGATGAAAAGTACCTCACTGAATGTATCGCAGCATGCAGGGAGCAGATCAAACTGATGAAGGAATCTGTTGAAATGTTCCTTGGGTTTGTTTCGGCTGAAGAAAAGGAGGAGGGGAGCTTTGAAGTAATGCCTCTTTTGGATGAGGTGCATTCTTTCGTGTCAACATATTACGAAAAAGACGGAGTCGGCTTTGTCTTCTACAGCGATAATTCAGTGACGAAAGTTAACGGTTCTTCATCCGTTCTTAAGCAGGTTCTGCTTAATGTCCTTATGGTTTCCCGTGAGCTTGTGGAAACTAACGCCATCGGCGTGGGAACAATTGTTTTAAGCATGAACGAGGAAAACGGAGCCTGCGTAATAAGTATAGAAGACAACACAGGAAAATTCAGAGAAGCCTGCCGGGCTGCTCTCGAAGATCCGCTGAGTACCGCAAATCTTAAAAAAGGAATGGGGCTTTATATCTCAAACAAGCTAATGGAGAAAAACTTTAACGGCAGAGTGGAGGCTTCATCTTCTGAAAAAGGCACACTATTAAAAATAATCATTCCTTAAATATTCCTATCAGTCACACGGCGTAACAAAGCCGTATCCTTTATGAGCTATATTTCTTCACCTTACAAAAAGCGTATCCGGTGGGGAGATGGGGTTGAATTGGCTCAAAATCAGAGAAGAATACGAAAGCGGCAATACAGATGCGGATATCCTTGCGGATATGTTCGGCTGTAAGTCATCAACTATCAGAGAAAAAATAAGAAGTGAAAAATGGGAAAATACCCTTGAGGAAGGGCGTAAAAAACGCATCAGAATCTTTAAGGCTGTCCAGAATGTCGCCCTGCGGGGGATAGAAAAAGCTGACAGCATGCTTGATGAATGCGGCAATGTCAAAGATCTGGAAACACATTCCAAAGCAGTGAAAACCTTCCGTGACGTTGGGATGATTAAACCGGAGGAAGTGATCGGCGGAGTCAGAACCAATAACGCACTGGATGATATGTTTGACATAAGCCTTGAAGATGCCGCAAGAGTTCTGGGAGATGATGAAGACTGACCCCAGAGTGGAGGCATGCGCCAAAGCGAAGGACTCGTTAATAGCTTACTGTATGCTCAGTTACAGGGATTTTGTTCCGGGCTGGCACCACAGACTTCTTGCCCGTGAGCTTGAGCTTGTGGAAAAAGGCGAGACTGACAGGCTGATGGTGATGATGCCTCCGAGACACGGGAAAAGTGAAGTCACATCAGTGCGCTTCCCTGCGTGGTTTATGGGACGTAATCCGAAGTTTAATGTTATAGCCTGTTCATACAGTGCGGATCTTGCTGAGAGCTTCAGCCGAAGGGTCAGGGATTTAACCGCCTCAAAGCTTTTCAGGGGAGTTTTCGGAGGAAAAGGGCTTAAAAGGAATGTACGTTCCGCCGCAAGATGGGAACTGGAAGAAGGCGGCAGATACCTGGCTGCCGGCGCAGGAGGCTCAATCACAGGGCAGGGAGGGCATCTGATTATTATCGATGACCCTGTAAAAAACTCCGAGCAGGCATCATCAGCAGTTTACAGGGATAAATTGTGGGAATGGTACCGTTCGACCCTGTTTACAAGGCTTGAGAAGAACGGACGGATAATTCTGGTGCAGACAAGATGGCATGAAGATGACCTCGCCGGGAGACTTCTTGCCGAAGCTCCGGATGAATGGAAGGTTCTCAAGCTGCCAGCTGTGGCGGAGGAGGACGGCTTTTTCCGCAGGTGCGGAGAGCCTCTTTGGGCAGAGAAATACGGCAGAGACGAACTCGGAAGGATAAAGCAGTCTGTGGGCTCAAGGGTTTGGAACGCATTGTATATGCAGGAGCCTGCGCCAGATTCAGGAACTGTGCTGAAGCGGGATTGGTGGCGCTATTACAAAACTATGCCTTCAGATGTGGATTATTGGTTTCAGTCCTGGGATATGAGCTTTAAAGGGAGCGAAGGAGCTGACTATGTGGTGGGGCAGGTGTGGGCTGTTAAAGGGTCAGGCAGGTATCTTGCCGACATGGTGCGCGACAGGATGGACTTCTCCGCAACAGTGAGGGCAGTAAAAAATCTCACTGCACTTTGGCCGCAGGCAAAGGCGAAATATGTGGAGGACAAGGCAAACGGTTCCGCTGTTCTCTCTGCTCTGCGTAAGGAGGTTCAGGGGCTGATAGCGGTAGAACCGAAAGGTTCAAAGGTTGCAAGAGCCTATGCCGTTCAGCCAATTCTTGAGGCAGGTAATGTCTATTTGCCGGAGGATAAGACATTTTCTGCGGAACTGGTTGAAGAGGCGGCTGCATTTCCATTCGGCAGACATGATGACATGGTGGATGCACTCACGCAGGCGTTAAACGAAAGCGGGGCAAGAGCAGTGCCTGAGGGTGCCTATTCAGGCACTTCGAGAAAGGCTGGTTATATATTCAAAGGATATTAAAAGGGGGAGTAAATGAATAATCTCACAAAAAATATTTCGGCATCATCAAGTTTTTCATCATTTTTAAATTTTATGCCTAATCCTGATGTAATTTTATCAAAAAATGGTCTGAGGCTTTCAGTTTTTGACGAAATGCTTACAGATGCACATATTTCAGCAAAGCTTGAACAGTTAAGGCACGGTGTCCTTGGAAACGAATGGGACATTGTTCCTGCTGATTCAACAAAGGAGGCTGTTAAAACTGCTGAGTTTGTAAGAAAAAGTCTCAAAATGATACCTAACTTCTTTCAGGAGCTTGAGGAGATGCTTTCTGCTGTGGAATACGGCTTTTCCGTTACAGAGATTATCTGGAAAAAGGAAGGCGCCCACTGGTTTGCAGAAAAACTGCTTAACCGCAATCCTGCACGGTTTGTATTTGACGGGGAAGGAAATCTGTTCATGGTCGACAGCGGCAGAAACATCCGGCTTGATGAACAATATAAGTTTATTGTTCACAGGCACATGCCCAGAAATGAAAATCCTTACGGCAGTCCAGTTTTATCCAAATGCTACTGGCCGTGGATGTTTAAGAAAGCAGGATTCCGATTCTGGCTCACCGTTGCTGAAAAATTCGGCGTGCCGACTGTACTCGCCATGTTTGAATCTGAAGGCGGCGAAGAAACAAAGCGCAGGGCACAGATGCTGGCGGAATCCTTAAGCGGAATCCAGAATGATGCTGCGGTGGCTCTTGCTAATGTAGATAAAGTTCAGGTTCTGGAAAGCAGGGGCAGTTCAGATGATTTTGCAAAACTGGTTGAGGTCTGCAATTCTGAAATATCAAAGGCGGTCACAGGGGAGATACTCACAAGCGATACTGGTTCCGGAGGCTCTTACGCACTTGCGAAAGAACACTCCAAAACATTCGGGATCAAAGCCGCAAAAACAGCAGCATCACTTGCAGATTCTGTTAGTTCAACATTAGTAAGGTGGATAGCAGAGCTTAATTTCGGAAGCAGGTGCAAGCTTCCTTCATTTGTATTTAAAGAAAAAAAATATGCAGACTGGGCAACTGTTAAAGAGGCTGCACAGTCTGGAATGGATGTTGATTTTGCTGAAGCGGCAAGAAGATTCGGCATTCCTTTGAAATAAACATGTATAAGGATATTTTTTCTTCACAATATACCGCTGTCATGGTAATTTTGAATGAAATCGGGTGATTATGAAGAATATGATTATTTTTTCTGCGTTCGTTCTGTTTATATCGGCACAGGCGTTTGCAGATGTAAGATTTGAGAACAAAACGGAACTCCTGCTTGGAGTTCGTATGCAGAATCAGACTGACAGAAGGACAGAAAACTATGTGCTGATTAAGCCGAAACAGTCCGCATCCGTACATAACTCACGAAGCGGACTGAATGTCAGCGCACAGCTTATAACCGGAAGTTATGAGATTAACTGCTGTGAATGGGTAACAGTTCCGGACGGGAAAAGCCTTATAATAAGGCTTTATAGTGATAACAGCCAGCGCTGTTACTGTGAGATAAAGTAAGGCATAAGCCTTTCCCGAACTGCAGACGGCAAGGGGCATAAAACATTTATCAGGTGCAGTATGATTGAAAGAAGACAATTCCACAGATTTGAAGATGTCCCTGTACGGGTGAGGCTCAGAAAGGAAAACTCCGGGGATTATATTGAAGCCGATATGAGAGATATAAGCATCGGTGGAATAAAAATACGCACTGATGAAGCCATAAATATCTATGAATTCTACGAAATATTAATAAATTTCAACGACTCTGCCGAAACAGCGGGAATTACGGCAAAAGCGAAGGTCTGGCGTATTGAACCGGATACAGAAAAAAATAATGATATTTCGAGATTCTCTGCCCTTGAATTTGTAAGCTTTGAGGAAGGGGATAGAAAAATATTCACAAAATTCCTCGCCGGCTTCCTTATGGGCAGCGGTACAGAAGTTATTTAAGGGGCGAAAGCCGAATAAATTATTTTATAAAGTCTTGTTTTGCCTTGTTTTTTTATTTCAACAGGCATCTCCGTTTTCATAAACGGAATAAGAATAGAACTCTTACCCTTTTCCAAAAACCTGTACAGTTCAGGTTTTTCGTTTCTAAAAATTAAAATACAATCTCTGTGGGCGACTTCGGCATAAATATCAGTATATATCAGGAGACCTCTGCTGAAAGCGGGGGCGAATGAGTCACTGTCTATTCTTATCCAGAGTCTGCCTGATGATATAAGGGCGTTTTCTGTCAGCCCTGTCAGGGTTTTAGGCATAACTTTAACGGCAGAATGCTCATTAACGAATGAGTCAAGGTTAACAGAAAAATACCCTGCAATGAGAGAAAGGGTCTCAAGACTGGGGTTTCTCTGGTCATTAATGAAATTCGACATGTTGCCGGGCGATATGCTGAGTTTCCTGCAAAGCTCTGCCTGTGTCATGTTGTTTGAGGCTAACAATTGTCTTAGTCTTTTCCCTATCATTTTGGAATTATGAATCAGGATAGACTTTTTGTCAATTAAGATTCTCTTTATGTGAATGATTCGGGCGCAAAAAAAGGAGCCTAAAGGCTCCTTGGTTTATTAATCAGGTTTTTTAGCCACCCAATGTATTTTGTAACAGCGGCTGCCCGGTTTCATGTCTTCATTTTTATTAAGACTTATGGGTTCGCCTGCTTTTGATTCGGGAGCAAGAAGCACCGAATCAGGGTATTCAAAGCAGCGCATAAGCCTTAAAGTTCCTTCGGATGCAAAAAGAACCGATTCCCTGTCAGCGGGAAAGCCGTTGATCTTTTCAACAAAAATAAGCTCATTTTCATTGATTTTTGGTGCAAATCTTCCGTCTGTAACAACGGTCCAGAAAGGAGTTTTAAGCACTTCTGTTCTTCCCGAAGCTATGTCATCAAGATGATACTGGGTTTCAGGAGATGCAGGGAAGTAGTCGACAACTTCGTTTTCCATAACTGCGGAAAGCACTTCCTGATTCTGTTCCCCGCTGCCGATCAGTTCATCAGCACCGTATTTGAGAATCTGAGCGATTGTCTCAATGGTTTCACGCTCAAACTCTCCGTGCCCCAGTTCCAGAGCAGCAAAAAAAGTGAGGTCGTAACCTGTGGAATCAGAGAGATCTTTTTTGGAGAGTCCTCTCATTTCTCTGATTTTTTTGATTTTTTCACCGATTTCCTTAGTGTTCTTGATTGAGTCGCCAAAAGCGAAATAATCAAGCTTAACTTCGAGGAAACGTGCGATTTTAGAGAGGGTTTCGAGATCAGGCTCACGGCTTCCGCTGAGATAGTTTGAGAGTCTTGATGGGGAAAGCCCCACAGCTCTGCAGACTTCAACCTGCTTGATTCCTTTTCGTTTAATTAGTCTTCTAAGTTTTTCTCCAATCATAGCCTAACATTACCTTATAATATTTTTCGTGTAAATATACTAGTTGTTATAGGCAGCTGATCGCATTCACATGGTGTAAACCATGTTAAAGAACAGGCTGAAGATATCAGATAAACAAAAAAAAGTCTGTTGCTTGCTCTGCCGATATCAAATATATATTTACACATAGTCTTTTCTTCGTATATATAGTTGCAAACGAAAGAGAAAATGTGCTAAGTTATCAGATGTACGGGATGTAGCGCAGCTTGGTAGCGTACTGGTTTCGGGAACCAGGGGTCGGGGGTTCAAATCCCCCCATCCCGATATTCCGTTATCTTCTGCAAGTTTAATCCGAGATCGTACCCTTCTCATTAAATTAACACAAAAAAATTACCGATACTTCTTCGATAACGCTTCCTGAAATGTGAATAGATTAGTACCTTTTCTCACACCGCAAGCTATTCTCTTGTAAAAGTTTTCATTTTGCAATAATATATCTTTTCACTATGGTGTTAATGTGTATAACTTACACCCATGAGTGTAAAGTGTCAAGGAATAAAACGAATAAATGTGTAGAAAAAACAAAGAAATCGGAAAAAGAATTAAACAGCTGAGAAATTTTCTGGGGCTTACCCAGAGGGAATTTGCCGATCGGATATATTCATCTTACAGATCTGTTCAGAACTGGGAATCGGGCGACAGGTTTATCAGTGAAAGCAATCTGCGTCTTTTGATGGATGAATACGGGGTTTCGGCGGACTGGATTTACCACGGCACAGGCGAAATGTTTTCACCGTTTTTTCAGAACTCGGATTCGGATATTTTCCTGCCGGCTGCCGAGATAATAAAAACGCCATTTGTTATTAATAATCCTGATCGGTATGCGCATATTGTTGTCAGTGACGAAATGGATCCTGTTATCTGCGAAGGCGATATTGCTTTGTGGATAAAAGAGGAAAGAATAAGGCACGGCAGCTTTGTTTTCCTTATCGGCACGGACGGAAGACCATTTATCCGTAAGTACCTTTTTAATGAAGGTCAGGGATTTCTGGTGCCTGAAAACAAAGACTACAAAGTGCTGAAAATTAATGACCCCGATGTGAGACACGTAGGCACGGTTACGGAAGTATTTACTAAAAAGTCCATGATGCCGCAGAAAATATAGTTTTAAAATATGCTCCACTCATCTATAATCCATGGAACTGTGTCTGAACGCAGTTTTATACAGATTATAGCGGCGGTCAAAATATATGGCGTTCAATATGATTCGCAGGAAGTTCAGAAAGCTTTTTCAGCTTGACTGTTCTCCTCAGGTTATTGCCGTCTCTTCGGCGGTGGGTGTGCTGATTGGATTTTCCCCATACGTGGGTTTTCACACTGCCCTTGCCATAGGTGTTTCTTTTATCTTCAGCCTCCCCATGTATCCGCTGCTTCTGGGAGCGTACATCACAAACCCTTTCACAATGGTTTTTATTTATGCGCTCTGCTACAAGTTCGGCAGATGGATTCTGCGTGATGATACTCCGATAGATATTGACTGGATGAATATTTCTTTGTCAGAAATTTTTGAAACCGCAAGGTCAATTCTATTTCCGTTTTTCATCGGGACTCATCTGATTGGATTAATATTTGGCGTTATAACATATTTTGTGATATATTATATTGCTGTGAGATACAGACAGAACACCTGAAATACATAGTTGCGGGGAGTTATGGCTGAAATAATATCCGTTGCCAGCGGTAAAGGCGGGGTAGGAAAGAGTTTTTTTTCCGCTAATGTTGCGATGTCGCTCACTGCGGCAGGGAAAAAAGTTCTTCTTGTCGATGCTGACCTCGGCGGTGCGAACCTTCATGATTTTGTGGGGCTTAAGCTCCCTGGAACCGGACTTTACAATTTTCTTAAAGAAAGCTTCCGCATAGGGGATATTATACAGAAAAGCCCCGCAGGAGTTGATTTTATCGGAGGAACAGGTGATGTCCTCGGTATGGCTCATATTACCAATTACGAAAAACTCAAAATTCTTAATAGATTAAAAATCCTTGAATACGAATATGTTGTAATGGATCTCGGCGCAGGGACAAGTTATAATATGATAGATTTCTTTAACTCTGCCGATAAAAAAGTAATGATAATGAACAGCGAACCGACCTCGCTGGAAAACTCATATGGCTTTCTTAAAATAGCCCTCTACCGCAAGGTTGAACAACTTTTAAGAAAAGATTATAAGTTTGCCGATATATGTAAGAAAATACGCAGCAAGAGCATGAATTTTCCGAGCCTTGCCTCAATAAGAGAGGCTGTCAGGGAAATCGATCCTGCCTATGTGCATAAAACAGATGAGATAGCGGCATCATATAAAGTCGGCATAATTCTCAATATGCTTAAAACCAGAAAAGAACTTAATGTTTTTTATGGTTTCGAAACTGTTGCAAAAAAATACCTCAGTATAGATATTGAAAAAATAGGTTTCATACCTTATGATGTTAAAGTAAGCGAGAGCATTAAGCTCTTAAAACCTTTCTACACAAGCCTAGTCAGCAGGGATGTGAACTCCTGCATTGATGACGTAAGACAGCAGCTTATAGCAAAGCTGTAAAGGGGTGTTCAATGAGCAATCTTAAGCCGGTAAATCCTGCTGGATTGGACGAAGAGTTTGATTCACTTGAAGAAGGAGAGATAATCCAGCTTGTAGGTCTCAAGCTCGGAGATGAAGAATATGCTATAGATGTTCTCAAAATACAGGAGATCATCCGTACTGTGGAGATTACTTCAGTTCCCCGTACAGATTCCTTTGTACTCGGTGTAATGAACCTCCGGGGCAAAGTTATACCTGTAGTGGATCTCAGGGTGAGGTTCAATCTCGATAAAATGGACTTTGACAAAGAAACAAGAATCATTGTCGTCCGCTTTGATAGTGAGCATATAGGCTTTGTCGTCGATGAAGTTACAGAAGTTATACGCATAAGCAAAAATATGGTGGAACCCACTCCTCCTCTTGTGGGATCTATTGGTCAGGAATATATACTCGGTATCTGCAAATATGATGACCGACTTATAATACTTCTTGATATAGATACTGTTATTGCAGAAGGGAAAGCTGTTGCTGAGAGTGACTTGAGAAAACGTTTTCTCGGACAGGCAGCAATAGAGGCAAAACCTGCGGTAAATTATGATGACGTGGCTGAAACAGTTGAGAGTGAAGAAACTGTTGACGCTGATGATTCAACCGAAGAGGAAACCGCATCCGCTGAAGATGATGCAGGTGGTGATGAGCTTGACAATATTGATGAACTCATTGCAAAAGAACTGGCGAAAAGAGAGCAGGAGACTGACGAACTCAACCGAAAAAAGCAGACGCCCGAATTCCATGAAGCTGAGGGGGATGCGGACGTTGAAGATATTCTGAATGATGCACTCAGCCAGAGCGACCATGTTATTAACGGTGACGAAGGTCACGTTGTGCAGGATGAGCTTGATGCTTTGATCGCCATGGAACTCGCAAAAAGAGAAAAAGAAACAGAAGAACTCAACCGGGTTAAAAAAGAGCAGGAAAAAAAAAATGAAAAAATAGAGGAAGAGGAGATTGATGTATCCTCTTTCTTTGCTGAACAGGCTGCGGAAATTGCTGATATTCATGATGAAATAAGTGACGCACCGTCAGAAGAAGAGCTTTTCGGACCAAGTATGGAAGAACTTCTGACCGCAGGCAGCACTACTGTAGCTCTTGATGAAACTGAAGAAGTTCAGACGGATGATATAGAAGATATTCTCCTTGAAGCAGAATCATTTGAAACACTCGAATCCCCGGAATCTGTTTTAAATAATTCCGACGAATCTGCCAGTGACCCAATGTCCGAACCACAGAAAAAAAGGTCTGAAGATACGCTTGCTCCTGCAAAGAGCGGGATGTTTATCGAGGCTGATTCCCTTGAAGAACTCAAAAATCTTTCACAGAAAATAATTAATGGTGACGCAGTCGATCTCGGTATTGATATAAAAGGTGAGATCGGCGAACTTTTAAGACTTATTCTTGACACAAAGAATAAAGTTGATGAGGTTGACCCCACAATTGTAATGTCAAAGGAAAGCATGCCGGTTGTTGTGCAGTCTTTGGAACAGGTTAATGAAAAAACCGAAGAAGCAACAATGAACCTCATGGAAGCTGCTGATAAAATGAGCGCTTTTTACTCGCAATTCCTTAATGACATTGAGGACTTCGAGGATCTTGTTTACAAGAAAGATACGAAAGGGCTTGTTAAAAGTATAGATCGTATTGAGAGCGAAATCGCCCTTGCAGAAGATCTCGGATTTGGTATCCTGCACGCCCTTGAGTTTCAGGATATTACTGAACAGAAACTTAGAAAAGTGATAAGATCCATTGAGGATGTCGGAGCAAGAATAGGTGCTATTCTTGGCATTATTAAAGCTAAAAAAGACGAAACAGGCGAGACGATAAGCGGAGCAAGTCAGGACGACATAGATATGCTTTTAGCTGAATTTGGTCTCAATTAAGGTCTCTATAAATTATAAGCGCCGCGGGAAAAACACCTGCGGCGTTTTTTTGTAATGATATAAGTCTCTCGAACGATAAATGATATATTTAACCGAATACAACCTATGGCAGCGTGCAAACCTCACTGAGAGAGCGTGTACAGGCGTTTTAAGCAACTATTTGACTTATTAGACAGTCTATTGCATAGCCGGTGTAGTGCGGGGAAACTTACAGCCGCAACCTTTAATGCCGGATTTAAAACAATCCCGAATCTTTTTAAAATAATTCTTAGTTCTTATGAACTGTCTAAAAAATAGCCAATCTTCCTGAACCCTTAATTCAAGCAAGACAAGGACGCAGAAATAATAGATTTAAACAACTATTCCACAAATCTGTGGAGAAAAAAAAGCTTGACACTCTAAACCCTCTGATAATGGGAATGGAATGTAACTGTATGATACAGAAGGCTATTATTTGTGATATTCTGTGATCATTGTATACAAAGGCTTTTGGAGGAAATGTTTTCAACATTTTTTCCACATCGTTTATGGGTAAATTTACCATGAAAAAAAAGTAACTAAATGACAAGAAGTATCATCAAAAAAACCGATAATATCGTATTATCCGAATATATGATATGTAGGGGCAAAACTGTAAAATTTTTTTAAAGGAGTCTGTGTGCGATTAAAAAATAGACACTTGAGCTGAAAGCCATATTTTAAGGGGTTTTCATATTTGTCGAACGACTTTTTCACCTTAGATTCCACAAATCTGTTGAGAAAAAAGTGCTTGACAGCGAAAAACCCACATCAATAGTGGAAATGTTATAAGTGACGGATAACATGTGGAAAAATACAATGTTAAGGAATGTTAAGCAGAAGTTATTGAGGGCTTGGGCTTTTTTTGTCAACACGTTTTCCACATCGTAATTGTTGAAAACTATTCAATTTGGGACATAAGTTTCAGATAATAAAAATGACAGAAATGATGCATTTCCTGATGCTTATCTGAAGAGGCTTTTAAAGTATTTAACAAATATTTCGTCATCCGCACAGTGTTGAAAAGCAAAGCAGTTTATCCTGATGCCTATATTAACTGTGTTGAAAACCATCGAGACAGTAGACGTTAATGGAGTAATAGCTTGCACAAGGGGAAAAACTGCTTAATCACACTAAGAGTTTGTTTGTGTATAAACGTCTATGTACCATAAAGGCACTTTGTGTCTCCACATTTATAAAGTGATTGGATTGCAAATTTTAGATTGTTATGAAAAGAGCTGAAGATATTTTGATAAAGTAAGATTGTGTCCATAGTAAATACGACAGGGTGTACTGGTATATAAAAAAAGGAGCCGTTTCCGGCTCCTTTTCAAAGTGCTGTATCTTGAAATATTGATTAACGTTTGGAGAACTGGGGGCTCTTCCTTGCTTTGGGAAGACCGGGTTTTTTCCTTTCCACAGCTCTTGCATCCCTTGTAAGGAATCCTTCCTTTTTAAGGGCTGCCCTGAATTCTGCATCGAACTCAGTGAGGGCTCTTGCGAGACCGTGCCTGATGGCACCTGCCTGTCCGCCTTTACCGCCGCCTTTTACAGTTACAAGAATGTCGAATTTTTTCTCAACATTCAGTTTAGCGAGTGGTTGAAGGCTTATCTGAATGAGCGAATCCCTCTGAAAATATGCTGAGGGTTCTTTTCCGTTGATAATTACGCTTCCGTTTCCGGGTTTTATGAAAACTCTTGCTATAGAGGTTTTTCTTCTACCGGTTCCGTAGTTGTATCCAGCCATGAACTGCCTCCTAAAGCTCTAATTTTTCAGGCTGTTGAGCCTCATGGGGGTGAGCGTCACCGCTGTATATTTTAAGCTTCTTCAGCATGGCACTGCCAAGTTTTGTTTTAGGAAGCATACGTTTAACAGCGAGTCTTATTACTTCTTCAGGTTTTTTATCGAGCATTTCTTCAAGTCTTCTTTCTTTAAGACCGCCGATGTAGCCTGTGTGTCTGTAGTATTTTTTTGAAAGCATTTTTGTGCCTGTAACCGCAAATTTTTCAGCATTTACAACGACAACAAAGTCTCCCGTGTCAATTGTGGGAGTGTACTGGGGTTTGTTTTTCCCCATAAGGATCATGGCTATATTGCTTGCGAGTCTGCCGAGAACAAGTCCGTCAGCATCTACAAGGAACCATTTTTTTTCGAGTTCATCAGGTTTTGCCCAATAGCTCTTCATTTTTACATCCTCTTTATTACAGCAGCCGGCAAACTAAGGAGCAGGCTTTTGTGATAATCCGTTAATTTTGGTCCAAGCGTACTGCTTAGAAGCCTTTCCTGCGTTCTTTGATTCTCGCAGCCTTGCCTCTGAGGTTTCTCATGTAGTACAGGCGAGCCTGTCTTACTTTACCTGCGCGTTTAACTTCGAGGCTTTCAATCCTGGGAGAGTAGAAGGGGAAAATCCTTTCCACACCGATGTCACCAACCATCTTTCTAACAGTGAAAGTAGAAGATGCACCGTTACGGTGAATTCTTATTACAAGTCCTTCGTAGGGCTGAACACGTTCCTTATTTCCTTCCACGATTCTGAAGTTTACCTTCACAGTATCGCCGGGACGGAAAGAAGGAAGCTCTTTCTTTATCTGTTCAGCTTCGATAGACGCGATCAGTTTGTTTTTCACAACAGACCTCCTGAGTTCCTGTTCAATCTGTCTAGTATAATTGCCACAGCGCTCCGCACGGAAAGGTGATTAAATTCACCTGTGCCGTCAATCGGCTGGAGAATATTGTCCGCCATGCGGAAAATATCTTCCGTAAAGCCCCAACCTGTTCCGAACATGAGAAGGCATGGTTCATCAAGGGAGGCTTGCGCCAACTGCGGATAGCTTATATTGGCTCTATCGGTTCGTGCGGTAGTGGCAACAATGCGGGGTCGTTGTCCTTCCACACGTTCGATTTCTTCCAAAACTTCCATAAGGCTTTCTTTAAGGGCTGTGCCCATAAAAGCCTGTTTTCTGTTTGCGTTGTAAGTCGCACCGTAACCTTCCAGCCAGTGGTCTATGACCCTGGATGCGATTTCGCGCTGGGCTGAGAGGGGGGTGACAACAAAATATTTTCTGACACCGTAGGTGGTGCAGCTTCTGGAGATGTCATGCAGATCCATATTTGTGATGGAGGTTGCAACAACATCCTTCTCCTTATCTTTCATCGGATAATGAAGAAGAGCTACATATAACCTTCTGGATTTTATTTTGTCAAGTGTTAACTTTCTTAAAAATGCTCTGTCCTGATCATTCAGCGGGGCTTCCTGAAGAAGATCGGGTCTTCTTTCAAAGGTAATTTTCAGTGATTGTTCTCTCCGCCAGCGGTCAATTTCTGCATGGTTGCCGTTCATAAGGACTTCCGGCACGCTAAGTCCTTCGTATTCTGATGGTCTTGTGTAGTGCGGATATTCAAGAAGCCCTGTGGAGTAAGAATCTTCAACGGAGGAGTTTTCATCACCGAGAACACCGGGGATGAGCCTTGCCACTGAATCGATTACAGTCATTGCGGCAAATTCGCCGCCTGTGAGTATAAAATCTCCGAGAGAAAGTGATTCATCTACCACGAGATCGTATATCCTTTCGTCTGCGCCTTCGTACCTTCCGCATATAAATGTGAGACTTTCATATTCAAGAAGCCGTTCAGCCTCTTTCTGATTAAATCTTCTGCCTCTGGGATCAAGCATGATAACCCTTGTTGCAGGGTCGGTTTTTTTGAGCGCCCTTACTGATTCAACAACTGGTTCAGCCTTCATAACAAGACCGTGTCCGCCGCCGAACTGGCAGTCATCTGTTTTGCGGTGTTTATCGTAGGCGTGTTCTCTTATGTCAAATGCGTTTATTTCGAGTATGCCTTTTTCTGCGGCTTTGGAGATTACTCCGAAGGAAAATGGGGCTTTAGCCATTTCCGGAAAGATTGTGAGGATGTTATATCTCTTCACTTATAAGTCCTGCGCTGTTGACGGTGATCCGTCTGTTTGCCGTATCTATTTTAAGCACATGATGTTCATTGTTGGATACCATCCAGCTTTTGCCGCCTTCGGTGATAATGAATACATCATTGCTGCCTGTTTCCATGTAATCGGTGAGCCTGCCTATGTAGTTTCCGTTCTCATCCACAACTTCGGCATTTTCAATTTTATGCCAGTAGACGTTTCCTTCATCCTCTTCGGGAAGGACATCTTCCGGTATAACGACATCAAACCCTTTGAGAGCCTGAGCCTGTTCTTTTGTTTCGATACCTTTGACCTGAACAAGGATCGCACTGCCGTGTTCATGCATGTATTCTATTTCATATGAGCCTTTTATGGCTCCGTCACGGGCTGTCATAAGGTACAGCATATCCCCGTAAAGCTGCGGATTATCCGTATTTGGGGCAATTCTGATTGTTCCATCCAGTCCATGTGAACCGGTTATGAACCCGACTCTTACAAAATTCATTTTTTACCTTGGAATATTCAAAGACTTTTTTTTATAAAAGAGGAAGCCGCTTTCTTTAAAGAAAAAAATTCAGCCGGAGTTTTCTCCGGCCGAATTTCCGGAATTTGTTCAAATGCCGTAACCTCTCTTATATTTTCGATCCCGCCGACCAAAAAAAAGAAAGGGGGTTCGGTATTAATCTTCGAGGATTTCAAGAACCACTTTTTTGCCTGCCTTAACACCTGAGGCGTTAAGGATAGTTCTTATGGCTTTAGCGGTTCTGCCCTGCTTTCCGATTACCTTACCGAGGTCGCCGTTGTCCACGCGAAGTTCAATGATTGATGCTTTTTCCCCTTCAACTTCTTCGATTCTGACGGCGTCCGGTTTGTCCACGAGCGATTTGACGATGAATTCTACGAGTTCCTTCACGGCTTCACCTCTTCTGATATTAATTTACTCAGGCACCGGTTTCGTGGAATTTTTTTATAATGCCTTCTTTTGAGAGAAGATTTTTAGCGGTGTCAGTGGGTATAGCGCCGACTTTAAGCCATTTAAGGGCTTTTTCTTCATCGATTTTTACTTCAGCGGGTTCTGTGATGGGGTTGTAGTACCCGAGGATTTCGATGAAGTTACCGTCTCTTCTTTCTCTGCTGTCTGCTACTACTATTCTGTAGAAAGGTCTTTTTTTGCGACCCATTCTCATGAGTCTGATCTTTGTTGCCACTAGATGTACCTCCGTGATTTACATATTTTTAAAAATATCTTTCATATTCATTTTGCTCAGGTCTTTGCCGGAGCCTAATTTTTTCTTCATGCGTTTCATCATCTTGTTCATCTGCTCAAGCTGTGTGCAGAGCTTATTGATGTCGTTTACTGATGAACCGCTTCCTCTGGCTATGCGTTTTTTCCTGCTGGAGTTAAGAACTTTAGCATTTTTACGCTCATGAGGAGTCATTGACTGTATGATAGCCTCTATGCGTTTAAGCTGCTTATCGTCCACGTTCATCGGACCTGCAGCCGAGAGTCCAGGTATGAGCCGCATAATGCTTTCGAGGGAGCCCATACGCTTGATCATCTTAAACTGCTTCAGCATGTCTTCAAAATCCAGACCTTTTTTCTGGATTTTGCTTGCCAGATCGTCCGCCTCATCAGGGTCAATGGCGTCCTGCGCTCTTTCCACAAGAGAAACAATATCGCCCATTCCGAGGATTCTGGATGCCATTCTGTCCGGATAGAACTGTTCAAAGTCTTCCAGTTTTTCTCCGATGGCTATGAATTTAAGGGGCTTGCCCGTAACTTCCTTAATTGAGAGAGCCGCACCGCCTCTGGCATCACCATCCATTTTGGTGAGGATAATGCCTGTTGCGTCAAGTTTGTCGTTGAATGTCTTGGCGACAGTCACCGCATCCTGACCTGTCATGGCGTCCGCAACGAAAAGAATTTCATCGGGATTGACGGCGTCTTTTGTTCTTACAAGCTCGTCCATGAGTGTTTCATCAATATGGAGACGGCCTGCCGTATCTATGATCATAAGATCTTTTGCTGTTTTTTTTGCGTGTGCAAGGGCGTCTGTGGCGATTTTTACAACGTCTTTCGTGTTTCTGTCGGTATAAACATCAGCCTTAATTTGTTTACCCAGAACTTCAAGCTGATCTATGGCCGCCGGTCTGTAAACGTCAGCAGCAACAAGAAGGACTGATTTGCCTGTTTTCATAAAGAATTTAGCAAGCTTGCCGGATGTGGTTGTTTTACCTGCACCCTGAAGACCCGCCATCATTATAATTGTGGGCGGCTTAGAGTTGAGGTTTATTTTCGCAGCGGGATCATCACCGCCGAGAACATTCACCAGCTCGTCATGCACTATTTTTATAAAAACCTGATCAGGGGTGAGGCTTTTGAGAACCGCTTCGCCAAGGGCTTTTTCACGGACATTCTCTATGAAACGCTTAACCACCTTGAAGTTTACATCAGCTTCCAGAAGAGCGATACGCACTTGCTTAAGGGCATCCTGTATGTTCTCTTCCGATATGCGTATCTGTTTACGCATACCTTTAAATACTGCGGTAAGTTTCTCATTCAAAGTGTTGAACATTGTCCGTTTTTACCTTCCTGATGCGCAAAAGCGCAAAAAATACGCACCTTTCCCGTGTGGATGCGGGAACTAAAATTTATATGTGAAAGGGGAGGGTCTGTCAACCGTTTTTATAGGCTTCGCCGGAAGGGGAGAGGAAAGAGCGGTGCCGCCATCGGAGGAAGCACCGCCAGTTTTTTCAGTCTTTATTGATAATCTGTTCGGCTCTGACAAGAGCTTTTGATATATGATCTGTTACGTTTTCACTGCCTATTTCTTCGAGAAATCCCATTTTTTTCAAGGCTTTATATGGCTGTTCCTGCACTCCTGATAAAACAAGGGACATTCCGCTGTTTCTGCATTTATGGTTAAATTCTTCAAGGGCATGGATGCCTGTTGCATCAATGGCAGGCACTTTACGCATTCTTAGTATGAATACCTTCGGCGATTTCTGGAGAAATGCCAGCATTCCCGCCAGCCTGTCAGCTACACCGAAGAAGAACGGTCCATCAATTTCATATATTTCAACACCGTCAGGAACGTTGTATTTTGATATTCTGTCAGGATCGTACTTGTTTTCTGCATAGTTCTCTCCGGTGAGGTAGTCCACATGGGTGACATCACTCATACGCTTCATAAAAAGCAGAGCCGCAAGGACGACACCAACCTGAACGGCAACTGTCAGATCCACAAAAACGGTGAGAAGAAATGTCAGTACAAGAACCCCGCTGTCGCTTTTCGGTGCATTTAAAAGTCTGCGGAAGCTTTTAAGCTCGCTCATATCCCACGCAACAATGAACAGGACACCTGAAAGAGCTGCAAGGGGGATTCTTTCCGCAAGACCTGACAGGAACAATACAAATATAAGTACGGTAATGGCATGTATTATACCTGATACAGGTGTTCTTGCCCCTGTTTTAATATTGGTTGCTGTTCTTGCTATGGCTCCTGTTGCGGGCATTCCTCCGAAAAAGGCAGACATTATGTTTGCCGTTCCCTGCGCTACAAGTTCTGTGTTTGATCTGTGTCTGCTGCCTGTCATACCGTCAGCTACTACGGCTGAGAGGAGTGATTCAACTCCCGCCAGCAGCGCTATTGTTATTGCATCGGGAAAAACAGCACGTATTTTTTCTATGCTGAATGTAGGTATTTCAGGCATTGGAAATGTTGAAGGGAGCGAGCCGAACCGATCGCCCACTGTTTCCGCAGGTATTCCGAATATCCATGCAGCAGCAGTAAGACTTGCGATTGCAGCAACATGGGCAGGAATTCTCGGTGCAAACTTTCTCACAGAGACTATTATGGCGACTGTAGCCAGTCCGACACCGGTAGCATACGGGTTGAGAGTGCCGAAATTCAGGAAATAAGCCATCCATTTTTCGTGGAATTCGGGCGGCATCTTTTCTATTGTCAGCCCGAAAAAGTCCTTAACCTGCGTGGAAAATATAACCAGAGCTATTCCCGCTGTAAAGCCGGTGGTGACAGGATAGGGGATGAACTTGATATAAGAACCCACCCTTATCAGTCCCAATATAACAAGGAGAATGCCTGCTATTATAGTGGCAAGGATCAGCCCGTCGTAGCCGTGTTTTTCTATCACGGCGTATATAATGATGACAAACGCTCCGGTGGGTCCGCCTATCTGATAGCGGCTGCCGCCAAGAAGCGAGATGAAAAAACCTGCGATAACTGCGGTGAAGAGCCCTTTATCGGGCGTGGTTCCGCTGGCGATTGCAAACGCCATGGCAAGGGGGATCGCAACGATGCCTACAGTGAGACCGGAGAAAAAGTCCCGTCTCAGTGTTTCTGCGCCGTAACCTTTTTTAAGTTCGGTGAGCAGACTGGGTTTTAGTGATGTACTGTCCATACCTGCACCTAATTAATAATATATAAGTTGTGAAGCATACTCCTCATTATATAAAACTGCAACATACTCTTAATGATAAATATCTCAAAACATCCATTGAAAAAGATAGAACAGGTGTTATTTTTTAATCTATGAGAAAATTCGCTGTAATTCCCTTACTGTTTATAATATTTGCATGTGCATCCTTTGAACCTGAAATTGTAAACCAGGGTGCAATTTACGAGATGAGAGGCTTTGAACTGAGCCTTGAAGACAATGTTCTGACAGTTAAAAATACATATTCAGAGAAAGTTTCACGTCTTCAGGTAGATGCTGAATATATTAAGGACGATGCTGTTATAGGCACATTTGTCAGTGTGGGCATAGCTCTTGAACCCGGAGGAGAGAGGCTTTACACACTTGTGATACCGCAGGGTACTGATAAAGTGAAAGTCTCTTACAGAGAGTACCCCTACGGAGAAGAGAGTGGCTCTCTTTTTATTCCGAACACCGGCAGAGTTGGCAAAACCGGTGCAGTTTATTTCATCCTTAATAATTAGTTCCTTTTTAGTTCTGTTTTTAGCCAGTTGCTGATTAAAAATTAATCAGCACTTTCCCTTTTATTTTTCAAAATGTCTCTTAAATCTTTGTTGTTAATCGTAAAACAATTCTTGGCACATCTGTTGCTTTCATAAGAACATCACCGGAATAAGGAGGAGTTTTTATGAAGCTGATAAAAGCGATCATCAAGCCTCACATGCTTGAAGAGGTTAAGGAAGCTCTCGCTGAGCTTGGAATTACAGGTATGACCGTATACGAAGTTAAAGGATACGGCAGGCAGAAAGGGCACAACGAACTCTATAGAGGCGCAGAGTACCGTATCGATTTCGTACCCAAAATTATGATGGAAGTAGTGGTTTCCTCCGACATAGCGGCGAAGGTCGTAAAAACCATAAACGATTCAGCTAAAACAGGCAAAATCGGTGACGGCAAAATTTTCGTTCTCCCTGTTGATGAATCCGTAAGGATCAGAACAGGCGAAACTGGAATTGAGTCGCTTTAATTCCGCAGACAGGTGCAAGGAGGATATATGAAAAAAATTATTATAATGCTCGGACTGGTGCTTATGGCAGCATCCGGCTTCGCAGACGAAGAACCTCTTACTCTTGAAGGGGTTCAGGCTTCAGTAGATGCGGTACAGGCAAATGCAGACTGGCTCTGGACACTTATAGCAGCATTCATGGTCTTTTTTATGCAGCTTGGTTTCGCTATGGTTGAAACAGGCTTTACCAGAGCAAAAAACGCAGTAAACATAATTATGAAAAACCTTCTGGACTTTTCCATGGGTGCAATCGGCTACTGGGCAGTGGGCTTTGCGCTTATGTTCGGTGCCACAACAACAGGCTTTTTCGGTACCGAAGGCTTTTTTCTTTCCAACTGGGATATGCAGGACCACTGGACACTCGCATTCTGGATTTTCCAGACAGTTTTCTGCGCCACATCGGCTACAATAGTTTCAGGAGCTATGGCAGAGAGAACTAACCTTAAAGCCTATCTTCTTTTCAGCCTTGTGATGTCAACAATTATCTACCCCATAGCAGGCAGCTGGTACTGGGGTTCACTCTTCCACGGTGAAGGCTGGATAGAAGCGTTCGGATTCATAGATTTCGCAGGCTCAACAGTTGTTCACTCAATAGGCGGCTGGGCTGCTCTCGCCGGTGCTATAGTCGTGGGACCCAGAATAGGTAAATTTGCCAAAGACGGTTCCGTAAGAGCTATACCCGGACACAACATCCCCCTCGCTACCATCGGTGTTTTTATACTGTGGTTCGGCTGGTACGGATTCAACGTTGGTTCTGAAACTGCTGCAGACACTGCACTTCCCCTTATCGCTGTGAACACTACACTTGCTCCCGCTGCGGGCGTTCTTGTTGCTCTTTTCACAACTGTATTTCTTTACAAAAAATTCGATGCTGGTATGTCTCTCAACGGCGCTCTTGCAGGTCTTGTGGGAATCACCGCAGGCTGCGCTAACGTAACACCTGCTTTTGCAGTTCTCATAGGTGCAATTGCAGGCTTCCTTGTAGTGTTCAGCGTTATCTTCTTCGATAAAATCAGAGTGGATGACCCAGTTGGTGCGATATCCGTACACGGTGTATGCGGTGTGTGGGGTACTCTTGCAGCCGGTCTTTTCAACTACGACTTTGATGCAGGCGCACTCAGCCCCGTTATACTGCCCCAGATAATCGGTATAGTTGCCGCTTTCGTATGGGCATTCGGCGTATCATTCATCGTCTTTAAAATAATTAATATCTTCATAAAAGTGAGAGTTTCTGAAACTGAAGAGCTTGAAGGTCTTGATAAACACGAACACGGTGTGGACGCTTACCCTGAGTATGCAAAATCACTTATAAAATAATAAATATCTATAGAATAGTCTGCCTAAGGCAGGCTACCTGACCGTTACATTGCCCTCTTTCCGCCACGGAGAGAGGGCTTTTTTACTCTACGGGGAGTGTGATTGAAAAAACGGCGCCTTCGGATGAATTTTCAATATTAAGCTTGCCGTGCATCTTGTCTTCGATGATTGTTTTTGAAAGGTAGAGACCGATTCCTGTACCGCTGTCATTTTTTGTGGTGAAGTACGGTTTGAAAAGCTTTTTCATTACATGGGGATTTATCCCGGTACCGTTATCAGTTATGTTTATACGGCATTTTCTTTCCTGCCTCATAACTTCGATATCTATTCGTCCCTGAGCTGTTTTGAAAGATGGGTCATTCTCACGCCGCTGGAGAATGGCATCCTTTGCGTTTACCATAAGATTCAGAATAACCTGCTTAAATTCATTCCGGTAACCTGTGGTCTCGGCACATGTTCCGTCTGTATCCATGGATACAAAAATGTTGCATGCCTTAAGCTGGGGGTTAATAATTGATATTATCTCTTCAATAGAACTGGTTATTTTAAATGACCGGGGTGTCTTCTGCGGAATGAAAAAACGTCTGAAATCGTCCACTGTGGCACTCATGAAAAGGATCTGTGAGTTGATGGCATCTATGTGGTTTTCTATAATGGAGGAATTAAGCTCTCCGTGGTCAAAGTCATCACCTATGGTTTGGGCAATTATGGCGAGCGTATTAAGCGGCTGTTTCCATTGATGTGCGATGACACCGAGCATTTCACCCATTGCAGCCATCTTCGACTGCTGTATCAGAAGTTTTTCCTGTTTTTTCTGTTTTTTCTTAAGCTTGCTGATTTCGGAAATGTTTTCAAAAAAAACAATGAATAAATCTTTTTCATCCGCACTCTTTAATTCTGCTGCATCAGCCTTGAACTTGAGCTTTCTCCCTGCTGAATCAATAAATTTGAGTTTTTTTGTGCCTGAATCAGACTCTGCGAGCATTCGGTTAAGTTTTTCAAAGCTTTTGGGAGTGAGTAAAACTTTAATATTATCAAAGGAGAGACTGTTTTCTTCATGATTGAATATTTCCCTGAAACTGGGACTCGAACGGAGAATGTTTCCCTCTTTATCCAGCATGCAGAAAGCAGGAGCTGATATGCGGAAATACTCATGAGCCGCCGCAGAGGCGATTTTTTCAGAGATATTTGCCGAATAGTCAGATTCATTTGTTTCTGTTTTGCTTTTCAATGAAGGGCTCCGTTAGCTATCGGATAGTTAGATACACGCTAACTTGTTATTTGTAAATACTATGTTTAAGTTAGTCAATATAAAGATAATTTGAAATTTAGCCAGTGTATAATTATTCTTTCTTTGAAAAGAATGAAATCTGACTTTTTGATATAATAAAACTTGACACGAATAGGCTAAGATATATTTTGTATATTGTTAATACACTATACCTATGGAGGTGGAAAATGCTTAAAAGACGTGACGAAATTTTCTTCTCTCCCTTCAGAAGCCTTTTGGATCTCAACAGGGAGATGAGCAGATTTCTGGACAGGTTCGGTGATGACGAATCCATGCCCGGCGGGTTCAAACCAGATGTTGATATCGTGGAGAAGAACGGGCAGCTGGTTGTAACGGCTGACCTGCCTGGAATGGAAGAAAAGGATATTGAAGTCACCATCAACGACGGTGTTCTCTCTGTAAAAGGTGAGAGAACCGAAGAAAAAGAGGAAACCGAAAAAGGCTTTCACAGACGTGAAAGGGTTTTCGGAAAATTTGTGAGACAGTTCGCACTTCCCAAAGGAGCGGATGCCGATAATGTCAGGGCGGTTTTTAAGAAAGGCGTCCTCGAAGTTAAAATTCCGCTGAAAGCTGTTGCGGAAGAAAAGAGAGTTCAGATCGAAGCTAAGTAACAAAATCCCCCGGAAATCCGGGGGATTTTTATTTTAAGATTTAATTCCTATGCATTTTTTTCAGCGGGTTTTTTCTTTGCCGCTGCTTTCTTTGGTGTTGCTGCCGGTTTTTCTTCCACTGTTTTTTCGTCCGCAGGTTTGGGCGGAGCAGGAAGCAGGGCTATTTCAGCCACTTCTTCAAACTTCTCAACAGGGATAATCTCAAGAGAGCTTTTTACATACTTGGGCATGCTCACAAGGTCTTTCTCATTCTTTTTGGGAATGAGTACCTTGGTTATCCCGTGTCTTTTTGCTGCAAGCAGTTTCTCTTTCAGCCCGCCGATTGGGAGAACTTTTCCCGTAATGGTTATCTCCCCTGTCATGGCAACTGACTTATGGATTGCTCTGCCTGTGAAAACAGAGAGAAGGGCAGTTCCCATTGTAATTCCCGCGGATGGTCCGTCCTTGGGGATAGCTCCGGCGGGAACGTGTACGTGTATATCATACTTGTTGAAGTCCTCGGGATCGACACCGTATCGTGAGGCGATTGTTCTCACATAGGTGTATGCTGCACGGGAGGATTCCTTCATCACATCACCAAGCTGCCCTGTAACAAGGAGATTTCCCTTACCCGGATACTTGGTGCATTCGATAAAGAGGACATCTCCGCCTACAGGGGTCCATGCAAGACCGGTGGCAGTACCTACTTCATTATCCTTAAGCTCTTCATCGTCCATGAACTTCACTGCACCGAGGAACTTCTCTGCGAGAGAAGGGGTAATGCTGTAGGTTTTTGAATGTCCTTCCACAATCTTTCGCCCGACCTTACGGCAAACTGTTCCAATGTTTCGCTCAAGGTTTCTCAAGCCGGATTCACGGGTGTAGCTTTTGATAATGTGCATTATTGCAGTCTTTGAGAACTTTATTTGCTCCGGTGTGAGTCCGTTTTCCTTTATCTGTCTGGGTACAAGGTATTTTTCTGCTATTTTGAGTTTTTCCTCTTCCGTGTAACCGGGAATCTGTATTATCTCCATCCTGTCACGGAGAGCGTGAGGGATGGGGTCAAGGTAGTTCGCAGTGGTGATGAACAGAACCTTGGAAAGATCAAAGGGCACACCGAGGAAGTGATCCACAAAGTTAACATTCTGTACTGGATCAAGCACTTCTAGAAGAGCTGATGCGGGGTCGCCTCTGAAGTCGCTTCCCAGCTTGTCTATTTCATCCAGCATTATCAGCGGGTTGTTGGTGCCTGCTGTTTTCATGCTCTGGATAATCTTACCGGGGAGAGCGCCGATGTATGTTCTTCTGTGTCCTCTTATTTCCGCTTCATCCCTCATTCCGCCGAGACTCATGCGGACATATTCTCTGCCCATTGCGCTGGCTATTGATTTGCCCAGAGATGTTTTGCCGACTCCGGGAGGTCCCACAAAGCAGAGTATGGGGCTTTTCATATCTTTTTTCAGCTTACGCAGTGCAAGGAAGTCGAGAATGCGCTCTTTGACTTCTTCCAGCCCGAAATGGTCGTCATTCAGGATCTTTTTGGCGGTTATAAGATCCAGCTTTTCTTTGCTGGCTTTACTCCATGGAAGTTCAACCAGCCAGTCAAGGAATGTTCTTGCCACTGTGGATTCCGCAGAATCAGGATGCATGCGTGCGAGTCGTTTAAGCTGTTTATCGGCTTCTTCTGCTATCGCCTTGGGCATCTTGGCTTTTTTAATCTTCTTTTCGTATTCTTCTATCTCGATCTGGAAGTCGTCTTCCTCACCGAGTTCTTTTTTAATTGCCTTAAGCTGTTCCCTAAGGAAGTATTCCTTCTGGCTTTTATCTATTTCTCCCCGTGCCTCGTTCATGATTTTCTGCTGAACTTCGAGAATCGAGATCTCACGGGTAAGGAACTCGCTCACTTTTTTAAGGCGCTCAACTGTATCATCCTCTTCCAGAACTTCCTGTGCCTCTTCCATTTTGAGACCAAGGTTGGAGACTATGATATCCGCAAGCTTGCCTGAGTCTTCAATGGTCTCTATCACTGCAAGCAGATCAGGGAGCATTGGTTTACCGAGGCTGACAGCGTTATGAAGCTGTTCTTTAACATGCCTGATCAAAGCTTCAGAGGCGAGGTTGCTTTCTGATGCTTCTTCACTGAAAGGTGTTATTTTTACCTTCGCAAAGGGCTTCATCTGTACGTATTCTTCAATAGTTGCTCTTTTAACACCCTGAACCAGTATCTTGATTCTTTCATCGGGCAGTTTCAGCATACGCAGAATAACAGCAACGGTGCCTACGGTGTTTATATCGCTTTCTTCGGGTTCCTCCTGCGAGGCGTCCTTCTGGCAGGCGAGAAAAATAAGCCTGTCCGCGCTGAGTGCGTCATTAACTGCGGCTATGCTGCTTTCTCTGCCTACAAACAGAGGCAGAACCATATATGGGAAAACAACTATGTCCCTTACAGGCAGCAAGGGCAATTGTTCCGGTATTTTTACATCCGATTCAAACTGTTCCACTTCACCCTCTCCTGTATCTTAGTTTTCTTCTTTTTTCAGGGTAACTGTAAGAACCCCGTTCTTAAGCAGTGCCTGTGTATTGTCTTTATCAACGGCGCAAGGAAGCTGCATTATTCTTTTAAATGGTGCAAACTCTCTTTCCGCACGTATGAAAAAGATCTGCTTGTCGGTGCAGTATCTTTTTCTTATTCCTTCTATTATAAGAAGATTTTCGTAAAGGTACACTGTAAAATCATTCACAGTCAACCCGGGCAGTTCCGCAGTGATGATTATTTCATCTCCTCTGATCATAACATCCAGAGCCGGAGTGCCTGTTTCCGTTATGGGGCTTTTGCTGCGCTCCATAAGTTTAAGAAGCTCCTCCACTTCCTTCTTCATAAGTCCGTGAATGAAGCGTATTTTTGAGATAGAGTCGCCTTCATTACTCATATGATCACCTTGTTCTGCAAAGAACCGACATTAAGTCCATCATGGCGTCTTTGGTGTCGTCCCGTGAGAGGGCAAAATGCACGGTAGCCTCAATCAGTCCGTGTTTGTTTCCGCAGTCGAACCTCTGCCCCTCGAAACGGTAGCCGTAAACGCCGCTTTTTTCAGCAACGGCATGTATCGCGTCCGTAAGCTGAATTTCGTTTCCTGTGCCTGCGGATGTGTTTTCAAGTTCGTCCATTATTTCAGGTGTAAGTATATATCTGCCTATAATAGCAAGATCGCTCGGCGGATTGTTTTTAGGTTTTTCCACCATGTAGCCAAGCTTATACAGTCTTTCATCTATCTGCTTTTCAACTTTTACTATGCCGTATTTATGGGCGTCCGCAAGGGGAACATGCATTATGGAGATTACAGGAGACTTAACCTTGTCAAATTCTTTTGCCATTTCGCCTATGACTGAAGACTTTGAAAGAATTATATCATCCGGCAGGATTACCGCAAAAGGATCACGCCCGACTATGTCTTTGGCGCAGAGTACCGCATGTCCCAGTCCTCTGGGTTCTTTCTGGCGGACATATACCACATCGCACATGTCAGAAATTTTGCGGACCTCTTTCAGCAGATCTTCCTTGCCGGCTTCCGCCAGCGCCGCTTCAAGGTTGGGATCACGGTCAAAGTGATCTTCCATTGATTTCTTTGTGCGTCCGGTTACGAATATTATGCGTTCTATTCCGCCTTTTAATGCCTCTTCTACTCCGTACTGAATGAGAGGCTTGTCAATAAGCGTCACCATTTCTTTCGGGATGGCTTTAGTGGCCGGCAGAAGTCTTGTTCCGAAACCTGCAACGGGGAAAACCGCACTCCTAACTTTCATTGTATCATCCTTGATTTATTTGTGGAAAATAACTCCGGCATAGCCGACAACTCTGTCATAGTCACCGCTGACATATCCGCTGTGAGTATGCTCCACAAGTTCAGTCTCTGTGCATCCTTTAAGCTTGCAGTATGTTATAGCTGCCGCTGCGGGAACAGCCCCGCACATTGAAATATTCATCCCGGACACTGTTCTTGCAAGCTCTTTTTCATCAAGAGCAAGAACGGCTTGGAGAGCAGCATTGTCCTTACGGTCCGTAACGGACGCATTCTCAAAATGATTCATATCTGAGCTTATCACAACAAGGGTATTATCATCACAAACCTGAGCCAGAAGTTCGCCCATAGCTCTGCATGTTTCACTGCTCAGACCCATGACAGTCACGGGAGTAATCCTTATATCCGGGTTAAAGTGTTTTAATATCGGAACAATAACTTCCAGAGAATGTTCATTGATATGAGCCATGGCGTCCTCTGAGCAGATGTGCGAGGATGTCAGCTTTTTTATCATATCCCCGTCCGTTTTGACATCGCCGAAGGGGGTTTCCCATATTCCTTCTGGATAAATGGAAACACGGGCTCCGAGTCCCGTGTGATTGGGACCCATCAATATTACTCTGTCTGGAATTCTGACTCTGGAAGCTGTTTTTACAGCGGTGCTGCCGGAGTATATCCAGCCTGCGTGGGGCAGCATAACTGCCAGTGCTTCACAGGGCGGAGCGCCCGCAGTGTTTTCTGAAATAAATTTTTCCGCTTCTTCAGCGGAGGACGGGTAAAATAGACCTTTTACCGCAGCTTTTCTGAACATAACAGCCTGCCTGCTTTTTCATACCATAAGTCAGGCAGCTTGAGTGAAAGGCTGAAATAGCTGAAATCATTCAGCAGAACGATGCGTTTATCTATGACCTTATACGCCCACGGCTGCCTGTTTCTTGATATTACCAGTTCTTTAACCTTCTTAAAAGAAAACTGTTTGAGCATGGGGAAAGATTCCGCCAGAGTGTTGATATGTTCGGTGGTTTTGCTGCCGACGGTTATGAGCCTGTTTCCGTGGGCACAGACCTCAAGCCTGCTGTTTTTAGTAAAAACCACGAAAAAGTCGTTTCCGAAGGCATCCTTAATGCTGAAATCGGTATCGTACATCTGCATTTTTTCACTGCCGTTAAGTGATTCCATGTAGCCTGTGACAATAAAAGAATTCGGATACTCACTAAGGAGGGTCTGGTGAGCAACAGGTTCGCCCTGTGTGCTTTTTATATCGTGGGAATAAACGCCCAGACTGTTCATCAGGCACAAGTCGGTTATATTTCCGTTTTCAAAACCTTCGCCCAGTTCAGTGAGTGCTTTTTTTATTTTTCCGCCGTACATGAAGTTGAAAATATTTTTTTTCATTTTCATGCAGCAGTCCGCAGGAATCTCTTTCGGATTAGATGTTTTTCTTGCGGTAGAGTATGTGTTTTCATGGAAAATATGAAGATTTGCAGAGGTAATAGGCGGAAACTGATTGTTTGAAACAATACGCACACCTCTGCCGGAGAACTTTACATAATCAGCTACTTTCAGCAGGTTGGGGGTGGGGTTGAGGAATATGAAGTCAGCCATTTTCAGCTTATCGTCCTGTAGAAAGCGTCACGCTTAACAGGCTCAAGCCCCGCTGCGAGTATCATATTTTTCAGTTCATCCTCCGTAAGCCCCTGACTGCTTTTGGCTCCTGCCGCATGGGTTATGTTCTCTTTAATAATTGTGCCGTCGAGATCATCGGCCCCGAACCGCAGGGCAATCTGTGCCGTTTTCTCACCCAGCATTACCCAGTATGCTTTTATGTGGGGCACGTTGTCCAGCACAAGGCGGCTCACTGCCACTGTCATGAGATCATCCATTCCGGTTGCCGGCTTTATGTGGCTTAGGAAAGTGTTTTCCGGGTGGAAAGAGAGAGGAATAAAAGCCAGAAAGCCTTTGGTTTTTTCCTGAAGCTCCCTGATTTTTTCAAGGTGGCGCATCTTATCTTCACCAGTTTCGATATGCCCGTAAAGCATTGTGGCGTTGGTGAGAATCCCTTCTTTGTGAGCTGTTTCGTGTACTTCAAGCCATCTTTCGGCCGGTATTTTTTCTGGACAGATCTCTTTGCGGACTCTGGGCTCAAAAATTTCCGCTCCGCCGCCCGGCATCATCTCAAGTCCGGCGTTTTTAAAGCGCTTCAGAACATCAGCAACGGGCAGACCTGCGATTGAAGAGAAGTAATCTATCTCAACTGCGCTGAACGCCTTGATGGTTTTTTCAGGGAAAGCGGATTTCAGCCCTTTTATCATATCGATATAATAGCTGAATTTTTTAGACGGATGAAGCCCGCCCACAATATGCAGCTCACTGGCGTTTGCGGCTTTTGATGAAACATAGTTTATTATATCATCTACATCCATGAACACGGCAGATTCATCACCTTCGTCTTTAGCGAAGGCGCAGAAACGGCATTTGCTCACGCATATGTCAGTATAGTTTATATGGAGGTTATTAACGTAAAAGACCTTTTTGTCCCACATAGTGCGGCGCATCGCATCGGCCTTCTCGCCCGTAACCAGAAAATCTTCTTTGAAAAGATCGTACATACGGCTTAGATTTCCTTATCAGCAGATTATCTTACGGAAGAAAAAAATACAGTCTGAAAATTAACACACCTTGCCTTTTCGGGCAACCCTATTTATCCGACCTGTATTTAATTCCTTTCTCATACATTTCCTTCCAGACCCTTAACCCGTCTACTTCCACCAGATCTTTTTCTTCTGAAATACGTTCATTAATAAGTGAGAGCGCCTTCTCAAACTGGTCATTTTCGGCATATGCAGCAGCAAGCCGCACTGCGTTTTCATTGTCAGGATTGAGGGTATAGGCTTTGCGTCCGTAAACTACCGCTTTTGCTCCGTCTCTGTAGTATGGATCAGGGTTAACGGCAAGAATCCACGCCGCCTGAGAAAACGCCTTTCCCATGTTATGATCAAGCACCATGGCAGTTTCCAGATCTTTTATTCCGTCACCTGTTTTTGACACAGCAAAGAGTATCTGCGCACGGAGGTAGTAGCTTTCTGCGTTTTTGGGATTTATCTGTATCGCCTGAGTGACATCCACAACAGCCTGCTCCGGGCTTCCGGTTTTAAGGTACGCCTTTGCCCTGCCGAGGTAGGCATCCCTGTTGTTTTTGTCTGCATCTATTGCTTTGTTAAGGTAGAAAAACGCCTGCTTGCTGTCACCGGTTTCCATATACGCAAGCCCGATTAGTGTTCCCGCATGGGCAAAGCTTTTTGGTTTTTCAGTGAGCGCCTCATCCAATTCCATGATTGCATCCTGATATTTGCCCCGGATAAAGAGAATTTCGCCTCTTTTGTAATGCAGGTAAGCGGTGTTCCTGTTTCTGCTGAGGGCACGGGAATATTCATAAAATGCTTTATCATATTCCTTCATACCAAAATAAGTATCGCCGAGGAGTGTTCTGTTCTCTCCTGAATCGTGTTTTTCAACTGCTTTTTCAAAATATTCTGCCGCTAAGGTCAGGTTTCCTGACTCAAGGGCGTTTTGTCCGTTTTTTTGTAATTCCACCGCCGCTTTCGGCGCACATGCCGCCACAGCGAAGGCAAGGATTAATACTGCCGGTTTCATAATATCTCCATGTTCAGCTTCATTAGTAATATTACCCCGCGTTCACAAAAATGAGAAGTTTTTTAAAATAACTAAAACAATATTTTTTTGTAATCATTACACGCTATAACAAGAATTGTTTGTTATTTGTTTATATTCCTTCATCGGCTAAGGAGGAATGAAATGATTCTTGAGATGGCTAAAACAGGCAGATACGGCGAGGTGGCGCTCACTGAGGCGGATCTGGAGCAAATGGAAAAAAGTTTCGGTGGAAAAGTGCCGGTAACTGTGGGGCACGAAATATCCGGAAATATGCCTGCCGCCGGCTGGGTAAAGAATGTCTGGGCTGAAAACGGCGTGCTGATGGGTGAGGCGGAGCTGGGGGAGTGGCTTAAAAATGCTTATGAAAAAGGTGATTTCCGCAGCTGGTCAATCGGGGCTAAAAGGGACGCAGACGGAGGGCTGTACCTTCATCACCTCGCTTTTCTCGGTGCTATGCCCCCGAAAATAAAGGGGCTTGAAGTGATAGAGATGGGCGACTGCGGCGATGTTATCACATTCAAAGGAACTGCACCGGCTTATTTCACAGAGCTTGAGATACTCCGGAGGGAGAAGAGGGAAAAAAGGCTGAATGAGCTTAAGGAAGCCTGCGAGGGAAGAATACCTGCATCCAAACTTGAGCTTGTGATGGAGTTTGCAGAAAACCTCGAAGGTACATTCAATTTTGCTGACGGACATGAGGCGGATGCGCTTGGGATTCTGAAGGATGTTTTTTCATCACTGCCTCATCCTGTGAAGGCGGGGAAAATGAATCTGCCCGAAGTGCTTGGTGCGCCTGAAACAAAGGGAATATTCGGAAAAATTTAAGGGGGAATGAGAAAATGGCAAAGTTTGACGGAGTAATCGACAGGCGTGAAATCGGATCAGAAGGGGTGATAGACGGACGCCACCCTGCTGTGGTGAAGGTTATGCCTTTTAAGCAGGACAACGGGAAAATTGCTGCAGGCGAGATAATCGCTCTCGGTGCGGACGGCAAGGCGGACTTTTACGACAGTGCAGATGCAGGAACTCTGGCAGTGCCGGTGGGTGTGACAATTCTTCCTGTGGATACCGGAAAAGACAGCCTCGGCAGTGTGCTTGTTCACGGAACAGTTATAAGAAGCGCTCTCAAGAATGAGGGGATCAAGGCGGATGCCGCTGCTGTGAAAGCGCTTGAGACAAATACTAATATATGGATGTTTTAAGGAGGTCTGAAACATGCTTCAGTTTGACATAAACAGCTTTTTTTCAAGAGATTCACTGATCAGAACATTAACAGATATGCCGGAGCTTGCATCTCCAGTGCTTGACTCCGTTTACAGAACGGAGAAAAGAAGAAACCATCCGCTGCCCACTGTGGCTGTGAGCGATCTTCAGCAGCCAATTACAAATATAGCGGTGAGCAGAAGAGGTTCGGCTCCAACGCCTCTTTATGGCGACAGCGGGCAGATAACTCACATTGAACCCCAGCCGTTCAGACCTTCCGAAAGGCTCAACGGCGTTGAGGTGAATAATTTCAAGCTTCTGGACAGAACAGGAGTTCAGCTTCTCATAAACAATAAAATAGACAGACTCCGCAGAGTTGTGCGTGCTTCCACAGAAGCTCTTGCCGCACAGAGCCTCACAGGAAAAATCAGCTACCCCATGATGATGGACGGCGGCTACGGGGTTTATGAGGTGGATTTCGGTTCCACTCTCAGCTATTCGCCTTCTGTTCTCTGGGATGATTCTCAGGTTGCCATAGATGACATCCTTGAGACTCTCATAGAAATGGAAGCGGATATTCAGGAAACCAGCAGATACGGTGACGGAGTAAGGTTCTGGGCAGGCAAGAAAGCATTCATGGCGCTCTCCAGACTTGTTCAGGCATTTGAAGGCAGAAGTGTTATCGCCTCGATGGATGAAAAATCAATACTTATCGGCGGCTATAAAATCGAGCTGATGAACTCCGCATACATAGACCCTGCAACGGGAAGCCCCATAAAGGTTGTTGATGATACAAAGCTTCTCGCAGTGGCTATGGATGCTCCGTTTGAGCTGATATATGCAGTGCTGGACGATCTGGACAGCAATCTCGTGTCGATGCCTTTCTTTGTTAAACCTGTTGAGGATAAGCGTACATCATCCATCGAACTTGTGGCGGAGAGCAAGCCTCTCCCCGTGCCATACACCAGAGCTGTGAACTGGGCTACCGTTACGGGCTGATGTCATGGAAATAACAGTTGATGAACTCAGACAGCATATTCAGCCGGAAGACTATGACGCACTGACAGGCGGTGACGACAGCATAGCAGAAACCTTTGTGGAAAACGGCAGAGACAGAGTGAAGGCAGTGCTTGAAAACTACGGAGTTGAGTTTGATGAATCCGATTCAGTGATTCGTCTTGCAGTTATCAAGGCGGCGCTGGGGGAGCTTTATTCTTATTCCGCCGACTGGGTTACTGCCGAGCATTACCGTGATGAGGCGTCCTCGGTTTTGAAGCCGCTGGCTCCTGCGGTATATCCGGAATCAGTATCTTCTTCAGGGGCAGACAACTGGAAAGGCTTTAACTGATAAATATTAAAGGAAGGTTGAGGAACTATGGTTTATGAAACGGCACTCATAATAGCCGGACTGTTAGAGACTTCGGGTCAATTCAGGCAGGTGTTTGTACATGGCGGAACGCCTGAAAAGGCGGCGGGGGAGATCCTTAAGGAACCGGGAGCCGCAGTGATTTACACGGGGGAGGAGGGCGGTCCGGCAGGCAGTGCTTTCAGACGTGAGCTGACTTTCACCATAGTTCTGAAAACCGTTACGCTGGGAAGAGGGGAACGTGCCCTTAAGGCTTCGGGTGATGCTCTGGACGGAGTGTTTGAAGCGCTTAAGGGGCTTCCCCTCTCCTTCTGGCGTGTTGCGGATTTTTCATCCGGCAGGCGTGAAAGCCTGTTCAGGATAGATTTCAGCTTCAGGCTGAAGGGATAGGGATATGGCTATTACTCTGAAAAATACCAACTTCGCTGTGAGTACCTTAGCATATGATCTGGACCAGAGGTGGCAGCCTTCGCATCTCATCGTGACTGACTATACGAACTTTGAATTACAGGGGAAATTCCGTGCGGTGATCTGGAACGGAGCGGCGCAGTCTCCTCTGGACGATCCGGAAAGGGAGATAGTGGAGCTTGAGCCCTTTGGTTATGACGGGTTTGAAGGAAACTATAACTGCTATGGCGGTATGGAAGGCACAGAGGTAAAAGACTGGGCGGCCGGCAGCAAGATCGCCCATGTGGTAACGGCTGGCAAGCTGGACGAGCTTGAGGCGGAAATTAATCTCAAGGCTGATTCTGCATCTGCTGAGAAGAAGGGAAACGTGGTTAAAAGAAGCTCTAACTACTCTATGACCGGGGCTGAGAGAGCTGTATTGGTTAACGCCGGTGTGTCTAATGTGAAAATTACTCTTCCTGCGCCTGCATCCTTTACCGGAAGGGTGTTTGTGGTCAAACGCATTGACGGCGGCAGTGCAGAGGTGCGTATTTCGCCCAAAGCCGGAGAGCTTATAGACACCCAGAGTGCGGATATCCTTCTTTCGTCACAGTGGGAGAAGGTTCAGCTTATTTCAGACGGAACAGACTGGCATACGGTGTGAGGGGAAGATGATTACTCTTAACGGAATAACTCTGGATGGAATGATATGGATAAATGAATTCTCCGCAGATTCGCCGGCAGTTGCCGCAGTGCCTTGTGCAGACGGAACTTCGGTGCTGTTCAGCCAGAAAACTGATGTAATCGACATTGACCTCGAGTCACCGGAGGACGCAGGCTGGCTGAGTCTTGACGAGGCTCTGAGACTCCGTGAGGCGGCTTCAAACACTGAAGGGGTGTACGTATTCTCATACAGAGGCAAGGAGTACAGGGTGCGCTTCCGCCATGAAGATCCGCCTGCGCTCAAACTTACTCCGGTGAGTCCGTCCAGCGGATACGGACAGACAGGCAGCTTCTACGGAAGAATAAGACTGAAAACAGTTTAAGGGGATAAACATGCAGAGTGAAGACATTAAATTCTACCGCTCAAAAATTGTCACCGATACGGCGGAAAACGGCGGTCATATTGATATATCAAGGGAAATAGTGAGCGGGGTTAAGTTTAATCTGTTTCCAAGAGTTACTTCATTTGAAAGAACAAACGGCAAAACCCGCTTCCGTAAGGCGTATATGGCTAACAGAGCGGCGGTGGCAGAGCCTGCTTTTGATGCCTCTGTGGCGCTCACTGTGCCAAGCACGGGGGGAGACCGTTTTTACATTAAGGCGGCTTCAAGCCATGAAGAGACGGAAGCCAGTCTCTCCACGGATGGATGGACAGGCGGCGGGAGGCTCTATGCTGATATCACGGCGGGGGATACATCGGTTCAGGTGCTTTTTGAGAACGATGACTATGCGGTTCCCGCAGGCGCTCTTTTAATGATCAAAGCGGACTCCGGCGCTATGTTTACAGCAAGGACCGCAGGAGAACCTCAGTGGACGGGAAATGTTGCGCTGATAGGACTCGCCTCGCAGTCTCCGGATAATTTTGCAGCATCAGAGACATATGCAGGAGTATGTGTTGAACTGGGAAACCTTGAGGCAAAGGCAGATAATGTCACCATTACCTCTTCTGCGGGAACTTTTGTTACTGACGGCGGAATAATTGCCCTTAACGGAAGCACACCGGAAGATGACTGGACGCTGACATTTATTTCATCATCAGCATTTACAGTTGCCGGAGCGCAGGCAGGAACACTGCCTTCCGGCACTATATCCGCAGACTACAACCCCATGAACACTGCGGCAGGCGGCTATTATTTCAGCATAGGCAGCATAAACTGGGGAGGAACATGGCAGACCGGAGACAGACTGAGCTTCAGCACCGTGTCCTCTGCGAAAGGTTTCTGGCTGAAAGAGGTTATACCTGCGGGAACAGAAAGAGAGGCGGACAATTTTATCCGTCTTGACTGGATAACGGATTAAACCATGTACAGGGTAGCGGGAGCATTCGCTCCGGGAACGGACGGTTTTGCACCCGAAGGGGAAGGTTTTTCTCTGCACGGCTGGGTTGCTCTGCATAATCTGATGGGCTGCGGAGCTGAGATTATTACCCCCGCTGTTTTACAGACAGAGGGCAGCAACAGGGTGCATTGTTCTGCCGGGTTTGAAGATTACCACTTAATATCAGCTCAGTACGGCGCGAATCTGAAAGGACAGTTCATCTTTTGCGGCGCAATTACTGACATTGCAGAAGGAAAGCTGAATATCCCTTTTGCTGTTTCTGCTGATTCTTCTCTGAAAGCAGGTCTCAGCATATCAGGCGGCTCTTCGGGGGCTGTTTGCTCCCTTAATGCCCTAAGCGAGGCAAAAAGGGAAGGCGGCCTGAATGTCAGAGGAGAAATAGCCTTAAATCCTCTTTGCGGCTCATTGTTACTTAAATCAGCAGTTGGGGAGAATAAGCCACTGACGGAGTGTTCGTTCAGGTTTCTCCTTAACGGCAGGGATCTTACGGATAAAATCGCAGGTGTTGATATCAGTTTTTACGGTAAAGACACTTTTGCTTCATTTTCCGCCGTTATCGCCGCTCCCACCGTAAAAGGGGACAGAGCTGAATTTACTGTTGAAGGTATTTCTTATCTTTTTGTGATCGAAAAAATAAAAAGAGACGGAAAAACCACAGAAATCAGCGGACGGACAGCGCAGATACTCAATGAACCGCCGTACAGCGGATATAAGGAAGTTTTTGAAACTAACTCCTCCGCTGCTGCTTTGGCAGGGGATGCACTTTGGAATCTGCCTGATTTTAATGTGCCTCTCGTGCGTAGAAATTATTCTGAAACTGAGCTTTTGAGTGAGCTTGCAGAGGAGTGCGGCGGGGAAGTCAGGGTGTGTGCCGATGGTTTTGTGCGTGCAGTGGACATCTACTCGCCGGAGAGCTGCGTTGTTTTAAAGAATTATTTTGAAGCGGAACGTATTTCAGAGCCGGCAGAGGCAAGCGGAGTTTGTGTTGTTTGGGGTTCTTCGGCAGAGCCTGTTATTGAGCATGAGAAAAAAGCAGGTGCGGGAAGCTTTGCAGACGCTTTCGTTTATTCTGATTCAGAGATCAAGGTCAGCTCTGACGCTGATTTAGTGAGAGATCTGGGCAGAAGTGTTGCGGAAATAGAAGAAAAAGTTCTGTTCAAGGATGGTGAGGGCAGAACCTCATATCCGGTCTTCAGGCTGAAGGGCGGAGCAGATGCGGCAAAAGGCAGAAATGTTTATAAACGCACAAACGGCAGTCTCTCAGAAGCAGTGAGATACGAAACACTTAAGCATAGTTTCCAGCTTTACTGTGAAGCAGAGAAGGATGCTGTTTTAACCGCCTGCACAGTGAAGAACTTACACCGTGCAGGTTCGGGCGGTTTATTGAAAGAACTTGAACAGAAATATACCGCTGATGCATGGGTGGCAGCACTCAGGGCTGAAAACACATACCGCAGTCTCGGCGGGGGCACTTATCTGGAGATCACCCATCTTTTTGACCCGGTGATTGCTTCGGGTGGTGCGTTATTTCTCCGCACTCCGGCAGGGGACGGCTGCTGTGTATCGTCTTCTGTAAATATAAGTGTTTACCCGCTGAAAATCATACAGAAGACCAGACTTCATATCAGGGAGAAATTAAATGGCTGAAGTTACTGTGAGTTTTGTCACCCCCTCGGCAGGGAGTGAAAAGGCAGTTATAGAACTGGATGAGGAGATGAATCTTGATTTATCCGGCAGTGCGAAAAAGGTTTTCCGTTATGGTGAAACAGCCTATTTCAGGGTTTATTCCCCTGTTCCGGCATCCGTCAGAGCGGTATCTTCTGACGGAACTGTAACAGAGCAGGGGATCGGAACAGCGACAATTAAAGGGGAATATATTCCGTTTACTGACTCTGCCGAAGGAAACACTAAATATCCCGCAAGAGAGATTGTTTCTTCTCAGTGGCTGGGCAAGTCGCTGGGAGAAATGAAAAAAAACAGTGCATACTCCGTTTCATGCGGTGTTCAGCCGGATGCGGCAGGAGAAAGCGGAGTAGGTCTGCTGGAGCTTTCCTATACTGCGGGCTTCAAACGCTTCGGCATAACTCTGCCTAAAAAGAATAAGGCTGAGTACCCGGTGCTGATTTACGTATTTCAGGAGTGATTTATGGCGTCTTTTGAAATCAGTTTCGTCAAGGTCAGGGATGAAGGGACGCTTATGCTCACTGAAGACTACGAAAGGGGCGGAAACAAAAGCATCCACACCGCAGGCGAAAAGGCATATGTGAGAATATATCCCTCCGGTTCGGGAGCTGCGGTCACTGCCTCCGGCGGCACATGGAAATATTCTGCAAGGGGATTGAAGGAAAGAATCACAGAACACATAGCTTTTGCGGATGAGCCTTCAGGGAAACTGAAATATCCGGTGGCTGAGGTTATAAGCGTTTCCCCGGCTTTCGGCGGAACTGTTCCCTATGTCGGCGGGCGCTATGTAAGGTTCAAGGAAAGCAGACTTGGCAGTGTATCTGTTACATATGAAACATCGTATGACGTGATCGAGGTCACGGGGCTGTCAACAGGACACGTAATCATAAAGGCTGACGGACCGGCGGGAACCGCCTACTGCAAAGTGGACTACACAGGCGATGAAACGGATCTTTCGGAAAGGATGGTAATCATTACCACGAGAGATGCTGCGTCAAGGGAGGCCGTTCCCTATGCGCAGGTGTTTATGAACGGCACTTTCAGAGGCGTTACCAACAGCAGCGGGATGCTTAATCTGGGCAGGCTGAAAAAAGGCATGTACAGCCTTCTGGTGCGTAAAGAAGGCTACCTTGATACCGACATGGATAATCTCAGAAACGATAGTTTCAGGATAGAGTGATGGAGCTTAATGTTTATTTGAGTGCGGATAACTGGCAGCCTGCGGGGCTATGCACAGTAAGAGGGCGCAGCAAGGGTGCTGAGTTTTCAGAAGAGGAAGGGATATTGAGTGCCGTGTTCCGCTCTCTGGATGTTTATCTTGATGCGGACGGCAGCGCTCATGCTGATTCCATGACGGTTCTTCTTTCAGACGGAACAGAGAGCGAAGAATTTCTCCTTCATAATCCTCCATGTTCCAAATCTCCGGTTCGTAAAGGCTCTTTGACCTATTCCGCAGAGGATGGGGAGGTTGTTTTCAGCTTTCCCAGACTTGGTTTCAGCGGAATGGAGAAATATGTAGTACGTCTCAGTGAAAGCTCTGTCAGTTATCTTGTTCCCGCAAAAACAGGTGAGATCTCACGGACAGTTCCGGAATACACAGGGTTAAGCCCTGAAACCTTTGTATTGAGGTTTAGTGATACCGGAGTCGTCCCTGGTGAAACTGTTTCTGTAGGTTTTATGGTACAGGGCGGAAGAGAGTTTATGTACAGATCGTCGGTTTTTGAAACATCTGTCTGGACATCGGCAGTTATCAAAGGCTGCGGATTGTATAAAGACGGTGTTTTTTATGAAGGCGGTGCAGGAGCGGAGTTTGAGGCAGCAAGATTCGCCCATGAGGATTTCCGTTGGGCTGTGGAGTTCAGAGGCGAACCATATGCGGTTAAGCCTTCGGATTTTACTGTTTTCTACATAGGTGAAAGGGCTGCTGTTGTGAAAAAAGGATTAGGCGGCAATGCTTCCACAACTGGGAAAGCTTCTTCTGCTTCAGTCCGTGACACGCTGGAAGACGATGATCTTCTTGTTCCTTTCAGCTTTTACGGAGGAGTCTGATGGAAAGGTTTGCTCTGACGAATATAGGCGAAACTGTTTCGGAAACAGAATTCAGAAAAGGAATTATTATCTCTCTGAATGAGGAAACAGACAAGGCGGAGGTTGAGTCCGGCGGTGAGCTTTATTCCTTTGTGCCTCTTTTTTATAAATGCAGCGGAGAGGAGACAGCTGCACCGGACGGTTCTGTCAAAGGAGCGGCAGGCGCATTCTCGGCAGGTGATGAGGTGATTCTGTGTTTTGTGCGCGGAAATCCGCTTGTTATAGGGTTTCCCGGCGGAGCTAAACCATGCTTCACCCACAGAGTCGGTTACAGAGCTGATGACGGGTGGTTTATAGCTCCCGAAGGAGAAATTATCCCCGATGAATTTATCAGCTCAGAGGATTTTGGAAAGCGTTACCAGATAGCAGAACCCTTGGCGGATAACGGAGGCTATGCGCTCACAACGGAAACTGAAATCGTTGATGAATGCCTTAGTCATACCAAACATTTATTTAGTCTGGACGGTAACATTCTGGCGGAAACAGCCAGTTATACTGATGCCTGTAAAGTTGATGAATGGGGGCAGTGGTTCAGTCTGTACAGACAGGCGCTTTATGCCGGGTTCAGCCTTTGTTTTTATGAATACACGGATGTTTTTATAATAGACGGAAGAACTTGGACCGTTGACCGTTCATACAGGCTGGGAACAGGGACGGAATTTGACGAAGCTTCGGCATTTCATGAGCATTGGGAAATATATCCCCGATACAGCGGCGAAAGGATGCGTTCAATTAACCCTTTCTACGGAGGAAGAAACAGCGAGGGTGAGTTTGTTCTGGGTTCATGCGTAACCGGAACAAATGAGGAGGACACAGAGTTTATAGTCTATCTATATGGAAAAAGCGGGTTGCTTAAACATGTTTTTCCATGCACCGGCGGGCGGGTTGATTTGGGTATGGGTGAGGCTGCTGCCGTTGGAGTTATTGTTAAGGTCAGAAAGGGGGGAGAAAATGGTGTGGAAGAATCTTAAACATTTTTCTGAAAATGAGAACTGGGGGGACGCAGGCAGGATGAATCCCGCACTGCTTCTGCTTTTGGACAATCTCAGGGAAAAAATCGGCAAGCCTTTTGTGATTCATTGCGGTTATGAAAACGATGGGCATGCCTCCGGTAGCAGGCACTACAGGGGCGATGCGGTCGATTTTCACATAGAAGACATGAACTTTGCCGAATCAGCAGACAGGCTGCTTAAGGCTCTGCATGAAACAGAACTGTGCGGTCAGGTGAGTGCCGCCTATGTGGGGCTAGGCATTTATCCTGACTGGAATACTCCGGGCTTTCATCTGGATATAAGAGGGTATTCCGCCCGTTGGGGAAGAATAGGCGGAGAGTATGTGAGTTTTGAAAAAGCATATAAACATGCGGGAGGGGGGAGATGATAACTTTGCTGGTAAAGATGTTTTCAGGGGCTATGCTGGGCGTTGCCAAGGCATTTCTGACAGAAAGGATAATAACAATAGTCGTTTTGGGTGTAATGCGGGAGCTTGCCGCATCCACAAAGACAACAATTGATGACCGTATAGTTAATGAAGTCGCTGAATCTCTCGGTATGGTTGATTTTGGTGAAATGAAGAAGAAAATTGTAAGCGAATAAGTGTAGAAGGCTTCAGAGCTGCTCTCTGGAGCCTTTTTTGTCAGTCAAATGACATTAAAATTTAAGAATGTGGTTAGGTCAAAAACTCACTATCTGGACATTGTGGTCAATTTATCTCTGTGCAATTTTAATGAAAACTTTAAAGGAGAAAAATATGAGGCAATGTTCAATTACTTTTATTTTCCTGTCAGTGCTTTGTTTTTCCATAGCAGTAGCAGCACAGGAAAAGACTTTTTTAGCTGAAACACATATTAGTGCAGGCATCAAATGTATTGACTGTCACGAAACCGCTGAACCGGTAAAAAAAGCATCAGCTAAGAAATGCAAAGAGTGCCACGGAGATATGACAGATGCGGATGAGATAAATTTTAAAGATTCCGGCGGCGGAAGCCACACTCTCAATCCACATAATGCACATCCCGGGGAAATCAGATGCACTTTGTGCCACGCATCGCATAAGGCTTCGACACTTTACTGCAATACATGCCATAAATTTGAACTGCAAGTCCCCTGATGAACAAGGTATGTGTATAGTCGGCAAATATTTATGAGCAGCGTGATTGCAGATAAGAAACTGTTTCTGACAGCTTTTGCGATTAATTTTTGTATAAGTCTGGGCTTCTGCATGGCAGACAGCTTCTTTTCCATATATTACAAAAGCTTGGGCGCAGAAGCACTGCTCATAGGCTTTTCCGCCGCATCATATCAGCTTGCCAAGGCTTTGCTGGGACCGGTTCTGGGTAAAATTGCAGATTATAAAGGGTATGTAAGAGTTATTGTCTCATCAGTTATACTGTATTTGTTTGTTGCAGCAGCTTTTCTTATAGTAACAAATATTTATCTCCTGATAGGGATAAGATTAATTCAGGGTATTGCATGTGCGGCATTAAGACCTGTTCTTTATGGCTTTATAAACCTGAAAATGAACAGAGCATGCAGAAGCGAGACTTTCGGAACATTTGATATAGCATTTTATGCGGCACTCGCTCTGGGACCGCTTCTCGGCGGTGTTGTCAGCAGGTATGCCGACATTGCAGGCATATTTCACTTAACATTTGTTTTGTGCATAATCGCTCTTATGTTATGTATTCCTCTTATCAAACAGGAATATGGCTGTCCCGCCCCGAGAACATTTTATTCCCGCAGTCTGCAATTTTCAAAAACAGAAATAGCAATGTATGCCTTTATTTTCGGGAAAGCTTCTTCTTTGGCGTGCTTTACAGTTTATTACCCCATATACCTTATCGGAAACGGCTTAAGCTCTTTTGAAACAGGAATTGTACTTTCCTGTTCAGCTATAGGGATGTGTTTTTTCATTAAGCCTATGGGGAGGCTTGCGGATATTTCCTCAAAACCGCTTATGGTTTTTATTGGCGGATGCTCGGTTTCGTTGATGTATTTTTGGCTTCCGGAGCATATATCTTTTTATAATGTATCAGTTTTTTCATTTCTCTGCGGAGCCTTCGGCGCCATGTCGCAGCCTGCGGGAGTATCACTCTTAATGCAAAACAGATATCAGGGCAGAGATGCTTCTATGATGGGTATTTTTAACAGCGTGATGGGACTGGGATTTGCTTTTGGTGCGGTATTTTCCTCAGGCATAGCAGACAGATTCGGGATAAATGAAGCTTTTACAGCAAGCGGAATTATCGGGTTCATCTCCACTCTGTTATTTTTAGCCATAATAAAAACTGAAACTGCTTTCCCACGTTTTATGAAAGAGAGCATAATACATAAAAATTAATTTTTGAAATAAAAGAAATGTTCAAGCAATGACAGCCTCGACAGGTATTTCCTCCGTCATTGACCTTCCTTTGTATTACTGCTGCTTTACCGGCGGCAGTAATACGTTGTCTGTCCTTTTGCTATTGACAATGCATAAGGCCGGACAATATTTTTCATAAATAAACACAATGAGATGGTAGTGTATATGTTTGACGATTGGCGAATTGATGAGCATAGTGACAGCCCTATCTATGAGCAGATTGCAGATTACTTCCGCAAAACAATAAAAAACGGACATTTTGTTCATGGGGATGTTCTGCCTTCGCAGAGAGATCTCTGCAGATTATTTCAAGTGAGCCGTCCAACAATCTCAAAGGCTCTGGAAATGCTTGAATATGATAAACTTATAAAAATTGAACTCAGAAAAAAGGCTGTTGTTCAGGTTTGTCAGGATAATTGCGATCATGCTCCTATTAAGTGGGATGAATATACCAGAGTTGCCTCACACGTAGAGACAAGCGAAATATACAAATTTATTAATTATATAAGAAGTGATGTCAATATTACCAACCTTTTTGAAAGTTATTTCGGGCATGATTTTGCACCATATAAACCTATGGAGCAGGCTATAGAATCTGCCCGCAAAAATATACACTCCATAGATCACCACAGCAATTTCGATATAAGAGGGATACTCCCTCTCAGACAAACTATATGCAACCATCTGGCAAAAGAAGAAATTTATGCCTCTCCCTCACAGGTGGTTGTTTTTGATAATATACAAACAGCCTATTACTCTATTTTTCAGGTAATATGCGGTCATAGTGTAAACTGTTATGTCGAGGAAGAATCAGTGTTTCTGCTCGATAAGATGCTGCCTACCTGTGTCAATTTTGTTCCTGTCCATACGGATTCCAAAGGTGTTGTTCCTGATGCTCTTTTAAAAAAGCTGCGAACCAGGCGCAAGGGGGTCTTGCTGGTTGAACCTCACTTCTCTATGCCTGCCTGTGCAACTTACCCTATACAAAGGAAGAAAGAGCTGCTTAACATCGCATCTGAGTGGAGCTTGCCTATTATTGAGTGTGAAACAATAAGAGACTGCTGGCACAGGGAGAAGCCAGTTATCAGCCTTAAGGCAATGGATGTTAACCAAAATGTAATACATATCTTCAGCCTTGCCCGTCCGTTTATGATAGCCCCAATGGCAGCAATAATAGCTCCGGAGTTTCTTGTACCCACTCTTCTGAATGTTAAACTGAAAAACAGTGTTTATTCAGATATCTTTTCGCAGATGATCATGGAAAAACTTCTCTCTGAAAACATTTATTCTGATTATATGGACAGCGTCAGAGAAAGTATAATTGAGCGATGTGATGAAGTGGATGTCTTGCTTCACAAGTATTTTGATGGTCTGGCAAGCTGGACAAAACCAACCTACGGCGTCACATACAGGCTTAATTTCAATCAGTCGGTAACAGAGTGCATAAACACTCTGAGAAAAGAAGGCTTACTTCTTTTTCCCCCCAGTTTTTTCGGAAGCGGGAAAAACTTCATATGGTTCTGCTACACTGGCGTTTCCGTTGAAAAACTGGAGCATGCATTAAGCCGGATTTCTTTTCATATGAGACGCACTGGTAAGCACTGATAAATTAATCTGGTAATATTGCTACATATTCATAGATAATATTTTTTTAAAATATTTAACATTTCTCACAAAAAAAACAAGTTCTTGGTAAGCTAAGTTTCCCTGCTCTCTGTGCATTTTTATTTAAATCTCCTGCGGATATTTTTATTCAAACAATTGGAGGTTTATTTATGTGTTCATTTAGTTCCAAATCTTTGAAAACAAAGTTCAAAAACCTTGCAGTGCTTTTATTCGTATCTGCGCTCGTACTGTCTGCTTCTGTGGGAGAGGCCATGGAAAACGGCAACTGGTCTTACCCCGGCGGAAATAATGCATTTCCCGCAAGGCTCACTCCCAAAGGATTAAACATCCTTAATGCCACAAGTATTCGCCATAACAGCGAACTTAAGGACAATAACGGTGATGATGTACCCATAACCTACGATGTCAGAGCAATAACAAGTAGTACCAATTTCCTTTATAACACAGGAGAAAAAGTTCTTGGCGGTTATTTAGCTCTTTATTCTGTTGTTCCCCTGCTTGACTTGAGAGTTAAAACTCCGGCAGGTGAAGACAGTGTTTCAGGTGTGGGTGACATATCTGTGGGTATAAGCAACGCTTATATATCAAAAAACTGGCAGATTATCCCGTCTCTTGAAGTAATTATGCCCACGGCTCAATATGACAAAAATGATATAGTCAGCCTTGGCTTTAACCGCTTCATCTTTGAACCTTACGTAATGCTTAACTACATGAGTGATTCCGGTTTCATAGTCGGAACAAAGACCATGTTAGATTACAGCACAGAAAACCATGATACTGACTACAAATCAGGGCAGGAACTCCACATGGACTATGCAATTGGTCAGAGAATCGGAGCCTGCACATTCGGCATAGCCGGCTATTTTTATAAACAAATAACAGATGATAAAATCGGCAGCCATACTGTCAAGGACAGCAAGGCACAGGCTATAGGCATCGGACCTTCTTTAGTCTACAGCAGCAAGAATATCGACTTTACCTTCCAGTACACAAAGGACTACGCAGTTAAAAACAAAGGCGAGGGAGATCAGCTCTGGTTCAAGACATATATCGCATTCTGAATAAATAATCAGGCTTAAACAGCCAAAGGAGAATGAAGTGTTAAAACATATTATCAAAACAATTTTATTAAGTTTTGTACTGCTCTGCACAGCACTTCCTGTTATGGCAGAAGATATGACAACAGACGTTGTTGTTGTCGGTGCAGGTACTTCCGGAACAGCGGCAGCGCTGGCAGCACTTGAAAAAGGAGCCAGAGTTATTCTGATAGAAAAAGCCCCCTTCGCAGCAGGTGCAGGAACATTTTCAGGCGGAATGTTTGCGGCAGACAGTCCCGAACAGATAAAAACAGGTAAAACTGTTGATAAAGAATGGCTTTTCAATGTTTTTATGGAGTCAAGCAGCTACCGTGCTAATGCAAGACTTGTTAAAAACTATATCAACAATGCTGGTCGTACAGTGAAGTTCCTTATGGATAACGGAGCAGAGTTCGCTTTGTCCGATGCCGGTCAGGATGGACAAATCTGGCATCAGGATATGCCGGCGACTCACCACGGCTACCAAAACGGCGGCGGAGCGGTTAACATAGGAAAGCTTCAGAAAACATTCCAAAAGAAGGGCGGAATACTTCTTTTTGAGACAAAAGGCATTAGCATTGTAAAAGACAAAAACGGCAAGATAGCCGGTATCATTGCTGAAAATGCAGATGAGGAAGAGTTTCAGATAAATGCTAAGGCTGTGATCCTTGCCACAGGCGGTGCGGGTGCAAATGCTGAGATGCTGAAAGAGATCTATAACTCTGATAATCCTCCTCTGGGTTTTATAGGAACAGCACAGGGTGAAGGTATAAAAATGGCATGGGAAGCCGGAGCCAGAAAAGGAGACATTATAGGCGAATTCTTTGCTGTCAACCTTATACCTGATGCGATGAGATCGCTTGAGTTCAGACCTTTTGCCGATGTTCCATTTCTGAAGGTAAACACTCACGGCAAGCGTTTTATGAGAGAAGACCACGGTCTCGGATATGCTCTTTATGGTAATGCAGTTTTTGAACAGCCTAATCACACTGCGTGGGTGGTTTTTGACCAGACATCAATGGATAAGTTTAAAAAAGGCGGGCTTCAGGCGCTTGTTGACCAGTATTCCAAGTGGAAAAATTCTGACAAAGAGTTCTATGAGTTTAATGAAAAAATGGCTGCAGCAGACAGCGCAAAGCAGGCTGCAACGCCTATAGACTATACTCCGCTGCTTAAATCAGTTGAAGGCAGAGACGCCATGATCGCAAAAAGCTTGAAAGAACTCGCCAAGAAAATGGATATTGACCCTGAAACATTTCAGGCGGAAGTTGCAAGATACAACGAACTTGCCAAAATAGGTGACGTAGACTTCCACAATGAGCCGCAGTTTATGTATCCTCTTATCAAGGCTCCTTATTATGCGATCAGATTCGCCGCAAGAAGCCTTGGAACACTGGGTGGAGTTGTTGTGAATGAAAACCTTCAGGCAGTTGACAAAAACTATGACCCCATTCCCGGGCTCTACACAGTTGGTAATGATGCCACAGGCGTTTGGGGCAACAGCTATGTTGAAATTTGCGGAGCATCGCTTGGTTTTGCATTCACATCAGGTATGCTTGCCGGTGAAGATGCAGCATCTTTTGTTAAATAGAATTCCATACTAATCCCTTAAAGAGCGCCGCAAGAATCCTTGCGGCGCTTCCCCTATAACCTTTTGCCTCTAATTATAAATTCTTGTTAAGTTTGATAAAAAAAGAATTATGAACGACTGAGAGAACGCAATTTTACTCATTGCTCGGTTGGCGTAAATTCCAGTTTTCGTTACCTGTAAACAAAAAAGCCTCTGACAAAAATGTCAGAGGCTTTCTCGTAGTGCCGGGGGGGGGACTCGAACCCCCACAGGATATGCTCCCACAGGATCCTTAGTCCTGCGTGTCTACCAATTCCACCACCTCGGCGGGTGATAATCTCTCAAGCGAGAACGAATTTTTATCAGCTTTATCCTTTCGTGTCAACAATAAAATTTAAAAAACTTTTCAAATATTTATGACCCGCTTATTATTAACAGATTTAATAAAAAAGGATGCCGAAATACCATATAGGGTATACCTTTTGAATAAACCGAAATATTTCGAGGATTGAATGTCCGGGATACAGAAATTTATAGTTTTATTTTGTCTTTTAATCACTTCAGTTGCCTTTGGGGCAGAGATAAAAACAGTTATTATCGGAATGGATGAGGACTACCCGCCGTATGAGTTTGTTGATGAAAAGGGCGAACCCGCCGGTCTGCTGGTGGATCTTACCCGTTCTGTTGCCAGTGTAATGGGAATGGAGATACAGTTCAGAACAGGTGAATGGCAGGACATGGTTGACAGCCTGAACAAAGGGGATATTGATGTTCTTCAGGGTTTGTCATGGTCTGAAAGCAGGTCAGAGAAGTTTGTCTTTGCACCGCCGACAACACTTGTAAACCATGCGGTTTTCGCCCGCAGAAATACAGGAAAAGTTTCAAGCCTTGAGCAGCTTGCCGGAAAAGAGGTTATAGTCCACAAGGGCGGAATAATGAACGAACAGCTTGCGGCCATGGAAAATCCGCCAAAGCTTTTCTTTGCAGGAACACCGGAGGATGTTTTAAGGTTATTGTCCTCCGGGAAGCATGACTATGCCGTTGTGCCGTTGCTGCCCGGAACTCACATAATAAAAAGGAACAGGCTTACTAACCTTGTTCCTGTGGTACAGAGTGTAGCGGTTCATAAATATGGCTATGCAGCATTCAAAGATAATACCGACCTTATCGCTCGTTTTGCAGAGGGGCTTGCTATACTCCGTCAAACAGGAGAATATGAAAGAATAAGTTCTAAGTGGCTTGGAGTAATGGACGGCAGCTTCATTTCGTGGTCCACTCTTTTTCGTTATATGCTTCTGACATCTGTACCTATGCTTGGTGTATTTGGTTTTGTGCTGCTGTGGAGCTATTCTCTCAGAAAGAAAGTCACCGAACGTACCGCTTCATTAAGCCATGCTCTTCTTGAGCTTCAGGATAACCAGCGCCAGCTCATGCAGGCGGATAAGATGGCTGCTCTTGGTGTTCTTGTTTCCGGTGTTGCCCACGAGATAAATAATCCGAACGGGCTGATCCTGCTGAATACACCGATTATTCAGCGGTCATTTTCAGACATTGCACATATACTGGAAGAGTATTATGAAGAGAACGGAGACTTTCCCGTAGGCGGAATAGCATATTCCAAAATGCGTTCCCAGCTGCCTATTATGATTGAGGAAACAAACGCCGGAGCCTTGAAAATAAAGCGTATTGTAAATGATCTGAAAGATTTTGCCCGAAGAGACGATACCGGGGAAAAAGCTGTTTTTGATCTGAATACATGCCTGTGTACCGCTTTGAGGCTTGTGGAAACAGAGATAAAGAAGTCCACAGACAATTTCTCTGTGACATATGCTGCTCATCCTGCTTATATTTATGGAAACATACACCGGATGGAGCAGGTTATAGTGAATTTGCTGCTGAATTCATGCCAGGCTCTGACTTCTGTGGAAGACGGCATCAGGGCGGTTATCTCAGCAGATAACGGGAGTATATCTCTGGTTATTGAGGATGACGGTACAGGTATTAAACCGGAAGATATGAACCGTATTACCGATCCTTTTTTTACCACAAAGAGAGATACAGGCGGCACGGGGCTGGGGCTTTCTGTCTCAGAAGGCATAATTAAAGAACATGGCGGAACAATGAGTTTCGAGTCAGTTTATGGCATAGGCACAAAGGTCAGCATATATTTCCCTGAAAAATCAGGAGGCGGTGAATGAGTCTTTATCCTTCTTTCGGAATACTTATGGTAGATGATGAGCCAGGTTGGCTTCGTTCCCTTTCTATTACTCTGGAATCCGCCGCAGGGATAACCAATACCGCTTCATGTACTGATTCCAGAGAGGTTATGGGGATGCTGGAAAGCGGTGAATACCGTATTCTGCTGCTGGATCTTAATATGCCTCATATTAAAGGCGATGTTCTGCTTGGAAGTGTAAAAGAGCGGTTTCCTGAGGTTACAGTAATCGTGATAAGCGGGATGAATCTTATTGAGTCTGCCGTAGAGTGCATGAAAAAAGGCGCATCGGATTTTTTTGTAAAAACTGATCCGGCGGAAAGAATAGTAAGCGGAGTGGTAAACGCTGTAAAAATAATATCTCTCGAAAGCGAAAACAGGGCTATTTCAAAGAAACTGCTGGAGAGGAGCATTGCCCACCCCGAAGCATTTGCCGATATAATTACTACGGACCCAAAGATGTTTGCTGTTTTCAGCTACACAGAAGCTGTAGCAAAAAGCCAGCACCCTTTCCTCATAACCGGGGAAAGCGGGACAGGCAAAGAACTGCTGGCAAAGGCTGCTCACATTCTGAGCGGACGCACGGGAAACCTTGTAACAGTTAATGTCGCCGGGCTTGATGATGCTGTTTTTGCCGATACCCTTTTCGGACACTGCAAAGGTGCTTTCACAGGCGCTGATACTGTACGCAAAGGACTTATAGAGGAAGCGTCAAACGGCACTCTTTTTCTGGATGAAATAGGCGATTTAAGCATGGCGAGTCAAGTAAAGCTTTTAAGACTTCTGCAGGAAGGAGAATACTTCAGGCTTGGCAGTGACTTACCCCGAAGAACAAATGCCAGGATAATAGCCGCAACCCATGCAGATTTGCAGATGAAAGAGAAAGAAGGATCTTTCAGAAGGGATCTGTTTTATCGTCTGAAGACTCATTATGTTAATATTCCTCCTCTGCGTGAGCATCCGTGTGACATTGCATTGCTTACCGAACACTTTTTAGAAGAGGCAGCAGCAGAGATGGGTATGGGAAAAATAGTTTTTGATGCAGATGTTTCGGCTTTTCTTTCCTCTTACACTTTTCCCGGTAATATCAGAGAGCTGAGAGCAATGATCTATAATGCGGTCAGTATCAGCGGCGGCAATGCTGTTTCGGCGGAAAAGTTTTTTAAAGCAGCAGGTTTGGAAAACCCCAGCGATATTAAAAGAAACTGCCTTTGCGAAAACCCTTTCAGGCAGATGCAGAGTCTTCCCCGAATAGACGAGTCAACTGAATTTCTGGTTGATGAAGCGATGAGGAGGGCGGAAGGAAATCAGACAGTCGCAGCGAGACTTCTGGGTATTTCTCAGCCTGCTCTGAGCAAAAGATTGAAAAACCGCAGTGATGTATAACTAAGGTTATACATATAACTTTCATTATAAGCCTTATTTACAAGTGCTTTAATAACCAATATCCCAAATGTTATAACTTTTGTTATAGACCTCATTATATCTGTTTATTTCTTAAACTATTTTTGTATAAGAGTTTTATTTATTCTGCGCCTTTGGCATATGCATTGCATTAACTCCTGAAAGCGGCTTCGTGCCGTATTTAATTTTCTTCAATTCTCAGGAGGAATAGATGAAACGTTTAATTCTGTTTATTTTCTGCTGCATTATGCTGACGGCTTTTGCTTCGTTTGCAGCGGAAGGAAAAGCTCTCTCGGACATCCATAAGGCATCCGATATCACATGTGCTGACTGTCACGGTAAAATGAAAAAAATCACTGTGGATGACAATGAAGTCAGCGTGAATTCTTCATGTGTGAGCTGTCATGGCGGTATGGAGGAAATGGCTAAACTCAGCCATGAGGAAATCAATCCTCACGCATCTCACCTTGGTGACATCAATTGTACCACATGCCATAAAGGGCATGAAAAATCACAGCCTTATTGCCTGAAATGCCACAGTTTCCCTATGGTTATTCCCGGTTCTGATGCTCCCGAAAAGAAATGGACGGAATACGACCCTAAAGCAAAAATAACCCGCACAGAAACAACAGATGTTGTTGTTATAGGTGCCGGAGCAGCCGGTATGACTGCGGCTATCAATGCTTTTGATGCAGGCGTTAAAGTAATAGTAATAGAAAAAATGCCCCTCACCGGCGGAAACAGTATGCTTGCTGCCGGCGGTATGAATGCTGCTGAAACAGTTTTTCAGAACAAAAAAGGGATAGATGACTCAGTACAGCTCATGTACGAAGATACAATGAAGGGCGGAAAATACATGAATGTGCCCGCTCTTGCGGAAGTTCTCGCTAAAAACTCTTCATCATCAATAGACTGGCTTACCTCTGTAGGGGCAGACATGTCAGATGTGGGACGTATGGCGGGAGCAAGTGTCTACAGAACCCACCGTCCCACCGGCGGTAAAGTTGTCGGCGCTCATATAGCAATTGTTCTCCGTAATAACGCCAAAGCCCGCAATATGGACGTGCGCCTTAATACAAAAGCTGAAAAGCTGATTGTTGATGAGGCAGGCAATGTTACTGGCATTATAGTTCAGGGTAAACATTCCGGCACATACGCTATCAAGGCAAAAGCAGTTGTGCTTGCTGCCGGCGGTTTTTCTGCCAATGCATCAAGAGTAGCTCATTACAAACCGGAATTCGCAGGTATGACAACTTCCAACCAGCCCGGCGCTCAGGGTGAGGGAATGGTTCTCGGAGCCAAAATCGGCGCTGAAATGTGGGGAATGGATCAGATACAGATTCACCCGACAGTTGCAGCAGGCAGCCGTATACTCATCACTGAAGCAGTGAGAGGCAACGGTGCTATCCTTGTTAACTACGAAGGCAAAAGATTCGTGAATGAGCTTACCACAAGGGATAAGGCTTCTGCTGCTATCCTTGCTCAGACAAATAAATCAGCTTTCCTTGTTTTTGATGACAATGTGCGCAAAAGCCTTAAACAGATTGACGGCTACTTCCACCTTGATCTTGTGAAAACAGGCAACACTCCTGCTGAACTTGCAAAAGCTATGGGTGTTCCCGCTGATGCACTTGAGGCAACAATAAAAACATACAACGATGCTGTAAGCGCTAAGTCAGATAAAGAGTTCGGACGTCCCGATCTCCCAAGGGATTTTAAAACAGCTCCTTATATAGCAATAGAAGTGCGCCCCGGCATTCACTACACAATGGGCGGTCTGCTTATTAATACAGATGCACAGGTTATGTCCATTGACGGAACACCTATCGGCAATCTTTATGCAGCAGGCGAAGTTACCGGCGGTGTTCACGGCGGAAACCGTCTTGGCGGTAACTCTATATCAGAAACGATAACATTCGGACGCATAGCGGGTACAAATGCCGCTAATCTTGTTAAATCCAAATAGACAACCTCCGTATAACACCATACCCGCAGGATCCTTAGTCCTGCGGGTATGCCCCTATAACTTTTTATTTTCAGGCGGGTTTCTTTATGACGCTTAAAGAGAGATTTCCTGCTTTTACAGGAAGAAATTACAGACTGTTCTGGACAGCGCAGTTTATATCCCTCACTGGAGTCTGGATGCAGTCTGTGGCACAGGGGTGGCTTATATACAAGCTTAGTATGTCTCCTGCTGCACTGGCTGCTGCTGCCATAGCTCTTTCTGCTCCGGTTTTTGTTTTCTCTGTATTCGGCGGACTTGCCGCAGATTTTGTTGACCGGAAAAAACTTCTTGTTTCCACACAGATAGCTGCTTCTGTTCCGGCTTTAATCCTTTACTATATCACCGCAACAGATAAAGCCAGCGTGGAGTGGATCATAGCGCTTGCTGCAATGACAGGGGTGGTAAACGCATTTGAATACCCGGCAAGACACGCAATGACAGCAGAAATTGTCACCAGAGATAAGCTGACAAGCGCTGTAACTCTTCAGGCTGTTGCATTCAACGCCACCAGAATGATAGGTTCTTCCGCAGCAGGTTTCATCATTGTTGTAAGCAGCCCTGCCATATGCTTTCTTATCAACTTTGTGAGCTACCTTACCGGAGCTTTGCTGTATTCCATGATTGAGCAGGAAGCTGCCTCTACAGGGAGAGATTCTGTGAAAAATACGAGAAGTATAGCAGACGGAATAAAGTTTATCCTGAAAAGACGGGACATAACAGGCGTGCTTATCATTGTTGCCGCTGTCAGCCTTTTTGGAATACCTTTTATTCCGATGCTGCCGCTTTTTGCGGAAGGAGTTCTGCACTCCGGGGCGGACGGTTTGGGAATGCTTTCGGGTATAACCGGGGCAGGTTCCATGATCGCAGCCATAACAGTAGCCTGTATGCCGGAAATAAGCCACAAAGGACGCAATATGGTTTTCTCTGCGTTCTTTTTTGCTTTTTCTCTTTTTCTTTTTGCCAGATCTACCAACCTGTATTTTTCCATGGCGGCACTGGCTGCTGCCGGGTGGGGTATTGTCTGTATACTTGCCCTTGCTAACTGCTTTATTCAGCACAAATGCCCCAGCCATATGAGGGGCAGGGTCATGGCTGCTTTCTCTTTCGCACTGGTAGGGCTTGCGCCTGTCGGACATGCTGTTATGGGGTATTCCGCCGGTAAGCTTGGAGTCGCAGACGCTGTTTCGATGAGTTCTTTGATATGTATTCTGATTGTTATTGCCGGAGGGGTGAATTTAATAAAAAACCCCGCCTGATGCGTTCATCAAACGGGGATAAAATTTTATCTTCTATTCATTTTAGGACCCAGATGTTTCCCGTATTCCTTGTCTTCATGCATTATATGGTTTTTAAGCCAGTCCTGAAGGAAACTCATGAGGTTAAATCCGATAACCTCTTTTCCCTTTTTATAGTTGTCAAGAAACTGTCCCACGGCGGCTTTGAGCTTTTCGTGTGATTTTATGTGATTGTGGCTTTGATTATAGCCGTATTTCCTGAAGGCTTCCTCTTCCGAATCGAAGTGGTAAACAGTGTACTCAACAAGCTCATTCAGCGTTTTCTCAAGCATTTGTTTGCCTGTGTCCTGTCTTATTGCGTTGTACAGGTTGTTGATTATGCTTACGAGCTTCTTATGCTGTTCATCAAACTGGTTTACTCCTGTTTCGAGAACAGATGACCATTTGATAAATTCATCTCCGTTTGTAGTGGTAAAGCCGGATACGCTTCCCGCCAGACCTTTTGTAACGTCCAGAAGGTTGTTGCCGGCTATTACTGATTCGTTTGCCATGTGGAGAATATTTGAAGACATGTCGGATATTTCTATGGTGCTGTTGGACACTTCGCTGAGGGCAATATTTTCTTCTTCCATTGCTCTCACTATGCCGTTGAGCTGGCTTGTAAGCTCGTTAATGCTGTCTGCTATAGTGTTGATGGAGCTTACGGATTCACCAGAAAACTCAATACCTTTTTCAACATTTTCGACCCCTTCCTTAACCTTGCCGAAAACATCGTTGATTTTATACTGAAGCTCTCTGATAACAGCGCCTATCTGTTCAGTGGAGTCTGTTGTCTTTCCTGCGAGTTTACGAACCTCATCAGCCACAACGGCGAAACCTCTGCCGTGTTCTCCCGCTCTTGCAGCTTCGATTGCGGCATTGAGTGCGAGCAGGTTTGTCTGGTCTGCAATCTCTTTGATTGAAACTACTATGTGTTCAATCTCCTCGGACTGCTTAAGGAACTCTTCAACCACCGCAGAGATGGACGATATGCTTCCGGATATATTTTCCATACTTTTCCGGTTGCTGGAAATTATGCTTATGCCTGTTTTAACTCTTTCGCTGCAGTCCTCCACAAGCTCAAAGGATGTTTTGCAGGTGGAAAGGACACTTTGTCCGGTTGAGGTAAGTTCTTCGGCTGCGCTGGACACATTGTTGACGTTATCATTTATCGTATTGATCTGCCCGTTAACTTCAGAGTTGACTGAAGAAAGGTTGTCAGCAAGGCTTCTTATGTTGTTTGCAGCGTGGTAAAACTCGGCTATTGTTCTGTCCAGCTTATCAAGAAGCTGATTCAGTCCGCCGCCCAGTTCTTTCATTTCCCCTCTGCACTCATCCACCGGAACTCTTTTGGTGAGATCTCCGCTGAGAGCGGCATTAAGAGTGAGACCAAATTCCTTTACACCGCAGCTAACTCTTTTAAATGCCATATAAGGTATTAAAAATGCCGGAATAAGAGCAGTGAGAATACATATGATTGAGATTGTCAGACCGGTGGAAGCAAGCTGCATCGCCTCTATACTTGCCTTATCTCCAGGCATTATCTGCCTGAAAAAGAAGAAGTTTTTAATACCGATGAATCCTGCTGTAATACCGGGCACTACGGAAATAATGATAAAAATGATATGTTTCAGAGAAAGGCGCATATGATAGACCCCCGAATAATCTGCATGCTGAATGAATAAACCCCATTCTGTTCAGATTTTTCTTACATTCTTGCAAAAGAAAATTAAAAATAGCTTTATGTTTTCTTTAAAGCAATATAAATACCTGATATATTGCTGTAAAAGAAGTTAATCCTATAGGGATTATATATATATTATTAATTGTTATTCCTATTCATAATTTTTGTCAATTGAAAAAAGACGCAAACTGTTCCGCAAAGTCAAGATAGTCATAGTTTTTATGGTACATTTTGTAGTCTTTTATACGGTTTTTAATTGCCTGAACATCGCCTGCGGCGAATATGTTTGAAGGGGGAATTATTTCGGGAATAACTCCTATGTCTGATCCGATTACAGGTACTCCGCAGGACATCATCTCCATACCGACACGGCACACAGCTTCTGAACCCAGAGAGGGGATAACGCCGAGATCCATGGCGCTTATCACATCAACAACGTCATTTCTCATGCCTGTAACAGCAGTGATATTTCTGAGCCCTCTGTTTTCCAGCATTATTTTGATGTCCGACTCATCCATCCGTGCGTCAACGCCGGCAACAATAAGGCGGATATTATCCATTCCTTCTTTTCTTAATTCTTCAATGGCACGAAACAGAGAATCGTGCCCTTTCACAGTGTCATATCTGGCAAGGATGCCAAGAACAAAGTCATTATCTGTAAAGCCGAATTCACGCCTTACTCTTTGTCTGCCGTCTTCATTGCGTGTGAAATATTCTCTGTCAACGCCGCCGTAGAGTGTTACAACTTTTTTTTCAGGCAGCTTGAGTTTTTCCAGATGAAACCTGCGCATGGATTCGCAGGATGTGACAACTTTATCCACTGCATTGTGATACAGCCAGCGGGAGAGGGCATCCGCCTTGGGGGGTCTGCGGTCGCCCCTCACCCTGACCAGCTTCCACTTCGGTCTTTCCCAAAAACGAACATGGGTGAAGTAGAAAAAAAACTCGCCTCTGTGGCAAACCACCACGTCCGGCTTAAATTCTCTGACAGCTTTCTTAAATCTGAGTGCCGACTGAAGAAGATTCAGAGGGTTCAGACTGTTCAGTTCTGCTTCAAAGGTCTGAATGCCCGCCTCTTTAGCCTTTATGACCGGAGGTGTGTCGGGAAGACCCATTACTGCTGTTTTGTGACCCAGAGCCTCAAGCCCAAGCGACAGCATGTGGGCATACCATGCGGTAGCGTTATACCACCTTACATTAATGACATTCAGAACCTTCATTATATCTGCTTTTTCCCTTAATCCTGCTGATACCTGAGATACGCGGGAATATCAAATTCCTCTTCCTTGGCGTCGCTCACAGTTTTAAGGGAGTGATCTCTCTCGGTAATTTTAGCAACTTTCTCCTTAAAGGTTGAGACATGCTTGGGCTGTTTATTCAGAAAGCTTTCGAGTTCGGGGCTCTTAGCCTGCTTTTTTTCTTTTTTGCCGAGACCTGTGGCTACAACAGTAACTCTGATTGAGCCGTTGAAGTTGGGGTCAATGACCACGCCTTCATAGATATTGGCGTTGTCACCAGCGCTGTCATGTATCTTGGTGGCGATGTTCTGCACCTCGTGCATCTTAAGGTCTTTGCCGCATGCGATATTAACAAGCAGACCTTCTGCTCCGTGGATGCTGATGTCCGCAAGAAGGGGAGACTTAAGGGCACGTTCTGCCGCTTCTATATCTCTGTTTTCGCCGGATGCTTCACCGATTCCCATGAGCGCCATGCCTTTTGATTCCATGATGGAGCGTATATCAGCAAAGTCCACGTTGATATATCCGCTTCCGTTAATGGAGTCACTGATACCCTGAACACCCTGTCTGAGAACATCGTCAGCCATTCTGAACGCATCTTCAAAGAGCGTGTTGTCTTTGCATTCAGCGGTGATTCTGTCGTTAGGAACGACAATGTAAGTATCCACATGGTTTTTCAGGAATTCAAGCCCCTGTTCTGCGTTGCTGTTTCTCTTTTTGCCTTCCCAAGTGAAGGGTTTTGAAACAACAGCCACTGTGAGCGCTCCGAGTTCCTTTGCAACACTTGCTATAACAGGTGCTGCGCCTGTTCCTGTTCCGCCGCCCATTCCTGCTGCGATGAAAACCAGATCAGCACCTTTAAGCTGTGCTTCAATGGCTTCCATGTCTTCAATTGCGGCTTTTTTGCCCTGTTCGGGTATTCCGCCTGCACCGAGCCCTTTGGTCAGTGTTGTACCGAGCTGGATTTTATTCGGAGCCTTACTGTTACGCAGAGCCTGCTGGTCTGTGTTCGCTGCGATAAATTCCACACCTTCGATACCGTGTTCAATCATGTTGTTAATGGCGTTTCCGCCCGCTCCGCCGACGCCGATCACTTTGATGCAGGCGCCCTGCTTCACATCTACAAATTCAAACATACAAACCCCCTGATATGTTTAAAAGAACTCTTTTAACCATCCTTTCATTCTCTGGAATATACTTCCGAAGACTTTCTCTTCGCTGCCTCTTGAGAGCTTTGCTCCTGCCTTTCCTTTTCTGGTGGCGTATATGGCAAGCCCGACAGCAGTGGCGTATCTGGGATCTGAAACCAGATCCGTCAGTCCGCCTATATTTATAGGTCTTCCCACCCTTACGGGTGTGTTAAATACATTTGTGGCAAGTTCTTCGATGCCCTCGAAATTGCTCAGGCCTCCTGTTACCACTATGCCTGCTCCCATGAGTTCGAGGAGTTTGTGCTTCTGAAGCTCTCCTTTGAACATCTGGAAGACTTCCTCTCCCCTTGCCTGAAGAATCTGTGTGAGAACAGGTTTGCTTATCTTGCGCGGCGGTCTTCCGCCAACTGTGGTCACGTTTACAGTTTCATCATCAGAAACAAGTGGCATCCACACGCAGCCGTGTTTGATCTTAAGCCTTTCAGCTTCTGATTCAGGCGTGCTTAAACCTATGGAGAGGTCTTTTGTAAAGTGGTTGCCGCCTATCTGAAGAATAGCAGTATGGTAAACCGCACCCTGTTTATAGACAGCCATATCGCATGTTCCGCCGCCGCCGTCGATGAGGCATACGCCTATCTCTGTTTCATCTTCGCTGAGTACAGCCTTTGCGGAGGCGAACTGCTCAAGTATTATATCATCAACCGTAATGCCTGCTTTTTCGCAGCATTTTACGATATTTGTTGCTGAAGAAACCTGCCCTGTGACTATGTGGACATCCACCTCAAGGCGGACACCGCTCATCCCCACGGGATATTTTATCTCTGTCTGTCCGTCAAGTATGTACTGCTGAGGTATAACATCGAGTATCTCCTCACCGAGCTGCATATTGTACGCAGAGGCGGATTCTATAACCCTGTCTATATCCTGCTGGGTTACTTCCTTGTTTTTGACTGCTATAGTTCCTCTGGTGTTGAAGCTTTTTATATGTCCGCTGGCAAGTCCTGCTGTGACGCTTTTTATTTCCACGCCGGACATCCTTTCTGCTTCTTCCTTTGCTTTCTGGATGCAGGCTACGGTTTCTTCTATATTGACAACAACACCTTTGCGGACGCCTTTTGAAGGAACGCTTCCTATGCCCAGAATGTCTATACTTCTGTCAGCGTTTTTTCTGGCGACAACCATGCAGACTTTTGTCGTCCCTAGGTCAAGCCCGACATAAATATTATTATCCTGAGACATTTTTCACCCCATTCACGTATATTTTTCCACGCAGCCTCATGTCAACGTAATCCACCCTTGCGTATTTGCCGCTTATCCTGCTGTTGTATATCCTGAACATATCGGTGACGCTTTCGTCATATCCGCATTTGTAAAGAACACCGTCAACCACAAGCTCAAAATGCATTGGCTTCAGCAGGGCACGGCTGCCGTGCATTTCGGGTGTTTTGTCGTATATTTTCAGGAAACTGACAAGCTGCTCTTTATCTGTTCCCCTGTACATTACTGTTTCCCCTCCTGTGCATTTATCAGGCACAAGAGTTCCGCTTGCGGCGGCTATATAACATTCCTTTCCCATCCTTACTGCGGCTATGGGTCTCTCCTCAAAGATTGTGACCTTAAGCGTGTCGGGAAAGATTTTTTTTATTTCAACCTTTTCCACCCAAATGTCATCAATCCGGTGGAGCCTGTTTTCATCAAGGTCAAACATGTTTTTTCCGGCGAGGCTTCTGGCAAAGGCGTCCACCTTGGCACGGTCAGTGCGGATTACACCCTGAACATTAACGGTTTTCACAAGGAAGTATTTGCTGCTTCCTGTCATTTTCACTATGCCGGCCGCAGCCCAGACGACTCCGCCTGTGAGTAATGCGAAAACTGTCAGAACAAGTGTGACTTTGAAAAAACCTTTCTTTTTCATAGCTACCTCAGCGCATCGCCTATCATTGCCGTTACAAGTTCGGGAAAGCTTATTCCCTCTTTTGCCGCTGCCTGCGGAAGAAGGCTTGTTTCTGTCAGTCCGGGGAGGGTGTTAATCTCCAGAACCCAAGGGGTTTTGCCGTCGTACATTATGTCAACCCTTCCGTAAGAGGCGCACCCCAAACTTTCAAACGCATGTAAAGCTTTGTCTTTTATGAGCTTTTCCTCATCTTCAGTGAGTCCGGTCTCAAATACATACTCGGTGGCTCCCTTTGTGTATTTGGACTGATAGTCATAAAAGCCCGATTTCGGTCTTATCCATATTATCGGCAATACTTTAGAAGACAATATGCCTATTGTAAGCTCTTTTCCGTTTATGTACTGTTCAGCTATGACCCTTTCATCGTAGATGAATGCTTCTTTTTTCCCTTTTTCAAACTCTTCCTCTGTTCCAGCAATGGTAATGCCTATGGTTGAACCTTGCCTGCAAGGCTTTATAACACAGGGCATAAAGGGTGCTTTGCTTTCTCTTTTAAGCTGTATGTAGTCCGGCGTGGGAACATTGTTCAGGGCGAATATCACCTTGCTTAAAAGCTTATCAAAGGCGATTGTGCTTGACTGGCTGTCCGACCCTGTACAAGGTATATCCATAAGTTCAAGCATTCCCTGTATACGTCCGTCCTCGCCGAATGTTCCGTGAAGACTGTTGAAGCACACATCAGGTTTAAGCTCAAGGAGACGGGCTGGAAGGTCATGCCCTGCATCAACAAGAGTCACATCGGTGAAACCTGCTTCCTGCAATGCCTTTGCCGCTGCTGCGCCGCTTCTTAAAGAAACTTCTCTTTCTGCTGACAGTCCGCCGTAGAGGACGGCTATTTTCTTATTTTTCATGTTTTTTCTCCAGCCATGCGGCAAGCTCGCCGGAAAATCTGGTCACGCTTCCCGCACCCTGTGTGAGTATAAGGCTGTTGTCGCAGCCGGACTCATCAAGGTATTTATAGAGATCATCAAATGAGGGGATGTAATGCACGTCCTTAAAGCCTCTTTCCTTAATCTCTTTAACAAGCGCCTGCGCTGTGACCCCCTCTATGGGTTCTTCGCTGGCGGCGTATATGTCTGTGATGAACAGCCTGTCCGCATCAAAAAAACATGTGGAAAACTCATTCATAAGTGTCTGTGTTCTGGAATATCTGTGCGGCTGAAACACAACCACTATCTTCCTGCTTCCGTATGCCTCTCTGATGGCTTTCAGAGTGGTTTTTATTTCTGTGGGGTGATGTCCGTAGTCGTCAAGTACAGTGCAGCATTCACTGTCATAGCGGACAGTAAGTCTTCTCTGCACTCCTTCAAACTCCTCAAGGGCTTTCTTACACACACGGAAGGGTATATCAAACTCCGTGGCAACGGCTATTGCCGCCAGAGCGTTCTGTACGTTGTGATCGCCTGGAAAATTCAGGTTAATGCGTCCCTGCGGCTTGCCGTTTATGACCACGCCGAATGATACTGAAAAACCGTGCTTTTCAATGTCGGCGCTGTGAATGTCCGCCTGTGCGGAGAGTCCGTATGTTACAAACCTCCGGTCTATGCGTTTGATCAGCTCCGCCGTGTTGGCATCATCTATGCAGAGTACATTAAGTCCGTAAAACGGCACACGGGCGGCGAAGTCACGGAAACAGTCCTTAACCTCGTCCATTGTTGCGTAAGTGTCAGTGTGTTCAAAATCTATATTAGTGATCACCGCCGCTGTGGGCTGAAGCATGAGGAAGCTTTTGTCCGATTCGTCAGCTTCTGCGATCATTATATTACTGTTTCCTTTGAGAGCGTTTGAGTCTCTTCTGTTAAGTATTCCGCCTACAACAACTGTGGGGTCAAGCTCCGCCTTGTTGAAAATCTCTGCGATCATTGATGTTGTAGTGGTTTTTCCGTGGCTGCCCGCAACTGCAATGGAGTATTTCATCCTCATGAGTTCTGCGAGCATTTCACCCCTTTTGATTACCGGTATAAAGTTCTCTCTGGCATAAACCAGTTCGGGGTTGGTGCATCTCACTGCCGATGAGAAAACAACAGCGTCTGCGCCTTTTGCGTTTTCAGCCTCATGCCCTATGAATACGTTTATGCCCATTGCCCGCAGGCGTTTACAGTTTGCACTGTCGGCAATGTCCGAGCCTGTTATCTTAAATCCCATGGAGTGAAGGATTTCGGCAAGACCGCTCATGCCGATTCCGCCTATGCCCACAAAGTGTATATTCCGTACTTTCCCGAATACTTCAGTCAAGTTCCATACCTCTTACAATTATTTCAGGGCTGTTCAGGTACTTTACTCCTGCCAGCTTTTCTGCGACTTCCGGTTTCTGCGACCACTCCGCAAGCTCCATGAGCCTTGCAGGTGTCGCTCCGCTTTCGGTCATTACCTTTGCTATGCCGAGTTTTTCGGCAAAAAGAGCGTTGTAGAGCTGATGTTCATCCGCAGCCTGTGCGAACGGAACAAAGACCGCAGGGCGCCTTGCATACATGGTTTCAAAAACCGTGCCGGAGCCTGAGCGGGCTATCACAAGATCAGCCTTTTCGTATTCCTCTGCCACGTTTTCTATGTAGCTTCGCACATCTGCCTGTGCTGCTTCGGTGAGGTAGTCCTCAAGGGCTTCTTCATATAGCTTCGCACCTGCCTGATGGACAATACTCCATCCTGCTTCGGTGAGGCCTTTTGCGGATTTTGCCATGAGCCTGTTTAAAAACCTGCTTCCCTGACTGCCGCCGAGGACGAGGATACGTTTGGTGTTCACGCTTTTGGGCTTGAATGAGGCAAAATCTGCTCTTACAGGATTACCCGAATGAACTGTTTTACCCTTTGCCTTCAAAGTGCCTTCAAATGAAAGGAACACCTGCTTGCAGAAAACTGCAAAAATCCTGTTAGTAAGCCCCATTACGCTGTTCTGCTCATGGAGATAAAGCCTTGCGCCTTTCAGTACAGCGGCTATAGCCGGCGCTCCAGCGGCAAAACCGCCTGTGAGAAGCACCGTATCGCTCTTTTTTATTTTTTTGAGCATACCGAAGGTCTCTTTAGCGAGGAGGACAATAGAACGGATTCTTCCGCCTATGCCGATCCCTTTAAGAGGTGTCTGCGGCTGCTCGTAAAAATTATATCCCTTTGATGAGAGTATTTTTCGCTCGATCCCTCTGTCAGAGACCATGAAAAATACTTCAACATCTTTATCTTTAAGGTAATCTGCAACTGCTATGCCCGGATAAAGATGACCGCCTGTTCCGCCGCCCGCTATCACAAGCCTTTTCTGCAAGGCGTGAGACTGTTCCCTTGTTTTCATGAGCCTGCCTCTTCCGCACTCCGCAGGAGAACGCCGACCATGAAAAGAGAACTCATCATGTTTGAACCGCCGTAGCTCACAAGGGGAAGACCTATCCCCTTAGTTGGGAGGAGTCCGGTAACAACGGATATGTGCAGCAGTGCCTGAATGAACAGACTGAAAGCTATGCCGAATGTAAGAAGTTTATAAAAAAGTTCTTTATGTTTCAGAGCCACCTTAACGCAAATTATAAAGAACGCAGTCACTATCACCAGTATGGCAAGTGAGCCTATCAGTCCGGTTTCCTCGGCGATGATAGCGTATATGAAGTCTGTGTGCGCTTCGGGGAGGAAGTAAAGCTTCTGTGATGAGTTGCCTATTCCTTTGCCGAAAAAGCCTCCGCTGCCCACGGCAGTGAGAGACTGCACAAGCTGATAGCCTGTTCCGTAGCGATCTTCCCATGGGTCAAGAAAGCTCATTATTCTGCCCCTTCTGTAACCCATGAGAAGCCCTGCGGTTATAATAGGAGCGATGAACCCTATAACGCCGAGCATGTGGCGCATATGCGCACCGCCTATCAGAAAAAGCGTGAACGACACGCATATTATAAGCAGTGTTGTACCATAGTCCGGCTCGCTTAATATAAGCGCACCGATTATCCCCAGCATTATGGAGGCGGGGAGGAAACCCTTGGTAAAGTCATTTAGCCTGCCTTCCTTCTTATCAAGGTAGTGGGCAAGGTAAAGTATGCAGGTGAACTTAGCCAGCTCCGAAGGCTGAAGGCTGAAGCCGGGCAGAAGAATCCACCTGTGTGAGCCGTTCAGCTTAGGGAAAAAGAACACTACTATAAGAAGCGCCAGTGTCACAAAATACAGAGCCGGGACAAACTTTCTCCATGATTTCAGGGGAATGCTGTACGCACCGTACATAAGCCCCAGCCCTATAAACACTGCGAGAAGCTGCTTGTTGAAGAAGTAAAGCTCGCCCTTATCAAGCCTCAGAGCCTGAATTGACCCTGCGGAGAATACGAATATCAGCCCCGTGGTCATGAGGATGGAAGCGAGTATCAGAATTTGCAGCCTGTCGTCTTTTATCTCAAACACTTTATTTTCCGCCGAGTTCCTTTACTATCTGCATGAATCTTTCGCCGCGTTCTTCAAAGTTGTTGAAGCTGTCGTAGCTTGAGCATGCCGGAGTAAGTATTACATTGCCCCCTTTGTGAGCAACGTTGAGTCCTGTCTTCACAGCCTCCTCCATTGTGGATGAGGTGATGAAATCGCAGGTCAAAAGCCCTTTGAGCTTTTCTTTTATTATTCTTGCCGCTTCGCCGTAGGCTATAACAGTGCTTGCCGCACGGTTAAGCTCATCAGCCAGCAGACCGAAGTCTCCGTTTTTGTCACGCCCGCCGAGGATGATCACATTTCCTGCCTTTGCTCCCTTGAGGCAGGCGAGGGTGGAGTAAACATTTGTCGCCTTGGAGTCGTTTATAAAGCTTATTCCGTTCACTGTGCCGGAATATTCGCACCTGTGGGGCAGACCTTTTAATTCAGCTATCTGTGGAGTAATATCTCCTGCAAAATTCAGTACGCTGTCCGCAGACACAAGGGAAAATGCAAGGTTAAGCAGGTTATGTGTCCCGAAAAGAGGAAACTTTGCCGTATCAAGGCTGTATTTTCCGAAATCCATAACCTTTCCGGACAGCCTTGGCAGTCCGTTCAGAGCCTCGTTTATTATCATTCTTCTGCCTTTGTAGTATTCAGCGTGTCTTAAAAGTTCTTGCTCATCCGGCAGAACGGCGAATCCGTCCTCTCTGACGAACTTAAGCACGTCCATTTTTGCTTTTATGTAGGCATCATAAGTCGGATACCTGTCCAGATGGTCAGGAGCAAGGTTGGTTATCGCCGCCATATCAGCCTTAAAGTTGCGGAGAAGTTCTATCTGAAAGCTGGAAAGCTCCAGAACAAACACATCATAGCCGCCTTTCAGCACCACTTCGCCGAAGGGAACGCCAATGTTTCCGCATGCAACTGCTTTTATTCCTGCGTTCTCAAGTATCTGCGCTGTGAGATAGGTTACGGTGGATTTACCGTTTGTACCTGTCATCACCATTATTTTTCCTTTTCCTGCGAGAGCCTCATAGGCAAGCTCTATTTCACTGGTAAGGTTATCTATTTTCAGCCCACGCTTAATTATGTCAATTCCGGGGCTCACCGCCACCCTGTCGTATCCGTTTTTAAACTCGGATATGGATGGGTAGGCGTTGTTCTTATCTTCATAAATGTCAACCTGAACGGCACCCGCATGACGGAGAAGGGTCTCCGCTGCTTTGCCGCTTTTGCCGTAGCCTAAAACAGCCGCTTTCATAGTCTTGTTACCTCAGCTTCAGCGTACTGAGCGCAATAAGCGCCAGCACAAAGGAAATAATCCAGAACCGCACGGTAATTTTTGTTTCGCTCCATCCCTTCAGCTCAAAGTGGTGGTGTATGGGAGCCATTCTGAAAAGTCTTTTTCCGTGGGTTGCCTTGTAGAAGCCCACCTGAAGGATAACGCTTACCGTTTCTATGACAAACACGCCGCCCACTATGGCAAGGACAACTTCATGCTTGGAGATAACGGACACTATGCCCATTGCTCCGCCTATGGAGAGGCTTCCCACATCCCCCATGAATACGCTTGCGGGGAAGGCGTTGTACCAGAGAAAGCCCAGACCTGCGCCGACCATCGCGCCGCAGAATACCGCAAGCTCTCCCGAACCTTTGACATACAGAATGTTCAGATAGTGCGCAAACTCACTGTGTCCCGTGAAGTAAACAAAAAAGCACAGTGTGCCGAATGATATTACCGAAGGAGCTATGGCGAGTCCGTCCAGCCCGTCTGTTATATTCACCGCATTTGACGTGCCCACTATTACAAAAAGAGCGAACACGAAATAGAAGATAGAAAGATCTATAACTGCGGTTTTAAGAAAGGGGAGGGCGACTACCGTTGCCGTTTTCCCTTTGTCCACATATATAATAAGCGCAATGGCTATTATTCCTGTTATTACCTGCCCGAAGAACTTTGCTTTTGCTTTAAGCCCCTTGGGGTTCTTTTTCACTGTTTTTATGTAATCATCCACGAACCCGATAACTCCGTATGAAACAAAGGTAAAAATCGTGATCCATACATACGGGTTGGTGAGATCAGCCCAGAGAAGGGTGGACACCGTGCCTGCTATAACTATCATGATGCCGCCCATTGTGGGTGTTCCTTCCTTTACCTTATGGGTGGCGGGCTCAAACCCCTTTGACTTCATGGAGAAAGCCATCTCCTTCAGCTTCCTGATTATGAACGGAGCTATAAGGAGCGTAATGACCAGAGCTGTAAGGGTCGCATACGCCGTGCGGAATGTGATGTAGCGGAAAACGTTTAATATTCCCCATACATCTGAAAAGGGGACGAGCAGATTATACAGCACGCTTCTTTCTCTCCTGTTCCATAAAGCTGATGAAGTCTTCAAACTTCCTTGCTCTGGAGGCTTTTATCAGAACCAGACCCTCTTCTATGAGGGCAACGGTTTCGTTCGCTTTTTCCTTTGTGGGGGCTATGGTTATGTTTGCAGTTTCTGCAAATTTGCAGTAGTTCTGCCCCACGAAGATGAAGTTTATGTTATCTGTACTCTTTGCAAGTTTGTAAAGCTTGAGGTAAAGCATCTCCTCAAAGCCTTCTATCTCGCCCATTTCGCCTATTATGGCGTATTTCTTCGCAGCACCTATTTCAGCAAGGTTTTTGACAGCGCTCATTATGGATTCAAACCCTGCGTTGTAGGTGTCATCTATTACTTTGATTTTGCCGACATTCACCATAGCACCCCTGCCTGTTACGGGTTTGAATGCGAGGATTCCTGTCATTACATCCTGATAGTCAAGCTCCATCTCAAAACCTATGCCGATTGCAGCCAGCGAGTTGGCAATGAAATGGTCATAAGGGTGGTTCAGCATGAAGCAGTAGGGTATTCCCTTGTAAACAGCGGTGAAGTAAAACTGCTCCCTGTTGTTGCGTCCGGCGTCAGCCAGTATCACATCAGCGTTCATCCCTGTGCCGAAGTATTTCACATCCACAGCGCCCAGTATTTTCTCATCCAGATACATGCGGCATGATTCATTCACCCAGAGGGTTCCGCCATTCATGCCTTTTATTATGGAGAGTTTTTCCTCTGCCAGTTTTTCCATGCTCCCCATTCTGCCTATGTGGGCGTGTCCTATGCCCGTAAGCACGGCTATATGGGGTTTTATATAAAGCGAAAGCTGCTCTATCTCGCCCGGCGAATTTGTGCCGAACTCAAATACCGCACAGCTTGTTCTCATATTCAGGTTAGCGGCACAGATAGCCACGCCCAGTTCGTTGTTATAATTGCCGTAAGCGGTGTAAACCTTTTTCCTTGTCCGCAGAACAGAGCTTATCAGCTCCTTCGTGCTGGTTTTGCCCATGCTGCCGGTTATGGCTATCTTTGTTCCTTTGTAGTTTTTAAGTTTGTATGCCCCAAGGGACTTTATTGCGCTTAAACCGTCACGGACAAGCACCTTATTCCCCGTGAGTTTCTCGTATATATCTTTATCTTCCACTATTGCCAGCGAAGCTCCGGCGTCCAGAGCATTCTGTGCATAGAGGTTCCCGTCGGTGTTTTCACCGGAAAGAGCCGTGAATATATCGCCTTCCTCGACCTTTCTGCTGTCGATAACAAGTTTTTTCACAGGCAGATCATTCGGTGTATCCGCCTTGATTACGCCGCCGAGGGCGTTTACGATCTCTTTCAGCTTCATCCATTTCCCTCCGGGTATGTCCTAATTCTTATTTAAGGAATTTTCTGACTTCTTCCCTGTCATCAAAATGAATCTTCTCTTTTCCGATAACCATATAGTCCTCATGACCTTTTCCGGCTATGAGGATTATGTCGTTAGGCTGGGCTCCTTCCAAAGCGGTTTTGATCGCCTCGCCTCTGTCGGGACAGATAACGACTTTTTCTGCATTTTCAAACCCTTTGAGAATATCCTCGATAATCTGCTGGGGGTTTTCTGTTCTGGGATTGTCGCTTGTTACCATTATTATGTCAGAGTAGTTTTCGGCAGCTTTTGCCATGCGGGGTCTTTTTGTTCTGTCACGATCCCCTCCGCAGCCGAAAATTGTTGTTATTTTGGTCTTTTTAAAAGGAGTGAGCGCTTCAAGAACATTCACAAGGGCATCGTCCGTATGTGCGTAATCCACGAATACAAATGCTCCGTTTACTTCAAACTTTTCGAGCCTTCCGGGCACGTTTTTGAGATTCTCTATTCCTTTTGCGATTGCGTCATCGTTTATGCCCAGCGCTATTGCGGCGGACACAGCAGCAAGTATATTTTCAAGGTTATGGAGCCCAACAAGGGTTGAACTTATGTTGAAAGTGTTGCCCGGATAACGGACTCTGGCTGTTATGCCGTTCAGGGTGAAGGCGATCTCTTCTGCTGATATTTCCGCACGTTCGCTGACTCCGAACTTTATTGTGTCGATATTTTTTTCTTTTATAAGCCTTGCGCCGTAGTCATTGTCCATGTTTACCACTGCAATATTTGCATGGTCTTCCTGAAACAGCCTGCGCTTGGCGGTAAAATATTCTTCCATGGTGTGATGATAGTCCAGATGGTCTCCTGAAAGGTTTGTGAACAGGGCGACATCAAACTTTGTTCCGTACAGTCTCTCCTGATCAAGCGCATGGGATGAAACCTCAACTGCGAGGGCGTCACACCCGTCAGCAACGGCATCCGCAAGAACCTTGTAGTAATCATATGATGATGGAGTGGTCACATTAGACGGAACATCCTTCCCTGCATATCTGTGTCCGGTTGTGCCCATTCTTAAGGGCTTTTTTCCTGCGGCGGTCATTATGGACTCAAGAAGATATGTAACAGTGGTTTTGCCGTTTGTACCTGTTACACCGACTTTTTCCATCTTTTCATCCGGTCTGCCGAAAAAGTTTCTGCAAGCAAGAGCCAGTGCCTTGCGTCCGTCCTCCACTATGACAGTGGGGATGTTCTCCAGCTTTTTTTCAGCGGCTATGAACAGAACCTTCCCGGTTGAGTAAACCGCTTCGGCAACGCTGTGGGAGTCGAAAGTTGAGCCTGCATAGGCAAAAAACACACAGCCTTCCTGTATATCTCTGCTGTCGAAGCACACAGCCCTGACATCGGTCTCAAAATCTACATTCACGTCAAAACCGGTTATTGATATTCCGTCAAACAGATTAAATGCTTTCATCGACATCTTTCCTCTGTAAGCCGAGATAAAGCGAAGTAAGCTCTGCCATTCTTCTGAATGTTACTGCGGCTGTTGAACCGCCGTAGATGCTGAGCTTCGGGCTGTCATAAACGACAACCATCGCAACTCCCGGATTCTGTGCAGGATAAAACCCGGCAAAACTTGCCGTGTATTCCCTGCTGCTGTACGATCCTGAGGCTTTGTCGAACTTCTGCCCCGTGCCTGTTTTGCCTGCTATCTCCACAAATGAGGATTTAGCCTTCTGTCCTGTTCCTTCCTTTACCACTTCGGCAAGGAGAGCTTGCATGGTTTTGGCTGTAGCTTCGGACATGATGGGCGTTTTCTGTGCTTCAGGCGATTCGCTGCGCCCGTTTTTTTCCACCTTCTCAACTATGGAAGGAGTAACGAGAAAACCGCCGTTAGCCACGGCGGCGTAAAATCTTGCCATCTGAAGAGGTGTCACCAGTATTTCCTGCCCTATGGAAAGGGATGGTCTTGATAGTCCGGACCATTGCCTGTAGCTTCGCAGGAGTCCGTCCTCTTCGCTTATTCCGGTTATTCCGGTTTTCTGACCGAAACCAGCGGTCCGCATATATTCGTAAAAATCTTTTCTGTCAACCTTGTCTGTGAGCTTTATCATTCCTATATTGCTGGATTTGATAAGAACCTCGTTAGCAGTGACCACCCCTATAGGTTTGACATCTTTTATGGTATGTCCATATAGACGGAAGTGACCGTTTTCGCAGTTAACCTGCTTGGTAAGATCCAGCTTGTGCCTGTCCAGAAGGTAGGAGAAGGCAACAGGCTTATATATTGAACCGGGTTCAAAAAGGAAGGTTGCAACATCGTTTTTCCATGTTTTATCACTGTATCTGCTGTAGTTGTTCGGGTCATAGTTATCACTTGACGCGGCGAAGATTATATCTCCGGTTTTAACATCAATGCCGACTGCTATTCCTCTGTCTGCCTTGAACTCTTCCACCCCTTTGCGGAGGAGGTATTCCGCTGTTCCCTGAAGATAAGTGTCTATAGTTACATACAGTGCGCTTTCTGCATGGGTTTTCGCTTTGTTGTCCTCAAAGAGGATCAGGTTTCCTTTGTTGTCCTTAAGTGTTACAAGTTTTATTTTTTCGCCCTTGAGTACATTGTCATATCTGTTTTCAAGTCCCCAGAGTCCCTGATTATCAACCCCTGTAAAGCCTATTATTGAGGCGGCGAGGTGACGCTCAGGGTAGAATCTGTTTTCATTGAGGGTATATTCAATCTCCGGCACAAGCTCTTTTATTCTTCTTGCCGAAGCTATGTTCACATTTCTTTCCACCCAGACGAAGCCTTCATTCTTGAGGATTCTTGCCCTGGTGGTTTTGGATATTTTGATCCCTGCTTTATTCAGCCTTGCGATAAAGTTTCTTCTGTCTTTAAGGTTTGAGGCAAAAACATAAAGAGAGGCAACTTTTTTGTTTACCGCAAGGGGCTTGCCGTTTCGGTCGTAAATTATGCCTCTTCCTTTATACGCTGCATATTCGCTTTCAGCCTGAGAGCCTGCTATCTCGGCAAAAAAGTCGCCTTTAACAACCTGAAGGAAAAAAAGACGCCCCGAGATTATTACCCCGAGAACTATAGAAAGATAAATGAAGAATCTTATCCTGCTTTTTTCACTGAACATTAAATGTCCTGTTCATATCCGGCAGAACCAGTCCGAGATCTTCCCCCATTTTATAGAGGCTTGCGGTGTCACGCATTTCTGACTGTTTCTCCTGCATGAGCTGATACTGGATTTCCATTTCGTTCAGGTCTGCCGCCAGTCTGCTTATGGCGTAGCCTTCACGTACACAGAGGTGTCTGACATAGACTACGAGGAAAACCGAGATAATGAGCAAAGCCCACAAAAGAACCTTTCCGGTACTGAGGGTGTTTTCGCCGTTTGATTCGTATGCTTTGTCCCAGTAAATAGTTTTCGCTCTCATAGGTTCCTTCCCATGTCCTTAATTAATGTATGAAGTTTCTCCGGACGGCGTACCCCGCCCGGAGAAACTGCCTCTTCAATTCAAGAGGATGACACCCTTTTTGCTGCTCTGAGTTTTGCGCTTCGGCTCAGCGGGTTCTCCGCAACTTCTGCCTCAGCGGGTATCAGAGGTTTTCTTGTAAGCTGGCGGAAAGTTCTTGTCTTGCCGCAGTTGCATATAATCTGTTGGGTAGGGCAGATGCACTCTTTTTCAAAATAGCGGAATTTCTCTTTCACCAGTCTGTCTTCCAGAGAGTGAAACGAAATAAAGGCAGCTATTCCGCCCGTCTGCACTCTGTCCTCAAGTTTGGAAAGCATGGTCTCAATTTCGTCCAGCTCTCCGTTTACATATATCCTGACCGCCTGAAAAGTTTGAGTGGCGGGGTGAAAACCTTTTTTGTGGAACTTAGCCGGAACAGCCTTAAATACTGTGTCGGCAAGTTCTTTTGTTGTGGAGAAGGGCTTCTCATCCCTTGCGTTTACTATCGCTCCGGCGATTCTCCACGCAAACCTGTCTTCTCCGTATTTGTCGATAATGGAGGAAATCTCCTCCCTTGAGAATGAATTGACAACATCAGCAGCGGTTATGCCATTTGAGTTGTCCATTCTCATATCCAGTGGTCCGTCCTCCCTGAAGGAGAAACCTCTGGCTCCGTCTCTGACCTGCATGGTGGAAACACCGAAGTCTGCCAGAATTCCGTCAACCTTTTCTATGCCAAGTTCGTCAAGCACTTCGTCAAACAGGGCAAAGTTTTTATGAAATACCTGCACATTTCTGCAGGGTTTAAATCGTTCCCTAAGTCTTTCCACTGACTCCGGATCTCTGTCCAGAATTATATGCTTTGCAGACGGTCTAAGCTTTTCGTTCATTGCTGCGGAGTGTCCTCCGAAACCGCCTGTAAGGTCCAGCAGCACTCCGTCATCTTTTGCGGGCAGAAAGGATAAAACCTCGTTGAGCAGAACGGGCTTGTGCATTGTCCGTCCTCCTTAGAAACTGTCCGCGAACTTGGCAAACAGGGCGTCCGCTTTTTCGTCTCCGACAGTTTTCTCCCATGCTTCTTTTGACCATATTTCCATACGGTTGCGGAAGCCGTTTATCACGCAGTCCCCGTCAAGGGTGTTATTTTTTCTGATGTCCTGAGTTATTACTATACGTCCGTTTTTATCAATGGAGCATTCGTCCATAGAGGCGTACAGTTTGCGGAGAAACAGATTAAGATCGGGATTTCCCGCCTGTTCTTCCTCCCAGCGTGCTTCCTGTTTTTCCCATTCCGCCGCAGGGTATACTCTGAGATGGCTGCTCATTGAGATCAGAACGATATCGTCGCTCTGATATTTAGAGCGGAGGATATCCCGGAACTTGGACGGTATGCTTATTCTGCCCGTCTCACTGATTTTATGTTCGTATTTCCCTTTGAAGCTTCCCATCTTTTTATGCCAAATTAAACCAATTTAGGATCATATCGATCCAATCCATGCCAAACTTTAGCAGAACCATATATATGCGTCAAGGGAAATTAAAAAAAGATCAGCGGCTGAAAGCCTGTTGAATTGAGGCTTTCAGGTAATTTTCACATAGCGGAAGCGTGCGGACACATAAAAATAATCAGCCTGCGAACAAAAAAAAGTTGCAGACGGATAATCTGTAAACTTGGAAAAAATGTTCATATGGAATATGATAGGCTTTATCAAAGGTGAAAAAATGAAATTCGTCACAGAAGACAGCATTAAAATCAATGACGCCGGTATGGATGGAAAAATATTGCCGGACGGTCTTTTTCGTATTTTTCAGGAAGCAGCCATCAAACATTCCGATAGTATTGGCTTTACCCATCGAAGATATACGGAGATGAACAGACTGTGGATGCTGCACAGACTTTCCTACAAGCTTCACAGCGATATCAACCTTTATGATGTGCTTAAAACTGAAACATGGTCCAGAGGAATGCAGAGGTTCAGAGGTTTCAGGGATTTTGTTCTTTCCAGAGACGGCGAACCTGTATGCACAGCCTCATCAGTATGGCTGTTTATTGACACACAGAAAAAGCGTCCCGCAAAGGTTGAACCTGAAGTACCGGAGGCATACCGACCTGTTAATGAAATGACAAACGGAACGGTTATTGAGGACTGGCAGCCGTCTGCCCCTTCTGAAAGCTCCGGTTCTTTTACTATACAGACCCGGCTTACAGATTTCGACATTAATGCCCACATGAATAATACAGTGTATCCAGCCTATGTGTTTCAGGCATTTACTGAACTTAACGGCGCAAAGAAAGACTTCAGCGAATTCTGTATAGAATATTCCCATGAACTGCCCTACGGAACAAAAGAGGCTGTTGTGAAACTTGAGCAGCAGGGCAGTGAATACATCTTCTCCGTATCTGACGGAACACAGACAAACGCTCAGGGCTTTTTCAGAGTTTAACTTATCTTCCGAAGAGTATGTCCCTGTTGAGGATGTACTCTTCCTCACCTCTTTCTTTTATCAGCCCAAGTTCAGCAAGCTTGACTATGTCTCTTCTTACCGTGGTACGGCTGACTTTGCCGTAAAGAGCAGTAAACTCTTTCATGAGCTGTAATTCGCTGTGACGGAATGAGTCTCTTGTTTTGAGAATGTTTATCAGTCCGCAGAGGCGCTCGCTTATTACTTTTGCTTCAAGAAGTCTGCGCACATAGCTGTCAAACATCTCTTCAGCGATTATCTCAAGGCTTTTCTTCTGCATCTCGCCCAATGATGAAATCACTATTCCGCACACGAAGTCAATGAACTCCGCAGGGTTGTTAGATTCTATAAATCTCTCAAGGATAGGGAAATAATCGGACGAATTCCTGTAAACAGTGCATAGCAGATACGGCATGTACCCAACGCCTGCTGTTTTATATACGTAACTTTCCGCAAGGCGTGCCAGGGTCTCGGATGAGCCTGCATAGGGGTATATTTTCATAAGATAAAGGTGTGCCAGAGATGCTCTGGTGATCACGCCGGATGCTATAATTTCCGGTGAGTTTATCCATTCATAAAAGGTTTTCATCAGAAGATTTATATCAAGCTTGGTTTCCGGCGGGCTGTATGGTTTTGAAAACTGTTTTTCAAAAGCGCTGACAGGAAAATTGCGGTAGTTTGCAGGTTCGCTGTTCAGTTTTCTTTCAAGGACGGTGTTGAATTCTGTAATGAATTTTTCATCAATCCTGAAGCTGTCATTTTTTTCTTGGACTGCCAGAGCAGCATATGCTCTACCTATATTAAAAAGCCTCACCGCACGGGAGTCCTCGCCAAACAGAGATTCGTCACCGTTTATTATGCTTTCTGTTTCAGACAGGTTCAGTGTGTTTCCGGCAAGTTCAGACGCAGCATAAAGGGAACGTTTTTCAAGGTTTATGAGAGTGCTGTCTGCCTCATAGGGAAAAACAGGCAGTCTTCCGGAGAGAAAGAGGATTCCCTCTGCTTCGGCAAGCTTTGAGCGGTTTGCCCCGCTGCCTGCGTCAAATATGAATCTGCCTATGTGGAAAGTGGATATTTCTTTGTTCATTGAGTTACCTGCCGAAAAAATAAGTTATTCAGATGTTGTTTTCAACCGTTTTCGCCTCATTCCAGAGTCTGTCCATCTCTTCCAGAGAGACATCATCATAGGTGAGACCTTTTTCGGCGAGTTTTTTGCCTATATATTCAAAGCGGCTTACGAACCGTTTGTTGCATTTCCTTAAAGCTTCGTCCGGGTTTACATCAAGAAATCTGGAAACATTCACAAGGGCAAACATAATGTCTCCCAGCTCGTGTTCGATATGTTCCCTGTTTCCTTCTGCAACTGCTTCCTCAAACTCTGAGAATTCCTCACGGACTTTAGCCATACAGTCATCAGTATTTGCCCAGTCAAAGCCGACTTTGCGTACTTTTTTCTGAAGTTTTTCCGCCCTGCGGAGCGGAGGGAAGGAGACGGGAACGCCTTCAAAAAAAGAGCGTGCCCGGTTTTTCTTCTCTTCTGCTTTAATCTTATCCCAGTTAACTATAACATCTTTTGTTCCGTTGACTGTTTCAGTGCCGAAGACGTGGGGGTGGCGTCTTACCAGTTTCTCGTTTATCTCATTTAAGACATCGTCAATGCTGAATTTATTTTCATCCTCCGCCATTACGGAGTGGAATACGGCATGGAATATTATGTCACCGAGTTCTTCTCTTATATTCTCAATATCTTTATTGTCCAGAGCGTCCAGAAGCTCGTAAGCTTCTTCCATGAAATGTTCTTTTATGGAATATAAGTCCTGCTCCCTGTCCCACGGACAACCCTCAGGGCTCCTCAGTTTGCGGATGATTTCCACAAGTCTGTCAAAAGTTAAGCTCATAAAATAACGGCTCCGGTCTTAAGAATCACTGTTCAAATAATATTTGATACTAAATCAGCGTGTTTGAAAAATCAACGGAATAAGATACTAAGAGCCTCTTAAAAAAATAATTCTTTACTCCGTGTTAACTTAATTATTTATGAGGATGTGAAAAGCCGTATTTATAGGTTATAAGTGTAGGAACATATGTTTAATAAATACAAAGGTGTCATAAATCTCTTGAAACAAAGGCATTTGGCATTAATACTAGAAAAAACAAGAACAATACAGTTCATTTGAGGATTTTATTATGAGGCTTATATCTGGGAACAGAGTACTGGTTTCGGTATCCGCCTTATCAGTGGTCATTATCGCACTGATAATAACTGGCTATGTCCGCATCAAAAGGATAGAGCCAGATATGGGGGAATTCAACCGTTCACGCAATCTTCTGCGTGCTTCTTCACTTATTTCAGACGGCTACAGCAGCTACACAAAGGCTTATCACCTTAATGACACAGTTTATCTGGACAAGTCAGTTAAGAGCTTTGACGGAGCGCTTTATCTTCTGGAAAAAACGGGTGACGGAGCCGACGGATGTATCGTTTCTGTAAGGGAGGGGCTTGGGAAGTACCTTGGAGACGTTTACAATGGAAGCAACCTGCTGACGGAGATTTTTTCACTGGAGCTTGGCAGGTATGTTGCTTTTGCTAACAAATGCCTTGAGCGTTCAGAGCTTTCCGACTGGTCAGGAATAATGTCTTATATGACAGAAATACGCAGAGAGCATGTAAAAGCTGATAAGCTAATGACGGCATTCTCCCTTCTTATAGGTTTTATGCTTATTTTCACCATGTGGCTTTATTTTATGAACTTGGGCACGTTGAAAAAGCTTAAAGGGGAGCGTTCCTATAAGTATCGTCTCCTTGATATGCTTCCAAATATGGTCAGTGTAACAGATGGAAGTCATATGGTTGCCTGCAACAAACGTGTTCTTGAGTTTGTGGGCTATCCGTCAGCGGCTGAGTTTTTAAAGGAGCATTCATGCCTTTGCGAATTTTTTATTGAAGAGAGCGGATATATCTTTCATCGGGAGAATGACCCATGGCTGACTCAGGTTCTGAATAATGAAAAGCAGGGTTTGGAAAGCAAGGTGAAAATGAGAGATGCGGTTACCGGAAAGGTGAAAACTCTGCTCATAAATCACAGCGACTTTGACACATCAGAAGGCACTCTCGCCATAACTTTTACTGATATAACCGAAATAGACAAAATGCGCCTTTATCTCAAGGAAAGCGAAAATAGGTTCAGACAGCTCTTCAACGGACACAGCGCCGCTATGCTCCTGATTGATCCTGTTTCCAAAGATATCTGTGATGCCAATTCAGCAGCGGTTAATTTTTATGGCTACGGGCTTCATAAACTCAAATCTATGCGTATATGCGATATAAATATTGAAGATTCAGTGGAATGCCGGATGAATCAGGCTATTAAAGGAGAGTGCAATTATTTTGAATTCAGACATAGGTTGGCTGACGGTAATGTAAAAGACGTAAGCGTGTTTTCCAGCCCGGTTCATATTGATGGGAAAGAGTATCTTTTCTCAATAATAACAGATATTTCAGATAAAAAGAATATAGAAAGAGAACTGGAGCAGAGAACAGAGCTTCTGCGGGCGGTGCTGAAAAATGCTCCTGTCTGGATTTGGTTTGTTACGCCGGACGGAAGCCTTAAAATAGCCAATGATGTTTTCTGCCGGTCAACGGGGATAAAAGAAAGTGAAGTGTGTGGTCTTCGGCGCTATTATGAAAAGATGCCCTCAGGTTTTGGAAAACTCACGGAAGACGATATGGACACTCTTCTTAACTCGGGCTTTTCTGTGAAAGAACACGAAATCCGCCTTGCTGATGGTAAAAGCCACTTTTTAAGTGTTACAAAGGTCAGGGTGAAATGCCCCACAGGTTTAAACAACGGGCTTGTTTGTATCGCCACCGATATGACAGAACAGAAAAAGCTGGAAAAAGAGCTTCGCCGAATAAATGAATACCTTTCAGAATCTGTGGAGAAAGAGCTTGCTGTGCGTATGGGCAATGAAATGAAGCTTAAAGGCGTTTTCAACAGCATTAACGATGCAATGCTTATTTTTTCCATCGATAAAAACGGAGTTCCCGGAAAGGTTATTGATGTAAACAACAGACTTATTTCTCTGACAGGATTTTCAAGGCATGATGTACACAATATGCGCCCTGATGAGATTTATGAGGCTCAGGAGTTTGTTGCTGGTATGAATATCTCCACTCTGGTGTCCGAGGGCAAGCATTTTGTTTATGAAAGCAGGCTTAGTACCTCATCCGGAGGATATATCACTGTGGAAGTGAGCAGTTCGCTTGTTGAAATAAACGGGACTCCGGTCTGCATAGTTTCCATGAGGGACATAGACAGCCTTATAAGGCTTGAAAAAGAAAAACAAGACAGTGAAACACTCACAGAAGCCACATTCAATGCCGCAGGAATAGGTATATGCCTGTGTGATTTTGATGGCTTTTTCTGCAAAGTTAACAGCACTTTTGCCAGTATGCACGGTTATAAACCGGATGAACTTATCGGACAGCGTTATGAAATAACCATTGCAGAAGGATACAGAGAACAGGTTCACGGCGAAATAAGAAGATTTGTGAACAGCACTGCCGAGTATTTCACCAGCGAGCATCATGCAGCCACTTCCGGCGGGAGAGAGATGACCGTGTCTGTTTTTATCTCCCGCATACAGCTTGGCGGCAGGACAATGTTTGTAAGCAGTTCTCAGGACATCACTGAGCTTAAACGCCTTGAAGAGATCAGGGAGGTGCAGGAGCAGATGCTTATCCAACAGTCAAAAATGGCTGCAATGGGTGAAATGATCGGAGTAATTGCCCATCAGTGGAAGCAGCCTCTGAATGTAGTGTATATTCTTGCTCAGTATCTGGCTGAACTTGAAGGAGAACAGGGCATTGAGCAGGAAAAAGAGCTTGCTGAGATTTCTGACGGCATAATGAAACAAGTCGAGTTCATGAACGACACCATGAACGATTTCAGGAATTTTTTAAAACCGGGAAAAGAACCGCAGATTTTCGGTGTCAGGCAGGCTGTTGATGAGATTGTAAGTATGCTTCTGCCTCAGCTTCGCCAAAGCAATATTGATGTCAAAGTTACCTGCGAAGAAGAGTACATGGTAAAAGGTTTCAAAAATGAGTTTAAGCAGGTTGTGATGAATATTGTGTCTAACGCCAGAGACGCTGTTACGGAACGCCGTGGAGAAGAAGCAGGAAAACAGCTCAACGGCAGGATACAGCTTGATATACACAGAGACGGCGGCAATATAGCTCTCACCATATACGATAACGGCGGCGGAATAAGCCCTGATATTATGGAAAATATTTTTAAACCATATGTTTCCTCAAAGGGCGACAAGGGAACCGGAATAGGACTCAGTACAGCAAAAACTATCATAGAGGAAAAGATGGACGGGACTATAACAGCATTCAACACCGCTGACGGTGCCTGTTTTACCGTTTATCTGCCGGAATATTATGAGATCCATGGCTAATATAACAGCTTTGGCAGATTATCTGTCACGAAAGTCTGCCAAAGTCTTCGGAGAAGGCATCAAAGTAAATCTTCAGAACTGAAAAGAGATTTTCATAGTCTGCGGTAAGTGTTGCTCTTGCGTTTTTTTCTATTTTTTCGGCTGCGGCTGCAATGTTTTTCAGCCCCATATTTTTTGCTGCACCTTTGATATAGTGTGCTTCGGACGCAATTTTAAGCATGTCTTTTTCTTTGACGGAATCAAGCAGGTAGTTAAGATGTTTGCCGGAGTCCTCAATGAATTCGCCCAAAAGCTCCGTGACTATTTCTTCTTCCAGCCCAAGCTGAGTGAAGACATAATTTATGCAGGCTTCCACAGTGTCAGATTCCGGAGTGTCCTGCACTTTTTCTTCCGGTTTTCTGCATCGGTTTATAATTGCTTCTATTTTTGAGATATTTACAGGTTTCGATATAAAGTCGGTCATGCCGCAGGTTTCAAGCTCTGCTGTCATGGTTTCCGAGTCTGCGGTGAGCGCCACAACGGGCATGTTAAATCCCAGCCTGCGTATCTCCGCTGTGGCGTCAATCCCGTTCATAACAGGCATATTCACATCCATAAGGACTACAGCATATTCGCTTTTCTGAACCATTTCGACCGCTTCACGTCCGTTGGAAGCCACGTCAACCTGAGTGCCCAGTTTTTCAACTATTTTCCGTGTAATCATTTGGTTAACTGGGTTATCTTCTGCCAGAAGAATCCTAATCATAATCAATTTCCTTTTGAGAAAAAATGTATTTAATAATACCATAGTATAGAAAAAATTATCGCCGAATGCAATTTTTTAACATAGTTAAGCCGGAGGTGCTTCGTTGAAAGACCGGGAAGAAAAAGCAGAGAAAATTTTCAGCAGCGGTTTTAACTGCTCTCAGGGCGTTTTTACAGCCTTTGCTGTTGATGAAGGCATGGAAGAGGCTGTGGCTTTAAGGCTTTCCACTCCCTTCGGCGGCGGTGTGGGCGGCTGCGGTGAAACATGCGGCGCAGTTTCCGGCGCTTATATGGTCATCGGGCTCAAGCACGGCAGAGCATCCCTTGATGATGCCGAAGCGAAAGAGGTTGTTTACAGCATCATGGCAGAATTCAGGAAAAAGTTTTCAGAAGAGTTCGGTTCTCTGAAATGCTCGGAACTTGTAGGTGTTGACATGGGTAATTACGAGGAACGCACAAAAGCGAGAGAGCAGGGCAGGCTTGAGCGGTGTAAAGATTTCGTGCGGGGTGCTGTGCGGATTTTAGAGGATATAGCGTGAAAAAGTTTTTGTTAAGCGCCTGCCTTGCGGGTGAAAATGTGCGCTATGACGGCGGTAATACCAGAATAGAGTGTGAAACTTTCCGTAAGCTTGTGGAATCAGGTCTTGCGGTGCTTGTCTGTCCGGAGGTTGACGCAGGGCTTTCAGCTCCCCGCAGACCTTGTGAAATAAGAGGTGAGGGCGGCGGCGGATCTGTTCTGGATGGGAAAAGTGAAGTTATTAATGATGAAGGGCAAAACCTCACGGAACAGTTTGTGAAAGGTGCATATATGAGCCTTGAAAAGGCTTTGGAAAACGGATGCAGTGTTGCTCTGCTTAAGCACAGAAGTCCTTCCTGCGGTTCAACACTGATCTATGACGGTTCCTTCAGCGGCAAAAAGATTGAAGGAAAAGGCGTGGCAGGGGAACTTCTTGCAAGAAACGGAATAAGGCTTTTCAGTGAGGAAACACTTGAGGAAGCTATTAAATATATTGAAGAAGAGTAAGTTTTTTGGACTATGTTGATATATTAAAAACCGTGATGCCTTATTTCGGTGTATTCGGTGCAGGGTTTGCGCTAAAAAGGCTGTTCAGCCTGCCTCCTGCCGTTGATAAGGTTCTGTTCAGAGTTTTTATACACTTCTTTTTCCCCTGCCTTGTTCTTAACTTTATAATAGGGAATGAGAATCTTAAGGACATTGCGTCTTCGCTTGCTTTGCCCCTGTGGGGAATGGCATCTGTTGGGGCGGGGTTTGCTGCTGCTTATTTTACTGCACCGATGATCGGGCTTAAAGATTCCAGAGAAAGGCGTGCTTTCTCTTTTTCCATCGGTGTTTACAACTACGGTTTCTTTACTCTGCCCATTGTGGCGCATCTCTTCGGGAGAGAGGCTGCGGGTCAGCTTCTTCTGTTTAATTTCGGCATAGATTTTATATACTGGACAGTTGGTATAGTTATACTCACAGGCTCTTACAGGGCTGGAATAGTGAAGCTTGCCTCAAGCACGCCGTTTTATGCGCTTTTCTTTTCTGTTGCGGTGAATTCTGTTTTTGCACCGCAGGGCTTCAGCGGATATGCGGGTTCTGTTCTGGACATTATATCCTTTCTCACCATGCCTTTGGGACTTTTTGTAAGCGGACTTGCATTGGGAGAGGGACTGCGTGGGGCAAGCCTCAACGGCACGCTGAAAATAGGCTTCAGTGCTGTCCTGCTGCGAATGTTTATTATGGGTTTTGTTTTTCTTCTGGCAGCGAGGTATATGACAGACAGCAGAGGGTTAAAGATTATCCTCGCTGCTCAGTCGGCTATGCCTGCGGGAATGATGAATCTTGCAGTTGTCAGGTATTTTATGGGAGAATCAAGAGTTACTTCCGCAGTTATAGTATTCACCACAGCCACAGCTCTTGTGACTATTCCTGTATGGCTTAAGTTTGCCTTCGGTCTTGCCGGTGTGTAGGGATTTAGTCGCTGTAATGTCCTGATTCCCTGTATTCGTTAAGCTTGTTGCGGAGGGTGCGGACGGTAATTCCTAGAAGATCCGCAGCTTTTGTGCGGTTTCCGCCCACTTCATCAAGGGTTTTAAGGATAAGCTCCCTTTCCATTTCAGCTATTGTCACTCCTACGGAAGGCACTGAATGGGTTGATTTAATCTGTTCTTCTGTGGTTTCAGGCTCATTTGACGCAGGTGCATGTATTGCGGCGGGCATCTCTTTCTGAAAGTCGCTCTCTAAAAGGAACTGTTTTATGGTAATTCCGTGGAGGAATAAATCCCGTTCACTTATTACCTTGTCACGGCAGAGAACAACCGCTCTTTCAACAGTGTGTTCAAGTTCACGGACATTTCCCGGCCAGTCATAGTCAATAAGCGCCTGAAGCGCTTTTTCTCCCAGTGAGCATGAGCCTTTGCGGTTTATCTCAGCGTATTTTGTCATGAAAAATTCAGCCAACTCCCGCACATCCTCTCTCCGCTCCCGCAGAGGGGGCAGTTCGATTGCGATAACATTCAGCCTGTAGAACAGGTCTTCCCTGAAATTGCCAGTGGATACCTCTTTTTTAAGGTCTCTGTTGGTAGTTGCCAGTATGCGGACATTAATTTTATCCGGACGTATGGAGCCGAGGCGTTCCACCTCACGTTCCTGAAGCACACGGAGCAGCTTTGCCTGTAAATGGATAGGCACTTCGCCTATTTCATCAAGAAGTATAGTTCCGCCGTCCGCAAGCTCAAACTTGCCTGCCTTGCGGTTTATTGCGCCTGTGAAGGCTCCCTTCTCAAAACCGAAGAGTTCGCTCTCAATGAGGTTTTCAGGTATTGCAGCGCAGTTTACCGCAACAAACGGACCGTCAGCCCTTGAGCTGTTGTCGTGTATATATCTGGCGAGAACTTCCTTACCTGTGCCTGATTCGCCTGTGATCAGCACTGTGGCTTCGCTGTCAGCCACGTCTTTTGCCAGAGCAAACAGCCTTGCCATGAAGGCGCTGCGGAAAACAGCCTTATTCTTTTTGCGTTTGCCGCCTTTGGTGAGACTTTCTATCTCGAATGTGCGCCTAATCAGCTCTTCTATGGCTTCCGGCGGAAAAGGTTTGAGGATGTAGTCTGATGCGCCCAGCTTGAGCGCTTCCACTGCGTTTGAAACTGTTCCGAAAGCGGTTATGAAGCACACCGGGGTTTCTATGCCTGATGAGCGGATCATGTTGAACATGGAGAGACCGTCTATCTCCGGCATACGCATATCGCTTATGATCAGATCATAGGGGCGGGATGAGGCTTTTTCAAACCCTTCACGTCCGTTTTCAGCTGTCTCCACGGCAAGTCCCATGCGTTTGACCGTTTCTTTGAGAGCTTCACGCATGTTGTCGTCATCATCGACTATGAGAATTTTTTTATTATCGTGCTTATCGCTCATTATTCAACACCCTATGCCGGAACAGCCACACGGAATGTCGTGTAGGTTTTGCCGTCGCTGTCGGCTTCGATATTTCCGCCGTGCGCCTTTATAATCTTGTACACAATGGCGAGCCCAAGCCCTGTGCCTTTTGCCTTTGTGGTCTGAAAGGGCATGAAAAGCTTTCCTGTCATGGAAGGCTCAATGCCGCTGCCGTTGTCTGTTATGGTAAACCAGCTTTCAGTGCCGTCTGCGCCGGATTCAATGCGTATTTCGCCGCCGCTCTTAACAGCATCAACGGAGTTGTGGACAATATTCATAACCACCTGTTTAAAAAGCTCCGCATCGCACTTAATTTTGCTTTCTTCACTGATATTGTTGATAAAGCGGATCTCTTTATCCCTCATAATGTGCTGTAGATAGAGTATCACATCGTCCACTATATCAGAGAGGAAATGTTCTTTTATCTCAAGCTGTATCTCCTTTGTAAAGAGGAGAATATTTGAAATTATTGAGTTTATGGTGCGTACGCCTTTTATTATGGAGTGAGTAAGGCGTTTTTTATCCGGAGAATCTTCAAGGTCACGACCCAGAAGTGATGCGAAAAGCTCTATTCCGCCTAGGGGGTTTCTTATTTCGTGGGCTATGTTTGCAGCCATTTCACCCATAAGCATAAGCTTTTCATCCCTGTGTTTCTCTTTTTCCAGAGCCTTGAGGTCGCTTATATCGTCTATAACGTAAACCGTGCCGGATAAACCTTCTGCGTTTAATTCGCCAAGGCTTATTTTAAGATACACTCCTCGTTCCGGTTCATGTTCATAAAGACCCGGCTCAACAAAAGAACCCAGCATTGAGAGAAACTTCTCATGCCCGAAGGATGAAGCCATTTTTTCCGATTCTTTGTTCATGGTAAGGATTGTGCCGTTTTTGTCTATGGCTATAATGGCGCTGCCGGAGTTCATGAGAACCCCTTCCAGAAGGTTGCTCAGCGCTGAAAGGCGTCGGTTTTTTTCCTCAACCTCTTCACGGAGCTTGCGTGCTTCCTCCTGAATAACACTGTAGGAGTCCTCCAGCTTGGTTGTGGCGAGGTTGAACGACTCCATAAGGAGCTTGAGTTCGTCTATTCTGCTGTCGTTCATGCTTACCTTGTCAGACTTTTCCGCCACTGTATCTCCTCCAGTTCGGTGCGTGCGGCACTTGCGTAAACAGAGTTCGGCACGCTTTCAAGAAGCTCCATATAGTTTTTAACCGCATTATCGTTATCTTTAAGCTTCAGGTATGACTTGCCCATATAGTAAAGCCCTTCTGCTCTTTTTTCATCCCTTTGAGCGTGGTTCTGAAGAAACGAGGACAAAGCCTCTACGGCGGGCTTGAAACTATTTTTCTTATAATAAAGTATTCCCATATCAAGGGAAACCTCTTCGTAACCGTCAAACTGCTTGCTGGGATTTTTGTTAACATCCTGATATATACTGACGAGAAGCTGCTCTCTTTTGGCGTCATCGGAAATATTTTTTGATATTTTAAATTTCTGCTTTGCCGCAAGCTTAGGGTCTTTGGTGTATTCGTTAAGAAGCTTTATGGCGGTGTCGGGATTCTTTTTTTCCGCCTCGTCAGCAAGAAAAACGAGAGTCTCTGCATCCAGCGTATTCACCTGAAAGTTTATGCTGCCGTCACCGATAAGAAGGTTGGTGAGCCAGTAAACCGGAGTTTTTGTGCTGCCCACTGTCGCCAGCAGTTCTGCTGCGTTGTCAGGCATTGACATCTTATAGAGAGAAAATGCAGCGTATGCTTTTACTGTATCTTTAAATGGCTGCTGCTTTGAGCTGTCTATAATGTTCTGGTTTTCTGAATACGCCTGAATAACGTCAAGGAATCTGTCTCCCTCAAATCTGCGGCGGATAACTGTAAGCGTGAGCCTTTCCGCCATATTTATAATATCAGCTATGTGAGCGCCGTCTGCACCGAATTGGGCAATATACTGCTTTGCGTTCATGAGCGCCTGCGGAACTCTGGAGGCATCAAAATCTGTTTTGACCATGTTGTAGTAAGCATCGTCAAGAAGCTTGCTCCACTTCACGGGCTCAATAACTTCCGTTTCATCAGTGAGAAAGTTTTCTATATAGTCAATTACGCCTTTGAAATCCCCGTTTTTGAAACGAGCCTCGGTTCTGCCGTATGATATTGACTGGCCGATAGTTTTCGCCTCTCGTCTGTAGGGCGAATCAGGAAACTCTTTCAGGAGCATGCCCACATATTCCTGCGCTTGGTCGTATCTTGTTTCGTCATATGCCTGTTTAGCCTGCTGGAGCCTGATTTTCTGTTTGATATCAAACACAATGCTCATCAGAGGAGAACTGTAGCTCCGTTTGCCGAATTTATCTATTCGCTCAAGGGTTTTATCATAGGCTTTTTCATGGAACAGAGACTTAATGACCACCACGTCAGCCTGCTCAAGTATTTCAAAATCTTTTGAAGCCAGAGCGTTTGTGAGGAATTTTTCCCAGTCCGCAGTGCTTTTTTCAGATACATGCGTATCAGCGTATTTGATTGATGCCAGCATTCCGCCGGGTTTCTTGGGATATTTATTTACAGTGTCAAGCAGAAGGGTGTCTGCTGCGCTTTTGTTGCCCATCTTTTCATTCATCTGCGCTGCGCGGTACATTGCCATATCTGCTTTTTCATATGAGGGGTAGTAGCCGTATGTCCTGCGGAAGGCGTAGAGCGCTTCCTCTGTTCTGCCACGTTTATCAAATACTTCTCCCATGGCGTAGAGAGACTCGGGAGAAAATTTTGAATAGTCAACTTTTCTGCCTGTCAGCCCCTGAAAGTAGCGGAATGAGGTTTCGTAGTCTCCTTTATCCGCATAAAGCATACCTATCATTGCTGTCTGCGGGTCACGGTCATCCTTAAAGCGTTTGACGTAGTTCTCTCTCGCCTCAATTGCACGGTCCGTCTGCCCCAGTGTCTGGTATATCTCAGCTATTTTCCTGTATGAGTTCTTTTGTATATTCTCGTTCTGCACCAGACGGATAATCTTTTCGTGGGCGAATATTGCTTCATAATACATGTCTGCTTTTTCCTTTGAATCAGCAGATTTTATAAGCGCATCCCTGAAAAGATATGAATCGGGGTAAAGGTTTGTGAAATCATCAAATATCTGTGAAGCAGTGATATAGTTCTTGTATGATTTGCTGCCCATTTCATAATAGGCGCTGCCCAGACGGAACAAGGCTTCCTGCCGGTAGTAGCTGTTTATGTCCGAAGCGAGAAGCCCTTCAAGGTTTATCGCTGCCTGTTCATAAGTACCTTTTGCCATGAGTTCATCGGCTATGCCGAGCTGTTTTTCAGCCTCGGTGTTTTCGATTATTCCGCTTCCTTTTTTAATGAGAGCGTCTTCTATGCCGTAGCCGAGCTTTATGTCGTCTGCTTTTCTTTTTCTGGAGGCAACAATTTTGGCATCCACACCTTCGGTCATGAATGTGAAATCCGTATCAGGGGCGAAATCCAGCGTTATTGTATCTCCCTGAACGGTTATTTTTGAGATGAAGCGGTCGTCCAGCTTGCCTGAAAAGCCGGCTGTGAGTTTTCCCGCAAACATAAGAGTGACAGTCCTTTCTCCCTTTTTAACATCCTTAATATTTTCCGCGGCTCCGGCTATGACCAGTTCTGTAAAAAACCTGTTCTTTTTCAGGTAGATATCCTGAGCATGTGCGGCAAAGGCAATAAAAAGAGCAAAGATAATAAAGCCGATATTTCTCATTACAGTATTTTTAGACTAACATGCGCCTAATAGCAATCCGATTTTAGAATTTATGAGGTTTCTCCGCAGTTACCGCCTTCGGACTAAAAATGGGACGCCTGATGTTTCCGTTGCGGCAATAAAATCCTGTGTTTTCAGGGGTAATATCTCTTGATGCGGATTGCAAAGCGTGTTAATTTTTAGATAACCGGAGGAAATATGGCCCTTGATCACGGTATCCTGCTTGAGACAGGAACAAACGAGTTTGAAATTGTTGAATTTATTGTCCGTGCCGAGAAGGAACACCATTTCGGCATTAACGTAGCTAAGGTTCGGGAAGTAATCAGGTTTCCCGAAATTGTCAAAGTTCCTGACGCCCACCCGGCAGTCATCGGAACCGCAAATATAAGACAGAAGCTTGTTCCGCTGATCGACCTTGGCAACTGGCTTGACCTGAAGTTTGATCAGGATTATGACGCTAAAAAAATTATCGTCACCTTTTTCAATCATCAGTACAACGGCTTCATTGTGGATGAGGTTGTGCGTATTCACAGAATTACGTGGGCTGACATTAAAGATTATTCGGCGATAACCGATTTCAGTCTTGCGGAGACAGTTCTCGGAGTTGTTGACATTGGCGGGAATCTTATTCAGCTTCTCGACTTTGAAAAAATTGTTTCGGAACTTAATCCCGCAACAGCACTCAAGGAGATGGTGATCGATTACTCCCTGAGCGCAGCACGCAGCAAAAAGCTTGTTTATCTGGCGGAGGATTCCACAGTGATCAGGCGCTTTCTGGCTACCAACCTTGAAAACGCCGGTTACAGGATAAAAGCGTTTGAAAACGGGAAGCTTCTTCTTGCTGCATGCGCCCTTGAAAAACCTGATATTATAATAACCGACCTTGAAATGCCGGTTGCTGACGGTGCATTTGTTGTGCGGACTCTCCGGGGCAAACCGGAGTTTGCGAAGATGCCCATACTGGTTTTCTCATCCCTCGCCAGCGAGGAGAATGAAAGAAAGGTGCTTAATATCGGGGCGAATATGTTCGTGGGCAAGCCTGATACGGACATACTTATCAACAGCATTGATGAATACGTGTTATAGGAGTCTTAAAACGATGAAAAAAACAATGGCGGTAATCACGCTCTCTTTTCTTGCATTTGCATGCTCGGATGAAACTCAGGTAATTAAACAGAGCATCAACAACATCAAAGATGAAATGGTCAGCATGCAGTCTGAAATGGCTGAAATGAAGATATCCATAGAAGACGTTGACCGTAAAACCGAAGCAAATAAAGAAAGCATTAACGCCAACGCAGGCGCTCTGGCTGAAATACGCTCAGAACTCAGCTTCATCGGAAACGAAGTTACAGTCCTTAAAGAAGGGCAGAAAGCCCCTGCTCCCGGTGCGTCTGCCGTTCTTGAACCTGCGCAGACGGCAGACGGTGAGAACCTTATCATAATAGAAGATGCATTTACCGATAAAAGCAGCCTCTACAGCTATGCCTATGAGCTTTACAGAAACGGGAAATATGCGGAAAGCGAAGCGAAATTCAATGAATTTCTTGCCAAATACCCGTCAGATGAACTCTCCGACAATGCTGTTTACTGGCTTGGTGAAATTCAATACTCTCAGAAAAACTATGAAGGGGCAGTCACTCTCTTCAACAAGCTTGTTTCAGACTATCCCGACGGTAATAAAGTGCCCGATGGACTTCTTAAAATGGCATACTCATACGGAAATATAGGTAAAAAAGCCGAGTCTGTTGTTACATTAAAGAAAATAGTCAACGAATACCCCGGAACAAGGGCATTCAATCTGGCTAAAAAGAAACTCGCCTCAATGGGGGAATAGCTTGAAAATTACCGGGGGTATAATTCTCTCCGCTATCATGCTGACGGCTGTGGCAGCCGCTGCGGAGAACACTCATGAAGTGAGAAAAGGCGACACCCTCTGGGATATCTCCCGTCAATACTACGGAGATAACTGGAAGTGGCCTATAATCTGGAAAGGAAATGTGTTCATTAACGATCCGGATCTCATTTATCCTAAAGAGAAACTTTATATCCCCGGTTTTCCCGAAGGCGGCGAGTCGATCCGCATGGGTGAAGGCGGCTTGTTTAAAATCGAAGCTGACAAAAACGGAATGACCGCAAACTCTGCCGTGTCCGGCATGGAAGCGGCAGACAGTGTTAACAGTTTCACCGCTGATAAGCTGAACGGCTTTGACTCTGTTCTGGATGATGAGCCGGCGTTTACAGTAATTTCTACTGAAAAAATGCGTGAAATGGTTTCCACCGGAGACTACATCACCCTTGATGCCGGTACGGAGAAAGGTCTCAACACGGGTGATACTGTGGTGCTTTACGAAAAAAGAAGCAGGATTGAAAAGGGCAGGTCGGTGTATACCTGTGTGGGATATGCAAAGATCGAAAAAGCCGGAGATGAAACATCAAGGGCGAAAATATACAGATCCTTCAGCTCTGTGAGCAATGGTTTTAAAGCTGCTAAAAGTGAAGAAATAACAGTTAAGCGCCCGAGAGGCTTCAGAAGTATTGATTCTGATATTGCCGGAGAGGTCGTATACCTTGCGGAAAACCACAGGTTTTCGGCAGAGGGCTACTCTGTTATAATAAATATCGGTCATCCTCTTCCTGTTAAAGAAGGCGATAAATTCCTTGTTTTCCGCAGGCATGAGGAGAACGGAGTGATTAAAACAGAAAAGATAGGCGAGGGTCAGCTTCTGCGTGTAAACGGAAGCTACTCCACAATGTACCTTGTGAATTCATCCATGGAAATAATGAAAGGCGATATAGTCCGCCTCAGTAAAGTAGCTGTTTACTGATTCTCAGCATTAAGGAAAACACAATCCGGATGATGTGTTTTCCCATGTGCTGAACAGCCTTTTTGTCGTTTTACTTACAAAATCCTTGCTTAAAATGTTCTTTTTCTCTAGGTTAAATATTGTAAGTTTTTTTACAATAATTTACGTCAAAAAAACTGCTAATGTTTAGTGGTACTTGATTTTATCTAGTTTCCCGAACGCTGTTAACTCCTGATTTCCTTTTATCTTGACTAAGCCCTGGTCCTTGGTTAGTATTTACATTTATTCGGGAATAGACATGCGTCCTTTTCCGGATAAATTAACAAGAAAATTTTTTAAACGGAGAGGGTTTATGAAGAAGTTCCTTACGTTCCTGCTTGTCATGGTCTCCGCAGTCTTCCTTATGACCGCTTGCAGCCAGAAAGCTGAAGAAAAAGCGGCGGAAGCTCCCGCGGAAAATACTGAAGCTGCAGCACCTGCTGCTTCCACAGAACCAATCAAAATCGGTGTTGCCGGCGCACATTCCGGTGATCTTGCTTCTTATGGTCTTCCCACTGTAAATGCTGTTAAGCTTTATGTTGATGAAGTTAACAAAAACGGCGGTATTGACGGAAGAATGGTTGAGCTTTACATCGAAGACGATGTTTGCAAACCTGAAGTCGCAACAAACACGGCAAGCAAGCTTGTTTCTGAAAAAGTTGTGGCTGTTGTTGGTCACATATGCTCCGGCGCCACAAAGGCTGCGCTCGGTATATACAAAGATGCAGGTATTCTTGTTATCTCACCTTCAGCTACAAACCCTGAACTTACTCAGAGCGGCGAATACCCCAACTTCCTCCGCACTATCGCTCCTGACGATGCTCAGGCGAGACTCGAAGTTGACTTCGCTATCAACACTCTTAACATCAAAAAATTTGCAGTTCTCCATGATAAAGGCGACTACGGCAAGGGTCTTGCTGAATTCGCAAAATCTTTTCTTGAGGCTACTGGTAACGGTGTAGAAGTTGTTCTTTATGAAGGCGTTACTCCAGGTGCTGTTGATTACTCCGCAGTTGTTCAGAAGATCGGACGTTCCGGCGCTGAAGCGGTTATATTCGGCGGATACCACCCCGAAGCTTCCAAAATCGTTACTCAGATGCGTAAAAAACAGATCAACATCCCCTTCATCTCCGATGACGGTGTAAAGGACGATACTTTCATAAAAGTTGCCGGCGAATTTGCTGAAGGCGTTTATGCTACCGGTCCTGTGGACACTTCTTCAAACCCTATCAACATCAAAGCAGTTGAAGACCACAAGGCTGCGTATCAGGCTGACCCCGGCGCATTCTTCATCAATGGCTATGCTGCAACTATGGCTCTTCTTAATGCTATAGACAAAGCAGACTCAACTGATTATGACGCTGTGAGCAAGGCTCTCAGAACCGAATATGTTGAAACTCCCCTCGGAAACATAAGCTTTGACGAAAAAGGCGATGCTATCGGCGTGGGCTTCTCTATGTATCAGGTTCAGAACGGCGCATACGTCGAACTTAAATAATTTTCCAGATACAACTCAGGGGGTGCTTTCTTTCCTGCACCCCCTTTCCATTTCAGGGCAAATAACAGGAGCAGTCACAGATAATGGATTATTTTCTTCAACTATTTTTAAGCGGCCTCACAAAAGGCAGCATATATGCGCTTATCGCTTTGGGCTACACCATGGTTTACGGCATTATTCAGCTTATAAACTTTGCCCACGGGGAAATTTATATGATAGGCGCATTTACGGCACTTATTGTCGCCAGTGTTCTGACGATTCTGGGCTTCAGCGGTCTCAGCATCCTTATTCTGGCGGGAATAGCGGCGGTGATTTACTCATCCGCCTATGGTTACACTATGGAAAAAATCGCTTACAGACCTTTGAGAAACGCCCCCAGGCTTTCACCTCTCATAAGTGCGATAGGAATGTCAATATTCCTTCAAAACTACGTACTTCTCGCACAGACATCCGACTTCCTCCCTTTTCCGGCGCTTATTCCGGAGTTTGAGTTTTTAAAACCTGTATCGCATATAATGAGTTCTGCGGAGCTTGTTATCATCCTTAGCAGTGCGGTGATAATGGTTCTGCTGACCTTTTTCATAAAGTTTACCAGAATGGGCAAAGCAATGAGGGCAACAGCACAGGACAAGAAGATGGCTCGTCTTGTGGGTATTGATGTTGATAAAGTTATATCACTCACATTTATAGTGGGTTCATCACTTGCTGCCCTCGGCGGAATACTTATCGCTTCACACATCGGTCAGATAAACTTTTATATAGGGTTTATAGCAGGGATAAAGGCATTCACTGCGGCTGTCCTCGGCGGAATAGGCAGTATTCCCGGTGCTGTTCTCGGCGCTCTTATACTCGGATGGACAGAGAGCTTTGCCACAGGATATGTGTCCAGCGACTATGAAGATGTTTTCGCTTTTGCCCTTCTTGTTCTGATACTTATCTTCAGACCTGCGGGAATCCTCGGCAAATCTTCGGCTCAGAAGGTGTAACATGCTGAATGAGCTTAAAAAATCACTAATTACAGCCGTATGGTTTATGTTTCTTACATTTCCCATTATGGTTATTAAGGTAAACACTGTTTATAACACCATAGTATGGCGCTGGCACAACCTTATATACATAGGCGTTGGGGCTTTTTTCGGTTCTATGATCTGGCGCTGGCTTCATTATAAAAAAACACACATCAGTGAAAGAAACATAAGGGAAAGGCTTAAAAACGGTCTTCAGAACGCCATAGTTGACAACAAAAAGGTGCTTTACACACTTATTGCAGTGGCAGTTGCATTCACCTTTGCGTTCCCTCATATGTCAAACGCATATCAGATCAATATTATGACCACAGCGCTTATGTACGTGGTGCTTGGGCTTGGTCTTAATATTGTTGTGGGGCTGGCGGGGCTTCTTGATCTTGGTTATGTTGCTTTTTATGCAGTGGGCGCTTACAGCTATGCTCTTCTGAACCATCATTTCGGTTTAGGATTCTGGGCTGTTCTTCCCATAGGCGGCGCACTTGCCATGATGTTCGGTATAATTCTCGGTTTCCCCGTACTCAGACTCCGTGGTGATTATCTTGCCATTGTAACACTCGGTTTCGGAGAGATTATCCGCCTCGTGCTTGAAAACTGGAACGCCTTTTCCTTCGGTCCCAGCGGTATTTCGGGCATAGACAGACCTTCTTTCTTCGGGCTTACGCTCAACCTCTCACAGTCCATGACTGCGCTTTACTATCTTGTTCTCGGTTTTGCAGTAATTACGATATTCTGCGTGAACAGGCTTCAGAACTCCCGAATCGGAAGGGCGTGGCTTGCTCTGAGGGAAGATGAGATAGCGTGTCAGGCTATGGGTATTGATAAAACAAAGACCAAGCTCACGGCTTTTGCCCTTGGCGCAACATGGGCCGGATTCATGGGTGTTGTATTCGCAGCGAAGACAACTTTTGTCAATCCTGCGAGTTTCACATTCCTCGAATCTGCAATCATTCTTGCCATAGTTGTTCTCGGCGGTATGGGGTCAATTCTCGGTGTTATTCTTGCAGCGCTGATACTTATACTTCTGCCGGAATATCTCAGAGCTTTTTCTGAACTGCGTATGCTTATTTTCGGCGGTTCGATGGTTCTTATGATGGTTTTCAGACCGCAGGGACTTATCAGCAATGTGCGACGAAAATACTTATTTGATAAGATGAATTTCGGCGGGGAGAAAACAAATGAAGCAAAATGATCAGACGCTTCCCGTTCTTGAGGTAAAAGGTCTTACAATGGATTTCGGCGGTCTCCGTGCCGTTGACCATGTGGATATGGAAATACAGAACGGTGAGATTGTGGCTCTTATCGGTCCCAACGGAGCGGGGAAAACCACATTTTTTAACTGCATTACAGGCATATACACGCCAACTTCGGGGGATATAATTGTCCATACCAAGTTCGGCGAAAAAAGAATAAACGGCAAGAAGCCCAATCAGGTAACAGAACTTGGACTTGCCAGAACTTTTCAGAATATCAGGCTTTTTCCTAACATGACTGTTCTTGAAAATGTAATGATAGGAAGACATTGCCGTACCAAAGCAAAGGTAATCGGCGCACTTCTCCGTGACCCCGGAACCAGAAAAGAAGAGAAAGACGCAGCAGCAGTGAGCTATGGTATTCTGGAAAAAATCGGTCTGACTCATCTTGCCAATGAAATGGCAAGCAACCTCCCATACGGCGCACAGCGAAAGCTTGAGATAGCCCGTGCCCTTGCTACGGAACCTGTACTTCTTCTTCTTGATGAACCCGCAGCGGGCATGAACCCTCAGGAAACAGAAGAGCTTACAGGACTTATCAGGGAAATCAGAGATCAGGATAAAATCGCCATTCTGCTGATTGAGCATGATATGAAACTTGTGATGAACCTTTCCGACAGGATTTATGTCATGGATCACGGACAGCGGATAGCAGCGGGTACTCCCATGGAGATAAAGAACAATCCCGAAGTTATCAAAGCTTATCTTGGGGAGGAAGCCGATGCTTGAGATTAACAATATAAGCACATTCTACGGCAATATTCAGGCGCTTCACGATGTTTCCCTCAAGATAAACGAAGGTGAGATAATCACCCTTATCGGTGCGAACGGAGCTGGTAAAACCACCACTCTTCTTTCCGTAAGCGGTATTGTTCAGCCTAAGTCCGGAGAGATACTGTTCAAGGGTGAACCGATCCACAGGATGAAGCCTGACAAAATAGTGCAGATGGGTATCTGTCAGGTTCCTGAGGGGAGACACATTTTCCCTTATCTCACAGTGTCCGAAAATCTTGATATGGGCGCGTTTCTCCGCAAGGACAGAGAAGGTATAAAAAAAGACCTTGAGCAGATATATGATCTCTTCCCCAGACTGGCAGAAAGAAGACATCAGCAGGGCGGAACTCTCAGCGGCGGGGAACAGCAGATGCTTGCCATATCCCGTGCGCTTATGGCCAGACCCCGCCTTCTGCTTCTGGATGAACCTTCACTTGGGCTTGCACCTCTGATTGTGCAGCAGATTTTCGAGATTATTAAGAAAATCAAGGAAGAGAGCGGAACAACTATTTTCCTTGTTGAGCAGAACGCAAACCTTGCCCTTAAGGTGGCCGACAGAGGCTACGTTATGGAAACAGGCAGGGTGACTATGGAAGACAAGGCTTCAAGCCTGCTTTCCAATGAGGATGTTAAAAAAGCTTATCTGGGAATATAAGAATAAGGTGATGATGAAGAAAAAGCATTTACTTCTGATTGTTATTCTGTTTGCAATAACGGGGTGTCTTGGCGGGCGCCCCGCACTGTACAGCGGTGGCGGACGTATTGAAGCATCTGATATTGAGAGAATGAAATACTCCATTCAGGTCGGTGCCTTCGGCAACGTAAGCAATGCTGCAAACTATACTGACAAGCTGAACACCGCAGGGGTGGATGCTTACTTTTTCCTTGATGATTCAGGTCTTTATAAAGTCCGCATAGGAGATTTCCCATCCTATGACAGAGCAGTTAGATACGCTGTCAACCTGCGGACCAGAAACCAGATAGATGATTATTTTATCATTCGTCCCGAAGATTATGACTATAACTTCCGCCCGGAAGACCTTGACCGTAAAGGTATAAGGACAAACCTTGTAAAAACGGCGCATAAGTATATCGGTGTCCCGTACAGATGGGGCGGCGAAAGCGCATCCGGCGGGTTTGACTGTTCCGGTCTCACAATGGTTGTCTATAAGCTTAACGGACTGAACCTGCCCAGAAATTCCAGAGCCCAGTTTGATCACGGCAAATTCGTTCTTAAAAGCGAACTGAAGCCCGGTGATCTGGTCTTTTTTGCCACCGGCAGAGCCAAAAGAGTTTCTCATGTGGGCATATACATAGGCTCAGGCAAATTTATCCACGCTCCCCGCAGGGGACGCAATGTCACAATAGCGAACCTTAACGACTCTTATTTTGTGCGGACCTACATGGGCGCACGCAAATACATTTAGCTTTCTGCAAAAACTTCCCCTCATAACTGGCATCATCTTTGTTATTAGTAATGCAAGAGGTGTTGCATGAGAAATATTTTCAGCATGTCGAACATTGACAAACTTTCCTATGGTATGGACACCGCATCCGTTAAAAACAACGTGATAGCGGAAAACATCGCTAATAACGATACTCCGACATACAAGGCAAGCAAGCTGGAATTTGATGAGGTTATGGGTGATTTCCTCGGAACAGGGAAAAAACTTCCTCTCGCACAGACTCATGCAAAGCATTTTTCCACAGGCGGCTTCAGCGGAGTTCCTGCGGATTATGTCCGGTTTCAGAACAACCCCTCTCTCCGCAATGACGGAAACGATGTAAACCTTGACTACGAAATGAGTGAAATGGCTGCAAACTCAGTTCTTTTTCAGGAATTAAGCCAGCTTACAGCCGGGGCGTTCACCAAACTTAAAACGGCTATTCAGGGGAGGTAAGGTATAAATGAGCTTTATGCACGTAATGGATGTCTCTGCAACCGGGCTTTCTGCGCAGAGAATAAGAATTGGAGCAATATCCTCAAACCTCGCCAACGCTCAGACCACAAGAACAGCAGAAGGCGGACCTTACCAGAGAAAAGACGTGCTGTTTGAACAGGTTATGAAAGGTGAATATGCCGGAGGCGTCAGGGTTCAGAGAGTCATAGATGATGAAAAGCCTCCAACTCTTAAGTATGAGCCTGATCATCCAGATGCAAACGAGGAGGGCTATGTCGCCTATCCTAACGTGAACCCCATTGAAGAAATGGTAAATATGCTTGAAGCTTCAAAAAGCTACGAGGCGAACGCCACAGTGTTTGAAACAGCGAAACAGCTTGCTTTGAGAGCATTAGAAATAGGCAGAGCCTGATACCGAAACTTTAGAATCTTTAAAGCTCCGCAGTGCGGGGAGCTGGCTCCTAAAAGAGCCCGAAAACGGTTAAAAAAGTAGTAAAATGAAATATATAAAGGTTGTAAAATACCCCTGATATACTATATATTCAGTTAGGGAGATACTGAACATGGCAGAGATCAATAACATTAACTTCCTTTTGCCGAATAAGCTTGACGATACAGCGTCAAAACCTGCGGAAGCCAAAGAAGAGTCCGGTGCGGATTTTTCTGTTCTTCTTAAGGATGCTTTAAGCAGTGTAAATGATGCACAGCTTGAGGCCAGTGAAGCTGTGCAGAAAGTCTTAAGCGGTGAGACAAAGGATATTCATTCCACAATGATCGCTCTCCAGAAAGCAGATGTTTCCCTCAAACTCATGCTTGAGGTTAAGAATAAAATTGTTGAAGCTTACCAAGAGGTTATGAGAACTCAGGTATAGTATTACAGGGGCAAATGGCACTTCAAGACGTCGTAACTCAGTTTAAAGATATTTTTGAGAAACTGACTCTTGTTCAGAAAATTTCCATCGGTGCAGCTTTAAGCGCTGTACTTGTTACTCTGGCTGTCCTTCTTATTTGGGCAAACAGACCTGTCTATAAAACCCTTTATGCCAATATGAACGCTGACGATGCCCCTTTGGTTATTGAAAAACTCAAAGAAGGCAATGTTCCGTACAGGCTTAAGGAAGGCGGAGGAGCGGTGGAAGTTCCGCAGGAGCTGGTTTATGACATGAGGCTGGAACTCGCCCGTGAAGGTCTGCCCAGAGGCGGCGGAGCAGGGTTTGAGCTTTTCGATAAATCATCATACGGAATGACGGAATTCCTTCAGGATGTCAATTATCAACGTGCCCTTCAGGGTGAGCTTGCCAGAACCATAAGCAGTCTCAATGAAGTTGAAGAAGCGAGAGTTCATCTTACCATTCCTAAAAACAGACTTTTCATCTCCGAAGAGGAGGCTGCAAAAGCCGCTGTTGTTATAAAACTCAGAAGAGGGGCAAACCTCAACCAGGAGCAGGTTAAAGCGATAAGCTCACTGGTTTCGGGCGCTGTTAAAGGGCTGACCACAGACAGCGTGCAGATTGTGGATACCACAGGCAGACTCTTGAGCGAATTTCTTGATGAAGAGCATTCCCCCGTGATGATGACCCAGACACAACTTGAATACCAGAGGCGTATTGAACGTGAGCTTGAATCGAAACTTTACGGCATACTCGGCAGAACCCTCGGCGAAACCGGAGCCGTGGCGAAGGTTACTGCGGAGATAGATTTTTCCAAGAGAGAAACCAGCAGAGAAGAGTTCGGGCGTGAGCCTGTAATCCGATCATCGGAAAATATAGAAACCATCAGCTCTAACGCTCCCGGAGGTCCGCAGGGCGTCCCCGGAGTCGAGTCCAACCTCGCAGAACCGCAGGTGCTGGGCGGTAACACAAACTCATCCTATGAACACACAGAAGAACGTTCAAACTTTGAAATAGACAAAACCGTCACCAGAGAAGTTAAAGCGTTTGGAACAATTAAGAAAATATCCGTTGCGGTTGTTGTGGATAATAAGAATGTTTTCCGCACTGATAATGCAACAGGAAATCAGATAACAGAAAGTGTTCCAAGAACACAAGATGAGCTTAACTCCATCCGTGCCCTTGTTGCCACAGCGGTCGGATTTGACCAGGCAAGAGGTGATCAGGTGGAGGTGACAAATATCTCATTCGATACCTCCGAACAGCAGCAGGAACAGCTTCTGCTCAAGAGAGAAAAAACAGTGGAACTCATAACCATAGCATCCAAATATGCCCTTGCAGTTATTATTCTGCTTCTGTTTTATTTCGCCGTGGTCAGGCGTATTCTCAAAAAACTCGACAAGACCGTCACCTACAACGATGATGGAAGTATAACTGTTACATCTGCGCTCGATTCTGTGGATGTCACTCTGAAAGACAGCGCCGGCTTCCCCAAAACCCTCGAAGAACTTGAAAGAGAGGTTGAACAGGAGCTTGATGAAAGCATACCGATGAACACAGACGCCGTTAAGTCTAAGGTAATGCTGAAGAAGATAGAGGAATTCTGTGAAGAGGATCCCGAAGGTGCGGCAAATATTATAAAATCAATGTTGAAAGGTTGACATGAGTCTTTCAGGTTCAGGTATCAGAAAAGCTGCAGCGGTATTAATCGCCCTCGGTGAAGAAATTTCTTCATCTATTTTCGCTCATCTTGATGATGACGAGGTGCAGGAGATCTCAAAAGAGATCGCCATGACCAAGATCATCCCCCCTGAGGAGATGGACGAAACAATAGAAGAATTCTACAACATGATGCTTGCCAAGAAGTTCATAGCCAAGGGCGGTCTTGAGTACGCCAAAAGCGTTCTTGTCAAGTCTCTTGGTCCTGAACGTGCAAGGAAGATTATTGACCGTCTTACCAAGATGATGGAACAGTCAAGCGGCTTTGAGTTCCTTACTAAGATTGATCCTAAGCAGCTTGCCAAATTCATACAGACCGAACACCCGCAGACAATCGCACTTATACTCGCCCACCTTGACCCCAGCCATGCGGCGGAGTCACTGGCGCAGCTTCCGGAAGAGCTTAAGGCAGAGATAACACTTAGAATCGCAAACCTGCAGGATATATCGCCTACGGTTGTAAAAACCCTTTCCAGAGTGCTTGAGGAAAGGTTTGAGTCTCTTTCTTCATACAATGTTGAGGTCGGCGGCGTAAAATCCGTTGCAGAAATTTTCAACCGTATGGACAGGGTAACAAGCAAGGCAACTCTGGAAAAACTGGAGAAGGAAGCACCGGAACTGGTTGCAGCAATACGGGATATGATGTTCGTATTCGAGGATATCAGAGAGCTGAACGATGTGGCTATTCAGGAAATCCTCAAAAAAGCAGACAAAAAAGCGCTCACCCTTGCCCTCAAGGGAGCAGACGACGATACCAAAGAACGCTTTTTCAGAAATATGTCCAAACGTGCAGTGGAAACTATGCGTGAGGAAATGGATTACATGGGTCCCGTCAAGCTCAAAGAGGTGGAAAAAGCCCAGCACGAGATTGTCGCCATTGTACGTGAACTCGACGAGGAAGGGGTTATTAACCTCGGCGGCGGAGAGGAAGAGCAGTACGTTTAACTATTCCCACCGGATTGAATTATGTCCAGAAAAATTTACGGCAAAAACAGACAGAAACAGCTTACTGAAATGGATATTACCAGTTTCGGAGATGTGGAGCGTGGAGAAAAAGTCTTTGCGCTTGAAAAACTTAAAGATACCAATGCCGTCAATGGAGAGATCCCTTTTCTTTTTGCTAATTTCGATACAGCCGTAAACCTCGGTAAAGCGAGGATAGTCGGCGAATCTTCCGTTTTTCTTGAAAATTTTGATAAAAAACAGGAGCCCGAACCTGAACCCGTGAAGGAGGAACAGAAAGAGTTTTCCGAAGCGGTATTTGAAGAGGCTGTAATTAAAGAGGAACCTCCTGCATTTGATGAGGAGAAGATACAGGAACTGCTGAAGGCTGAATATGAAAAAGCCTTTAATGACGGATATAAAAAAGGAATGCTTGAGGCGGCGGATAACGCCCGCAGGCATTATAATAAAGAGAAAGACGATTACATCCAGATGCTTCAGGGAACTTACAAGGAAGTTATCTCCAAGGCGGGAGCTTTTGATTCTGCCGTAAAGGAGCTTGACAGTGCCCTGCCTGAAATGCTCACACACTTTCTGGAAACGCTTATAGGTGCTGAAAGAAAAATGAACGGGCGTCTGATTGTTTCTGTCATAAAAAAGAGCCTCTCAAGCCTTCATGAGCTGAGTCGTGTTGTTTTCAGGGTGAACCCTGACGATCTTAATACTGTGCTTAAAGCTTTTCCCGATTATGAGGCGGTGTCCGACCCGGCAATTACGCAGGGCGGGCTGAAAATAGACACCAGCATAGGAGAGATGGACTACACCATAGAAACCATGCTGGAAAATTTTAAGAAGCTGATTTATGAAGAACTTGAATCGACTTAGACACATAAATGCAAGGGAAGAGATTGTAATATCCGGCAGGGTGACGAAGATAATCGGGCTCACCATCGAGGCGGATGGTCCTCTTCTCGGCATAGGAACAAGATGCGCCATAGAAGGCAGCGGGGGCGACACTGTTCTTGCTGAAATAATCGGCTTTAATGACAATAGAATAATCCTGATGCCTTACGGCGACAGCGAAGGAATCGCTCCGGGGAGCAGAGTGCATAACACTGCTCTTGGCAACACCGTGCGGGTATCTGAAAATATGCTGGGGCGTATTCTTAACGGTCTCGGCGAGCCAATTGACGGCAAAGGTTCTATTCAGGATTACGATCTGACAAAGGTATATTCTCAACCGCCCTTACCCCTTGAGAGAGAAATAATCCGTGAGTCAATATCCACCGGAGTAAAAGCCATAGATGCTCTTATGACCTGCGGTTCAGGGCAAAGGGTCGGCATTTTTGCAGGCTCCGGCGTTGGTAAGTCTGTGCTTTTAGGCATGATAGCCCGAAACACAGAGGCGGATGTAAACGTGATTGCTCTCATCGGCGAACGAGGCAGAGAAGTGCGTGAGTTCGTTGAAAGAGATCTTGGTCCTGAAGGTCTGGCACGGAGCGTAGTCGTAGTCGCCACCAGTGATCAATCCGCCCTTGTAAGAAAACTCGGCGCTTTTGTTGCCACAGCAGTTGCCGAATATTTCAGGGCAAAGGGCAAAAACGTGATGTTCATGATGGACTCTGTGACAAGGTTCGCCATGGCTCAGAGGGAAATAGGACTTACGGTGGGTGAACCGCCCACATCAAAGGGTTATACTCCGTCTGTCTTTGCACTTTTGCCCAAGCTTCTGGAAAGGGCTGGAACGAAAAAAGGAGAAGGCGCTATAACCGGACTCTACACTGTGCTTGTGGAAGGGGACGACATGAATGACCCCATAGCCGACTCTGTCCGTTCTATTATCGACGGACACATAGTGCTGGACAGGCTGCTTGCCGCACGCAACCATTACCCGGCTATAGATATCCTGATGAGTGCCAGCAGGTTGATGAAAGAGATTGTAACAAAAGAAGATTTCGCATCCGCAGGTAGATTCAGAGATCTGCTTAGTGCATATCGTGAGGCGGAGGATCTAATCAACATCGGTGCCTATGTCAGGGGAAGCAACCCCAGAATTGATGAGGCGATCCTTAAAATAAACCGCATAAACGATTTTCTTCGTCAGGGGATTGATGAAAACTTTACTTACGAGGAAGCCCGAAACAAGCTGAATGAGATAACGGCGGGATGATGCTATGAACGCAAAATTCAAGCTGGAAAAGGTTTTGGAGCATAGAGAGCGGATCTATGAGCTTGAAAAAAATAAGCTCGGCGAGTTTCAGAACAAACTGAAAACTCTCACTGTGCAGCTTGAAAACATGCTTGAAACAGAAAAACAGAAGAACGCCGAGAAGGAAGAAGCCAAGCTGAAAGGACAGCTTCAGTTTGTGAGGATGTATGATGAGTATATCCTCAAACTGGAAGGGCACAGGAAAACCATGGAACGCATGGTGTATGATGCCCGCATCGTTGTTGAACGGCAGAAGAAAAAAACAGTTCAGGCGATGAACAATCATAAAGTTCTGATAAAGCTGAAAGAAAAGCATGTAAAAGATTATGCGGCATATCTGGATAAGGAAGAAATGAAAATGATAGATGAGCTAATAGTATCAAGGAGCGGCAGAAATGAATAAACTTAAATTTGCAGTTCTTTTTATGCTTCTCACCTTGTTTACAGCACAGGCGGAAAGCATAGTGGACATACAGAGCCTTGCCGCACGGCTTGAGGCAAAGGAACAGGAACTCAAGAAAAAGGAAATGGAACTGGCGGATAAGGAAAAACGCCTGAAAGCCCTTGAGGAAGAGCTTATAGCTAAAGAGAACGAACTCAACGGGATTAAAGACACAATCACCAAAAGGCTCAACGAGGTTCAGTCCAGTGAGGATGAAAATCTTAACGCCCTTGCCAGAATATATTCATCCACCAAACCTAAGTCAGCTGCTGAAATTTTTGTTAAAATGGACACTGACAAAGCCGTTCAGCTTATCCGCAGAATTCCTCCTATGAATGCAGGAAAGATTATGGCTGCACTGGGCAAAATCGATGCTGAAAAGGCATCGCAGATAACGGAAAAGCTTACTCCCGAAAAAGTAAATCTTGGTCAGTAAATGAGAAACGATATATTAATACCCGGTATCCTCGAATACATCCGCTCTACTGTCAGAGCAAAAAATGAAGATATGCACGACTATGCCAAAAAACATGATGTTCCGTCTGTTGAACCTGAAACAGGGGAGCTTCTCCGCATACTTGCTGCTGTGCTTAAACCCGCATCCGTCCTTGAGATAGGGAGCGGAATCGGCACATCTACAACTTATATAAAACAAGGGTGCCCTTCGGCAGTGATTACGGGGATAGACCATAACCCAAACCGTGTGGCGGTGGCGAAAACTCTGTGTATCGAGCTTGAAAATGTCGAATTTATCAATGAATCCGCCTTCGATTACCTTAACCGCACAACGGATACTTACGATATGGTGTTTATCGACTCTGTTAAGCGAATATACCCTCTGATGTGGCAGACTGTTAAAAACAGGGTGAACAAAGGCGGACTGGTGATATTTGATGATGTCCTGCTCTTCGGAATGCTTGCTATGGAAACAGCGGAAGTCCCCAAAAAATACCGTCAGGGACGTGACGAACTCCTCAACTTCATCGAAGAGATCAAAGCTGATATGCCGGCATCGTCTACCCTGCTGCCTGTTGGTTCAGGTGTTTTGCTGGTAAATTTTTGATTTCCATGGATGGAAATCCCGCCGTGCGCAGCGAAGCCGTGTTTACCACGGCGTGAGCGTGTATTAAAATTTCCATGGAAGGAAATTTTAATTATAAGGTCAGATATGCCTGCATCGTCTACCCTGCTGCCTGTGGGTTCAGGTGTTTTGCTGGTGAATTTTTGAATAGTTTTATAATTATTATTTTCAGAAAGAGAGAACCCTTTCTTTATACAAATAAAGTGTTCTCTCTAACTCTCTCCCAAAGAAACTTAATTTGAGTTTTTTAGGGGGTGCGGGGGAACTTTGTTCCAAAAAGTTCTCCCGTGAGATAAGAAATCAAAAAATATGGAAATATTAATTATTATTTTCAGAAAGAGAGAACCCTTTCTTTATACAAATAAAGTGTTCTCTCTAACTCTCTCCCAAAGAAACTCAATTTGAGTTTTTTAGGGGGTGCGGGGGAACTTTGTTCCAAAAAGTTCTCCCGTGAGATAAGAAATCAAAAAATATGGAAATATTAATTATTATTTTCATGAAGAGAGAACCCTTTCTTTATACAAATAAAGTGTTCTCTTTAGCTCTCTCCCAGAGAAACTTAATTTGAGTTTTTGAGGGGGTGCGGGGGAACTTTGTTCCAAAAAGTTCTCCCGTGAGATAAAAAACCAAAAAAAGGAAAATAAAAAATAATGTCAGTCGAACTTTTAAGCCCTGCGGGGAATTTTGAAAAATTAAAATATGCTGTCCGCTATGGTGCGGATGCGGTTTATCTTGCCGGAACGGGTTACGGTCTTCGTGCGAAGGCGGGCAATTTCGGCATGGATGATTTGGCGGAGGCTCTTTCTTATCTGCATGGTCAGGGGAAGATGGGCTATGTTACTGTTAATGCTTATCTCCGTAATGCAGAGTTTGATGGTTTGAGGGAGTATCTTTACAATCTTGAGTCAGTGAAGCCGGATGCGATGATAGTTTCCGATCCGGGAGTCTTTAAAGTTATCAGGGACATGGGGTTGAAGACTCCTGTTCATATCAGTACGCAGTCAAACGTTACTAACCTTGCCGCTGTGGATTTCTGGGCGGAGCTTGGGGCGGAGAGGGTCATTCTCGCCCGTGAGCTTTCTGCGGAGGAGATAGCCTATATATGCAGGAAAGCCAAGGCAGAGATTGAGGTATTTGTCCATGGTGCGATGTGCATATCTATGTCCGGCAGGTGTCTCATAAGCAATTATATGACCGGAAGGGATGCCAATGCGGGACTCTGCACCCATCCTTGTAGGTGGAAATACTCTCTTGTTGAGGAGTCCAGACCGGGTGAATATTTTCCGGTGGTGGAAGATGAGAGAGGAACATATTTCTATAACAGCAAGGATCTGTGCCTGATAGAATATCTGGGTGAGCTTGTGAGGGCGGGCGTAAAAAGCATCAAGATAGAGGGCAGGATGAAAAGTATAATGTATGTGGCTCTTGTTACGGGTACATACAGGACAGCGCTTGACTGGGCTATGGCTGATGCGGACGGGTATGAGGTGAAGGAAGAGTGGATGAAAATGCTGACAAGCGTTACCCACAGAAGCTACACCGCAGGTTTTTATAAAGGCGATACGGACAGCGGCTCCATGAACTATGCCAATGCCAACTACATACAGGAAAGTGAATTTCTTGGCTCTGTGGAACAGGGTGAGATGCTTGCGAAGAACAAATTCCTTGCAGGAGAGGAGCTTGAGCTTGTGACTCCGTTTCTGGAAGTGATACCTTATAAAGTGACAAATCTGACTGATGAGCAGGGTGCGCCTGTTGAAGCCACAAGACCAAACTACCGCTACAGCATGGAACTGCCTGATGAACTGCCTGACGGGAGCATATTAAGACGATGGAAATAACAAAAGACCAGTACGACCAGCTTGTAGAAGAGATAAAACAGCACGATATAAATTATTACGTCAATGACGCTCCGGTAATCACCGATTATGAGTACGACCAGCTTTACAGAAAGCTTCTGGATATTGAGGCGGAACACCCCGAACTGATTAGGGAGGATTCGCCGTCCAAACGTGTGGGCGCTCCTCCTGTTGAGGGGCTGGAGAGCATACGCCACGAAGTTAAGATGATGAGCCTGAACAACACCTATAGTGACGAGGAGCTGAACAGCTTTATCGCCACTGTTTATAAGGAAACTCTGGAAAAGCCCCCATTTGTGGTTGAACCCAAGATAGACGGTGCATCAGTCAGCCTTACATACGAAAACGGAAGACTCATCACTGCAGCAACAAGAGGCGATGGTGCGGTCGGAGAGGATATCCTTCATAATGTTAAAACTATCAGGGCAGTGCCCCTTGTTATAGATGTGAAAGAGCGGCTGATTGTCAGGGGCGAGATATACATGCCCGTGGAGTCGTTTGATAAACTGAATGAAAAGCGTGAGGCGGAAGGTCTGCCGCTTTTTGCCAACCCGAGAAATTCTGCCGCCGGAAGCCTGAAGCTTCTGGATTCCAGAGAATGCGCCAAGAGAAATTTGAGCATGTTTGCCTTCGGTCTGGATAAGGGGCAGGGGGAAAGCCACTTTGCTGATCTTATGCGCCTGAAAAATATGGGCTTCAGAGTGAACGATATGGTGAAATTCTGCCGGACGGCAGAAGAAGTTAAAGCCCATGTAGAATTTATCCGAACAAAGAGAGAAAGCCTTAGTTATGATATAGACGGTGCTGTGATCAAGGTAGACAACTACCGCCTTCGGGACAGGCTTGGAGTGACTATCAAGGCGCCGAAATGGGCTATTGCTTATAAATATCCGGCAGAAAAAGCAGTTACCAAACTGCTTGATGTTGAGTTTCAGGTGGGACGCACGGGCACCGTTACCCCTGTTGCGATACTTGAACCTGTTAAAGTCAGCGGAAGTACAGTTTCCAGAGCAACTCTGCACAACATGGATGAGGTAACAAGGCTCGGCATTAAAATAGGCGATTACGTGAGCCTTGAAAAAGGCGGAGACGTGATCCCCAAGGTTACGGCAGCTCTCACAGAGAAAAGAACAGGTGAAGAAAAGGAGATTCCGTTTCCTGAAAAATGTCCGGTATGTCACCATGAGCTTGTGCGTGAGGATGTGGCGTTCAGATGCGTTAATCCGGAATGTACAGGCACAGCAAGGGGAGCGTTGAGGCACTTTACCGCCCGTAATGCCATGGATATAAGAGGGTTCGGCGAATCGCTCATAGACAGGCTTATGGATTTGGGAATGCTGAAAACCCCTGCGGATATTTATACAATGAACTATGATGCACTGCGGACCATGGACGGTCTGGGTGATAAATCTGTGGATAACCTCACGGCAGCTGTTGAGGCAAGTAAAGACAAGCCCTTTGAAAAGGTTCTTTTTGCTGTGGGTCTTCCTTCTGTCGGAGTACGCACTGCGGAGATTTTGGCGCAGGAGTTTGGCAGTATCGAAAAACTGAAGGCTGCAACTCCTGATGAGCTTACCGCGGTTTATTCCATAGGCGGGCTGGTGGCAAAGGATATCACAGAAGCCTTGCAGCAGCCGAAGTACATAAATCTGATAGATGCCCTAAAAAAAGCCGGACTCAGGTTTGAGGCCGAAAAAAAAGAATCTGGCGGAATATTTGAAGGGCAGACATTTCTTATAACAGGTACACTAAGCCGTCCGAGAGCAGAGTTTGAAGAACTGATCAAAAATCTGGGCGGGAAAATAGCAAGCGGAGTAAGTAAAAATCTGTCATATCTCATTGCCGGAGAAAAAGCCGGAAGCAAGCTGGACAAGGCAAACAAGCTCGGAGTCAGAGTTTTATCAGAGGACGAGCTGCTTGATATGGCAAAACGGGGCTGATATTGAAGCGAATTTACATACTATCGGACGGAACAGGGCAAAGCGCCCTTAACATCATGAAAGCGGCGCTTCTCCAGTTTGAAGACCCGCAGGTGAAGTTCACAATCTATTCCATGGTGGATAAGCTGGATAAGCTTAAAGCTATTCTTGAACACGCAAGGGTGGATAACGGATTTGTGGCTTTCACCACTGTTATCAGGGAGTTTCGGGATACTATCCATTCATTCTGCCATGAACACGGCATACTGCATTATGATATTCTCGGACCGCCAATTGATAAGCTTGAGGAGTTTCTGGGCAGAAAAGCCACGGAAAGTCCCGGTGTTCTTCGTAAAGTGGACGAAAAATACTTCAAGCGGATTGATGCGGTGGAGTTCACTCTCAGCCATGACGACGGTAAAATAGTCGTGGGTCTTGATGATGCGGATATTATTGTTCTCGGTCTTTCCCGAACATCAAAGACCCCCACATCATTTTTCCTTGCCCAGCAGGGGTTCAAGGTGGTGAATATACCTTTAGTACCTGAAGTGCCTATTCCTGAAGAGGTTTTTAAGGTTGACCCCAACAAAGTGGTGTGTCTCATCATGGAGCCGGAGGTGCTGCAAAAAGTCCGCACTGCAAGGCTTAAGCATTATAAAACACAGAGTAAATACAATGATATGCGCAAAATTTTTGAAGAAGTTGAGTTCGTGTATGAGCTTATCCGCAAAAACAGAAGGTGGCATATTGTTGATACTACAAATAAATCCATCGAAGAAACAGCAAGAGAAATAATACATTCCGTTTTTGGGCGGGACATGGAACTATAAGTTTTATAAACCGCCATGAACGCACATTGTGCGGTAAAAAACTCTTGACACGGGATAAAGCTGTCTATAAAGTTTGGTGTACACAGCCATCAAGGCATGTCTCACCCTATTTAACTTAGCGGAAAAATCACACAGGAAAATCCGGGTTATTAATTTAAAAAATCAAATTATTTCAACCTGAGTATTATGTTTAAAATTATATGAGGTGAATAAGTGAACCTTAACGATTTGAAGAAAAAATCGATCGAGGATCTTGTTGCCATTGCCAACTCGGTCGAGATAGAGAACTCAGCCAGCCTGCTTAAACAGGAGCTTATATTCGAGATTCTCAAAGCCACAAGCGCAAGGAACGGACACATTTTTGGTCAGGGCGTGCTTGAAATTCTGCCCGACGGCTTCGGCTTTCTCAGATCGACTGACTACAACTACCTGCCGGGTCCCGATGATATATATGTCTCGCCTGCCCAGATAAGGAAATTCGGTCTTCGCAACGGTGACACAATAGCAGGGGAGATCAGACCCCCTAAAGATAATGAAAAATACTTTGCTCTGCTTAAGGTTGAGCAGGTAAATTTTGAAGAACCTTCCAGACAGAGAAATCTGTTTGAGAACCTTACCCCTCTTTTTCCCGAAGAGAGGCTTGAGCTTGAGGCATTTCCCACTCATTATGATACAAGGATAATGAACCTCATCTCACCTATCGGTAAAGGTCAGAGGGGTCTCATCGTTGCCCCCCCTAAAACAGGTAAAACGATGCTTCTTAAGTCAATCACAAACAGCATAACCAAAAATCATCCCGATGTTTACATGATCATCCTTCTTATAGACGAACGTCCCGAAGAAGTTACCGACATGCAGAGATCTGTCAATGCAGAGGTTATCAGCTCAACGTTTGATGAGCCGGCATACAGGCACGTTCAGGTATCTGAAATGGTTCTTAATAAAGCGAAAAGGCTTGTTGAACACGGACGTGATGTTTGTATCTTCCTTGACTCAATAACGAGACTCGCAAGAGCTTATAACTCTATCGAACCACCCAGCGGCAAGGTTCTTTCCGGCGGTGTGGACTCCAATGCTCTGCACAAACCTAAAAGGTTTTTCGGAGCGGCAAGGAATATTGAAGAGGGCGGAAGCCTTACTATCATCGGTACTGCGCTTGTTGATACAGGCTCAAGGATGGATGAGGTTATCTTTGAGGAGTTCAAAGGTACAGGTAACATGGAGCTTCACCTTGACAGACGCCTTGTTGAGAAAAGAACCTTCCCTGCCATTGATATTAATAAGTCAGGCACCAGAAGAGAAGAGCTTCTGCTCAGCGAAAACGAACTCAACAAAGTCTGGATTCTCCGCCGTTTCCTCAGCAGCATGAACTCTGTGGACGCTATGGAATTCCTTTTGGACAAAATGAAAGGAACGAAGAACAATATCGGCTTCCTTGAGTCTATGGGCAAATAACGCTCTAAGCCGCAGGATGCGGCTTGCACAGCGGAGCAAGCCCGAAGTTTCTTCGGGCGAAGCGATAAGCAAAAACAGCAGGACGCTTGTTTTTGCGACTATGTCAGGTGTATTTGCGCTTTTGCGAATATGATCTTGAAAAGGGTTTGCGGTTGTGGTATAAATTGCACCCTTGACCCATAAGAGCGGTTGTCCTATTTTATATAGGCTGCTCTGATAAAAGAAATATATGCAGAAAACTACTGAATGTAGCTTTTTTGCATCATAAATATAGAGGTACGTAAGATGAAAAAAGGTATCCACCCTGATTACAAAGAAGTGGTTTTTAAATGCGCATGCGGAAACGAAATTAAAACTAAATCCACAGTTAACCCCGCTAAAGCAACTGTTGCTATTTGTGCTGAATGCCACCCTTTCTTTACAGGCAAACAGAAATTCCTCGATACTGCTGGACGTGTTGAGAAATTCATGAAGAAATACGGTAAATCTCAGGGTTAATTTCACAGATGTGCGGGCAGAAAAGCGGTTCTGCTGACTTGAAGCCGGCGGAAATAAATGTCCGCCTGCTCAACTGCACCGCAAACGGTGAACTCACGGCGGCTATGGCCGCCAAGCTCTGCTACTCCGATGCAGGTATTGATGATCTTTTTGAGAAAGTTTCTTCTACAGAACAGAAGAAATTCATTGAGAAAATCGTCTCCATCGGTCACCACTCAGTCCTTGAACATGTCTCATTCACCTTCGGCATTGAAGGTGTATCCAGAGCCCTGACTCATCAGCTGGTAAGGCATAGAATAGCCAGTTATTCCCAGAAATCCCAGAGATACGTAAAGCATGGCGGCGGATTTGAATACATCATACCTGAAACCATTTCGGCAGATGAAGATTCAAAACGTGAGTTTGAACGTATTATGGTTGAGATCGCAAAGGCTTATGATCTTCTCGCTTCAAAAGGCATTCCGGCTGAAGATGCACGTTATGTTCTGCCGAACGCATGCGAAACCAAAATTATTGTTACAATGAATGCCCGTGAGCTTATACACTTTTTCCGTATTCGTTGCTGCAACAGAGCGCAGTGGGAAATAAGAAAAATGTCCGAGCTTATGCTTGTTGAGTGCGTCCGGGTTGCTCCTTCAATATTCAAGGACTCCGGTCCCGGCTGTGTTTCCGGTGCATGCCCCGAAGGTGCTTTCACCTGCGGAAAGGCAAAAGAAGTCAGAGCGAAGTACAAGTCCCTCCTTTCAGAAAAAGATCGTTAGCGTATTTTTTTTAAACCTTTAAGTATCTTCAAAATCGTATATATTATCCCATGATATTTTTATAAGGAAGGCGTAATGGCAAAATTCGATGTAGGCGGTCAGGCGGTTATTGAGGGTGCTTAGTCACACGGATG
>LUZY01000010.1 GCA_001603805.1 Deferribacterales bacterium Deferri_01
TTTTTTAAAAAGTTTTTAACAACCCAAACGACTTATTCTTCTGTCAAACAAACTCTTCTGCTCTCTCCCCCCTCGTGACCAAACCGTTCAAGTTCGTCTCCGCTGGGGAAGGTTGTTATAAAGAAAGTCTTGATTTAAGTCAACAGGTTTTTGTGAAAACTTTTAACTTTTATTTCGTCTTTCTTATCAGGCTCTTAGAACCTTCCGCTGCGTGGTCTCCCGTGCAGCGGAAGGTAGTTATACGAAAACGGCGGGCATAAGTCAACCGTTTATTTTGATTTTTTTAAAGAATATTATTATTCCTTATTTATAAAGGAGTTACTTACTCGGCCAAAACGAATTTACCGTTTTTGATCTCAACTATAACAAAGGCATCCTTAGTAAGACCCGTATGATCAGATGCAGACATATTAAACTCGCCTGCTATCCCGATAAACCCCTTCACCTTTTCAAGCTCTGCAGGAAGCTTCTTGAAGTCACCCTTTGCATTTTCGTAGGCGATCTTAAATATATGAAAGGCATCGTATGCGTGTCCGCCGAAGGCACTCACCGGAGCATTAAACTTTGACTCGAAGTTCTTCTTATAATCGATAAGCACTTTCTTATACCTGTCACCTTCAGCAAGCTGGTCAGCCACTATGATTCTGCCTGCTGTAAGCTTGATACCGTCAGCGGCGTCACCTGCAAGTTCAATGAACCTGGCTGATGCTGCACCTTGTGTCATATATATATTATCCATACCCAGAGCTTTTGCATTACGGGCGATTATGGCGGGAGCCGGACCGACACCCCAACAGATAACAGCATCAACTCCTGCGGCTTTAATCTTGGCAAGCTGGCTTGTCATATCCTTATCCGTATCACGGAACTTTTCCTCTATTACTATATCAACACCGAACTTGGGAGCGACTTCAAGGAGAGCATCTCTTCCAGTTGTGCCGTATCCGCTCTGCTCAGTTATTATAGCTATCTTCTTTTTGCCTTTACTCACCAGATGAGCAAAAAGCTTTTCGACTACGAGAGTATCTGACTGGGCTGTTTTGAATACAAACTTATTTACAGGAGTAACAATCTGCTGGCTTGTGGCACATGATATGAGCGGTATGCCGAATTTTCCGGCAAGGTCTTTTATCACGAGTGTTGAGCCTGTCCTTGTGGGTCCGAGTACCACAGCAACCTTATCTTTTGTGACGAGACGTTTAAAATAACTCAGTGTCCTGTTCTCATCTCCCTGAGTGTCATAAAAAACAAGCTCAACCTTGTCACCGTTAATTCCGCCCGCAGCGTTTACCTGCTCCACGAGCATTTCAACCGTCTGTTTTTCGGGAAGTCCGAGATATCCGGCCGGACCAGTGACGGAAAACAACGCTCCCACCTTAACAGTACCGGCAAATGCCGCCGCAGATGTCAGCAGCAGTAAGAAAACTAAAATCCTCTTCATATCAACCTCAATGAAATTATTTTTTTTCTATAAGAACGGTTGCGGAAGCTGCGATCCCCTCGCCTCTTCCAGTGAACCCCATCTTTTCGGTGGTGGTTGCCTTTACGCTTACTTCATCTATATCTATATCAAGATCAGCGGCGATGTTTTTACGCATATCATATATATAAGGAGCCATTTTCGGAACCTGGGCTATTATAGTGGAGTCGGCATTAACCACACGCCACCCTTTTTCCTCTGCCAGCCGCGCCGCCTCACGCAGGAGAATCCGGGAATCTATGCCCTTATATTTAATGTCATTGTCAGGAAACAGCCCTCCTATATCAGTGTGCAGCGCAGCACCGGCTATGGCGTCAGTAACCGCATGCAGCAGAACGTCAGCGTCACTGTGTCCGTCAAGTCCCTTTTCGTAGGGGATATCAACTCCTCCCACTATAAGTTTTCTGTTGTCCGCAAATCTGTGAGCGTCAAGACCGCTTCCGACTCTTATTTTCAATGGATAATCTCCTTAACAGAAATGATACATGATTTTAATCAGAACATCCGGTTCTGTACAATGTTTTTTTAAAAACCTTTTTTATTCCATGGTTCATTTCCGCTTTATTTTTTCATATCATTTGTGCATAATTATTTAAGAGCATGTGTTCATGGAGACTTTTATGCTGCATAGTTTATTAATCGGGCTGGGCGGAGCCTTGGTTCTTGTATGTTTCTCTTATGTTTACACCAGAATGACCCGAAGTGAAGAGATCGAAAGCGGCGCTATCGACTTTGACGTTTTGATGAATATGCTCAAAACCAAAAAAAATCTCCGATTAATTGATCTCTCTGACTCGGCGCATTATAAAATGCACCACCTTAAAGGAGCAGAGAACATACCCCCTGATGCGTTCCGTAAACTGGTTCCTGAATTAATTGATGACCGTATGACTGTTCTCTACTGTAAATCAGGCAGAGAGTGCAGACTGGCGTATCAGTTTATGAAGGAAAAAGGTTACAAAACAGGTAATTTGTACTATCTTGACGCTCAGATGATTTATACGTCCGTGTATAAACCCAAGGAGGCTGTATGATAGTGCGTGTAAGTGATATTGAAGCAAAACAAATCGAAAAACCAAGAGGGGGAACGGGAACAGCAGTACAGATACCCTATGAGGCTGCCAAACAATACGGCGGACAGATAACCGCCTTTGCATTCATGGATCTTCCCCCCGAAGCATCAGTCGGTTATCACACCCATGAAAAAGATATGGAGATATATGTTCTTCTGGACGGTTTCGCAGAAGTGAATGATAACGGAAATGAAGATGTGCTGACACCGGGTGACATGATGATTACTGCCAAGGGTGAAGCTCACTCAATAGCAAATAAGACTGACAAAAATCTGTCTTTTCTTGCCCTGATACTGGAATAAAAGAAGATTTACCCATAAACGGGCGGTCTTTTCCGCACCGCCCATCCATTTTCCCGCAAAATCCGCCTGAAACGGTTGATTTTTCTATTCAGTTCTGTTTATATAGCTTGCTTTAGTATATGGAGGTCTGTAATGGAAAGAACTTTCGCAATAGTAAAACCTGATGCAACAGCAGCAGGCAACACCGGCAACATCCTTGCCCGCATCGAAAAGGAAGGATTCAAAATAGTTGCACTTAAAAAAATATTCATGTCAAAAAAAGAAGCGGAAGGCTTCTACGCTGTTCACAGCGCAAGACCCTTTTTCAATGATCTCACTAATTTCATGAGCAGCGGTCCCTGTGTTGTTATGGTTCTTGAAAAAGACGGAGCCATCAAGGAATGGAGAAACCTCATGGGCGCCACTAACCCCGCAGAAGCGGCTGAAGGCACACTGAGAAAAGAATTTGGCAAAAATATCGACAACAACGCCACTCACGGCTCTGATGCTCCCGAAACAGCAGCTACAGAAATTGCTTACTTTTTCTCCGCTCTTGAGCTTGTAGGTTAATATTATGAGATACGTAAGCACACGGGGGAAAGTTCCCGCTGTTTCTTTTAAAGATGCGGTCATGATGGGACTTGCCGATGACGGCGGTCTGCTTGTGCCTGAAAGTGTTCCTTCCTTCACAACGGAGGAACTCACGAAACTTTCCGCACTGGACTATCCCTCGCTTGCTTACGAGATCATAAGCCGCTTCGCCACGGACATCGAGCCTGCGGAGCTGAAAAAAATAATTGAAAAAAGCTACGCCGCCTTTGACACGGAAGAAGTTATCCCCGTTGTCAAAAAGGGCGGTTTGTACATTGCCGAAATATTCCACGGCCCCACCTTTGCTTTTAAGGATATTGCCCTTCAGTTTCTCGGAAACCTGTTTGAGCATATACTGGAGGAAAGGGGAGAGAGGCTCAATATAGTCGGAGCCACCAGCGGAGACACAGGAAGCGCAGCAATCTACGGCGTACGTGGGCGCAAAAACATCCGCATATTTATCCTGCACCCCAAAGGCAGGGTAAGCCCTGTTCAGGAAATGCAGATGACCTCCGTGACAGATGAAAATGTTTTTAATCTCGCAGTTCACGGCACATTTGATGACTGTCAGAATATCGTTAAAGAAATATTCGGGGATCTCAAATTTAAGCATGATTACTCCCTCGGAGCAGTCAACTCCATCAACTGGGCACGGGTTCTGGCTCAGGTAGTGTATTACTTCTGGTGTTCATTCCGAGCAGCAGAAAACGGTAAAAAACCTGTTTTTGTCGTTCCTACAGGGAACTTCGGCAATATCTTTGCCGGATACTACGCAAAGCAGATGGGTCTGCCTGTTGAGAGATTCATACTTGCCACAAATGAAAACAACATCCTCAGCCGTTTCATAAACGAAGGGGATTACACATCCAAAGAGGTTGTAGCCACATACAGCCCCTCAATGGACATACAAATAGCCAGCAACTTTGAACGCTATCTTTACTTCTTTTATAATATGGATGCATCAAAGGTTGAACAGCTTATGAAAACCCTTAAAACCGAAAAGGGGATCACCTTCCCTCCTTCTGATATTGCAAAGGTTCAGGAAGAGTTCGGCACATATTCCGCCTCAAATCACGAAACCGAAGAGGTTATAGCCTCATTCTATAAAAGCACAGGCTACATAATAGACCCGCACACAGCCTGCGGAGTCGCCGCAGGGCTGAAACTTGATACAGACTCCCCCGTAATCTGCCTTTCTACGGCTCATCCGGCAAAATTCCCTGATGTGGTTGTAAAAGCCGCAGGCAAAGAGCCTGAAAAACCCGCCGGAATCCTCAAACTGGAAGGTCTGCCCCGCAAGGTTGAAGATATTTCAAATGATACGGAAGCGGTTAAGGAATTCATAAAACGGAACGTTTGATGAAGACTCCTGCGGAACTTTTCGATTTTCCGCTGCCTGAAGAACTTATAGCTCAGTACCCGCCCGAAACCAGAGGCGGTTCACGTCTGCTTCTCGCCGACAGGAAAGGGCTCATTAAGGATCTGATGTTCAGCGGAATCACTGAACTTATCAATGATGAATATTTCCTTGTAATCAATAACACCCGTGTGATGAATGCCCGTCTGGAAGGTTTTAAATCCACAGGCGGACAGGTTGAGATTTTTCTCCTCAACAAGCTTTCGTCAGATTCCTTCACCGCCCTCACAGGAGGCAAGGTAAAGGAAGGCACGGAAGTCACAGTGGGCGAAGCCGTAATCAGGATAGAAAAATTCCTTGATGAAGGGCTTCGCATGGTGCGTTTTCTCACCCATAGTCCGGAAGATGTTATGGAAAAGTGGGGTCATGTTCCGCTGCCTCCGTACATCCGCAGGGATGACAGCGCAGAAGACAAGGATCGCTACCAGACAGTTTATGCTAAGGAAGCAAAATCAGTCGCTGCACCCACAGCCGGACTCCACTTCACTGAGGATACACTCGGAGCATTGAAGGCAAAGGGAGTCGAGGTACTTGAAGTCTCACTGGATGTGGGCATAGGCACTTTCCGCCCGATGAAAACGGAGAATCTTGAAGATCACCGCATGCACTCGGAGCAGTACCACGTAAGTGAGGAAACTGCTGACAGGATCAACAGCCTGAAAAGAGACGGACGCAAGCTGATTTGTGTGGGAACCACCGCAATGCGCACAATGGAATCGGTCACTGATGCGAACGGGATAACCCGTTCGGGAAGCGGCTCAACAGATATATTCATCAGACCCGGATACAGCTTCAAGGCAGCGGATGCACTGATAACCAACTTTCACCTGCCGAAATCGACTTTGTTTGTTCTCGTTTCCGCATTTGCAGGAAGGGAGTTCATGCTTGATACCTACGCACACGCCGTCAAAGAAAAATACAGGTTTTTCAGCTACGGCGATGCAATGTTTATAAGGTAAGCTTCATTTAAGATTAATAACAATAAGACAGGAAATATAATGTTTAAATTCACACTGGAAAAAACGAGTGAGAAATCAAAAGCCCGCACGGGGAGGATTGTCACTCCGCACGGGGAGATAGAAACCCCCATATTCATGCCCGTGGGCACTGTTGGTTCCGTCAAAGGAATCGCCCCCCGTGAGCTGGATGAAATCGGTGCCCAGATCATTCTGGGAAACACCTACCATCTTCACCTGCGTCCCGGAGAGGACACAGTTGCGCACTTCGGCGGTCTGGCGAAGTTTAATTCATGGAACAAGCCCACACTGACAGACAGCGGCGGGTTTCAGGTCTTCAGCCTCGCCAAGCTGAATAAAATAGGAGAGGAAGGGGTTGAGTTCAGATCCCACCTTGACGGCAGCAAGCTGTTCTTATCTCCGGAGAAATCCATGGAGATTCAGCAGAAAATAGGCGCAGACATCATGATGGCATTTGATGAGTGCGTACCCTACCCCAGCGAAAAGATATATGTGGAAAAATCCCTTGAACTTACAACACGATGGGCGGAAAGATGCCTTAAGGCGAAAACAAGGGAAGAACAGGCATTATTCGGCATAATTCAGGGCGGAGTATTCCCAGACCTGCGCAAACGCAGTGCAGAGCAGATATGCGCCCTCCCGTTTAACGGATTCGCCATAGGCGGCTTAAGCGTGGGAGAGGATATTCCCACTATGTATGAAATCACCGATTACATAACCGACTACATGCCTGCGGACAAGCCCCGCTATCTTATGGGTGTGGGAACACCGGAAGATCTGCTTAACGGAATAGAAAGAGGCGTGGACATGTTTGACTGCGTGATGCCCACAAGAAATGCACGCAACGCACTGCTTTTCACAAATAACGGCAAACTTCACATAAAAGCGGCAAGGCACAAGCTTTCAGATGAACCGGTGGACTCAGAATGCGACTGCTACACATGCCGCAATTTTTCAAGGGGATACCTGCGCCACCTTTATAAATCGGGTGAGCTTCTTGCCTTGAAACTCAACTCTATCCACAATCTGCATTTCTATCTTTCTCTTGTAAAAAGGTCAAGAAATGCTATAAATAATGGGTTCTTTGAGGATTTCAAAAAGGAAATTCTGGATAAAATCAGTTTCGGAGGAGACAATGTTTAACGGTACTATGTTGGCTGCAAACGCACAGCCCTCTCAGGGCGGAGCATTAATACAGCTTCTACCCCTTATTCTCATTTTTGCGATATTCTACTTTCTGCTTATCAGACCCCAGCAGAAAAGACAGAAAAAACACGCTGAAATGCTTGATGCGCTTAAAGCAGGCGACGAAGTTATCCTTGCCGGCGGTATATACGGCAAAATAGAAAGAATCGCTGATCCGAACACTTTTATAGTCGAAATTGCTGACGGCGTTAAGATCAAAGCCGCTAAAAGCGGTGTGGCTTCTGTCGCTGCCGGGGAGAAATAAACCTAATGAAAACAAGGACCAGATGGATCATCATTTTGATTGTAGCGGTCTGGGCTGTCATTTCCGTTCTGCCTTACGGCAAGAGCATGAAACTCGGACTGGACCTTCAGGGCGGTATGCACGTCATCCTCGGCGTGGATACCGACAAAGCCGTTGAAGGCAGGCTTGAAGGTTTTGCGGTAAAAATCAGAAAAGAGCTTGCCGCTGAATCTGTTAATTTCGGCTATGTACAGATGGATGATAAAGGCAGAATCAACATCGCTCTTAATAACACAGACGATGCAGACAAAGTCAAAAAGATCATCGCTGAAAGATATGACACACTGGAGGAAGTAGCTTCCTCCGGTAATAATATCCTCAGCTACCGCTTTAATGCCGCGGCTGTGAGGCAGATAAAGGAATACGCAGTTGATCAGTCTCTTGAGGTTGTCAGAAACAGAATCGATGAATTCGGTGTTTCCGAACCTATAATCCAGAGACAGGGAAGGAATCAAGTTGTTGTGCAGCTTCCCGGTGTCACAGACCCCGAAAGGGCGATCAGCCTCATAGGAAGAACCGCACAGCTTAAGTTCCATATAGTAAATGAAACTGTAAACCCCGAAGACGCTGTAAACGGCAATATACCCTTTGACTCAATTCTTCTTTATCAGAAAATTACAGATAAAAACACAGGTAAGGTTCTCAGCAGCGTACCCTTCGTGCTTAAGAGAGAGGCTGTACTCACAGGGGATTACCTTGTGGACGCCAATGTTTCCTTCACGCAGAATAACCTTCCCGCTGTTCAGTTCACGCTGGATTCAGCAGGAAGCAAGCTTTTTGAAGAGATCACAGGTCAGAACGTAAACAGAAGAATGGCGATAGTGCTTGACGACAATGTTTACTCCGCACCTGTAATCAAATCAAAAATCGCAGGCGGAAGCGCAATAATTGACGGTATCGGCACCCTTGAGGAGGCAAAGGAAGTAGCAATTGTTCTCCGAGCTGGAAGCCTTCCCGCTCCTGTATCAATCGAAGAGAACAGAACAGTGGGACCTTCACTCGGACAGGACTCCATCAATGCAGGTCTCAAAGCGGCAATTATCGGTGTTGCAGCGATCATTATCTTCATGGGAGTATACTACAGAGTTTCAGGGCTTGTTGCAAACACAGCTCTGCTGTTCAACTTTCTGCTGATCTTCGCCGTTATGAGCCAATTTCAGGCAACCCTTACCCTGCCGGGTATTGCGGGACTCATCCTTACTATAGGTATGTCTGTGGATGCCAATGTTCTCATATTTGAGCGAATCAGAGAAGAACTCAGGATGGGACGAACGCCTCTTAATGCCATTGAATACGGCTATGAGAAGGCATTCTCCACAATCATAGATGCAAACCTTACTACAATAATCGCAGCTATTGTTCTCTTCCAGTTCGGAACGGGACCGGTCAAAGGATTTGCTGTTACCCTCTCAATCGGTATTCTCGCATCCCTGTTCACTGCACTGTTCTTCACCAGAACTATTTTCGCCACAATGCTCGGCGGCAGTGAAACTAAATCCGTGAGCATATAGGGGGGAATGACGATGTTTGAGATAATTAAACCCGGAACAAGGATAGATTTCCTTTCCTATACAAAATACTACTTCACTGTAAGCATCATACTTACCTTAATAGGTGTTGCGGTCATAATGACCAAAGGTTTCAACTACGGCATAGATTTTGCGGGCGGTACAGTTATTCAGGCGGAATTTGAGCAGGAACCCAACCTTGATGATGTCAGAAAGGCCATGAACGAAATCGGCATGGGTGAAGCAGTCATACAGAACTTCGGCGATGCTCATGATGTACTTATACGCATCGAAAAATCAGAAAGGCAGCTTGACGAAGTCTCCAATGACATAAAAAACACTCTGGTGCAGACTTTCAGTGACGGCAAGGTTGATATAGTTCGTGTTGAGCAGGTTGGTCCGCAGGTTGGCGAACAGCTCAAAACAAAGGCTATATACGCCGTTATCTATGCCCTTATTGGCATGCTGATTTATATCGCTTTGCGCTTTAAGCTTGTTTTCGCTGTGGGTGCTGTTGTGTCACTCTTCCATGATGTGATCATTACCCTCGGTATTTTCAGCCTCATGGGTAAAGAGATTAACCTGACCATAGTTGCGGCTCTCCTCACTATCGTAGGTTACTCCATTAACGATACTGTTATCGTTTTTGACCGTGTCCGTGAAAAAATGAAAACAGAAGCTGACAGCTCCATGTCGCTTAAAACAGTGCTGAACATAAGCCTCAACGAAACACTGAGCAGAACAGTTCTTACTTCAGGCACAACGCTCCTTGCGGTGCTTGCACTTTTCATATTCGGCGGCGAGGTAATCCACGGATTTGCTCTGGCTCTTCTTGTGGGAATAGGCTTCGGTACATATTCTTCAATATGTGTTGCGGCTGCCCTTGTTTACGTTATAATGAACAAAAAGGAAGCAAAAGCAATTGCCTAAGCACTGCTTAAACTTTTAAAAAATTACCCCAAGCCGCTTCCCGTAAAGGGGGGCGGCTTTTTTTATGCACTGCGCTAAAAACGGAGACAAGAAATGACACCAAAAGAGCAAGGTATTAAATACTGTACAGAATGCGGTGAACCCATAAGGCGGAATGCTGAAATATGCCCTAAATGCGGCGTAAGGCAGTATCCGAACCGAAACAGGCTGGCAGCGGCATTACTCGCTTTTTTTCTAGGCGGGTTCGGAATACACAAGTTTTATCTGGGTAAAGCCGGCTGGGGAATAGTCTATCTTCTTCTTTGCTGGACATTCATTCCGGGGCTGATTGGGATAGTGGAATCAATTTTCCTGTTTCTTATGAGTGATCAGGAGTTTGATGTGAAATATAATTGCGACAGATAAAAAAAGCCCCGCTAGTGCGGGGCTTTGCTTGTATCTTACTCGTGAAAACCTAAGCGCTTGCTTATCTCACGGGCATATTTTCTTGCCACAGGCAGAATCTGGTTCATGAGTCGTTCATCAGTCATCCTGCATGCAGGTCCGGTAACACTCAGAGCTGCAACAGGTATCCCCAGATAATCCTTAACAGGGACGGCAACGCAGCGCACCCTCTCCTCAAATTCCTGATTATCAATGGCAAAATCGTTATCCGCTACGCCTCTAAGCTCTTTCTTGAGAATAGGAAGCGATGTGATTGTGGTATCAGTGTATCTCTTCAGCCTTGCGCCCATGTAAATCTTGTTTATCTCTTCCTCGGAAGAATAAGCAAGCTGAACCTTACCGATGGCAGTGCAGTAGGCGGGGACATCTTTACCCACACGGGAAACAACTCTCACGGGGAGGTTGGTTTCAACCATATCCAGATAGATAACATTACCCTCACGGAGTATGCCTATGTAAACAGATTCGTTAACTTCGGCAACTATTTTTTCCATAAAGGGTCTGGAGAGCTTGAGAATACCGAGTTTGCTTACAAACTTCTGTCCCAGATTAAAAATACCGATCCCCAGACGGTAGTTCTCTGTATTGTAGTTCTGCTCTATATAACCTCTTGAAGCGAGGGTAGCGAGCAGCCTGAACACATTGTTTTTGTGCAGCCCCAGAGACTTACTAAGCTCGGTAACACCAAACTCGTCTTTGTTTTCAGCAGTTCTGAACACTTCAAAAAGCTGAAGCGCATGATAAACTGACTGAACAGGCTTTACATCCGGCTTATAAACCATAAAATACTCCTTAAATACCCATTAGGGGCTAATGAAACATATAGTGTGCAAAACCGCACAGGCACAACGTTTATTCTTATAATAACAGGCTAACGTTTGAAAGAATATAAAATATCGTTATAAACAAAACAAGTTTTTTCTTTATAATCGGAAAAAATAATTACTGTTTGTTTTAATCAGCCGTTAATTCATTTAATGCTAAGTTTATCGGCAAGCTCCGAAACATCATATCCGCTGGGAGACTGAAACACTCTCAAGTCAAATTCTGTAATAACAGCAAGCAAATGATCGAAAATGTCGGACTGAATGCCCTCATAGTTTACCCAGTTTGTATCATTGGAAAACACATATACCTCAAGGGGCAGCCCTTGGGGCGTAGGAGCTAACTGTCTTACCAGAAAGGTCATGTCCTTGTCTATCTCTTTTTTCATGCGGAGATACTCAAGAATGTATGCTCTGAAAGTGCCGATATTCGTAAGATGTCTGCCATTTACAACGCTCTGAGAGTTTATATTCTCATTTGCTTTCCCTATTTCATCCTGCTTACGGCTGAGGTACTCCTTGAGAACGTCGATGGAACTGAGCTTTTTAATATCTTCGTCTGTTAAAAAACGGATGCTTTTTTGATCTATCAGGATAGAACGCCTTATCCTTCTTCCACCGGATTCACTCATGCCCCTCCAGTTCTTAAAGGAACCGTCTATGAGCTTGTGGGTCGGTATAGTCACGATCGTATTATCAAAGTTCTGCACCTTTACAGTATGCAGCGCCATTTCTATCACTGTGCCGTCTGCATCAGTTCCAGGAACCTCGATCCAGTCACCTACATGTATAAGGTCATTAAATATTATAAGAAGACTAGCCACAAAGTTCATGATGGTGTCTTTGAAAACCAGCATGAGGATGGCTGTCATCGCTCCTATCCCACTGAGGATAGCCCATGGGGATTTACCAAGGAAGAAGCATATCACCAGTATGGTGCCCATGAAGAAAACAAATATCTCAACAAGCTGGGCATAGCCTCTCATGGGTCTTGTGGCGGATATGGGATAACGCTCATAGACCTCAACTACAGAACGCAGAACACGTCTGGCGAATATAACCACCATCAGTGTGATATATACATTCAGCAGGCGCATGACAGGTGTTTGAACAGAAGGAAAAAACTGAAGCCCGTAATGGATAACAAAAACAGGGGGAAGTGTGAAAATTATATTAAACACCTTATGCTTAAGAAGCACATCGTCCCACTGAACCGCACTGCGCTTAACAGCGGCATTAATGACTCTTAGTATAAAAAAACGGGGTATAGCATAAGCGAGGAAAACAAAACCTAAAATCACACCCGCTTTAATCAGACTCTCAAGGGGCAGATTTATATAGGAAAGGATCTCAGTTAATTTCTCTTTCATGCCGTAGCGTCAAAACCTCCTAACTGCTGTGCTGTATCTTTCTTAACTTCGAACACCGATTCATCATCAGGTTCATATTTTTTCCAGCGGATCAGGGCGTTTTCGACTTCTATGCCTTTTAGCATCTCAGATATATCCGCTTCGCTCTTCACCAGTATATCAAACATATCTTTAATTTGCCTTATAGTTATGAATGTTCTGCCTATTTTGCTGAATTCAAGGGAGATATACATTATTCCGCCCCCCTTGTCATCTTTTTTGTATCTGACAAGAGCATCGCTCACATCTTCATTCTGAGTTTTTAAATAGCTCACAAGTCCGTCTGCCATAAGGACATTAACAAGCTGAAGCCTGGTTATTGCCTCTCTTGCAGGTACATCCCTTTCAGTATAGGCACGGAATTTTTCATCACCCGTAACCTTTTCTCCTCCTGCAAGCTTGTGTTCAAAGAACACTCCGCTCTCCTTGAGAGCAGCTTTTATGTCATCCGCAGACAGGTTCAGGAGATTTATATTGGAAAATTTTCCGGTACTTTTTAAAAGGGCTGTGAAATCAAACTTTCCAACTTCTGTTTTAACCATAAGAGGGTCTAGGCTCTCTAGCGGATTTTTCATCACCATAAGTTCAAGAAACGGCTCTGTTTTTAAAACCAGAGCCTTGAGGCTGTTCAGCACAGTCTGCCCTATATCAGCCTTAAAAAGATAACCGGCAGCGTCCAGCAGCTTAAGCCCGTCACCCATGGTTCGGACAATATTCAGATTCAGGCTGTCCCCTTCCTTGGCACTGGGAATAGTCCCTTTCAGCAGGCGGAATATAACCGCATCAGCCCCGTCCTGCGTCTGCACACCGGGGGATGTGTTCTTTACCACGGCAGAATTAAAGCCGTCTTCAAAGTTTCTGATTATTTTAAGCTCGACCTGTGAACCGTTGCGGACTACCTGCGCCCGAAAACGTGTGCTGTCACCCAGCTCTGTGTCAAGCTGGGCTGTTACCTGACGCCCTTTTAAGTTTATGAGGTACATTCCGTTGTTCATTCTCCGCACAACAGAACCGCCCAGTTTTTCACCTTCCATAAGTTCAAGGAGTTTGCCGCTCTGATCGGTGAACCCAAACTGACCGGAAGAGAATATTTTCATGCGTCCATACTGCGGACGATCTTGACCTCTGTAGTGGAGATGCCCAGCTTTCTCGCTATGTCAGAATCAGGCATACCATCTTCCGCAAGCTCCCTTATTTTTTCTTTGAGGGTTTTCTCCTTCACGGTTTTTTCGGCTGCACGCCCGTAGTCTTCCAGCTTTGAGCCGGCAAGCACGGTGAGATCTTCCAACACGCTTTCTCTCTCTTTTATAGAATTATCAAGCTTGGTGGCTATCCGTTCGCTCTCGATAACCAGTTCCCGCAGCTCCTCTATAAACGGATAAAGATCAGAAGGAGTAACTTCTATAAGTTTTTTTTCAAGTCTGCGTACTTTGGCAGCGAGAGCCGCAATAACAAGCACAAGCACAAGCAGCACGATGTGGGTAATTATCAAAACAGTTGAATTGCTCATTTATCCCTTGCCTCTTTCAGAAGCTCACGGTCTTTCTCAAAAACATATCTTATAATATTTTCCTTAACAGCTTCTTCCATATCTGTAAACTCAAGATCAGCCAGTATGCCGAGTTTCGTTTTTCTTCCGCCGCTTATTTTCCCCACGGCTGCAAAGCGCAGTTTGCCGCCCGTATCAAAGGCTCTCGCTTCAATAAAAAACAGATCGCCTATTTTGATGGCATCACCTGTGAAAAATCCACAGCCTTCGCTGCTGATATACAGTGCCTTTGTGGTCGTCAGGTCATTTACCCTGCTTTCAGATTCGGCAAGATATACAAGCTTATCCAGCTTGGCGTCCATCTCTATTAGAAATTTGAAAAGATGCTGATTACTTATACTTTCATTGGGGATTATAGACTGAATCTTGTTTACGATACTGTTTTTATTGGCGGAATTAAGCCTTTCTGCCCTGCGTGCGTATGATGAATACTCATCAGCAGTGATTTTTTTTATATCGAACGAACCTTTGTATTCGACTCTGTGGGCGCAGTCCGCCTTTCCACGCAGATCTTTTACAGCTTTGAAGGACACGAGGTTGCCTTCAGCCTTTAAAAACTCCACCTGCATACACTTTGAAGCGCCTGCCTCATGCCACTGTAAAGTCATATCAAGACAGTCTTGTGTCATAGAAGGTGAGTAAGAACCAAACTGAAGCACAAGAGGTGCTTTTGAGGTTATAAGACCGTAAACGGTTCTTATGTCGTCAGGATATATTATGCTTAGTCTGGCTCGGACTGTCACTGCTTATGCCTCGATATCTATATAATGACCGGATTTACTCTCCGGCGGTGCTTTTTTCTTCTTTTTCTGTTCACGTTTCTTGCGGTTTCTGTCATCAATATTGGGATTATCAGACTTCGTGACGTTTGTAACCGAACGGGTATTCTGCTCATTCTGTCTCGCCATTTCAGAAGCCAGATGAGCATGGCGCTGTTCTGCGTTTCTTTCCATAACCTCCTGAACCTTCTCAGTCACAGGGGTTTTATTCATAATAACCTGAACATCTATCGGACCGGGAGCCATACAGACCTCCTGCTAATAAGGGTTCAGAAAAGGGAGTTTGCCCCTTCTGAATATGTTCAAGGGGCGGGATTAACCGCCCTATGATACATGTACCTTTATTATCGGCTTAAATTCATATTATATAAATTAGCCGATACGCATAAAAGCGCAACAGAAGCAGGCGATAATTACAGCGCCAAACCGCACATCCTGTCGGTTTGACACACACGCTCGCGCCGCAATCAATGCGGCTTCGCTTCGCACGGCGCACTCCCATCCTGGGAGTGTTAGGATATCAACCTTATTTCAGGTAGACTATGCCGCCACCGAAATTCTTCGGTCTTAATAACGCCAAACCGCACGTCCTGTCGGTTTGACGTACACGCTCGCGCCGCAATCAATGCGGCTTCGCTTCGCACGGCGCACTCCCATCCTGGGAGTGTTAGGATATCAACCTTATTTCAGGTAGGCTATGCCGCCACCGAAATTCTTCGGTCTTAATAACGCCAAACCGCACGTCCTGTCGGTTTGACGTACACGCTCGCGCCGCAATCAATGCGGCTTCGCTTCGCACGGCGCACTCCCATCCTGGGAGTGTTAGGATATCAACCTTATTTCAGGTAGACTATGCCGCCACCGAAATTCTTCATTTGGAATTTTTCGCTTATTTTATTCAAAGTCTCAGAGTGACCAAGGAAAAGATAACCCGGATCATTTAGAGCCTTGTGGAAAGTTTCTATAACTTTCTTTTTAGCTTCCATATCAAAATATATCAGCACGTTACGGCAGAAGATAATATCCGCCTTACCGAACTTGGAAGCCACCAGCGGATTCAGCAGGTTGCCCTGAAAAAACCTCACCTGAGAGGCTATTGCAGGATCAAGCTTAAAAGAAAAGCCGTCTTTAGTGAAATACTTATCCACAATCTGCTGCGGTACCCCTCTGAAAGACACGCTGCGGTATACACCCTGTTTCGCCGTTTCCAGCACTTCGGTGTTAATATCTGAAGCGTATATCTCAATATTCATCCTGTTCAGAAGCCCTGCCTCATTCAGCAGTATAGCCATTGAGTAGGCTTCCTCTCCGGAGGAGCTGGCGGAAGACCATATCTTGATACTTCTCTTGCCCTTCGCCTGAAGTTCAGGGATTACTGTTTTAATCATGTAATCCATCTGCGCTCTTTCACGAAGGAAATAAGTTTCGTTAATTGTCACAAGATTAAGGAGAATCTCCATCTCCTCTTTCTTCTTTATATTGTACTTGAGATAGTAAATATAATCCTTGAAGCTGTTGAAGTTCAGTTCCTGAAGCCTTTTCGTCAGCCTGTTCTCCAGAAGATACTTTTTGCTGTCGGAAAAAGATATAGCGGAACTGTTATAGATGATATCCTTTAACTCAACAAACTCGTCATCTTTTATTTTTATCGTTCCGAGCTGAATCATAACACTTCCAGTATATTCTGAATCTTTTCACGCACATATTTGTTGTCCTCAGCGGTAATCCTGCTGCGGAGAACATCCTTGTAGCCTTCCGGTTTTATGGTATCGAGAATTTCAACTGCCTTAAAACGCACAAGCCAGCTTTCATCACTGCCAACAAGTTTTTCTGCTGTGGCAGCAGCAGCGTCCGGCTTGATCTTCATCAAAGCACCGAGAACCTCTTTACGCACATCCTCATTGTCGTCCTTAACAAGCCCCTGCAAAAAAGGAGAAGAGTCATACTTTATTTTGCCGAGAGCTTCAATTATAGCCAGACGTACATTTTCCTCAACTGCGGCATACGCCTCAATGAGCCTTTCCGCACTGACTTCACTGTGCATTTCGCCCAGAGCCTTCACTGCAAAATAACCTACCCAGCTGTCTTTATCTGTAATACGCTTAAGGATTTCCTCGACCTTATCCTTTGCTTTGATTCTGACGAGACCGCCCGCAGATGCCTCACGCACCTTGATCGACTCATCATCAAAACCGGCAAGAAGAATATCTGCCACACCGGGCTTGTTAAAACCGGCAAGACTTTTCACTGTGAACGCACGCACATCCTCATTCTTTTCCTTTTTGAGATGTTCAAGGAGAATAGAATAGCTCTGTGAATCGTTTATAAGAGATAAAGCCTGCGCAGCAACAATTCTAAGGCGTGGTGAATCTGACTTGAGGAGAATACCTATTTTATCTGCATCGGAATCATCAGCCAAAAGAGCGATTGAGCCCGCAGCGGCTTCAGCAACATCGCTGACTGAGCTTTTGAGGAACTCATAAAGCCGATCCCTGACGGACACTTCCCCGAACCAGCCGAGAACCAGAATAGCCGCCCTGACAACCGAACCTGAATCGCTGTCCAGACACTCTTTTATCTTAGCAGTGGCATCATAGTCATGTGCTTTGCCTATGGTAAGCACTGCATATTCCTTCAGCAGCGGATCATCCATGGCAAGAGCGTCATAAAGTCTTGCTTTTATATCATCCGTGTAGTTTTCTGCTATAAAGTCGGAAACCCTGTCAGCCTCTTCGGGGTCAAAAAACTTTTCCAGAAGCTCATCAGCAGTAAAAGAAGTGTAGTCCTGTGAAATAGTGAACAGCGGCAGCAGATTTGTCATTTCAAAAAGCTGATGCACTTCCTCGCTCACGTTTACAAGCAGAAGCTCTGCCTTATTTTTCTGAATCTCTTTTTTAAACGCAAGGATTGTCGCCAGAGATTTGCTCTGCAGGAAAAGACAGTTTTTAAGATCGAGAATAACCTTGTAAACTCCGCTTTCGCTCCTTACAGCAGCCAGACCTTCATTGAGTCCTTCAACATGATTTTCTGCGCCAATGACGACACGGAGAGTGTCTTTATTTCTGGTGAGTTCAACGCTCATTTTTTACCCCAGCGCCTGCGCCTCTGTTTCATAAATTTTAAAAACCTTATCAAGACCGGTGAATGCGAACATTTCTCTGATGTCTGAAGACATTTCGCAGAGACCGAGTTCTTTTTTCATTTTATTCGCATTTTTAAGCAAATCTATGATCTCCCTGAGACCGGAACTGTTCATATATACAACGCCTTTAAATGAAAGGACTGCCGCATTGTGAGATGCGAACATATCAAGCACTTTTTTCTTAAGCTCCCCGCCTGTCTGGGCATTTACTTCGCCCTTGATGTAAACTACCTGCTTCCCGTTTTTACCCTGAACGTCGAACATGGCTGCCTCCTAAATCTTTTTGAATGCCAGTATGGTTATATCGTCCTCGAACGGTATTCCGTCGGCGAAGAGCTTCACATCATCCATAATGTTTCTAATCATCTCGCTCACGGGCAGTTCGCTGAACATCATTATTTTTGAAATCAGCCTGTCATAGCCGTACTGATCCCTTTGCCCATTCATTGCTTCGTTCAGTCCGTCTGTGTACATGAAAACAATGTCGCCGGAATCCATCTCAAATTCGCCCTGATCATAGTCCACACTGTCAAAAGCACCGAGGAAAAGCCCCTGTGCTGTCACTTTGCGGACGAGCATCTCAGATTTGTCATAAAACAGCATAGGGTTATGCCCTGCGCTGGCGAAGTTGCATCTGCCGGACTTTGAGTCAAGCACCACATAAAACATAGTAACAAAGTCGTTTGTGTGTATATTATCGCAAAGGATCTCGTTCACCATCGCAAGCGCTTCGGAAGAAGCCACTATGTCATAGGTATAAGATCTCATTATTGCTCTTGTTATAGCCATTATAACAGATGCGGGGATTCCGTGCCCGGAAACATCGGCAACACCCAGACCCCAGTATCCGTTGCTCATCTCTATGCAGTCATAGTAGTCGCCGCCGGCATGCTCCGCAGGAGTGTAAAAAGCGCCGAAGTCATAGTCAGTTATCTTAGGCAGAGTTTCGGGAAGAAGGCTTGCCTGAATTTCCCCCACCTGCCTTAATTCCTCATCAATTATCCTCTGCGCTTCCTTCAGCCTTTCGTTCATCCGGAGAAGGTCCTTGTTAAGCAGAGACATCTGCCTCTGTTTTTCCTCAAGGACAGCCTGCTGGCTTTTTATCTCGTCGATGAGCTTAAGCTCTTTGGTTGTGTCCCTTATACTTTCAACAATATACTGATCAAAACGGTTAAAGTTTACCGTAAGCTTTTTGCCGAATGCTTCCCTGAAAGAGCGTGTAACTTTTTTATCAAGCATAGGGCAGTCTTTACACTGTTCCTTATAACCATACATTTCATAGCATTTTTCCGGTCTGATGTCAGAGCCGCTCTGTTTTGACATCTCAATCAGATTCTGGTTGGCGATATTTACCGAGAAATCAGGGTTCACCACCATAACCCCCTCGTTGAGTGAGTTGACAGTATTCATTATGAACTTATGTTCCTTCTCGGTTTCTTTTCTCCGCAGATTCAGGATAACATTGGATGCCTTAAGTTCTTTTGTATGGTGGGTGAGCTTATCTATAAGCTTCTTTGTGCTTGTGATGTCATCCATTATTTCCGCATACATTCCGTCGGAAAGCTTTTGGAATTTTGAAGAATACAGTTTGCGGAAACCTCTATGAGTGATGGTGTCATGCTCAATATCAACAGCCATCTTCCCGTTCTTCAGCATCTCAAGCTGGCAGTTGGGGCAGGGTTCCAGTCTGTTGAATATGACAAGGTGGCATTTCTTGCCCATCAGTCTGTCAGATGTCTTCCCTGTGAGGTTTTTCATAGGGGTACTGCAAAACTGTATCTCGTACCTGTCATTTACTACCATGACTATTTCGTTCATGTAGTTGAGAATTTCCTGGTTAAACTCCATCTATTCCAGCCGTTATTTTTTTATTTTCCGCATAAAATACCGCAGACAGTTAGCCTGATTATAATATAATGCTCCTTCAAAGTTAACAAATAATACCACTCTTATCAGGAATTTTCAGGTTTTTCACTGCCCAGCGCTAATCTCAGCGTAATTATTGTTATAACAAAATTCAGTATCATTAGAAACAGTTAAGGTCATTAAACCTAATCGTTCATCATGATCAGGAAAAAAACGCTGAAAAAAGCTATTATGGCAAGTGATATATAAAGCAGCTTCCACGCTATCTTCTGAGCCCTTTCCATAAGAGTAACTTTATATTCATCAACGTTGCTTTCCATCCCTTCAAGATATTCAAGATCCAGCTCCACCTGCTCACGGCTGCGCTTCATCTCGTCTTCCGATTCGTACTCAACGACTGCGCCTATATAGATAAGCAGATACTGCAGCAGAGAGAACAGTCTTGTTTTTACATCGGTAAATTTATCAGTAAACTTAAAGACTGAGACTTTAAGCACTTCCGGGAGAATATCATGCTGAATTTTCTTGAACTTCTCCCTGATCTCAGGGGTTATATTGTTGATATCCTCAAGGAGATCTATCTCATCCAGAATACCTCGTGCAAGCTTGGTGTATTTCTCAGTGACCATTGTCACTTTACTTGTGGGCACAGTAACAGAACCTCTTTCGGTCTGTCTGGCTTTAAGATAATTTTTCAGGACTGTGTAACCGCTGGGAACACCTTTTGATTTTCTTTTTTTCTGGTGCTTGTACTTTTTCTTTTTTTCCAGGGCATTTATGGTTTCCATTATATCGGTGGGGGTGAATATATAATGGTCACGGCCATCCAGAACCTCTTTCTCTTTCTTTTCAAGAGAGCCGTTGGTAAAGAAGAAAAGTTTAATAACATTCTCTTCATTCATGGTACGAAGAACGTCTGTGCTTATATATGGGTCAAGTTCTTTTTCCCCTTCAACAATCTCGAGCCATACAAGGGCATTATCATTTTCATCCTTTGATGACCGCCATATCTCAATACGGCGTTTCCCCTGTCCGTCAAAAACAGATCTGTGTACAGCAAAGTGAAAGTCGTGAAGGATTTCCGTTATCAGCTCATAAAAATTCTTCAGGCTGATATTGTAAAAATCCTCATACCTTATGCCGTCATTTTCGTTCATAAAGATCCGCTCTCCTGTTCATGGGCTGCCCGTTCTTTGTATTTTCCGCAGCAGGCATAAGAGTCCCCATCCCCTGCGCTGCTATATTAACTGAAGATATACCGTTTTGCTCCAGAATCGTTTTCAGATAATCCGCTCTTTTTCGGGCAAGGTCGAAGTTGGTGTCAAAGCGGTCATTCTCCATAACACGAAGAGTATCCGTATGCCCCAGAATAAGGTACTCTCCTGAGTCCCGCAGTGAGGCTATCTTTGTACCAAGCTGCGCCGGCACCTCAGCATGAAATTCACCAATATCAAAATAGAGCGTGCCTATATAAGTATAATTATCATCTGCAAGAAGAGCCGGTGAACCGTCAGGAAGATCTGAATTCTGTGAGGCAGCATTTTTCGCATCTGACTGCATATTAGCCGCTTTAGCCGGAGAATTGCCTGTATAGCGGAATTTATGACCGGAGTAATCCGGTTCGGTAAGTTCTTTTTCCTCTATCCTTATAAGCTTCCACCCGTTGAGAACGATCTGGCTTCTTGCCTCATCAATATCCTCTGCTCTGACGTGCATTGTGGTCACAGCAGAACTCCCCTCACGGGTGATGTGGATAAGAAAAAGCTTTCGCCCGTCTGCGGATGCTTTTTCAACGCCACCAGATAAAACGGATATAATTAGAATCGGCAGGAGGAGTCTGATAAAGAAGCGGACGGTAGTTTGCATTCCCAAGTCTGTTTTCCTCCAGAGCTTTATTGAAATCTTTTCCGGGATATTTCTGAACAATTTTTAGATTTTTGATTATATCGCTTCCGCCGTTATGAAACAGAAAAGCTTTCGGACCGAGCATGGAGGCGGTCTGAAAGCGGCGGCTTACGGTTGTAACCTCGTAGACATACACAGCGGAAAGCGCCTCTCCCGTAAAAAGGAGAAGCGCTGTAAAACTAATTAGCAGTTTTCTGAGCAAGCAGCTCATCGATCTTATCAAGCATTGTCTGCAGGTTCAGAGGTTTAAGCAGGAAAGCGTTTATGCCGGCGGCACTCACCTTCTTTCTGTCCGTAACTTCGGATCTGCCCGAAACTGCAATTATAGGTTTTTCATAGCCCCTTTCCCTTATCATTTTGGAAAGGTCATACCCGTCAAGATCCGGCATCATAATATCAGTAACGATGATGTCGGGGTCATTACTCTCAAGATATTTAAGCGCATCCCTTCCTGCTGAGACTTCATCAACATTTATCCATCCTGTTGAGGAAAGAAGGCGGTTCATTATTTTTCTGTCCGTTGCGGAGTCATCCACAACAAGCACATTTACACTGTTGGCGTTTTTCTTAACTGCGCCCGCTTTCTTTTTTTTGCGTGAGCGTCTGGGCATTTTACCGGCTATATCGATAACACCTGCAACATCAATGATGAGTCTGACACGTCCGTCGCCCATGATTGTCGCTCCGGCTATGCCGACATTGCCGCCGAGGTATTCGCCGAGGGATTTGATAACAATCTCTTCCTGTCCGACGAGCTTATCGACAATAAATCCGAGCTTTTTCTCTGCAAGTCCAACGACAACAACATAGATATCGTCTTTGTATGAACCCTCAAGTTCGTATATTTCATCCAGACGGAGAAGGCTGAGAACTGAGTCTCTGAGTTTAAGAACTTCTCTTCCCTCGAAATTATGTACTTCGCTGAGGTTGATACGCACTGTTTCCACAACAGAGACAAGAGGTATCGCAAAAATTTCGCCGGAAACATCCACAAGCAGAGCCTGAATAATAGCAAGCGTAAGGGGAAGTTTGAGGCGGAATCGTGTACCGTGTCCGAGTTCAGATTCTATATTTATGATACCGTTAAGTTTTTCGATGTTTGTTTTAACAACGTCCATACCCACGCCGCGTCCGGAGATGCTTGTAATTTTCTCTGCGGTGGAGAAGCCGGGTTTGAAAATAAGGTTGAATGCACCTTCATTATCAAGATTTTTAGCTTCTTCAGGAGTTATGACGCCTTTTTCGACTGCTTTCTTTTTAAGTTTTGCAGCGTCCATACCATTACCGTCATCCCTGATCTCAACCACAATGTGGTTTCCTTCATGATATGCGGAAAGATGTACGGTTCCTTTAACAGGTTTACCTGCTTTTCTTCTTTCTTCAGGGCTTTCAACACCATGATCCACTGCGTTTCGGATCATGTGTATAAGCGGGTCGCCTATCTCTTCCACGACAGATTTATCAAGCTCTGTTTCTTCACCGGTTATAACAAGCTCGATCTCCTTATTTTTCTCTCTGGAGAGGTCACGCACCATACGGGGAAATTTATTGAAAACTTTGCCGATGGGAACCATTCTTGTTTTCATCACAGCAAGCTGAAGCTCTGTGGTAATAAGCCCAATCTGTGAAGTGGTTTCCATAAGCTGTTCTATGAGGAATTCGCCTTCAAATTTCTTTTCAAGCTCGCCTGAAATCTGTCCTATTCTGTTTCTGCTCAGAACAAGCTCTCCCACAAGGTTCATCAGAGAGTCAAGCCTTGAGACATCCACACGTATAGTCTGTTCTATGGACATTGCGGCTTTTTTCACCTGATTCACATCATTATCAGCACGTTTGCCTGAAGGAGCCGGTGTGGATGAGCTTCCAGCAGAATCACCGTCTATCTGATCGAAGTTGCCTTCATTTGCAAGCTTAAGCTTTTTAACAGTTTCATCTATTTTCACAGTGTCCTTGCCGGCTTTGATATCAGCAAGTATATGTTTGGTTACATCCACAAACTCAAGCAGTATATCCATAATAACTGCATTAACCTGCATCTCGTTTTTACGGAGTTTATTGAGAATTTCCTCGGCATGGTGAGTAAGATTCGCCATTTTATCAAAGCCAAGGAAAGAGGAGGCACCTTTCATTGTATGTGCAGCACGGAAAATCTTGTTCAGCAGTTCAAGATCATTCTTGCTGTTTTCCAGTTCCACAAGGTCGTGGTCAAGGCTTTCTATAATTTCATCTGTTTCGAGAATAAAATCCTGTACAAGATCCTGCATGTCGCCGATGCCGTCCATATAGGGACCTCCTTAACAAAAGTATCGCCGTTTAATTTTAATGAACGGCTCTGTAATTTATTCCGCTTTCTGTTCACTTTTGCGGCAATTGTGTCTGAAAGTTAAGATAGCGGATGTCTGAATAACTTCAAGACAATTTAAAGTATAATTTAGCTGTCCTTATAACTGCAAATTCATCATCCTGAGAATTTGACATACACGCTCGCGCCTTGCAAAGCAAGGCTTCGCTACGCACGGCGGCAGTACATCCTGTACTGCTGTTCTATATACCGAACTCTTTGAGTAACTCGTCAACAAGGTTCTGGTTTTCCATTATACCGTCTTTTGTTTTGAGTTTCTCTAAAGTTTCAACGTCAATCTTTCTATCTTTAACCCCAAGCATAAGCACGAGGTGCGTAAGTCTTTCCTGAAGGTCGTATATGATTTTTATCAGTTTATCAATTTTCTGCTTGGTAATATCCTGAAATTCGAGGGAGGCAATAATATCAAAGCTGACATCCTGACCTGCCGTGCCTTTGTCACGCAGGCGGTCAAGAATACCGTTTATTTTGCTGAACTCGCCGTTCTCTACATACGTCCGCAGAGTGCCGAGATTCTCTTTTATGTCGTCAATATTGAAATTGATTTTATCCACACACTCAAGAACGTTCTCGGACGCTTCCTTCGAGTCCCCGATGACACTGTGAAGAACGCTCTCAAAACCGGGCAGATCTTCATACGCATCTTCAACCGCAGAGCTTACAGTCTTAAGCTTATTTACTGCTTTGCTGAAATATTCTGCAATGTGAAAGAGTTCACTCTCAGGATTGACATCAATACCTACGACATCATAGTTTCCGTTACTGATGTTTCTTGCAATATCAAGAAGCTCATTAACGTCCTTGAAATTGTTCATAATCACAGACCCAGAAGTTTGTCTATCTTCTCTTTAAGCGTATCAGGGGTAAAAGGTTTTACCACATAGTTGTTTACACCGCTTCTGAGTGCGGTGAGAATGTCTTCCTTGGCAGCCTCTGTCGTTACCATAAGAATAGGCATAGTTTTGTACTCATCCTTGGATCTGAGAGTTTTAACAAAAGTAAGCCCGTCCATTTCCGGCATGTTCCAGTCGGTAATAACAACATCAACCTTGTTTTTTGCCATGACATCAAGAGCTTCCACACCGTTACCAGCCTCAAGGATGTTTGTGAAGCCGAGCTTGAGAAGAGTATTTTTAATTATTCTTCTCATAGTGGAAGAGTCGTCCACTGTTATTACAACGTGATGATGAGCCATTCAATCCTCCGCCTGAGATGTCATAATATCATATTATTTATATTATAACACCAATGTCAATCCTTTAATTTCTTCAATCTCTCTGCCCTGCTTACGATTTCCTTAATGCGAAAACCGAAGTAGCCATCGACGATAACCACCTCTCCGCGGGCTATAACCTTATTGTTTACAACAAGTTCAACAGGTTCATCCGCAGATTCGTCAAGCTCTACAATGTTTCCTGATCCCATAGTAAGTATATCCTTTAAAAACATCCTTGTTGAGCCCATTTTCACACTGACCGGAACATCTATGTCCATCAGCATGTCCATGTTCTGCCCGCCGGAGACGGAACCGCCTCCCATAGAGCTTATGGGATCATTCATTGCATCATCAGGATCATCAGGAAAAGTAAAAGCAGTTGCAAAATCTGGTTCTTCATCAGAAGCGGATCCTGCCCCGCCGGAACTTTTACCCGAAAACATGGACAGCAGATCCTCATCCATAAAAAAGCGCATAGCTGTTTTACGGTCACCGATTGTAAATTTCATATCGGCTATAAAATAACTTTCTGACTGAAAAAGAGCCGAATTTTCATTTTTAAGCACATCATCAACTTTGAAGCTGACTTTTTTGCCAAGCCTCTCATCAATCGGTACGGTAAGAGAAGACAAAACCTGCTGACAAAGTTCCTTTATTGCATCAGGATCATCTTCACCAAGCTCTTCAGTACCCTCGGAATCCATCATGAGCATGAGAGCGGCAAGCATGGTTATATCTTTGGTGTAGAAGAACAATCCGGCATCAAAACCTGATTTCTCCTCTGTAATGGAGACCGCCGTCTGGGACTCATAACCGTACATAAGCTCATCCGCCCCGCCGGAATAGGCATCAGACAGAGAAATACTTATTTCCTTATCAAACATGCTGCCGAAGGTTGAGGCAAACATGTCCGTTACAACTCCTGTAAAAGCGGCGTATTTGCCTTTATCCAGATCTTTCCTCATTAACTTCTTCCGTGATCATTTCATTTATTCTCACAGCCTTACGCACGCCTAACGTACCTATATGACCGAAAAATTTCTTTTTGTTGTTGATAAATATACCAGCAGGAGTGCCCGCCTTAACATCCATCATAACCAGATCGCCTTCCTGAAGATTCATTATCTCTTCAATGGTAAGAGTGGTATGCCCAAGGGATGCACGCAGAGGAATCTTAATCTCTTCAAGCATATCAAGAATATGCTTTTCATTATCCCCGAACTTGCCTTTCTTGGCGCCTATCAGCCAGTCCTGGCTGCTGATCTTGCCGAGAACAGGTTCAAGAACAATGGCAGGGATACAGAGGTTCATCATCCCCGTCGCCTCACCGAACTTGATCTCGAAAACCACAAGGATAACAACCTCGTTCTGTGCAACAATCTGAATAATATGCGGGCTGTTCTCACTCAGCTCTTTCTTAAAGCGGATATTCTGCACAATCTGCCGCCAGACATCTTCAAGATCTTTGAGTATCAGGCTTAATATACCCTCTATTATGTGCTGCTCAAGGCTCGTAAGCTCACGGGTTTGAAACAGCGGCTGTCCCGGACCGCCCAGAAGCTTGTCAACTATGGGAAAAACAAGTGACGGGTTTATCTCCAACACCGCATTTCCTTCCATAGGTATCATACTTATAATGTTAAAGCTGGTAGGGTCTGGGAGAGACATAAGGAACTCTCCGTATGTCATCTGATCCACACTAACCAGAGTTATGTCTGTGATGGTACGCAGAAAGTTTGAAAGCGAGGATGAAAAGTTGCGCGCAAACTTATCATGAAGATTTCGGATAGAACGAAGCTGCTCTTTTGATACCCTGTCCGGTCTGCGGAAATCGTAAACCGAAATCTTTTTAGGCACAAAGTCAAGCTGCTGTATCGAATTATCCGATAAATCGTCCTCCGTGGATACGGTGGACAACAGCGCATCAATCTCTTCCTGACTTAAAATATCTGCCATATATTAACCTATTACTCCGTTTATGCCTGTAATGTTGTCCACAGATGTTCCCACGGATGGGAACACGCCGTGCGAAGCGAAACCGCATTCTATGCGGTGCGAGCGTGTACGGGAAAAAGACAGAGATGTACTTTTTTCCGTTATTAAGTCAGACAACAGCGCATCAATCTCTTCCTGACTTAAAATATCTGCCATATATTAACCTATTACTCCGTTTATGCCTGTAATGTTGTCCACAGATGTTCCCACGGATGGGAACACGCCGTGCGAAGCGAAACCGCATTCTATGCGGTGCGAGCGTGTACGGAAAAAAGACAGAGATGTACTTTTTTCCGTTATTAAGTCAGACAACAGCGCATCAATCTCTTCCTGACTTAAAATATCTGCCATTTGCTACCTTTTGTCATTTATTAAAGGTCTATTTACGTGAAAGACCCCTTTTTAGGCAAAAAGTGTTCTTTCACACTTTCTCCCCAAAACCCCAATTGCTCCGCAGAAAAGAAATTCTTTTCAGAAGAATTAATACGGGGTTTAAGCTCCCTGTTTACTTACAGTGGAATATTATCCTGTTAAATATATCGTCAAGGGAAACAATTTCATCAGCTATTCCAGCCTCGACCACAGCACGGGGCATACCGTAAACAATGCTTGATTCCTCATCCTGTGCAATAACGTTTCCACCCTTAAGTTTAAGGAGCTGGAGACCTTTCTTGCCGTCAGCACCCATACCTGTCATTATTACTCCAAGCGCATCTCTTCCCGCAACTTCTGCAACAGACGCCGCCGTAACATCCACACTGGGTACATGAAGATGACCACCTGCCTCAGGATTAAGCTCCGTGACGTAATTAGCGCCGATTTTCTTTATCCTCAAATGCTGACCGCCTTTAGCAATATATACTGTGTTCGGTTCAAGCTTTTCGTTCCCTTGCGATTCTATAACTGTCAGCTTGCTCAGAGAATTAAGCCTCTGTGCGAGAGACTGGGTAAAATTGGGCGGCATATGCTGAACCACAACAATAGGAACGCCTAGATCCGCAGGAAGCCTTGGTATAACTTTCTGCAAGGACTGAGGACCTCCGGTGGAAGTGCCGATTATCACAATTCTTTTATGACCCGGCTTGGAGATTATTTTTGTTTGTGCAGAAGGAGCCGCAGGACTCTGAACTCCAGCAGCCGTAGACGCAGGTCTTGCAAATGACGAAGGACGAAGCCTTCTCATCAGGTTTTTTCTTCTGGCAAACTGTTTTATCTTGTTCCGCAGATCATCTTCTATATTCATAACGCCGAAGCTGGCGAATGATTTTTCTTTCGGTATAAAGTCCACAGCGCCCAAATCAAGGGCTTTCATAGTGGCTTCTGCTCCTTCGGTGGTAAGCGAGCTGACCATAATGACGGGCAACGGATTTTCGCTCATTATTTTTTCAAGAGCGGTCAGTCCGTCCATTCTGGGCATCTCGATGTCAAGAGTCATGACGTCAGGTTTAAGATTTCTTGCCATTTCCACAGCATCCAGCCCGTTACGCCCCTGACCGATTATCTCAATCTCGGTATCCTTGGCGAGCATGGATTCAATGGCCTTTCTCATAAAAGCGGAATCATCGACAATAACAACTTTGATTTTATTCATAGAACTCTTTCAGCCTCCTTTTAAGCTTCGTCACGGCCGCAGAGTGGATTTGAGAAACCCTTGACTCCGTAATGTTCAGAACCTCTGCAATCTCTTTCATGGTAAGTTCTTCGTAATAATAAAGAGTTATGGCATATTTCTCTTTTTCGGGGAGACTGTCTATCTCTTCGCCGAGTCTTTCTATGAGTTTATTCTTCACCGCCTCATCTTCAGGGGTGAGTCCTTTACTTTTAATGAAATCTATAAGATTGTTTTCACCTTCACTGCCGACAGATTCATCAAGACTCAAAAGTTTGTCATTATCCTGGAGTTCAAGAAGACGGTAAACCTCTTTCGCCTCAAAATCGCTCCCGGCGACTATTTCCTCAACAGAAGGGCGGGCTCCATGCTCACGGTAGGTTTTCTCGATGAACGCCTCAAGCTGCTTCAGTCTGGTGCGCACATTTCTCGGCAGGAAGTCCAGACTTCTGAGAGTGTCAAGGATAGAACCTTTGATACGTCTTTCCGCAAATGTATAAAAATTAACGTTTCTGTCTTTGTCAAAGCGGTCCATACTCTCGATAAGACCTACGCAGGCAGAGGAATACAGATCATCTAGATCCACACTGTCGGGGAGGGACGCACTCATACGGATAACCCATGATTTTATTCTGGGCATAAATTCTGCTATTATCTCCTCCCTCTCTTTGGGAGAAAATCTGTTCACTGCGCCGCCTGCCTCGTATTGCATCAAAGTATCTTCCTGTAGTTAATCATTATCTTGTCTATATAGAAGAAAAGCTTTTCAGTCACATAATAAATAATGAAAAACATTATAATGTCCCTCGTTACATAAGTCAATTTTACCTCAAGCAGAAAGAACTTGTAAACAAAGGAAGAGACAAAGGCAATTGTAGCAAGCATCAAAGCGATTTCTCTGTGCAGAAATGTCATTTGAAAACCCCCTTAAGAAGGCTGTAAAGTCCTTCTCTACGTGAATTTTCAGCAGGCAGACCGAGAATATTGCGGGCTATATTATAAATATCCCTTGAATATGAGCCATTCTGGTTAATTTCGCATACAGGCTTCTGAAACTTAACAGAGCTGATCACCTGTTTGTCTTCCCGGAGGTGCCCGAGGAGATCAAGCTCCACATCAAGGAATTTTTTAGCAACATTTTTCATGCTCATGTAGATGTTTTTTACACCGTTTACGTCATCTACTCTGTTAAGCACAAAGCGAATGCGGTTTATGCCGTGGTCAAAGTGAACCACCTTCATAAATGCATAAGCATCTGTTATAGCAGTAGGTTCGGGCTGAGTTATAACTATCACAGTGTCAGCGATAGCGGCAAACTTCGTCACCGTTTCGGAGATTCCCGCACCTGTATCGAACAGAATATAATCGTAGGATGAGTCAAGATTTACAAAGATTTCCACAATCTTCTCAAAGTCTTCTTCATTCAGATTGGTAAGATCCGAAAACCCGCTTGAGGCGGGTATAACGTCAAATCCGTAAACATCTTTTTTTATTACGCTGTCTATTTCCACTTCACCCAGCATATATTTTCTTATGGAAGCGGTAACTGTGAGATTAAGCAGAATATCAACATTGGCGAGTCCCAAGTCTGCATCAAAAACAAGAACTTTTTTCCCCATTTTGGCAAGCCAGTAGGCAAGGTTTACCACAAAATTGGTTTTTCCCACCCCGCCTTTGCCGCTGGAGACGGAAATATACTTCGCTCGCCGTTTTTTATCCCACGCTTTTCGTCTTAAATTGTGCGCCTGATCTGTCATCTTTCACTCCAGAACCCCGGAATATCCTTGAGGATCTGACTAGCAATCTTCCTGCCATCAGGAATTTCCATATCATCAGGGACATTCTGTCCGGTGGAAAGAAGCAGGACAGGGGTCTTTTTACGGATCGGCAGATTCACCATGGGACCAAAGTATTTTGTTTCATCAAGCTTGGTAAAAACAACATATTCCGGCATGAGGGCGCTGTAGTTTTCAAATGTTTCAGCCATTTCAACGTGGTTGCTGCTCATGGACATAACAAGAGCAACAGTCATCCTGTCTCCGGCGCTTAGAAAGCTGCGGAGGTCGCCTATTTGTTCAGTATCAAACTGGCTTCTGCCCATTGAGTCAACAAACACATAGTCATAGCCTTCGGTGCGGGCGAGTATAGCCTGCAGTTCTTCCGGGCTTGATGCCACCTGAAGGGGAATATCCACAATTTCAGCGTAGGTTTTAAGCTGCTCCACCGCCCCTATCCTGAAATTATCTATAGTGATAAGACTCACCCTTTTTTTAAGTTTAAGGGAGAGGTTGGCGGCTATTTTTGCAACAGTGGTGGTTTTCCCCACTCCCGTAGGACCGACAAAGGCAACTATCTTCCTGTTTAGGGATGAAAAGTAATCCTTTTCGATGGGGATAAGATCGCCCAGAAGCTGAACGATAAGGTTACGGATCTGGCTTCTGGTAAGCCCCGCTGTGGCACGTTTTTCTATACGTTTGAGAAATTTATAGGCAATAACATCGTCCACGCCGTTTTTAACCATCAGAGAGTAAAACTCCTTGAGCTGTTCCGGCAGGTCGACAACAATATTTTCAGTGAGTGCGCTTTTCATCTCAAGCATCTGCTTCTTGATTTCAGCAACGTCGGTTATAAGACTCTCAAAGCGGTTCAGACCGAGAGTGTTTATCAGTTCGGCCAGCTTATCCACCCCGCCCTGCGGATATGTGTCAGCCTGTGGCTGCCTTGCCTGACGTGATGTTTCCGAGCGGTACACAGTCTCTTTCTGCGGACGCCTGATGTCTTCAGCGAATGTATCAGGTTTAAAATCCTCTTCCTTTTTAGGTTCTGCTATCTTTCCGAACCCGTTGTATGTTGAGCCTGCATTATGCGGTTTTGGTCTTGCCGCTTTTGCCTTGGCTGTTTTTTCCATTAATATGCGCTCATCCATGTCCACTGCGGCAGTAACTTCGATGAGAGGCTTGGAGAAAAGACCGAAGCTGCTGTTTTTCACGACTTTTCTGGTGGAGAGAATAACAGCCTCAGAGCCAAGCTCCTGCTTTATCATCCTCATCGCTTCCGCCATGTCGTATGCTTCGTACTTTTTTATCTTCATATCTTAATCTCCAGCATGCCTAGGCTCTCTATCCTGACATTCTCGCTTATTTCATTGTGGGATATGACATTAATATTCTTGATAAACTTCTCCGCAAAGCGGCGCATAGCCGAACGGAGCGGAGGTGAAATAACAAGCACGGGGCTGAATCCCTTCTGTGTCACCTCATCCACTTTGCCTATCATCTTTGAAAGTATCTTCTGCGCCGCAAGGGGATCTATAAGTATATCCTTTCCTTCGTCTCCCTGCTGTAAGTTTTTAGCGAGAAGCTGTTCAACCTCAGACGGCAGGGTAAAAACATAAAGCGCTCCGTCCGGTGCAAGGAGGCTTTCCGTTATCTGCCTTTTTAACGACAGGCGCACACGCTCCGTAAGGGCCTCCACATCCTTAAGCTGCACTCCGTAAGAGGCAAGAACCTCCAGAATGCTCCGCAGGTTACGGATGGATATTTTCTCTCTCAGGAGGTTCTGCAATACTCTGTTGACAGTTCCAAGATCCAGTATCGAGGGGACAAGGTCATCCACAAGTTTGGGATATTTTTCCTTAACACCATTGAGCAGCTCCATTGTTTCCTGCCTGCCGATGAGTTCTCCGGCGTGGGACTTTATAACTTCTGTCAGGTGTGTGGCGATAACCGTTGCGGGGTCAACAATGGTGAAGCCGTTAAGCTCCGCCTTTTCCTTCTGGCGTTCATCAACCCACTTTGCAGCCAGCCCGAAAGCGGGCTCTTTTGTGGCTATACCGTCTATTTTATCAACACTCCCTTCGGGGTTCATTACAAGAAATTTATCGGGAAAAATCGTCCCGCCTGCGACCTTGACCCCTTTGAGGAGTATGCTGTATCCGTTGCCGTCAAGTTGAAGGTTATCCCTTATCCTTACGGGGGGGACAATTATTCCAAGTTCGAGGGCTATCTGCTTGCGTATGGACTTAATGCGGTTCAGGAGCGTTCCGCCTTGCGCCGAATCCACAAGAGGGATGAGGCTGAATCCGATACCAAGTTCCATGGTATCCATCTCCAGAAGTTCTTTAACCTCTTCCTCTTCCGTTGCGGGTTTGCGTTCCTCTTCAAGCTCCTCTTCCTCTTCATCCGGTCTTTCCGCACTCTTTTTAACAGAGTAGGCTATGCCGAAAAATATCGCAGAAAGGAACAGGAAAGGGAAAAAGGGCATTCCCGGAACAACTGCAAAAAACAGAAGTATGCCGCCTGTTATGTAAAGAACCCTTGTACTGCGGAAAAGCTGTCTGGCAAGCTGTCCGCTCAGGTCTTTATCACCGCCGCCTGCACGGGAAACAATAAGACCCGCCGCAGTGGAGACTATGAGCGAGGGAATCTGGCTCACCAGACCGTCGCCCACTGTGAGTATGGTGAAAACTCCTGCCGCATCCGCCACGTCCATTCCGTTCTGGAGAACACCGATGGCAAGACCGCCTAAAATATTTATACCTGTGATTATAAGCCCTGCAACGGCGTCACCGCGAACAAACTTGCTCGCACCGTCCATAGCTCCGTAATAGTCTGCTTCCTGCTGAATCTTTGCTCTTTTCGCCTTTGCGCCTGCTTCGTCAATGAGCCCTGCGTTAAGGTCGGCATCGATACTCATCTGTTTACCGGGCATAGCGTCCAGTGTGAATCTTGCCGCAACTTCCGCTATACGTCCGGAACCCTTGGTAATAACCATGAAGTTAATCAGGACAAGGATAAGGAAAATAATAACGCCCACTACATAGTTTCCACCAACTACATACTGACCAAAAGCCTGAATAACGTGTCCGGCTGCGCCTTCCCCGCTTGAACCGTTGAGGAGGATTCGCCTTGTGGATGCAACGTTAAGAGAGAGCCTGAAAAGCGTAATAATCAGCAGAACCGAAGGAAAAGTGGAGAATTTTAACGGCTCGTCAGCGTAGATCGCAACCATAAGTATCAGAACAGAAAGGGCAATACTGCACACCAGAAGAAGGTCGAGCAGTACCGCAGGCATAGGCAGAACCATTACTATGATTATGCCGATAAAAAACAGACCGAAGCCTATTTCCCCCTGCTTTATCATTCTGGTCATCAGGTTTGATTGAGCCACTTAACTACCTTCTCATGTGCTTAAATTTCCCTACAAGGGCAAGTATTTCTGCTACTGCTTTATACAAATTCTCCGGTATTTCCTCACCTATGTCAACCGTTTTGAAAAGTGTACGGGCAAGGGGCGGATCCTCATGAATAAGCACGCCGTTTTTTTTCGCCATCTCTCTGATACGCAAGGCAAGGAGCCTCTGCCCTTTTGCCAGAACCATGGGCGCTTTGTCCTCTCCGGGGCGGTATCTCAGCGCAACTGCAAAGTGGGTGGGGTTTGTTACCACAACATCAGATTTCGGCACGTCAGACATCATGCGCTTGCGTGCCATGTCCCTCTGCATGCTGCGTATCTTCTGTTTGATGAGGGGATCCCCCTCCATCTGCTTAAACTCTTCCTTCACTTCCTGTTTTGTCATTTTCAAGTCTTCGGTGTTCTGCCACTTCTGGTACATGAAGTCTATAACAGCCAGAATAAGCACAAGAACACCTATTTTGAGGAAAAGCTCAAACATCAGCATCAGAAAAAACATTATGCTGTCAATGGGTTCAGAGTCACCAAGGCGGAGGATTGTGGGTATCTTCCCTTTTATTATGTAAAAGGCGGCAAGCCCCACCACAAATATTTTAAAGAGTGATTTAAAAAGCTCCACAAGGCTGCGCTTGGAAAATATTCTGCCGAAACCCTTAATGGGGTCGAGCCTGTCAAACTTAACAGCAAGAGCCTTGGGGCTGAAAAGGAACCCGAACTGCATAATATTGGAGGCGATGTTCACCACAAACAGCATAACAAGTACCGGAGCGAGAATCTTTGTCATGAATATAATAACAAAAACCATCAGTTTGATTGTGCTTTTTTCATCAAGCACATAGGTCAAAGACATAAACGACTCACGCATAAAACGCATAAGTTCGTCTGACATTGTGGAAATATAAAAATACATAAAGACAGCCGTAGCCACAAAGGTCACAGCAGCGCTGAGTTCCCTTGTTTTTGCTACGTTGCCCTCTTCTCTGGCTTTCTGAATCCGCCGCCCGGTGGGCTGTTCGGTCTTTTCCGAATCGTTGTCAGCCATCAGTTACCGCCGAAGATATAAAACAATGTGGCAATCCGCATAAAATACTCATGCAGAAGCTTTTCAAAAACTATAAAAAAGTAGTGCAGGCTTATGCTTAAAATAGAAAGCCCCACGGCAATTTGTAACGGGAAACCCACAATCATAAGGTTAAGCTGGGGAACAAGCCTTCCCATTATCCCCATTATCACATGGGTGCAGAGCATCACCACGAATATAGGGGCGACTATTTTAAGAGCTGTCAGGAAAGATGCACTGAGCATTTTAGCAATGTACAAAAAGCCCTCCGCCTTGAAGGTGAATATGCCCAGAGGGACAGCCCGGAAAGATTCGCTCATGGCACCTATCACCATAAGATGACCGCCGAGGGCGATAAAAAAGAGTATCATCGCCACGTTTTTAAGCTGGGCGATGATGGAAAGCTGCATATTCATGGAAGGATCGAAAGAGTTCACCATGCTGAAGCCCATCTGAAAACCCGCAAGTTCTCCCCCTATCTGCACACCCACAAAAAGAAGCTGCGCCATCATTCCTGTTGCTATGCCAAGAAGAATTTCCTTGGCTATCAGGAGAATAAGCAGCAGAGGGTTGATATTTGAAAGCCCGATGGACTGCACAGTGGGAGCAACCACAACGGCAAGCACAAGAGATACGGCAATTTTTACATTATTCGGAATAAGCTGGCTGCTGAACATCGGGGCACTGAAAATAATGCCTGAAATGCGGAAGAAAACCATAATAAAAGTCAGCAGCGTATCCGTCTGAAAGAGGAACTCAAACATACGCTGAGTTTAATACGTCCGCACGGTTTACACAAGGCTAAAGCTGTTAAGCCTCCCTACTCACCGGAGGCTTTGGCAACAGTATGGTTTTTCATGTATTCATAAGATGATACGGAGATATACCTCTTCTTCATCCAGTACACTCCGAAGAGATCTGCTATGCCGACCCAGATACGGCTGTTCAGCCCCAGCCCGTACTTGCTGACGCCCTTGTTTCTTGCTCTGTGGTTCACAGGCATTTCTGCGACCTTGTATCCGCCCATCTGCACCAGTGCGGGGAAGAACCTGTGAGCATTGCGAAAAAACCGGAAAGAATCGAGGCATTCTCTTTTAAACCCTCTGGAGGAACATCCCACATCGCTTATACAGTCACCGAGTATTTTCGCCCTGATCCTGTTAGCCAGTCTGCTTGAAAACCTGCGGAGGCTGCTGTCATTTCTTTTGACACGCACACCGCAGATCATGCCAACATTAAGCTCCTTCATTTTTTTAAGAAGCCTTGGAATATCTGCGGGATCATTCTGACCGTCGCCGTCCAGAGTAAAGATGCAGTCACCCTGCGCTGCTGCAAAACCAGCAAAAAGAGCAGCGGACTGTCCACTGTTTTTACAGAGGTGAACCGCCCTGAAAGAGCTTTTATTTGCCCACCGGTCTATGGCTGCGGCTGTTCCGTCTGTTGAGCCGTCGTCTATGAGAACAACCTCCCAGCTTTTCACAAAACCTGACATAAGAACAGAAAGAAGCTCCGAGCAGACAGGATCAATATTTTCCGCCTCATTATAGAATGGTATCACTATGGAAATTTCCGGTTTCATTGCTCTTTCCTGCTTATTAAGTAAAAGTTCCATTTTTCATCCGCTCCTGATGAATAAGTTTTCAGGTATTCTGCCTTAAGCCCCATACCGTCCAGTTCATCTGCCTTCAGATTTCTTTTAACTATCAGAACAGCGCTTTCTCCGCCGTTTTCAACAAATTCGTTTACAGGGCGCACTTTTCTGCCCACAGCCCGAATCTCTTTAATGCCCAGACTGCCGTAAAAGCCGCCGCTGTGTTTGTATATTTCATCCTTTCTCACCTGTTCCAGCGCCTTAAATTCACGTTCCGGCATAAATGCCTCAACAGCAGGTACAGCCAAAAGCACAGAAAGGCAGAAAAGCACTGCAGAAAGAGAGATATATTTTTCCGTTTCCCTGCTGCATATGCTTATTGCAAGCCGAACAGCACAGTATACTGTGGCTGTGGCGGCAATTATAAAAAGAAGACCGTTGTAAGGGGTAAACCAGATCTGAGCGGCAGCAGAAATCCCAAGTGCGCATAAACCAAAGGAGAAAACCGCTCCACCCCATACTCCCAGTATAACACTGTCAGCAGATGTGCGGCGCAGCCTGCCCGCAAGGAGGCTCACATATTCGCCTATCATAAGCGATGCGGGAATTATAACTGGAAGAAGGTATCTGTCCTTCTTCTCCGGTATGACAGAAAGAAGAACCAGAGTGATAAAAAGCCATGTAAGGTAAAAAGCTGCCCTCCGCTTGCCGAGGCGTGCGGAAGCGAACCACGGAACAAGCAGAGGGAGCAAAAACACAGACCACAGACCGGACATCAAGGGGAATTTGATGTAGTACCAAAAGGGTTTGATATGTCGGTCGGCCCATGCGGAAATCTCCGCAGAGGCAGTATTGAGAGCGGAATGTGTTTCATTAAAATATATATATAAAGGCCACAGGAGGGATAGCGCGGCCGCAACAGCCAAAAACACAAAAAGTCCGGTATAATTCACAGGTTTGAGCCTGAAATAGTAAAACCCGGCAATTAAAAATGGAAAAAGAACTGTGTAAAACGCCACAGGACCCTTACTCATAAACGACAATGCCGCAAAAACGCCCGCAGCCGTGTACATACCTACTTTCCCAAGCTGTCTTTTGAGTTGAAAAGATGAGCAATAAGAAGCAATTGATGCAGTCATGAAAGATTGTGAATAAATATCCCATGTGTTTCTACGGGTCATATAAAAAAACAGATAGCTGGTGCTTAAAACTATTACCGAGTAATAGGCAGCACTTCGTGACTTTGTGATAAATAATGATATAAAGTAAGCGGAAACAAGCAGAAGAAGACCTGCCAGTGCCGATGGAAGCCTGTTAGCGGACAAGTTGGCGTCTGTCCCGGCTATATTAAAAACAACAGCTGTAAGCCATGTGGGCACAGGCGGTTTTGCTATGCGAAGCTCACCGTTCAGTGTGGGCTTAAGCCAGCTTCCATCCTGCACAATTTCCCGTGCGGTTATATAGTTTCTTGACTCCATAATATCAACGGACAAAACTCCACGGTAGGCAAATGCACCTGTGTAAACTGCAAGAGCAAGGAAAAAAATCATCCATCTGCGGGAAAAACCTGTTTCTTTCATACGCAGGTTATAACAGAGTAAATATGAAGATTTTATGAAGGTGAATTAATTTTTATTCTGCGGGCAGATTCACCGAAAAAGTTACAGATTCCCCCGCACAGCTTTCTATGGAAACAGTGCCGCCGTGCAGTTCTATAATACGCTTAACTATGGCAAGCCCAAGCCCCGAACCGCCATAGCGGGAAGCTCTTGACTGCTCAACTCTGTAAAACTGCTCAAAAACCTTACCCAAAGCGGCAGCGGGAATACCCTCGCCGGTATTAAAAACCCTGATTTCGACCCTGCCGTCTCTGCGTTCTGCGGAAATTTTTATTTCCCCGCCCTTGTCAGAGTATTTCACGGCGTTATCAAGAATATTTGAAAAAGCCCTGAACAGCTTGTCATAATCACCCATAACATAAAGAGAGCCCTTAAGCTCCATAGTGAGCTGTATATTTCTGCCGGACGCAAGAAGGGTATAGTCCTCCGTCAAAGGTTCAAGGACACTTTTCAGGTCAACCCGTTCCGAAACCACCGCCCTGTCCAGCTCAAGTCCAGAAAGGTTCAGTATATCCCTGACGAGCCTCTCCATACGCAGCACCTGATTTGAAAGACGGGAAGCATCCTCAGGTGTGATATTCCCTGCAATAGTAACGTCATCAGTGATAAGACGCATTATGCTCAGAGGGGTTTTAAGCTCATGGGAAGCATCTGCAATAAGCCTTTTCTGCCTGTTGAAAGCATTCTCCAGACGGTCAAAAACACCGTTAAGCGTAATTGCCAGAGTATTAAACTCATCAGAATCGGCACAGTTCTCCTTTATGGGTATGCGAAGGCTGAGATTCTTTTCTGTAATATTCCTTGTGCGCAGGTTCATGGCTCGCACAGGTTGGAGAATATAACCGGCTATTATATAGCTGATTACGGTAAGAACAATTACAGAGAGCAGAAGCCCCAGTATCACTACAACAATAAGATCTACAATTTCGCCCTTGATTCTCTCTGCGGATATGGCGGCGTAAACAACATATGACGTTTTATTGTCTTCATATCCTTCGTCATCGCCATCGCCGTCATCTTCGTAGGTGCCTGTGGAGTGCTCCTGTTCAATAACCATACGGCGTATTCTGAAAGCGGTAAGCCCATCTGAATTATGCTCAACATAAGACACTTCATCAGGAACATAGGCATATGCCAGAGCCTTTCTTTTGTTCTCTTCAGGCAGATTTATGTGGCGGGCAATGTGGGAAACATACAGAGGCTCATAAACCCCCGCTTTATATATTTTGATCCAGTAGCGTCTGCTGTCTTTAAGGCTTGCCGCACCTGCCTGATCCAGAGTAACAACCGACTCATAAGCAATGGTTTTTAACTCGGCGTCCATCACTCTTATGGGCTGTTCAAGCATCTCAAACAGAACAGAGGCGGAAAAGATAAGAGCTGTCACCAGCCCGGCTGCGGCTATCAGAAAAGAAAGCTTAAGCCTTATGCTCATTCCTGACCGTCCTTAATAATATATCCCACGCCTCTTATGGTTTTAATTACCGATTCACCGTCAGAACCGCTTATTTTCTTGCGTAAATTTTTTATATGAACATCCATAAAATTGGACATACTGAAAGGCTCAAAGTCATCACCCCAGACGTGTTCTGCAAGGCTGAATCTGGTAACTGCACGGTTTTTGTTGTACATGAGAAACTCAAGAATAAGAAATTCTCTCTGAGTGAGATCAACTTTAGCACCATTAATGCGAGCCTCCCTGCTCACCGTATCCAGAGAGACACCGCCCGCACGGAGGAGGGAATCATTCTGCCCCCCTTTTCTGCGGAGAATAGCACGAACCCTAGCCAAAAGCTCATCTGTTGAAAAGGGCTTGGTGAGATAATCATCCGCACCGGAATCCAGACCTTTGATCTTATCATCGGTATCTGTCCTTGCAGTAAGCATTAAAACTGGAGAATCCACACCCATTGTGTGTGCTTCACGCAGAACTCCGAAACCGTCAAGCTTGGGCAGCATTATATCAAGAATAACAAGGTCATAAGGCATATCCGCCAGCCTGTCCAATGCCTCTTCACCGTCAAAGGCACAGTCCACGGCGTATTTCTGTTCCTCAAGTGTCTTCTTTAGCCGCCCGCTGAGTTCCGGTTCATCCTCAACAATAAGTATCCGCATATTTCACCACTGAATAAATATAAACTTTTTTATGAGCTTTTCAAAGATTAAGAAGATCCGGCGACCAAAAGACCGGAAAATAAAAAACTCTTTTAATTGCTTTCCCGATATGCGATATTTAATATTAAACAGTTTTATAAAAATGAAAAACGGCAGATATAAATAATGACAAAAATGCGCTTAACAAAACAGGACGCTGTTCGGATGCTTGAAACGGCGGATCTTTATGAGCTTGCCATAGAGGCGGACAATATCAGAAAAAGGTTGCATCCCGAAGGGGTTGTGACTTTTGTTATAGACAGAAACATTAACTACACAAATATATGTACGTGCAAATGCTCATTCTGTGCCTTTTATAAGGAAGTAAATGAGGACGGAGCATATGTTCTTGATAAAGAACAGCTAAAACAGAAAATTGAAGAAACGAAAGCTCTGGGCGGAACACAGATTCTCCTCCAGGGCGGACTTCACCCCACCCTGGGTATTGAATTTTATGAGGAGATGCTCTCCTACATGAAATCCCTTGGAGTATGGCTGCATGCCTTCAGCCCTCCGGAGGTACACCATATATCCAAAATAAGCGGTCTTTCAGTAAGAGAGACTATAGAAAGGCTTGTGAAAGCTGGTATGGACTCTATCCCCGGCGGTGGAGCGGAGCTTCTGGTGGATTCGGAGCGGGTACGCATAAGCCCTAATAAAATCCTCTCTGACAAGTGGCTCGGCGTCATGGAAGAGGCACATAACCTCGGACTGAAAACCAGCGCCACCATGATGTTCAAGGCTGACGACGAGTATGAAAAAATAGCAGAGCATTTCGACAGAATACGCTCTCTGCAGGATAAAACAGGCGGATTTACAGCGTTCATCCCATGGCCCTTTCAGCCGGACAACACAGAGCTGGGCGGAAAGAAGGTAAGTCCGGTGGAATACTTGAGGATATTTGCCGCAGCCCGTATATATCTGGATAATATAAAAAATCTTCAGGTTTCATGGGTTACGCAGGGTCCCAAGACAGGACAGACGGCACTTCGTTTCGGCGGAAACGACTTCGGCAGCCTGATGATAGAGGAAAACGTAGTCGCATCCTGCGGGGCATCGTTCCGCATGAGTGTTGAAGAGATTGTCCACAATATAGAGCGTGCCGGTTTCAAGGCTGCCCAAAGAGACATGGAATACAACATAGTCAAAAGATTTTAGATAAAGAACCTGTGAAATAATGGCAGGGAATCGGCTCCTTTAGTAAACTAAACATATTGCCGATAATATATTAATTGATAAACAAGGGAAGGCTGAATTGAAAAACGATCTGCTGGAAGTTCTTGTGGAAATTTCCGAAAAGATGAACAGTATTTTCGATGTTCATGATCTTCTGCCCTCGATCATCTCTATCGCAAGGGAATATCTTGGGGTGAAGAGGTCTTCCCTCATGCTCATAAACGGAAACAGGCTGAGTATCTCCGCACATTCAGGCTTTGAAATCGATCCGGGCAATATAGAGATAGCTCTCGGAGAAGGCATAGCCGGGAAAGTCGCCGAGACGGGCGTTGAAACCATTGTTAACCTTTCCGAAGAATCACGGGAAGAGATGGGATACAGAGCATCGTCCTTCATGTCTGTCCCTGTTAAGACAAACAACAAGGTAATCGGCGTACTTAATCTCACAGATAAAGAGCATGACTATTTCACGGAAGATGATGTACGTATTGCCAGATACATAGCCTCCCAGTGCGCTCTGGGCATTGAGCGTTTCAATCTTGTGCGTGACATGCGTAAGAGCGAAAACCTGCGTGTTATCGGCATGCTGAACAGCTCCATAGCCCACGATATAAAAAATCTTCTTAACATTGTGCAGAGCTACCTTGAACTTATAGATATAACAGAGCTGGACGGAGAGGTTGCGGACTACATAGAGTCCATTCATTCGGAAGTTAAGCGGATACACGGGCTCACCCTTGATCTGCTGGATTTCTCAAGGCAGAAAGTCTCAATTAACCTTGTCCGTTTCCATGTTTCGGATCTTTTCAAGGATCTGGGCAAACAGTTTAATGTTCTGACTAAAGACACCGATATCAAAGTCGTGTTTGTCAATGAGGACGACCCTGAACTGTGCCTTGACCGAGAGAAGATATTCCGCATGCTTTTCAATCTAATAGGCAATGCAGTGGACGCTCTGTGTGAGGAAGGGCTTGTCCGTGTGACGGCCAAAGCTTCCGGTGACTTTTGTGAATTTGACGTGTATGATAACGGACGAGGCATTCCTCAGGATACAATAAACAAAATATTCGACCCGTTTTTTACTTCGGGGAAAATAAAGGGAACAGGCTTGGGTCTGGCGATTGTAAAAATGATTGCAGAGGCTCACGCCGGCTTTATATGTGTTGATTCAAAACCGGATGAGTACACGGTTTTCAAGGTCAGGGTGCCGTTGCGATATGAACCTACTTAAAAACCACACACAAAAAAACGAGACTGAATTTAAATATCTGCTCTCACAGAAGTATGATCTGACCCCCGCCGATTACATTCTCTCACGGGAGGACGGAGTAATTGTAGCTAAAATCACGTCCCTTGAGTCTGCAGATTCCATTGTGGAAATCAGCGTTACTGATGACGGGCTGCGTGCATACATTTCACTGTATCCAGTGGTGAATGAAGGCGAAACGTACACTTTAGACCGCATAATGAGCGTCATTGCAGAGAACGGCATAAGCGTTAATATCAAAACAGAAATAATAAAACAGGCTTACGAGATATATTCCGAAGGTGGAATAATAGAAAACATGCTGTTTGCTGAAGGTATTAAGCCGATCAATGGTTCGGATGCACAGGTTATGCTTAATTTCGATCCCGTAAACAGCCAGCCCCGCCTTCTTAAAAACGGCCGTGTTGACTATAAAAATATCGACAACATACGCCTCACCCGAAAAGGGGATCTTCTGCTTACCAAACGCCCCTTCACAAACGGAGTCAAAGGGCTCACTGTCAGAAACGAGGAAATACCTGCAGAAAAGGGTAAGGATGTCAAAATCGTTCTGGATGAAGGCATCACAACGGATGAGCATGAAAAGGAATATTACGCCACAGTTGACGGCTGCGTAACCTTCCACAACAACAAGCTCGGCGTAAGCCCCATATACAGCGTTCCCGGCAATGTGGACTACTCCACAGGAAACATCGTCTTCAACGGCGTTGTACACATCAGAGGCGATGTCCTCAGCGGTTTTTCAGTTAAAGCTGAAAAAGACATAATGGTTGAGGGCATAGTTCAGGACGGAACACTGGTGGCAGGCGGAAGCATAGTTATCAAAACCGGCATAAAAGGCGAAGTCAGCAATAATATAGTTGCTGCCGGAGACGTCACCGTTGGTTATGCAGAAAAAGGAAACATTTCCGCCAGAGGCAATGTGGAGATCCTGAAATACTCCTATAACACCAATATCAAGTCCGGCGGGTACATTCAGGCGACAGGCGCCCCCGGAATCATAGCCGGCGGAAAAGTAACCGCATTTTCCGAAATAAACATCAACCAGTCCGGCACGAAGGGGAACACAAACTTTCTTATGTGTGTGGGAACGAAGTATTACTTTGAAGATGAACTGAAAATTCTTCAGGACAACAAGGATAAATACATTCAGAATCTGGAAAAGGTTGACGAATTTTTAAGTAAGCTAGATACTTCCAACAAGGAAATTTTAAAAAACCCCAAGGTGAAGCAGCTTCTCGTCCTGCGTAAGCAGGTCATGGATAATATGACGAAAACCGAAGAACAGATCCAGAAACTTATAAAATCAGCCCACCACAGGAAGCCGAAGATAAAGATAAACGGCATAATGTTTGAAGGACTGGATGTTCAGATTTTCAGAGAAAAAATTACCATGAGAGAAAAAATGCAGAAGGTTGTCTTCATCTATGATGAAAAATATGAAAGGATAATCTCGGTATCTCTGGATGACAAAACACAGTACGAATGACAATATAATCATCAAAGGTGCAAGGCAGCACAACCTAAAAAACATTGATCTCGAAATTCCGAAAAACAAACTGGTGGTCATAACCGGAGTCTCAGGCTCCGGCAAGTCCACCCTCGCCTTTGACACTCTCTACGCTGAAGGGCAGAGAAGATACGTGGAATCGCTTTCCGCTTATGCCCGCCAATTCCTTGAGCTGATGGAAAAACCCGACGTGGATTCCATCGAGTACCTCTCCCCTGCTATCAGCATTGAACAGAAGTCGATCAGCAAGAACCCCCGCTCCACGGTGGGAACAATCACAGAAATATATGACTACATGCGTCTGCTGTATGCCCGTGTGGGTGATGTACACTGTCCTTCCTGCGGGAAAAAGGTTGAGAGCTACTCCGTTCAGCAGATAGTTGACTTCATAACCTCCCACGCAGACGAATCAAGAGTTGAGATCTACTCACCCATTGTCAGAGGGAAAAAAGGAGAATACAAAAAAGTTTTTGAAAAGCTCCTGAAGGACGGCTTTGTCCGTGTGATGGTTGACGGTGAGCAGAGACGCCTTGAGGAAGAAATAGAGCTTGATAAAAAAATAAAGCATTCAATCAGCGTTTCCATTGACAGACTTAAGCTTAAAGAAGGGCTGAACCGCAGACTGGCGGACTCTGTGGAGACTGCCCTTAAGCTCTCCGAAGGTCTGGCGGAGATAGATATAAACGGCGAAACCCGCCTGTTTTCCGAAAAATTTGCCTGTCCTGAGTGTAATATCAGCATCGAAGAGATAGAACCCCGCAGTTTTTCATTCAATAACCCTTTCGGCGCATGTCCGGAATGCGAGGGTTTGGGCGAGAAATCTGTTTTTGATATGGACGCTGTTGTCCCCGATCCTTCATTAAGCATAAGGGAAGGAGCCCTGAAACCGTGGGAACAGTTTGATAACTTCCATCATTACAATACACTGGTAGCCATATCGCAGCAGTTCGGCATAGATATGAACAAACCCTTCTCAAAGCTCACAGAGGAAGAGAAGGACATAATGCTCAACGGAGCAGAGACGCCCCTCAAGCTGGAAACTTTCAGAGGAGAAAAAAAGGTTCAGTACGAGAAAAAGTTTGACGGCGTAATCGGATGGCTCCGTGAAAAGCTTTACTCCGACAACATGCCGGACAGAGAAACCGCAAGAAAATTCATGTCCTCAATGGACTGCCCCGAATGTAAAGGAGCAAGGCTTAAACCAACCAGCCTTGCTGTTACGGTCGGCGGAAAAAACATATATGACACTTCCGAACTTAACATTACCGAAGCTCTGGATTTCTTCAATAATCTTTACTTTGAAGGCTTTAAAAAAGAGGTCGCAGATAAAATTAACGCAGAAATCAAGCGTCGCCTCAGCTTTCTGAAGGATGTGGGGCTTGAATACATCACACTTTCCAGAAAATCATCCACCCTTTCAGGCGGCGAAGCGCAGAGGATAAGACTTGCCACCCAGATAGGCTCCGGACTCACAGGAGTTCTCTACGTTCTGGATGAGCCTTCAATCGGTCTGCACCAGCGTGATAACGACATGCTTATAGCAACCCTGAAGAATCTGCGGGATATAGGAAACTCTGTCCTCGTGGTGGAACATGATGAGGACACCATAGCCGCCTGTGACCATGTGATCGATATGGGACCCGGCGCCGGACGAAAAGGCGGAAACATAGTTTTCAGCGGGAGACCGGAAGAGATACGCCACTGTGAAGAATCGCTTACAGGAGCATACCTCAGTGGCGTGAAGGAAATAGAAGTATCCAAACGCAGAAAGCCAGACAAAAAACGCTCTCTGATATTAAAAGGGGCAAAAGAGCATAACCTTAAAGGGATTGACCTTGAAATTCCTCTGGGGCTTATGGTCTGCGTAACGGGAGTTTCAGGCTCAGGCAAATCAACACTGATAATGGACACGCTCTACCCTGCTCTGATGAAGCGTCTCCACGGAACGGGGATGCGAGGCGGCAGTTTCACTGAACTCAGCGGTGCTGAACTGATCGATAAGGTAATTGACATAGACCAGAGCCCGATCGGACGCACGCCCAGATCAAACCCCTCAACTTACACAGGCGTCCTTACTGATATACGAGAACTGTTTGCACAGACTCCTGATGCCAAAAAGCGGGGCTACAAAGCGGGAAGATTCAGCTTCAATGTCCGCTACGGACGCTGCGAAACCTGTCAGGGCGAGGGATATATCAAGATAGAGATGCACTTTCTCCCCGATATGTACGTCAAGTGCGATGTCTGCGGCGGAAAAAGATACAACCGTGATACGCTGGATATACGTTATAAAGATAAAAATATCTCCGATGTGCTTGATATGACAGTGAATCAGGGATTTGAGTTTTTTGAAAATGTGCCGAAATTAAGAAATAAGCTTGAAGTGCTTGTAAATGTCGGTCTCGGCTATATCAAACTGGGTCAGCCCGCCACAACCCTTTCCGGCGGTGAAGCCCAGAGAGTGAAACTCGCCAAGGAGCTTATGAAGCGCCCTACGGGAAAAACCATGTATATCTTTGATGAACCCACAACAGGGCTTCATTTTGATGACATAAACAAGCTGGTGAAGATTTTCAGAGCTTTGACCGAAAGCGGAAATACTGTTATCATCATCGAGCATAACCTTGATGTTATCAAGTGCGCCGACCATATAATAGACCTCGGACCCGAAGGCGGTGACGGGGGAGGAACAATAATTTTTAAAGGAACTCCCGAGAAATGCGCCGAATGTGCGGATTCATACACGGGAAGATACCTGAAAAGGAAACTGTAGCGTGATGAGAAAAATTGTCCTACTGATTTTAATTCTGCTTGCGGTGTTCGCCTCAGCATTCGCCGAAGAGCTGATAGACAAATACAACTCAGCAAAGAATGATCTTGCCTACATTGAAAAATCGTCCAAAGTCACGAGAAAGTCATACGAAAACGTAGCAGACAGGTTCTTTCAGATATATTCAGTACAGCCCACCGGAGCATTGGCAGATGACTCTCTCCACTACACAGCTCAAACATATTACAGAAGCTACAAACGCTTCGGCAGCAGAGACGACCTTCTCAAAACAATACGCCACCTGAACCTTCTGGCGGTTAACTACAGTACAAGGCTCGCATCCCTCGCCTACATACAGCTTGCGGACATCTACATAGCCAGCAAGGATTATCCGTCAGCACGCTTCACTCTTAATAAAATGCTGATAAAGTTCCCTAAATCCGAAGACACTCCTACAGCTAAGAAAAAACTGGAACAGATAAACGAATACATCGCAGCCGCAGAAAGAAAGGAGCGTGCCATCACTCCGCCGCCTTCTGTTACATCGGCACCTGCTGCACAGGCAGGCACCAACATCCCTCCGGCAGTGCCTGAACTCAAACCTGATCCGGCGTCCGCTGCCAATGCACCCGACACGCCGCCCTCAAGCACAGACAGCCTTTATGCAGATGATGCCGTAAAAGAAAAAAGCGGTGAAACATATTACGGAGTAAAATCCGGCGACCAGACCGATAAAATTGTTAAAAGTATCCGTCACTTTGCCGCAAGCGACTACACAAGAGTGGTAATTGACCTGAATAAACCCACAGAGTTCATGAAACACTGGCTTAAGGCAAACCCGGAGTTCAACAAGCCGCCGAGGCTTTTCATCGACCTCAAAACTGATTCCATAGACACATCCATCCCAAAAGAGATTGATATAAAAGACGGTCTGCTCCGCTCTGTGCGCTGGGCTCCGAACCGTCCGGGGGTTACCCGCATTGTTCTGGACAGTGATAATGTCAAGGACTTCACTGTTTTTGCAATGAGCAACCCAGACAGAATAGTAATAGACGTCAGCAATCAGGACATAGACAGCAAACCGAAGGAAACCCTTGCGGCAGCGGAGAGAAATGTCACAAACGACCGTGATCTCTCCAAGGCTACGCTTGCATCAGTTTTCGGGCTTAAGATCCGCCGTATCGTGATAGATGCCGGGCACGGCGGAAAAGACCCCGGCGCATCCTATTACGGGCTGAAAGAAAAAGACATAGTTCTGGACATAGCTCTGGAGCTTGAGAAGCTCTTCAAGCAGAATACTAATCTTGAAGTACATCTCACAAGAAGGACGGATGTTTTCATTCCCCTTGAAGAAAGAACAGCCATAGCAAACAGGCTCAAGGCGGATATTTTCGTCTCCGTTCATGTTAACGCCAGCAGAAACAAAAACAGCAGCGGGCTTGAAACCTTCGTTCTTAACGTTACCAAGGATCAGACCGCCCTTGAAGTTGCTGCGGCGGAAAACATGGCAACAGAAAAATCCATGAGCGACCTTCAGGGCATCCTTAAAGATATAATGCTTAACTCCAAGCTGGAGGAATCACTTCTACTCGCGGCAAAAGCGCAGGAATCGCTGACACGCTCGGTTTACGGCACAGCAAACCACAGAAACAACAGAGGCGTCAAACAGGCTCCGTTCTATGTCCTTGTGGGTGCGAAAATGCCTTCGATACTTGTTGAGGCAGGCTTTGTTTCCAACAGGGAAGAGGCTAACCTTCTCAAAAGCACTGCTCACAGAAAAAAAATCGCCTACGGTATTTTTCAGGGTCTGCAAAATTACATAGAACTGCATAAATAACCGAAAAAGCCGGCGTTAATCCGTGCATCAGGCCGGATTAACGCATCAAGGCGTCACATGTACACAGCTGTGATTTTTGCCCGACCTCCATACCCATAATTCTATTCACTTTTTCCTTTATTTTTCTCTTGATTTTTTTGTGCTTGATCTATAAAAATAACACTGTTGGCACTCAACACACCAGAGTGCTAATAACTTAAAACAGGCAATTTAATAATAAAATAAAGGAGGAAGAAGATGGCACAGATTAAGCCGCTTCAGGACAGAGTTCTCGTTAAACGCTTCAAAAGCGAAGAGAAAACTGCCTCAGGAATCATCATTCCCGACAGTGCAAAGGAAAAACCCATGGAAGGCGAAGTTGTCGCTACAGGACCCGGCAAATACCTTGACAACGGAAACAAGGTAGAACTCACTGTTAAAGCAGGAGACAAAGTTCTTTTCAGCAAATATGCCGGAACAGAAGTTAAACTCGGCGATGAAGAATACCTTATCATGCGTGAGGATGACATCCTCGGCATCCTTAACTAATCACACGGAGGGATAAATTACTATGGCTAAGAAAATTGTTTTCGGTGAAGAGGCAAGACGCGCCATCGGAAGAGGCGTAGACAAACTTGCAGACGCAGTTAAAGTCACTCTCGGACCCAAAGGAAGAAACGTTGTAATAGAAAAAAAATTCGGCTCACCTCTTGTAACTAAAGACGGTGTTTCCGTTGCGAAGGAAATCGAGCTTGAAGATCCTCTTGAAAACCTCGGCGCACAGATGGTAAAGGAAGTTGCTTCCAAAACTTCTGACATCGCAGGTGACGGTACAACAACAGCTACAGTTCTTGCTCAGGCTATCTACAGAGAAGGCATGAAAAACGTTGTAGCCGGCGCTAACCCTATGGAACTCAAAAGAGGTCTTGATAAGGCTGTTATCGCAGTTATTGAAGAGCTTAAAAAAATCTCCAAACCCATCGCTGATAAAAAAGAAATTGAGCAGGTCGGCACAATTTCCGCTAACAACGACAAGGAAATCGGCGGAATCATAGCAGAAGCTATGGAAAAAGTCGGCAAAGACGGCGTTATCACTATCGAAGAAAACAAATCAACCGACACAGTTCTTGATGTTGTTGAAGGTATGCAGTTCGACAGAGGCTACCTCTCTCCCTATTTCGTGACAAACCCCGAAAACATGGAAGCAGCTCTCGACAACCCCTACATCCTCATTTATGAGAAAAAAATCTCCAACATGAAGGAAATCCTTCCTGTTCTTGAGCAGCTTGCAAAACAGAATGCTCCTTTCCTCATCATCGCTGAAGATGTTGAAGGCGAAGCTCTTGCAACTCTCGTTGTAAACAAACTCCGCGGCACTCTTAACTGCTGCGCCGTTAAGGCTCCCGGCTTCGGCGACAGAAGAAAAGAAATGCTTAAAGATATCGCTGTTCTTACAGGCGGTCAGGTTATCAGCGAAGACCTCGGCATCAAGATCGACACTGTTACCCTTGATGACCTCGGACGTGCTAAAAAAATCGTTATCGACAAAGAGAACACAACTATAGTTGAAGGCGCCGGCAAAACTGAAGAAATTCAGGCTCGTGTCAACCAGATCAAAAAACAGGCCGAAGACACTACAAGCGACTACGACAGAGAAAAACTTCAGGAAAGACTTGCAAAACTTGTGGGCGGCGTAGCCGTTATCAAAGTGGGCGCAGCTACTGAAACTGAAATGAAAGAGAAAAAAGCCAGAGTTGAAGATGCTCTCAACGCTACAAAAGCAGCAGTTGAAGAAGGAATCGTCCCCGGAGGCGGTGTTGCCCTTATCAAAGCTCTCAAATCTGTTGAAGCTATGAACCTTGACGGTGACGAGCAGATCGGTGTGGAACTTGTAAGAAAAGCTCTTGAGTTCCCCTTAAGACAAATCGTCGCTAACGCAGGCTTCGAGCCCTCAATCATAGTAAACGAAATTAAAAACAACCCCAGCAACAACTACGGCTTCAACGCATACTCTGAAGAATACACAGATATGCTTGCTGACGGCGTTATCGACCCCACAAAGGTTACAAGAAGCGCCCTTCAGAACGCTGCATCTGTTGCAAGCCTTATGCTTACTACTGAGGCTCTCATAACTGAGATCCCCGATAAAAAAGAACCCATGGGCGGCGGAATGCCTGACATGGGCGGAATGGGTGGAATGGGCGGCATGATGTAAGCATCTGCTTACCCTTTCACTAAACTTAAATACGCTTAAATAAAGCCCGCAAGCCATATGGTTTGCGGGCTTTTTGTTTGATATGTTTCTCAGTTAGTTTCATTCTTTTCAGCAAGTTGTGTAGCTTTATGGGTATAATAAGGCAGTGTCAGAGCTTCGGTCAGGATTTGTTCGGGGAGAAAACAAAATACATGAAAAATAAAGTTGAGATTTATAAATCCGGTGATTCATCTGAAATCAGAGTGCAGTTTGATGATAATACCGTATGGCTCAACCAAGAACAGTTGTCAGAACTGTTTGGACGAGACAGAACCGTTATCTCCCGCCACATTAAAAATATTTTCAATGAAGGTGAGCTAGATAAAAATGTGGTAAGTGCAGATTTTGCACATACCACTCATTGCAGAGAGATAGCTGGTTAATTGTGGGGGATAAAATCATATATTTAAGGAGAAAGTCCGATGATATCATTCAGAGAGTTTTTTAACGAAAATGGTATAGATTATTTCGTCGTTGAAATCGCAGAAGAATTAGTACCCAGAGGTGCGCTTCTGAATGAAGGCAAATGGGTTAATTCGGAAAAAAAGGATTACATGCAACGCGTTGATCCAGAGAATCCTTCTATGAATCAAAAAAGACATGTTCATGTTGCAAAAGCGAAGCATATTTCAAATAAAAATATGCAGGCATCATGGAATGATGATGGAACAAGACACGACAAGAAAACTTTTAATTCAACAATTGGGTCAATATCTACTGTCCAAAATATAGCACGTCAAGCACTAGGTTTAGAAAGTGATATCATGCTGGAAAGAGCGGCAAATGTATCAAACTCGTTTGTCCTATTAAGCGAAGCGGTTGATATTGGCATTACGCCAGTTCTTTTCATTGCTAAATAGTTGGTATTAGGTGGTAAAATGAGAGATTCATATTTACGCTTCTTCTCAGAAGGCTACATTAGCAAAGAACAATTCTTTGAGTTTGGCCTAAAAGAAACCATTTATGCTCCAGCTGACAAAGCTGCAATGGAATGGAATCACCTGAAACAAAGGATTACCTCTGATGAAACTGTCTATATTCGTGGCTTTGGCAGAGATGCCAATGGAACTTATTTATTCCAAGAGCTTTACAAAGGACTACTTGGTAATCAGAATGTGCAAAAAGATTCTACTAATAATGATAAACCAACCAAATTAATTCGTGACCTAACAGGGTATTCTAAGATAAAGAGTGCAAAACATAGGCCTATTAGGAACTATCAAGTCTCACATATATTTGGCCGTACTAAAAATGTTTATGCCTTTACCGCACCATGGAATATTGTGTACATGCCAAAAATACTAGACCCTTTTACTGGACATGAGGCAAAAGGTGATATTATTGATGAGTATACATTGCTATTTCAAAAGCAAAGTTATGAGCGGTTTAGCTCACTAATAGATGACTTTAATAAGATTATTTCGGCCAACACATTCCAAGAAAAGCTAAAACATACGTTAGGTTTGTTAGCTGAAAATGCTACATATAGTAATGAAGATATCAATAAGCTAACAAAGGCCATAAATGATGAATTTAAGCCAATTGAAATACCTAGGTAATAAGTAATGGGTATTATTATGCTTGATATGGTACATTTTGTATAATTAAATTTATAAGAATTATTGTTACTAATCCACAGGGAGGCAATTATGGCTATGTATTCTGGGCCAGAAGATATCTATAAGAGGCTTGTGGAAGATGTCCCAGAAACGAAGAGTGGCTTTTTGGGCTAGTAGCCTTTGCTGTCGTCGAAGAACAAAAAATTGAATGGATAAAACATCAAATTCAAAATAATGATAGAGCACCAACTAATGATGAAATTCTGACATGGTACCAACAGCTACCTGACGGTGTTTTATTACGTGCTAAAGATACAGCAGAAACTAGGCTACGAGATTATGGTGCATCGGCAATAGAGAATTACTTGGCTGACTATAAGGATGGACTGTTAGAAGGCATTATTGTAAGTGAAATCCGAGAAACCAAAAAGTTTTGGCCTCAGTTTGGTGTTAATCTCGCTGGAGGTTTTGTTAGCGCGTTATTATTTGCAGCGTTGCTTACACTGGTAGCATTTTTCGTAATAAATGATACTTCTCCGGTACAAATAGTAAAAGAATTACATGGAGACACGGAGGTAATTCAAAATGGCAAAAAATGAAGTTACAAGCAAAAAAGCTGCTACTGCTGCTTCAAAAACGCTAAAAAATTCAGGTGCAAGCAAGGCAGCAAAATCTGCTGCTGGTTCAGCATTAAGCCAAAGAAATGCACCTGAAAAAGTAACTCAAGCGAAAGCTGGTACAGCGGCATCTAAAGCATTAAGAAATCCTAGTTCGAGCAAGGCAGCCAAAACTTCCGCTGGCTCAGCACTTACACAACGACCAACTAAGAAAAAAGGTTAATAACACTAACCTGTAGAACTACAGAGCTAGTGAAGAAGATTTCGGTTTTAAGTGCACTCTTTTAGTATTTTGTAGAAAATCATTAACATATAACAACACAGGCGCCTTAACCCGCTGACTGTTCTCAATTAACCACACAAAGCACCCTGCCTCTCAAAAGGAGGGGCTTTTTTTCTTTTGCTGATTCGGCTATTATTATCCCATGAAAAAGCTTGAAGCATCGTTCTTTGACCGCACCCCCTGCGAGGTTGCCCGTGATCTTCTGGGCAAGGTGATATTCCGCCTTTATGAAGGGATATGGCTCAAGGCGCAGATAATAGAGACAGAAAGCTACTACCTGCATGAAAAAGGAAGCCACGCTTCCCTTGGCTACACAGAAAAACGCAAGGCGCTGTTTATGCCCGCCGGCACTATATACATGTATTACGCCAGAGGCGGAGACTCCCTGAACATGAGCTGCCACGGGGAAGGGAACGCTGTGCTTATAAAATCTGGCTATCCATACGGAAATGAAGAAGCCATGCTCCAGATGATGAAGCACCTCAACCCATATAAGAGTGACGGGCGTGAAAGGGAAACAGAAAAGCTGTGCAGCGGGCAAACCCTTCTCTGTAGATCGCTTGGGCTGAAAGTTCCACAATATGACGCCAAAACATTTGACGACAGCCTGTTCATGGCAGATATGGGCTATGTTCCTGAAAAAATAATTCAGACAACCCGCCTCGGCATACCGAAAGGACGTGACGAGCATCTGCTGTACAGATATATTGATGAAAAATATATGAATTCCTGTACAAAACCGGTCAGGAATACTTAAAATACGGTATAATTTTACAAAAAACTTCAGCGGTGAGAAAATGAAAAAATTTCTGGCTTCGGTTCTTCTGCTGCTTATGTTTGCGGCGGCGGCAATTGCCGATGAAATCCCATCTGAACCCTTGGCGGGACTAAGCACAGTCAAAGCGGTAATCGATCTGAATCAGGGCAAGGCAAACCTTCTGGATCTCCGCCTTGTATCCATCAGAAAAACCTATGAAACCCTCAAAAGCGCAGGTATCAAGCCCATTTTTATTGTCGTTGTACGGGGCGACGCTTCCGCTTTTATGACTGAGACAGATAAATATATCAGCGCTATGGACACAGGGCTGAAAAAGATAATGCACAAAAGGGTGCATGAGCTTATGGATATGGGAATCCGCTTTCAGCAGTGCGGGCTTTCACTATCAAACATGAAGGTAGACAGGGCAGACGTTCTGCATGACATAGAGATTGTTAAAAACGGATACGTAAGCCTCATAGCCTACCAGAACAAAGGCTACGCTCTCATACCTATGGATTAAAAAAAGCCTCCCGCTTGGGGAGGCTTTGAAATTTATTGAGCCGTGGTGTCCGCCGGTGCGGTGAATACCCTTGTGGCAAGCTCCGCATCCAGAAGGAAAATACCGTTTCCATTCCCCTGAACAAGCTTGAGTTTGTCGATAATCTGGTTGACAGAAGCTTCCTCTTCAACCTGCTCGGTCACAAACCACTGGAGGAAAGCGTTTGTTCCGTGATCTCTTTCATCAAGAGCGAGATCCACAAGCTTATATATTCTTTTAGTAACCTCCCTCTCGTGTTCAAGAGTTTCTTCAAATATTGAGAGAAGCGTGTCGTAATCTTTTTTCGGTTTTTTAACAGCTTCAAGCTCAACTTCAGAACTCTGATCAAGTATGAAGTTATAAAATTTCATAGCGTGCATCATTTCTTCCTGATACTGAACATAAAACCAGTTTGCAAAGCCTTTAAGCCCTTTGCTCTCGCAGTGTGCGCTCATGGCGAGATACACATAAGCGGAATACATCTCAAAATTAAGCTGTTCGTTTAGTGCTTTTTCCATCTTCTTGGAAATCATCGTTTCCTCCGTTTCTTCAGGAATATACCCTGAAATCTATTTCGGGAAATATACTGTTTTTCGTTTCCAGTTTCATTAGAAAATCGTAGTCAAAGTCTCTGTTGTCCACAAGCTCTCTAAGCCGGAGAAAATTATGTATATGTTCCTTAGTTCTTCTTACTGAATACTCTGTGGCTGTTTCAGTTGTCATAAGGAAAGCCCAGTCACTGCTCTGTGCCAGAAAAAGCTCTCTCGCCATCTGGTTAAGGGCACGGTTGAGGAAGTCTTCCTTTGTGCCGCTGTGCATGCGGGCGAGGCTCACCATCGCATCTGCCATAAAATGCAGGTGGCGGTAGATCCACTCATTACCGCTGTTCAGCCATACATCATAGTACCCCTTATCACCCCATGACGAGGGGTTCACCTCAACCATCTGATTGGTTGGGAATTCTGCGAGGTACTCCATCGGCGTCACTGCTGTTATCTCCGGATTTTTATCTATCTCACGGAAAACGTTTGCGAGGAAATCAGGTCCCTCAAACCACCAGTGCCCGAAAAGCTCTGCATCATAAGGTGAAACCACAAGCGGTTTCCTGTCCATCAGCCCGTTAAGCTCCTTAATCTGCTTTTCTCTCTCCGCAGCAAAGTGTGCTGCATGTTCAACCGTTTTACTTTTAGCTGCTTCGGGGTCATATATCTCTTTGTGTTCGCTGTTGCCGGTGATCTTGTGATACTTCATCCCCGTGAAAACCCGTGTTCCGTCTGGGCTTATATACGGAGCTATATATTCTGAATCGAGATCATAACCTATATCACGATAGAAATCCCTGTAGCATGTATCCCCCGGATAGCCTTCCTTGCTGCTCCAAACCTGCTTTGAGGAGTAGTAGTCACGTCCGAAGGCTGCGACTCCGTTTGAAGTGTACACAGGAGCATACACACCATAGCGGGGTCTTGGCTTGGCGTATAGAACTCCGTGGGTATCAACGAAGAAATAACGTATCCCGTAATCTGCAAGCACTTTTTCAAGCCCTGCATAATAGGCGCATTCCGGCAGCCATATTCCTTTGGGCGGCGTGCCGAATTTCTTCTCATGGCTTTTCACGGCAAGCTCAATCTGCGCCCTTACAGCATTATCACCATTCATCAGCGGCAGAAAACCGTGGGTAAACCCGCAGGTGATTATTTCAAGGCTGCCCTTGTTCATGAAGTATTTATAGCCGTTAAGAACATTCCTGCCCAGAAAGCCGTGATAAAACTCTTTAAGACGCTCAAAACGTTCAAGATACATCCAAGCAACACGGTTCTGCGCACGATCGCCGGATGTTCTTTCTTTCTCTTTATTTGCAAGCTCAATTAGCCTGTCCAGATATTTTTCAAACCTCTGCATAAGCATGCCGTCTGAAAGCATATCAGCAAGAGGAGGAGTCACGGAGACTGTAACACGGAAAGGAACTCCCTCCTCCTCAAGCTTTTTCATGTTCATCAGAAGAGGCAGATAAGTTTCGCTTATCGCCTCATAAAGCCAGTGTTCTTCCAGAAAATAGTCAAATTCAGGATGCTTCACAAAGGGAAGGTGCGAGTGAAGAACCAACATCCAGCAGCCGGACATTATCTTCCCTCTCTTTTAGCTGTTGTACCGGAGGAAGAGGCGTTTGTTTCAAGAAAACGCATTACCTCCTGAAATATACGGACGCTTCCCGGAACGGCTGAGTCAAGCTCGTTCACACCGGAAAGGCGGTATATGTCTTCAATTTTTTCCCCTACTGTCATCCATGTTTCCTCATCAATCATTTCACTTATTTTGTCAGACGGCATACGCACTTTGCGTGAGTGAGCCACTGCAAAGTAGTTGCCTTTATTATCCATGAGCCCTATTTCAGCCCAGATCATTTTGTCCGGCACATAGAGGTCGAAAAACCAGTTGCCGTATCTGCCCACACGGACACTGGCAAGCTCCTCTCCTGAGTCTGTTTCATTTCCGCCGAAGACCTTCAGCACAAATGAAATCTCAGGGCTCTCATGCTGAACCTTAAATCGGTTTACAGTGTTGTCCGCCACTTCCCAGTACACGTATTCCTTACGTGGGTTGACGGGAAGCAGAACCGCCGTATCTATCTGATACCTGTCGGGTATGGGATATTCCGGAGGGCTTATTTTTTCCGGCAGAACAGGGGAAGGATGAACCTTGTGCTGCTCCGTGCTGGAATGTGTCTTATTATCGGACATAGCCTTATCAAGAGCTTGTTCAAGCTCTTCCTTGGTCATTTTGGACCTGTTTGCCAAATTAAGCTCCACAGCAAGCCTGTAAAGCTCTTTCTTAGTCATTTCAGAGAGATTCATGTTCCTCCTCCGTCCGGTGACTGGTAAATTTCGAGGTACTGTGCCGCTGCTCTCTCCCATGAAAAATCAGCGCAACATGAGGATTCCATAACCTTCTGCGTTAAATCGCCCGTGCTGTACAGCCTGATAGCTTCATCAACCTTGTTCAAAAGTTCCGCTACTGTATATTCATTCATAACCAGTGCGCACCCGTTATCCGTGAAGCACTTAACCGTATCCTCGGTTCCGCCTGAAGGGTTTACCAGAGGCACGGCTCCGTACCGTGTTCCTATGAGATGAGAAGAGCCGAAAGGTTCATAAACCGAAGGCGCCAGTATAAAATCCGCTGCGGCGAACAGTCTGTGCGCCAGTGCATGATCATACTTAGTGTGGATAAAAAAATTGCCGAAACTGTCAGCAAGTTTTTTGATAATCCGCACGTATGATTTGTCGCCGTGACCGAGGATGAAGAAATCAGCCTCTTTCTGCGCCAGATCCGCAGCAGCATCAAGCACAAGCTCCAGACCCTTTCTGTTGCTCATTCTGCCTATCATAACAAAAAGAGGTCTGTCAGGGTGGATGCCGAAGCTTTCCGCCAGCCCCTTTTTGCACTCTTTTTTCCAGTTGTTCCCGCCGCCGGTTCTGCATTTTATATATGGATCAGCGGCGGGGTTCCATACATTATAATCTATTCCGTTGAGTATTCCTTTCAACTTATATGAATACTTTGCGATTATTCCTTCCATACCTCCGGCAAATCCTTCGGTCTGGATATCTCGTGCATAGGCGGGACTCACGGTGGTTATGAAGTCAGCGTAAACTATGCCCGCCTTGAGGAAACTTATCTGCCCGTAGAACTCAATACCTTCAATGTCATAAACCTCCCACGGGAGATTAAGCTCTTCCAGATCCATACGCTGAAAAAGTCCCTGACACTGAACATCGTGTATAGTAAAAACTGTCTTCCACTTCATATCCCTGAACAGCAGTGAGGTATAAAGAGGAACAAGCCCCGTCTGCCAGTCATGGCAGTGGATCACATCAGGGGAGGTGGAGCCTCCTGCAAAATAGAAAAGGCATGCCTGAGAAAAGGCAGCATATCTTAAGTCATTATCTGCATAGTCAAAATCTCCGGAACCGTATATACCCCCACGTCCGAAAAGCTCAGTATTGGAGAAAAAAAGATACTCAACGCTGTTTACAAGAGCCCTGTGTACGGCAAACTCGTATTCCCGCTCTCCGGCGCTGACATTTATACGTACTTCGGTATCTGTTATTTCACCGGCTTCTCTGTCCGTCAGCAGATAAAGAGGAACGCATATCCTCACACTGTGCCCCGCCGATGCCTGAGCTGAAGCAAGCTTTTCTATGAATGTGCCCAAGCCGCCGGTCTGGACAAACGGTGCGGCTTCACCTGCAATGTGCGCTATGTTCATGAGCCGCCCGCCTGTCTTAAATATTCCGCCGCCTCTTCAGGGCGTACGGGATTTATATGAAAACCTGTCCCCCACTCAAAACCGGCATATCCGGTGAGTCTTGGAGCTATTTCTATGTGCCAGTGGTAGTCAAACTTTATGCTGTGCCAGAAATCAGGCTTGCCGGGGCGGTAGTTCAGCGGGGGTGATGTATGCAGAACCATGTTCAGAGGCGGGTCTTCCAGCACCCTGTCCAGTCTGTGAAAAATCTCTGTTATCATATCAGCCAAACTGGTCAGCCCGCTTTCTGTTATCACCGCAAAGCTGTGGCTGTGCTGTTTAGGATATATGGACAGTTCAAAGGGAAAGCTTGAAGCATATGGGCAGAAAGCTATAAACTCCTGATTTTCATACACTATGCGGCTGTTATCCTTATGCTCCTGCTCAAGTATATCGCAGAAGATGCAGCGTTCCTTGCGCCTGTAATGCTCTTTTGCACTGCGGAGCTTGGTTTTAAGCATATTCGGTACCACAGGCAGGGCTATAACCTGCGAATGTGGATGAATAATATTAGTTCCGAATCCAAGTCCGTAGTTTTTAAAAGGCATGATATAACGGAAGCGGGTATCGTTAGAGAGATCCCGCACCCTTTCCCTGAATGTGTAAAAAAGGTTGTAGACAGTCATTCTGTCATAAGTTTTAAGACGCATGGAATGAACGGGAGTATCAATTATAACCTCATGGGCACCGATACCCGTCACTGTGTCATATATTCCGCTGCCGCTCCGTTTAAGCTCACCCTCTATGCCGAAGGCAGGATATTTGTTGGGAACCACACGGGTAAGCCAGTTGCCGTCATTCTTTTTGCCAAAGGGGCGCAAGGCATAAATCTCATGAGGAGTATGAACTTCGTTTCCGTAGCAGAAGGGGCAGTTTATCTGCGCTTTTTCACTGTGAAAATCATGCCGCTCCACAAGGAAATCATGGGGTCTGCGGCTTCTTTCAGTGGCGATTACACTCCATTTTTGTTTAACAGGGTCAAACCTCAGTTCTGACATTCTGCTCCCTTCCAATCATTAATTGTATAAATATAATAATATACCTGTAGTTTCAGCCGATCAACCGATCATTCCACAGTAATTCTGCCGGAAAATCTTACATTTCCCTTAAATTTCATCGGAATGAACAAAGACAAGCCCTGCGCAGTCAGATCCACCCCTTTTTCCGATTGGGAAACAGTGGAAAAAACATAAGATTCTGCGCCTTTGGAATTAGTATTAAGGATGATTTTACCCGTGATGCCGTCAGTTATTTCAAAGTTTCCGCCCTTATGGCAAACTCCGCACGCCTCACCATTTACCGTAATGCCTGTCATGTCCCAGAGGTGAAAATTCATCTCGCAGACATACACAAGCTCCGCCGGACAATCGGTTCGGATATCTATCTCAAAGTCTATACCGTTATCTTCAAAGGAGTATTTCTTCACAATCTCTGCCTTGTGGGCTCTGCCGTCATGGTATATACCGCCCGAACGCTTAAAGGTCAGGGTTCTTTCCTCTGCTGTCATCTCCGCAGGCTGATTGGTGAAATCGGACATTTCACCGAAAGCACATAATGCAAACTGTTCAGCGTCAAATTCCTCTGTTACATGGTCTATGAATGAATTTTTATTGTACCAGTCATAAACAAGGAGGCTGCGCATTTCATCTGTTATCTCCACATTCAGATCATGGATTGTGGAGATACCGCTCTTATCGTCACCCGTCTTTTCTTTCAGGAGAGCTGCATGGTATGCCTCTTTCCTTCTGGCGATGGTGTTTACAAGGTTTACATTATTCCGCTTCAGTTCAAGGGTGGTCATCTGCCCGCAGTCCCTTGAGGTGAATGAGGCGTTGAAGTTTTCCATGCGGATGTAGGCATCATCATAACCGTCATAATCGAGATCCGCTGTTTCCACGCCTGCATTCTGTTTTCCTGCGATGCGCTCGTACTGCTTTTCAGCCTCTATTATGAAGCTCCATGAATTATTTCTAAGGTTAGGCAGATAAAGCCCGCCGAATATCCCGTGCCAGAGGGCATCATTGCACTGCGCCTTGTAGAGTGCCTCGGTAAGAGCCTCATCATCTGCTTCAGCAGCATATGCACTTAATCTCAAAGCCCTTTTATGAATACGGTTGCTCTCCGGATATTTTGAGAAGAAGTTTTTCCATATTCCGCCTTTGACGAATACTTCTGCCGTATCTTCCAGCCCCTCTTCCTTAAGATGCTCCTGAAGCTTTTCCATTTCGGCTATTCTGCCGGTAAAAAGCGACCATTCGCCCATTTCGTAATATGATGTCAGGGGCAGATACGCCAGCCCGGAAGGCTTCACGCCGCCTGCGACCTCGCCGAAAAAAGCAAATTCGCATTTTTCAGATGATATAACGGAATCCAGAAACCTTTCAAGCCAGCCATCTTCATATACCCATTCGTATGTATGCGGCCATACGCCGAACTTTTCTCCGTCATCGAAAATAACAGAGCATTTTCCGCCGCTGTCTGCTGTTTTTTCCAGATATTCAACAATCCCGCCCTCTTCCTTAAAAGGAATAAGGTACCGCAGATTTTTATCTATGGGAAAAAGGTTTACCCTTTTGCCGTCCTGTTCGGTTATGTAGTAACCGTTCAGCATCTCTTTGTAGTATCCTGCAGAAATGAAGTGGTAGTCATCCACAATCATGTTCCGCACACCAACCTCTGCAACATCGGTGATAATGGCAGGATCCCAAACACGTTCTGTAAGCCACAGTCCCTCCGGCATCTGCCCGAAGTGGTTGTTTATATACCGGCTGAGTTTCTCTATCTGCCCTTTTCTGTCTCCTGAGGGTATTGCTGACAGCACAGGCTCATAATATCCGCCTGTGAAAAACTCAATCTGGTTATTGTCAGTGAGTCTCTTCATGTTGTTGAATACAGCCTTATGGTTCTGTCTGATATAGTCCAGAAGCCATCCGCTGTAATGTGCGGCAAAACGAAATTTCGGATACAACAGCGCTGTCTCCATAAAAGGTGCGTAGCAGCGTTCCACTGCCTCATCCACCACATGACTGAAGTTACCCACCGGCTGGTGGCAGTGTATTCCGAAAAGAAAAGGCATTTTCATATTATTTTCCCTGTTTATAAATGCGGAGCTTGCAGCAACGCAGAGTTTTTATACTATCCAGTCGTCTCCGAAGTTGTCCCAGAGATCGACCTCGACCATATTGTACTGTGGCGCACGCTCAACGGCCTCACCGTCTTTAATCAGACGAAAAACTATATATATACGTCCGGTGTTGTCAGGCATATTTTTGTGAGGCAGGGCAATTTCTGCTATGCGGTTGATTCCCCAAAGAACACCGCTGCCGTTTCCGCCTGTGCCTGTATCCAGAGGAATCCGGTATTTTGCAGGGCTGCTTCCCGTAATCTCCGCCTCTATTTCGTAGCCATTATCCAGTATTCCGTTGAAACTGCCCTCAATGCGGAGATAAAGGTTTTCTTTGTCATACCCGAAAAAGAGTCTGCGGAGAATATTTGATGAAGCGTGCATGGCTCCGGCGTCAAACTTGAGATCGAACTCCCCTGCACTGAGCCACTCAAAAAAACTTGTTACCTCGCCGTCCGGAACTGCAGTAAGGTAATATTTAGGCTTCCTTATAAGTCCGGATTTGTATGAGCGTTTTATTGGGATGTAAAGTTCCTGCGGAATTTCTGTCCCCAGTATTTTATATGCATTAATGAGATAGCCTCTGAAAAGTTTGTCAAAAACATCCGCCTGAAGGCTGAAATGGTCATCTCCGAACCACCAGAACCAGTCGCTTCCTTCTGCTATATGTATCTCATTCATTGCTTTTTCTTTTATTTCAGTTTTTTCTTCCCTGTCAACCGCCAGACGTGCCGCATTAAGCAGACGCCACGCCTCGTTTTTTTCCCTGTGACCGAGCCAAGTTGTAAAATTGCCGTATATCCATGAACCTGCACGGATTTTATCAAGTTTGCTCTCCGGCACTTCCTGAAGATTCATCGCCTCTGACATGGTCACGGTGCTTATCCATTTTTCTTTCTGTATCCTTTCATAAAGGGCACGGAAAAATCTTTCTCCGTTTTCGGGGTAATATTCCCATGCGTTTTCACCGTCCAGAATTACCGGAACAAGGGTTGACTCATCCACTGACTCATAAATTACTTTCAGCTTCGCCACAAAATCATTCGCAGCCTTATCAGCATCCTGACCGCTGTATGTGAAGCCTATGAGGTCACTCAGCAGTTTATCACGGAAGAATATATCAATCCGCCCGCTTTGAGTTCCGTAGTAATGCCGCCTGTAAAGCTTTTTTCTTTCGGACGATACGGAGAAATTGAACCCTGCGGAACCTGCGAGGACATCCTCATCGCTGGCTATCCATTTTATACCGTTTCCGGCAAACAATTCTGCCGCCCGTCCGCTTATACTTCCCTCCGCAGGCCACATGCCCGAAGGTTTGCGTTCAAATATCTTTTCATAATACCTGACCGCTTCCTCCACATGCCACTGCGGATCACGTCCGAAATCGCCGAACGCCGAAGGCATAGGTATCTCCGGCAAAGCTTCCTTTGCAGAGTCCAGATCTATCAGAAGAGGCAGAATAGGATGGTAAAACGGAGTAACAGATACCTCGATAATCCCTTCATTCTGCAATTCGCTGTAGAGGGGGACAATACGTTTAACCGCCTCGCATAAGGTTTCCATCAAGCTTACTTTATCATTCTGAGTGAATCCTGCTCCTTTTGATATAAGATTTGCAATCAACGGATATTCCGTTCTGAAGAAATTACCTGTCCAGCTAAGGAGATAAAGCACCTGCAAATCCAGAATCTCGGCATCGCTGAAAAGCCTTTCTGTGTTCTCGAACATTCCGCTGCGGCTGTTTTTGCTGTAAAGCTCCGCATATCTGCGGAAAGGAGCTATCATATTGGCAAAATTTGCCATAAAAAGCTGAGGCACAAATCCGCATCTCTCCTCATGTGTGAGATCTGCGGGTTTTTTCAGCATGGTTTTAAAAAATATGTCGTCAACGTTTATATCTTCGTAGTCCTTAAGCTGAACAAGAAGAGAAGGGACAAGGTTAAAGGTCTGCCTTATCCCTTTGTAGTCTTTTAGGTATCGGGGAATCTCATAGTAGTCCTTTATGGCATGAAGAAAAACCCACGGCATGTGGTATGTTCCATTCTGTCCGTCCTTATAAAAAGGCTGGTGCATATGCCATAAAAAAGCGAGATTCAGTTTCTTCATACTAGGACTGTTCCTCCAGCCAGAGCTGAATTTTGTCTATGTATTCATCCTGCAGCTTCTTTCCTTCGGCTTCGCTCATGGACTCTACATAAACATGGACATTAGCTGAATACTGGTCGGGAACCATATGAACCCAACCTTTTTCAGCGAACATTATCTTTATGCCGTCCAGAAAAGACGCTTCCTTATCCATTGCCTCTTCACTCATTTTTCTCATAAGGAATCCCTTAAGCTCCAGAGGGCAGTTAATAACATTATGCACAAAGTAATACGTGGGAATAAGCTTCATGATATCAGAAACGCTTATATTCACCTTCGCAAGCAACTCAAGAATTTTAACAGAAGCGAACATTGAGTCCGTGTTTGTTCCATTATCCGTAAACATGTAGTTGTTGTTCAGGTTGCCTACAAAGTCAAAATTCCTGAGATATTCACTTTTAAGACCTGCCACTTTGCCTCTCACTATCTCGGTATGCTTCAGTTCAGCATCAAGAACCGTGGGGGCGTAGGCCGGCAGATAGACTTTAATTTTCTTTTTGGCAGTGAGATCCATAAGTTTGAGGATAAACATCAGCGCCCTGTCAGAACGCAGGCTTTTTCCCTCATTAGTGATAATATTAAGCCTTTCGCCGTGGGGATATACGACAAAGCCGAGATCAGCCTCCATAACTTTCACAATATCGGACACCTCTTTTATTGAGGTAGCGAGCTGGTGTATGGTTTTGGAGAGCTTTTTCTCATCCTGATAAGCGTTAAGGATTACAGAGTCAGTGCCGGTCTTATTCAGAATTTCAGGATAAACGTTATCCGTAGTTCCGTTCATAAGATCTACCACAAGCTTAAATCTGCGTGCTTTAACCAAAGCCAGGTCTATATTCCGCATGAAGCTTTCACGGTAAAATTCTTTTACCATAGGCTGTTCGTATATCTCACCTATCTCCTCGTGGGAGGCGCGGCGGAAGTTCTCACGGAAAAAAACACGCTCTATATTTTTCTCAAAATTTGAATCTATCGTTGTTCCATGCTCATCAAAGAATAATATTTCAGTATGAGTGGAATCGGTCTGCGACTGGCGGAAATATACACCGGCGACCTCTCCAAAGGTTGAAAGCTTATGAGTCATAACAGGCAGCGGAGACATACGCACATCCGTTGCGTTTACACCTGTTGAAAGCAGACCGCCGAGAAAGCAGCGCTTAAGCATCCGTGAGCCCCTGTGGTAATCCCTGCTTAAAAGCACCCTTGAACCCGCCGGAAGCTGGCTGCCGAATGCGGAACCAAGCTTGGCTGCAAGTTCCGGACTCATCTCCACATTTGTACGTGCGGAAACCTTGCCGCCTTCAAATATAGACTTCTTCCATTTATCGCCCCAGATAAGGTTGCTGCTCACGATTGAGCTTTCTTCTATCTGCTTGTTAGGCCACACCATAACGTCTTTTTCAAAAATGACATAATTGCCCACTTCCGTATCCTGAGCGATAATGAATCCGCTTTCGCCCAGAACCTTTTTACCGAGCTTCACACCATTGCAGAGAACAGCATTCTTGATATTGCAGGAGTAGCCTATCTCAACATTATTCCAAAGAATAGAGGAGCTTACAGATGTCTCATCACCGATAGAGCTGCCGCTGCCTATCACAGTGTCTTTGATTTTGGCATTTTTACCCACAGAGCATCCGTCACCAAGAAGTACGAGCCCCTCAAAGACTGTACCCTCACCGACTTCCACATCCTTTCCCATGTAGCATACTCCGCCCGCCTGCTCCTCAGCAGTTCCGTTCAGAGGAAGCTCCACTTCTCCTGCCAGTATATCCTGCAATGCCGCACGGTATGAATCGGGGTTGCCCACATCACGCCAGTAGCCTTTTGCATTGTAACCGTAAATCTTTGTTCCGCCTGCCATAAGTTTAGGAAACAGGTCTTTTGAAAAGTCGAAGTTGCTGTTTTCAGGTATATATTTAAGCACTTCAGGCTCAAAAACATATATTCCCGTATTTATTGTGTCGCTGAAAACTTCACCCCAGCCTGGCTTTTCCAGAAAACGGACTATCTGCCCGTCTTTATCAGTAATAACCACACCAAACTGAAGAGGATCAGGCACAGAGGTAAGCGTAATAGTAGCTTTTGACTGTTTGAAATCATGATAGCCGATTATTTCCTGTATGCTGAAATCCGTAATGAGATCACCGCTTACTACTATAAAGCGCTCATCCAGATATGCTTCCGCTTTTTTAACTGCTCCCGCTGTTCCGTAATCATCATCCGGCTGAACATAGCGGATGTTTACACCTTTGCTGCTGCCGTCGCCGAAGTAGCTTTTTATTACTTCCGGCTTAAAATAAAGCAGGATAACAATATCAACAATCCCTGCATTTTTCAGGGAGTCAATAATGTACTCCATCATAGGTTTGTTCATAACCGGAATCATCGGTTTCGGGACACTGGATGTCAGGGGCTGAATCCTTGTTCCGAATCCGCCGGCCATAACCACTGCTTTCATTATATTCCCTCGTTATTTATCTTGTTTTTATCTGCGGGCGCAGTTTCAGCGCCGTTATATCTATCCTGACAGTCGTATTTATTATTAATTCTCACAGAAATCAGACTTTACTCTTCTTGATCACGGCGGAAATTTCGTTCAGAAGCGAGTCCAGATCAGAAGGCGACTTAACCCAGTATCCGTCTGCCAGCCATGTGGAGAAGTCGTCCTGATAAGCGCTGTACGCCGTCGCAAGTATAGTTTTGACACCTTTATACTTTTTGGTGATTTCCTGAAGAATGTCAATCCCGCTCTCACCTTTAAGTTTTATATCGAGAAGAATAACATCAATTTTCTCTTTCTCAAGAACCTTAAAGCACTCGGCACTGTTTGAGGCTTCAAAAACCTTGTAACCGTTGTCTTCAAGCTCTGTGCGGTAAAGCAGCCTTATTTCCGACTCATCGTCGACAACCAATACCGAATATGCCATATGTACCTCCTACTTAATAACTAAAAAAACTACTTCCTGTGCCTACTTATGATAGTTCTTAAAAACATACGTCCTGTAGTTTTTAATCACTCGCACCTTGCGGAGCAACACTCCTTAGTGCTCTCACTACGTTGACGTTCCTCACATACGTTGCGGTACGCACTGCGTGGGCACATCCATGTGCCTATTTATGACAGTTCTAAAAACATACGTCCTGTAGTTTTTGCCTACTTGTTCGCAAGCCGCACAGCAGGCCTTCGCTACGCACGGCGTAGACACTTCCTGTGTCTACCTTAATAACAAAAAGCCTGACCCTTCCACGTCATTCTGCCGCAGAAGCAGAACTGTATTAAGACTGAAAATGCCCGAAAACAGCTCAGTCCTCGAGCGTTTGCCCTACCGCCTGTTTTATTCAGCCTTTTTCTCATGCTTCAACAAAAAGCACCATAAGCAGCTAAAAAAGAAACATAAGTAACTTTGTAAGAATTATACCATGCTGAAAGAACACTCGGCAACACGATAAGGGATTGTCTTATTTTGAAAAATGTTAAAAAGTGTTAAATGTTAGGGGAAAGCTTAGACTACTTGAGAGATTTTATTGCGTCAGCGTATGAAGATGCACCAAAAACATAGCTTCCCGCCACGACAGCACCACAACCTGCGTCAGCAAGAATATTTACATTTTTGTCTGTAACTCCGCCGTCAACTTCTATTATGAGATCAGGATTAAGAGCTTGTTTCATTTCAGCAAGTTTTGCCACCTTGCTGACTGAGCTTTCGATAAACTTCTGACCGCCGAATCCCGGGTTCACAGACATAATTAAAACCATATCAAGATACGGGAGAATTTCCTCAAGGGCAGAAACCGGAGTATGAGGATTAAGAGACACACCCGCCTTACAGCCGTGAACTTTGATCTCGCTCACTGTTCTGTGAAGGTGTGTGCATGCTTCATAATGCACAGTGATAAGGTTTGAGCCTGCATCAGCGAAGTCTTTGATATATCTGTCAGGATCGATGATCATAAGATGCACGTCAAAAGGCTTCCGGGTGGTTTTGCGAAGATGTTTCACCACAGGTGCGCCGAAGGTGATATTAGGCACAAATACGCCGTCCATGACATCAAGGTGGATCCAATCCGCCCCGCCGTCGTCAATGGCTTTTATCTCTTCTGCCAGTCTCGAAAAATCTGCGCTTAATATAGAAGGTGCAACTATCATCGGGCTATGATATTCATCAGCGTATGAATGTCAACAAATTAAAAACGCATATGCTGATTTTACAATTTTTATATAACAACTGTACCTAAAAAGGACGATAATGCTTTTATGAAAAAACTTATTTACACAGTGCTTATTTTGTTCTTAACAAATTCTGCTGTTTTTGCCGTGCCGCTTACGGAAGAGTCACTTACATTTGCCGATAAACTTCATAAAAAATACGGCATAGACCCGATACAGACGATTCTTCTCATTCAGAACGCAGAGTATTCCGACAAGGCGCTGTCTCTCATGGACAGACAGTTTGAGCGCAGCGGCTGGGGAGTTTACAAAAAAGGGATGGTAACTGACTCCAGGAGCAATAAGGGAGGCAGATTTTATCTGAACCACAGGGCAAGCCTTGAACTTGCCTATGCAGAATATGGTGTGACACCGGAGATAATAGCAGCCATCCTTGCCGTTGAAACAAATTATGGTGATTACAAGCTGCAGCATAGAGCAGTGGACGTTCTTGCCACGCTTGGATTTTTCTACCCCAGACGTTCAGACTACTTTTTATCGGAGCTTGAAGCTCTCATCGCATATACAGAAAAGAACGGAATTGACCCTTTTTCGCTGAAAAGCTCATACGCCGGGGCTGTGGGAATACCGCAGTTTATGCCGAGCAACATAAATAAATTCGGCGTGGATTTCGGCGGAGACAAACTTGTTGACCTTGTAAACAGTAGAACAGATGCCATAGGAAGTGTGGCTAACTACCTTTCCGAATACGGCTGGCAAAAGGATAAACCCACGGCAATAAAACTTAAAGGCAGCGGTTTTGAAAAATTTCTCGGTCAGGGCTATGAACCTAAATTCACAGTAAGAGAACTTGAAGAAAACGGAATAATCTTCGCCCTGCCGGCAGAACCGGATGAAAAAGTCAATGTTATCAAACTCGAAACCGACAGAGGCTTTGAACATTGGGCAGTATTCGGAAACTTCAGAACAATTATGCGTTACAACAACAGTGCAAACTATGCTCTGGCTGTTCTACTCATAAGCAAAAATATTGAAGAGGAACGAAAGAGGCTTGAAAAGGAAAATTAGCGGAAACCCCTGCTTTATTCAGCGTGGGGATTCCGCCATTATCTGAATTTATTTAACTTTGAAATAATTCATTGAGTTCTGAAGCGATACAGCAAGTTCTGCCAGATTATCAGAAGCGGTATTAACCTCGTTTGCCGCTGCGGCGGCTTCTTCTGATGCCGCTGAAACAGCCTGAACATCGCCGGATATACCTTCTGCAGTGACAGAAACCTCTTCTATAGATGAAGATATGATTATAAGCTCTTCCGTCAGGTTGTTGAGACTGACAAGAATCACATTAAACGATTTACCTGTTTCTTCGGACAGTTTTACGCCGGAACTCACTTTATCTGATATCTTTTCCATGGCGTTAACGACATTCTTAACTTCGCTTCTGATTGCCGTAACTATTCCGGATATCTCAGAAGTGGCGTGGGCACTTTTTTCCGCAAGTTTGCGCACTTCATCAGCAACAACAGCAAATCCTCTTCCTGCCTCGCCTGCTCTTGCTGCTTCAATGGCTGCATTAAGGGCAAGAAGGTTTGTCTGCTCGCTTATATCCGTAATAACACTGAGGATCTCCTCAATTCGGAAAGAGTTTTTCTCCAGAGACTGTGAAAGGCTTATGGATGAGTCAACAGTCCTTGCGATGCCTTCAACCTCTTCAATTGATTTTTTAATAATCACATTGCCTTCTTTAGCAGCGGCAACGGTTTCATTGGCTTTTTTATTCATGTTTGAGGCATTATTAGCAATTCCGTTTATGGTTGTTGAAACTTCCTCAAGAGCTGAGGCTACCTGAACAATCTTCTCCGTCTGCATACTTGCAGTCTGATTCATTTCATCTGAGCTTACAGAAAGCTGTTGGCTTGCTCCGGCAAGGCTTTCAGATATGTACAAAGACTGCTTTACAACTTCGTTAAGTCTGCCCGCAGTGTGATGGAGCGAGTGCGCAAGTCTGGATACTTCATTTTTACCATCCGTATCCACAGAAATAGTAAGATCTCCGTCTGCAAGTTTATTTGCAGCATCAACTCCTTTAATCAGGCTAGCTGTCAGGTATCTTATAACCGCATAAGAAACAATTGAAGATATCAGAAGAGCTGCTATTGAAAGAGAAATTATAACAGACAGGAGAATGCTGTATCTCTTTTTTGAGGTGTTGTACTCATCTGCGGCAACTGTGAGCTGAATATTCACAAGACCATTAAAAATATCAAGCACCGGATCAATATAAGTATACAAATCATTCTTTATATAGTCATCGAGCGCTTCTAAATTTTTCTCTTTCAAAATCTTCTGTAGTCTTTCCACGGAAGCGTCAGTCTCTACAAGCAGTATATTAGCCTGATCCGCCAGCCGTTTTTCTTCAGGCACAAGATAGGTTGACAAATATGCCCCCCACTCTTCTTTAATGACGCTTTCTGCTTTTTCAACTATTTTTAAACCTTCTTCCCACGTTAAGTTACCCTGTTCAATTTTATTAGCTGGAACAATGATATGCAAAGAATAGGAATCTGCCACAGTTTTAAGACTCTTTAAAGGGATTATTCTGTCATTATAAACAGTTTCAAGAGATCTGTTCACCTGTCTGATCGAAAAAATCGAATATGCTCCAATAACGAGCAAAAAAAACACAGACAGAGAAACCATCAAATACAATGTGGTTTTGATGCTGATATTTTTCATAAAGATACCTCTGAGTAAATAATGAACGACTGCTAAACCATCGTCCCAAATTTTGTATATACAGCTAGTGGAAAATTCATCTATTAATTGAGCTGAAGCCCTTGTAGAAAACCAACTTAACTGTCTTTTTTATGATAATAGCACTCTTTAAAAAAAAAACCATGGATTTAGCTTTTATTTAATAAAAATATTTCTCATTTTTCTTCAGAAAACTAATATATTATTTGTGATTAAGTAGAATTTTATGAATTTCAGAAATAATTGACAAAGTTTAATAAAAATTTAAGGGGTCTTTCTTGTATAAAGAAAAACCCCTTGAGTTGACCTTAAAGGATCTGGCTCAAAAACTTTTTAAGCCTTTCATTCTGCGGGTTGTTGTAAATTTCCTCAGGGGTGTTTTCCTCAATTTTAAGCCCTTCATCCATAAAGACAACACGGTCAGCCACTTCACGGGCAAAGCCCATTTCATGAGTGACAACAACCATTGTCATCCCTTCTCTGGCAAGGGTTTTGATAACATCAAGCACTTCACCTATCATTTCCGGATCAAGGGCACTTGTGGGTTCATCAAAAAGCATAACCTTGGGGTGCATAGCAAGGGCACGGGCTATTGCCACCCTTTGCTGCTGTCCGCCGGAAAGCTGTGACGGGTAGCTGTCTCTCTTATCTGCCAGACCAACTTTCGCAAGCAGACTCTCGGCGATTTTAACAGCCTCCGCTTCCTTCATCTTTTTAACTTTCAAAGGAGCAAGGGTGATATTGCCCAGCACTGTTTTATGGGGAAAAAGGTTAAAGCTCTGAAAAACCATGCCAACATCCTCACGGAGTTTGTTGATATTGGTTTTAGGGTGAGTGAGCGAATTTCCGTCTATTTCAATCTCTCCCTGAGTAACATTCTCAAGGAGGTTAAGAGTTCTCAGCATTGTGGATTTGCCTGAACCGGAAGGACCGATGATAACCACCACCTCTCCCTGGGCTACATCCAGATCGACCCCTTTAAGCGCCTGAACGCCGTTGGGATATGTTTTAAAAACTTCTCTTGCTTTAATCATTTGTGTGCCTCCCGTCAATCACTGCTTGCCATTTTCTTTTCAAGTTTCTGCACCAGAACAGAAAGACCTGATGTCAGCACAAGATAAAGAAGCGCAACGGTGAACCATGTTTCAAACGGGCTGAAGGTAGTGGCACTTACTTCCCTGCCTGCTTTGGTGAGATCCGTGATGGAGATGACGGACACAAGGGAAGAGTCCTTTATGAGAGAGATAAACTGCCCCGCCATTGGGGGAAGAGTTCTTTTCACAGCCTGCGGCAGCACGACATAAATCATCGCCTTGGTGTAGCTCATACCGAGGCTCCGGGCTGCCTCCATCTGTCCCTTATGGACGGACTGTATCCCCGCACGGACAATCTCCGCCACGTATGCTCCGGTGAAAACTGCGAGAGCAGCCACACCAGCAGTAAAGCGATCCAGAGACAGAACAGTTCCGATAAAAAAGTAGAAGATAAATATCTGTACCAGAAGCGGAGTGCCTCTGATAAGCTCAACATAAAGGATGGAGAGCTTTTTAAACATCGGGTTGCTCGAAATTCTGGCAAGACCGGCAAAAACACCGATTATGACAGCGAAGATAATAGAAAAGAAGGATATTTGAAGTGTGGTGGCAAGCCCGATAAGAAGCGGACCTGCCTTCCACGATTTATTTACGGCAACAATGTGCCCCTTCAGAACGGTATCTCCGTCACCCAGCCTGCTTGTCTGCGGCTTTTCAACAACGAAGGGGTCTCCTCCGCCGTCGGGGATAATGCTTATTCTGCCTTTTTCAACAGCTGCCCTGCCGTCGAAAGGAGCTTTTACCGTTTCCTCCGCAGAATATATAATAAACTGCGGTATCCTGTTCCAGCGCCATTTATAGTCGATTTTCAGCGTTGCGGCATACAAACCGACCAACGCCGCAGCAATCAGCATATAAAACGCTATATTCCAGATAAGGTTTTTTCCTGAACGGGTCACTACTGCCTACTCCGTATTATTCCTGTACGTCTTTAAGCCAGTCGCTGGAGAGGAACCATTTGTTATATGTGTCCTCATAGAAACCGTCGCCTTTAACCTGAGCGAGGAAGTTGTTCAGCCAGTTCATGAAATCATAGTCGCCTTTTCTGATCGCCCATGCGAGTGGCTCGTAAGTGAAGGGATCATCAAGAAAAACAAGGTTTTCACTGTTCTGAGAGTAGAAAGATGCGTTGTAGGGAAGGTCATAAACAAAAGCATCTGCTTTGCCGTTGATAACTTCCATAACAGCTTCCTGCTCTGTTTCAAACAGTCTGATTGTTGCATTGGGCATATATCTCTTAGTGGCATAATCAGCGGTAACTCCGAGTTTTGTGGAGATTATGTATTTAGGGTCGTTAAGATCTTTGTAGCTTTTTATTACGTCAGCGTGTTTCTTGTGTATAAGAATAGTCTGACCGATTGTAATGTAGGGGTTTGCAAAGTTAACCTGAATATTTCTTTCAGGAGTGATTGTCATGCCTGACATGATGATGTCAAATTTCTTTGTGAGCAGTGAAGGGATGATGCCGTCCCATGCTGTGTTAACAAGAACAAGCTTAACTCCGAGGTCTTTAGCCATTCTTTCAGCCATATCCACATCGAAACCAACTATATCGCCCTGTTTGTTTTTGAGTTCAAAGGGCATATAGCCTGCTTCAAGACCAACGTGAAGTTCGCCTCTTTTCACTATTTCATCAAGAACAGATGTCGCCGCAGCGGGCGCAGCAGCCCCTGAAGCATCGGCCTCTTTTTTTTCAGATGAGCAGGCAAAGCTCATCACCATTACGGCAAGAATTACCAGTAATTTTTTCATATTACTCCTCCTAATAGGATTTTCCTTCTTCGAGAATTTCTGAAATAATCATGTTGGAGCCGCATTCGGGACATTTGCCGATCTGCTCTTTAGGGATGTATTTGATCTGGGTAAACTCGCACTTGGGACACTTAACTTCGACGGCCTGAACCTTTTCGGAATCTGAATCCTTTTTACTCATCCCTGAAACTCCCTTAAATAAATTGGTCTTACCCCTGTAAAAACTGCATAGTATAATAAAACTGTTAAAAAATAAAGCTAATTGTGGCATAACACCTGATGTCTGTAGCATAACACAGTTCAAGGAGCCTTAAAATTAAACTGATAAAAAAACTTCTGCGAATCGGCGGAAGACCCACTATGGAGAAAGGTGCGGAAGCTCTTGAGGAAAAGAATTTTTCCAAGGCATACCGCATATTTTCAACCCTTGCGGATGAGAATATACCTGAAGCTGTGTTTGCTCTGGGGACAATGTATGAAAACGGATTCGGTCTTCCCCACGATCTGAGGCGTGCCCTTAAGCTGTATATAGCCTCTGCCAAAAGGGGCGTTAATGAAGGGGCATACAGGGCGGCAATGATACTGATAAAGGGAGATACGGGGCATAAAGACCCTCTGCTGGCTGTGAAACTTCTTGAGGAAGCGGCGGAAAGAGGGCACGACAGAGCGCAGTATAAGCTCGGATTCTATTATCAGTCGGCAAAGCATGTTCTGAGAGACTACGATAAAAGCTTTGATTACTACCATAGGGCGGCTGTACAGGGAAATGCAGAAGCGCAAAACAAGCTGGGACTAATGCATGCAGCGGGTAAAGGGACGATGAAAAACTATGAAGAAGCGGTCAGATGGCTCACAATGGCGGCAGGTCAGCGCCACCCGGAAGCTCTTTATAACCTCGCCTGTATGTATCACGAGGGAAAAGGGGTAAAGGCGGATCTGAAAAAAGCTGTCCGCCTGTTCAAACTCGCCGCAAAAGCATATGGTTAATCTGCGCCGGCAATGGCGATATACTATCTGAACTGTTATGAGTAAAGACTCTTTTCCAGCGTGGCTATAATCTCCTGAATTTCTTTATCTTCTTTGCTTTTCTTCTCGATGGACTGAACAGAGTGCAGAACAGTGGAGTGGTCTCTCCCTCCGAACAGCTCACCCACTTCCTGCAAGGAAATGTTCAGCTTATTACGGAGTATATACATTGCGATCTGGCGGGGAAGCGAGATGCTTTTCGTACGCTTCTTTGACTTGAGGTCGCTCATCTTCACATTGAAATAGCCTGTAACCGCATCGATAATATTGTCTTCCGTCACCATTTTATCCTTGCGTACCAAAAATTTATCCAGCGATTTCCTCGCAAGGGCGATACTCAGCGGTTCGTTATGGAAGGATGCGTATGCGCTTAAACGCACCAATGCACCGATAAGCTCCCTGATATTTTCGGTCTTAATATTTTCCGCAAGGAAAATACCAAGCTCGTCAGACAGTTTCAGCCCCATAATATCCGCACGCTTCATTATGATAGCTGCTTTTTCCTCCGTTGACGGAGCCTGAATATCTGCTATGAGTCCCCATGCGAAGCGGCTTCTCATTCGTTCTTCAAGATCGGGTATCTCACTTGGGGTCTTGTCGCTGGTAAGAATAATCTGTTTCTGTGATTCATAAAGCGTGTTGAATGTGTAAAAGAACTCTTCCGTGCTGCGCTGTTTCCCAGCAAGGAACTGCACATCATCAAAAAGAAGCATATCTATATTGCGGTATTTGCTCCTGAATTCGTCCATTTTCTTTGTTTTAAGAGACTGAATCATCTCATTGGTAAATGTTTCTGATGTTATGTAAAGCACTTTCAGTTTAGGAAATTTTTCCATAATTCTGTTTCCGGCCGCCTGCATGAGGTGAGTCTTCCCCAAACCAACACCGCCATATATAAAAAGAGGGTTATACATTTGGAAATGCCCTTCGGAAACAGCAAGACATGCCGCATGGGAAAACTGGTTTGAGCTTCCCACGACAAAGTTTTCAAAAATATAGTCTCTGTTAAGGTTTGATGTTGCAGGAATCCTGTAGTCAGACACGGGAGCAGAGGCAGTCACAACCGGAGATGCCGCCTGAGCCTTCGGGGCGTCACCCGTTATTATACGTACATCAGCATCAATGGAAAGCCCTTCCCTAAAAATTGTTCTCAGAGTATCGAGGTATTTCTCCTCAACCCAGTTTTTGTAAAACCTGTTGGGAGCCTGAAGGGTAATCAGATCCCCTCTCGCTTCAACCATCTGAAGGGGCTTTATCCATGTTGACACCACATCGTCAGAGCAGTGTTTCTTTGCTTCTTTGAGAACCTCTTCCCAGATCTTTACATCTTCCATATATCGCAATTCCAATAATAAATTTTCTTAAACCCTGTACCGGATAATAACAGATGAGAGCATCTAAACAGTATAGGGCTTTTTACGCTCCCCGAAAAGGGTTAATAGACAAAAAATACTGCGAAGCCCTTCCGGAAAACTCCGCAGTATCTATATGCTGTTTAAGTTAAAAAACCCCGCTTATGCAGCGGATGCAAACTTTACTTTGCGGATTCTACATATTCCACAATCTTTTCTGCAAGTTTGCGCACCATAAACTCGAACCTGTCCGCATCACGCTCAAGGAGAGTCATACGGAAGCCGGGCTTGCTGGTGAAGAAAGAAGTAAGCGGAACAACACAGATACCTGTGGCTCCGAGCAGATAATACACAAAACGCTTGTCGTTTTCTATACTTGAGCCTGTGATGCTCTCCACATAGTGCCTCACATCATCATTTTCGATGTGCAGTTTCTGTTTGGGGTTGAGAACAGCCTCGTTAAAAACAACGGACATGTAGAATGCTCCGTTTGTTCTGTTCACAACAACATAGGGAATATCACGGAGAATGCTGTAGGCAATATTTGAAAGTTTTTCGTAGTGCTTTATCTTTTCAGCGAGATAAGGCTTGTAGTTAGGGTGTGACATTATACGGGGAATAGACATCTGAGGAAAAGTTGTGGAACATACTTCAGACATCTTCTGCGTAAGAATAGCGTCCACATATCTCTGGAAAGCAGGGTCTTTATCATAATTATAAACTTCAATCCAGCCGCATCTTGCGCCGGGCCAAGGGTATTCCTTGCTTATTCCCTTCATGCTTATTCCGGGAACATCGCCGATTATATCAGACAGAAGAACAGTTTTTGAGCCGTTGTATGACATGTTTGCGTATATTTCATCAAAAACAAGCATCAGGTCATACTCTTTTGCAATGCGTACTATCTGCCTCAGCCCCTCTTCAGTGTGGACATAGCCCGTTGGGTTGTCAGGGTTGATGACAAGTATGCCTACAATTGAGCGGAAGCTTCTCACCTTGCTCTCAAGCTCATCAAGATCAGGAGCCCAGTGCTTGTAAGGGTTCATCTGATATGTGTTTGGCGGGAAGGATGCGTGAAGCACCTCAGCCAGAAGGTGAGTGGAGTATGTGGGTTCGGGCATGATGATTCTCGCATCAACCCTTATTGCGCTGTATGATCTCGCTATGGCATCTCCCAGACCGTTGAAGAAGATGATATCTTCAGCGGTTATCTGCGCTCCGCCCCGTGCGTTAACCTGCTCTGCTATGTACTCTCTGGTTTCCAGAACACCCTTTGTAGGAGAATAGGCATAGGTGTTGTTGTCCATGATAATTTTTGCAAGTTCCTCTTTCATCCAGTCCGGAAGAACTTCGCCTTTGACAATGGGATCGCCTATGTTTTCCCAGTAAATATCCACGCCTGCCTCACTGAGCTTGTTAGCAACACTTACAATATTGCGTATCTCGTAAGTCAGACCGTTTCCGCTTTTGGCAAGATCATACCTCATTAATTTACCCTCACATAATATGACCGCTGAATACCCGTTTTACGGGTAAATCATCGTTTATATAATAATATTTATATACTTTCAATAAGCAGTTTGCCCTTTTAAAAAACATAACAGAAAGCTTATTTTCCGGCGTTTTTTTGACCATAAAAACAAAAAAACGCCGCTGCCCACGGTTGGGGAAACGGCGCATTAAACTCTTTTACCTTTATACAAAAGAGGCTTAAGCTTCTTTCTTTTCGCCTCTTTGTCTTATGAACAGCTTTATGGGAATTCCTTCAAACCCGAAGTACTCCCTTATTATATTCACAACAAATCGTTGGTAAGAAAAATGCACCGAATCAGCATAGTTTGCGAAGATAACAAATTGCGGCGGGCACGCCGCCGCCTGTGTCATGAAGTAGAGTTTCAGTCTTCTTCCCTTCACAACCGGAGGCTGATGGCGCTCGAGTGCAGCCTGAAGAACACGGTTCGCTTCTCCGGTTCCAACCCTTTTGGTATATTCCTTATAAAGCCCTTTAGCGGCCTCAAATATTTTATAGACATTCTTGCCGGACATTGCAGAAGCAAATATAACAGGCGGGTTGTTAAGGAACTGGAGTTTATATTCTATATCATCTCTCAGAGCCTTGGCTGCCTCATCCTTATTTTCCACTGCGTCCCATTTGTTTACTACGATGATCACCGGTCTGCCCGCTTCCCATGCGTCTGCTATGACCTTTACGTCACGCTCGTTCAGTCCTTCCAGCCCGTCAATAAGGCATACTGCTATATCTGCACGGGAGACTGCGTCTTCCCAGCGGTAATAGCCGTATTTCTCTATTCTGTCCTTGAACATTACGGATTTCTTTCTGATTCCCGCCGTGTCAATAAGAACATACTTCTCACTGCCGTGTTCAAAAAGAGTATCAACAGCATCCCTTGTGGTACCGGGGATATCGGTCACTATCAGCCTTTCCTCGCCAAGCCAGCGGTTAATCATGCTGGACTTGCCCACGTTAGGGCGTCCGGTGACGATGAGCTTTATGCGCCCTTCATAGCTGAAGTCTTCCTCTTTTTCATCTTCCGGCAGACGTGATATTATCTCATCCATAAGATCACCGACATTACGTCCGTGTGTTGCACTTATGGGAAAAACTTTTTCAACACCAAGCGAATAGAAATCGAGAGCAAGCATATCTGCCGATTCAGAGTCGATCTTATTTACAGCGACCATAAAGTCCTTCCCGCTTTCACGGAGAAGTCCGCAGACTATTTCATCAAGGGGGTGAACACCCTCACGCCCGTCAACCATGAGTATAAAGAAATCTGCCTCTTCAAGAGAATACATGAACTGACGCTGCATCTCTTTTTTTACAATCTCTTCCTTCATGTCATATCCGGCGGTGTCCACAACACGGAAACGCCTTCCGAGCCATTCGGCGGTAAATTCTATTCTGTCACGGGTTACGCCCGCCATGTCGTCCACGATGGCGATTCTTTGCCCCGCCAGTCTGTTAAAAAGTGTGGACTTGCCTACGTTCGGGCGTCCTATTATTCCGATTTTTTTCATTCCGATTCCTATCTTAATCTATAGTTCTGAAACGGTACATCCTGTCCGTTTCATCACACGCTCGCGGCGGTCTGAAACCGCCTTCGCTGCGCACGGCGCAACATCTTATCTTTATAATCCAAAATTTATCATCCTGAAAATTTTGGATACACGCTCGCGGCAGGCTGAACCTGCCTTCGCTGCGCACGGCGCAACTCCATCCGTGGAGTTGTATATCTATATTAATTTTCAGTTTTAATCTATAGTTCTGAAACGGTACATCCTGTCCGTTTCATCACACGCTCGCGGCAGGCTGAACCTGCCTTCGCTGCGCACGGCGCAACATCTTATCTTTATAATCCAAAATTTATCGTCCTGAAAATTTTGGATACACGCTCGCGGCGGTCTGAAACCGCCTTCGCTGCGCACGGCGCAACATCTTATCTTTATAATCCAAAATTTATCGTCCTGAAAATTTTGGATACACGCTCGCGGCGGTCTGAAACCGCCTTCGCTGCGCACGGCGCAACTCCATCCATGGAGTTGTGTATATGGGTGGCTCACAGGCAAAAAGTAATTTAGGCTGTGATTTCTATAGCAGCGTCCAGCCTTCTCAGCAGCTCATCCACAGGCATCAGTGTTGCCATCTTATCGATTTCCGGTCCTTTAACAGAACCTGATATTCCCACCCTGATCGCCATGAAGAGCGGTTTGCCCTTTGTGCCTGTTTCCTGCTGAACAGATTTGGGTATGCTCTTGTAATCCTCTTCGCTTATATATCCGCTGAAAACGGAGATCTTTTCACGAAATGCCTTAAGTACGGCAGGCGTAGTCTCAAGCTTAAGATACTCCATGGCCTCTTCATCCGGTGTCTGGTACTGAAAGTAAACCTTCATAACTTCCGGAGCATCACCTAAAAGCTCCATCTTGCTGGCTATGGAGGCTATCATTTTAACATAGATTTCCCTCTCAAGCCTGTCAGCAGGAAGACCGGCTTCAATGAGGAAAGGCATGCAGAGATCTGCAAGCTCCTCCGGTGTTTTCATGCGTATGTACTGACCGTTCAACCACTTAAGCTTACCAAAGTCAAAAACTGCTGCGCTTGTGGAAACACGGTCAAGGCTGAATGATTTGATAAGCTCGTCTTTGGAGAGAATCTCCCTCTCCTTTTCATCAGACCAGCTGAGAAAAGCCAGAAAGTTGAACAGCGCATCGTTCAGGTATCCCTGTGAGCGGAACTGTTCGATACTTGTATTGCCGTGACGTTTGGAAAGCTTTGATCTGTCCTCACCCAGAATCATGGGGATATGGACAAATTCAGGGCGCTCAAATCCCAGAGCATCAAATATCAATGCCTGCTTCGGAGTATTGCTCAGGTGATCGTCACCTCTGATCACCTGACTGATTTTCATCAGGGCATCATCAATCACAACCACATAGTTGTAAACAGGTACACCATCAGGACGCACAATGATAAAATCACCGAAAACGCCTGTTTCAAAATCTATTTCACCTTTTATCTTATCAGAAACGTGTACAACATCTTTCTCAACTTTAAAACGGATTGCATAAGGTGCGCCGGATGCTTCAAGTTCAGCCTTCTGCTCTGCTGAAAGATGTCTGCATTTGCCGCTGTAAACAGGCTGACGGTTTTCGATACGGGCTTTTTCCCTCTCGGCGTCAAGCTCTTCCTTGCTGCACCAGCATTTATAAGCATGCCCCTTGTCGAGGAGTTCATCTGTATATTTCTTATATATATCAAATCTTTCTGACTGCCTATAAGGGCCGTGTTCACCGCCCTTCACAGGACCCTCATCCCAGTCCATAAGAAGCCATTTCATATCTTCGTAAATAAGCTCCTCACTAGCAAGGGTGGAGCGGTCAAAATCCGTGTCCTCTATCCTAAGAATGAAAGTGCCCCCTGTGCTGCGTGCATAAAGGTAATTGAAAAGAGCCGTTCTGGCATTTCCAACGTGAATGTGCCCTGTGGGGCTGGGTGCGAATCTCACTCTAACTGACATATCTGACATACTCCTACAAATTTAAAGCGCCCTTTTTCGGGCAGCGCATAGTTTCTCAAGGTATGTAACTTTATCGCTTTTGTAAAATTGATCAAGTAAAATCCGGCAGAAGAACAATAATTCATTATCCAAGCCGCCTTGACAGTGTTATTTACCATCCCTTATAATTTACTGTACCAAGACATTTAATCACCTAATGACTATTATCTATTTCCGGTCTTTTTTTCATCTGATAACACCCAAATATCTCTGAAGGAGTTATACATGAAATTAAGTACTAAAATGGCGATATTCATTAACCTTTTTCTTGTGGTAAGCTTCAGCATTGTGTTTATCATCAATGCTAAACATGCTCAAAGACTTGCATTTGAAGCTGAAATAGACAAAGCAAGAAAAGTAATTACTATGGCTGAAGGTGTCAGAGAGTACGCCAGTTCTCTCTTTGAAAACGAAACCTACGATCTCAAAACACTTAAAAATGATGTGCATAGGTTCATAGAAGTGGTACCAGTAGTCACAGCAATGAGAGTTGCCGAGTCCAAAGCACAACTCACCGGCATGAGCTTTAAAGTTCCTAAAATATCTCCGCGCAATCCGAAGAACAAACCTGACGAAATCGACCTTTCGTCACTGAAAATCTTAGAAAGCTTAGATTCAGGTAAAGGAGAAACGCCCGAACACATAGTCTACGATTACGGTTTAGGGGTGATACGTTATTATAAGGCGGTACGGCTTACAAAAGAGTGTGAACTCTGCCACGGCGATCCTGCCATGTCCCGCGAACTATGGAACAACGATCAGGGACTAGACCCGACAGGGATTAAAATGGAAAACTGGAGGGCGGGTCAAATACACGGAGCATTTGAATTTATGATACCGATTGACCCTATCAATGCAGCTGTCCGCAAAAACCTTATGTCCGATATAACAGCCCTTCTAGTTATTCTGATAATACTTGCCGTATCTGCACTTTATGTCAGTAATAAGCTCATATTCAGCAAACTCGCAGTTGTAGGAACAAGATTGGGCAATATCGCATCAGGCAACGGAGACCTCACAAAACAGATGGAGTATAGCAAAAAAGATGAGATAGGCGAAATAGCCACCAATTTCAATAACTTTCTTAATTATATAAAATCAATCGTAACTGATGTGCAGGAGCAGGCAGAGTATATGACAGGTTCAAGCAGCATGTTGAACGAAAATGTTGAAAAAATAACCCTCGGTGTTTGTGTACAAAAGGAAGATACAGCAAACCTTAACAGCGCAGTGGATGAAATCGAGGCGAGTATTGTAAATATTGCCGCCAACTCAAGACAGACACTTCTCAAAGCTGAACAAACAAGCAGCACCGCCAATAAAGGCGATAAGGCTGTGACGGATATGATTGCGAAGATGTATGAACTCACCGAATCCATTAACGAATCATCACGAATGGTTGAGGAGCTGAAAGGTTCTACAGACAAAATCGGCGACATAATAGAGGTGATAAACGATATAGCAGACCAGACAAACCTGCTTGCCCTCAACGCATCTATAGAAGCAGCCAGAGCAGGTGAACACGGGCGTGGGTTTGCTGTGGTTGCCGATGAGGTCAGAAAACTGGCGGAACGCACACAAAACGCCACCAAGGAAATTTCGTCAATGATTATTGCGCTCCAGCATGAATCACAGAATGCGGCATCAAACATACTCAGCTCCGTGGGTAAAGTTGAACAAGGCAGCAAAGTTGCATCAATAGCAGGAGAAGCACTGAAAGAGATTATTAAAGATTCAGGCGAGTCCCGTGAAATGGTTAATGAAATCCAGTCCTCAGTGTCTGAGCAGGAGAATTCCATAAGTGTTGTTTCCGAAAATGCCTCCAAGATTAATCATGTTGCTGATGAAACATTTGAAATATTGCAGGAAATAGGGGACGCCGCTAATACGCTGAACCAGAGAGCGCTGGATCTCGCATCCAAGGTTCAGTCATTTAAAACAAAATAATACAATATACCTGCCCTCCGGTTTTGAACACCGGAGGGCAGGCTGATTCAGCTTACATGTATCTGCCGACTGCAAGTGCCACGGCTAATCTGTCTTTACAATAAAAAATTCTCCTTCCATGGGAATTTTTTATACACGCTCACGCCGTGATAAACACGGCTTCGCTACGCACGGCGTGCCCCCATCTGTCTTTACAATAAAAAATTCTCCCTCCATGGGAATTTTTTATACACGCTCGCGCCGTGATAAACACGGCTTCGCTACGCACGGCGTGCCCCCATCCATGGGGGCAAAGAAATATCTGCGGTAAATAGCTTACATGTATCTGCCGACTGCAAGTGCCACGGCTCTCATTTCACCCATAAGCTGAATGAAGTGTTCGGGGCTGATGGTCTGTGCTGCATCGCTCCATGCTTTATCAGGTTCGGGATGAACTTCTATTATCACACCGTCTGCGCCAACAGCTACAGCAGCCTTGGAAAGAGCGGAAACATACTGCCTGTGACCGCCGGAATGGCTGGGATCTATGATTATCGGAAGATGGGACTTATCCTTAACAACAGGAACACAGCTTATATCAAGTGTATTTCTTGTTGCGGTCTCAAATGTTCTTATACCTCTTTCACAAAGGATAACTCTCTGGTTTCCTTCACTTAATATATATTCTGCCGCCATAAGGAATTCTTCTATTGTTGTGGACATTCCTCTTTTCAGCAGGACAGGTTTATCCGTTTGCCCCAGCATGGTGAGGAGAGCGAAGTTCTGTATGTTGCGTGCGCCTACCTGAAACATATCTGTGTATTTGTACACAAGTTCAACATTTCTCGGATTTACAACCTCCGTACAAATAGGAAGTCCTGTTTCCTGCCTTGCCGCTGCAAGGTATTTCAGCCCCTCTTCGCCATGTCCCTGGAAGGCATATGGGCTTGTTCTGGGCTTGAAAGCACCGCCACGGAGTATTTTTGCACCTGCCGCTTTGACCATCTGTGCGGAACGGACTATCTGCTCTTCTGATTCCACAGAGCATGGACCTGCGATTATGGGAATTTCTCCGCCGCCGAATTTTACTCCGCATACGTCAACTATTGATGTTTCAGGTTTAACTTCTTTACTGGCGAGCTTGTAAGGTTTGCTGATAGGAACTATGTTATCGACACCGGGCATTTCAGAAATAACGCATACACTGTCCTTTTTGACATTAGCGCCCACAAGTCCGATAACGTTTCTTTCCTTTCCGAAGATGACGTGAGGACTGAAACCAAGCTGTTCCGCTCTTGCCACCACGTCATTAAGATGTTGTTCTTCTGCGTCCATCCTCATTACTACTATCATAATTTTCCTCCGAAAATTTTCGGCGGCAGGAGAGAGAAAAGACCCCTTATGCGGACAGAAAAAAAAAGGCCGCGGGGCTTTCTGCTGCCCGCGGCCGTGTTATTTTATACAAGTCCTGTATTTTAACTACACCTTAAGCAGCTTCTCCAAAGAAGAAGTAAAAATAATAGCTGCTAAAAAAGAAGTTAAAATAAGCCTTTACATTTTTCATGGAGACTATAATGCTCCTCGGTTTGGAGTATGTCAATATATTATTTTGAACGTGACGTAAATTAATTGTCAAATCCAAACCTTTTCCACTGCACCCTTAACTTTTCTTGTACCTATGCCGTGGGCTATGCAGTCCGCCGCTGCCCTAAAATCAAGTATTTTAGACCCTGCCAGATGCCATCCGCCGTCTATAAGATGCTGAGACATAGGCGTTGTGGGACCAAGTATAATCTTAAGGGCATTCTTTCCTATATGCGGTGTGTATGTATGGAATGTCTTGTTGATGAATGTTACCCCTGTTATCAAGACCACATCGCAATGAGGCATGATCTCCGGTGCGGCTTCAGGTTTGTAAGTGCCTTCAATATCCTTAAGCTCGAAAATCTTCAGATCTGCCTCTGCTTCCTTCATCATGTCAAGCATGGGACGGAACCAGCCGACCATACCAACCTTCTTCCCCCTGAATGTATCTGGGTGCAGGAAGTCTTTGCAGGCAGAAGCTCTGTTATTCAGGGCGGAGTTTATCACCGCAAGCCCTATCCCTGCTTCAAAGCTGTTGCTGGAGAAGTAATATTTTTCCGCAATCTTCAGAGCGTTTTCACCCCGCAGATCACTCCCCATTATATTCGCCAGACCGCCCGCAGAGACTTCATTGCGAAAAGTATACGCCATTCCGCTGCCTGCGTCCGTCTGTACTGCTATATAATCGAGACCTAAGATATAATCCTGAATCTTTGCGTTTTTGAGACGAGCGGCTGCCTCTTCAAATATATGAGTGTAAATCATTTTCTTATGCCGGATTTGCCGAAACGGTTCTCCAGAACACCAAGCACAGACTCAAACGCCACGCCCCTGTATTCCAGAGCAACTACCATGTGATAAATTATGTCCGCAGCCTCACCCGCAACAGCATCATCACTCTCTTTCAAAAAAGCCCTGATAAACTCTGCGTTTTCCTCTCCAAGCTTCTTCACAAGCTTGTTTTCTCCCGCTTCCAGAAGTTTACATGTGTATGAATCGTCCTGCGGGTTGCGTTTTCTTTCTCTGACTGTTTCTACAAGTTTTCCAATTATTTCAGTGTTCATTTATACCATCCTTACCGGAACATTCCTGTCTGCGAGGTACTGCTTTACCTCTGCTATGGAATATTCCTTATAGTGAAATATACTCGCCGCAAGCACGGCATCTGCGCCGCCTTCCGTAACTCCTTCATACATATGCTGAGGGTTGCCCGCTCCGCCGGAAGCGATCACGGGAATGCTCACCGCATCCGCAACGGCACGGGTCAGCTTAAGGTCAAAACCGTCCTTAACACCGTCTTTATCCATACTGGTCAGCAGAATCTCCCCGCTGCCGTATTTTTCCATAAGCACAGCCCACTCAACAACATCAATTCCAGTTGCCTTGCGCCCGCCGTGGGTGTAAACCTCCCATCCGCTGCCGTCCGCCTTCATCTTGGCATCAATGGCAACAACAGTGCATTGAGAACCGAACCTGAGCGCTGCCTCGCTTACAAATTCCGGTCTTGCCACTACGGCAGAGTTTATGGAGACCTTGTCAGCACCGGAATTAAGCAGGTTGCGAATATCTTCCAGAGTACGGACTCCGCCGCCCACCGTCACAGGCATAAAAACGCATTCCGCTGTTTTTGCCACGACATCAAGAATTATACTCCTGTTGTCAGAACTGGCTGTTATATCAAGGAAAGTGAGTTCATCTGCACCTTGCTCATCATAAACCTTTGCCACTTCCACCGGGTCACCCGCATCACGCAGATTAACAAAGTTTGTACCCTTTACTACTCTTCCGTCTTTAACATCCAGACAGGGAATAATTCTTTTCGCCAGCATATCAGTTCCTTAAAATATTATTCTTTCTATCCCGACATCTTTAAGAAAAGACTTAACTTCGGGATCATCCATATCAACCTTATCAGGCTCCGGCAGTTTATAGCTTGCTTCTTTTACAAAAAAGTCATTCTCCACCAGATCCATGGGCTCATCATCGCCATATTCAGTCTTGAAATGATTATGCAGAGCAAGCAGAAAACAGAGTGCCTTATTCCGCAGATCCTCCGTCACACCTTCCGCCATGAAGGTAAGCTTCGGAGAGGTATTGGACATACCGTACATTATGAATCCGTCCGCCCAGTCAGCACGTATCTGTCCTTCAAACTCTACAGTTTCAAAGCCGCTGCGTCCGCCGAAAGTATTACGTATCACTTTCACTATTTCGTTTGTTATCTGTTCTTTCGCCTCGTTACTTACAGAGGTTGTCCTTATCTCTTTCGTGATAAAGCGTGAGGGCACAGAGGCAAAATATTCGTTCAGGCTTTTTATCCCTGATTCTGCAAATATCTGTTCCAGAACAAATATATTTTCCACAGCATCATCACGGGGCATTCCGTCCTCGACATCTGTTGTGAAAAAATGCAGAGATGCCTCTATCTGATAATCCCGGTAGCCTGTAGATTTCACAAAGCTTGTTATGCTGTCATACCCGGCAAGCTCTGCCATCCTGCCCATATTTGCAGTGATGGTTTCCTTCCAGAGGGAGTGACCCTTCGTATGAAAAACTGTTTTCCCGCCAAGGGCTTCCACATAGCTTTTTACGCCGCTGGTGTAGCGGGCGTCTATATAAACTGTTTCCGCAATATCCTTAATTTCAGCGCTGTTCTCCACGGAAACGCCCTTCAGTGAAAGCTTCTCCAATAACGCCGGTACACATTTTTTTAGTTTGTAGTCGGCGAGTATATACGCCAGAGCATCACCGAGATAATGCCCTTCTGCCCCTGTTTTCAGAGCATCAGCACCGGATGTGACCGAGCCTCTGTCCGCATCCAGATCAAACGAATGTATACGGTATCCTTTTTTCAAAGCTTCTGTAAAGCCGTCCACCCGCTCAATCATCTCTTTTCGGGTTGGGTCAGCCAGAGCAGCACCGGAATTCACATCCAGATCCTCGCCGAGAATAAGGGTATCTCCCCCAAGTATCTCACGGAAAAGGCCGGCATATTTGCATCCTGTGCCGCCGAAAAGATTCACGGCAATTTTAGATGTGTCCTTACCTGCAAAATATGCCTTATATATTTTCACCATTTTATTGAAATAAACGGTGTATGCTTCGTCTGTTTTGTCGATGATGTTCCCTTTCTTATCACCGAAGCGCACTTCTGAGTTATTTTTCAACGCCTCGTTCATCTGCTTCAGCAAATAAGTATGTATCCCCTGCATGCCTATGCCGAATTTGGCACCGTTTGTAGTCACCTCAACATGGGAGCGGGTTATCTGTACATGTGCCTGTGCGCCGAGCTGGCTTTGGTTCTGATAAACCTGACCGGAACCTGAAATACCTGTCAGATAGACATTTACTCCTGTTTCAGATAATCCGGCAGCAAAAGATTCCGCCAATTTTTTTGATGTCGGTCCGTTGTCATACCCTATAACACAGGCTTCACCTTCTTTCAGAGCAACACTGCCACCGCTTCGGAGCTGAAAAGTCAGACCGCCCATGAGGACACCTGCGGTGTATGCCGCATCAGGAGTAAAAACGGCTTTCGCACCAAAAAAATCACCCGCTTCGCCTACGTAGGCTCTTATATCATATGAGGCAGGCTTAAATAACTTATCCGCATTCTTAACTACGCTTTCAGGCGCATTCACAGGCTTAAACGGCATACAAAACCCCCGTGGAATCTGATAAGACTTTATAGCCCAAAACACCAAGCCAGATCAAATATATATTGCCGCTGGCGGGTTATTTGGCAGGTGTCGGAAAGTTATTTCAGAATAAATATTTTTTTCGTTATTTTTTTGTTGACAAAGGGCACCTGCTTTAGTAATTTAGCGTTCCACGTTGCCCAGGTAGCTCAGTCGGTAGAGCAGTGGACTGAAAATCCACGTGTCGATGGTTCGATTCCGTCCCTGGGCACCATTTCTATTTCCAGCATGTTCCAATAACTTCCTAAAACCTTTACAAACCCCTTTAGATACTGTATTTTAGAGTATATTAACGTCTATTAAATTCCAACATGTTCCAGACCTTTCTGTTGGTATGCTTGTTGGTATTTACGATGTTCATGGCAGGAGATACCAACATATGAGCCTGACTGATACTCAAATCAAATCTATTAAGTTCGAAGATAAGGCTATTAAGCTTTCTGACGGAAAAGGGTTATATCTACTAGTAAATAAGACTGGCAAGTATTTCAGATATAACTACCGTTATGCAGGGAAGCAAAAAACCTTAGCATTAGGCGTATATCCTGAAACATCATTGAAGAAAGCCCGTGAAAGACTTGATGAAGCCAGAAAGCTGTTAGCTGATGGTATTGATCCTTCCGAAGCTAAAAAGAACTTCAAGCTTGGTTTATTGGACAGTGCTGAAAACAGCTTCGAGAAAGTAGCTAAAGACTGGCATATCAGACAAACTCCCAAATGGACACCTGGACATTGTGCAGCAGTATGGAGAAAACTTGAAAAAGATGTTCTTCCCTGGTTGGGTAATAAACCGATAAATACCATCACACCTAAAGAAATGCTGTTGGTACTTAGGCGCATAGAAGCCAGAGGGAAACATGAAACAGCTCATAAGACTAAGCAGGTATGCAGTCAGATATTTACCTACGCAATCATAGAAGGCAAAGTTGAACGTAATCCATGCTCAGATCTTCAAGGTGCTTTAACTCCTGTTGTGAATAACAACTACCCTACCATAACAAACCCTAAAGAAGTAGGCACACTGCTACAACTGATAGATGAATATAAAGGCTCTCATATAGTACGCTATGCACTTAAACTTGCTCCTTTGGTCTTCGTCCGTCCTGGTGAACTAAGGCAAGCTGAATGGTCTGAAATAGACCTTGAAAAGAAGCTATGGAAGATACCTGGAGAAAAGATGAAGATGAAGACTCCTCATCTTGTACCTTTGTCGACACAGGCAATAGCTATACTTAAAGAGATTTACCCTTTAACATCTAAAAGCAGGTATGTATTTCATTCAGAGCGTACTTTTGACAGACCTATGAGTGATAACACACTCAATGCTGCTTTGAGAAAAATAGGCTATAGTAAAGATGAAATGGTTGCTCATGGCTTCAGAGCTATGGCATCTACCCTATTACATGAAAATAAATGGAATACTGAGTATATAGAAAGACAGCTTGCACACTCAGAAAGAAATAAGGTTAAAGCAGCCTATAACCATGCTGAATATCTTGAAGAACGAACTAAGATGATGCAATGGTGGGCAGATTATCTGGATGGATTGAAAAAGAAGTAAAAATATGGTGTACAATGTGCGATTTAGAATTTTGGAAAAACTTTGATTTTCTCAAAGTAGATGAATTCATGTGTTTGGTAATGGGATACGAACCAGGAAGTTACGTATTTGATTTCTTTTCTCGCCAAAAAGATAAGGCGTGGCCAGAAGGAGCAGAATTAATTTATAAACTTCTTGTTCAGGATATTAATATGGATAGATTTGTATTGTCATACGATACCCCAGCGGATATCACCGATGCCCCTTTCATAAAGATGACTGATTATCCATGGTGGCACGGAGGTCAAATCAAACAAAAAGCGCTGAAAGCATGGGTTGAAAAAAGAAAAATCAAATCTAAATATTTTGGAACAGATCTTTCAGACAATTCAAGCAATACAAATGCTACTCCAGATTATTTAAATCCTAAAAATCCGAATTATTCATTTAAGCTTGCAGCTGCTATTAAAGCATGGGAAGCTCTGACAGCTAATCCTGAGTTGCTTAGAGGTAAGGGTTGCAAAGATGCTGTAGTAGACTGGCTTGAAGATAATATAAATTTATTAGATATTCCTGAGGGGAGTCAGCTAAGTAATAACTTAAAAGAACATATATCTTTCATTGTTAATTGGAATTTGAGTGGTGGAGCACCTAAGACACCTGTCAAATAAAAACATATATACCAATAGCTTTTGGGACAACATTGTTGATTTTCTTAAAACATACCCTCCCCTTTTATCCTTAACCATACTACCCCTAATCTGCATGTGCTCCAATTGTTTACAGAGTCTTTAAATATTATTGTTTGCCTAGAAGTTCTGGCCAGAACCTAAATAATATTTAGGAGAACCCTTATGAGTAAAACAAAAATTATTAGAAGACTTGAAGTTGAAACCATGACAGGCCTTAAGAGAAGAAATAGCTAGGATGCCTGAAAAAGGCTTTCCAGGAAAGCATAAGAAGGATCTTGAGTACTATGAGAAAGAATGTCCCGTATCTTCGGGAAGAACACAGTATATCAGGTATCTAAAAGGAGAAGAGCTTACTTATAGAGAAGCACTATTGGCAAAATGTGCAGAGTGCAACTCAGGGTATGTTGATGGAAGAAATGACTGTAAAGCGTCCAAATGTTCCCTTTATCCGTTTATGCCATACAAAGAGTAGGGATAGTAACTCTAGGAGGTCAATATCAGGGCTTCCAGTAATATGAAACAATAGGGTAAGGTTTAACCTTACCTTGTTTGTTTCGTATCGACTAAACGCATATATAGGCTTCTTGCTGATAGAATAGCTTATTTTGAGATGTGTTATTTATCATACAGACTTGCTTATATATTTCGTAAGAAATTGTATTTATAGGTTTTTCAATAGGAGTTTATTTTATGTATTTCAGGAAAAAACAGTTAGTTGATAATCAGCTAAAGATTGATATTAGAGATTTAAAGAAAAAAGGATTTAAATATGGAGCCGAACTTTCTGGTACAGTAACCATGACATCAAAGGGTTCTTTTGCATTTTCGATTGATGAGAATAATTTGTTCCTTATGTACTCGTATAGAGACGAACGTAACAATTTAGAACCCGTAAGGCAGGAAATTAAACTTAATAGCTCTGAATGTCATTATGGAGGTATGAGAGCATATTTCATATGTTCTAAGTGCGAAAGAAAAGTAATGGCTTTATATTTGTCTGATAAATACTTTTATTGTCGCTCATGCTGTAACTTGGCATATAAATCTCAACAAGAAAATAAAGTTGATAGGTTATTACGTAAAGCTAGAAAGATAAGAGAAAAGCTTAATGCTGAAAATGACATGTTAGGCATTATATGGCACAAGCCTAAAGGTATGCATCATAAAACCTTCAACAGGTTATCAGATGAGAGCAACACCTTAATGAAAAAATACTTCAGTGGATTATTAAACACTCTAAGGAGGAAATGATGGAAGATATAAAAAAAGGACGCAAAAAGAAATACAGTAATAGAGCTGTCATAGATAAGTACCAGAGTGGAGATGTATACCGAATTCCTCGGTTAGAACTTGAAGATGCTATAAAGGAACTGACAGGAAATGAACTTAAGTTATTTCTGTATTATCAGACTAAAGGCAATGGGTGGAGATTCAAAGATAGCGAAATTGCTGACTTTCTTGGAGTTACTGAAAAAACAATATCAAAAAACAGACAGGGATTGATAGATAAAGCATTTTTGTTGATTTCCGAAGGGAAGAAAATAGATAATTACTTTCTAGGGAAGAGAAAAGTTAATAAGTGGCTTTTAGCTGATTATGAAATAAACATGCCAGATAATAATGTTGAGGAAGAATAGCATATTTTTAATATTTAAATTGACGTTTAATAGAAGATTTAGGCTCTTATTTAAACACTAAAAGATATTATATATCTATTTAAACTATTGATATATAGGTTATTTAATTAAAATCACTAATTATGTATATATAATGATTAAAGCACAAAGAATTTTTGCCTTAAAATAGGCTGTCGTCAGACAGTCTGTTTTAAGGTTGAGGTTCTTTGCAAGGCTAAGAATCCTATGAGCGGCAGTGAGCGAAGCGAACAGTGAATAGGACTTCGAAAGCCGAAGCAATGTAACCTCAATATCTGCTTAGCGCAGCTTCGATATTTTAAAGTTAACTAAGTTGAATTGTATAAAGTGTTTAAAAGATACTAACTCAACAACTCCAGGGGGGTATTTGATTCTGGCAAGCTGAAACAGTAAGTACCACACTAAGACAAAATTATAAAAATTTGTAATAGGCTTCATGAAACTGCACAAAGCCTATTACAATTAAATCAGTGTTCCCTGACTTCTTCATACTCATGATTTTTAAATAAAGTGAATGGTTTCCAACCCGCTTTAAGCTGAACAAGGGTTTTCTCTTTTGAGTCTTCTTCAAATTCATTCTTATCTCTGAATTCAAGAGTTGACACAGGCTGTAAAAGAAAGCCAGGAATACAGATAAAGCTTACTGCAAGGTAGTATTCTTTTCCATTCTCTAATCTGGCTGTCTGCATACGATCTCCGAGAAATGAGAAGGTATGTATGCCACTTGGAAGATTTATTTTGCTGTATATACTTCGATTAGCAATGAGTAATTCATTTTTATCAAAGAAATCTTTTCCTCTGTACCCGATATAGTCTTCTGGCAGGTCTTCTTTTTCCTTAAAATTGATTACAACAATCTTATCACCCCAGCTTGCTGTTCCGCATAAATCTTTTGAGCGATAGAAAAAGACTGTTGCATTATCTTTATCATTACTCAAAGAGCCATTAGGAATAACAGGTTTATGAACTGTACCTTTGGCACAAGCTCCTAAAAGCAAAGATGCAACCAGAGCAAATATAAATGATCTCATATTGCCGCCTAATCAGGAATTTGAAGGGATTGAATAGTTAGAGGATCCGAGGAAGAACCGTGATGAAATACAACTACATAGGTTCCCTTTTCTAAATAAGTTATTCTGTCCAGGTCACCAATATAGTTTAAATCTGTGTCATAAAGCCTGCTGGGTGTTCCCATGCCATAATTGTCATGGAATATGATATTACCATTATCAACCATTGTTAGGTTATAAAAAACAGTGCCTTTGTTTACAGTAGTACCATTTTTTAATTGAGGAAAAGATGTTTGATTGAACAATTCTGGCGAATTAATAATAATCGTGCTGTCTTGGCTAGTATTATGGCGAAGTTCTAAAATATATGTTCCTTTTGATATATCCGTAACCTGTGCTCTCTTAGCGATCTTTACTAACTTCATATCCAAGTCATATACGAACACTCCTGACTCCCAACCGTTCATTTGTAGTGCAATATTATAGGATGAACTGGTATTTTGAAAAGAGTACAATCTGGTATCATTTTCCAGTCTCATAAGCAGGTATTTATATCCTGTAGCAATGTTGTAGATTTTATCTATAGGTTTATATTTGCTGTAAGCAAGTATATATTTCCTCATATTGTTTTCTGCTGTAGACGCATCTACAAGAGCATAGTTAGCAGATGTTATGGATTCAGCAGCTTGAATGATTCTTTCAAGGTCTTGTTCATATGAAAAATCAACATTATCCACAGAAAGAGCGTTTAAGGCAGAAGGAATTCTGATTGATACGTTATCTGAATTATTAGCATCAAGTGTCTGTAAAAGACGAGCTATATTGACAGCCTTAGTGCTTATGTTGTTTATATCAGTATCTCCTGTCAGCGTCAAAGGAGTTACGATGTCTGAACCTTTTGCACTTCCTATAGGCATATTGCCTATCTTGAAAGTGACTGTTTCTCCGCTCTTATATCTAAAAGAACCATAGGTATCTGTTTTACCAGAGAATGAAGGTGTTTCATAATTAAGACCTTCAACAGGAGCATCAATGAAAAGTCCAGTCTTAACTTGTGAACTACTTTCATCTCCTCCGCTTCCGCAAGCATTTAGTAAAAATACAGCCAGCAATAAAACTAAAATGTTTTTCATAATTCACTCCATTCATCAGTTTTCTGTCATTAGTAACAGTATGACAAATTGAGCCCATATTGCAAGCATTTTATCTTGCAATATGGGTCTATATTATGGGTCTGTTTAGATGCACTTTTGAAGCTATAGCGGGGTGCATAAATATGTTTAAAATACAGAAAGGATATGATAGTGAGAGTAAAACTTTTAGATTACCTGTTGAGCTTATAAAACGTCTTGAAGCATTGGCAGCACAAAATAAATTATCACTTAATCAGCTTGTTATACAGTGTTTGAATTACTCATTAGATAATCTTGAAAATGAGGGGAAATCGAAAGATAAGTGAATGTTTAATTTATCTCTATGTAATCACTACTACAAGCCTGTATGCGAAAAGTGATATATTATTTTAATCCTATTCTTAATGGTTAGTAAATTATTAATGCTCTGTTTAGGCTGAAACTATTATTTACTTCTTGTATCAGCGAGAAATAATAGAATTAAATGAGAATAGGTATTCCAAATTCAAGCTTTAATTTCTTGATGTGTTTCAAGACTTCAGACTCAATTGCCTCTGGTGAGTATTCTTCACTTTCATTTCTAGTTTGATTATCAAATTTTGAGATGATACTCAATTTCTTTATAGTTTGTCTGTATCTATCAAATTGGATATTGGAAAGTTCTTCAGGAAACATGTGAAATAAAATGTGAGGGTATGTTATTTTATATAAATAGTCATCTGTATTTGAAATATTGAACATAGGCAAGATATTTAAAGTATGGAAAAATATAGCTGGATCCTTAATGAATGGAATAACTCCAGAATCAAGAAAATTACATGCAATAATGTATGCTTGTTCCCATCTAGTTACTGTATAATGGAAAAAAATAAAGGATTCGTTGCTTAATGTCGGTAAAATATCTTTATTCGCTGAATTTTGAAAAATTTCATCAGAAAAAATATGCGGGATTCTTTTGTAAGCATCTTTTAACCCCTTATAAACATCTGCTTTTGTTTTTATTTTCGTTATGTACTCTTCAAGAGTATAATATTCTTCTTTAAATAGAGAGAAAAATATCTTCAAGCCAGTTTTTCTAATTTCATTATAGTCAGCTGAAAGTCCAAATCTCATTGGTAATATATGGATATAATGTCCATATTTTTCCATAATATCAATATGTAGCTTTATGACCACTGTTGTTAGGTGAGCAAAAATTGAAATCTTGTCATCAATGTCTGGATATGAAGATGTTTCTAAAAGTTGAAAAATTGGTTCGGCAATAAGATGTTTATTCCCAATCGCTAAGAGAGGGTAAATATCGTTATTGTTTATACTAAAGTTCGCATCTGTAAATACATAAGTTTCAACATCTTCGGATATGGCTTTTAAATAAAGAGTTATGCTTTTATGGTGCGAATACCAAAAATACGAAAGAGTTTTAATTATATTTTTGGTATCTGATGCCTTTAATAATTCTTTGAGAAGCTTTAAATAATCTTTTTGAATAGTAATGATTTCTTGCTCAAGGATTTTCAACATAGTGAACACCAGTTAATAATCTTTGAGGTATACCATATAAATTTTCATGTAACTTCAAAATCTTATTCATAATTAATTTGCAATCACCCCATACACTAGGTAAAATCTGACTCATGTAAACATCAGGTAAGCAATGATAAAGATGAGCTGATGATTTACATCTTATTAACGCACTTTCTCTTACTGCACCCCAAAGTCCATGCTCAAAATGTGAATCATAATCATAATAAAGTCCATAAAGTTCCTCTTCTCCAATTTCTTTTGCTTTTATTCGTATATTTTTTTTGTCAAAATATGAGGTATCCATATTTAGAAACTCTTCATTAATAAACTCTCCCACAATCATCTCTAGATATTTATAGTCCACATGACTATTTGACAAATCTTTATCAACATCTCTCCTACGAGAGACTATAAGTTTTGTTAACCCAATTCCATAATATTGGTATTCTTCCCAGATATCTTTATGTTCATTTTCTATATGAAGCAAATACTTCATTAAAATGTAGCATTCTGTCATGCATCTGAAAGCACTGCGTCCGCTAATAGCATTAAATAAATTATGTGAAAAAACTTCAAACATACGCTTATAGGCATATGTGGATAAACCGAGTAGAACATGCATTTTTTTATCTAATGGATTAATCGAGGTTAATAGTTCGGAAAGGTATTCAAATATTTCTTGTAAGTTTGCAATATAATGGAAATCATCTTCTTTAATTTCTTCCATATCTCTGGCTATTTGATATAGCTCACAATTAGCACAACGGCTTATAATATCCCAGAATGACTCTGACATCTTATCCTGAATATCTGTACTGTTTTGCAAAGAGGATGGTTCTGGAGCAGACATCTTTGCTGCCATTTCCATTGAGCGAATCAATGGTCTTATAATACGCATTTCTTCACAAGAATGGTCTAACGTTGGATATTTAATCAATTCCTGTATTTGTTTTTCAAGAACATGCAATTTTCCCGACAGTATCATATGCATCACGACAACATAGCGCATATCTGTTGCAATATGTGATTGATGAAAGGCTGCATCATTAAGCACTTTGACGATTGTGTTAGTAATTTCTTCTGGTGTTTTTAAACATTCTCGGAACAAGATATTAGAAGCTTGATTTTCTTGAGTTGGTGTAAATAGCGTTAGCGGATACAACACATTTACATCAATTATGTCCTTCATCTTAAGATATATTATACCTTGCAAGTCACAGGGCAATGCATTAATTTCAAACCATGAGGGACGTGTTAAAGCAGGGACATTTTCAATAAGAACTTGGAGTACTTCTCTTATTTTGTTTAAACCTTGGTTTCTTCCGTAGTGTTTTATAATTAAAGCTAACCACAAATATTCAGGTAATCTTTCATAGAGCCATGAGTCTAAACGAAGTTTATCCCCTAGCGAATTATTAAAAGGGCTGATAAATTTACCTTTTTTAAAATGATGTTCCTCAAGCTTACTTTTAAAATTCATCACAACCTCTGTGCATAAGATAAACTTAAATAAGCATAATATAAGTTTTGTTTAATAGCTATGATTCCTAATCTTTTGAGATATTACTTTCAGCTAAATTTATTTCAAAAAAATGTTTTTAATATGCACTACCATTTAGTTGGTATTTTTGCTGGTATGTGCTGAAGCTGTGTAATATTTAAATACTTATTATAAATAAAATATATGATTTTTTTGATTCCGTCCCTGGCACCATTTAAATCTATAGCTATATGAACGATTTATAAGACCCCTCAGTTTTGAGGGGTTTTTTCTTTTGTCTCGTATTTACCTTGCTCGGTATATTAAGTCTTTATTCATTAGCTTTATGCCTAGGTTAGTTTAATTAAAAAACGTTAGGGTTATACCGCAACAATGACTATTGATTGACAACGTTTTGAGCCTTTGTAATACTTATACAAAAAGGAATTATAATAATGAATTTAAATCATCGCTTTAGCCTCACTCCTCCCCCTCCGACTGCCTGATTTATTAATCGGCATTCGGGATCCGTTTTAATTCAAAAACGTTACATAAAACGTGCTCCTGAGATTGTGTCTATTTATCAAAGGAGTTATTATTATGTCATCCACACGCAACATAATTGCTGTGAACAGCAGTATATTTGTCATAATGTTCGGACTGGGCAGCTGCTTTACCTATCTGCCGGATAAAATGACTTATTTATCAGGCTCTGTTAATATGAGCGGATTTTTGGCATCCGCTTTCGGTATAGCTTATATCATTGCTCAGTATCCACTTGGAAAAATTGCAGATCTCTTTGGTTTCAGGAAAATTATTATTGCCGGTTTTCTTTTATGCAGCTTGTCCGGCATAATCTACTATGCCGCAGACTCCACACATGAATTAATCATCGGTCGTATAATTCAGGGAATTGGAGAAGCTCCATTATGGTCACTTTCTCCTATATTTTTAACATTGCTTTATCCTGAAAACAAAGCACGAGTGCTGGGCTGGTATACAGCTTCTTTTCATTTCGGTCTTACTGCAGGCCCAATCGCAGGAACTTATATTGCAGATTTCCTCGGAGTGCAAATAATGTTTCTTACATTTTCTGCGGCGTCTGCACTCGGTGGATTAATTATACTGGCATTTGTTTCACCACAATATCATGCGCCTAAAAAGAATAATGACAGCATTAATATAATGAGTATCATCAAACCACTCAATAAATCTGTCCTTGCAGGCATAGTTATGTACGGTGCATCATATGGATTAATTGTCAGCGTTATTCCTGCATTTATGCTGTCAGTAAAAAATTTGGATCACAGTTCTGTGAATGCGGCGTTCTCTGCCAGCTTTTTTCTTCTGGGTATAATTCAAATTTTATCAGGGAATATCTTAACAAAACATAATATGAAACGAATGTTGTTGGCAGGAATGTCTTTTCTGGGAGTAGGTTTACTGATTATTATTTATAGCAGCGAAAACCTGTTGATTACCGGATTGCTGATGCACACAGCCGGGCTTGGAGTATTTAGTATAGCATCGATGTTCTATCTTCAGCTTAAAACTGATTCAGCACACGCAGGAGTTTCATCTGGAATATACTTTCTGTTTTGGGGTATTGGATATTTTATTTTTCCATTTTTAATAGGAATCTTCAATTTTACGAACCTGTTAAATAGTGTACTTTTACTACTGACAATAATGTTTTTTGCTGTTATTGCAGTTATGTCCAAAACTTTAAAGAATTAAATTTACTGCTCTGCCCCTGATAACGGCAGGGCAGTAACCACAACTTCTATTATGCAACTTCTTCATTTTTCATGTTCTTTAAATATCCTTATATCAATTTATACAATCGTTTATACTTCCATACCTATCAGGTGTTATAATTACGAATATTCATCATGTTAAAGAGGCAGTTATGGCTATAATGCAGGAGCTTAAAAAGTTCGCAATGCGCAGCAATGTTGTTGATATGGCAGTAGGTATCATTATCGGCGGCGCTTTTGGCAAAATCGTTTCAAACCTTGTGGCTGATGTGCTTATGCCCCCTCTTGTTTTTTTTGTGCGGCAATAAATTTCAGTGAGCTTGCCTTAACCCTGAAAGAAGCTCCCGGCGATGTGGCGGCAGTAACCGTCAATTACGGAAAATTCACGCAGACAGTGCTTGATTTTGTGATAATGGCTTTTGCTGTATTTATGCTTATAAAAGGCATGAATAGCCTGAAAAAGAAAGAAGAGCAAGCTCCCGCTGCACCTTCTAAGAAAGACCGACTCCTCACTGAAATAAGAGATCTTCTAAAAAACAAATAGGCATTTATCCATGATGACATGGATATTCATTTATGCTATTTTGCTTTTATTTAACGGAGGATAATGTATGAAAACAATTCAGCGCTTTATTCTGCTAACTCTCCTTATTTTTGCTGTAACAGCATGCTGGGGAACAGATGAAGACGACGACAACAGTACGTCAGGCGGAAACACCCTGACAGCCATAAGGCTGGGGCAAGCCAAAACTCTCAGAGGTAAGTACGACATAACGAAGTATGTTGAAACTTATGATAACGGCACTGTTGACAGCAAAAACACAACAAGCTTTCTGGGCGAAATGGAAATTGAAACTCAAACAACAACCAAAACAATGAATTATGCAGTTTCATATATTCTTGACGGCAGAAGCGGTTCGGCATCCGAAAAATTTATCCTGAAAACTGACTCATCAGAAAAACTTCAGATAGACGGAGATAAAATAAGTCCTGAACCGGAAGAGGTTCATAATCTTGATTCAGAAGAAAACTACTATCTTATAATACAGGTGGACGGGATGGAAAAAACCGGTTCAAGTGCAAAATACGATCTGTACATCAAAGCAAGAAAGATGTCCGATAATCCGGACTACGAAATAAGAGACTGAAAACAGGGGCTCGCAAGAGCCCCTTTCTGCTTAATCCGCAAAATTTTCCTTACTGTAAAGAGCCCTAACTATAGCCTTGCTGAGAACCGGATATATAATAGCCGTCAGCACAGCGCATATAATCAACGAAGCGGAAGTTTCGTCACTCATCATCTCGTACTGCTTTCCGAGGGTAGCGACAGTGACCATAAGAGTGAGCGGGAATGACAAAGCAAACGGAGTCACCATTATTATTTTCCGGGGCAGCGCAGAGAAGAACATGGGAATAACGGAAAGCACTCTTATGCTGAGTAAAACTGCAGCAATGGCAAACCCCTGGGAGACAACTGCAAAGTTTTTAAGATTACTTAAGTCAAACCCAAGACCCACATGTATGAAAAAGACAGGAATGAGAAAACCGTTTCCCACCCCGCTGAAGATGTCCACAATATTTTCCTTTGTGAAAAACAGCATTGAAAAAAGCATACCGCCGATAAAAGCACCGACAATAGGTTCTATATCCATAAAAACAGCAGCAGCCACAAACACAAACATATTAACAAAGTTTGCTCTTATTCCCATTTCAGAGAGATTTCCTGTGGTAGTAAAAATAGCGGCTATCTTCGGAAACCACCATATCATAAGCCTTAAAAGTTTTGTCACGGCATATACAAAGAAAATAAATGCACCTATTTTCAGTATATGTATTCCGGCTTCAACGGTTATTCCATAACGGTAATAAAGAACAGCAAAAGTCAGCCCCAGAAGGCTGAATACTTCACCTATTCCCCCTATAACAAGGAGCGCCTGCCCTTCCTTTGTGCTGATAAGCCCAGTATCCTGCAATACAGGAAAAAGAAGACCTATAGCAACCGTCATATAAGCCACAGCCATAATAGGTTCATCACCAAGCATATAAGCAATAATCAACGAAAAAAACACAATAAGCAGCGCCACTGCCCCGTAACTGGCGAGATCCCGCTTCGGCAGAGTGCGGATGTTCTCAAAATCTATCTCCATTCCGGCAAGATACATAAGGACAAGAAATCCGAGTTCAGCGAGGAAGCCTATGATCTCTTTGCTGTACTGAACATCAGCAAAGAACCAGCCGAGTGCGATGCCAAGCAGAATTTCTCCCACGGCAACGGGAATCATCATACGTTTTGATATAAACGGGGCAAAATAAGCCCCCATACAGAAAGCGAGGAGAATAAAAGCCTCGCTGCTATGCATTTTTCTCTCCCACAGGAACAGCAAGAACACTGCAATCTGCATTGCGGGCAAGTAAATAAGGCACGTTCGGGGCAAATATGCCGATTTTTTCTTTCGGATCAAATGTCAGTACAAGCAAAAGCTTTTCGCCTTCAAACTCCTTGATCCGGCTTAAAGTCTCGAAGACGGGATTCCCTTCTTTTACGGTAAAATCCAGCTTTACCCCTTCGGATATTTCATAGTCTGCCACAATATTTTTTCTGAAATTGAGATATTCAGTCTCTTTCTGCCCCCGCATAGCCTCGGAAGCACATATATATATAATTTCGTATGGTCTTTTCAGAAGCCCCGCAAGTTCAATACCTGTTTCAAGAGCAAATGAAGGAGTCTCCGAGTTGAGGCTTATCAGTACCCTGTCATAGTTTTCATAACCTTTTGCAAAAAGAACAGGAGCCGAAGCCACTCTGAAATAGCCTTTATAATATAAATCAATGCCGAAAACTCTTCTTTTGGGAATAACAAGAACCCCTCTGTCATAACTACGAAGGTCTTTGAGGCTGGCGATTGTATCTCCTGTTTCAAATTCAAGTTTTCTTCCTTTTATTTCATCGGCAAGCCCCTTAATCCCTTTGCCTAAATGGGGAATGAGGGTGAGTTTTTTTGAAAGAGTGTTTGTGTGCAGCAAAACTGCCTCGTTGACTATCTCAGGATATGCTGCTGAAATATACACGGACAGGGTCTGCCCGAAACGCAGCGGGAAGTTAGGCACACCCTTGGAGAGAGTATCCACTATACTCTTAACCACCTGCGGATCACCTACGATTATCAGACGGTCGCCTATGTTGATCCTGCTCTCGTTGTTCGGAAGAAGTATTTTACCCTTGGAGTAAATAAGCGCAACATTCCAGTTACTGGGACGCAGGTGCTTAAGCCTCACCCCCACAAGGTGCGAGTATCTAAGCACCTGAACCTCAACGATTTCACCTGCACCTTTTCCGATATTTACAGGCCATGCGACATTCTTTTCTATCATGGAGGCAATAATCTCAATGCCTACATTGAGAGGATGGACAATATTCACATTATAGCTATCAAGTATCGAATCATCGTAATTGCCGTATGAAAGAACAATTATCTGCACATCAAGGCTATACACCTCACGGGCGATGCGGCAGCATTCCATAACCACATCAGGATCTTTTATGGTGATTATGATGTTCATAATCTCGTTTGTACTGATCTTTTTCCATGTGACAATGCTGCTTGCATCGCCGTTTATCAGCTCAACGCCTTTAAGACTTTCCCTGACAGAATCCTGATAATCCCTGCGTATATCAACGACTTTAAGCTTTTTTCTCTCACGCAGAAAGCGCACAAGCTCTATCTCGAAATAGCCGAGTCCGAAAATCAGCGTAAACTTTTCCTTAAGCCCGTTAGTAGTTTCTTTCATAGGCAGTTCCTGAATTATTACGGCAGCTTACCGCTCCGCAGTTCCTGATTACCGGGCAGAGGAACAGGCGTTCCGTCCGCATCAATAGCCACAAATTTGACATTAGTGGAGAAAACCTCCACAACTTCTTTTGAACCCGGGGCATCAGCTTCCACAGCCACATTATAACTGACGGATGTCCGCCCTATTTTTTCCGGCAAAACTATAAATTTGAGAATCGAACCGTTTTCGACCCTATGCTTAAAAATAACCCTGTCCATTGATACAGTGACAAGAGAATAACCGGGAAAATCCATGGAGGCGGCAAGCCAGGCTATTTCGTCAATCCATTTCAGCATCATACCGCCGAAAAGATATCCATAGTGGTTCAGGTGTTCCGGTCTTACGAGCACGTAATTATCCATAAAACCTCCGTTCGGTTGATAATATATAGCATGTTTGCAAGCTGCACCGCCATAGCTTATCTTAAAAAGATTGCCCTTGTACCAAAAATACAGATAAATAATATCCGCTGAAAATCATTTAACTATCCCATATATCGACAATCATAATAATATATTCCCCATCCGTTTTATATGATTTAATCTGTTATTTTATAGTTACTTATGTAAACAACCACGAAACATGACGAATTATGCACAAAAAACGGTATCCGGTTAATTCATATTTAACAGACAAAAGGTGAATTATAATTTTGCTTTCAATAAGTTACATTTTATTCATGTGTTCTTTTGCTCATTAAAAATTATTGTAAAATAAGGAATTTACACCTATTTCACCTATCGGATCAACATTCACTTCTTTCTTGTAAGTCAAATAAAAAAGCTATCCACACAAACCACATAAGGCATATTAATGAACTTTATATCACCTTTAGCACTCTTCGTTGTTTAATAGCACATAAAAAATTTATTTTTTTTACCTAATCTTTACCTGGAACATTCATGGGCACAAACAATAAAGTGTATATTATAAATATTTTAGACTAATTCTTAAATATTTAAATATCTGCATTATCCATATTAACCTACATTTTTATTTGTGAGAATTTATTGACATTTCAATCCAACATGCAGATAATCAATCAATAAAAAGGAACGCTTTGTCACATTTTATTTAACATACTGACAAGCGAAGCCTTCACGAATGTATTTAATTTTTAATTGCCGTTATAGAGAATACCAATAGGAGGTCAACCAACAGCTCTATTCGGCATAAATTCCTGTAAAGCAGCAAAATAACGGAGGAAATTATGAAGTTCTGCAGTGTAAGGAAATTTTATTCTTTCATTTTACTCGCAACACTCACAGCTCTTTTGAGCTTGACCGCGGCTTGCGGCAGTGGCGGCTCGGTCGACACGTCTTTTGAAGCTAACCCCCCTGCCTATTCATGGTGGGAAGGCTACAACACAAATGAACAAGGTCTTGTAGACGCAGCAGTAGTTGCCGCATGGATTAACAACGACTTCAAAACAGAATCAGGAAGCCCCGTGGTTGTATTTGACACAATGACCGATTTCACAGGCACAGCAAACAGAATCTACGGTTCAATATCAAAAGCTGTTATCGGAGACTTCGACATTAATGAAACCAGAGCAGAAGGTCCTATCGATCCTACACTCCTTGGGCATAACTCAAGTTCCAGCAATAGCATCAAAGGCGCAAGGGTGGATGCTATAATTCAGGATCTTGGTCTTACTCATGACACTGTACTTGTACTTGCCGGAAATGGCGGTGCACAGTGGGCTGTCTGGAGATTTTACTGGGAACTCGTTTACTGGGGTTTTGATAAATCTAAAATAAAAGTTCTTGACGGCGGCGTAGCAGCTTTAGCTGTGGAAGACGCTTCCTTGGTTGATACAACTTGGCCTGGCTATGACCCTAACGACAGCACTTTCAGCGTCAGGGATCTTCCCAAAATGAAACAGTCTGCAAGAGTATCAATGAAACAGGTTATTGACGCTGTGAAAGGCGGCAATGTCGTTATCTTCTCTCAGAGTACAGCAGACACAGGCAGAATTGTTGCGACTGAAAACTCCTTCTTCCTCGGAGCAAGCCAGACAAACGTTAATGGTCTCTTTAATGATGCCGACACGCTCAAAGCAACAATTATAGCTAACATGAACGCTTCATGGGCGGCAGACGGTCTCACCAAAACTGTTTCCACATGGGAAGAAGTTACAGCACTTCTCAAAGGTAAAAAAGTGATTGTTCACTGCGTGAGTGGTTCTTCTGCATCAGCACTTTATATGGCTTTCACGGAAGTTCTCGGAATAGACGTTGCTCTTTATGACGGCTCAAGAAACCAGTGGTACTCATACAGAGCAGGCGCAGCCGATTCTGTTGACCCTGCTGAAGTTGCATTTCAGGCTGTTCTCGGCGAGTACAACACAACTCTTTACAGCATACCAGCCAATACTGTAGGTGTTTCCGACCTTATCGGAAGCTATGATACTGACCCCCGTATAGTAGTTGAACACCCCTACACTGGCACAGGTAATGAAATAGCCGAAGAAGACCTTGAATACTTCAATACAAAAAGCATTAACAGCGGTAATGAAGGACTTCAGGACGGCGGCGCATCCGGCGGCTGCTAATTAATTTAAGAGGGAGATAAAACATGAGAAATATAAAATTTTTGACACTTTTTCTGGTTGTTATGCTCATGGCAAGCTCGGCTTTCGCCTTCAAACCCATTGAAGTAAGCGAAGGCAAATACCTGAAATTCTTCTATGAAGGTCAGTTCGGTCTTACCATGAGAAACACAGGTTCAGGCGACGGTAACGAAGACGATACTTCTGACTTCAACTTCAGAAGAAACAGATTCGGCTTCATCGGCACTTACAACGACAGACTCAGCTTTTATGTTCAGACAGAATATATAGATGACAAATCAGTCAACGCTCTCACAGTGAAAGATTCTCTCACTGATGACGAAAACTTCTATATACTTGACGCTCAGATCAGATACGTACACAACAATGCTTTCAAAGTTACTCTGGGTAAGTTTAAACACAACCTCACAAGGGAAAACCTTGAAGGCTGCTTCACTCCCCTGAACTTCGACCGCTCGCTGTTCGTTGCTGCTCCTTTCAAAACAAGCAGAGACTACGGTGTGACAGTTTTCGGCAACCTTGCCAGCGACTATCTTCAGTACAGGTTTGACGTAATGGAAGGACGTGAATCCGGCGGCGAAGGCGACAGCAGATACGTTCCCAACTCCGGCTTCCGCTACACAGGACGCGTTCACTTCACTATGTTTGATAAAGAAACAGGATACGGCTATCAGGGCTCCTACCTTGGTGAGAAAAAGGTCCTCACCGTGGGCGCTTCTTACCAGTACGAAGCAGATGTTGCCTACAAAGACGCAGTTAACAGATCAGATGAAGTAGACTACAACGCTTACTCTCTTGACTTCTTCACTGAAATGCCCACATCAGCAGGTACTTTCACTCTTTCAGCAGCTTACCTCAACATAGACCTTGATGATCTTGATGAAGGTGCAAACCCTGACACAGCACTCACTGATGATGTTGCCAACGGCATATTCAACGGTAACGCAGGTCAGAGAGAAGGCTACTATGTGAAAGCCGGCTACATGCTCCCCATGGAAATCGGACCCGGAAAACTTCAGTTCTTCGGCAGATATGACAGCTTTGAATACGCTACTCTCAACGGCTATAAAGATAACACAGTTGATTTCTACGCTTTCGGCGCAAACTACTACCTCGCCGGAAACGATATTAAAATCGTAGGTCAGTATTCAATTACCGATTTCGAAGATGAAGTCGGAGCAGATACCAACAGGCAGGACTTCGACACTTTTGAAATGTTCCTGCAGGTAAGATTCTAATATTAAGGAGGAAGAAGAGATGAAAAAGAAAATTACTGTAATTGCACTTGCACTTACACTTGTTGTGGCGGGAGCGGCTTTTGCTGCTGTTAAACAGTCCAAAGGTAAAGTGACCGAGAAAAACGGCACAACAATAACTATCAAACTCGACAAAGACATCGATGTTAAAAAAGGCGACGATGTAAAAGTTGAAGCACTTGGTTCCCCCAAAGGCGGTTTCCAGCTTCAGGGCTGCTAACCGGCTGTTCTTTAAGGTTATATTTTTGGCGGAGCGTCTTTGTACGCTCCGCCTTCTTTTTACCCGTTTATCTTTTAAAAAACTAAATAAATGTATAAGATGATTTATGTTTAGAGCGATACTTTTAACCCTGCCGTTAATGATACTTATGTTTTCCGCAAATGCCTTCACCGCATCAGCCAGAGATGCGCAGTCCTGTACCGTGCCTGAATGCCATGCAGGGATAGAAGACACTTCCGAAAACCATAAGATAGCCTGTATTGAGTGCCACGAAGGGAATCCGAACACAAAAGATAAAGACGCTGCCCACAAGGATATGCTGGGCGGGAGAAACCCGTCAGACCCATCCGTATGGGACAAAGGCTGCGGAAAATGCCACCAGTACCAGCATGACAGAGTGAACACCACCCTCATGTACACCAATGCCGGAATGATCAAAAACGCTCAGCAGGCATGGGATGATTACAAAGGGCAGCATTACAGCACCGCAGGCTCAAAAGGTGTTGATGCGGAAGGTAATTCCGTGGAGTTTCCTTCTGTAACCGAGCTGGAGGAACTGTCCGGCGAGCTTTACCGTAAATTTTGTTCAACATGCCATATTGGCTTTGACAAACTCATCGGCTATCGTTCCCACCATTCCTCAGGGTGTTCAGCCTGCCATTTCAGCCATAGTATAGACGGCGCATACACTGGCGGCGACAAAACTATTCAGGGCAAAAAACCTTATCCTGAAAAGCACGTAATTAATCCGCTGCCGGAGGATGATGTCTGTCTCACATGCCACAACCGCAGCGGACGTATAGCTCTCTCCTACAGAGGCGAATACGACGGCAATAACTCACTCGTACCCACTAACGGCGGCATCCCCGGACCGGAGCTAATGGACGGAATAAGAAGCATACGCCACATGCAGGCGGACATTCACAAGGAATACGGCATGGACTGCATAGACTGCCACACATCAAGGGATATGATGGGTGACGGCTACCTCTACGAGAACATGTTCCAGCAGCTTGAAGTAACCTGCGAGGACTGCCACGGTACGGAAAATGAACTTCCCAAAACAGCTAAAATAACCAAAGAGAGTGATTCTCCCCTGCGTGAGTCTCGGCATTACGCAGTCAAGGCAAAATTCGGCGATGAGATGGTGCTTACCTCAAAAGGGCGCATGTATTCAAATGTAAAAAAAGAAGGGGACAAGTTTGTTCTTTACACCAAGAGAAAAGGGAAACGCCTTGAAATAAAAACAGTTACTGATACAGCAGATCACATGGTTTACGGTCATGAAAAAATGGAATGCTACACATGCCACTCCAAAACCGTTGTTCAGTGCTACGGATGCCACACAACCTATGACAAGTCCCAGACGATGATGGACTGGGTGAAAATGGAGGAAACGAAGGGGCTTTTCAGTGAAAAGGAGGACTTCCGCTCGTTTTTCCCCTTTCCCATGGGTATAAACCAGAAAGGAAAAATAGCTCCTGTTACCCCCGGATGTCAGACTTTCCTTACCGTACTTGATGAAAATGAAAATGTTGTTCTTAAAGAACATATCTTCAACTACAAAGGGGGCAAAAAATTCAAATTTGCCCCGTTCTTCGGGCACAACACAGGCAAAAAAGCCATAACCTGCCGCAAGTGCCACGCAGACCTTATGTTTGCAGGTTTCGGACAGGGGCTTGTATCTGTCACAAAGAAAAATATAGACAGCTCATACATGTGCGAGCAGTGTGACAAACCGCTGGATTCGCTTTATACGCTGAAAAACGGCAGAATGTCCGTGACGTCTGACATAGTGCGGGATAAATCCAGAGTGTTCACCCCTGATGAAATAAGCAGGATATTTGATGCAAACCGCTGCATAATCTGCCACAACAAGGGTGATAAAAAAATCTACGGGAAAAAGATAGACTATGAAAAAATACTTTCCGATTCTGTGCATAAGCCTCTTCTTGCTGACTAGCGCAGCATACGGCGAGGTCATTGACACACAAGGCAAAACCTGTACCGACTGTCACAAGGTCACAATCACTGACGCCCATAAGAGTGCATCCTGCGAATCATGCCATATAAAAAATGACACCCACTACGCAAAAGCAGCCGAATTCAGAACCGGCGCCAAAGGCTGCCTCACCTGTCACAAAGGCTATGAGGGCATGCTTAACAGCCCCATGCACAAACGCACGGCGGAGCAGAAGTTCGCACATGAGTCTTACGGCACAAAGGACCCTGCCTTTTACGCCAAAAACTGCTCATCCTGCCATGTTAACTCCTGCACAGACTGCCACAAGGGAAAAAGCGTGCATAACATTGTGCGCCCCAAAACAGACACATGCACCACATGCCACAGCGGCTACTACACAGGCATAGAGTATAAAGGGCTTGGGGTTCGTGACGATCACGAAAGATACGGCAGAGGCATAGAATACAACGATGAATACTATGCAAAAATGCTTCCCGATATACACCATGAAAAAGGAATGGAATGTTCTGCATGCCATTCAATGAAAAGCCTTGCAGAAGGCAAGCCCTTCTCCAAAACATGCACAGACTGCCACAAGGTGAACAAAAATTCATCCATAGAGCATTCAATACCGGAGCATATGGAAAAAATGGAATGCTACACATGCCACTCGGCATGGGCTGCACAGGAGTACGGCACATTCTGGATACGATTCCGCAATACCGAATACGACGACTATTTCCGCTGGGTAAAAACCCCGAATAATGAATATGCCAAAAGCAGCCACACCAAGGACTATACACCGCCTCCCATTGCAATAAATTCACGGGGCAAGTATTCACCCGTGCGCCCGCAGTATGTTGCTTTTTTTACATTTGTGGTCGGCGAAGGAGCAAAAGGAAAAGAGAACGAAATGCTCGCCAATAATTATAAAACTCTTTTCCCGCATACAGTAAGGCGTGAAGTTGTTATGTGCGAGAGCTGCCATAAAAATAACAAGCGCCTGATGAGAGAGACAGAGGAAGAGCGGATTTTTGACCTGAGAAAAGACGGTCTGGAGATTGACAGCTTCCACAACGGAAAAGATTTCAAAGTGACAAACGGACGCTTTATAAATGATGAAGAATACCGGATAATTACAGATGATGATCCCCGCTATCAAAAGCTTTCCGTAAAAAAATGGAAGCAGATCAAAGATATATTTAAAAAATAAATACACAAAATAATGTATATCAGTATGAAAATCATCGAAATATCAGCTATAATAATTCAGCGTTATCTTTGATTTAACGGAGTCATTATGCTGCCGGTCTCAAAAAAAGTATCCGCTTTTGTTACTTTTTTGATTCTTGTACTTTGTGCTTATTTCATCGGTTCTTCTCTGCTCAGAAATCAACACGCTTTTGATCTTTTGACAGAGAGAGATAAGGTGCGCCTTCACGCTTTTGCAGAAAATCTCCCGGAGCGTTTTTCCGATATACTCCGCAACACGAACACAAATATTCTGTCAAACAGAGAGATTATTGACGCTTTCTATGATCAGGACAGAGAGAAAACAGCCACTCTTCTAGACCCTTATTACAGGCAGCTAAAAGGCGATTTCGGTAATGTTAACGTCGTCATGCAGTTTCAGCTCCCCGATGGCAGATCTTTTTACCGTGCCCATAAGCCTGATCAATATAATGACCAGCTTCTCGAAATACGTCCTATGCTCCGGGCAACACTGGAAACACAAAAAGAACAGACCGGCTTTGAGATAGGCAGATACGGACTTGCGTTCCGTGTAATGACCCCTGTTTACAGAAACGGAGAGATGATAGGCGCCTTTGAAACAGGTATTGACATAAGCTTTGTTGCAAAACGTCTCTCAAATCTCACATCGTACGCCTCCAGCATTCTTATCAATATGCAGAGTTCCACCCACTACAGTCTTAAACTGGAAAATAAGGTATCATTCAACAGGTTTGAAATCTTCAATACAAATCCGGAACTGTTTCAAAGCATTTATTCAGAACTAAAAGGCGGAACACTGCCTGAACTGCTTAGGATTAAAGATAAAACCTATTTTATAATAAGTGATATACAGATAAATCAATTCAGCGGGGAAAATGCGGGTATTTATGTATTTGCTCTTGATGTCACAGAAGAAAAAAGGTGGGTGAGAGGCTATCTGTATAAGAGCGCAGCCGCCACAGTGCTTATTGTCCTGCTGATTATATTCATAATACGCAAAGGTTTCAGGGAAATGATAGGCGGTCTGGAGAAGAAGTACGCAAGAACAATAAAGGAACTGGAACGAAAAGAAATTCAATGCAGAGGATACATAATAAACGCCCCCCTTGCTGTTTTTGTGACGGACACCAAGCTGAACCTTCTGGAAACCAACCCGGCCGCCGAAAAACTCACGGGGTACACAGATTCGGAAATGATGCTGATGAACTTTATCTCCCTGTGCCATTACGAATCACCGGAAGTGCAGGGGAAAATAAGGGAATCACTCATGTCGGAAGGCTCGCTTCGAGGCATATTCACTTTCAAAACAAAAGACGGAAAACGTATTCAGGTTCAGGCGGACGGAGCTTCCATAGCTTCCCATAAGATGAATATTATATTCTGCCGTGATGTTACCGAAGAAAACAGGCTGAAAGTCAGGCTCGAAAATGCGTACGCAGATCTTGAAGACATGAACCGCCACCTTGCAGCCAAAGTTGAAGAGGAAATAGAAAAGAGACAAAAAACTGAAAAACATCTTGAGCTGCAAAAAAAATTCTCCGACATGGGACAGATGATAAATGCAATCGCCCACCAATGGCGCCAGCCCCTTAATGCCCTCGGTATTTATATTCAGGACACTGCGGAGCGGATAAGAGAAAACCTGCTTACGGATAAAGATCTTGATGAGTTTGAATCTGTTTCAATGACTCTTGTTTCCCAGATGTCTGACACAATAGATAATTTCCGTTCCTTCTTTCTCCCGTCAAAAGAGCAGGAGCGCTTCAATGTGGCGGAGGAAACAGCAGGTCTTCTCAAGATGATGAGTGCCCAGATTGCTTCAAAAAATATCAACCTCACATATACATGTGAATGTGACGGCAACAAATTCGACTGCATGGATGAATACAGCATGCCTGTGTGCAGATCAGCTTATATATCGGCTTTCGGATATGTAGGCGAGTTCAGACAGGCGCTTATGAATATTATCAGCAACTCAATTTACGCAGTGGAAGAGATAACTTCTTTAAAAAAAGATCTAAAAGGGATGATTAATATAGATTTATCCTGCTATAATGGGATCATAAAACTTATTGTGAAAGATAACGGTACGGGCATCAACAGTGAAACACTTTCAAAAGTCTTTGATCCTTACTACACCACCAAGCCTCAGGGAAGGGGCACTGGCATAGGTCTGTATGTTACTAAGCTTCTCATAGAAAAACATATGGGAGGCAAAATCCGAATCTACAACAACCCTGAAGGCGGGGCGAGTGTGGAGATAACACTGAGTCAGGATATAACAGATGAATGATAAAACTATTCTATACGCAGAAGATGACATAATTATACAAAAGATTCTGGGCAAATTTATCAGCAAGAAATACCCGGACACTCTTATTGCCAGCAACGGACGAGACGCTCTTTCCCTCTTTGAAAGCAACAAGGTCGATGCTGTGGTTACTGATCTTTCAATGCCTGTGATGAGCGGTTTTGAGCTTATCAGAAAAATCAGGGAACAAAATACCGTAACGCCTATAATTGTCACCACAGCATACAGAGACGAGGCAAAGCAGATCAGCGACGCAGGGGTTACTATTCTCTATAAACCCATAGACACGAAAGAACTTATGAAAAGTCTGGAAGCAGCATTCGCCTGCTGACGGTCTGCACGGAGCCCTCTTGAAAGAAGATCTTTTTCCTGAAAATATTCAGATCACCGACTGCACAGAGTCAGACTATATAAGCCTCCGCAGAATGAGCTACACACAGAAAGGCATAGCCAAAAACTGGGATTTTATCAAAGTGCATGACAGTGTGGCAGTTATCCTCGCAGATATGGCACGCAGGGAGCTGATACTGGTGCGCCAGTTCCGTCCTCCCGTATTTATAAGGGAAAAAACAGGAATAACCTTTGAACTCTGCGCAGGCATAACGGACAAAGACCTGACTCCGGAAGAAACTGTCCGTGAAGAGATATCAGAGGAAACCGGCTACGACATACCCCTTGAAAAGATTGAACGGGTCACATCCTTTTTCACTGCTGTCAGCTTCGCCGGAAGCAGACAGACTCTCTATTATGCAGAAGTGAGTGATGCTGAGAAAATAAGCGAAGGCGGCGGAGTCGGGACAGAGAAGCTTGAGGTGATAAGACTGCCTTTTGATGATGCAGAGTCGTTCATGATGGATGAGTCCAAGCCTAAGACTCCCGGTCTGCTGTTCGGGTTAATCTGGTTTATTCGGAACAAAATGCCTAATCTGCCGGAAGACTCACTGTAATATAAGTAACCCCTTCTCCGGTATTAAGCGATATACTTCCGCCGTGGGCTTCTGTAAGCAGCCTTGCGGAATATGTGCCCAAGCCCGTTCCTCCGGTTTTTCCCTTAGTGACATATTTATCAAAAAACCTGCCGACTATTTCAGGGTGAACATTCCCCCTGTTGCTTACAGTGATAACATCGCGGTCATCCAGCTTTTCACATTCAATTATGACTGATTCCCCTTCGGGAGAAGCCTCAATGGCATTTCTCACCAGATTAGACAAGCAGGAATATATAAGGAGATCATCGGCATATATCATGAACCCGCCGAAGAAGCCTGCGGGGAAAACTTTTTTTAAATTAACCCTGTGGGATGCGGCAAGCCCTTCAAGATGTGTGCAGACCCTTCCTAAAAGCTCGTTAAGGAGAACTTCACGCTTTAGTATGGTGTAGTCATTCTTCTCCAGGCTGTAAAGCACCTGTGAAAGATTGATCATTGCATTAAGCTGAAAGCATGACTCAATTATTTTTGAAGCGAAAAAGCGTGTGTCTTCAGACTCACCGGAGGATTCCAGAGCCTGACCGAGAAGATAGATAGAGTTCAGCGGTGTTTTTAAATCGTGGCGCATAATGCGTTCGACATCATCTTTAAGCAGTTCGGCTTTTTTCCGCTCATCAATATCATGGGCAATAATAAGCCTTGCTGTTTGCCCGTTTTCCCAGTGGATAAGCCTTCCGGTTTTTAAATACCACCTGCCGTTTCTGCGGTTCATTACTTCATCTGTGCGTACTTCCGAAAAATTTTCTGTTCCGCAGCTGCAGAAGCTGCATTTTTCATCACTTCCGTGTATAACTTTCCAGCATTTTTCGCCCTTCCATATGCCTTTTATCCCAAGCATGCTAAGAGCATGGCTGTTCGCATATAAAACAGAATTATCTGCCGGATCAATCACATAAACCATGGAAGACAGGCTGTTGAGCATATCAGGCATATTTACGCTGCCATTTGTACAGTCAGCGGCACCGTCCGCCTGCCGTACGGCACAAACCAGCCTTTCTTCAGATCCGTATTCCGGTACGGAAAAAGGATAAAGCTCCAGCATTACTCTGACGGAATCACCCGCCGGAGTTTTATGCACTGTACCGTGAGTTATCTTCTGTTTAAAGCCGCCGGAAAAAAGACTGGAGAAAGAACTCATCCTGCACGTTTTTGAGCAGAGAGAGCAAATCGTCATTTTTCCTGTATCTGCCTCACACAGTGAATACATATCGGACGCCTGCTTATTAAATCCGAGAATATTTCCTTCACCATCAAGCAGAAAAAGCGGCTTATCGGATATCTCCGCAATCAATTTAAAGCTTTCCATAGCCCGCCTTTGAGAATAATCATATTAAGTTTATCACAAAAAAACAATACGGGAAGGTCACATAGAGTTAAAATCATTATATATAGTGATCAGAAGAAAAAATGCTGATGCTGCCCGCACCAGCCACGGAGGACTTTTATCTGCCTGAGGGCGATTTAAGATGGCTAAACCCGGTGCCGCCCCATGCCTGCTGTGCGGTGCCTATCACCAGAAATGCTTTGGGGTCTATTGCTGAAACAAGGTATTTCAGGTCAGAAACCTGCGAACGCCTTACAGTGCAGTAAAGCATGGTACGTTCCGTATCTGAATAGGCGCCTGTCATCTGCCACATGCTAACCCCTCGCTGAAGCTCTGCCATGAGAGTGCGGCTCATAACCTTCGGATGATCTGTAATTATCCACGCTATGCGAACCTGACTTACGCCTTCAAGGACAAAATCCGAAGCCATCCCGCCCAGAAGCAGGGTAAGCAGCGCAAGCATTGCCTTTTCCCAGCTGAAAGCGAATCCGGCGAGAACAATAACAATCATGTCCGTATAAAGATATGACTGGCTCAGGGGGAATCCCATACGTTTCTGAAGGATGCGTGCAGGTATGCTTGTTCCGCCCATGCTGCCGCCGGCACGGTATATAATACCCGCACCAAGCCCCACGGAAACACCTGCATAAATACAGTTGAGCAGCAGATCCTCCGATACAGGGTAAACTTTCATATACAGAGGGAGAAGGCGTACAAATATATCAGATGCAATGGAGAAAGTTATAACTGAATTAATAGTGGAGAGGATAAACTTAAATCCTCCCAGCTGGAAATATCCGACAATTATCAGAGGTATATTAAGAATAAAATACAGCATACCCACAGTAAGCCCTGTGTACTCATTAAATATTATGGCAAGACCGCTTACGCCCCCTGCCGCTATCTGAAAAGGAACCTGAAATACTACATAACCGAACGCTGCCAGAATGCTGCCGATAATAATCAGTAACTGGTTGTAGGCAAACCTGAGAATAAAGTCTTTTTTGGGAACAACATAGCGATGCAGCCCCTTAGGTTGTCTCTGCTGCATTTATCTCCTGTGGCATAAATTATTTAATATATGAAATAATCCCACTAATAACCTTTAAGCGAAATAATTGCAAGCCAAAGCAACAAAACCTTCCCGTGTCTGTTTCTTTTTCTTATTTTTTGGATAATTCTGCGAACCATTTTTTTCATATAAACGTATTTTTTTCGATTTCTATGGACATGCCCCGGGCGTTTCTGTATCATTTATGAAAAATAATATCAGGAGTTGCTTAAGCACCTGTATGCTAACCCTTTTAGTTTACGTTTTCATAGCCTTAGGGCTATCCTTCATCTGCTCTGTAATGGAAGCGGTTCTGCTCAGTATGACACCGGTTTATGCGATTCAGCTTGAACAGAAAAATCCAAAAGCGGGCAAAATCTACACCGAACTCAAAAAAGATATCGAAGCACCTCTGGCGGCCATATTAAGCCTTAATACCATAGCCCACACCATAGGTGCCGCAGGCGCAGGCGCACAGGCAACCAAACTTTTTGGAGATGCCTATCTCGGCGTAATTTCCGTTATACTTACTCTTCTGATCCTTATTCTTTCGGAAATACTGCCCAAAACACTCGGTGCGGTATTCTGGAAAAAAATTGCCGTCCCCATGCTTCCTGTCCTCAGATTCACCATGTTCAGCATGAAACCGCTGGTTTTCATGTCAAATATGATGACAAGAATACTCCCCAAGAGCAAGGAATCTAATGTAATAAACCATGATGAATTCCTGATTCTTACACAGCAGGGGATAAAGGGAGGAGTCTTCAACGAGCAGGAATCCCTTATTCTCACAAATCTTTTTATGCTGAGAAAGCTTACCGTAAAACATATAATGACCCCGCGTACTGTCATGTTCGCCCTCAGAGAGGACACAACAGTGGAGGAAGTGCTGGTGAGGCACCCGGAAATAATCTTCTCACGCATACCTTTATATAAAACCGATCTGGATGATATCACCGGCTTTGTTTTAAGGAGCGACATCCTTCTCTACGCAGTCAGAGGGATGAAAACCACCCCGCTTTCTGATTTCAGACGCCCCATAACCGCCGTGCCGGAATCTCTTTCTATCAGCAGGCACTTTACAGGGCTCATAAAGGACAGAGCGCACATCTCCCTTGTTATTGATGAATACGGCGGAGCAGCAGGAATCGTAACCCTTGAAGATGTCATTGAAACTCTCATAGGCATTGAAATTGTAGATGAGCATGACAAGGTAAAAGATCTCCAGAACCTAGCCAGACAGCAGTGGAGCAACAGAATACGCAAGATGGGTCTGAACCCTGCCGACTACGACTTTGACAGATAATAATCCATTTATTATGTAAAATTTTGTAACTTTCTATACATTTCCATTGCCTTAACTCCCGCCGGCACTATAATGACTTTATAGTCATCTTAATGACCATAAAGTCATTACGTGGAGTTTGCCATGCACAGAATAGACAGACGGCAGATTGTTAACAAACTGATTAAAGACACTGTTTACGACAGTGTTATGGAGATATTACACGAATCGGGCAACGAAAAGCTGACCATGGACGAAGTTGCCTCAAAGGCAGGAGTCTCCAAGGGGACTCTCTATAACTATTTCAAGAATAAAGAAGATCTCATGGCTTTTGTTGAACAGCAAACTATAGATCCGATCATAGAAGGACTTGGAGAAATACGGGAACGAAATATCAGCGCATCGGAAAAGCTGAAAGAGACTGCAAAATTCATCTTTGAAATATTCAAAACCCGCAAGGATTATGCAAAATACCATAAAGAAATTATCTCCTATAAAGACAGTGTTGAAGTATCCCGCCGTATAGGTGACGAACATTTCAGCTCTATCTGGGCTCAGGGAACGCTTGAAGGTGATTTTAAAAATATTGATCCGCTGGTGTTCAGGGCGGTAACCGGCGGAGCTTTTGCATTCTTAATGGATACATGGATATTTGACGATGAGGATAAACCAGATTTCGATAAAGTTCTTGCAGGGCTTGAACGGTTTTATAACGAAGGACTTATTGACAAAAACAAAGAAAAGTAAACTTTTTTAACTATAAATGCGTCTTAGTATGTATAGCAAAGACGGGCTCAAAAAGCTCTCTTTAATAAAAAAGCCCGCAGGGGGTTTATGACCAGTTTTCCTTCTGCGGGCTTTATTTTTTCTCCGGCATATAAAATAATTTTGACATGAATGATCATTTTATCTGCTTAAGTGGTAAATTATAATTATCGGAACGAGTGTTCAATAACTTGTGTTTTTATCATCGTCCCAAAAAATTATGCGGAGAAAAAAATGAAGAAACTGATTCTTATTGCGACATCTTTTATACTCTTGATTTCTGCCGGTTCATTCGCAGCCGACTCACCTTTCAAGCCCAAAGCTCCTTTTAAAGCAGCAGTTATAAGTTACGAAATCACCGGAACTGAAAGCGGTACGGAAACACTTTATATCAAAGACAGCGGTGAGTATGAAACCAAACACCGCAAGACGACCATGAAAATGTTCGGAATATCCAGAAAAACAGAAACAATGGACATAACAACACCTGAATGGGTTTACAGCATCGATTTAACAGAAAAAGAAGGTACAAAAAGCGTAAACCCCATTGTTTATATGAATGAGGAGTACAGCAAGCTTTCTAAAAATGAACAGAAAAAAGTCAGGGAAAATGCTGAAAAAATGGGTATTGCGTACATGAAAAACTTTAACGGAGAGTTGGTCAAAAACGCTGAAACAATACAGGGCTACAAATGCGATCTTGTAACAATGATGGGAGTGCAGGTTTATTCCATAAGCGGAACAGGCATTGCTCTCAAAACCGTGTCAGATGTGATGGGCGTTAAAAGCCAGCAAGCAGCAGTATCCATAGACAAAAAAACTCCGCCCTCTTCGGTGTTTGAAGTTCCGGCGGGTATTAAAATAACTCACGACCCCAGAGGTGACGACATGTCCCGTGATTTTGCAAGGACAACTGTCCGCAGCCTTGTGGAGGGGAAAGATCCTGTTCAGGCAAATACGCAGGATGCAATACGCAAATCCGCTGCAGAAAACGGCGAGGAAATGCCCTCGGAAGAAGAGATGAAAAATATACTGAATATGTTCGGCGGACAAAAATAGTTTCAACAAGGCAGGGCAACCGACCCTGCCTTCACCCCTTAACTTTCTTTTATGGCTCTGATTCACTCTTTTACATATATTATCAGTAACTAAGCCTGAACATTGCTGTCTGCGGACTTTCGCACCGGAACAAACTCAAAAAAATAAAAAATATTCAAAAAATTAAACCCGATATGAAGCATTTTTACAGAAAAATGGCATAAAATGTTCAAAGAATATTAATGGATCACATGACTGTAAGCATAAATACTCAACTTTCGCAAAATATGACTTTTTCCTGAAACTTTTCAAGCCCATGCGAAATAAGAGTTTTCGGAGGCTTAACACATAATTTTATTGACACCTTCGCTCTTTTTTCGTAAATAAACCTGTTTTTACCATTTTAAGGAGGCATCGGATTAAATGTGGCGAAATCCTGAGCTGATAAAAAACTGGACAGTTGCAAATGCCGAAGAATTGTACGGCATAAACAAATGGGGAGCTGACTACTTCTCTATAAACAAAAAAGGTCATGTGGTGGTAACTCCGTTCGGAAAAGAGAACGGACCGCAGATCAGTCTCCATGAAATAGCAAAAGAAGTCGAGGACAGAGGGCTGGCTATGCCTGTCATACTGCGTATCGAGAATATACTCGGCTCACAGATTAAGCTTCTCCACAACACCTTCAGGGAAGTGATAAAAGCCACAGGCTATAAAAACGAATATAAAGGTGTTTTCCCCATAAAAGTGAACCAGCAGGAGCAGGTTGTTGAAGCCATTGCCGAATTCGGAAAAGACTTCAACCACGGTCTTGAGGCGGGCAGCAAGCCTGAACTCATAGCCGCCATTTCCATGCTCCAGAACAGGGACGCCTGTCTGATATGCAACGGCTATAAGGATGAAGAGTTCATAGACCTCGGTCTGTACGCTGTGAAAATGGGTTTTAAATGCTTTTTCGTTATTGAAGTTCCCGGTGAGCTGGAGCTTATCCTTGAGAGAGCTAAAAAGCTTAAGGTACGCCCATACCTCGGCGTCCGCATTAAGCTTTCCACCCATGCGGAAGGGCAGTGGAGCGAATCAAGCGGCGATGCAAGCGTCTTCGGGCTGAACATCAGCCAGGTTATTGACGTTATAGACAGGCTTAAACAGTCCGACATGCTGGACTGCCTTCAGCTTCTGCATTATCACATCGGCTCTCAGATCCCCAACATCCGTGATATACGTGCGGGCGCTTTTGAAGCATGCCGCATTTATCAGGAGCTGGTAAACGAAGGCGCAAAGATGGGCTATATCGACTTCGGCGGCGGTCTTGCAGTGGATTATGACGGCTCAAACACAAACTATCACTCAAGCCGTAACTACTCTGTGGAGGAATACTGCTATGACATAGTGGAGTCCATAATCGCCGTACTTGACAAGCATGATATCCCCCACCCTGTTATAATAACAGAGTCAGGCAGGGTAACGGTTGCCTACTACTCCGTTTTGCTGTTTAACGTGCTGGATGTTTCTTCCTTCCACCCCAGTCCCTTGCCGGAGAACATAAAAAACTACCAGAGCGAACTGATACAGAACCTTTTAAGCACTTACGACATGATCTCGCCCAAAGCGATACAGGAGTGCTGTAACGATGCCCTCTACTACCGGAATCAGGCACGGCAGCTTTTTAAACACGGGCAGATTAACCTGCGGGACCGTGCCCTTGCGGAGAACCTTGTCCGGCATATTCTTATAAAAATATCCACGGTCGGCTCCGAGCTTAAACATGTTCCGAAAGACGTGCAGGACATTGACCGCCTTCTTTATGATGTGTACTACGGCAACTTCAGCCTTTTTCAGTCGCTTCCGGATGTATGGGCAATAAATCAGGTTTTCCCTGTTATGCCCATCCACAGGCTTAATGAGGCTCCGACACACCCGGCGATTATCTCTGACATCACCTGCGATTGTGACGGCAAAATAGATAACTTCCCCGACTATGCCCATGATAAGAACGCCCTTATGCTTCATGAACTCAAGGACGGTGAGGAATATTACCTCGGTGTTTTCCTTGTTGGCGCATATCAGGAGACACTGGGCGATCTCCACAACCTCTTCGGGGACACAAACGTTGCCACTATCCATGTAAATGATGACGGCGGCTATCAGGTTATAAAAGAGCTTGAAGGGGACTCTGTGGCAGATGTTCTCTCATACGTGGAATATGACGTTAAAGGTATTAAGAAAAGCCTGAAACAGCTTGCGGAAGACTCCATAAACAAAGGCTTCATCACCCCCAAGGAACGTAAGCAGATCCTCGAAAGCTTTGAAGAAGGCTTAAGGGGCTACACATACTTTGAAAGGGAATAAGTGTCCGCATAAAATGCGGCTGTGGTCATGAAAAAAATGAATAAAAAAATACAGGGAGTTTGCAAATGTCAAAAGTGCTTATAATCGGAGCAGGCGGCGTAGGGAATGTTGTTGTTAAAAAGTGTGCCCAGCATCCGGACGTATTCAGTGAAATTTTCCTTGCCAGCAGAACAAAGGAAAAATGTGACGCCATAGCTGCGGAAGTTAAGAGCATGTACGGCGTTGACGTTAAGACCTATCAGGTAGATGCAGACGTGGTGAGCGACATAGTCCGTGTTATCAAAGAATGCAGACCCGAACTTGTGCTTAATGTTGCCCTGCCCTATCAGGATCTCGCAATAATGGACGCATGCCTTGAAACAGGCGTAAACTACCTTGACACTGCCAACTATGAACCCAAGGACGAAGCCAAGTTTGAATATTCATGGCAGTGGGCTTATCAGGATAAATTTAAAGAGAAAGGGCTTATGGCTGTTCTGGGATGCGGCTTTGACCCCGGTGTAACAAACATCTTCTGCGCCTACGCACAGAAGCACCTTTACGACAGCATACGCACTATCGACATACTGGACTGCAACGCAGGAGACCACGGGCATCCATTTGCCACAAACTTCAACCCCGAAATCAACATCCGTGAAGTAACGCAGGTTGTGCGCCACTGGAAAGACGGAAAATGGGTTGAAACTCCCGCAATACTTGACGACAGCTGCGTTCACTTCACATTCGACTACCCCGAAGCCGGACCCAAGGAGAGCTATCTTCTCTTCCACGAGGAGATGGAATCGCTTGTGAAGAACATAAAAGGGCTCGAGCGTATCCGTTTCTGGATGACATTCTCCCAGAACTACATCACTCACCTCAAAGTGCTTGAAAACGTCGGTATGACACGCATTGACGAAGTGGACTTCAACGGTTGCAAGGTGATACCCCTTCAGTTTCTGAAAGCACTTCTCCCCGATCCGGGCAGCCTCGGCACAAACTACAAAGGGCTTGCCGTTATCGGCTGCGTTTTTGACGGTGAAAAAGACGGTAAAAAAATAAAGAAATACATATACAACATATGCGACCACGCCGAAGCATACAAAGAGGTTCAGGCACAGGCGGTGTCATATACCACAGGTGTTCCCGCTATGATCGGCGCCATGATGATGCTTAAGGGCGTATGGAAAGGTGAAGGGGTGTTCAACGTTGAGCAGCTTGACCCCGACATGTTTATGGATGAGCTTAACAAATGCGGTCTGCCATGGCAGGTTGTGGACTTTGAAGGTCAGCTCCCCGAATGATAAATAATCAGGCACTGAAAGACTTTCCCAGAGAGATAACAGACAGGGCGAAGACGCCCTGCTACCTTATCAGCGAGGATGTGATCAGGCGCAACTGCGAAATCCTCGACTCTGTGCAGAAACGCACCGGAGCCAAGATTATGCTTGCTCTCAAGGCGTTTGCTCTGCCTAAGGTATTTCCGCTTATCTCGTCCTATCTCCACGGAGTATGCGCCAGCGGACCCATCGAAGCGCAGCTCGGCTATGAGGAGTTTAAGAGGGAAACACATACATATTCGCCGGCCTTCACAGACTCGCAGATGGAACGGACTATTAAGTTTTCCGACCATATAGTCTTTAACTCAATCAGCCAGTGGCATCTCCATAGGGATAAAATAAAGGCAGGCGGTAAGCATATAGAAATCGGTCTCCGTGTAAATCCCGGACATGCGGAGGTCGAGGTTGAGCTTTATAATCCATGCCTCCCCGGTTCACGCTTCGGAGTGAGCCCGCAGGACTTGGGGGGAGTTGATCTCACAGGAATAGACGGTCTGCATTTCCATGCAATGTGTGAGCAGAATTCAGATGTTCTGGAAAGGGTTCTTGCTTCCTTTGAAAAACGTTTCGGGCACCTCATCCCCCAGATGAAATGGATTAACTTCGGCGGCGGACACCATATAACAAGGGAAGATTATGACCTTGAACTCCTCTGTCGTCTGATTAATGATTTCAGGAAGAAATATAATAATATTCAGGTTTACCTTGAGCCGGGCGAAGCGGTTGTGCTGAATGCAGGGGTTTTTGTCACTTCCGTGCTGGACACTATCCATAACGGAATGGACATAGCCGTATGTGACTGTTCGGCGGAAACCCATATGCCCGATGTGCTTGCCATGCCGTACAGACCCAAACTCATCGGCGAGCCTGAAACTGGGAAATATACTTACCGCCTCGGCGGAATCTCCTGCCTTTCAGGAGATGTCATAGGCGACTATAAATTCAATGAGCCGCTGAAAAGAGGTGACAGACTTGTTTTCACTGATATGGCTCTGTATTCGTTTGTGAAAAACACAAACTTCAACGGCGTGGAGCTGCCGTCACTCATTACATTCAGTCTGGAAAAAGGCACATTTGAAGTTGTCAGAAAATTTGGCTACGAAGATTATAAAAACAGAATAAGCTGAAAGAAGAAGAAGAAGAAGCCCGACAGGACGTACGGGCGTGGAACATTCAAAATAACGTAATCTATACTTATGTTCTCATGGATAGGAACACGCCGTGCGGAGCGAAGACGAACGAAGTTCGACGCGAGCGGTTAGGCAGCCCGACAGGACGTACGGGCGTGGAATACTCAAAACAACGTAATCTATTCTTATGTTCCCACGGATGGGAACACGCCGTGCGGAGCGAAGGATTGCTCTGCAATCCGCGAGCGGTTAAGGCAGCCCGACAGGACGTACGGGCTGCCAATATAATTAGAAATCCATAGTCATAGACAACCAGTAAGATCTTCCCGGTTCATTATAGGTATATGCATTTGCCTTTTCAGCACCGTCTGCGGATGCTGAAGCGGAAGCAGAATTACCTTTACGGTGTATCTGCTTATCAAAAAGGTTGTTTATACCCGCTCTGAACTTTACATTTTCGATGATCTGATACTGTGCGCTGATTCCCACAAGAGCATAGGGGTCAAGAGTATCCTTCTCAATTTCCCTTTCAGTTCTGATCTCCAGAGTGGGAGTTTCCTGCTTGCCGTAAAGAGTGGCATTAACACCGAGAGAAAGCTTGTCTGTGGCTCTCCAGTCGATGAAAGTGTTTACAGTATATTCAGGCACTATACTGAGAGGCTGACCTGTTCTTTTCAGTTCAGACTCAATCATATATGTTACGTTTGTGTTGAAATCGACATCCTTGCCGAGAGCAACAAACACATTACCTTCAACACCTTCAATTACAGCGTCTCCGGCATTTTCCCATTTGTAAACATCTCTGTTGCCGGAAACAGTGGCAACACTTGTTTTGCCTGCGAATACCTTGTTCTCATAATCGTTATGGAAATAGGTTGCACTTGCCCTGAAACTGTCAGAATCATACGCAAGTCCGATCTCTTTGTTTATGCTTGTTTCGGGGTCAAGATCATCGTTACCCTGAAGGTAGCACCCGCCGCCCAGTGAGCTTGAACCACCGTAGCATCCTGTTCCCCTGCTGTAAAGCAGGTAGTTGGGGTTGCCTTGATAAAGGTTCGGCGCCTTATATGCTTTGGCGATACCGCCTTTTATCGTCCAGTTTTCGTTTATGTCATAGTATGCGTTCAGACTGGGACTTACGTTTGTGCCGAATTTTTCATGCTCGTCAATGCGGACTCCCGGAGTAACGGTCACGCCGTGTCCGAGGTAGATATTGTCCTCTACATAGAAAGCGTAGCTGTAAACCTCTTCGTCGGTTTTACCGGGTGTAAAGCCTTCAAGGTCAATATTAAGCCATGTCATCGCAGATGAGTTTCGGAGAGAACCTTTATCGTCAAGCTGCTCGTTCAGATATTCTGCACCAACGGTAACTGTCTGTGCGAAGCCGAAAATATTAAGAGGAATATCCGCCTGAACAGAAGTGAGGAAGCTGTTAAGCTCTGACTCCACCATTCCGGGGTCATAGTTGGGGTTATCTGTAATCTCGCCTTCAAGACCGCCGGCAAGACCTTCATTCATACGGGTATTTGTGGTGCGGTCATAGCTCATATCGAAGCGGGAGTGACCCCAGTTCCAATTGCCGAGATGCGTAACGGCAATATTTTTACGGCGTATAACGTTTGTTTCCTCGCCATAAAGAGATTCAGTAAAGGTGTTGCCGAAGTTCTGCATCGAGTCGCCGGAATAAATATTCCCTTGGCGGCTGTAACCGCCAGTGAGTTCTATAGTCTGCTGTTTATTTACATCCCATGTAAGAAGAGCGTTAATATCCATATTGCGGTAGCCTTCACGTCCGGCTACATTTTCTGCTCCGCCGTATGCTGCTTCACCTTCGTTTATGCTTTTGGCGTCAGCGTCTCTGTAGTTCATGCCGCCGTATATGCGAAACGAAACCGCATCATTAACCGGACCGGCAACAGAAAGATTTGTGCGGTATGAATCACCTTCTGCTGAATCTTCCTGAATATTGCCCATCACAGTCATGGAGCCTGTGAGCTGTTTTTCAGCTTTTTTAGTAATGATGTTAACAACACCGCCCATAGCGCCTGAACCGTAGCGGGCTGCTGCGGGTCCTCTGAGAACTTCTATGCGCTCAACCATCTCCGCCGGAACCCAGTTTGAGTCTCCTCTGGTGTCTCTCTCCTCTGTCCAGCCGTAACGCACAGAGTTCCTTGATTTAACCGGGCGTCCGTCAATGAGTATAAGAGTGTTTTCCGGTCCCATGCCTCTGAGGTCTATCTGGCGGTTGTTGCCTCGGGAGCCTGATGCAGAGTTTCCTGTAAGATTAACGCCGGGCTGGCGGCGGATTATTTCCGAAAGATCATTAACAGGAGGATTTTTTTCTATATCCTCCGCTGTTATAATTGAAGAACCAAGCGACTGTTTAACCTGCTCTGCTGCCGTGCCCACGACTTCCACTGTTTCAAGGGTTATTTCCTCATCTGCAGCCTGTGCGCCTGCTGCCGTCAAAGTAACTGAAAATGCGAGCCCAAGCATAAAGATATGCTTAAGGCTGAAAATACCTTTCCTCATGTTCTCCCCGTTTTAATTTTTTTGGAATTCTAAGATTCTCAGGCAAATATTATGGAATGTGTTCTGCGCATATAAACCTCCCACCGGTAAGGAGCTTTCAATGCAATACCGCCCTGCTTAAGGGCTGATGACACCGGATAGTAGACTAGCGGACTTTGGCTGTCAATAATTTTTATTCAAGGCATGAAACTTTATTAGATCTTAAGAATTAAATAACACACAAGAAACAACTCTATACATTTTTTAACATCTCTTAGCCTCCTCATGTGTTGCAACTGCCTTTCCCAAGCCGTATAATATGTTTATGGAAAATTTAACAGTAACGGCTAAGGTATTCACTGCATGTGCCGCATGCGGTGAAGCTGTTGTCTTTGAAAGCAATTCGGAAGAAAAAATCATATGTACCCGTTGCGGAAGTACAGTAAAAAAGCACGGCAGAAATTCAGCACTCTTTGTGACGGCTTTCAGTATCTCTGCTTTTATGCTTTTTGTTCCTGCGCTTCTTTATCCCGTTCTTGATATTTCCGTCAGCAGCCTGAGCAGCTCCGCAACGGTTTTGGGGAGTATAAAGGCTTTATACGAAGAGGGGCTGGGTGCTGTTGGTCTTCTTGTTCTGCTTACTTCGGTCATTGTTCCTATGGGTTTTCTGCTCACTTGTTTTTATGTGGCAGTATCAGCACTTCTGAGGCGCAGGCTGCCCATGTTCATTCCTGCAATGCGGCTTGCAAATTTTTTTCAGGAATGGCACATGGCAGATGTCTTCCTTGTGGGCATACTTGTTTCCATAGTCAAACTCATTGATATGTCTGAACTTACTTTTGACTACGGCATATATCTTCTTATGCTTGTATGCACCTTTACAGCAATTACCGAAGTATATTACGACACTCTTTTATTCCGGATAAAAGCAGGAAATTATGACTGATATCGAAATGAATGCAGCACTTTGCCTTTCATGCAGGCAGCTTATAGATATGCCAGACACGGACGGCGGGGAAATTATCTGTCCGGTATGCGGCAGTCCCGTGCATCAAAGGCGCAAAAACAGCCTGCAGAAAACACTGGCACTCACCCTGACTGCACTTCTTTTATATATCCCCGCCAATGTGCTTCCAGTTATGACAATAGAAACATTTGCCGATACATCCGCCAATACTATTCTTGGCGGAGTTGGTGAACTTTTTAATAACAAAATGTACTTCATAGCGGCAGTGGTATTTGTGGCAAGCTTTGTAGTGCCGCTTTTCAAAATAGGCAGCATTCTTTACCTGCTCACTGCACTGAGAGTAAGAGACAAACTCCCGAATGCTGCGAAGACCCGTCTTTTTCATCTTATTGAGCTGATAGGGAAATGGTCTATGCTTGATATATATGTGATAACAATAATGGCAGGGCTGGTTAATATGGGCTTTCTGATACAAATTAAAGGCGGAGCGGGTGCAACTTTCTTTGCCGCCACTGTTATAGCGACCATGCTTGCGTCCAAATCTTTTGATACCCGTCTCATATGGGACAAAAAGGGGGAAAAATGAACGGAGACCTTCCTAAGGGACTCAAAACAAAGCGGGGGCTGTTCTCTCCCATCTGGCTGACACCGCTGCTGGCTTTGTTCATAACCATTTGGCTTTTGTATAACGGCTATGTAAACATCGGCACGGAGATAATAATACAGTTTGATTCAGGTTCGGAGCTTGTGCCGGAGAAAACACCCGTTAAATATAGAGGAATAACCGTAGGTAAGGTAAAAGACGTACGCATAGCAGAAAGCCCCGACAAGGTTGAGGCGGTTGTGATGCTGTCTAAAGAGGCGGGAATACTGGCAAAAGAAGGAATGATGTTCTGGATAGTGAAACCTCGCCTCGGATTCAATAAAATTACAGGGCTGGAGACCCTTATCTCAGGTTCATACATAGAGGTTCAGCCACCTACGTTTAATGAGAATAAGCTTGATGAGCTGGCAGAGAAAAACTATTTCATAGGTTTAAGCGAACCGCCGGATACTGAAATAAGCGAGGATGCCCTCACCCTTCGCCTTCAGACAGACAGCAACCAGTATCTCATAAAAGGCGTTCCTGTATTTTATAAAGGGATGAATGCGGGACAGGTCACTGCTGTTAAGTTTGATCCCCAAAGCGGTATATATGATATAGGCGTATCAATAAATAAAGACTACAAGCAGTATGTCACAGACGCAACGGCCTTCTGGGATGTGGGCGGAATTGACATCAGGTTCGATTCCGCAGGTTTCAGCATGGAGTCAGTACCGTTGGGCAGCCTTATCAGCGGCGGCATATCCTTCGACAACCCCAAAGATGTTCAGGGAGCGCCGGTTGAAAGCGGGCACCTGTTCAGGCTTTACGGCTCTGAAAGCCGAAGCAGACTGTCGGAAAACATAATCACCGTCCGTATGGAAAACTCCGGCGGAATAAAGGCTTGGCGAACGCCCGTAATGTACATGGGGATTCCTGCAGGGCTGGTCACAGACGTAAAGCCGTCCGGTGAGCATAATGAAGTCATAGCACAGCTTCAGCTTAATAAGGAGTTCGCCGATCTGGCTAAAAACCGCACAAAGTTTGTACTTATTCAGCCCTCTTTTTCCATAAAAGGAGTTGAAGGGCTTTCAACTATATTAACCGGAGTTTATCTTGAGATATATCCTGACGGAGACACTCCCGCTTCTGAATTTGCCTTGTCTTCCAATCCTCCGGTTAAAGGAGAAAAAGGCGGACGTTTAATAACGCTCACCGCTCCTGCCAAGGGCTCTCTGGATTCAATGAGCGGCATATTCTTCAGAAATATTCAGATAGGGCATCTCACTGATGTGCGGCTTACAGGCGGCAGCCGTGTGGAGATGGATGCTGTAATATATGCGGACTATAAATCTTTGCTGGACAAAGGACTTTATTTCAGCAGAGACGAAGGGCTTGATCTGCGTCTCAACGCCGAGGGGCTCACCATAGACACACAGTCGCTGACAGCACTGATAAAAGGCGGAATAAATGCAGAACATTTCGGAGCCTCAGCAACTTCCCTCACCTTGTATGACAATTCAGCGGATGCACAAAAAGCCTATTATAAAAATACAGGAATGAAAACCGTCACACTGGCGGCAGAAACGGCCGAAGAGCTGACCAAAGGAGATCCACTTTATTTCAGAGGCATAAAAGCAGGCGAAATAGAAGATTTTACTCTGAACGACACAGGCAGCGGGATTCTGGCTAAAGTTCTTGTTTACCCCCGGTACGCAAAACTGATAACTCCTTTTTCAGTTTTTCATAAATCCGGAGGCATAAATTTTGAGGCAGATGCAGCCGGACTCCGGATCCAGACCCCTGCACTTAAAACAGCAATCGGCGGCGGTATCGCTTTTTTCAACCCTGAAGAACAAGGCATAAGCTGTGACAACGGAACATACACCTTGTTTGAAAGCAGAAACGATGCTGAAAAATCCCTGCTCCTTGCTAAAAAAGGAATGGTTTTAACCCTAATTGCCGAAGGCTCTGTGCCGCCGGATGAAAATTCTGATATTTACTACAAAAATATGAATGCAGGTATGGTAACAAAGGTTAAGCTGAATAAGGACGGAAAACCTGAACTCACTCTGCTCATAAAACCGGAATTCACAGGTTTTGTGGGAGAAAAAACCCGTTTCTGGCTTGAAGGGGGCATGGAATTCCGTGCAGATGTTTCCGGCGTTACCGTAAAATCAAAACCGGTTAAAACTTATATCGAAGATGCCATTTATTTTGACAATTTCAAAAAAGCCGCAGGAACAGGAATACTGTACCCCGACCCGGACTCAGCAAAGGAAGCGGATATGACAAAAATTCGTATCACTTTCCCCTACCCTGTGGAAATAAGAAACGGCGCACCGCTTACAAACGGCACGGCAAAAGCAGGCTATGCGGTCAACTCCGTTGTTAAAGACGGCAAAACCATTGTTGAGGCACTTGTTTTTGACCAATTTGAATCAGAACTCACTGAAAATTCAATATTCTGGGCTGAAAACCTTAAAATATCAGCAAACGGAATAGAGAACATAGATTCAGTAATTTTCGGCACTATAATAGCTATGAAAAGCGGAAATGGCAGACCGGAAACACATTTCACTGCACTGGCGGAAGAACCCTCGCCTTATGAAGGCAGAAAAGGACTGCGGATAACTCTGCTTTCTTCCGCACGTCATTCACTGGAAGCGGGGTCTCCTGTTTACTACAGGCAGATTGAAGCAGGAGGAGTGGAGAAAGTTAAGCTCTCAGAAGACGGACGAAACGTGGAAATATCTGTTTTCGTTGATGAAAAATACAGGAAACTGGTGAGGGGCAATTCTGTTTTCTGGAATTCCGGCGGTATCGGAACAAAAATAAATCTTTTCGGAGTTAAAGTTAAAACAGAATCAATGAAAACTCTCATAACCGGAGGAATATCCTTCGCCACGCCGGATGATGCAGGGACACAGGCAAGAGATAAGGAAACATATGTTCTGTACGCTGATCCGAAATCATCATGGCTGAAATGGTCGCCGGATTTAAGCGGAGAACCTTAAGCCCAACAAGTTAACCGGATATCAACAAAGCCCCACCAACACGGGGCTTTGGTTTAAATACCTATTATGTCTGATTATTTTTTTTCTTATTTTTAAATAAAAACGTTGACTTGTCACATTTGACGCACATTTTATAGCCTTATACACACTATATAAAAAGGTTATTAATAGGATACCTACACAAGATTGTATCCGACTGTTTTTCCCCTTTATTTGTTCTGGGCTACGATAGCTTTTTTATAATTTTTCTGTTTCGGTGATAAAATGAAAATCAAAAGTATTCGGGTAAAATATTCACTCTTTTTCGGCGGTCCGCTTCTCCTCATTTTTTTCATACTTGCCACAATGACATCAGGCGGAGTGAAAAAAGAGATGCTTGCAGAAACAAAAAGCCAGCTTTCTTCCACTGCGGTATTGTTAAATGAAACGATATCGCTTTTTTATGATCAGTCTCTAAAAGTAGTTCAGTCCAATTTCAGTGAGTTTAAAACTGTTCTCTACAACGGAGGAGCGTTTACCCTTGATTCGGACTCAGCGCTTTCTGTAGATGCAGTTAACCAGACAACCGGCAGCAGAGAAAGTGTCCAGCTGCCTGTAATGCGCTACAACGGCAAAAAGGTTTACGCAAATTTTGATATGGTTGACGGCATTGTAGAGGAAGCAGATATAGAGGGTCTCACAGCGACTGTTTTTCAGGCGTTTGATAAGGGGCTGCTAAGGGTAACAACCAACGTTCATAAGACTGATGGTGAAAGAGCTGTAAACACTTACATACCAAAAGACTCTGAAGTTTACCGCACGGTTTCCGCCGGAAAAACATACAAGGGGCGTGCTTTTGTTGTAAACGCATGGTACTGGACTGTGTATGAACCCATAACGGCAAACGGGCAATTCATTGGTGTCCTGTATGTGGGCATATCGGAGAAAGTTCTCCTGAATGATCTCAGAAAAGCTTTTGCCAGTGTCAGAATAGGCGAAACAGGTTCCCCTTTCATCCTCAATTCCGACGGGACATACATACTCCACAAAACATCGGAAGGGCAGAAAGGGATAGATGAAAAGGACGATGACGGCAGCGAGTACATCAAAACCATGCTCGAAACAAAAAACGGGGATATGGTCTACACTAAAAACGGTGAACGGATGATGTACAGCTACCGCACCTTTGACTCAACAGGCTGGGTAATAGCCGCAGGCTCAAAGGAGTATGAGTTCCTTGCACATCAGAGAGCAGTTATGAGCAACCTCGCATGGATTCACGTTACAGCCCTTGTTCTCCTCTGTTTAGTTGTGGTGGTGATAACAGGGGTCCTCTCAAAAGATATAATTTTCCTGAAGGAAATGATGACAGACGAAAAGGATCTCACCAAGAAAATTACCCTTAAAAGAGAAGATGAACTGGGCATGCTGGCAAAATTCATGAATGCCTTCATAGAAAACCTGCGGAATATCATTTATCAGGTAAAATCAAGCACCATAGAGCTTTCAAGCATAAACAATGAGCTTGCCTCCACAACAGAGGAGTTCTCAAGCACATTCACCCAGCAGACAACGGAGCTTAAGGAGATAAACGGGGAGATTATCACTGTGAGGGAGAACACGGATCAGGTTGAGCAGAACCTGGAGAAAGTTGCCGAGCAGACAGACAGCACAGTGAGCAGAACCAGAGACGGCGCTAAGAAGCTTGATGAATCCATGCGGATTATAAATGATATCAAACAGAGGGTGACAGAGCTTGGCGGAACTGTGGGCAATCTCTCAGAATCATCACAGGAAATCGGAAACATTATAGGCGTAATAAACGATATAGCAGATCAGACAAACTTACTTGCCCTTAACGCCGCAATAGAAGCAGCAAGGGCAGGTGAAGCGGGCAGAGGCTTTGCCGTGGTAGCTGACGAAGTTCGCAAACTGGCGGAAAAGACACAAACCGCCACGCATGAAATAGGCGGAATCATCGGCTCTCTGCAAAACGAAACAAAAACAGTAACCGGAACAATGCAGAATGCCGCTGTAACTGTTGAAAAAGGCGTAAGCATTATTGCAGAGGCAAAGGAAAGCTTCGACGGCATAGTGAACTCAATGGATCAGATAAAAACAGTAAATGACATCATGGCAGAATCAGTAACATCGCAAACAAATGCACTGGTGAACATAAGCCACAGGCTGGACAGCGTAACCACAGGGGTTGAGCAGAGCGTTTTTGCCGTGCAGACAGTAAGCGAAACAGTGGCACACCTTCAGAAGCAGGCAAATGACCTCATGCAGATGACCTCCGGATTTAAAACAGAATAAGAAATAGAACAGTCTGCGCTCTTTTCGGAGCGCAGACCTAAGTTTCAGTCGATTAACTCTTCCATTTATTATCTATTATGTTATTATTCATGGAATATCTCATGGATAATTATTATTTTTTTGTAACATTCAGGGTCAATTTGACTTGAGAGGGGACAATGTTCAAAAATACATCAATCAGGCTCAAACTGATCGGGGCTGTTTTTTTCTGCCTCGTTCTTCTCAGCTTCATCATCACTTTTGTTACAGTAAGCAAAAGTTTCCAGTCAGCAGCAGAAATGAAACTCGCCCAGATGGACTCCGTTAAGGAAGCCAAGAAAAACCATGTGGAGGACTATTTCTCCCAGCTTGCTTCCCTAATAACTTCAACAGCGGCAGGGACTCAGATGAAGGAAGCTTTTGAAGACTTCAACCGTACCTTTTACACAATTGAAGAGGAGACAGGCATTCTGTATGAATTTATTCAGGAGGATACAGAAGAGCATTATGCAAAGCAGTACCTTGATCTGGTAAATTATGACGTCCCCGGAAGCCCCCGCAGAAGAGCGGTTACGGACTATATTCCCGAAAACACCAACGCCCGTGCGGCGCAGTACCTATATATAGTTAACAATCCCGAAGAGATCGGCAAAAAAAACAACATGATCAGACCCCTTGGTTTCTACTGCGCTTATACAGATATTCATGACAGATTTCACCCTGAATTCAATCTCATGCTCAAGGAATTCTCGCTCTATGACATTTTCCTCATAAACCCCGACGGTGATCTGGTTTACAGTGTTTTCAAGAAGAAAGACTACGCCACAAACCTTTTCAACGGTCCATATGCAGACACCGGGCTGGGTGATGCCTTTCAGAAGGGAATCAAACTGAAAGAAGGCGAGATGTACATCAATGATTTCAAGCCCTACGAACCAAGCTATAATCACCCCGCCGCTTTCATATCATCTCCTGTTTACCGGAACGGTGTACTCCTCGGAGTTCTCATCTTCCAGATGCCCATCACAAAAATAGATAATGTAATGAGCTTCGGCGGCAAATACAAAGAAGCAGGGCTCGGAGAAACCGGTGACAGCTATATAGTGGGTTCCGACTTCACAATGAGGAGCAATAACCGCTTTATGGACTCAAACAATGATCCTCTGGTTAAGAAACTAGGCACAGTTATCGGCTTTGTCAGCGCAGAAAGTGACTCTGCCCGTATGGCGCTGAAAGGAGAATCAGGTTCACACATAAGCACAAACTACGCAGGTAAAAAAGTGTTAAGCTCATTCTCTCCGCTGAATATTCCGGGGCTGAACTGGGCAATCCTTGTGGAGATGGACGATGCCGAAGCTCTGAAAGATGCCCGCAGCCTGCGGATAACACTCACAGTTATCGGCTGCGCCATAACTGCCGGATTTGTGCTGATTATGCTGTTTTTCATCAACAGTATAGTGCTTAAGCCTCTTAAGCTTGTCACTGCCCGCATACAGGAACTTGTATCCGGTGACGCCGACCTCACAAAGAGAATTGACATTGGCGGAAGCACAAACGGTTCAGACAATGAAATAATGATACTTACCGGATATATAAATACATTTGTCGGCATGGTGCAGACCATTGTCACTGATGTTAAAGATAAGTCGGGAGAACTTAACTCCGGCTCAAGCGAGATAACAGGCATAGCCGCCGGACTCTCGGAATCACTTGTGAGGCAGTCCGGCAGAATAGGCGAAATTGCTTCAGCGATGGAGGAAATGTCTGTTACATCGGGCATTGTGCTTGAAAATGTTAAGGAAGCTCTCACAAAGGCAGACTCCGCAGCAGACATAACCCGTGACGGAATGAGTGCCCTTAAGGAAGTGGTATCAAGCATCCAGCAGATCAGAGGCGATGTCAACGACCTAGCCAAAATCATAACCGGGCTCGGTGAATCATCCTCTCAGATCGGAGATATTCTTAATGTCATAAGCGATATAGCTGACCAGACAAACCTGCTGGCACTGAATGCCGCAATCGAAGCAGCAAGGGCCGGCGAAGCGGGAAGAGGTTTTGCCGTGGTTGCAGACGAGGTCCGCAAGCTCGCCGAACGCACCCAGTCCGCCACCACAGAGATCGGCAGTATTATCTCCCTCCTCCAGACAGAATCCGGCAGTGCGGCAAAACAGATGCAGCATGCTGAAAGAACTGTTGGCGAGGGCGAAAAAGTTATCGAAAAAGCCAACGGACTTTTTGTGGAGATCGTTTCGGCAGTTGAAGATATCCACACAGCAAACACCAATATAGAATCCACTGTGAATGAGCAGAACAGCGCTGTGCAGTCTGTCACTGAAAGCATACATAAAATTTCCGCTGATGTTGAAAACAGCAGTTCAGACACGGGTTCAGTTTCAGAAAGTCTCCACGGCTTAAGCAGGCTGGCAGAGGAAATGAACGACTCTGTAAACAGATTCAGAACATAGAACATTGACAAGGAAGCCCCCGAGGGGACTTCCTTTTAATTAGATGGCTAAACCTACCTGCCGGAAAAAGCAAACTGATAAGTAAGATAGATACGGGTATCAGAGAGGCTCTCACCGCCGCTGACATGCATATCCGCATACCTATATCTGACTCCAAGTCCTTCCAGCGCACCTGAGAACGCATACTGAATATTGAAGTCAGTTTCTTCGATATCTTTCACTGTAGCAGTTTCATCAACATCATAAGACGCATACCACACATAAGCGCTAAGACCTTTCAGACCTATCTTTGAAAAATCATAGCCTGCCTTAAGCCCCCACGCATCTTCATCGCCTCTGGTTGCTGATGTCATAACCTGCTGGGCGATAATTTTATCAAATCCCCAAGGGGTTATCATACCGTCATCACCGCTGTTTGAGTATGTTCCCATAACATCAAATCCGGCGTATTTTATGCCCGCTCTGAAGCCTATCTGGTGAGTATCCAGCTCCCCGTTGAGTTCATCACCCTGAGATTTCTGGAAAAGCACAGACGGAACAAAGTAAAGATTAACAGCACCAAAATCCTTGTTCAAAGATGCTTTCAGATAAGAAATATTGAATATGTCATTGATAGTGTAGTACCAGCCTTCGATATTTCCTTTCACTGCTTCAAAAGGAAGTTTGTAGTTAGCACCCAGAATCAGCATATCCTTATCTTCGATAAAGCTTGCTCCGCCGGGTTCGTTTGCCACAGCCTGAGAAATAGATACGAATTCCTCATCGTTCCAGCCCATTGAATCCGTAAGGTAATAAGCAGAAAGAGTGAGAGACTCAAAACTGTTGTTTACAACAGACAAACCCTTATAAGTGCGCGGCATCATACGTACATCATCAGTATTCAGATATGGAGTATTTATCTCCTGCGCTCCGTATTTTATAACAGTATTAAACCAGTTACCCTGAATAAAATACTCCTGCTCACGGGTCACATTCTTGTGATTACCGTTTTCATCCGCTCCGAGAACGCTGTACACGCTGTCATCATCATCGCTGTCTATATCATGAGTCGTGCTGAGAGCCACGCCTAAAGAGACACCGTAAAGCTCGGCGGTTCTGTAATACAAAGTACCGCCTACAGCAAAGTCTCTTCTTGTGTTTGCGGTATCAAAATCTCTGGTGAAGTGCAGGGTTCTTACATTTCCCTTTACGCTTCCCTGAGTAAAAGCATCTTTGAGATTATCTGCAGCGGCAGCGCCGGCAGCTATACACATTACCATAAAAGAAACCAAATAAAATTTGCGTAACATACTAACCTCCGAAATTTTAAAAGTTTTGTACAACTCCGCCTTTTTTGTATTTCAAGGCGTATTCATATTTTTAGTCTAAGTGAAACGATGAATATCGCTGCTGTCAGTGCGGCAAGGGCAAAAGACGCTGCTGCCCATCCGGCAAACCCGGCTGCTGCGCTGAAGAACACCGGTCCGAAAAACATCCCCGCATATTGCCCGAAAACAACAACAGACATGTACGCACCCGACTCCTCTGCTTTTCTGCCAAGCTCCGTTGCCGCAGTGAAGATCCCCACCGGCATCATGCCGCCTGCAATGCCAAGCAAAGCCAAGGACACAATAAGCAGCACAGGCGGAGCATTGAACATAATCAATACTGCCAAACCAGCCAAAACCCATGCTCCCAGCACAAGCTTTCTGCGTGAGCGTATTCTGTCCGAGATCACTCCCGCTACAGGTGCAGTAACCATTGATGAAATCATCATAATGGTCATGATGCACGATGCGCCGGAAAGAGAAAATCCATGGATGCTCTCAAGGAATGCCGGCATATATGACTTCACCGCAATGGTCAGGATATTGAATGCCATGAATATAAACCCCAGAAACCCCGCAGCCTTCAGATTAAATCCGCCTGCTGAAAACGTTTTTTTCTTTTCATTCAGCCTGCTCTCATGTGGAGGCATTTTGAAAAAAAGAATAAACAGGCAGAGCATCACAGCAGTGTAGACAGAAGAAAATATCCATGCGTTTTCCCAACCGGTTCCGGCAATGAATGGTACAGCAGCAAAGATTACTACATTTCCTGCAGGAACCCACGTTGACCATACCCCCATAGGTATCCCCCTTTCAGAAGGAGGAAACCATGCGGACAAAGCCGACGGAGCCACAACAGAAAACAGACACATTCCGGCTCCTTCAACGACACGGCTTATAATGAGAAGCAGAAGCGAACCTGCCGTACAGCCGAGGAGAGAGCCGGCAAGCATACAGCCAAGAGCAGCTGTTCCCAGCGTCTTTACTCCAGTTTTCTGCAAAAGCGCTCCTGAAGGCAGGGCACATATAAACCCTGAAAGCGCAAAAGCCGACATCAACCATCCGGAAGCCGCCAGACTTATGTCCAGTTCGCTTATCAGCCTCTGCATCATAGGCGGAACCTTAAACTGGTTCACGGGCGCAGCAAGACCGGACAGGTATATGAGTGCTAAAATAAAAAATTTCATCTTCACTACCGGAAGGGTGTCCGAAGACACCCTGTACAAATGGTTATTTACCCAAATAGTAAAGTGACGGACCTGTACCTGCCTCCGGTTTAAGTCGGTAGGTTTTGCCGGAAGCAACAAGTTTTGCCGCTTCGCTGTTTTTGTCGTTCAGGTCGCCAAATATTCTTGCCTGTGTAGGGCATGACTGAACACAGAAGGGAACATCTCCCCTGTCTACCCTGTCAAAACAAAGGTTGCATTTATTTGACTGTCCAAGTTCCTCATCCAGAACAGGAACATCATAAGGGCAAGTATCCCTGCATATTCCGCAGCCGATACATGTTTCAAAATTCACGAATACTATGCCGTCTGCTCTTTTTCTCATTGAGTTAGTGGGACAGTTCTTAACGCATTCCGGTTTTTCACAGTGATTACACATCAATGTGCGGGAACGCATTTTTACATTCGGATACTTCCCTGTGGGCTTGTAAACAATGGGGCTGTCCACTGTTTCCAGTTTTCCCCAGTAAATACCGTCGGGCAGTTCATGGTCAACATGACAGCCGACTATACAAGTCTGGCATCCGATACATCTGTCTGTATCTATTACAACACCGTAATGTTTCATAATTTCCTCCCTACGCCTTCACTACTTCAACAAGGTTGTCGTATGCGGCAAAGTTCGATTCACTTACCAGCATTTCCACAGGGTTAATTGTGAGATGTGTGAGGTTCTGATGATGCCCCTCCACAAAATATTCAGGTGTCCACCCCTGGGGTATCGCAATGACTCCGGGCATAATTCCTTCACTGACAAGGGCTTTAACAACGCAATAACCTCTATCGTTAAAGACCTTCACATTATCGCCGTCTTTAATGCCTCTTTTGTTTGCGTCTTTCGAGCTTATTTCAACCCACGGTTCCTTAAAAACACCGTGTATTGCGGGTATTCCAATGTGCTGAGTATGAACATTGGTACGGTCGTGGTACTGAATAAACATAAGCGGATATTTTTTGCCCAAGGGACCCTTAGGGTCTTCCAGAAGCGGTGTGTAAACAGGCAGCTGATGTCCCACAGGTTTAAGACGTTCTGAGTAGAACTCAAATCTGCCCGTTTTAGTTTTGTACTTCTGATCTGTGAAGGCATTTACGATATCGAACCTGCCGTCTTTTCTGGCAAAGATTCCTTCCTCAACAAACTTATTCCAGCTAAAGCCTTCCATTGCAGGATGTTTTGACCCTTCAAGATAAACCCTGAGCCACTCTTCATCTGTTCTGTTCCAGAACTCACCTTTACCAAGTCTTTCTGCAACTCCGGAGAATATCTGTATATCTGATTTGCTCTCTCCCGCCGGTCTGAGCATCGGCTGCTGAAGCATAAACCATGGAGTTTTATCGAATATATCCCAGTTTTCAAACATGTTTGTTGCAGGAAGAACAAGGTCAGCATACTGGGCAGTGGATGTCCAGTAGGGGTCTGAATGCACGATGAATGAGAGTTTCGGGAACACCTCATTAATCACTCGGTTTGAATCAGGGCTCTGGTTCAGAAAGCTGCTGGAGGCTATCCAGAGGAAGTCAATCTTATAGGGATCTGCTTTCTCGACCATATCATAAAGCTTAATACCGGGCATTTCGCTTGCTTTGCTTCCGCCAGTGTCACTCCATGGCGCACTGTTGAAAACAGGAACATTTACACCGGGAATAGGGTTTACACCGGAAGTTCCGCCTGCGTGAGAAGCTCCGCCGCCGCTTACGCCTATATAGCCGCACACAGCAGCAAGGGTTGCCACTGTACGGAAAGGTGAATGTGCATTATAAACACGCTGCATCCCCTGCCCCATACGTATAGCGGAAGGTTTTTTCAGATAATCTTTTATAAGATCCTTGATTACATCTTCACTTATGCCGGTTGCTTCTGCTGTCCATTTCAGAGTGTATTGCTTCAGGTCTGCCTCAAGCAGTGAAAAGGATGTGGTGCATTTTTCACCATTATATTCCGCTTTTCCCTCAAGACGGGCAGTAACCCCCTGAGTACCAGCAGGAACAACTTTGCCTTTCTCATCAATAACGCAGAACTCATCTCCAATGCGGAGGTATTGTCCGTCGCTGTCTTTGATAAGCAGAGGTGAGCAGCTGTTTTTGAGAAGCCATTCCTTGTCATGCAGATTCTTACCGATAATATAGTTCATCATACCAAGGGCAAGAGCTGTATCTGCACCGGGTTTAATAGGAATCCACTGATCCGCAACCGCTGCGGTTGAGCTGAAACGGGGGTCAATAACAATAATCTTTGTCCCGTTCTTTCTGGCATTGAGGTAAAAACGCATTTCACTGGTATGAGTATCGGCAACATTACGCCCCCATACTATGAGCGTTTTCGATTTCATATAATCTCTGGAGTCGTGAGAACCGCGTTTCTGACCGTAAACAAGGTCCATTCCCATACTTGCGCCGTGGTCACTCATGATAGCTTCAGGACTGAACGAAGTACCTTCTATGGTTCTTGCGAAACGGAAAGGGGAGTCCCATGCGAATTTTGCAAGATTACCGGTCATAACAAAGAAACCAACAGATTTCTTGCCGTATCTTGCCTGACTTTCTTTAATTTTTTCTGTAATAAGATCAAACGCTTCTGTCCACGAAATACGTTTGAATCTGCCCTCGCCTCTTTCACCTACACGAAGCATCGGGTATTTTACTCTGTCTTCCGATACTGTTTTGAGAGGAAGAGACATACCCCTGAGACAGGCATTTGAATAGTCCGGTCTGCCGGGGAGGGGAGTCGGGGTAACACTAAGAATTTTGCCGCCCTGAACATGGCAGTTCAGGTTGCACCGTGATGTACAGTTTACAGTACAGACAGTGCGAAAAGTTTTGCCGAGACGGTCTGCTTCAGGAGAGGAAGCAGAATACATCTGTGCCAGTACATTGTCAGACAGCATGCCGACGGTTGCCGCTGCGATACTGCCTTTTAAAAACGTACGCCTTGTGAGTTTGTCCATAATCAAACCTCCTTTAAAGTTGCCACAATAACGTTAGGTTTTTATCACAACGTTTTAAAGGTCAGTTAGAATGAAAAAAAGGAGTCAGTTTGCAGACTAATGAATTATCAGGATTTCATAAACTTCGCGGCAGATGAGGCGATTACCTTCACTGCTTCCTCAAAGTTTTCAATAGTATCAGCAAAAGGTGCGAGGTGGAGACCGTGCAGATCTGTGTTGTCGAAAAAGTAGCCGGGCAGAAACATTATATCCCTGCATTCCTCATAAATCTTTATTGTATCAATACTTTCAACGAAAGTTACCCAGATGTAGTAGCTGTATCTTTTCTGTAACGGCTGGATAAACGCTCCCAGATATTTTTCTATGACTGCATAGGCGCGCTCAAGGGTTTCCAAAAACAAAGGACGGGAATTTTCGATGAACTCATCGTAATAACCGTTTTTAAAAAGCTCATCGGCGGTTATTTGAAGAAATGTATTTGTGTTTATATCATACTGTGTTTTCACATCCACAAGCCTGCGGATTATATTACGGGACGCAACTATCCACGAAAGCTTAAACCCTATATTAACCCCTATGGTACAGCCGATATAGATCACAAGCCCGCCTTTATCAAAAGCCTTCATAGGCATAGGATGCGGCTTGTCCAGCCAGAATTCCCGAAGCATATCGTTCTCCAGCACGGGAACTTTTGCATAGGTACACATGGACATTATCTTGTCCCTGCGTGTCTTTGAATATGAAATTCCCGTGGGGTACTGGTTAGCGGGGTTGATATAAACAATAGGCAGAAAAGAGTTTTTCAGCGCCTTAGTCAGTGGTTCGATCATCATTCCGTAACTGTCCAGAGGAACACGGACTATGTTTACTCCCGATGAGTGGATAAGCTGCATGGAATTCAGCAGAGAAGGTGTATCATGGATAAAGGTCATGCCTGTGCATAAAAACGCACGGGTTATTATAGCAAGTGATTCCGACATACCAGTGGTGATCAGAATCTCTTCAGCAGTAACATTAATGCCGTATTTCTCAAGTCTGACACTCAGCGTTTCCCGAAGAGAATCAAGACCTTTTATGTTGATCTGATTAAGGTCGTTGGTTTTTTCAAGCCTTTTCATAACATGAGGCATAGCCTTGCTTATTACAGAGGCATAACCGAAATCAGCACCCACACGGGGGCCGGAAACGTGTATCTTTCTGTTGCTGGAGAGGTCTGTCATTAAACCGAATATTTTATCTTTACTTGGGGTTTGCTGCCCTTTTTCGAGATAGTTTTTCCAGTCGGGAGTATCACCGTCTTTCAGCAAAAGCCACGGATTATTGGAAACAATTGTGCCGGAACGGGGAGAGGACGCAACAAGACCTTCAGCTTCCAGAACAGCCAAGGCATCGTATGCTGTTTTTTTACTTACGTTATACTGTTTGGCGATTATACGCTGAGACAGCTTTGTACCCGGTCTCAAATCACCATTCAGAATAAGCTCACGGAGATGATCCGCAATCTTCAGATAAAGTGACTTTTCTCTCATAAGATTCTGCCGTTATTTAAAAAAAATTAAAAAATCCGTACCGACCTAAAAAGGCAGATACAGCTACGATTGGGAAATTAAAATAAACAAAAGGGTGCTATAACAGACTTCTGCGAGTTATCATCAAACAGAGTATATTTCAAGGATTATTTCCGCCGCCCGCCCGATGACAGCCTCATCATGCTCTTTTGACGGCATCGGAAAAGCACCCAGAAGCACTGGCCAGAAAAGGCTTTCTTTAACCATACCCAAATACTGCTGAGAAACAATATCCGGACGATCTGTCTTGAGCATGCCGAGTTCGTTGCATTCGTTGAAATATAACGCCAGACCTGTCAGAATTGGTGTAATACCGTTTTTTGAATAAAGCTCCGTGAGTTCGGGAAACCTGCCCGATTCGCCCATAACAAGGCGGAGAAGGCTTACAAACCTCTCGGAACGGAGAACTGAAAGCAAATGTGATGAAAAATCATGCAGAACACGTCGGATATCACTCCCGCCTGCAGGCGGAAGTTTCGGCATATTCATTCCGCTCCATATGAAGCTCACAACCTCACCAAAAAGGATATCTTTCGCCGGAAAATAATTATACAGAGTCCGTTTTGAAATGCCTGCTCCGGCAGCGATCTCATCCATGCTTACGCTTCCGTAGCCCTTTTCAAGAAACAGATCCGCAGCCGCCTCCAGGGCGGACAGGCGTTTTTTTTCGGCACGGGGACTTATAAGCTTTTCCTGAATCATTCCTTTCTGCTCCTATAAGGGAAAAGTATAGCGGGAAGATTTTAAAAGATAAAGATCATCTTGACATATTCGCTGCATTATATAAACTACACCGTATAGTTTACTTTTCTGAGGAGGTCTTTCATGAAGGAACGTATATTGGGTAAAACAGGTTTGAAAGCCGCTGAAATAGGTCTCGGCTGCATGGGTATGAGCGAGTTTTACGGTCAGGCAGACGAGGCAGATTCCATCAGAGTTATCCGAACTGCTGTTGAAAAAGGCGTCACCATGCTCGACACGGCGGACATGTACGGACGGGGACATAATGAACAGCTTGTGGGCAAAGCCATACAGGGAATACGTGACAAAATAGTTCTGGCGACCAAGTTCGGCGTGGTACGTTCTGACGATCCTGAAAAAAGAGGGGTAAACGGCAGACCTGAGTATGTTAAACAAGCCTGCGAAGACAGCCTGAACCGTCTCGGAGTTGAGGTCATAGATCTTTACTACATGCACAGAAAAGACCCCGGCACACCCATTGAAGAGACGGTCGGCGCAATGGCAGAACTGATTAAAGAAGGCAAAGTGCGCCATATCGGCTTATCTGAAGTAAGCCCGCAAAACCTCAGGAGAGCCCACGCAGTGCATCCTATTACCGCATTGCAGATTGAGTATTCTCTCTGGACAAGGGACATCGAAGAGAACGGACTCCTTGAAGCATGCAGGGAGCTGGGCACAGGCATAGTCGCCTACAGCCCCCTCGGCAGAGGATTTCTTTCAGGAAATATAGAATCGGCTGACTCCCTTGCGCCGGATGATTTCCGCAGATACAACCCCCGCTTTATGGGTGAAAATATGCGGAAAAACTCAATGATACTTGCGGATTATAAAGAGATGGCGGCGGAAATAGGCTGCACACCTGCGCAGCTTGCAATAGCATGGACCCTCGCAAAAGGGGACGATATAATCCCCATTCCCGGTACGAAACGATTGAAATATCTGGAAGACAATATAAATGCGGCAAACTTCCCCCTCAGTAAAGAGCAGGTTGAACGCCTTGAAAAAATCATAGACTGGAGAAATATAGCAGGTGACAGATACGGTGCAGAAGGAATGAAAACTCTGGATAAATAACAGAAGGCGGGGTTTTGTCTCCCCGCCGCAACATTTTTAATCCGCTTCGATAATCACCTTAAGTGCTTTGGTATCGGCTGCTTTGCCGAAGACCTCATAAGCCTTCATAATATCCGAAAGCTTGAATCTGTGGGTGATAAGAAGTTTGGGGTCAATCTTCTCCGCCTGAACAGTTTTAAGCAGCATAGGCGTGCTTACAGTGTCCACCAGCCGGGTGGTGATTGTGATATTATGCGACCAGAGATCTTCAAGGTGAAGATCAGCCTTCACACCGTGTACGCCTATGTTGGCGATTGTTCCGCCCGCACCAACTATCTTCTGGCACAGCACAAAAGTTGCGGGAATGCCCACTGCCTCTATGGCAGTGTCAACACCTTTGCCGCCTGTTATTTCCATGAGTTTTTCAACCGCCTTGCCGTCACCGCTGTTTATGGTGTGTGTTGCCCCGAAATGTTTGGCAACTGCCAAACGGTTGTCATCAAGGTCTATAACAATGATCTGCGAGGGTGAGTAGAACTTTGCAGTAAGCAGAGCCGCAAGCCCGATGGGACCCGCACCGACTATGGCAACGGTACTTCCCGGAGCCACACGCCCGTTAAGAACACCGCACTCAAACCCTGTGGGAAGGATATCACTGAGCATCACCAGAGCCTCTTCGTCCACACCATCCGGAATATGATACAGGCTGGTTTCCGCATGGGGAGTCCGCACATACTCCGCCTGAGTGCCGTCAATTGTATTACCGAGAATCCACCCGCCTGTGGTGCAGTGGGAGAACATGCCTTTACGGCAGAATTCGCATCTTCCGCAAGCTGAAATGCAGGAAATAAGCACACGGTCGCCTTTTTTGAACGATGCAACACCGCTGCCGACTTTCTCCACAATTCCCACACCTTCATGACCCAAAACACGTCCGGGGGTGCATGTCGGGACATCGCCTTTGAGAATATGCAGATCTGTTCCGCAAATAGTTGTTTTAGTGATTCTGACCACCGCATCTCCTGCCGACTGAATGTCGGGCACAGGGCGGTCTTCCAGAGCCTTTTTGCCGGGACCGTTGTAAATAAGAGCCTTCATGCTGTTCCTCCGTAATTATGTTGAAACGCGCTTCAAGCTTTTCAGAAAAAGGACTGCAAAGTCCGAATAACAGTGTTTATATTATTAATAATTGGCTTTGGTAATATAGGTGTCAAGGAAGATCAAACAAAATTTGAAAAACGTAAGTTTTAAGAAATGTAAACTGCTGTTCATTTGGTTTTAAGAAGGCTTCCGGCAGTTTTGATCCCCGCCGGAAACATATACTATTATCCTTTTTTAACGAATTCGGATTTCAACTTCATTGCTCCGATGCCGTCTATTTTACAGTCGATGTTATGATCGCCGTCAACAAGGCGGATATTCTTCACTTTTGTTCCGACTTTAACCACAGAGGATGAACCTTTGATTTTAAGGTCTTTGATAACAGTTACGCTGTCACCTTCCTGAAGCTCGTTGCCATAAGCGTCTTTCACCGCTGACTCCTGCGGCGCTGCTTCAGCCTCAGCTTCTGCACTCCATTCATGGGCGCATTCGGGGCAAATCAGCAAAGCCCCGTCTTCGTATGTGTATTCTGACCCGCATTGCGGACATTCAGGCAGTTTTGGCATTTGACTCTCTCTTATTTTTATTTAGTTTTTTAAAGGTTCAGTACCTTCATTAAGTATACTTATATAATCTTTGTAAATATAGATCCGATGACGCTCTCTCCCTGTAATCTCTTTCACAATACCCATAGATTCCAGGATACCCAAACTTCTTAACACGGTAGGCAGTGTCAAATCACAGGCATCTTTCAGCTTAGTAGTGCTGACAACCGGATGACTCTGCATATACTTGTGGATAACCAAAACAGATGTACTTGATTTATCAGATGTTTCAATTTTTTTTCGATCTGAGTCAAAAAGGGCAATAATTCTTCGAGCTGTTTCTGTAGCCTGTTCAGAAGTCAGGACAACCCCTTCCAGAAAAAACTTTATCCACTCTTCCCATTCTCCTTTTTCACGCACATTCTGTAAATGGCTGTAATACTCATCTCTACGATTTTTAAAGAATAAACTTAAATAAAGCAGAGGTTTTTTCAACAATCCGGCAGCACATAAAAGAAAAGTAATCAACAGCCTTCCCAAACGACCGTTTCCATCAAGAAAAGGGTGTATAGTTTCAAACTGAACGTGTATTAAAGCTGCCTTTATCAAGGTAGGCATGGCAATATTTTCATCATGTATAAATTTTTCAAGATTATCCAGACATTCCATTAAATATTCAGGTGGAGGAGGAACAAATACTGCATTCCCCGGTCTGCTCCCACCTATCCAGTTCTGGGTTGTACGGAACTCACCCGGTTGTTTTGTACTCCCTCTTGAATTTCTCATGAGAATTTCGTGTATCTCTCTGATAAGACGAAGAGAGAGCGGCAAATCGTTTAAGCGTTCCAAACCATAGTTCATAGATGCAACGTAGCTTGATACCTCTGCCACATCATCAATAGGAACTCCCGGAGTTCCGTTATTTTCATAAATAAGCAGATCTGAGAAGGAGGACTGTGTGCCTTCAATCTGAGAAGACAGCAGGGCTTCTTTCCTCACATACATATACAGAAAAAGCTCCGTGTCCGGCAAAACAACACTAAGACCATCAAGCCTGCCCACAGCAACAGAAGCCTTGTCAAGCAATGGATATATTTGCTGCATATTTATAGGTGGTTCAGGGGGAAGAGGTTTAGGCAAATACGCCGTATAGTATTCCCCGCCCACAACCGAACTCTTAATGTACCTGCCGATTCTCTTATTTTTATCCAAAAAAGCACCTAACTAAAGAAAATGCACTTTATTTTACTTAAAGAATATTAACTAACGTGTGCGTTACTTACAACAGGAAAACACACATTAACTAACAAAAATGGCAAAAAATTTTACTTAAATCTCTTTGGCTATTTTGGCAGCGAACTCCTGCATGGCTTCAGGTGTTTCATAGCTCACATGCTTTGCTGCAAAGCGCACCTCATCCCCTTCATATCTGGGAACAATGTGCAGGTGTGCATGGAAAACTTCCTGCCCGGCGGCTGCCCCGTTGTTCTGATAAATATTCACACCGTCACAGTTGAGAGATTTTTTCATCCCGTTGGCTATCTTTGTGAGAACAGGATAAATCTTAGCAGCAACATCAAGGGGCGCATCAAAAACATTTACAAAATATTTTTTGGGGATAAGCAGGGTATGCCCGAAGTTTACAGGACGTATGTCCAGTATCGCCAGAAAGTCTTCATCCTCGTAAACCTTCGCACTGGGAATTTCGCCTTTTATAATTTTAGTAAAAAGAGTTTCCATCAAGCCCTCCTGATTAGTATCATCATTTACTTACGCATATTAAAGCAAAGCATCTTTACCTGCAACCCCGTAAATTCATTGAAAATACGGATGAATACTTTATAATCTTATTATCTCTCTTTTTAACGCAAGGAGCCCGGGAATGAGTGAAAACCACAGAGAATGCAATACTGACCTGCTTTTGGTTTATAAATATTTCTCACATAATATACGCACATCCACCTCAACCATAGTAGCAATGATGGAGGCGGTTAAAGACGGCTTCGACGATGACACCGGAGAAATGATGGAACTTGTGGCGCAGTCGGGCTTTCTGCTTGATCTTTTTGACAGAGGAATGAGCGCTACCTTCAGGTACATTGTTGCCGGAGAAATAGAAAAACGTGACGATGAAATAGAAATAGGCAAGCTCACGGAACATCTGCTTGAAAAAACATGTGTTCTCAGCGAAACTCCGGAGACGGATCTTGAGCTTGATATAGATGAAAAATTCAAGGTGAAAAATAACGCATACCTGCTGAAAAGCATATTTCTTATAATACTTTACGAAGCAGTCAAAACCTCATCGGGCAAACTCGAAATAACAGGGGCATTCCCCCTGCTAACGATTAAATGCAGCAACGGATTTACCGGTCTTCCGGAAATTATACAAATTTTCTCCGAAATGTTTGCAAAAGTCGGTATATTATTAAAATATGACTCAAATTCCATATCCATGAGGTTTGACTATGAAAATCTTGATTGCAGACGATGAGCTGCGGCTGCGGAAGGTGGTTGCTCTTCATCTGAAAAAAGCGGGATTTGCCGTTCTGGAGGCGGGAAACGGCAAACAGGCTATGACATTGGCGAAAGAGCATAAACCTGATGTCATTGTTCTTGATATTATGATGCCGGAGATGGACGGGTTGGAAGCCTGTGAGGCTATAAAGGCTGACCCTGAACTTGCGGGCATCCCCATAATACTGCTTACTGCCATGGCTGAAGCGGATGATATTGAAAAAGGCAACGCCGCAGGAGCGGAGTATTACCTTACCAAGCCTTTCAGCCCTAAGGAATTAATAGATAAAATAAACAGCAACCTTAAAAACTAGGAGGCGCAAGCCTTGAAAAAAATCGCCTACAGAGGCTCCAAGGACAATTTAAAACAGTTTATCCTCATCCTGAAAGATGAGTATCAGTTTGTTCCCGAAGGGGATGAGGATCTTGTCATAATCGAGATAGACAGCCTTGAAACCCTCTTCCGTCTGCCGAAGAAATTCAGCATCCCTGCTTTTTTCTTCATCACCACTAAAGACAGACGGGTAGTGGAATCAATACGCCAGTATTACATATCGGGTATTTTCACTCCCCCTCTTAAGCAGGACGATATTGTAAAAAAACTGTCAGTTGCCCTCGCCTCCTCAAACAAAGGCAAAACCAGCGGCGAGTATGACACCCTTAAGGCAAAGGTACTGGCAAAAGCAGAAAGCATTCCCGCACTCCCTGCACTGGCAAAAGAACTTTTAAGGCTTTCCAGAAGCGACAATTCGCAAATTAAAGACTTCATTGTTAAGATAAAAAAGGATCAGGGGATCTCATCCAAGATCATAAAGCTGGTTAATTCACCGTTTTACGGGCTAAGACAGGAGATAAGCAGTATCGACCGTGCAACGGTTCTTCTCGGAATCAACACAGTTAAGAACCTTGCCCTCGCAGTATCCACCGAAGGCTACTACAACAAACATTTCAACCTTTATAAATCCACAGGACAGCGAATATGGGAACATTCTGTGGCAGTTGCCATGCTGTCTGAATCTATGGCGGAGATGATGGGAGAGGACGCAGATGCGCTCTACCTCGCAGGACTCATGCACGATATAGGCAAGTCTATCCTTGTGGATTTCCTCGTAAAAGAGGTGGACACCACAGAAGATGAGCTTGCGCAGTTAGGCATAGACCACACCACAGTCGGCGGAACAATTCTGAAAAAATGGTCAGTTGCGGACGGAATAGCCACAGCAGTCATGAACCATCATGAGAAAGCGGAAGATACATACTCAAAAATAGTCTATTATGCAAATAAGATAGAAAAACAAAGAAGCGACAGGCAGGCGATAATAGGCGAAATAGCTCAGGACTTCGGTAAGAGCTATAACGAAGTTAACAACGCCGTTGCAGAAATACTCGACACAAAATCGGATGAAATGAATGCTGATACTCAATAAACAGCTTTTTGACACTTTTTTCTCCCAGAGTTCGGGGGAATTCTTCACAAGACTGTACAATTTCCTCGAGTCGGAGGAATCCGGAGCGTTTACCATATGGAAGTGCGACGGCAACCTCTGCGAGCCAGTCTCAGGGAGACACTCCCGCACTGCCGCCACTTTTGACATATTTGACCTGGGTTTTGAAGGCGGCTCTGTATCTGAAAACAGCAAAACCGTGGATTTTTTTGATGAAACAATCGTCATAGACTCCTCCTTCTTTCTCGCCAGCAGAGGAAATGTAATGGCGTGCATCACTTTCCACGAAGAAGCAGGGAGAGACGCACTCACAATGCTTGAGCCGTATTCACAATATCTGGGAAGCAGGCTGGACGAACTGAAAGCCCGTGACAACAGTATGGACACATACGTCAATTATCAGAAAAAGATAGATTTTGTGAAAAAAGGCAGCATGATCTTCAAGGCAATAGAGCTGGAAGAGGTTCTGGCTGTTTCCCTTAACTTTTTCATGGAGGTGTTCTCCGCAGAGGCGGCATGTGCCATCCATAAGGAAAATTTCAATGCTATCGGACTTGAGGAAGCATCTGTCCGGCAGTTTATTAAAATAGACAATATGCCGCTGTATGACTATGTGATGGAAAACCGAAGGACGGAATTCATCGAATACGGCATAGACGCCGGAGAATACAACGTAAAAAACCTGTTTGTGGTTTTTGAGCCGGCGCAGGACATAATCATCCTGCTGTTCAATATCCAGTTTGATATTGTTCCCGATAAAGAATTTTCGGATATTGTTTCCTCTATAGTCTCAATTGCGGTGGAAAACGCCCTGAATCATGAAACAACAACCCGCCTCAAGATGGAAGAGATGGAAATGCGAACCACCGGAGACATTCTTAACAAGTTTGTTCAGCGTGATGTTCGGGTTTACGGCGATATTGAGATTCAGGGGATAAGCTATCCTGCAAGAACGGCAGGGGGCGATTTCTTTTATATCAGCGATGTTGACGGAAAAACCTTCCTCTGTGTGGCGGATGTCTGCGGTAAAGGATACTCCGCTGCGGTGTTCACTGTAGTGTTAAGTGTTTACGTATCGCTCTGCTCGGCATTTGAGGGGCAGGATAACATACTGGAAAAGCTTGTGCAGTCGCTAAACAGGTTTCTCATCGGCAAAAGCTTCGGCGACCGCTTCATCACTGCATTTTTCGCACTGTATGATCCGGAAACGAAGACCCTTGAATACATCTCCTGCGGGCATGAGCCAGCCGTGCTTTTTAACGGAGAGGAAAAAGATGAGCTTTCATCCGGCTTTCTCCCTCTGGGAATAATGGAAGATGAATACAGGCACACCTCCGTTACTGTACCGGAGGAATCGTCTTTATTTATATACACAGACGGGGTGATAGAGTACATTCCCCATGAAAAGCTTGTGCCGGAAGTGGAAAAACTGATAAAAGATAATTGCAAAGATATTGTTAATAACCTATATAACGAACTTGTGACGGACAAGGACTCCCAGAAGGATGACTTTACCTGCATGTTCGTCCGCTTCAGATAAACTTTGAGCAAGGACTTAATCTTGGAAAAAAAATCAAAAGACATTCAGCAGATGTTCGATGACATAGCCCCTAAATACGACTTCCTCAACCGTGCATTGAGCTTCCGCACTGATGTTGCATGGCGTAAAAAAGCCATAAAGCTCATGGATGTGCGAGACGGGCAGACAGTGCTTGATCTCGCCTGCGGTACAGCGGATATGATGATAGAGCTGACAAAAACAGGTAAAAACGTCACTATAATAGGCGGTGATTTCAGCCACAATATGATGAAAATCGGCAAGCAGAAAATGCCCGAAGGCATATTCAGTGTAAGTGATGCGCACTGCCTGCCGTTTAAGGATAAATCCTTCGACCGTATAATGATAGCCTTCGGCTTCCGCAATGTAACTGACAAAGCGCAGGGTCTGAGAGAGATGCACCGTGTCCTCAAGGACGGCGGATGCGCCTGTATCCTTGAGTTCAGCCAGCCCCAGAACCCGTTTTTCGCTTGGGTCTACAGGCTGTACTTCACCCGGATACTTCCTTTCATCGGCGGAATAATCTCCGGCAACAGAAAAGCTTACGAATACCTGCCCGACTCTGTTTACAAATTCCCTAAAAGAGACGTTTACCGCAAGATGATCCTCGACGCCGGTTTCACCAAGGCGGAGTTCAACCCCTTCACCTTCGGAATCTGCGACGCCACAATCTGCCGCAAATAGGCGGATGCTCCATGGAACGGGACTCACTGAAAGGATTCTTACGCCTTCTTGCATGCACCGGAAGGCTTGAAGCGTCTTCCGAGCAAGTGTCCTGTGATCTGGAGGCGGCGGAAATAGCCAGACGTGCCGCAGGGATAACCGCCCTCGCCTTTGATAAGCCTGTAGATGCTGACTTCACACTCGTAATGAACGCATTCTGCACAAAAGAAGCGGCTCTGGAATCAATAGGCATGAAGTCGGTGCATGATGCTCCGGACTGTCTGCTTGATGAAAAACTTCCCGCCAGCTTAAAGCCTGAAACAGTTAATAACCCCCCCTTTTTTTATAAAGAGTTTTCAGACCTCACCTCCCTGCCTGCCATCAGAACATGGAAGCATGACGGCGGTTTCGCCCTGACCCTTCCCTGTGTTATCACAAAAGGAAAAGAGCAGAACTGCGGGATGTACCGCATGCAGATACTGGACAGCAGGCGTGCAATAATCCACTGTTACCCCGAAAGCGGGGCAGCGGAACATATGCGGCAGGCAAAAGAGCGTGGAGACACGGATATAGAAGCTGCAATATGCCTCGGTGCGCCGCCGTCGGTTATTTTTTCTTCCGTAATGCCTGTCAGGGCTGATGAATTTGAAATATCCGCTGCTCTCACTGGTCAGCCTCTTAAAACAGCGCAGATAGGCGGACTGTTTGTTCCGGCATATTCTGAAATTATACTCCACGGCAGAATATCTTTCACTGAAACTGCTTTTGAAGGTCCGTTCGGCAACTATACGGGCGGATACTCCAAATGCGAACCTTACCCGGTGTTTACCCTTGAAAAAGCTTATCACACAAAGGATGCTTTCTGCCTGAACACTGCTGCCGGAGCGCCTTTTTCTGAGAATGCTATTCTGGCAGACACCGCTTTCAGGCTCATGACAAACTCAATCAAAAAAGAACTCCCCGGGCTAATCTCCTTTGGCTTTCCACCCTTCGGCGTATTCGGAAAAATGATATTTGTCTCCCTGAAAAGCGGAACAGACATAAAAAAAGTGACAGACAATTTTTTCTTCCGCAAATACGCAAACATCTGCATCTTTGATGAAAATACGGACACCGAAAATACCGCCGAATGTCTCCGGCTTTTTGCCAACGGCAGGCTAATATCCTGTGAAAAAAGCAGAATATACGACTGTACACTAAAAGATACACTTCATATTTCAACAGATGAAGCTATAATAAAAAAGGTTGATGAAAACGCTTACGGGTTCGGGGAATGGATAAAAAAGCAAAAGTATTAAAATTCATAGAGTTTCTGGACAGCAGATACGCAGATGCAGAGTGTTCACTGCGGCACGAAAACCCCTTTCAGCTCATAACCGCAACCATACTTAGCGCTCAATGCACAGACGCACGGGTAAATATCGTCACAGAGACTTTGTTTAAAAAATACCCGACACCGGAAGCACTTGCAAATGCAGAAATGGAAGAACTGTGCGGGGTGATCAAGCCAACGGGGTTCTTCCGCAATAAAGCCAAGAGCCTCATAGGCATGGCGCAGAAACTCATAAGCGAACACAACGGCGAAGTACCGGACACGATGGAAAAACTGATCAAGCTGCCCGGTGTGGGACGTAAAACAGCGAATGTAATCCTCGGCAACTGCTTCGGCAGCCCCGCTGTAGTGGTAGACACACACGTTAAGAGGATATCTTTCCGCCTGGGGCTCACCAAAAACACCGACCCCGAAAAGATTGAGCAGGATCTTATAAAAATTGTTCCTCCTGAGCGCAGCGCGGAATGGTCTCATCAGGTAATACTCTTCGGGCGTGATATATGCACGGCACGTTCACCTAAGTGCAGTGAATGCCCCATAAACGGCATCTGCGAAGATTATGCAGCCAGAGTTAAAAAGCATCTTAAGCCTTGAACATACGCTTTATTTAGTTATCTTATTATGAAAATGCACGGAGATTTTTATTATGACGCTGAATCGGGGATTTGTGCAGATCTATACGGGCAAAGGAAAAGGCAAGACCACAGCCGCTCTCGGTCTGGCTTTACGTGGTGCTGGAGCAGGGCTGAAGGTGTATATCGGGCAGTTTCTTAAAAGCGGCAAATACTCCGAAAATATTTCCGTTCACTCCCTTGAAAAAAATATCGTGATGGAAGCTTACGGCAATGACCGCTTTATCTGCGGCATCCCCTGCACTGAAGAGATACGCCTCGCTGAAGAAGGGCTCAAAAAAGCACGGGAAGCTATTTTCTCCGGTAAATACGATATTGTTATCCTTGATGAGATAAACGTCGCCCTGTCTCTCGGGCTGCTGGAGGAGACTGAAGTAACCGAAATGATAAAAGCCCGCCCCAAAACATCGGAGCTTGTACTCACAGGCAGAAACGCTCCTGCTTCCGTTATGGAGCTTGCCGATCTCATCACCGAAATGAAAGAGATCAAGCATTATTATTCCTGTGGAGTCGAAGCCAGAGAAGGAATCGAAAAATAGCACATCTCTGATCTGACAAATCATTAACAAACATTTGTCACCCTTTTTACATATCGAAATATAATAATGATTTATGCGGATGTTTGCCGTGAATATTATATGAAAAGGTGTGCAAATGCTCCCTGAACACTGGAAAGAAAATTTATCAAAAGTCGAACATGCTTTTCAGCCCATCGTAAACCCCTTTTCCGGCGTAACTTTTGCAGTGGAAGCGCTCCTTAGAGGCTGGGAAAAATGCGGTTTCGACTCCATAGCCGACTTTTTCGACACTGCATTCAGAGAAAACCTGCTGTTTGAAGTGGATCTGGAACTGCGCCGTATGGCTATGAAAAAATTCCGTTCCATTGAGGGCTTCCGTAAAATGAAGCTTTTCTATAACTACGACATCCGCATAGTAAACATGCCCGATTTTGAGAAGGGGCGCACCAAGGCTCTTTTAATCGCAAACGATCTTGAGCCGGACGCCTTCTGCTTTGAGATATCCGAACGCCACAAGCACAGCTTCATCAAAAATTCCAAAAACATCTTTGAGAATGTTAAACAGTACGGATGCCGCATAGCCATAGACGATTTCGGAGCGGGCTTCGCCAATTTTGAGCTTTTCTATTACTCTGAGCCGAACTTCCTCAAAATTGATAAATTCCTCATTCAGGGGATAGATGAAGACATCAAAAAGAAAAAATATTGCAGCAATCTAACAGGTCTTGCCCATTTCTTCGGTATAACTATTGTGGCGGAAGGGGTGGAAACCAAGAAAGAGTTCCTCACCTGCAAGGAACTTGGATTTGATCTGATTCAGGGCTACTTCATCCAGCGTCCTTCCGTGGATGTCAAAGATATCTCACCCGTGTACGGCTCTGTTCAGCAGATAGACCAGACAGACAAAAGGGATTTCAGCGAGGATGCCTACCTGATTTCAAATGAGATTGTTAAGCTGAATCCTGTGAATGTGGGCGAATCCGCCGAAAAGGTGCTGGAAAACATCCGCAACCACATGAACGTTCCTGTGGTTCCCATTGTTGATGATACGGATATGCCCCTCGGCATAATCAGCGAACGCAACCTCAAAGAATATCTGTACCACCCGTTCGGAAAGGAGCTTCTCCACAATAGATCCCTCACTGTAAATATACGGAAATTCATCACCTCCTGCCCCATTGTGGAGATAAATGTTCCTGTAGAAAAAATCCTTGAACTGTTTGTGGCTAATAAGGAATCGGACGGAGTGATAATAACCCGAGGACTGAAATATTTCGGTTTTCTCACTGCTCAGTCACTCCTTAACACGCTGAATGAAAAAAACCTCGCCTTCGCCAGGGACATGAACCCATTAACCAAACTTTCAGGAAACAGCCTGATAAACGGCTACCTCAATGATGCATTCAGGGATGAACACAGCCAGTATTTCCTTGTATATTTCGACTTTGACAACTTCAAGCCGTTCAACGACCGTTTCGGTTTCCGTCAGGGAGACAGGGCAATTGTACTTTTCTCTGATATTCTTAAAAAAGATTTCAGCGGGAAAAACGAATTCATAGGACACATCGGCGGAGACGATTTCTTCGGCGGAATAAGCTGCAACGGAATGGCATGCTCCCTCGCTGTGGAAAAAATAAGGAAGACAATCAAGAAATTTACCGATTCAGTCATATCTTTCTACTCCCCCGCAGAGGTTAAGCAGGGCTATTACACAGGCAAGGACAGACAGGGGAATGATTCTGTTTTCCCTCTTCTCAGCATAAGCGCAGCCATAATAGAACTGCCGGCAGGCAGACGTGAGCATACACCGGATGAAATAGCCAATATACTGGCAGATCTGAAGAAAAAGGCGAAGTCATCCTCCGAGAAGATAGCAGTTGCCTCAATAAGCGAGGCTCTGGCGCAGACTGCTCACTCTCACTGACTCCCATTGCAAATTTGAGCCCTTTTTGGTAACCTGATTAATCCGGAAACACTGCCCTAAACGCTTAGTTTTCCGCATTTCTCAAATCAGGAGGGCAACAATGGGTTTCAAGAAACTGTTCATAGACTGCAAATGGACTGACACAGGGAAATATCTCGAAGTAAAAAAACCTTATGACGGCACGCCGGCAGGAACAGTATGCTCGGCAGACAGAGAGCTTACAGAAAAAGCTATTCAGGCGGCTTTTGACTCCAGAAAAGCCATGGCATCGCTCACTGCAAAACAGAAAGGCGATATCCTCGACAAAACCGGCTCACTCATCGAAAAATATTCAGAAGATTTCGCACAGATTATCACCGCAGAAGCGGGCAAAGGCATCATCTTTTCCAGAGGGGAAGCGGTGAGAACCGCAGAAAACTTCCATTTTGCTGCGGATGAGGCAAGGCGTCTCGGCGGAGAGCTTATCCCTTACGACGCATCAGCCTCCGGCGCTAACCGCTTCGGTTATTATAAACGTTACCCCATCGGCGTGGTGGGAGCGATCACTCCCTTTAACTTCCCGCTGAACCTTGTGGCGCATAAAGTCGGACCTGCCATAGCAGCAGGATGCCCCATCGTACTTAAGCCAGCATCATCCACACCGCTCACCGCTGTGCGTCTCACAGAGGTGCTTCTTGAGGCAGGGCTTCCGGAATGCGGCATAAACCTCGTTGTGGGCTCCGGTTCAGTTGTGGGTAATGCCATGGTGGAATCACCTCTTATAAACATGCTCACCTTCACAGGCTCGCCCTCTGTGGGACTTGATATAAAAGCCAAAGCCGGGATAAAGAAAGTTACTCTTGAACTCGGTTCAAACTCCGCAGCGGTAATCCATGAGGACGCAGATATAGCTTACGCAGTGCCCAAGTGCGTGGTGGGCGGATTTGCAAATTCGGGTCAGGTCTGCATAAGCATCCAGAGAATATACATCCATGAAAAACGCTATGATGAATTCCGTGACATGTTTGTGAAAAGCGTCAAGGCAAGCGGTTTCGGCGATCCGTCTGATGAAAAGGTTCTTGTGGGTCCCATGATTCAGGAATCCGAAGCAGCAAGGGTGGAAGGATGGATAAAAGACGCAGTGAGCAAGGGCGCAAAGGTTCTTGCGGGCGGCGGAAGAAAAGGAACAATGCTTGAACCCACAGTGCTTGAAAATGTTGATGAAACAATGACGGTGGTAAGCGAGGAGGCATTTGCCCCCCTTGTCTGCCTTATGAAATACAAAACCCTTGAGGAAGCTGTGGAAAGAGTTAACAATTCCCAATTCGGTCTTCAGGCGGGTATATTCACAAACGATATAAAAAACGCCTTCTACGCCATTGAACATATGGAGGTCGGCGGTGTCATGGTGAATGACATGCCCACATTCAGGGTAGACCAGATGCCTTACGGCGGCGTGAAGCTCAGTGGAACAGGCAGAGAGGGTCCAAAGTTCGCAGTTGAAGAAATGACTGAACTTAAAACCGTGATGTTTAATCTTAACTAGGTGATTATGAAGAAACTTTTAATACTTTTTGTTCTCCTGCTCTCTGTGGTTTCAGGGGCAGAGGCGAAGCTAAAGCTTGATGAAACAGTAAAGGCGTTCTTTCCGAAACCGGCAAAGCTTACCGGAGGGGAGGAACGCTGGCTTGGAACAGGAATAACCGAAGCCAAAACGGCAAACGGCTTCACCTATTCCACCGCCTATTCCTATTACTCGCCGGATGTTCAGCAGATAATGAACATACGCCGCAAGAAAACCTTTGATGTTAAGGCGTCTGTTCATGCTTTCAACAACTATGTATCCGCCTTTGACAAATACGAGGAGCTCTCAAAAAAAGCTCCTAAGGGCAAAGTCCAGGAGATAGGCTTCGGCGACAGGGGCGTATTCTACTATGTTCCCAAGTCCTCTTACATAAACGATGCCGACTTCACAATAGTGTTCATAAACAAGATATTCGTTGCGGAAATCCATGCGGATGACGGCTTTGCCCTGATGGATGCAGCAGCGAATATGAATGCAAACATACAGAGATTTATCCTCTCAAACATAGAGTTTTTCCTTGTGCGGAATGTGAGCCTTTCTGTCACGGCAAAGGGCTTTGAGCGTTCAACAGACATCCTCGGTTTCACAGAAGAAGAACCCAAAGAAGTTACTGTCACAGGAAAGATTTTTACTGAAGACATGAAGCCTCTTGCCGGAGCGGAAGTAATGATCCTCGAAGCGGGAAAATCAGTAAAAACCGCAGAGGACGGCAGCTATAAATACTCCATGAAGATGGGCGGCAAAAAGAACGTCAGCATCGCTAAAAACTTTTACCTCAAAGAACTGAAACAGACAAAAGCCTTGCCCCCCTCCATTGAGGACGGAGTGTTCAGCGTAAGCACTCTTACTTCGGATGGAAAACAGGAAGCAGACACAGTCTGGAAGCTTGCGTTTTACGGCGATACCGTCCACGGTAAAGCGCTGATGGGTGAAGAAGGCAGGCAGAGGCTCTACCCCCTTAAGGGAACTTTTGAAAACGGCAGATTATCCCTTTCGCTGGACTGCCGTGCGAGCGGTTCATCTTTCAAATGCTCCAGAAATTACGAAGGTACACTCTCAGCCGGTTCTGTCAGCGGTGCATGGACAGGCACAGGCGGCGGCGGAACATGGAAACTGAAACTTAATTCATATTCCGAAATAACCGACTATATATACCTGACTGCAGACAATTCCGAGTTTTCCCGTTTTGTAAAACAGGCCGGTAAAACCCGCACGGAAAAAGGTGCTTTAACAGTATCAGCCAACGATGAAGCAGTAACGGGAATCCTCTTCTCACTGAAAAAGGACAGACCTGAGTTTAATGAAGTATTCATAAAAAGTGCCAATCTGGTTCTTACCCATGTCTCCCAGCAGCAGTCAGGCTCTATGCGTCTTTTCAGATATATCACGGCTGATGATAACGGAAAAACGACTCCTGTTCCCCCTACAATGACCTATGCAGGGGACGCTGTGATGAAAACGGATACATACGAAATTGAAGCGGACATAACCGACTACCTCTTCTCCTCTGCCAGAAGCGGTGTTTTGATCTCCCCGCTTTTGCAGGGAACAGTTTCAGCCGGAAGCCACACCTTTGCCGGACATAATGTCAAGCCTGCGGCTTATGCGCCGAAGCTGAAAACAGTGCGCTACGTTCCGGCGGATGAGGCCGACAAAATAGCGCCCGTCACAGTGCGTATTAAAAACCTCTCCGGCAAAGACATAGTGGGAAATAAGAACACAGTGCGCCCTGACGGTGAGGCGGACACAGTGTTTGAAGCGGTGTTCCGTCTGCCTGGTAAAACCATAACATCAATGGAAATATACGGCGAGGGCACAGTTACCAGGAAACGCAATACCGACCCGCTTGACATTTATCCGGTTATAGCATTTATTAAAAACGGCATACCGATGAACGACACAAGCGGCGGAGTTAAGCTCCTTCTGGAACAGACGACAGAAAAGTTTGATCTGCATATATCGCCAATAAAGGAAGTTCCCGCCGATAAGCTCCGCTACCGCATTGTTATAAGCGGCGAGGTCTTTGAAGGCGTCATTGAAAAATAAAATACATTCAAAAGAAGATAAGCTATGAAAGAATTATACGCAAAACTGAAAACTGAGCCCTTTATAATAGCCGGACCCTGCGTTATCGAAAGCAGAGAGATGATAATGAACCTCTGCGGGAAGCTGAAAGAGATCACCGAAAAAGAAGGGTACACTTTCATTTTCAAAGCATCCTTTGACAAGGCAAACCGCACATCCATTACCTCATACAGAGGACCGGGAATTGAAGAAGGGCTTGATATACTGGCAGAAGCTAAGGCAAGGTTCAATGTCCCCGTTACAACAGATATCCACGAAGCATCACAAGCGGAAGCCGCAGGCAAAGTGGTTGATATAGTGCAGATACCCGCTTTTCTCTGCAGACAGACAGACCTGCTGACCGCAGCAGCGAAGACAGGAAAAATAATTAACATCAAGAAAGCCCAGTTTCTTTCCGGTGCGGATATGGAGCATCCGGTTCAGAAAGTGGCAGATTCCGGCAACAGCAGAATAATGCTTACAGAAAGAGGAAGCATGTTCGGATACAACAACCTTGTGGTTGACTACAGAAACCTCATAGATATGGCGGAGTTCGGGTATCCCGTGATAATGGACGCCACCCACTCAGTGCAGAGACCGGGCGGACTCGCCGGGAAAAGCGGCGGTGACGGCAGGCTTGCTCCCCAGATGGCGTATGCCGCTGCGGCAGTGGGCGTGAGGGGCTTCTTCTTTGAAGTTCATGAAAACCCCGCCGAAGCGAAATCGGACGGACCTAACATGATACCCCTGAACGAATTCTCAGACGTGCTTCAGAAGCTCAGAAGAGTGATGAACGCCGTAAGATAAAAAAATATACCTGCCCCCTTTTCTCAGCGGAGAGGGGGTTTCTTTTTATCTGTCGTAATAGTAAAGCACAGTGCCGACAGTACCGTCAGTGAGGTTGGCATCGCACAGTCCTTCTGCTGTCCATGCAGAATTCCCTGCTGTTCCCGCTTTTATCTTTCCCTTTGTTCCGTCAAGGGTTTTGTCTATGGCAGTATCAAGGCTCACTGCCGCATAGCATGGCACATTACGCAGAACAATCACGTTCTTTCCTTCTGCATCCTGTGCAAAATAGGCAAAGCCGAAACCGCCTTTCATTGTGGAATGTGCCGAATTACTTTCATCGGACAGCATATCCACTGCCTTGAGTTCGCTGAAGGCCGCATCAGGATCATCCTGTGCCGTTCCTGCTGTGCATAAGCCGGTGGGAGTTCCGTCCAGAGATGTCTGAGCAAGGTTGAGTTCCTTCTCATCCACCAGTCCGTCATTATCGCAGTCTCCGGCAAACCTTCCGAAACGGTCATAAAATGTATACTGCATATTTTCAAGGTTTTTAACATCAACTATAAAACTCTTGGTTTTTGCTCCCTGAACAAGCTCTCTTCCCTTCACAACCATGCCTAGAATTATTCCGATAATAACCAGAACAACAGCCATTTCCACCAGTGTAAAACCTTTTCTGTTCATATGAATACCTGCGTTTTTTCTCAAAACCATCATATCAGCATTAGTGCAGCTAAACAATAAAATCGTTCCACATGCATTTTTTCCTGTTTGTCTTCCGTTCCATGTTGTTGTATTTTTGTTCATGAAGTTTTTATCCGCAGAATTTGAAGGAAACCGGACAAACACCCCCACACGCTGTGCCGTATTCGAGAGGAAAAAAGGAATTTTTTCACTTGAAAGCAGGCTTGACAGCGGAACGGATGATTTATTGTCTTTAAAAGGGAGCGCTTCTCTTGTTGCGGTCTGCGGCTGCCCAGATTTTTCTGTTGAAACTGTCCATGTACCTGCATCGCTGAAAGGTTCATCCCTCAGGCTTTTTCTAAGGTCAAAGACAGCCGGAAACAGAGAGAAAAGCACAGTTCGTTTCGGAGCGTGCAGCCAGCCGGAAGGCTCCGGCGAAAAAGAGTGTCAGGCATACATAATGCCTGACAGAGCGTATGAGAAAGAGAGCGGGCTTGACGCCGAAGAACGTGACGCGGCTGATATCTTCACCCTGTCTCCGCTTGCCCTATGCGGAATAACTTCAGCGCTGTATCCAGACAGGCTTGTTCTCCATGCCTATGCCGATGAGAGCAAGCTGATAATAACTATTTCAAAGAGTGACGAGGTTTTCTACGCCAGAACGGCTCCCGCAACTGACAGAGCAATGCTTGCAGGTGAACTGGAACTCACACTCACCCATACCGCAAAAAGCAGAAACCTGCGCCCCGATCTCATTCTTCTTTCAGGTCTCTACGCAACAGACGGGCACACTTCCGATCAGATCAGATCCAGACAGGCTGTCCAGACTGTTCTTGCCGCCCCTGACGGTATCCTTGCTGAGTGCCCCTTTGATGTGTTTCATAAAATTATTATTCCTTTCGGCGCTGTGCTGAACGGAAGAAAACTTGACTTCACACCGGAAAAATACAGAAAAAAGAAAATTTTTTCAAAAACCATGTCTGCGCTCAATTCTGCACTGCTGGTCATTCTTGTTGCACTCACAGCGGTTAATCTGCATTTTTTCTCATCGTATAAATCAAAAACCGAAGAACTGGCAAAGGCAGCCTCTGCCCTCCGTGCCGACAGGGAGCTGACATCCGAAATCCTTTCCGCATCACCATCCTCCGGCTACCTCCTCTCATATCTTAATCTTCTGAATGAAAGGGATAAAAACCCCGTGAGGCTTCTGGCAGATGTTGAACCTCTTATAATGCACATCGGTTTTGACAGAGTAATATTAAGCAGGACAGAACCCACAGTAATTGCCGCATCCAAGGAGTTCGGCACCCTGAACTCCCTCACGGAGTTTGAAGAGGAGATAAAAGCGGAGATAACCCGTCTGGAATCCAAAAAATACACAGTGCAGAACGACAGCCGGTTCGGCTATGACAGCCTTGTGGCAAATATTAAGCTGAACATAAGCAGACGGGGAGCAGCAGAATGAAGATACTCTCCGGATATAAACTGTTTCTTCTGCTCCTTGCCGCATGTTCCGCCACGGCGGGAATAGGGCTCACAGCATTCAGGCTGAATAACACGGCAGACAAGGCATTGGCAGATATACACTCAAGAACAAAGTATTTCCGCGCAGAAACTGTGGATAAAAAACTCAACAAGCTGAACAATGCCGCTGAAGATGCGGATATTTTCATTTTCTCCGAGAATGATGCCCGCAAATGGTTTCTGGATGCTCTGGATAACTTTCTCAAAAAATACGAAGCTAAGGTGATTTCACCCATGCAGAAGAAAGACGGCGCATTCCGAAGCACAGTCTCATTCCGTTTTACTCCCAAGACCCCTTCGGAGCTTGCTCTTCTTCTGGAATATATGGAAAACTCCGCCGCCCCTGTGTTCATAGTGGAAAGTACCGCCTTTATCAACACAGACAGAGAAAAATACATCAATGTTACTGCGGAGATTGTGCAGCCCTTTTACGGCGGTGCCGAATGAAGCATGTTCTCATGATAATCATTCCTTTTATTCTGGCAGCAGGAGCGGTTTACGGTGTATCTCTCGGAGGAGAGTATATTGTTATGCCTGCTGAAAAACGCATAACATCCCTCCCGTCATCCGCTGACAGTGCATTAAAAAAGCGTGAACAGGCACTGGCTCTTATAAGCTCAATACCGACAGTAAAAAGAGATGGCTTCACTATGCGCCCCATTGATGACAGCGGTCTGATAGCCCAATTTGATAATTCCGCAGTTTATGAAAAGCTTGCAGAGCTGGAAAACTCACAGGGCGGCTCAGTTTCCCTTAAGGAAGACACGGACAACCCCCCGCAATACAAAATAAACTCCATTCTCAAAGGAGAAGACAGGACATTCGCTGTAATAAACGGTAAGATATACCACAGAGGCGATAAAATATCTGAAGATGAAAAGATAGCCCGTATTGAAACAAGACGAATACTTCTGAAAGGCAAATGGGGTGAAAGATGGATTGCCGTAAATTTCTGATAATTTTTCTGACAGTGTCTTTCCTTTTCTCATGCACGGCAAAACAGCCCGTTCATAATGAGGAGCCCCTGCCGGTTAAAAACGATAACCTTACCAAAAAGCAGGAACAGTCCCTTTTGCCTCCTCCCCCTCCTCCGGTTTTTCAGGCGGAGCTTAAAAAGCCCGATCCCTTAGAGGGACGCTATGTAAGCATAAGCGCCGTTGATGCTCCGCTCTCCTCTGTGCTTTACATGGCAGCCTCCGAATCAGGCATGAACCTTGTAATCAGCCCCGAAATAGACATAAACAAACCGGTAACCCTTAACCTGAACAGCCTGCCCGCAAGGGAAGCCCTTAACATTATCACCGAAACCGCAGGAATATACTTTGAAACTGACGGGAACATACTGCGGGTAAAACCGCTTATGACAAAAACCTATAAAATACCCTACATACACACAGTAACAGGCTACACCTCCAGACTCGGAGGAGACATAATAGGCGGAGCCTCTGAAACATCAGGGACAATGGCAGGCTCATACAATCTCGAATTCATAAACCCCGGTGAAAGAAACGATCTTTATAAACAGATAGCAGAAGGGATCAGAAGCATTATCTTCCACGGCAGATCAGACGGAACAGACACAAAGACCGCTGAATTCTCATCCTCCGGAGAGGGCTACAGTCTCAACATGTTCACAGGGATACTGACCGTTCAGGCAGGCAGAAACAAAATCAGACTCATAGACAGATATATGGAGTCTGTCCTTAAAGAAACCTCCAAGCAGGTTCTCATAGAAGCAAAAATGGTGGAAGTAACCCTGAGTGACACCAACTCATACGGAATAAACTGGGACAACTTCTTCTTTAACGACCAACTCCGCTACAAACAAAACTTTGCTTCATCAAGTGCATCCATGCTTGAAAACATCGGGCTTGTTCCCATAGCCTCTGTCACGTATGCGGCGGGCGGAGCAAACGGACTCTTAAATCTGCTTGCCCAGCAGGGAAAGATAGAAACACTCAGCAATCCCCGTATCAGAGTAATAAACGGTCAGAGTGCCATAATTTCATCCGGCAGTCTGATACCCTACTGGGAAAAAAATGTTGAAGACGGCGAGGATCTGAGAAGGGTGGTCAGCTACAACAGAATAACCATACTCGATGGTATAATGCTCGGAGTAACCCCTTACATACATGACGACGGAACAATTACACTTAACATTATACCTGTCTCCACAATGGCTGAAAAAGATAAAATTCAGCTCGGAGAAGAAGGGGAAATAGTAGCAAGCTTCCCTATTCTTAATCTGAAAGAGGCAGGCACAGTGCTTAACGTCCGCAACGGTGAAACTGTTGTCCTTGGCGGAATGATAGATAATTATGAAGAAGATACAGAACAGAGAGTGCCTTTTATCGGCGATATTCCCTTGGTGGGAAATCTGTTTAAATCTGTAAACAAGCGCAAAATTAAGAAAGAACTCGTAATTTTCATTAAAACATCGGTAATGAGCATTTGAAAAAGATATTGTTCCTCATACCCGCAGCTTTGTATTTAGGCTTTTTAGCAGGCAGATACGGCGCTCCGCAGAAGGTGACGGCTGCTGCCCCTGCTGAACAGCCGGTTCGGGAGCTTGTATTTGCGGATTCAGAAGTGCGGAAAAAAACATTTTCATCTGCTGTAAACACAGATATTCTCCCCGATGACCTTTACGTCAGGCTGAAAAATGAGGCAGAAGCAAAAGAATCACCGGAACAGACCCAAAAGCCCTCTGCTGAAGAGAAAACTATTAAGCCTGAACTGTCAGTCAGAGAAGATAATACCTCAAAAGCTCACAGGGAGGCCTCAGCAGGAGTGAAAGCTCTGGAAAGAGGGAATTGCTCACTGGCGTCAGAACATCTGGAAAGAGCGTTTACCCTGAAAAATGATAAGGATATTTTATCCAACTATGCAGCCTCCCTTGTTATATGCGGTGAGGCAGAGAAAGCTGCGGATGCTGTTTCCGGCAATATCCTCAGCACAGACGGTGCAAGACTTGGTGATATCATTGAGACAGCAGTAAAAAAAGGCAGACATACAGATGCGCTGATCTTCTTTGAAACGCTTAATATAAAGGAAAACGGCAGGCTGATGAACGCTGCCGGACTCGCTTATGAAGCAGCAGGCAATATGGAAAAAGCACTTATAAGCTATAAAAAGGCTTATCTCCTTGAGCCGGAAAACCCGTTTATATCCTTCTCCCGTGCCAGAGCAGCAGACATGGAAAGGGATTATGCACAGGCTGTCATTCTTTATGAAAAAACAGCCTCGACCGCCTCAGATGCCAACCTGAAAAGATATTCTGTCAGCAGAAGCGCCGAAATCAGGGAGCATCTGACCGGCGGAAGTCTCCAAATGCCTTGATCTCCTTTACGCTGTACGGTTTTTTATCCTGACTCTCAAAATATGTCCTCAAAACCTGTTCGGCGATAAAGCCTGAGGAAATAAGCTGTATCCCGCCGAGAGTAAGCACAACACCCAGAAGCAGAAGAGGCCTGCCCCATATGTTCTGCCCGAATATTTTCAGAATAACCATGTAAATATTTATTATCATGCCGAAAAACAATCCGAAAAAACCTAATGTGCCGAAAAGATGCATAGGGCGCTGTGAGTACTTCTTCAAAAAGAGAACAAGCATCAAGTCGCTTATGACTTTTGTTGTTCTGGCTATGGTATATTTGGATTCCCCGTATTTTCTAGAGTGGTGGCGTACATCCATCTCGTCAATTTTTGCACCCTGCAAAACAGCAAGAACAGGTATAAATCTGTGCATCTCCCCGTAAAGGTCAAGGTTCTTAGCAATATCCTTCTTAAAAAGCTTCAGGGTACAGCCGTAGTCATGTATGTAAACCCCGGTCAGGCGGGCAATCAGCTTGTTTGCTATGGAGCTTGGTAGTTTACGCAGAATGAATCCGTCCTGCCTTTTGACTCTTCTTCCCGCCACAACATCAAGCCCTTCTCTCTCAAGCTTTTCTATCATTGCGGGTATGTCGTCCGGGTCATTCTGCAAGTCCCCGTCTATGGTGACTATGTAATCCCCTTCGGCGTAGTCAATCCCCGCAGCCAGAGCAGGTGTCTGCCCGAAGTTACGCTTAAAGCGGATAAGCTTTGTACGCTCATCCGCATGCTGTTCCACCATCTTCACGGTATCGTCCCTTGAGCCGTCATCAACCATAATTATCTCATAGTCAATGTCTTTCAGGGCATTTCTGACCTTTTCAAAGAACGGTTCTATACTTTCCTCTTCGTTGTAAAGAGGCACCACCACGGAAAGCTTCATTTTTCCTCCGCAACCTGTATCAAACGATAGCCCGACCACTTTCTTATTGTAACATAGGCACGGTCTGTTTTGCCTGCTTTGTCAGCATCAATAAAAACAAAACCGCTGTCAGAGGGAAGGTTTCTGTCAGCATTCCTGCCGTAATACACACTGAAAGACGGAACATTTGAAGTCCAGACATTAACCTTAATATTATGTTCGGCCGCATAAAGTGCCGCTTCCTTAACCGGAGCCTGCTTAACATCCGCAATGAGGGGAAGATACTGGACATTGAGTGAAATTACTGTAAAGAATGCCATCACAGCAGCAAAGGTTCTGTAACTCAGCGTTCGTATCAGGCTCATCGCAACTCCCACCGCAAGCATTGATGCGGCAGGCACTATGTAATACACAGCACTGAGCCTGCTTCCCGCTTCAAGGAGCATCTCCGCCGCCGCAACGCTGTTAACCTTGGCAGCAACAGACGGAATTATAAAAGGCAGACACAGAAGAAGCCCGAAAAACATAAATACAGGCAGCCCGAAAAGGATCTTCTTTCTGTGGTTGTTGAAAACATAAGCGCACAGAATAAAAAGCGGGGTCATTCCGCTTAAAATAAGATGAGGAAGCTTTGTACCGCTCAAAGCAAAAAAGAGGAAAACAAAGAAAAACCAGATCATCATATATCTGGAAAAAAAGTCATTCCAAAGAGGGCGCAGACGCTTAAGCACACTGAAAAGAAGAGATGTGCCAGGCAGAAGCCCTGCAAGAAGAAGAGGAATATAGTAGGCAAACCCGCCGCCTTCGGTTGTTATGCCTAGTTTCTCTGGATTGTTCGCCGCAAGGAAGCCGACAGCAAACTCATTGCCGTACTGCGCATACTGAACAGCATACCACGGCAGTGCGATAATAAGCATAATGCCAAGCCCGACAGGACAGAACGCTGCTTTCAGCCACTGCCTGATCCGCCCGGCTGAAAGAAAAAACAAACCGCTTACAACAAAAGGAACAAGAGCCGCAGCAGGACCCTTTGTCACCGCACCAAGTCCGGCAGCGGCAAAAGCAATATAAACGTATTTTCTTCTTCCCGTCTCAAAGTGCCTGTAAACGGCAAACATTGACGCCGCCAGAAACATATTTAGCAGAACATCCGCCACGGCAAGTTTGGCAAAAGCGGACACCAGCACAGATGAACAGGCTATGAAAACAGAATTAAAAGCCATCTCCTCACCCCTTGTGTCCTTCACAAAGAAGAATATAAGGAGCATCCAGAAACACGCAGAAAGAAGTGAGGGGAGGCGGAAAGAAAACTCGCTCATACCGAAAAGTTTTACACTTGCCGCCTGAAGCCAGAAAGTCAGGGGCGGATTATCAAAGTCGGGCTTGCCGTCAAGATGCGGAGTAAGAATATCCCCGCCATGCGCCATAAAAGCCGAACTCTGTGCAAAAGAGCCTTCCGCTGTATCAAACAGCGGAGTTGACGCCGCTCCGTAAAAAAAGCTGAAAAAAATAAGCAGACATAGCAGCAGGTATTTCAGTGCGCCTTTCAATATTCACCACCGTTTTATATTCAAACGTAAGATTAACATAACAGACGCATTATGAAAACATTTCAGTGTTTCTGCGGTTGGTATCCGGATGTCTTCATAATTTCAAGCTGCTTTTCCACATAGTTCATATGCTCAAGCATATAATCATACGCCTTATCAGGTTCTCTGTCTCTGATTGCCTCGAATATTTTTCTATGGAGGCTGTCAACTTCCCTTATTCCGCCTTCAAGGCGTATGTGCCTGCGCACTTCGTAGGTTACCTTGGTAATCCATTCATAAATTGTATTCATTACATGTACTATAAGGATGTTATGGGAGGCATAGGAAATAAGGGCATGGAAGCTGGCATCACTTTCGTAATCCCGTTCGGAATCTTCCATTTCATCAAGGAACTCCTCAAGCTGCTCTATCTCTTCATCTGTTGCACGCGTTGCAGCAGCTTTCGCCGCCCATGTTTCCAGAATCCTCCGGAGCTCCATCAGATCACCCATTGCTTCGCCTTTATTCATCATTTCTGTGAATGCCTGAGATAAAACAGGCGAAGCGGCAGACTGGACGTAGGTTCCGTCACCTTGAATCTGTTTGAGAAAGCCGTGTGCCTCAAGTTTTTGCAGAGCTTCTCTGAGGGTCGGACGGCTCACGCCCATCTGTACGGCAAGCTCTCTCTCCGAAGGAAGTTTTTCACCCGGTTTGAGTTCACCGTCAAGAACGAGTTCCTTGAGCTGTCTGTATATTTCGTCACTTACTCTTTTCGGTTTAATTTTCTGAAATCTCATGCGCCCGTCTCCGTCATAAAAACAATAATAAAACAGCGATATGACATAAACAAAACAGACAGAAACAAAAGAACCAATGCGGAAATCCTACTCAGGATAATGATTAATCCTTTCTGAAACAGTCATATTCCAAAATCTGCATCTATCAAAGGTCTTACCCTTTAAACATCTTGCCGTTTCTTAACATATACTACAAAATAAACCCGCATGGCAATGACTGAATACGCTGTTTTGAAATTTGAAAAAATTATTTTGCACCTGCGAAGAAATTTCCTTAAAGATGTTGTGCTTACAGATATAAAAAAACTCATGCCGTTTGATGAGCAAATTAGTATGGAATATCCGAAAATTTGTGTATATAATTCTCTGATTATTTACCTGCTGCACACGCCGACAAAATGTAAAGTTTATTAAGAAAACTAGATTTGCTGCAATTTTCCGAAATTCCGATCTATAAAGGTTGCAATGAACTGTTCTGCCAAAACCATTGCGGGGATCTGTTCCGCACTCATTTTTCTGTATGCCGTTAATATTTTCTGTGCCCATGCAGTTCTCACAAATTACGCAGAGAAACGATTCACCGCCGAAACAGCATCTAGGGCGGATGCAGCAGCATTGAGAATATCCCGCACTCTCGAAGGCATCCGCTCTGAGTCTTTGCTCATTATAGAAAGCATAACAGAATACAACGAGATAGAACGCACAGCTGCACTATCCTCCTTTATGCGGGCAAAACCTGAAATAATCCAGATAATAGCGACAGACACAAAAGGTTATTCATGGTTTGCTGTGGGGCGTACAACTACTCCGCCCATTGGCGCTGACTTTTCTGCGCAAGAATCAGTATCATCTCCCCTTGAAACAAATCAATCCTACACCGGGCAGATAATGTCTGACGCATCAAGCAGCATGCCTTTTGTTGAAATCTCCGCGCCTATTCTTAATCCGGCAACCAGAAACACTGAAGGTGTTGTGTGCCTCAAGATATCTCTGGATCTGCTCAAGGACACTACAGGCGTGTCTGCCCCAGCAGGGATGAAAACTGCTCTTCTCATAGGTGAGAACGGCAGCATGATAACCGGTTACAACATAAGCCCCTCAGAAAAAACAATGCTCACAGCTTCTGCTCGTTTTTCCGGAACAAATTCATCCTCCCTTTCTACCGGCGAATATATTGCCTCATATAAAATGTTCAGTTTTGAAAACAACATGCTCACTGCTGGGGTTTATATGCCCGTCAAAAACATCTCGGCGGAAGTTTCACCCTATTTAAAAAGCTATACTTCAGTATCTCTGGTGCTTTTTCTTCTTTCAGTTCCTTTTGTAGCATTCATTGTGAGAAGATACAGATCACCCTATGAAAGATGTGGGGCACGCATGCTAAAAACCGAGAAAATTCTCGAACCGACATATATTGAAAGACTCAGCGGCAAAAGCGGTGCTGAATATGCCTCATGCTTTCTTGAAGCGTGTGAGGCAACCATAACCGACCTGCGGCGGATTGCAGCGGATTCAGGAAAAAATTTAACAGAAGCTGTTGAGAAACGCACAGAGGATCTCAAAACAGAGATAAATGAGCTTCAGCGCAAACTCAAAGAGGAATACACCAAAAATACCAAAAAGGATCAAATGATGATCCGCCAGAGCCGTCTTGCGGCAATGGGAGAGATGATCTCAAACATCGCCCACCAGTGGCGCCAGCCGCTCAATGCTCTTGCCCTTACCATTCAAGATATTGAAGACTCATACCGCCACAATGAAATAGACGATACATACATCGCTGATACAGTAGAAAAATCGATGGAGCTTATTCAACACATGTCTGTCACGATTGATGATTTTCGTAATTTTTATAAAACGAACAAAGATATTGTCGAATTCAGCCTCAAGCGCTCCATTGACGAAGCAATGAAAATTATCAGTGCAAGTCTGAAAAACTCAAGCATAGATGTGCAGATTGAGTGCATACAGGACGTCGTTGTACACGGATACCCTAATGAGTTTTCACAGGTTATCCTGAACATATTAAGCAACTCAAAAGACGCTCTCATAGATAACCGCCCCACAGACAGACAGATAAAGATATCTATTGAGTCTGTTAACGGTAAAGGAAGAATCGTCATTATCGACAACGGCGGAGGTATCCCTCCGAACGTGATAGAGAATGTTTTCGACCCTTATTTCACAACAAAAGAACAGGGCAGAGGCACAGGCATAGGGCTTTATATGTCCAAAACCATCATAGAGAGCAACATGGGCGGCAAAATCGACATTGCCAACATCGGCGACAGAACAAGGGTAACAATAGAACTGTGATCTCACAAATCTACGACACAGGCATATCCATAAAAAACTTTGCATTGACTATAGCTCCCCTCTAATTTAAAAATCATATATGTCTTATCTTGCTTTAGCCCGAAAACTCAGACCCCAGAATTTTGATGAAATAGTGGCACAGGAATTTGTAGTCACTACCCTCAAGAATGCCATAGAGCTGGACAGGCTTGTCCATGCCTATCTTTTCACCGGTCCCAGAGGGGTTGGCAAAACCAGTACGGCGAGAATTTTTGCAAAAGCGCTTAACTGCCTTGACCCCCAGGGAGTCAACCCCTGCAATAAATGCGAAAACTGCCGTGAGATAACCGACGGCACATCCATGGACGTAATCGAGATAGACGGCGCATCCAACAGGGGCATTGACGAAATACGGGATCTCCGTGAGGCTGTGCGTTTTTTCCCTGTAAAGTGCCGTAAAAAAGTCTACATCATAGACGAGGTTCACATGCTTACGGAGCAGGCGTTTAATGCTCTGCTCAAAACCCTTGAGGAACCTCCTTCCCATGTGGCGTTTATCCTCGCCACAACAGACGCACAGAGGATACCGGCAACAATCATATCAAGATGCCAGAAGTATGACTTCCGCAAGATCCCTTTTGAAAAAATGCATGAATCTCTCACCGATGTGCTTAATAAAGAAAAGCTGGAATATGAGGATGACGCATTAAGCCTCATCATACGCAATTCCGACGGCTGCATGAGAGACTCCCTCTCCATGCTCGATCAGATAATAGCCTTCACCGGAGGCAAGGTTGATGAGGCAAACACTGCATTCCTTCTGGGCTTTTCAGATACAAACTTAATTGAAGACCTTCTCAAAACCATCCTTGAGGAAAACACCGCAGAAATACCTGCCATAGTTGAGGAAATATGTGCCAAAGGCATAAGCCTCCGTTTCGCAGCCGAATCCCTCATTGAACATACACGCAACCTGCTTTTCTATATATCCACAGGCGGAAAAAACACCAAGGAACTCACCAGCCACGAGGAAGAGCTTTATAAATCTCTTTCGGCAAAAGTCACAGAACACAGGCTTTTCGCACTGTTTCAAGTTTTTCAAAAACTGCTGAACGACCTTAAATTTTTCAGCTTTGAGCAGTATGTTTTTGAATTTGCCGCATACAAAGCCGCTTCCCTGTCTTCTGTTCTGCCTGTTTCATGCAGCACGGCAGCACTTACACAGGCTCCCGCAGCACCTGTTAAGCATAAAACTGCGGCGGAAAAGCCTAAACAGCAGGAACACAAAGAAACCCCCGCACATGCAGAACGTCAGGAAGAGCCGTCAGCAGGTGACGACCCATGGAAAAGCATGGTCCGCCACGCTGCCAGAGAAAACGGAAAGGTTGCCGGATATCTGGAAAATGTATTCCTCTCCGGTGTGGCAGGCGATGAACTCCGCATAGGCACGACAGAAGAAAAAAAGTTTTATTTCAGAATGCTTAATCAGCCGGAGCATCTTAAATATCTATCAGAGATAGCTGGAAAATTCTTCCCCGGTGTGACTAAAGTTAAAATGGCTCTGGAAAACGAGCCTAAAAAAAAAACTATAACTGAAACAAAAAAAGAAGCCGAAACCTACTATGATCGCAAAACCAGAAAAGAAGCGGAAGACAACGATCTTGTAAAAAAACTTCAAAAAGAATTCGGCGCTAAAATTGTTGATATAGAAGTAATTAAGGACATACCTGAGGAAGATATAGAACAGGAAGAAAGCCAGGATTAGTTTTTTTTTAATTTTATTATTCCATTTTGAACCGAAATGATCTAAAACGTCAACCTTCAAACAAAAGGACGTATGAATACTGAAAAACTAAAGGCTAGCCTTTCCAAATTCAGCCTGAGACGATATCTAGACGGACACGAAGATCTCTACATGCTTCTGACCGCCGTGGTTATAGGTCTGCTCGCAGGCGGCGGAAACATCATCTTCCGCCATATGATCAGCTTCTTTCAGGGAATTTTCTACGGAGACACCTCCGAATTCGCACTTGAGACATTCAAAAACGCACCCATATGGAAAATTGTTCTTATCCCTGCTGCCGGCGGACTGATGGTCGGCTTAATCTCCATATCATTCAAATTTGCCAAAGGGCACGGCGTTCCTGATGTTATGCGTGCCATGGCTCTCAACCGCAACATATCGCCCCTTGTGGCTCTTATAAAAACAGTTTCATCCGCAATAACCCTCGGTTCCGGCGGCTCGGCGGGACGTGAAGGTCCCATCGTGCAGATAGGTGCCGCCATAGGCTCCGGCGTGGGAAAGCTGTTAAGCTTTTCATCCAACAGGATGCGCACAGTTGCGGCATGCGGTGCGGCTGGCGGTCTGGCAGCCACTTTCAACGCTCCCATAGGCGGGGCTATGTTTGCGGCGGAAGTGCTTCTCGGTGAATTCGGGCTCAAGACATTCAGCCCGATCATTATCTCATCGGTAATAGCAACAGCCATATCAAGAGCATATCTGGGACATGAGGTAACATTCGACGCTCCGATATACGAACTGGTCAGCATCTTTGAACTTCCCCTTTACGGAGTTCTGGGGCTTGTTTGCGCAGTTGTGGGCGTTGTATTCATCCGCACTTTCTACTTTATAGAGGGCAAGTTTGAGCATCTTGCCATACCTTCATGGACAAAACCCGCCATAGGCGGACTGATGATGGGTTGTGTCGCCCTTGCCTCACCGGAAGTAATGGGAGTTGGGTATGACACAATAATGAACGTACTCCATGGGCACCAGTTGGGCGCTTTTCTAATAATTATTGTAGCACTCAAAATAATCGCAACATCCTTCACTCTGGGTTCAGGGGGAAGCGGCGGTCTCTTTGTCCCCTCCCTTTTCATAGGCGCTGTTACCGGCGGTTTCTTCGGATGGGCGGCTCACATAATATTTCCTGCAAGCACCGCAGGCAGCGGCGCATACGCTCTAGTGGCGATGAGCGCCATGCTTTCCGCCACACTGCGTGCGCCCATGACAGCAATACTTATAATATTTGAAATAACACAGTCATATACGGTAATTCTGCCCCTTATGCTTACGGCTATAGTCGCCAACCTCGCCGCAGAAAAGCTTGAGAAGGAATCTATATTCACATGGGTTCTCACCAAACAGGGAGTACGTATTAAGAAAGGGGTTGAGGAAAAAATCCTCGAATCGATTCATGTAAAAGACGTTATGTTCACTGGTGTAACATCCTTCAGAGAGAATACACCTTTCCGGGATATTCTCGCAGGGATACAGTCCGCCCCGCATATGCATTTCCCTGTTCTGGACAGCAACAACTGCCTCATCGGTATGATCTCCCTTGTTGATATCAAAGAAGTGCTGTTTGAGCAGGGGCTTGAGGATATTGTTGTGGCGGGGGACATCTGCACAAGGGAAAACGTTATCTATCTTGAGCCTGAAAACACCCTGACGGAAGCCATGGAAAAACTCGGCAAGAAGGATCTGGAAGCTCTCCCTGTTGTGGAAAACACACCTGAAGGATTGAAGTTTCTGGGACTTCTCCGCAGAGGGGATCTTATAATAGCCTACAACAAGCGTGCCGGACTGGCGGAAGCCTCCGCATAAAAAAAGCGCACCCTTTAAGAGTGCGCCTTATATGTAGCTATTTTCCTTTATTTTTTACATGCCGTTTCATCTGCTTCATCTCGCCTTTTCCGCCGAACATTCTCTTTAGCTTCTCTTGTTCAGCCTGACGGAAGTTCAAACTGCCGTAGGTTATTTCACGCTGAAGCTTAAAATAATTTTTCAGGCGGTTTTCGGAAAGGCTGCCGTTCTCCACAGCGTTCAGCACGGCGCATCCCGGCTCTTTTGTATGTGTGCAGTCACGAAAGCGGCAGTCCGCAGCCAGAGCTTCTATATCACCAAAGGCTTTCGCCGTGTCGCCAGTGTAAAGATGCAGCTCACGCATACCCGGAGTATCTATAACCGCCCCGCCCTGCGGAAGCAGAAGAAGATGTCTGCCTGTTGTGGTGTGTCTCCCTCTGCCGTCACTTTCCCTGATTTCGTTAACGTCCATGACGTCTCTGCCCATCAGCCTGTTTATCAGGGTGGATTTTCCTACTCCGGACGAGCCGATGAAGGCAACAGTCTCACTATCTGCGATGAACTGGTTAAGGGCCTGCCATCCGTTTTCCTCAACACCGGAGCAGATAACAGTGTCAATCCCTTCACTCGCGGACGAGACATCGCCCAGCTTTTCTATAAGGTCAGTGCAGAGATCCGCCTTTGTCAGAACAATGACGGGCTTCGCCCTGCTTTCCCATGCGGTTGTGAGATAACGCTCAAGCCTTCTCAGGTTGAAGTCGGCATTGACTGACATGCAGATAAACAAAGTATCAACATTCGCCGCCACTGCCTGCGTATCGGCGGATGTTCCTGCCGCTCTGCGGACAAAAAGACTCCTGCGGGTGAGAACATGCTTTATCACCGCATCACCAGATGCGCTGTCCTCACGGTCGGTCATAACCCAGTCGCCCACGGCTGGAAAGTCAATATTGCCTTCGGCTGTATGACGGAACTTCCCTGATACGGAAGCCTGTACCTCGCCGTTTTCCGTAACAACCCTGTATAAGCTGTGGCTCTGCCACGTTACTCTGCCTAGAAACAGTCCTTCAAAGCCTGAAGCCTCTTCTTCCGTCCGGTGATCCAGACCGTATTTTTTCAAATTAGTATAATTCATTTCATCCTCCTGATTATGCACTGCATACGGAGGGTAAGGAGATTATCTTCTGCACCCTCCTCAGGCTGGCGCAATCTCCGTCTGATGTTTAAGTCTCATAAAACTTCTCCTTTGCTCATATTGATACCTGTTTATACCATATCATCAAAAAAAGGGTTCTTTTAATCTGCAGTTTTCCTTATAATTGAGCCTAATTAATTAAAAGGTGTCCGAATTATAATGATCAATTACAAAAATGAACTCAATCAAGGTCAGTATGAAGCTGTAGTGCGGACTGAAAGTCCTCTTCTTGTCCTTGCCGGAGCAGGTACAGGGAAGACAAGGGTTATCACCTACCGCATAGCTTATCTCATAAATGAAATAGGCATAGAGCCCGAACGTATCCTCGCTGTTACATTTACAAATAAAGCGGCAGAGGAGATGAAACACCGACTCAGAGGGCTTGTGGGCCCTGCATCAGGCTCTGTGTGGATGGGAACATTCCACAGCATATCCTTACGAATTCTCCGCAGGGACGGATCAGCAGTGGGTCTTAAGCCCGGCTTCGGGGTAATCGATCAGGATGACCGCATGGCGCTGTTCCGTGAAGTAATAAAAACCCTGAAAATTGACCATAAAAAATACCCGCCCAAGCAGTACATGAACAAGATAAGCTGGTTTAAGAACACTCCGCAGTATGTGGAGCGCCAGATTCCCGATGCAGGTTCATTCCACAGGATTGACGAGGTATTCAGGGAATACCAGAAACGCCTTAATGAGCAGTTCCTCATAGACTTTGACGACATGCTCAGTCTCACCATCCGCATGTTTGAAGTGTCCGAAGAGGTGCGTCAGTATTATTCATCCATGTTTGAGCATATACTTGTGGACGAGTATCAGGATACAAACGCTATTCAGTTTATGTTCCTCCGCCTCCTTGCAGGCAGGAGCGGCAGAATATGTGTTGTTGGTGATGATGATCAGTCGATCTACGGCTGGCGGGGAGCGGATATACGCAATATCCTCGAATTTGACAAGCACTTTGAAGATGTGGAAGTTGTCAAACTCACCGAAAACTACCGCAGCACAGCGGATATAATAGCCAGAGCAAATACTCTGATCAAAAACAACGCCATGAGAAGGGGCAAGGAGCTTACCGCTCACCTTGAGGTCGAGGGAGCCCTTGAGCATCATTCCCTCCTGAATGAGACATCCGAGGCGGATTTCGTTACAAAAATGATCTCCAAGTACGCTGATGAAGGCGTAAGCTACGGTGACATGGCGGTTCTTTACCGCACCAACGCCCAGTCACGTAACTTTGAAGTAAACCTTAACAAAGTCGGCATACCTTACAAGGTTGTGGGCGGCACGGCTTTCTACCAGAGGCGTGAAATCAAGGATCTTTTAAGCTATCTGCGTTTCTTTGACAACAGCTTTGACAGCGTCTCCTTTTCCAGAAGCCTCACCACCCCCTCAAGGGGAATAGGCACAACAACCATAGATAAAGTAAGAGACTTCGCATCCAGGAACGCCGTAAGTCTAATCGAAGCAGTGAAGCAGATGTTCCCCTCATTCAGCAGAAACCAGCAGGAGGGCTTCCGGCAGTACGTGGGAATGATGGATTACCTTGCCTCCTTTACCAAGGTCAGCGACATGGTGAACGGAGTCATAGAACGCACAGGCTATAAAGACTATGTACTTGCGAACGAAAGTGAAGAGGAAGCGAAGAAAAGGATTGAAAACATCCACGAGCTTTACAACGCATCAGTGGCTTTTGAGGAAACATCACCCGAAGGCACACTCACAGACTTTCTCGCCAGCACATCCTTAAGCACATCAACGGATGAGGCATCAGGGGACAGGGTAAGCCTTATGACGATCCACTCGGCAAAAGGGCTTGAGTTTGACACTGTGTTTCTTACAGGGCTTGAAAACGGGCTTTTTCCCCTTTACGGCAGTATAGATGAGCCGGAACAGCTTGAGGAGGAACGCAGACTCTGCTATGTGGGAATCACCAGAGCGAAGCGCAATCTTTACGTAACCTGCGCCGAATCCCGCATAATGTACGGTAACAGGACAGTAAGCGCACGCTCCTACTTTCTGGAGGAGATGGGCTTTGCCAAGGCTAAGGCATCCTTTACACCGTCCACACGCCAGTTTGACCGTTTTCAGCCGAAGGCAAGAAAACCTATGCAACCTCAAGGTAAGGAAGCATCATCAAATTCAAAAGCAGGAAAAAAAGTCCGCCATGAGAAATTCGGTGACGGTATAGTGATAAGCACCAGCGGTGAAGGCGCTTCGGAGAAAGCAGAAGTTTTCTTTAAAAACGCCGGAGGGCTTAAAAAAATCGTCACAGCCTTCCTGACCTTCGTTGATGAATGAAAAACTTGAAAATACAGCACAGATAAGGGTATAATGCTGTTTTTGCGGTATTATAAAGAGCGGTCTGCCCTTAAAGCGGCACCGCAGAATTGCAGAAAATAATAAACTAACCATAACAAGGGGTTATACAGATGTCCATAACCGATAAAGACGTAAGGCACATAGCCAAGCTTGCCCGTCTGAAAGTTGAAGACGGTGAAGTGGAGAAGCTTGCCGGAGAACTCGGCTCGATTCTCAATTACATACAGAAGCTTGAAGAACTTGACGTAACCGGTGTTGAACCCACTTCCCACGTTCTTGATCTCTACAGCGTAACAAGAGCAGACGAGGCTAAACCCTCTCTCGGTACAGAAAAAGCCCTCGCAAATGCTCCGGAAGCCGAACACGGCCACTTCAAGGTTCCAAGGGTGATAGAATGATTGGTTCTGCTGAAAAAAACAAAAAATCCGGTTTCTTTGGAAGGAGTCTGAGAAAACCTTTCTTTTCCGTTAAAGAAAGGTTTTTTCAGAAAAAGAGCCTTACTTTCAACATGGTGATAGAATGAACATTATAAACATGACATTAAAAGAAATGAGTGCTGCTCTTCAGGAAAAGAAGCTTTCCTCTAAGGAGCTTGTCTCATTTTATCTGGATAGGATAAAGAAATATGACGGCGATGTGCAGGCATTTCTTCATGTGAATGAAAATGCCGTCAAACAGGCAGAAGAGATTGACGCAAGAAGAGCGAATGGAGAAGCTCTCCCTGCCCTTGCGGGTATTCCCATTGCACTGAAGGATCTTATAGTCACCGATGATATGCCTACCACATGCTCATCACGCATATTGAAAGACTTCCGTGCGCCTTATAACGCCACAGTAACAGACCTTATCAAAAAAGAAGGGATGATTGTCCTCGGCAAACTCAGCATGGATGAATTTGCCATGGGTTCATCAAACGAAACCTCATACTATAAACAAACCCGCAACCCGTGGGATCTAACCCGTGTTCCGGGCGGCTCAAGCGGCGGCTCTGCGGCATCTGTTGCAGCAGGGCTCACCCCTGTTGCACTGGGGAGCGACACAGGCGGCTCAATACGCCAGCCCGCATCACTCTGCGGTGTTGTGGGGCTTAAACCCACATACGGAACAGTTTCCCGTTTCGGGCTCATCGCCTTCGCCTCCAGCCTTGACCAGATAGGCACATTCTCCCGCACTGCGGAGGACGGAGCTTTGGTTCTTTCTGCAATAGCAGGGCATGACCCCAAGGATTCCACATCCGCACCCGTTGCCAAGAAAGACTACACAGCGGAACTGACAGGGGACATAAAAGGGCTGAAAATAGGCATACCCACGGAATTCTTCGCTGAAGGGCTTGACCCTGTTGTGAAGGAGCGTGTGGAAGCAGGAATAGCAAAGCTTAAAGAGCTTGGCTGCGAACCTGTGGAAATCAGCATGCCCCATACGGACTATGCTGTTTCAGTTTACTACATAATAGCCACCGCAGAAGCATCAAGCAACCTTGCCCGCTTTGACGGTGTGAAGTACGGCTACAGAGCCGAAAGCGAAAACCTGTACGACATGTACACTGCAACCCGCTCCGAAGGCTTCGGACCGGAAGTAAAGCGCAGAATCATGCTCGGGACATATGTTCTCAGTGCCGGATACTATGACGCTTACTACATAAAAGCCCAGAAGGTTCGTACACTTATCAAGCAGGATTTTGAAAAGGCATTCGAGAAAGTGGACGCCATAATATGCCCCACCTCTCCATCCACTGCGTTTAAATTCGGCGAAAAATCATCCAACCCGCTTGAGATGTATTTGAGCGACATATACACCATCTCCCTGAACCTCTACGGCGGCTGCGGGCTCTCAGTCCCCTGCGGATTTGACAACAGCGATCTTCCCGTGGGGATGCAGATCCTCGGCAAATACTTTGAGGAAGGGAAAATAATGAATATAGCCCACGCTTTCCAGCAGGCTTCCGGCGTATCAACAGATGTACCCGAAGGATTTAAAGGATAGATTATGAAATACGAAGCTGTCATAGGGCTTGAGGTACATGCTCAGCTCTCAACAAAATCAAAGATATTCTGCTCCTGCTCCACTGCCTTCGGAGCTGAAGCAAACTCTCAGGTATGCCCCATATGCCTCGGAATGCCCGGCACACTTCCGGTGCTGAACGAAAAGGTTGTGGAATACACAGTTAAGGCGGGACTCGCCGTTGGCTGCCGCATTGCAGAAAAAAGCATATTTGCACGCAAGAACTACTTTTATCCGGATCTGCCCAAAAACTACCAGATTTCCCAGTACGAGCTGCCCACCTGCATAGGCGGTGAGATAAATGTTGAGCTTGAAGACGGAACAAAGAAAACAATAGGTCTTACCCGAATCCACATAGAAGAAGACGCCGGAAAATCGATACACGGTGAAAACCTCGGTTCAGCAGGCAACAGCTTTATCGATCTCAACCGTACCGGAACGCCCCTTATGGAGATAGTTTCCGAGCCGGACATGAGATCAGGTGAAGAGGCAAGAGCCTACCTCACCAAACTTAAATCTGTTTTGAAATACCTTGATATAGCAGACTGCAACATGGAAGAGGGCTCTCTCCGCTGTGATGCTAACGTATCTATCCGTCCTGTTGGTCAGAAAGAACTCGGCACAAAGGCAGAGATCAAAAACATGAACTCCTTCCGCAATGTGCAGAAGGCTATTGAATATGAAATCCGCCGTCAGGAAAAGCTGCTGAACGAAGGCGGACGTGTTGTTCAGGAAACAAGGCTCTGGGACGCCGCCAAAGGCATCACAGTGTCCATGAGGAGCAAGGAAGAGGCTAACGACTACCGTTACTTCCCCGACCCTGACCTTGTGCCTATAGTGCTTGATGAGAAATATGTCGAAGCTGTCCGTGCCACCCTGCCGGAACTTCCTGACGCTAAGATGGCACGCTTCATGAGTGAATATGCCCTGCCGGAGCATGACGCCATAGCGCTCACCGCAGAAAAAGCATACGCCGACTACTTTGAGGAAGCTCTCAAAGGGTTCAGCAACCCTAAAATGATCGCAAACTGGATTCTCTCCGAGGTATTAAGCACCCTGAATGAGAAACAGTGCGGAATATTTGAGTCGGGCATCAGTCCCCTTCAGCTTGCAGAACTTGTCAGCCTCATAGACAGCGGCAAAATCAGCGGCAAGATAGCGAAAGATGTTTATAAAGCCGTGATAGATTCGGGCAAAAACCCTGCGAAGATCGTTGAAGAGCAGGGGCTCGTGCAGAACTCAGACTCCGGCGAGCTTGAAAAGATCGTACAACAGGTTATAGACTCAAGCCCCGCAGAAGCTGAACGTTATAAAAACGGCGAAAAGCGCCTTCAGGGCTTCTTTGTCGGTCAGGTTATGAAGCTTTCCAAAGGGAAAGCAAACCCTCAGATGGTTAACGAGATTATCGCAAAACTTCTGGGCTAGATAACAGGTTTTCAGGGGATCTTTTCACGTAAAAGTTCCCCTGAAGAAGTACATAAAAAAACTCACTGCAAATAAAACCACACAGGTGATTTTATGCTGGAAAAGATTGATCACATCGGAATAGCGGTTAAGAGTCTGGACGATGCCCTGAAGTTTTACGGCGTTATGGGTGCGGGAGCCGACCACTTTGAAGAGGTTCCCACGCAGAAGGTTAAGGTTGCGTTCATCAATGTGGGCGGAGTAAATATCGAACTTCTCGAACCCACATCAGATGAAAGCCCCATCGCAAAGTATATCGAGAAAAAGGGCGAAGGCATCCATCACATAGCCTACAGGGTTCCCTGTGTAAAGACAGCCCTGGATAAGCTCAAGTCAGAAGGGATCAAGCTCATTGATGAAGAGCCCAAACCCGGCGCTCACGGCATGCAGATCGCCTTTGTTCACCCGAAAAGTGTAAACGGTGTGCTTACAGAGCTTTCCGAAGAGGGTGCGCATTAATCTATGCTGTATTACATTCTGGCTGTTATCGCCGGGCTGATCCCGTCTCTTTTCCTGCCCGAAGGCTATCACGGGCAGGTGCGGAGGCATCTTTTCACATTCAGTTTGGTGGGTTTATTGTTTTTTATGGGTGTTAATCTTGGTAAAGACCCGCATATCCTTGAAAAACTGGCGGATTTCGGACTTACGTCCTTTCTGATATCTGTATTTGTAATAGTTTTCAGTGTGGTTTTCGTGCTGATATTTGTTCGTTTATTCGGAAAAAAAGAATGCTGATAATGCTTATTGCCTCCGTTTTCGCAGGGGCTTTTCTATCGTTCAACGGTCTGCTTCCTGATGTGCTTGTGAATAACAACGGCATACTTGTTGAGGCTATGCTCTACCTTATGCTGTTCCTCATCGGCTTTGATCTGGGAACCTCCAGAGCTGGGCTGAAAGCTACTCTCAAGCCGGACAGGTATCTGATCATTGTTCCCGCAGGAACAATAGTGGGAACAATAGCCGGCGGTTTTCTCTGCTCGTTTGTAATCGATCTTTCCGCTATGGATTCGATGGCGGTGGCATCAGGCTTCGGGTGGTATTCTTTCTCTGCTGTTATTTTAGCCAAGGTAAAAAGCGCCGAACTGGGCGCAATCGCTTTTTTATCCAACGTCATAAGAGAGAGCCTGACGCTTGTAAGTGTTCCGTTTATCGCCAAATACTTTGGTCAGTACGCAGCTATAGCACCGGGCGGCGCAACCACTATGGACGTGACCCTTCCTGTCATAGAAAAGTTCGCCGGACGGCGTGCCGCTCTCATCGGCTTTGTGCAGGGTGTTCTGCTCACAACCCTGACGCCTTTTATTATCCAGCTTTTTATTTAAAAGCTAAACTTTTATTCAGCTAATGTAATTATTCACATACGTTCCATAAACATCTCTGTTAGAATTATTTATATATCTAATAGAGGTGTGCTATGAAACTCTTCAGAATTTTATTTATAACCCTGCTGACATCATTACTTTTCGGCTGCGGCGGAAGCAGCTCTTCAGACAGCAGCGATGAAGGCAGCGGAAACTCGATCTATTCCATAAGCGACTTCGATGGCGAATGGTTTACAGCAGGCATCAAATCAACCGGCGGCGGACCTGCGCTTGTGAGCGGATACACTGTAATAAATGAGCAAGGTCAAGCTACCGCCACCACTGTTCCGGACAGAATAACAGGAGAAACACCGATTTACAGTCTTGAATTCCATGAAGATTTCTCCATTGTGTTCACTTCTCAAGAGCTTGAACACTACTATTCAGTCATGGACAGCAGCGGAAAAAGCGTCTTGCCCTTCTCCGGCTATGAAAACGGATATATTGGCGGGCTTGATGTCAGGCTGGGTGCATCATATAATCTGGCTGATCTGACAGGAGCATGGTCTCTTATCTCAATGAGTACGGACTATAACTGGCAGCTTAAAGGCACTATGACAATAACCGGTAATAGTTTCACCTTTACCGGAACAGAAACAGGGGATAATCCTGTTACAGTTTCCGGCACTCTGAACATAAGCAGTGACGGCGCTGTTACTTTGGATGGTTACGGCACATTCACAGGGGCGCTGGATGCGGGAAAAACTGTAATAGCTGCCGTTAGCGAACATGACCCGTTCAAAGCTTCCACAGACAAAGCAGTGTACCTTCTCAAAACACCTTCATCAATAAACGGTTCCGATTTCGCAGGCAAATGGGGACATGTTTACACCTATTTCAAAGGCGACCACACATTCAGAATGTTCTACGGCGAGACAACCACAGGTTATGACTATGATCCTGCGGCATGTGCAGCCGATTCACACAAGAGCGTTGTGATATGTATGTACGAAGAATATATGGAGTTCCGCACTAAAGGACATTAGTAATAAATATGACTGATGCGGTGATGAGCCGCATCAGCCGTTATATCAGTTTCTTGAAACGCTCAGAGCGATTGTTCCGTCTGAGCTGTTTATCATCATATGAGCATTAGGTGAGACATCCGCAAGCTGAACTTCATTGCTGGAATCATTTATAAGCGAGAGAGTCACGGGGGCTGCAACAACATCGATTATTCCGAATCCGCTTATCTGTCCTGTACTCAAGAGACTTACTACAGGATGAGAGTCCCCCTGGGATGAACTGAGAGTAAAGCCCACATCGGCTGTTGCAGTATTTATCGCTCCGATAAGCCCGTCAGTGGATACATCCCAGTGAATTATATATCTGTTTGCCTCATTAAAAGTCACAACACCTGTAACAGGGTTATAGCTTATATTTCCGGATAAGTAAGAAGCAGTATTAAACACAACATTGGAACTCACCGCCACACTCGCACCGCTTGAATAAGCCGGAGCAGCCAGAACATATGTGGCGCCATCCGAGCCGTCAGCACCTGCCGTACCCTGCGGACCCTGTGGGCCCTGCGCTCCTGCGACTCCCTGTATTCCCTGCTCACCCTGCGGACCTGCCGGTCCCTGTTCACCTTGCGGTCCTGCGGGTCCCTGAATACCTGTTATCCCCTGAGCGCCGTCACTTCCGTCGTCACCCGTGCAACCGAAAACCAATAAGGTCAGAAGAACAAATAGAGCTATTGTTAATTTCCTCATAAATGCCTCCGTTATTTGCTAACCAAATAGCAATAATTAGATCATACCATGTCTATGAGAAAATTGATCGCTGATAAAGAAAAAAAAGACTATATGAATTGATTAAAAAGCAAAGGCGGCACATTTATATGCGCCGCCTTAGGTATAAAGACCGTTCTACAACGGAAACTTTAATAGTACTTATACTTTTCCTGAAGCTTTCTCTGAAGCTTCTGCTGCTTCCTTCTGGCTTTGAGAAGTTTCTTCCTGCGGACTTCCGTAGGTTTCTCATAGTAGGTGTGTTTTTTGATCTCTCTGATAAGACCTTCACGCTCTACTTTCTTCTTCAGAAGTTTGAGTGCGTAATCAACGTTATCGCCCTCAACCCTAACTGCTGCGTTAGTAGCCAAAGTAATCACATCCTTTTTATTTGATAATTACGGTTTCAAGCACCTGATCAATATTATCGACAAGATGGAACCGAGTTTCGTTTTTAACATCAGCCGGAATATCTGTCAAGTCCTTTTCATTAGCGGAAGGAAGGACTATCTCCTTCACACCTGCCCTGTGAGCTGCAAGGACTTTCTCTTTTATTCCGCCGACGGGAAGAACTCTTCCTCTCAGAGTTATCTCTCCGGTCATGGCTATGCGGCAGTTTACATCAAGTCCCGAAAGGGCTGACATAAGCGCCGTGGTCATTGTTATCCCTGCGGAGGGTCCGTCCTTCGGCACTGCGCCTTCCGGCACATGAAGATGTATGTCGTTATCTTTGAACATATAAGCGGGGATTCCGAATTTATCGGCCCTGCTTTTAACAACAGACAAAGCAGTTCTGGCAGATTCGCTCATAACCTCGCCGAGCTTTCCGGTTAGCTCAAGCTTACCGCCGCCGGGGAAGACTGATACCTCTATCTGAAGTATATCGCCCCCGTAAGGTGTCCATGCAAGCCCTGTCGCTATGCCTTTATCTCTGTCCTCTCGCAGCTGTTCATGGCGGAATTTCTTCTTGCCGAGCATTTTTTCAATCTCTGCTGCATTTATCTTAACTGTTTTTCTTTTTTTATTCTGAACAAGTATCCTCGCCGCCTTGCGGATGACAGACGCTATCTCTCTTTCAAGGGTACGAACCCCCGCCTCACGGGTGTAGCTTCTGATAATCTCCGTAACTGCGGAATCGGCTATCTTCACCTGCCCTGCATCGAGGCTGTGTTCCTCAAGCTGTTTGGGAACAAGGAAGTTTTTTGCTATGCTGAACTTTTCTTTCTCTGTGTAGCCTGCAAGACCGATTATCTCCATCCTGTCCAGAAGAGGAGCAGGGATGCTTTCAACACTGTTTGCCGTTGTGATAAACAGCACTTTTGAAAGATCAAATTCGACCTCCATATAGTGATCCATAAAGGTGGAGTTCTGTTCAGGATCAAGTGTCTCAAGAAGAGCGCTTGACGGATCGCCCCTGTAGTCAGAGCCAAGCTTATCTATCTCATCCAGCAGGAAAACAGGGTTCATACTGCCGGATTTCTTAATTGACTGAATTATCTTTCCGGGCAAAGCGCCTACATAGGTTCTTCTATGCCCCCTTATCTCAGCTTCATCTCTCATTCCGCCGAGGCTCATACGGACAAATTTTCTGCCCATTGATTCTGCTATGGATCTTGCGAGGGATGTTTTACCCACTCCGGGAGGACCTGCAAAACAGATTATCGGTCCTTTCAGTTTTTTGGAGAGCGAACGCACCGCAAGATATTCAAGAATGCGTTCCTTCGGCTTCTCAAGACCGAAATGGTCACGGTTGAGGATATCTTCAGCCCTTGTGATATCAAGGTTGTCATCTGTAACTTTGCCCCAGGGCATGCTGATAAGCCAGTCAAGATAGTTTCTGGAAACCGTTGTCTCTGAACTCATAGCGGGCATGCTGCGGAACTTTTTCAGTTCCTTCATAGCCTTTTCCCGCACTTCGTCAGGCATGTCAGAATCTTTTATCTTCGCCTCAAGCTCATCCGCCTCGGCTTTGGGATCTTCATCACGCCCAAGTTCTTTGTTTATTGCCTTTATCTGCTCACCCAGATAATATTCTCTTTGAGCTTTAGCCATCTGGGTTTTGACTTTTTTCTTTATTTTTTCATCAATACGTATAAGCTCAATCTCAGTAAAAAGGGCTTCCATAACCCTTTCCACACGCTCAGAAAGGCTGTTTATCTCAAGAATTTCCTGATGAGTCTCGTTTTTGACATGCACACTTCCGGCTATCATCCACGTAAGGCTCTCAAGATCTTGCATATTTTTAATGCTCTCACGGACACCGGGGTCAACCTTGCCCGAAAGTTCCGCATATTCGTTAAACGCCTTCTGGAGCCCTGCTGTCATGGCTCCGGTGTTTTCATATTCCTCTTTCTCGATTATGGGGCGAACTTCAGCATAAAGACACTCGGTCTCATCAAAGAACTTTTCGACTTTTCCTCTTGTGAGCCCTTCAACGAGTATCTTAATGGAGCCGTCAGGCAGTTTAAGAACCTGAAGGACCTTTGCAATTGTACCTATTTCGTTAAGGTCTTCCCACACTGGTTCATTTATTGAAAGATCTTTCTGGAGTGTAAAGAATATGCGTCTGTCAGTAGATTCGGCGATATCAACTGCCTCGACCGATTTTTTCCTGCCGAGGAAGACGGGGGTAATCATACCGGGGTATATAACCATATCCCTCAGAGGGATAAGGGCGTATTGCTCACTTATGCTCACTTATTACACCTGTATGGAGGATTAAAAAGAAAAAGGAGACGGCTTAAGCCGTCTCCTTCTGATTTTCATAGATGATTATCGGTTTTGCTTTGCCAGTGATGACATCTTCATTAATTACGCATTCCTTCACGTTTTTAAGGGAGGGAACTTCATACATAATATCCATCATGGCTTCCTCAAGAATAGAGCGCAGACCTCTTGCCCCTGTTTTTCTGGTAAGAGCCTGTTTTGCAACAGCTTTAAGAGCAGAGTTGGTGAACTCAAGCTTAACACCGTCAAACTCGAACATCTCTTTATACTGACGGATAAGGGAGTTTTTAGGTTCCACGAGTATGCGGATAAGAGCGTCTTCGTTGAGGTCTTCAAGTGCCGCAGTAACAGGGAGCCTGCCTATGAACTCAGGTATAAGACCATACTTGCCGAGGTCTTCGGGGCGTACGTTCTTAAGAAGTTCATAGCGTTTCATTTCCCGTGTTTCATCAATTTTGGAGCTGAAACCGAGTGTTTTCTCTCCCATTCTCCTTTTCACTATGTCCTCGATGCCTTCAAAAGCACCGCCGCATATGAAGAGAATGTTTGATGTATCCACCTGAATATATTCCTGATTCGGGTGTTTGCGCCCGCCCTGAGGCGGAACGTTTGCGGTTGTACCTTCGATAATTTTAAGCAGCGCCTGCTGAACGCCCTCACCGCTTACGTCTCTTGTTATTGAAGGACTGTCCGTCTTTTTGGAGATTTTGTCTATCTCATCGATGAAGATAATACCCTTCTGGGCACGCTCAACATCATAATCTGCATTCTGAAGAAGCTTAAGGACAACATTTTCCACATCTTCACCCACATAGCCCGCTTCCGTGAGAGTGGTGGCGTCTGCTATGGCGAAGGGGACATTCAGTATCTTCGCGAGGGTTCTGGCAAGCAGGGTTTTACCTGTCCCTGTGGGACCAAGGAGAAGGATGTTGCTTTTCTCAAGCTCAACATCTGTCTTGCTGCCGTGGAGAATACGTTTGTAGTGGTTGTGAACAGCAACGCTGAGAACTTTTTTAGCCTGAAGCTGACCGATTACATAGTCATCCAGTTTTTTGCTGAGTTCTCTGGGAGTAAGCAGGTTCAGGTCTTTTGCACCCTGTTCCTCGAAGCTGTCCTCGCTTAAAATTTCATTGCATAGTTCTATACATTCATTGCAGATGTAAACTTCAGGACCTGCAATGAGTTTTTTGACCTCTTCCTGGCTTTTACCGCAGAAAGAGCAGTTGAGTGTTTCTTTATTTTTTTTCATAAAAGTACGCTCCCGTAAAAGGCGTCTTCCGCAGGCATCGCTACACACGGAAAGAGGCACGGTTTGTAACATCCGTGCCGCATTTTGATCAAAATACCTGCCTGCGGGCAAATTTCAACCTTATATTTTATATAAGACTAAAATCAGCCCCTTTTCACAATAACATCGTCAATGAGACCATATTCTTTAGCCTCATCACTGCTCATGAAAAAGTCACGGTCGGAGTCCTTCTCAAGTTCCTGTATGCTTTTACCGGAACGCTCGGAGAGGATTTCGTTAAGAAGCTTCTTCATGCGTCCCACTTCGCGGGCGTGAATTTCAATATCCGTTGCCTGTCCCTGAAAGCCGCCGAGGGGCTGGTGAATCATAATCCTTGCGTTGGGAACGGCAAATCTTTTGCCTTTTGCTCCGCATGCGAGGAGTACAGCACCCATGCTTGCCGCCTGTCCCAGACATATGGTGGATACGGCAGGTTTTATATAGTTCATGGTATCCATAATCGCAAGTCCGCTGGTAATTACACCACCGGGGCTGTTGATATAGAGGAATATGTCCTTCTCAGGGTCTTCAGCCTCAAGGAAGAGAAGCTGTGCGATGATAAGGTTTGCCACATTATCGTCAATAGGCGTACCGAGAAAGACAATTCTGTCTTTCAGGAGTCTTGAGTATATGTCGTAAGAGCGTTCCCCTCTGCCTGTCTGTTCAATGACAAAGGGGACATAAGCGTTTGTTTCCTTCATAATTATTCTCCGGAGGCGGGCTCTTCGGCTTTCTCCTGTTCAGCTTTAAGTCTTGCCTCAACTTCTTCTTTTGTTACTTCTTTAATTGTAACATTATTTTTGCCGGCAAGGAAGGCTGTAACTTTATCAGTGTTTATGGAATTTCTAAGAGAATTCATGCCGTTATGTTTTTCAACTTCCGCTTTGTATTCCTCAGCAGTCATTTTGCTCATTGTGGCATATTTTTCGATTGTTTTCGCAACGTCTTCATCTGTCACAGTGAGTTCAAATTTCTCAGTAATGTGGTTAATGATAAGAGCGCCTTTAACCTGTTTTTCGGCTGTTGCCGTGTGCTGTTCGGCTATTTTTTCTTTAGTGATGCCGAAACGTGCAGGGTCCATTCCGTAGGACATATACTGCTGAAGAGTCTGGTCTGCAAGCCTGAAAGCCTGTTCCCTTACCATTGCAGCAGGAACATCAAAGGAGTTTTCCTCGATGATTTTTTCTATAATGTCATTGAGGAGTTTGTCATCCGCCTGACGCTCTGAGCTTTCCTCAAGTTCAGTTTTAATTGTTTCTTTGAGATCAGCGAAGCTCTCGAATTTTTCATCAACATCCTTAGCGAATTCATCATCAAGTTCGGGAAGAACCTTTGCCTTGATTTCTTTCATAGTAATGCCGAAAGTGACAGGCTGACCGGCAAGGCTGGGTTCGTGGTACTGTTCGGGGAAAGTAACTTCGATGTCTTTCTGTTCGCCGGTTTTCATGCCCACAACCTGAGCCTCAAATCCGGGGATGAATGCGCCGGAGCCTATTTCAAGGGAGTAGTTCTGCGCCGTGGCAGAGGGGATAACTTCGCCGTCTTTACGCCCTTCAAAGTCGATAACGGTCATATCGCCTTCCTGAACTGCTCTGTCTTCAACAGGCTCATAGCTTACCTGATTTTTTCTGATGTTTTCGATAACCTGCTCAACATCATCCTCTTTAACGATGATTTTCTCCTTAACGAAGTCGAAGCCTTCAAGCTTTGTAACATCTATTGTGGGGAAAACATCTACGAATGCTTTATATGAGATAGGCTCACCGTCTTCAAACTTAACATCTTTGATTTCGGGAGCGCCAAGGGCTTTGATATCTTCTTTCTGGATTGCTTCAAAAACAGATTCGTTTATGAGTTTTTCAAGAGCCTGAACTCTGATTGCGTGTCCGTGTTCTTTGAGGATTTTGTCTTTGGGAGCCTTGCCCTGTCTGAAGCCTGCAACCTTGGCTTTCTGAGCAACCTTTTTATATTCGGATTCAAAAACCTGATCGAATTTTTCCACAGCAAGCTCTACAGAAAGCTCCTTCTGGGACTTTTCAGCGTCTTTTACTTCAACTTTCATTGACTTCTCCTTAGATAAACGGATGGGATATCTTTTATATTTAATTTTAAGCTTTTATATAAAATGACAAAACAAAGCCTAAGGGGTTCCCCCGGCTTTGTAAGAATCCAAAAAAAATTGTCTGTGAGCTATACGGACTACTGCTGCGCTGAGATTTGAAAAGCGTGGGAAAAGCGGGTGACCGGGCTCGAACCGGCGACCTCAACCTTGGCAAGGTTGCGCTCTACCAACTGAGCTACACCCGCTTACAAAATCTATATTCGGCTTGATTCAGACACAAGTGCGAGTGGAGGGACTTGAACCCCCACGCCAAAGGCACTTGATCCTAAGTCAAGCGCGTCTACCATTCCGCCACACTCGCAAGGGCGAATAAGGGTGAGTGACGGGGATCGAACCCGCGACAACAGGAATCACAATCCTGTACTCTACCAACTGAGCTACACCCACCATATTATCCGTTCTTACTCAACGCGCTCAGGAGGACTCGAACCTCCAACCTACGGATTAGAAGTCCGTTGCTCTATCCTGTTGAGCTATGAGCGCTCTGTTACAGGAAACAAGCTTTTATCAAAACGATGGAGAAAAGTCAACATTTTTTAAAGGGATCAGAAAATTAATCGGAATATTAATCCGGCTGACCAACCGTGGCGGCAACATTTCCCTTGCCTAGCAGGCTAAAAAGCAATACCTTGCAATGAATGCGCCTCCGGGCTGAAAAGGGGGGCGCAAAATTCCAAGAATATACTATGGGTATATAAAAATATTTTTACGAGGTCAAAATTGCTACTGGACGGCACACCTATATATATAGGAACAAGCGGATACAAACATGACGACTGGGTCGGAACACTTTATCCCCAGCATCTTAAAAACGAGCAGTTCCTCGACTATTACGCAAACAGCTTCGGGCTGAATTTTGTTGAGATAACATACCCTTTTTATGCAATACCCACAGTTGAGACAACAGAAAGAATAGCAGAAAACGGCGGAGACAGTCTCCACTACTCCGTGCGTCTGTTTAAGGATTTCCTTAAGGAAAGACTGGACAGAGTCAAGGTACGTGAGTTTAAAGAAGGCATAAAGCCTCTTCTTGATACAGGCAGAGTAAAATGCTGGCTTGCTGATTTTCACCATACATTCAAGCCGTCCAAAGAAAATCTCGAAAGGATACTCCGGCTCAGAGACAGCTTTTCGGAACTTCCTTTCTTCGCTGAACTCCCAAGGGGATGGCACAGAGAAAAACAGATAGACGACCTGAGAAACAATGCCATAGGTCTGGTTGTGGCTGACATGCCCCGCAACCCCAACCTTCCTCCCTTTATTCCCTGCGCACCGAACCAGAGGGCTTATTTCCGCCTGTACGGCAGAAACAAGAAATGGGTTCTGCCTGCAAAAAAAGTTCTGGACTACAGCTATGTAAAACCGGAACTTCAGGAAATAAAAGACGGCATATCCACAGTTACGGCAGTATCCAAAGAGGTGTTCGTGTCCTTCTGCAACGTTGCAAAGGCGCAGGGGGCATTCAATGCAAAATATTTTGCCAGAATGGCGGAAGAAAGCGATGAGTCTCTTTGACAGATACAAAGAGACCTTTCCCCTCTCCGCAGCGGAATACGCAAAAGCCTGCGGGCTTTTCCCCGGAGGAGTCTGCCACGACATAAGAAGATTTGATCCCTTCCCCTTCGTAACAGACAGTGCGGAGGGAGCATATCTCCAGACAATAGACGGCGTAACTCTCCTTGACCTATGGTGCGGTCACTACGGCAATATACTGGGGCACGCAAGCCCTGAAACAGCCGCTGCACTCCTTGAAGCAGCAGAAAACGGCACCCACACCGGCACACTGAACGAACAGCAGATAAAACTTGCATCCCTTATAAAAAGCGCAGTTCCGGAAATGGAACTCATGCGTTTCTGCACCTCCGGCACTGAAGCCACAATGTACGCCGTACGCACGGCAAAGGCTCACACCGGACGGGAACTTGTAGTCAAGATCGAAGGAGGATGGCACGGCGCCAACTCCGAACTTTCATATGACATAAAGCCCCCTTTCAACAGACTTACCGGAAAGGGAGGAACTATCTCTCTCCCATTTAACAATATGGAAGCAACCGCAGACGTCCTTGAAAAAATAGGCGATAATGCAGCCGCTGTAATAATTGAGCCGGTAATAGGAGCCGGCGGCGGAATACCTGCTAAGAAAGAATACCTTCAGCTTCTCCGTGATTTCTGCGACCGTACCGGAACTGTACTGATTTTTGATGAAGTCATAACGGGCTTCCGCTTCCGTTTCGGCAGCATTTCCCCGCTCATAGGCGTTACTCCTGATATGTTTACCATGGGAAAAATAATCGGCGGCGGACTTGCAATCGGCGCATACGGCGGAAAAAAAGAGATAATGCAGACAATAACCGAGAAAAAAATCGTTGTGGGCGGCGGCACATTCTCCGCATCTCCCGTAACAATGAACGCAGGTTTCAACACCCTTTCAACACTTAAAAATGCTGACTACGAAACGCTCAATGCCCAAGGAAACACCATCAGAGAGAGACTGAAAAAGTCTGTAGCCAGATACACCCATAAAGCCTGCGTGACCGGCTTCGGCTCATTTTTCTTTGTACACTTTCTTAATGAAGTTCCGCAGGAAGTCACCTGCCGTCCGTCCAGACTCCTTCCTGTGATGGATGCAGAAACTGACAGGCTCTTCAAAATTGCCATGATACTTAACGGCGTCTTCACTATGCATTCAGGCGGCGCACTGAGTTTTTCACACCTGCAAACTGCGGGAGTGTCCGATATAATAATCAAAGCATACGAAGACTCTCTGGAGGCCGTTTTCAATGAAGGAAGGAAAGCTCTTCCGTAAAAAAGCCGCCGCAATCGGTTATGACCCTGCCAAGGACAAAGCGCCCCGTCTTCTCGCCAAGGGTGCAGGTATCGTAGCGGAAAAAATCATTGAAAAGGCAAAAGAGCATGATATCCAGATAAAAGAAGACAAAGACCTTGTGGAAGTTCTGGCAACGCTGGATATCCATGAAGAAATCCCTGAAAACATGTATAAAACCGTTGCACAGCTCCTCGCCGAAATCTACCGAATAAATTCCAGACTCTGAGCCATCCTGTCTTTTCACACTCTTTTAACCGTCTTTCTCTCTATTTATAACTTATTATATAACTGATTTATAATCTAAAAGCATACTGAAACGGTTCATATCTGTTATTCATTTTTAATAAACTTATTTCATAATACGACAACAAATATCAAAAACGTATCAAGCCTCTGAACGCCTGTTTTCAACATTAATTTTTTAGAACATTATTTATATTATAATTTACACCAGTTTTGTTAATTTTAAATTAATAATAAATTATGTTAAAATATTTAACAAAAATAATAGTAACTTATGGTAATTTTATTTATAAAGAACATAGTTATAAATATACAATATGTACGTATAGCCCTTTATATCGCTGAAATTTGCTATTGCGCTGTGTTTTCATATACTATATACACAGAAAAAATAATAATTCATTGTTCATAACTTATTAAATCGGTCGGATTTAATGTCTTAATTATAGAATGGAGGTTCACTATGGCAAAACAGGAATTGACCAAGCAGATCTCACCCGCTGATGCGGTGAGCAAAAAAGTAAGCGAGGCTGCTACCTTCGCCGAAACAGTAATCAAAGACACCACTGCAAATCCCGCTCCTCTCGGACTCATGGGATTCGGACTCACCACAATCCTTCTCAACCTTCACAACATCGGACTCTTCGGATTGGGAAGTATGATTCTTTCTATGGGTATTTTCTACGGCGGTATAGCTCAAATAATTGCCGGAATCATGGAATGGAAAAAGAAAAACACTTTCGGCACTGTTGCCTTCACATCATATGGTTTTTTCTGGATAACACTTGTAGGGCTCATAGTTTTCCCCAAGTTCGGCTTTGCTGAAGCTCCGGATGCAACTGCTATGGCAGCTTTCCTTTTCTTCTGGGGATTCTTCACCCTTATCCTCTTCCTCGGAACTTTTAAAATGAACTACGCAATGATCGCCATTTTCGGCTCACTCACTGTTCTTTTCTTTCTCCTCGCTGTAGGCGATATGACAGGAAACCCCACTATTAAAACCATTGCCGGATATGAAGGCATAGTCTGTGGCGCTCTTGCTGTTTACACAGGCGCAGCACAGATCCTTAACGAAATATACGGACGTGAAGTTCTTCCCCTGGGAGCCTTCGAGTAATATTATGGACTACACCAGACTGGAAACCGGACCCCTTGATTTCGCCGGATGGACTGTGAATATTCGCCTTGGAAAAGGCACGGTCACAGATCTGCATGGCAATAATGTCGCAGGGTTCAGCGTTACCGGTGATGGCGGAATCATCCTTGAGCATGGTTCCGCAAAATATGCGGATATGGCATTAATTGCACTGCGCTCCTTTGTCAGGGAGCGCGCCATATCAGCACTGGTTCAGGCAGAAACAGCCATCAAAGACAACACAGCAAACCCCGCCCCCCTCGGACTCATGGGATTCGGACTCACAACAATTCTGCTGAATCTCCACAACATCGGTCTTTTCGGGCTGGGCAGCATGATAATCGCCATGGGACTTTTCTACGGCGGTGCAGCGCAGATCATTGCCGGAATGATGGAGTGGAAAAAGAAAAATACCTTTGGTACAGTAGCATTCATTTCTTACGGATTCTTCTGGATAACACTGGTGGGAATCCTCACATTCCCTAAATTCGGGCTTGGAGAAGCGCCGGATGCAAACGCTCTTTCATCCTTCCTGTTCTTCTGGGGATTTTTTACGCTTATACTTTTTATAGGAACATTCCGGATAAGCCGTGCGCTTACCGTTGTGTTTTTTCTCCTTACCCTTCTTTTCTTTATGCTCGGAGCAGCAGATATGCTGGAGAGTGCAGCGCTTAAAACGGCAGCAGGCTTTGTAGGAGTAATCTGCGGACTATCTGCTGTTTACACCGGAGCGGCACAGATACTGAGCGAAATATATGGAAAAAATATTCTTCCTATCGGAGAGTTTAAATAGAAAAATTAATGAATCTTTTAAGGGGATCTCTGTCTTGTTTCTATACAATGAAGACATAATCTTCCGTGTTACCCCTTACACGAAAAAAGCCGCCCTGCGCCGGGCGGCTTTTTACATTTATATGTAATCACTTACTTTTTTAAGAATCACTTCCGGCTTTTTTGCCTTAGTCAGGTATTCATCAGCGTAGAGTGAGGAAAAGTTTCTTTTATACTGCTCATAGGCAGTCAGAAGGAACACTGGAAGTTTCTCGTTTGCTTCCTTTACCTCTTTGAGTATATCCAGCCCGCTTTTTCCGGGCATGTTAACATCCAACAAAACCAAATCAGGCAGCCCCGCACTGAGAGCAATAAGCGCCTGTTCACCGTCCATCGCAACCTGGACCTCATATCCGTTACTTTCAAGCAGTTCGCTGTAGTATTGAATAATACCCTTGTCATCATCCACAAGCAGTATTTTTTTAGTCATCTAATCCTCCGGTTTTCGGCAGAATAAGGGAAAAAACCGCACCTGAACTGTCATTTGAGACGGTTATCTCTCCGCCGTGAGCTGTCATAATTTTTTTGGAGAGTGATAGCCCAAGCCCGGTGCCTTCCTGCTTACTGGAGTGGAAAGGTTCAAAAATCTTCTCCATCTCACCGTCAGGGACACCGCCCCCCGTATCTTTTATATAAAGTATAATCGTTTCCGAACTTTCTTCAGCACTTATTTTTAAGTCGCCGCCGCTCGGCATTACCTGAATAGCATTTATGATAACATTTATCAACACCTGAATAAATCTGTTTCTGTCTGCATAGACAGTTACTTCAGGGTCTATGGACTTGCTTACATGTATCATTCCGATACTGATATTTTCTGAAAGAAGCTTCAAAGTTTCATTAACTACTTTATCAAGATTAATCTTTTCTATTCTGAGGTCAACATTTTTGGAGTAATCCAGAATCTCTGTCACGAGGTCTTCAAGCCTCGACACTTCCGACTGGATCATTGTGATATAGTTATCCATACGGGGATCAGAGCCAAAGGCGGCGAGCCTTTTTGCGAAACCGCCTATGGCAACCAGAGGATTTTTTAGCTCATGCGCCACTGTAGCCGCAAGCATTCCCATTTTTACAAGATCTTTAGATACGTAGTCCACCTTTTCAAAGTCTTCCTCGTAAGTTTTGAGACGTATAAGCTCCCCCCGCATATTAGCGTTGCTGATCGCTATGGAGCATAAATTAGAGTAGAACTGGAGTATTGCTTCTGCTTTACCGGAATATTTTCCGCCTGTGGCAACCACAACCCCGACCGCCTTACCGTCCATTCCGATAAGCGGGCAGGCATATGATTCGCCCTTGAGGCAGTCACGCATGCTCTTCCAGTCGTCTATTTCGTCAAGGTCAATCATTTTGCATCTGCCGAAATACATAACATCCGAAAGGGGGCTTTTTTTGCTGAATCTTATCTTTCTGCTGCGAAAGCGTGCTTTCTTTCCCTTCTTGCTCTCGCTCCTGCTTGCGTAGACAAGCCCTCGAAGCTCAAGCAAAATCTCATTAAGCAGAAAAATACCGACACAGTCAAAAACAGGGGTGGCAACAATCATTCTTGCGAGTTCGTTCAGTACATTATCTATGCTTTCCCCGCTGACTATACTGCCCAGAAGATCCGCTCTTCTGGCACACTCGGCAGGGAATTCTTCTTTTATGCTCCGGCAGTAAAGGTTAACAGCATCGGCTATAATATCCTTGGCTTTCTCCGCCCTGCAGTTTCCTTTATAAAAAAGAATACAGGCAAAGCCTTCTCCTTTTACTTCAAGGGTATGGTCTCCGGAAACTGCACTTCCTTTCATAACAAAAGTTTTAGCGTCAAAAAATACAGTGCAGGAAACAATACTGATACTGAGAGAGTTCTCAAGCAGGCGGATAAAGTTAGCATCCGGAGTCATAAAGCACGACCTGAATCATAATAGAGAATTTAATTGAAAAGGGGGCATAAAGCCCCCTGTAAATTTGTTATCAGCCTTTAAGAGCAGCGTGAGCGGCAGCAAGTCTCGCCACAGGAACTCTGTAGGGAGAGCAGCTTACATAGTTAAGCCCTGCTTTCTGGCAGAAAGCTATTGAATCGGGGTCACCGCCATGTTCACCGCATATTCCGGTTTTAAGGTCCTTCCTTACGGAGCGTCCCTTAGCTACACCCATTTCCACAAGCATTCCAACGCCTGACTGGTCTATGGATACGAAAGGATCTTCTTTGAAAATGCCCTTTTCCACATACTGAGGCAGGAACTTACCAGCATCGTCACGGCTTATGCCGAGAGTTGTCTGGGTAAGGTCGTTGGTTCCGAAAGAGAAGAACTGAGCATGCGCCGCAACTTCGTCCGCTGTGAGAGCGGCTCTGGGAAGCTCTATCATTGTTCCCACGAGGTAGTCAACCTTAACGCCTGTTTTCTCCATGACTTCGGCAGCCACGTTTTCCACAAGCTCTCTCAGTTCTTCAAGTTCTTTATAGTGTCCCACAAGGGGTATCATTACTTCGGGTATTACGTTCACTCCCTCTTTTTTAAGTTTGCATGCAGCCTCGAATATGGCGTATGCCTGCATCTCGTATATTTCAGGGAACGTAATTGCAAGACGGCAGCCCCTGTGTCCGAGCATGGGGTTGAACTCATGAAGTTCCTGCGCCTTTCTCTTAAGAGCATCGAAGGCTATGCCTGATGCCTTGGAGACTTTTTCCACATCCTCGTCAGTGTGAGGGATAAACTCATGAAGTGGCGGGTCAAGAAGCCTGATTGTAACAGGAAGCCCTTCCATGGTTTTGAAGAGACCTTCAAAGTCTTCCTTCTGGTACGGCTTAACTTTTTCAAGAGCCTTCTTGCGTCCGTCAACATCGGAGGCGAGAATCATCTCACGCACTGCATCGATCCTGTCACCGTCGAAAAACATGTGTTCTGTACGGCAGAGGCCTATACCTTCCGCTCCGAAATCACGGGCAACCTGTGCATCGTGGGGAGTATCAGCGTTGGTTCTCACGCCGAGTGTACGGAATTCATCCGCCCATTTGAGTATTTCTGCGAACTCGCCGGAAAGCGAAGGTTCGATAAGCTCGATCTGACCGAGAATGACTTCACCTGTGGTTCCGTTGATTGTGATGTAGTCGCCTTCTTTAATAAGATGACCGCCCACAGTGAATTTTTTGCCTTTATCATCGATATTGATTGCGCCGCAGCCGGCAACGCAGCATTTGCCCATGCCTCTTGCCACAACAGCAGCGTGGCTGGTCATCCCGCCTGTTGCAGTAAGGATACCCTGAGCAGCGTGCATTCCGCCTATATCTTCGGGAGAAGTTTCCTTCCTCACAAGGATAACAGCCTCACCTCTCTGCGCCCAGCTCTCAGCCTCTTCAGCGGTGAAAACAGCCTTACCCACCGCAGCACCGGGTGAAGCGGGAAGCCCCTTCGCCACAGAGTCATAGGATGATTTGGGATCAATCATCGGGTGGAGAAGCTGGTCAACCTGCTGAGGAGCCACACGGAGAACCGCAGTTTTCTTGTCGATAAGACCTTCCTTGAACATGTCATAGGCTATCTTGACAGCGGCTTTGGCTGTACGTTTTCCTGAACGTGTCTGGAGCATGTACAGCTTGTTTTTCTCTATTGTAAATTCGATATCCTGAACATCTTTATAATGTTTTTCAAGGGTCTGATAAACTTTCTCAAGCTGGTCAAACGCTTCAGGCATAATGGTTTTAAGCTCTATTATAGGGTTAGGGGTTCTGATTCCCGCAACAACATCCTCACCCTGGGCATTTATAAGGAATTCGCCAAAGAACTCCTTATCGCCGGTTGATGGGTTTCTTGTGAAAGCAACACCTGTTCCGCAGTCATCACCCATGTTGCCGAATACCATAGCCTGAACATTCACACCTGTTCCCCATTCATGAGGAATCTTGTTGATTTTTCTGTAGGTTTTCGCTCTCTGGTTGTTCCATGACTCGAACACAGCATTAACCGCAAGCTTAAGCTGCTCTTTGGGTTCCTGAGGGAAATTCCTTCCTGTTTCAGTTGAGACAACGTCCTTATACTGCTCAACAAGCTTTTTCAGGTCTTCCGCATCAAGCTTGGTGTCTTCATCAACGTTCTTAGCTTTTTTCATGTCGGAGAGAAGTCTCTCAAACTTGCCGTGGCTTACGCCGAGAACAACATCGCCGAACATCTGGATGAATCTTCTGTAAGAGTCATAGGCAAAACGCTCACTGCCGGATGAAGAGGCAAGCCCTTTAACCGTTTCATCATTAAGACCAAGGTTAAGAACTGTATCCATCATTCCGGGCATTGACACCCTTGCGCCTGAGCGCACAGAAACAAGCAGAGGAGAGCCGATGTCTCCGAATTTTTTGCCCACCGCAGCCTCAAGTTTGCCCATTGCTTCAAGCATCTGGTCTGACAGTCCTTCAGGATACTGCTGATTATTCGAGTAGTATTCTACGCAGGCTTCCGTCGTGATTGTAAAGCCGGGAGGAACAGGGATGGAGATATTTGTCATCTCAGCAAGTCCGGCTCCTTTTCCGCCGAGAAGCTCCTTGTCGGTTCCTTTGCCTTCGGCTTTTCCGTTGCCGAAGAAATACACCCATTTTTTAGACATTAAGTAACCCCCAGTATATTGTGGTTTAAGCTAATTTTGAAAGGTCTCCAGCCAGTCCGAATATATTTCTAAGACCGGCGAGGAGGCTGAGTCTGTTGTTTTTCACTTTTTCATCATCCGCCATTACCATGACAGCTTCAAAAAATGCGTCAACAGGTTTGCTGAAAGCCATGAGCCCGCTGAGAGCAGCCTCAAAGTCTTCCTTATTAATAAGCTCCGAGGTTGCCTGCTTTTTCTCTGCAAGCAGGTCTGCAAGAGCTTTTTCTTCATCTTTCTCAAAAAGGGCGGGGTTAACGGCGTCCGAGTTCCATTCCTGTTTCTTTAAGATATTGTTAATACGTTTGTAACCCTGTGAGATCACTGCGAATTCCGCACTGCTTCTGTACTTGGCGAGGGCACGGGCAGCTTTTTCAATCGTGATCACATCCGCTGAAAGCCCGCTGACCGCGTCAAAGCATTCCCCGTCCACCCCTTCAGCGGCGAGAAGCTGCTTGAGCCTCTGGAGTATAAACTCCTTAACAGAAGCGGCAGTTTTTTCAGCATCGAACTTAACCGCATCCGCAAGAGCAGACAGGCTTTTTTCGATGAGCCTGTCAAGGTTAAGTCTGTATCCTTTGGTTCTGATAATCTGTAAAATGCCTATTGTGCTGCGGCGCAGTGCATAGGGGTCGTTGCTTCCGCTGGGTATAAGCCCGATGGAAAAGCATCCGCAAACAGTGTCAAGCTTGTCCGCCATGGAGACAAAAGAGCCTTCGGCGGTTTCGGGAAGCTGATCCCCTGCGAAGCGGGGAAGATAATGTTCAAAAATTGCCTGAACAACACCGGAGTTCTCTTTCTGGAGTGCGGCGTATTCTCTTCCCATTATACCCTGAAGTTCGGGAAATTCATAAACCATTTCACTGAGCAGATCCGCCTTGCAGAGATACGCTGCTCTGTCTGTAGTGTCTTTAACACTCTTGTCAAGGGTATCAGCAAGATAAGCCGCAACAGCCCTGAAGCGTTCCATCTTGGCATATGATGTTCCGAGCTTTTCCTGATATACAACTTTTTTCAGTTCTTCAGTTCTCTGTGAAAGAGGAACTTTTATATCGTTCTCATAGAAGAATTTAGCATCTGTAAGCCTAGCACGGAGAACCCTTTCGTACCCTTTGCGGATAAGCTCTGTGCTGGCGGGTTCTGTGTTTGAGATACCTATGAAATAGTTGAGAAGCTTGCCGTTTTTATCGTTTACATAGAAGTATTTCTGGTGATTTTTCATGGAAGTGATAAGCACTTCGGGGGGGAGCTTGAGAAAGTCCTCTGAAAAGCTGCCGAGAACAGCCACAGGAGCTTCCACAAGGTTGCTCACCGTATCGAGGAGGTCAGGGTCAACATCCACACAAAAGCCGTGTTTCTCCTCAAGGGCTTTTATCTGCGTCGCAATCTGCTCCCTGCGGCTTTCCGTGTTAACAGTGACACGGGCATCAGCAAGGGCTTTTATGTAGCCGGCAAAATCTTTTACCTCAAAGCGTGAGGGGCACATTATTCTGTGTCCGTAGGTGTATCGGTCTGCGCTGATGCCGTCTATTTCAAATGGAAGAAGCTCTCCTCCGAAAAGAGACACAAACCAGTGTATGGGGCGGGCAAAACGGAAGTCGTTACTGCCCCAGCGCATTGATTTCTGAAAAGGGATGGATTTAATGATTCGGGGAATAAGATCTTTAAGCACTTCAGAGGTTTCTATACCTATGGAGCGCTTGACTCCTGAGATGTATTCGCCTTTTTCTGTCTTTGTGCGCTTAAGGTCTTCAGACTTGATGCCTTTCGAGGATGCAAACCCCTGTCCGGCTTTGGTGAGTCCGCCTTCTGTGTCATAGGCTATGGAAGCGGGAGGACCCATTATAAATTCCTCGGAATCCGCCTGCTTTTCAGCCATTTCGGTAACATAAACATACATTCTTCTCGGTGTTCCGTCAGTTGTGACAGAGCCGTAGGATATGTTATGTTCCTTAAGCTGTTTTTCAAATTCATTTTTAAGAAAGTCACAGGACTTGCCGATGAACCCTGCGGGAATTTCCTCGCTGCCTATCTCAAGAAGGTAATAAGACATTCTTCACCCTTTTATCTGCCGATTTATTTTTATACGCAATTTATCATTTTTCAGACAATCCAACCTTTATATAACTTCAAATACCGCTTTTCAAGCAAATAATCCTGTTTTTTTGCCTAAAGGAGAAGAGCATGGAGCAAAAAAGAAACCCTTTCTCCGTTTAAAACAAAGAAAGGGTTTGTTTAATTTTTTAAGTTATTGTCTCTTATCGGATTAACCGCACACCGGACTTATCAGGAGTCTGCTCATGCAGAGCAGGGCTAAAACCTGTAAGCAAGCTTCGCCTCAAGTTCCTTAACCTGATCTTTTCCGGAGAGAAGCTGCGCCAGCGAGTCATATGTGCAGTCAAGGAAAGCCTTTCTCGCCCCGTCCTTTATTCCGACACTGTAAGTTTTGCCGCCCGCCGTGAGGGTTCTTGCCTCAACATCAAGCATAAATTCTGACTTGGGGTCTTTTTTCACCAGTGCCATAAGCTCCGCTCTTTCAGCATCGGGCAGCGTAACGCAGACAATGCCGAGTGTTGTGGAGTTGCCGAAGAAGATCTCTGCAAAGCTTCCTGCGATAATTACATCATATCCCGCACGGATGATAGCCTGCGGAGCATGCTCACGGGATGAACCGCAGCCGAAGTTATTACCGCTGATTATAAACCTTGCGCCCTTGTACTCCGGAGCATCCACAGGGTGTCCGAGGGGTTTGCCGCCTTCACCGAAACGCTCATCAAAGAAAAGCGCAAGCCCGAGACCGTCAAACGTTACACATTTAAGGTATCTGGCGGGTATGATTCTGTCCGTATCTATATCGTCTCCGGCAACGGGAACAGCGGTTCCCTTAACCTGTTTTATCGCTTCAAGTTTCATTTAACACCCCCGAAGATTTTCCTGCAGTCGGTTATGCAGCCTTCAACAGCCGCAGCAACTGCCATAACAGGGCTTACAAGCAGCGTTCTGCCTGTGGATGAGCCCTGACGTCCTTTGAAGTTTCTGTTTGACGTGGATGCGCTTATCTGGTCGCCTTTAAGTCTGTCGGGGTTCATGGCAAGGCACATTGAGCAGCCGGGCTCACGCCATTCAAAACCTGCTTCAGTGAAGATAACATCCAGCCCTTCCTTCTCCGCCAGAGCTTTGACTTCGTAAGAACCTGGTACTGCAAGCGCTCTGACATGGGAAGCCACTCTGCGTCCCTTGAGGTATTTTGCCGCCATGCGGAAGTCTTCGATACGTCCGTTTGTGCAGCTTCCGATAAAGCAGACATCTATCTTTTTGCCTTCCATCTTATCGCCGGCGCCGAACTTCATATATTCAAGAGCTTCCTTCATAGTGTCATTCTTAGGAGCGGGTATGGTCTCTGAGATGCCTATACCCTGTTCAGGGTTGATTCCCCATGTCACCATGGGTTCAATCTCTGATGCTTCAAAAACAACAACATCATCGTACTCGGCATCAGGATCAGAGGCTATGCTCTTCCAGTATTCTTTGCGTTTTTCAAACTCTTCACCTTTAGGGGCGTAGGGTCTGCCCTTAAGGTACTCGAAAGTCACCTCATCAGGATTGATGTAGCCCACCCTTGCTCCGCCTTCGATAGCCATATTGCAGAGGGTCATTCTGGCTTCCATGCTCATGTTCTCCACTGCTTCACCGCAGAATTCATAGGCATAGCCCAGACCGCCGTTTACGCCAAGCTTGCGGATAACATGAAGGATTACATCTTTGGATGTAACCATTTCTCCAAGCTTTCCCTTTATTTCAACTTTTCTCACCTTGAAGGGAGAAATAGTCATTGTCTGTGTTGCGAGAACATCACGTACCTGACTTGTGCCTATGCCGAAGGCTATTGCTCCGAAAGCACCGTGAGTGGCGGTATGTGAGTCACCACAGGCAACTGTCATACCCGGCTGAGTGAGCCCCTGCTCCGGTCCGACTATATGCACAACACCCTGTGCGCCGGATTCAGGGTTAAAAAACTGTATGCCGAATTCTTTGGTATTTCTTTCTATAGCCTGCATCATCTCCTCTGCCATAGGATCGGCAAAGGGACGCTCACGCCCGTCAGTGGGGATAATGTGATCACAGGTTGCGTATGTCCTGTCAGGATAAGCGACTTTGAGCCCAAGCTCTCTGAGCATCGCAAATGCCTGCGGGCTGGTGACTTCATGAATAAGGTGCAGTCCTATGAAAAGCTGGGACTGACCGCTGGGAAGTTCACGAACGAGGTGTTTTTCCCATACTTTCTGAAAGAGATTTTTACCCATGTATATGCTCCTTTTTACAAGATGGTATGCTGTATTTTCTGCCGGATACGCCATGCTCCGGCAGAAAACAGAATATGATCCCGGTGAACAAATGTAAAGGATAAAGTTTGGTTTTGCTGAATTTTGTTTAGCGATGTTGGAACAGATCTATTTTCCTTCAAAAACCTCGCATTCAGGTTCAAGGTTGTAGTAGAGGTTAAGTATCCCGCTGAATTTCGTGTTTGATTCAAACATTCCCAGTGTCAGCCCTATTTCCGTCTGGTTGTTAAAGGGTGTGGATTTCAGATAGGAAACAACGCACCCCTGCACAGCTTCGGGCGATGCGGCAAGCTCTGTCAGAAAACATTCAGGACTGCGGATCAGAGTCAGCGCAAGGGCTGAGTAGTATCTGTCCAGAGCGTCCTCCTCCAAGGGAAGGCGTGAGAGACGAAGAAAACTTTTCATCTGCGCCCTGTTTTTGCAGAGGAATACTTCAGGGTAGTATTTGCTGTATGCTGTCTCTGTTTCCGAAGCAGAAAGGCGTTCAAAGTTATCAAAGAGAAAGTTAAAGTCGAACCTGCCCGTGACTTTTTCATCAAAAGCGCAGAGGGGCGAAGCATCATAAACATCGGCAAGGGGTGCATAAGCCTCTTCTTTAAGGAATGATGCGAGCCTTTCGTCAAACTCTCCCTCACCCGTTTCGGCATCTGTCAGGCGGAAGAATACGCAGCCCTGAACATCATTCTGCGAAGAAGCCAGCTCCGTCATGAGTATTTCAGGACATTCCACAAAGTTTTCTCTGAAAGCTTCGGCGTATATGTGCCCTTCCTCATACCCGTAAATAACTTTTGAGAGGGCAAGAAAACCCTTCACAGAAGCTTTTGAGCCGCAGTCAACAGGATTACTCTTAAAAAATGCGCTCAATTCCTCCCCCGTGACAGCAGATGCCTGCGGATAAAACCGCCCGAAAACATCTTTCTCTGCCGCAGAAACGGTTAATGAGCAAAAACTAAGCAAAAGAATGAAAAAAATACGCATACAGCCTCTTAAAAAATGTTAGCGGATAAATATCTCTCCCCAGAATCAGGGAGAATGATTACGATTGTTTTTCCTTTGAGCCCCAGTTCTTTGGCGGCGGCAAATGCGGCGCATACGGCAGCACCGGAAGAAATGCCCGCAAGGATGCCCTCCTCCGTGGCGAGTTTCTTAGTCCACTCATAAGACTCTTCATCAGTGACAGTAACGATCTTATCAAGCAGTTTCACATCAAGTGTTTTGGGAATAAAGCCCGCACCTATACCCTGAATCTTGTGAGGTCCGGGGACTATGGGCTTCCCAGCAAGAAACTGCGTAATGACCGGACTGCCCGAAGGTTCAACACCCACAGCGAGAATGTTCTTTTTCTTATCAAGCTTGAGATACTGGGCGATTCCGGTGATTGTGCCGCCCGTGCCAATTCCTGAAACCACCATATCCACTTTGCCGTCTGTATCGTTCCATATTTCCACACCTGTGGTTTTTCTGTGTATGGCTGGGTTTGAGGGGTTTTCAAACTGCTGGGGCAGATAATATTTGTCCGGCTCATTCCTGGCAAGCTCAACAGCCTTGTCCACAGCGCCTTTCATCCCAAGATTTCCGTCAGTGAGAATACACTCCGCACCGAAGGCGTTCATCAGCATCCTGCGCTCAACACTCATGTTGTCAGGCATTATAAGAGCAACCTTTATACCCATTGAAGCCCCTGCGTAGGCAAGTCCTATGCCTGTGTTCCCGCTGGTGGGCTCGATTACCGTCATGCCTTTTTTAAGCACTCCCGCTGCCAGAGCATCCCACAGCAGTGCGGCGCCTATTCTGCACTTAACGGAATAAGCAGGGTTGCGCCCTTCTATCTTTGCCAGGAAGATGTTATCAGAGCCGACGCATATTTTATTAAGCCTCACAAGGGGCGTATTCCCGATAGAAGCAGGGTTGTTTTCAAACACTCTCATTTAATCACTCCTTCAAGGTTGATTGACATTAGGAAGTTAATTCTTTATTTTGCATTTAAATTTGAAAAAATAAAAGTTTTTACTTTTGTTTTCCCTCATACTGCATAAATTCAGCATTCAGGGAAATTTATTTCTATATACGGAGGAATGTAAAATGTCAGGCAAAATTCATTCAATAAATATCAGCGAGAAGAAAGGTGTTCAGAAAACTCCTGTTGAGTCGGTTGAAATGGTCAACGATTTCGGCATCAAGACCGATGCTCATGCAGGCAAATGGCACAGGCAGGTGAGCTTCCTCGCTCAGGAAAGCATTGATAAAATGGTGGCAAAGGGGCTGAATGTAAAAGGCGGCGACTTTGCGGAAAACATCACAACTATCGGTGTTGACCTTGTGTCCATGAAAGTCGGCGAGAGACTTAAGATAGCTGATGTTGAGTTTGTGATCTCCCAGCTCGGTAAACTCTGCCACAACAGATGCGCCATCTACCACGCCGCAGGCGACTGCGTTATGCCCCGTGAGGGAATTTTCGGAGTTGTTAAAGGCAACGGCGGAGTCAAACTCGGCGACACTGTTGAAAAACTCCCCAAAGAAAGCATAACGGTTGCCGTTGTAACCCTGAGCGATAAGGGAAGCAAGGGCGAGCGAATGGATGAAACCGGTCCTGCTCTCATTGAAATGGTTAAAAAAGAACTCAACCCCTCATTCACAAGGCTTGAACTCATTCCTGATGAGGTTGACCAGCTTAAAAACATCATAAAATACCTTATAGATATTCAGGGCTTTGACCTTGTGATAACCAACGGCTCCACAGGGCTCTCACCCAGAGACATAGCACCAGACGCCACTATTGAAATGATAGAAAAACGTCTCCCCGGTTTCGAGGAAGCAATGCGCATGGAAAGCTTTAAAAAGACTCCACACGCACTTTTATCAAGAGCCGTTTGCGGAACAAGAAAAGACAGTATAATATTAAACGTGCCGGGAAGTCCCAAGGGTGCTGTTGAGAACCTTGGGGTGGTTATAAAAGCCCTTCCCCACGCCATAAAAAAACTTCAGGGGGACACGGCTGACTGCGCAGCGAAATAACGGACTTTACATAGCCCTTGACGGAATAGACGGCTGCGGGAAAAGCACACAGTGCCTCAAGCTTGCCGAATACTTCGGCTCACAGGGGCGCAAGGTGCTTCTCACCCGTGAACCGGGAGGAACTGAAATAGGAGCCGAGCTTAGGGCAAGGCTTCTTTCCAGCAAGTATGACCTTGAGCCGGAATCGGAGATGATGCTTTTCTTCGTGGACAGGCTTGAGCATCTCACAAAGAAAGTCATACCGGCTCTTGAAGACGGCATGGTGGTGATAAGCGACCGCTTCACCGCCTCCACCTATGCTTATCAGGTTTTCGGGCGGGGAATACCGGAAGGTGTTTACTCATCCCTTGAACATATTGCGCTGAAAACAGTGCCGGATATAGCTCTTATCATAGACAGCGAGCCTATAGCCTGCATAACAAGGGCAAAAGCAAGACTCATAGAGGACGGCAAAGAGGAATCCGAAGGGAAGTTTGAACAGCTTTCTTATGAGTTTTTCCGCAATGTCCGGAACGGTTTTCTCACCTTCGCAGAGCGAAACGGCTATGTCCGCATAGTGGACGGTCTGGGCACGGTGGATGAAGTATTTGCCCGTGTGCTTAAGAATATAAGATGAGATACATTGGTCATGAAAGGGAAAGGGAAATATTCTCAAAAGCCCTCGATTCAAAAAAATTTGTACACGCATATATTTTCAGCGGCAAAGAGAGCTGCGGCAAGAAACTCCTCGCCCGTGAAATAGCCCGATCCCTTTTCTGCGGCTGCGGTTTATTTGAGGAATCATCCTCCCGCCACTCCGCTCAGGTTGATGCCCTGAACCATCCCGATCTGCACATATTTGAGGACGACTCCATCCCCATAGAAAAAGTACGCAAAATGGGGGAAACGGCATACATGAGCCCCCATTCGGCAAACCATAAGGTTTTCATCATAGACAACGCACACAACATGCGTACCGAAGCCTCAAACGCTTTTCTCAAAACCCTTGAAGAACCCGGCGAAAACACGGTGTTTTTTCTCATTACCGATAAATACGACCGCCTGCTGCCTACCATACGCTCAAGATGCGTGCATATGGAATTTTCAAGATTAAGCGATGATGAAGTCGTTTCCATCATCAAAAAACTCCGTCCGGATGTTTCAAACTATGAGGCGGCAGTTAAGCTCGCCGCAGGTTCCGTGGCGCAGACACTTTATTTCCTTGATAACAATGCCTCCGAAAAGTGGATGCTGTTTGAAGAACTCAGCGGTGAAAAGCTTTATAAACGTCTGGAAAGTCTGAAAGAAAAAGACGATATAAGAATCTTCTGCTCGGTGCTTTACGGATTCATCCTTGAAAAATACAGAGAGACGGGAAAACCTGTTCTGCTTGAGTTTTCAAACTATTTGCTGGATATTTTGCAGAGGCTTAACTATAATGTTAATCTTGATATTTTCAGGTTTGACCTGTTCACGAAAATAACAGAGGTTCTAATTGAAAGAGATTGAAGTTACCGGAGTGGCGTTTAAGCCCGCCGGAAAAATATATGACTTTTTATCCTGCGGGATAGAGGCGAAACACGGGGAACACGTTGTTGTTGAGACGGAAAAAGGCGAAGATATTGCAGCTGTAATCCTTTCTCCACGCCCCATGGTTATCAAAAACATGGATGACATGAAAAAAGTTATCCGCAAGGCAACAGACGAAGACTATGTCAGACGTGCCAAAAACATTGAGGAAGAACCCGCAGCATTTGCCGAATGCAAAGAGCTGGTGGTAAAACATGAACTTGATATGAAGCTCCTTAAGGCCGAATACACGCTGGACAGAAGCAAGCTCACCTTCTTCTTCACATCAGACGGCAGGGTGGATTTCCGTGCCCTTGTACGTGATCTTGCCCGTGTGTTCCGCACCCGTATCGAGATGCGTCAGGTCGGCGTCAGGGATGCAACCAAAATGCTCGGCGGTTTCGGACTCTGCGGAAAAGAATTCTGCTGCTCCACATTCCTTAGAAAATTCGACAATATTTCCATAAAAATGGCAAAGGACCAGAACCTTATACTCAACCCCACAAAAATATCAGGGGTTTGCGGAAGGCTTATGTGCTGCCTGCTCTATGAAAAGGAATCATACGCCGGAATCATAGATGAAAACGGCAACACGGCAAAGATTGAGTTCGCACAGGGCAAGGCGGAAGACGAAGGAGGAAACATATGACAAAACAGCCGTTTTATATCACAACACCGATTTACTACGTTAATGACGTGCCCCACATAGGTCACGCATATACGACGGTTGCGTGTGATGCTGTTTCCCGCTTTAAACGCCTTACAGGAAATGAGGTTTTCTTCCTTACCGGAACAGATGAGCATGGTCAGAAGATTGAACAGGCGGCAGAAAAAAAAGGGATCACCCCCAAGGAACTCGCTGACGGAGTGGTTCAGAGATTTGCCGGACTCTGGGAAAAACTCAATATATCAAACGACAGCTTCATCCGCACCACAGACCAGATACATAAAGACTCCGTGCAGAAGCTCTTTAAAAAAATGCAGGAAAACGGCGACATATACTTAGGTCATTACGAAGGCTGGTACTGCACTCCTTGCGAAACCTACTGGACAGAGACTCAGCTTCTGGACGGAAACTGCTGCCCATCCTGCGGGAGGGCAACAGAAAAGCTGAAAGAACCTAGCTACTTCTTCCGTATGAGCAAATACGGAGACGCTCTTCTTAAACATATTCAGGATAACCCTGATTTCATAAAGCCCGAATCAAGGCGCAACGAAATAATCTCGTTCATCAGAGAAGGTCTTAAAGATCTCTCCGTGAGCCGTGTATCCTTCAAATGGGGAATACCCGTGCCGGATGATCCCGAACACGTTATCTACGTATGGATCGATGCACTTACAAACTACATTACCGCCCTCGGCTACAAGGACGATGCGGAAAACTATAAAAAATTCTGGCCCGCCACATACCATGTGGTAGGAAAAGATATTCTCCGTTTCCACACGGTTTACTGGCCTACAATGCTTATGAGTGCAGGGCTTCCCCTGCCGAAGAGCGTTTTTGCCCACGGCTGGTGGACTGTGGAAGGACAGAAGATGTCCAAATCCCTCGGCAATGCTATCGACCCATACTGGCTCGCCGATACCTTCGGAGTGGACGCCATAAGATATTTCCTGCTCCGTGAAGTACCCTTCGGGCTGGACGGAGACTTCTCCTTCAAGGCGCTTATTCACCGCATTAACGGAGACCTCGCAAACGATCTGGGCAACCTGCTTAACCGTACTCTGGGGATGCTTACCCGCTATTTCGGCGGCGTTCTGCCTGAATACAAAGTCGGCGATCCGCTGGATGATGCCATGGATGCAAAAATTGACTCTGTTTTTGCAGAGGTTGAAAAACACCTCGACACACTGGCATTCAACAAAGCACTCATCAGCCTTTGGGAGCTGGTGAGCGCATTTAACAAATATATTGATGATACCGCTCCCTGGGCTCTTGCAAAAGACGAAGCGAATAAAGACAGGCTCGGTTCTGTTCTCTATAAAATCCTCGACGGCGCACGGCTTATCGCCACTTTGATCTCGCCCTTTATGCCCGAAACGGCAAAAAGCATGCGTGTTCAGCTTGGTCTTGAACCGGAAATCACTCCTGCGCCCATTGAAGAACTGAAGAAAACAGGCGGAATGAAAGCGGGCGCACTGCTTGATAAGCCTGAGCAGCTTTTCCCCAGAATAGACGAAAAGGAAATGCTTGAAAACATACAGAAAACCCGCACTCCTGAGCCCAAAAAAGAAGAGGCAAAGCCAGAAGCAATATCCGTTGCCATAGAATTTGCCGATTTTCAGAAAGTTGCACTGAAAGCAGGAAAAATCCTTGATGCTGAAAAGGTTGAGAAGAGCGAAAAGCTTCTCAGGCTTAAAGTGTCTCTGGGAGAAAACAGCGAGAGAACAATTGTGGCAGGCATTGCAAAAAGCTATGCACCGGAAGACCTCAAAGGGAAAACCGTTGCAGTGGTTGCAAACCTTAAGCCTGCCAAACTCATGGGAATCACATCCGAGGGTATGGTTCTCGCTGCTTTTGACGGAGAGCGTCATCACGTTATGATACTCCCCGATGGAATTGAGGCAGGAACACCCATAAAATAATATGTTGCGTCAGGCGGTTTAGCCGCCTGCAAACTGACAGGGTGTACACGTTTGCTGCTGTTATAGCTGACTTTATTCCATGGAAGGAATAACGCCGTGCGAAGCGAAGGGCAGTTTACCTGTCCGCGAGCGTGTCAGCAAACTGACAGGATGTGCAGTTTGCTGCATTAACATGATACTGCTTATCAATAATATTGACACAAACTTATAAATAAAATAATCTGTCTTTCAGGGCTTGATTTCACTAAGCCCTGACTGCATCTTAACAAAAACAACAGGAACAGATTATATAATGATTGCAAAAAAAAACTCGCCGGAACACACGGCTTTTCTGGATAAACTGACCGCCTTTGAAGGCTTTTTCACCGATTCACATGCTCATCTGCACATGTCGCCCCTGGTTGAAGAGGCGGATGCAGTTATGGAAAGAGCCGCACAGCACAAGATAAAGCGGATAGTGACAATAGGCATAGACATCGAAGACAGCAAAAATGCTGTCGGCTTTGCCGGCAGATACGATAATGTTTACGCATCTGTGGGAGTTCATCCCCATGATACAGTCGGCTTTCCTGAAAACGGTATGGAAAGCCTGCGGGAACTTCTCAAGGCTCCCAAGGTATTAGCACTGGGTGAAATCGGTCTGGATTTTTTCTATGACCACTCCCCCAGAGAAACTCAGGAAAAGTGCTTTGCCTCATTTCTCGGACTTGCAAACGAAACGGGAACACCCGTAATTATACACAACAGAGATTCCACCGCCCGCCTGATTGAAATAATGAAGGCGGAACTGCCCGCAAGGGAGAAAAACGGTATTATCCACTGCTTCAGCGGTGATACCGACCTGATGCGCTTTGCCCTTGATAACGGATTTTACATTTCCTACGCAGGAGTTGTAACTTTTCCCAAGTCGGATGAGCTGCGCCGATCCCTTGCATTTGTACCGAAGGAAAGGCTGCTCATCGAAACAGATGCGCCGTACCTTGCGCCTTCCCCATACAGAGGCAGAACAAACGAGCCGGCATACACAGTCTACACGGCAGAAACAATAGCCGCAGAGACGGGTATGACACTGGAGGAAACGGCGGAGCTTCTGGAAAACAATTTTCAGTCACTTTTCGGGGACAGGTTATGAAAAAGAAAATTTTGATTGTTGAAGACAACAAATACGAGAGAGAAGGTCTCGCATCACTGCTTTCTGAGCAGAATTATGATGTAGACACTGTTGAAAACGGGCGTTTTGCACTGGATAAACTTCACGAAACAGAGTTTGACCTTGTGGTGACTGACCTAATGATGCCCGCCACGGACGGACTCCAGTTCCTTCATAAACTAAGAAACAACGGAAGCAGCGTGCCTGTTCTTGTGATAACCGGAAATGAAAATATGGAGAACATGCTCTCAGCTTACCAGCTCGGCGCTCTGGACGTTATATACAAGCCGTTTGCCTTCAGTGAGCTGATGGATGTTATCAAAAGAGTAATTCCTGCATGATTTAGACTTTCCTAACTGTCCGCCGGGGTATATAATAGATTTATATTAATAATTTATTATGTATAAGGAGGACAGCGATGATAAAGATCAAAAAAATCCTTTACCCCACAGATTTTTCGGAACCCTCTAAGGTTGCGCTCGAATATGCCGCAGAGCTTGCGAAACAGTTCGGTGCAGAACTTGAAATACTCCATGTTATGTTTGATGAAACACAGGTGGTTTCCTTTTATCTGCCGCAGGTGACTATGCAGTCTCTCTCCACTGACATTGAAACAGGCTCGTCAAAACAGCTTGATGAATTCATCAAAAACCAGACGGTGCTTCAGGGTATAAACTACACAACAAAACTGATAAAAGGCACTCCCTTTATCGAAATCAACAAGTACGCCAAGGAAACCGGGGCGGACATGATAGTTATCGGAACCCACGGCAGAACAGGGCTTGACCATGTTCTCTTCGGTTCAACCGCTGAAAAGGTTGTCCGCAAGGCCCCATGCCCGGTGTTTACAGTCAGACCCGAAGAATAAAAAGGCAGGTTTCCCTGCCTCAAGTAATACTCATATACAGCCGGATGTTTTTTACAGCATCCGGTTCTTTTTTACTCTATCTCTACTGAATCAAGTATCCTGGAAGCCAGTTCCCCCAGCTTTTCCTCATTGCCGTCATAACTGATCGCTATGTGCTTAAGTGTTCTGCCGTTTGAAAAGCTCAATGCTTCAACGACTATCTTCTGCCCTCTGGCATTTGCTGCCCCCTGAAGGAGCCAGCCGGAAATACCACTCTTCTGCAATGGTTTTATCTCATACTGAAAACTGTCGGCGGCGCCGGAATTTTTTATCTTGTTCACTAAATCATTAGTAAAAGCCTCTCCGTTCAGCCCATCAGAAGTTTCAACAGACAGCACCGTGAGCCCGAAAGTATCCAGAGAAAACTGATGAACGCTCTGGGCTGTGACATTGTCTGCAATATCCGCCGCATGTGAAACATCCTTCATCATATCAGGAGCAAATATTGTGATCCCTGTTCCTTCTATCTCTTTTTTTTGCCAGTTCTGCGCAAGCACAATGTCTGCTATGCTTTTATCCGTTTTCATTGATTTGCTAAAATGCCTGAAAGCCCCTGCTCCTGCATAAACTGCAAGAACAACAGCGGCAATCACCACAACTGTTTTTATCATTCCGTTCAAAATCATTCCTCCGCTTCTCTATGAGTATTTTTACCCTATCAGGGAACAGACAGTCAACAGCGCAAAACATTCCATTGACTTAAAGATAAAAACAGATGTAATATTGCAAACTTTATACTTATCAAGAGTGGTGGAGGGACAGGCCCGTTGAAACCACAGCAACCGCCCTTTGAGGAAAGGTGCTAAGTCCTGCCCTATATGACAATGGGGGAGATAAGAACCGCTTAGAAAAGACTCTAAAGCCTCTTTCCCTCTGGAAAAGAGGCTTTTTTTGTATCAGGAGGAAACCATGAGCAAGCACCGTTTGGAAACAATAGCAGTACACGGAGGACACACACCTGATCCGGTCACAGGCGCAAGGGCTGTACCAATATACCAGACAACAGCCTACAAGTTCCGTGACGCTGACCACGCCGTTAAGCTCTTCGATCTGGAAGAGGCCGGCTACATCTACACCCGTCTGAACAACCCCACTGTTGAGGTTCTGGAAAACCGCATCGCTATGCTCGAAGGCGGAACAGGAGCAGTGGCAACAGCCTCCGGTCAGTTTGCAGAATTCATGGTTTTCTCCACAATAGCCGAAGCAGGGGATGAAGTTATCACCACCAACAGGCTCTACGGCGGAACAAACAACCTGTTTTTTCATACATTCAAAAAACTCGGCATACTCTTCCGCCCCTTTGACCAGAATAATCCGGAAGAGATTAAGGCACTGATAAATGACAAGACAAAGGCTATCTATCTGGAAACCGTGGCTAACCCCGGAAACGACATCGCCGATTTTGAAAAAATAGCCGAAATAGCCCACGCCAACGGTCTTCCTCTTGTGATAGACAACACTTACCCCACACCTTTTCTCTTCCGCCCGAAGGAATTCGGAGCAGATGTGGTTATACACTCCGTAACTAAGTTTCTGGGAGGACACGGAAACTCAATGGGAGGCATAGCTGTTGACCTCGGCACATTTGACTGGGCAAAGAGCGGACGCTTCCCCTCTTTCACAGAGCCTGATCCCAGCTATCACGGAGTTGTATATGCTGAGCGTTTCGGAAACGCCGCCCTCGCTGTTAAAATGCGTGTTCAGACAATGCGTGACATAGGCGGCTGTATGAGCCCCATGAATGCTTTCCTCCTTATTCAGGGGCTGGAGACACTTCATGTACGCATGGAGAGACATGTGGAAAATGCCCGCAAGCTTGCAGCCTATCTCCAGAAGAGTGATATGGTGGACTGGGTGAACTTTCCTGAAATCGAGGGCAACCCCAACTGCGAAAGAGCTAAAAAGTACATGCCTAAAGGAACAGGAGCTATGCTGAGTTTCGGCATTAAAGGCGGGCAGAAAGCGGGCAGAGCCTTCATAGAAGGTGTGGAACTGGCGACTCACCTCACCAACCTAGGTGACACCAGAACACTTGTGACCCACCCTGCAAGCACCACTCACAGACAGCTTAACGCAGAACAGAAGGCTAAAGCAGGCATAACAGACGGGCTCATCCGCCTCTCTGTGGGTATAGAACACATTGATGATATCATAGCCGATATTGAACAGGCGTTTGAGAAGGCTAAAAAGGCATAGAATTTATGGAAAATTCCGCAGGAATCATAAAACCGCAGTATGTCACATTCAGGGATGACTTCTCCTTTGAAAGCGGCAGGGTGATATCATCTGTCACCTGCTGCTACGAGACATACGGAAAACTGAATGAAGATAAGTCCAATGCTGTTCTTGTCTGTCACGCACTGACCGGAAGCGCCCATGCGGCAGGCTTCCACAGAGCGGATGAGCAGAAGCCCGGATGGTGGGACTCCATGATAGGTCCGGGCAAAACCTTTGATACAGATAAATACTTTGTAATATGTTCCAACTTTCTCGGAAGCTGTTTCGGGACAACCGGTCCGTCATCTGTTGACCCTTCCACGGGCAAGAGATACGGCATCCGCTTCCCCGTTGCATCAGTGAAAGATATGGTAAAGCTCCAGAAAAGGCTTATTGACCATCTGGGCATAGAAAAGCTCCTTGCAGTAGCAGGTGGTTCTATGGGTGGTATGCAGGTATTGGAATGGGGTGTGACATATCCTGATATGATGAAAACACTTATACCCATTGCCACCACCCACGCCATCACCCCGATGGCAATCGCCTTTAACAGCATTGCCCGCTTCTCCATCACCAAAGACCCCAGATGGAACAAGGGAGACTACTACGAAGGCGAATTCCCCGTGGACGGGCTCGCCATTGCCCGTATGGCTGGGCATATAACCTATCTCTCCGATCCTGCGTTCCACGATAAATTCGGGCGCAGATATTCGGCTTTTGAAGGTTTTTACGATTTTAACGGCTTTTTCGAGGTTGAAAATTATCTCCGTTACAACGGATACAAATTTACAGAGGTTTTCGATGCCAACACATACCTTTATGTGTTGAAGGCAATGGATATTTTCGATCTCTCCTATGGGCGCGGCTCACTGGCTGACGCTGTTGAACTTATAAAAGCAGATACACTTCTCATATCTGTTTCATCAGATTTCCTTTTCCCCTCGTATCTTACAGAGGAAATCTATGATATAATGAAACATCAGGGCAAGAAAGCATTCTGGTACAACATACAATCAAACTACGGACATGACGCCTTCCTACTCGAATTTGAAGAGCTGGACAGGCTGATAAGAGAATTTTTCGCAGACAGAGGACTGTAAATGGGATTCAGCGAAGCGGCTTTCAATTATTACATAAGCTCCGATCATATCAAGGGCGACGACCTCGACCTAATAAGGAAAAACTTCAAGAACAATGAGTTTGAATGCCTGCTTGATGTGGCAACAGGTGCAGGGCACTGTGCAGCGGCTGTTCCCGCTAAGAGGCGATGCACCCTTGACCCCAGCATACCTATGCTGAAAACCGCAAAAGAAAAATTCACCCTTAACACACCTGTCTGCGCTGTTGCAGAGGCAATGCCCTTTGCCGACAATACATTTGACATTGTTACATGTCGCATAGCCATGCACCATTTCAAAAGTCCTGATCTTTTTTTCCGTGAAGCAAAAAGGGTTCTCCGCCCCCTCGGGTGGATGATACTCATTGACAACATTGTCGATGTGGAGGATTCTTACCTTAACGTAATCGAATATATCAGAGACAGCACCCATGTGCGGAGCTACAGGCTGGACGAGATACTGGATTTTGCAGGAAACGATTTCAGGCTGATAGACTATACATGCCTTTTCAAAAAGCATGACTTCCCCGAATGGGCAAGCAGACTCGGCGGAGAGGCAGAGACTCTTGAACGGATAGAAAATGCGTTTAAGGATCTTCCTGACGATATACAGAAAGAGCTTGAGGTTGAAAAAACCTACGGCAGAATTTCAGCATATACGGACAAAAAGGGGTTTTTCGTCTTCCGCTCCGTGTGATAAGGACAGGTAGTGTTTAAATTCAAACTAAAGGAATTTAATCTGCCCGTTATAGGCAGATGGTTCATACTTGGCTCGCTTGTAGGCATAGTTGCAGGCGTCGGCGCTATAATCTTTTTCCTGATGCTTCAGGGCTGTTCATACATCTTCCTTGACTATCTCGGCGGAATGAGGGTTGAGGAAACAGCAGGGGAGCCTGCTTTCTTCGGGCATGCCGCCACTCATTTCAACAGATGGATAGTCCTTTTTCTGCCCGCTCTGGGCGGTCTTATAAGCGGTTTTCTTGTTTACAGGTTCGCCCCCGAAGCAGAAGGGCACGGAACTGACGCCGCCATCAAGGCGATTCACCATAAAAACGGCTACATTAAGTGGAATGTCCCTGTTATCAAGACAATAGCAAGCTCAATCACCATAGGCACAGGCGGCTCCGGCGGGCGTGAAGGTCCCATAGCGCAGATAGGCGCCGGCTTCGGTTCATTTCTGGGACGAATCCTTAACCTTACTGACAGGGAAAAAAGAATTCTCACCGCAGCAGGAATGGGCGCAGGAGTCGGGGCGATATTCCGTTCCCCTCTGGCAGGAGCTATCTTTGCGGCGGAAGTCCTCTACAGCAGTTCGGACATGGAGTTTGAAGTTCTTCTGCCGTCTACAATCACATCGATCATAGCTTATTCAATCTTCTGCTCCTTCTTTGGCTGGGATCCTCTGTTTGCAACGCCTGCGTTCAGGTTTGACAGTCCTGTGGAACTGGCGGGATACACTATTCTCGGCTTTGCCTGCGCTCTCTTCGGCTGGCTTTATGTAAACACATTCTACCGCATAACAGCAGCATTCAAGGCAATGAAGATCTCTCCTTACTTTAAACCTGCCATCGGCGGTATGCTGACAGGTATAATCGGTTTCTGGCTGCCGGAAGCCATAGGCGGCGGGTATGCAAATATAGAGCTTGCCATGAATGTTCACTTAAGCATCCTGCTTCTGTTTATTCTTATATTCGCTAAAATCCTTACCACATCTTTCAGCATAGGAAGCGGCGGAAGTGCAGGGATTTTCGGTCCGTCCATGGTGATAGGTGCATCCGTCGGCGGTTTTATCGGGCTTGCCCTGAACATGCTTCTCCCTGCCATTGCACCCGAACCGGGGGCATATGTGGTAGTCGGTATGGCCGGCTTCTTCGCAGGAATAGCAAGCGCACCCCTCTCCACAATAATCATGGTCAGCGAAATGACAGGAAACTATCACCTGCTTGTGCCTTCAATGTGGGTAAGCACGCTTACGTTTCTCCTGCTCCGCAAAACCACAATGTACCGTAATCAGGTTGAATTCCGTAGTGACTCACCCATCCACAAAGGCGAGTTCTTTCTTCAGGTGCTTCAGGATATACATGTTAAGGACATAATGCGTCCCGACCCCATAGTGATAAGAGAAGACATGAAGTTCAACGACATCGTCCACTTTATCGCAGCCACAAAACACAATAACTTCCCAGTGGTTAAGGAAAACGGCGACCTTGTGGGTATTCTTTTATTCGAGGAAATAAGGGAGTTCGTTTTTGAGGAAGGTCTGGAAAGCATTGTAGTTGCGGAAGAGGTCTGCGAAACAGATATTCCGGTAATCAAACCGGACAACAACCTCGCAGACGCCATTGAGATGATAGGCTTTAAAAATATTGAGCTTCTGCCGGTGGTAGCTGCGGAGAACGAACACCGCCTTGTGGGGATCATCACCCGCAGGGATATTATCTCCACATACAACAAGGTTCTCCGCAAAAGAAAAACAGAAAATGAGCAGGAAACGGACTTCTAGCCCCCTAGTTTCAGTCCGGCTATCCCCGCTGCGATCAACAGCACAGACACTCCTCTGATAAGCGTCAGGGGTTCATGAAAGAAAATTACTCCGCATACAAATATTCCCATAGCGCCTATGCCTGTCCAAACTGCATAGGCTGTACCCATGGGTAGAGTTTTCATTGAATAGGAGAGAAGATAAAAGCTTACGATCATCGCTGCAACAGTGATTACGGAAGGTACAGACTTTGAGAAACCTTCGCTGTATTTAAGCCCCAGAGCCCAGATTATTTCAAATAAACCAGCAATGATAAGAATGGTCCACGCCATTTTAAACCTCATTTAAAATAAGCGGGGCCGTCCCCTGATGTAACCGAGCGGTGAGGCCGTCCTCACATCGACAAAGACTAAAAATAGATCAGAATAATTTCTTTGTTATTTCCCCGAAAAAACCTTCCTCATCATTGAGAGCAATGTCTATTTCCGCATAGGCATATTTGTGGCGGCGGTCTTCGGATATTTTCACAAAGTCTTTCTGGGTTGTAACTATCATATCAAGCTTATAATGTTCCACTATGTCCTCAAGCCTGTCCAGAGTTTTACAGCAGTAGTGCATGTGATCAGGGAACTGCCTGTTTTTAACCACGTTTATGCCGTTTTCATAGAGAAATGCAAAAAATCTTCCGCCGCCTGCTATCCCTGAGAAACCGAGGCACTTTTTCCCCATCATATCTTCCGATGAGAGGAGCTGTCCGTCCGCAGTTCTGATCCCTTTAAACTCTATATTGCTGAAGAATACAGGCTTGTCCTTAACCAGAGGAACAACATTGCTCGGCACTTCGTTATTATCCGCCCTTGTGAAAACAATTATATCCGCCCTGCGTATCCCTTTGGGGAATTCCCTGAGATAACCGAAAGGAAACGGCAGCCCGGTTGAGATAGGCTTTCTGTAATCAAGGAGCAGAATGTCCAAGTCCCTGTGCATACGCTTATGCTGAAAGCCGTCATCGAGAATAAACAGATCCGGTTTGAAATGCTCCATGGCATAAGCCGCAGAATCCGCCCTTTCTCTGCCGGTGATAACTATCGCACCCTTGCAGTTTTCCGCTATCATATAGGGCTCGTCAGCCGCAAGAGGGGGCTTTATAAGTATATTTTCACCGTCTGATATAACATTGGTGCCAAGACCTATTTTGCCTTTGTAGCCCCTTGAAAGAACACAGACCTTTTTGCTCTGTGCCAGAAAATAGTTTGTCAGCCTGATTGTGAAGGGGGTTTTGCCTGTGCCGCCGAGGGAAATATTGCCGACAGAAATAACTTTAGGAGTCACGGTTTTTCATCTCCAGTTCCCAGAGGAAAACATATTTAAGAAATACATATAAAAAGCTGCTGAAAGCCGCCAGAAAACCCCTGAAGCCGTCCAGAAAACCGAGACGGAGTATAAACTTTTTCAGAAATGCTCCCCAAGGGCTGAAAAGAAGCTTGAAGTAGGACATCTTCCGCCCTTTTTTGCGGTAGACGCCTGCGGAAAGCTGCGCATATTTAACGAGCCTGTGCATGTGGTCTGCTATATCTTTATATGAATAGTGCTGCAGTTCGCCCTCAAGCCGTCCGGTTTCTCCATCCACACAGAGATATTCATGTATGTCCCCGCCCTTCCATTCCGGTTTGGCGGATGATTTCACAAGACGGAGCTTGCGGTCGGGCTGCCACGAAAATCGGAGAAACTTTCCCGCATAAAACGTGCGCCTGTTCAGGGTATAACCATTGTATGAGCCGCTTAAAACAGCTCCGACTATTGCGTGGCGGAGATTTTCATCCGGAACTTCATCACAGTCTAGGGAGAGTACCCAGGGCTGGGTGCATTTCTCCATTGCGGAGTTTTTCTGCCTTTCAAAGCCTTTCCACTCTTCGCTGTAAACTTTTGCTCCGAGTTTTTCCGCAATTTCAACAGTTTTATCTGTGGAGTATGAATCCACCACTATTATTTCAGAAGCAAGGTCCGAAACACTTTTTATTGTCCGCTCTATATTATCTTCTTCATTAAAAGAAATAAGGCATACAGAAAGAGGAAGTTTAGCCATTATTCTGTTCCCCGCCGTTAAGATTTATTGTGTGTCTGAAAAACTCTATGGTCTGCCTCAGACCTTCGTATATGCTAACCACAGGACGCCATCCCAGAGTATTTTCCGCCTTTGTTATATCCGGGCATCTCCTTCTGGGGTCATCCTCCGGCAGAGGTTTATAAACTATCTCAGACCTTGAACCCAGAAAACCGATTATCAGGCGCGCAAAGTCCTCCACGGCATATTCATCAGTGTTGCCGAGATTATATATCTCACCGTTAAGATTGTCCTGCATTGCGGTTCTGTATATCCCCTCCACAAGGTCGGAGATAAAGCAGAAGCTCCTTGTCTGGCTGCCGTCACCGTACACTGTGACAGGCTCACCCTTAAGCGCCTGATAGGCGAAGTTCGGTATTATCCGCCCGTCATTGAGCCTCATTCGGGGACCGTATGTGTTGAATATGCGGACAATCCGCACATCCACGCCGTGAGTTCTGTGGTATGCCATTGTCATGGCTTCGGAAAACCTTTTAGCTTCGTCATAAACAGAACGTCTGCCCACGGAATTAACATTACCCCAGTAGGTTTCAGGCTGTGGATGTATCTCAGGGTCTCCGTACACTTCGGATGTGGAGGCGAAAACATAGCGTGCCCCTTTCTCTTTGGCGAGACCAAGGGTGTGCATTGTTCCCACTGAATCCACCTTAAGGGTCTGTATGGGAAAATTGAGATAATCCACAGGGCTTGCGGGGCATGCGAAGTGAAGCACCAAATCAACAGCGCCTTCAACATGTATGTAGTTTGTTACGTTATACCTGATAAATCTGAAACAGTCATTACCGAGATGGTGTGCGATGTTGTTCATGGAGCCTGTAATAAGGTTATCCATGCCAATAACCTTCCATCCCTCTGCCAAAAAGCGGTCACAGAGGTGGCTGCCGATAAAGCCCGCCGCCCCTGTTATCAGAACTGTTTTCCGTTTACCTGCCGATGCTGTAATATTCAACTCCGAGTTCTTTCATTTTCTCAGGCTTAAATGCATTTCTGCCGTCTATAACAAGGGGAAGGGTCATAATGCTCTTAAGCTTTTTTATATCCGCCTCAACAAACTCCTTCCACTCTGTTATGAGCAGAAGAGCGTCAGCACCTTCGGCGGCTTTATACATATCATCATAGTATTTTATCTGTCCGTTTTCAGGGAAAAGCCTTCTGAAATTCTCTTCCGCCTTCGGGTCACACAGGCGCAGTTCTGCCCCCTGCTCCGTCAGTTCACGGACTATATCAATGGCTGGTGCTTCTCTTATATCGTCTGTATTGGGTTTAAAAGCAAGCCCCCATATGCAGATTTTCTTATCTTTTATTATCCAGAGGAGATCTTCTATTTTGGCAAGATATTTTGTTCTTCTGGAGGCGTTGATATAATCTGCCTCCTGAAGAAGTGAAAAATCCACGCCGTTTTCATCCGCCATATTGATAAACGCTTTTATATCCTTGGGGAAACAGCTTCCGCCATAGCCAAGTCCGGCATTAAGAAAAGCACGACCGATTCGTTTGTCATGCCCCATGCCTTCCGCCACAAGTTCTATGTCCGCTCCGACCTTCTCGCATAAGTCCGCCACCATATTAATATATGATATTTTCAGTGCAAGGAACGAGTTAGAGGCATGCTTTATAAGCTCCGCCGCCGCAGGAGTGGTTATGAGCAGGGGAAAACCTTTTTCTGTAAAAGGTTTGTACAGCTCTTCAAAAATTGCCTTTGCCCTTTCGCTCTCAACACCTGCCACTATCCTGTCAGGATTGGTGAAATCGTAAAGAGCCGAACCCTCACGAAGAAATTCGGGGTTTGAAGCCACATCAAAAACCACATTCGGATTAGCGTATCTTTTCAGGGTCATTTTTACCCTTCTGTGGGTATTAACGGGAACGGTGGATTTTTCTATGATAAGTTTGTAACCTTCCGCAACTTCGGCAATATGCCTTGCCGCTTCCTCCACCTGTGAGAGATCCGCCTTTCCGCTGTCACTCTGGGGAGTGCCTACACAAAGAAAAAGCGCTTCTGCAAACTTTGCACCGTCTTCTATACTGTCGGTAAAGCGTATATTACCGGATGCGATGTTCTTTTTCAGAACCTCAGTAAGACCCGGCTCATAAATAGGTGATTCGCCTTTTTTAAGAGTTTCAAGTTTTGAGGAAACTTTTTCAACACACATCACTTCGTTGCCGGTGTCTGCCAGACAAGCGGCAGTAACCAGACCGACATAGCCTGCGCCGATTACGGTAATCTTCATCTTTCCACCTTTTTTTCAGTCATAATGCGATTTCTGCTTTGAACAAACGGACTTTACCCCTCAGCGGAGTAAGTGTCAATTTATAAAAAAGTCAGAAAAACACTGTATTTGCCCAGCTCCTTGCAATATCTCCCTTCTCATTTATATTATAGCTGATAAGGAGGCTGCCCATGAAACTTCGCACAATTAAGGAAACTGTAAAAGGCAGAGCTTCGGTGGATGGAGCCGGAGTACATCTTAACCGTGTATTGAGCAGACGAAACGCCGAAAAGTTCGATCCTTTCCTGCTTCTGGACGCATTTGACTCCACAGATCCTGCGGATTATATAAAAGGTTTCCCCATGCACCCTCACAGGGGGATAGAAACCGTCACTTATCTTATTGAAGGTGAAATAGAGCATATGGACAGCCTCGGCAATGAAGGTGTGATAACTTCCGGTGCGTGTCAGTGGATGACAGCAGGAAGCGGCATACTCCATCAGGAAATGCCCCAGCCGTCGGAGCGCATGTTCGGACTTCAGCTTTGGGTAAACCTTGCAGCTAAAAAGAAAATGACCGAACCAACCTACCGTGACATAACTCCCGATCTCGTTACAAAGGTTGATGATGAGGACGCAGCAATAGCCATAGTGGCAGGAGAATATAAAGGACACAAAGGCGGCATGAGGGGCGAGCACCTTCCTGTGACGTTTCTTGATGTCACAGTCAAAGCCGGACACACATGGACACTGGAAACCCCGGAGGACGAAAACCTCTTCGCATTCGTTATGCATGGAGAGGCTGTTTTCGGCGACTCAGCCAAGGCATCGGGAGAAAAGGAAGCCGTTCTTTTTGACTACGGCGACACATTCAAGGCGTACTCAGAAAACGGCGCCAGATTCGTTCTTGTCTCCGGTCAGCCGCTGAATGAACCGATCGCATGGGGCGGACCCATTGTTATGAATACAAACGAAGAGCTTCAGCTAGCCTTCGATGAGCTTGACAGAGGAACGTTCATCAAGAACCAGTGATATAACGAAGTTCGGCGTGAAAGTGTGCAGAAAAGGGGCAGGACGCACCCTTTACTGCGCTAAAACAGGTTTGATTCAAGTAATACAACTCCAAGGAAGGAGTTGCGCCGTGCGAAGCGAAGACGAACGAAGTTCGGTGCGAGCGTGTGCGGAAAAGGGGCAGGACACACCCTTTTCTGCGCTAAAACAGGTCTGATTCAAGTAATACAACTCCAAGGAAGGAGTTGCGCCGTGCGAAGCGAAGACGAACGAAGTTCGGCGCGAGCGTGTGCGGAAAAGGGGCAGGACGCGCCCTTTTCTGCGGGAAGACGGATTGATCTTGACTTTCCATTTTAATCTATATAAGATTTTCCCTCATTTTGACCACTTGAAGTCTGCCCTGTCGGCGGGTGTTTAAAGATGGTCTGAATAAGGGCTTTAAAGCCATTTTACATAAGCCTTTCGGCAGGATGACACTTGAAGATTATACTGGAAGACATTGAAAGCACAGGCGTAGAAATTAACACCGGACGCAGCTTCTCCTTTGAAGGCGGGAAGTTTGAATCGGTCTCCTTCGCCGGACGCATATTCCCCGTGGGGGACGGCAAAAGCGAGTTTTACCTTGACGGCAAAATATCCGCAAAGGCAGTAATGCCCTGCGACAGATGCCTTGAGGAAGTTATTCTTGAACTTGCGGGTGACGTAAGCGTCAGGATACTCAGAGGAGCAGGAACCGATCTCCCTGAAGAGCTGGCGCTTGAGGATGAAGACGCCTCCGCCTACATCATCGATGGCGATGAGCTTGATACAGATGAAATAACAGAAGCCGAAGCACTGCTTCTGCTCCCCATGAAGGTTACATGCTCCAAGCCCTGCGGCAGCGAGCTTATTAAAGACGAAAACGAAGAGATAGTTAAAGAAGGCGATCCCCGTTGGGACGCTCTAAATAAACTTAAAAACAACTGACGCATCACCGCTCTTTATCTTAAGAGACGGTGACAGCGCAAAATATTAAGGAGTACGGTAATGGGTGTACCGAAGAAAAAGACAACACGTCGCAAAAAAGGTAACAGAAGAAGCCACCACCACGCTACAGCTCAGTCTTTCGGCAAATGTGAAAACTGCGGTGAGCTAAAGCTTCCTCACAGAGTTTGCCCTTCCTGCGGTTATTACAAAAAAGTGCAGGTAATTAAGACGGCTGAAATCTGACATGAGGATTGTGGTTGATGCCATGGGCGGCGACCACGCCCCGGAGGAGATTGTAAAAGGAGCCGTTGCCGCCTGCAACGAATACGGAGCGAATATACTCCTTGTGGGCAGGGAAGAGCTTATTAAAAAAGAGCTTGACTCATGCGGCAGGTTCCCCTCCTCTAAAATTGAAATTGACCATGCGGAAGATGTGGTGACTATGGATGACTCCCCCTCCATGATAGTGAGAGGGAAAAGAAATTCATCCATCCACGCAGGTCTTAAGCATGTTAAAAACGGTGATGCAGACGCATTTTTCAGCGCAGGCAATACGGGTGCGGTCATGGCTGTGGCTATCATGGTTCTCCGCACGCTGAACGGTATAGACAGACCGGCGATCGGCGCTGTCCTCCCCAATATAAAGGGGCATACCGTTATGCTTGATGTCGGAGCTAATGTTGACTGCAAGCCGCTTAACTACCTCCAGTTCGCCATCATGGGCAGTGTCTATGCCCAGATAGTTCTGGGGCTTTCCAAGCCATCCATCGGGCTTCTCAGTATCGGAGAAGAGGATGTGAAGGGCAACGAAACAACAAAATCGGTTCACACTCTTCTGCGCTCTTTGGGCAGTTCCATCAACTTCTACGGAAATGTGGAAGGCAAGGATCTTTTCAGAGGTACAACAGATGTTGTGGTGTGTGACGGCTTTTCCGGAAATGTTGCTCTCAAGGTAGCGGAATCCGCAGGATGGTACATCTCCAAAATGCTTAAAGAGGAGATTACAAGCTCATTCTGGGCGAAAGCCGGTGCGCTTCTGGCGAGAAAAGCCCTTATGCGTGTTAAAGAAAGAGCCGACTATACCGAATACGGCGGAGCGCCGCTTCTCGGTGTTGAAGGCGTCTGTATTATAGGACACGGAAGCTCCAACGAAAATGCCGTCAAAAACGGCATCAGAGTGGCAAAAGAGCTTGCCGAACACAATCTCAACAAAGTTATTCAGGAAAAACTCGCTGACTCCATCGGGGTTTTAGAAGTTGACAAAGATGTGTCTTTTTTGGATAATATCATCGGTAAATTCAAGAAAAAAAACCCGCAGGCTGAATAAAATCAGCCTGCCTGCGGTGGTATAGATGAATATATATTCAAGATTTCTGGGAACCGGCTCCTGCTTTCCGCCGGATGTAATGACCAACCATGATTTTGAAAAGTTTCTCGAAACTTCTGACGAATGGATAGTTACCAGAACCGGTATCAAAGAACGCAGAATAGCCAAAAACATGACCTGCGGTGAAATGGCATACGGCGCCGCCGTTAATGCCCTTGACATGGCAGGTGTAAAACCGGAGGAGCTGGACGGCATCATAGTCGCATCCCTCACTCCTGATACCACAATGCCCTCAACCGCCTGCAACGTGCAGAGAATGCTTGGAATCAAAGGCTGTTTTGCCTTTGACCTCACAGCAGCATGCTCAGGTTTTATATATGCAGTAAACATTGCCAACGGGCTTATCCGTTCCGGTTCTGCAAAAAAAATCCTCGTGATAGGCGCAGAAAGGCTCACAGCCGGGCTTGACTGGTCAGACAGAAGCACCTGCATTCTCTTCGGTGACGGAGCCGGTGCAGCGGTAATCGGTGCTGACAGCGAACCGGGAATACGCAGTGTTCATGCCTATGCAGACGGAAGCTTCGGCGGGCTTCTCACTCTGGAATCTCTCGGTTCAACCTTCCTTGCGGAGAGAAAAGAGCGCAGCATCGAAGACAACCTGCTCCACATGAGCGGAAACGAAATATTCAAAATAGCAGTCAGGGCTATGTCAGACGCAGCCGATGCAGCGGTTCTTTCCAGCGGGCTCACATATGAGGATATTGACTTCCTCATCCCCCATCAGGCGAACCTGCGCATCATTGACGCCACAGCAAAAAGGCTTAAACTGCCCCCTGAAAAAGTTGTTATTAATCTTGATAAATACGGCAACACTTCCGCCGCAACCATCCCCACCGCCTTTGACGGAGTAGTGAGAAACGGTACTCTGACAAGAGGCATGAATATCGCCTGCGCCGCTTTCGGCGGGGGTCTCACCTGGGGCAGCATGGTTTTCACATTCTAAAAACGAAATACGGACGGTAACGACATGGCAAAAACCGCAGTGGTTTTCCCCGGTCAGGGCTCGCAGTTTGCCGGAATGGGGAAAGATTTTTACGACAAATACGCAGAAGTTCGCAGAGTTTTTGACAAAGCTGACGAAGTTCTGGGCTACAGCCTTACTTCCATAATGTTCAACGGACCGGAAGAAGAGCTTAAACTGACATTCAACACCCAACCCGCCCTGCTCACTATGAGCATCGGCATATGGGAAGCGGTGAAGCATAAAATAAATGCGGATTTCTTCGCAGGACACTCTTTGGGTGAATATTCCGCTCTTGTGGCGGCAGGCGGCATAAGCTTTGAAGATGCTGTTCTTGCTGTTCATAACAGAGGTAAATTCATGCAGGAGGCTGTTCCGGTGGGAACAGGGGCTATGGCTGCCGTTATGGGCGCCGATGATTCCGTTATAGCCGATGTGTGCAAGGCATGCAGTAGCTCAGGTTCAGTGGTTGAACCGGCTAACTTCAATTGTCCGGGACAGACTGTGGTCGCAGGTAATGTTGATGCGGTTAACCTTTTCTGTGAAAAAATCAAGGAAGCCGGAGCAAAAAGGGCGATCCTGCTTCCGGTGAGCGCCCCTTTCCATTGCAGCCTGATGAAACCTGCTGCGGATAAGATGGCTGCTTACCTTAAAAATATTACAATAAACAGCCTGCACACCCCTGTTTTCAATAACGTAAAAGCTGAGATTGAAACAGATGCCGAAACGGTGTACAACTCACTTGTTCAGCAGGTTTCAAGCCCTGTTCTCTGGACAAAGTCCGTTGAAAACATGGCATCATCAGGTGTAAGTGCTATAATAGAAGTCGGTGCGGGCAAAGTTCTCACCGGGCTTGTAAAGAAGATCAATAAAGAGATTGAGCTTAAGAACATAGGTGTTCTCGGTGACGAGGACGGGTTATAAAAATCACACAGCCCTATGAAAAGGCCGTGTGCTGAAGGAGTAAACAACATGCTTAAAGATAAAATTGCCCTTATAACCGGAGCCTCCAGAGGAATAGGAAAAGATATGGCGCTGGCATTTGCCGCTCAGGGCGCTTATGTTGCTGTTAACTACTCCTCAAGCCCCGCAAAAGCAGACGAAGTGGTAAAAGCCATAACAGATGCAGGGGGCAAAGCATTTGCCGTTAAGGCGAATGTTGCAGATGAAGAAGAAGTTAAAGCTATGTTTGACAAGGTGGAGGAAGTGACAGGCTCCACAGTCGACATACTTGTAAATAATGCGGGCATAACCAAAGACGGTCTTCTCATGAGAATGAAAACCGAAGACTGGCAGACAGTTATGGACGTAAACCTTAAAAGTGCTTTTCTCTGCACCCGTTTTGCAGTAAAAGGCATGATGAAAAAACGCTACGGCAAGATAATAAATGTATCTAGCATCGTAGGGTTCATGGGCAACGCAGGGCAGGCAAATTATGTTGCCAGCAAGGCGGGGCTTATCGGGCTTACCAAAACAGCGGCTCTGGAATTTGCCTCAAGGGGCATCAGAGTAAACGCAATTGCGCCCGGATTTATAACAACTGATATGACGGACGGACTCAGCGAGGAGATTCAGCAGAAAATGATCTCCATGATCCCCCTCGCCGTTTTCGGCACAGGGAAGGACGTGGCAGATACGGCATTGTTCCTTGCGGGCTCCGGATCGGATTACATAACAGGACAGACCATTCATGTTAACGGCGGAATGTACGTATAAGCACCGCTGAAAAAATGAAAGAAACTCCAGGAGGATTTGAATGGATATCGCAGGAAAAGTAAAAGAAATTATCGTTAAACAGCTTAACGTTGACGAAGCAGATGTTAAACCCGAAGCTTCTTTCATCGATGACCTTGATGCTGACTCTCTTGACACAGTAGAGCTTATCATGGCTTTTGAAGAAGAGTTCGATCTTGAAATTCCCGATGAGGAAGCAGAAAAGATCAAAACTGTCGGCGACGCTATCAGCTACATCGAATCAGCGAAGTAATTTAAGCAGAAACACGCACTTCCCGCAGAGTATAAAACTGCGGGCAGTGTCTTATCAGAAGATCAAAACAAACAGGAGGAACCTGTGAGCAGAAGGGTTGTTATCACCGGAATCGGTCTTGTGACACCGGTCGGAGTCGGAAACGATGAAAACTGGACAAACCTCATAGCCGGTAAAAGCGGTATCGGACAGATTACCAAATTTGACACATCCGAATTTCCCGTAAAAATTGCCGGTGAAGTTAAAAACTTCAATCCCGAAGAACTTGTCGATAAAAAAGATATCAAAAGATTTGACGAGTTCATTGTTTTCGCACTTGCTGCGGCGGAAATAGCGTTCAGAGATGCAGACATGAACCTTGACGCTGTGGATAAAGAGCGTTTCGGCGTTATCATAGGTTCAGGAATAGGCGGTTTCAAATCCACCGAAGACACTAAAGCGGCATACATTGCAGGCGGAATCAAAAAGATCTCCCCTTTCTTCATCCCTGCATCCATCATCAACATGGGCAGCGGAGCCGTTTCCATACGCTACGGACTTAAAGGACCCAACCTCAGCATCGTAACTGCATGCGCCACAGGCACACACGCCATAGGCGACGCCTTCAAAATCATTGCACGAGGCGATGCGGACTGCATGGTTGCGGGCGGAGCGGAAGCTTCCATTACTGAGCTTGCAGTGGGCGGCTTCTCCAACATGAAAGCACTGGCAAAAAGGAACGAAGAACCTGAAAAAGCCAGCAGACCCTTCGACAAAGACAGAAACGGATTTGTTATGGGAGAAGGCTCAGGTATTCTGATCCTTGAAGAGCTTGAACACGCAAAAGCGCGCGGCGCAAAAATCTACGCCGAAGTCGCAGGCTACGGTCTCACAGGTGACGCATACCACATGACAGCACCTGACGAATCCGGTGACGGCGCTATGAGAACAATGAGAATGGCTATTAAGGATGCCGGAATAAACGCTGATGAAATCAACTACATCAACGCCCACGGTACATCCACTCCATATAACGATGCCATCGAAACAAGGGCTATTAAGGGCGTTTTCGGCGACCACGCAGGAAAGCTTAAAATCAGCTCCACAAAATCGATGACTGGTCACCTGCTCGGCGCTGCGGGCAGTGTTGAGGCGGCTTATCTTGCCATGTCAATAAAGACAGGCATTATACCCCCCACAATCAACCTTGAAACGCCGGATCCTGACTGCGATCTCGACTACGTACCCAATAAAGCTGAAAAACTTGATATCCGCTACGGATTAAGCAACTCTTTCGGCTTCGGAGGAACAAACGCAACTATCTTGCTGAAAAAGTATGAGTAGTCACGGCGAACCGGTTAAATACGAAAATCTTGAGAGACTCCTGTCGTATCAATTTACGAACAGGAGTCTCCTTCTTGAAGCTCTCACCCACAGATCTTATTCCCACGAGAAGAGAACTAAAACAAACTATGAACGTCTGGAATTCCTCGGTGATGCGGTTTTACAGCTTGTTATCACAGAATATCTCCTTGAAAAATACAGAGATTATGATGAAGGAACTCTCTCAAAGCTAAGAGGGTACTTTGTCAGCGAAGGCTTTTTAAGCATCATAGCCCACGAGATAGGTCTTGGACGTTTCGTTCTCCTCGGTAAAGGCGAAAAGGCAAGCGGGGGAATGTTTAAGGACTCTCTTCTGTGTGATATATTCGAGTCACTTGTTGCAGCAATATACCGTGACGGCGGGTATGACACTGCGAGAGAAACCATAATCCATCTCTTCGGCAAACGGATAGATGAAGACATTTCCACCAACAGTTTCATAGACTCAAAAAGCGAACTCCAGAAACTCACCCAGAAAATCTACGGCGTACTGCCCGAATACACCGTGCTTAAAGAGGTGGGACCGGAGCATAATAAAACCTTTGTTGTCGAGCTTACCATTGAAGGAATTCTCCATGAGACAGGCGAAGGCAAAAGCAAAAAAAGTGCGGAAAAAGTCGCCGCCACCAAGGCCCTGAACCGCCTTGCACACGTTTCCTAGAAGAATCCTCCCTGTTTTCATCCCTTTTGCGGGGTGCAGAAACAGGTGTGTCTACTGCAATCAGAACAGAATTACCGGAACGGGCAGCGGAAGTCTTCTGGAAAATGCCTCACGGCAAATCTCTGATTATCTTTCTTATTCAGACAAATGGGACGAACTGGCATTTTACGGAGGCAGCTTTACCTGCATCCCTCAAAAGGACAGACTGGCACTGTATGAACTCGCCCGTGAAAAAGGTTTTGACAGACTCCGCTTTTCCACAAGCCCCGACTGTGTGGGAAATGATGTGCTGGACGAAGCTGAAGCCTTCGGAGTGCGCACTGTTGAACTCGGCGTGCAGTCTCTCTCTGACGGAGTGCTGAGTCTTAATAAGCGCCCATATGATGTAGAAACCTGCCTCAAGGCAATCAAGTCAGTGAGCAGAAGATTCATCACCGGAGTTCAGATGATGACCGGAATGTACGGCGAAACAGCCGCAGATGTTGCCAATACTGCCGATTCGCTGGCTGCCCTTAAACCTGCTTACGCCCGAATCTACCCCACTGTTGTTCTGGCTGATACAGAGCTTGCGGAATTATACAAAACAGACTGTTATATCCCCCCCACTCCTGCGGAGATGCTTCTCCGCACCGCATACGCATATGCCGCACTCACATCAGCGGGTACAAATGTAATCCGCACCGGTCTGCAATCAACAGACAGCCTTGAAGATTCCATAAAAGGCGGATTTTACCATCCGGCATTCGGCGATATGGTAAAAACACTTATTATACTGATATTTCTGCATAATTACGGAGAGATCAACGCCTCGCAGGCAGATATTCACAAATTCTTCGGTTATAAGTCCCTTGCAAGAAAACATTTCCCTGATAAAATCATCATCGGTGAAGATTTTCAGACATCCTTGCCTGAAATCTGCCTGAAAGCAAAGGAGCATATTTTTGAGAATAACGGCAGGAACCCTGAAAGGAATTCAGCTTCATACGCCGAAGAACTCATCCGTCAGACCCACAACAGATAAGGTCAGACAGGCTGTTTTTTCGTCCCTTTTTGATGAAATAGAAAATGCCGCAGTGCTTGATCTCTGTGCCGGAACAGGAGCATTCGGGATAGAAGCCTTAAGCAGAGGAGCGGCTTCCGCCGTTTTCATTGACCTCTCCACTGATATAATCAAAAAAAATATCCTCACCGCAAAGCTCGCAAATACACGGATAATAAAGGGGGACGTGAAAAAAGAGATCCCCCGTCTCAATACATCCTTTGATATAATTTTCACTGACCCGCCCTACGGACTGTTTGACCCACAGGAAATAATGAACCTGATATACGAAAACGGGATCTTGCAGCCAGACGGCGTTCTTATCTATGAGGAAAGCACCCGCACTTTTTTCCCTGCGGAGCCTGAGAATTTTGAGATTCTGAAGGAAAAGAAGTACGGTGAAACAGCAATATATTACTTAAAACGGATGCAGATATGAAAAGAGCAGTTTATCCCGGAACCTTTGACCCTATGACACTGGGACACCTTGACATTCTCAAAAGAAGCTCAATGCTTTTTGACGAAGTAATACTCGCAGTGGCGAAAAGCGAAAAAAAAAGCACCCTCTTCTCCATTGAGGAAAGAACTGATATGGCAAAAATCGCCACGCAGGATATTAAAAACATACGTATTGTCCCTTTCTCCTGCCTTCTGGTAAACTTTATGCAGAGGATGGACAGTCAGATAGTTATAAGAGGTCTGCGTGCGGTGTCTGATTATGAGTATGAGCTTCAGCTCGCCCTGATGAACCGCAAGCTTGACCCGAAGCTCGACACTGTATTTCTCATGCCTTCACAGCAGTATATCTTCCTAAGCTCCAGTATGGTGCGTGAAATAGCAAGCCTCGGTGGTGATGTTTCCAAGTTTGTTCCGCCGGTTGTTTATGAAAGAATGGTAAAGAGACTCGGTTTCCCGCCTGAAAACCCATGCGGCGGGCAGAACTAAGGTTTTTTATCCTCTGTACGATTCTTAAATAGTGCATAAGGTCCCATAAGGGACTAATTATTTGATTTTGCCGTTATTTGGTGCTAGTTTAGCTTAATAGGGCAAAATTGACCGCAGTACAGCAGACTCGGCGAGGGGTTCCATGAAAAAGATCTTACTGATTGACGACAGCGTTACCATTCACAGGGTAATAGACATCTGCATCGATAAAGATAAATTCATCACGGAGAAAACCTTTTCCGCTGACGATGCAGTGATGAAGCTGAAAAACTCCCCCGCCGACATTGTTCTGCTGGATAACAAACTTGAGGGGATCACCCTTCTTGATTTCATAGGGAAGATACGCTCCCTTGCCCAGGATGCCTGGATCATCCTTCTTACCGGCGCATTTGACCAGTTTGATGATAACGACCTCATTAAATCCGGTGCAGATGATTACCTTTTCAAACCATTTGACTCACAGGCGATAGAAGCAAAAATTAATTACGGACTCAACTCTGTACGTGAGGTTCCTGTCTCTGCTCAGGCGCCTGCTATGCCCGAACAGGTAATAGCGGAGGAAGAGACGGAAATCCTTGAGCCGGAAGAAACACAGGCTGAAGAGGAAGCACAATTCATTGATCTTCAGGGAATCCCTTCTGAAGCAGACGTTAAGGATGAAGAGCCGGAATCAGAGGACGAAGCCGAGATTGAGGCAGCTCCGGAAGAAGATGCGCTTTCTGCGGCAGAATTTGCAGATGCTGATATAACTGCCGAAGAAGTGGTAACCGACGAACCTGCGGAGGAAATACCATCAGCAGATGATATCTTCTCAGTGGATGAACCGGAAGAAGTTCAGGAATCACTTGATCTGTATGGTGAAAACGAAGAGGAATTCCCGTTTGATGACGATGCAGAACCATCTATAGCAGTATCAGAAGAGGAAAAAGCGGAGCTTGGAAACCTTTTCGCTGAAACTGACGAACCCGAAATAGTAATCGAAGACACTGACGAACAGCCGGATGAAGATCTCGACTCTTTCCTTAAAGGGCTTGAGGAAACTGATGTTCCGGAAGCAGAAGTTATAGAAGAGGAACAGGAAATACCCGAAACTGCGCCGGAAGACTTTACGGATCTTCTGGATGAACTCGTAGAAAAGGAAGAACCTGCTCCTGAATATATCATAGAAGAAGAACCGGAAGGGACCGACCCCTTTGCCGGACTCATGACAGTGGATGAAGAAAGCGTTCTCAGTGAGCCTAAAGCAGCAGAAGAGCAGAAACAGGAAACAGACGAAAATGATATCTTTGCCGGATTAACACAGATAAGCGTGGAAGAGGTTGCCGACGGCAAACCGAAAGAGCCGGAGGAAGAAATTCAGCCGGAAGAGATTACCGAAATAGAAGAAACAGCGCTGGATTTGATCCCCGAAGGATTTCTGCAGACAGACGCACCGGTGGACGGTGAGATTGTTGAAGAGGCGCAGGAACCAGACCTCACAGCAGAAGCGCTTGAGAGCATGCCCATCGACACAGACTTTGCTGACCTCACTCCGGCTGATGATGCAGGGGCGGAGATTCCCCAACTCACAGATGAAGATCTTTCCGAACCTGCAATCATACGGGAAGAAGAACCGGAGGAAGCATTAACAGAAATGCCCGAACCGGAAACAGAACCTGAAGCTGAAGAAATTCTGCCTGAACCTCTCTTTGAACCGGCTGAAGAAGAGATAGCAAAAACTCCTGCACCGGAAGAAGAGCCCGAAGCATGTATTATGCAGGATGATGAAGCAGAGCTTACAGCCTTTGAGGAATTCCCCGAAGAACAGTTTGCCCCGCTGAAGGACATTGAAGAGGAAGCACCGCAGCCTGCCGTATCCGCAGTACAGCCTGAAGGTCTGGCGCAGGAAGAGATAAAAGAGATAGTTTACCGTTCACTGGACAGCGGGATGCTGAAAAGTGCAATACAGGAAGTTCTTTCCGAAAAAATGGAGGAAGTGCTGAGAGAAGTGCTTCCGGAAATAGCAGAAATGGTTATAAGAGAAGAAATAGAGCGCCTTAAGAGAGGAGAATAAGTGTCACAGATCGACTACAGAAGCAGCGGAGTTAACATAGACGAGGGTAACAGATTCATAACCCTCATAAAATCCATGGCGGAATCCACATATACCGAAGGAGTTATAGGAAGCCTCGGCGGATTCGCAGGATTTTTCAGCCTCAAGGACGCAGCAGGCATGACCGACCCTGTGCTTGTGGCAGCAACAGACGGAGTAGGCACAAAGCTTAAGGTAGCCTTTGATTCAGGCAAGCTTGATACTGTCGGTGTCGATCTGGTTGCTATGAGCGTAAACGACCTTGTTGTAACCGGAGCAAAACCTCTCTTCTTCCTCGATTATCTCGCCACAGGCAAACTTGCCCCTGAAGACATGGCAGAGGTTGTAAAAGGCATAGCTGACGGATGCAGGCAGTCCGGCACCGCACTCATAGGCGGCGAAACGGCAGAGATGCCCGGATTTTACAAAGAAGGCGAATTTGACCTCGCCGGTTTCTGTGTGGGAATACTGGACAAAGCCAAAATGGTGGACGGCAGCAAAGTCGCCGCCGGAGACGTTATAGTCGGTTTCGGCTCAAGCGGTCTGCACAGCAACGGATACTCGCTTGCACGTAAAATCTTTTTTGAAGAGCTTAAAATGGACGTCAAGGATGCCATAAACGGAAAACCACTTTATGAACTGCTCCTTGCACCCACAAAAATATATGTAAAAACAGTCCTTTCTCTCCTTGCAGAAGGGTTCGGCATCAAAGCCATGGCGCACATAACAGGCGGCGGCTTCTATGAGAATATCCCCAGAGTCCTCCCCGAAGGGCTTGACGCTGTTGTGGATAAAGACAGCTTCAAAAGACCTGAGATATTCGACATAATCACCTCAAAGGTCAGCATAGACAGCCGTGAGCTTTACAGAGTCTTTAATATGGGCATAGGCTTCATCGCTGTTGTGTCCGCTGACGATGCGGAAAAACTCACTGCCCGTGCCTGCGAACTGGGTGAGAGTGCCTTCATTATAGGCAAAATGACCGAAGGAACAAAATCGGTTAAGATAAAAGGAATAGACTTCTGATGAAGATAGGAATACTTCTCTCCGGCAGGGGAAGCAACTTTAAGGCTATAAAGTCCGCAATAGACAAAGGCGAAATACCTGACACAGAAATAGCCGTGGTGATAAGCAACAAGGCAGACGCCGCAGGGCTGGCTTATGCAGCAGAATGCGGGCTTAAAACCGTCTACCTCAACCACAAGGACTTTGACGGCCGTGAAGCCTACGACCGTGAGATAGTGAAGCATCTGAATGACGCAGGCGTCCAGCTTGTGTGCCTTGCAGGATTCATGCGTATCATCTCGCCTTACTTCGTTGAGCAGTTCAGAAACAGAATAATAAATATACACCCTTCTCTTCTTCCCGCCTTTCCGGGTCTGGATGCACAAAAACAGGCTCTGGAATACGGAGTACGCTTCGCCGGATGCACAGTGCATTTTGTGGATGAGAAAATGGACAACGGAGCCATAATCCTCCAGAAATGTGTCCCCGTTCTTGAAGACGATACAGAGGAAAGCCTCTCAGCCCGTATCCTTGAGCAGGAACATAAGGCATATCCCGAAGCGGTGCGCCTTATAGCCGAAGGCAGGCTGAAAACTGAGGGCAGGAAAGTAAAAATAATATGAAAAAACTGTTGGCAGCATCGGTTCTCTTTCTGATTAGCATAACAGCCTCCGCAGGAGATACAATGACCCTTGAAAACGGAGTTAAATTTACAGTAATCGAACGTCCCTATACGGAAACAGTTTCTGTCTCGATCTTTATCAAAGGCGGGCTATTCAGGGAAAGTACAGAAAATAACGGCATCGGCGCGCTAACCTCATCAGTATGGGTAAAGGGAAGCGAGATGCTGCGTGAGATGGAATTTTACGGCGGCAGCATAGGCGCAGGACAAGGCACAGACTCATTTGAGATTGCCTTCTCATCCACCGCAGAATATCTGGATAAGGCGATTGAGCTTTTTCGTCCGTTTCTCTTTAACCCTGTTTTTGACAACGATGTGTTTGAAAGAGAAAAGGCTATTCAGCTTGAAGAAATAAAAGCGATGCAGGATGACCCTTCTTCTCTGTCATTCCGCAACTTCATGAAGCTCACATACGCAGATACCCCTTATGCGCTGACAATAGAGGGGGAGAAGGAAAGCGTTGAGAAGCTGGCTCTTGATGATATAAAGAAATTCTACCCGGTTCTCCTCCAGGGGAAAAGCACCATAGTTACCGCTGTCGGCAAAATAACCCCTGAACAGACAGAGAAGCTGAAAGCGATATTCGGTGATCTCCCCGCAGGAAGTGAATTTAAAGCGGAATGCTCTCACCCCGCACAGAAGGAAGACATATACAAAGAAGACAGAGACCCCAGAACACAGCAGGCAAAACTTTATGTGGGCTACGAAGCTCCTCAGGCATCCGACCCGATTTACGCCTCAGTCAAGGTTATGGCGGATATTATGGGCGGCGGTATGAGTTCCCGCTACTTCACGGAAATGCGTAAAAACAGGGGCTATGCTTACTCTGTCGGAGCTTTTTACCCTTCCAGACTGTGCAAGTCAAGATTCGTGGGGCACATAGGGCTGGAGTACGCCAATGTTCCAGAAGCTGTGAAAACTATGGAAAAGCTGAACAAAACATTCATAGACTCTCTCACGGATGAAGAGCTTACAAAAGTTAAAAACTATATGCTTGGCAGGCTTCTGATAGAAACAGAAACCAACAGCAAACAGGCGTGGTATGCGAACTTTTTCCAGAACGCAGGGCTGGGCAGCGGATACCTGACCAAATATATTGAAGATATAAAAGCTGTAGATAAGAATTCTCTGAAAAAAGCAGCGGAGATATTCAGCAAACCGAAAACTGTTTATATTTTGAGATAAAGCATATTCACAGCCCTGCTCCCGCAGGGCTTTTTGTTATAACTCTTCGTTATCCTCAAAGTCGGTAAAATCATCTGAAGTTTTAGGGCGGTATTCAAGGGTTTCTATATAAAGCGGAAGATCCTTCTTCGGAATGCTTTTCTTTTCCGGCACCTGAAGAACCTTTATTTTCTTATAAAAGTTCCACATGTCCATCTCTATCACATCCCCTTCTTTCAGGGTATATGAGGGTTTTGCAGCACGGTCATTTACCCTGATGAAGCCCTCATCCGCAGCTTCATTTGCCACAGTTCTGCGCTTCATCAGGTTTGTTGTTTTTAAAAACTTATCAAGTCTCATTGCTGCCTTTATAAGAATACTGTTCAGACAAGCCTAATACATGTACTGCACAAGGATGCGCTGTCTGCTGTCTTTCAGCCATTTGTCATATATGACTTTTGTTTTTTCATCGGCTATTTTTTCAGCCGCACGCTGTCTGACTTCTGCTGTTCCCTGATATTTATCCTTAAAATCTTCAACATAGAGAACTCTGTACTCTCCGTCCAGTGACTGAACACCGGTAATATCGCCTTTATTTTTGTCTTTCAGCAGTTCTTTCAGAGACGAATCAAGGGAGTTATACTCAAACCAGCCCAAATATCCGCCATCCTCGTCTTTAGCGTATTTTGCAACAGTTTCCACAAAAGAACCGTTTTTCTTGTAGAAATCCAAAGCCTTTTCCAGAGCCAGACGGTTGTTAAGGCTCAACATCCTTAACTCATACTGATCGCTTATTTCAAGCTCATTACCGTTTTCTTTTATATATTTGTTTATTTCATCCTCTGTAACCACAACTTTTGGGGCAAGCACTCTGCTGCGCACCCTTGTGGTGAGGATATCCATCTTAATCTGCCATTTGTAATGCGTTATTGTTCTGTTTTCCTTTGCGAGCAGATCAAAAAGCTGCTGTTCGCTTATTCCGTTCTTTTCCAGAACATCCTTAACCGCATTGTCCACCTCATCATCACTCACACGGACACCTTCACGGCGTGCAGCATTAAGCACAACGTACTGATCAACAAGAAACTCCAGAGTTTTTCTGGTGTACTCGCTTAAGATGCGGCTCTGTTCTTCCTGATCCTTAATAGAGTAGATCTGCTTTGTTCTTTCGGGGTTCAGGGATTCAACATCAAATTTGGTTATTATGTCGTCCCCTACACGGGCATAAACCCTGTCAATTACCTGCGCCTGAACCTGCTGTGAGAGGCTCAAAAGAAGCAGGAGCAACATTAATGATTTCAGCTTTACTGTAAATTTCATCTATAAAGTTCCTTACGCTTTCTTCTTGTTTTTGTGAATAAAGTTTTGCGTATATATCAGATTTGACCTGATCAAATTTTCTGTTTTCAGCACTTCTGTAAGCCATGGTACGAAAAATATGGAAGCCGTATTCCGATTGAATAATACCGCTGGTCTCTCCCGCTTTCAGTTTAAATGCTTCAGAGAATACTTCCGGATAGTCGTCAGCGGAGATAAAGCCGAGGTTTCCTCCGTTTCTTTTTTCATCGGAAATAGAATATTTTTCGGCAACTTCGGCGAATGGAACTCCCTTTTTGAGTTCAGCAGCAGCGGCTTCCGCCTTTTCTTTTTCAGCGGTGAGTATCATAAATACATTTGCGGTTCTTTTTCCCGCAAAGCCTTCTTTGTTTTTATTGTAATATGCCTTAAGCTCTTCGTCACTGACTCTCACATTAGTGTCGGCAACTTCGGTAAGAAGTTTCTGAACAAGCACATTTTCTATCATCTGTTTTTTCAGGCGGTTTTTAATAATCTCGTCCGTTGCATCTTCGCCGTTTTCGGAGGCTCTTCCTTCCTCCATTTTATCAATATATCCGGCAATTTTTTCGCTTCTTTTATCGCCTACATCAAGCCCGCGTTTTTTTGCTTCATCAAGCAGGAGTCTGTGGATTACATAATTACGCACGAGACGGTCTTTAACTTCAGGATTTTCAAGGGCGATGGGATCCATCTCCTGAATTGTGAAATAGGAGTAGTCAATAAACTCCGAATTGTCCACATCTGTTCCGTTTATTTTAAGAATAGTGCGTTTTTCAGCTTTCGGAGCGGAATCTGTACTCTTTTTTCTGTCTCCGCATCCGAAAAGGAGTGCCGCTAAAAGTAAAAATATCGCTGTTTTTTTCATCATCCGCATAAGTTACAACATTAACTCCCACAGGGCAATACAAAAGGGTGTGCAATGGTTCTGACAGTTTCACTCTTCTATCAGTTCAGAAAGAATTTCGCAGGTTTTCTCAAGGAAATTGTCTTTTTTCTCAAAATAAAGCACAAGACTGTTTTCATTTTCAAACTTATAAACAGCTTTTGCCTCACTGAGAACTTCAACAAGCTTTGCAGGGGAAACCGGAGTGTCCTTGTCAAAGGTTATGCGCACTCTGCCTGTATGGATAGCCAGTTTTTCCGCATATGCCTTGCCTGCGATATTTTTCATAAGCATTATCCAGCCCAGGTTCTCTGTCTCCGGGCGCATCTCACCGTAAACCTGCGTCAGATCGTCCAGCAGCGCACGCATATCCTTCTCAGACTGTATCTTTGAAAAGCGCCTGTAATAATCGAACCTTAAGGAAACATCCTCAACATATTCGGCGGAGATGAAATACGGCAGAGCCGACGCCACCTCTGTCTCACGGGAGTTGTTAAGCTCACCCTTAAGCTCTTTCACAGCCTCTTCTATCATCTGGAGGAAAAGCTCATAGCCTATTTTGACCATAAAGCCTGACTGGTCAGCACCGAGAAGATCGCCAGCTCCCCTTAGCTGAAGGTCGTAAAAAGCGATCTTTACTCCGCTGCCGAGGTCTGAAAGCTGTTGAATTATCTTAAGCCGTTTGCGGGCTATTTCATTTATGCTGGTCATACTGGGGACAAGCATGTAGCAGTAGCCACGCCTGCGGGAGCGTCCCACACGTCCTTTTAGCTGATACACCTGCGCCAGACCGAAATGAGCAGCGTTGTTGATTATGATGGTGTTTGCATTTGCTATGTCTATCCCGTTTTCCACAATGGTGGTGCAGACAAGTATATCAAGCTCGCCCTGATAAAAGCTGTAGAGAACACTCTCCATGCCGTCTGCCGTCATCTGCCCGTGGGCAATGCCAAGCCTTGCGTGGGGAACAAGCTTGCGCACCGATTCCGCAACGGATTCGATGTCTTCCACTTTATTATGAAGAAAATATACCTGACCGCCCCTTTCAAGCTCTTTCATCAGGGCATTCTTGATCTCTTCATCGGTCTTTATGACCCTTGTGATGACAGGAAGTCTCTCCTCCGGCGGGGTTTCTATGACGCTTATATCCCTTATACCGGACATGGAAAGCTGTAATGTGCGGGGAATCGGAGTAGCCGAAAGGTATATAATATCTATATTGCTCTTGAGAGCGGTTATCTTTTCTTTATGGGCAACGCCGAAGCGCTGCTCCTCGTCTATTATCAAAAGCCCCAGATCCAGAAACTCCACATCTTTTGATAAAAGCCTGTGGGTTCCGATTATTATGTCAATCTCGCCTGCAGCCAGCTTGCGCAGGCTTTTCTTTATTTCTGATGATGTCTTATACCGGCTGATATAGTCCACATTCACAGGCATATCGGCAAAGCGTTTCTTAAAGTTGACATAATGCTGGCGTGCCAGAACAGTTGTGGGTACAAGAACGCCGACCTGCTTTCCGCTGGCAACTGCCTTGCATGCTGCCCTCATGGCGACTTCTGTTTTTCCGAATCCCACATCGCCGCATACCAAACGCTCCATTGGCTTGTCATCTTCCATGCCCTGATAAACATCATGTATGGCAGAGAGCTGATCATCGGTTTCGTCATACTCAAATCCCTGCTCAAACTGTTCCAGGAGAACTCCGTCATCCCTGAACGCAAAGCCGGTTTTCACCTTTCTGTCTGCGTAAAGCTTCAGCAGGTCTATGGCAAGTTTCTTTGCTCTGGTACTTGCCTGAACCTTAAGTTTTTTCCATGCGCTTGTCTGTAGACTGTGTATGCGAGGCGCTCTGCCTTCTGCGCCGATATATTTCTGAATCTGCCCTATTTTATCCAGCGGTACGTAAAGGATCTCGCCATTGTCATACTCAACCATGAGGAAATCACCGGCCACACCGCCGATCTCTTTATGCACCAGCCCTCTGTAGATGCCTATTCCGTAATCAACATGGACAACATAATCGTTCGGCTCAAGATCGTTCAGGCTTGTGGAGTAGACCTCTTTCTTCGCCTTCTTTATCTTCTTTTTGACTGTGCCGAAAATATCCTCATCCGTAACAACGGCAATCTTCCCTCTGGAGTCTATGAAACCGCCGCTGACCTTTTCGCCGTAGAGTCCTATGCCGTGCGCAGGAAGCTTGAGGAATGATGAAATCTCAGTTACGCCTATTTCGTGATCTCTCATGAAATCAAGGAACAGGCTTTTGAGCTTGCGGCTTTCTATGCAGACCAGCACACCGTAGCGGTCGTCCAGAAGTTCCTTGATTTTCGCAGCGGCATCGGTAACGGACTGATAGAGGTTTTTCTTCTCATGGGTGAACCTCGCCGCCGAACTTGCCAGCCCGCCGTCCTCGCTGTCCACATCCACTGATTCCTCATAGAGATGAACGTCACGGACGCCGAAAAGCTTTTCCATCTCTTCAGCGTTCACAAAGTTCTTCTCTGCACCTGCCGGCAGGGCGTAATGATCCTGCTTATCCTTCACGGTGTTGTCTATTTCTATAAAAGTGTCCGCCAGATCTCTCTCAAGGGTTATTATCTGCGTACCTGCGCCGAGGTAATCGAAAAGGCTCGCCATGCTCTTATATATAAATGGGCTGAACCAGTGGCATCCGGCAAACTTGCCGAAGTTTTTTGCTTTTTCACTCACAGCAGGAATATTCACCGAAGCAAGATCATCCTCATCAAACAGAGCCTCCCCCGCCGGGAGAATTTCAATCTCATCAAGCTTTTTCTCTGTCCTTCTGCTGAATGACTCAAATATATCCATACGGTCGATTTCATCATCAAAGAATTCGATCCTCACGGGATTTTCCATCTGAGGAGTGAAAATTTCCGCTATGTCTCCCCTGAAGGTGTACTCACCCTGACCGGAAACAAGCTCAACGTTTACATAGCCTGAATATTCAAGGGCGTACCTCAGTTCCTCACGGTCCGGTGTGTCCCCTTTCTTGAGCCTTATGACGGAAGCCTCAAAAACATCCGCAGGCGGCAGGGTCTTAACCAGTGATTTCGGAGTAGCCAGAACTATGCCTTCAAAGCCGTTCATAAGTCTGTGAAGTGTGCTGATACGCATGGAGAGAACATCAGACAGCACTCTTGCTTCTTCAAAAGGCTCCTGTGTATATTCGGGAAATGGCGCAATTCTATCTGCCCCGAAAAAGAAAATCAGCTCGGATAAAAGAAGATCAAAACGGTTTCTGTCGGGAGCGATAACAAGCAGTCTGCCCCCGCTGAAGTTTTTACGAAGGCGGTATGCGGCTCCTGCGCCCCATAATCCGCCTGTGATTGAAGTAAATTCCATTATTATAAAGTTTGCTTAATAGCCCTAGCTGAACTTACCGAACATTATCTCATCCACCAGTTCGCAGATGATATGAGCGGCAGCTATATGTATCTCCTGTATTCTGGGAGTGCATTCCGAAGGAGAGATCAGCAGATGATCGCACAATCCTCTCATCAGCCCTCCGTCCTTGCCTGTAAAGCCGATGGTTGTCATCCCCTGTCTGCCCGCAGTACGCAGAGCAGCAAGCACATTGGGGGAATTGCCGCTGGTGGAGATTCCCCACGCTATATCGTTTTCGTTGCCCAGCGCCTTGAGCTGTTTGTTAAAAACTTCATCAAAGCTATAGTCATTGCCTATGGCAGTAAGGGCAGACGTATCAGTTGTCAATGCAAGAGCAGGCAGGGGCGGACGCTCCATCTTGAAGCGGTTTGTAAACTCCGCCGCAATGTGCTGTGAATCAGCAGCGGAACCGCCGTTGCCGAATATCAGCACCTTGCCGCCGTTTTCAAAACATCTCACAATCTCTGTGGATATGCCTATAATCACGGGCATATTCTCTGCGGCAAACCTTGCCTGAACTTCCCGCATCTCTTCAAAAATATCGCTTATGAAATCTTCCATACGCCGTTACCTTTTTCTAATATTTATAAAACTTATTAATTTTTACCTGAAAAAACCTTTTTTAACAGAAAAAAGTGTTTCTCAGACTCTTTTTCAAAAATCGGTCTTTACAACATAAATCCGCACGTCCTGTCGGATTTATGTACACGCTCGCGCCGCAGTGAATGCGGCTTCGCTTCGCACGGCGAAGTTCCGTCATGGAACTTCAAGCTAAACGCCGAATGCGTTTATTATGTGTGTTATTTTACCATTGTCTATGGAAATTACATCAAAACGGCAGAGTTTTTCCAGATTATTTTCTGTGAGGTAGCTTTCAGCGGTGCGGATTATTTTGTGCTGCTTAGTGTGTGTGACTGACTGATAGCCCTCGCCGTAAGCATCGGAGCTTCTCGTTTTGACTTCAACGAAGACCAGCGTACTGTCCTTCTCCGCTATGATGTCTATCTCGCCTGTTTTAGCTCTGTAATTGCGTTTGAGTACAGCGTAGCCGTTCTTTTTAAGAAAAGCCGCCGCCTTATCTTCGCCGGATTTACCTTTTAATATCCGCATTTTTCAGAAAGCTCATCCGGTGCAGCTCCGTTACACCGTATTTTTTAAGCGCTTCCAGATGAACCTTAGCCCCGTAGCCCTTATTTGAATACCATCCGTATTCGGGGTATGTCATATGAAGCTTTTTCATCATGGAGTCACGGTGAACTTTGGCAAGAATCGAAGCCGCTGCCACACAGAGGAAGCTGTCCTCCGCTTTGAAAGGATTTTGTATCGGAACTGATACATTCAGCTTAACAGCATCCACAATTATATCATCATAAGGGGTTTTCAGACGGGAAAGCGCCATCTGCATCGCCTGTTTTGTGGCACGGAGAATGTTAACAGAATCGATAACATTATTGCAGACAACGCCGAAGGCATAGTCAACGGCGTTTCGCCTGATACTCTCGGCGATTACTTCACGCTTTTTTTCGGTAATTTTCTTTGAGTCGATGATGCGGGGATCTTCATATCCTTCGGGCATTATCACCGCACAGGCGACAACAGGACCCGCAAGGCAGCCCCTGCCCACCTCATCCATGCCGACAGTGATTATTTATTCCCCCTTTTTTCTGCGGATTTTTGCAGCTATCCAGCCGATGAACTCATCAAGTCCCTGACCTGTTTTGCAGGAGGTCTCGAATATGTCCAGAGTGGGGTTCACGCCAAGAGCAAAATCACGGCATTTCTGTACATCAAAATCCACATAGGGAAGAAGGTCTGTTTTGTTAATGATAAAAGCTGATGAAACATGGAACATTGAAGGATACTTCGCAGGTTTGTCCTCACCCTCTGTCACACTGAGCATGCAGACCTTTGCATCTTCACCCAGTTCGTATGAGGAGGGGCAAACAAGGTTGCCCACATTTTCTATAATAAGAAGGTCAAGCTTGCCGAAGGCAACCATAGCCTTTTCTATATCAAGTGCTTCAAGGTGGCATGAACCGTTGGTATTAACCTGAACAGCGGGGATTCCGGCGGCTCTGATACGCTCTGCGTCAAAATCTGTTTGGAGGTCGCCTTCTATAACGCCTACTGTATATGTTTTCTGAAGTTCAACGAGTATCTGGGAAAGGAGAGTTGTCTTCCCGCTGCCGGGGGATGAAACAAAGTTAAGGACCAGCGTTCTGTCCCTGTCAAAGCCTTCCTTAAGGGCTTCCGCAAGTTCTTCGTTTTTAGAGAGAATCCTTTTATTAACATCAAGCTTTGTCATCTTTATCTCCTTAAATTTTATATGAAGCAAATAAAAACTTTTGAAAGGGTTTGCTGAAAGCTTTCCTAATCCACTTCTATTTCAGTTATCTGCAATTCCTCGCCGGTAAGTATCTGCACGGCAGATGAACCGCATTTAGGGCACTGCATGAATATCTGCTCAAAGATATTTTCATGTGCGCAGTCCATACACTTGCCTGTAAGGGGCACATTTTCAATGATAAGTTCACCCTCTTCGGCAATTGTGCCGTCCTTGAGGGCATCAAAGGCAAACATCAGAGAGGAGCTTTCCACCGCCTGCAGCCTGCCTATTTTCACGAAAATCTTATTTACTTTTTTTGCGCCGTTATTTTTCGCTGTGTCGAAAACGACGTCCATTAAACTCTGGGCTATACCTACTTCATGCATGGAAATATGTATAAACTCCTATATGCTCTTAGTCAACCGCATAATAGAGTTCATGAACCTCTCCTCTGCGGAAAAGTCTCCCCTCGTATTCGGCTTCCTCTATGACTATAGTTCCCGAACCACAGGCTATTTCCGCTCCGTAAGGAGTAAGCTCCACAAGCCCGCCGGGTCTGCCGTATTCCCCCTGCCATTTCTCAGTTGATGCCCGCCATACAGTTACCTGCTGACCGTTTTTCATGAAATAAGCACCGAAATAAGGTCGGGAAAAGCCTCTTATATGGTTGTATATGCTGTAAGCGTCACGGTTGAAATCTATGACACCCTCTTTCCTGCGCTTGCGGGGCAGATAAAAAGCCTCACGCTCATCCTGCGGAACTGCCCTGAAACCTTCAAAGCCTTTTTCCATGAAATCCTTCACAAATCGGGCCGAGACTGCGGCATATTTTTTCAGAAAATCTTCTGGATATTCTCCGAAGCCTATTTTTATCTCTTCCGAATAGAGTATATCCCCGCCGTCCACCCTTTCAGAAGCCTCATAAAAGCTTGCGCCGGATATTGCCACACCCCGCAGAAACTGCTCTGTTACTGCGCTGTAGCCCCTGTATAGAGGCAAAAGCGAAGGATGGGCAAAGACAGCCCTGACGGAGGACTCCATGAAGAAATCCTTTGTCCAGTCAACACACAGAGCTGCAGTGTCCTCATCCAGCCGGATATCCGCTGCATCAGCATATTTATTGGATGATATGAATGTAATGGGAAACATTCCTCTGTATTTCGTGAAATCCCTTGCAAGGGCAGTTTTCTGAAACCCGTGCGGATACGTGTAAACCTGCGGATACACCCCCAGTGAGTCGAGAGCATCGAGGAGATATTCGCCTGTGAGATTGGATGTAAAAAGTGCTGTTTTCACCAGCTCCGTCCCCCGCCGCCGCCGAAACCGCCGCCGGAAAATCCGCCGCCGCCAAAGCCGCTTGAGCCGCCGCCTGCTCCGCCCTGCGGTGCGGGCTGGGAAGACATTGTTCTGCCCATTGCCGAGACTCCGGCGTTAAGAGATTCTGCAAAACCGTACATTGTAAACCCCCTGCCGCTGCCGGAGACATACCAGTCCGGCGGTTCCTTCATCAGCCCCTCAAACTTGCCCGCCCAGCTTTTAAGCATTCCGAACGCAACAGCATAAGGCACTGTAAGATTAAAATATTCAGGATTCTTTTCAAGCATCCTTTCAAGCCTGTCTTTCTCCGCACGCTCAACAAACTCTCTGAACCCCGCCAGTTTATTATAAAGCCCCTGCCCTTTTGCACTGCGTCTGGGCATAAGCCGCCCGAAGAAAAACGTGGCGATCATCATAACGGAGCAGGAGACAAACCAGCCGATATCACCCGTAAAAGCGGTCAGAAACACACCAAGCACAACAAAAATTATACTCACTCCTTTCATCAAACCGCCGATTTTCCTTGTGCTGCCTTCGTACAGCCCCATTTTGTTTATGTCTTTATCAAGCTGTTCTCTGGCGATAAGCATAGTTTTATAATAGATATTTTTAAGGTCGGATAAACGCCGGTTTTTCAGATTTGCCGGGAACATCCCGTTAAAAAGAGTCTGCTCATATGCAGGTGCATCAGGAGGAAGCTCACCAATTTTCACAAATATATAGTCGTTCTTTCCGAGGAAAGAGGTGTAATCCTCCGCCTCTTCTATCCTTATTATTTTATTAACCGCCCATTTCAGAAAAACGGATACAAGATCCCTGTTATCAATTTTATCATCAGCCAGAACACCTGCAACAGCGGGGTTTACTCCTGCCGGAGGTTCATAGAGAGTAACTATAACCGACTTAGTGTTCCGCCCTTTTTTATACCACAGCAGAAAAAGAGCCGGAATATAGACCAGCAGAGCAATGATATAGCCGTTATTCACTGCAAAAAGACGCATACGCAGCCACGGAGTGCCGTAGTCAAGGTAACTTCCGGGCATCAGAATGCCTATGGTCAATCCCTCACGGGGGTTCAGCCTTCGCACAGTATGACCTGTCAGGGCTTGTCCGTCATAGGAATAGCCAACATCTGTTCCTGTCTCTCCGTAATAACCGGTGTATGCAAAAATGTTTTCATCGGGCAGGTCGATCCTCTCCGGCAGACGCACGCTGAAAGTCACACTTTCGGCAGGAACGTCCCACAAGGTGCCGTGTATGTTCCAGTAGATTTCACTTGTGGAGTAAAAGAAATTAACAGCACCGAATACCTTGTAGCTCACAACATACTCTTTCAGACCGGTGATGTAATGCTCCGGTGAGCCGAGGCGGATCTCCCTGAAGGCTCCACTGTCGGACACTTTCATCTCTGCACTTTTTGTTTGGATATCATCAATAAGAATACGGTAGCTGCCGCCGAAAAGGGTCGGGCGCTCCGCCGTGCCTTTGACATTCCCCTCCTTATATATTCGGGGAATTTCAAGAATTATCCCTCTGCGAGGCTGACGGAAGTCAATAAGATACGTCTCGGTGATCTCCAGAACAGAAGATCTCTTCACATTTATATGCACGTCATGCTTTTTTATAATAAAGTCCGCACCGTAAGTGGGCAGAACACTGACTGTAAAAAACAGCAGTAAGAGAGCAAAGCGCATAAGCTTTCCCGCCTAAAATTTGACCTGAACGTTTTCCCTCTGCGCCTGATCCATCTCAAAATATTCTTTTTTGGTGAAACGGAACATGCCAGCTACTACCACCGACGGAAAGCTCTCGCACATGGTGTTCAGATCACGCACTACGGCGTTGTAGTATCTTCTGGCAAGCTGAATATCATTTTCTATGGTGTTTATGCTGTTCTGAAGTTCGAGAAAATTGACATTAGCCTTAAGCTCCGGATAGCTTTCTGAAAGGGCAAACAGACTTTTCAGCGCTCCTGTCAGCATATTTTCCGCTTTTGCCTGTGCATCCACACTGCCTGCACTCATCGCCATATTTCTGGCTTTGGTCACATTTTCCAACGTGTCCTTTTCGTGAGTAGCGTACCCTTTTACTGTTTCCACAAGATTCGGAATGAGATCCCACCTCTTCTTAAGCTGCACATCAATATCGCTCCATGATGATTCGCTGAGGTTTTTAAGAGAGACAAGCTTATTATAATAATAGATAAAAAGAGCAATGATGAAGACCACGACCCCTACAAAAATAATTCCCGCCATAATATCCTCCGAAGATCTGACGTTTCATTCATCACTATACATTCTTTTGAGAAGAAATACATCCATTATGCTCAAAACACCCCGCAGAGAGCCTTCCCGCAGTGAGCAGACGGCAATAACGCAGCAACTTCTAAAACACTTATATATTCTGCGAAATAAAAACGTGAATGCAGATTTAAGCCTGTTCGGAACCATTGATACTATTCTGAAATTATCACTTGTTCAGGTAATCACAAAATCCTAGACATAGTATTATAATTGTGTTATACGCAATTGTATACAGTATACGATTGTCTATTATATAAATTCGCCGTGGAGAGTGTGATGCCACAAGTTTGCTACGGATTCTGGAAAAACGCCAAATTCGATAACAGAGGCAAGCCTGCGTCGGAGTGGAGCGAATCACCGTTCAAAACCTCCGACGAATACGCCGGAAAGCCTCTTAAAGCCATTGTCAACTGGGACGGATTCCTTGTCTTTGATGAAAAAGCAGATATTCTTGCCATTCTTGCCAACTACATGAACGAGATCAGCTCGCAGGGCTGCTGCGGTCGATGTTTCCCCGGCAGAGTCGGGACAAGGCTTCTTGCTGAACAGCTTATGAAAATCCGTTCGGGATGTACAGATAAGTCAGAACTGGACAAGGCATATGAAATGGCGGAATCCATTAATCTTTCCGCAAAATGCACAGTTGCTCCCACTGCTTCAATACCGGTTATGCGCTTCATCGAACATTTCGCTGATCAGGTCAAGGCAACTGTTGTCCCTGCCGAAACAGCGTATTATAAACATATAACCGCCCCCTGCACCGCAGGCTGTCCGGCTAATGTACAGATACCTGAATTTATCGAGCAGATAAAGGATCACAGATACCTTGACGCTCTTTCTATAATACGTGAAACCATGCCTCTTCCCGGAGTATGCGGAAGGGTCTGTCCGCACCCGTGCGAGCTTAACTGCCGCAGAGGGCTTGTGGATAAAGACCCCGTAAGCATAATGGTGCTTAAGCGTGCCCCGTGGGACTATGAATATTATCAGGAAAAAGCACCCATCCTGCCACCTAAAGCTCCCGCAAAGGGAAAGAAGGTCGGAATAGTCGGCGCAGGACCCGCCGGGCTCACCGCAGCTTACTACCTCGCCCTCATGGGTTACGAATGCAAAATATACGAATGGATGCAGGAGCCAGGCGGAATGGTTGCCCTCGGAATCCCCGATTACAGAGAGCCCAGACATCTTCTCCGCAGAGAAGTTGACATTATCAGCTCACTCGGCGTGGAAATAGAATACGGACGCAAACTCGGAGATGACCTCTCCCTTAAATATCTTAAAAACAATTATGACGCTGTCCTGCTCACCATCGGCGCATGGAAAAGCAGAGACATGGGCATAGAAGGCGAGAAGGAAGGGTACGAAGGTATCCACGAATCCGGTATTCTCTTCCTCCGTGAACAGGCAACAGGCAAAGACACCGGAGTAAAGGGCAAGAAGATTGTGGTTGTGGGCGGCGGTAACACCGCTATTGACTGCGTTCGTGTAGCTCTCCGTGAAGGTGCTGCGGATGTTAACCTTGTTTACCGCCGTTCAAGGGACGAAATGCCCGCTGAAGATTACGAAATAGTCGATGCAATGGAGGAGGGAATCAACTTCCATTTCCTCTGCAACCCCACAAAGATAATAGCAAAAGACAATGTGGTCACAGGCGTTGAATGCGTGCGTATGGAACTCGGCGAACCCGATGAATCCGGCAGACGCAGACCGCAGCCTGTAAAAGACTCAGAATTTATAATAGACTGCGATGTAATCATCCCTGCAATCGGTCAGTTTACAGATCTCACCTTCCTCAAAGAAGAGGACGGGCTTGAGGTAACTAAGTGGAATACCTTCAAGGTCGTTGACGACATCTACGTGACAAGCGATCCACAGATATTCTCCGCCGGCGACTGCGAGTGGGGTCCCATGACGGTTGTTAAGGCGATCGGCGCGGCACGCTGGTCAAGCATAATGATCGACCGCTATCTCACAGAAGGCAAACCATACCTTACACCGGAAGAGCTTCTCCAGCTTGATCTCCAGAAGAACAAAGTCTTCGACAAAAAAGAGGACGTAAAAGATCAGGAGTGCCCCACAATCAAGCGTGTGCATCAGCATAAGCTTACCGGTGACGAAAGAAAAAGCAATTATGAAGAGGTTGAAAAACCCTATACCGATAAACAGGCATACGATGAGGCGACCCGCTGTCTGAGATGTGTGCGTATGGCTATGGTAGCCCTTGAAAATAAAGGGAAAGGGGAGTAACCGATGGCAGAAATAATCTTAAACGGAAATACATACAGCTTTGAAAAAGGTGAATCAATACTTGATGTGGCAAACAGGAACGGAGTGCATATTCCCACCCTGTGCTACCTTAAAGAGATAACACCCATCGGCGCATGCAGACTCTGCCTTGTTCAGGTGGACGGAGCCAAAAGGCTTCAGGCGGCATGTGTAACCTACGCCATGGACGGAATGAAGGTCGAGACAGATAACGAATATATCTGGACTCACAGAAAGCAGATGCTTGACTTCATCCTGATAAAGCACCCCCTTGACTGCCCCGTGTGCGACAAGGCTGGCGAATGTATGCTTCAGGACACAGCCTACGAATTCGGCATGATGTCAGAGAAGGTTTCTTCAGAAAAACCGCAGGATCCCAAGGCATACTGGAACAAGATAGTTTATAACTCAAACCTCTGCGTTCTCTGCGAAAGGTGCATAAAGTCCTGCCATGAAATGACCGGATGCAGCGCACTCAAAATGGAGGACAGGGGCTTTTATAACCATGTAACTCCGGCTAAAGGGGAAACTCTGAACTGCGACTTCTGCGGAACATGTATTGACCGCTGTCCGGTGGGAGCCCTCCTTGACACCCAGTTCCACAATCAGGCAAGGGTGTGGGATCTTGATGAAACAACAACCGCCTCCCCCTTCTCTGCCAGTGAAGGCGATGTGGTTTACGGCGTGCTTGACGGCAAAATCGAAAGAGGCAAGTCTGTTGAAGGTTTCCAGATTTCAAGCCAGAGCCGTTTCGGCTTTAACTACATAGAAAACCCTTCAAGAATTAAGACCCCCCTCGTGAAATCAGGCGGCGACTTCTCTCCTAAAACATGGGAAGAGGTAATCTCTGTGCTTAAAGACAGGCTGGCCGGATGCAAACCGGAAAACACAGCCATGCTCATGGGCTCACGCCTTACTAATGAGGCAATAGCAGCTTACAAAGCCCTTATGGGTGCTGTAGGCTCCAAAAAGATAGTAACCGAGGCGGACTTCACCAAGCCTGCTTTCATGAAAAAATATAAGGAAAAATTCGGCACATTCGCCAACATTCGCAGAGCTGACGACCTTAAAAAAGCCGATCTTATCTTCGTTGTTGGCGCAGATCTCCGTCATGAGGCTGTGGGTCTCAAATGGAGAATGATGAACGCCGTGATCCATAACGACTGCAAGCTTATTACAGTCGGGCTGAAAAGATATGAGTATGATGTGTTCACCAACAAGTCTTTCCTTGCTGACGGCGGCGACTTCGGCGGTATTTTTGAAAAAATCAAAACAGACAACGCTGAAACCTTCGCAGATGTGAGAGAATATATTAAAGACGCCAAAAAAATAGCTTTCATAGTGGGCAATGAATATACCTCATCATGCCCGCAGCCCGAAGCCGTTCTCTCATTTGCTGACTTTGTCGGCAAAGACAAGATGAGCGCTTTTCTTGTGGCAAATGACAAAACAAACATTTACGGTCTTTACGCACAGGAGCTTTTTGCAAACGGATATTCCGCTGATGAACTTATAAAAGATCTGGAAGCGAAAAATATTAAAAACCTCTTCCTTGTGGGTTTCAACAACACATACACAGGCGAAACCGCAGAGAGGCTGAACAATGCTCTTCGCACCGCTGAAACTGTTGTGGCAGTTGACCTTTTCAATGACGGTACGTCAGCTAAGGCAAACATATTCCTCCCTGCCAAAGCTGCCCTTGAGGTTGACGGTTCATTCGTGAAAATCGGCGGACGCCTCGCCAGAGTGCGCAAGGTTGTTGATACTCCGGGTGAGCAGAAATCAGATACCGAAATTGCCTCCATGCTTGCGAAAATCTTCAAAGCAGAAATCCCGCCCTGCCCTGAAGAGATTTACAACACTATGCTTGCAGGGAAATCGGGCTATCCGGAAGTTAAGTTCAACATTCTCGACAGCTGCCTTGTAATTAAAACGGAGCCTTCGTTTAACGAGACAGTCTATAAATATGAGCAGCCGAAATCCGGTGAGAAAACCGTTTTTGTCAACCCCAGACACCACAGCGGAACAATCACCGCAAAGGCGAACTTTACTTTCAGGGATGAATTTGCAGTGCAGAAATTCCACTTTCAGCAGGCAGAGGAAACCATCACTGCTGATACATGCGAATCTGCAGCAAAAGGAATTAAGCTGGTAACAAAGAAGTTTTAAAATAAAAGTAAGATAGTCCTGACGCAAAAGCCGCTGCTTATTTAAACAGCGGCTTTTTTTATTTGTATAATCCAAAATTTCCCGTCCATGGAAATTTCGGATACACGCTCGCGGATTGCAAACCAATCCTTCGCTACGCACGGCGCACGCACTTTACTTTATAATCCAAAATTTCCCATCCATGGAAATTTCGGATACACGCTCGCGGATTGCAAAGCAATCCTTCGCTACGCACGGCGCACGCACTTTACACCATAATCCAAAATTTCCCATCCATGGAAATTTCGGATACACGCTCGCGGATTGCAAAGCAATCCTTCGCTACGCACGGCGCAGCTCCATCCATGGAGCTGTATAGCATATAAGCAGAAATTTGTCCTCAATAGGAATTCTCAGCCCGCCCACTTTACACCATAATCCGAAATTACCCATTCATGGAGCTGTATATCTATATGAAAGGGAATTTATTTTGTTCCGGTGATGTTTACGCTGGTATGTTTTATGCCCTTCATGGTTTTGAGCGATGTGTACAGCTTTTTGATCGAGTTGCTGTTGCCCCGCACCGCCAGAATCTCAAGGCAGTTATCGTGATCAAGGTGGATATGCTGAATAGAGATTACAGCATCGTGGTAATCATGCTGAATATCCAGCAAGGACGCCAGAAGATCTTTGTTATGGTGGTCATAGAGTATTGTTATTGCTCCCGCCACATTGCCGCCGGAAGCAAAATCTTTTTCGATAATATATTTTTTAAGCAGATCACCAACGGCTTTTGATCTGGTTTCATATCCTTCTTCGGCTATTTTGCTATCGAACTCAGTGAGAAGATCTTTATCAAGAGAAACTCCGAACCTAACTATTTCAGCCATTTTAAAATCCTTTTTTGCTTTATTTTATAGTTTTAACGACCTAACTGCAAGGTTTTTGCTATTGGAAACACCGAAGAAAAAGTGTAATCTTTTTTTCATGGAATCACAGAAAAAACCCTATATCAAATTGCAGTTTAAAATCACTTTGCTGTTCTTTGCCCTGCTCTCCCTTGTAAGCTTTACAGTGAGCAGCATGCTTGCCGCAAATATAGAAAAAAAGGCAAAAACAATCGCCAGTGACTACATAACCAGTATCCCTTTTCTTATCAACAGCTCCCTTGACAGCTACATGATGATGGAAAACAAAGGAGCAATCAAGGAACTTATCCTAAACCTTCAGAAAGATGCAAACATCCTGGGGATACACATCCTGAACAGCAACGGGCAGGTATCATGCATACTCCAGGATCTCAACAAATATTACAGCAAAGACTATCTGGATCTCATTAAACACAACTTCAACAATAATGAAGGCTTCACCGAGCTGACATACGCAGGAAAGAAATACCTCTCATTCAACAAGCCTCTGATGAATGAGGAAAAATGCCAGTCATGCCACAACCCAGCCGAAGGGGAAGTCATAGGCACGCTGAACATAAATATTGATCTCTCCCGCCTTAAGGAGCTTCTCAGCCGTGAAGTGTTTGAGGTTCGCCTTTTCCTCTACACAGCAGATATTATTTTGTTCATAGTCCTTTTCTTTCTTATATATATTCTGGTAATCCGCCCTGTGCGAATACTTGAAAACGGTATGCAGGCTGTTGCAGGCAACAATCTTGATATCAGAACACAGATTACCTCAAATGATGAATTCGGGCGCATGTCCATTCTGTTTAACTACATGGTCTACTCTCTTCGCAAGGCGTTCAGCACTATCAGCTCTATGCATAAAAACATGCTCCATAACGACAGGCTGATGACTATGGGAACACTCACCGCATCCATAAGCCATGAAATAAAAAACCCGCTGAACTCCATTATGATCAATGCGGACATCATGACAATGAAACACCCTGAAACCAAAGCCTACACTGATAAAATACTCAAAGATGCCGAACGGATAAGAGATATCATAGACCAGACACTGAAATTCTCCCGTGTGGGGAACGATAAGCTTGAGTGTATTGACGTTGCCGAGTTTATAGAGCGCATTGCACTTTATGTTGAGCGTACACTCCTCAAATGGGCTGATGTTCCCTTTGAAGCTATTACAGATAAAAACCTCGGCTGCATAAAGGCAACACCTGTCCATATTGAACAGATATTTATCAACATTCTCCGCAACGCTGTTGAGGCTGTGGAAAATAAACCCGGCGGAAAAGTAACACTTACCGCAAAGCTTGACGGAGACTTTGTGGAGTTTGACTTCATAGACAACGGCAGCGGAATCCCCCGTGAGGCGCAGCAGCATCTCTTCACTGAATATTTCACAACCAAACACAACGGAACAGGGCTGGGACTGACCATTGTAAAACAGCTAATAGAAAACTACGGCGGAACAATCTCTTTTGAATCAGCAGAAGGCGCAGGAACAACCTTCCGTGTGCGCTTCCCGGTGGTGAGTGAATGCGGATGTGCATCCGAGCTGGAAAAAGAAAAGAACGCCTGAATCTAAACATATAATTTGCTAGCAATCCCGATATTTGATATAAAAACAGATGGACTGCATAGCTGATCTCAGAAACCTTTTAGACCGGTCAGAGAGAACGGTCTTCTTTTCCGGTGCGGGTATAAGCACGGAAAGCGGAATACCTGATTACCGCACACCGCAGAAAGGGCTGTGGGCTAACCTTGCGTCCGAAGATTACCTGAACATTGACTCTTTTTCCGCAAATCCTGAAAGGTTTTATACTTTTTTTGCACCTCTTTTTGATGTTTTCAGAAATGCACTTCCAAATTCTGCCCACGCCTTCATAGGGAAAAGAGAAGCAGAAGGAAAAACCCTCAGCGTTATCACCCAGAACATAGACGGGCTTCACCATAAAGCAGGTTCAAAAACCGTCCATGAGCTTCACGGCTCTCTGATGACCTCCCGCTGTATGCGCTGTGATGAACAGATGGCAACCACAAGAGTTTTCCGTATTCTGTCCAAAGGCGAAAACCCGCCTAAATGCCCTGCCTGCGGCGGAGTAATGCGCCCGGATGTTATTTTTTTCGGTGAAATGCTGCCGCCAGCGGTTATGGACAATGCGGTGAAAGATTCCATGAACTGCGACCTTTTCATAGTGGCGGGCTCATCTCTCTCGGTGGTGCCTGCTGCCATGCTGCCCGGATATGCGAAGTCATCCGGTGCAAAAGTTGTTATAATAAACAAAATGCCCACACCTTATGACGGAATGGCAGATTTAGTGATTAACCGGTCTCTGGGCGAAGTTTTCAAATCAGTGGAGGTAGTTTAAGTGTCTGACGAAACAAAAGAACGATTATGGGCGCCTTGGCGCATGGCATATATTAACGGTCTCGGAAAGTCCGAAGGCTGTATTTTCTGTGATAAACCCGCTGCGGATGAAGATGCAGCAAACCTGATTCTCCACAGAGGGAAAAAAGCGTTTGTAATTATGAACCTTTTCCCATACAACAACGGTCATCTCATGGTGGCTCCCTACAAGCATACAGGCAATTTCCTTGAACTTGATGATGATGAGCTGCTTGAGATAATGCAGCTCGCCCAGCTCAGTATAAAAGTGCTGAAAAAAGCAATGAACCCCGCAGGGTTCAACACAGGCTTTAACATAGGCAAGGCGGCGGGAGCGGGCATTGATGCTCACCTGCATTTTCACATAGTTCCCCGCTGGGTGGGGGACACAAACTTCATGCCCGTTGTGGGGGAAATGAAGGTAATATCCGAACATATCGAAGCTACTTACGCAACACTGCTTGAGGGCTTCAGAAAAGAGGCGGAATGATGAAAATATTAAGCAACACAATCAAGCTGCTCATAGTTGCGGTAGTGGTAATTTTTGCGGTAATGAACGTTCAGCAGGTGGAAGTGACCTACTTCTTCAATTCTCCGGCGGTACAGATGCCGCTTTTCCTTGTTATCATAGCTTCTATGGTAATCGGGCTTGTATTATCCTCACTGCTTTACTTCTTTGACAGAATGAAGCTTACCAGTGAAATAAGAAAACTTAAAAAGAAGGTAAAGCTAAGCGAGGATGAAATAACCAGACTCCGCAGTCTCCCCTTCAATGAGAAAACAACTAAGGACGCATAATGAAGAAACCGGATCTTCAGGCTTTACGTGCAAATGCACTCTTAAAAATGGCAGAAGGCGACAAGGACGGGGCTTTTGAGAGCCTCAAAGTTCTTGCTTCCTCAGATGTTGAAGCATCGGATGCTTACATTATCACCGGAAGCCTGCTCAGAGACAGTGGCGATCTTGCCAAAGCGGAACGTATTCACCGAAGCATCCTTGAGAAAAAGGATCTCTCTAAGGAGGTTCGGGACACCGCAGTAAGAGAACTTATCAAAGACTGCCTCGAAGCGAAGGACTATAAGAATGTTCTTCTTTTAACAGAGAGAGCGGAAAACTCCCTTCTGCCCATCCGTGCCCTTGCCATGGAGAAGTCCGGTCATTTAAAAGAAGCGGCGGAGCTTTATAAAAAATGTGCAAAGCTTAAGCCCGAATATATTAAGAATGCCGCAAGGTGCTGGTTTGCAGCATCTAAGGATTCAAAAGAGAGCAGAGGCAATGCAATTAAGCTTCTTACCTATGCGGAAAAATGCGACCCTCTGTTTTTTGAGGCAAGAGCGGAACACGCCAACCTGCTGTTCCTTGATGGGAAACGTTCAAAAGGCTTATCAATCATTGAGGATATTATAAAATACGAGCTGCCGAAGTCCGCAGAACATATGCAGCTTCTGGAAGAATTTTACTACGAACATTCCGAAATTGATGTGCTGTTTAAGCTCATTATGAAAAAGATAAATTCTGGCTCCGCAAACACACCCTTTTATGTTTATGCAGTGCGCTACCATATGAGAAAAAGCGAAACAGACAAGGCGCAAAGCCTTATATCAATATTCACCTCATCAAAAGGATTCCCTTCTGTACTTGCCGCCGTCTGTGCGGAGATGAGCGGGAATGAGCTTTTGAACACATATTTCAAGGCCCGCCCCCTTCACAAATGCTCCGTCTGTTCCTGTGAGCATACGCAGTACGCAGATATATGCAGCAACTGCGGCTCTTTGGGAACTCTCAGCTATTTTTAGAAAGAGGATACAGATTTGAGCGCACCCCAGAAAGTTACCCCCATGATGAAACAGTATGGCGAAATCAAGGAAAACTACCCTGAAACAATACTGTTTTTCCGCATGGGTGATTTTTATGAAATGTTTAACGAGGATGCAGAAGTTGCATCCAGAATAATGGGCATAGCCCTAACCAGCAGGGGAGACGGAATCCCCATGTGCGGAATTCCGTATCACTCCTTTCAGCCCTATCTGATGAAGCTTATCAAGGCTGGTAAGAATGTCGCCATATGCGAACAGCTTGAAGACCCTGCCACAGCCAAGGGGATAGTGAAAAGAGGCGTTGTCCGTGTGGTAACACCGGGAACTATCCTTGAGGACGAAGGACTTAACTCCGCATCCAATAACTTTGTGGCGGTCATATGGCAGGATAAGGACAGCGCATTTGCTGCAATAGCCGATATCTCCACAGGGGAAATATTCCTTGAGAAATGCGGTTCGGATCTTAATGACATAACAGGCAGATGGAAACCGGCAGAAGTGATCAGCCACAAAGAGGTAGAGGGCTTAAACCGCACAGTGTCGGTTATTGATACATCCTTCAGTGCTGAATCCGCAAGGCGCAGAGTTCTGGAACATTACGGAGCAGCCAGTGAAAAATCCCTCGGCATAGACGGCGAAGGCTATCTGAAAGCCATTGCCCTGCTTCTTACATATACCAAAAACCTCATGCTGGACGTTAAGCTGAAGTACCCGGTGACTCTGGCTCCCGAAAACAGGCTTCACCTTGACTCCATAGCGGTAAAGACCCTTGAACTGGTTGAGAACTCGCAGGACGGAAGTGAGAGGAACACCCTGTTCTCTGTTCTGAACTTCTGCCGTACATCAATGGGTGCCCGCCTCCTTAAAAACTGGCTGAGATACCCCCTGCGCAGCAAAGAGGGCATACTCCGCCGTCTGGAAATTGTGGAATACCTCTCAACTCAGAGCGAACTGCGTGGTGAAATGTTTGAGGCACTCGCCACCGTTTATGATATGGAGCGCATCACAGCCCGTCTCCTTGCGGGAAGATGCAGTCCCAGAGACCTTGTGTGGCTTAAAAACTCCGTGATGTCATTTCCTAAAATAAAAGAGATGCTCACATCCTCCGGCAATCCGCACCTTACGGAAGCAGGGGAAAGCTTCAACGCCCTTGAAGGCATATACAGCGTGATAGACGCTGCTCTTGTGGATGACCCGCCGCTGAACATAAAAGAAGGCGGCATAATCCGTGAGGGGTATGATAAAAACGTGGATGAGCTTAAGGCTCTCCGCAAGGACAGCCGAACTCATCTTCTCCGAATAGAAACGGAAGAGAAGAAGAAAACCGGAATCAGCACGCTGAAAGTTAAATACAACAAGGTCTTCGGCTACTATATCGAAATTTCCAAGTCCAACCTTGACCGTGTACCGGACTATTATGACCGCAAGCAAACCTTAGTTAATGCTGAACGATTCACCATACCGGAGCTTAAGGAGCTTGAAACCAAGCTTGTTTACGCTGAAGAACGCCTCGGAGAGCTGGAATATGCTCTCTTTACACAGGTGCGTGACACTCTAGCGAACTACAGCGAAATGATACGCACATCCGCAGAAACAGTTTCTGAGATAGACTGCCTCTGCTCACTGGCGGAAGCGGCTGTGAAAAACAGATACACCCGCCCGCAGATAGGTCAGTTTGAGGAGATGGACATACGTGAAGGGCGTCATCCCGTGGTGGAGAAAAACATCACGGATAACTACGTTCCCAACGACCTCTTTCTCAACTCTGACGACTCCCGCATGGCGGTAATAACCGGACCGAACATGGCGGGCAAGAGTACATATCTCCGCATGACTGCCCTTGTGGCTCTCATGGCGCATGTGGGCTCATTTGTCCCTGCTGCGGAAGCAAAAATCCCCCTGCTGGACAGGATATTCACCCGTGTGGGCGCAAGTGACAACCTCGCCGGCGGTGAGTCAACTTTCATGGTGGAAATGACCGAAACCGCTAACATTCTTCACAATGCTACGGATAAATCATTGATCATTCTCGATGAGATAGGTCGTGGAACATCCACATTCGACGGTATCTCTATTGCATGGTCAGTTGCGGAGTACATTCTTGAAAAAGTAAAGGCGAAGACCCTTTTTGCCACACACTACCACGAGCTTACAGATATTCCATCCTCTATTCGGGGTGCAGTGAACCTCACTACGGAAGTGCGTGAGTGGAATGACGAGGTTATCTTTATGCGCCGTGTAATAAGAGGCACAGCAGACAGAAGTTACGGAATACACGTTGCAAAGCTTGCAGGATTGCCCCCTTATGTGATAGACCGTGGGTATGAAGTTCTCTCAAAGCTTGAGAAAAACGAATTCGGAACGGACGGAACACCGAAGCTTTCACAAAGCAAAATGAGGCAGGAAAAAATAATCCAGCCTATGCTTATATTTGAGGACAGCCCCGCTTTGGACGAATTGAGAAGTATGGATATAAATAATATGACACCTGTGGAGGCGCTGAACGCCCTCGCCAGACTTAAAAAAATGTCGGAGAAATAATGCGGAGCCTCACAGTCTACGCTTTGCGCAACCCTCTTTTCGCACTTTCCTTCATCTTCTCCCGCCTGCCCTTCTGGGTGCTGCTTCTCTCCTTCTCCCTTGGCTACATTGACGGCTCAAGCACTGTTTTCATGGCAGTTTTTGTCTTGTTTTCAAGAGGTTATGTTGAGCAGGAAATATCATTCGGGCGTCCGGTATCCCGTTTTTTCTCCACAGCACTCATAAAACCGCTGCTTGTAATAACCGGAATCTTTCTGTTTGTCGCCGCCTACCCTTTTCTGCTGTATTTCCTTGCGTCAGAAGATATCTATATACAGACGGGCTTCATCATTCTGCTGATACTTGCAGCATACATGCTTCTTTTCGCAGGACGGGAAACATTCGGTATGAATACCTTCGGAGTGCGCGGATTAAAGAAGCCGTCGGAAAGTTTTTTCATGAGAATGCTCATTGTCTTCTTCTGGATATATATACTCACAGGGGGAGACAAAATCTGGTTTGTAGTTCCTTCCCTCATAGTAATACTTGTACTTGAAACTTATCAGTTCACCAGAAAATATGAGGGAATTATCTGATGCCTTTTCTCAATGTCGCTGCTTCGGGCTCATCGGGCAACTGCTGCTGCATCGAACACGGGGACAATCTCATTTTCATAGACGCCGGCGCCGCATACAAACACGTTGCAGATGCCTTAAGCGAAACAGAGCTTAATAACAAGCGTATCAGCCTGTTTCTTACCCATGAACACAACGACCACATCAAGGGGCTTAAACCCTTTTTAAATAAGCTGAACCCCACAGTTTACACCAGTGAGGGGACAGCCTGCGAACTTGAGCGGAAAGGCTTTGATGTCAGCCGTTTCATGATAATCGACCCTGATTTTTTATACGAACTTGAAGGCTTCTCCGTCACACCCTTTTCCATAACCCATGACGGGCATGAGCCTTTTGCATTCCGCTTTGATCTGGGCGAAAAGAAAATAGCCATGGCAACAGACCTGGGCGTTGCCGGAACATACATCCTCGAACATTTGAGCGAGGCGGAATCGGTTATCCTTGAATCGAACTATGAGGAGAAGCTTCTGACAGAGGGTGCATACCCCGAATACCTTAAACGGCGAATCCTCTCCCACAAGGGACACCTTTCAAATAAGGAAGCCATAAATGCCGTGGGGTTTCTCAGCCGTGACAAGCTCAAAAAAGTTATATTCGCCCATGTGAGCCATGAAAATAACTCATACGATCTGCTGGATAAATACTCCGCCTTCTGCTGTGACAATTTCGGGGTGGAGGCAATATATCTCCGGAGGGAGACAGTGGTGAGGAAAATAGATCTGTGAGCCCTGAAATGGAGATGATGGCACTTGCTTCAGTTACATTGCAGACGGTATTTGTTCTTATAAATCTTCTCGGTCTGCCCGGTAATATAGCAGCGCTTCTCATACCTCTATTGTGGGCGGCATCCGGTCATCTGCCCTGGGAGGTTTTTTACTCCGTTCTCGTTCTCGTTGCCGCTGGAGAGCTTGTTGAGCTTGCAGCGTCTTATTTTGTCGGTAAAAAATACGGAGTATCAAACGCTAGCTTCTTCGCATCCGTAATCGGCTCTCTCATAGGCGGAATATTCGGCGCAGGGATAATGCTCGGCATAGGGGCAGTCCCCGGAACATTCCTCGGAGCTTTTCTTGGAACATACATATACGAATATTTCAAATTCTCAGACCACAGAACAGCCCTGAAGAGAGGCATAGCCACATTCACAGGCAGATTTATCGGAACTGCAATGAAGGTTGTTCTTGGGTTTATGGCTGTGTTTGAAACATGGAAAGGGCTTGCGGGGCTTTAAGTTTACTGCATATTCCGGACAAGCAGATTAGCTATGTTCTCATGCCCGTATGATTTAGCCAGTTCAAGGGCGCTGCGTCCGTAATCGTCCATCTTCATAGTGTCCGCCTGCGAGGCTATAAGGGCTGCCGCACCGTCAATATTGCCATACTGAGCAGCATACATAAGCGGGGTAAAACCGCTTGCATCAGCAGCATTAATATCCGCTCCGCTCTTTATGAGATCCACAATAATTTCATGAAAACCGTACTGAACCGCAAGCATCAATGGCGTGATCCCCTGATTATCCGCTGCATTCACATCTGCGCCTCTTGACAGAAGCAGACGGATTATTTCTTCTCTGTTTCTCCTTGCCGCTTTATGTGTAGGTGTACGCCCTTCAAAGTCCTTTATATCAGGATCCGCCCCGTGCATAAGCATAAGCTCTGTCGCTTCAACACTGCCGCTGGTAATTGCATAAACCAGCGGAGTATTGCCGAGAACATCGGGCTCGTTAATGTCGCCGCCGTTTGCCGTAAATCTGTTAACAGCTTCGAGATCACCCCGTCTCACCGCATCTGCCAGAGGTGAAACGGTTTCCGGCTTATCTTCCGCTGTCGGAATTTCAGGAATAGGTGCAGAAGCGATATTTTCAGAAACGGGGGGCGGTGTCTCCGCAGAGGTTATATTGTCCTCTCCGGCTTCACCGGAAACAGTCAGGCTGTTTTTGAACGGCACCAGGTATTCGCTGATAAAGTGCCCGGTAAATGGCTGTTCTCTCATGGAATCAGCAAATAGAAGAGCGGTAATCAGAACAGCAATGCCAAGGAGAATTCTTAAAAACAGCTTCATGAACTCACTATAGCCGTTAATAAATAAATTGTCTAGAGAGCCCGCTTGTCACGAACCACAACAGCGTAAGCGCTATGATTGTGGATGCTCTCATAGTTCTCGCTTGAGACTTCAAACCAGATAACCCTGTTTTCCGCCATGAGCTTTTCTGCGGCGTTGCGGACAACATCCTCTACAAAAGCCGGATTCTGATAGGAATATTCGGTGACATACTTTTCATCCTCACGTTTGAGCAGAGGATACACAGGAGAAGATGCGGAAGATTCTGCAATGTCCACGAGCTCCTCTATCCAGAGCATCTTTTTAAAGCGCACCTTGATGGTAATTATGCTCCTCTGGTTGTGTGCGCCGTATTCGCTTATCTCCTTGGAGCAGGGGCAGAGCGTCATAACTGGCACTTTAACGCAGAGGACAAAATCCCTCTCTGTATCTGTGAGAGTTGCATAATATTCGCAGGTGTAATCCATCATGGAGGTCAATCCGGAGACGGGAGCCTCTTTTTCTATGAAATACTTAAAGAAAAGCTCAATGTGCGATTCGGAGGAGCCGAGGCGCTTCTTCATCTCCTCCAGTATTATCCATACGCTGGAGATACCCATATTCTCCCTGTGGTCATTGAGAATTTCCACAAAACGGGACATATGTGTGCCTTTAAAATCCTGCGGGAGCTGAACGTACATGCTTATAGAGGCGTTTGTGTGCTGGCGCCCCTTCTTTTTATCGTCAAGGGTAACGGGATAAACAATCCCTTTGATGCCCACCTTGTCAATGCTGATATTGCGGACATCTTTTTCGTTCTGAATATCTCTCAATTATTACCTTCTCTTAATGCGCTGGTTGGCAAGGAACTGCTGATAAGGTTTTGCACCTTCGGGCATTTTGCCAAGCTGAAGCTGAAGCCATACATTGCCGTATCTCTCCATCTTGATTTTTTTGCCGTTTTTCAGTGCTTCCATATTAGCCTCAAGCTTTTCATCCAGCGGACATTTTTTTACACCCTTGTTGAGAACCTCAATAGCCTTGGTGTCGTCACCGTTTCCACTGAGCATCCATGCGTAAAAGCTGTAGACAAAGCCTTCCTTCGGAGAGCCTTTCACTGCTTTTTCAAGAGTTTTCAGCGCTTTATCCATCTCTTTAGCTCTGTAGTATGAAGCAGCAAGCATCACCATGGAGAGCCAGTTTTTGTCAAACCCCTTTTCAAGGTAGCCAAGAGCCTCTTCAAATTTCTTTGTGGAGTAAAGGATTATACCTATCTGGGCATTTATCTGTTCTTTTACAAAGAACTGCCAGTTTGAAAACTTGTATCCGCTTTTAAGGCGTTCGATCGCCTTTTCGTATCTGCCCGCCTTCAGATCCTTTTCCACATTGCCGAAAAGCTCCTTGAGCTTGTTCAGGAAATGTCTTCCCATAAAGAAGTTTGTGGCAATAATAACAACAACCGCCACGGAAAGCGCCCACCAGATATTATAGGTGAGGGCATACATACCCATGGAAAGAAGAACTGAAACGCTGACAGAAATAAGAATAGTAAACATAAAAACACCGACCTGTATGAAAAATCTTTTGTTCTCTGCAAAGCCCCGCTTTATACAGCGGGGAAAAAGTCACAAATTATATATAGCGCATGTCCGTTTTTCAAGCATGAAAAACACTGCCGGAGAATACTCCGGATATAAACATCTTCCTACCAGCATGCCTCGTACTCAGTTCTTTCGGATTCGTTGCCGTCAGTGGCGGAAGAAACTGCAAATCTTACGCAGTCTGTGGTGTTCTGACCTACAGAATACATGAAGAAAGGCACGTCAACCTTTGTGATAAAAGAATAGACTCCGTCTTTAAGCATATAAACATTATAAAGCCATGCACCTTCGGGCTCATCCCATGAAAGAGTAAGAGTTCCGTTGCCGTAAACACTTCTGAATCCGAACGGGGCTCTGGGAACAGCCTGCCTCGCTGCGAGACGTACTATCTTCTCCTCACCTGCGTTGCCGTACCTGTCAAAAGGATACAGGGTCACGGTGCGGTTTTCCTTGCCGTCCATATTTATCTCAAAGTTTTCCCTTGATGTGCGGAGTTCAAGCCCGCCGTCTATAAATACCTCGAAACGCTCATAGGGTCTGTCTGCTTTAAGGATAAAGGCATATCTGTCGCCTGCAAGCTCTTTGACCTGAACATCGGTTATCTTGACCGGGTGGGCATATATCACAGCCTTTTTAACAGGCTGGGATCTGTTATTATAAACAGGATGAAGCGCCGTGATGCTGTAAACATAGCGCACATCGGCAGTGACATTATCATCCACAAATGCAGTGGAAGGAGGAATTTCTGTTATGTCAGCATAATCGGAAAGGCAGCCGCATTCAGGATCAAAAACAGCCCTCTGCACCTTCACCGCAAAACGTTTATCCGCATTACGGATAACCACGCCCTGATCATTGTTGAAAATACGCAGGTTCTCACCCGGAGCCGGAACAGCTTCAGTGAGTACAACAGGGTCGGTCTTTTTGCCGCAGCCGGTAAAAAGAACCACCGCAGCAGCAAAAGTCAGGAGATATTTATAAAACCTCATCCAGAAACTTCCTTGCGCTATCTATCTGCGCCTTAACAGATTCACCCGCAGTTCCGCCTTTCGCCTTTCTGCTGCTGACAGACGCTTCGGGTGTGATATATGAATATATATCATCATCTATCTTTTCGGAAAAGGATTTAAGCTCATCTATGGTCAGTTCGCTTATATCGATCCTTTTATCCAGCGCAAATGCCACCGCAGAGCCCACAACATGATGAGCCTCCCTGAAAGGCATACCCTTACGCACAAGGTAATCCGCCAGGTCTGTTGCTGTGGAGAAGCCGAGCTTGGCCGCCTTTGTCATCTTTTCGGCATTGATGCCCATCTTCTCTATCATCGGGATAAAGATACGCAGTGATGCCTTTATTGTATCTACAGAGTCAAAGAGCGGCTCCTTGTCCTCCTGCATGTCTTTGTTATATGCCAGAGGAAGCCCCTTCATGGTGGTGAGCAGGCTTATCAGATTACCGTATATACGCCCAGTTTTGCCCCTTATAAGCTCAGGCATGTCAGGGTTTTTCTTCTGGGGCATAATGCTGCTGCCTGTGCAGAAGTCATCGCTTAAGTCTATGAATGCGAACTCCGATGTGGAGAAAATTATCAGCTCTTCCGAAAATCTGGAAAGGTGCATCTGGCATATTGCTGATGCGGAAAGAAATTCAAGGGCAAAGTCACGGTCGCTAACTGAATCAAGGCTGTTTTCAGTCGGAGCTGCGAAGCCGAGCTTTTCCGCTGTCATATCACGGTTTATAGGGAATGTTGTTCCGGCAAGAGCGCCTGAACCCAGCGGAGAAAAATTCATTCTCTCCATGCTGTCTTTCATTCTGCCGTAATCACGGCGGAACATCTGCACATAAGCCATAAGCCAGTGAGAAACAAGGATAGGCTGCGCAGTCTGCAAATGAGTATAGCCGGGCATAAGAACGCCCATGTGCTTCTCCGCTTTATCAGTCAGAGTTTTCACAAGCTCCGCCAGATAACCGGAAATAACCTCAATCTCCTCACGGAGATACATACGTATATCCACAGCGACCTGATCGTTCCTGCTGCGTGCCGTGTGAAGCTTGCCGCCCACAGCGCCTACGATCTCCGTCATGCGCTTCTCAACCGCCATGTGGATATCCTCATCCTCTGTGCGGAAAACGAAACTGCCAGCCTCAATCTCTCCAAGCACGGTGAGAAGACCCTTACTGATCGTCTCCGCCTCTTCCGCTGTCAGAATACCGCAGGATGCAAGCATCTCCGCATGGGCAATGCTGCCCTTAACATCATGACGGTACAAACGCTTATCAAAATGGATCGAAGCATTAAACTCATCCACAAGCTGATCGTTTTTTACCTTAAGCCTTGCCGCACTGAGTTTGGACATATTTAGTACCTCACTGCTGATTCTTTGCGAAGCAGTTTAAAAATTTTTGAAAGGGTCTCGGGAAAGCTCTTTATAAAAAATTTCCCCTTTTAACTTGTACATGGCTGATAGAAAGAAATTATGAGAAACCCTTTTTTAATGGAAAAAAACAGTTTCTCAAACTCTTCCCAAAAACCAAATCTAAAAAAGCCTTCTATTAAACTTAAAAGTAAACTCCCTGCGGAGCAGTTTAAAAGTTTTTGAAGGGGGGAAAGCTTTTTACAAAAAGTTTCCCCTTTAATACTTATACATGGCTGATAGAAAAAAATTATAAGAAACCCTTTTTTAGTGGGAAAAAACGGTTTCTCAAACTCTTCCCAAAAAACCAAATCTAAAAAACCTTCTTTTAAACTTCAAAGTAAACTCCCTGCGGAGCAGTTTAAAAGTTTTTGAAGGGGTTTGGGGAAAGCTTTTTACAAAAAGTTTCCCCTTTAATACTTATACATGGCTCATAAAAAGAAATTATGAGAAACCCTTTTTT
>LUZY01000011.1 GCA_001603805.1 Deferribacterales bacterium Deferri_01
TAATGGCAAAATTCGATGTAGGCGGTCAGGCGGTTATTGAGGGTGCTTAGTCACACGGATGTGACCGCGGAGTGCGTACCACAGCGGATGCGAGGAACGCATAACGTAGCGTAAGCAGCAAGGAGCTTCGCTCCGCAGGCTGCGTGCGATAAAAAACAACAGGATGTAAGTTTTTTTGAGCAGTTTGATGTTGATATAAATGAGGAAAATATAATGGCAAAATTCGATGTAGGCGGACAGGCGGTTATTGAGGGTGCTTAGTCACACGGATGTGACCGCGGAGTGCGTACCACAGCGGATGCGAGGAACGCATAACGTAGCGTAAGCAGCAAGGAGCTTCGCTCCGCAGGCTGCGTGCGATAAAAAAAACTACAGGATGTAAGTTTTTTTGAGCAGTTTGATGCTGATATAAATGAGGAAAATATAATGGCAAAATTCGATGTAGGCGGTCAGGCGGTTATTGAGGGTGTTATGATGCGTGCCCCAAGCAGATTTGTGATCGCTGTCAGGAAACCTGACGACAATATAATAATTAAAAAACAGGATGTCAGTCTCGACAGAAACAAGTGGCTGAAAAAACCTGTTCTCCGTGGATTGATCGCTCTTTATGACGCTTTGGTTCTCGGTATAAAAGCACTCAATTTCAGCGCTTATCATTCCTCCGGCGAGGGTGAGGAGCAGGTAAGTAAAACGGGCATGTTTTTCAGCATGGTCGGCGGTCTTGGTCTTGGTCTGCTGTTGTTTGTGTATTTGCCTCTTCTGCTGACGGATTTAAGCAGGCATATTCTTCCTGCTGTGGAGACATCCTCCCTGCTGTATAATGCAATTGACGGTGTTATCAGGGTTATCTTCTTTGTGCTGTATGTATGGATAATTTCCTTTTTCAAGGATATTCAGCGGGTTTTTCAGTATCACGGAGCGGAGCATAAGGTTATATACACTTTTGAAGCCGGTCAGGATCTCACTGTTGAAAATGCCCGTAAAATGGGAAGACTCCACCCCAGATGCGGAACAAGCTTTATCATCATTGTTATGGCGGTGTGCATCCTCTCTTTTTCGCTCATACCGAATGATTCGCATTTTCTTATAAAGCTCGGCGCAAGGATCGTTTTTATCCCCCTTATCGCCGGAATATCGTACGAAATACTGAAATTCAGCGGACGCCATTGCGGCAATCCGTTGCTTAAAATATTTATAACTCCCGGACTTTGGGTACAAAAAATTACCACCAGAGAGCCGGACGATAAACAGCTTGAAATAGCCATCATCTCCCTCAAGGCAGCCCTTGATCAGGAGCTGCCGGAGAATGTAGAGGTTGTATAACAGCCTCAAGGAAGAGGCTGCGCTGTGCGAAGCGAAGCCTTGTTTACAAGGTGCGAGCGTGTGCCTTAGTCTGATAGGACGTGCAGATTAAGGCTGTAAGTTTAAGCAGTGTAAGGCATAATCAAACATACATAAATTCACCGCAAAAGATGCGGGCTTAAAATATATTCAGGAATAAACAATGTTCGACAAACTGGAAGAAGTAGTCATCAGGTATGAAGATCTCACCCGTAAAGTTAATGATCCCTCTGCGGCAAAGGATCCCAAAGCGTTTCAGAAACTTGCCAAAGAGCATTCGGAGCTTAGGGGAGTTGTTGAGAAATATGAAGAGTATAAAGCTGTTAAGGCGTCCATAGCCGAAGCGAAAAGCATTCTTGAAACCTCAAATGATTCTGACCTCCGTGAGCTTGCGGAGATGGAGATAGAAGAAGGCAGAGACAAACTCGAAACCTTGGGTGAAGAGCTTAAACTATTGCTGGTCAAGAAAGATCCTTACGATGAAAAGAATATATACGTGGAAGTCCGTGCAGGAACAGGCGGTGATGAGGCTTCTCTGTTTGCGGCGGCTCTTTTCCGTATGTACAGCAGATATGCCGAAAATCAGCGCTGGAAAACAGAGCTTATTGACTTCAACGAAACCGGAGTAGGTGGATACAAAGAGGTCGTTTTCATGGTTAAGGGAAAAGGCGCATACAGCCGCTTAAAATATGAATCCGGCGGTCACAGAGTACAGCGTATCCCTGAAACGGAATCCGGCGGGCGTATACACACTTCCGCCTGTACTGTTGCGGTTCTGCCGGAGGCTGAAGATGTTGAGATAGATGTTAACCCAGCCGATATTAAGGTGGATGTTTACCGTGCCAGCGGAGCGGGCGGACAGCACGTCAATACAACCGACTCCGCAGTGCGTATGACTCACGTTCCCACGGGAATTGTTGTTACCTGTCAGGATGAAAGAAGCCAGATTAAAAACCGTGAGAAGGCACTTAAGCACCTTAAGTCCAAGATACTTGAGATCGAAATCCGCAAACAGGCTGATGAACGTGCAGAGAGCAGAAAGCTTCAGGTAGGTTCCGGTGACAGAAGTGAAAGAATCAGGACATATAATTACCCCCAGAACAGAGTTACCGACCACCGTATAAATGTAACCTCATACAGCCTTGACCGCTTCATGGAAGGCGAGATGGACGACATTCTTGACGCACTCTTCTCCTTTGATCAGGCAGAGAGATTGAAAGAGGCCGGGCTTTAGAACAACCGCAAGATTTTTTTAGTTATACAGAAAAAAGGGAGCAGCATATAACCGCTCCCCTTGTTATTACAGTAAAACCTGACAGGTTTTGAAAGCTATCAGAAGTAGTAGGCTGCTCCGATTCCCAGAGTCCGTCCCTTTGAAGGCATGCCTATGACAACCTGATCGCCGTCAACAGCGGATACTCCGTAATACCAGCCGAAAAGGTCATAGCGTTCATCCAGAAGGTTGTCGCCCCATGCGTAGATCTCAAAGCCGCCGTTCATTATCCCTATGCGGGCATCAAGTTTGTGGTATGAATCAAACTCGAAATTATCGGCGGGGTCGCCTGCACGGCTGCCCACATATCTGTCTGTGACTTTAGAGAAGAACACAGGTTCTTTCATTCCGAGGAATGAGGGCAGCTCGTGGAAGTATGATACAGACAAGGTTCCATTCCATTCAGGAGTATCGGGAACTTTATTGCCTTCTTCCGCCCCTGATGTGCTGCTTGCGGGCACTGATTTTATTTCTGTGTCAGTATATCCCAAGCCGGCATTAATGAGAAATCTGCCGAGTTTGGCATATCCTTCAAGCTCAATACCTTTTGACTCTGTATCAAAGTTTTCAACATCACTGGCATTTATTGTATAGTTGTAAACAAGAACGTGATCATCCTTGTTGTCATTATAGAATACTGAACCGTTAAGCCCGAATCTGCGGTCTGCTGATTCATATTTGAAGCCCAGCTCATAACTGTCCACTTCTGTTTCATCATAGTAGCGGTCTTCCCTTGTTCCGGTGATAAAGCCGGTTGCCCATTCGTTAAAACCCGCAGTTTTATGTCCTCTGGCGTAAACACCATATATATTGACAGTTTTTGTGAGTTCGTAACTGAGAGCCGCACGCCCTGTCATGTAGTCGTCGTCAATTTCACCTTTGTCGGAAGCTGTACGCACGGGGTTGGGGTTGGATGGATTGGCTGCCCAATCTGCATCATATTCCTTTTTCTCCCAGGTGTATCTCAAACCGCCGGTGAGTTTGAGCTTTTCAGTGACGGGGTAGGTCATTTCGCCGAAAACACCCTGACTGCGGGTTTTGAAGTTTACATCCATTTCAGCGTTAAAGGTGTACGTTGGCTGAAACGTACTCCATGCGTCTTTATTTATAAGATCTCTGTCCATATAGTAGTAGCTGAAACCCGTCACCCAGAATATTTTATCCTTTGGTTTGGAGGAAAGGCGGAATTCCTGTGTGAAGGCAGTGCTTTGGTTTACCACAGTTCTGCTGCCGTCTCCGGTTACTCCTCTCAGTTTTCTGAAGAGTATGCCGTCATAGAGAAACTGCTTCTCGTTTGATTCCACATCAGTATAGCCGGTTATTGAAGTGAATACTGCCTTGGCGAATCTATGGTTTATTTCAAGTGAATATCTGTTTGTGTCTTTATCCGCATCTGATGCGCCTTCAGGTATGTCAACTTCCTGCTTGTCGTCATAGGGCATCATGACTCTGAATTCCGGTCTGTTGTTTACCTCTTCGTAGCCTGCAATAAGCGTGACATCCGTCTTTGATGATGGCTTCCAGAGAAGGGTTCCCCGCACAGCCATATCTTCAGGTTCGCTTACAGGTTTGTTTGTGCCGTAATAATGTATCTGGTTGTCATATCCTGAGTAGCGTGCTGCAAGCCTTGCGCTTAATTTATCAGCAAGAGGGCCGCTTACTGCGCCTTCAGTGAAGAATGTATCATCCTCGCCGTATTCTCCTCGGATGTATCCTTCAAACTCTTTGGTGGGTTTTTTGCTGATTATGTTTATTGCGCCGGACTGGCTGTTGCGCCCCATAAGAGTTCCCTGCGGTCCCTTGAGAACTTCCACACGTTCAATATCCATGGTGCTTAACGTTGCTGTTCCCGCATTATTCGGAACACCGTCAATATTGATTATTACAGATGTATCATCCGGGCTGACCTGCTGGAGCGAACCAACGCCTCGCATGCGTACAATTCTTGTATTAACGCCTCCGTATGTGCTTGTTTCCACACCTGTTGTCTGTTTGAGCATGTCTTCAAAGTTTTTTATGCCTCTGTTTGTTATTTCGCTGCCGTCTATCACGGAAAGGCTGAATGGAACATCTTTTGGCGATTCTTCCGCTTTTCTTGCGGTTACTGTTACATTGTCAAGAAAGATGGAGTCTTCATCATTTTTCTTTTCTGCCGCATAAACATGTGCGGGTAAAATAACCGCTGCGGCGAGTATTGTGCCTAACAATTTTTTGTTGAACATAAAATATAACCTCTCCCGAAAATTGATTTAATTTCAGTTTTGCATCTAAACTGACAGTTAATTAGTTATAATAAAGTTAGATAATTATAAGATACGGGATGTTGAGGGACTACCTGAGAAGGGATTTAAAATATACGAAAAACTAAGTCAGGCTGTGTCTGGCGTTTGCTATTAACTTCAATGCTGACATATTTCGCTGCTCGGAAAGCATTTTCCCGGGAGTTATTCCGTGTTGTCTCCTGAAAAGCTCAATAAAATGACTGACATTTGTATATCCGAGATCCCATGCGGCGTCGCTGACGCTGTATTTGCCGTTTTCAAGCATCAGTTTTGCTTTTTCCATACGCTTTTCTGTTACGAATTTGTTGACAGTTGTACCGAAAACCTCTTTGAAACCGTTTTTCAGCTTGAACATGTTAAGCCCTGTCGCTTTTGAAAGGGAGGGCAGGGAAGGCGGACTGGAAAGGTTCTCCGCTATTATTCTTCCTGCACTGAGGATAAGTTCCACATCCTCCGGCTGAAGAATATTTTTGGGTTTATACAGTCTGCCGGAATTCAGGTTCTCCACAGTGGACATTATTATTTCATAAAGCTTTGACATATCAAGATTTTTATATGAAAAACCCGATGCCTTTGTATTGACAAGTTCCTGAAGAATCCTAAGAATATTCTTTGTCATGACTCCCTTGTGCAGGAAGACAGTATCATTTGATAAATCAGTAAGTTCATCCAGAAAACGTTCTGCCTGCGGATGTCCGAAGGAGTGATTACGCAGCCTTGATGGAACCACAAACATATTAACCGCACGGTATCTTTTCCGGGTGTCAACAGCAGAGTTCCCTGTAGCATAAGGCAGGTAAGTGATGCTGCATTCCCCCTGACTTAATTTGTATTCATAGGTCAGTCCGTTCTTTGTGATTGAAAATACCATTGAACCGCCGAGGCAGAATATGAAGCCTACAGAACTGTTAGAAGTCTGAAAACTGGTTGTGAGATTTTCCCCTGCGGGGACATCCATGGCGAAATAGCCTATTTCCGGAGTGAAGAGATATTCACCGGCATATTTCAGATAAGGCGAGGAAGCCGGACGTACAGAATTTTTATCTGTGTTATTAACAGCTTCGTTCACAGTGGTGGATATTTCATTAAGCATAGCTAATACCGTTGTTTTGCAATTCTAACTATCTTAGTGTTTATTTACAAAAGAGTCAATTTGATATATTACTCATTTTTTGTAAAAGTGAATTCCTTGCTATGTACGGCTCTTTAGGGTACAAATCAGTCATTAAACGGAGCTTTTTTTGATGATTACAGTTTCAACTCTTTTAAGAGAGATTTTAAGCATTATACCCAACCGTTCAGATGCGATGGATATCACGGCATTTCTGCTTGATGTGGAATACGAGCGCATTCCCCTCCTTTTATCGGAAAAAATCAGCTTCGGTGAAAAGGCAGAAGCGGTTATTTCAAAGCTTAAAGACGGTATACCGCCGGCTTACATAACAAACCGCCGGCATTTTTTCGGGCGTGAGTTTTATGTGAACGAAAGTGTCCTGATTCCGAGGTTTGAAACAGAAATTCTTGTGGAAAAGGCTATTGAACTTGCGCCCAAAAAGAACCCTAGGGTACTTGATCTCTGCACTGGTTCGGGCTGTATTCTTCTTTCCGTTCTTGCGGAAATGGAGGGTGCCACGGGAACAGGTGTGGATATAAGCCCTGATGCACTTAAAGTGGCGAAGGAAAACAGCAGAAGACTTTCTCTTGAAGACAGAGCGGAGTTTATTCAGGGTGATGTATTGGGTGAACTCCCCTTGCATGGCGGGTTCGATATGGTTTTGTGCAATCCGCCGTATGTTACGGAACAGGAGTATAAAGAGCTTGAAAAAAGTGTTATGTACGAACCTTTTCAGGCTCTGGTGGCAGAAGATGAAGGGCTTGTGTTCTATAAAAAACTGATAGACATAGTGCCTGAATTATGTAATAAAAACTGGGTGGCTCTTGCCGAGATTGGTGCGGGTCAATTTAATGCTCTCAGCAGTATTTTCAGCGGTTTTTCAGCAGGTTCTGAACATCGCTTTTACTGTGATCTGAGCGGGATGAAAAGGGTGCTTTTTTGGAAAAGCTGGTCATAAACGGGGGCAAGCCCCTCAACGGTTCTGTACGCATTGGCGGCGCTAAAAATGCCTGCCTTCCTATTCTCTCCGCAGTAATCCTTGCGGAAGGCTCATACAAAATATCTAATGTTCCCGATTTGAAGGATATAAGAACAATGCTCTCTCTTCTTGGTGAAGTAGGGGTTTCGGCAGAGAGGAAAAACGGTGATATTTTTCTTACCTGCTCTGATGATATGGACAAAATTGTCGCACCCTATGAGCTTGTTAAGACTATGAGGGCGAGTGTTCTGACGCTTGGTCCTCTCCTTGCCAGAAAAAAGAAAGCGAAAGTTTCTCTCCCCGGCGGATGCGCCATAGGCGAGCGTCCGGTGGATCAGCATATTAAAGCACTGAAGCTTATGGGTGCTGATATAAGTGTTGCCCATGGCTACATAGAGGCCGAATGTGAAAGACTGAAAGGCGCTGAAATTACCTTTGATATGGTTACTGTCACCGGAACAGAGAATATTCTCATGGCTGCCGCTCTTGCGGAAGGTGAAACTGTTCTGTACAACGCAGCACAGGAGCCGGAAGTTGTGGATCTCGCCCGTTTCCTCAAAAAAATGGGGGCAAAAATTGAGGGTGAAGGCACAACCGTTATCCGTGTTAAAGGCGTGGAAAAGCTTAACAGTAATGATTATATCGTTATGCCTGACAGGATAGAGGCAGGCACATTCCTTTGTGCTGTTGCCTGCGCAGGCGGAAAAGTTACTCTGGAAAACGCCCCTGTCTCCTCAATGACTGCTATAATAGACAAGTTGGTACAGACCGGTTTAAACATAAAAGTTGTGAATGACTCCACTATAACTGTTGAAAAGAACGGACGGCTGGAGGGAACGGATATTTCCACTCAGCCATATCCGGGCTTTCCCACGGATATGCAGGCGCAGTTCATGTCTGTTATGGCGGCATCACAGGGTGTCTCCGTTATTACAGAGACCATTTTTGAAAACAGGTTTATGCATGTATCCGAACTCAAACGCATGGGGGCGGATATTAAACTCAAGGATAAATCCGCAATTATCAGAGGTGTGGAGAAATTCACCGGCGCCCCGGTTATGGCATCTGATCTCAGGGCGAGCGCAAGCCTCGTCATTGCGGCACTGATGGCGGAGGGTACAAGCGAGATCCTCCGTGTTTATCATCTGGACAGAGGGTACGAGCGTTTTGATGAAAAGCTTTCTCTTCTCGGTGCTGATATTACAAGGACGGCTGAATAATGAACAACGATATAATAACCGTTGCTTTGCCTAAGGGCAGATTGGCGGATGAAACCATTGAACTTTTTGTGTCTAAGGGCATCACTCAGGAAGGAGTGGTGGACGAGGAGAGCAGAAAGCTTGTTTTCCTTGATGAAAAGCACGGCATGCGTTATATGCTGGTGCGCAACATGGATGTTCCCACTTATGTTGAACACGGTGCGGCGGATCTGGGCATAGTCGGTCTTGACATTGTTAAGGAAACCGCAGCGGATGTTTACGAGTTTATGGATCTCGGCTTCGGCGGGTGCAGACTTTGCGTCGCAGGAGTGAAAGACGGCAACAGCAGATACAGACATGATATGGTTGTCGCTACCAAATACCCGAGAATGACTAAGGATTTTTTTGCTAAGAAAGGCGTTTTTGTAGAAACAATAAAGTTATACGGTTCAATTGAGCTTGCCCCCATCGTTGGTCTTTCAGATATGATAGTCGACCTTGTCTCCACGGGGCAGACATTGAAAAAAAACGGGCTTGAGGTCATTGAGACAATGCTTGAATCCACAGCAAGGCTAATCGGAAACAAAAGTATGACCAGACTCAAACACGAGCGCGTTAAAGAAATAATTAAGCGGCTGGGCGGGATATGAATTTTAAAAAGTTTTTTATTAATTTTTTTTTTAGTGTACTCATCTTAACCTTTACGGCAAACTCATACGCCGCAGTAATAGACCTTGTCAAAATAGAAGGGAACAGGCGTGTTCCTTCCGAAACTTTCCTCAGATATACTGTTAAAGCCGGTGAAGAGTTCGACATGAACAAGGTCAGCGCCTCCATAAAGGAGATTTTTGCCACTGACCTTGTTGTCGATGTTCAGGTGGACATGAGGGTTGACGACGATAAGCTGACCCTTGTCTATATGGTTAAGGAAAAACCCTATGTTAAGAAGGTTTATCTTGAAGGGAACATCAATGTCAGGGAAACGTACATCACCGAAGACATGATTCCGATGGAAGGTCAGATTCTTGACAGAGCCAAGATTGAAGAAAACATAAACAAGATTATAAGCGTTTATCATGACGAAAAATACTACTCAGCCTCCGTTAAGGCTGATATAGAAGACAGAAGCAATAACTCTGTGGATGTTTTCTTCCGTATTGAAGAGGGACCCGAAGCACGAGTATACGATATAGTTTTCTCCGGCAACAGCTTCTATACAGATAAAGAACTTCTTAAGATGCTTTCCACAAAGGAAAAAGGCTTTTTTTCATGGCTCACGGGCAGCGGCAAGCTCAAACAGGAGCTTCTTGAGGTTGATGTCGAGAAGATCCGCGGCGAATATATGAAGAAAGGCTATATTAAAGTACGTGTCGGCGAGCCTGAAATTAAAGTTAACGATGAAAAGAAGAAGAAACTTACCCTGATTTTTCCCATAGAAGAAGGGGACAGATATAAAATAGACAAAGTCGCATTTGACGGTAATAAACACCGCACAGATAAAGAACTCGAAACTGTCACAGTGCTTAAACCCGGCGAATGGTTTAATGTTGAAGAGTTTCAGAATGATATAAAACGCCTTACTGACCGTTTCACGGAAATAGGATACGCTTTTGCAAACGTTGAACCGCTTACAAAGGAAGACAGTGCCGCAAAAACAGTATCTCTGACTTATAAGGTTGAAGAAAATGTCCTTGTTAAGATCAGCCGTATCAACATAAGAGGCAATGCGGACACTAAAGACAGAGTAATAAGGCGTGAAATGGATATAGCCGAAGGTGATATCTACGACAGCCGCAAAATCAAAAGCTCTAAGAAAAATATAGAATTCACTGACTATTTTGAAGAAGTGAGGCTCGATGAAAAAAGAGTGGACGATTCCTCAGTTGATCTTAATGTCGGAGTTAAGGACAAAAGAACAGGCTTTTTCAGCATAGGCATGGGTTATTCTTCAGTGGATGAGCTGATGTTCATGCTGAGACTTCAGAAGAAAAACCTGTTCGGTTCAGGCTACACCACAGACCTCAAGGCTGAGTTTGCCAGCAAAAGAACTGACTATACCATTTCACTTACCGACCCATGGTTCCTTGATAAGCCCATCACTCTGGGTGTGGATCTCTATAAACTGAAAAGAAACTACTATGAATATGACAAACATAATGACGGTGTGGCACTCAGACTCGGTCACCCTGTAATCGGACGTAAACTTTACGCCACATATAAACTCGCATTTGAAAACGAAGAGATCTCCGATATTGATGATGACGCTTCCCAATATGTTTGGGATCAGGAAGGGGAGTACACAACAGTAAGTATTACCCCTATACTTAACTACAGAACAACCAACCACCCTGTTGACCCCACTGAGGGTAATATCTCCAGAATCTATTATAAATATGCCGGCGGACCCCTCGGCGGTGATAATGACTATTACAAAACAGGTGTCGAAACTACTGAATTTATCCCGCTGTGGTGGAAATTCGTGGGAATGCTGCACCTTGAGGGCGGTTATCTGGATTCAAACGGTGAAGGCAGACTTCCTGTTGATGAACGTTTCAGGCTTGGCGGTATCTATAGTGTAAGAGGCTATAAATACGGCGACATATCACCTAAAGATAATAAAGGCTATGACTACGGCGGTAATAAGATGTTTCTCTTTAATGCGGAATTTATCTTCCCCATCGCTGCTGATCAGGGTTTCAAAGGAGCTTTGTTCTATGACGCCGGACAGGTTAACGACACAGATGAGGATTATCTCAGCGGTGATTTTTATCAGGGTGTGGGTGTAGGCTTCCGCTGGTACAGCCCCATCGGACCCATCAGAATCGAATATGGTATCCCCCTTGACCGTGATGACGGCAAAAAGTCCGGCAGATGGGAATTCTCAATGGGCGGTATGTTCTAGGCTCACGCAGGTGCGCTTGTGGTGTACCATGAGTAATGTAAGCAAAGGTATATAAACATATATACAGTCACATGGATGTGACTGCGCCGTGCGTAGCGAAGGGCAGTGGGCTGCCCGCAAGCGTGTATCACAAATTTCTGGTGAGGAAAGTTTGTGATAATCAAATAAGAAGCAAAGGCATATAAACATATATACAGTCACAAGGATGTGACTGCGCCGTGCGTAGCGAAGGGCAGTGGGCTGCCCGCGAGCGTGTATCACAAATTTCCAGGAGGGAAAATTTGTGATAATCAAATATGGAGGCTATTTTAATGAGTAAACTTACGGCTTTAGTTGTTGCAGCGGTTCTTATGATGTCCGGTACGGCGTTTGCCAAGATTGGTGTCGTCAACTTTCAGAAAGTGCTCAGCACTTCGGATTCGGGCAAATCCGTCTACAGTAAGCTGAAAACCAAAGCAGCAGAGTTTGACACAGAGCTTGAAAAACTCAGCAAAGAGATTACAAAGCTTCAGAACGATTTTGAAAAGCAGGCAAACCTGCTCACTCCTGAAGCCAAAGACAAAAGAACTGCGGAAATCAATAGACTTGTAAGAGAGTTTAACGGCGCTAAAAAGGACTATTCCAACCAGCTCCAGAGAATAGAGGCACGTTATCTTAAGGATATAGAGTCAGAGGTTCTTGACATCACTGAAAAACTTGGAAAAGAGCTTGCTTATGAACTCATAGTCGAGTTTCAGCACGCAGGCGTTATGTATTTTTCAGACAAAGTGGATATCACCGACATAGTTATCGAAAGGTATAACAAGGAATGGAACGCAAAAAAATAAGCGGAAAGCTTAAGCTTTCGGAAATTGCCGCAAAACTCGGCGGACGGCTTGAAGGAAAGGATGCCGAAGTTACAGGCATCCGTCCTGTTGACTCTGCTGAAAGCGGATGTGTGTCCTTTCTGTTTGACAAGAAATTGGCGGAGGCTGCTCTTAAAGGGGCAGCTTCCGCTTTTATCATTCCGGAGGGCAATTCATTTGCTGCAGACAGACCGGTAATTTATGTTAAAGAAGCCCGTGCGGCTTTGGCAATTGCCATTGATCTTTTCTATCCGGTTGTGGAAAGAGCAGCAGGTATAAGTGAGAAGGCAAATATTGCCCCTTCTGCCAAGATCGCGCTCTCCGCCAGAATTGATGCCGGAGCTACGGTTTCTGAAGATGCCGTAATAGGTGCGGGAACAGTGATTTACCCCAACTCATTCATCGGTTCCGGAACTGTAGTAGGCGATAACTGCGTGATTTATCCCAATGTCACGGTTTATCATGGATGCCGCATCGGAAACGGTGTTGTGCTTCATTCCGGCTGTGTTATAGGGGCTGACGGTTTCGGCTACTATCAGGACAAAGGCGTTTCCATCAAGATACCGCAAGTCGGCGGAGTTGTCCTTGGGGACAATGTCGAAATCGGCTCCAACTCTTGTGTGGATAGGGGCGCATTGGGTGATACTGTCATAGGCGAAGGCACTAAGATAGATAATCAGGTGCAGATCGGTCATAACACCAGGATCGGCAAGCATTGTATCTTTGTGGGACAGACAGGGATTGCCGGAAGTTGCGAAATAGGTGACTATGTGGTTTTCGGAGCGAGATCAGGAACTAAGGATCATGTCAGGATCGCTTCTAAAACAATTATCGCCGCTCAAGGCGGTGTAGACAGAGATATAGATGAAAGCGGAATATATGGCGGTTTTCCTATTCAGTCGAAGATGAAATGGATGAAAAACAATGCCGCTCTGCTGGAAATTTCTGATATAAGAAAGAAAGTTAATGAAATCTCAAGGAGACTTAATGATGGATCTGAGACAGATTCTTGATATTCTTCCCCACCGTTACCCATTCCTCCTTGTAGACAAGGTTCTTGAAATAAGAGAAAACGGAATAACGGCAATAAAAAATGTGACATTCAACGAACCCCATTTTCAGGGACATTTTCCCGGTTATCCGGTTATGCCCGGAGTGCTGATAGTCGAAGCTCTGGCGCAGGCAGCAGGGATATACGCGCTGAATAAACAGGGAGAAACAGGGAAAAACAAATTTTTCCTTTTCATGTCCATAGAAAACGCAAAATTCCGCAAAATCGTTCAGCCGGGCGATACATTGACTCTGAGCTGTGAAGTTCTTAAGGCTAAGAGAGATCTTCTCAAGTCGCAATGTGTGGCAACCGTTGATGGTGAAGTTGCCTGCGAGGCTGTTCTTACTGCGGTTATGAGGGAAGTGCAATGATAAGTCCTTTGGCATATGTTGATCCGGGCAGTGAAGTACATGAGACAGCGGAGATTGAACGTGGAGCTTATGTCGGCAAGGGATGCCGCATCGGTGCCGGCGTAAAAATCGGCGTAAATGCTGTTGTTGAGATGCACACCGAAATAGGCGAAGGAACATTAATCTGTGCCAATGCTCATGTGGGCGGAGCGCCGCAGGACACTGGCTACAAAGGAGAAGACACCAAGCTTAAAATCGGGAAAAATTGTGTTATCAGAGAGTTTGCCACAATCCACAGAGCAACGACGAAGGAAAACTGGATCACTCTTGTTGGGGACAACTGCTATCTGATGACCGGTTCTCACATAGCGCACGACTCTGTTGTGGGCAACAACGTTATCTTCACGAATTATTCCTGCACAGCGGGGCATGTTCATGTGGGAGATTTTACGGTGTTCGGCGGTTATGCCGCAGTACATCAGTTCACCAGAATAGGTTCAATGGTTATGCTGGGTAACAGGGCAAGCGTGACTAAGGATGTGCCTCATTTCTGTCTCTTTGCAGACGGCGGAATCCCCGGACTTAATGTCGTGGGGCTGCGCAGAAGAGGGATGACTAGTGAGGCGAGACTTGAATTGAAAAAAGCTCTGCATATATACGGCAATCTTTCAAATTCATGGGAAAGTGTTCCTTCACTCCTGAAGGAACTCACCCAGTTTGATGAAATAAAAATGTTTATTGACTTTATAGAAGCGCCTTCCAAAAGGGGCTTCTCCCGGAGATAAGAACAATGCTTAAAGTTGGTTTGATAGGACTCGGAAAGATGGGTAAATACCATCTGAACATATATGATGAACTCCAGAATGTGAATATGATAGGAATTTGCGATGTATCGCAGGCTGTGCTTGATGAACTCAAGCCAAGATTCAGATACGAGGCGTTTACTGATTATCGTGATCTGCTTCCTAAAGTTGATGCTGTAACTGTTGCCGCACCCACAAAGTATCATTTTGATATAGTTAAGGAATGTCTTGAAGCTGGCAAGCATGTTCTGGTGGAGAAGCCTATTACCACTAATCTGGAAGAAGCGCAGAAGCTGTTTGAAATAGCTGCAAAGAAAAACCTTGTGCTGCATATCGGGCATGTTGAGAGGTTTAACGGAGCAGTTCAGGAGCTTCGCAAAATAGCCGATAATCCCTACCTTATTGAGTCAAGAAGGGTCGGACCATTCAACCCCAATTTCGCAAAAGACAGCATCATCCTTGATCTTATGATCCATGACATAGACATAATCGTCAACATGGTCAATGCGGATGTTGTGGAAATTCAGGCTTCCGGTTCAAGGGTTTACTCTGAACTGCCTGACTATGCTGCGGTTAACATCCGCTTCGACGGCAACACAACTGCTCAGATAGTTGTAAGCCGTGTAACGCAGAAGAAAGACAGGATAATGAGCATAAGCCAGAAGGATGCGTTCATTACCCTTGATTACACCAGTCAGGACATAAATATATACAGAAACGCCCAGAGCCAGCATGTGTTCGGTAACAAAGAACTTCACTACAGAAACGAATACATCCTCGAAAGACTCTTTGTCTATAAGGACAACCCGCTTAAACAGGAGATAAAACACTTTATCGACTGCATAAACGGCACTGTTAAACGTGTGGTTACTGTGGAACATGAGCTTAAATCTCTCAAAATCGCCCTCAAGATTGACGATATGCTCACCAAGGGCATAGGTGCTGAAGAGGTCAGAATTTGAACAAAGTCGGACTGATCGCCGGAAGGGGAGAGATACCCCTTCTGGTTAAGAGGGAGCTTGAAGCCGCCGGAAAGGAGCATATCGTAATTGCACTTGCCGAAGGTGTTGCAGACTTTCTCCGCCCATACTGCGGTGATCTCCCTGTGTTCTCGCCGCTTCAGGTGGGTAAGGTCATAAAGACACTTAAAAAAGAAAAAGTGACAGATGTTGTCTTCGCCGGAAAAGTGGATAAGGATGTTCTTCTGGGCAGGCTCCGCTTTGACGCAACACTGTTTAAATTGATTTTTAAATTAAAGGATTTCCGTGACGATACAGTTATGGGCGCCATAAGGGAAGAATTTGAGGCAAACGGGATAAATATCCTTAAACAGACAGAAATTCTCTCACGTTTTCTTGCCCCTAAGGGGCAGATATCCTCCCGTGTGCCTGATAAAGAAGAACAGGATGACATCGATTTTGGTTTTCCAATAGCAAAAAAAATAGGCGAACTTGACATCGGGCAGACAATTATAGTACGTAAGCGTGCCGTAATGGCTGTTGAAGCGTTGGAAGGCACAGACAAGGCTATTGAACGGGGCTGCGGGCTTGCAAAAAGCAAAGCAGTTGTAATAAAGATAAAGCGCCCGTTTCAGGATGACCGGTTTGATATTCCGACTGTTGGTGTTGACACCCTTAAACAAATAGCAGATAATAAAGGAACTGTTCTGGCAGTTGAAGCGGGCAGCACATTTATTGTCGACTATGACGGATGCAGAGCTTTTGCTGATTCCAAAGACATTTCATTTTTGGGCATCTGAATTATAACGTTAATAAATGCGCCGGATTTTTTGAGGTCTTAATGAAAGCAGAGCATATCAACCCTTTTATAATTTCCACCAGCGAAGTTTTTAAAACAATGGTGGGAGCGGAACCCAGGAAAGAAGAAGTCTATGTCCGTGATGAAAAAGAGTTTGTGAACGAAATTTCAGGCGTAATCGGTCTTGCGGGTGATGCTAACGGGTTTGTTATCATCAGCATGCCGGAATCACTCGCCCTTAAAATATACAAAAGTTTTGCAGGCGAAGAAAAAGACGCCATCGACCCCGATGTAACAGATGCAATCGGAGAAATCCTCAACATGATCGCAGGCGGCGCTAAACAGATTTTCTCACGTCTCGGTGTGAGATTTAAAATATCCATCCCTAACGTAATTCTCGGCAAAGACCACAAAATAGCAAAACAGAGAACAACCAAAAGCCTTTGTGTTAAATTCAGCTTGGAAGGGAGCAGCTTTGTTATAGAGGCGGCTCTTCAGGAAAAGAAAGGTTAAATTTTGCCCCTATTTACTCTTCTTTCTGTATATATTTTTGTCATAGGTCTTGTATTCGGAAGTTTTCTTAATGTGCTTATCGCAAGGCTCCCCAAGGGAGTTTCAATAGCATTTCCTCCTTCAAGCTGTCCTGAGTGCGGGCATCGAATCAGATTTTATCATAATATTCCTGTTATCGGCTATCTTGTGCTTAAAGGAATGTGCAGGGACTGCGGCGGGAAGATTTCTGTTAAGTATCCTCTGGTTGAATTATTAACCGGAGTTATGTTTCTGCTGGTTTTTCTCAAATTCGGTTTAAGCTGGTACACTCTTAAATACTGTGTTTTTGTATTTCTCCTTCTCGGAGCAGGACTTACGGATGTATTTACCGCAGCGGATGAAGATTTTGAATGTGGCATAATCCCGGATACATATACGTTGGGCGGAACTTTAGTCGGACTGTTGTTTTCTTTCGTCACTTACCCTGATATCCTCACAGCTTTGATAGGCGCTGCGGCGGGTTTTTTGTCTCTGTGGATACCTGCATGGCTGTATAAAAAACTACGCAGACAGGAAGGCATGGGCGGCGGAGATATAAAGCTCATGATGATGATTGGGGCATTTCTGGGTTATATCCCGATATATTTTATAGTTTTCGGCAGCGCAGTTATAGGCTCGGCTGTGGGGATACCGCTTGTAATACTGAAAAAGAATAAAAACTACATGATTCCATTTGGTGCTTTTATAGCAGTTGCGGCGATTGTTTATATTTTCTTTGAGCCGTATCTCATCAGCCTGCTTCTCCGTGAATCGGCTTAAAACAATACTTTACTTGAACTAAGGCGATTGATCGTATATATTGACTACGAATTTGCGCTGATTTTACACAGGCGTAAATCGGCGGAAAACCGCATGAAATAAGCGGTTTATCCGTATAAATTTGGAGGGCTAAGTGCTACCCGTACATCAGCAGATGGAGCTTATCAGAAGAGGGACGGAGGAGATCATCTCCGAAGAAGAACTCTCCGCAAAGCTCGAACAATCACTCAAAACCGGTGTCCCTCTCAGGATAAAAGCAGGGTTTGACCCCACCGCACCGGATCTTCATCTCGGACACACGGTTCTTATTCAGAAACTTAAGCATTTTCAGGAACTCGGACATCAGGTAATTTTCCTTATCGGAGATTTTACCGGAATGATAGGCGATCCTTCCGGCAAATCTGAAACAAGAAAAGCTCTCACTAAGGAAGAAGTTCTCAGAAACGCTGAAACCTATAAAGAACAGGTTTTTAAAATTCTTGATCCCGAAAAGACCGAGGTTGCCTTCAACAGCAAATGGATGGAGGCTATGACAGCGGTTGACATGATCAGGCTCTCTTCCTCCTACACTGTTGCGAGAATGCTCGAAAGAGACGACTTTTCAAAAAGATATAAAGAAAACAGACCCATCAGCATACATGAGTTTCTCTATCCGCTTGTTCAGGGGTATGACTCTGTTGCGCTCAAGGCGGATGTTGAACTCGGCGGCACAGACCAGAAGTTCAACCTTCTCGTTGGCAGAGAACTTCAGAAAGATCATAAACAGAGACCTCAGAACGCCATCACAGTACCCATTCTTGAAGGACTTGACGGCGTTAATAAAATGTCCAAATCTCTTAATAATTATGTCGGCATCAGCGAGCAGCCTTCGGAAATGTTCGGTAAGCTCATGTCTATCACTGATGAGCTTATGATGCGTTACTACCTTCTTCTTTCTGACCTCAGCCTTGCTGAAATAGAGCAGATGAAGAAAGATATAGCCTCCGACTCACTTCACCCAATGGAAGCAAAGAAGCGCCTCGCGGTGGAAATAGTTAGCAGATACTGGGGCGAACAGGCAGGGAAAGACTCACGGGAAAACTTTGAGAAAGTTTTCTCCAACAAAGAGAACCCTGATGATATGCCGGAGTTTAGTTCAGGCACAAAAAATCTGCTCGATATAATCAGAGAACTTGATTTTGCCCCCAGCAACGGCGAAGCAAGAAGAATCGCCAAACAGGGCGGTGTATATCTCGACAATGAGCGTATCGAAAATCTTGACATAACCCCTTCTGCGGGGGAACACATACTTAAAGTCGGCAAAAGAAAATTTGCCAGAATCTTAGCAGGCTAGGAGGATCAGGTGGCTATTGTAAAACCTTTCATGGGTGTGCGCTATAATCTTGAGAAGGTGCTTCTCAAACAGGTTATCGCCCCTCCGTACGATGTAATATCGGATGAAATGAAAGAGACGCTGAAAGGCAGATGTGCTGCTAACGTGGTAAGGCTTGACCTTCCGGACGGCGAAGGCGATGTAAAATACCAGAACGCTGCACATCTTTATGAAAACTGGAAAAAAGACGGCACACTCCTTCGTGATAAGGAGCAGGGCTATTATCTCTATGAGCAGATATACAGCTTCGGCGGTAAGGAATATGTAAGAACGGGCTTCATTGGGCTTCTCAAACTCGAGGAACTGGGCAAAGGCTCTGTTTTTCCCCATGAGAAAACTCTCTCCGGTCCTAAGAAAGACCGTTTCGAGCTTATGAAAGCATGTCAGACCAACTTCAGCCAGATTTTCGGTCTGTACATGGACAAAGAAAATAAGCTTGCATCCGCTTTCACTAATGCAAAGAAAAATATGCCTGTTGCATCCGCTGTGGATGATGAAAGTGTTAAAAACACAATCTGGCAGATTACTGATACAAAAGTAATTGAAGAGATTGAATCTTTCATGAAGGACAAGGCTATTTACATAGCGGACGGACACCACAGGTACGAAACTGCTCTGGACTACAAAAAGCTTAAAAGAGAGCAGAACGGAGATCTCGAAGGCAACGTCAAACCTTATGACTTTGTTATGATGATGTTTGTGAATTTCTATGACGAAGGACTCAAGATTTTCCCCACTCACAGAGTTGTTGAAGTCCCTGCTGATTTCAGTATTGATACTTTTCTTGAGAATGTAAGCAACAGCTATGATGCTCAGGAACTTGACTCATATGAAGCGGCAGATAAATTTCTTCATGTTAAAGGACCTGTGAGGAATTTTGTTGTATTCAACGGAGAAAAGTTTATCGGGCTCTCACTCAGAGACGAAGTGCTTGAAACCCTCCACCCTATTTACAGAAAGGTAGATCCGTATGTAGTGCAGGAGACGCTTATTAAGCCCGGAACAGGCATATCCGATGAGCAGATCCTCCGTAAGGAAGGCATATATTTTCTTCAGACAATGGAGCAGATAAAGACTCTTATGTCAAAGAAACCTGCTCTGGCATTTCTGATGAAGGGTGTGGATATTGACGTTGTTAGGGAAATTTCTGAAAGCGGTCTTGTTATGCCGCAGAAATCCACTTATTTCTATCCGAAACTTCAGACCGGATTAGTAATTAACGATCTTTAGGGATTGATTTTTTCTTCCGGTTATGCAATAAGTTTTTTCGCACATCGGCAGGCAGTGCTGTTGAAGGCTCAAAGCAGCCGATGGGCCGAAGAGAACCCCAAAAGGTTCTTATCATTTTTAGGCGCGTAGCTCAGCGGGAGAGCATTGCGTTGACGTCGCAAGGGTCGGCGGTTCGAAACCGCCCGTGCCTATTTAAAATCACCTGAAAAGCCAGTGGGTTAACCACTGGCTTTTTTATTCTGTGCCAAAATAAAAAAAGTCAGCAGTTGTTTTTTCTAAACATAAGCAGCGGTCAATTTTTTAATTATCTATTCATATGTTTATATCAGTATTGCAGTAACACATAATCATGTTTTCGTGTGATAAAAACCTTGCATATTATTATTCGTGATGCTAGTGTTACGAAAATTTAATATCGTGGCATGCACCGTGCTTTATTTTGGGTAATACTGTGAGATTTGATAAATATCTTAAGATTCTTGTATTAATAAGTTTTTTGGTTAATTTACACAGCGCGGCATATGCCAGGCAGCTGCGGATTGTCGTGCTTAACAGTGATGGATTTGAGATTATCCGTGCCCTTGGTGCAGAGGATATGGTCGTTGGTGTGGGTGATGTTATTGCAGAGGAGCCGGATTTCTGGGGAGAATATTCCAGACTTCCCGTTGCCGGCGGATGGCGGATGCCTGATTATGAAATGATTGTGAAACTAAGACCTGACGCGGTTTTGGGTTACAGACGTTCACCTGATGATGAATCAGAAAGAAAGCTGGCAAAGCTTGGTGTAAAGCTGTTTCGCTATGATTTCTACCGCATATCAAATTTTGAAAAAGAAGTCAGGGAGTTTGCGGCTTTTATAGGTAAAAGCAAAGAGGCGGAAGAGCTTCTTTCGTGGTGGAAGCCCCTTTACAGCCGTATAGAGAAGCTATCTTCAACAGTTAACAAACCTAAAGTATATATAGAAGGGTTCGGTAAATACAGGAGTGCAGGACCCGGTTCAGGCATTCATGAGATGGTAACTCTGGCAGGGGGAGATAACCTCGCAAAGGGTGCTTCTATACCTTATCTTGAGGTCAATTCCGAATGGGTATTCAGCGGAAACCCTGACTTTATTGTAAAAACCGTTTCCCTGAGAGACTGCTATGGAGGAGGCTGTGAAAATTATCTGAAACAGGCTGTGGATGAGTTTGAAAACCGTCCGGGTATGAAAAGCCTTAAAGCTGTCAGAAACAAAGCAATACTCTCCATGTCTCCTGATATAGGTCCCGGTCCCAGAGGTATTATCGGTGTTATCGAGATAGCAAAACGTCTGCATCCTGAACAGTTTGCAGATATTGATCCTATTAGAATTCATTCGGATTATCTGAAAAAATTTCATAACCTGGATTATAAAGGCATATATATTTATGAGCCACTGAGTGTCAGCCAATGAGCAGCGGACTGATTACTGCATATATCAAATATGAACGAAGAAGAACAGCATATGTGGTGTTGCTTTTTATGCTGTGTATTCTTGCTTTTACAATTTCTCTTTCTTTCGGCTCATCAGGGTTGAGCTTAAAAGACTCGTACTCTGCTGTCTTCGGCGGAGATGAAACCAGCAGGCTGATAATATGGGAACTGCGGATACCAAGGCTCCTTATGGCTGTTTTGGTCGGCTGGGGGCTTGCCGTAGGTGGAACCGCCAGTCAGGTTGCGCTTAGAAATCCCCTTGCATCACCTTTTACACTTGGTGTGTCATCAGGTGCTGCGTTCGGTGCGGTTGTGGTCATAATGTCCGGCATGACATCATCATGGCTAATTGCGGCTGCTGCATTCAGCGGTGCAATTATAACCACGCTCATAGTCCTCGGAATAGGCAAGCTGAAAGGAGCATCTCCCGAATCTCTTGTTTTGGCAGGTGTTGCGCTGATGTTTCTTTTTTCCGCAATGACTTCACTCCTGCAATATACGGCTACCATGCAGCAGGTTCAGGCTGTTGTGTTCTGGATGTTCGGGAGTCTGGCAAATTCGGGGTGGCATCAGCTTGCTGTTACGTTCCCTCTCACGATTCTGCCGACATTGTGGCTGATTAAACATTCTCTCGATTTCAATCTCATGACTGACAGCGATGAAACAGCGAAGGCTTTCGGTATAAATACAGGCAGGCTGAGGATAACCGCTATGCTCTGCGCTGCGCTCATGTGTGCATCGTCAATATGTTTTACAGGGGTTATAGGTTTTATCGGGCTTGTTTCTCCGCATATAGCAAGGCTGCTTCTCGGCAGCGACCACCGATGTATTTTCCCTGCTTCGGCTCTTATCGGAGCATCAATAGTTACAGCAGCAGACACCTTCGGGAGGACTCTCTGGCAGCCGCAGGTTATACCTCTGGGTATAATGACCTCTTTCATAGGTGTTCCGTTTTTTATATGGCTTCTTCTCCGTAAAAAGATAGGAGGCCATCCGTGATACAGGCCGATTCATTGTCTTTTTCATACGGCAGGACAGAGATACTGAAGGATATTTCCTTTCATGTGGCAAAGGGCGAAACAGTGGCCCTGCTTGGCCCTAACGGTTCCGGCAAGACCACGCTGCAAAGGCTTGTGCTGAACATACTTAAGCCGTCATCAGGCAGTGTTTCCATAAACGGTGAAAGTGTCCCCAGCATAAAAAGGGAGCTTTTCTCCCGTTATGCTGCCTATGTTCCCCAGCATATTTCAAACAGGTTTCCCATGAAAGTTTTCGATGCCGTGCTTATGGGGCGGAGATCATATATGTACTGGTCAGCATCAGAAAACGATCTTGCCGTTGCTGAAAAAGTTATTACGGAGCTTGGGCTTGGGGATATAGCCATGCGTGATTTGACAACTCTCAGCGGAGGGCAGAGGCAGAAAGCAACTCTTGCCCGTGCGGTGGCGCAGGAAGCTGATTTTATAATAATGGACGAACCTACAAGCAGTCTGGATCTGAGGCATCAGCTTGAGACAATGGAAACAGTGAAAAGGCTGCGGAATGAAGGTAAGGGCATACTGATAGCTATGCACGATCTCCAGCTTGCGGCACGCAATGCGGACAGGGTGTATGTGATAAACGGCGGTGCTCTTTATTCACAGGGCTGTCCCGCAGAAGTAATAAATGAAACCATGCTCCGTGATGTTTACGGGGTATGTGCAGAGATAGAAAACACCGGATGCTTTACTATAAATGTAAATGGATTAAGCGCTTGATCCGTTTATCGGGAGGAAGTTTTAATGAAATTCTGTAAAGGATTTGCGGTTATATCAGCCGCTGTTCTCCTTGCTTTCGGTGCGGAAGCACAGGAGAAGGATATTTTTACCCTTGAGGAGACTGCCATAACAGCCACAAGAACGGAAATTGCGGTGGAAGATGCACCTGCAAGCGTCAGTGTTGTTACGCAGGAAGAGATAAAAAGTCTTGGTGCTACCACCCTTGATGAAGTGCTTCGGCATGAAGCAGGTGTTATTCTCCGCCGTGACAAGGGGATTGCAATGGCAACACCCCGTGTGAGTCTCAGAGGACTCGGAGGAGACAGCAGAACGCTCGTGATGCTTGACGGTATGCCTCTTAATGACGGCTACAGCTCAGGAGTTACATGGACTCAACTTGGTATAGAAAACGTTGAACGCATAGAGATAACAAGAGGTCCGGGTTCTGCCCTTTACGGAGGCAATGCTCTGGGCGGAGTTATCAACATTATTACCAAAAAACCTTCAGGAAGGGAGATAAAAGCCACAGTGGGCGCAGGCAGCGATAATACTCGTAAATACAGCGCCTCATACGGCGATATGTTTACAGATAAATTCGGAATGCGTATAGGCTTTGAACACGAAAAGAGTGACGGATATCCCGCCACAACCACAAGACGCTCGATTACCACTACTCAGCCGTCCACAGATGAACTCACCGGAGGATATCCGGGCAAGAGCGCATCCGGTTCGGACACTTATATTGTCGGTGATGCAGGCGATAACTGGGGTGAACGCAACAATGTAAACCTTCAGTCATATTTCACTCCGGACGCATCAAGTATGATAACTTTTAATGCCCAGTGGGGAAGGCATGAATATGGATATGACAGACCCCATACTTATCTGACAGATTCTAACGGAAATCCTTCATACAGCGGTTACGTTGATCTTGGTAACGGCAGATACGCTTCCGTCAGTCCTAATAATTTTATCTATTATATGGGTAACGGAGATGAGGAATACACAAGCCTTGCCCTTATGTATGACAAAGAGTTTGAAAACATTGTACTGAATGCTAAGGTCGGTTACAGCTATAAAACAAAATGGTACACAACTGCCGGCAGCTCAGGCACTTATGATAATGCTGCTGGTTCCCTTACGGATTCTGATCTCTACACATGGTATACTGATGTTCAGCTTTCAGGTAATATCGGGCAAAAACACAAGCTCACAGGCGGGATGACATACCGTACAAACGATTTTGAACAGGCAGGATACAGCCTTTCATTTTATCGTGATGAAGACAGCAAAACTTCCAAAAATGAAATAACCGAAGGAAAAGATCAGTACTACGGAGTGTATATTCAGGATGAATGGACACTTCCCGCCTCTTTTACCCTTTTCACAGGAATACGCTATGACTACTGGAGCGCATCTGACGGCAAGGCAGGACAGATAGGCAGTGAAGAAACTTTCTCCGAACCCCATGACGATGCCTTCAGCCCTAAGGTCGCTCTTGTATGGAACCCCATTGAGGATACTGTGCTTAGAACCTCATACGGAACAGCCTTTCGTGCGCCTAACATATACGACATGTACCGTTCATGGAGATCAGGTACAACAAATTATCACTCAAACCCCAACCTGAAGCCTGAAAAACTGGAAAGCTGGGAAATAGGTGGTGATCAGTTTTTCTTTAATAAAAAGCTTAAAGTGTCTGCAACTTACTACAACAGTGAAATAAAGGACGCAATAGAGAGAACCAACAGCGGATCTGACAGATATACCGATAACGTGGGTAAGGCAAGTATAGACGGTTTTGAACTTGCCCTTGAAGCACAGCCTGTAAAGGGGCTTAAGCTTTGGGCTAACGGCTCATGGGTTAACAGCGAAGTCCTTGAAAACAAAAACAAACCGGAAATTGAAGGCAAGGAACTTACTGATGTACCTGATGTGATGTATAACATCGGCGGAATTTATAAGTGGAGATTCCTGAGCATTGCTCTGGACGGAAACTATCAGGGACGCATTTATACCAGCGATATGAATGATGACACTAACGGTGTTTATGCTTCATATGACGAACGCTGGATATGGAATACAAGAATAACTGCGGAAGTCGGAAAACATGTTGAGGTTTCCGGTGCGGTTACCAACATCTTTGATAAGGAATATTTTGATTATTATGTGGGGCGTGAACGCTCATACATGTTGGAACTTACTGCCAAATTTTAGGGGGAGCAAATGCGGATAACAGCAATAGTATGGAGCAGTCATGCTCAGGCAATAGAAAAAGGCGCATCTTCGCTGCCGTTTATAGAAATGACTATGTTTGCCTCAAAAGAGATAGCACGTAATGAAGACCTGCTCAAAGAGGCGTTCAGAGATGCGGAAGGAGCAGACCTTGTTCTGCTTTACCGCTCTGCGGATGTTTTCTGGAACGAGGTTGAGGCGCACTTTAAAGAGAACAGACCCGAAAATATAGTCTGCCTGAGTCATGATCCTTCATACTGGACGCTTTCTTCCGTTTCGCCGTCTGTTCTGCAAAGGTGCATGGACTATCTGAGGATGGGCGGAGAGGAAAATGCGGGGCGTATGCTCCGCTTCCTCGCAAGTGAGACCAAAAAGGCGGACTGCGAAGTTCTTCCTCCTTACGAATACCCGTGGCAGGGGATTTATCACCCCGCTGCCCCTGTATCATACTACGAATCAAACCTAACTTACCTCGGCTGGTACGGCAGCTATGCGGAAAACAAAGGCATAGCCGCCGCACCGGCGGTGGGTGTTCTCTTCAGCAGACACTACTGGGTAAACGGACAGGCAGAACTTGAAAACAAACTTATATATGCGCTTGAGGATGCAGGCATGCGGGTCATACCTGTTTTTTCAAACGGTACAAAGGACAATGAAACAGGCTCAATAGGAAGCGGAGCCGCCGCCGAGCTTTTTTTTACCGAAGGCGGAAAAGTGCTGATTGATGCCTTTGTAAAGCTCCAGACCTTTTATCTTAACTACACACGGGGTTCTCAGCTTGCTGATACGGGTAACGCAAAAGGGGGCGTTGAGCTTCTGAAAATGCTGAATGTACCTGTATTTCAGCCTTTTGTGTCGTCATACAAGACAACAGACGAATGGATGAACGACCCTCTCGGTGCAGGTTCTGATGTCGCATGGTCTGTTGCCATGCCGGAGTTTGAGGGAGTTATAGAGCCCTTTATTATAGGAGCGCTCAAAAAGGATGAAAGCGGAATCATAAATGACCGTGAGCCCATTCCTTCCCGATGTGCTGAACTGGCTGCAAGAGTTGCGGAGCGTGTGAAGCTTAGAAATGTTCCCGCCGGGGAGAAAAAGATCGTGTTTATGCTCCATAATGCTCCTTGTTCATCTGTGGAGGCAACAGTCGGTTCCGGTGCCGGGCTTGACTGCCCGGAAAGCGTGGTTCGTCTCATGAGGCTTATGAGTGAGCATGGCTACAATATAAACCGCATACCTGAAAACGGAGAGGAACTCGCTCAGGAGATCCTTACAAAAAAAGCGATCAGTGAATTCCGCTGGACGACAGTGAATGAAATAGTTAACAAAGGGGGCACGCTTGCCCTTGTTGAAAATGATAAATACCTTGAATGGTGGGATGAACTGCCGGAAAAGGTGAAAAACAGAATGGCTGAGAGCTGGGGGAATCCTCCTGGTGAAGCTGTCGGCGGAATGCCCCCCGCAATGGTTTATGACGGAAAAATTGCCGTGACAGGGCTGGATTTCGGCAATGTCCTTGTCTGTGTTCAGCCTAAGAGAGGCTGTGCGGGTGCAAGGTGCGACGGTGAGGTCTGTAAAATACTCCATGATCCCGATGTTCCGCCTCCGCACCAGTATCTTGCGACTTACAGATGGATAGAGAAAGTCTACGGCGCACATGCCGTAATCCATGTGGGAACCCACGGCACCTTAGAATTTCTGCCCGGAAAGGGTGTCGGTCTTTCCGGTGAATGTCTTCCGGAAATAGTGATAAATAAGCTTCCTCATCTATATATCTACAATGCGGACAATTCACCGGAAGGAATAATAGCCAAAAGACGCAGCTATGCTACGCTGGTGAACCATATGCAGTCTCCGATGATGCAGGGCGGACTGTACGGCGATTATGAAGAGCTGGACCGAACCATAGGGGAATGGGAACAGGCAAAAAACAATGACCCGGGCAGGGCGCACATGATTGAGCATCTCATAACGGGTCTGCTGGAAAAAATGAAAATGCAGGATGAGCTTGGCTTTGAGGATTTCAATGCAGCACCGTTCGCCGAAGTCAAGGAAGCTGCACATAATATGCTCAGCCGTATGTGCAATACATGGGTTCAGGACGGCATGCACATATACGGGTTTCTTCCTGAAACAGAGGAAAAAGAAGCCGGTTACGTTTACGGTATCCTCCGCTATGACAGTGGGGATGATATAAATCCAAGAAGACTTGCGGCATCACTTCTGGGATTTGAACTGGAATATATGCTTGCTAATCAGAAGCTTACAGATACTGAAAGCGGAAAAAGCTTTGGCGCACTCCTTGAAAAAGTTGAGCAGAAGGCTCTGGAACTTGTAGAGCTGTACCTTTCAGGAGGCAGTGAACCGGAGCTTGCGGGAGATTTGAGCGCAAGATTCCGCAGCAGAGTGACCGATTTAAGAAACAGGCTGCGGGAATCAAGGGAAGACCTTGCATTAATGAACGCTGCTGACGGCGGTTACACTCCCGCAGGTGCATCAGGGCTTATTTACAGAGGAAAGGACGATGTTCTCCCCACCGGTCGGAATATGTTTTCACTGGATCCCGAAAGCGTGCCCACAAAGGCGGCTGCGGTTCTGGGCAATGCTCTTGCTGTGAAGCTTGTGGAAAAATATCTGAATGAGGAAGGACGCCTGCCGGAAAATGTGGCAATTTACTGGATGTGTGCAGACATTATGTGGTCTGACGGTGAAGGCATGGCACAGATAATGTCCCTTCTTGGTGTACGCCCTGTATGGAAAAGAAACGGCAGAGTACATGATTTTGAGATAATTCCCATCAGTGAACTGGGAAGACCGAGAATAGATGTAACCATAAGGGTCTCAGGAATAACAAGGGATAATTTCCCTGACCGTATAGCCCTTGTGGACAGAGCCGTTCAGGCGGTGGCGGCGCTGGATGAGCCTGTGGAGCTTAACTATGTTCGCAAGCATACTCTGGCGTCCCTTGCTTCGGACGGCATCGAAAAACAGGACAAAGATGCTTTCCGCAAAGCGGCAAGGCGTGTCTTTTCCGCCGCTCCGGGTTCATACAGAGCAGGGGTAAATCTTGCTGTTTACGCTTCGGCTTGGAAAGAGGCAGGAGATCTGGCAGACATATTTGTAGCATGGAACGGTTTTGCCTACGGAGACGGATACGGCGGAGAGCCCGCATTTAAAGAGCTTGCACGTTCTCTTGCAACTGTTGATGTAACATTCAATAAAATCATGGATGACTCTCACGACCTTTTGGGCTGCTGCGGGTACTTTGGCAGCCATGGCGGTCTGAGCGTTGCCTCAAGCCACATCAAGGGTGAAAAGGTACGCAACTATTACGGCGATACAAGGGAAAAGAGTTCTGTCGAAGTCCGCACCCTTGCCGATGAACTCCGCCGCATTGCCCGCACGAAACTTCTCAACCCTAAATGGATAGAAGGAATGAAGCGTCACGGCTACAAAGGCGCAGGCGATATTTCAAAAAGAGTAGGAAGGCTCTACGGATGGGAGGCTTCCACCGGAGAGGTTGACGATAAAATATTTGACGACATCACAAGAGCCTTTGTGGAAGACAGGGAAAACCGTGACTTTTTCGAGAAACATAATCCGTGGGCTCTTGAGGAAATGGCGAGAAGACTTCTTGAGGCGGAGAAAAGAGGGCTCTGGAACGCCGAGCCTGAACTCCTTGAAACACTTAAGGATACTTACCTTGACATAGAAGGCTGGATAGAAGAACGCACCGGAGACATAGAAGGCGAGTTTCAGGGCGGAACCATAGATATAATAGGCGCTGACGATGTTCAGGGATGGAAGGACAAAATAGACGGAATCCGTAAAACTGTTGCATCAATCAAGGAAGGCAGATGAAAACGGTTCATCAGCCGGTTTTTCCTTTTACAGCGATAACAGGGCAGGATGATATGAAGCTTGCCCTTATTATAAACGCAGTCAACCCCAGAGCGGGTGGCGTTCTTCTCCGTGGAGAGAAAGGAACTGCAAAATCCAGCGCTGTGAGGGCTCTGGGTGCGCTGCTGGATAAGCCGTTTGTTGAGCTGCCGCTGAATATCAGCGAGGACAGATTCCTTGGCGGGATAGATATTCAGGCGGCAGTAAAGCATGGCAGAAATTCCGTGAAAAAAGGTATAGCCGCCGATGCCCACAGAGGGTTTCTGTATGTGGATGAGGTGAATCTTCTGGATGATCATATAGTTGACCTTCTCCTTCATACGGCATCAAACGGCTTTGTTCAGCTCCAGAGAGAAGGTGTTTCCGCAGAATATCCGGCAGAGTTTGTTCTCTGCGGTTCCATGAACCCTGAAGAGGGTGAGCTTCGTCCGCAGTTTCTGGACAGGTTCGGTCTTGCGGTGCAGGTTTCCTCTTCCGGCTCTGTTGCAGACAGAGTGATGCTGATGGAGAATAGAGAGCTTTTTGATAATGAACCGGAATCTTTCATCAAAGCACATGAAGACAAAGAAAACAGCCTTAAGAAAAGGATAGCTGATGCCGGAGAGCTTCTGCCCTTTGTTTCTGTCAGTCAGGAAATAAAAACTCATATTGCCGAAACAGTGCTGGCTGCAAACGCCGCAGGACACAGGGCGGACATCATAATAACAGAGGCGGCAAAAGCCATAGCCGCATTTGACAAAAGAACGGAAGTTACAAAAGAAGATGCTGACAAAGCAGCAGAATTTGCCCTTCTGCACAGACGAAACGAAATGCAGGGTTCATCGCCCGAAGGCGGGGAAAATTCTGACAGCGGTGAAGATAAAGACAAAAAAGAACAGAGTGAACACAACGAACAGAAGAGTAAAGGCTCAAAAAACGAAAACAGCAGTGAAGCGGATGCCTCTCCTGAACAGAAACAAAACGAAGGCTCTGAAACCGAAACCGTTTTTGCTGCCGGTGAGCCTTTCAGGGTGCGCCGCGTAGAAGCTCCAAAAGACAGAAAAATCAGACGCGGCAGCGGGCGCCGTACAAGATCCAGAACATCACTCAAACACGGGCGCTACGTACGTTCAAGTGATAACAGACGCTCAGATGACATCGCAATAGATGCCACACTGCGTGCCGCCGCACCTTTTCAGAGATTCAGAACAGCTCCGGACGGCATGGCGTGGGCATTAAAACCGGAAGATATAAGAGAAAAAGTGCGGGAAAAACGGACAGGCAGCTTTATCCTGTTTGTGGTGGATTCCAGCGGTTCAATGGGGGCTAAAAGCCGCATGAGCGCCGCCAAAGGTGCTGTGCTTTCCCTTCTCCTTGATGCATACCAGAAGAGAGATAAGGTTGCTATGATAACCTTCAGGGACAAAAAGGCGGAAACTGCACTCAGCCCGACTTCATCTGTTGAACTTGCGGAAAGGAAGCTTAGTGAACTTCCCACGGGAGGGCGAACCCCTCTTACTTCTGCTTTGAACGAGGGGAAAAAGCTTACTGACAGATATCTCCGTCATAACCCTGATGCAAAGCCCATCGTCATACTGCTTACGGACGGACGGGCAAATTTGTCTTTTGAAGAGGGGCAGAACCCCAGAAAAGAGGCGGCACAGGCAGCTGAACTCTGGGCGAAAGATCAGCGCATTCATTTTATAGTGATAGATGCGGAAAAGAAAGGGCTTGTGGATTTCGCCCTTGCCGGAGCGCTCGCGGAACAGCTTGGTGCGGACTTTTTTGAAATAAACGAACTAAGGGCAGACACTTTGCTGAATGCCGTTAAAAGGAGCATAAATGAATAGAAAAATTTACCCGTTTCCTGCCATCGTGGGGCAGGATGAGCTTAAAAAAGCACTGGTGCTTAATGTCATAAATCCATCTGTGTCAGGGGTTCTGATACGTGGAGAAAAAGGAACTGCCAAATCAACCGCTGTGCGCTCTCTGGCGGAGATACTGCCTGAAATTGATATTGTTCCTGAGTGTCCGTATAATCTTTCCCCGGAGGATTCAGCCCGTGTCTGTCAGATTTGCGGGCGTGAGGAATGTTCAGAGAATAAGCGTTCTGTAAGAAGGCGTGTTCCTGTTGTGGAGCTGCCTGTGGGAGCGACGGAGGACAGGGTAGTGGGCGCTCTGAATCTGGAGCATGCTCTTAAAGGCGGTGAAAGACGCTTTGAGCCGGGACTTCTTGCCTGGGCAAACAGAGGAATTCTGTATGTGGATGAGGTGAATCTTCTGGAGGATCATATAGTTGATGTTCTTCTTGATTCTGCCGCTATGGGCGTGAACACTGTGGAGCGTGAGGGTATCTCCTTCTCTCACCCTGCCAGATTCACACTTGTGGGAACAATGAACCCGGAAGAGGGAGAGCTTCGTCCTCAGCTTCTGGACAGGTTTGGTCTGTGCGTGACAGTGAGCGGCATGAAGGATGCCGAAAAACGTGTGGAAGTGATCGAGCGCAGGCTTGCATTTGAAGAAAATCCGGAGAAGTTTATGGAAAGCTGGCAGGCGGAATGTGACCTGCTGCGTGATAAGATAACAGCGGCAAAGGCTCTTCTGCCTCTCGTGGAGGCGGACAGAACATCTATGATGCGTATAGCGGTGATCTGCATGGAAGCCGAGGTGGATGGTCACAGGGCGGATATAATAATGCTCAAAACAGCCAAAACATTAGCTGCATGGAACGGAAGAAAAGCTGTTTCGGATGAGGATATCCTTGAAGCAGCAAAGTTCGTACTTCCGCACAGAATGAGGAGACAGCCGCTCCAGCAGGTAGGCAGAGCATGAATAATCTTACGCAGCTTATCGACTACGGCGTTATAGGGGTCTTGGGTTTAATGAGTGTTGCTGCTGTTGCGGTGGCTATAGAACGTTTCCGCTTTTTTGCAAAAGTTGAGCCTGATTGCTACAAAACAGTTCAGGAATACGAGGCTGTGCTGACCAGAAGACTTTATATAGTTGCGACCATAGGTACTAATGCGCCTTATGTGGGGCTTCTGGGAACGGTTCTCGGCATAATGCAGACATTTTACGCTATGGGGCTCACTGGCTCTGCGGATGTAACAGCTATCATGACCGGACTGGCACTTGCGCTCAAAGCTACTGCGGCAGGGCTTGTGACGGCTATTCCCGCCATTGTGCTGTATAACATTCTGCACAGAAAAGTAAACGAGCTGATACTCATGAAGGAGGCATCCCTTGCGGGAGAAAAGCTTTGACTCTATAAATGTTGTACCCTTCATTGACATCATGCTGGTTTTGCTCACCATAGTTCTTGCAACTGCAACCTTCATAAAAACGGGGGTTATACCTGTGAAACTGCCCGAAGTCAGCCATGCGGAAGCCTTCAGAGAAACTCCTGCTGTTGATGTGACAAAGGACGGTGTCTATCTGTTTGATGGGAAAGAGATCAATGCTGAGGAACTTAAGAGTATGCTTAGTACAATGAGTAATGAAACTGTTATTACTGTCCGTGCTGACAAAGAATCGCATATTCAGCCTTTTGCTTTGCTTATGAGTATTCTGAACGAAAAGGGTTTTGAGAAAATAAACCTCCAGACGGAGATTGAGAACTGAAATGCTTCGCTCTATTATGGAATCTGCTGTTCTGCATATTTGTATTATAGCTGCTTTTATTCTGATGTCTCAAAATCAGCTTTTTAAAGCCGGAGCTGAAAACAAACAGACTGAAAATATAATTATGTCCACATCTATTCTTGAGACTGTTAAGCCGGAGCCTCCCGTTTCGCCTGCTCAACCTGTTCAGCCTGTTCAATCTGTTAAGCCGAAACCTGCCGAAAACAAAAAGCCTGTAACAAAGCCGGTTAAGGCTAAAAAGGAAACTGTGAAACCAAAACCGGAAGCAAAGCCTATAAAAGAGACTGTGATAAAAGAACCTGTAAAGTCTGAGCCTGTTTCCTCTGCTCCGGCGGATACTGTTGCTGAAGCACATAAGGCATCTGAATCACGGGGACACACACACGGAACAGCTTTCGTAAAATCGTCATCAAACTCACAATCCGGAGAAGCCTCAAAAGCAGCGCCGACCGATGCGGAGCTTACTGAAACCTACAGGACAGAACATTTCAGGTATATCCTTTCATCTATCCGCTCTAACCTTAGATACCCGATGATAGCCCGTAGAAACGGCTGGGAAGGCAGGGTGGATGTCTCTTTCCTGATAAAGAAAAACGGGCATATAGACGACCTCTCCATAAACCGATCCTGCGGCTTTAACGCACTTGATGAATCTGCTATGCAGGCTGTTCGTAAATCTGCCCCTTTTCCGCCTCCTCCTGTGGAAGCATATATTGTTGTTCCGCTTGTTTTTGGGCTGAATTAAGTCTGTGATTCTATTCTTCCGCCCACTTCGGCTTTGATTTTAAAATTCTCTGATATATCGGGCAATGTTCTGCATGCGCTCCCTTGAGATAGCCCGTACTCATGAGAAATTCGTTAACAATCTCACCGCCGGTAAATTTGAATGTTTTTTTAAACAGCTTGGTCCATTCCTCTTTTGATAGAGGGTGGTTTTTATCCAGCCAGTTTTTGAATGAGCCGTGTTCATTCTGTATGTTGAGAATAGTTCTGGCGTTTTCAACAGCAGCATTGACTTTCAGTTTGTTGCGGATTATGCCTGCATCGGACAGAAGTCTTTCCCTGTCTTTTTCTGTGTAGGCAGCAACCGTTTTTATATCAAAATTATCATAGGCTTTCCTGAACGCCTTCTCTTTTTTAAGTATTGTCTCCCAGCTTAGACCCGCCTGATTTATTTCAAGTACGAGTCGGCAGAAAAGCTCATTGTCATCATGGAGAGGAAAACCGTAGTGGTTGTCGTGGTAGTTGCCGTGGAGAGCTGCCCTCTCTTCGTTCATGGTTTTAATTGCGTCGCAGTAAGACATCCATCACCTGTTGCAGTATAGCAGTTTTGCATTATTCAGCACAGAATAGCCTTATGAAAGGCAGGCTGTAAAGAAATATAGCCATTATTGATCAGGATCAAAACAAAATATTCATTTTGTACTATTTTAGTATAAAAGATGGAGGAAAAATCATGAACGCATTTATAACTGAGCTAAAAAACGATCATATTCAGCTTCTCAAACTTCTTCAGGAAGTGCAGATAACAGGACTTGGCAATGAGGCAGGGCGCAGAAAACTCCTTGAAGGGAAAAGGCTGCTTTCTGCACACTTGCAGAAGGAGGACACAAGGCTTTATCCTTCCTTAAAAAATAACCCGGCTGCCAAAAGCATCAGCGAGCAGTTTGCAGGTGAGATGAAAAAGCTTACATCTGAAATACTTGACTTCATGAACCGTATAGAGAAAGCGGAGCTTAATATGGAGTACGCCAAAGAATTGGGCAGAATTATTACGACTCTCAGGCTCCGTATAAACAGAGAAGAAATACAGCTTTACCCACTTTATGATAAAGCAACAGTGTAGTTAAAAGGCATCGGACATTTTATTGTGCCCGATGCCTGATTCTTTTCAGGCTTTCACAGCAAGCCTTCTGCCAATTTCAAACGCATTCTTCAGGTCGTTCTCAAAATGTTCTCTGCGGTATTGCATTTTTTCTTCTATTGTTCCACGGAGTCCGAATCTTTCATAATCTTTTTCCGTACCCTGTAAAGTATTAAAACTGCACATTGTTTCGCATGAGCCGAAAGTTCTTTTCATGAAATTCTCGTTTGTTCGGAAATGGGTGTCATATTCGTACTCATTTTTTTCCTGTTCGGTTACGTTCATAGTATAAATCATTGCAGTCGAAGATTTCTTTGGAGCCAGACTGCTGTAGTCAGGATAGGACACAAACGGGAAAATAAGACGCTCCATAAATGCTGCAGTTTCTGCGCTGATTCTGCCCAGATAGACAGGAGCGCCGATTATAATTGCATCTGCTTCTGATGCTTTTTCCAGAAAGGGGAGTATGCCGTCTTTGTATGTGCATTTGCCGTAAGTTTTGCTGTTACGCACCTTGCAGGCAAAACAGCTTGTACAGCCTTTGAAATTGATGTCATAAAGATGAACCAGCTCCGTATCTGCCCCCGCAGACTGTGCGCCTTCCAAGCTTTTCTGAAGCAGAAGAGAAGTGTTGAACTTTTTTCTGGGACTTCCGTTGAATGCTATAACTTTCATTTGTTCCTCCTTCTATTTGTGCCTTTTATAGTAACAATTATATGCAAAAAAAATCAGGTCACTTTGTTTACGAGGTCAGCAAGGCTGGTTTCTTTTAACTTAGACTCAAAAGATTCCTGTGCATTGCTGAGAATATCTTCAAGAGCGGGCTTCATCTTACAGCTTACAGAGCATGATTCCTGAACCGGATAAGTGTGAAGGGCAAAGGTCTTCGGCGCTTCCACTGCTTTGTATATGTCAAGAAGGGTTATTGATTCAGGATCTTTAGCAAGGGAGCATGAACCGTTTTTGCCCCTTTCGGTATGCACAAGCCCTGCCTTTGACAATTTTGATATTATGCGTCTGACGAAGCTGGGGCAGGCATTAACACTTTCGGCAAGGTCGCATGAACACATATATTCACCTGCGTGGAAACCAAGCCCTGTCATAACATGAATGGCTATTGAAAACTGAGTATTTCGTGATGTCATAATTGTTATTTAAATCGTAACAAAATAAAATGCAAGAAAAATATTGATCGGCTTGAATAAATCAATCGATTGATTTATTATTGGAATATAAACATCCGGAGAAGATACCTATGAACAAAATATCTGATAAAACAAAAGGGGACAAAACAAAGCAGAACCTTATAGATGCAGGAATGGAGCTTTTCGGAGAGCATGGATTCACAGCAACCGGAACAAGAATGATAGTTCAGAAAGCCGGAGTTAACATTTCCGCTATTCAATATTATTTCGGCGGGAAAGAGGGGCTGTATCGTGCTGTGATTGAGCATATAGCAGAGAGGATCGGTTCGCATATAAATCCTTTGGCAGAAGAAATAAAAGTGGAATTTGAAAAAGGCGGCAAAAGCAGAGAGGCTGCTGCTGTGTGCATTGAAAAAGCTGTGAGGGGTCTTTTAAACATGATGATTAAATCCCGTGAAGCAAGGAAGTGGGCGTTGATTGTTATGCGTGAACAGGCAATCCCGACGCCTGCTTTTGATATATTGTATGACTCTGTAATGGCTAAGGCACACGGACTTCTTAGCCGTATTATCGCCGCAGGAGCCTGCATAGAACCTGACAGTGATGAGGCATGTCTTCGTGCCCATGCTGTTATAGGAAGTGTTCTTGGCTTTCTTTCAGCAAAAGAAACAGTATTTCGCAGACTCGGCACTGCTGAATACACTAAGGAGCATTTCCGTATACTGGATGTGCTTCTTCCTGCCATGGCAGTATCATCTTTTAATGCAGAAGCAGACGGAGCAGCAAAATGAAAAAGAAAGTTATCATATTAATATTGTTTATCACAGCAGTCTGCTCCGCTTTTTTTCTGTACAGTTCAAAAAAGAACGGCAGTGAAAATGAGCTGACAATGTACGGAAACGTGGATATACGTGATGTCACCCTTGGTTTTCGTGTTTCAGGGCGTCTTGAAAAGTTAATGTTTGAGGAAGGCGACCGGGTGAAGGAGGGCGATCTTCTGGCTGTTTTGGATAAAAAGCCTTATGAAGATCAGCTTGCCGTGGCTGAAGCCCGTCTCGAATCTGCTGAATCGGTTTTTTCAAAAATGTTAAGCGGCTTGCGCCCGCAGGAAATAGAGGAAGCAAGGGCGCAGGTTCACGAGCGTGAAGCGACTCTTATTAATCTGGAACGCACATATAAAAGACAGGATGAACTTTTTAAGCTGAATGCTGTGTCAGCTCAGGCGCACGATGAGGCTCTCGCCGCAAGGGACGAGGCAAGAGCAAGGCTGAAAATGGCACGCAAATCACTTGAACTTGCCCTCGCAGGCTACAGAGATGAGGATATAAGGGCTGCCGGAGCGGAATATAAAGCTGCTGCCGCGTCTGTTGAATCTGCAAAGACTTCTCTGGCGGATACTGAAATAATCTCTCCTTCCGATGGGGTAATACTTACCAGAGTGCGTGAGAAGGGTTCGATTATTGCTTCAGGAGCAGCAGTCTACACCATAGCTCTGGACAGCCCTGTCTGGATACGCACATACGCTGCTGAACCTGATCTCGGGCGTATTTATCCCGGTCAGAAGGCTGAAATGTACACCGATACAAACCCCGGTAAACCATATGTCGGGCAGGTGGGTTTTATTTCTCCTCAGGCGGAGTTTACTCCAAAAAATGTTGAGACTACGGCACTGCGCACTGATCTGGTCTACAGGCTGCGTATAATTGTGGATAATCCGGATAAGTTTCTCCGCCAGGGTATGCCTGTTACTGTTAAGCTGTCTGAGTAAAAGAATGCTGACTCCATTGGCGGAGGTTACAAACCTCACTAAACGCTTTTCGCCTGATTCCCCGCCTGCTCTTGATAATATTTCGCTCAAAATCAGCAGCGGGCAGATAACTGGACTTGTCGGTCCTGACGGTGCAGGCAAAACAACTCTTATGCGTCATTTGGTGGGGCTTCTGCATTCCGATTCCGGTGCAGTCTCCGTATTAGGCATGGACACTGTGTCAAGCGCACCTGCCATAAGAGAGCATGTCGGGTATATGCCCCAGAAATTTGGTCTTTATGAAGATCTTACCGTGCAGGAGAACCTTAATCTGTACGCTGATTTATGCGGACTTACAAAAGAAAAACGCATCGGCAGTTTCCGGAGATTGTTGGAATTCACCTCCCTCAGCGAGTTTACATCAAGACTTGCCGGCAGATTATCCGGCGGGATGAAGCAAAAGCTTGGGCTTGCCTGCGCATTGTTGGGCGAGCCACGTCTTCTTCTTTTGGATGAACCGAGTGTCGGTGTTGATCCTATTTCCCGCAGGGAGCTATGGAAAATGGTGCAGGAACTTCTGGATGGAGGCATGGGGGTTGTCTGGTCAACCTCTTATCTGGATGAAGCGGAAAAATGTGACAGGGTAATCCTTCTGAATGAAGGGAAAACCCTTTTTGAAGGAAAACCGGCGGAATTGCTGACTGAAATGAGAAACCGTGTGTTTGTTCTGTATGGTGCTGATGCCGGGGATAAACGTTCAGTGCTTACGGATCTATTAAACAAAGATGAAGTATCAGACGGCATAATTCAGGGAAGCGGGATAAGGATAGCCCTCCGTAAAGGTGCGCATATGCCTGACATGGCTGACTGTCTGCGTGCAGAACCTGTTTCCCCGTGTTTTGAGGATGGTTTTATAGACAGGCTCGGAGGCGGTCCGGGCGGGCATTCTCCGTTAGCGGATATAATAAATGAAAAACCGGATAGTGATGGCTCTGTTATAGAGGCAAAAGGGCTTACCAAGCAGTTCGGAGATTTTACGGCTGTAAAGGACAACAGCTTCAGCATAAAACGAGGGGAGATTTTTGGTCTGCTGGGACCTAACGGAGCGGGGAAATCCACAACCTTCAAAATGATGTGCGGTCTTCTTCAGCCCACTTCGGGCAGTGCGGAGATTATGGGTCTTGATCTTAAAACAGCCGGGTCGGAAGCAAGATCGAAAATAGGTTACATGGCTCAGAAATTCTCCCTTTACGGTAATTTAAGTGTCCGCCAGAACCTGAGCTTTTTCGCAGGGGTTTACTGTTTGAACAAGGCGGAAGCGGGAAGAGCAGCGGATGAAATGACAAATGTGTTCGACCTAGGCAGTTATATTGACACAAATGCCGACACTCTTCCGCTGGGTTTCAAGCAGAGGCTTGCCCTTGCCTGTTCAGTTATGCACTCACCCGATGTGCTGTTTCTGGATGAGCCGACCTCGGGGGTAGACCCGGTTACACGGCGGGAATTCTGGAACCATATTAACAGTATGGTGAAAAAAGGCGTTACCGTTATGGTTACAACCCATTTTATGGATGAGGCGGAATACTGCGACAGAATAGGACTGATTTACAGGGGTGAAAACATCGCCTCCGGTACTCCGGATCAGCTTAAAGCCTCCGCAGTTACAGAATCGCTGACTTCTCCTTCCCTTGAAGATGCATTTATTGAACTGATAAACCGCTCTGAAGCAGGGAGGACACAGTGAACTTCCGCAGAATAACAGCCCTTGTTAAGAAAGAGAGCCGTCAGGTGGTGAGAGACCCAAGCTCTATCCTTATTGCCTTTGTTCTTCCTGTAATACTGCTATTTGTCTTCGGTTACGGAATCAATCTGGATGCTGCAAAAATAAACATAGGTCTTGCCCTTGAGGAAAGAGGAGCTGACGGAGACCGCCTTGCCGCAGCCTTTATAAACTCTGAATTTCTCAATGTACGAACAGCGGCAGACAGACGTGAACTTATACCCGAAATGGACGCAGGGCACATCAGAGGCATTGTTGTTATCCCTGTAGGATTCAGCACCAGAGCGGCTTTTGAGTCTGACAGTGCAGTTATTCAGGTTATAACGGACGGCAGCGAGCCTAATACCGCTTCATTTGTTTATAACTATTCGATGGGGATATGGCGGGCGTGGCTGTCTCAGTATGCCGTTGAAAAAGGTATTGAAATAAAGATGCCCATAGAAACCGAGCCCCGTTTTTTGTTTAATCCGGAGCTTAAGAGCCGCTATTTTCTGCTTCCCGGCTCAATTGCCATCATCATGACCCTTATAGGCACAATGCTGACCTCGCTTGTTGTGGCAAGGGAATGGGAGCGTGGAACTATGGAAGCCATGATGGCAAAACCGGTTACAGTCACAGAGATAATACTTGGCAAACTTATTCCTTATTTTATTCTGGGAATGGGGTCAATGGCTATGTGTGTGGCTGTATCAGTATATTTTTATGATGTTCCTTTCAGGGGTTCTTTTGTTGTTCTTGCCGTAGTATCAGCAGTTTTTCTTATTGCTTCACTTGGGCAGGGACTTCTCATATCCACACTGGCGAGGAATCAGTTTGTTGCAGCGCAGATAGCCCTTATTACTGCATTTCTTCCTGCTTTTATGCTCTCTGGTTTCATATTTGAGATAAGCTCCATGCCGCCTTTGATCAGAGGGCTGACGTATGTTTTTGCTGCAAGATACTTCGTGGCTGACCTGCAAACTCTTTTCCTTGCCGGAAATGTATGGGGGCTGCTTATTACAAATACAGCCGCCATCAGTTTGATTGCTGCGGTTTTTTTCATCATAATCAGAATTAAAACAAAAAAGACTCTGGATTGAGAAGGATTCGAAGATATGAAGAGGCTGTTGCGGATAAAAGCACTGATGATAAAAGAAATACATGCGATATGGCGTGACCCGAAAAGCCGCATAATTCTCATTGCGCCTCTTACTGTTCAGCTTTTCCTGTTCTCTTTTGCCGCAACGCTCGAGGTAAAGAATGTGGCACTCGGAGTGTATAGTCTTGACAGAGGGAAGCAGGGTTATGAGCTTATTCAGCGTTTTGCAGGTTCAGAAACATTCAGCAGGACTATTTTTTTCAATAATCCCGCAGAAGCGAAAAAAGCGTTAAACGAACAGAAGATTATAGCTGTAATAAGCATACCGCAGGATTTTTCACGGGATATTGAATCAGGAAAACAAGGAAAAATTCAGATTCTCCTTGACGGCAGAAAGTCCAATGCCTCGCAGATTGTAATGGGATACATCACAACCGTGGTGAATACATACTCAGAGGAGATTACCTCAAAAGCAGGGGGAACTGTGCTTCCTGCTATTGTAAGCGGGAGAAATTTTTATAATGAAAACTTAATCTATATGTGGTTTAACGTGCCTTCTCTCATGGGTATTCTCACAATGGTGGGCACTCTTATTCTTACTTCTTTGTCTGTAGCAAGAGAAAGGGAACATGGCACATTTGATCAGCTTCTTGTTTCTCCTTTGATGCCGTGGGAGATTCTTGTCGGAAAAACAGTACCACCCATGGCAGTGGGTATGACGCAGGGAAGTGTGATTCTGTTTTTTTCCTATTTTGTATTCGGCATACCCTTCAGGGGCTCGCTTGTTATGCTCTATGCAGCTCTCTTCATGTTTGCTCTCTCTGTCACTGGAATAGGTCTTTTTATCTCATCCCTTGCGAAAACCCAGCAGCAGGCGATTCTCGGAGCATTCGTATTCATGGTTCCGGCTATTGCGCTTTCCGGTTTTGCAGCTCCCTTTGAGAATATGCCCCAGTGGCTTCAGGGGTGCATGCAGGTCAACCCTGTTAAGCATTTTATGATAATCCTCAAAGGAATTTATCTTAAGGACATGAGCCCGGCGAATATTTTATCGAACACCACGCCTCTTGTTGTGATAGCCGCAGTGAACCTTATTTTAGCTGGAGCCCTGTTCAGACGCCGGCTTGAATAAAGTCATATAATTGTTATGGTAAAAGTTGTGGTGTTTTTATCGGAAGTGCAGCGCAGTGTTCCGCCTAAAGATTTTTCCACAAGGGTCTTTGCCAGATACAGCCCAAGACCTTTATTTTGTCCCACCTCTGCTGTGGTGAAGTAGGGTTCAAAAATCCTTTCCCTTATTTCATCGCTGATTCCGCCGCCATTATTTGTTACTTCTATTATTTTACCGCTTTTGTAGTTGGCTATGCTGATTGTTATCTTGCCGTATATCTGACCGGAGCGCTTTATGGCACTGACAGCATTGCTCAAAAGGTGCATCAGCACCTGTTTGAAGTTTATCTCGCTCCCTGATGCGAGCTTGCAGAATCCTCTGCACATGGGTTTGTAGTCGGGTGTAAAAGTCGTCTGCCCGTTCTCACAATTACAGGTAACAAAGGTTGTAATGCCGGATTCTTTAAGCAGTGAGTCATACATGCCCATTGTCTGTTCAACAGCTTTTACTATGGTAAACCAGCCGTCCTCTTTGACTTTGAAAAAATCCCTGAAGGAGTCAATAGTTGCGGACATTTCCAGTATTATAGCCATACTGATTTTTTCAAATTCCCTAAACATCTCTTCATGCTCGGATGCGGAAAATGTTTCGGTGAGATTCTGTATATTAAGTCCCAAAGCATTAAGGGGCTGACGCCAGTGATGGGATATGGCAGCGAGAAGCTCGCTTACAAATTCATTTTTGACGTCAGCGGGGGAAGGAACAGTATATGCTGACATTTCTGCCGCAGGTGTTTTGCTGGGCTCCAGAAAAGCGTATGCGTGGCTGAAAGTGCCGTTCTCATTGTAAACAGCGAAGGATTGTATTGAAGTTTTCAGCTCTTCGCCGCTTTTTCTTATAAACTTCATCTGAAGGGCTTCCAATTCTCCTTTTTCAGTGAATACGGAGAATACATTTTTTGCTTTGTCTTTATAATCAGGGTGAATAAGCTCGCCGATGCACTTTCCCAGAACATCCGCTTCCATGTAACCGAAGAGGTTCAGCCATTTTGTGTTTACATATTCCAGTTTTCCTTCTGAGCCTATGGAGTGAACAGCTATCGGAACATCGTCAAATACTTTCCGGAGGTCAGCTTTAATAAACATTTTTCCCCTTCTCAAATTTAAGATAGATAGTTAATGTTGGTCGTCAGTTCCAATTTATACATATTAATAGTGATTATGCCTCACTATTTATAATGATGCAATAAAACTAACATACTTGTTGCTTCGAGGCAACTGATAACAAAGCGTGGAGAAAAATATGTTTGAGAGAATAAAAAAACGCCGCTTAAATTGCGGCGTTGTAAATGCATTTTGCTCCGGCTGTATTAGTGTAATGCCTGACTTTACTGCTTTATCACTGTTAGGACCGGACTATAACGGAAATTTTTGTTTCAGGAGGACAGGACAGATTCAGTGTAGTCTGCTTCCTGCTCTTCTGTAGTGCCTCCGAGACCAAACTTGATTCTTTCAAGAATCCTGTTGAGGGACTCAAGATCAGCTTCTGGCATAAGAGTTCTTATATAGCTGTCAATATTTTCCCAGACTTCAATGACTTTCTCTGCCGACCTGTTTCCCTCTTTAGTGAGGTGAACACGGATAACTCTGTCATCGTGTTTGTCGCTGTAGCGTTTAACAAGTCCGCCTGTTTCCATTCTTTTGACCATATTAGTGACAGTGGCGGGGGATATGCCTAGGGTTTTAGCTATGCTTATCTGCGTCATGCCGTCGTTTTTGTAAAGTTCGGCAAGAACTTTCCCCTGTCCGTGGAAGATACCCATAGGGTCAAGGTCTTCACGGATACGGTCTTCAAGAAGCTTTGAAATGTTTAAAAAATGATGTAGAAAAAGTTTTCGCTCCATAGGTACCACCTTCCCTTTGCTTGCTAAAGAATAATATTGCACATTTATTAATACATGATTGTTAAGAAGTGCAAAGGGGGGTGTATGAGCGGGTTCAGGCGAGGATAACTGCCTTCTGTGTTTCGATATCCGAGTTCAGGAAGGCTCTTCCGCCAGTGTCATAAATCTTTATTGCATCAAGGATATGAGCATCTGCTTCTATTATTGTTTCTGAGATTTCCTTGAAGCGCCATATTTCATTAAAATTTATGCTGCTTTCATTTTTTTCGCTGAAGAGTGCCATATAGAAAGTGCCGTTTTCCACAAGATCCTGAAAAAAGTGAGATCCGAATGACAGCTCAGGATAAAGCCCTCCTGCGTCATATTCCATCTCGCAGATTGCGGCAAAACTGCTTATGTCTGCAAAAACAATCGGAACTCCTAGTGAAGGGGTGCTGGTTCCCCACCTGCCCGGACCGAAAAGCACAGCATTTTTGCCCAGCGCACGGACACTTTTGTTCACCATTGATATTGCTTTTGCAGTGTTGTATTTATCGTTCAGGCTCAGTGCGGAATATTTCTCCGCATCAACAAAAACAAGCCAGTGAACGGGCATATGAACATTGCCGCCCATGAAGTGACCGTTTGATTCCAGTATTATGCGGTTGTGCTGGGTGTCCAGAAGCTTATACTCCGCCCCTTTGCGTGCGCTTTTCTGAACAGGACGGCACTGTAGGAGATTTATCACATAATCTGAACCTTCTGTGAAATTGAGAGTGAACTCTATCTCAACTGGGTTTTTATATTCGGCTTCGATGCAGTTCATCATATTCTTCATTACTTCGGGAAATGTTCCACGGAGAAGCTTCTGGAATGTGAGTATCCAGATATGCTGTTTCAGCCGTCCACGCTCTTCAAGCCTTCTTTCTGTCTCAAAATCCCTTAGAGCAAATTCGTTAAGGTCAAACCCCAGCTCTCCTTTTGTTATCTGCATCAGGGATACGCAGTGTTTTCCCTCTGTTCGCACGTCAAGAACGTCTATATCTCTCTGTGAGTAGCGCATTTTGTTATGAATATCGGAAAGAGGGATCAGTTCAGGATCAGAGAGGGAAACAATTCTGGGGTAGTCACCCTCCACACGGTTGACAGCCCTTGTACCAAGCCCCATTACTATGCGGAGCATTCCCGCTTCAGGGTCAATATTTCTGTTCCACACATAAGTATTGTACGAAAGTCCGACCCCTGCTGCATGGGGGTAGTAGTAATGATCCTGATAACTGCCCGAAACTCTCTGCACCAGAAGAGACATCTGCTCATCCGCTTCCTCAAGCCCTCTGTTGCGTCTGTATTCAAGGGCGTCTCTGCTCATGGCACTGGCATATACCAGCTTCATGCAGCGGAAGAAATCTTCATATCTTTCCTCCGGTGAGCCCATCACAGAGCAGAAGAAGCTTTCGTATTTTCCGGCGAAGGCATTGCCGTATCCGTCTTCGAGAAGACTGCTGGAGCGTATTACGATCGGATACTGACCGAAGTAGTCGAGCATTTCCTTTATTTTTGACTTTATCTCCGGCGGGAGCTTTCCTTCCGGAAAAAGTTTCTCCAGTTTTCTTCCTGCCTTGAAATAACCGTGCGGGGTTTTCTGCTCCATAAAGTGATCCCACCAGCCGTTGTGGACTATGAAAGAATGGAAAACATCAGAGCCTATATAAAAAGAATCGTGCGGTTCAATATAATTATCAAAGGGTTTGCCCCTTTTGTTGTCTAAAATTTTTCTTGCCAGAAGAAAGCCCACTGCCTTGCCGCCAATAAAGCCTGTGCCGATCATGCGGTTTTTTATCTCCAGAAGGTCAGCTAAGGTGAAGTGACGGCTCACCATGAGGAGAATGCGGTGATCCCTGCCCATCAGCATAAGGGCAAGCTTTTCCTTCATTGCGTATTTTTCTGTCTCTTTATTTGTACCGAGAAGAGCTTCCGCCTTTATAAACTCTCTGTCCCATGCATCCACCGCACGCCTTATCCCTGCGCCGGGTGCAGTGCAGAGAGTACGGAAAAGGCTTGTCGCCTCCAGGCTGTTTTTCACAGGGGTGAAGCTTTCGGCACTTTCATATTTGTGGGGCAGAAACATGGTGGGGCTGGTGCGCTCAAATACTTTCTGCGGGTGAACATAAAGGCTTACGCCGTCATTGTACGCTTCCAGCATAACCTGTGTGGTTTCCCTGATTCGGTTGATTGTTTCAAAGGAGTGATGGTTTTTGTACACAGCAAAACATGCCACTGTGTCCAGCCTGTATAAAAAAGGGCAGATTATACGGAAGAAGTTTGCCACTGAATTATCCGAAGCCCATGAAGAAAGAAGGTAAGAAAGACAGTCAAAGATGTAGAAAACGCCCCTGCCTTGTTCCTTGACTATTCTGTATGCGTGTTCGGCAAACTGACCGAAGCCTATGTCAGCTTCGAGGTTGAATACCTTTGCTTCTGTTTCCTCAACTATTGGTGGGTGATCTGCAAAGCGGATATAGCAGAGCCTTCTGCCGTCTTCAACAGCCTGACGGGCAAATGGACGCACAAATGCAGCATATTCCGCAAATGACGGAACATTCCAGACTACATTGTCTCCCATGCGGAGACAGTCGATAACTGAGTCCAGACCGCTCAGACCGGTTTTGACCTTATCTTTTTCCGAGTGCATGTTTATTTATAAAGGAAAGGGGAAGCCTGTCAAGACTTCCCCGTGGGTGATTTGTTATATAACTCCCAGTGAGAGCATTGCGTTGGCAACTTTTTTGAAGCCTGCAATGTTTGCTCCGGTTACATAGTTTCCGGGTGAGCCGTATTCATCAGCAGCGGTCATAACATCTGCGTGAATGTTTTTCATGATGTGCTGGAGTCTCTCCTCAGTGTATTTGAAGCTCCATGAATCACGGCTTGCGTTCTGCTGCATTTCAAGAGCAGAAGTTGCTACGCCGCCTGCGTTTGCAGCCTTGCCGGGTCCGTAAAGCACTCCTGAATCTAAGAATACTTTAACTCCTTCGGGGGTTGTGGGCATATTGGCGCCTTCGCCTATTGCCAGCAGACCGTTTTTAACGAGTATCTGTGCATCCTTTCCGTTAAGCTCGTTCTGAGTTGCGGAGGGCATAGCAACCTGACAGGGAATTTCCCATATATTGCCTTTATCACGGTAAACTGCATCTTTATGATAGGTGCAGTAATCTTTAATTCTGCGTCTTTCAACCTCTTTAAGCTGTTGAACGAGTTCAAGGTCTATACCTTTTTCGTGGTAAACAACTCCGGCAGAGTCAGAAAGAGCCACAACTTTACCGCCGAGCTGGTGAATTTTTTCTATGGTGTAGATGGCAACATTTCCTGAACCTGAAACAACACAGGTTTTCCCTTCAAAGGTTTCTTTTCTGGTTTTGAGCATTTCATCTACAAAGAAAACCGCTCCGTAGCCTGTGGCTTCAGTGCGTACTTTTGAACCGCCGTAGTGAAGTCCTTTTCCAGTGAGAACACCTGATTCATAGCGGTTAGTGAGTCTTTTGTACTGACCGAAAAGGTAGCCTATCTCACGTCCGCCAACGCCTATGTCTCCAGCGGGAACGTCGGTGTATTCACCGATGTGGCGATAAAGTTCGGTCATAAAGCTCTGACAGAAACGCATTATTTCATTGTCCGATTTGCCTTTGGGGTTGAAATCGGAGCCGCCTTTGCCGCCGCCAATGGGGAGACCGGTAAGTGCGTTTTTGAATATCTGCTCAAATCCGAGGAACTTGATTATTCCAAGATATACAGATTCGTGGAATCTGAGCCCGCCTTTATAGGGTCCGAGAGCGCTGTTAAACTGAACACGGAAGCCCCTGTTTATCTGCACTTCGTTTTTATCGTCGATCCACGGAACTCGGAAGATAATCTGACGCTCCGGTTCGCATATTCTTTCAATTATTTTCTGTTCGGCGTATTCGGGGTGCTTAACAAGCACGGGTCCGAGGGTATCCAGAACTTCTTTCACCGCCTGATGAAATTCAGATTCACCGGGGTTTCTGGCTATAACCTGCTTGTAAATAGATTCGATTTTTTCATGCATAACTATAGTCATTCAAATACTCCTGTATCCGTTACATTTGTTTTTAGGAAAACAATCAATCAATTTCCTGATAAAGTCATTATACATTAAATCCTGAAAATTGTAAGAATAATTACAAAAAAATATTTATCTTGATTATTAGTTATTTATCCCTGCAGCCTAATTTGTGGAGAGAAAAACGGTATTAAAAACTAAGGTCAATTAGAGATATTGCAATATAAAGTAACGTTCATTTGTCTGTAGCCTAATTAAGTAATAAATCCTTTTTTAGTTTATTTCTTTTCTCTTAAGTTATATTCTGTAGCCCATGAGATTTTACAGCCTGCATAAAAAAGTTCTTATAGCCTTTCTGGCTTTGTCTTTGTTTCCTCTGGGGGTTCTGGGCTTTTACGCCGCACGGAATCTCAGTTCTGTTGAGCAGTATCTACGCAAGAGCGCATCATCAGCACTTGAGGCGCAGGCTACCCGTTCCCTTGTTCTCAGTGCCCAGACTGTTGCGGATACTGTATCCATATTCCTGCGCAGTATAGAAAACGATCTTAACAGCTTTGTGCTACTGGAGGCCGAAGAAGCAGAGTATATGGATTTCTATAACAGACACAGAGGCACGATGCGCATATGGGAAAACGGCAGTGAAAAGCTCAGTGACGTTCCCCTTTACAGCGAACTTGCTTTCATTGATCCTGACGGAACGGAGCGGATACGTATTGTTGACGGTGTTCCGGTTGATGAATTGAGGAATGTTTCTGTTCCTGCCAACACCACATATAAGACAGAAGACTATTTCCGCCGCACGCTTGAGCTTCCTGACGGAATGGTTTACGTTTCAAGGGTAAGCGGGTGGTTTATCCATAGAAACGAAGTCGAGGAAAAGGGGCACGATACCCAATATAAGGGAGTTGTCCGTTTTGCCAGAGCTGTTTACAATTCAGACGGAAGCCTCCGGGGTGTGGCTGTCATTTCTCTTGATCACCTTCACCTCATGGAGTTTACCCGCCATATTTCCCCTGACGGAAAAGACAGCAGTAAAAAAGCCTCCTATGAAAGCGCTGACTACTCATTTATGTTTGATGATGAAGGCTGGATTATTACTCACCCTAAGCAGTGGGATATAAGAGGTTATAATAAGGACGGCACTCTCACCGGAACCAGAGGTGAATATAACGCCCGCAGGCTTCAGGAAGGGGACATTCCTTTTAACCTTTTCAAAACAGGGTTCATTCACCCTAATTATCCTGTGGCTGCCTCTGATGTACTGAGAAAAGGAAACGGTGTTGTGGATGTCACCAACGTAGGTGGTTCACGTAAGATCATGGCGTATGCGCCCATACGCTTTTCATCCGGAGTTTATGCAAAGCACGGTGTTTTTGGGGGCGTTACTATCGGTGCGGAAATAAGCCGTTTTCATATGCCTGCAGTTAAGATATCTGATGTGATAAGAGGCGAGCTTGATAAATTCATCAGCAGTATGGCTATATTTGTGTCTCTTATGGCGGTTGCTGTCCTTGCCGTTGCGTACAGGCTTTCATGGAGCATCACAAACCCCATCGGCAGGCTTAATCTCGCAATAAAAAGTGTAACGAGGGACGGGGCTGTCCCCAATGTTGATGTATCTGGCGGGGATGAGGTGGCACAGCTCACAAGATCATTCAACGATATGGCGAGGGAGCTTGAACACAGGCGGGTAAGCCTTATGGAATCAATGCAGAAGCTTGAGGCATCCAGAGAGGCTGTTATAAGGGAGCAAAACTTCAAAACCACAGTTTTTGAAAATATAGAGACGGGCATCCTCACTCTGGACAAGGATAACCGCATAACATTCATAAACAAACCGGCGATGAACATCCTCCGGCTTGCTAAAGCGGCAGAGGGCGAGCTTCTGGACGAGGCACTTGCCCATAAACAAGAAGTTATTGAAGTGATAAAAGAATTTCAGTCGGAAGGACGCACCAAGCGTTGGAGCCGGTATATCGACTCTGAAGAGGGCGGACGGAACATGCACCTGAGAATTGCTGGTCTGCCTATGGTAATGGAACATGCTGACGGCAACATTATTACTGTGGAAGACCTCACAGAAAGGGTAGGGCTTCGCAAGCAGATGGCGAGAATGGACAGATTTGCATCAATGGGAAGACTTTCTGCCGGTCTCGCGCATGAAATACGCAATCCGCTCACCGGAATCAGCCTTATGCTGGACGATCTGCACGACAGACTGCTGAAAAATGATGCTGACAGGCAGCTTATCCAGCGTTCGCTTAAAGAGATAGAGAGGCTTGAGGGTCTTGTGGACGGGCTTCTGAATTTCGCTTCAGTTGTTCCTCCTAAACTGCGGATGGCAAACATAGCCGATGTGCTTTCAGATACTCTTTTCTTTGTTAAAAAACAGTGCGAGCGGCAGAAGATAGTCCTTGAAACCGACTTTGAGCCTGATTTGCCCATGATCAGTCTTGATCCGGATAAGATCAAGCAGGCGCTTCTGAACCTCCTTACAAATGCTCTGGATGCAATGAAGAACGGCGGCAAGCTGCGTATTTCGGCAAAAAACGCAAACGGCGGCATAGAACTTATATTCAGCGATACTGGAGTGGGGATAAGCCCTGCGGATCTGCCGAATATATTTGAACCGTTTTATACCACAAAAGCAGAAGGAACAGGGCTGGGACTTGCAATCACACATAACATAGTCTCCGAACACGGAGGAAAGATAGAGGCCGAAAGCAGACAGGGGACAGGCAGCCGCTTTATTCTGTTTTTCCCTTTTGAAGGAAACGGGAGATAATATATTATATATGGCGTAATTTCTCACCCTGCTGTATAGAAATTCTTTAAAGCTTTTCAGGGGAGAGAGGCATAGGGTAATGGAAAAAATACTGATAGTTGATGATGAGGTTTTTATCTGTGAAAACCTCCAGAGAGTTCTCAGCGCAGACGGATACAAGGTTTTTATAACCCACAGCGGAGAGGATGCTCTTGATATAGTTGTTGAAGAGGAGATAGACCTTGTTCTTCTTGATCTTAACCTCGGTTCGACAAGCGGGCTTGATGTTCTTAAAGCTCTCAGAGATATAGACCCCGAACTTCTTGTAATCATAATAACCGGATACGGAACGGTGGAAAGCGCCGTGGAATCCCTTAAAATGGGCGCATATGACTACATCAAAAAGCCTTTTAAGGCGGACGCCATACATCTTATTGTCCGGCTTGCCCTCGAAACTCAGGAATTGAGGCGAGAGGTCCGCCACCTGAAAAGGGGAAGCGGCGTTTTGTCTGCATCCATGCAGATTGTGGGCGTCAGCGAAGAAATGAAGCGGATCTACTCCCTGATACAGGAGGTCTCAAAGCATGAGGCGGCAACTGTTCTGATCACCGGTGAGTCAGGCACCGGTAAAGAGCTTGTGGCAAAGGCGATTCATAACCTTTCCCCCAGAAACGACAAGCCGTTTGTTGAGATAAACTGCGGTTCTCTTCCTTATAATCTTCTTGAATCAGAGCTTTTCGGCTATGAAAAAGGTGCGTTTACTGATGCCAAAACCCGTAAAATAGGTCTTTTGGAGGAGGCGTCCGGCGGAACTCTGTTTCTGGATGAAATAGGGGAGATGGATATAAGCCTTCAGGTTAAGCTGCTCCGTGTTCTGGAAGACAGAAAGTTCCGCAGACTAGGCAATACCAGAAGTATAGATATAGATGTGCGTGTTATCGCCGCAACGAACAGAAACCTTAAAAAAGCAATAGATGACAAAGAGTTCAGAGAAGACCTTTACTACAGGCTGAACGTTTTCCCCATACGCCTGCCTGCACTCAGGGAAAGGAAGGACGATATACCGAATCTTCTGGACTTCTTCATAAAAAAATTCAGCGCTGATTTTAAGAAAAAAGTCAAGGATGTGGCTCGTCCGGCACTCAATCTGCTTACGGAGTACCCTTGGCCGGGAAATGTCCGTGAACTTAAAAATGTAGTTGAGCGTATCTGCATAATGACAGATGCGGAGGTTATAACAGAGGATGTTCTCCCGCAGGAAATAAGGGGAAGCCGTGTTAAAAAAGAGGCTCCCGCTGGTGTGGCTATCCCTCCGGAGGGGTTGGTGCTTGAGGACGCAGTGTCAGGATATGAGGAAGGGATAATACGCAAAGCCCTTGTTATGACAGATGGAAACGTTGCTCAGGCATCTAAGCTTCTTAATACCCCGAGAGGAACACTCCGTTATAAACTGGAGAAATATAAAATAGAGCATAACGATCATTAAAACAGATATTATTATGTAGATTCCGGAGTTTATAGGTCTTTAATGAAAATCATTTTACAACATATATCTTTATTTGTTCTATTGTTTTGAAAAGGCGAAAATTTGCCACAGGGGTTCGGAAAATCTGTTTCCCTTTATATTTCATGGATATGTGTAGTTTACCCGTAGATTATATGGCAGTTTTTCGCCCTTTATTGCGTCTATAATATGTCCGTATTATATAACAGAATTATAACTGAAACATGTCAAAATATCTCCAACCCCTTTTATAATAAGGGCTTCAAGCACGGGTTCATAATATTGTCAGATAAGTTTCATGAACTGGTATGATAGTTGCTTTTAATATGATGGTTTTATAACATTCATTTTAGGAGTGGCTTTTATGATGGCAGCATTCTGGAACAAACTCTGGGACATGCACGACGATACCAAAGCTCTCGTGCTTTACAGTCCTAAAGCAATGCTCAAAAAATTTATCAACACTCACTTCTCGTCTGCAACCGAGAAGGAGGAAAAAAGTGTTGATCTTGCGGATGAAATGTCCGATGCCCCTGCGGAGCATGCACGCAGGCTCAAGTCCGGTCCCGGAGGGATAGAGGAGGGCGAACCGAGATCATACTCCAAACGCCAGAAAATAGGTCTGTTTCTCGGACCTATCCTTTTCATCCTTATGCTTGTCATTCCCACACCTGCGGGAATGAGCCCTGAAGCACAAAAAATGGCTGCAATCACTTTTCTTATGGCTACATGGTGGATGTGTGAATCACTTCCTATTCCCGCCACAAGCCTTTTGCCTATTCCTCTTTTTCCGATTATGGGTCTTATGTCCACCGGCAAGGCAACAGCGCCCTATGCCAATGATATAATATTTCTTTTTATGGGCGGTTTTATCATCGCTCTTTCCATGCAGAAATGGAACCTTCACCGCAGAATAGCAATGAACATTGTAAAGGTTGTGGGTTTCTCACCAAGCAGGCTTATCCTTGGGTTTATGGTCTCCACAGGCGTAATCTCAGCTTTTGTTTCAAATACAGCCACAGCAGTAATGATGATGCCCATAGGTCTTGCCATTATCGCTCACGTTGTGGATGAAGGCAGAAAAGAAGGGCTTGATAAAGTCATAGACTTTTCGCCCGAAAAATTCGCTTTCGGTCTCAACCTAATGCTTGGTATCGCCTATGCTGCGTCCATCGGCGGTATCGCAACACTCATCGGAACTCCTCCCAACACTGTTCTTGCAGGTTATCTTTCAAAAACTTTCGGTTATGAAATAACCTTTGCAGAATGGCTTGTTGTCGGTGTGCCTTTTGTACTTGTTGCTCTTCCCCTCTGCTGGATTTGGCTTATAAAAGTCGCTAACCCTATGAAGCTTAAAAAAGTTCCCGGCGGTAAAGATCTTATCGAAGCGGAACTCTGCAAAATGGGTAAAATGAACACCGGTGAGCGCTGGACACTGCTTGTTTTCACTCTTACAGCCCTTGCATGGATGTTCAGATCCAAACTTGCTTTTCTTTTCCCTGACCCGAAAATGGTTACAGATGCAGCCATCGGCATGGTGGGTGGGTGTATACTTTTCCTTATTCCCATTAACCTTAAAAAGAGCGAGTTTGTAATGGACTGGCATTGGGCGTCTAAAATGCCTTGGGGCGTTCTTATCCTTTTCGGCGGCGGTCTGTGTCTTTCCGATGGTTTTAAAACCACAAAGCTTGCCGACTGGATAGGTCTTCAGGTTGGTTTGCTTGAGAATGCACCTATACTTGTGCTTATCATAGCAGTAACCGCTCTGATCATCTTCCTTACGGAGCTTACCTCAAACACCGCAACAGCGGCTATGGTTATGCCCATTCTTTCAGCCATTGCCATTGGTCTGGGTCAGAACCCTCTTCTGCTGGTTGTTCCCGCAGCGATTGCAGCGTCATGCGCTTTCATGCTTCCGGTTGCCACTCCCCCCAACGCAATTGTGTTCGGTTCGGGGTACGTAACAATCCCGCAAATGGCAAGAAGCGGCTTCGGGCTGAATATTCTTTGTATAATAATAACAGTTATAGCAACTTACATTCTTGTAATACCTTTCTTCGGTGTAGAGATAGGTGTTCTGCCTGACTGGGCAGTTATTGCTGAAGCTGTTACAAAATAGGACTTTTCCACATCACCTTGTTCCGGAGCTGTTCTTGCGCAGTTCCGGAACACCTCTTTTTGCAGGTGGCGAAAATCTGCACCTCCGTAAAATAATAAGCATGATAAAAACAGATCAGACACTCCGTTATAAAATCTGACATATTAAAATAAAACAAATAGATTTATTTTAGGCAAAATTCCTTAATTTTGGATTTATTTCTTAGTTTGAAAGTTAAATTCTCATGTTAAATGTGCCTGCTAATGTTCTATTTATGATTTTAGGCGAATTTTCGCCATTTAATTGCATTTTGCATTTTTTATTGTTTATTAGTATCTTGTTGCTATCTAGATGCTGTGAATGGCGAATTTTCGCCGTATTTGTTTACTTTAAATATGTTAAAAATTATAACAAGATTATAGTCCGTTATTTTTTTTAAATTTTCTATCCCTTTTTTATAAGGCATTTAGAGTGATTATCAATAAAATATCATATAATTATCAATTAATTGGTATGTTTGTTGCTTTATAGCCACTGTTCATTAAGTTTTGTTTCAGGAGTGGTTTATGATGACAGCTATTTGGAGCAGGCTTTGGGACTGGCACGACGAGACAAAGGCACTCGTGCTTTATAGTCCCAAAGCATTACTCAAAAAAATTCACAATCAGCATTTTTCATCCGCAGATGAAAAAGAAGAAAGAAGCATTGACCTTGCTGATGAAATGGAAGAAGCGCCTGCCGAGCATGTCCGCAGGCTTAAATCCGGTCCGGGCGGGGTCGAAGAAGATGAACCCCGTGAATATACCAAACGTCAGCTTATAGGGCTCATCCTCGGACCTGTTCTGTTTGTTCTTATGCTCGTTGTTCCCACACCTGCCGGTATGGAACCTTCTGCACAGAAAATGGCTGCGGTTGCATTTCTTATGGCATGTTGGTGGATGTGTGAATCAATCCCGATTCCGGCTACAAGTCTTCTTCCCATACCGCTTTTTCCCATACTTGGGATTATGCCCACAGGCAAGGCAACAGCTCCTTATGCCAGTGATCTTATATTTCTTTTTATGGGCGGTTTTATCATTGCCCTTGCCATGCAGCGTTGGAACCTTCACCGCAGAATCGCTATGAATATCGTAAAAACTGTCGGCTTTTCGCCCAGCAGACTTATTTTCGGCTTCATGACAGCTACTGCTGTTCTTTCTGCCTTTGTTTCCAATACTGCCACAGCGGTAATGATGATGCCTATTGGTCTTGCTATTATATATCACGTTGTCGAGGAAGGAAAAAAAGAGGGGCTCGACAAGGTAATAGATTTTTCTCCTGAAAAATTCGCTTTCGGTCTTAACCTCATGCTTGGTATCGCATACGCCGCTTCCATCGGAGGTATTGCGACACTTATAGGAACTCCGCCCAATACTGTTCTTGCCGGTTACCTTTCAAAAACTTTTGGTTATGAAATAACTTTTGCTAAATGGCTTTATGTAGGCGTGCCCCTTGTTCTGGTTACGCTTCCCCTTTGCTGGCTTTGGCTTATCAAGGTTGCAAACCCTATGAAGCTTAAAAAAGTCCCCGGCGGAAAAGAGCTTATCGAAGCTGAACTCACCAAGATGGGGAAAATGAGCACGGGGGAACGCTGGACTCTTTTTGTTTTTACCCTTACTGCTCTTGCATGGATTTTCAGGAAACAGCTCGGTTTTCTTTTTCCTGATCCAAAAATGGTTTCTGATGCAGCAATCGGAATGATCGGCGGTCTTATTCTTTTTGTTATTCCTATTAATATGAAGAAAAATGAATTTGTAATGGACTGGCATTGGGCAGCTAAAATGCCTTGGGGTGTTCTTATTCTTTTCGGCGGCGGTCTTTCCCTTTCTGCCGGTTTCAAAGTGACCAAGCTTGCAGACTGGATAGGCGGTCAGGTTGGTCTTCTTGAGCATGCACCGATTTTTGTATTGATAATTGCTGTCACAGCACTTATTATCTTTCTCACGGAGCTTACTTCCAATACCGCCACAGCGGCGATGGTTATGCCTATTCTTGCCGCAGTTGCTGTTGGTTTGGGGCAGAGTCCGCTTTTGCTTACTGTTCCTGCTGCAATCGCAGCATCATGCGCATTTATGCTGCCTGTCGCCACACCGCCGAACGCTATTGTGTTTGGTTCGGGTTATGTTACAATCCCGCAGATGGTAAAAAGCGGCTTCGGGCTTAATATTATAGGAATAATTATTACAGTAGCAGTCACGTATCTGCTTGTGGTACCTGTGTTCGGTGTTGAGCTGGGTATAGTCCCTGAGTGGGCTAAAGTTATCGCCGGACAGTAAATTTTAGCGCAACGCCGGAAGGTTTTTCTAACGGCTTTGACCTCTATAAAGAAAGGGCGCCCTGAAGGGAGGGCGCCCTTTTCTATGTGATATTATAAGAAGCGGGTGACGGGGATCGAACCCGCTACCTACAGCTTGGGAAGCTGTCGCTCTACCGGTTGAGCTACACCCGCAAATGATATACTGATCTTTATACCTTTCTTTGAAAAAAATCATCATAAAATTAAATAAATTTCATGGAATATGAAATGATTTGCAAGCCTGAAAGGGCAGTGATATAAAAGAGATTGTAAGAAAATTTACATTATCTGCCTTCGGGCTTATTGTTCATCCTTTCCGGAGTTATTTATGAAACAGGCATTCATAGCCCTTCATCTTTCCATATTTGTCGCAGGCTTTACTGGTCTGTTCGGGCGTCTGATAACTCTGGATGCCGGAGCCCTTGTATGGTGGCGTGTTTTTGTCGCTGCGTTATGCTTTTACATTATTCTTCAGGTAAGTGGAAAATTCAGACAGTACACCATTCAGGAGATGCTTCAGGCAGCACTGGTAGGTTCTGTGCTGTGTTTGCACTGGGTGCTGTTTTACGGAAGTATAAAAGCATCAAATGTCAGTGTCGGAGTGGTCTGCTTCTCCCTTATCGGATTTTTTACTGCGCTCATTGAGCCGCTCCTGCTGAAAATACGCATTAATTACAGGGAGCTTTTCTACGGTTGTTTTGCAGTGGCTGGAATATTGCTCATATTTCACTTTGACAGCCGTTTCAGGCTCGGTATCGGACTTGGAATAGCCTCTTCATTGGTATGTGCTTTTGCCATCACGCTGAACAAGGTAGTGATACCAAAGTTTTCGTATATGCCCCTACTGACGTTTTATGAAATAGCAGGCGGTTTTGTATTTCTTTCCATTCTTGCTCCGTTTTATCTGTATTTTACAGATACTGCGGTGCTTATACCGGATGCACGCAACCTGTTTTATATATTCATACTTGCTGTGTTCTGCACAATAGGTTTGCAGCTTTTGCAGATTTATGCCCTTAAGCGTATCTCAGCTTTTACAGTGAATCTTTCTTACAACCTTGAACCTGTTTATACAATTATTCTTGCTGCGCTGATTTTCAGGGAAATGAGTGAGGTTAACGCATCTTTTTTTGCAGGACTGGGAATTATAATTCTTTCTGTTCTGCTTCAGATGAGAGATGTTGTAAGAAAAGGGACATAAACTGAAGCCCTGTAAAACAGGGCCTGAACCGGTGTATTAATGTAAGAACGGAACGCTTAGTCTTGAAAGCGCTATTGTTTTCATAATTATATAAACATCCATACCTGTTCTGATTCCCAGTTCGGATTCCGCTGAACGGGTGATTGTCGCATAAACCGGAACACCTACATTCACAGTAACCGCAACTGCACCGTCGTCACTGTTTTCCACTGACGTTATAGTTCCTTTCATTATATTACGTGCGCTTATTCCGACAGGTTTACTCAAAGCAAGTGTCACGTCATCAGAATGGACTGCAACACGAAGTTCCGTGCCTGTAGCATATTTTGAGGTGGGTATTCGTAGCCGTCCGTCCTCAAACTGAATGCTCGAAGGTTCTTTTTCTGAAACAGCAGATGCACGAAGAACACTTACTCTTCCGCTTAAGCCCAGAATCTCTCTGTTATCTGGTCGTGAAACAACCTCTTCAACGCTGCCTGAGTCGGTGCATTTGCCGTCATTCATAAGCACCACATTATCACATAAACTGAAAAGCTCATCCAGTGAGTGAGTTACGTAAAGTACCGGCAGTTTGAAGGTTTGCACCATTTTTCCTATGAAAGGGATAAGCTCTTCTTTTCTGTGAGAATCAAGGGCTGAGAGCGGCTCATCCATAAGAAGAAAGTCCGGTGAAGATAAAAGCGCTCTGCCGATTGCCACCCTCTGTTTTTCCCCGCCGGAAAGCCTGTGAGGTCTTCTTTTAAGGAGATCACCAATGCCCAGAAGTTCCACAACATCGTCAAAGCTTGCTTTATGTCCATTGTGGGCGCTCCTTTTCATTCCATAGCGCAGGTTAGCTTCCACAGTCATATGCGGGAAAAGCCTGCCGTCCTGAAAAATATATCCTGAATTGCGCTCCGTAGAGGAAATGTTAATTTTCTTTCTGCTGTCATACAAAACTTTTCCGCCAAGGGAAATGTATCCCTCGTCAGGTTTGATCAATCCGGCCGTCAAATTTATTATGCTGGTTTTGCCTGAACCGGAACGTCCGAATAGCCCTGTAACCATCCCTTCATTCATTTTGAATGATACATCCAGAGTAAATGCCGGGTAGCGTTTTATTGCTGTAAATTCAAGCATTGGACGCTCCCTTAAGTTTCAGTGCCGCTCTTCTGGAGAGGTATTCGGATGCTGCTATTGCTGCAATTGAAAGCCCGATTGAGATAATACAGAGCCTTAAAGCCGCCGCTTCCGTTCCGGGAGTCTGCGTAAGGTTGTAAAGGGCAACGGGAAGTGTCCGTGTTTCACCGGGAATATTTGAAACAAAGGTTATTGTTGCTCCGAATTCTCCAAGGCTTCTTGCGAATGCAAGCACTGTGCCTGTTATAATGCCCGGAACAGAGAGCGGGAGAGTGACAGTGAAGAAAACTCTCCATTTTTTTGCACCGAGTGTTTTCGCTGCTTCCTCAAGCCCTCTGTCTATGCCTTCGATGGAAAGGCGGACACTGCGTACCAGAAGAGGCATTGACATCACAACCGAAGCCACAACGGCTCCCCGCCATGAAAAGGCTATTCCTGCTCCGAATATACTGTTAAGCAGCCTGCCCACGGGGGCATTGTCATTAAAAGTGATAAGAAGCAGGTAGCCTGTTACAACAGGAGGTATGACCAGCGGAACGTGGATAAGCCCGTCAAAAAGGAGTTTGCCCGGAAAGTTCTTACGTGCCAGCAAATAAGCGGCGGCAATGCCGGGGATTAGCCCGGCAAGTACCGCCCAAAGAGAAATTTTCATACTGAGATAAATCGCCTCAATCTCTATCGGCGAGAGTTCAAACATTCTTATTTCACCGCTATGAATCCGTATTTAAGGAAAACTCCAGCAGCATAATCTGTTTTGAGGAAATTGTAAAATGCTTCTACTTCGGATGTGCGTTTGTCTTTCACAATTGCCATAGGATAGGTGATTTTACCTGTGAGAGAATCATCAACAAGGGCGAGAACCTTTACTTTGTCGCTTATTGCAGAGTCTGAGAAATATACAAAACCATAAGGTACAGCACGTTCAACCATAGCAAGAGTAGCTCTTACATCCTGCATTCTGGCTGCCTGTCCTTCGATATCGTTCCAGATTCCCATACCTTCAAGAGCTTTTTTTGCATATTTTCCTGCGGGGACATGTTCGGGGTCGCCCATTGCGAACTTACCGCTGCCGATGAGTTTTTTCACTGTAGCGCCGTCAAGGTGTTCTATTTTCTCTGTTTTTGATGAAACAGGTGCAATGAACGCGAGTTTATTGGCAAGGTACGGGGCGTTTGTGCCTTCTTCGATTTTGCCTTTTTCAACAAGATAATCCATCCAGCTCATGTTTGCTGAAATAAAAATATCAGCCGGAGCGCCGTTTTCTATCTGTTTTGCAAGGGGTCCTGATGATGCGTAGGATGCTATAACATTTTTGCCGGTTTCTTTTTTGTAAGTTGCAATAAGTTCATTCATAGCGTTTGTTACGGAAGCTGCACCGAAAACAGTGACATCTTTGGCGAAGGCTGAAACACTGATAAGCAAACACAATGCGATCAAAAGAATTCTCATAAGCTATACCTCTTTCATGTCGTTATGTATCAATGTATATAGCGAAGACTGGGTGAAAGTCAATATTTTTTGATTTGCATATCTTATAGCCAATGTAAAAAAATGTAATAGGCATTGAAAATATAACACAAATGTGCATAGTTATAATTTCTCAGGTGATTGAATGACAGCATTATTAGACATAAGCAAACACAAAGGACTCTACATAATTTTTCTGGCTATGATTGGCGCCACACCGCCTCTGGCAACTGATATGTATTTGGCGGCTATTCCGGTAATCGCAAAGGAATGGCATGTGGGGGAGCATCTCGTAAATCTCTCCTTAGTATTGTGGTTCGCCAGTTTCAGCACTTCGCTGCTGTTTTACGGACCTCTTTCAGATAAATACGGGCGGCGTCCGATTTTACTGACGGGGCTCTTTTTCTTTGTAATTTCATCTATCCTCTGTACTTTGAGTACAAATGTGTGGCAGCTCATTATTTTCCGTGTGATTCAGGGTATGGGTGCTGCTGCTCCCTCAGCCATGGTTATGGCAATATGCAGGGATAAGTACGAGGGTGAAGAGCGCAGGAAGGCTCTTGCATATCTGGGTACTGTGCTTGCTGTTGCGCCTATGGTTGCGCCGATGATCGGCACTTTTCTCCTTGGATTGGGCTCATGGAGGTACATTTTCCTCACTCAGGCGGCAATGGTGGCATGTACTTTCGTTGTTTCATTTCTTTTCAGGGAGACAATTGAGGATAGATTTACAGGAGACTGGTACAAGGTATTTTTCCGTTACAGGAATGTTTTTTCCAACCGGAAATTCATGCGGACCAATCTGACCCTCAGTCTTTCAGCCGGACCATTATACGCATTTATAGCTTTTTCTCCCATATATTACATAGGCATAAACGGTTTTGGTGAAACAAAGTTCAGTATTTTGTTTGCGTTCAACGCATTCGGTGCCATGTTCGGAGCCTTTGTCTGTACCAGACTCCTCAGACATTTTAAACCCAACAGCCTTATAACTTTCTGTCTTTCCGGTGCTGCCGTGGCTGCTGCCGGTCTGTGGCTGTTAAGCTTTTCCGCATGGTACTTTTTCACCTGCTTTACGTTTCTGACAACCTTCTTTATATGTATGAACAGACCTCTCAGCAATAATCTGATTATTGAACAGGTAAACACGGATATCGGATCGGCATCATCATTTATGGTTTTTTGTCAGCTTATGTTTGGTGCTTTATGCATGCTTATCGTATCAGGAACACATGGACACCAGCTTGCGGTGTTTAATCTGCTTGCGGCAGTTATAGCTGTTTTTGTTATTTTAAGCTGGCTTTTTCTGAGAAAGAAGCTTGTTTAGTTATTGAATTCTTCTGTTATCCTGTTTTCCTCATCCTCTGTCAGAACTACCGGAGGCATGAGGGATGCGGGTTTGATCCGGCGTGGATTTTTAACCCATTTTAAAAGAATTTCTCTGTTCCATCTGTCTGCTTCCGGCTTGATTGTGTCCGTCGGGTAAAACTCGGTAAAAAGCCCTGAAAGATTAGGTGCGGTATCTCCGTGACCTATGCCGCCTCTCTTGCGGGTGAGCAGTCTGTGGCAGCCGCCGCATTTATCCTCAAAAGCGCTTTTTTTGCCTTGGGTTATAAAAACCACATACGGAGCGGTTTTTGAAGTGTTTTTCATCGAACCGCCTGAATTAAGCAGGTATTTTACTGTTTCATCAGAGACCGTATTGTTCATACGGAAGTCAGGCATGTAGTCAGTGGGTTCAGTGAGCTTTTCTTTAAGGGTTTCTGCTGTTTTCCGTCTGCTTTCCGTGTCCAGATCAGGGGCAATGTTGTTGCCCTTGCCAGCTGTTATATGGCATCTTCTGCAATGGGCGTTTTCAATTGTTTTTCCGCCTCTTTCCACAGCTTTTTTATTTATTATGAAGTCAGCATATTTTTTGGTTATCATGCCGCTGTGGGCAATGTTTTTTCTGGATGTTTCCTCATTGCCCCTGTGGCAGACAGAGCATGAACCGGTTTTTTCATAATGAGGTTCGTGGCATTTTATGCACATCGAAGCAAAAGCCGGAAAGGCGGGAACTGTAAGAAATATCAGAAGTAAAAGGGTACGAGAGACCAATTCTCACCTCTGAAAAACATTGCCACAGCCGTAAGGGCAATTACTGCCGCACACATAAAAAGCGTTATGCCCCAGACAGGAATGTCTTTTTTTGAAAACCATTCAGTTCTTTCCGGTTTATAGTTTCTGCGGAAATCCGGCAGAAAGAAAAAGAGTATGAACAATACGGCAAAAGGGTTGAACAACCAGGCTTTCCAGCTCACTATCTCCTGAATCCACAGCAGGAACCATGCACTTTTCGCAGGGTTAGGAGGCAGTACCGGATCTGCGGGTTCTTCCAGCGGCGCACCGGAGAAAACTGCAAAAGCAGCGGGGATAAGTACAGCCGCAGCAGCTATGAGCCATGTGAGATTAAAAAGATACGGATCGCTTTTTGTTTTTATGCTGTTCATCGGCGGATGAAGCCCGCCGTCTCTGCGTACATTATAGAGGTGCGCCGACATCAGAAACACGCACAAAAGCGGTATGAGGGCTATGTGCATGGCAAAGAAACGGATAAGAGTCAGTCTGCCGCCAACATCGTCAGGTGTGAGCAGTCTGCGGATAAACTCGCCGAAGGGGATAACATTCACAAGCTCCATCCCTGTTTTGGTTGCCCAGTATGAAAGCTGATCCATAGGGAGCAGAACCCCTGTATAGGCTTCAAATACCAGAAGCCCGAAAAGGATGTAGCCCAGTTTCCAGTTGGAAGCTCTCACAGCGTAAGTCCCTGTGAATATTGTCCGTATCATATGCAGAGCAAGGGTGATGAGGAGAATATGGGAACTCCATAGGTGCATCGCTCTGATGAAACGCCCTCCGAAGACCTTTTCCTCCAGATAAATTATGGAGCTGTAAGCTGAGGAGCTTTCCGGAGAATAGTAAAAAAGCAGGAGAACTCCCGTTATACATAAGCTGATGAACAAAGCGGTTATCAGCCCGCCCATAAGGAGAGTTCCATGCACCGCCGACTTGCTGAATGTTTTGGGATAAAGATGAACCAGATAACGTTTAATCACGCATTCACCTGTTTGAAAACGGTTATCAGCCCGTCTTTAGTTTCTGTTCTGTATGTGTCAAGCCTGCGTTCCGCCGGTCCTTTGATCACTGTTCCGTCAAGGGCGAAGATGCTGCCGTGGCAGGGGCAGGCGAACTTATCGCCGTCAAGCGCTATGGTGCATCCCAGATGTGTGCATACGAGGGACATCGCAGTGAGAGCGCCGTCCATCCGCATCAAAGCTATGTGCTTATCAGGGAAAATAACTGCTCCGCCTTCCGGTATGTCCGCTTCAGAGGCTTGTATGAGGATATCCCCGCCGGAATCTTCCGGTGTGAGAAATCTGTAAATAAACCAGAAGGAAAAGACAGAAGCCGCAATTCCTGCGATTCTGCCGAGAAAACCCCTTCTGGAGAGGTTGTTCTTTTTTGTCATTAAAACAATCCTGATTGATGATTCTGTGCTGAGACAGTGAAAAAAACCGCAGGCGGGGGATGCCCGCCCGCAGTTTTCAGGTTTTAGTAATGAATCATAATATAGTCGGTAAATTTCTGAGTGTAAACACCTGCGTGAAGTATCAGATAACGCAGGAAGTATCCGCCCACGAGAACAAGCAGCTCAAAAAATACCAGCTTGCCGCCGCTTACGTGCATTTTGCCCGCCTCAACAAAGGCGAATACGAAAGCAGGTACAACCAGTCCGAGAAGAACAAGGAACACCCAGAACTCAACCGCAAACTCGCCAGTAAGGAGAGTAAGAGCGGAAAATTTCATTTCGGGCACGCCCTGAAGCGCTATGAGAAGCATACCTATAAGGAGGAGAATCTCAAGCATTATAAGGTAGAAGTGCGTAGTCTCAATCTTTTCAAGATGCGCTTCTTCCTTAAAGAAAAGCTCTTTCACCACCATTGCTCCTGAAATGCCTGTGGATGAGGCGGAGATGATGAAGAGTATTGGCAGTGATGTCTGGTGCCAGAAGGGAATAGCCTTTAAAACACCGAGAAGAACTGCCGTATAGCCCGCTGTGAGTATACCCGTGATAATCAGAGACCAGTTCATGAAGCGGCTTGCCGCAATGGGTCTGAAGATTTTTACAAATCCCATTTTTTTGATGAACCAGTCAAGTATGCCGAGGTTATACACACCGTACAGGAGTGAAAGCACTGTGAAAATAGTAAGTATCAGCGTACCCCACATGATAGCCGAGGTAGGGTTCACAAACAGCAGCAGAAGGAGCCACGGCTTGTACATACCCTGACCTAGGTCAATGTAGAGGAATAATATACCTATAGTGACAAGCGGCATGCCTATCACGCTTGCCGCTTTTATGAATGATATGTATTTCTGTCTGTCATAAATGTCGGCAAGGGACGCAACAACTATTGAACCGGCGCCGACACCCGCTAGGAACAGATAAACCGCTATGTACCAATGGAAACCTGTTTGAAATTCCATTTTGTCCTCCTACTTCTGAATGTAATAAATATTCGGCTCTGTGCCCAGATCCTTACGGAGTGTCCAGACCCTGTACCTGTTATCGGCAGCGTCTTTGAGAGCCTTTGAAATTTCGCTTTCAGGATCATTAATATCGCCGAAAACCCTTGCCTTGCCGGGGCATGTGGTAACGCATGCAGGCATGAGACCGTCATAGATCCTCGGAAGACAGAATGTGCATTTGTCCGCAACGCCGAGTTCATTGTTGAAGAACCTTGCGTTGTAAGGGCATGAGGGGATGCAGTAGCGGCAGCCGACACACTTGCGGTTGTCTATGTCCACAACACCGTCCTCTCTCTTGTGACTTGCCTTTGTGGGGCATACGGTAACGCAGGGAGCATCGTCACAGTGGTTGCACTGATGGGGAAGAAAGTGCATGCTGAGTCTGTCCGTTGCTGCCGGAGCTATGCCTGTGTCGATATGCGTGCGGAAATCGTTGTCCGGAATCTGCCATTCAGCCTTGCATGCCACCATGCATGCTTTGCAGTCCACGCATCTGTCCACAATATATGCCATTGCGAATTTTTTAGTTTTAGTTGCATTCATCTCTGCTGCCTCCTTAAGCGATCTCAACTTTCACAAAGCCGTTGTGAAAGCCTGCCGCGCCGCTTATAGGGTCTGTCAGGTTGGATGTGAAGTCGGATGTTCTGGCTCCTTTACCTGTAATCCTTGTGAGACCTTTGGTTTCATGACCGAATCCGTAGGGAAGGAAAACCGCCTGAGGATGTATGTAGTCAACAACTCTTGCGGTACAGGGGTTGCTTTTGAACCCTTCCTTTACGAGACGTACGGACATGCCGTCTTTAATTCCGAGTGCTTTCGCCTTTTCGGTGTGGATCCACAGGGGTACTTCCGATTTATGAAGAGCAAGCAGCCATGCGTTGTTCTGTGTACGTGCGTGGGTATGGAAGCTTAATCTGCCGAAGAGAAGCCTGAACTCACCTTCCGGCGGAACCGGGTTTTCCTCGTAGGAGGGCATTGGCGGATATGAGAAATGCTCACATATATTGCTGTAGAATTCGGCCTTTCCTGAAGGTGTTCTGAATGAAGGTTCTTCGCCTTCATCCTCAACAGGGTAGGGGGTGTTCTCATTGGCAACCCATACGCCATGCTTTTTCATGTATTCTTCTGTGATGCCGAGCGTTTCAAATGCCTGCCTGTTGTACTCCTGCACATCAAGGAATTCATTTTCATGTCCCATGGCGCCGGAGAGGATTTTTGCTATCTCCCATCCGCCTTTTGTATCAAACACGGGAGAAACGGCGGGCTCTCTGAACTGGATGTAGCCTTTCCTGCGTCCTGTGCTGATTACGGGGTCATACCGCTCAAGGTATGTTGATTCCGGAAAAATGACATCTGAGAGCCATGCGGTATCTGTCATATAAATTTCACATGTGACAAGAAGTTCAGTGTTCTCCAAAGCCTTTTTCACCATTTCTGTGCTGCCGTGATGGTGAAGGGGGTTACATCCGTAAACGAACATTCCCTTAAGGGGGTAAACATCCTGATTTGCTATATGTTCCATGAGTTTATTGGCGAAGCCGAGGTTTTTTGGTCCGAGAGGAAATTCCTCAGAACCTGCACCGTCTGCTCTGTCTGCATAGGGCTTGTCAAAATGAACCATGTGCGGAGCATCGTATTTAAAGCCGATGGTGCGGTAGATTCCGCCTCTGACTTCCCAGTTCCCCATGAGCATGTTGAGACATGCAACTATTCTGGTGAACTGTGTATCGTTGCCGTATCTTGTGAGCCTTCTGCCGGGGTGGATATAACAGTGGGGTGCAGCTTCACAAAGCTTTTCCGCAGCCTTGATTATTTCTTCCTGCGGTATTTCAGTTTCCTTAGATGCCCACTCAACAGTGTAGCCTGCTACATGTTCCTTAAACTGGTCAAAACCGTAGGTGTAGTTTTCTACAAACTCTTTATTGTAGATCTCTTTCTCTATTATATAGTTAATCATTCCGAGAAGCAGAGCTGAATCTGTTCCGGGTTTAATCATCATGTACTGGTTTGCCTTTGCCGCTGTTTTTGTGAAGCGGGGGTCAACATAGATTACATGTGCGCCTTTTGCCACACCTTCCACAAAATCCTGCATTTCGCCGACGTGGAGTGCCTCAACTATGTTTCTGCCGAGAAGCATCATGCATTTTGAGTTCTGGGAGTCAACAGGTTCTTTGCCGCCAACCGGTTTGCCGTAAGAAAGTGCCCAGCCGATGTCACGGCTGCCCGTACACTGTGCGTATGACGGGATGCAGTAGTTGGGTGAACCTATGATTTCAACAAGCTCAACAAATGAATGCTCGCCTGAACCGTGAGCGAATATGCTGAAGGTTTCAGGTCCGTACTTTTCCTTAAGCTCGTTAACTTTTTGTGCCACATAAGCTGCTGCTTCTTCCCATGTGGCTTTTCTGAATTTGCCCGAACCTCTCTCACCGTCTCGGATGAGTGGGGTCTTCAGCCTGTCAGGGTCATAAAGCTGAAATACGCCTGCGTTTCCTTTGGCGCAGAGTTTGCCGTAGTTGCTGGGGCAGTCGGGCTGTCCCTCAAGTTTTCTCACTTTTCCGTTTACCACTTTTGCGGTGAGACCGCACTTCCAGAAGCACATTTCACACCAGTTCTGGGCAAATGTCACTCCCTGCTGGGGTTCAGCAACTGCTGATGAACCGCCGGTAAGCAGACGGAAAGATGACATGGACGCAAGCGCTGCGCCCACTGAGGCCGTTCCCTGAATAAAACGTCTCCGGGAGATTCTGCATTTTGTCATGGATTCCCTCGTTTGAAGTTTATATGCGAATTAACGCATGTTTGAACTGTAAATAAACATTAAAAGTAGATTAGTTCCGTGAGTAAAAAGTGTCAATAAAAAGTGACAAAATAATCACGATTACGGCAGGTAATAACTAAAATTGAACATGTCTATCAAATATTCTTATATTTTGAGGTATAACAAAATAATTGACTCTCCTATATATATATTATATAGAAAATACATGGCATTAAGAGATCTCAACGATAAAGAACTTGACGAAGTGCTGGGTATATTCAAAGCGCTGGCAAATCCTGTCCGCTTACGCATAGCCAGAATGGTGTGCGAGAGACCCCGCTACGGATACGAAATCGAAGAAGCCTTCGATTGTGAAAGAACCAATATTACAAAGCATGTTAATCTGATGAAAGATGCCGGACTGCTGAAAGCTTATAAGGAAGGCAGAAAAACGCTTTTTGTGCTTCAGACCGGGTACATCAAAAACAGTCTTCTGGGATGCGTTGAGCATGACAGAGTGGCTGAAAACTCAAAAGCTTAGTGATTTTATAGGTTTTTTTACTTATTTGGCATTCTGATTCTCAATAACTGAACAACAGTTTATGCACTGAAAGAACACCCAAATTTAAAACAAGTATTATTGATTAATCTAATCCGCTGTATTCTTAATAATTTATCACTAAAAACAACTATGCTGCAGTATATGTTATATACTTCAGTTTCTCTTCTGTTAGGAACTTGTTCTCATTAATATTATGTTTTATGTGATATAAAGCTCACATATTGTTTGCTGTTATTATTCTTGTTTCGTATAGTTGTTCAGCGGTTAGGTTTTATCTGTTTTCTATGTTGCGGGGAAGACTTGTGAACATTTTATGACCTATTCATAGACTATGTTTTAATTATTATATTTTGCTTCGTTTCCGTGTTTATATATTTGTCTATTGGTATTAGTAATTAACTACTTATTAGATATGAATTGAATATTTGACTTTTACTGTGTTCATTTTTTTTCAGAAATATAACCAGATTAACAGATGATGAAATGAATGCTGTGCTGTTGAGCGTTTTTTTCATTATCTTGTGTTGCGTATTAGTGCAATCCCATGATAATCATCATATAACACCTATGGAGGAAAGAACATGATTGAACTGCTGAGAAAGAGAAGAAGCGTCAGAAAATATACAGATAAACCAGTGGAGAAAGAGAAAGTTGAACTTCTTTCCGAGGCTCTTTTAAGATCCCCCAGCTCCAGGGGCAGGAATCCGTGGGAATTTATTCTTGTGGATGATAAAAAAACCATTATCAAACTTGCAGAGGCAAAAAAGCACGGCTCGTCCTTCGCTGCGGAAGCAACGCTCGTTTATGTTATCACCGGAGACAGGGATGTGAGTGATATGTGCATTGAGGACTGTTCAATAGCTGCAGCTACTCTGCATTATGCGGCAGCGTCTCTCGACCTTGGAAGCTGCTGGATTCAGCTCAGGGGCAGGGAAAAGGATGATGCAACATTATCGGAGGATTACGTCCGCAGGCTGCTTGGCATACCGGACAGTTATCTTGTTCTTGCTATGATTGCAATAGGCTACCCCGCTGATGCTCCGGAACCTCACCCTGAAAATTATCTCCGTAAGAGTAAGATACGCCTCAACCGGTTTTGATAGTACGCCGGAGCATACATAAGAGTATGCTCCGTTAATCTGCTTACTGTTTTTTGCGAAGTTCGGTTATGGATTCTCCGCCCACTCCCCAGTTATCGGTTTCCACTTCGTCTATGATTACAAAAGTGGTTTTAGGATTCTTTCCCAGCACATCCACAAGCAGGTCTGTCACTCCCTGAATAAGTTTTTCTTTCTGTTCCTTGGTTGCTCCTTCCTTTGTGATTCTGATGTTTACGAACGGCATTTTTTCCTCCTTGTTATATATGCTGCTCCCGCAAGGGCTGTGAGAGCTGCCCCGGCGGCTACATTTACAGATGAAAAGATGAGCGGTTCGGCGAAGCTGCCGGATTTATATGCCATCAGTCCGCCGATCCATGGGCTGATTATCTGTCCGACTCCGTAAAAAACCGTGAGGTACGGAGCAGTATTTGCTTTCGGGAGCATTTGTCTTCCGCATGCAAATGCCAGTGCAACAGCACCGAGGAATGTTCCGCCGAAAATGACAGCGAAAATATAGGCTGCCCAGACTGAATTACTGAATGCAGGCAGAAGCATACCGGCCGCCTGAAGTATATAAAGAATCACAAGCACTCTGAATAGACCGAACCTGTGACCTGCCCATGACCAGATAAAGTTTGAGAAAACTGCGGCAAGCCCTGCCAGAGCCCACCCCGTGAATCCGGCAGAAACGGAGCCGGATGAAGACTTAATTATATCCACAAGGAAGGTTCCTGCAATTATATATCCCGAACCTTCAAAAAGATAAGCAGCAGCAAGCAGAAGAACCGGCAGGCTCCATATGCCTTTATTGTCTATCTCTGCTTTACCTCTTGTGGCGGCTGATGTGCCTCCGGCAAGAAGGTATGAGACTGTGGCGGTTATAACGCTGACAGCGCCGATGAAATACCACGGTGTCTGCCAGCTTCCGTATGACGCAGCGAAGGGCACTGACCATGAGGAAAATGCTATGCCTGCGCCGACGCCGCTGAAGAGAAGACCTCCAAGGTTCTGTTTGTGGTTTGCATAAAGAGAGGTGTAAACTTTTTCTGCTGCACATATAAAAACCGCAGCACTGTAAAAGCCGGAGAGCAGACGGATTATGCTCCACCATATCATTGTTTCTGAAACAGGCATGAGAGCCGTAGTCAGAACGCTTAAAACAAGCGATATTTCAAAAGTATGCTTATTTGGTGTTTTTAATGTGTAGAACAGCGCACCAAGCAGATAGCCGGCGTAATTTGCCGATGCAATAAAACCTGCCTGTGCTGTGTTCATAACACCTGCTTCGAGCATGAATGTGATTGCAGGTGTATAGGCGAATCTGCCGATACCCATTGCGGTGAACATTGCAGCAGCACCGCCTAAAAGAACAGCTCCGTAATGCTTCATTCCCCGTTCCTCCCCTTTGTGTTGAGATATTATCATATACTGCAATCAAAACAACCTTTAAGAGTCTGAAAATCGTTTTCACCGGTTTCAGACTCTATGGAAGTATTTTTATTCTGTGCAGAAAAAAGAAAACATGTATGCCCTTTTTTGAAAAAACGGAGCTATACTTGTTCGGCTGCTAACAAATTATGCTGATATTCGGAAATATGAGATAAATACCGGATAGTCTTTCCCGTGTAAACGCTTGCCGTTGTGTTTGTATCTTTTTTGGTATGTTTTTTATTCGTTAATACAGCTTGCAAGGCTTTGCATAAAGTTCATTTTTAGCGATATTATCATATGTTTACATCAATACAAGTGATAACAATTATTACGCCATAGATATATCATATGTCACAAAATATGCTTATTTCATGGTGGTGTATGGACTTAAACGAGTTAAGGATTTTTCTGGAGGTTTACAGGACAGGAACAATTTCATCTGCGGCGGAGAAGCTGAATACTGTTCAGTCAAACGTTACTGCACGTCTCAAAAAACTTGAGGACGAGCTTAATGTTTGTCTGTTTTACCGCAAGAGCAGAGGGGTGGAAATAACATCTGACGGCAAAAGGCTTTTGCCGTTCGCTAAAAAAATAATGTCTGCAGCAGCGGATATAAGCAGTGAATTCAAACTGAAAACAGCCGCCAAGGGTGAGATCAGAATAGGGCTGACAGATACAACATTTTCCGAGTGTCTTCCTGCTGCTATGTCTGCATACAAAAAAAAATATCCTGAAGTGGAATTGACAATCAAGACAGATTCTTCCGCAGCGCTTGTGGAGGATATAATGGCATACAGGCTGGATGGAGCATTTACAGGCGGTGTGGGTTTTAATGAGAATATTGAGTCGGTCAGGCTGGGTGAGGTTAATGCTGCTTTAGGCGGCATTAAAAAGGAGATAAGAGATCCTTCCGCTCTTATTGTTTTCCGTAAAGGCTGCTCATACAGAGATGTTCTGGAGAAGTGGGCGGCTTCTGCTGATTTGCAGAACGTCAAGGTAATAGAATTAAGCACTCTTGAGGGGATACTTGGCTGCGTTCGTGCCGGACTGGGAGTGACTTGCATGCCTGAGAGGTTACTGAAAAAATATGATGTTCCGTATGAAGAACTTGAGGATAACTACAGACTGGTGGAAACAAATTATATATACAGGAGAGACATAAAACAGCCGGCGGCGGCTGATGCTTTTGCTGCGCTGATCAGGAAAAACTTTTTGACTCAGACTGAGTGAATGTTGTTAAATAGGGCATAAAAAATTATACGGTGATGGCATGGGTTACAGAAATCTTAATGAATGCGCTTCAGACCTTGAAAAGAAAGGAATGCTTGTCAGGATAAACACAGAGCTTGATCCTCATCTTGAAATAGGGTGTGTTCAGAGAAGAGTATATGAAAACGGCGGTCCGGCACTTTTGTTCACTAATGTAAAAGGAAGCCGTTTTCCCATGTTGGGAAATCTTTTTGGTACCATGGAGCGGACGAGATATATTTTCCGGGACAGCCTCAGGATAATCGAGGCGATGGTTAAAATGAAAATAAATCCGAAGGAAGCCCTGCTTGATCTGCCCTCATTATTTAAGGCTTTTGCAGGTGCATACAGACTGCTCCCCGCCGGGAAAAGTAACCCCGCCGTAATGACAAACAGATGCTCTTTAAGGGAGCTGCCCCGGCTTGTATCATGGCCGATGGACGGCGGAGCTTTTGTTACTCTTCCCCTTGTTTACACAGAAAACCCCTCTTCAAAAGGTTTTCGCTCGTCTAATCTCGGCATGTACAGAGTACAGATTTCCGGCAATGACTATTTGGAAAACGAAGCAGGGCTTCACTACCAGATTCACAGAGGAATAGGAGTTCACCACAGAGAGGCTCTGCAAAAGGATGAGCCTCTTCCTGTGAATATCTTCATAGGCGGTGCGCCTGCGCTTACTGTGGCGGCGGTAATGCCCCTGCCGGAGGGTATGCCGGAGCTTGCTTTTGCAGGTGTATTAGGCGGAAGACGGATAAGCTACGGCAGGACGCCGAACGGACTTCCTGTCCCTGCGGAGGCTGATTTCTGCATTTCAGGGTACATTTACGGAAATGAAACCAAGCCGGAGGGTCCATTCGGTGATCACATAGGCTATTACAGTTTGAAGCATGATTTCCCTGTGATGAAGGTTGACGCCGTTTACCACAGAGACGGAGCAATATACCCCTTCACCACTGTGGGCAGACCCCCGCAGGAGGATACGAGTTTCGGCGAATTTATTCACGAACTCACAGGAGGGCTGATTCCGGAGGTTTTGCCGGGGATAAAGGCAGTTCATGCAGTGGATGCTGCTGGTGTTCATCCGCTTCTGCTTGCAGTGGGCAGTGAAAGATACGCCCCCTACGAAGATAATCCACGCCCGAAGGAACTGCTCACACAGGCAAATGCAGTGCTTGGTCAGGGGCAGCTTTCTCTGGCTAAATATCTTTTTATATCAAATTATTATGACAACAAAGAACTTGATGTGCATGATGCTGAGGCTTTTTTGGTTCATATGCTTGAAAGGGTTGACTGGCGGAGAGACCTGCATTTTCAGACATCGACAACAATAGACACTCTGGATTATTCCGGCAGCGGGCTTAATGAGGGCTCCAAAGTTATTATTGCCGCCTGCGGAGCAAAGGTCCGTGAACTGTCTGCTGAGATAAAAGGCGGGCTCAGTCTTCCGGAGGGGTTCAGCGAACCCAGAGTTGCGATGCCCGGAATCCTTGTTGTTCAAGGTAAAAAAGCTGATTCTCCGAGGGGTGCGGAGGATGAGGCAATTCACTCGTTTGTTCGCTCGTTTAATGCAGAGCATCCTATAAACCGTTTTCCGCTTATTATAATTGCTGATGACAGCGAGTTTACTGCGAGAAATTTGTCAAATTTTCTGTGGGTTACATTTACCAGATCTAATCCTGCAAGTGATATTTACGGTATAGGTGCCGAGACCGTCAGCAAGCATTTCGGGTGCAGTGGTTCATTGGTGATAGATGCACGCATTAAACCCCACCACGCTCCGCCGCTCATAATGGACAGTGAAGTGGAAAAGAGGGTTGATGTGCTTTTCTCCAGAAACGGAGTATTAGCTGGGCTGGGTTGATAGGCAGTGTTATATGTGATTATGGTTGTTGTATATTTCAACTATCCGGTCTATGCCTTCCATAAATGAGTCAACCGCTTTGGGGTCAAAGTGTGTGCCTTTTGCATCTAATATATAGGCTACCGCATCCTCAAATGCCCATGCTTTTTTATAAGGGCGCTTTGACGTGAGGGCATCAAAAACGTCAGCCAAAGCAACTATACGGGCATCCAGGGGTATGTCTTCCCCTTTGAGCCCTTCGGGGTAGCCTGTGCCGTCATATTTCTCATGGTGGTAACGTGCAATTGCCGCCCCTCCTCTGATGTACGGGGAATCAGCGTTCTTCAGTATGTCGCATCCGAAGACGGTGTGCTTTTTCATTATTACAAATTCTTCGTCTGTAAGTTTTCCGGGTTTGTTCAGTATAGTATCGCTTACTGCTATTTTGCCTATATCATGCAGGGGTGCGGTGTGAAGTACCTGCTCACAGAAATCCGGTTCGCATCCCATGCCTTCTGCTATGATCCGTGCATAATTGCCGACACGGAGTATATGTTCGCCTGTTTCCTCATCTCTGTATTCCGCCACACGCCCGAGAAGGGCTAATGCCTCAAACTCTCTGGCACGGATAACTTCTGTGGCTTTTTCAACTTCAGACTGAAGATGAAGCGCCCGTTCACTGAGCATTTTCCTGTATTTTCTTATGGTGAGAATATTATTCAGGCGTGCTTTGAATTCTGTGGTGTCAATGGGTTTAGTGAGAAATTCCGTAGCGCCGGATTCAAAGGCACCTATTTTCACTGTATTGTCGTCATTAACCGCTGTTATCATGATAATGGGAACATCCGGCTGAATGCTTTTTATGGTTTTGGTAAGTTCAATTCCGTTCATGCCGGGCATCATGTAATCAACAAGAGCCACGTCTATTTCATTATTTCGGGTATATTCCAGAGCTTCCAAGGGGCTTGAGAAGCTTTTAACCTTGTGCCCTATTGCCCCTGCAAGGTGTTCTATGAGCATCAGGTTAACTTTATTGTCGTCAACAGCAATAATATTGAAGATAAAATCCATCCAAGATCCCTAGTATTAATGACTATTACACAGTATAATCTATGTATTGTTACATTAGAACTAGTCTTTTACAATGATTTTATGCTTGTGCGCCACTAAAAAGCGGACAGCCTCAGGGGAAAGTATGAGGATTTTCAATTTCAGCTGTACCGATGCCGTTGAACTTAATAAAAAGCTTAAAGATATTTCTTTTTATGAAAATGGAAACCGCCTTGTCCAGATTTTTGGCGGAAGCGGGAACACGAAACAGATCATGAGCATCGCCGCCGCCGCCGGGGAAATAGAAAACTCCTGCGTAATTGGCTGCACCAGCGCAGGTGAAATTCTCGAAGGTGAAATACTCGAAGGTTCTGTTGTTGTTTCCATAGCCGATTTTGAATTTTCCCATGTAAAATCTTTTTTCTTTTCAGGCAATGACATGGTACACGCAGCAGATGAGATAATAAAAAATATTATAACTGAAGATACAAAAGGACTGATTATTTTCTCCGACGGGCTCAAAAGCGATGGACAGGCTCTGATTACACGGCTGGGTGAGGCTGCTCCTCATGTTTTGATTGCCGGTGGTAAAGCAGCGGATGATTATTCATACTCTAAAACTTTTGTTTTTACTGATAAAGACCTTGCCGACTGCGGTGTTGTCTGTGCAGCACTCAGCGGTGAGGAGCTGATACTCCACACTGATTATCTTTTCAACTGGGAAGCCGTGGGGGAAATGATGACTGTTACCCGCTCCGAAGGGGGAAGGGTTTACACAATTAACAATACCCCCGCTGTTGAAATCTACAGCAAGTATCTGGGGCATGAAATTGTAGAAAGCCTGCCGGATGCGGGGATGGAGTTTCCTCTGATCTCCTTACGCAGAGGCATAGATGTCGCCAGAAGCCCTTTGGCAAAGTTTGATGACGGTTCAGTGCTTTTCGCAGGCGATATTGAAGAAGGGTGCAAGGTTCGCTTCGGCTTCGGTAATCTTGAGTTTGCAGACTCAGGCTCGCATATTAATTATGACGCCATGAACGGCGTTCCTGTGGAATGTATTTTTGTATACACTTGTTCAGGTAGACGTTTTTTTATCCGTTACGGTATGGAAACCGAAATACGCCTTTTGGCATCTATGGGAAGCTCTGCGGGTTTTTTTACATACGGCGAGTATTTTCACAAAAACCGATGCAATGAACTGCTTAACATAACCACAACATTTATGACCTTAAGCGAATCCAAAGATGCTGTCAGAATACACGAAATTAGAAGCAGACGAAAACCGAACCGATCACTGAAAGCCCTTACCAATCTGGTACGTACCACCTCTGCCGAGCTGAATTTTGAAAAGGAACTCACCTCTGTGATACTGGATAATCAGGAAAGCATAGTTGTTCTCCGATCTGATGCTGAAGGCGATGTTAAAATCAACCGTACTTTCTTCGACCTGTTCGGATTTGAAAACCTTGAAGACTTCAAAAAACAGCATAAGTGTATAAGTGAACTGTTTATTTCGCAGGAAGGCTATCTGGATCAAGGCTGTTTTGATAATGTTGATATTATAATAAATGAGAAATGCAAGCTGCGCGATCCCAAAGGGCTCGTGCGTGTTTATAAGGTGCGTGCATCAAAGCTGGATTTCGGTGAAACACCCTACATGCTGATCACGTTGAATGACGTTACCGATCTTGAGAACGCTGTGAATACTGCGGTATTCGCCGAAAAGGCAAAGTCTGACTTTCTGACTAACATCAGCCATGAGATCAAGACACCTCTCGGCGGTATGCTTGGTTTTCTGGATATATTGGGACAAATGGAGACCGCCCCCGAAAAAAAAGAGCTTATTGCAGTGGTAAGGGAAAACGGTGCAAGCCTTCTTTCTGTTATTAACGACATCCTCGATTATTCAAAGATAGATAACGGGCGCATGGAAATACGCTATATGCCGTTTAAGCTTGAGTATGAGCTTAAGGCGGTGATTTCCACATTTAAAACCAAAGCCAGAGAGAAAGATATCGAACTTACTCTCCATCGGGATGAGAATATTCCTGTTTATATGGTGTCTGATCCTCTGCGCCTTAAGCAGATCTTGTGCAATCTCATAAGCAATGCGCTTAAATTTACTCCCAAGGGTGGCAGGGCGGAACTGAGGGCTGATTATCTTCCTGAAGAAAAAAAAGTACGTTTCAGCATAACTGATAATGGTATAGGGATTCCTAAGGACAGCCAGAAGAAGATATTCAGATTTTATGTTGATATTAATTCGGATATTTCCACAAAACCACAGGGCGGCACAGGCTTGGGGCTTGCTATCTCATCCAGCCTTGTAGATATGATGGGCGGCAGGCTTGAGGTAGAAAGCGATGAAGGAAAAGGGAGCAGGTTCTTTTTCTCTCTTGATGTGAATGATTTTCTTCTTCCGGAAGGATACGGCGGAACAAGGGGAGCAGAGCAGTCGGAAAGACTTACCGGAAGCTTTAAGGGCAGGATTCTGATAGCCGATGATAATGAAACCACTGCCAAACTTGTGCAGCTTATTCTGGACTCTTACGGTTTGGAGCATGTCTGGGCAAAGGATGGAAGGGAGGCTGTAAAAGAATTCAGTGAGGATAGGTTCGATTTGATTCTCATTGATGAAAACATGCCTGTGATGAGCGGATGTGAGGCTGTGGCAGAGATAAGAAAGCTTGAGGCACGCCGCAATGCGGAGAGAACTCCTATAGCTGCCTTTACTGCTAATATAGGGCTTTTTGTTGATGAAAATTTCCGTAAATACGGTATGGATGAATTTTTGCCAAAGCCACTTGACTTTGCGGAACTGCACGGTTTGCTTCACAAATATCTTAGTGAGTCGGCTGACGGACTTGAGACCATGCGTCAGAAGCGTGCCTATCCCACAGCGGGGATGGGAGCAGGCACAGAGCTTATTGCAGACGTTATCGACGGTTTGAGGCTCAAAAAAGAAGACGTTATTATACTTCTGAGCAATTTTATAGAACAGTTCAAAGAGCAGTATGAAAACCTTGAGCATGCGTTTACTGAAAAGGATTTCACCAAGATAGCAGCAACTTCTCACAGCATATACGGAGCAGCAAGTAACCTGCGCCTGAGGCGGATTGCAGAGAAAGCCAGAGAGATTTCAGAGTGTGCAAAAAACAGTCAGGAGTGCGAATATCCCTTCATGTTTGAATATCTGGCTCTTCAGGTAAAGTATCTTGAAGCTGCACTTGGCTCAATTAAATAATTTGTTGATTTTATAAACCTAGTGTTTCTGTCGGGTTGTATCGTAATACAGATAAGAGGTATCGTGTTATTAACATCTTGCTGAAATGAACGTAACATGGCAATCAATTGACATTTGTTTTGCTTTTTAATCTCAGAGCCGAAAAAAATCGTGTTATAAGAAATTGTTCTGATAATTTTTCTTCAATAAATTTACACACCTTTGTTCGCATCAAAAATTGGTCAGATGACTTAGAGGACTTGATAATTATTATTATCCATTTTCTGTTTTCCTGTTCATAATTTATTTCGTAACTCCCTTAGAAACATGATCTGTTTAGTTGAAATACTGGTACTGCTCTTTCATGAGTCTGCTCATAATGTGGGATCAAATGTTCAAAACAGGCAGGCTGCTTTTATGCCTGCTTTCCTGTGGAAAAAAATTAAAACAGAATTTTGAGAAGCTATAGGGTTACTCTATGGCTTGCATCAAAAAAATTAGTATGCAACTATAGCGCGTTTTAATTCATTTATTGGGTATTCTGTTAAGCACTAGTAATTTGTACAGTGCTAACTTTTAGGTTAGGTTTAAAGAATAGAGGTGTAGTATGAGCAGAAACAGCCTTTTCGGGGCTAATGTCTCAAGACGTGACGTGCTGAAATTCAGCGTAGGGGTTACGGCTTTGATGGGACTTCCTTATTCAATGCATACGGCAATAGCAGATGCGGCAACGTCCGATAACCGTCCGCCCGTCATCTGGCTCCATTTTCAGGAGTGTACAGGTTGTTCAGAGTCGCTTTTAAGGTCTGACCATCCGACCCCTGCGGCACTTATTCTCGATATGATATCCCTTGACTACCATGAAACTCTTATGGTGGGCTCCGGACATCAGGCAGAGAAATCTCTCCATGATTCAATGGAAGCAAACAAAGGCAAGTACATTCTTATAGTTGAAGGCGCAGTGCCTCTTGCCGAAAACGGTATCTACTGCAAAGTCGGCGGTAAAACAGCGAAGGACTCTCTCCTTGAAGCTGCAGCAGGCGCCGCTGCGGTAATCAACATCGGAACCTGTTCATCATTCGGCGGTGTTCAGGCAGCTGCTCCCAACCCCACACAGGCGGTTTCAGCAGCAAGTCTTGTAAAGGACAAACCTGTAATCAATGTTCCCGGCTGCCCACCCAGCCCTTACAACCTGCTTGCTACAGTTCTTTATATTCTCACTCTCGGCAAACTTCCCGAGCTTGATGACAAACAGAGACCTGTTTTCGCATACGGAAGAAAGATACACGAACACTGCGAAAGAAGACCCCATTTCGATGCTGGCAGATTTGCTGAAAACTTTGACGACGAAGGTCACAGAAATGGCTACTGCCTCTACAAACTCGGCTGCAAAGGTCCTGCAACTTTCGCTAACTGCTCCGTTCAGAGATTCAATGATATGGGTGTATGGCCTGTCTCTATGGGTCACCCCTGCATAGGCTGTACTGAGCCCGATGTTATGTTCCACCTTTCCATATTCGACAAGGTACAGGTACATAACCCCACTCCTCCTGATTTCTACCCCAATGCCAATCCTGAAACCAGAGGCAAGGGCGCTGACCCGCTCACTACAGGTATAGTCGGTCTTATTGGCGGTGCTGCTATAGGTGCGAGCGCTATGGTCGCTGCTAACCTTCCCAAGGAGGAGAATGATGAAGAAGACGAGGCGTGAGTTTATTAAGCTCGCGGCTCTTGGCGGCGCAGGCATTGCTGCCGCTCCGCTTGCGGCGGAAGCTTCTGCTCCCATAGCCGCTCATGAAGATGCCGTGGGTATGCTTTATGACGCCACGCTTTGCGTGGGCTGTAAAGCATGCGTAGCGAGTTGTAAAAACGTCAACGACATGGATGCGGCTCCCGCTCCCAATGACGCTGACAGACTTTGGGATGCTCCCGAAGACCTCGACTACAGAACAAGAAACATCATAAAACTCTATAAAGACGGAGAGGGCGATTTCTCCTACGTGAAGTATCAGTGCATGCACTGCATAAAACCTTCATGCGTTTCTGCCTGCCCGGTTGCGGCAATGCAGCAGGAACCGGGCAGAGGAATCGTTTTCTACGATAAAGACATATGTATCGGCTGCCGTTACTGCCAGGTTGCCTGCCCGTTCAACATTCCCAAGTTTGAATGGCCCAAGGCTTTCCCTAAGATAGTAAAATGCGATCTTTGCAAATTTACCAACCTTAAGGAAAAAGGCATCCCCGCATGCTGTGAGGTTTGCCCCACTAAAGCGGTGATTTACGGTAAGAGAGAATTCCTCCTTGCTGAAGCAAAGAAGAGACTCGCAGAGCATCCTGAAAAATATCAGAAGGAAATTTACGGCGAGTTTGAAGTCGGCGGAACAAACGTTATCTATATTGCCGGCGAAAGCTTCGACAACCTCGGTTTCAGAGAGCTTGAGTTTGACTCAAACGCTGCTTTCTCCGAGAACATTCAGCACACGATTTACAAAGGCTTCGTAGCGCCTGTGGCTCTTTACGGTTTCCTTGCTTTCGTAGCTCTTAAAAACCGCAAAAACCATGGTCACGGTCATGGACACGATGCCAAACATGAGGGTAAAGATGGTTCCGAAAAGTAATGAATATATGGCTCTGCACCGTGAGAAGATTCTCACCCCTTCGTTTTGGGTGCTTCTCACGTTTACGGTAATCGGCTTTTACTGCATTGGTCTCCGTTATGTAATGGGTATCGGTGCGGTGAGTAACCTTTCGGACGGTTTCCCATGGGGTATCTGGATTGCTTACGACGTTGCCACCGGTACGGCTCTTGCCTGCGGCGGTTATGCTCTTGCGATCGTGATCTATATTATGAACGGCTGGAAATACCACCCCCTTATCCGTTCTGCGATTGTTACCTCTCTTTTCGGTTATGCCCTTGCAGGCTTCTCCGTTATGGTTGACCTTGGAAGGTACTGGAACGCTTACAGCTTTTTCATACCTTCACGCTGGCAGGTAAACTCGGTAATGTTCGAGGTTGCAGTCTGCGTCATGGCTTATAACGTGGTTCTTGCGATTGAACTTCTTCCCGCAATTCTGGAAAGATTTGTTCATTCCACAAATCCCCGTTTTCCGAAACTGAAAGAGTTTGCCAGAAAAATATACCCGAAACTTGATAAAGTGCTTATTTTCTTCATCATTCTGGGTATTACTCTTCCCACAATGCACCAGTCTTCGCTGGGCTCTATGATGATAATTGCAGGTTCTAAGCTGAACCCTATATGGCAGACGGGCTTCCTCCCGATCCTTTTCCTCATTAACGCCATGTACATCGGCTATTCTGTAATTATTTTCGAGTCTACCCTTTCGTCTGTTGCTTTCGGAAGACCCTTTGAGAAAGAAGTAAGGATAATCGCCAAAGTTATCCCCTACCTTACTGCTGCATGGCTCATAATTCGCTTTGCAGATCTCTACTACAGAGGTCATCTTTCAACAGCATTTTCAGGGGACTACTATTCCAAGATGTTCCTTGCCGAAACCCTGCTCATAGCAGGCGGTGCTTACATGCTGACATGGAAACATTTCAGAATGTCACCCAGATGGGTTTTTGTTTCCGCTGTAATGCTCTGCGTGGGCGGTTCATGGTACAGGTTCAGTGTTTACATCATCGGCTTCAACCCCGATAAGGGATGGGCTTACTTCCCCTCACTGCCTGAGTTTTTCATCACCCTCGGTCTCGTGGCTTTTGAAATTCTCGGCTACATGGTGCTGGTAAAAATGTTCCCGATCATGCCCAACCTTGAAGGGCACAAAAAGAGCGCTTAAATTTTTCAGGAGATTAAATAATGGGAAAAAGAATAACGATTGACCCTATTACCCGTATAGAAGGACACCTCAGAATTGATGTAGAGGTTGACGGCGGAAAAGTTACTAAGGCATGGTCCTCTGCACAGATGTGGAGAGGAATCGAAAAAATTCTTCAGGGACGTGACCCCAGAGACGCATGGGTTTTTTCTCAGAGATTCTGCGGCGTTTGCACAACTGTTCACGCAATAAGCTCAATCCGCTCACTTGAGGCGGCTATGAATGTTGATGTTCCTGTTAACGGTCAGCTTATAAGAAACATGATGATTGCACAGCACTCTGTACAGGATCATATTGTGCATTTCTATCACCTTTCAGCTCTTGACTGGGTTGATATAGTTTCTGCTCTTTCTGCAGATCCTAAGAAAACAGCTGCGATCGCTCAGAGCCTTTCTGACTGGCCCGGAAACAGTGTAACTGAATTTGCTGCTGTTAAGGAAAAACTTAAAAGCTTCGTAGCAACAGGCAAACTGGGAATATTCGGCTCAGGATACTGGGGACACCCTGCAATGAAACTCAGCCCCGAAGTAAACCTTCTGGCTGTGGCTCACTACCTCAAAGCACTTGACTACCAGCGCAAAGCTTCTCAGGTTGTTGCTATCCTCGGCGGTAAAGACCCGCATATCCAGAACCTCTGCCTCGGTGGCGTTGCTACTGCTATCAACCCTGACGGTATGGCTGCACTTAATATGGAAAGGTTTGCCCAGCTTCGTGCGCTTATGGTTGAAACAAGAGACTTCGTTAAAAAAGTTCTCTACCCTGATGTTGTTGCAATCGGTTCCATGTACAAAGACTGGTTTAAATACGGTAAAGGCGTTAACAACTACCTTGCTGTACCCGAATTCCCTGTCGATGAAAAAATGACTCAGTTTGACATGAACGGCGGTATAGTCTTCAACAGTGATTTCAGTAAAATGAGAGTGATGAAAGATCACAAAGACTCTTACCTGCTTGAAAATACTACAGAGTCTGTTGCCCGTGCATGGTATAAAGACGACAAACCCAGAAATCCTTTTGATGGCGGAGATGAACCTCATTACACTGATTTCGATGAAAACGGTAAATACTCATGGTCAAAAGCTCCGAGATTGTCAGATCTTCCTGTTCAGGTCGGACCTATTGCGCAGATCCTTACATCATACTATAATAAAGATAAAGAAGTTGTTGACCTTGTTAACTCAACAATTAAGACCCTTGGCATCAGCCTAGGCGATCTTGAGTCAACTATGGGAAGACATGTTACAAGAGCTATACGCTCAGTAATAATGGCTGAAAAGTCACTTAAATATCTTGATATGCTCATAGACAACCTTGCAAAAGGTGAAACAGCATATGCTAACCACGTTGAAATGCCTATGGGTGAATACAGAGGCGTTGGCTTCCACGAGGCTCCCAGAGGAACACTTTCACACTGGATAGTGATTAAGGATAAGAAAATCGCCAACTATCAGGCGGTTGTTCCTTCAACATGGAACGCAGGTCCCAGAGATGAAAAAGGACAGGCCGGACCCTATGAGGCAAGCCTTGTTGGTAACCCTGTTGCTGATGCTCATCAGCCCCTTGAAGTTATCAGGACTATTCACTCATTCGACCCCTGCATTGCGTGCGCAGTTCATTCTGTTGACCCTGAAGGAAAAGAACTTACCAGCATAAAAGTTAGATAATACAAATAAAACAGGGCAGGCGGGTTCACCTGCCTTGTTTTTTCAGCGGCGGTTTATTCCGCAATGATTAATACGGAGCAGTTATGAACGTACTTGTATTCGGCGCAGGAAACATTTTGCTTGGTGACGAAGGTTTCGGAGTGCATATGATCCGCCACATGGAAGATAATTTCGAGGCATCGGAAAACGTGGAACTCTATGATGGCGGTACGATGGGTATTTTTGCTACTCATAAACTGGAAGAAGCCGAGCATATAATTATTATAGACACTCTGGACACAGACGGCGAACCAGGGGAGATACGTACCTACGAGCTTGATGACATCAGGCTCAACAGGATTCCCGCCAAGATGTCTCCTCATCAGATAGGTTTGCAGGAAGTGTTGCTGATAAGCGAAGTGCGTGGTAAAGTGCCCGAAAGTGTTAAGTTTCTGGGCATAATCCCCAAATCGCTTGAAGGGAGTGTTGATCTCAGCCCTGAATTACAGGAAAAAGTTGCGGTCGTTGAAAAGCTCCTGCTTGTTGAACTTGCCACTTTCGGCATCACCCTGAAAAGGAAGTAATTTCTTTTCAGAGCAATATAAGAACATAAAACGGGCATTCCTGAGGGGATGCCCGTTTTTGCGTTTACTGGTTTATAATCTGGCTCATCAGGTCTTTCATCTTCACCATATTAAGACCTGACGGAAGCTGAAATTTTTCTGAAGGTATGTTTCCTTTTTTTACGGAAGTGACTTCGCTCACATCATCTTTATTCCCTCCGCCAAAGTCAGGCAGGCGGCTCTTCTCAAATAAAGCGAACCCTTTGGAGGCGTATGAGGAGACCTCGTTTTCCACAACCTCTTCCGGATTCATAAAAAACGGGGGAGTATTATTAACAATACTCAGAAATGATGCTATATCCACCTCTTTGGCTATTTCATCCAGAAGCTGCTTTGAGTAGCAAAGTTCTGTTGAAATATTCATTCCGGAGAGGGAGAGAAAAACACGTTCACAAGGGTAGCCCGCGTAAGTTCCTTTTCCTTTCTGCTCTGTCTTAACTTTGAGTTTTTTGATCTCTTCATTCTGCTTTTTGTAATAATCGTCCTTAGTTATGTCCAGAATTTGTGCGGCAGCCATTTTCTGCATCTCTTTCATGTCATCAAATGTGCCGAACATTACCATTTCACTTTCATAATCCACTGTGTAGACGATTTTTTTTCTGATATCTATCAGCGTGTCCAGTTTTCCGTCAGAAAAAGAGGCGATAAGTCCGTTTTGAAAATAACTTACAGATTCTCCATCCGTGAGCTTTTCTGTTATAGTTATGCCTGCATGAACCTGAAAAGTGTACAAAAGCAGGAAAACAAGGAGCAGCGTTTTTTTCATATATTCCTCCGCAAATGAGCGCAATATTCCATCATATACTGCGTATTTTTCAGGTGCAAGGGGATTAAGGGGGATTTTTTACGTTTCTTGCAGGTTTATTGACTGTAAAATAGAAAATTTTCAATTCTCAAAGCATCATCACTTCTTCCACCGAAAGTGAAGCCAAAGCGGAAATTGTTCATCCTTTCGTCATCATTGTCCATGCAGTAAAATGCAGACGGCTGCTCCTTTGTGTAGCTTTTAGTGGTATCTGAGCAGTTCTCACAGTCAACCCAGAGCTTCATCAGCATATAATTCCCGTCTGCGGACTTTGATGTACAGGAACCCTCTGAGTAGCCGGGATGAATTTCAAGACGCACAGGATGCGATTCTGTATCTTCAAGCCAGTTGATTTTGCGTGGCGTAGGAAAAGCACAGCCCGGATCATCGGGGCATGATGGAATCGCCGTATCAAGGTGTCTCCCCAGACAGATCTTTTTGCCGCCTGAGGGGAAAATGCAAGGGACAAAAGCTATATGGTTTGGTGAAGGGGCAAGCATGTAATCCATAATTCTGTTCGGGAACAGATCCGTTTCCAGTATAATTCCGCTTCCGCCGAAACTTAAACCTCCATAACCCAGATCAGAGGAGCCGGACTGACCGCAGCCTGCATCCTCCGGCTTGTATTCGGCAGGAATAAAAGCCATGCCGAAGCCGGGAAAGGACGAGCCGAGGCTATGTGGGTCATTGTCAGTATAGAGCGTCCGCACCTCGTAGTAGAAGCTTATAATGCCATTTACAGCAAACTCCAATCCGTACCATACACATTCTGATTCGGAACTGAGTGTCGAGTTGACCTGAAAGCTTGTAACTTCATCGTCATCGTTGGTTTCCAGACTGATATTTTCGCCTGTTCCGCCCGATTTGGTCAGCACAATCACATCGTTAATGTTCATTTTGGAGGCTTCTGCTGTTTCCTCTATTATAGCTTCAGGGTTGAATGGTACTGCAAAAACGGCGGTTGTCCGTCTGTCCGCCCTGAGTGCATGGACCTTGATTTCTCTGACTGACGGCGAGCTTATGTTCTGTGCAAAAGATGAGATGATAAATGATGGTGACTCCGTGAAATCAGATTCAGCGGAGCAGCTTGTGCTTATATTGAGTATTGCTGAGGTTTCCTGATCAGCTTCGGCACACCATTTCTCCGCAGGAGGCAGGGAATGGATTTCTGCTGTGTACAGGCTTCCGCCGTTCACGGGAGGAATGTTCTCTGTTATAATTTTCAGCGGGCTGCCGCACCCTGCATAATTAATTACCTCATTAACAGATGTCCATGCGGCTTTGTCATCATTGGAACCGGGGAAAAACCTTACTGATGTCAAATCAGCAGACAGAGAAAATACTCCGTCCTGTCCGGCACTTATCGCAACAACTGCCGCATTGGTTAATATTTCACTGTCCGAGCAGTCTTCATTCTTACACAGTATAAGCGGTATGCCTTCAATGTTTGAGCAGATATCTGCTGAATCAGCGGTGACTATCTTTAGATTCCTGCCGTAACCATCCGTAGTGTCAGCAAAAAAGGATGCTGGGGGGATAATGCTGCCTGATGCCGCCTGTGCTGATGTTTTAAGAAGAATCTCACTGATAGCGGCTTCGGTTTTTCTTTCCGCTTCAAAATGCCGTGCGCTGTTTATCATTGCGTAGCCAAAGGATGACAATGCTCCTATAACCGCAAGGACGAAAACCAGCTCTATAAGCGAAAAGCCTCTGGATGAAAAATGGTCGGCATTCATGTGAGCCTCATAGTGGATGACAGGAAATAAGAATTATTATAAAATTAAACATTATCAGTCAATTAACGTTACGGGATACTGGTTTTCAATGCGTTCAGAAACAAAAGGCTTCACGCTGATTGAGCTTGCGATAGTTTTGGTAATTATAGGTTTTGCCCTTGCTTCGGGGAGCAGTCTTCTTGCGCTCGCAGTTAAAAAGAAATCAGCAGAAACTGATTCTGCAAGACTGGTTTCCGCAAAAAATTCTCTTTTTTCCCACAGCGCCCTGAATGGAACACTGCCGGAAAAGGAAGGTTTCGCTCCGGCTGTTTCCTATTCATCCGACTTCGGCGGACGGGCAGTGGCATATATTTATGATGATACACTGACAGAGGAATCAGGCAGTGCAGAAGCCGTTTGCCGGAGAAGAACCTCAAAACTGGAACTAAGAAAATGCCGTGATGTCGGCTGCACAGATTACTCCGTTGTCCGCAATATCGCTTTTGTAACAGTAAGCGGCGGGGCGAATGCAAATATACAAACCGGTGCTGATGAAGCAGGAATAGTCCGCATTTATGTTCAGGGAGACACAGTGGACGATTATCCTGCTGACGGTGTGAAGAAGCAGGCTTATGATGATATTGCCGAATGGGTTACTCTGGGTGAGCTTCAGGCAAGGAGCGGGTGCGCCGGTTACAGGCTTAGGATTCTTAACAGCGAGCTTCCCGCTGCATATACCGCAAGAGCCTACAGGGCAAATTTTTTTGCTGACGGAGGTGTTCCCGCAAACGGACGCAAATACAAATGGTGTCTGGATGATTCAGGGCTTATGAGCGCCGGTGTTCTTAAATTTACATCTGCAAATCTGGATATAAAAATCTCCTCCGACTGCCGGAATGAAACTGAAGTCTCATGGACTTCAGGAGACAATGTCAGCATCACAGGGACTCCGCCCTCCGGCAGCGGCGGTTCATATTATATCAGCGTCTGGGTAAGAGATAATAATGACCAGAGCGGCAACGATGACAGCATCGCTAATAAAAGATTTGTCCTCACCATATCCGAATAAATCCTGACTTTTCACACAAGATTTCTGTTTATAAAATTTCCCTTACATGTTAAAAATCAAACAATAATTTAAATAATTGCTGGAGGAGATAGTATGAAAGCCGTACTCTTAAGTGGATTTGGCGGAGTTGATGTTCTTAAGGTAGGTGAAGCTGAGAAACCTGTTCCGAAAGAGAACGAGGTATTGATAAAAGTGGCTGCCACTTCGATAAACAGACCTGATCTTGTACAGAGAGAAGGCAAGTACCCGCCTCCTCCCGGAGATTCTGAAATTCTCGGACTTGAAGTTGCCGGTGTTATAGAGCAGCTGGGTTCTCAGGTCACCGGCTGGAAGGTTGGAGACAGGGTAATGACCCTTGTGGGCGGAGGCGGTTACGCCGAATATGCCGTTGCTTATGCCGAACACCTTATGCCTATTCCTGATAACATGAGCTATGAACAGGCTGCTTGCGTCTGCGAATCATACATTACCGCTTTTCTGAATGTTTTCATGATTGGAGGCTTTCAGGATGGTGAAACCGCAATTTTTCACGGAGGCGGAGGCGGTGTGAATACTGCTGCGATTCAGCTTTCCAATGCGCTTACCCCCAATTCAAAATACATAGTAACTGTTGCTCCCGATAAAGAGGCAAAGGTTAAAGAACTCGGTGCATCTCTCACGGTAAATTTCCGTGAAGTGTCTGATTTTTCAGATATGGTAAAGGAGTTTACGAATAAAAAAGGCGTAAACCTTATTCTCGATCATGTCGGGGCAAAGTATCTTTCTCCCAATATGAATTCACTCGCCTATGCAGGCAGACTGGTTATAATCGGCGTTACCAGCGGCATAAAGGCTGAACTGAACCTTGCTCTTATGATGGTTAAACGCCAGCAGATCATAGGTTCCGTTCTCCGCTCCAGACCGGTATCGGAGAAGGGTGATATAGTGAAGGAATTCACAAGAAGGGCTCTTCCCAAGTTCGCCGACGGCAGCATCGTTCCCATCATCTATAAGGTTTTCCCCATAGAAGATATTGTGGAAGCACATAAAACTATGGAAGAGGACAAGCATTTCGGCAAAATCGTCCTCAAAATAGCTGACTTATAAGTAGAAATAATAAAACCCTTCCTTGAAAAAGGAGGGGTTTGTTTTCTATATCACAATGGTGAATTCAGCGCCTTCAAAGGTGTTTTTCGCTGTAATTGTTCCTTTAATATTCTTTTCTATTATTATCTTGGACATATAAAGTCCTATCCCTTGTCCGTCTGGTCTGGTGGTAAAGTATGGCTCAAATATCCGTTCCATGGCATTATGATCAATTCCGCCACCGTTGTCTGATATGCGGATCACTGTTTTTTCCCTGCCTGCTGTAATCCGTATTTCTATTTTAGGGTCTGTTATCCGGCGGATGGAAAGCACATCTTTGGCATTCTGGATAATGTTCAGCAGAACCTGACAGAACTCATTCCTGTATGTTTTAAGAAATATGTTTTCCTGAACCTTCATTAGCACACGTATCCCGTGAAAACGGAGATTCGGTTCAATAATTGAAATAACTTCTTTAAGGGCGGCATTTATACAAAATTCCTCAATCGGTTTTGAAGGGCTGAAGAAATTTTTAAAATCGTCAATGGTGCGTGACATAAACTTGAGGGTGGAGAATGCTTCATGGATAAGTGTTTCAGCTTCTTTTTTATCAATGAAACCCTGAAGAGTTCCCATTTCAAGATTTGTGAGGATGCCGGTTATCTTGCTTAAGGGCTGCCGCCATTGGTGTGCTATATTTGAGATCATCTCACCCATGGCAGCCATTTTTGACTGATGGATAAGCATTTGTTCCTGTTCGCGCTGTTTTTTTTCGGTGGCGAGTCTCTGCGAAATATCCCGGGCGACATCAATTGAAAACTTTCTGTTGTCTTCAGTTATAACCGAAGCTGTAATTTCTGCCGGAATTATATCGCCCTGCTTGGTCATGAAATCCAGGCGTACAGTTTCTTTCAACCCGAATCCTTCACGCTTGCGGACTATGTAATCCTTGATTTTTTCGTACTCATATCTTGGATGGAGCTGTTCAGGCATTAACTCCCGAAGCTCGTCCAGACTATAACCTGTCATTTTTCTGGCTGCTGCATTGGCATCGACTATGCTTTTTGTTCTCAGATCAAAGATGAAAATGGAATCAGTTGCGGACTCAAAGAGTGCCTTGTACCTTGTTTCGATACCTTTTACCAGTTTTTCCTGACCTTCCTTATAGTCTGTGATGTCACGGGCGATTCCCTCAACTCCGATAACTGTCCCGTAGCTGTTTTTGATGAAATGTGCCGATGTGGATACCCACCATATGCTTCCGTCTTTTCTGTAAAGCGGTGCGTCGAAGGCTGTGACTCTGCCTTGTGTGCCCATAAGCTCTTTAAACTTAATTCTTAATTCAGGGTTTACATAAAGGTCATTGCCCAGATTTTTTCCGATCAGCTCCTCCGGTGTGAAGCCGGAATATATAAAAATAGAAGGGGAAACTGCGGTTATATTGCCATAAATATCTGATGTATAGTATATATCGAACATGTTTTCAATGAATTCGGCAAAGCTGCTGAATGAGCTGCCGCCATCGGAGAGCGGGTTCAGATTCTTTATTTTTATCCCTGTTCTTCCTGCTGGCAGGGGTGCGGGGTTTATTTCTGTGAATATCCATTTGTTTCTTTCTGTAGGAATAAAACAGAAATCTTTTTCGCAGTTTTTAAGTGCTGCTGCAGCTCTACTTCTATATTCGGGTTTGAGGAGTTCAAGGAAAGATTTTGCCTGATCACTGTTACCGCTGTATTGCAGTTTTTCTGCATATTCTGCGGAAATACTCAGGATATTGTAATCAGCATCCAGAATAAGGTCATATCCGCTTATCATCTCATACTTCCCGCCCTGTTATTCAAATTATTTATCTTTAATTTTACCGCAAAAATAACAATAAGTCTTTGTTGTTTTATAAAAATAAAAAAAACCGCCCCTTAATGAGGCGGTTTAAATATCAGGGAATTATTATAGTATCGGCTTCTGTTCCTGCCGGAAGCGAGCCTGTGTTTTCATCAATCAGCACAAGTGCGTTTACCTGTGCGAAGTTGATAAAATGAGATGTAAGCTGTGAACCGGGATCCGCTGCTGTGTAGCGGCCGTTCTCCACCGTTACGACAGCTCTGTCCAGATCCATGCGACCTTTTCTGGCCTTCATTTCTGTTTTAAGAATGGCTTTATGAACCTTGTTTTCAAAATCTATGACTCCAAGCGCCTTACGGAAAAGAGGAACTGCATAAAAAACAAAGTTTGTGAGAAAGGCAGCCGGATATCCGGGCATGCCCAGAAAAAGCTTATTGTCTCTTTTTGCAACCATAAGCGGACTGCCGGGTTTAATGCATGTTTTTTCGATAAAGAGTTCAAAATCATGCTCTTTAAAGACCTTTTTTACAAAGTCATATTTGCCCATAGATACTCCGCCGGAGGAGATGATAATGTCATGGTCTTTGCACATCTCTTTGAAAGCGTTTGCAACTTCCGCCTCTGTATCACCTATGGGACCGAAGAAATCGGGCTTAATTCCCAAAGAGTTAAGGCAGCTCTCCAGAATACGCCTGTTGGTGTCAAACACCATTCCTTCTGCGAATTTTTCTTCAACTTCAAGTATTTCATCTCCGGTTACAAAAGCCGCAACACGGGGTTTTTTATAGACTTCGACTTCTGATTTGCCCAGATAAAACAGAGCAGGGTAGAGCCCCTTGTCTATAACAACACCTTTGCTGATAACGTGTTTACCTTTTTTAGCCTCTTCACCTGAAAGGTTTACAGAGTCACCTGCACCGACACTTTCAGGAATGGTGATCATGCCGTCATTATCTTCGCAGTCCTCAACTCTTGCTACAGTATCCGCACCGTAGGGAACAGTTCCGCCTGTCATTACAAAGATTGTTTCATCATCTTTAACTGATGCACCGCTTTTATCACCGGCGGCAACTTCCCCTGTGAGTTTGTAGGTTTTGCGTCCGTGCTTAAAAGCATAACCGTCCACAGCGGATTTATGTACATCGGGATAATCTCTCGGTACTGTGATGTCTTCTGCCAGAGTTCTGCCCCAGCTGTCTCTTACTGAGACTTTTTCTATTCCGTAGGTTGTTGTAAGGCTGTTGAGAATCGCTTTTGCTTCCTGCCAGCTTATCATAAGCCGCCCCTCCCGAACGGACAGACGGGAAAGTGACATTTCTCACAGAAATGACACAGACCGCCGTGACCTGAATTTGCTATGTATTCTTTGGTAATTTTCTCTTTTGCCAGTATTCTGGGCAGGTATATATCAAGGGCAGTGGCATGGAAGAACAAGGCCGCCGCCGGTACGCATACCACAGTTTTTTCGCCTATATAGCCTATGGAGCAGTTATTGCCGGGCTGAATAGGATTGCCCTTGCATACAATTTCCACTCCTGCGTCTTTGATGGCGTCTGTGGTGACATCATCAGGGTCAACGCTTGTTCCGCCTGTTGTCAGAACTAAATCTGCCTTTTCCAGCATTGTTTTTAGTTCACGGGTTATGTGTTCTCTGTCATCAGGGGCTATTGCCGTTGCTGTCACTTCAACTCCGAGTGCCTTCAGTTTTGCTGAAAGTTTTGGGATAAAGCCTTCTTTTATGCGCCCTTCGTAGACTTCGTTACCTGTAACAAGGATGCAGGCAGTCTTTATTTTATATGGATTTACGCTGAGTATAGGTTTGTCTAGGATCTGCTTAACCGAGTTCATCAGCTCTTCGCTGCAGACAAGGGGTATTATTCTGAAGGCTGCAACCTGTGCCCCTTTTTTAACAGGAAAACCGTCATGCAGTGTGGGCATAGAAGGAATTTCGAGGCTGTTTACTGCGAGCAGTTTTTCTTTATCAACATGGAATATTCCGTCTGTTTCGGCGTAAAAGGATACTTTGCCTTCGCTGGTTTCCTTGTCGTACGTGATGTTTTCTCCTGCTGCAAGAGGTGCTGTCATCCTTGCTGCATCATCTTCATGGACATCCGTATCCTGACCGTCCATTACAAAAATATTTCTGCGTCCGAGATTTTTCATGTACTCTATGTCATTCGCACATATGACATGTCCCCGTTTGAATGCCCTGTTTTTAATTTTCTTTTCCAGACTTACTTCTGTGATGTCATATGCAAGAACCTGACCTTCTGCATTGTCAATACTGATTTTTTTCATTGCGACTCCGCTGTGTGTTCAATAAAATTTAGACGCTGGGGATGTTTTTGTCAAGCAGACCGATTGCGGTGGAACTTGGCATGGCATTCTGGTATATTTTTTTATAAAATAAATGATAATTGCCGTAAGGTAAATCTGAGGTAAAGGTCTATAATCCCGTTTTTGGAGGTACTGGCTTTGGATAGGGAAGAACTGAGCAAGTTTGACGGAAAAGAAGGACGACGAGCTTACATAGGCTACAAGGGGCAGGTTTACGATGTTACGGACAGCAGGCTGTGGAAAAACGGACAGCATGTTAAAAGACACTTCGCAGGCAGAGACCTGACGGACGATCTGGAAAAAGCACCTCATACGGATGAGGTTTTTTCCCGCATTACACCTGTGGACGCACTGACAGAATCCGTTCCTCAGGTGCCGTCAGCAGCGGAAGCCAGAAAAGATATGCTGAGAGAGCTTTACCGGAAGCTCCATCCGCATCCGATGTTTATACATTTTCCAATGGGGCTTTTAAGCTTTGCCGTGTTTATGCAGGCATTGTTTTTGATTACCGGAGAGCCAAGCTTTGAAACCACCGCCTTTCACTGCATGGCGGCTGGCGGTGTTGCTCTTATCCCCACTATTGCTTCCGGTTTTTTCAGCTGGTGGGTAAACTACCATTATGCAACATCCAACGTTTTTATAACGAAGATATCCTTTTCTGTCCTTCTGTTTTTGATGTGTGCAGCTGAAATGTGGCTTAGATTCAGCGAACCGGGTATATCGTCCGCAGGAACAGGCGTGGCAAATCTTTATAACGGTCTCTTGTTTTTAAACCTGCCGGTTATGGCTGTAATTGGCTTTAACGGCGGAAAGATTACATGGGGATGATACAGCGCATGTCGGGGCATTAAATGCCCCGGCTGTTTAGGCTTATTCTTCCGTGTCGTCTGTTTTGATATTTTCAAGCCCCAGAGAATCAAGTTTTTCAAGGGGTTTATCCAGCATTCTGCGGCGGGTTCCGCTTAATAACTCATACTCCTTGGCTGTGTCTTCAATCCTTTTGCCCAGAGTGTCCATTTTACCAGTAAAAAGATCCCACTGTTTGCGGAAAGTGCCCATGATTGTGAGAATTTCCGATGATGTCTGCTCCAGACGGAAGTTTTCTGCTGCCTGTCTGATTACTGCAAGCACTGAAAAAAGAGATACCGGAGAGGTCAGTGCGACCTTTTTCTCGAAGGCAAAATCCAGAACATCGGGGCATTTTTCCATCATAAACCCGAAAATCTGCTCATTGGGTATGAAAAGCATGGCAAAATCCAGGGTGTTTTCGGCAGGGTCGATATAGTCTCTCCCTGAGACTTCCTTAATACGTTCTTTGACGTCCTTGGAGAAGGCGTTTGTTCTTGCCTTTGCCGCTGCTTCTTCTGTTTCCTCTAAATATTTCAGATAATTTTCCAAAGGGAACTTGACATCCATATTAAGAATGGCGCCGTTAGGCATTATGAAGGTATAGTCCGGCCTGCTGCCGGAGGTTTTCAGGGTCTTCTGCCTGTAGTAGTTGACATTCTCCATGAATCCGGCAGCTTTGAGGATATCTTCTGCCATGCGCTCACCCCAGCGCCCCCTTCTACCTGTGGAGGAAAGAGCCTCTTTGAGGGATGAGGTGACTCTGAAAAGCTCTTCGGCGTTTCTGGAAGTGTGCCGTATCTGTTCGGAAAGAGCCGAAAACTTTGATTCACGGTCTTTTTCAAACTCTTTAACAAGCTTTTCAACCTCGGTGAGTTCCTTGGTCATTTTATCGAGCTGTGCGTCTATCAGGGCTTTTTTGCCGTCAAGCTGTGCTGCGCCCGCCTTGCGTTCGCTTTCGATATGCTTCATAAGCTCTGCGGTGGTCTTTGAAAGAGCTTCAAGGGAAAGACCGGAAAAACTCAGCTTGAGTTGTTCGGCAATCCCTGCCACAGTTTTTTCCGCCTCAAGCTTCAGCCCAGCCTGCCTGCGGGCAAGGAGACTGAAAAAAACAGCGCACACTCCTGCGCCTGCTGCGAATCCGAGAAGAAATATTATAATAACAGATGAATTTTCCATGATCTGAATTTATCAGAAAGAGGATATACGGGCAATATGGTTTGTTCTTTTACGGATTATGTTTTAAATTATATTCATCTTACAGGAGTGTTCCATTGGTTTATAAGGGTTTTACTTTTCTCATATGTGATGAGAGCGGACTTGTTCCCCTGACAGCCGTTCTCAGAAGACTGACTGTCGGAGGGGAGAGTATTTTTCCGTTTGTCCCTGTTCCTTTTTCACCCAGAATGTCCCATTCTCTTTGCGGAACAGGGGTTCCCGCAGATGCCTTTATGTTATCCCTTGCCTGCGGTGTTAATGCGTCTCACCTTATGTCGCTGCGTATAAAAGCGGGCACAATACCCGATTCGGATAGCTATGAAGAGGCGGTATGCCGTCTGGAAGATATTGCAGGAAGTGCGGAGTATGACCGTATTGCTCTTGTTCTGGATGCTGACTGCGGAGAATGGGGTGAAGAGCTGGCGGGAATGATATGCGGCGGTATTTTTCTTTGCGGCGGTAGTGCGGCTGTAAAAACAGTGTGGGATGAAGCCTCAAACGAGCTTAAAGCTATTATGAAAGGCGCTTTGCTGTCGGAAAAAAACTGGAGCTTTCTTTCCAAACCCCCTCTGCCTGTAATTGCATCAGTTCCTGACAATATGCCTGAGGCGGAGATTCTGCCTGATCTGTGCATTTTCGGAAACTCCGACGGTCTGAAAACAGGTGTTATTAACCTTCCTTCAATGGCAGACTGCAACGATGCTGTGCCTTTTCTTATGTCAATGGACTTCAGCACATCTCTGATATATGAACCTCATGAGGCCGATAACTGCGGAATAATTATTGTTCCTTCCAGCGAAAACCCGAAAAGCGATCTTTTGTTTCTGGAAAAGAGGGGCTTTGATAAGAAGCTGCGTGAACTTTTCGGTAAAACTCCAATTGTTGCTTTCGGCACTGGATTTTCGATGATGGGCACTAGGTTCAGTTTTGAAAGCGGCACAGAATCGGGCATTTTTTCCGGTCTGGGTCTTAGTGATTATGAATCAGTTGTGCGTGGCGGCAAACGGCTTGCCTGTTCAAAGTTTCGCTTCAGCGGAGAAAAATGGCTTTATCATCCAATCAGCATAAGCGAGGAGTTTCTCTACGCCGGAATCCCTTTCCACGGGGAGACAGCCAGCGAACCAGTGCGCAATTTACTTCATATGGCGCTAAAGATTAAGCCTGATTTCTCCGAATATATCATAGCTGACAGAGCGCTCAGTGTTCTGGCAGAAAGGTGTATGGTAAAAAACAATAATATGTTCTGACGATAAACCGGAGGTTGATGAGTGGTTCCGTTTATTTTTAATCTTACCGATAAAAAAATCCTTGTGGCAGGAGGAGGGGCAGAAGCGGAGGCTCTTCTTGTTTCGCTCCTTGGTCATGATCCGGAGATTGTGGTTATTTCTCCGTCATGCACTGAAAACATTAAGCTTTTCAAAAAGTTCGGACGCATAAAATATGAAGAGAGATGGATAGAGGAAAGCGATGTGGATTCCTCATATTATTTCATATTTGCACTTACCGGAGATACAGAGGTGAACACCGAAGTTGCATCCTATGCGGCAAGGGTTCATGTCCCTGTTTTTGTGCAGGATAATCCTGCTCTTTCAGATTTCTGTCTGGAAAAGGAAGAGGAGAGGGAAGAAAGCGATTTTGACAGAATAAAGGACCTGCTCCGCACAAGGCGAGGCTAGTCATGCAGAGTGGGCAGGCGGAGAAGGTAGAAGCTGACGCCTGCGCCCACGGCGGTGAGAATCATAAATACAGCGGCGCTGCCTGATATTACTGATGAAAATATCAGCGAAAACCACAGGAGGAAAAGGGCACGCATTTTAATTCTGCGGCTTATGCCCAGCCCTTTTTCATAGTTTCTTACTATATCGCCGAAATATTTGTTATTTAAGAGCATTTGGTGAAATTTATCCGAGCTGCGGGCAAAGCACGCCGCCGCAAGCAGAATGAACGGCGTTGTGGGCATTACAGGCAGAAAAACACCTATAATGCCAAGAAAAAGTGATATGAAACCAAAAATAATAAGGATTATCTTCATCCGTCTCCCCAATGTTTACACTATAAAGAAAACAGATAAAAAAACAATATAAGTTTATTTGATATATCCAACTCTTGAGTTTATATCAATTTATCAGTATTTAAATTTTTCAACCGCCTGTCTCAGGGATTCCGCAGTGATTTCGAGGCTGTTAAGCGTTTCTGCTATTTCATCAACCGCTGCAGCACTTTGCTCAATTCCTGTGGATATTCCTGCTGTGCTTTGCCCTGTGTGCTGAATCGCTTCTGATTGTTCATTAACTGAAACAGTAATGACCGTGTTTTTATCAGAAGCGTCCATTACCGCTTTGCTTATACGCATGAATGAGTTTTTGGTATTTTCAGACTGGCTGACACATCTGTCTATGTTAGCAGAGGTTTTTTCAGCACCCTTTACAGCGTTCTCTGTCTCTGTGCGGAAAAGATTGACAATGTTGATAATTTCACCTGTAGCCGACTGGGTTTTCTCTGCCAGTTTGCGTACCTCATCAGCCACCACAGCAAAGCCTCTGCCTGCTTCACCCGCCCTTGCTGCTTCTATTGCCGCATTGAGGGCAAGAAGGTTAGTCTGATCTGCTATTTCGTTAATGACTTTGACTATATCACCTATCTCGTGAGACGTTTCACCCAGTTTTTTAATAGTCTGCGCCAGACTGTCGCTGTCGTATTTAACATCGGTGATGAGCTTAACAACGCTGTCTAGTTCCCTGCTCCCGTCGTCAATGCTTTCTGCGGCAGAATCTGCTGCTTTTTCAACGTCTCTGATATTACCCTCAATGGAGACAGCAGTTGCGCTCATCTCATTCATCGCAGCAGCTATGCCGCTTATCTCTTTTGACTGTTCCCCAAAAGTTACAGACAATTCTTCAACCGAGGCAGCAAGCTGTGTAGTACCTGATGCAACAACTGATACAGATCTTGCGGCGCCGCCGACTAAAACCTGAATGTTTTCAATGAAGCAGTTGACGTTATCAGCGAGTTTGCCTATTTCATCCTTGTTTGTAACTTTAATACGCCTTGTAAGATCTCCGTCGCCTTCATTAAGCTGTGCTGTGAGATTTATCAGCATGCGGATATTTCCTATCACGGAAAGCAAAATAACGTAAATAAGAGATGCAAAGGCTATGAATCCCACAACAGCGGCTGTGCCTGTGAGTATGAGCTGCCTTTTGGCGGAGTTAATCTGCCCGTTCATATATGATGTCATTGTTGCGGCAATAAGATCTTCTGTGCTTTTCATGGAATCAATTTTTTCTGTCATCAAACTGAACCACTTTCCGGCATCTTCATTCAAATCAGTTAACTTCTCTGCTGCTGTTTGCTCCATTTTTGCCGCTTCAATGCTGTACGAGGCATTTTCAGCAGTTTCGGCGCTTTCTCTGTATTGCTTGCGTGCAGTCCACACAAATGAGTCCATGTATGTTTTACGTTCGCTTGTGAGACGAAGATATTTTTCATACATACCATCGGTGAATTTGCCGTCCGCAAATACAGACGCCATAACAGCGCGCATCTGCCCTGTCAGTTCCTTTGCATTCATGAAGTTAGTGTAGGAAATTATATCTTTAACTAGCTGTTGGTCGTCCATATCAGAAGAAATTTCCGAAACTGAGTTTATGAATAATTTATTTATACCAGTATAATAGCTTATAATATCAGGAGAATTTGCTGTTCTGCTCATTGTGCTGGAGCGTACGGAATCAAGGTCTTTCAGGCTATTCATTGCTTTAACTGTATTTGAAGAACCAGAAAGCTTATTGCTTAAAATATCTCTGACCAGAAGCAGTGCTTTATCTGTAGATTCAAACTGCATTTCAAGATTTTCTTTAAAAAGTGCGTCACCGCCGGACATATATCCAGCAGAAAGTCCCCGTTCCTTCTGGAGTTCATGCACGAGAGCATTGACAGACACAGAAAAATCCACGATTTTTTGCAGTGATACAGTCTTCCTGAGCAGTACAGAATCCGTTACCACATTGGATATAGTGTAAAAGGTAAGCATAATGAATGGTATCAGGAGTGCTGACAACACTTTTGTTTTGATTGAAAAATTTTTCACCGCATCACCTTTATCAGAAAATAGTTTTTTGTAATATATATTACAAAAAATTAAAAGCAATTGATCAGTATCAATTTATTTAATGTGAGTCAACGGCGTATTTGGGGTTATTAGTTTTTCTTCATGATGCTGATATCTCAAATTCATGCCGTTTGAAGCGGTGTTTATCTCAGCGTGAGCGTGTAACCAAAATTTCTATGGAGAGCAAATTTTGGATTATCGGATAGATGGGAAGTCGCCGTGCGAAGCGAAGCGGTGTTTATCACGGCGCGAGCGTGTATCTCAATCCGGCAGGATGCACGGATTGAGATGGTTAAAAAAGAAACAGGAAGCCCGAGGGCTTCCTGTTAACATATTATAGGTATTGCGTGAAGGATTGCAGTACTTATTTTTTGATTCCTGCTGCAGCTTCCAGCATGTCTGTGGTAACAGACTTCGGACGCTCAATGGGGTAGCCGAGAGCCCTGTCCCAAGTGATGTTTGCAAGAACGCCGATCGCTCTGCCCACACCGAAAAGAACAGTGTAGAAATCGTACTCTCTGAGACCGTAGTACCACTGGATAACACCAGACTGTGCATCCACATTGGGCCATGGGTTTTTAGCTTTTCCGTGTTCCATGAGGATATCGGGAGCAACTTCGTAAATCATTGAAACAACTTTGAAGAGTTCATCTTCAGGAAGGTATTTCTGGCAGTATTCACGCTGAGAAGTGTATCTGGGGTCAGTTTTTCTGAGAACTGCGTGTCCGTACCCGGGGATAACCTGACCGCTGTTAAGAGTATCCCAGAGGAATTTTTTGAGATCTTCTTTAGTGGGAACCTTTCCGCCGAGTTTAGCGTAAACGTCCTGAATCCATCCGAGAACTTCCTGGTTAGCAAGACCGTGAAGAGGACCTGCAAGACCGTTGATACCTGCTGAAAGTGAGTAGTACGCATCGCTGAGAGCGGAAGCCACAAGGTGAGTAGTGTGAGCGGAAACGTTTCCTGACTCGTGGTCGGAGTGGAGGATGAAGTACATTCTCGCAACATCATCATAAGGAGCATCGATGCCCATCATGTGAGCAAAGTTGCCGCCGAAGTCGAGGTTTTTATCAGAAGCGATGGGAGTGTCGCTTTTGTATTTCATTCTGTAGATGTAAGCCGCTATTTCGGGAAGTCTGGCGAGGAGGTCACATGAATCTTCATACATGGGTTCCCATGCAGTCATTTTATTGAAGCCTTCTGCGTAGAATTTAGCGAATTTTGACTCACGCTGCATAGCAACTATAGCTGCGGAGAACATAGTCATGGGGTGAGAGTCTCTGGGCATAGCTCTGAGTATATCTATAACATACTGGGGAACCTGCGCTCTTTTTTTGAAGTCTTCAACAACTTCTTCGGCCTGAGCCTGAGTGGGTATTTCACCTGTGAGAAGGAAGTACCAGAAACCTTCTACATAAGGATAGTCTTTTCCTTTGGGTCTGGGGAGTTTTTCCATAACTTCGGGTATTGTAAGACCGCGGAAACGGATACCTTCCATGGGGTCGAGATATGATATGTCAGTAACAAGGCACTTAACGCTTCTTGCACCGCCGATAGCCTGACCGATTGTAACTTCACCAAGTTTTACATCGCCGAACTCTTTTGTGAGTCTGGCTGTTCTGGGGCGATGCTCATCAATTTTCTTCTTAAGAACGTCCTTAAGTCCCATTAGTATGCCTCCTTGTTATTATAATAATCTTCAATTTTATACCGCTGTTTATTTTCTATCACTAAGACTATTCGATGTCAATAGGTAAATTGTATACAATGTACATTAAAAAAAATTAAAAAGTGTCATAATAAAATAAGTGTTTTAAGAGTTTAAAGCCTTTTGTATCAGTGTTTAGGGGCTGATTAAAATGGGTGGCGCCTGCATGATCCTGTCAGGATTAAATTATCTTTAGTTCAATTGTAAAAAATAAACAGAGATTTGATCACGGGTAACAAAAGAGGATTATCGGTATAGTTTATAGATGTGAGGAGCATGGTGTTAAAACCTATTAACAATATCGGGTTTTAAAGATAAATTCTATTTCAGGTGCTTGAATATTTTTGAAAGTGCTGATAAAAATGAGTTTCACAGGCTATGACAGGGAGGAGTTTTTGACAGGTTTTATTTTCATTGTGTTCAGTGCATTATGCCACTCCATATGGAATGTGCTGTTGAAGCGTTCTTCTGATAAGTATGCATTTAATTTTTTCATGCACTTTATAAATCTTATATTCTTCACTGCGCTTTTCCCTGTATTCTTCAGAGAATATATGTATTTTGACAGGAACGCCGTAATATACGGATTGATTGGCGGAACATTTTTTACACTATATCATCTTTTTCTATCAACAGCTTACCGTTACAGTGATGTTTCGTCCATATACCCGATCACCACATCTTCACCTTTTTTTATATTAATATGGGCAACTCTTTTTCTTGGGGAAAAACTTACTTTTTTTGGTATAACAGGAATCATTATCACCGTTCTCGGCGGAATAACCCTGAACGGAACCAAAGGGCACCGCCTGAGACTCACAAAAGGAACGGTGTTTGCATTGCTGGCAGCTTTCTCTTATTCCTTCGGAGCCCTTGCGGATAAAGGGGGAGTAGGCGGCGGGAATATGATCTTCTATACTTACTGCCTCTGTTTTTTTATGACGTCATATCTTGCTGTTTACTCAATAAGACACAGACCATTCAGAAAAGAGTTTGTGAGAGCAGAAAAAAAATATTTCATAACAGCAGGGGTGATCGTTTTTCTCTCGTTTACCTCCTACAGATACGGGCTTACTTTTATGGAGGTTTCCTACGCTGCCGCATTAAGGCAGGTAAATGCTGTGTTTGCCCTTGCTCTTGGGATTTTTGTGTTTAAAGAGGCATTCTCGTTGAGTAAGCTCACCGGAACTCTTGTTATTGTTGCGGGTATTATACTGATTAGATTTGGCATGTAATTTGTTACTATAAACGCAGGTAGTGGAACAACCACGCTCACTGAGAAGGATCTCGCAAGGGCCGGCGTAACAGCCGGCTTCCTTGATCATGGGTACATATCATCCCCGTAAGCCTCTGACAGCCGTTTTCAATAAGATCGTTTTACATTGTATAATATTTTCAGTCGGCTGATCGCAAACTGCTGATCAGGAAAAATTTTCTGATCAGTGCGATCATTTCCGACCGGAATATTATGCCGGTCTAAAGATTTTTTATGAATCCGTTTATGAAGGTGTGATCTGTGAGTCCGAGGATTTCGCGCTGCTCTTTATAGTCTCTTAGTGCCTTTTCTTTTGCTCTCTTTATCATGTCTATCTTTTCTGCCGATTTCGAGAATTTCTCTTTGAGGCGTTCTAGGATGCATATGAGCTGTCTGCGTTTCCTGCGTTTCAGATTGCCGCTGAGTTCATGCTCAGTTCTTTCAATCATGTTTTCCAGCCGTTCATGAAATCTTTCTTCACTGCCCAGCATTTCACAGGCAATTTCAACCTTTCTGCCCAACCTGCTCAGGGTGTCTGACTTCATCTCAGCTATGTCATGCTCAAAACAGTTCATTCCGCTCATAGCGGAACTATACATTGTTCATATATTAAATTGAAGCGAAATATGTTGCGTTTTGGTGCGTATGATATTAGGTTTCCAACTCGGTAAGGCGGTCGGGCAGTCGCCGGCGCAGCAATGTGCGGGAGGAAAGTCCGGACACCGCAGGGCAGAACGGTCGGTAACGCTGACGTGCCGTGAGGCAGGGAAAGTGCCGCAGAAAACAGACCGCCTGTTTCTTTAGGGGAGCAGGTAAGGGTGAAACGGTGGTGTAAGAGACCACCGCTCCGCCGGGTGACCGGAGGAGGCATGGTAAACCCCGTTCGGTGCAAGGTTAAATAGGTGATCGTTTAAGGGCTGCCCGCCCGACTATGCGTTCACGGGTGAACCGCTTGAGCATGCAGGCAACTGTATGCCTAGATTAATGACTGCCTCGGCTTTTAAAAAAGCTCAGACAGAATCCGGCTTACAGACCGCCTTACCGTTATCTAAAACCGTTGTAAAAACGGCGCAAGGGATGCAATATCCTCCACACAGTGACTTGCTGCTTCCTTAAGCTTAGTGTTTCCGCCAATGCAGACAGAATTTCCGGCTGTTCTGAACATTTCAAGGTCGTTTTCACCGTCACCGAAAACCCATGTGTTATCAGTTGCAAAGCCAGTCTCTTTCAGAAGAGTTTTTAGTCCCTCTCCTTTGTTAATATGAGAAGGGGTGAAATCCAGACAGTCAGAATGATAATATGCCTTGATAAAATCAGTCTCAAACTGCGGGGCAAAAGAGTGGAGCGAGCATATATCCCTCGGATTCACCGGATAAAATGTTACATTGAGGTGATTCAGCTGAATCCATATTCTGCTGCCGAATTCCTTTCTGTAGGCTGCTTTTATGTCCTCAATATCATTTTCATGACCGGAAGGAACAGCCGCAAGGCGGAAACCGGAAGGTGGAAAAGATGCGTCCATGCTCACGGCGCCTCCGTTTTCGCCTATTACTGAGGCAGAAGTCAGCTCAAGCTGCCTGCAAAGACCTGTGATATAGGTAAATGGCTTGCCGGAGGCGATGGCTATCTTATGCGAAGAAGAGAGCCTTTTAAGCTCGTTCGCCAGCTCCGGAGCCACAAGCTTACCGATTTCGCATATGGTTCCGTCAATATCAAATACAAAAAGCATTTTTTTCATGGGATATATTATTACACAAAGTTCCGAAGGGATAAAGAGTAATGATTGTTGTAACTCTCTGAAATCAAAGATTTAACGACATTTTGACACGGATTGCATTTTGTATACAATGTTCTGTTTGACGAAAAAGAAAAAATAGTTTAAATTGAATACAGTATACAGAATACAAAATGTTACCATTAGTAAAAAATATCTTCAAGATATTTATAGCATTCTGTTTATGTTACATCCATTTAATTGGACAGAAAATTAATTTCTTTAAATATACGGCAAAAGATGATTAGGGAGCCGGTTTTTGAAGCAGGAAAACGTATTGGAAAGCAAACCCCTGAGAGAAAAAATCGCCGATAAAATACGGGCAGATATCATAAAAGGAATTCACGCCGACGGCGAAAGGCTTGTTGAACCGAAACTTGCCAAAAGTCTGGGAATCAGCCGTACACCCATAAGGGAAGCTTTGCGGCAGCTTGAGACTGAAGGGTTTATTGAGATTGTTCCCCGTAAGGGTGCTGTTGTTAAAGCCCTTACTATTAAAGATATAGATGATCTTTACGCAGTAAAAGCAAGCCTTGAAGGTCTGGCTGCGAGGCAGGCGACTCCTAATCTTAATGAGAAGGACATTGACCGCCTCCGGAAGATAAATGAAAAATTCCGTGATATAGCATACGAAAATCCAAATGTTATGGATGAATACCTTAAGTATAATGTAGACTTCCATAATGTCTTCATAACTGCTTCGGATAACAAGAAAATTCTTGAAATTCTCGACAGTCTGGCAAAAAATTTCCAGAGGCTTAAAACTGTCCTGGTCTCAAACCGTGAGCGTGCGAAGCATGCCGTAGCGGAGCATCAGGAGATTATTGAGGCGTTTGCTTCCGGCGATCCTGATCTTGTTGAGAAAAAAGTGCGCTGGCACATACAGAACGCATGGGAATATCTGAAGCACAATATCAGAAAATAAAAACGCCCAATGACGAAGCCTTTCGGGCGGTAAAAGCAGAGGTTCAGGATGGGAGTCAGGGACATTAACATCGACAATACCCCATTAAGTGAAAGAATAGCCGAAACAATAAGAACAAACATCCTCAAAGGAGTTATAAAAGCTGGTGAAAGGCTTGTTGAACCGAAGCTTTCAGAACAGCTTGGAATCAGCCGGACTCCAATCAGAGAGGCTTTGCGTCACCTTGAGACAGAGGGCTTTATTGAGATAATCCCCCGCAGAGGTGCGGTGGTTACAGAAATTACCGATAAGGATGTCGATGAGATCTTTGTCATTAAAATAAGGCTGGAAGCACTTGCTGCAAGGCTCTCTACAGAAAGGCTCACCAAAGATGATATAGAGAAAATGAAAGAGCTTGCCTCGAAGGTGAGGGAAGGTTCATCAAAAGTCGGTCACATGGTGAACTGGAATTCGGAATTTCATGATATTTTCATAAAAAACTGCGGAAACGAACGCCTTATAAAAATTCTGGCGGGGCTTCAACAGCAGTTTAAGCGTGCCACAGTTTTTTCTTTCTCTGAAACAGGCAGAACTCAGGAAGTTGCAAAGGAACACCAGAGCATTATCGAAGCTTTGGAGCTGCGGGATAAAGACAGGGTGGAAAAACTTGTTGAAACACATATCCGCAACGGTTGGGAGTTTATTAAGTCAAGATTATGATTACTTTCTGAATACTGTAAATGAACAGAAATAAAATAATACTGAATGATTCTCTGAAGATCGGTTCTGGTTCGGAGAGGGACTGCTACCGACATCCCTCTGAATCGAAATTATGTATAAAAATCAAACATATTAACAGACCTCATAAGATGCCTCAGAACGAGGCAGACTTCGACTATTACGGTTTTCTTGAAAAAAAGAATATTTCATGGAGCAACCTTGCCCGATGTTACGGCTGGGTTGAAACAAATATGGGACCCGGTCTGGTGTTTGATCTGGTTACAGACTCTCAGGGAGAACCCTGTAAATCTTTGCAGTCCCTTGTTGACAGCGGAATACCTCTTTCAAAATTCAAACGGCAGATCGAGCTGCTTTACGGCTATCTTCTTGATAATAACGTAATCCCTGCGGAGCTTCAGCTTGACAATATCCTGTATAAGCCCGACTTAGGCGGTGAGTGCTGTCTTGTTATAGTTGACGGGCTGGGGAACAGGAATTTTTTCTCATGGGCGGTAAACAGCATCAGCCTGTTAGCCAAATTACGGATACGTAAGAAATACAGACGTTTTCTCTTTAAGCTGAAAAGGGCGGGAATACCGCTCTGAGAAGCTTTTCCACTTAATCGTTTTATTCTCAAGTTTTCCAATGACAATACGTTGCAAGTTTGGTATAACGGCTTAAAATTTCCGCCTTCCCCGTTTATTCTTAGCGGGGAGGCTGTTTTCGCCTCAGAAAATATCACGATATTCATAAATGAGCGGGGTTGTTTTATGAAAGCACAAGTATTTGTAAAGTTTAAGAACGGGGTTCTCGACCCTCAGGGACAGACTATCCTCGGAGCTGTGAACCGCATGGGACACGACTTTGTGAAGGATGTGAAGGTCGGAAAGTTTTTCGAGATAGAAATCGAAAAATGCGAAAATGTTGAGGAAAAACTCAAAGAGATAGCCAATAAGGTTCTTGCAAACCCAATCATTGAAGAATTCAGAATCGAAATAGACGGAGATAATTAATGAAAGCGGGAGTTGTTGTTTTTCCGGGCTCCAACTGCGATCACGACTGTTATCACGTTTTAAAGCATGTCCTCGGAATGGATACTGTTTTCCTTTGGCATAAGGATGCAGATCTCAAAGGAGTTGATCTGGTTGTTCTTCCCGGCGGTTTCTCATACGGCGATTACCTTCGCTGCGGCGCTATCGCCAAACATTCACCCATAATGCAGGAAGTAACAGAATTTGCTGATAAGGGCGGTTATGTTCTTGGTATCTGCAACGGTTTTCAGGTGCTTACCGAATCAGGGCTTCTTCCCGGCGCTCTGCTCCGCAACAGAGAGCTGAAGTTTATATGCAAATATGTAAACCTCCGTGTGGATAACGCCGGAACAGCATTCACAAGCAGATATGCTGACGGTGAGATAGTGAGAATCCCCATTGCCCACGCCGAAGGAAACTACTTCGCATCAGAAGACGTGATAAAAGAACTTGAAGACAATAACCGTGTTGTTTTCCGCTACTGCGATGAATACGGCGAAACATCCGAAGGTTCAAACCCCAACGGCAGCATAAACGGCATAGCCGGAATCATAAACAAAAGCGGAAACGTTCTGGGAATGATGCCGCACCCTGAAAGATGCGCAGAAGAGATCATGCAGACTAAAGACGGTTTTCATATTTTTGAATCTCTCCGCAAAGTAATTAAAGGTGTTCTATGAGCATGTACGATACATTCAGATATCCCGAAGTGACCGCAGAGGCCGCCAGAGGCATGGGGCTCAAGCCGGAGGAATTTGAACACGCCAAAAAGATTATCGGCAGAACCCCTAACTATATAGAACTGGGCATATTTTCCGCTATGTGGAGCGAACATTGCAGCTATAAAAGCAGCCGTATCCACCTTGCCAAGCTTCCCACAAAGGCTCCGTGGGTTGTGCAGGGACCGGGGGAAAATGCCGGAATCATCGAAGTTGACGGCGATATATGTGCATGCTTCAAAGTGGAGAGCCACAACCACCCGTCATACATTGAGCCCTTTCAGGGTGCCGCCACAGGCGTAGGCGGAATCATGAGAGATGTGTTTACCATGGGCGCAAGACCCGTAGCCTCCATGAACTCACTGCGTTTCGGTAAAATAGACAATGAAAAAACAAGGTCAATTTTTGAAGGCGTAGTCGCAGGAATCTCCTTTTACGGAAACTGCTTCGGTGTTCCCACGGTGGGCGGCGAAGTATTTTTCAATGACTGCTACGCCGGAAACCCCTTGGTAAACGCATTCAGCCTTGGTCTTGTTAATAAAGATAAAATCTTCCTCGCCAAAGCGGAAGGGGAAGGAAATCCCGTGATATATGTCGGCGCTAAAACCGGCAGAGACGGTATCCACGGCGCTACAATGGCAAGTGAGGAATTCTCCGCCGAGAGCGAATCAAAGCGTCCCAATGTACAGATAGGCGACCCCTTCAAAGAAAAACTTCTTCTTGAGGCATGCCTTGAGCTTATGAAGGAAGACTGGGTTGTGGGCATTCAGGATATGGGTGCAGCAGGGCTTACAAGCTCCTCATTTGAAATGGGCGCCCAGTCAGGCGTTGTGCTGGATCTTGATAAAGTCCCCACCCGTGAAAAGGGCATGACTCCCTATGAAATAATGCTTTCCGAATCACAGGAAAGGATGCTCATGGTTGTACGCAAAGGCAGTGAAGATAAAGTTAAGGCTATTTTTGATAAATGGGATCTGGACGCCGAGGTTATAGGTCATGTTGCCACAGACGGCTATGTCCGCCTGCGCTGGCAGGGTGAAGAGGTTGCGGCGCTTCCTGCTGCTCCTCTCTCAAGCGAAGCTCCCAAATATGACAGACCGTACGCCAGAGGCGAATACATGGACGAGCTGAACAAGCCTGTGGATGTTAAAGAACCCGACCACCTTAAGGGTGTTCTTCTCAAGCTTCTTGCAGCTCCGAACATCGCCTCTAAGAGATGGGTATATACGCAGTATGATCATATGGTGAGGGTCGGAACAACGGTCCTCCCCGGCTCTGATGCTTCTGTGATACGTATTCCCGACTCTAAGAAGGGTATTGCTCTCTCCGCAGACTGCAACAGCCGTATCTGCCGCCTTGACCCCAGAACAGGGGGAATGGCAGCGGTGGCTGAATCTGCCAGAAACGTTGCCGTAAGCGGCGCACGCCCAAGGGCATTCACCAACTGTCTCAACTTCGGCAACCCTGAAAAAGCTGATATTATGTGGCAGTTTGTAGAAGCTGTGGAAGGAATGGCTGATGCGGGCAAAGCACTCGATACTCCTGTTGTCAGCGGAAATGTGAGCCTCTATAACGAAACCGAAGGAAAAGGAATTTACCCCACACCCACCATAGTTATGGTCGGTGTTATAGATGATGTGGAAAAAGCTGTAACAAGCACTTTCAAGCTTGAAGGAAGCAATATTTTCCTTCTCGGTGAAAACACTGATGAAATAGGCGGAAGCGAGTATTTAAGTATTATTCATGGTATTGAAAAAGGTACTCCGCCTAAAATAGACCTTGCGAAAGAGAAGTCTCTTATCAATCTTCTTGTGGAAGCGGCAGAAAAAAGCCTGATGCTTTCAGCGCATGACACCGCCGAAGGCGGTCTGGCTGTGGCACTTGCTGAAATGTGCTTCGGCGAGAAACAGATGGGCGTCAGGATCAACCTTGAGGATGACATGCGTACTGATCATCTTCTCTTTGCTGAAACACAGGGAAGGGTGATTGCGGAAGTGGGCGGGCTTAACTCAGCAGCATTTGAAAAGCTCGCTGAAAAGCACGGTGTTAAATGCACGCAGATAGGAACAGTGGAAGGTGCCCACATCGTTATCAAGCATCAGGGCAGAACCGTTATCAAGGCGGAAGTTCAGGAGGCAGCAGACAAATTCCTGAACACTATCGGAGAGTGGATGAAATGATATTAGATAAATTTCACGAGGAGTGCGGCGTTGCAGGCGTATTCGGATGCAAGGAAGCCGCAAACCTCGTGTATCTCTCGCTTTACTCCCTTCAGCACAGGGGGCAGGAAGGAGCGGGCATTGCCGTCTCTGACCGTGACAAAATTGTATATGAAAAAGGGCAGGGGCTTGTGGCGGATATTTTCTGTGCAGACAAGATCGATGCCCTTGAAGGCGATATGGCTATCGGACATAACCGCTACTCAACAGCTGGAGAAAGCCATATCCGCAATATTCAGCCCTTTTGTGTGGAGATAAACGCCGGACCGGTGGCAATAGCCCACAACGGAAACATAGTTAATGCAGATGATGTAAAAAAGCAGCTTGTCAAAAACGGAGCTATCTTCAATTCAAGCTCTGATTCCGAAGTTGTGGTTCACCTCATTGCAAAAAGCGGCATAGACAACCTGATCGAATCGATTATAGCCTCTCTGAAAAAACTTCAGGGAGCCTATTCGCTTCTCCTTATGACAAAAGATAAACTCATAGGCGTGCGTGACCCTCTGGGTGTACGTCCGCTTATTCTCGGTAAGCTTGTAAACGGTTATATTCTTGTTTCGGAAACAGTTGCCCTTGACCTCATTGGTGCAGAATTCATAAGAGAGATAGAGCCCGGTGAAATGGTTATAATAAGCGACTCCGGCATAGAATCCCTCCACCCGTTTGAGAAAAAGACTCCGAAACCTTGTATTTTCGAGCATATATACTTCGCAAGACCGGACTCAATGATATTCGGCGAGAATGTTTACGATGTCCGCAAAAGAATGGGCAGAATGCTTGCAATACAGCAGCCGGCAGACGCCGACATCGTGGTTCCTGTGCCTGACTCCGGAATAATAGCCACAATGGGCTATTCCGAACAGAGCGGCACACCCCTTGAAATGGGGCTTATCAGGAATCACTACGTCGGCAGGACATTCATTGAGCCTTCACAGTCGATCAGGCACTTCGGTGTTAAGATTAAACTGAACCCTGTAAAGAGCGTGATCAGCGGTAAAAAAGTTGTGGTTGTTGATGATTCAATTGTCAGGGGAACTACAAGCCGCAAAATTGTTAAAATGCTCCGTGAGGCAGGTGCCAGGGAAGTACATTTCAGAGTATGTTCACCACCCACAAAGTTCCCGTGCTTCTACGGAATCGACACTCCCACCAGAAAAGAGCTTATTGCCTCAAGCCATAATATTGAGGAGATACGCAAGTTCATCACTGCGGATACTTTGGGTTATCTTGATATAAACTGCCTTGAAGAGTGTGCTGGCGGCGGCGAATTCTGTAAGGCGTGTTTTAATGGAGAATACCCCATGATGTCCCTTGACGGCGGCGGAGATAACCCAAAGTCAGGATGTTAGAAAAAGGTTAAAGTGCTTTAAGATTTCAGATATTTTCAAGGGGAAACTTTTTTAGTTAAAAGGTTTCCCCTTTTTTTATGCACGCTTATACAGTGCGAGACTAAGACCAAGCCCCATCAGGACTGCTCCGGCAATTCTGTTCATAAGAGTACCCGCTTTCTCATGACGTTTAAGATAATCGCCTATGAAACCTGCAAGAATACCGCATATTCCGAATACAATGAACGTACACACTATAAACACCAGCCCGAACACTGCCATTTGTGATGCAGCAGAACCGTTTTCCGCTCTTACAAACTGGGGCAGAAAAGCGATGAAAAACAGTGCAACCTTGGGGTTGACTACGTTAGCAGTGATGCTCTGTATAAAAATTGCTTTAGGAGAAAGGATCTTTGCATCTTTCCCGTCTAATGAAGTGCTTTTGGCTGTAAAAGTCTTCCAGCCGATATAAATAAGGTAAGTTGCGCCCAGAAGCTTTATGGCGGTGAAGATGGTTGCCGATGACATTACCACGGCAGAAAGACCAATCACAGCAAAAACAGTATGGGTTATGTTTCCCAGAGAAAAACCTGCTGCGGCTGCCATGGCTGACTTGCGTCCCTGTGTCATTCCCCGTGTGATTACGTAAAGAATATCCGGACCCGGAGTGACCGCAAGAATGGCAGAAGTTACTGCAAAAAGAAGAATCTGTTGAATATCCGGCATGCTGCACCTTTGTGATTTTTTTGCGATAGTGGAATAAAAGGGGATGTGTGTCAAGAAAAAAGCCCCCGTGGAGATCACTCCGCAGGGGCTTGGTGAGTTATTTCAGTTTAATACAGACTAGAAAAGGTTCTGGTAAAAAGGGCTGACTTCGATTTTTGCATCAGCTTTTGCTGTATCAAGGTATGATTTAAGGGCTTCGTCAGACTTTGTGACTAAAAGCTCATTTTTAATCATATCTGCATAGTCCTTAAGCTCATCCATTGAAGGCTCAATGATTTCATTCACGTAGACAGCATATACTGTACTTCCGTTAATGAAGGGTCTTGCTATAAACTTTTCAGCGCCTGCTGCGAAGATCATATCATTAAGCTCAAGGTTCATGCCGATTCCGGGAATCTGCTGAACTCTTATGAACTGGGGTGTTGTGGTGTATGTTATTCCGGTTTTTTCCGAAGCGGCTTTAATATTAGCTTCTGCCATGGCTTCGGTTGCTTTTTCAGAGGCAATCTTAACTGCTTCTGCATTTACATAGTCTGTTGTCACAGCCTGACGGGCTTCGTCAAATTCAGGTATTCTTGACTCCTGAACATCTGCGACTTCAAATATGTAGCTTACGCCGTTTATCGTTTCAACCTGACTTACTTCGGACTTGGAAAGCCTGAAGAGCTTGGTCATTACATCAGGGTTGGCAGATATGGGCTCAACAATGTCTTCTGCGGAGAAAAAGCCTGTTTCTCTTACCGGAAGCTGTTTTTCTGCTGTGCTGTTGTATGCTGTGATATTTGCTGCTTTTACTATTTCAGTGTATTTGCCGAAAACATATTCCCTGAACTCTGCTTCACCTGCCTGAGCAGTGAGCAGTTTTCTTATGTCTTCCTTAACGTCTTCAAGAGATGCTTTGTTGGCTTCCTTTTTCTCTTCGGATTTGATTATATGGAAACCGTACATTGTTTTAACAACGCCGCTTATCTCGCCTGTGTTAAGAGCAAAGGCTGCTTCCTCAAATTCGGGAACCATCTGTCCTCTTGTGAATGTACCGAGGTCGCCGCCGTTAACAGCTGAAGAATCTGCGGAATATTTTTTGGCAGCTTCAGCGAAGTCAAGACCGCCTTTTATTTCATTCAGAACACTCTCAGCTTTGGCAAGGGCAGATTTAACCGCCTCATCGTTGTGCCAGTCTTCAACACGGATAAGAATGTGTCTTGCGTGTACCTGTTCGGGTGTATTGAACTGATCCTGATTACGCACATAGTAAGATTCCACATCCTGATCGGAGATAACCGCTGTGGGGACAAATGTTGCGGGATCAAAGTAAGTGTATGTGACCTTTATACGTTTCGGAATGCGGTAGTTTTCAGAGTTTGCGGTAAAGTATTCCTTAAGAACGGCTTCTTCCGCTTTAACTTCATGGGCGAAGTTTTCGGCATGGAATGCCATGTAGGAAACTGATGCTTTTTTATTTCTGTATGTGTATTCTTTTGCAACTTCTTCATCGCTGACTGAAACTGATGCGGAGATGAGTTCGCGCATTTTTTCGGCTATTCTGTCAGTTCTCACTGATTCCTCAAACTGCTGGGGAGTCATGCGGCTTCTGGCGAGTATAGTCTGGTAAGCCTCTTTATTGAACTGTCCGTCCACCTGAAAGGAGGGGATTGACATGATCATTGCGAGAACCTCGTCATCAGAAACGGTTATACCGTTTTCTTCAGCTTTCTGGATGAGAAGATATTTGTTTGTGATGTCTTCGATGACCTTTTTCTCAAGTTCGCCGTCCTGCGCGAGAGAGTCGAAGTTGTCTCCGAATATGCTTCTCATGTAGTTACGGGTGTTTTCAAGGGTTGTGGTGTATTCATCGTAGGAGACAGTCTGACCGTTGATTTTCATGAGATAATTGGCGTTCGCAACTTTGTCACCCACACCCCATACAAGGAAGATTGTGACTACGAATGCAATGATGACAAACCAAAGAGCAAACTTGAGGACGGCTTTTTGTTTTCTGAAGCTGGTAAGCATTTGGTGACTCCGAAGTTTTTTAATTAAACTTAAAAAGGCTCGACAGGGAAACTCCGGCACATAATTGCAAATGTTACCGTTGCTCCCTTCCGGGCCTGGCGGGGTTCACACAGCAACCATTGCAGAGGCCCCATCGAGCCACTCTCTTGATCTTTAAAAAAACGGAGAAGGAGGGATTCGAACCCTCGGTACGCTTTCACGCACATACGAGTTCCAGTCGTACGCCTTCAACCTGACTCGGCCACCTCTCCATTAAGAGAGAACAGATATATCAGGCATATCCGCATATGTCAACAATAATCAATTAGTGTCTGAACCGTTTGAAAACTATCCTCCTGCGAATGAAAATAGCAGTATGTATTAAGGCTTTATCAGGTCTTTGCCTTCTCTGATCCACGCAGGAAAAAGAGGCTCACATTCTGAGCTTGCGTGACAGGGTTGACTGTGAAAGCCCGATAAGTGATGCAGCCTTTCTTTGGTTATTTCCTGAACGCCTCATTGCTTCATAAATAAGCTGATTGACAATCTCATTGACAGTGGGGAGGATGTTTTCTTCCGTGAAGGTGTTTGCAGGCATATTCAAACCGTTGTCCAAATGATGAAAGTCTTCTACTGTCAGTGTGCTGCCGCCCTTAAGCACTGCATTGTAAACAGCGGATCTAAGCTCACGCACATTCCCAGGGAAGTCGCATTTCATAAGGAAATATATCAGCGAATCATCATAATGAGGTATTTCTATTGAGGTCTCAGAGGATATTTCTTTTAAAAAATGCTCAAAAAGGAGCGGAATATCGTTTCTGCGCTCCCTGAGAGGCGGTATTGTCACACTGTGAGTGCTGATTCTGTAGAAAAGATCCTTGCGAAACAGCCCTGCTTCCTGCTTTTTTCTGAGATCATCGTTTGTAGCCAGTATGAAGCGGGCTTCCGAATGCCTGACATTATCTGAACCAAGCTGCTGGTAAACTCTTTCCTGAAGGAGATAGAGCAGCTTAACCTGAAGAGACATGGGCAGCTCTCCTATTTCATCCAGAAAGATCACTCCGTTTTCCGCCTGCTGTATCAAGCCTGTTCTGTTATGCTCCGCTCCTGTATAGGCTCCTTTTATATGTCCGAAAAGAGTATCGGAAAAGATTTGTTCATCGAGCCCTGCAATATTCACTGAAACAAATGGTCTGCCTTTCCTCGCCACACTTGCGAATGCTTTTGCCAGAACACCCTTGCCGACGCCGCTTTCTCCGCATATAAGGACGGGCTCTTTGCTTGTTACTATTGCTGAGAGATATTTAAAAATGGTGAACATTTTCGGGCTGCATGTGACAAATCTGTCAAATTCGCCTGCGTGGTCGGAAAAGATGCTTTTTTTCAGAGCCTTATTCTCGGCAATGAGATCACACATGGCACCGACTCTTTTCACGCTGGCGATATGCTCTTCCACCGTGGCTGTTTTTACAAGGTAATCGGCAGCACCTTCCCTCATACAGGTCACTGCGGTGAAGATATCGTTCATCCCTGTCATTATAACAACGGTCACTTCGGGAAACTCACTGCGTATCAGTTTAAGAACATCCTCTCCGTGTTCATTTTCAAGAATAAGATCAAGGAATACTATATTTATGTTCCGGTCAGACAGGATTTCCATTGCGGACGAACCGTTTCGGGCAGTGAAGATATTGTCTTCTGATGTTATTTTATAATTGGAAAGCACTTTCTTAAAAGATTCCATCCATTTTATTTCATCATCAATTAAAAGCACAGACAGCATTTAAACCTCGTTTTTACTCACTGAAGGCAGGTACAGCGATACTACTGTTCCCTTACCCTGAATGCTTGAAAGCTCATGATAGCCTTTATGTTCTTTGACAATTCTGGATATAATGGCAAGTCCGAGCCCTGTTCCGCCCTGATTGCGCCGTGTTGTGAAGAACGGGTTCCATATATCATTAATGATCTCATTATTTATACCCCGCCCCTCGTCTGTGACGCTTAGTTTTACATATTTGTTATCTTCAGTGTTTTCAAGTGAGCAGACAATTTTCTGTTTTTTTTCAGTCAGAGCGTAGCAGGCATTCTGGATAAGGTTGATTACCACCTGCTCCATCTGAAAAGGATTGGCATATACTTTATTAAGATTGTCTTTTGCATCGAATACAAAGCAGTTGGTGTATTTTTTGGTAAAGAAGCCAATAAACTTCAGGGCGTCATTAACCGTTCTCTTTATATCAATTACTTCAAAGGTATTCGGCTTACTGACACTATATGCTTTCAGCTCACGGATTACTGTTGTTATGCGCCTGAGACTTTCGCTTATGTTATCTTCAGCCTCTTCAAGTGTTTTTCTGGCAGATGTCCACCCGTCAACATATTTGTCAAGATCACTGAAACCGTCAGGGTGGTCACTAACATAGCTGCCGATTCCGTTATGAATACGTTTGATTAAATCCATATTCAGACCTATCAGCGCAGTCGGGTTGTTTATTTCATGAGCCATTGTTGCCGCCATTTCCCCAATTGCAGCCAGACGGACAGCCATAAGAGCTTCATCCCTGAGTTTAACGTTTTCTGTTATTTCAGACATGATAACAAGCAGCCTGTCCTGCTGGTTGTCCAGATTAACAGCCACTATCCGCCATGAGCGTGCATCATTGGAAAGCCTGGTAAGGTCGAAGCATTTATTTTCATGTATTGCAGATTCTATTTCCTTCTGAATATTTTCCATTGGGTATGTTCTTTTCTGAGTATTATTAACGTTAGTCCATGAAACCTTCCCCTCTTTGCTGATCAGGTATATACATTCAGGCATGGCATCAAGAACCATCTGAAAAAGCGAGGACAGGCTTCTCAGGCTTGCTGTTTTTCTCTGAACCTGTTTTTTGAGCATCTTATTCCAGATCAGTATTATAAATGCAGCGACAATAACAGCAGCAAGAGCTATGAGAGTGTAGTAATACCATGATGGTGTGGAAATATCTCTTATGTGCCACTTTTTTATTATTTCAAAATATACTCCGTTGCGCTTGATTTCCTCCATAGCCTTGAGCATTTTTTCATAAAGTTCATTGTTGTTTTTATTAACACAGAAGCCGTATATGGCGGGTATATTCGGTATGAAACTGCTGCGTATATTTTTTACGCCTATCTGGTAAGCGGAGTTTAGCGCCAGCTCCATTGTTGAGAGAAGTGCATCACCTTCGCCGTCTGATAAAGCCTGCATGGCTTCAGGGGAGGTGTCATAGGTGACAGTACGGATATTATATTCATCTCCGTGTTCAACAAGATATGAGTGGCTGTATGTGTTTTTTACAACCAGAACTGTTTTACCCCTCAGTTCGTCCATATTTGTCAGGTAAGGCATATCTGTTCTGGTGAAAATAGACCTGTAAAGCACTATTGATGTGGGTATGTGCGCTGCAAATTTGTTTGCGGCACGCACAGGAGAGATGGACATCATATCTATTTCCCCGCTTTCAAGCTTATGCAGGTTATCCTTATAATTGCCGGGAACAATTTCATATGTGCATCCGGCGGCGTCTGTCAGAGCTTTCAGCAGATCAACATTCATTCCCTTAGGCTGTTTATGGTCGTTAAGCCATTCGTAAGGTTTATATATTGACCACATGCCGTATATGATATGACAATCATCCGACGGGTATGAGTTAAAAACAGAGACTGACAAAAAAAATGAAATTAATAAAACGAGTTTTCTCATAGTACAATTATAGCATAAGTAGTTTATAATGGAAAGGATCCCTCCCGTTAGGGAGGGATAAACTCTATGGAACTTTTATTGCAAAATTATGGCACTGGTCACAGAGCAAAACTGATTTTTCGTGCGATTTATGGCAATTGTTGCAGGGGAGCGGGCCATAGTGGCTTGCATGGGGGTTTATTTCCTCCTCCGGGTTTGCAGTCAGGGCTGCAAGGTCTTCGTAACTGCCGTGACAGTCGAGGCATTTTTCTGTTTCAGGAGCGCTTGAGGGAGCATCTGTCGAGTGACAGTCCGCACATGAGCTGCCATGTTCGGAGAGATGCCGGTCCGCCAGTCTGTTGCTGCCTTCTGACGGTGATTTCTGCACCGATGCAAAAACTGAAAACGTCAGTATTAGTATAAATACCAATAAGGTTGAGATTTTCATTATCCACCTTTAATAAATTATAATTTGAGTTCCCCCCTGTATCACAGGGAGGAACCTGACACTTGCTGGTTTTGGTATTATTACAGAGCTTTTTCTCCAGCGGCATTTCTGCCTGCTTCACGTCCCATTACCACACATTCTGTAATATTACCGCCGCCCTGATAGACGAACTTAAGGGCAGATGATATTTCCCCTGCGGTATAGAGGCGTGGTATAACTTTACCTGTCCACTCAAGAACCTGACGTTTTGCATTGCACTTTATTCCGCCTTTGGTGTTGGGACCGCCGGCATAAAGCGGCATTGCATAGTAGGGTGCTTTTTCAACGGGCTTCAGAGTCGCTTTACGACGTCCGAACTCTTTATCTTCTCCGGCAGTGCATGCTTCATTAAACTTATTCACTGCCATTTTAAGGTTTTCAGGTACCATCTGTTCTTTATTTTCCGGATGATTTTTAATCATTTCGGCAAGCTCTTCAAGAGTATCTGCCTTCATGATCCATCCGCGTTTGATTGCATCCTGATTATCTTTTGTCCATGGCAGGAAGTCATAAGCTGATGTTGATATAGCCATATTTGTCAGAGGACCGGCGTCTATTATCTGCTGGTCCATGATCAGCCATGACGGGCTGTTGGGGTAGCGGAGAGTGTCTATATCAAAGTGAACTGCTTCTTTATATGAAAAATAACGGCTGGGGTCGTCTGTTATTTTAGTTTCAGCAAGGTACCTGTTGCCGAAAGCATTAACCATTATAGAGTGAGGGCGCCCCACAGCCGGGGTGATGATTCCTATTTTCATACCGTTGTGGCGTACAGGAGGAGCAGCGATCAGGCGGGAAGCAGCTTTACCGACTTTGGCAAGACCTGCACCAACTTTCATTGCCATGGATATGCCGTCGCCTGTGTTTGCTGTTGTGCCGTAAAATGCCCAGCCTTCAGTTCCCTGACCCTCAAGGAAAGCTCTGCGCATTTCAAAGTTATATTCATAACCGCCGCAGGTAAGAATTACAGCTTTTTTTGCTTTAACAGCTATAGTTTTGCCTTTGTATTCTGCTAGAACGCCTATTATTTCACCTTTTTCATTAGGAACAAGGTCAACTGCCGGTGCTTCATAAAGAACTTTGATTTTGTCTTTGCGGTCAACAACACCTTTTTTAAGCAGGGCGAAGAAGGCTTCTCCGTTTTCTTTCTGAAGATAGGGGAGGTCTTTTGTGGCTGTCATTGAGCGTGTGTATCCGGTGAATGAGCTTGAGTGTGTTGAGTAGCCTGATTCTTTCGCACCGGGAAAATTAGGGAAAGAGGCTCCCTTGCCCAGAAATGATCCCATTGTCGGGCTGAATGCCGGATCGATTGACTGAAGCCATGGGATGATGCCCGGAATATAGTCAGCCCAGAGATCAGCCAGACCTTCTGCAACTACCGGGTCTTCTTCGCTTTCCAGTTTCCACGGCAGGTTCTGACCGGAAAACAGAGCAAGCGCATACTGTTTGAGTGCCTCACGGTTATATTCTTTTTTAGTTGAGTGGAATATGCCGCCCGACATGCGGGTATTTGAGTAGTGTGTTTTCTCGACCTGTTTTTCGAGAATAATTGATGAAGTTCCTGCATTTGCCGCTTCAATTGCAGCGCATGCGCCTGCGCCTCCGAATCCCACCACTACTATTTCAGTTTCGTAATCCCATTTTCTGGGAACCTGAACGGGAGCAGCGTTTACTGCACCCGGCAGCATTGCTCCGATAGTTGCCGCACCTGCAACTACTGTGGCTTTTTTAATGAAGTTTCTTCTTGAGATAGACATACATGTCCTCCTGTAAATAAACTAAAGACTAAAAAGCAAAGGGTATGCCTAAGTGTAAAATGTTTATTATCAGGTGTTTATGTGATAAGCGGATGCGGTGTTATTCATAATGCAATTCATAATGAATATGATTGATGCAAAATGAATTATATTGAGAGCTGGTTTTATTAACATATTAAAACAGAAAGTTCGGCTATTTGGTTTAAAAAGAGATAGGGTTCAAATGGGGCGGAAAGAGGGAAACGGACAGCCATTTCTGACTGCCCGTGCTGTTTTATTTCATTTCGTATTTCAGTCCGGTCATGCTTACCAGTTCATCGACTGTGCCGTTCATCATGCTACTGAGCATTATCTGCTGAAGGCTTACCGGCTCTGCGGGGTTCATGGTCACAGTGATTTCTTTTTTGCCTTCGAGTATAAAGTTTTTCATATCCTCTGAGAACTGTTTTTCAAAAGGAGATTCAATTGCCGCTATTTTTTCATCGGCTCCTTCCATGAGTTTCTGTCTGCGTTCCTCAATGGTGGAGTTATCTCCTTCTTCAGGCTGAAGGAAAAGTTTTTCCATAAAACCTTTGTCTGTGAGTTCGACCTTAAGGCTGTTTATCTTAAGCTTAGATATATCTTCCTGAACTTTTTTGCTGAACTCTTCATTATTCTGAAGAGAATCAGGGTTTGCCGTGCTGTATTTTGAGTAGCTTTTTATATCCACGCCGCTGAAAGTAAGGTTCATCTTCATGTCGCCCAGACCTTCTGCCAGAAAGTTAAGCTTGCTGTATTCATAAACCATATTTTTGAAATCTGCATTTGTGGAAATCTGGATATCCAATGTGACTTCATCTTTGCCAAGCTTGCTTTTTATCTCTTCATCACTTATGGGCAGGTGGAGAGCAGTAACATTTATATCAACGGATTTGGGCACTCCGTCCTCTTTTTCAAACTTAAGAATATCGATTTCATCAATATTTATAGTTTCCTCACCGTTAGCCACAGAAAGGTTTGATATTCTGCCTTTGTTGCTGAGTACATTGAAGCTGAACTCATCTGCATTAAATTTGAGTTCGGTGTCATTAAAGGAAACCTGCTTAAGCTTACCGCTCATAGAGACGGGGTTTACGCTGAGAGATTCATATTTTATCTCTTCACTGAAGCCTGCTGATGCAGTGAAATCATTGATTTCAGAGACTATTCTCTGTTTGATATAAGCAGATGCCCCGACATAAAGGACAGCAAGAAGAATGATTATTGCAACCGGTATAAATTTTTTGTTCATAATATTATCAGCTCCGTAATTGATTAGCCTTTTCACAGCTTTTGTATAGTCTATTGATCCCTGTGCCAATATCAAGTAGAATAAATGTTTAGGCAGTCTTTTTTTTGTAAAGACAGTAGAACGCCTTGCGATATTCAGACCGAAGGAATAAATTTTTTTTACGGCAATGAACTTTTAAAGCCGATGCTTATCAAAGTAAGCAGGAGGACATAAATGGGAGATGCTCTCGTAGTAGAAAAGGTAATAGGCGGGGACGCAGCGTCGTACGAGCTGCTCATCCGTAAATACCAGTCCAAGCTTTTCAGCACTGTTCTTCATATGGTGAAAAACAGAGAACTGGCAGAAGATATTGTACAGGAAAGCTTTTTAAGAGCTTTCAGAAAGCTGGACACCCTGAATAACCGCTCCCAGTTTTATCCATGGATAAAACGTATCGCCCTTAACATGGCGCTGAACCACTTTGAAAAAGAAAAGCGTGTTCTTGATGTGGAGTCGGATGATGATGAATCCAGCTTCTTTGAAAACATATCCTCCGGCGAAAGTCCGGAAGAGCTTACACTGAAAGAGGAGATGAAACGTTATGTCCGCATGTTCGTTGACTCTCTGCCGGACAGACTCAGGGTGGTGATTATCCTCCGTGAAGTGGAGGACATGAGCTATGAAGAAATAGCGGAAATGCTCAATATTCCGCTGGGAACAGTCAGAAGCAGGCTGTTCAACGCACGTAATATTATAAAAGAAAGACTCATAAAACAGGGGCTTGCAGATGGACTGTACAAAACATCGTAAATTGTTGTCAGCTTATGTAGACGGTGAATGTTCGCAGTTTGAGTCCGCCGCTGTGGAAGCGCACCTTAAGAAATGCGCTCCATGCAGAAACGAACTTTCGGAGTTTTACACTCTGGGTTCAATGATTACGGAAAGCTTTACAGTAACAGAAGAAGTGGACTTCACTTCCTCAATTATGGCTTCCGTGATGTCGGACTCCGGCGAAGCTGTTGTACCTATCGCCAAAGGCAGGAAAAAAGTCATAGGATTCAGTTCTGTGGCGGTTGCACTTCTTGCGGGGCTTATGGCTTTTGCAGTGATGAATCCGCTTGAGGCAGAAACTGTGGCATCGGGCAACGAAAAACTGGAACGTTACGTATTTGAGCATGTCGCCAGCACATATGACGGCTCAAACGAAGAATTCGGAGTAGTCAACTTCGGACAATGACAAAAATTATTTTTTTGATCCTTCTTATACCTTTTGTCTCTTATGGCGGCGATATGAAGGTTTTCTTCAAGATCGCCGTGGACGAAAGGGCTTATTCGACCTTTCTTCTTGAAAATCTGGGTGCGGGGCATTCCGCTCTTCACGATCTCGCGTCCAGACTCAAGGAAAAACATCTGGAACTGGATAAGGTGCAGAAGGACTATTACAACATTAAAATCGATTACGGCATGAAGTATAACGGGCATGATGTCGCTCAGTATGACATTACCCCTTTGCTGCCGGACAGGTTCAGGCACGTTCTCCTTGTTGATGAGAAGTGGGACCAGATTCTCCGCAGGGAGGTTTACGACCCTGACGGTAAATTGATCTACGCTTACAGCTTTGAAGACAGGGATGGTGAGCTTAAGCCTGTAATCGAAAGACCGCAGCCCGCTTTATCCGCCGGAAGAGATGAATTCCCCGGTTTCCGGGCGGTGTTCAAAAAAGAACTGGATGACGGAACAATTCAGACACTCTACTCTGACGGATTAAACAAGTTTTCCGTTTTTATAAGTAAAACGGAAGCACAGATAAAAGATTCCGCCCGTATTTTATACGGAAATTATGTTTACAGAAAAAAAGTTGGTGACATCCTTTATACAGTGGTGGGAACAATACCTTTTCCTCAAATGGAAAAAGTTGTCGCCAGACTTGCCTTCAAGGAGGAACAATAATATGGTAAAAAAAATTACCGCCCTTTTGACAATGCTGATTGTTTTTTCAACTGCCGCAGCGGTTTATGCCGCGCCCGAAAGCTTTTCCGAAGTTGTTAAGAAAACCCGTGACGGTGTTGTGAATATATCGACCACAAAAACTGTGACCAGAAAAATGCCTGACATGTTTCATGATGACTTTTTCAGGAAATTCTTTGGAGACCAGTTTAATATGCCAGACAGCGGCGGAAAGCCGAGAGAATATAAAACAAGCGCTCTGGGTTCAGGTTTCGTTATTGATGCTGCGGGGCTTATAGTCACAAACAACCACGTTATTGACGGCGCTGACGAGATAGTCATAAAGCTTAATGATAAACATGAATTCAAGGCTGAAGTTGTGGGAAAAGACCCGATGACAGACCTTGCCCTTATTAAAATTGACCCTAAAGGCGTTAAGCTGACCGCTCTTAAGCTTGCAGATTCAGATTCTGCGGAGATAGGTGACTGGGTTGTTGCGATAGGGAATCCCCTCGGGCTGGAATGGACAGTTACAGCAGGCATAATCAGCGGCAAGGCGAGAGCCCTCGGCAGCGGTCCGTATGATAACTTCATGCAGACTGACGCCTCCATTAACCCCGGAAACTCCGGCGGTCCTCTTCTTAATCTTAACGGTGAGGTAGTGGCTATCAACACCGCAATAATCCCCTCCGGTCAGGGGCTGGGATTTGCTGTTCCTGTGAATATGCTTAAAGACATTCTGCCTAAACTGAAAAAAGGCAAGGTTGACAGAGGCTGGCTTGGAGTTACTGTTCAGTCACTTGATGAAAAGATAGCTCAGGGGCTCGGACTTGAAAATGACGAAGGTGCGCTCATTGCTGATGTGGTTAAAGGCGACCCGGCCGACAAAGCAGGGGTGAAAGCCGGAGACGTGGTTGTGGCTATCAACGGCAAACCAATTAAAGATAACAGAGAACTGATAAATATAATCGGGGGCTATGAACCTAACACCACCGTTAAGCTCACTGTTATCAGAGACGGTAAAAAACGTGAGATTCCCGTTAAGCTCGGTGTGAGAAAAGACGGTGCAAGCGGAAGTGTATCACCTGCTGAACCTGATGTTTCCAGACCCATAGCCGTTAAAGAGGTCGATGAAGCCACTGCCAAAAAATTCGGTGTGGAAGGCGGTGTGGTTGTTACATCTATAGATGAAACAACAAACGCTTTTAATGCCGGTCTTCGTAATGGCGATATCGTTCTCTGGATTAACAGGCAGTCTGTGAAATCAGCGGAAGACTTCTATGCCAAATATGACAAAGTGAAAGAGGGCGACGTTGTTTTCCTCAAAGTTGTCAGCAGAGGCAGCGGAAGATTCATCGCTTTCGATAAATAAACTGAGTAAATCCCTTAGATATATAAGGCGGAGCTTCGGCTCCGCCTTTTTACGTTATCCGGTTATGCAATTATGTATTTGAAAATCATGGCATACACGGATATAATAAAGGGTTAATATATTTCGGAGGACATTATGCCATCTTTTGACGTGGTCAGCGAAGTTGACGGTCAGGAACTGGACAACGCTGTAAACATCCTTAAGAAGGAGATCGACAACAGGTACGATTTCAAAGGTTCAAATACAACCATTGAGCTTAATAAAAAGGATAAAAAGATTCACATGGTCACAAGCGATGACATGAAGATTAAGGCTCTCCGTGAGATGCTTATCGGCGCCGTGATTAAACGCTCCATAGACCCGGACTGTCTGAATTTTAAGGAACCTGAGCCAACCGGCAACAGGCAGTTTAAAAGGGATGTTGTTGTTAAGGAAGGGCTTGATAAAGAAGTAAGCAAAAAGATCGTTAAAATGATCAAAGACTCTAAGCTTAAGGTTCAGGCTTCCATCATGGACGACAAGGTCAGAGTGCAGGGCAAGAAGATTGATGACCTTCAGGAGGTTATCCAGTTTCTGAAATCTGCTGATATAGGTATGCCCCTTCAGTATGTAAACATGAAGAGCTGATACCTGTGAAAGAGCTGTTTGACGGCGTTGTCCGCTTTCGTGACGAAGATTACGCAGACCACCGTGAGCTGTTTGAAAACCTCGGCAGCAAGCAGAATCCCCACACTCTTTTTGTGGGGTGCTCTGATTCGCGCGTGGTTCCTAATCTTATTACCCGCACTATGCCCGGTGAGCTTTTCGTTGTCCGCAACATAGCAAACATGGTTCCCCCATACAGGGAAACTTCTGACTATGTTGCCACAACAAGTGCTGTGGAATACGCCGTCAATATACTCAACGTTCAGAATATAATAGTTTGCGGGCACTCCAACTGCGGAGGATGTTCTGCTCTTTATCAGTCAGAAGAGTCTTTGGTGAATGTGCCAAAGGTTAAGAAATGGCTGGAGTTGGCTGCCCCCGTCAAGAAAAAAGCCGCTGAAATATGCGGTGATGATGCGGGCAGGCGTGAATGGGTCACGGAGCAGGTGAATGTAATCCATCAGGTGCGCAACCTTCTCACATACCCGTATATCAAAGAAAGGGTGAACAAGGGTGAGCTTACTCTCTACGGCTGGTATTACATAATATCCACCGGGGAGGTATATAACTATAATTTTGAAACAGGTTATTTTGATTTGATAAGCAATGAGCAATAAAACTGCCGGGCTGTATGCCGGTCTGGCATCATATATATTCTGGGGTCTGAGCCCTGTTTTCTGGAAGCTGTTTGACCAGTCTTCCGGCGTTGAGGTGCTTGCACACCGCCTTGTATGGTCGTTCTTTTTTCTTTTTCTCATAATTCTTGTTCAGCACAGGTTCGGTGAACTGATAGCTGTATTTACCGACAGGAAAACCTTCTTTCTTCTTTTCCTTTCATCCATTGCCATAAGCATAAACTGGGGTGTTTTCATAATTTCTGTGAATACTGGACACATACTCCAGGCGAGTCTCGGTTACTACATGAATCCGTTTGTCAGCATGCTGTTCGGCATTCTTATTTTTAAGGAAAAACTTAATAAACTTCAGGTTACAGCAGTAGTGCTTGCCGCAGCAGGGGTTATTATTTATGCCTCTGGTCTGAAGAGTTTCCCATGGGCATCAATAAGCCTTGCGTTCAGCTTCGCAGCTTACGGTGCTCTGAGAAAACATGTTAAGGTTCTGCCCGTTCCCGGTCTTCTGGCGGAGACTCTTATGATGTTTCCTGTCGCATTGGGTTATCTGATTTATCTTGAAAGAGTGTCAGCAGGGAGTTTTGCTCATTTTTCAGGCATGTATGATTCCTTGTTCATTCTTTCCGGAATAGTTACTTCTGCGCCGCTTTTGGGGTTTGCATTTGCTGTGAAGAGGCTAAAACTTATAACAATAGGAATTTTTCAGTTTACAATACCGACCCTTCATTTACTTATCGGAGTGTTTGTCTATTCCGAGCCGTTCACACCGGTCCATGGAGTAACTTTCGGGCTGATATGGGTTTGCGTGGGTCTTTTTGTGGCGGATGCCGTTATTAACATGAATAAAGGCAGGGGATAACGGCGGGAAAAGGATTTTATATCCGCACAGCGCAGCCCCGCTGGGGGGGCTGCTATTCCATGCGCTATCTTTACTATTTCTTCAGAAAAGCTATAAGTTTGTCGAAATCAGGGCTGGAAGTAACTTCCGGCACATATTCAACATAGGTTATGTTATCGTTTTCATCTGCAACGAAAACTGCTCTGGCAAGCAGGCGGAGTTCTTTAATAAGCACACCGTATGCAGTTCCGAATGCAGCTTCTTTGTGGTCGCTTGCAGCAACAGCGTTTTCTATGCCTGCGGTGGTGCAGAACCGCTTGATAGCGAAGGGAAGATCCATGCTGACGTTTATTACTGCATATTTGTCGCCCATCGCTGCTATTTCACTGTTGAACCTGCGGAGCTGAAGATCGCAGACCGGCGTATCCAGTGATGGGGTAACACTTATTACTTTTATTTTTCCTTTATAAGTGTCAAGGGTGACAGGCTGCATGCCGCCGTCAAGCACGGTAAACATGGGAGCTTTGTCTCCGATTTTGATTTCATTTCCGACGAGTGTTACTGGGTTGCCTTTCATGGTTACGGTTCTTGCTTTGTCCATCAATTCCTCCGTTTCTGACTGAAGTGTACTGTCATACCGCTTAATGCTATAAATAGTATACCACATATTCCTATAAAATCAGGTATTTTATCGCCCGCCATTATGCCTGCCAAGGTGGCAAAAAAGAGCCCTGAGTAACTCACTGAAGCGGCGATTGAGGCTCTGGCGAGGGAGTAGGCTTTGGTAAGAAAATACTGTGAAACAGTGGCAAGCAGCCCTATCATTATAATGCAGTACCATTCATAAGCACCTGATGGAAGTCTGTGAAAAAGCCCTCTAAGGGCCTCATTTCCCAGAGGAGTGTAATAAATTGCCGCATAAACAATTGGCGGACCGATTACTCCTGCTGCAGCGAATGAGGCTACAACTGCTCTGGGTGAGTAATACTCACGAAGGTTTCTGACTGTTGTATAGGCGGCTGCGGCAAAAAGTCCGCTTAAAAGAGCGCTGAGGCTTCCAGCATTGATTCCGCCAGTTTCCGGTCGCATAAGCATGACAACGCCGAGGAATCCTGTTAAAAGCCCTCCCCAGATCAAAATTCCCTGTTTTTCCTTAAGCAGGAAGAAAGCAAGAATCGCAGTGAAGATAGGATCAATCTTGGTGAGTGTCGCTGCCGTACCCAGAGGCAGAACACTTATGGAGTAAAAATAAAAAAACAGAGCGAGAAATCCGAAAACACCTCTCATGGCAAGCATGAACGGCTTTCCGCCCTTTGTGCCGGATGGACGTGCTATCAGGCTTGGAACTATTATCAGAAGCCCTATCAGGTTTCTGAAAAAAACAATTTCACCCGTACCAAGTGTTTGCCCAAGGATTTTAACATAGTATCCCATAGTGGAGAAAAACGCCGAGGCAAGAAGCATATAAATGATGCCGGCTTTCTCCGTGGATTGAAAGTTTTCGTTCATTGATGTTCAGTACAACTTCCCGATTAAACGGTCAATAGGAAGATTTTAAACGTGCAATTTTTAAAGCTAATGTTTAAAATCAATATTTTTGATGGTAATTTTTCTTTGATGTTAAAATTAACCATGTTATATTGTTAAAAATGATTCAATACAGCGTATTTATATAAAAGTGAGGAGGGTGTCCATGGCTCAAGTATCTGTTGAAGAGAACAGTGTTAAAATAAAAGGGAATATTAAAAGTATAGATGATTACCTCACCGTAAAAAATTCTCTTCAGGAACTTGTTGATTCCGGATACCGCAGTATTGATATATGCTTCTTGGATTCAGTTTCCATTACCTCATCAATTATCGGGTACATGCTTAAGCTCATTAATATTGATAAGATTGAGCTTACGGTTGCCGCCGGTGACAAAAAACTGATAACACTTATGGAGGAGCTTGAGCTTCATAATGTTTTCAGCGTCAGAGAACTCTGAAATTCCATTTCCATTTCCTTAATTTATTGCCGTAAGAATTTTGCAGTAGTATAATATTATCAGATAAAGTGTTTTGATATAAGCTCAAAACATGATGGCTTTATCGGGCGGAAGGATTAAATGAAAGATATATCTGTACTTATCGTTGAAGATGATCCGGCAGTTGCCAATGCATTGGAGCTTAGATTGAAGCGTACATTCAGAAGAGTGCTGAGTGCACCTGACGGTCTTAAGGGACTTGAAACTGCGGTTACTGAAAAGCCTGACGTTATTCTGACGGATCTCCGTATGCCCCACATGGAAGGGTTGGCCATGATAGAAGAGATCCGTAAAACCCTGCCGGATGTACATGTTATAGTTCTTACCGCATCCAGTGACCGATTTGACCGTAACAAGGCTGAAGAACTTGGTGTTGAAGGTTATTTTACAAAACCTCTGATGGTGAATGAGCTTATAGCGAAAATTCAGGAGATGGTTTAATATGAAAGGGGCTAAGGCTCTCTTTCTGTTTGTTTTTCTCACCTCTTTTGCCGCATTTGCTGATGAACGGTCGTTTTATACTGTCTCCGAATACATGCTGAAAAGTCCTGAGCAGGCGTGGAAATTTGATAATTTTGCCAATATTGTACGCAGTGAACCGGTTCCTTTGAAGTCCGTTAATACCACTCCTGTGAAAATAGCCGTTGTTTATCCTGCGCTTCAGTCCTCCGACTACTGGAGACGAAGCGAACGGGCTCTTAAAAAGCGTTTGTCAGAGCTTAATATAAACTATACCCTGCTTACTTATCACAGCAAACCTTCAGGGGATACCAGATTACAGGTTTCGCAGCTTGCTCAGGCAGCTTCCGCAGGGGCGGACTTCATTATTGTTTCCGCAGATTCCCCTCAGATGCGCAGTGCGGTGGGCAGGCTGTTGTTTGAAGGCAGACATAAAATAATAATACAGAACCTGACTACACCTCTTAAGGAGTGGGAACGCCGCCGTCCCCTTCTTTATACAGGGTTTGACCATATTTCCGGTTCGGCGATTCTGGCTGATTCCGCCGCTTCGATGGCTGGGCAGAATGCATCTTATGCTGTTCTTAACTGCTCAGAAGGAGAAGTGGGATATCTCAGGACAAAAGGCTTTGAGGAAAGACTTGCAGAGCGCGGGGAATATGCTAAAAAGGCTGAGTATATTACCGATTTCAATCTGGAAAAAGCACGGGCTGCCACAAGGGAAATTATAAAGAAATATCCGGATATAAGCTTTATTTTTGCATGTTCAACAGACATTGCCCTTGGTGCGGCGGAAGCCCTGAAAGATTCCGGAACGAAAAATGTTATTCTTAACGGATGGGGCGGCGGTGAAGCGGAACTGCGGCTGATAGAGAGAGGGGAGCTTGATTTTACAGTCATGCGGATGAATGATGACAGCAGTATAGCGGCGGCAGAAGCGGTGAAGCTTGTTATTTCCGGTATGGAAAAAGAGGTTCCTGTCATTTTTTCAGGAGACTTCAGCCTTATCACCGCATCGGACAGTGCAGAAAAAATAAAAGAACTAAAAAAGAAAGCCTTCAGGTACTCCGGTGAAAATGAATAGAATTAAATCAGTTAAGATATCGTCATTTCTTGCTCTGCTGCTGACGGGTTTCTCGGTAATCCTGTCCGTGGTTATCCTTGTTTGGAACAGCCTTGATGCAGGCATTATCATTAAAAGAGAGCAGTCCCGGCTGCTTAAACGTAATCATGACACTGCTTCAATGGTTTTTGAAAAAGAAATAGAGCATCTCAGCTGGGTTACAAGGGATCTCCGAATAAATTTAAAGCAGCTTCTGGAAAGGAATGCAGACATTAATTCGGATGATTTCAGGAGCGGTTTTGCATCCATATATGATTTAAGCGCAGGGGAAAATCTGGACATTATGATTTTCGTGTCATTTGACGGTACGAATGTTATTGATGTCGGTTCTATGTTTTTTGACACGAGCGAGATAGTCCGTTTTTTACAGACAAAAGGGAACAGCGTTTCTGCGGGCGGTTCGGTATATACAATCAGAAAGCCTGACAACTCGGCTCCTCTGAGCTTTATTCTGGGGTATTCATCCGTTAATCACCCCTCCAGCGGGCAGGTTCTCGGCAGGGTTTACATAGGCAAGATAATAAACGGAGCGCCGGATATTATACGCGAGGCGGAATTTGAAGATGGTTCGTTGGTTGCCTTTGTTTCAGAAGGCAGAATAATATCCTCTTCTGACGGATTTACTGCATCAAATTTTTTTCCGGAAGCCTGCGAGAAACCTGATACTGTTTTAAGGGCAACAGGCTCACTCACTGCGTACTGCAGACCTCTTCTTCTGAAAGGCAGCGAAACTCCGCTGATGATTTATCAGCTTACCGGAAGCCAGTCTCTTGCTATGATGAAAAAACAGACAGCCGGCAAGGCAGCCGGCATCATTCTGCTTGTTATAATAATGACCGGAGTTTCTGTTTACGGCTTTCACAGGGTGACCGCGCGTTCCCTGCATTATCTTATAGACTATACTCACAAGATAAGCGCTTCCGGCAGCACAGATGACTTTGAGCCGACTCCGGTGGAGGAGTTTAACATGCTCGGAGAGGCTGTTTCTGCAATGAACAGGGAACTGCGTGAAACACAGGCATATCTGGGCAATTTTCTGAGCTTCGCCAAAGTGCCTCTCATTGCGTGGGACACCGAAAATAAAATTGTAATATTCAACAAAGCCATGGGTGAGCTTTCCGGCATAAGTGAACAAGATGCTATCGGAGAAAGCCTTGAAATAATTTTTTCCTGCCTTTCCGGTGAAAAGCTTAAAGAACTGCTTCTGAAAGCGGCGGATAATGCAGATACGCTTTCTAATTTTGAATCCATAGTAAAGAACATAAGCACAGGCGAGATGAAATATATTCTTTGGAACCTTTCAATGGCGGGAACTGAAGGAAATAGCTTCGGCGTTGTGCTTCAGGGTATAGATATTACCGACAGAAAATCGTCGGAGGAAAAACTTCTGCTTGCTTCAAAAGTTTTTGAAAACACTATTGAGGCAATTTACATAACCAATACAAGAGGCGTTATTCTCAGTGTTAATAAAGCCTTCCTGCGGATTACAGGCTTCAGCGAGGAAGAAGCAATCGGAAATAAAACCAGTATCCTCCGCTCCGGCAGGCATGCCAACCACTTTTATAAAGGACTATGGGGAGCGCTGAAAGAGACAGGAACATGGCAGGGTGAAATATGGAACAGACGCAAAAACGGTGAACTCTATCCCGCACTGGTTAATATATCGAGCATTAAAGACTCAAACGGGAATATCTCACATTATATTGGCGTTATGCACGACATAACTGAAAGAAAAAAATATGAAGAGCAGATAAAGTACCAGTCTCACTATGATCCGCTGACCAACCTGCCTAATCGCTACCTGTTCCATGACAGACTGAGTATGGCTATATCCAGAGCTAAGAAAAACCACAACTATGTGGGGCTCATATCCATCGATATCGACAGGTTTAAAAATGTTAACGACACTCTCGGACATAACGTTGGGGACATACTCCTTCAGAAGATAGCAGACCGCATAGTCGGCACAGTGGGTGACAGTATCACAGTAAGCCGTCTTGGAGGAGATGAGTACACTGTTATTGTGGAGGATCTTTCCGATAAAAACAGAGCTGTAACAATCGCCTATAACGTTATTAAGCAACTTGAAAAGCCGTTTCAGGTGGATGATTACGAGTTGTTTCTCAAATGCAGCGCAGGCTTAAGCTTTTACCCTGATGATGGCGAAGATGTTTTCACTGTCGCCAAAAACGCCGATGCGGCAATGTACCGTGCAAAGTCAAAAGGGCGGGGCATGCTTCAGATATATACCACAGACTTTAATGACACAGCCAAAGACAGGCTCATTGTGGAAACAAAACTGAACAGGGCTTTGGATAACGGTGAGTTTGAGGTGTATTATCAGCCGAAGATAAATCTCCGCACACTTGAGCTCGTGGGCATGGAAGCTCTTATAAGATGGAATAATGCTGAACTCGGCAGGGTATTTCCTGATATGTTTATACCCATAGCAGAAGAAACCGGACTTATTGTTCCCATCGGTCAGTGGGTGCTGAAAAAATCCTGCGAGGACCTCATGAGATGGCGTTCGATGGGGTATGAGCTTAAAGTGGCAGTGAATCTTTCACTGAAGCAGTTTATTCAGAAGGATCTTTTTATGTCTGTGCGGAATGTGCTTCAGGAGACCGGCATGGAGCCGAAGCATCTTGAGCTTGAAATTACAGAAAGCACGATAATGGTTGATACTGACAATACAATGGATATTCTTGATAAACTCAGCTCACTGGGGATAAGCTTCGCCATTGATGACTTCGGAACAGGGTTCAGCTCCATAGGCTACCTTACCAGAATACCTATAGATACTATTAAAATAGATAAATCCTTCACTCAGGGGATCGATACCAGCGAGGATTCTCTCTCCATTGTCCGTTCTGTCATTCAGCTTTCCAGCAACTTAGGAATTGAGGTCGTGGCGGAGGGTGTGGAGAATGAGGACCATCTCCGCCTTTTACGTGAGCTTGAGTGTGATCTGGCGCAGGGATACTACTTCAGCAGACCTGTCCCCGCAGAGGAGTTTGAAAAACTCCTTGAAGGGTGGCAGGAGAGCTTTGCTCTGGAGATAAATTCAACAAAGCAGTGATAAGCCCTACAGTTTGGCAGGACCAGCCATTCCGAATCCCTGCGTGGTTCTTATGCCTATTCCTGACTCCACAAGCAGAGAGAGGTCATCAGGGTGTCCTGAAAGCTGAAAAGTTCCTGTTATGCCGGTAAGCATCATGAGAGACTTGCCGGTCTTTTCCCTGAACTTGTCTAGGGTGTGTTTAATAACTGTTTTACGCAGTTTGATTGATTTGAAAACAATGGGCTCCTGCGGGTATTTCCCTGTCATTCCGAAAATACGCATAGAAGATATCTCCGCCAGCCTGTCGGAATATTCCTTTTCAGTTACTTCCAGTTCGCTGTAGCCATCCTCAACCGGTGGGATTATAGGCTTTTTCGAGTTCAGCGCTTCCAGCAGCACAGGAGAATGCGTGTGCAGGGTTACTCCGGAAGATTCAATTGTAAAGGGTTTATTGAGAAGCTTTGTGTTCTCAAGCATGTAGGTAAGCTTTCTGCCGCCGACAAGGATTTGACCATTTCTGGAAAAGTCTATGTTTCTCTTTTTTTCAAAGCCGTTCTGTACAGCCTGAAGAAACTGCTCGTACGGACTGCTTACGTACAGAGTGATAAATTTGTTTTCCGGTATGTAGAACACTGTGTCATGCACTTCAAAGTTATTGTCGAACACGATAGATTCTTTTTTGAACCTGTCTCTGGAAAAAGCAAGATTGAACGTGAAAAACTTAAAACTTTTGTCCGTGAGTCCCATCCCCAGCGACTCATAGCCGATTTCTGCTGCGGATTTAATAACTTCGGCTATTCTGTTCCTGAAAATGACCGGTACTTCAGTTGCGGTAAGAGTAAGTTTCAAAAGCATCGGGAAGTCTCCTGTCAAAAAAGAAAATTCACAATTAAGTATGTTTGCATTTTTATATTAACATAAAGATAATGAAAGGACAATCTTAACAGAATCTTATATTTAAAATAATATTAACGGAATTTATGAAATGGCAATAAAAAAAATTGATAAAGGTAAAAAAAAAATCAGATCAAATTACTATTAGGTTCATGAATATGCTTTTCTATAAGTATGATAATCCTTATTGGTTTTATTAACTGTTTTTATTACTATGTTTAAGTAAGCCTTAACGGCAATCTTTAAAGATTATTTTAATACACATCTTGTTTTTCCTGAGAAAGTTCTGCTTCATCTGTATTTGCATTTTATGTGAACAGGGAGGAATAGTTATCAGCAGAATTTATTCATAATACTGTATCCCGCTTTTTACAAGGTGTCAGGTAAAGATAAAAAATAGTTGTTAAACAAATTTAAGCGGCAGGTTTACGAGCCGCTTATTTGGTGATATAAAATAAGAATGGACGAAGCACTTATAATATCTACACAAAACAGACTAAGCAAAGAGTACGTAGCTTCACTGGAAGCAATCAGATTTGACGGGGAAATTGTAACGGTTACGGAATCCGGACACGCTGACGAAGTATGCAGGGAGCTTGGCTGTCAAAAAGAGCTGGGATTCGATACGGAAAGCAGACCCTCATTCAGAAGAGGGGTCAGTTATCCGGTTTCTCTTGTTCAGCTTTCCACGCATGAAAAGGCATATCTGTTCCAGCTGAACGGAGGGGGGCTGCCTGAGGGGCTTATAAATATTTTTTCTGATCCTTCTATCAAAAAAATCGGTGTCGGGCTCAGGGACGATATTAAGAAGCTTAAGGAACTTGCCTCTTTTGAGGAGAAAGGCTTTGTAGACCTCGGAGATATTGCTGCGGAAAAAGGGATAATACAGTTTGGGGCAAGGGCTCTGGCTGCCCGTTATCTCGGACGGAAAATAGTTAAGTCCGCTCAGAAAACCAACTGGGCGCGCAGAGATCTCACCGAGAAGCAGAAAAACTACGCCGCAACAGATGCATGGGTGTGCCTTATGATTTATCCTATTTTGCTGAAAGATACTAATGACTACAGAGAGTATCCCGCAGAAACTCCGGAAGATGCAAATGGATAATCCCTTTTTTCTTCAGAAAGAAATTGAAATTCAGGGGTATGACATTGATTACGGCGGTGTGGTAAGTAATATTGTTTACATCCGCTGGATGGATGATCTGCGTACAGCTCTTCTGAAAGATCATCATTCATTAGAACTGATGGCTAAGAACGGCTTGGCACCAGTAGTGAACAAGACCCATGCGCACTACAAACGTCCTGCCCTGTTCGGCGACAGTCTGATAGCTGAGATCCGCATCACAATGCTGGAAAAGATAAGGTGGGAAGTTCAGGTGGAGATAACCAAAAACGGCGGTGAAACAGTGTTTACCGCCGTTCAGTCAGGTGCTTTTGTGAACCTGAAAAATGGACGCCCTGTGCCTGTGCCCGCTGTTCTGGCGGACAAGTGGAAGGAGTATCAGACTGTACTCTGAACCGCACTCCAGACAATATTTCCATCACTGTCTATGCTCATGCTGGCGTTATATTTATTTGAGTCACTGAAAAGATACGCCCATTTCATGACTGCGGCTAACTGGTTTATTGCGTAATCTTCACTGAATTTGACATGGGTGTCCAGTGCTGCGATCAGTTCATGATTGCCTGATATACCTCTGAAAAGGTTTTCAAATTCGGGATTATCAGAAAAAATTTCCTCTATTTCAGCTTTTGCCGGATGGCCGCCTTTAACATAAACATGACCGTCCGATGCTGTTGCAAGCTCAAAAGGAGGATCAGATTCTATCCCTCTTTCTTTCATTATGTCCTTCAGGGTCTCTTCAAATATCTTCTCCAGAGTAGCTGTGCGTTCCTGAATGCTTTCGCCTGAAGAAGAGGGCAGGGTGTAGGGCATGCGGAGATCCCCATTCTGCATTTTTGGTTGAGATGACTGAAGCTCATTGATAATACTTAGAAACTCCTGCTCTGCCGGGCTCTTGGCGGAGTCTGCGGCTGGCTGCAAATAGGGTTCTGTTTGTTTTTGGTTTGAGAGGTTATTGATGAACATTTTTTCCTTTCCTTGCGCCGAAAAAAATATTTTATTATCTATCAGCAAAAGCTATGCTCGAAGGAATAGGAAAAAAGGGGAGCATTAAGCCCCCCTGTGTTGTTTTATTTCATTCCCTTGATCATCAGCTCTGCCGTTTTGCCGGCAAAAAGAGAAGGATCTTCCGGTGCCGAACCCTCAACAATGAGTGCAAGGTTGAAAAGGATATCTGAATAGTCCTTAAGAACCGAAGACTTAGAGTCTGTTTCATGAAGTTTTTTCATTTCGGTAAAGAGTGAATGTTCGGGGTTTATTTCCAGAATCTTCTTGGATTTAGGAATAAACTGACCCATAGCCTCCATCATGCGTGCCATGTGCGGGTCTATATCATTATCATCACCCACAAGGCAGCAGACAGTGTTTTTAAGCCTTCCGGAGAGGCGTACGTCTTTCACTTTATCCTTCAGTGCTTCTTTAATTGTATCAAGGAGCCCGCCCAGCTCTTTCTTCTGCTCTTCGGTTTTCTCTTTGCTGTCAAGATTTATGTCTCCTTTAACAGCAGAGTGAAGCTTTTTGCCTTTGTATTCTCCGAGTGATGGTATGACTATTTCATCAACTTCGTCCGTCATGAAAAGGACTTCGATGCCTTTTTCTGCAAATGATTCAAGGTAAGGAGACTTCTTCAGTTCAGCAATGTTGCCGCCTGTAATGTAGTAAATCTCTTCCTGATCAGGTTTCATGTTTTCGACATATTTTTCAAGGTCGGTGAATTCATCCCCTTCTGTTTTGTTTGAGCGGAACATCAGGAGTGATGCTATTTCCTCTTTTTTGGTGAACTCGTAGTGGAGACCTTCCTTGAGGATTTTGCCGAACTCTTTATAAAAAATGGCGTACTTGTCTGCCTCGTTCGCTTTCATCTCTTTAAGGGCATCCAGAACCTTTTTGGTGATGTTCTTTTTGATGACTTCGATCATGCGGTTGTTCTGGAGAATTTCCCTTGAAACATTCAGGGGCAGATCACTTGAGTCCGCCATGCCTTTAACAAAACGGAGATACAACGGAAGAAGCTGCTCGCAGTTTTCCATAATCTGCACTTTTTTTACATAAAGAGCCGGACCGAACTTAAAATCTTTATAGAGAATGTCAAAAGGAGCCTTGGACGGTATATACATCAGAACAGTAAATTCCGCTGTTCCTTCCGCACGGTAATGTATTGTTTTCAGAGGATCTGTGAAGTCGTGGGAGATATGTTTGTAAAATTCGTTGTACTCCTCTTCCGTAACCTCTGATTTGTCTTTCAGCCAGATCGCCTTCATGGAGTTGAGAGTTTCTTCTTTGACGGATGTTTCTGTTTTTCCGTCTTTTTCTTCCTCTTCTGCCACATCCATTACAACAGGATATTCGATATAGTCGGAGTATTTCTTGATTATGCTTCTGATGCGGTATTCATCAAGGTATTCTTTGCCGTCATCCTTGAGGTGGAGTGTAATTTCCGTACCTCTGGATTCCTTTTCGGCGGGTTCAACGGTGAAAGTTCCGTCAGCGGCGGATTCCCACTTCACAGCTTCTTTTTCGCCTGCTTTGCGGGTGATTACCGTAACCTTATCTGCAACCATGAATGCTGCGTAAAAACCTACTCCGAACTGACCTATGAGTTCGGGATTGTTTTTCACCTCTTCAGATTTAAGTTTGTTGAGAAACTCCTTTGTGCCTGAATGGGCAATGGTTCCGAGAGCCTGTACTGCTTCCTCTTTTGTCATACCTATGCCGTTGTCGGATACTGTGAGGGTATTATTTTCAGCATCTGGTATCAGCTTGATTCTGAAATTTCCGTCTCCTTCGAGTATTCCGCTGTCGGTGAGGGAAATGTAGCGAAGCTTGTCAATAGCATCGGATGCGTTGGAGACAAGCTCTCTTAAAAAGATTTCCTTGTGGGAATATAATGAGTTGACCACAAGGTCGAGCAGACGGCTTACCTCCGCCTTAAACTGAACAGTTTCCTGCGCCATGCAATCTACCTCCGTAAGTTCATTGATTATTGCAACTTACAAATATACAATATGCGTCATGAAGATCAACAGTTTTGGCAGCAGAAAAAATACTCTGAACATCGCAATATTTTTCTTAATTTTTATGTTGCCTGTCAGTGTTTTTGCAGATCAGCGTATTGACAGTGTCTGTGAATCCGCAATGAAAGACGGTCTTAGTGAAGGTGTCGTTATTCTTGTCCGGCAGAATGGGAGCAACCTGTATTTTAATGCCTGCGGAACAGCGGAGAAAAAAAGCGTTTTTGACCTTGCGTCACTTACCAAGGTTTATGCTGCCACACTTGCGGTGATGCGGCTCACTGATATGGGACTGCTAGACCCGTCAGATAAAATAAGCAGTTTTTTCCCCCAGTACAGTGAAGGGGATAAGGTAGGGGTGACAATTGAAGATCTCCTCCGCCACCGCTCCGGTCTGCCCGCTTGGGAACCTTTGTACTGCTTTGATGAGCCATCTACGCATCTGCTTAATATTCCTTTGGAGTATAAAACGGGAGCAAAGCGTGTTTACAGTGATTTAGGTTTTATGATTATCGGTCTGATTGTGGAGAAAGTCAGCGGCACAAAACTTGAAAAGTTTGTTAAAGATGAGTTTTATAAGCCGCTGGGGCTTAAATCCACAGGTTTTTTTCCGGATTCTGTTAATGTCATGCCTACATTCTTTGGCGGTTTTGAAGCGGACATGATTGAAAATGACGCATGCCGCATTAAGCAGAAAGAAGAGGTACTCAAAGGAAAAGTCAATGACGGCAACGCCCGGATGGCTTTCGGCGGTGCGGCGGGACACGCCGGACTTTTCAGCACAGCAGAGGAGCTTGCAGTCCTCACGGAGATGCTCACAGACGGCAGGCATATTAAGCCTGAAACACTGAAAAGATTTCTCACGAAAGATGCATCAGAGCAGGGAATGGGCTTTGCAATGACGTCAGGCTCTCTCCATGCGGATAACATCACTGAGCAAACTTTCGGGCATTTGGGGTTTACTGGAACGTCCGCAGTTTATGTACCGGAAAAGAAATTAACGGTTATTGTTCTGACAAACAGACAGATGAAAGGCATGAACGATAAAGGGCGTTACCCTGATTTAAAAGAATTCAGAAGAACTGTTTTCAGGAATGCTCTTCGTCTGGCTGATGAAAATGTGTTAAAATAGATTTTTATGGTGAGGTCGGAATGAAAAAAATTCTTATAATTCTTTTTACGGCGGTTCTTGTTCCGCTGAGTGTTCAGGCTCTGGATGCGCCTTTTATCGTTGGCGGAAACACTGCGTCACGCGGGGAATACCCCTTCATCGCTGCTTTGGCAAACAAAGGCGGGACACCTCTTTTTAACAGACAGTTCTGCGGCGGAGTTCTTATTGCTCCGGAGTGGGTAATTACTGCGGCGCACTGTGTTACGACAGAAAATCCCCCGGGTGCAGTAACTGATGATCCGGCAACTTTAGAGGTATATGTCGGAGAATATGATCTGGCTAACTCCACAGGTACACGCAGAAACATTTCAAACATATATGTCCACCCGTCCTATCTGGTTAACAGCACAACCGGCGGAGGCTCCCGGGATGTTGCTCTCCTTGAACTCAGTGAGGCTGTGGGTTCGGAGTACGCATCGGTTCTGAACACTCGTGATGCCCGATACTATGCTATTTCCGGCGATATAGCCACTGTCATAGGATGGGGAAGCACGGACGGCGTTGTTGATGTTTATCCGGATCTGCTTCAGGAGGTTGAAATCCCCATAGTTTCAAATCAGACATGTTCAGCGGCTATGAGCCCTTATACGATTTATGATTATGAAATTTGTGCAGGATACGCTTCCGGAGGCAAAGACTCCTGTTCAGGGGACAGCGGAGGACCTCTCCTTGTTAGCAAAAACGGAGGCTGGGTTGTTGCCGGAATCGTAAGCTGGGGAGGTGATGAATGTGCCAAAGCTGGAGAATATGGTATTTATGCCAGAGTTGCAGATAACCTTGCATGGATTGAAGGTTACACCGGTGAGCTTGATTACGGCAACAGCGCTTCATCAGGCGGCGGTGGCGGCGGATGTTCTGCTTCTGCAAACGGAAATATATCCCTTGTTCTGATGTTTGCAGCGCTGGCAGTCTTTATAAAAAGACGCAAAGCTTAATTATTAAAATAAAAATCCCCGCTTTGTTCAGGCGGGGATTCTGTTTTCTATATCTTTCTTCTTTTCAGTATAACTCCTGCGAAAAGCATTATCATAAGCAGAAGGTAATCTGAACTGCCCCCTGCGGCACATCCGCCTCCGCCGCCACCACCTGATGAACCGCTGTCAGTATCGTTGTCCTCATCACCAATGGGATCGGCAGAAGACGTAACAAAATATGACTGCCCTGCGGAACTTAAAGCATTACCCGCAAGATCAGTTACCCCTGTGGAGATGTTAACTGTGTATGCAGTTCCGGCACTTAAGTTTGAAGCAGGGTTAAAGGTTACTGTATTGCCTGATATTGTGAGATTACCGGAGGTCACAGGTTCAAGAGTTGAGCGGTTTGTCAAAGACAGATTGGATGCTGTGAGGCTTGATGAGAGGACAGGCTCACTGAAAGTAATGGAAATATTTGTACTTCGTGAGACATTTGTTGAGTTGTTTTCTGGTGTAATACTCACAACGTAAGGAGCAACAGTGTCCAGAATGATTGTGTCTGATGCGGGCAGGCTTATGTTTTCATTAAGATCTTTAACCCATACGTAAACACTTTTTAATCCGTTAGAGCCGCTCAAACTAAGACTTTCATCTGTTATTGAAATATCTGTTTCAGGAGCTATTGTGGTGAACTGTGACCCCGTAGGAGTTGAGCCTGTTTCAGAAACATAGTAACCATTAATACCAAGACTGTCTGTGCCTGTTATATTTAATGTCAGTTCTGTTGAGTTGACATAGACATCGTCTGAATTTATGGAAACACTCACTCTCGCATCATTTGATATGGCAGAAGCAACATTATCCGCATTAATACGACCTTCATCTCCATGTACTGTACATTCATGGCTTACGGGTGAGGCTGTATTTTTCATTGCAGTAACAAGTTGGTTAAGGGAGACCGTGTCGCTTTTTTGCCGGAAAAGGGCGAATGCTCCGGTGATATGGGGGGTAGCCATTGAGGTTCCGCTCCATGCCTCATAGTCTGAATCTCCGCTTCCAACAGATGAATTAATCCCTTCACCGGGGGCATATATATCCAGAACATCTTTCAGGTAGTTGCTGAAGTAAGCTTCCTGATCTGTGTAGTCAACAGCACCAACGGTTATTGCATTCTGGATGCATGCAGGAGTTCCGACTGCACTGCAGTACTCTTCATTTCCTGCCGCAACAGCAACGGCTATATCAGCATAAGTGAGATTATTAATAGCTCTTGTGTATAATAAATCATCCGCATCACAGTAGCCGCCGTGTTTACCATCACCAAGGCTGAGGTTTACTGCAGCTATGTTATAGGTGTTTTTTTTACTGTAGATATATTCGAGAGCCGCTTTCTGATCTGAATCATAAGAAAGAACACAAGGAAATCTGTCACCACAATCTGATTTATTTTCAAATCTGGAAAAGACCTGAATTGCAATTATGTCCGCATCATATGCCACACCTTTCTGAACCGGACCATTACCGGCAGCAATTCCCGCTACATGGCTTCCGTGGTCGTAGCTGTAATATGTGCTTTCATAGTGAGCTGCAGCACCGATAACATCTTTCAAATTACTGCTGTTATTTGGGCAGTCGTTGAGTGATGAGAAGCACGCTTCGATTATATTTTTTCCGGCAAACATTTCATGGGTGCGTCTTATCCCCGTGTCAAGTACGGCTACATACCAGCCTACACCTGTATAGCCTGATGCCCATAAAGTATCTGCCCCTATCTGCCCTGTTGAATTAATGCCGGCGTAGGGAGCGGACAAAGTTTCAGGAAGCTTCCTCGGAACATCTTCAACTATGTATTCCACGAGGGGATTATTTGAAAGTTCTGACAAGCCTTCGACTGTGATTTCCATTGCCGCTTCGGGGGTGTAATCATAAGCTCTGTTTATGATAAAGTTTTTAGAATTAACAGATTCAAGCGCCTTTTCTCTGCTTCTGCGGGTTTCAGCCTTCACTGCTGCATCGGCTTTTTCAGCCGCTCTGGCTCTGGCTGTTCCTTTTGTGTTGAGCCCTGCTCTGCGTGATGCTCCTATCAATTCCGGGTAGCTGTCAGACTTAAAGCCTACAATAACCCGAACGTAGCCGTCTTTTGCTGCTCTCATTGCCAGAGAAGCCTTGTTAAGTACTCTGGGTGAGCTGTCTGCATCTGAAGTTTGAGCAAATGCGGTAACTATTGTTAAAATAAGGAATAAAGTCAGGATCTTTAATTTCATTTTTCCCTCAAGTATGGATACGCAAACTTATTGGCTGTAATATATAACGGATAATTTAGGGTGTGGGTTTCAATTCGCAAGCTGATTTATTCGGCTCTTATGCAGAAAAAGTTTTTTTCTTCACCGATTCCCGCAGTACACTCCGCAGTTATATCTGAGATCATGTTGAGCAGACCGGAGGCATCGTCAGTTACTTCCGGCGTCACACTCATTCCACCCACATGAACACCCAGAAAGCTTCCGTATTCTGTTTCATGTTCAATAGCGAGATTATTTATGTGTTTTACAACAGTCTTTGCTATGAATTCTGCTCCTTTCAGGTCTGTTGACGGCAGAAAAAGGGCGAAGCTGTTTCCGCCTATTCTCGCAAGGAGGTCTCCCGGACGTTTTGCGGATTTTTTCAATGCGGAGGATATACGGCGCAGGACCTTATCTCCTTCCAGAAATCCGTATTTTGCGTTGTAGTCCCTGAAATCAGTTATGTCTATACGCAGAAGAGAAATTGCTGATTTGGTTCTTACTGCACGGCTGATCTCCTCTTCAAGCTTGAAGCTGAAATAGCGCTTTGAGAGAATGCCCGTCAGTCCGTCAATATTTGAAATGTCCTCAAGTTTTCGATTATTCTCTTCAATTTCCTTTTCTCTGGTTCTTCTGCTTATTATTTCATGTCGCAGAGCAACAGCAGTTCTCAGACGTGCATAGATCTCTGTTTTGTCCGAAAAATCCTTTACATAGTCAAGACATCCGGTTTCCTGCATCGCCTTTATGATGTCATTGTCATCCGAGTTGTGGTAGGAGATCACAACCGTATCGGTGTACTTGCCGTCTGATTTTATTGCAAGCGTAACTTCATATGCTTCAATATTGTTCTCAAAACTGATAAGAACTATATCCGGCTGAACAATGGGTTTTGCAGGGCTGAGAATCGCCAGCTTGTCAAATGATTCAAGCAGTGTCATATTCTCGACCCATGAAATCTCCTCTATCCTGGAAAGAGCTTCTTTCAGCGGTTTCAGATCTGTCCGCACGTCATCTATGACGGCAAGAATCATAAATTAGCCTCTGCGACATCCTCGCTCACTGTCACTCTGTTGAGTTCCTCAATTGTGGTGAGTCCTCGCAGAATTTTTTTAAGACCGTCATAACGGAGGGTTTTATATCCTCCTTTTGCCATAGTGTACTCCTGAACCTGAAGAATATTTGCTCCTTCAGCGATCATTTTCCTCACTTCGTGGTCTATCATCAGCAGCTCATGGATAGCGATTCTGCCTTTATAGCCGCTGCCGTAGCATTTGGGGCATCCTTTACCCTTGTAGAAATGGACTTTGGTTTTTCCGTCCCACTCGTAGAAATAGCGCATTATCTCTTCCGGTTTAAGCTCGTAGGGCTCTTTGCAGTGGTCGCAGATTCTTCTTATAAGCCTCTGAGACATAACGCCTATCATTGATGGAGCCACAAGGAACGGTTCAACGCCTATTTCAAGAAGCCTTGTTACCGCCTCCATTGCGCTGTTGGTGTGCATGGTAGCAAGGACAAGGTGTCCGGTAAGTGCTGCCTGTGCAGCTATTTTTGCTGTTTCAGTATCCCTGATTTCACCTATAAGTATGATATCTGGGTCCTGACGCAGAAATGAACGCAGAGTGTTCGCAAACCCCAGCCCCACCGCCGTATTCACCTGAACCTGTGTAAGCCCCTGAAGACGGTACTCAACAGGGTCTTCAATGGTCATGATATTTACGCCCGGTTCATTCAGATATTTCAAAAGGGCATAAAGAGTTGTAGTTTTCCCTGAACCCGTGGGCCCCGTTACGAAGAAAACTCCGTTGGGGTTCTCCATGAGCAGATTGAGCTTGCTGTATATGCTTTTGGAAAAGTTGAGGTCAGTCAGCGAGGGAACAGTCTTAGAGTCCTTCTGACCGAGTATTCGCAGAACAGCTTTTTCTCCGTATATGCTGGGTACTGTGGATATACGGAAGTCGATTGAGCGGTTTTTAAGCTTAAGCACGCATCTGCCGTCAAGAGGGAGTCTGCGTTCGGTAATATCAAGGTTTGACATAACTTTAAGCCTTGATATAAGACCTGTGAGGATAATCACATCAAACTTAAGCAGATCCTGAAGAACGCCGTCTATTCTATAGCGTACACGGACAAAATTTTCCTGAGGCTCAATGTGTATATCTGATGCGCCTTCTTTTATGCCGATGAGCATTATGGCACGCACCAGTTCAATAATCGACTGATCCCCCGCCATTCTCTGAAGCTGGCCGGCTGTGATCTTGCTTGTTCCTTTTACAAGTGAATCTACGGAGATCTTGGCGAGGAATTCATCAATTTTTGTACTGTCCTGATAGCTTATCTCAAGGGTATCCTCAAGATCTTCCGGCATGGCGAACACTGTGCTGACATTTGCTTCAAAGTATTTTTCACATGCACGTACAGCCTCCATATTCTCAGGGTCAGAGACAGCAATAGTCACTGTATCACCGAACTTGTAGAGAGGCACAACCCTGAATTTTTTAGCAGTTTCGGAGGGGAGCATGGCAAAAAGATCATAGTTGATCATGGTTCTGCCGAGATCGACGTAGGCTTTGTTTATTGAATCGCCCCAGAGTTTTGCCATGAGGTCTCTTGAGGCGGCTCCGCCCTCTATGAGATAGTGGAGTATATCAGCGGCGCTGCCGTTAAATTTTTTCAGAAGATTGTTTTTATCCTCTTCTGTGAGTACCCGTTCCTTAACCAGAAGCTCCATGAACTCGTCATTTCTTTTCTTCATGGTTATTCACCCTTTTTCAGCTTAATTTTATCTTTGCTGGTGATAAGCCTCTGGATACCGTCCTGCGTGAGCTTGCGCTGGGTCATCTTTTCAAATTCTTCGTCAGCTTTGATCTCCAGAAGAATTTCTCTCAGGTTGTACCTTATCCTCATCTTTGTTTCTCCTTGCAGTCAGGAAAGTGTTCCATGATTCGACTATTATCTGCCGTATTTCTTTTATGGGGGTGTCTTTTCTTATATAGTTGTATGCTCCGTGCTTTATGCACTCATCAACAGTTTCCACATCAGCGACTGATGTGAGCATGATAATAAGCGCTCCGGGCTGAAGCTCTTTTATTCCCTTTATGGACTCAGTTCCTGTCTGTTTGGGCATGTTTATATCAAGCAGGACTATATCCACCTTGTACTGCCTGCAGAGCTCAACAGCTTCAAGCCCGTTTTGGGCCTCGCCGACAAGCTCGCAGTTAATGCTCTGGATGACTTTTTTCATGATGAGACGGATATGCGCTTCATCATCAGCGATAATGACTCTCGGTGCAACACTCATAAGTTTGTCTCCGCAGGCAGTTTAACGGTGATTTCCGTACCTTCGCCTTTTTTGCTTTTTACACTGAAGCTTCCGTTGTGTGCGTACACTATGCTTTTTACTATAAAAAGCCCCAGTCCTGTTGATTTTTCCCCGTCGGTCGGTTTGCTGTCCACTGTGCAGTATTCACCGAAAAGCTTGGGGATATCATCCTCGCTTATTCCGACACCCTGATCCGCCACTGTTATGGCGATATCATTTCCCTCTTTGTATAGTTTAACCTTTACTTCAGTATTTTGCGGAGAAAATTTTAAAGCATTGCCCAAAAGATTGTCCAGCACCTGATCGATTCTGTTTTTATCAACAGACACAATGCCCACATCTTCAAGCTCACGGGTAATTATGATGTTTTTCTTGGCTGCTGCCGGTTCATTGATGTTTATGCGTCTGTCTATGACTTTTTGAAGGTTATGTCCATGTTTAAGCAGTGACATTCTGCCGCTTTCTATCACCGCATAGTCAAGCAGATCATTGACAAGCGACAACATCCCATGGCTGGTTTCGTGTATCATACTGAGCATTTCTGACTGATCGTCATTAAGTTTCTCTTCCAATTCATCAGCCAGCATCTCGGCAAATCCTCTTATTGATGCAAGAGGTCCGCGGAGATCATGCGCTGCTGTGCCGAGAAAGCGGTTTTTTATCTGATTAAGCTCTTCCAGACGGCGGTTCAGCCTCTTAAGCTCCTCTTCCTGCTGGGAACGTTTATCCGTTTCAAGTTTCAGCTTAATTATTGCGTCCACTCTTGCTTTCAGAACCGGTTTTGAAACAGGCTTGAGAATAAAGTCCGCAGCTCCTGCCTCAAAAGCATCAGAAAGAGTCTGTGCATCGTTTTTTACAGATATCATAATAACAGGTATATGCTCATAGACAGGGTGTGTTTTAAGCCTCTGAACAGCTTCAATACCGTTCATCTGCGGCATCACTATATCCATAAGGATTAAATCAGGCAGTTTTTCCTCATGATTTTCTGCTTCATCAAGGATCTCGATACCTTCCCATGCTCCAGGGGCAGTGACTATATTACTGTACCCGCATGAGTTAAGTATCCGTTCAAGAATGTTCAGTGATGTTTCAGAATCGTCAATAATCAGAATTCTGCTGCTTCCATTCATTGTGTGTCCCCGGTTATAAGATTAATCAATCTGCCAATAAGCAGGATACGCTCCAGTAATAACATGTTTAACCTCTGGTATTCAACACGAAATAGCCGCACTTAGGCTTAAATGCAGCGGGATTTATGTTTTTGCGGTTAGTTTAAGATACCATTAAATAAGGAAAAAGTTGTAATTTTGTTCCGAAGAAGACAATTCTCCTTGAAGATTTATTTCTTTTAAAGGATAGTTGCTTCTGCAAAATGATGAGGAGAGTAAAGGATGATATACTGGTTCGGAATTTTTCTTGCGGTTTTTTCAAATGTTTTTTATCACATAAGCCAGAAAACAATTTCTGCAAATGCAAACCCTGTTGTTTCTCTGGTATTTACATATCTTACCGCTGCTGCTGCCTCGTTATTTCTTATCCCTTTTTTCCCGTTTAAAGGCACAATCACAGAGGAAATAAGCAGGCTGAACCTGCCCAGTGCAGTTTTGGGTATTTCTATTGTGGGGCTTGAGCTTGGATTTCTTCTTGTTTACAGGGCAGGGTGGAACATAAATATAGCCGGCATTGTTGTCAGTGTTATGGTGGGGCTTTGTCTTATCCCTGTCGGTTATCTGGTTTTTAATGACACTCTTACGGTGAAAAGTGCTATGGGCATTGCTTTGTGTATAGCAGGTCTTATTCTGATAAATTATAAATAATACCTAAAACAGGGGTAGCTCAACGGTAAAGCAGCTGCCGCCTTCCGGATTGTCCGTAACATAAATACTGCCTCCGTGATCAGTGACTATCTCTCTGCATATGGCAAGTCCGAGCCCTATACCGCCTGCACCGGTTTTTGTTTTGGATGACTGAGTAAACTTTTCAAATATAAGTAGCTTTTCCGACTCATCCACTCCGGGACCAAAATCCGTAACAATAATTTTCACGATGGAGTTTTCGGAGATGATATCAGTTATGATAAGACTGTCTGGAGGGCTGAATTTTGCCGCATTGGAATAGATGTTGAGAAACACCTGTCTTAGTCTGGCTTCGTCAGCGCAGATAAGTGTTCCGTTTTCAGGTACTCTTACTGCAATGTTTTTTTCAAGAAACACTCTTTCCAGCTCCTTAACTGCTCCTTTCAAAAGTCCTGTTACGTTGAATCTTGACACTTTATATTTTATTCTGCCCGATTCAAGATCGGAAAGGTCTGTCAGATCATTAATAAATGAAAGAAGGCGTCCTGCACTTTCTGCTATTTTAATGAAATAGCCTTTCTGTCTCTGATCTTTGGTATTTTCAAACTTTTTGAAACCGAAGGATGAATAGCTGAGGATTGCATGAATCGGTGTTCTTATCTCATGGGACATGTTTGCGAGAAACTCTGTTTTTACCATGCTTGCTTCTGTTGCCTTCTTTCTGGCGGCTATCAGTTCATTGTTCACTTTGGCAATTTTAAGATTTTCTTTGCGCAGGTGGATACTTATATCTTTCAGATCTCTGATCCGCTCCTCCACAGTTTTTTCAAGGTTGTCTTTTATCCTGCCAAGTCTTCTTTCTGTGTTGATAACGTATAAATGCTCTTCTTCCAGTTTTTTGCCGATTAGCTTCAGTTCCTTTGTTCTGTTCTCCGCCTTAATGAATGAGTTTTCAAGTGATTTGACTAAGCTGCGTCTGCTTCTGGCTGTCAGAGTTATAACAAGGAAGATCAACGCAGCCGCCGCTGCGGCGGAAGCTGCGGTATACGCATAGAGCTTATGTTTGAGATCCTTGCTAATTGAAGATTTTATAACCGCTCTTGGGGTTTCATCAAACCCTGCAGCTACAATCCAGTTCCATTCGGGTATTCTTCTGACGGCGGTCATGCGCAGATGTTTCATATTTTCGCTGTTTTGGGTTATTTCATAGAAAAAGGAGCTTGAAGCATCCCCCAGTCGGGATTTAAGCTTAAGTCCGTAGCCCTGATCCTCACTGATATTGCCTCCGGTACTGATTATTTCGGAATTGTCCGAAAACACAGTGAAAAAAGAGAGTGAACTTTGATCCTTAACAAGGCTTTCAAGCTGTTTGATTATATAGCTCTGAATCTTCTCAATGCTTTTTTCATGGCTGAATCCTGAAGCTATTTTCCAGCCGTGCGGAGGTATGCTTTTTATGTAGCTTGTTTTTCTGACAATTTTCCCCTGTTCAGTGAATACATTGTAGGTAACTACGGCAGAACCGCCCTCTGAAATTGCGTTAACCTTATTTCTGATTTCATTAATTTCATCAGGAGGAATAATCATATCAAGCTTATCTTTGAGAGGGTGAGTCGTCGGTCTGTTTCTTTTGTTCAATACATAAACATATTCGTCACCGGCTGATTTATTTACCGTTTCGAGATAGTCTGAAATGATGGAGTCATCGTTTGTTTCGGGCGTTGCTTCAACCTCGGCTACAGCTGCTGCAAAAGATTCCACTCTCTCCTTTGCGGCAAGCAGAGCCTCTTGCCTGTCCTGCCGAATTACAAAGTCTATTTCCGCCTCAAGCTGTTCCAGAAAGTTTTCAAGGCCTATCCTTTTGCTTTCTGCTGCTTTACGTGCTGCTGTTTCAGTTTCTTTATGGTATCTGTCAGAATAAACACTGAACAGAACAGCCTCAACGATTAATATACCGGCAATCAGCACGGCTGAAAGCATTTTAAAGTTTTTTTCGATGGATGCCGCTGCGCTTTGCCTGTTCATTGTACATCCCCCAGTTCAGGGATCACTACGGAAAACAGGCTTCCTTGCTCGGTTTCATTCACATAAAAAGTTCCGCCGCATCTCTTCAGAGCCTCGTTGAATATGTTTATGTTGATAAATGAGCTGTCTGAACCCGAAGGAAGGCTGAAAGGGTTGTGCCCTTTCATGATATCAAGTGATTCAATGTAGCCTGTTTCAATTGTTGCTGAGTCAACAAGGGTTCCTGAGCGGAGTGATTTTGTGCGGAAATATCTTAAATTAAGTCTTGTTCCTTTCCGGCAGCTCTTCGCAGCGTAGCTCAACAGGTGGAGAAATGCGATTTCTGCATGGCGGTATCTTGTGCGGATAACAATGTTTTCGTCCGAAAATTCAATATTGACTGCACTTTCTGTGGCGGCAAAAAGGGGCACTGTTTCGTAGCACAGTCTGGTGAACAGCTCCTTGAAATCGACTGATGATATTTTATCCTCTGTTTTGCCTGCTTCAAGCTTTGAAAGATCGATTATCAGACCGAGGAAGTTCATCAACTCCCCGCCTTTTGAGTGGATGCTGCCAAAAAGAGATGCAGTTTCCTCTGCGGTCATTTCATCAAAGCCTGCACTTCCGGTTTCAGAGCATTGCTTTATCTCTGTTACCATTGTTTTGAGTTTTTCGGATGTGTTTGTGAGAAACTCACGCTTCATAATATTTGCTGCTTCTGCTTTTTCTTTTTCGGCACGGAGAATCTGATCCTGCTGAGTGCGCTCCATGTTTTCGGCAATGAGCATCTCGTTCATTTTGCGGTATTCTTTTGTTTTCAAAGCGAGTTTTTCTTCAAGCTCAAGTTTTGAGTCATTAAGCTTTTTTTCTTTTTCTTTATGTTCTTTTATTTTTTCAGCCATTCTGAAGTTAACGGTGTGCAGATCGGTTAGCTCTTTTTCCGCAGGCGATAAAGCTTTATGAACAAGCCCTGAATTTTTTATTAGTATGTATAGGGTGAAGAGCCCCATCACAGAAAATACTATTAAAATCAAATAACCGTTTTGAAGATTGTTCGTTGCTGTGAGTATTATGTCAGGTTTTTCAATATGTATGCCGTCGTATTCAAAAAAGCGGCTTTTTGTGATATACCAATTCCACTCAGGATATTTCTTAACAACAGTGAGAGCTTCGGAATATTTTCCGAAAACCGGATCTTCCCTTGTGTGGAGTATTATCTCCCTGCCGCTGTAAATAAGCGGGGCAAATTCTGAACTTTTTTGACCGTCATTTTCCGGTGTGCTTTCAAGTTCTTCATTAAGAACAGTTTTGAGAAAACTTTTTCCTGTAAATGTGCCCACAGATTCAAAAAGATTTATTCTTCCGTAAGCCGGATAAAGCATGTAGAGATTTGAGAGATCGTCTCTGACCTTGCTTTTTGCAATTCTTTCAGCTTCTGTATTGTCAGCTTCAGCTATGGTGATAATTCCGCTTTGGCTGTCGCAGACTACGTAGGCTTTCTTTTTTTCAGGCGACATGCCGTGCCTTGCTCTTAGGCTGTAAGTTATGAATTTATTTGTGAATCTTTCGGGCTTTGCGGCTATTTCGGCAAAGATGTTTTCGCCTTCAGACGTTCTGAAGCCCAGAAAAGACGAGTTTTCATACATAGGTTCTGCGGGAAAAATGTGTGCTTTGCCGTCGGGAGCAAGAACATAAAGATTGAACACGCTGTCTGCTCTGTTTACTGCGGCAAGGATAGAGACAGACATCTCCACCCCCTTTTCGGCTCCATACTCGTTTTTCATTTTCTGAATAAACTGCATGGTTGTTTCAGCCTTGTTTTTTAGTCTGAAGTTCAGGTTTTCGTCTTCCTGTCTGCGGATGTAGTTTATTCTGTTTATAATGTTATCAAGCTCATTGTTAAGGATATTCTCCGCTGCGCTGATTTTTGTGTCTTTCTCATGGCGTGTTTCCAATGGTCTGCGGGTGAAACCGTCAGCAAAAAACATGAGAGTTCCCGCAGCAGCGAGAAGCAAAAACAATAAAAAGAAAGCTCCGTATTGTTCTATATTTTTTATTTTAAACCGTCCCTGTGAGGTATGAACATCCTGAAAACAGCGCCTCCGCAAGGGGAGTCCTCTGCTTCAACACTTCCGCCGTGTATTTCTGCTATATGTTTGACTATGCTTAAGCCTATCCCCATTCCTTTAATATGCCTGCGGCTGTCAGTTATTCTGAAGTCATCAAAGATCTGCTCTGTGTTTTTTTCCAGTCCTTTACCGCAGTCTTCGACAATAAATGCAGTGTCTTTATCTCCGCATGCTGTTTTGATGTTAATATGTGATTCTTTTTCAGAGTATATCACTGCATTCTCAATGAGCATTGTCAGGGCTTCCACAAGAGTTTCCCTGTCTCCGCTTATCTGAAAATCCGGTTCATTGTATATTTTGATGGATATGTTTTTTGCTTCGGCTTCGGGCAGTTTTTTCTTAACAGCTTCATCGATACATTCGGATGCCTTGAATTCAGATACTCTCATTCTGAAACCGGACTTCAGCCTGCAAAGCATTGTGGTTTTATGAACAAGATCTGCAATTTGCTTTGCCCCCTGCAGGATCAGTTCCGCCAGTTCTCTGTTTTCCTTTCCGAGAGCTTTATCTTCAAGAAGCATTTCCGCAGGACCGACTATTGCTGAAAGGGGTGTTCTTGTCTCATGGGAGAATATATTTATTATATCTCTTTTAACTGCATCCACTTCCTCAAGGCGTTTGAGCTTGAGAAATACTTTGATCTTTGCCAGAAGCTCATCATCGTTAAATGGTTTTGTGATATAATCATCCGCCCCGGCATCGTAGCCCCTGAGCCTGTCTTCCGTCATCGATTTGCCTGAAACAAGAATTATTTTGGTAAACCTGTGGGTTTCCCCTTCACGTATTCTCCGGCATACTTCATAGCCGTCCATTCCGGGCATCATTATATCCAGCAGTATTATATCTGGTTTGAAGTTTTTTTCTGCTTTAAGAGCATCTTCACCGGATGACACTGCAGCGCAGGAATATTCGGAAGCGAGTATTTCCATCATAATATCAAGATTTACAGGGTCGTCATCCACAATAAGGATTCTGTGTTCAGGTTTCATAAACTCCTCCGCCACGTTGAGACAATAATAAAGCGGTTTTTTCCTCACATCAAGGAAGCATTGCGGGTTGTTCTTGTTTATAGTTTTTTAGGATGCTATTATCCGTTTTTTCTTCAACAGGTGTAATTACTATGTACGCATTCCGCAATAAAAGCAGAATTGTCGTGACCTGCGCTAAAGGGATAAATCCCTTTCTTAAGGAAGAGCTTGAAGCTCTGGGTTACGGTATAAAAAACGAACTCACCGCAGGGCTTGAGACAGAAGGTACAATGAAAGACGCCATGCGCCTTAACCTCTTTCTGAGAACAGGCAGCAGGGTGCTTTTTCAGCTTGCCCGTTTCCGTGCTGCCGGACCGGATGAACTCTATAAAGAAGTCAAACAGCTTCCGTGGGAGGACATGCTTGATCCCAAAGGTTATTTCAGCATAACCTCCTCTGTTCTCAATGATAATATAAGGGATACAAGGTTTGCGAACCTCCGGTGCAAAGATGCCATAGCGGACAGGATGACATCAAAACTCGGTAAACGCCCTAATACCGGACCTGAACTTAACGCCGCTGTTCTTTTTCTTCACTGGAGGGAGGATGAGTGCGCCCTTTATATCGACACCTCCGGTGAAGCACTTTCAAAAAGGGGTTACAGATATAATCCTATGATGGCTCCCATGACTGAAACCCTTGCTGCTGCTGTTATTATGAAAACAGGGTGGAAAGGCACAGATAACTTTATCAACCCAATGTGCGGCAGCGGAACCCTTGCCATTGAAGCGCTTATGAGCGCTTTGAACATGGCAGGAGGAATTATAAGACGCAATTTCGGTTTCATGCACATCACCGGTTTCAACAAAAAGGAGTGGAGCGACATGCGCAATGACGCTCTTCGTGTGGTTAAAAAAGATATAAAAGGACAAGTAATAGTTTCCGATCATGATGAAAGATGTCTGAAAGCTGTGGAAGAGAATGCAGGATACGCTGGAGTTGAAAAATATCTGGATTATCAGCTTTGTGATTTCCGTGACTGTACCGTTCCGGAAGGCGGGGGAACAGTGATTCTTAATCCCGAATACGGCAAAAGACTGGGGGATGAAAAACAGCTTGAATCTGTTTACGGAGCTATAGGAGATTTTTTCAAAAGCAGCTGTCAGGGCTACAAGGGATATATTTTTACCGGAAATATGGAACTGGCTAAACATGTTGGTCTGCGTACGGCTTCAAAGACGGTTTTCTTTAACTCAAAGATCGAATGCCGCCTGCTTGAATATGAACTTTACAAAGGAACAAAGAAACATCAGGATAAAGACGAAGCATAGACTTTAAGGAGCAGAAACAATGATTAAAAAAGTTCTTCTCTGCGCTTTCTGCGCGGTTTTTCTCAGTGCATGCCTCACTCCGAAAGAGTGTAAAGTGGCAAAAAATATCCTTATTATGCCTGCTGACTACAGCACATCACAGGGTGCAGGTGTTGATTTCGGCAGACAGTTTCAGGATACCCTCACACAAGACATAGCTGACAGATTCAAGGCTCTTAATGTTAAAGAGGGTTATGAGGGCGAGAACAGTGACATTATAATCCGTGTTGTTCTTGTTGAGTATTCTGATCCGGTTTTTACCGACAGTCTTGTTAATTCCGGCACGGGTAATGTTGAGGTGAGTGTGAGGCTTTTCAGCGGCAAGGGTGCATTTTTAAGGGAAACGTACATAATGAGAGACCTTAAGAAGGGAACAAAGGAAGATGTTCTCAAGAGCATTGTTGATGAAGCCGTTACTTTTATAGATAAGCAGTGTCTGTAGATTAATAAAGCTAAGGGGCGGATACACCGCCCCTTTTTTCGTACAGAGGCAGCTACAAGGGTTTTACCAGTGTCAGCCAGGCTGATGTTCCTTCTGTTGTGTCCTGTGCTTCAAATTCTCTGTAAAGCTTACATTTAAATATGGCTCCAAGTGCTTCGGAGAATATGTCCACTTCCGGTCCTATACCGAAAATTCTGTCATGGACGCTTTTGTCCCACGAGGCATCATTCCCCTTGTCATCCGTAATTTGCCAGTGAGCATAACCGGCGAGTCCGATCTCAATTTTAGGAGTTACAGCTTTTGCTATTCCCCATTCAATATTTAAATCATCACCGTATGTTACATCGGTGTCATTATTCTCAAAGTGCTTCTCATAACGGCTGAGAACAGAGAGTGACCACTCTCTTTCCGGATCAGGATAATATGTTGCGCCCAGCGTAAGCATAAATGTGTAGTGGTCTTTTCCTATATTCAAAGGACTGCTTTTGTCATAGCTTCCTGTTGGCAGGAAAAGGGCAGTTCCCAAAACTGCTTCAAAGCGCTCCTCGCGCCATGAGAGAAACATAGGCTCAACGATTATATCCCCAAGATCCGTATCATCCTCATCCACTCCGGCAGCGCCGATGCTCAAATCTGCATATACAAGTGGAATAATGATATTCATCCCGTAATATGCGCCGAGTATTTTCTTTTCTGTCACATACACAAACCTGTGTACGTTGGCAAAAGTGGAAATTTCAAAATCAATGTCCTGTTCGTTCCCGTTTTTGTCCATAGATTTGTCAGATGTGTAATAGTTGTTGTACATCAGATAATAAAATCCCGGACCGGGAGCCGTTCCTGCTTTTATTCCCTCTGAACCCAGTGAGTAATCCTGAGCATGTGCAAGCCCTGCAAATGAAAGTATGAATATAATAAACAGCTTTTTAAGCATACGGTTCTCCTTTATTTTATTTTCCAGCCTGCGGGAAGCCGCTCTTCCCATTTTGCATGATGGCATTCCGCACATACAAAAACGGATGCCTGATGCACCTTATGGCATTCATAGCAGCCTATCTCACCCATATGGGATTCGTGCGGGTTGCGACCCCATTTTTCCATGAAGCCTTCAGTGCGTTTACGTATGGCTTGGTAGCTTTCATGGCATCTGAAGCAGAAATCAGGTTCGTATTCCCGTGTGTACATGGGTTCCTCATATTCTCCGTTTTTATACATTTCCTCTTCATTTTTACGGGTCTCATCAGAGTATTCGTGGCACTCCGTACATCCGATTCCTGCCTCAAAGTGTTTGCTTACAAGAAGTTTGCCGTCTTTGACTCCTTCTGTATAAGGTTTAATTATGTGGCATTTATCTCCGCATGCGGAGCTGCCTTCTGCAAAGGCAAGCCCCGCCGCAAGAAGAATCGGGAGCAGTATTAATGGAGGAAAAAACAGCTTCCGTTTCAGCATCTTCCGCCCTTAGATTTTTATAGAAGGTATGATTTTGTAGGGATCTTTACCGGCAGCTTTTATACCTGCCATTCTTCCAAATGTGAGGCATCTGCCGTGGTTGATTCCGGGGCAGATTGTGGGATAGTCATTGGCAAAAAATTCACCTCCGGCAGAACCCGCAACATACAGCCCCTGTATGGGGTTTCCTTCTGCATCAAGAACCAGCAGGTTGCTGTCTGTTCTGACACCTCCGGACATTGTGAGAAGCGTACTGAAAAGCTTGCCTGCATAAAACGGAGGATTAATGATTGGTGTAAGAAGTTCTTTTCTTTTACCGAAATCCACATCATCCTGCATTTTATAAAGTTCATTATACCTGCTGACAGTCTTAATAAGGTTTTCGACAGGTACGTTCATTTTGGAGGCAAGTTCTTCTATGGAGCTTGCGGTCACAACCTTACCGTCTTTTATGTGGGCTTCCTGAGTCATTTTTTCAACTTCCAGATTAAATCCGTTGCCCCATGGCTGCCACATCTGCCCGTAGAAGAGTCCTCCTGCAAGGTTGGCATCAACCTGTTTTTTAACCTGTGTGAGACCGTCACGGTCGTATATTGTCCAGGCTATTCCGCCTGGTTCAAGCTCTTTTGAGCAGCTTTTTGACTGTGTGTTGACATCTTCGTTTTTGAACCGGTTGCCCAAAGCGTTAACATGAAGAAAACCGTAGCTGGCGGCTCCGGCTTCCAGGTGCACTGTTGCGCCGTGGGGCTCATGCCTCTGCATCGCACCGCCAACCTGCATTGCCATTATATGTCCGTCACCTGTGTTGCATTTATTGGGAAAATATATCTGTGCATCAGCTTTCAGCGAGAACGGAGAGTAGCATCTCTTCATTTCGTCATTTGAAGCGTAATCACCGGTTGCTATGATGACACTGGGAGCAATAAATTTGGTGTATTTGCCGGGTTTGCCGGCGATAACTCCGTTTACTCTGCCGTCTGACCCTTTAAGTATCTGTACCGCAGGTGTTCCGTAGTTGAAAGCCACTCCTTTTGATTTTGCTTCTTTTTCGAGAGCAGGAACTAAGGTAACATTGCCTATTCCCTTTGAATTGCCGTAAACATATGATAAATCAGCGTCTTCTTCATGAAAAAAGTGAGTTACAGGATATTCAGTATAGTCAGGTCCTTTGTAGTAGCCTTCCCACATAGTTACTTTAAGTCCGTATTTTTCGCCTATCGCCACAGCCCAGTCCATGCATGCGCCACTTTTTTCAGCAAAACTCCATAAAAGCCTTTCATCCATACGCCCCTGAGCCCATGCAATCCAATCACGGATGACTTGTCTGTAGTTGTTTTTGATTCCGAGACGTTTCTGTATTTTACTGTCAAATGCTGTTATATGACCGCCTCTGGCAGCCCATGTGTTGTTTTTTTCAATAAGCTGGACAGAAGCGCCGAATTCTGCTGCGGAAAGTGCGGCTGTTATACCTGCAAGCCCGGCTCCTATGACGACTACATCTGATTTGACAGTCTTCTTGATCTGTTTTTCAGGGATAGCCTTAACGGGTTTTTCCCAGCTCCATTGTGTGCATTCGTTAGGAAGCGGATGCCCTGCTGCTGTGTCAGCAGAGGCAATGCCTGGGAGGCTGACTGCTGTTACTGCCGCCGCCGCACCGGCGATACCGGTTTTAATAAAATTACGTCTTGATAATTTTGTTTTTTCGTCCATCTGACTCTCCTTAAAATATGTGATATTGGGAAAACATTTTTCCCGTCACGTTTAATAAAAATTAAACATGCAGATGCCGTTAGTGTGTTAGCTCATAAAATGGTTTATGAGCTAATAAACTTGTATTTTGTAAAGCATATGATGTGCCAAAATAATGATAGAAGATAACACGTTTATAAATAGGTTATTTATTTGTATATGTCTTTATATGGCTATCATTTTGATAGCTGTATCTATCAACATGATAAGTTTTGATTGCGATTGTATTATGAGAAATGATACAGTGTTTATATTTGATTGTTTTATTGAGGATAAACTTTATGGATGTATGTAATTTGAAAACAGATGCCTATAACCTGAAAATTGACGATCTGCTGAAAGTAGATCCTGAGAGTAAGATTATTTATTTTATGAACCAGAGAGTTCTTATCGACGACTGTATATCCAAGGGACTTCTCCGAAAAGAAATTATACAGATTTTTGGTAAATACGGTGCAAAAAACGTTTTTACCAGATACGGTTACGCTCACGGGTGGAGAACGGCGGAAATGCTTAAAGAAAAATTTCCCCGATTATTCAACAGCCCGATTGGCGGGGCGCATCTGCATATTATTCTCGGTCTCTTCATAACTACTATGCTCGAACAGACAGACGGCAAAGGTGATAAACCGCTTATTCACTCCGTAATTCAAAATTCTCATGAAGCGGAGCAGCATATTATGCACTTTGGAAAATCAGATGAACCTGTTTGCTGGACACTGACAGGTTTTGCCAGCGGGTATGAGTCATTTAAGCATGGACGTGATGTTTATTTTATTGAAACAAAATGCGTAGGCAAGGGGGATGAACACTGTGAGATTGAAGGAAGATTCGCTGATAAATGGGGAGACAGACTTCAGGAACAGCTCCCGTTCTATGGAATGGATTCAATCAACGATATACTTGGTGAGCTTACCAGCCGAATATGCAGTACAGAAAAAAAGCTTAAAAAAACACAAATGCATCTGCAAAATCTTGAGTTGAAGAAATATGCTGTCGAAGGAATGGTCATCAGAAGCAAGAAGATGCAGGATATTATCAACCTTGCCGAGCGTACCGCTAAAGTTGTTTCACCTGTTTTGATTGTCGGTGACAGCGGTTCAGGCAAAGAGGTTCTGGCACGGTATATTCATAACAACTCACCATGTGCTGCCTGCCCTTTTATTGCGGTTAATTGCGGAGCATTCAGCGATTCTCTTCTGGAAAATGAGCTGTTCGGGCATGCCAAAGGTGCGTTTACCGGTGCTGACAGAGATCATAAGGGGCTTTTTGAAGAAGCAGAAGGAGGGACTTTGTTTCTTGATGAAATAGGTGAAACCTCCCCAAGCATGCAGGTGAAACTGCTTCGTGTACTTCAGGAAAAAGAGATCAGGAGGCTTGGCGAGAATAAAACAAGAAAAATAAATGTAAGGATAATTTCCGCAACCAACAGATGTCTTGAAACAGAGATAGAAAAAGGTGCGTTCAGAAAAGACCTTTATTACAGGCTGAGAGTCATTGAACTCAATATTCCCCCCCTTCATCAGCGCAGCGAAGACATACTTCCTCTGGCTCATTTCTTTTTGAAGCAGGCTTCTGCAGAAATGAAAACCAACGTCACAGGTTTTTCCCCTGCTGCCGCAGAAGTGCTTTTAAGATATAACTGGCCGGGAAATGTCCGTGAACTTCAGAACGCAGTTCAAAGAGCTGCTGTTTTGTGTGATTCAAAACTTGTGAGTGCCGCAGACCTGCCCCCTGAGATTTCTTTAGCGGACAGCAGCGGGTATAACGGCATTAACTTAAGCACTCTTGCAGATATTGAGAAAATCGCCATAGAAAAGACCCTCGAAACTGTAAAAGGAAACAGGAAACTGGCTGCTGAAAAACTTGGTATAGGCATTGCAACACTGTACCGGAAACTGAAAAACTATGATATACAACAATGAGAAAAGGGACGGAATACACCGTCCCTTCTGAATTTTTTGTGATTCTTTTATTTTAGAAGCCGAGGCTTAAGGTCAGGACGTGTCTTTCGTCCTCAAGCTGACCGGAGTAAGCACCCATTTCTTCCTGATAGTAAGCATAATCAAGAGTAACATAGCGGAGATCCAGTCCGAGCCCCATTGTGAAATATCCCTGATGGAGACCTGTTCTTACAGCGAGGGCTTTCCATGTTGCCTGTGCGCCGAGGTTGACTCTTTTGGGAATATCACTGTCCTGATCATTTGCCATGAGGACATCTCTGAAATCTGCCACAAAGTCGGTTGATATCGATCCGAATGTAGGAGAGTAAGCAACAGAGAGATTCACTGTTGTCTCAAGGTCTTCAGCATCGCCCATATCTGTTGTGCCGATATTGTTTACTGCTGCGCCCACACGGAGATTGGAGGTGTTTTTGGGCGTTATGTTGTAGATAACGCCAACGTTTGCAAGAAGTCCTGTTCCGTCTTCCAGATCATCTTCGATTATTTCATCAAATTCGTCACTGGCTATATCAGCCACGGAGTAGGTTTCACTGAGGCTGCTTCTGTTCATAAGGATTACGCTGACACCGACATCAAGCCTGTCACTCATGAATGAACGGGATATTCCGCCGATTATTCCGTAGTCTATCACTGCGTCAGTATCGAGTTCCGGAAACATTTTGTTTCTTGCAATACCTGTAACCTGTGCGCTGGCGAATACGCCCAGAGAAAAGTTCTTTCTGTAGTAGGCGGGGAAGAATGTTCCGTTGAAGTTCTGATAATCTCCGATTATATCACGGAGAAAGTCTGCCACTTCGGCTTCATCATCCCAGTCTGTGTCGCTGTATGCGTTTTTATTATCCATGAGGTTATTATTTGCTCCAAGCTGAAGGCTGATGATGCTCCATCTGGAATTGTCTATTCTGGCAAGCCCTGCGGGGTTGTAGAACATTGTATATTGATCCTCACCCATTGCGTAATAGGCATCACCCATTCCCAGAGCTTTTGTGGAGCGTACTATGGAGGGATACTCCAGAGACGCAGCAAAAAGCACAGAGGGGAGTATCAGGATTGCTAAAAGAATGACCAGCTTTTTCATTATACTACCCCCACTATTACGAAGTTAATGTAGTCTGCAATATCTCCGGCGTCATATACTTGGTTATTATCATGATCCAGATCATTCAGGAAGTCTTCAAAATCTTCCTTAATATCACTGGTATCCCCGCCTTTGATGCTTGAAAAAACTTCAATTGCGTCTGCAATTGCGGTGAGGTTTCTGTTAATACGTGTGTTAGCCGCCAGAGATGTCTGTTCTTCGCTGGCGTTGTTTATTACATCACTTTCAGTCACAGCCGCTCCGTTAAGAGCAGTCCGGATTCCTTCTTCAGAAAGAGTGAGGGAATCTTCGTCTGCAACATCCATAACTGTTTTTGCCACAAGAATCGTGATGTCCATTGCACCCAAAACACCCTTCATTGTTCTTACATCCTTGTCGGTTGATGCTTCATCAAGGACATTGAACGCCGTCAGGATGGCTTCTTCATATTGCTCAATGGTGAGAGCGGCTTTTGCTCGTACTTTTCCTGTTACGGGTGTTGCAGCCGCAAGGATTTCATCAGCGCCGAATATTGAGGCGATAATATCGAATGTTTCAAGATCAGAATCTGCAACTTCGATAAGGTTGATGAAATCCACATTGACTTTGCCCAGATAGGCGGACGCAAGATAAACCTGCTGTTTGGGATCAAGGCTTGATTTGCCGAGATAATAGGCTATGACCTCGTCATAGTCCCCTTCATCCAGAGCGCGGATGGCGTCAAACTCTTTTGCTTCGCTGCTGCTGTCGTCCGCAACATCTTCAAAGAGATTGCTTCCGCCGCATCCCGCTAAAGAAAGCGTGAGCAGCAGGATACCTAGAAATACTGCCAGTTTTTTCATGTTAAACCCCTTGGTTATTGAATTAAAGAATATTACCATAAGCCTGATAATAATCAAAGCGGGCTTGAGGACAAAGGTCATTTTACCAATTAAATCAGAATTGCTTTATTGCTGTTTTTTCCCATTGAGGCTAATATTAAATCTATGTTGCGCAAAGTATTAATTACTCTCGGTTTTGTTTTTTTTCTGTTCAGCAATTGTTATGCAGAAGAGTTGTCTGCAATGATCGGGCAGATGATCATGGTCGGTATTAAAGATACTTCGCCGGAAGGTATTTCTCTTGTTAAGAAACAGATAGAACAGGGTAAAATTGGCGGCGTGATCCTTTATAAATACAATATAGAAAGCCCTGAACAGGTCAAAAAATTTAATAAAGAACTCAAGATGGCAGCGGGTAAAAAACGACCTGTACTTTTTACGGCAGTTGATCAGGAAGGCGGGAAAGTGCAAAGGCTTATTGCAGAAAAAGGTTTCAGAAGCTACCCTTCTCACAAAGAAACGGCTGCGAAACTTCCCCCTGAGAAAGCGTACAGACAGTATTTAAATATGGCAAACGATATAGCCGAAGCAGGATTCAATGTTAATTTCGCACCTTCTGCCGATCTGGATGTCAACCCGGATTCCCCTGTAATAGGGAAACTTGGCAGAAGCTTTTCCGGTAAAGTTGACCAGGTTGTGCTTTACGCTGAAGAGTTCGTTAAAGCACATAATAGAGCAGGAGTAATTACTTCCATAAAACATTTTCCCGGTCACGGAAGTGCGCTTGCAGATTCTCATCTCGGATTTACCGATGTTACAAACACCTGGAGCAGAAAGGAGCTTGAGCCTTTTAGGATTCTGATTAATAAGGGGCTTGCTCCTTCTATAATGACGGCTCATGTGTTTAATTCGACTGTTGATCCTGTGTATCCTGCCACTCTGTCAAAAAAACATATTGATATACTTAGAAAAGAGCTTGGATATGAGGGTGTGGTTTTTACTGATGACCTGCAGATGGGTGCTGTGAGAGATAACTATTCCATTGAGGAAGCTGTTGTAAATGCTGTAAATGCGGGGGCGGATGTTCTGGTTTATTCCAACTTCTTTTTTAACGATCCTGAGTTCCCTGAAAAAACTGCAAAAATAATAAAAGAAGCGGTTATGGACGGCAGAATAAACCTGCCATCCATCGAACATTCATACGAAAGGATTATCAGGCTTAAGCGGAATCTCCGTTAAACATAATTCCTATGACACTTCCTGAAAGCAGCCACATAAGCATTGCCACTTCCGAATCTCCAAGATTGTTTTCTGTGAGTCCGCATATAAGAAACGCTATAAAGGCAGCTAAAACACCGTAGGAATAGGGTATCTTTCGTTTCACAGTTTTCATAATCTCCTGCCATAAAACTCCGAAAAAAATCATGAGGACAGTCAGACCGGTCAGACCGTATGACACTGCCTGCTGAAGAAAAGAGTTGTGGGCATGTGCCTTTGAACCGAGTGGTTTATTATTATACTTGTCCACATTCTTTCTGAAATTGCCGTAACCAATACCGAACACAGGGTTGTCTCGGATGATTTTCAGCGAGGTCTGCCATAGTACGACCCTTGTGCCTATGGAACTGTTTGATACTTTGTATTCATCAGAAATAATTCTGGAAAAACGTTCATTTATTGACGGTGTGAAGACTATCACTGCAATTACTGCCGCCCCTAAAAGGCATGCGTAGGCGAGTCCTTTGAATCTGAATTTAATTATAAGAAGAATTGCCGCTGTCATGGGAAGTGCAAGTATCGGTCCCCTTGAGCCGGATAAGACAAGAGAGATGATAAGCAGAGGAAGTGCCGTATAGAAAAGGATTTTTTCACTTCTGCTTTTAAATCTGTTTTCGGTAATTGTAAAGAGGCACAGAACTGCTATCATCACAATAGAGTTGCCAAAGGTGAGTGCATGAGTCATGAACCCGATGGCTCTTTCTGTGTCAAAGAAAAAATACTGTATTATCGCGTAGGAAGCAGCAAAGGCACCGCCTGCAACAATAGAGTTCATTATCAGTCTCAATTTTGCTTTATCTGTGACTAAAAGCATAGCTGTAAACAGATAAGACATTCCCCAGAAGCTCTTTGCACTTTTTGTTATATTCGGCGTAGGGTTTGTAAAAAGCAGCGACAGCCCAACAGCGGCATAAAGCAGACAGAAGCAGACGAAGAGTCTTGTTTTGAAGATCTCAAAATCACCTTCTTTATAAATAAACCAGAACGAGCTGATTATCATTACTCCAAGCAGTATCTGTGAGGCGCTTATGGAGATAGATTGAGAGAATCCGGCTAAGGTAAGTATGTAGTTCACGGTAAAGTCCTCTTATATATTTATCCGTTAAGTTCTTCAAGAACACGGAGAATTTCAGGAAGAAGCTGTTTTTTCCTTGACAAGACCCCGGGAAGGTCAAAGCATCTGTCTTCTGTTTTGTTATAAGCAAGTATTTTCTCTCCTGCTTCAAAACCAGTGGTGAGCAAAATACTTTTTTCCATTATGATATCAGTAACAAGCAGCATCCCCCAGTCAAGGCTTTTATCGGAAGTATTTTTCTTGATAGCTTCGAGGAGAATATCTTTGACTTCATCCATTTCCTGAAGAGTGACAACTTCCACCTGACTGATGCCGACTTTTACTCCGTATTCCTCATATATTTTGAAATCGGTGTTGATGATATTCTGCGGATCCCTTGTCTTGAGACTGTCTGTGGCGGAGAAAATTTCCACTCCGTATTCTTCATAGTTCAGTCCTGCTGTCTCAGCCAGAGCTTTTACGGCTTTTCTATCCTCCTCTGTGGTGGTGGGAGATTTGAGTATTACTGTATCAGAAAGAATACCGGAGAGCAGTATGGAGGCGGTGTCTTTGTCAATTTCTGTTCCGTTTATCATGTACTGCTGATAAACCAGTGTGCATGTGCTGCCGACGGGTTTGGCAAAGAAATGTATAGGTGTCTTGGTTTTAATTGTACCGAGCCTGTGGTGATCGACTATTTCATGAATAACCGCTGTCTCTGCTCCGTCAACCGCTTGGGAGATCTCGTTATGATCCATCAGTATAAGCCCCTTCTGGGTTTTTTTGATAAGATCAGAGCGGGTGACTATCCCTATGAGTCTGTTGTCTCTAAGCACAGGCAGACCCTTGTGGTCAATCTGGAGGAGTTTATCTTTTACCTCTTCCAGATAATCATGTTCGTCAACGGATGGAATGTCCTTTTTCATTACTGCTTTCGTGGGGATACTGAGCTGTAGACGGCGGACTGTTTCTGCTGTGTCAAGCTCAGAGATGAATACCCAGCCTTCGTATCCTGTGAAATCCAGATCCACATCATTTTCATCTTTTATTCCGGTGAGGATTATGGCAGGAAGCTGGCTTTTTACAGCGTATTCAATAATATCTCTGCGTTTTCCGACTATTAGAACTATCTCTTTGGACTGCTGTGCCTCCATGCGTGCTTTAAAGCGTTCGTAGGGCATGGCGCCTATCATCACTGATGCTTTGAACTCTTCTTTTTTGCCGCGGACATAGCTGTAACCGCCTATGACTTTTTCAAAGTTTTCTGCTCTGAAATGGAACACAGGCTTAGTCGTTACATCTTTAGTGGCGAGAAAGTCTGAGAGTTCAAATATGCTCACTACTCCTTTAAAAACGTTTCCGCCTTCCACAACAGGAGTAATGCGTATTTTGAGTTCATCGATATTTCTGATAACACCGAATACAGGTTCATTTTCATCGATTGCAATGACTTTTCTGGTCATAACATCGCTGACTCGTGGGTAAACATCTTTTATGAAAACCGGCGGTGTAATGCCGAATTTGTCGAAAATAAATCTTGTCTGTTTGTTCAGGTTTCCGCACCTTGCTGCTGTGTATATGTTTTCCGGGTCAAGGGCGTTTTTGAGCTTTGCGTACCCGTATGCAGAAGCTATTGAATCAGTATCGGGGTTTTTGTGTCCCACAACGTATATTTCGGGCATTTTGTTACCTCATAAAAATAATTTTGAACGATAACAGGGAATATTGGTTAAAGCAACAAAACATCAGTAAAAAATTGTTTCGAGCTTTTTTCTCCTGAAATCAAAGATCTGCTCCAGCTTTTTGCGCACGTAAAAAGCGTGTGCTATTCTGCCCAGAGGTCCGAACGGAAGTATATAATCCACAATATCCGTCATTTCCGTCCCTTCACTTGTTTCTTTGAATATATGTTGATGATGCCAGAATTTGTACGGACCGAAGCGCTGTTCATCCACAAAAAAGTACGGTTTTTCTGCATGGGTTATTTCGGTTATCCATTGCACGGGAAGTCCGGCGAGCGGTGTGATTGTGTATCGGATGATCATTCCTGCATATGTTTCAGGCGGAAGCTGGGTTTTAACCTTAAATCCCAGCCAAGGTGGAGTTATTTCCTCGAGTTTTGAGGGATCACCGAAAAATTTCCACGCTTTTTCCATATCAACAGGAAGGGTCTGCTTCCTCATGAGTGTATAGAGCTTCAAAACACACCTTCTTTCTGACAATTTTCTGACATTTTTGCCACAACACTATTAAACAATAACTTATTTTAAGATGTATAATCAATAGTATGGTGAAAATACGGGAAGTGCGTAAACCTGATTGATAAAACGAGGGGAATTCCTTTGATTATGGAAAAACCAGGCGGAAAATCATTATTTAATGTTAGAATAAATAAGGTGAATGTGATGAGGCAGTATTTTATCCGCCATGCCCATGCGGAAGAGAGGCATGAATGGAAAGAAGATGACATGCTCCGCCCTCTGACAGCCGCAGGCAAGTCCCGCATGGAAAATACAGTCCGGAAGTTCTTTTCAATCTATCCTCTGCCTGATCACGTAGTATCCTCCGAAGCGGTGCGTGCCGTACAGACAGCCGAGATAGTGTGCGGTGTCACAAAGGGAGGTTTTGTAAAAGAGCCTCTTCTGAACCCGGGTGCAGATATTGCCGACTGGATTGAGGCGGTAAAAAAATTTCCCGGCAGCAGCACAGTGGCTTTTGTAGGGCATGAACCGGACATGACAGAATTTTTGTCCTTTTACATGGCGGGAAACGCAATCGAGCTTGTTCTCAAAAAAGGATCGATATGCCATCTGGAAAACAGACATCTCATAAATCTTGTTCAGCAGAAGCTGCTTATAGACTAGGACTGATATTTTGAAAAAACGTATATTTGCTCTTAAAAACTTCTCTCTTAATGCTCTTGAGGCATTTGCCGGATTCACCCTTAGACAAAATATTACCGGAGTGATGAAAAAAGTCGAACTGCCCGATGAACTCTTCCCCCTTAGAGATCGTGTTGAGTGCTTGTTAAGGAAAGATTCATTCAGCCTTATAAACGAGGACGGGAAAACAGTGTGCCGCCTCAACCTGACGGAAATCGAAGTCTGTTCCGCAGGCAGTGTTTTCAATTTTTCTTTTGCAGAACTTATACCCCTAAAAGGGTATTTTGGGGAGTTTTGCATTGTTCAGGCCGCTGTTGAAGATCAGGGCGGCAAAGAAACAAAGAAATTGCCTGTTATTTACTCTGTAAGAAAAGCAGGGTTCAGATCTGATGCCGGCAAAGGTACTGTTGAGGCGGATAAGACTCCTGATGCACCTGCGGCGGATGTTATACGTAATATTCTGATAAGGCTCATTAATATAGCAGAGGCAAAGGAGCATGGAGTTCTTGAGGACACAGACCCTGAATTTCTCCATGATTTCAGGGTGGCTCTGAGGCGTTCAAGGTCGGCTTTTTCGATGTTTAAAGGGGCTTTTCCTCCGGAGGAGCATGAGTATTTCCGTCAAAAGCTTTCACATCTGTTTGCCAGAACCAGCCTCGCCAGAGATCTGGATGTTTATATTAAGATAATGGGGCAGTACAGAGCTGTCCTGCCTGATAGTATGCAGGATGACCTCGAGCCTGTTGAAAAGTATCTGACGGCAATGAAGAAGAAAGAACATGAGAAGATTGTCGGTTTGATAAACTCTGAAGAATATTCACTTTTTAAGAATGAATGGCGTAATTTTCTGGGCAGGGCTGTTTATGGTGAGAAAGGCATGCAGAGAGTCCGTGACGCCGCATCGGAAGTTATAAAAAATGCTTATGCAAAAATTGTCAAAGACGGCAGAAAGCTTGATAATTCAAGCCCTGCTTCTGACATACACAAAGTTCGTATAGGGTGCAAGAAGCTTCGTTATGCTCTGGAGTTTTTCAGACCTATTTTCCCTTCAAAGCAGGCTGACGCTGTCACAAAAAAACTGAAAACTCTTCAGGATTCCCTTGGCGCTCATCAGGACTATGAAGTCCAGAGGGAAAAGCTTCTCCGTTATACGGAAGAGGCGGCTAAAGGGATGAAAGATAAGGTTAACCTATCTCTTGCTTCCGGTTATCTGGCGAGGTATTTGGATGAGCTTAAATGTTCTGAACGGGAGAGATGTCTTGAAATGATAGACAGTTTTATTTCAGATAAGGTGAGAGCGCAGATAAAAGAAATGATAAAATAGTATAAAAAGGTTGTGATAATGAAGATACTGGCGGTTTACAGCATAAAAGGCGGAGTGGGCAAAACTGCGGCGGCGGTTAATCTGGCTTATTGTGCGGCGCAGAGCGGTATGAAGACGCTTCTTTGGGATTTTGATCCGCAGGCAGCCTCCACTTTTTACTTCCGGGTGAAGCCGAAACTGAATAAAAGCATGAAAAAAGCGGTGAAGGGCAAATCTGATCTGGATGCTGAGATCAAGGCAACAGACTTTGATAACCTTGACATACTCCCTGCTGATTTCTCCTGCCGCAATATGGATTTATTTCTGGATTCAGCGGATAAACCAAAAAAAGCAGTAAGAGACATGTTCAAAAGCATCAGTGGAGACTACGATATAGCTATTGCAGATGCACCTCCCGGAATAACCCTTCTTTCGGAAGGGATTATGAGCGCCGCGGATGTACTTGCCGTTCCTCTGATTCCCACAACTCTTTCCCTGCGTACATGTGAAATGCTCCTGAACTTCATGAAGGATAATAAGATAAAAGATGTGAAAACCGCACTGTTTTTCTCCATGGCAGACCGGCGTAAAAAAATACACCGTGACGTCATGGATGGGGCGGAGTTTGAAAAGGCAAAGCTCCTTGAAAACTATGTGCCTTATTCGGCGGATGTGGAAAAAATGGGGCTTCATCGTGAACCCGTGGGGGCATTCAGCCCTAAAAGCAAAGCTGCTGTAAGTTATGGCGGAATCTGGCGTGAGATTGTCAATATTTTGTAAATTATTCGCAAAAGCAGTGACAAATCCGGTCAATATAATATAACTCTTCAAATGCTGTAATTTCGGGGAAGTCATTATACATGTTAGGTAATGGAATAAACATAGCCGTGGTGGATATAGGAAGCAACACTGTCCGCCTTCAGGTTTCACAGGTTAAGGATAAAAGCTACAGGGTTCTTGAGGAATACAAGGAGTCTGTGCGTCTCGGTGACGAGGTTTTTGAATACGGCATGATCACAGAGGCAGCACTTAACAGACTTTTAGTGAGCCTTAAGGAAGTGCGGGCAATCATTGATAACTGGAAAGTTCATCAGGTGAGAGCTGTGGCTACAGCGTCCTTCAGGGGCGCATCCAACTACAGTGAAGTGATTCAAAAGGTGACGGACGTCTGCGGTTTCGGCGTTGAGATGATTAGCGGCGAGGAAGAAGCCCGCTACACATTCATAGCCGCTTCGGCAAATTTTCAGATAAGCAAGTATCATGCTCTGGTGCTTGATATAGGTGGAGGAAGTGCCGAGTATTCCGTTGTGAACAAAGGCAGACTTGAAAAGGCGCACAGTGTTGAGCTGGGCTGCAACAGGCTTACCAAAAAGTTTATCAAAAGTGACCCTGTGACAAACACTGAGTATCAGACCCTCAAAGACTTTCTGGTGAAAGAAGTCCGGAAGCTGAAGCTCCCTAGAACAATAGATCTCCTGATCTGTACCGGCGGTTCAATGGGCAACCTTTCGACTATACATTATCTTGCCTGCGGACAGAGGGCTGACAGAACAGTAAAATATCTTGAACGCAAACATCTGAAAAAACTGATAAATGACATACGCAACAAAACCATAGCAGAACGCATACAGATTCCCGGCATGGAAGAGAAAAGGGCGGATATAATTCTTGCTGCTGCCATGCAGGTTGATGCGGTGCTTGAGGAAACAGACGGCGAAGGTCTTTACACTTTGAGCGGCGGTCTGCGAAGCGGACTTACTATCGATACTATCAATAAAATGGGGTTTGAGCTTCCTTTTCAGTCGAATATGGATAATGTGCGCCATTCACGCTTAATTGAGATCGGCAACAAGTTTTCTTTTGAAGAACGTCACGCAAGGCAGGTGACAAAACTTGCCCGCAAACTGTTTGACGGCCTTCACACAGAGCTTGGGCTTGATAAAGCCGACTGGGCAGTGCTGGAGGCTGCGTCCCTTCTGCACGATATAGGCAATTATATTTCCTACTCAAGCCACCATAAGCATTCCCAGTATCTTATAATGAACTCTGACCTCATGGGATACAGCCATGACGAGATAATAACGATAGGCAACATAGCCAGATACCACCGCAAAAGCCCGCCGAGGCAATCTCACAGGTATTTCAGAATGATGACCGGAGACGGGCAGAGGAAGATAGCCGCTATGAGTGCTGTTCTTCGTGCAGCGGACGGTCTGGACAGATCCCATAAATCTCTTGTTCGTGATTTAGAAGTTCTTGTAAAACCAAAGAAAATTGAAATAAAGCTTATTTCCGACCATAATCTCTCTCTGGAGAAAAAGAAGTTTGAAATGAAAAAAGATCTTCTGGAGGAGATAAGCGGGAAGGAGCTTATTATTTTATGAAAAACGGTCTTTTTGCCACGATCAACATAGGCGCAAGTGCGTTCAGAATGCAGATCTCCGAATTTAATGACGGGCATGAGCGGATTATGGAGACCCTTGTGAAGCCTCTGGGTCTGGGTAAGGATACTTTTACGAAAGGCTATATAACGCTGGACAGTGTGTACAAAGCAACAAATATTCTCCAGATGTTTCGTCATAAGCTTGATGAGTATGGCATAAAAAAGAACTATAAATGCGTCTGCACCAGCGGGGTCAGGGAAGCCAGAAACCGTTATTTTCTCATAGATCATGTGATGAACAAAACGGGACTGAAGCTTGAAATTATAGATCCGTCAGATGAGATATACATCAAATACATAGGCGTTAAAAACGATATAAAAGGCTTTGAAAGCTATGAAAAGAAAGGCGTTCTCTTTGCTAATATATCAAGCGGAAACGTGTCTATAAACATACTCAAGGACGACACCAGCATATTTTCCGGCTCTCTTCCCTACGGCAGTCTCCGTCTTCGTCAGCTTTTCAAAGGCATACCCATACACAGCCGCTACAAGGCATACAATCAGTATGTGGAGACTATGTTCAACACAATAAACTCCTCCCTTGGGGGAGCTTCAAAAATAAAGTATCTGGTTTGCTCCGGTAGCTCTGTAAATACTTTGCAGTTTATTTTCAACCCGAAGGTGAACTACTTCCACCGCACAGAGCTTGAGGAGCTTTATGAAAGAGTGAAGGACAAGACCTCACAGGAGAATATGACAGCACTGGGCATAAGGATAAGTGAGGCAAAGGTGCTTGTGCCGATGCTTGAAACATACCTGCGTCTGATGCAGTTTGTCGGGACAGATAAGGTGCAGTTCAGCCGTAAATCGTTCCCGAACGTGCTTACAAGGTATTACTCAAACAATATACGTGACAATGGCTTCCGCAACAGGCTCCGTAATACGCTCTACTATCTGGGAAGACGGTACAATTTTGACGAACCGCACTCAAAGGTGGTGACTGATTATTCCGTGCAGATATTTGACGCATTGGGTGATCTGCACAATCTCGGAATGAACGAGCGGATGCTTCTTGAGGCGGCGGCTATTCTGCATGACATAGGCTATTATATTGATGCCAGAATGCACCACGAGCATTCCTACTACATTGCCAAAGCCTTTGATATGCCAGGACTTGATCAGGAGCAGATAAAGATAATAGCTTTCCTTGTGCTTATGCACAGAGTCGGTACGGATGAAAGCACAGAAACCAGACTTTCTTATCTGAATATGGAAACACAGCTTACCATCAGGAAGCTGGTGAGTATACTCCGCATTGCAGATGCCTTGGATACAAGCCATATGCAGCTTGTGGAGACTGTGGATGTGGACGTGCAGAGCAGTAAAATAATAATCAAGGCACGCACAAGAAAACATGCCTACCTTGAGAAACTTGGATTTGACCAGAAAAAAGATATGTTTCTGGAAACATTCGGCATACCTGTCGAGCTGGAAATGAAGGTGCTTTATGAGTGATTATAAATTTATTAACAGGGAGATAAGCTGGCTTCAGTTTAATGAGCGGGTTTTAAGAGAGGCTGAGGACAGCAGTGTGCCCCTCCTTGAAAAGCTGAAATTTCTGGCAATTTTCTCATCCAATCTGGATGAGTTTTTTATGATTCGTGTCGCAGGCATATATGACCAGATAGATGCGAAATACAGCATAAAAGATGCCTCCGGACACACCCCTAAAGAGCTTCTCGGAAAGATTTCCGAAACAGCACACAGGCTTGTGAAGGATCAGCAGAAGATATTCAGAAAAACCATAAAAGAATGTGCCAAACACCATATAGTGATTCAGCCGGAGATAGACGGAGAACTTTCGGATATTGTTGACTCAATATTTAATGACGAGATTCAGCCGTTGATCTCTCCTGTCACTCTGAGTGCTGCAAATCCTTTTCCGTTTATATATAACCTCCGTCAGTGTATTTTTGTTAAGCTGGAAAAGGGCGGAGAAACCCACTATTCGATCATTATTATTCCTGAAAATCTGCAAAGGGTGTTTAAAATCCGTCTCCACAGAACCTACTGTGTCACCAGTGAGGAGATAATAGCCCGCTCTCTGCCGCAGGTGTACCCCGGATACACCGTTGTGGACAGTTATATGCTGCGCCTTACCAGAAATGCCGACCTCACTGTTGAAGAGGACGAGGCGCAGGATCTGCTTAAGCTGATCGAGAAAAAGCTTCCTTCCCGCAAGAAGGGGAATGTTGTGAGAGTTGAGCTTGATAAAACAGCACCGGATGAGGTGCTTAAGTTTCTTCAGGCGCATATAGGTTTTGATAATGAGGATGTGTATATCGTTGATAAACCGTTGGATCTCACGTTTCTTTTCTCCGTTGCTGACAGCAATCCGGAACTTTTATATCCCGAACACAAGCCTTTTGTACCTTACGGGCTTACCGCAGATGAAAATATATTCGACAAGCTGAAAGAGCGGGACTATGTGTTCTACCGCCCTTACCATGATTTCGGCTTCAATTCTGCTCTGATACGCCGTGCGGCACAGGATGACAGCGTTCTTGCCATCAAAATGACCCTATATAGAGCAAACAGGGGTTCCAGCATTGTTGAGTCTCTGGCTGAGGCAGCAAGGCGGGGAAAACAGGTCTGCGTGGTTATAGAGCTGAAGGCACGCTTTGACGAGGAGCGTAACGTGGGCTGGGCAAAAAAGCTTGAGGATGCCGGCTGCATAGTCACATACGGGATAACAGGACTGAAGATTCACTCCAAGAACCTTTTGATAATCAGGAAGGAGCCGCAGGGGATAGTCCGTTACAGCTACCTTTCAACAGGTAATTTTAATGAAGCCACTGCGAAAATTTATACTGATATAGACTACATAACGGCAGATGAAAAAGTGGGGCAGGAATGCTCAAATCTCTTTAATCTTCTGATGGGCTATACCGACTATGCCGACTGGCACCGCATCAGTGTTGCGCCCACCGGGCTTAAAAGCAAGCTTTTGTCTCTTATTGATTATGAAATAGAGAATGCTCTCGCAGGGAAAAAAGCAGAGATGATTGTTAAAATAAACTCTCTGATAGATAAAGAACTTATTATGAAACTTCATGACGCTTCCCGTGCAGGGGTCAAGATAGAGATGATTATAAGAGGTATCTGCGGCATGACTGCGGGTGTGAAGGGGCTAACGGAGAATATCAGTATCCGCAGTATCATAGGGCGCTTCCTTGAACATCCCAGAATCATCTACTTTTACCATGGCGGCAAAAAACGTCTCTTCATATCCACTGCGGACTGGATGGAGCGTAATATGCACTCAAGGGTTGAGCAGCTTTTTGAGATAACAGACAGCAATGCGAAAGACTTCATGATGACTATCCTTTCAAGCAACCTGAAGGACAATACTAAGGCGTGGGTTCTGGAAGGGGAGATATACAGAAAACTCAAGCCGGAAGCAGGAGAAGCCCATCACAATACACAGGAATTTTTCATAGGGAAGCAGATAGGGCATTGACGGTCTTCAAATTCTGTTGTCTTTTAATCGGGTGTAGTATATCTTAATAAGAGTAAAAATATCTTATTAAGGTTGCGGTTATGGCAAAGATGTGCAAGCTTTCAAAACAGGAACGAATGGAAAAACTGGACGGCGAAAAACCAAGATATATCTGCAAATGCGGCAAAGAAGCAGCGAAGGAAAAGCATTTGTGCAAGCCAGAAAGAAAGTAGAATCTCTGCAAAATAAAAGGGGCTTGATAACCAAGCCCCTTGATGTCATTTCAATTATTTGCCTGTTTTAAGCATTTCCCAATATTTTTCATAGATGAGTATAGCGTCACCCACATCTTCCTGAAATTCGCCTTTTGCAACAATAGCATCTGACGGGTAGGAGGTGGGGTTGTTTCTAACCTCTTCATCAAGGAGCTTTTTGCCTTCCCTGTTGGGGATAGCGTAGCCTATCTCTTCACTGATTATTTTTGATATCTCAGGTCTGAGGACAAAGTTAATGAAGGTGTGAGCTTCATTTATATTCTGTGCGTTTTTGGGTATCGCAAAGTTGTCCATCCAGAGTATTACGCCTTCTTTCGGGTAAACGTATCTCATGGAGGGCATCTCTTCCTGTGCGAGGAATGCTTCGCCGTTCCAGTTCATTCCGATGGTAACTTCACCGTTGATGTAAGGCACTTTCGGTGATTCGGAGTTGAATGTGCGGACAGCAGGCATAAGTTTTTTAAGAAGTTCATATGCCTCTTTTATTTCGGATTCTTTTATAGTGTTGCCGGAGTAGCCGAGCTGAACAAGCGCCATCTGAAATACCTCTCTCACATCATCAGTGAGGAGTATCTTGCCTTTGTAAGCCGGTTTCCACAATATGCTCCAGCTGTCCACCTTTTCTTTAACTTTATCAGCGTTGTAAGAAAGCCCTGTGCTGCCCCAAAGGTAGGGAACGCTGTAGTCATTGCTTGGGTCATAGGGTTTGTTAAGCAGGCTTTTTTCAAGGTTTTTAAAGTTGGGTATCTTGTTTTTGTCAATCTTGGAGAGGAGGTTTTCCTTCCTCATTTTGCTCACATAGTAGGTGGAGGGGACAATCAAATCGTATCCCTTGCCGCTTATGAGCTTAACTTTGGCGTACATCGCCTCGTTGCTGTCGTAGGTGTTGTAGATAACCTTGATCCCTGTCTCTTTCTGAAACTTCTGAAGAACCTCTTCAGGCATATACTCCGACCAGTTGTACAGGTAGAGTTCCTTTGCCGATGCCGCAAGGGGCATACACATTGCAAGAAGAAGCGCGATAGTCTGAAAAAATCTCATTTTCTCTCCCTCATCAAGAATTGCGACGTCATTACCATGACGAGCGAAAACAGTAATATAATCGCACAGAGTGCGTTTATTTCAGGCTTAACGCCCAGCCTAACCATTGAGAAGATACGAAGCGGCAAAACCTCGTATCCTGGACCCGTTACGAAGAAGGAAACAATCACATCATCAAGGGAAAGGGTGAAGCTAAGTAACCACCCGGCGGCGACAGCAGGCAGGGACATGGGGAGAATGACGGATTTGAATATCCGCATCTCGTCCGCTCCCAGATCCTTTGCAGCCTCTATTACATTTTTGTCGAATCCGCTGAGGCGTGAGTAGACAGTTACAACCACAAAGGGGATCGAAAATGTTATATGCGATACAAGAAGTGTCCAGAAACCAAGTTCAATTTTTATGGAGGCAAACAACACCAGCAGAGAGATACCCATGACAATATCCGGAGACATAATCACAACGTATACCAGAGCATAAAGAAGCTTTTTGCCGAAAAAACTGTATCTGTAAAGTGTAACGGCGGTCAGTGTGCCGAGAACTGTTGCGGCGCTTGCCGAAAGAAACGCCACAGTAAAGGAGTTTATCGCTGCGTCAAGCAGCATGGTATTAGAGGCAAGCTTACTGTACCAGTCAAGTGTGAAGCCCTTCCACCCCGTCATGTACTTTGATGAGTTGAATGAGTTTATCACAAGGATAATGACGGGTATATAGAGAAACAGGTACACCATCAGCATGTACATGCTTTTGAAAAATCTGTTCATATGCCGCCCCTCTCGCCTGATTTCTGCACAAGCTTTGTACTCTTGTAGTACACAAGGAGCAGAACAGCCATTATGCAGGATAGAACAACACTCACTGCTGAACCGAAGGGCCAGTCACGGGCTGAGAGAAACTGATTTTTAATCAGGTTGCCTATCAGCAGCTCCTTTGCACCGCCCATAAGGTCCGGTATGTAGAAGAGGCAGAATGACGGAAGAAAAACCAGAATACATCCGGCAATTATACCGGGCATAGTCAGGGGGATTATAACTTTAATAAAGGTCTGTATTTTATTTGCGCCGAGGTCTCCCGCTGCTTCGATATACACCTTGTCCAGCTTTTCTATACTGGCGTACAGAGGAAGAATCATAAACGGAAGCAAGGAGTAAACCATGCCGATTGTCACCGCTGTTCCGGTGTATAGCAGTTCCAGCGGCTCACTGATTATACCTGTTGCAAGCAGAGTCTTGTTGAGAAGACCATTGGTTTTAAGCACTATCATTATTGCATAGGTACGTATAAGCGAGCTTGTCCAGAAAGGGATTATGATCAGCATAAAAAGTATATGCTTCACTCTGCCTTTAAGCCTTGCCAGCCTGTAGGCGAACGGATAGCCCACTAAAAGACAGATCAGCATTGAGATGAAGGCAAGCCTGAAAGATTCTGCAAATACTGTGAAATAGACACTTGTGAAGATTCTCTGGTAGTTCTCAAGGGTGAATGAGAAAGTGACAAAATTGTTTTCATGCCTCTCCAGAAAGCTGACAGCGAATACAAGGATATTGGGAACGAAAACAAATATAAGAAACCACAATGAGATTATGGATATAACAATTGTTTTAAAGAGGCTTCTTTCATTCATTGACCAGAACCACCTCCCATCCGTCAACCCAGCTTATGGCAACATCCTGCCCGAGTTTATAGTCAAATTCTTCATATTCCTCGTCAAAAAACTCGCTAGCCAGAAGCTTCTTACCGGAGGGAAGCACTATGATCGATTCAAGGGTAGCTCCCTTGTATGTTGTTTCTTCCACACGCCCGAAAATGGAGCCTGCTTCGGGTTTTTCAGCCTTGGCGAGTTCCTCTACACGGAGATCCTCCGGGCGGAGCAGAATGCTGACTTTAGAGCCCTCAGCAGGGCGTTTTTTTGAATGGATCTCGCAGGAGAATCCTTCTATTTTACAGGCAAAGCCGTTATCTGTATGTTTTTCCACAACAGTATCAAGCACATTTATCTCGCCCACAAAGCGGGCAACAAAAAGATTCGCCGGCTGTTCATAAACCTGTTTCGGAGTACCTGACTGCTGAATTACCCCTTCCTCCATAACTATCACACGGTCAGACATGCTGAGTGCTTCTTCCTGATCGTGGGTTACGAATATGAAGGTGATTCCCAGCCTGCGCTGAAGCTGCTTCAGCTCCACCTGCATCTGCTTGCGGAGTTTGAAGTCAAGAGCAGAAAGAGGCTCATCAAGAAGCAGTATCCGGGGCTTTTTCACCACCGCACGGGCTATAGCCACCCTCTGCTGCTGTCCGCCTGAAAGCTGGCTCGGTTTCCTGTCTGCGTAATCAGACATCTTCACCATGCGCAGTGCGTCATTGACCTGGGCTTTTATTTCAGATTTCGACATTTTGTCCATATTCAGCCCGAAAGCCACATTTTCAAAAACAGTCATGTGAGGGAAGAGGGCATAGCTCTGAAAAACAGTGTTAACGTGTCTTTTATTGGAAGGTTGATCTGTAATATCACTTCCGGCGAGCAGTATCCGCCCTTCATCGGGCTGCTCAAACCCCGCAATTAAACGGAGTATGGTAGTTTTGCCGCATCCGGACGGACCAAGAAGTGTAACAAATTCCCCATCGGATATGGAGAGATTGAGATTCTTCAGAATGGTATTCTCGCCGAACGATTTTGTTATGTTGGTTAGTTCTATTACTGGTGAGTTCTGTTTCATTCCGCAGTATTTACAGGAAATATATAAACTATGTCAAGTTTTTCAGTTGAGTCATTGTAACATATTGCAGTTTCTTGACAAAAACAGCACGCAAAAATCCTGTTTCATGTGTGAAAAACTGCGCTTAGGACTCCTTTATGAAGGTGGTTTTATTGGAAAATGCTGTATTTTTGAAAATGATATGGTAAAATGAAGGACTAAATAGTGGAAAAATACAAAAATATTTAAAAATAATATTTTTAGAAGCAAGGGAATTTTAAAGAAAAAGCTCTGACGGAATATTCTCTTCAACCTGCGGTTAACTTTTGTCTGAAAATATTTAAAACATCGTTAATCTTTTTTGATGTTTCAGTATGGCTGTGATTGATTTGGTGTTCAATAATGATTATAGGTGTTTTTAATAGTGTTTTTATTCTTTTTTTATCAGTTATTTAACAAAAATAAAACTGTTCTGTTTTTTGTATGATTTTATTGTTAAATTATACACCCATTATTAAATGGTAAGTGATTGTTTTAGTGATGAAAAAGTTTTAATTCTGTCTTGAAATGCCGTTGGAATGGTGTATTGTGAAGAACAAGAGGTGATGCAATATGGAACAGAAAACCCGTTACGGTGTGGGTGATATTTTCAGGATTTATGACAGAGCGCTGGAATCCTACAGAAATGTCATTCTTGTCAGGATAATTATTACGGAAGAACACTTTTATCTTCTGAGCATGCACTCTTTCGAGCCGTGGAGCGAAAGGGTTCTTAGTACAAAAGACATTTTTAAGAAGACTTCACTTACCATAGATGAAGTCAGCTACCTTGCCGACTCAGTGGATATTACATACCTCGGCAACGCTTATGAGCTTAAAGATGAGTTTGACAGCATGCTTCTGAATAAGGTTGCAAAGTAAAAAAAATAAAACAATTTTTTTGAAGAATAAATAGCGGTTAAAAAAAGCTGTCCCATGGGGCGGCTTTTTTGTTTTTATGCACAAAAAAAGGACTTAGGTACGTACCTAAGTCCTTTTTTAAATGGGATATGTAGGGCTCGAACCTACGACCTACTGATTAAGAGTCAGCTGCTCTACCAACTGAGCTAATATCCCGTAAAAACTCTTCACGTAAATGAAAAAAGGAAACTGTCGTTATAAAAACAGTTCCCTCTCAACATCTTATGGAGGTAATCGGGATCGAACCGATGACCTCGACACTGCCAGCGTCGCGCTCTCCCAGCTGAGCTATACCCCCGTTACGAGATTGGGATTATATTAAATTTTCATGGATTTGCAACAAAAAATATTCCCATGAAGGCAAAAAAACTTTTCAAGCTGCTCTCTGTCCTCAGAAATCTTCTCTTGCTATGCCCAGCTTTTCCATCTTGCTGCGAAGTGTGCTGGGCTTCAGACCCATTATTTCCGCCGCTCCTTTTTTGCCGTTTATGCGCCCGTTGGTGAATTTAAGCACTCTTCTTATGTAGGATGCTGTATTTTTATCCATTGTTTCCGGCTGATTCTGTTCAGGTAAATGCAGGATTTCAGGTTCAGAGTGTCCGCCTGTTATAGAGTCAAATGTGAGAACACCCCCCTTGAAACGGATGATCTCCCGCTCTATAACGTTGGAAAGCTCCCTGATATTGCCGGGCCATGGGTAGGAAGTGAGCTTATCCAGAGCGCCTATTGCTATGGCGGGCGGTGTGTGAAGACCTATTTCTCTGCTTGTTTTGTTTACAAGGTATCTTGTCAGAGCAGGTATGTCCTCTCTTCTGCTTCGCAGGGGTGGGATGTTGATTGGGAATACATTAAGCCTGAACCACAGATCTTCCCTGAAAGTTTTTTCTTCCACCATTTTTTCAAGATTTCTGTGTGTAGCGGCAATTATGCGAATATCCAAAGGGATTTGCTTTGAACCTCCCACACGTTCAAGCTCTTTATGCTGAAGGATTCTAAGCAGGCGTACCTGAGCCTGAAGGGGCAGTTCACCTATTTCGTCAAGGAAGATTGTTCCCCCGTTTGAGCGTTCAAAACGTCCTCTTTTGATGGCTGACGCACCTGTGAAAGCGCCTTTTTCATGTCCGAACAGTTCACTGTCAATGAGAGATTCTGGTATAGCTCCGCAGTTTACTTTGATAAAAGGTCCTCCGCCTCGCGGCGAGCCGTAATGTATGGCGTTTGCGATAACCTCTTTGCCTGCGCCGGTTTCTCCAAGGAGAAGCACTGTATTATTCAAAGGGGCGACCGAGCGCACCTGCTCCATTACATCCCGCAACCCGCTTAGGCTTCCTATTATATCGTCCGAAAACTGCGGGCTGAGTTCTTTTTGAAGGAATCTGTTGTCGTCTATTAGTCTGTCTCTGTAGCTGAGAATTTCCTGATGAGCCAGAAAATTGGCAAGGGCAATTGTAAAAGGCTCAATTATGCTCTCCACAAGCTCAAGGTGGTTTTTATTGTATATTCCGTCACCCAGTGAGCGCAGGGCGAGGGAGCCTATTTTCTTTCCGTCTATATGCAGAGGAATAGGCAGAGTGGACTTGCCTTTGTTATTTGTGATTGATGCCATTTTAACTGTCATCGGGTTGTGGTTTTTTGAATCAGCCAGAAGAGGGTTGAAAAGTGACAGTTGCCATTCCCATATGTCTTTAGGCAGAGGGACAATTTCGTTTACTTCCTTTCGGGCGCTTTCCGGTTCGCAGGCGATAAGCCTGAGCGCTCCCATGCTTTCATCAATTGAGCTTAAAAAAAGAAAATCAAGAGGGAGGTATTCCTTCATATAGTTATAGCAGCTTTTGAGTGCCGCTTTGATATCCAGACTGCTGCATATCCGCAGTGTCACTTCCCTGAAAAATTCATCTTTGCTGATGTTCATAACATCCTCTTTTTCTCTCGATATTTCGACACATTAGCACAGGTGTCGGTATTTAGATAGTAAAGTGTCGCTATTTCGTGACTATTTTTCGTCTACCACCACCTAATTGCCTGATATCAAAGATTATGTTATTTGCGGCACAATGATTGCATATACAACTCTGTAATGGAGGTATCCTATGGCAACTCTTCTCTATGTCACATGCAGTATAAAACCAAAAGGAAAGTCCAGAAGCATGATGCTGGGAGACTGGTTTTTAGAGAAATATTCGGAGCTTAATCCGGATGATAGAATAGAAATAATTGATACCTATAAGGACCCTGTTCAGAAGTTTGACTGCGATGTAATGAATGGAATATGCAGAATGAGGGAAGGGGAGACGCTGGGTTTTCTCTCTGATAACGAGCAGATCAAAATCGCAAAGATATATGAATCAGCGGATAAATTTGCCGCAGCTGATAAATATGTGTTTGTCACCCCTATGTGGAATCTGGGTTTTCCGCCTGAGCTTAAAATGTATCTGGATACTGTCTGTATACCGGGGAAAACATTTGTCCACACTGAAAACGGTCCGGCAGGACTTTTAAGGGGAAAAGGCAGAAGGTGTCTGAGCATACATTCCAGTGGGTGGTACCACCACGGTAAAGAAAGTGATCATTCAGTACCTTACCTTAAATCAATAATGAGTTTTATGGGTGTGGAAGATTTCAGAACTGTGCTGCTTGAGGGTTTGGATGCAGAACCTCATATGGCAGAAATATATTTCGCAAATGCCATGAAGGCAGCAACAAAAGCGGCTGCGGAATTTTAGGAGAAATAGAATTATGATAAAAAACATCAAAGGATTTCATGTACCTGCACTCGTACTGATGCTTATGCTCTTGGGCGGATGTGCCGGATACAAAGGAATCAGCACCTCTTCAAACATCAATGATGCTCCTGAACTACCGGGAATTTCATCGGAGAAAGGTATATGGCCGGATGAAAAATGGTGGGAGAAATATAACGACTCTCAGCTTAACAGACTGGTGGAAGAAACTCTGAATAATAACCCCACTCTTGGTGAAGCACAGGCGAGAATAAGGGAAGCCCGTGCCGCTGCGGGCATTGTGGATTCTGACAGATTTATTCAAGTAAACCTCGGAGCTGAGAGTATGTTTCAGAGGTTTACAGGCAACGGAAGCGTTTCGCCCGAATTTGCTGAAAAGACAGACACGGTGAACAGTCTGAAGCTTAATGCCGCATATGAGTTTGATCTCTGGGGAAAAAACAAAGCTGATTATGCAGCAGCGATGGGTATGGTGAAAGTTGCTGAAATAGACGCAGAAACTGCAAGACTTGCCCTCGCAGCAGAGGTTGTGCAGTCATACCTGCATCTGGACCTTGTTTGCCGTCAGGAGGCAATAAGCGTTGAGATACTTGGTATCAGCGAACGGCTGACAGAACTCAGATCAAAGAGATACGCCGCCGGACTCGACTCCGAGCAGAGGGTAAAGTATTCGCAGAGGGATTCAGCCGCTGTTAAGGCAGACATCAGGGCATTGCAGGAGACTCAGGCTCTGCTGAAAAATAAACTGGGTGCCTTAACAGGAAAAGGACCTGCTGCAAGCGTTGATATTCATGCACCGGCAGTGTCCTATGACAAGGGTTTTTCTCTTCCTGCTTTTCTGCCTGTTGAGTTGATAGCAAGGAGACCGGATATAGCGGCACAGAAATGGCGCATTGAAGCTATGGAGAAGCGGATAGAATCAGCGAAGACCGATTTTTACCCGAATCTGAACCTGAATTCTTTTGCGGGTTTTGACTCAATAGGGCTGGAAAACCTGCTTAACAGGGGTAGCGGTGTGTTCGGCATAGGTCCGGCAATAACCCTTCCTCTGTTTAACGGAGGCAGACTTAAGAGCAGTCTGGCGGCAAGAAATGCAGAGTATGACACTGCTGTTGAAAGGTATAACACTCTTATAATAAACGCCGTGCAGGAAATAGCAGACTCAATTGCCTCGTGGAAATCCGCAGAAAGCAGGATCAGTGAATATGAGAATATTACTGAGAAACTGGCAGAAATCAAAAAACTTGCGGAAATAAATTATAAAGGCGGACTTTCCAGCAATATCCCCGTGCTGGAAGCGGAGAGCGGGCTGCTGGCGGAAATGCTTTTTATGGAAAATATAAAAATACAGAAGGCTAATGCCGGTGTTGCTCTGATTACTGCTTTAGGCGGTGGTCTGACTCCTGCTGTACCTTCTGAAAACAAATAAACAAAACAGGTAATGATTATGGAAAAAACAGAAAAAAGTACATCAAACGGCAAAAGAACAAAAATGCTCATAATATTCACAATGGTTTTTCTGCTCATTGGGGGAGGATACGGTGTGTATTGGGCAATTGTGGCAAGATATATTGAAAAAACAGACAACGCTTATGTTGCGGGAAATATTGTTCAGATAACTCCGCTGACTTCAGGAAAAGTCATCTCTGTTGAGGTGAATGACACTGACTATGTGGCAGAAGGCACAGTGCTTGCGAAGCTTGACAAGGCTGACGCTGAAATCTCCCTGAGAGAGGCCGAAGCGGTTCTGGCACAGACAGTTCGTCAGGTGACAACGCTTTATACTAATGACGGCGCTTTAAAGTCCGTGGTTGCCCAGCGTGAGACAGATTTAAGAAAAGCGGAGAAAGACCTCAGCAGGCGTCAGAGTCTCGCCGGAACCGGTGCGATATCCAATGAAGAGATAGAACACGCTAAAGATGCTGTCGCATCTGCGAGGAAGGCTCTTCTCACTGCGAAAGAACAGATGAAGGTTAACAGAAACCTGATCGAGAATACAGACCCTGATAAGCATCCGGAAGTGGAAAAGGCTGCAGCACGTCTCCGTGAAGCGCATCTGGCATGGGAGAGAACAGTAATAAAAGCGCCTGTATCCGGCTATATAGCAAAAAGGAATGTTCAGCTTGGTCAGTGGGTTAATACCGGTGAGCCGCTGATGGCGCTTGTACCTCTGGATCAGGTTTGGGTTGATGCCAACTTTAAGGAAACTCAGCTCAGGAATATGCGTATTGGTCAGCATGTGGAGCTGGTAAGCGATATGCTGGGCAGCAGGGTGAAATATCACGGAACTATAGAAGGTTTTTCAGCGGGAACAGGTGCTGTCTTCTCCCTCATACCCGCACAGAACGCCACAGGCAACTGGATAAAGGTTGTTCAGAGGCTTGCAGTGAGAATCACTCTGGATAAAGAACAGCTCGCGGACAACCCGCTTCAGATAGGTCTCTCCATGGAAGCAGAGGTAAATACGGAAAATCTGGGCGGCAAGAGACTGACAGGGACAGAAACGGAACATTCCGGTAATTCTGATACACAGACCGAAGAGGACATAAGCAGCGTCATAGGGCGGATTATAACGGCAAATACGGACAGACAGTAGTCTGCCGGAGGTTAAAATATGCAGAATAACACAGTTCAGCAGCATATTCCTTATACGGGTATGCGTCTGTTTCTTGCCACGGCTTCCCTTGGTCTTGCCACCTTCATGCAGGTTCTGGATACAACAATAGCCAATGTGTCTATCCCCGCAATATCAGGTGATCTGGGGGTGAGTACCACTCAGGGAACGTGGGTTATTACATCATTTGCCGTTTCCAACGCTGTGGCTGTTCCGCTCACAGGGTGGCTTACAAGGCGCATAGGGCAGATGAAGCTGTTCCTCGGAGCGCTTCTGCTTTTTGTTATTTCATCATTTCTCTGCGGAATTTCGTGGAACATTGAAATGCTCATTGGCTTCAGAATCATGCAGGGTTTTGTGGCAGGTCCTATGATTCCCCTTTCAATGTCGCTTCTGCTCCAGTGCTTCCCCAGAGAAAGGGCGGGGATGGCGCTTGCACTCTGGTCCATGACGGTGACTGTTGCACCCATCGCCGGGCCCATTCTCGGCGGCTGGCTCACCGATAACGTTTCATGGCCGTGGATATTTTATATAAATATTCCCATAGGGATAGCTTCGGCAGCACTTACATGGGCAGTGATGAGGGAAAAAGAGACTCAGGCAGTGAAGCTCCCTGTTGATAAGGTGGGGCTTATTCTTCTCGCCGTGTGGGTGGGTTGTTTCCAGATTATGCTTGATAAGGGTAAAGAACTTGACTGGTTCAGTTCTCCTGCAATCATTGCTCTGCTGGTAATAAGCATAATAGCTTTTACATACTTCATGATATGGGAGCTGACGGAGAAACATCCTATAATAGATTTAAGCCTTTTTAAGAACAGAAATTTCTCATCTGCGACCCTGACATTAAGCCTCGGTTACGGTGTGTTTTTCACAAATATAGTGCTTACTCCGCTCTGGCTTCAGACGAACATGGGTTACACAGCCACATGGGCAGGGCTTGTTACTGCGCCGTTCGGTCTGTTCGCCATAATTCTTTCGCCTGTTATAGGCAGAAATATGAACAGGGTGGATCCCAGATTATTTGTAACAGGAGCTTTCATATTTTTTGCATATGCTTTTTATATGAGATCAGGCTTTTCCACCTCAGTGGATGCACGGACAGTGGCGCTGAATCATCTTATTCAGGGCATAGGCATGGCAGCTTTTATGGCTCCTCTTAATGCAATAGCTGTTTCGGGGCTTACGCCGGACAGAATAGCATCAGCATCAGGACTCATGAACTTTGCCAGAATAATGCTTGGCGCTTTCGGTGCGTCCATCGGGACTACTGTGTGGGAAAACAGGGCGGCTATGCACCACTCTAATATAGCTGAAAGGATAACTCCCTACACCGATGCGGTGAAGATACCTCTTCACAGGCTTTCAGAAGCTGGGATCAACACTGATACCGCTGTGGGGATAATAAACTCAGAAGTTACCAGGCAGTCGTTCATGCTGTCTGTTGCGGAGATATATAAAATATCTGCATTTCTGTTTATCGTTCTGATAGGTGTGGTCTGGTTTGCCAGACCAAAGAAAATGCAAGCGAAAGCACCCGCAGCAGGACACTAAGGCTCACAGGGCGGGCATCAGCCCAGAAGCCCGTCCAGAACCTTTATCTCCCGCCTGGCGTATGCTGCCGTGGCGGGGTCATGGGTTACTACTATTATATTTTTCCCGCCATTGTTCAGCTCTGTTATCAGCTCCATTATGGATGCGGATGTTTCGCTGTCGAGCTGTCCGGTGGGTTCATCTGCAAGGATTATCTGCGGGTCGCTTATTAATGCACGGGCTATGGCTACTCGCTGCTGCTGACCGCCGGAAAGCTGGTTAGGACGGTTTTTTCTTTTATCTGCAAGCCCAACCCTGTCCAGAAGTTCCAAGGCTCTTTTTTCCATCATCTTCATGCTTTCTCCGCTGTAATAGGCTGGCAGAAGCACATTTTCAAAAACATTTGCGTGCTGGATGAGGTGGAAACTCTGGAAAACAAAGCCCACTGTGCGGTTGCGTATATGAGAGAGGGCGTCATCGTCAAGCCCTGCCACATCCTCGCCGTTCAGCAGATACTGACCGGAGGAAGGGGAATCAAGGAGACCGAGAATGTTCATAAGAGTGGTTTTCCCTGAACCTGAAGGGCCTGTGACGGCGATGAACTCTCCTTTTTCGATCTCAAGGCTTATTCCTTTAAGCACCTCAAGTTCCAGCCCTTCCAGAATGTATTTCTTGCGTATATCAACAAGTTTTGCCAGTGCCATTAACTAAAACCCCTGTCTTTTTTCAGGAAGTATTATCTTAAGGGCAACCTCGTCGCCTTCGTTCAGTCCTTCTGTAATCTCTGTATTATTTTCGTCTTTAACGCCTGTTTTAACACTTACACGTTCAGTCGGATTCTTTTTATCTCCGGTGATTTTGTAGACAACACTTTCGGCTCCGTCCCACTTGACGGCACCGTTTTTTACGGCGAGAACATTCTCTTTCACTTCCTTGACTATGCGGACATGGGTGGTCATGTCTGTTTTAAGGAGAAGAGCATCTTCCGGCGTTATGCTTATCACAGCAGTGTAATAAACTATTCCTTCCTTGGTTTCGGGCTCAAGATATATCCGGCTTATTTTGCCCTCAAATCTTTTTTTGGGGTATGTGTCCACAGTGTAGAAAACATTCATGCCTTCGGAGATTTTTCCTATATCTGTTTCGTCCACGTAGATCCACATCTCAAGCTTTTCCGGCTGAAGGATCGTTATCAGGTTTGCCACCTGCAATCCTGCTACTATGGTTTCACCCTCGTCAGCGGCAACCTGTGTCACAACACCGGATATGGGAGCGTGTATTTCATAATAGGATCTTTGTACGAGAAGCTCCTGTAACCTGCCTTCCGTTTCTTTGATCTGGTTTTCCAAAACCTGAACATCATTGACATGAGACGTTTTTATTTTGATTAATTCGGTCTTTGCGCTCTCAAGTTCCGCTTCGGCAAGTCGAAGCTCATGGAGAGACTGATCAAGCTTTTCGTCCGTGGAGGCATCCTGATCATAAAGTTTTTTCTGCCTGCCATAATTGCGCTGTGTCAGATGCAGATCCGCTTCCCGCTTCTCTATGTTTTTCTGCTGGAGATCAATATTCACAGGGAAAAGGTTTATCTCTTTTTCAAGGGTGGCTTTCATGGTTTTCAGAGTGATGCGCATTGTTTCTATGTTCCGCTCAATTTCACGGCTGTCAATCTTAGCAATAAGCTGCCCCTGTTCCACCTTATCTCCAACCTTAACTGGCATAGAGCTGATAAGCCCAGTGGCTCTGGCGCCGATCTCAATTTTCGCTCCCACCACAGGTTTGACTATACCTGTTGCCAGAAGCTGATCCTGTATTGTTGCTTTCTCTGTTTTTACTGTCTCAAGTATCTGAATTTTGCTTCCGCCCTGCTTGGAGAAAAAAGCAAAGGCTCCCGCTCCAAGCAGTGTACAGGCAAGAATAATAGCAAAAGTTTTTTTCATCCCGTCAACCTCTTTTATGTAAACCATTAATATACAATTCTTCCGACAGTTCATAAACCTAAAAGTTTGTTTTCATAAATAATAATCTTTTGCTCCTTTTTTGAGCGCTATTGACAAGCCGGCTTTATCGTCATAATCTTAAAGGTTATATTATATAGGCACAAGACAGGAGACATATATGAATATTGTACTTGCGGACGGCAGTCAGAGGGTTCTGGACGAGGGCAGCAGTGTTCTTGACGCAGCCAAAAACATAAGCCTCGGACTTGCCAAAAAAGCTGTAGCAGGCGAAGTAAACGGCAAAGCAGTCGATCTCGGATATATTTTAAATGAAGGCGATAAGGTTAAAATAATAACGGAAAGCGATGCCGAAGGGCTGGAAATTCTCCGCCATTCCACTGCTCACCTTATGGCTCAGGCTGTGCAGAGGATTTATCCCGATGTGAAAGTGACCATAGGTCCTGTTATTAAAGACGGTTTCTATTATGACTTTGACACAGGCGAAATGAAATTCACTCCTGACGATCTTCAAAAAATTGAGAAAGAAATGGCTAAAATAGCCGCTGAAAAAATTGAAGTGCATAGAAAAGTCCTTACCAAGGAAGAGGCAAAGAAAGTCTTTAATGACATGGGTGAGAACTATAAAATCGAACTCATAGACTCCATAGAAGACCCCACAGTTTCCCTCTACGAGCAGGGAGACTTTATGGATCTCTGTCGTGGACCGCACATGGACAACACTTCAAAGATCAAACATTACAAGCTTCTTTCCGTTGCCGGCGCATACTGGAGAGGGGACGAAAAAAATCCTCAGCTTCAGCGTATATACGGTACAAGCTGGTTTAAAAAGGACGAGCTTGATTCGTACCTCAATATGCTTGAGGAAGCGAAAAAACGTGACCACCGTAAGATTGGCAAGGAACTTAAGCTGTTCATGGTTGAGGATGAAATCGGAGCAGGCTTCCCCATTTATCTCCCCAAGGGGGGCATACTTCGTGCTGTTCTTGAGGAATATGAGAGACAGGAACATTTAAAAAGAGGCTATGATATAGTCTATGGTCCTGCAATTCTTAAATCTGATATGTGGAAACGCTCCGGCCATTATGACAACTACGGTGAAAATATGTATTTCACCAAAATTGATGATGTTGAGTTCGGAATAAAACCTATGAACTGCGTTAATCATATTATGGTGTACAAGTCTGACCTGAGAAGCTACCGTGATCTTCCTCTTAAGCTTTTTGAGCTTGGAACTGTTCACAGGCATGAAAAATCCGGCGTACTCCACGGGCTTATGCGTGTCCGTGCATTTACTCAGGATGATGCACATGTTTTCTGTACACCGGAACAGCTTAACGGGGAAATTGTTAAGATTATCGACTTCGTTACGGATGTAATGAATGTTTTCGGCTTTGAATTTGAGATAGAGGTCTCAACCAAGCCCGAAAAATATATTGGCAGTGACGATAACTGGGAAAAAGCAACAGAAGCGCTTTTTGAGGCTCTTAAAATTAAAGGTCTGCCCTATGAGATCAATGAAGGGGACGGAGCTTTCTACGGACCAAAGATTGACATCAAACTGAAAGACGCCATCGGGCGTTTCTGGCAGTGTGCCACAATTCAGGCTGATTTTAACCTTCCCGAACGCTTTGACCTCACATATATTGGTGAGGACGGACAAAAGCACAGACCAATTATGCTTCACAGAGTTATTCTCGGTTCTGTTGACAGATTTATCGGAGTTCTTACCGAACATTTTGCAGGAAGTTTCCCTGTCTGGATTGCTCCTGTGCAGGTTAAGGTAATGAACATTACTGATGATTCTCTTGCAAGATGCAAAGAGGTCGAAGCCGCTCTCAGAGCTGAAGGTTTCCGTGTTCAGGGCGATTACAGAAACGAAAAAATCAACCTGAAAATCCGTGAAGCACAGCTTGAAAAGATCCCTCATATGATCATTCTTGGTAAAAATGAGGTTGAAAACGGCACAATAACTGTTAGATTAAGGGACGGATCAAATAAAAATAATCTTGATCTTTCCGATTATATTAGTGTATTAAGAGGGCTTGACATTAATAAGTCACTCGAATTATGGAGGTGAGTCATACGCGGCAGACAGCAGCAATCGCTCGACAGAGAAAGGATCAACGAGGAAATAACATCCTCTGAAGTAAGGCTTATTCTTGATGACGGCAGTCAAAGAGGAGTGGTATCGATAAAGGAGGCTCTGGCATTAGCAGCCGAAGCCGGACTTGATCTCGTCGAGGTATCCGCAAGCGCGACACCTCCCGTTTGCCGTGTAATGGACTTCAGCAAATACAAATTTGAGAAGAATAAGAAGGATCGTGAGGCACGTAAAAAACAACGCCAGAATCAGATTGAGACAAAGGAGATAAAGTTCCGTCCGAAGATCGAAGATCATGACTACCAGACGAAACTGAGACACATCAGACGTTTCCTTGAAGAAGGAGACAAAGTCAAGCTTGTGATCCGTTTCAGAGGCAGGGAAATGATGTTTCAGGACAGCGGTACAGAACTTTTGAATAGAGTGACGCAGGACGTCACAGGCTTAGGAGTCGTTGAAAAGACACCTGAGATGCAGGGTCGTCAGCAGGTGATGATCATCTCGCCTGTTAACAACTAATTTTCGGAGGTAGGCTAATGCCTAAGATGAAAACCCATAAGGGCGCTGCCAAAAGATTTAAAGTTACCGGCAGTGGGAAAGTTAAGTACAAAAAAGGCTTTTTGAGGCACATCCTCACCTCAAAGAGCAGCGGAAGAAAGCGCGCATTGCGCCACCCTGGCATCCTTGAAGGACAAGACGCAGCAAACGTTAAAAAATTGCTGCCGTACGCTTAATGTAAGGAGGACGAACAGTGCCAAGAGCGAAAGGCGGGGTTAAAGCCCGCAAACGTCACAAAAAATGGCTTGAGGTCTCCAAAGGCTTTCAAGGCGCAGCGAACAATGTCTACAAAAAAAGCCGTGAGCAGGGCGAACGCGCACTTGCTGAGGCTTACAGAGGCAGAAAACGCAGAAAACGCGACTTCAGAACTCTTTGGATCATAAGGATCGGAGCCGCCGTAAGACAATACGGTCTCAGCTACAGCGCATTTATAGGCAAGCTGAAAGAAAAGAACATCACCCTCGACAGGAAATCGCTTTCTGAAATGGCTATCACAAGCCCCGAACAGTTTGAGCAGCTTGTTAAACAGGTAAATTCTTAATACTTAAGTCTGTTTGAAAGCTGCTCAAAAGTAGCGAAGGCGGGTTTAGCCCAACTGAGCGTGTCTGTAAAAAGACAGAATGTACTTTTTGCAGTGTTAAATCAGAGGTAGCTTGTTAAACAGGTAAATTCTTAAGAAAATTTATCTGTAGAAGGATACGAAAAAGGGAAATCTTGAAGAGGTTTCCCTTTTTTTATGCCCAAAACACAGGACGTGTTTTCGCCGTGCGCAGCGAAGGTTTGCTTTGCAAACCGCGAGCGTGTGCAAAAATCCGACAGGACGTGCGGATTTTTGCTGTAAAGTCAGATACGAAAAAGGGAAATCTTGAAGAGGTTTCCCTTTTTTTATGTCCAAAAGACAGGATGTGTTTTCGCCGTGCGTAGCGAAGGTTTGCTTTGCAAACCGCGAGCGTGTGCAAAAAATCCGACAGGATGTGCGGATTTTTGCTGTAAGGTCAGATTTGTTTTCGCCTTGCGTAGCGAAGGTTTGCTTTGCAAACCGCGGGCTTGTGCAAAAAATCCGACAGGATGTGCGGATTTTTGCTGTAAATTCAGATACGAAAAAGGGAAGCAACAATGCTTCCCCTTTTATAGTTTAAAATACCGAAGGAACGTTTATTTAACCTTTACATCGATCTGGTGGCACCAGTTACAATGCATAGGTTCAGCAGGCTTTTTATGTGTTGTGTGGCATACTGTACACCTTACAGGACCTTGGTGAGAGTCGTGCATGTTAAATTCACGGGGTTTGTCAGCATTGATATATGTTCTCATTTCCCCTGTGTAATATCCGCCTTCAGTGTCATGGCACTTTATACATGCTGTGTGTTTAGGCAACTTTTTAGGGTTATTTGTTTCATGGCAGTCATAGCAGGTAAGACCTGCTTCTTTGTGAGCAAGCGTAGAAACAATCTCCTTTTTGGGTGCTGCTGACGCATTCTGTACAAATCCTGCACAGAAAAGAGCAGTTAGTATAAAAGCAAGAGTTATTAATATATTAGTTTTCATTCTGAAGCTCCTTATTTAGACAACTGTGTTTTGATGATGTTTTCTGCTGCCAGTCTGCCGGAAGTAAGAGCGAAGCTGCTTGCTGAACCTTCAACGAGGAGATCGTATGAGCTGTCATAAAGCCCACCCATATCCTGGCCTGTAACATAGAGACCTTGAACTGGCTGCCCGTGAGTTGTGAGAGCCTGGAATTGTGCATTGATTTTAACTCCGCCCAGAGTCAGGAAGAACGCACGAATACCTTTAAGTGCATAGTAAGGTCCATTATCCTGAAATGCAAACAGGTGTTCTGGGTTGCGTCCCCATTCAGTATCTTTTTTGTTGGCTGCAAATTTATTTACATTGGCGATTGTGTTTTTAAGATGACTTGCGTCAACGCCAATTTTTTGAGCCAGCTCTTCAATAGAGTTAGCTTTAAAAGCGTAGCCTTGCTTAATGCCTGTTTCTATGCCTTTATCAAGCTCAGTCATTTTCTGTCCCACAACAACAATAGCGTTAAAAGGAGTCAGCGGACCGCTATTCATCATTTTCTGCTTCATACTTTCATCAAATATGCTGTACATAACGCCGCCATTTGATGTCATAGCGTTGTAAACATTTGTGAAACTTGAACCCTGCGATTCATTATAGAAGCGGTCGCCTGTCTGGTTTACCCAGAGAAAAGGCTGGCTGAGAGCTGTTCTTGTCTGTTTAAGAGAGTCTGCACCGTTGAACTGCCTGATAAGCGGGTTTGATTTGTCAAAAAGGTAAGGTGCGTTTCCAGCAACTGCCTGCATACCAGCAAGACCTGCACCTACACTTTTTGCCATATTGATACCATCGCCGTTTCTTCCATCAAGCATGGGTCCTCTGAGAAAAATAGGCTCTAACATCCCTTCACCGGTGCTGTCTGTTACATATTTTTTAAGCATATCATCGTTAGTGGGAAATCCACCAGTTGCAATTATGACGCCGCCTTTGGCTTTTACTTCATATTTTTCGCCATATGCAGTATCAGTAGCATAAACTCCGATCACTTTTCCTGACTTGTCTGTCATCAGTTTTGTTACAGGAGTTTCAAGGAATATTTTTCCGCCTTTTGCATAAACTTCTTTCTGCATAGCTCTAACAACACTTGCTCCGTTATTTTTGTAGCAATGCCAGATATGCAGCGATTTTTCCTTTGGGAACATTGTTTTTATGCCTTTGAACGGAACACCCATATCTTCGATATCATTAATTGTTTTTCCTGAGTGAAACAGAAGTTCTTTAAGAACGGCAGCGTTTGCTCTCCAATGGTGGAAATCAATCGCTGCGTCAAAAACTTGCTGAACAGTTACATCGTAACCGTCTCTAGTCTGCATTCTAGTTCCCACACCTGTTGATCCTTCTGGGTAGTTGCCTGCACCGCCCAAACCTGGGAGTTTTTCAAAGATAATAACACTTGCGCCGCCTCTGACAGCCGCAAGACCAGCAGAAAGACCCGCGAGTCCTCCACCTACTACAACTATGTCTGTCGTCAGCTTCTGCACAGCAAAAGCATTCGAAACAGAAAACAAAATTAAAGAACTAATGACAAGTAAATTCTTGAGCAATTTCATTGCTACCTCCTGAAAATGAAAATATTTTTTCCGGTTTAAAACCGAAAGTGCAGACAGGACAAAAGAGATGTCTGCTTAAATTAGCAAAGTTTTTTTGTCTCACCTCACACTGTTATTTTCTTGGATAATACAATCAATAAACATACCAAACAGGTGATATGTTATATATTATTGATAATTAGAGGTTTGTATGTCAGGATATATCGATAGAGTCTTATGTGATGAGGCATAGTGTATCAATGAATATGTAAACATTTTTTGTAATGAGACACTTGAGACATAATAGTGTATCTATTTGTTACAGATTGGTTTTTTTAGTTAAAATGTAGCCTAGAAACAAACTCTGTGCTATCTTAAGAGAAGATTTATTTTATTTATTACAAGGTGTGGAAAAATGAAAAGCCTCAAAACAAAGGTTATTTTCAGTGTAATGCTTTTGTTCACCCTGGTCTTTCTCGGTTCTTCTTATATGGGGATACTTTACTTCAAGGTGAACGCTGTCCGGACGGTTCAGGCTCAACAGTCTGAGCTTGTTTTTAAGCTTGCAGATGAAGTTAATACAAAGTTGAAAATGCTTATAAGGGTATTGGATACAGCATCAGAAACTATTCAGTATGAAGATTTTCTGAGCCATGAGACAGCAGATGATTTTTTGAAAGAATATAAGGTTCTCACGTCTGTTTTTGATGACAATGTCATGGTTTTTGACAGTGCAGGCAGACTTTTGGCCGAAACCGGCGACAACAACCCCGCACGTATTAATATGAGTTTTATGTGGAGGTCTTATATTACTGAACCTCTTAGCACAAAAAAGCTTTTTATATCTCCTCCTATTATGGCAGCTGCAAGCGATAAACTGAAAATGCCCATGGTTGTTCTTGCTGCTCCTGTAATAAAAGAAGGCAAGATAATAGGGATAATAGCTGGTTCGGTAAATTTATATAGAAAGAATATTTTTGATAATACTTTATTTACCAGTTTAAACAATAACGGCTGGATATATGTTACTGATAAACAGGGAAATATAGTCATGCACCCGGATACCCGTAAGATTACCGGAAAAATGGATGAAATAGAAAATCCTTTTATGCACGAGATGATTACCCTTCAAGAAGGTTCTATATCCTATGTAGACGGGACAAACCGCGAAGTTCAGGCATCTTTTAATAATATTCCTGCCTCAGGCTGGATAATAGTTGCCAACTACCCTTCCGACAATATTTTTAAGCCTATCTACAGAGCAGAAGCAAATCTTATTTATTTTGTAATAGCAGGTGCTTTACTAGTTTTCTTTATACTTCGCTTTCTCACACGCAGTCTGATTAATCCGCTTATTTCTCTTAAGGAGCAGGTCTACAGGATGATGTATAACCCTGAGACAGAAACAAGGATAGTTGTTTCATCAAATGATGAGATAAAAGAAACGGCAAATGCCTTTAACAATCTGCTTGATGAAATATACAAAAGCAGGAATGAGCTTAAAGAAAACAAAGAACTCTTTCAGACGGTCTGTAAATTCTCCGAAGACTGGATTTACTGGATAGATAAAAACGGTAAGCTGCTTTATTTTTCCCCGGCAGCAGGGGCTATCACTGGTTACAATGATGAAGAGCTTTCGGATTATCCTGATTTCTATGAAAAGATAATTCATCCCGATGATTATGAGAAATGGCTTAAACTTGAACAGACAGCAAGAAGAAATTCAGGCAACCTTAGTTCAGAGCTTAGGATATATCATAAGAATGGCAGCATAGTTTGGCTAAAGATTGATTGTGCCGGTATCTTTGAGAACGGCAGTTTTATTGGGATAAGAGGTGCTTACAGAGACATTACCGATACAGTTGTGATGGAAAAAAAGCTCAGGGGAAGCGAGAAAAAGTACCAGATACTTATACAAAATTCTGATTCACCTATTATTCTGACCGACTCTGCTTTTATGGTAACAGAATACAATGAGAAAGCTTACTATCTTCTGGGGTGTGAATGTCAGAAGAGTGTTTCTGACTATCTTGGTAAAACATCAAAATCTTTTGCAGATACATTTGACTCAGACACAATGCTTGAAGTCTTTGATATAGAGTCTGACGTAATCTCCTGCGGTGAGGTATATCACTATCTCTGGCATGTAAATGCTCTTAATTTTGAAGGGTATGAAAAAACCGGATTTATGATTGTCGGTGCGGATATTACATCAAAAGTCAAAACCAGCGAAGAAATTAAAAGAAAGGCTTTGAAAACAGAAATAGGTAAATACACCAATCACCTTGAGGCTGTTATTAATAATGTTTCAGACAGTATCATTTCAGTAGATAAGAATATGCGTCTTGTCTGTTTTAACAGCGTTGCAGAGACTACTTATGGGCTTAAGCAGGAAGATATTTATAAGCCTGTTGAAAATATAAATAACTTTTTTGCAAATGTGCTTGCCGGACTTATCAGTAAAACAGCCCGGAGCAGAAAACCAGTTAGAGATATTTGTAGCGAAGTTGAGCGTGAGGAAGGAAACATGCTCCTCAGGCTTTCACTTAGTCCTCTCACTGACGGAGACGGCAAATTTACAGGCGTGCTTGTTGTTGCTCGTGATGAAACCGTGCGCTGTTATGTAGATGCTGCGGATGATTTCCCTGAGATGATAGGAACAGGGGAAAAAATGCAGTCGGTTTTTGCCCTCATGAGATCTCTGTCAACCGTTGACTCAACAGTGCTTATTCTTGGGGAGAGCGGAACAGGCAAGGAACTTGTTGCTGCGGGAATACATGCATCCGGAAATAGGAAAGATAAACCTTTTATTAAACTGAACTGCTCTGCAATACCTGAAAATCTCCTTGAAAGTGAGCTTTTTGGTCATGTTAAAGGTTCTTTTACAGGAGCTGTTGCGGATAAACAGGGTAAATTTGAAGCAGCGAACGGGGGGACAATATTTCTCGATGAGATAGGTGATATTTCTCCAAATACGCAAGTACGTTTGCTCCGTGTTCTTCAGGAAAAAGAGATAGAAGTAATAGGAAAGAATCAACCAGTGAAGATTGATGTAAGGGTTATAGCTGCAACAAACAGAGACTTAAAAGATATGGTCAACAAGGGTGAGTTCAGAGAGGATTTGTATTACCGTCTTAAGGTTGTATCCGTTTCTGTGCCTCCGTTGAGGGAAAGAAAAGAGGATATAGTCCCCCTTATCAGTATGTTTATGCATAAGTTCAGCAAAAAGCTTAATAAAAATATTGTTGATGTAACTGATGATGTGAGAAGAGTTTTGGAAAATTATATGTGGTGCGGTAATGTCCGTGAGCTGGAGCATGTTATTGAGCATGCCTGTCTTATGGCTTCCACATCTTTTATAACAGTTGCAGATCTCCCAGCAGAACTTAACTCTGGCGGGCTTGAAGATGCAGATGCCGAAAGAGAGCAAATTATAAAAGCACTCACTGCTGCGAAAGGATATAAGGCTAAAGCTGCACGTATTTTAGGAATAAGCAGAGCCACTCTTTATAGGAAATTGCATGAGTACCGTATCGAATATTAGCCATGCTGTCCGTAGTTGCTGAGACACTTTGTATCATTATATAATAAAAATAAAAGTGTCTCAGCTTGATAATCCTTTTAATACCAATCTATTCAGAAACAGACTCATTTGGCATGCCCTTTGAGTATTAAGTAATATCTTAATACTTAAGGAGAGTACCATGAATTTATTTAAGAACTTTGTTTTTATGCTGTTATTTGCAGCAGCATTACCATGCGTTGCTGCTGAAAACTTGCAGGGAATGTTTTCCAGAGGGGAGCTTTCGGCAGAAGTCAGAGCTTTCTATTTCGGCAGGGACTTTGACGGTAGCACGACAGACAGAGAAGATCTTGCTGTGGGTGGCATAATGAGCTACCGCACCGATTCTCTCAAAGGAGTCAGCTTTGGCGTGTCATTTGCCACTGCAAACGATGCAGCCAGTGATGATGACAAAAACGTTTACGGTCTTCTACCATCAGATGAATACGGCAACCACGACAGTGTAACAAGACTTCAGGAAGCATTTATCCAGGGTAAATGGTTTAACACACAAGTTAGATATGGCGCCCAGATGGTTAATACACCTTTTCTGAATAATCATGATATACGGTTGTTGTCAAAGTCTTACAAAGGTCTTTCTGTTATCAACAACACATTTGAACACTTCGAGTTTCAGGCATACTACATAACAGATTATCTGGATTGGAGCAGCGATAGTTTTGTTTCAATGACAGAGTCTGTAGGTTCATCAGGCGACAGAAACCCTATGATGATCGGAATGATGAAATACACTTTTCCCGTTGATTTCGTAAAGGCTTCTATTGAAGGCTGGCAGTATCATATGGAAGATACTGTTAACATGTCTTACTTTAAGGCAATTATTTCAGGCAAAGTAGGTGATGCATCTCTGCGTTTTGTCCCAATGTATTTTATGGAAAAATCTATAGGTGATGATTATGCAGGCGAATTTGATACTGACCAGTATGGTTTTAATGCAGGCGTGTCATCTTACGGTGCTTCCGTTGATGTTTTCTATGCTAAAACAGGAGACAACAAACTCTATACTCCATGGGGTGACAGCAGAGTTATTAACATGCAGATTTTGGCTTCTGAAATGGCTGAAGAAGATGCGTATGCAGTACGAGTCGGTTATGATTTTTCCGAAGTAGGAGTAAAAGGGTTTAATGCCTTTATTACTTATGGTGTATTTGACTCAGAAGAATTTGGCAGAACTGCTTCAAACGATGGGGAAGAGGTGGACTTTGATCTTCAATATAATCTTAAATATGTACTTGGTGGACTTCTGGATGGTTTCAGTCTCCGTGCTAGATACGCAATAATCAATAAAGATCAGGGTGAGGATTTTACCGATACAAGAATCTATCTGAAATATAAATTTGCCCTCGGCAAATAACTTGCATTTAAAAAATTGGACGAAAGGTTTTGCCTCTCGTCCAATAGTTATTTTAAAAGGGTAAAAATATGGAAAACAAACAGAAATATTATCCGTTTACAGTACTCTTTCTCATGAACTTCGCAATAACGTTCGGTTTCGGAATAAGCGATACATTCTTCTCATATAATTTCAGCGGAATTTTAGGAAAAGGATTATTTCTTAGTCTTGCGTTTACATTTTATTCTGTTTCTAAGATTTTTTTGATGCCGATTGTCGGAAGACTTATAGATAAATTGGGTTCGAAAACTGTTTTGTTCGGGGCATTAAGCTGTTATCTTGCTGTTTCCTTTATTTTTGTTTTTTCACATAACGGAATCCTAATCATTTTTGCACGTATACTGCAAGGTGCAGCCAGCGCATTATTCCGTCCTGTCACGTATTATATGCTCGGTTTTTTCAGCAAAGAGGGTAAAATAGGAAAAACCGCAGGTTATTTTGACATTTCATTCTATTTTGCCCTTGCCTCAAGTCCGTTTGTTGGCGGTTTAATTCTGGAGAAATTTGGGTTTGAAGGTCTTTCTGTAATTCTTCTCTGCGTATGCATTTTTGTTTTTATACTTTTGTTAGTTATGCCCATGAAGATAACTGAGGAAGAGGAAAAGACGGCTGAAAATACCGAAAATTTAGGGGATTCGGAAACTCTGATATTTTACGCTCTTCTGCTCTTTATTTTTTTCAAGGCGGTATGCATTTCTGTTTTGAATATCTATTTTCCTATTTATATGAAAGGTCTGGGTTTTTCCGTAGGTAAAATAGGTATTGCCATGGGAGCAGTATCTGCTTTTATGACTTTTTCACTCTTTTTCACAGGAGCATTAGCAGATAACAGTGCAAGAAGATATCTGATCGCTTTCGGAGGTTTTTTCTCATCTATTATCTTTTTGTTTGTTCCTTTTGAAACTGAGTTCAGTCGGCTTTTAATTCTTACTGCTTTAACTGGTGCTTTCAGTGCAGTATCCCAGCCGGCAGTTTCCTCAATACTTTTGGAGTATTCAAGGAGCAAGAACAGTGCGCAGACTATCGCAGCTTTCTATACAATTATGGGTATTGGCTTTGCTTGTGGTCCTCTTTTCGCTGGTCTCTTGTATAAGTATGGAGGAATAGAAACAGTGCTTATCAGTACAGGTTTTGTAGGTGGAATTGCTTCTCTTATTTTTTTAACACTTGCAGAAAGTGCGGGTAAGTGCAGCCTGAGTGGACAAAAAAAAACTTTAGGAAGTATGTGAGCTGAGTGCATTAATCAATTTATTGTGGACATTGCGTATTTTGCCACTCATGATAATGCTAAACCATAGTTTTCTCTTCATGAAAAACTTCTGTATACAGGCTTTGACAGTTTTTTCATAGGCATAACAAGGTCTATCCCAGGATAGAAAAGCAGACGCCACTGACCCGAAGAATATTCATTTCTGTTGTCATCAAACTAGAATGATTGTATCATAACATAGTTCTAATTGGAGGGCGTTTATGGATATGCTGGAAATTATCGCTGAAAAAGATGGGCACAAGGGCTATATAACTCTTAACCGCCCGGCAGAAAACAATACTTTTAATATAGAATTTGCATTGCAGTTAAATAAAACACTGATTGACTTTGAGAAAGATGGCGATATTCGTGTAATCATCATAAGTAACAATGGAAAGCATTTTTCAGTGGGCATAGATCTTCATGTTCTTGAACAGATTACAGATGAACAGCTGTTAGAGTTTATTTCTTTGATGGATATGCATAATCACACAATAGCGAATATGAGTAAGCCCGTTGTATCTTCTGTGAAAGGATATTGCGTGGCAAACGGTGCAGGCTTAAGTTTCGCATGCGACCTAACCGTAGCGGCGGAATCTGCGGTATTCGGAACGACCGCAGTGAATGTGGGACTTATATGCACAGGTCCCGGAATTCCTCTGACCAGAAATGTAGGCAGAAAGAAAGCTATGGAAATGGTGCTTCTCGGTGAGAGATTTACGGCGCAGCAGATGTACGAACTCGGGTTAGTTAATTGGGTTGTGCCTGATGATGAGCTTGAAAAGAAAACAGAAGAAATTGCCGATGCTTTGGCGCTGAAAAGCCCCCTTGCTGTTTCTGCCGGAAAACGTGGACTAAGCAAGTCTTATGATATGGGCTATCACGCTGCTGTAGACAATGGAACGAGGATTTTTGCAGAACTCTGCGCCACGGAGGATGCAGCTGAAGGTGTCAGAGCATTTCTTGAAAAAAGGAAAGCAGAGTGGAAGCTCTGCTGAGTCACATTATAACAGGCATATGCCTCCGCTGTTATGCGGAGGTACATGCCTGTTTTTTGCACCTCTGTCGGTTCAGGTGTTAGTCCATTCCTTTTACAGCTGCAAAATAACCGTTATAGTTTATTACTGCCCATACAGTGTTTGTGCTTGTGTCAACTCCCCAAGTGCCGAGCTTGTCATCTTCCTGCCATGCTCTCTGAACAAATGTACTACCGCCGCCGAAATTCTGGTTTACTGCGTTAATCCATGTTCCGTCTTCATCGTTGGTTGCCAGGCCGAACTTTCCGCCTGTAATTTCGTCTGAAGTCACTTTTGAGGGGTCGTAGCTCATTGAAAGAGTGAAAACATCCGTCTGCTCGCTCCCCATTGAATAAGTCATACCGTTAAGAAAAAAGATGCTGCCTAATGAATCCTGCGGCTCAAGCCATCCGGTATTAACGTGCATATTGAAACTTCTTCCGGAAGCTGGTTCTTTCTGGATGTTACCGTTTTTGCCGTCGATTATTTTTGCGTTTGTTCCGTCCGTTGCTGTGGAATCAACAACAGTGAGATCTCCGTTCTGGGCTATAATGTAGGATTCGCCGTTGAGGCTGTAGCCGAAGGTTTCTCTTTTTGAAAAGTTAAGTGTCGGAGTAGTGTTGAAACTGTTGTCAGAGTATGCGGGAGCTGAATAGAAGTCCACTGTGACAACGGGACCATCGATAGTAAAGATATAGTAACCTATGGTATAAAGTTCCTGCGCTACCAGTTCCTGACGCTGTCCCTGCCATAACAGGGCATCGTTGGACTTATTTATCAGGGTTATGCCGTATGTTGCCGCATCGTCTTCCACATCACTTGCCGGGGTGTAAAATTTTGAGCTGTCAGAAGCAGTGACGATCTGCATTACCTTTGATTCGGAACCGTCCAATGATTTTACAAGGCTGCGGTCGTGCATGTGATCGTGCCCGTTTATATGGTAGCGTACGCCGTTATTTGCCAAACTTGTAATATATTCATCAAGTCCCGGTGCGGCAAATGTGCTGAAATCGGGTGCAAGAACATTGTCAACAGTGTAGCCGAACATAACATCAGAGTGATCCTGCGTGAGCAGACCTTTGTGAGCAAAACAGAAAGCATGGGTGTTTGAGGCACGTCCGGAGAGTCTCCCGTCTATCCAGCTTTGCTGGTGCATAATCGGGTTTGCTGTTCTCTGAACGGCATTTACATCCGGTGTTGTGTCGTATGAGAGCCCGTCTTCAGAAGTGAAGTGATCAAGCATTACAAAGCGTGCGTTGTTGTAGTCAAAAGAATATGTAAGACCTGTCATGTCTCCGGTGTTCGGTGATGACGGGCTTGAAAAAGCTGAACCCATTGAGAAAGATGATGTGTTTGTTCTGGGGATTTCAGGAAGCCACTGTGTATCAGGGTTCTGTACTGAGTATGCCGTTGACTGTATAGCCGGATTGTTCTGTTCACCTGTTCTTGTCTGGGGGAAGAAACGGAGGAACTGGGTTGCCGCATCTGCTGAGTCGTCATGATTTCCTCTTAAGGGGAAGAAGCCTATTCCTTCATTATAAAGTCTCTGTGCGTAGCGGGCTCTTATTCCGAAACCGTCTTCAGGAGTATAGTTGATCACGGAGCCGGTGGGGGTATGGCTTGCAGTGAAGTTTCTTTTAGCGTCGTCAGTGAGGTCGCCTACTGCCACAACGAACTTAACACCGTGGCTCACAAACTCTTCATTGACATTGTTAATTATGTCTATTGCTGTTGAGGCAGGGTTTTCACCGTCATCGTCTTTTGTCCACTGCGTGTCTGAGATAACACCGAATTTCCATGCAGAAGAAGTGGGCAGAACAGCCTTAGGAGCGGGATTGCTCTGAGTGTTATCAGAGCTGCTTGAACTTCCGCAGCCCACAGTCATACCGACTGCAGCCGCACTCATTGCCGTTGCTGAAAGTTTCAGGAACTGGCGTCTTCCCAGTTTAGTCTTATTTTCTTTTGACATTTAAATATCCTCCGAAAAGTTTTTGCAGAGGAAGAATGAACTCAAAATATGAAGAAAATATTATGTTAATTGATAATAACAGTCATATTCATGTTAAGTTTGTCAGATATCTTAAAATCAGCTTTTTTCAAATAATCCCTTGCCATTTTGCACCAGTTTTTAATATCATGTTTGCTTAACTGAATTTTTGAAATAAAGCGGAGAACGATAAATGCAGCTCGACATAAGCGGACTCGAAAGCTACAAGGCGGAGATTGCGGAAAGCAGCAGTCTTGATGCCCTGTATCAGGTGAAAGTTAAATATCTCGGTAAAAACGGGCTTATCAGTAATCTGAACAGACAGCTGAAAGATATTCCCAACGACCAGAAAAAAGAAGCGGGGATGAAGATAGGCTCCCTTCGTGCGGATTTTGAAACCCTGCACGATGCCAAGGAACTGGAACTTAAAAATGCGGAGAAAAACGCCAAGCTTACTGGTGAGTCTCTGGATATTACCCTTCCCGGTCTCCCTTTTGCCGCTGGCAGCATCCACCCTGTGACCAAGGTTTTTGACGAGATAGTTGACATTTTCAGCGCCATGGGTTTTGAGGTTGCTATAGGTCCGGAAGTTGAACACGACTTTTATAATTTTGAGGCGCTCAATATTCCCAAGGAACATCCCGCAAGAGATATGCAGGACACGTTTTATATAACTGACGAAATACTTATGCGTACCCATACTTCTCCGGTTCAGGTGCGCACAATGCTCAAAAACAAACCTCCGGTCAAGATTATTGCCCCCGGGAAGGTTTACCGCTGTGACAGCGATATAACACATACGCCTATGTTTCATCAGGTTGAGGGTCTTCTTGTTGATGAAAGAACCACTTTCGGCGACCTGAAAGGTATTCTTACTGTATTTATACAGAAAATGTTCGGTGACAATGTTCCTGTGCGTTTCCGCCCCAGCTTTTTCCCATTCACAGAGCCCAGCGCAGAGGTTGATATGGGCTGTGTAATCTGCGGAAGCAAAGGCTGCCGTGTGTGCAAGCAGACGGGCTGGCTTGAGATTCTCGGCTGTGGAATGGTAGATCCCGCTGTGTTCAAACATGTGGATTACGATTCCGAAAAATACAGAGGCTATGCCTTCGGTATGGGTATAGAACGCATCGCAATGCTGAAATACGGCATAGACGATCTTCGTCTGTTCTTTGAGAATCACCTTAAATTTCTGAAGCAGTTTTAGGAGTACGCAATGAAGATCTGTATTAGCTGGTTAAACGAATTTGTAGATATATCAGGCATAGAAATAGACGACCTTTGCCACAGGCTCACAATGGCTGGGCTTGAGATTGAAGGAGTAGATAAACTGGAGAGAGCGGAAAACACTGTGGTTGCCAAAGTAATCCACAGAGAAAAGCATCCTGATGCTGACAAGCTCTCCCTTTGCAGGGTGACTGACGGCACTGAAGAATATCAGGTTGTGTGCGGAGCGCCCAATGTTGAGGCAGGGCTTACTGTTCCTTTTGCAAAGGTTGACGCTGTTCTGCCCGGTAACTTTAAGATAAAAACGGCAAAAATCAGAGGGATTGAATCCTTCGGTATGATATGCTCCGAAGCGGAACTCGGCATAGCGGAAAAGTCAGACGGCATAATGCCTCTGCCGGCGGAGCTTCCCCTCGGTAAAGATATTAATGAGGTTCTCGGGCTCGGTGATACAGTGCTTGAAGTCTCCATAACACCGAACAGGTCCGACTGCCTAAGCGTTATAGGCATAGCCCGTGAGGTTGCGGCGATTTACGGACGTGAACTGAAAACCAAGGATTTTAAACTCGAAGAAACGGCAGACGCCGCTTCAAACTACTCATATGTTAAAGTTCATGATGAAGAGAAATGCCCTGTCTATTTAGGCAGAGTGATAAAAGGCGTTAAGATAGCTCCTTCACCTCTCTGGGTGCAGAACAGGCTGAGAGCTGTGGGTGTGCGCCCCATAAACAATGTGGTGGATGTTACAAACTATGTAATGTTTGAATACGGTCAGCCGCTCCACACATTTGACCTTCGCATGATAAAAAACGGAATCATAGTCCGCAATGCTGCTGAAGGCGAAAAACTCCTCACCCTTGATGAAAAGGAAAGGACTCTGAAAGACTACATGCTCCTGATCTGCGATGAGGAGAAACCCCTCGCTGTTGCGGGAATTATGGGCGGAGAGCATTCAGGCATAAGTGATGATACAGCAGATGTTTTCCTTGAGTGCGCCTATTTCAAGCCGGAAAGTACACGTCTCACAGCCAGAAGACTCGGCATGCAGACCGACTCATCCTACAGATATGAAAGAGGGATCGACTCTGTAAACACCATTCGTATGGTTGACTATGCGGCAAGCCTCCTTGCCTCATTCGCAGGCGGTTCAGTGTGCAGGGGTGTTCTCTCCAACGATTATAAAAAGGTAACACAGCCCGAAGTAGTGTTCAGTCCTGAAAAGGTGAATGAACTCCTCGGAACAGATATAAGCACTGAAGAGATGCTGAAAATACTTGCATCAATAGGCATGGACGCTGAAAAATGTGCCGACGGCTATAAGGTAGCCTCTCCGTCATGGAGAGTGGATATAGAAAGATGGCAGGACATTGCAGAAGAGGTTGCAAGGCTTTACGGCTATGATAACATCAAAGCGACCGTGCCTCTGATCCCCGCTGACAGTGACAGGCTTATGCCTCTGCTTACTCACAAAAGGCTGCTTCAGAACAAGCTTGCCTCCCTCGGATTCTCAGAGGCGGTGAACTATTCATTCATGAGCGATAAGTATTTGAGCATATTTGACGATAAAGAGCGCTTTGTCATTCTCAAAAACCCTATTTCAGAAGACATGAACGCTCTGCGTACCTATGTTTTCCCCGGTGTTGTATCCACAATACTGTATAACGTGAACCGTGGTGCAAAGGCAGCGAATATTTTTGAAACATCATCAGTTTATATAAAAGAAGGCGAGGGCATTCCATATCAGGAAACAAGACTCGCTTTCGGTATATACGGCGGCTACTGGGGTCTCTCATGGAACACCAAGCCTGTTGAGGAAACTTTCTACGCTGTCAAGGGCATAGTGGAGAATATACTCGCCGGCTACAATCTCGGCAAATTGAGTTATGCTCGCTCGGAAAGACCGTTCATGCACCCCGGAAAATCCGCTGAAATAATGCTGAACGGCGAATCTCTCGGCTTCTTTGGTGAACTTCACCCTGATACCCTTGAGGCGGTGGACTCTGATCAGCCGATATGTGTTTGTGAAATCTTCCTTGAGAAGCTTCTTGAAAAGGGTTTGGAAAAAAGAAAATACTCCAAGTTCTCAAAGCTGCCTACAGTGTTTAAGGATTTTTCCATAGCTGTTTCCAAATCCGTACGTTCTTCGGATATTACGGATATGGTGTCAAAAGAAAGCAAACTGATTGAAAATGTTGCTCTTTTTGATACATATTCAGGGAAAGGGCTGGCAGATGACGAGATAAGTCTTGCGTTCAGAATTTTCTTCTCAGACCCTGAAAAAACACTTACCGATGAAGAAACCAATTCTGTTCTCCGCAGTGCCATAGCAAAACTGGAGAAAGAATTCGGTGCACGCCTGCGTTAAAATTTTCTTATCAGGATTCTTAATATTAAGAGAACCCTTTCTTTTACAGTAAAGAAAGGGTTCTCTCAAACTCTCTCCCTAAGAAACTGAATTTCTGTTATGCTGAACAAGTCCATGGATGGACTTGCGCCGTGCGTAGTGAAGCCTTGCTTTGCAAGGCGCGAACGGTTACAGCCGAACCACAGGATGTAGGTTCGGCGAAAGTAGTTCGGAGGTAATTTTGGTTAAAGTCGAATTCACTGACGGAAAGGTCGAGGAGATGTCTCCTGCGCCTGTTAAGGATATATTGAGAAAACTTAATCTGAAGGAATCCACAACTCTTGTCACCAGAGACGGCGAGCTGCTGACCCATGACATTTACGTGTATGACGGACAGAGCATAAAAATCATAAATGTGGTGAGCGGCGGCTGATGAAGTGTGTAAAGTGCAAGGGTGATGCAGTAATAAACATCCGCCGTGCGAATGCTGCCTTTTGTAAGGAGCATTTCAACGAATATTTCACCGAACAGACGCTGAAAGCGATCAAGCATTTCCGCATGTTCCGCAAAACAGATAAGATAATGGTATGTGTCTCCGGCGGGAAGGACAGCCTTGTGCTGTGGCATGTTCTGCATAAGCTCGGCTGTGATGTCACGGGAATGTATATTGATCTGGGCATAAACGGATATTCCGACCGTTCAAAGGACAAGGTAAACAGCTTTGCCGAAAGATTCGGACTGAAAACAATCATAGTTGACCTCCGTGAGAAAGGACATCCGATCCCATTTGTAGCCAGAAAGGCAAAAAGAGAAGATTGCGCCGTCTGCGGTACAATCAAGAGATACTATTTCAACAAAACAGCCTATGACGGCGGGTTTGATGTTGTTGCTACCGGGCATAATCTGGATGATGAAGCCTCCAGACTTCTGGCGAATATCATGCACTGGGACGATGAGTACATGAACAACACTTACCCTGTTCTGCCCGCAGGGGGGAAGATGTTAAAAAAGAAGGTAAAGCCTCTCGTCAGGCTCACCGAAAGGGAAACAGCGGCGTTTGCCATCCTCAACGGAATAGACTATGTGATGGAGGAGTGCCCCATGAGTAAAGGGGCGACAAGCCTTGTTTTTAAGGACGCTCTCAGCACAATCGAAGAAAATATGCCCGGAAGTGAGATTTTCTTTTATACTAAATTTCTCGAACGGGTTAAAGATATAGACCGCTCAAAAACAGATTCGGACGAAATGAAAATATGTCAGACCTGCGGAATGGAATCTTTCATGGATAAATGCACCTTCTGCCGTCTTGTGGAGAAAGTTAAATGAATACAATAAGCTACGGAACCAACGTTATACTGACTGACGAGGAAAGGGGCAAGCGCCACATGACCCGTCTCCGTGAGGGAATACGCTTTACCACGCAGTACGGCTTTATAGAGCATGATGAGATAGTTAAGGTGCTTGACGGAGGGATAATCACATCATCCAAAGGTGTGCGTTACAGAGTGCTGAAGCCTACTTATATTGATTACGTAATGAATATAAAACGCCGGGCACAGATTATCTATCCCAAGGATACTGCTGCTATGCTTATGGAAGGCGACATATACCCCGGGCTTAGTGTTCTTGAGGCGGGAGTAGGGCAGGGGGCGTTATCCATAGCGATTCTCCGTGCCCTCGGCGGCAGAGGAACTCTCACAAGTTATGAACTTCGTGAGGATTTTGCCGGAGACGCAGCAGGGTTTATAGCCGAATTTTACGGCGATGCTGAAAATCATGATATTCAGGTTCGTAATATATATGAAGGAATAGACGGCGAGTATGACCGTGTGATGCTTGATCTCCCTGAACCTTGGCAGGTGGTTCCACACCTTGAGACAGGTCTCCGTCAGGGCGGGCTGCTGGTTTGTTATCTTCCCACAATATTGCAGGTTAAATCATGCGTTGATGCACTGCGTGAGGCAGGCACTTTTGACGACATCAACTCTTTTGAACTCATAAAACGTCCGTGGAAGGTAGACGGCAGATCCGTAAGGCCGGAGATGTGGACATTTAACCACAGCGCATTCATTATCACATGCCGCAAGGTTGAAAAAATGATGCCGAAGGTGAAACCTGCTGATGCGCAAGAAACAGAAGAAACTGACGAAATGCCGGACGATGCTGACATTTAAAAAATTTGTTTGATAAGCCTCCATGCCGATAGTATAAATACTATGAGTTAAAGTTGCGGTGGTTTCTATGAAATGTCCATATTGCGGAAGCGAAGACGTTTTTACTTTTTATGAAATGGTTTATCCTGTGCATCTTTATGCTGTGCCGAAAGAAGTTGCAGTCAAGACACCTTTGATGCCTATTGTCCTTGATGTATGCAAAGGATGCGGGCTTGGTTATAATACCACACCTCCGGACAATGACACTTTGGAGGAGATATATAAAAATTATGTTTATATCAAACCCTCCCAGGGAATAGGCAGTACAAAGAATATTAATATTATTAATACAATAAAAAAATATGTGAAACCGGATGAGCGTCTTGTGGATATAGGATGCTCTGAGGGCTTTATTCTTAAAAATCTTAAGAACGAGGGCTTTACAAACCTGAACGGAGTTGAGCCCTCCGCAATGGCTGACAATATAAAAGACAGTGATATAAATGTCATACGAGGCTTCTTTTCGGCCGACACATTTCCGGAGAAATCTGTTGATGTATTTACGTTAAGTCATGTATTTGAACATTTCCCCGACCCCTTTCAGATATTTAAAGACATGCTTAAGTGTCTGAAGGATGACGGCAGAATAATTATAGAAGTTCCTGATTTTGAAGGCTACCACCACCAGCATCTTTTTTATTATTCTCCTGAATTTTTTATGCGTTTTGCAGATGATCTGGGAGTAGCAGTAAGGGAGATTGCTGATTATTCCACAGGTCTGATGGCTGTATTTACCAAGAGTAAAACAGAGCCGGCCGAAATCAAATATAACTATGACCCTGTTAAAAAAGCACAGGAAACTGAAAAAAGGCTTAAATCAGCGTTTGAGAAGCTTTGCGCTTTCTTTGATAAGCATAAAGGAAAAACTGTGTACTGGTGGGGCTCTGGTTCATTATCCATAATGGCTCTTGCTTATCTTAAAGAGCTTAAACCCGAAGCCTCTGTACAGGTCATAGACAACGACCTTTCCCGTCAGGGCAATTTCATTCCGGGAACTGATTTGCCGGTGGCATCATCGGAAAATCTTGCCGGAAAAAATCTTGATGCTGTGGTCATTGCATCATCCTTTGTTAAGGAAATTATTGATGGCAACAAAAAGAAAGGGATTGTTATAAACGATTTTTTTCCTATCTATGATTACTGGACCGGTAAATGACAGAAACCGGAGAAAAGATGTACAATCTTGCGGCTGAATTATTCCCCATCCAACGAAGCCTCACTGGAGAAGGAGTCAGGGAAACTCTGAATATTCTCCGCCGTGAACTGCCCGGACTGCAGATAAAAAGCGTGCCGAGCGGAACCAAATGCTTCGACTGGACTGTGCCAAAGGAATGGAACATCAGGGATGCTTACATAAAAGCTCCGGACGGCAGTATCCTGTGTGATTTTAAAAAACACAATCTTCATGTTGTCGGTTATTCTGTTCCTGTGGATGCGGAGATTAGCCTGGAAGAGCTTCAGGAGCATCTATATTCAATGCCCGAACTGCCGGGGGCTATCCCTTATATTACATCCTACTACAAGGAAAGGTGGGGGTTCTGCATAAAGGACAGTGAAAGAAAAAAGCTGAAGCCCGGCATGTATCACGTCAAAATAGACAGCAGCCTGACTGACGGTGTTCTTAACTACGGCGAACTCCTGATAAAAGGGAAAAACGACAGGGAGATTCTTGTATCGACTTATATCTGCCACCCTTCCATGGCGAATAACGAAGTATCAGGACCTGCGGTTTCTGTTTATACGGCTAAATCAGTTCTGGAAAACGCAGACCGAAACTACTCATACCGTTTTGTTTTCATCCCCGAAACGCTTGGTTCAATTGTCTACTTATCCATGCACTATAAAGAGATGAAGGAAAAGACAGCGGCAGGTTTCATCCTGACCTGTATCGGCGACGACAGAGTCTACTCCATGCTCGCCAGCAGAGACGGAGACACCATGGCAGATGCTGCTGCCCGCCATGTGTTAAAAAATATCGACCGTAACTACAAAGAATATTCCTTTCTTGAAAGGGGCAGTGATGAAAGACAATACTGCAGCCCCGGTATAGATCTTCCGGTAGTTAATATTATGCGGTCGAAATATAATGAGTATCCAGAATATCATTCTTCTTTGGACGATATGAGTGTTATAAGTCCGCAGGGTTTGTCCGGTGGGCTGAATGCAGTTCTGAAATGTATTGAGGCTGTTGAAAAAGATTGCCGTCCGAGAATTACCGTTCTTTGCGAACCTCAGTTAGGTAAAAGAGGGCTTTATCCGACACTCTGCTCAAAAGACAGCGGGCTGCGTGTCCGCAATATGATGAACTTTATTGCTTACAGCGATGGCAAAAGAAGCCTCATAGAGATAGCAGAAAAGATCGGTACGCCGGTATGGGAGCTTTACGGCTATATAGACTCACTGACAGATGCAGGGCTTATGGAGCTTGACTAATCTGCGTTTATACCGGCTCTTTGAGAAAAGAAAAGATATTCTCATCCAGCATTTTCATGCCCGTTTCAAAAGCATCCCTTGCTGAAACAGTTTTTATAGTACCCGCCCCCAGACCAACTTCTGTCATTTTTCCTTCCCTGAGGAGTCTTTCCTCAAAGAGAGCAGTATCAAGAACAACACTTTTATCCAGATAACGTACAAGGAAAGTTGCTTCAGCGGGTGATGCCTGACCTTTTTGAATTATATTGCCGCTGAAGGTTTTCATGTATCTGTATGGTATGCCGTGCATTTGTTCAATATGGTGGATAAAAGTGATAGAGTGAACGCTTGCACCGAAGAAAACCAGCTTTCCGTCAAGTTTTACAAGATTAGCAAACGAAGATTTTACCCCGAAGGAATCCATATCCGTATCGGTCATTTCGGATGCTTTCGGACCATCGGCTGCTACAGAAAATATCGGGTGGGAGGAACGTATGGTTTCCGGCTGCTTCCTGAAATGTTCTGTAAGTATGCCAACGGTTGAGGGTGTTTTCTCTGTCTCAAAATCCTCGCCTTTACAAAAGCTGTATGTGAATGCAGGCATTACAATAGTTCCTTCAGGTCCTGCTGCTTTGCGTATGCTGTTTAGTATCCCGTCAAGAAGAAGCCCTCTGTCTCTGCATTTCAGTTTACCGAAAACAGCTATATCTGAATGGATGAACAAAGTGTCTCCTTCTCTTATTCCGCTTTTTCGGAGTGCTTCAGTTATATCTGCCCCGTATATATCGCTTTCATGCTGAAAAAGAGGCGTGGTTTCGTGTTTTTGGAATACAGCCATAACCGTTCCTGTTCCGGTAAACACTTTTTTACCGGAGTCGTTTTTAATTTCAGTCTTTATTTCCACAAACTTTGTTGCTTCGGATTTTGAGAGAACTTCGGAATACACCGTGAGGGTTTCCCCTATGTAAAACGGATTCGGGTAAGAGGCATTCTGCTTTATGCAAACTGAAGTCCCGCCGGGCAGATATTCTCCGTACATGCGTGAGAGCAGGGCATGGAGAAATCCTGCGTAACCTATTTTATTTCCGAATTTTGTGGATGCTGCAAAACTTCTGCTGGTGTGGATAGCCGAATTATCTTCGCTTATCAGCCGGAATGAATCATGCAGTTCTTCCGTCAAGGTAACGGAGAATTCAGCTTTGTCACCGATTTTTATATTATTAAAATCCATTAAGACATTCCGTATATTTCTGCTAAATCTTTAAAAGAATTGATTTTTTCCACATCAGACGATTTGATGGACTTCCCAAAAGTGCTTTCAATCTCTGAAATGATCAGCAGATGGTTAAACGAATCCCAGCCCTCACATTCGGAGCGCTTCAGATTATCATTAATTTCCGGTACATCAGTTCCTGTTATTTCTGCAAAAATATTTATAAGTTTTTCCCTGTCAGTCATTCTGATTCTCCCGTATTACTGTCAGAATATCCGGAAATACCGGTGCTTTTTCATATACCCATTCCCAGAGTATTCCACTTTCTGTTTCAGTTCTTCTGCCATTCATTTTTGAATAAAAATCCTTCGCAGGGGCGTTCTTTGCCGATGGAATAAATTCAGCAGATATTTTATGTATACCCTTCTGCACTGCGTCACTAACCAAGGCGACAAAAAGTGCATCTTCAACAGAACGCCCGATTATCCGGCAGCTAAGGAGAAAAGTATCGATACGCCTTGTATCTGTACTGTCTCTAACTATTGCTGCACCTATGATGCCGTAATCGCCGAACTTATCCTGAGCCCGCACGCTGTAAGCTGTTCCGCCTTCGCTGATAATCTTTTTAATATCGTCTTCAGTGTATCTGAAACTGGTCATATTAAACTGGTTTGTTTTAAGGGTCAGCTGTGAGACTCTGGGCAGATCCATCGGAGAATTTGATGCTACCGTCAGCTTCAAATCAAGGGAACGCACAAAATCATCCTGGCTGAAAGATGTGTTTTGCAGACTCTTCCTCTGTTTTTCCGTATAATACATTTCACCTTTTTTATAATCTTCTTCGGTGAGGTTAAGTGTGTTGAAATGAACCATGTTTTGCAGCACAGAAGGATAGTAGACAGGGTCGGAGGGCATCTCCGGAACCTCAACCTCCGGCATAAGTTCCCGCACAAGCTGCCTGTTGGCAGGGTCATCATCAAAAAAAACTAGGCTGTCTGTTCCGATATTCAGCTCAGAGGCTATCTCTGCAAGATTTGAAGCCTTGTTATTCCAGTTTATTCTCATAGCAGCAAAATGTTTTTCACGTAGAATCATATACGGATGGTTCTTTATGGCGTTTAGTGCGTCTTCAGGGTTGTTTTTGCTGTTGACTGCAAGGATTATGCCTCGCTTAAACAACGCAAGAAGCATCTGCTGAAACTCGCTGAAGCATCTGCCGTCGGGACTTGGACCAAGTCTTATGCCGCTTATTCCATCTTCACCTATGATTCCTCCCCAAAGGGTGTTGTCAAGGTCAAGGACAATACATTTTTTGTTTTTTGCTGCCCTAGGCAGAATATATGCCATGTATTCAGAGCTTATTTTTAAAATTGAGTCCGGAGATATCTTCATGTCACCAAGGTAGTACCATTTAGGTGAGAACAGATTTCCCCTGCCGTACTTCATATAAAATGAGTCAGTATCGAAAACAAATACGCCTGCATTTTCGTATGCAAACGATGTCAGCCTCTCATTTATGTAATCAACAGCGGTGAAAATTCCATATTTTTGTTTCTTTTCAAGTATCCCTATAGGTGAAAACACTGGTTTTTCAAGGGAATGGACAACTATGGCAGCTTTTGATCCGTTTTCTAATCTGCTTATCAGCGTCAGAAGATTCTCAGCAGTCTCTTCCGCCCATGCCCGCCATTCGTCTGCTGATTTTTTTAATGGATTGAAATAAGAGTCACCGGCAAGGCTGTGAGTGTCCAGCCAAAGAAATACAATGTCAGGTGAAAAAGCGTACAGTCCGCTTTCGGGGTTCAGTATCTCCTGCGAATATGAATTGTATGGTGCGGAATAAACGTCTGATTTAAGTGATTCTTTTGCGCAGTAAAAGCTTATGGCGGTATCAAAACCTCTCAATGTAAAAGAACACACAGAAGCTATTTTTATATTAACGGGCAGGGGTTCAAGTTCACTGCTGATTTTTTTATATTCTGAGATGCACTGAACAAGGGTTTCCGGGTTTTTAAGCAAAATCTCTTTACGGATTGATTTCATTTTCCCTCTTAACACATCTGTAAACTTGAGGGAATTTTATACTATATTCCTGTGATCTTCAATTGGGATTAGAAGTCATTCCTTCTGCCCGATTGGAAGCCTGTGACCAATTATCTGCCCCATAATCCCCAAAGCCAGAAACAACGGAGCAAATGCCCACGGAGTGTGGGTGCTGATCCTTATGATAGCTATAAATACAATAGGTATATGAATACAGGCAAACCACGCCAGAGAAAACCTTCTGGTAAAACGCCTCAAATAACCGAACGGCAGATTCAGAATCACCGCCGCAATACATATTACAACTATTATGCCTTGAATGTCTGTCATGGTTAATATATATGTGCATAATACGGATAAGTAAACGGAAATGTTGCAAATAAATTCAGCCGCTGGAACAGGCGGCGGGAAGGGTTCGTTGAAAGTTCTTCTTATCGGATTAGGCGGTTTTTTTGGTGCTATAGCACGTTACGGAGTTTCAAGGGCGTCTCTTCTTTTATTTGGAGGCAGATTTCCCCTGGGCACTCTTTTTGTAAACGTGTCCGGTTCTTTTCTCCTCGGATGTGTAATCGGAGCGCTTTTTTTTCGCAGCACATCAGGTGAAAATTTCCGGCTTCTTTTGGGCACAGGCTTTTTAGGAGCATTCACAACATTTTCTACATTTAGTGTTGAAACAGTTCTGCTTTTTGATGAAGGCAGGTATCTCGCCGGTTCGGCAAACGTATTCGCAAATCTTTTTCTCAGCCTGATTGCCGCCCTTATCGGAATCTGGCTGGTGAAACAATAGGAGCATATATAATGGGTGGAAGTGTATTCGGCAGAAATTTCAGGATAACAACCTTCGGTGAAAGCCATGGGAAATCGGTTGGCGTTGTGCTTGACGGTTGTCCGGCAGGGCTTGAACTCACAGAAGAGGACATTCAGCGTGAGCTTGACCGCCGCCGTCCCGGGCAGAGCGATGTCAGCACTCCTAGAGATGAAAAGGACAAGGTGGAGTTCCACAGCGGCATGTTTGAAGGTAAAACCACAGGACATCCCATAATGATGCTTGTATATAATGAGAACCAGAGATCCAAAGACTACAGCGAGGTTAAAGATCTTTTCCGCCCAGGTCACGCTGATTTCACTTACACTTCAAAGTACGGCTTCCGTGATTACAGAGGAGGCGGCAGAAGCTCCGCCAGAGAAACAATAGGCAGAGTATGCGCCGGAGCAGTAGCTAAAAAGCTTCTCGCCAAAAAAGGAATAAGCATCACAGGGTATGTTAAGCAGGTTGGAGATATTAAAGCAGTGGATTTTGATGCGGATTATATTGAAAAAAATCCTGTCAGATGCGCTGATAAGAATATTGCGGAAAAGATGAGAAGTCTTATATTAAATGTTTCAGAACAAGGCGACTCCATAGGAGCGGTTGTTGAAGTTATTATAAAGGGTGTACCCGTGGGAATAGGCGAGCCTGTATTCGATCGTATCGAAGCAGAGCTTGCAAAGGCGATCCTCTCAATACCTGCTGTAAAAGGAATTGAATTCGGCAGAGGTTTTGAGTCGGCTACGCTTAGGGGAAGCGAAAATAACGATGAAATATCCAAATACGGCTTCCTTTCAAATAATGCAGGAGGTACCCTCGGCGGTATCACCACAGGACAGGAGATAGTTTTCAGATTTCCTGTTAAGCCTGCTTCATCAATAACTGTTCCCAAGAAAACAATAGATCTCTTCGGCAATGAAAAGGAGATAATCACTAAAGGAAGGCACGACCCTTGTGTCGCTCCCAGGGTTGTTCCCGTTGCCGAAGCAATGTCAGCAATGGTTCTGGTAGATATGATGATGGCTGATAATGCGGGTCGTAATCTTTTTTAAATTTTTTATAAAAAAGATATTGACTTAGAAGGCGGTATTTCGTATAACAACCTTCCCCAGCGGAGACGAACTTGAACAGTTTGGTCACGAAGGGGAAAAAGAGTATAAGAGTTTGTTTGACAGAAGAATAAGTCGTTTGGGTTGTTAAAAACTTTTT
>LUZY01000012.1 GCA_001603805.1 Deferribacterales bacterium Deferri_01
GCCTGTACAGCAAGTTCTCTCATACGCTGGAGCATATCCTGTATGTTCTGCAGTCCGCCTTCCGCTGTCTGAAGAAGCGATATACCGTCCTGGGCGTTAAGAGAGGCTCTTTTGAGACCAGATATCTGACCTCTCAATTTCTCAGATATCGCCAAACCTGATGCGTCGTCAGAGGCTGAGTTGATCCTGAGACCGCTTGAAAGTCTTTCAAGGGATTTACTTACCGCGTTGTTTGTCTGTCCCAAATATCTCTGAGCTGTGAGTGAAGGGACGTTAGTGTTGATATACATTGCCATTTTATACCTCCTTGTGTCTAAATGGCCCGGCATCCATGCCGTTTTTACTCTTGGTTATAAAAACTGTTAAAACCCTACCCCTAAGAGGGAACACGAATACGAGAAAAAATCTTTCGTATCAGCACCTCCATGAAATATGCCGTCACTGAAATTCTTGAAAAAAAAAGACCGATGACAGGGTAAACCTGACATCGGTCTGACTGTTTCAGTACCGTTCATATTTTTGTATCTTTTAAAAAACTGCGTTCATCTTTTTAGCGTTTGCAGCTTTTTCTCTGTATGTATCAAGTATCGAAAATACTAGGAATAACTTTAGATAAAAGTGCAAAACAATGCTTGATTATAATAAATATCAATAATGCAGAAAATTGCTTAAAAGATAATAATATTAGCTTAGTAAGCAATAATTACTCATTATAAACTAGAAATATAGAGTTATTATAGATAATAATTTTATTTCAGATTGTACTTAAATAGGAACAACTCGACTCATATTGGTTTCATCAATAAAAAGACAGAGCAGCAAGATAATCACCGCTCTGCCTCTGGTTATTGTAATTTAAAAGATGCTCAGAACCTTTCATCAAGTATGAGTCCGACCATCTCTTTAATATTTCTCGAAAGCCTTAAGGCCTCTTCAGAAGGAATCTGTTTGATCACACTGCCCTGATCCTTATCAATAAGCTTTACAATCACTTCATTGAGCTGTTTTTCGACGCTGAACTCTCTCTTAACATCAAGTGATTTCAAGCCCTCATTAAGTATCTCAACTGCAATTTCAACATCTTCCTGTTTAACTTTTTTTTCTTTTTCTGTGTCCACCTTTTCGGCAGCGTTGCCGAAGAGTTTTTCATTAACCAGTTTTTTTGACTGCGAAACACTCTCAGTATTCTGTACTTTTGCTCCGCTGCCCGCATCAGGTGTACCTGCTTGAACGTTCTTTACAGATTCAATCATGATAACACCTATATAATCTTTCACTACAAATAGTCCTTACGGGCGGTTATTAGCCGCCCGTAAGAAGAATATTTTATTAACCGAGAAGAGAAAGAGCCATCTGCGGAAGGCTGTTAGCCTGAGCAAGCATTCCGATGTTTGACTGCATAAGAATCTGGTTCTTTGTGAACTTAGCCATTTCATCTGCTATGTCAAGGTCACGAATCCTTGATTCTGCTGCTGTCAGGTTCTCTCTGGTGGTGTCAAGACCTGTCATGGTGTATTCAAGCCTGTTGATCTGCGCACCGATGGTCGCTCTTACGCCGGATACTGTGCTGAGTGCCTTATCAAGCTTAGTGATTGAACTCTGAGCAAGATCCTGGTCAACCATAAGAACATCATCTATACCAAGTGATGAGGTATTGATCTGAGGAATGTTCGTAAGGATAGTCTGACCTTCGTTAGCACCTATCTGCATTTTCATTGCGTTGTCTACAAGGTGAAGTTTAATGTCTTCTGTTTCGCCAGTGGCTGTAAATGTCATCTCTTTCTTAGTTGAGTCCCATGAAGCATCAACACCAACGTTGCTGGATATTTTCACATCAACACCGCCGATAACGCCTCTGAGGGTTCCGTCACTTACGTTGTCAGAACCGATAAAAGCGCCTGTGTGAGCATCAGTAACCTTGATAGTGGTTTCGCTGTTTTCACCTTCCTGAATTGTGGCAAGTGAAAGAGCGTTGATAAGGTTCTGGTCGCCTATGAAAGAGAGTCTGCTTTCATCGCCGAGGCGTGCAGTCTGGATTACAAATGTACCTGCAAGGGCTTCATTTGAATTCTTGGTAACATCACCGCTGGAAACATAGTTCACAAGGTTGCTGTTTACTGTTGCAGCCTGATCGCTGGTATCTGAAGTTGCTCCCATGCCGAGGCCGACTATAGCATCAC
>LUZY01000013.1 GCA_001603805.1 Deferribacterales bacterium Deferri_01
GGAAAAACATACATGGAAGAGGATGAAGAAAACCGTCCCTCCGCACCTGCGATAACAGAAACAGTGGTAGCGGGCGCTGCACCTCATAATTGCGGCGGCAGATGCGTTACAAAAGTATATGTTCAGGATGGAGTAATAAAAAGGATTGTTACTGACGAAACACCCGATTTGAATATAGTTAGCGGTGAAAGCGAAGACTTACCGCAAATGAGAGCATGTATACGCTGCCGTGCAAATACTCAGAGATTTTATCGTAATGACCGTGTGCTTTACCCCCTGAAACAGACTGGGGAAAGGGGAGATGCTAATGGTTTCGTAAGAATTTCATGGGACCAGGCCGCATCTGAAATTGCAGCTAAACTTACCAGCCTTAAAGCTCAGTATGGAGCAAAATCATTTCTCAGCCAGTATGCTTCCGGAGATGGAACAGAGGTTGCAGGCTCTGCTTCCTGTGCATCACGTCTGCTTAATCTTCTTGGCGGACAGATGGTATACCGTAATGACTACAGCTGGCCTTCACTTGAACATACAAGTTGGTTCTTTTTCGGGCAAAATTTTTATTTTCCTCCGGGAAAATCCAGACAAGATGCTTTTAACTCGGATGTACTGTTTATTTGGAGCGGAAATTTTGCAGAAAGTATATGGGGGACAAATACAGCTTGGTATATGCAGCAAATTAAAGAAATGGGCACAGAGGTTATCGTTGTTGACAGTCGTGTTTCTCAGACAGTTGTTTCTCATGCCAGTTCTCATGCCGCAGTTGTCCCGGGAACTGACGCCGCTTTAGCGCAGGCTATTATGCACGAATTAATTGTAAACACATGGAATAGCGATGGTTCGTTGAAAACAGATCCATGGTTGGATGCGGAATTTATTCTGAAATACACCCATGGTTTTTTTGACGACACTGCTTTCTCATTATATCCTGCAATAGCAAAAACCTACCATGCAGATGTTGATAGAAATACTGAATACATTGTCCCTGACGGTTCTTCCTTAAGTGCTTATATAATGGGAACGGACAACAGACTTGTTTTGGCCGGACTTAACGGAGATATCTCTGTTTATCCCTCACAGATAGGCTATAACAACTACAACGCATATGACCCCAATGACAACCTGAAAAATGCACTTGTTTCAGCATATGGTAAAGTTGCCAAAACCCCTGAATGGGCGGAGTCCATTTGTGGAGTTCCTGCAGCTAAAATAAGAGAGTTTGCTGAAATTTTTGCAAAAAAGAAAGTAACAATATGGCTTGGCGGTGGTTTTCAGAGGCAGTCAGAAGGTGAGCAAGGACCTTTGAATTGCTATACTCTTGGAGTTATAACCAAAAACTTCGGTTTGCCCGGAAGACATGTCGGTGTGTTTGGCGACAGACAGCCGTTATCTTTCGGTGTTACATTCCCTACCGGAACAAATAACGCATATGCGGATTTTACAGGTATATATGATTTAACCAAGCTCACAGCCCCTGCATATACTCCTGCTGTAACCAGAACATCTTATCCTGTATTTATCTGGCCGGATATAGCCAAATACGGTGGAACTGGGAAGTCAATGTGGAATGATGGACAGGTTAAAAATTTTCCCACAGCAATAAAGGCAATGCTTAATTTTGGCGGAAATGTGCTTGTTAATCAATGCGGTGACTACAATATGGCTGCTGAAATCGTTAAAGACAAAAACGCTGTGGAATTAATTGTATCCGCCGACCAATTCATGACAGGATCAGCAAAATTTTCTGATTATGTTCTTCCCGCAGCTACTGCCTTTGAGAAAGAAGGTGCATGTTCAGGTTGGCTTGCAGGAGATTCGTTAATATGTATGAATAAAGCTGTTGAGCCTTTGGGTGAAGCATTGCCTGATTATGACATAGTTGCGAAAATCGCTGATAAGCTAGGTGTTCTTAGTGAATATACTGAGGGAAAAACTGTTGATGACTGGAGAAAAGAAGCAATAGAACCGTTGCTTACTGCTTATAATGCAGGGATGACTTACGAACAGTGGAAAGAGAAAGGTCTTTTCCATATGGATTCATCATACGGTACGACCGACCCTCTTGCTGCGTTCAGAGCGAACCCTGAGGTTAATGCTCTTTATACCCCGACCGGAAAACTTGAGATTTATTCTCAGGCGATGGTTGAGGATTATGAAGCAAGGTTTTACGATAACGACGATGCAAGAGTTACTCTTGATGGTCAGCTTCATGATGGAAAAACAACAGGGAAATTTGTTTATGCTATTCCTATGTTTATTCCTATGCTTGAGGGTTGTTTTGCAAATGGCGAGGCTGCAGACCCATTAGGTTACAAAACTAATTATCCATACTGCCTTAATGGATGGCACATCTATTACCGTTCTCACTCTACACACTGCAATAATGCATATATTAATGAAGTTTTCAAAAAAGATTCAGACGGTAATAGTGCGTATCTTGATCCTGACCGTGAGCTTGGAGAAGTTTGGGACAATAATGTTTATGAGCCTATATGGATTAACCCTGCAGATGCTGTTGCTGAAGGTATTCTTACCGGTGACAGGGTAATTGTTGAAAGTCCGAGAGGCAGTATATATGCAACCGCAGTTGTGACTCAGAGAGTAAGAGCAGGCTGGCCTGCAATGGGACAAGGCGGATGGGCTAATGGTGATAATGCTGACGGCAAACCTGATATAGGAGGAGCTATCAATGTTCTCACAAAACTTCGTCCTGCGAGGATATGTCAGGGTATGACTTTAGGTGCCGACACTCGCATTAATATAAGAAAAGGATAGGCGGAGGGATACCATGGCTAAACAGATGGCATTTTATTTTGATCAGAATAGATGTATGGGCTGCAATACGTGTGTTGTAGCCTGTAAGGACTGGAACGGAGTTAAACCCGGCAAAGCAAGCTGGAGAAAACTCAGTGTAACAGAAAGCGGGTCTTTCCCTGATGTAGAGATTTTCAACCTTGTGCTTTCCTGCAACCATTGCGCAAACCCTGCCTGCACGGCGGCTTGCCCCGTGGGTGCAATTTATAAGAGAAAAGAGGACGGTATAGTCATAGTAGACCGTGACAAATGCCAGAACATCCGCTCCTGCGCTGTAGCGTGCCCTTACGGTGCTCCTCAGTTCGGAGACGATGAGTCCGAACCAGTTAAGAAAGCAAGCTGGGCGGCAGCTCACCCTATGCAGAAATGTACTTTCTGCTGGGACAGGCTTGACGATGGTCTCGTACCTGCCTGTGTGGCATCCTGCCCTCAGAGAGCGCTTGACTTCGGCACAGTGGAAGAGATCAGTGCAAAATATCCCACTGCGATAAGAACCGCTGTAGGTATGCCCGATTCTTCAAGAGATATCAACGGTAATACCCTTACTTCAGGAGATACAGTACCCTCCATCTTCTTTAAACCAAAGAACTAGAAACCATAATAGCCAAAGAGCAGTCGCTTACATATATAAGCGACTGCTCTTTAAAAAACTCGAAAAATACATAAAAAGAATTAAATTAGTTAATACAACGACTGCTGCGTATTTGGTGTAAGCTGGATATGCCGCTGTACCAAGTCTTATATCATTTATTATATTTTATTCTGGAGGTTCCAGATGAGCAAAACAATACGGAAATTTATTATGTCAAATTTAAATAAGTTTTATTCTTCACTTATTGATGATTTAGACAAAGAAAGCTATTCATCTCTCTCAACTGCAAGGAAAAAGGATGCTGACAAGGCGGTATCCATAATACTTGATTTTCTTGAATCAGACTTGGATTTAAAAACTAATTACAATTACAGTGAGTGTATAAATAAAAATCAAGCATTGTTTGAATTTGTTGATATGGCCCGAAGACACCACATGCGAGGGGTCAATCTGAGTATGTATATGAGTGCTTTCAAGAAAATGTATAACTTATTAATAAAACTAATAATTGAAAGTAATGAGCAGGACAGTTTTAAGTTTGAAATATTAAAAACTGTGATTGATAAGTTTAATTTCGGGGAAACTGTAATTATTTCTGAGTGGGATGATAATATCAAGAATGATATATCATGTAAATTGCTGGAAAATGCTGCGGAACTTTCCGTCGCAAAATGTAAAATTCAGAATATTCTTGATTCTGTACACAATATTGTACTCACGTTTAATGCAGATGGCTATATTACACAGCATAATCTAAAGGGGAAAGCATTCTTTGGCGAAAAAATTACATCATTAAAAATTACTGAACTTCTAAATCTTGAAAACTGTTCTGTGAATCAATTTATTGATAATTATAACGATACTGAAATTGATTTAGGCAATAATAAATATTTTGAGTTAAAGATCAAGTTTTTAGGGGATGATTATTTTGGTCAGCGAGAATATCTCTTTTCTATGACAAATATCACTTCTACAGTTGAGTACAGAAATAATCTTGAATGTGAAGTTTATGAGAAAACTCAGGATCTTTTTGATGAAAAATTATTCTTTGAATCAGTTTTCTTTACAACAGGCGAAGCTCTGATTGTATTTGAAAACGGAGAAAAGCTTAACAAAATCAACCACAGTGCTTGTGAATTATTTAAAATAAATAAAGGGTGCGACAACGAAAGCTTGCAGAATATTATTCATGAGTTTTTATGTCTAAACAAACATTTAGTGCAGACATTTAATAGGCTAAAAAATGGTGATAAGTGGGCTGGTGAGTGCAAGCTAATGCTTCCACAGAGAGAGATTCATGCTTATATCTCATTAAATAAATTTTTATTGAGAGATGTAAATTATTGCTGTTTATCAGTTAAGGATATAAGCGAATTAAAGAAAGTCGAACAGGCTCTTGTATGGGAGAAAAGGGTTGTTGAAGAAAAGAATATAGCGTTAAAAAATATTATTGAGACTATAAAACAGCAAAACGAAGACTTTCGGGTAACTTTTCTTTCAGACTTTGAAAAAGAATTTATTCCTTTGTTAAAAAGAATGTATACAACTGATTTTGAAAATGAAAAATATGAATGTTATCACAAAATATGCAAAAAACTGAGAGTGTTATCTGATATTTCAAGTGATAATGAATATTCAGATGCATATATAGAGATTCTCAGCAAGCTTTCACAGGCTGAAGAAAGGGTTCTTAAAATGGTTGTTAAAGGGCAGACTACTAAGGAGATAGCCGCTTTTTTGTGTATAAGCGAATACACTGTTCAGACACATCGTAGAAATATAAGAAAAAAACTTGATTTAAATAAAAAACAAATGGGGATTACTGCATATATACGACATATTCAGAATATGGAGAAAGTATTTTATGTAAAAAACAAATATTTTGAAAATTTATAAGTTTTTTTCTCTTACGGACAAAAGAACATAATGCTAAATCTATAAAGCTTGCTTTAAGGCAGCTTGATTTTTGTACTTAACAGGATTATTAATTAGATAACATATTTCTTACAATACATATCAATCAAACAGCCGGTACTCTCAACCGCTGCTGGTCACTGTTAATTTATTTTATATACTGCTGAGGTTTATATGCAGAAAGTTCATGATGAACTGCGACGGTCAAGGGAAACAATAGCCAGACTTGAGCAGGAGCTGGAAGCTCTCAAGGCAACCCACAAAGATCTTGTCAAATCAGAGATAAGCAAAAGGATGATTTTTAGTGATCTGCCTCTTTGCGAATTCTATCTTGATGAAAACAATATAATTGAAGATGTCAACAGCGGAATTGAAACCTGCCTTGGATACAGCCGTGAAGAGCTTCTGGGGCAAAGCTTTGCTGATATCCTTGTGGATGGTATGGCTCAGTACAAACGCATTTTTCCTGAATTCAAGAAAAAGGGATATGCGAAGGATGAAATAGTAGAAATATATAAAAAAGATGGTTCAATTATCTCTATGCTGATCAATGCAAGGGCTGTCTATGATGATAACGGAAAGTATCAACACGGTGTCGGTCTTGGTCTGGATATCACTGAAAAGCTTAAAATGATGGAGTCATTGCGGAAGACTGAGCGGGAGAAAGCAATTATTCTTGATGTTATGAACGAGTGCATAGTCTACTTTTCAGTTGATATGAATATTATATGGACAAGCAACAACATAAGCAAAATTGAAGGAATGTGTGATTTTGCATCCGGCAGTTCTGTATGTCATGAAAAAACAGATGAAGGGCGATGCCGTTTATGCCCTGTTTTTGCCACTCTTAAAACTAATAAAAAAGAATCTGCAGAAATTAAAATAAGGGATAAATTTTTTCTTTTTATTTCTCATCCTGTATTTGGAAACCTTGGTGAGCTGAACGGGGCTGTTCTGGTAATAATTGATATCACAGAACGGAAGAATCTTGAAATCAAGCTCATGGATATGGGAAGTGAAGAGAGAAAAAAAATAGGAAATGATATGCACGACAGTCTCGGTCAGGTTCTTACCGGTATAGCTTTCTTAGCTGCGGCATCGGCTCAGGAGATTAAAGACAGGTTTCAGTACGAATCTGTTTATGCTGCCCGTGTTCTTGAATATTCTAAAAAAGCACAGGAAATAATGAGGCGTCTGATAAAAGGTCTGTGTCCGGTTAGCGATGAACCCACTGCCTTAATGGCAGCGTTGGCTTTTCATACCGATAATCTTGCGGACTTATATCAAATAAAGTCCGTATTCCGCTGTCCTTCTCCTGTTTGTATTAACGACTACAATGCTGCTATTCATCTCTTTTATATTGCACAGGAAGCAATGTGTAATGCTGTAAAGCACAGCAAATGTTCTGAATTGGAAGTCGAACTGAAAATCGTAAACAGTAATATCATATTGTCCGTTGCAGATAATGGTAAGGGGATTGACTGTATAACAAAAGGATGCAGCGGAATGGGACTGAAGATAATGAGGCACAGAGCATTAATGATAAATGCCGAATTCAACGTTGTTTCCGATAAAACAAAAGGCACAGCTGTGAAGGTTACGCTGCCGTTAAAGCATTAGGGTGATGATATGAACAAAGTATACAAAGTTATTGTAATAGATGATCATGCGGTGGTCAGAGAAGGGCTTTCCGGAATGATTACTCAGGAAAAAGACATGCTTTTATGTGGTGTTGATGATGGAACATCCGCCGTACGTATGGTTAATGAATTTATGCCGGATATCGTGATATTGGATCTCTCTTTAAAAAGTATGAACGGCATGGATCTTATTGCCAGTATGAAGTCATGCAAACCGGATATCCTGATCCTTGTTTTTTCTATGCACGATGAACTTATATTTGCTGAAAGGTGTATAAAAACCGGGGCATCCGGTTATGTTATGAAGAGTGAAGAACCAGAGGTAATACTCCGGGCTATACGCAAAATTCTTGAAGGGAAAATATATCTGAGTGAGAAAATGATGGAGTTTTTTCTTCATAAAGCGATGAATTTTAAACCTCAGGAAGAACAGGATTCTGTTGAACTGCTTAGTGAGAGAGAATTTCAGGTTTTTCATCTCACTGGAAGCGGTATGGGAACACGCCAAATAGCAGATACTTTGAATTTAAGCGTAAAAACCATTGAAACATTTAAAGATAACATAAAACATAAGCTGAATCTTAAATCAGCTTCTGAACTCAACCAGTATGCTGTAAAGTGGATGCTTTCCCATAATATTATTTCATAAAACGTATCTTTTTTAAATTATCAGTAAATCCCCGATGTCCTATCGGGGATTTACACCATTGACCCACAGCCATAAACATCACTCCTTTTCGTGGAAAATTTCCCTGATAAACAGCACCCCTCCCGATTCATATAACCGCTGCAGAGCTATAGTTTAGTTTCTGAAGCGGAATATTGCCGCTGTGAGAGATATGAATCAAAACAAAAAGGAGGACAAAATGCTGAGTTTATTCAAAAAACTGACATCGGTTTCAGTCATGACCGCGGCTCTGCTGTTTTCGGTATCTGTGTATGCCAAAGACCGCATGTATGAAACTGATGTAGTGGTTGTTGGAGTGGGTGGAGCGGGTGTTGCTGCCGCAGTTTCCGCAGCCCAGAGCGGAGCAAAGGTTATTGCTCTGGAAAAACAGGAAATGCCGGGGGGAAGTTCTAACTTTGCTGAAGGTCTGTTTGCTGTGGGGACTCCTGAGCAGAAAAGGCTTTATGTGGATGTTACTGCGGAAGAGGCATTCAAGCATGCCATGGACTTTAATCATCGTTTCCGAATTAATGAGAAACTTCTCAGATTTTCTTTGAAAGAATCAACAAAAACAATTGAATGGCTTAAAGAGCAGGGAGTTGAGTTTGATGTTTTCAGAGTGTCGCCGGAAGAACCACAGGTTTGGCACCTTGTCAGAAGCAAGGGTAATCTGGAACATGGAGCAGCGCTTATTCATACCATGGTAACCAGAGCAAACGAACTCGGAGTAAAGATTATGTATGGTACTCCGGGTCACAAGCTTATTTATGATGGTAAAAAAGTGAAGGGCATTGAAGCTGTTGATCCCAAAGGTAACAAAGTTATCATCAAGGCAAAAGCAGTTATTATTGCCACAGGCGGATTCCCTAACAGTGAAGAGAAAATAGCTGAATGGACAAAATTTGACCCTGCAAAAGTTAAAGCTGCTCTTCCTCTCGGAAAAACCGGAGATGGTATATCAATGGCAATGGAAGTTGGTGCTGATGCCGGCGGATTCGGGCTGATGCTGACTCCCGGAATTCTCGGGCCCGGTATGGCTCCTTTTGGACCTATATTTGCGCTTTCATGGGAGCCCGGTTTATGGGTGAATAAATACGGCGAAAGATTTACAGATGAAACAGTTATTCATAACTTTTCACTGGCTGGGAATGTTGTTGAAGGGCAGAGAGACAGCTTTGTATGGTCAATTATTGATGAAGACGCTGTGACCCGTGCAGAAAAAGAAGGAGTAGTAACCGGAGCAGGTGTTCTTACTCCTGTGGGCACTAAACTGAGTAATATACGTGCGGAACTTCAGACAGCTTTGGATGCAGGTAATCAGGAGATAGCCATTGCTGATACCGTGGAGGAGCTTGCCGTTAAGATCAATGTTGAACCGAAAAGGCTGAAAAAGACCATAGATGATTTCAATTATTATAAAGAACACAATTTTGATGAAGAATTCGCAAGAGATCCAAACAGCATGCCTTATGTGAAAAAAGGGAAGTTTTATGCTTTCAGGATGAAGACTTATCACTTTGTCTCTTACGGGGGAATAAAGGTTAATAATGACATGCAGGCGACTGATAAACAGGACAAACCCATTGAGGGACTATATGTAACTGGTATGGATGTCGGCGGACTTCACGGTGATACCTACACCCTTTGGACATCAGGGGCGGCTTATTCATTTGCAGCAACATCCGGACGGATAGCAGGTGCAAAAGCTGCTGAATATTCAAAAATGAAATAATCAGGGAGAGATAAAATGTATGCGTTAAAAAAATTACATATATTATTCCTTTGTATGGCAGTGTTTGCTCTTGTGTCACCGCTCTTCAGTGCGTATGCGACAGAAGGGGGCGGTGGGGCTTATCCCAATGGAGCAGAAGGGTTTATGTCCGGTGCGGTTCCACCTCCTGGACTGCATTTTGTGGATTACCTTACAACTTACTCTGCTGATAAATTTATGGACAATAACGGTGATGAAATCCCCATGGATTTTAAAGTCAGGGCGTCTGTAAACGTTTTCAGACTGGTATACACCACCCAGAAACAGTTTTTTGGCGGCTATTGGGGAATTCAGGGACTTGTGCCTGTGATGCACATGGAAGTAACAAGTCCGGCGGGAAAAGATGAAAAAACCGGCATAGGTGATATAGATGTTGGTACCTTCCTGTCATGGCATTCTAAAAATTTTCATGCGGCGCTCGGGTTGGACTTTATGCTTCCGACAGGTGACTATGACAAAAACGATATAGCTAACCTCGGACGAAACTATATTACAATAGAGCCTGCCATAGGTCTCACTTACATCAGCGACAGCGGTTTTGAAGTATCCGGAAAATTTATGTACGACTACAACACCGAAAATAAGGATACTGATTACCTGTCAGGGCAGGAGTTCCATGTTGATTATACGCTGGCATTTCATAAGAACAACTTTGCTCTGGGACTCGGTGGATATTACTACAAGCAAATTACAGATGATGAAGTGAACGGAGCATCTGTGGAGAATAACAAAGGTCAGGTTCTGGCTGCGGGACCCCAGATAATGTATCAGAAGGATAATCTGATAATGTCTCTGAAATATCAGCAGGAAATGATGGTTAAAAACCGTCCGGAAGGTGACAAACTCTGGTTTAAGTTCATATATTCCTTCTAGGTTATCCTCTTATTATGGTGCGGACTGAAAATAGTCCGCACAGTATTCTGAATGCCTCATTGCAGGTATAAAAAAAGACCGCATAATTTTATTATGCGGTCTTTTAATTATCTATCATTTGTTAAGTAAAAAAATCCGGTCAGCATTTCAGCCGACCGGCAAGCAGTTGTTAAAGTTTTGCAAAGGGGAGGAAAATCCCAAGCAAACTTTCTGCAGTTATTTATTTACTTTCTGTTTCCAGCTGTAGTTCCATTGATGGCATTTAGAACAGAAATCCTGAAACTGGCTATGCGCTGAGTGGCATTTTGTACATGCTAGTGTAGGGTAGTGCGACTTGTGTGGATTGGCATCGTATTCAGTGTCTTCTGTGATCTTTGCAAGTTCTTCGTAGCTTCCGTGGCAGTTTACACACTTGGATGACATAGAGTCTGCTTCATCATAATCATATGCTTTATGGCAGGCATCGCAGGATAATCCGGCATTTTTGTGCGAATTTGCAAGTGTTCCTGTCTGGTAAAAGCTTTTAAATGCTGTCAGCGCTGATTCAGTATCAGCAGTGAAGTTATTCTTTGTATCTACTCTTATAGCTCCATTTTCTTCAATATGGCATGATACACAGGCTGCATTATCAATATCCATGTGAGTAAAATGGGCTGAATGCAAGGTATTGCTTAACTTAAATTCCTTGTCTTCAATATGGCATGAAAAGCAGCTGTGAAAGTCTTGTACCTGAATATGCTTTGACTGCAGCACATCTGATGGTTTTTCATGGCATGATGCGCATTGAAAACCGCTGTCGGCAAATGCTGAAAAAACACTTATAGTAATGAATGCAGCAGTTGATAATGTCTTAGTAAATCTCATTTTTTCTCTCCTGTTCCTATTTATTCGCAAGCCTGAGCTTTAATTGCTTTTTGTATGAATTGTTTTTTCTCATGCTTTATTCCCGAATAAAAAACATAAACCGATGCGCATATGCTTAAAACGCATGCTGGCGCTACTGTTTTTGCTGCACTGTATTGAGAGGATAAAACAGAGCTGAAAAATGCTCCGCAGGCTGCCCCTGCGCCAAGTATGCAGTGGAAGCGTCCAAGCAGACTGCCCAGATATTCAGATTTCGTGCTTTTTATCAGCTCTGTTGAGCAGGCAGACTGAGATATTGCACCGGATATACCGTAAGCTGCTGCCAGAAATGCGATGGCACTGAACTCGGAGGTCTGGACAAGGACAAAAAGTAACGAAGCGGATAAAATTCCGCCTGTGCCTATTAGTCCTTTTCTATCTTTTTTATCAGCCAGAGCTCCGGCTAAAGGCAGAGATAGAGCAAAGAATAAGGATGATACGCTTATTATCAGACCTGCTGTTATATCGCTGAACCCCGTCTTTTTTAGATACACAGGCAGAAGAACCACAACGGAGGAAATGCACCATCCCCTCCAAAAAATATAAAATAAAAGAGGAGTACAGTGAGCCAAGGATACTCCGCAGCGGGCTGTGGAGTGTACCTTTCCTTTTATCGCTTTGCTGCCGGATACCCCTATAACCAGTGCAGCGAAACTTACGGCAGACATGAGAAGGAACACTGAGCTGTGACCATAAGCATTTCTGAGAATTCCTCCGAAAAAAGGTGCTGCAGCAAGTGCTGTATAAAAAGACATATCAAATATGCCTAGTGTTTTGCCCTGCGTTTCCTTTCTGCTGTTAATACCTATGGAATAATGGATCACTGGTCTGAACAAGGCGCATGCCCCGCCTTGAATAATTCTTGTGATAAGGATTACTGTCTGATCAATAAAAAAGAAATATGAGCATGATACTGCAAGATATGCGAGAAGACCTAAATTCAAAATTTTGTAAAAACCGAATTTATCCAGCATTTTCCCTGAAAACGGGCTAAGGATGATTTTAGAGAGAGAGTAAAATGCAAAAGCTGCTCCCGTTGCTGCAGCGTTCATATTAATATCTCCCATATAGAGTGAAAATAGAGAATCATTGACGCTGAATGCGAACGTAATTAGAAAATTAATTATAAAAAGCTGAATAAACATTCCATATTTTTCTGTGCGCATAAAGCTTCCTCTTTATGCTTATGATAAGCGGTGGTAGTCATAGTTAGAATCAGTGAAAGCACTTAAAAATATGGGGGAATTTACTTAGGCGACACAGTTGAAAATCTTCATATGTCCTTATTTTTATTAAATACTGTTACCGGAAACTGAAACTTATGAAATTTATGGAAATGATATAAAAATTTACACATTTGATATTTTTCATATGTCTAAATTAGTTTAATGCGTCTTCATCAATTTTGTGAGGATGTATAATGAAAAAAATACTTTTTCTTTGTTCTTTTTTTCTTTTGTCGGCGCAGTTGTACGCAGCTGAACAATTAGTTCTTGAGACTGTGACTGTTACCGCTCAGAAATTTGAGCAGGATGAAAATGAGGTTCCTGTAACAATGGATGTTTTCACCCGTTTGGATTTTGAGGAAAAGAATATAAGTGATCTCAAAGACATTTCCCGCTTTTCCCCTAATTTTTTTCTGAAATCCGACAATATAGGCAATCTTCCGGTTATAAGGGGTGTTGCTCCTGTTGTGACAACACTTACAGGCTCCGCTGGAATATTTGTTGATGGTGTGGCTATGCCGACTCTTTTTATGCAGCAGCCGGAACTAATAGACGCTGAAAGAGTTGAGGTTTTGAAAGGCCCACAGGGGACGCTCTACGGCCGTAATACAGAATCGGGGGCAATAAGTATTATCACCAGAAAACCTGATAATGATATGCGTTTCAGTGCCGGGGGAGAATACTATATATACGATAAAAGCAGCAGCCCGTATGGGATTAAGTACAGAGCTTCCGCATCTGCTCCTGTTATTGAAAACCGATTATTTTTGAGTGTTTCAGCTAAAGGCGAAAAAACTGACGGATACTTCAAAAATCTTTATAATAATGACGAAAAAGCAGGTGAGCTGGACAGAAAGGATTTTGCTCTGAAGCTTCGTTTCACTCCTTCTGCTGCATCTGAAATTTATTTTTCGTCATACTATTTTGATGCGGATGACGCAAAAGGGAAATTCAGAATAAAAGAAGGGCTGAACTCAACCCCTGCTTATACAATTAACTATAATGATAAATACACTCAGGACTACAGCGGCTTAGTCAACAGCCTTCAGATGAAGTATGATTTCGGCGGAGTTGAGCTTGTATCAATCACCGGGTACACTGATTATTCCAGACATTTTGAAAAAGATTTTGAGGGTTCTCCTCTTGCGCAGGGTCTGAGTGTTCTTGATATTGATGATAATGCTTTTAGCGAAGAGATCAGGCTTTCATCCGACCAAATTGGCTTGAGATGGATAGGCGGTGTTTATGCCTATACCCAGAAAACAGATGCTCTTTTTGATAAGACAGGCATACAGGACAGAAGAAAAACAGATATTAAAAACAAAAATCTGGCAGTTTTCGGTCAGGTTTCACCTGAAATTACGGAAAAGTTTTTCATGGATCTTGGCTTAAGGCTTGAGCAGACATGGCTTGATGCGGATATGAAGAGGAAATTTAAAACAGTTTCCTCTAAATATTCCGATGAGCATGACTCCTTTCAAGTTCTTCCGAAAGCCTCATTAAACTATCTCACAGAGAAAGGTATTCTTTATGCCTCATTCAGTAAAGGTTATCAGTCAGGCGGCGCAAGCTACAACTTTGCGTTTTCTGATGAGAGCCTTCTCTATGACGATGAGGAGACATACAACTACGAACTGGGTTTCAAACGTTCATTTCAAAGTGGAAAATACAAGCTTTCCGGTGCGCTGTTTTATGTGGACATGAAAGACAAACAGGTGAGTCAGGTTGTTCCGGGTGAAATGGGAAACATGAAGATAGATAATGCGGCAAAGGCCCACTCATACGGGGCGGAGCTTTCATTTGATGCTGTAGTAACATCCGAACTTCGTCTTTTTGCATCAGCCGGGGTTACAAAAGCTGAAACCGACGACTGGATGTACACCGAATACAGCATGATAACAGGTCAGGAAACTACATATGACTATAGCGGAAAAGAGCTTCCCTATGTTCCTGAATACAGCATTTCCGCAGGTTTTGCCTACCACAGCAGATATGGCATTTTTTGGAACAGCGATGTCGTATTTAACGGAGCTTACTACCACGACGGAGCAAATATGCTGAAAGAAGATGCTTACAGCATTGTTAATTCAAAAATAGGCTACGAATCAGACCGATATACGGTTTCACTGTGGTGTGATAACCTGTTTAACGAAAGATACTACGAGGGCAGCTCAATGATGCGTGCTGTTGCCGTTGTTGAAGACTCCGCACCGAGAACTTACGGTATCAGTCTGGATTACAGGTTTTGACATGGCAGATGCTTACAGCAATCTGATAAACGAAATGAACGGGTGCATAAGGTGGCTTCTTCTGGAAGCCGCCGTGCGTATGAAACTGTTTGATGTTACAGAAAAATGGGTAACAGATGAAGATATCTCACACTGTCTTGGCACAAATATTTCAAAGACTGCTTTGTATCTTGATGCCCTTGTTTCATGCGGTTATCTCAGGAAACTCTGCGGTCAATACAGGAACAGTGACTTATCGGAAAAATACTTAAAAAGCGGACAGGAGCTTTATCAGGGCAGTCTTTTGCTTTCTCTTGGGGATCGAAGGCTTAAAAACCTTGATAACATACCGCTTTTCTTAAAAGAAAACGGCGGAAAAAAACTTAATCTGGCTGATGAAAACATATGGAAAAACTCTATAGATACACTCATTCCTTTTCAAAGAGCTGTTTCAGAAAATGTTGCCGACATTCTGGACTCTCTCAATGGGGCAGAAAGTTTTCGTGATGTTCTGGATCTTGGAGGAGGACCTTGCCTTATCCTTGAAGAATTTCTGAAAAGACACGAGGGGATAAGACTGACGCTGCTCGATCTGCCTCCTGTTGCGGATTTGGCAGAAGGGTTTTCTCCTGCGTGCAAATATATTAAAGGGAGCTATTCTCACATAGATTTCGGAGGAGAATACGACCTTATATGGGCGAGCAGATCACTCTATTATGCGGATGATATTAATAATATTGCTTCAAAGGCGTTTTCTGCCCTGAAAAAAGGAGGATATTTTATCTCCCTGCATGAAGGGCTCTATAACGAGAGAACAGAGCCATATGAGGTCGTTTTGGGCAGAGTTGGGGTGGCTATGAACGGCTCGGATGTTTCTTTTAGCAGAGGTGAAATAGAAAATGCACTTACCGGCGCCGGCTTTAAGCTGCTTTCGGTACAGACTGTAACCTCAATAGGCGGGGTGGCGGATATGATAACGGCGGTGAAAATATGAGGCTTCTTATAGCATTTTTAATACTTATTTCAGCAGCATCAGGCGAATGCAGAGATAAAATAATACTCACCGGTACTGCTGTTTTCGGTACATGTCCAATGATTATGATGGCAGAAGATAAACTGTTTGAAGCGAACGGCTTTGATGCGGAGTTTATACCATGGAATACACCGGATCAGTACAGAGCGCTTATTTCATCCGGAAAACAGGTTTACGCACTTATCAGCACTCTGGAATATGTCCGTCTGAATAAGTCTGTCAGAGATATGTCCTCCATGTTCACAGTGGAGGGAAGCCAGCTTTGGTTTATGGGCAGAAAAGAGAAAATGAGTCTGGACGATTTGAGAGAGGAAACTGTTGCTCTGCCTTTTCGTGGTGATATGCCTGAAATAATGCTTGGGATGCTGCTTGCCAAAAGAGGTTTAAGCACTGAAGATGTAAAAATAGTCTCTGCCGGGGGTGCTGTAAACTCTGCGCAGCTTGTTATGACCGGAAAGGCAGGCTCCGTTATGCTTCCTGAGCCTGTGGCCGGCACAGTCAAAGACATCTCTTCATCCAGAAAAGGGCTTGTGCCTCTTTATTACTCATTATCCGTTGAGGATGAATGGAACAGACAGTATAACGGCAATCCTCCTCTTGTGCTGAATGTAATTTCCAGTTTCTCCACCGGGAAAGAAACTGATGAAATTTTCATGAAATATTACGGAAGCTATTTTGAACAGTGCAAGAAGAGCGATGAGGCGGCAGTCAACGCTTTCATCCGTTATTTTCCTTCGCTGGACAAGAAAAGTACCGGCAGGCTCCTCAGCAGCAACACAGACAGGCTTAAAACACTTGAAGACGGTTCCGGCAATCTTAATAAATTTATCAGTCTGATGGGGAAACATGCTGTCAAGGCTTACTGACAAACCATACAGGCTCATAGGCGGAGCTGCCCTCATCGGGCTGTGGCAGACAGCATCAGTATTTATGAGCGACATCACTATGGCATCTCCCGTTGAAGCATTTGGGGCTGCGTGGCGTATGATATGTGATCCGGTTTTTCTTAAGGAGCATATGAGTATAAGCATAATGCGGACTGTTCTTGCCCTTATGCTCGAGTCCTTATGCGGCTTTTTTCTGGGAGTCCTAGCCGGAAGATTTGAACCTGTTATGGATTTTCTGGAGCCTTCACGCAGGCTGATGACAAGTATTCCTGCTGTGGTTGCCACTGTTCTTGCAATGCTTTGGTTTGGAATGGGCAGTGTTATGGTCATTGTTTTAAGCACGGTCTTTATCGTGCCTACGGTTTATGTGAATATTGCTGAAAGCATGGTGAAGTGCGACAAAACATATACGGAGATGGCATTTGTTTACAGGTTTTCTTCTCTTATGCGCCTGAAGTATGTATACCTGCCTGCCGTTTATGCTGCGCTGACAGCTTCGCTTGTTGTTACGACCGGCAACAGCATGCGCCTTGTGATACTCGCAGAGGTTATGGGAGCCGGTGAAGGGCTCGGCTATGTGCTTGGGATTTCCAGAGCAAGGCTCGACATGCCGACATTATACGGATGTGTGCTTATCTCATTCGGTTTCGTGTGGCTTGGTGAAAATATAATAAGGAGAATTCTTAGGAGACGTACGGGGTGGAAAAAAACATCTGCAAACTCTGCGGCATAACAGTACGCATGGGAGAAAAGAATATACTGGAAAATTTCAGTATTGAGATCAAAAGAGGATTTGTAACCGGTATCGCTGGCAAAAGCGGTAAAGGGAAGACCACTTTGCTGCGTACTATTGCGGGACTGGAAAAGCATACTGAGGGGACAGCCGAATTCTCATACAAGAAATTAGGGTATGTTTTTCAGGAGCATAGGCTTTTACCGTGGGTTACTCTTCTTGAGAATACTGCGCTGCCTCTTATTCGTTATATGAGAAAGAAAGATGCGGAAAAGAAAGCTTACGGGGCGCTTGAGTCTGTTTTGCTTGATAAATGCGCCGATATGTATCCTGAAAACCTTTCCGGCGGTATGGCACGCAGAGCTGCAATTGCCAGAGCCCTAGCATACGAGCCGGATTTGCTGCTGCTTGATGAACCCTTCAGCGGTCAGGACTCCGCAACTAAAAAACACCTGATTGATGTCTTGAAGGCGTATATGCAGAACACGGAGTCTTCTGTGGTTCTTGTGAGTCACCATGATGAAGATTTTGAGATGCTTTCTGCAGAAGTCGTTTCTTTATAGCTTTTTCCGGTATTCTCTGGGCGGTACTCCTTTTTCCTTGCAGAAGCAGGCACAAAAGTGGCTTGACGAGCTGAACCCTGTCGAGTAGGCAATTTCTGTTATGTTCATATCTGTATCTGTTAGATATTTTTCCGCCAGATTAAGTTTTTCCTTCCGTATGAAGGTAAAAACACTTATTCCGAAAACTTCCTTAAAAATCCTGCACAGCTTTGTATGACTCATGCCAGCGCTTTTTGCAAGTTCATGCAGGCTGTAGCCTGTTTCCGGGGTCGCTTTTATAAATGCGGCTATCTCTTCTGCCGTTCTTTTGTCTTTTGAATTAACTGTTATGCCATCAGCCATAAACGTTTCCATCAGGAGTTCAAGAATCCAGGCATGAATCATTGTTTTACCTGTCAGACCTCGGTATCCGGATGAAATGATTTTGCTGCACATATATTTTGTATAAGGTGAAAAACATTTAAACTGCTCTATATTGTTTGGGTCAGATTTTTTAACGGACTTTCCGGTATCATTAAGTAGTCCGTCCAAGGCTGTCTCAGAAAGTTTAATTATGACAGCTTCTGCCTTGCAGCCGGAATAAAGCTTTCTGTGTATTTCTGAATCCTTTGTGTAAAAAAGGTAGGATGACCCTCCTGAAAGCTCCTTCCAGCGGCTTGTTCTGCCTGCTTTGAGACCAAAGGCACCTTCAAGGATAAACACAAAGTTAGCTATGCTTCCTTCCTCCTCAAAGACAGACTCAGCAGAAGAGGACGCAAAAGCTGTGCTGTGTGTATAGCTTACACCTTCGGCAACAGTGCTGCGGAGAATTTTGCCACTGGTATCAGCACCGTTTAAAAGAAGCCACTTCCTACTGTTATCCAGTGAATATTCATTTGCCAGATTCAGCATGTTTTTTCTTCATCCTTATGTAACTTTTGTGTAATTATCGGCTTGGAGATTGTTTTGTCAATCTAATAAAGTAAGATAATAAAAAAAAGCGGGCATAAAGCCCGCTTTCAGGTGGAAGTGTGTGTTGACTTGTTAGTTTACTTTTTGCCGAGGGCAAATTTGTAAACAGCATAGAAGCGGGTATCTTCGTAGTCTTCGCCGCCTTCTTTAACATTTATGTTTGCATATCTTGCTCTGAGGCTGAGACCGTCAAGAGCGCCTGAAAAAGCATACTGAATACTGTAGTCTGTTTCAGCCTGATCTTTTCCTGTGGAGGAGGGGACATCGTATTCTGCATGATATACATATGCGCTGAGTCCCTTCAGCCCAATTTGTGAAAAATCATAAGCTATTTTTGCAGCATAGGCTTTTTCATCTGCTCTGCCTGAAGCAAGTATCTGCTGAATTATAACCTTCTCGTCACCCCATGGTAAAACAAGACCGTCGTCTCCGGTTTTAGCATAGAATCCCGTTACATTGAGTCCCCTGAATATAAACCCAGTGTTGAAGCCGTACTGATCTGTATCGGCTTCTCCGTTAAGCTCGTCTCCCTGAGATTTCTGGGTGAAATATGAAGGGCTGAAGTAAACTGTTGTTTCTCCAAGTTTTTTGCTCAGTCTGGCTTTAAGGAATATTTCATTGTAAATATCATCCATTGAATAGTACCAGGCCTGAACATTGGCTTTTACTGCTTCAACGGGGATATTATATGATGCTCCGAAGATCATCATATCTTTGTCTTCATCAATTACAGAAGCACCGCCGGGTTCATCAGCTACCGACTTTGAAAGGGGAATGAATTCATCATCGGTCCATCCCATTGCATCTGTGAGGTAATAAGCAGACAGTGTAAGGTTTTCAAAAGAGTTATTAACGATTGAAAACCCTTTATATGTTCTCGGCAGCATGCGGAGATCATGGGTTTCAAGCATAGGAGTTCTTACTTCCTGCGCACCGTATTTGATTACAGTATCAAACCATTCACCCTGAATAAAGTATTCCTGAAGACGTGTAACGTTTTTGTGGTTGCCGTCTTCATCTTTGGCGAGGATGCTGTAAACTGCATCATTGTCATCATTAAAAATACCGTTTACAGTTGCGAAAGCCGCACCGAAAGATATTCCTTTAAAAGGTGCTGTGCGGTAGTAGAGAAGTCCGCCGGCAGCAGTATCTTTTCTGTCGGGTGTTGTTTTATCGAAATCTCTTTCAAAGCTGAGGATTCTGATTTCTCCTCTGAGTGAGCCGTCGGCGAACATATCTTTTATATTGTCCGCAGCGAATACCGTTGCAGACGCACATATCATAACTGATAAAATTATCAGGGCTTTAAGTCTCATATCTATCTCCTGTAATAAAAAATTAAGTATGCTCTTATGCCACTGTTTCGTAATATGAAGATGGCAGTTTACTGCTGTCAAAGAGTGCAAGGTAGGTCAGACCAAGCACACCCCTGTAAAAATCTGTGCGGACGTGTTTAAAAGCCTCGGTACAGAACTTGGGAAACCACGAGGCAATATGATTTACAGTGAAATCTTCAAACAGATCCGTAAGTTTATTGTAGTTTTCAAGGTCATTGTTATTCAGTGCGTTTGCCCGCTGAAAAGAGAGGAAAGCGGCGAAATCAAGCTGAACGCCTATGTAGTCATGGCGGTTATTCAGCTCGGCATATCTTGTGTAATCCGCATCAAGATAAAGCGCCGCAAGCTCTTTTATAAGTCCGGGGTTTTTCACCGCAAGGTAAACTTCCTCATAAGGCGCTTTTGGTCCGTAGTCAGGCGAAACCGCTCTGAAAAGCTTTGTCCAGTCCCTTTTGAGGTTCAGTAGTTTTTCTTCGTCGCTGTGAGGAAAAGTGGAAGCTGCATAGTTTTTTATTTTCAGCACAGCCTGTTTAACATCCTCATCAGCTATTTCATCTGTATTAAGACTGCGTGTGCCGTCGATAATATCCTGCTCCGGGTTGCAGTTGTAGAAAGCCGCAAGCAGAGAAAAGATTTCGGCATCGTTAGCAGCACTTTCAAACAGTACACTTGTTGATTTGTCCATTACAGACCTCCTTAGAAAATGACCTTCCGGCGGAGGAAGAAAAGCACGGAAGGTCATTAGAAGTGTTTAGTCTATGTAAAATACTCTTGGTGATGTTCCCTTTTCAGGGTAAAGCGGTTTTGGTTTGTACTGCTTAAACATTTTAGAGATTTCGCTGTTGGGGTCGTCAAGATCTCCAAAAGTTCTTGCGACACCTGCGCATGTGGCAACACATGCAGGCGGAAGTCCTTTTGATCTTCTGGGGGCGCAGAAGGTACATTTATCTACTGTTCCCGCAGGGTGATCTTTGTAGCGAGCCTGCTCAAAAATATCCTGCTTGCCTACTTCAGACCAATAGGTTGGTGTATCCTTTTCATTGAAGTAGCGTGCGCCGTAAGGGCATGCTTCCATACAAAGCTGGCAGCCTACACATTCAGATGTTGTAATCTGAACTGTTCCGTCTTCCATTTTTTTGGATGCTCCTGTGGGACACACTTCCACACAGGGGGCTTTATCGCAGTGGTTGCATATAAGCGGGCGGTATTCCATATGGGCTTTGGGAAAACTGCCCACTTCTTCAGTTATGGTTTTTGTCCAGAATGTACCCGGAGGAGTAGCATTGGCAACTTTGCACGCAACTGCACAGCCGTGGCACGCATAACATCTTCTTCTATCAATTATCATTGCCAGTTTCATTTCTTTCTCCTTAGGCTTTGTAAATACGAACGGGCACAGAGTTAGACACGCCTATCGCAACAGCACAGCAGGTGGATATTTTCGCATTCGTCAGTTTGTTATACATGGGGTATGAGGAAGCTTTCTTGCCGAGCGAATCCACAAGACGTCCGAGCGCACCCGCAAAACCTACAACATCAGGGAAAATAAGCTCTGTAACGTGAACCTGACCGGAGACTTTTCCGTTGGCTGATTCAACCCAGATTGTGTCGCCTTCTTTGATGCCTTTTTCTGCCGCTGTTTTGGTATTGAGGCATATTTTTCCGTAAGTGGGGTCAAATGTCTCACTCACTTCATTCAGGTACGGAAGCTGGTCGTTACCCGCTATTCTCATGGGAGAAGTGGGGGCTTTCCAGTTGATTGAGATCATATCGTACTTGTTGCCTTTTTTAACTTCTGTAAGGTCTTTCGGTCTCCATTTTATTACAGGTTCGTAATACTGGAGCTGATCTTCCATATCAAAGTCGGGCAGGTATATTTTGTCTTTGTATTCGGTAAAGAACTTACGAAGCTCATCACCGCTGCGTTTCAGACGTTCAAAGTAAATGGGGTGTCTGGTTTCGCCTTTTTTGAAGAAGGATGAGTTGTAAGCATCGGCAGGAGCCATCTGCTGAACAATGATTCCTTCTTTTTTCATATCATCAAGAGGTCTGTTGAAGTAAGCTTTTACCCCTTTATCCCAGATTTCGGCTATGGTGTAGCGTTTGCCGGGCTGAAGGTAATCTTTGGGGTCAAGCTTGGCGAATGTAACCTCACCGAGAATTACACCTGTTTTATTTATGTTTGCGTTGAAGTCATCAATCATACCGATGCGTTCGCAAAGTTCGATGATAATGTCCTGAGGCTGTTTTGTGTTATACAGAGGAGGCATGGGGTCTCTGTACATCATGACCCTTGTGGAGATTGTCTCTTTTGTATAAACGTCAAAAGCGCCTTCGTATGAGTTTACGGACTCTTTTTCAAGCAGAGCGTGTGAGGGCAGGAGTATGTCTGCCATGTGCGCCATTTCATCATAATGGTATGCCACAGTGGCGGAGAAAGGTATCTTTGCCACAGAGTCAGCAACCATATAAGGTTCTGTTGTGCTTGCTATGGGGTTTGAGCCGACTGAAAGGAGGGCATCAATCTCATAGTTAAGACCGTATTTATGAGGATCAGCCGCAACTCTGAACGCAAGGGTGGGCAGAGTGTGTTTGTGCGGGAAATACTCAGAAAGGTTAACATGCTGAGGCGGATAAACAGGTTTTTTGAACCTTGCTTCGCCTTTGGGAGCCACAACACCGTCTTCATCAGGTTTGAGGAACGGTCCTCTCTGTGTTCCAAGCATACCGCCAGGTACATCAAGCGAACCGACAAGCATGTTGAGCAGCTTTGTCATAAGGTCGGCAGGAACGCCGTCACGCATGTTTTTGATACCGCGTTTACCTTCACATACGGATGTACGTTTGGGCATGAGGAGTTTTTCACCTTTGCCGTTAACCATCTCGATGCTTTCGCCGATGCTTGCGTTTTCAATGAAGTCTCTTGCGACTTCTCTTATTTTGGAAGCAGGGATACCGGATATTTTTGCAGCCCATTCAGGAGTATTCTTTTTGAGTCCTTCTTTAACAAGGACAAAGCCTGCCTTTGTCTTTTCGCCGTTAACTTTGATGTTTTCAGCATAAATATCAGGGTCAGACAGTGTTTTGTCGTCAAATGATTTAACTTTTTTATCTTTAAGGTCATAGATCTGCGGTTTGCCGTCTTTGCCTCTGGCGTAGTATCCGTCTGAAGCTATAAGGTAAGGTGCGTTGGTTTTCCATTTAAGGAAATCAACGTCCATTTTCTTAACTTCAAAAATGATGCTGTTCGCAACTCCCATAAGGAAAGCAAGCTCTCCGCCGGGTTTAACGGGAACCCACTCCATTTTAGAAGCATCCGGTCCGCAGTGAGGATCGACACAGACAATTTTAATATCTTTTTCATTGTAAATTCTGTTCAGAAGCCCTCTGACACCGCCGTCAGAAGATGCGATACCCATACCGAGGTTCATACCCATAGCGAGTATGTATTTTGCGTATGTTGCATCAGGCTTAACGCCGGGGAAAACACCCTGAACAAGGTCAGATGCGTAGTGAAGAACACAGAGTGTACCGTTGCTTTTTACATAGTTTGGTGTTCCGTAAGCGCCTGCGAAGTAGAAAAGGAATGTACAGAAGAAATCCATATCGCCGAAACCGACAGAATACATGAATCTTCTGGGATCTTTTTCTCTTATTTCTTTCAATACACCTGCTGTTGTGTTCAGTGCTTCGTCCCATGATATTTCAACCCACTGAGGATCTTCCTGAAGACCTTTCTTGGGGTTGGTTCTTTTCATAGGTGCTTTAACTCTGTAGGGGTTATAAAGGTTCTGGATTATTGATTGTCCCTTAGCGCAGAGAGCGCCTTTGCTGGTGGGAGTCTTAGGGTTACCCATAACTTCCACTGCCACGCCGTTTTCCACACGGTACATATTAGGACATGTCCCCCTCATGCACATGCGGCAGTGCCCGTAATGCCAGTTGTCTTTGGACATTATGCCTTTCTTGGCGTCGGCTGCAGCAAGAGCGGAGTTTGTGCTGCCAAGGTTAATACCCATGACCGCGGCAGCTCCCGCTATACCGGCCGCTTTTAAAACCGATCTCCTGCTTACTTGAACTGTTTTCATGTTCTACCTCAATGAAAGCGTACTGAATTAGCTAATTCGTGAGTTTATATTAGGGTTTAATGCATGATAAAAAAGGTCTAGTTACGCTGATAATAGAGAGACAAGTTTGAGAGAAATATGAATTTGGATACAGATGTTTTTAATGTTAATTAATTTTACTTATTAATGATATAGCTACAAATAAGCAGTTGTCTGCCAGTTTCTGTTTTTTATATGAAACAGCGCAGGATATAAAATATAAATTTCTTTATTTGACTGATATATTCTGCATCTTGTCTCTATGTTTGTGCATGATCTAGGTCTTTTTCTCTGACGGTTTTATGTTTATGTTAAGAAAAAACAGTTTACTGTTTAGTTTTGCCGCTTATTTTAAACAAATTATATGCGGCGGTCAGTGAAAAACGGTATTATTGATTACACAGACAGGAGTTTCAAATGTTATACGAATGGAAGGCAGACAGCTCTTCCGGGCGCTCAATGTATATGCAGCTTGCTGACTTTTTCAGAGAAAAAATCAGAAACGGTGAGCTGAAGAACGGGACAAAAATGCCCGGGAGAGAGTACCTTATGACACATTTGGGAGTGAGTAAAACCACTCTGATCTCCGCTTTCAGCCAGCTCCAGCACGAAGGACTTCTGGTTTCCTACCCAAAATCCGGTTACGTGGTAACTAATAACCCAGACGGCAGGCAGGTAAACTGGCACGAATACATAAGAAAAGCCAGACACAAAACCAGCTTTGATGAATACAGATTTTGGGGAAACTCAGGCGGAGTGACAAATTTCAGCCTGAGCAGCAGTTTCAACACCGCTGAATATCTTCAGGATGCAATGAAAACTTCCGCTGCCAGAATAAATGATAATAATAATCTTGAACTCACTAAATATGGTCTGACATCATTGCGTGAGTCCGTCGTCCGTCATGTTGCAAGGCTGGGGATAAAAACAAACGTGGAAAATGTACTCATTTCCTCCGAGACGATTCAGAGGCTTTATTATGTTTATGAATCTCTTCTGAATGTGAATTCCAGCTTTTTATATGAGCAGACAAATATAATTAATACCATCTCAAACATACACTCCCTCGGCATGAATATGACCCCGGTTAAGATGGATAAGCATGGTATCTCCGCTGCAGATCTAGAGAAGAAGATTGTAAAGCACCGATGTTGCCCGATTCTGCATATTGATCCCACTGATCAGGGACCTACAGGTATTGTTATGAGCAGAAAAAGGAGACAGGAAATCATCGAATTGATAAATAAATACAGCATTCCTGCCGTGGAGATCGACCATTCTGCTAATATATGGCACTCAAGGACTTCTCTTAACCCTCTGAAATCTCTGGATACTCAGGGAAATGTAATATACATGGGCAGTCTTTTGAAATGTTATCCGTTCGATTTTCAGTTGTCATGGATTATTGCAGACAGATATCTGATTGAACATTTCAGCAATGTTTTCATACAAAACGGTGTAAAGGCAAACTTCTTTATGCAGGTGGTAGCAGATGAAATGTTCAGAAGCGGAATGATGTATGTGATGATGAAAGACATTAAGTCATTTGTTCAAAAAAGGCGTGAAGATGCACTCAGGCTTTGCGAAAAGTATCTCAGTCCCAAAGCGGAGTGGGATGAACGTAACTGTCATTTCCATTTCTGGCTTAATTTTCCCGGAATTAATATTAAAAATATTTTCACCCAGCCTGGGGGGCTGACTGACATATACCCCGGTTATTTCTTTGACATGAACGATACAAACCATATTCTCCTTTGTCCCGCTTCGATAGAGGAAGAGAAGCTGGAGGATACAATAAGCAGAATAGCTTATGCGGTAGAAAAGGGCTGCTGATGTCAGCAGCCGGCAGGTATGTGATCCTCGATGGGATAGCCCTTTTTTGACCATTCCTCAATATTTTCATCAAATATCTTTATATCGTTTTGTCTATATCCGTTGGTGATAAATATATTCCATCCTTGTTCAGCATCTGTGTCATTCTCAAATATAAGAACTATTTCCTTGTCTTTAGGTACTTCACTCAGACGTTTTTCCAACATATTAAGAGGCAGACTTCTGGCTGTGGGAAGGTGTGAATATATGTATTCGATATATTTACGGGTATCATATACATACCAGATGTCCTTTCTTATGCCTTCGTATAGAGCATCTGACGATAGTCTGGCAGAATAGGGGATTGATGAGCCGCTGCTCCGGCTTGTTTTTGTGACTTGTAAATTATAAAATGCCCATGAGGCGGCAACAATAGCTGTGATAACAATTAAGAAAATACACTTTTTCATACTTTATCCTCTTTTGTTTTCCATGAAGTAAGAATGTAGAAAGTTATTACAAAGCCGCATATCAGGTCAGTGAAGAGCCACGGGTTGATGCCTGTGATTGTGCTTAGGGTCATCTCGCCGAGAAAACCAGTCATTATTATTCCCAGAAAAAATTTAAATAAAAATCCGAAAAACAGCCCTCCGGTTATAAATCCTGCCAGCCCTGCTGTCAGGTAATCCATATTTCCCTGACCTATGCCTGCTATGAGTGTTCCGGGACATGTTCCGGCAATTGCCATGCCTGCTCCGAATATCGCTCCTCCCAGAAGGTTACCCGCTATGGAAACGGGCGGTACAGTCTCTGTCATTCCTACAGTTTCCGGCTGAAAAAGGAGATAAATAACACTTCCTGTTGCTATGGCGGTACACATGAACTTCATCATTGTCCAGTCTTTTAACCTGAATTGGTTTATAACTATGCTGTAATTAGTTAACCCGACCTTCTGCAAAGCAAAGCCGAAGAGAATGCCCAATGCGGCTGTAACGAAAGCTTCATCCATTATTTTCTCCCGTATATTAACAATATTGTGATTATTCCTGATGCAAACACTCCGGCGATGAAGAGAAATCCAGCAGGGGAGAGGAGCATAGTAGCTGAAATCCCCAGCCCGCTTGTGCATCCGCCAGCTATTCCAGCGCCTGTTGCCATTAAAAAACACCCTGTAAAAAGAATGGCGGCTCTCTTGAATTTGCTGACCCCAAATCGTTTTTTCCACTCATTGTCAGGCAGAGTGCGAACCTTAAAGTCGCCTGAAAAGAGGCTAGCCAGCAGAGCGCCGGCGAATATGCCTACGAGCAGGATTAGCTGTGAGTCAAACACCGGAGGCTTAACACGGTTGAAAAAAGCATTTGAAGGAGGAACAAACCCCGCTGAATTAGCGATCATGCTTGCTATAGTTTCAAATCCGCCGGATACGCCAAGGGTTTTTTCTGTAAGAACTATGCTTAGAGAAGCTGCAACTCCCGCTGCGATTCCCGCTGTCCATGGCGACCATCGTTTCATTTTAAAAAATTTTGTAATGTTCATGATTTTTCCTTATTTCCTTTATATTGCTGTGAGTAAGGGTGCTTAGAAAATCTGACATACGGTCTATTTCCTGTATTGTGTTGTATAGCCCGAAACTTATACGCACCATGCCGGGGCGGGCAGCATCAGGATAATTCTGATAATATTTTATCGTGTGGTCATCCATACCCAGAAGTTTCTGGACATACGGCTGGGCGCAAAAACAACCGCTGCGCACTGCTACTCCTGCCTCTTGCGAAAGTGCCGCTGCAAGATCCTGATGAGGGATTTTTCTTATATTAAAAGGTATTACTCCAATTCGGCTTGTTTCTTTCCCATCGCAGTACAGGCGTAATCCGGATATATTGCTCATTTTTTTCAAGGCATATTTCAAAAGCTCTGCCTCGTATGCAGCAATATTATTCATTCCCACGTCACAAATAGTTTTTAAAGCCGATGCCATTGCCACAGCTCCCATTAAGTTCGGTGTCCCGGCTTCATCTTTATGTGGTGTTTCTTCCCAGATTACATTATTACGGGTCACCAGATTAACTGTCCCGCCGCCGGAATGTTCCGGTGAAGTTTTCTGGAAAACAGCCTTCGGGGCAATCAGAACCCCTGTGCCGAAAGGGGCATACATTTTGTGAGAAGAGAATGCGAGATAGTCTATGTGCCCTGGTGTATCGGGCTTTTTGATATCTATTTCACTATGCGGAGCAAGCTGGGCGGCATCGACTAAAATTTCTGCGCCGTATTTGTGAGCCATCTCCGCAATAGTGTGTATATCGTTTATATATCCGGTTACGTTGGATGCTCCGGTTACAGTAACCAGTCTGACTTTGCTTTTGTGCTGTTTCAGCTTATCTTCAAGATCATTCAGGCAGAGGCGTCCTGCTTTGTCTGTTTCTGCGTAAAAGGTTTTAAAATGTTTTCTCCACGGCAGGTCGTTGGAGTGATGCTCCATTTCTGTGGCAATAACAATATTCCTGCTTTCACACGCCAGTGCTGCGGCAAGCTTGTTTATTGATTCTGTGGTATTTTTGGTGAATATCAGTACATCATGAACGGGATCTCCGTTCACAAAGCTCAGTATCTCTTTACGGCACTGTTCAAAGAGCTTTGATGCTGCTTCGGATTTTTTGCCGCTTCCTCTGTGTACGGATGAGTAGAACGGTGCAAAACCGCAAACAGCCGCCATTACCGACTTGAAAGGAGGTGTTGTGGCTGCATTATCGAAGCATATTTCTGTATCTGTCTGTTCCGCACCGATTATAAGGTTCTCATAGTTGCGATTATTCATTTTTTTACCTGTTTTGATTAAATAAACATATTAAAATACTGGGAATTGAGTTTAAGATAGCTTTGAGTCTGTGGACAGGAAAGGTCCAGAAAGTCCTTTTTTTTAGGGACTAATCCAAAACGGCTCACAGACAGGAACGGAGCTGATGCAGTATCTTCCGGTTCTATTGTATGAAGATTAGTTATGTGGTATAAGATTAACTTTTAACAAAAGTATATCCATGCTTTTAGTTTTATTTCTGAGGAAAATATGCGGAACAGCCGTTATTTAATTTTAGTTATAGTATTTTTTGCGGGTGTTGCAGCTCCCCTCAATCAGTTTAAAGTACCGCCGATGATGAACCAGCTTATGTCTGCGCTTGGAGTAAACCTTGCTGTTTCAGGCTGGTTTATGTCCGTGTTTGCTCTTGTGGGAGTGCTATTTGCCCTGCCTTCAGGATATCTGATACGCAAAATAGGTATGAAATTTTCCGGAATTATTGCACTTTCCGCTTTGCTCGCAGGATCTGTTACAGGCGGCTTGTCCCATTCTGCTGGTATACTTATTTTCAGCCGTGTTATCGAAGGAGTAGGGCTGTGTCTTATTTCTGTTACCGGTCCTGCCTCTATTTCTGCTTGGTTTCCTGACGATAAAAGGGGAATGGCTATGGGGATCTGGGCAACATGGGTTCCTACAGGGACAATAATTATGTATCTTCTAGCACCATTACTTGGTGAATGGCGCTCTGCGTGGCTTTTCACCTCTGTTTACACTGCTGCGGTTCTTGTTCTGTTTGCTTTGTTTTTCCATATGCCTGCGGGATACACTCAAACCAGAGCGCAGGATGAAGAGAGACGATGTCCTTATAAAGAAAAAAACATTTGGTTTCTTGCCGCTGTTTTTATGACCAGCACCATTGTTCTTGTTGCTGTTAAAACTTATGCACCTGTCTTTCTGGAACAGAAACATGGACTCTCCGCCGCTAAGGCATCCGGGCTGACTGTTCTTATAATGCTTTTTTCTCTTATTACTGCTCCTTTGTCCGGCTGGCTGTCTGATGTTTTCAAATCAAGGAAGGTTCTTCTTATAAGCGGCATTCTGCTTGCCTGTTTCTCCATGGTTTTTCTCTTTAGCTCAAGTACGTCATATTTTGCTGTCCTGCTTATCCTGCTGGGTATAACAGGCGGAATAGTGCCGACTGCAACCTTTTCATCTGTTCCTGAGATAATGAAGCTTCCACGCCTCACAGGGCAAGGGATGTCCGTTATAGCTCTGGGGCAGAATGTGGGAATGTTTGCGGGTCCGGTTATGTTCAGCTTTCTGGCGGATTATTATTCATGGCAAACGGCAGGTGTTTTTATGGTTCCTTTGCTTATCTGTGCCTGTATAACGGCCTTTTTTATAAAAGTCAGGTAGTTGTTGATTTTACTTCTTAAAGAGCTTATTCTCAAATTTCATTAATTATTTAAACTTACAGGTATTTTATGGGGAAAGGCGTTTTTTTTATCATAGCTGCTGCTGTTCTTTGGGGTACAACAGGAACAGCACAGTTTTTTGCTCCTGAGGGAGCATCTCCGATGACTGTCGGGGCTTTCAGACTTCTTGTGGGCGGAACGGGACTTCTTCTGCTTGCTGTTGTATCCGGCTGCTTCAGGAATGGAAAGCCGTGGAATAAGCTTCATGTGCTTATGGGCGCTCTGGCAGTGGCTGCTTATCAGGTTACTTTTTTTACAGGTGTTAAACTTACCGGTGTCGCTGTGGGGACAATAGTTGCCATCGGTTCTGCTCCGGTCAGCGCCGGTGTTCTGGGATACTTCATTCTTCATGAAAAAATAAGGATGAGGTGGTATATCTCCTCCGCTTTGGCTATTCTGGGCTGCACACTTCTTGCTCTTTCCGGCGGCGGCGACATTACAATAAGTTTACCGGGAATTATATGTGCTTTTGGTGCAGGCTTTTCATACGCCCTGTACGCTCTGCTTACAAAAGTGCTTATCAAAGACCATAACGGAACAGCATCTGTGGGGCTTATATTCTTTTTCGGTGCTGTTCTTCTTTCTCCCGTACTGCTTTTTAGTGATACTTCATGGATAATGAGTTTACAAGGTGTGGGTGTTGCTGTCCATCTGGGGCTGATTACTACAACCCTGTCGTATATACTTTTTGCAAAAGGACTTCAGACTGTCTCTGTTTCCAGCACAGCAACGCTTTCCCTCGTTGAACCGCTGACAGCGACTATTCTGGGAATATTTCTTGTCGGTGAGAAAATCAACTTTATGGTTGGAATGGGAATCACCTGCCTGTTTCTCGGTATAGCCATTCTTGTAATAAGAAGCAGGCCATAACAAGCCTTTGGAGTTTCCTGAGGCTTTCTTAGAAATTTGTTATAATTCATAAGTGAATACAGGTACAGATTGTTGTTTATGAAAAAAACAGGACGCCGCTCTTTCGGTTGGTTTATACTGATTAACTCTTTACTTGCAACGTTAATATCAGCACGTTATTTCTTCTTTTTCCCTGTTTCAGCTTTCACGTCTATGTCCTCTGTTTTTGCTTTCACTTCAGCAGTTGGGCATATGCCTGTACTTGTTGCCCTGTTCGGTGTGATATTTATACCTGCTGCATTTATTCCTGATATCCGGTTGAGGCGTTTCATTCTGGCTTTGGGCGGCTCAGTGGGCTTAAGCCTGCTTTTTATTGATACAATTGTTTTTGCCCAGTACCGTTTTCATATCAACGCAGTGGTGGTCGGGCTGATTATGGCCGGGGATATTGTATCTTTCCCTCTTATTACATGGGCTATGAGCATCGGCGGATTTCTGGCGGCTTTAGCACTGGAATTCGCTCTGATAACTGTACTGGAAACAAGGATAAACCGCATAAGGGCTGGTTTGGGGCGAAGGGTCACACTTGCCTTTTTTCTTATGCTTCTTACGGCAAATCTGCTGCATATATGGGGTGTTGCCCATGCAAATCAGCCTGTGTCCATGGTTACACGCTATCTTCCGCTTTATTACCCTGCGACAGCAACCACCATGCTGAAAAGGTGGGGACTTGCGGATTTAGACGCTGTCAAACGCCTTAAAGAACTAAGAGTTGATGACAGTGATGACCTGAATTATCCTTTGAACCCGTTAAGGGGAAAAGCACCTGAACATCTGCATGATATTATGCTTATTGTTATTGATTCATGGCGTTATGACACCTTTTCACCGGAGTTTTCACCGAATATTTACAGTTTAGCAGAAAAAGGGATTGCTTATAACAATCACATTTCTACCGGAAACTCCACACGGACAGGCATTTTCGGCTTATTTTACGGTATACCGGGAACATACTGGCATGCTTTTCTGGCGGGGCAGCGTTCGGCAGTTTTGATCGACCGCATGCAGGAGCTGAACTACCAGCTTGGCATTTTTACATCCGCACAGCTTATTAAACCGGAGTTCAACCGTACTGTCTTCCGGAATTTACCTGTTTTGCGTCTTAGATCAGAAGGCGATTCCGCTTCGGAGAAGGATATAAGCCTCACTGACGACTGGCTGAAATGGTATGCAGAAACAGATAGCTCCAAACCTGTATTTTCGTTTCTGTTTTATGACTCCCCACATGCCTATGACTTCCCCGAAGATTATGAACCGAAATTCAAGCCTATGGTCGAAGAGCTTAATTATCTGTTATTGAATAAAAATACTGATCCTGCCCCATTGTTCAACCGCTACCGTACAAGCGTACACTTTGCTGACAGCCTTGTTGCAAAGGTTATCGGTGAATTGAAAACGAAAGGGAAGCTTGATAATACACTGATTATTATCACAGGGGATCATGGTCAGGAAATGAATGATAATAAGCTTAACTACTGGGGACATAACAGTAACTTTACTGACGCTCAGGTTAAGGTTCCTTTTATAGTAGTAGGTCCGGGTGTGGAGGAGGGCGCAACACCGGAATATTTGGACAGCTTTACGTCACATGAGGATCTGTCACCTACACTGATGAAAAACTACCTCGGAGTGGAAAATGATACGTCTGACTACTCCACTGGTGCAGATTTGTTCGGCATTTTTACTGATCGGGACTGGGTTATCTCATCTCAATACAGCGGATACGGAATCATCACTCATGACTCTATTCTTGATGTGAACGCTGCGGGGAATTATGAAATCCTGGATAAAAGCAACCGCCCTATAAAAAGAAGCCTGAACGTGCAGAATACAAAAGAAGCGCTGGAAAGAATCAGCCGTTATCTTAAATAACTATTATAAAAATAGAAAACCTCCCTGTGAGGGGAGGTTTTGCCGTGTGATTTTATTACTGTTTCCAAGAAATACTTTCTAATGCTGGTGTTCAGTTCTGCGGATTATCTCTTCCTGTAATTCATCTGTGATATCAACAAAGTAGTCAGAGTAGCCTGCAACTCTTACTATGAGATCTCTATAGTTTTCAGGGTGAACCTGAGCCTCACGGAGAATCTTTTCATCCACAACATTAAACTGGATATGGTGTCCGTCCATACGGAAGTAAGCCCTAACCAGTCTGCAGACATTGTCTATGCCTTCATCAGTGTACATAAATTCTTTGGCGAATCTCTGGTTGAGCAGCGTTCCGCCTGTACGCAGATGGTCGATCTTGGAGGCAGATTTAATAACAGCAGTAGGACCGTGTCTGTCTGCGCCCTGAACTGGTGATATGCCTTCAGAAAGGGGAATTCCCTTCTTGCGTCCATCGGGCAGAGCGCCTATAACGCTTCCGAAATACACATGAGACGTAGTTGGCAGAAGGTTGATTCTGTGCATACCGCCCCTTGTGTTAGGTCTGCCGTTTACGGATTTGAAGAAGATTTCAAATACTTCTCTCATGAGATCATCTGCATAATCATCGTCATTGCCGTATTTCGGTGTATTTTCCAGAAGAAGGGCACGGAGTTCGTCATATCCTTCAAAGTCAGCATCCAGAGCTTTTTTGAGCCCTTCAAGGCTGATTATCTGCTGGTCATAAACATTATATTTGAGTGACGCCAGTGAATCTGTCACTGAGCCAAGCCCAACACCCTGAACATAGGTGGTGTTGTACCTTGCGCCGCCGTCATTGTAGTCTTTGCCGTTTTTGATGCAGTCCTCAGTGAGTATTGAGAGGAAGGGTACGGGAATGTACTCTGCAAAAAGGCGCTCAATTACAATATTTCCTTTAATTTTGATATCTATAAAGTAGTTGAGCTGTTTTGTGTAGGCTTCCATCAGCTCGTCAAAGCTTTTGAAATCAGCAGGTATATCAAGCCCTATCTGTTTCTGGGTATATTTGTCAAAACCGCCGTAGATTGTGATCTCAAGGACTTTTGACAGGTTGAAATAGCCGGAAAGTATGTATGCTTCTGTTCCGAATGCGCCTGTTTCAACGCAGCCTGAAGCACCGCCGTTTCTGGCATCGACAATATCTTTACCCTGACGCAGAAGTTCCTGAATGATGGCATCTGTATTAAAGATAGAGGGCTGTCCGAATCCTGTTTTAACTATGTGCAGGGCTCTTTTAAGAAACCTGTCAGGTGTCTTCTTTGAGATCTGCACCATTGAGCTGGGCTGAAGAAGCCGCATTTCTTCAATGACATCAAGAAGAACGTATGAAAGCTCATTAACTGCATCCGAACCGTCTTCTTTAACTCCTCCAACGTTTATGAGAGCAAAGTCTGTATAAGTGTTTGACTCTTTGGCTGTTACACCAACTTTTGGAGGCGAAGGGTGGTTGTTAAACTTGATCCAGAACGAATAGAGAAGTTCTTTTGCTCCTTCTTCTGTAAGTTTGCCGGATTCGAGATCTGCCTTGTAAAACGGATAGAGGTGCTGGTCAAGCCTTCCGGGGTTAAAAGCATCCCATGGGTTTGTTTCGGTAATAACGCCTATGTGGAGAAACCAGTAGAGCTGGAGAGCTTCCCAGAAGCTTTCGGGTGCGTTTGCGGGAACCTTGGAGCAAACTACGCTCATTTCCTGAAGCTCAAGTTTGCGTTTCGGATCTTTTTCCTTATCTGCAAGTTCTTTCAGGGCTTTTGCGTTTCTTTCTGCATAATTGATAACAGCATCGGCAGCTATGAGCATGCCTTTAAGTTCTTCATTTTTGCTGAAAGCCTCCGGATCATTGTAAAAATCGAGGTCTTTTATTGCCTGCTGAACTTCTGCCTTCAATCCGTTAAGCCCGGTTCTGAATACTTTTTTGCCGAGAACAGTATGTCCGGGCGCTCTTTGTTCCTGAAACTCAGTGAAGACACCGGCTTCATAAGCTTTAACCCATTCATCTGCCATGTGGCTTATAACTTTCTCCCTGTGAGACTTGCCCTGCCAGAAAGGAAGGACAATTTCTTCGTGGAGTTTTCTGTTTTTTTCATCCACCTTAAATGAAACCTTCGGTCTGTTATGGAGAATATCAAAATCCTCTTTTGAGTGTATGCAGACTTCGGGGTAGGTGGGGGTGGCTTTGGGAGAAGGTCCTCTTTCGCCGACGATGAGTTCGCCGTCATTAAACCAAAGTTCTTTATTTGCCATTATATAATAGAAGGCTTTCGCTCGCTGTACAGGAACGGACATTCCGTCCGCCTCACCGCTCTTAAAGAACTCGGTTAACAAAACGCCCCTTTCGGATGAAATTGTGGGCACAGCGTCGAGGCTCTCTTTGCGGAGTCTTTTTATCCTGTCTGTCATATGCTTAACCTCCTATTTTGGTTCTGATGCCGTATCCTGTGAAGAAAGCGGCTATCTTGTTCATGTATTCGTCAGAAGGCTTCTCAATGCCTTCCATATGGTATTTCATTCCAAGCCTGCGGTATTTGTCTTTACCTATTTTGTGGTAGGGAAGAAGATCTACCGGAACATCGGAAAACTGCGCCGCAAATTCCGCAACTTTTTTCAGGTTATCATCCGTATCTGTGATTGTAGGGATAACGGGAAACCTGAATCTGACTTTTGCGCCGCTTTGGTGTATAGTTCTGAAGTTTTCCAGTATCTGTCCGTTTGGCACACCGCAGTATCTTTTATGCAGTTCCTCGTCCATAAGCTTAATATCGAAGAGGAATATGTCAGTTAAAGGAATAGCCTTTTCCAGTATGCTTTTATTTACATAACCGGAGGTATCAACACAGGTGCTTATTCCCTTTGCCTTGCAGCTTTTGAGCATAGCTAAGAGAAATTCGTGCTGAACAAAAGCTTCTCCGCCGGAAAATGTAACTCCGCCGCCTGATTCCTCGTAAAAGAGAAGGTCTTTCTCGACCTCTCTCATCACTTCACTCACACTCATTTCCCTGCCGACGTTTTCCGTGCTTTCAATAACTTTTCCATCGAGTTTGAGTTCTTTTTTTATCTTCCCGATGGAAAAGTCTATACTTTCCGGATTATGACACCACACGCAGGAGAGCGGACAGCCTTTCATAAAAACAGTTGTTCTTATTCCGGGACCGTCATGAATCGCATACTTTTTTATGTCAAATACTATACCTTTTATCATACACCTAAAATAAGACTAAAACAATCTAAATTACAATATTTTATTTCTTTTTCCCCAGATATGCTTCCTGAACTTTGGGGTCATTGAGAAGATCAGTGGCAGAGCCGGCAATCGTAACTTTACCTACATCCAGAACATAACCTCTGTCTGCAAGTTTCAGAGCAGCTTTTGCATTCTGCTCAACAAGAAGAACCGTAACGCCTGTTTTTGAGATCTCCTTAATAGCAGTAAAGATCATCTTAACAAGTATAGGTGCTATGCCGAGGGAAGGTTCGTCCAGCAGAAGGAGTTGAGGTTTTGCCATAAGCGCCCTTGATATGGCGAGCATCTGCTGCTCACCGCCGGAAAGAGTTCCTGCAAGCTGTTTGCGTCTTTCCAGAAGTCTGGGGAAAAGGTTGTATATCCAGTCAAGGGTATCCTTATCTACGCTGGGCTTAACAAATGCGCCTATTCTTATGTTTTCCTCAACAGTAAGAGTGCCGAAAACCTGACGCCCTTCGGGTGAGTGGGACACGCCCTCACGGACTATTTTGTGAGCGGGCATTTTTGCAAGATCCACATCTTTATAAAGAATCTGACCTGCTTTGGGCTTTATCAGACCGCTTATAGTGCGCAGAGTGGTAGATTTGCCTGCGCCGTTTGCGCCCAGAATCGAGACTATCTCGCCCTTATTGACCTCAAAATCTATCCCTTTGATAGCCTGAATGCTTCCGTAGTTGACGAACAGGTCTTTTACTTCCAAAAGTTTTTCTGCCATGCTATTCGTCCTCCTCATCTTCCGCACTGCCGAGATAAGCCTCAATAACTACGGGGTCGTTTTGTATGAAATCAGGATCACCCTCGCTTATTTTTTTCCCGAAGTTGATCACGGTAATCTTATTTACAAGCTGCATCACCATGTCCATATCATGTTCTATGAGAAGAATAGTGATGCCTGAATCTTTAATCCTTTTAATGAGTTCCATGAGTTCAAATGTTTCTTTCTCATTAAGACCTGCGGCGGGCTCATCAAGGATAAGAAGTTCCGGTTCTGTGGCGAGGGCTCTGCCTATCTCCACACGTCTCTGTATGCCGTATGCAAGAGACTGTGTAGGGATTGTAGCGTATTCCGTAAGCCCCATCAGCTTCATAATATCTTTGACCTTCAGCCAGTTTTCCTTTTCATCTTTTTTGTAGAAAGGTGTGCTGAAAAGTCCCTGAAACCATGTCTGTTTTGATTTCTGGTGGCGTCCGGAAATAATGTTCTCCGCCACGCTCATTTTACCGAAAAGACGAATGTTCTGGAATGTGCGGACAATGCCTTTTCCGGCGATATCACAGGGGTGCATCCCAGCAATATTTTCACCTTTCCAGATTATTTCTCCTTCCTCAGGTTTATAGATACCGGTTATACAGTTGAAGGCTGTGGTTTTTCCTGCGCCGTTCGGTCCTATAATGCCGTATATGTCACCTTCATCAACCTTGAAGGAAAGCTTATCCATTGCCACAACGCCGCCGAAAACCTTTGTAACGCCTTTAAGTTCAAGCAGACCCATGCCTAATCCTCCGTCACATATTTCGGCAGTTTGCCGTATTTAGCGGGCAGCATGCCTTCGGGACGAAGAACCATGGAGACAACCATAGCCAGACCGAAAACAAAGTATCTTGCCGTTGCGAATTCCCTGAATATTTCAGGAAGAACAAACATGATGAATGTTCCAGCAAGAATTCCGGGGATAGATGCTTTACCGCCCACAAGCACGATGGCAAAGAATATTACCGATGTCATGAAGTTGAATGCTTCGGGGCTCACTGCGGCGTACTGAATTGAGAATACAAATCCCGCAAGACCTGCAAGGGCTGCACCGAGGGCGAATGAGAATACCCTGTAAAATCTGGTGCTGATTCCGAGACTTTCCGCTGCTATGGGGTCTTCCTGAACATAATGGAGCGCTCTGCCCACCTTGCTTTTCTCAAGGTTTCTGATAAGCAGGAGAGTGAGAAGAAGAAGGAAAAACGCTATGTAGTAGATTGTTATGCCGTCATCCAGATAAAAGCCGAACACTGTGGCATCTAAGCCGAATATTCCGTTGGGACCTCCGGTGAGACCGAGAAGATCGTTTTTAAGCGCCTGTTCAAATACTATATTCATGCCTATTGTTGCAACAAGCAGATAATCTCCTCTCAAATGGACAATAGGGGTTGAGAGTACGATAGCGAACAAAGCGGGTATTATGATTACAAGCGGAAGCGCTGTGAGTATGTTCAGACCGAAGTGAACATTCATAATAGCAGTTATGTATGCACCCATTCCGAAGAAGAGGGCATGACCCATATCAAACATTCCCGCACGTCCGAGAACTATATCAAGACTGAGGGCAACCACAGAATAGATACAGAAAGTTGTTACAACGGTGAGCCATCTGGGATCGTTTGTTATAGGAAACAGAGCCAGAAAGGCGAAAAGAACCGCATAGCCGATAAATGATTTATTTTTCATTACACTTTCTCCGCAACACGCTCACCGAGAATACCGGTGGGGCGTACAATAAGGATGAGGATAAGCAGGATAAATGTAAACGCTTCCGCCCATGAAGAGGAAACGTAGCCTGCTATCAGCGCAGTGAAAAGACCAAGCATATACCCGCCGACCATCGAACCGGGAATATTTCCTATACCGCCCAGTATTGCGGCTATGAATGCGTTAAGACCGTAAACCCATCCGAGATTAAAAGAGATGCCTCTGTAATACATTCCTATGAAAAGACCACCTACAGAACCGAGAACAGCGCCTACTATGAAGATGATCATAATTATCATATTAACATTGATTCCCATCAGTTTAGCCACATCCTGATTGATTGCGCTTGCCCTGATGGCCGTTCCCATTTTGGTATAATTGATAAAGAGAGTAAGGGATATCATGAGAACCAGAGTTATGATTATCATTGCTGCCTGAACAAAAGTTATTGTTATGCCGTATATTGTCCAGCTCACAGCCGGAAGAATGTCAGAGGGAAAAATTGTTATGTTAGGACCCCAGATAAGCATTATGCCGTTCTGGATCATCATCGAAGCACCAAGTGCAGATACCACAGCCGAAAGCCTCGGAGCGTTGCGCAGAGGTCGGTAGGCAACACGCTCCACTAAGAGTGCAACAGCCGCCGCCACAATGGCAGTGAGTACAAACACGGACACCACAACCAAAGGCTGAGGAAGAACACCCAGACCTATAAGCTGGGTATAAAACATAAGCCCTATGTATGCGGATAAGGCAACAAGATCCCCATGAGCGAAGTTAATAAGCTTCATTACTCCGTAAACCATTGTGTAACCTAGGGCTACCAGAGCGTAGATGCTGCCGATGATCAAACCGTTGACTACCTGTTGAAGAAATATATCCATACGCTTTTCCTTAAAATATTTCGTCCTTCTAAGCATAGGGAATGAAGTATCTTTCCTTGTGCTTAGAAAGATGAACCCCCTATGGGAATAATAAGCAGGAAGGGCGGCGGCATACGCCGCCCTTTATCTGCTGAAAATGAGTGTTATTGTTTGGGGTAAGCAACTTCGTAGGTTCCGTCAGCTTTGATGTTGTAAAGCATAAATGTAGAGCCTACACGCTCGCCGTTTTTGTCCCATTTAAGTTTGCCGGAAAATCCGTCAAGCTCATTGTTGTGCAGCCACTCAGACATTTTTTTAGTGTCTGTTGACTTAGTTTTTTCAATCGCAGTGAGGAATGCGTACATGCCGTCAGCGTTGAGAAGAGACCATATTGAAGGAATCTCTTTGCCGTATTTTGCTTTATATGCAGCGAGGAAGTCTTTCGCACTGTCATAGGGAAGCATGTCGGGCGTGGGAACGTTTACTATTTTAGCGTTTGTAGCTGCTGCACCTGCAAGCTTAACGAAGTCTACGTTATCGTTAGCGTCACCGCCGATGAACTCAGCGTTGATACCAAGCTGTTTCTGCTGAGCGCGGATAAGACCGCCGTCAGAGTAGTAGCCTGCGAAGTAGATTACATCAGGATTCAGAGCTTTGATGCTTGTGAGAACGGGAGTGTAGTTCTGGCTGTTGGCTTTGATTTTACCCGCATAAACTATGTTGCCGTTCAGTTTTTTTACTTCTGCCGTAACAGCGTCAGCAAGTCCCTGTGCATAGCTTGAGTGGTCAGAGATTATTGCTATACGTTTGAATTTTGCAACTTTTACCATGTAGTCGGCAGTGAATGCTGCATTGGCGGAGTTGGGGTTGGAGTTTCTGAAGAAAGTCCAGTAGCCGTTTTTGGTAAGAGAGTCGCTTGTTCCGTCTGTTGTCTGAAGGACACCGGCACGATAGTAGGTTCTCTGAGCAGCTTCAGCAGCGCTTGATGTATATGAACCGATAATCATGATGACGCCTTTTTCAACAAGTTCTTTGGCGCAGATTGCTGCTTTCATTGCCTGAGCTTCATCATCGCAAGTGAAAACTTCAAGTTTTTTGCCAAGAAGTCCGCCTTTTGCGTTGTACTGCTCTGCAAGAAGTCTCGCAGCATTGTCAATACCTTGTCCTTCGTTTGCGTATTCTCCGGTGATGGGTGCCTGTACTCCGATCTTGATAGTGTCGGCAGCGAATGCCGTAACGGCGAAAAGTGCGCCCACCATCAGCATAAGTGACAGACTAAACAGTTTTTTCATAGCTTCCTCCTGCTAGTGTAGTATTCTATCAATTGATAGCCTTGATCATTGACTAGAATATCATTTCACAAAAACTCCATTTCTCAAAGCCTGACCTGAATAAGTTGCAGAATTTAATTCCGTTACTCCGCCTCCATATGGGGATAGCCTATGGAAAGAGGGGGAACGAATGTTTCTTTTATTGTACGTGTATTTACCCAGCGGATAAGGTTAAGGTAGCTTCCTGCCTTATCATTTGTGCCTGATCCTCTGCCGCCGCCGAAAGGCTGCTGACCGACAACCGCACCTGTGGGTTTGTCGTTGATATAGAAGTTGCCTGCTGCGTCTTCAAGCAGCTCGAAAGCTGTTTCGACTGCTTCTCTGCATCTTGAGAATATTGAGCCTGTGAGGGCATATTCATTGCCGGAGTTGCAGAGTTTGAGGTATTCTTCATATTTTTCATCTTCATAGAAAGTCACAGTCAGAACAGGTCCGAATATTTCTTCTCTGAAGGTTTTGAAGTCAAGGTTCTGTGTTGTTATCACAGTGGGTTCGATGAACCAGCCTTTTGAACTGTCGTATCCTCCGCCGATAACGATTTCCGCATCTGAAGCCTGTTTAGCGAAGTCTATGTATTTTACGATAGATTCATAGGCACGTTTGGAAACAACTGCGGTCATGAAGTTTCTGAAATCAAGGGGTGAGCCCATTTTGATTTCGGCTGTGAGTTCTTTCATTTTCTTGAGGTAAGCATCTTTCAGGCTGAAAGGCACGTATGCTCTTGAAGCGGCAGAGCATTTCTGACCCTGATACTCAAAAGCACCCCTTACTGAAGCAACAGCAAGTTCATCAACATCAGCAGAGCTGTGAGCAAAGATAAAGTCCTTGCCGCCTGTTTCGCCGACTATTCTTGGGTATGATTTGTAAGAAGAGATGTTTTTGCCGATTGTTTCCCAGATATTTTTGAAAACGCCTGTGCTGCCTGTGAAGTGGATACCGCCGAAATCGGGGCTGGAGAATGTTACTGCGGATATGTCTTTTGCATCGGAGGGAACATAGTTTATTACCCCGTCGGGAAGTCCCGCTTCTTTGAATATCTTCATGAGAAGGTTGGGTACATATGCCGCATCTCCTGACGGTTTCCATATAACCGTGTTGCCCATTATAGCGGGAGAGGCAGGAAGGTTACCGGAAATAGCTGTAAAGTTAAAAGGAGTAACAGCAAGGATAAATCCTTCGAGAGGACGGTATTGAATAGCATTCCATACGCCTTTGGAGTTATGGAGAGGCTGTTCGCCGTATATCTGCTGCATGAAGTAAACATTAAAGCGGAGGAAGTCAATCAGCTCGCAAGCGGAGTCGATCTCAGCCTGAACAGCAGTTTTGCCTATGGAAAGCATTGTTGCCGCATTCATCTGTGCGCGGTATTTAGTGGAGATAAGTTCCGCTGCTTTGAGGAATATAGCTGCTCTGTGAAACCAGGGAGTTTTGCCCCATGTTTTTCTGGCTTCCATTGCAGCATCAATAGCCTGCTGAATTTCTTTCTGACCGGCTTTGTGGTATTTACCGAGTTTTATGGAATGATCAAAGGGTGCTGTTATTTCAACAGTGTTTCCAGTTTTTACTTCTTTTCCGCCGATAACAACAGGAACTTCTATGTATTTTTCAGAGAGCTCTTTAAGAGCGGCTTTAAGTTCTTTTTTCTCCTTACTGCCTTCACGGTATTCAAGAACCGGTTCGTTCAGAGGGAATGGTACGTTAAACATGCTGTTATTCATTTGTTACTCCTTTATTATTTGATTAAGGGGGTTTATCTGCCGCCGGTGAGGAAGCCCTTTATAGCCGAGCCGACTATTGCGGGGTTTTCTTGCAGCCTGCGGATACTGTACGGAAGCCAGTCTTCTCCGAAGGGAGTGTAAATGCGAAGCTTATGACCCTCTGCGAGGAGTCTCTTGCGAAGCTCAGAGCGCACTCCGAGAAGCATCTGGAATTCGTACTCATTTTTTTCGAGTTTGTGTTTTTTGATGAGCTCCATGGCGCCGTTTATAAGAACGTCATCATGGGTGGCTATACCGACATAGGCTTTTTTCTCAAAAAGCAGGTCAAGGCATTCAAGGTAGTTTTCCTGAACCTTCTTTCTGTTATTATAAGCTATATCATCCGGTTCCCTGTAAATTCCTTTGCAGAGGCGGATGTTTGCCTTATCAAGTGAAGCGGCGACATGTTTTATATCGTCCTGTGTGCGTTTAAGGCATGCCTGAAAAACTGTTCCGCAGCTTCCGGGCATTTCCTTATTGAGCGTGATGTAGAGATCAATAGTATAGTCCGTGTACGGATGGTTTTCCATATCAATACGGACAAAGATGTTCCTTTCATATGCGTATTTGATCACTTCACGCATATTTGCCGTGCATGTTTCCTCATTCAATAAAATACCGAACGCCGTGGGTTTTATGGATATGTTGGTGTTCAGATTTTTCGACTTGATATTGTCGAGAACAAGTTTGTACATTTCAACGGTTTGTCTGGCTTTTTCGATTTTGTCATTAAACTCGCCAAGCAAATCAATGGTTCCAACCGCCCCTTCACCGTTGAGAGCAAGTGTGGTTTGAAAAGCGTCTTCGGGTGTGGCCCCTGCAACGTACCTTTTCGCAAAGAAACCGACCAGCGCTTTGGGCATGTAAGGCATGGAATTCGCGATTAATGTGTTAAACATTTCTTTCTCCGATTATTAAAAAGTCGGCGGCGTATTGACCCATAAAAGTATGGTCTCACCGTCATATGTGTTTTTCCATCTATGAGGTATGTTGGAGTTGTACACTGCACTGTCGCCCGCATTAAGAGTCATTGACTTTTTATCGAGCGTGATCTCCACCTGACCGTGAAGCACGTATACAAACTCCTCCCCAACATGCATATTGTAGTCGTTTCCGCTGAATGCTCCTTTTTCAAGGATGTGATAAAGAGGCTCAAGAACAGAATTAGCTCCTTTTGGCTTAAGAGACTCATAAACCACTCTGGAAGCCTTGGAAGTTAACTTAACCCGTTCATTTTTCCGAACAACAACAGAGTCTCTATCTTCTTGCGGACTGTCAAAAAAAGAGGTTATTGTCACCCCTAGAGCATCGGAAATTTTACGAAGACTGGCTACAGTCGGCGAAACAAGGTTACGTTCAACCTGTGAAAGGAAGGATATGCTGCATCCGCTGATCTTAGCTAAGTCACGCAGTGACATTTTATGCTCGTGACGCAGTTCCTTGACTTTCTTTCCGAAGTCCAAAATATACCTCTTTTTTATTTCATTTTAATGTTCATTATACTGAACATTAAATAGATGTCAATGGGTTTGGAAGGGGCTAAAGTTCACCTAGATAGTGTGAATAACGGTCATTTTTAATTGTTGTTTTTATTACAAAATACATCTTTTACTGTTCGGAAGATAACAAATGCCTGCGGTAGATATATTTTATATTAGAAAAAAAGGTTTGAATTTTTTGAGTAAATGTGGCTTGTGTCAAAGTTTTTCAAGTTAACTTTGATAAAAAGTTTTGAGCATTTTATCATTAGTGAAAAAATAAACACATGCTTTTCCAAAACGCTGTTTATTGTTATCTTGGTTACAATGGTCAGAAAACCTCATTATAAACTCCAATAAAAATAATTTAAAAAAAACGGGTACTTTTTTACGTTTATTTAGCATTGTTCAGTATCCTGAAATTTTCTTTCTTAAGACCCTTTTTCCGAAGGCTATATCTGAAAGGTGTATTATCAATAGTTTATGACTTTATCAAAAATTTAGGTATTAAACTCCAAAATGATTACTTCTTTTTTAATGTTAATGTTTTGTGATAGAATATCTACAGTTCACTGCCGCATAGGCAGCTTAGAAATCCGAAGCAAAAGGTTATAGCGCCAATGATAAGTTCACTGCCGCATAGGCAGCTTAGAAAATTCCGAGGATAAGCTCGAAATGCTTTCAGTCGTTCACTGCCGCATAGGCAGCTTAGAAATGCTAAAAGTGTAATGTCATCTTTATACTTTAGTTCACTGCCGCATAGGCAGCTTAGAAATGCCCCCAGTTCGTTGCGCCACGGTCTATATCGTTCACTGCCGCATAGGCAGCTTAGAAATGCGGATGCAGTGAGCATCTCGCCTTCTCCGGGTTCACTGCCGCATAGGCAGCTTAGAAATGCAGCAAGCTGCTCACGCTCTGACTGATATGGTTCACTGCCGCATAGGCAGCTTAGAAAACGCCCCCGCAGATCCTCACGACCTGCAGCAAGTTCACTGCCGCATAGGCAGCTTAGAAATTATTCTAACAGGGGGGTAGAACTATTATTTAGTTCACTGCCGCATAGGCAGCTTAGAAATGACAGGCAATATTTTACTTGCTTTTTTACCCAGTTCACTGCCGCATAGGCAGCTTAGAAAACAGGATAAAAGTTATCAATTTCCCTTATACGGTTCACTGCCGCATAGGCAGCTTAGAAAACGCCGGGAAACGGACTGACACGAGTTCGCTTGTTCACTGCCGCATAGGCAGCTTAGAAATTCGGTGTTCGGTATGCACAAGATGAAGAAGAGTTCACTGCCGCATAGGCAGCTTAGAAAGATACAAAATGGTTCCATGAGTATGTGCTTGAGTTCACTGCCGCATAGGCAGCTTAGAAATCAATAATATCGGCAACTTGATACCCAAGAGCGTTCACTGCCGCATAGGCAGCTTAGAAATGCGGCTCAACCGGGATCAGTCCCGATATTTCTGTTCACTGCCGCATAGGCAGCTTAGAAAGCAGGGTGTTTCCTGCGAGTATGCGGCCGTTTGTTCACTGCCGCATAGGCAGCTTAGAAATGCTATGGCCACATAGTCAGCATGAAGTATTTCGTTCACTGCCGCATAGGCAGCTTAGAAAGCCCCATCGTTCTGCGTGCCTCGCAAGTACAAAGTTCACTGCCGCATAGGCAGCTTAGAAACGGATATGTACGCTGAAAACACAGACGGCTCATGTTCACTGCCGCATAGGCAGCTTAGAAAATTTGCCCTTTGTCAATGCTGCGGACGATCCTCGTTCACTGCCGCATAGGCAGCTTAGAAATTAATGTTTTGCTTAACAGTAAGCATGTTAATGTTCACTGCCGCATAGGCAGCTTAGAAACTGTAGGCATTCGTGAACTTGGAGTAACCTCATGTTCACTGCCGCATAGGCAGCTTAGAAATCATTTACTATTCAAACACAAAAATAAATAAATGTTCACTGCCGCATAGGCAGCTTAGAAATTCGGCTCTCATGTTTTGCCTTCTGCTGACAACGTTCACTGCCGCATAGGCAGCTTAGAAATTTCCCCCCATTTTATTACACCAATAAATTTGGTTCACTGCCGCATAGGCAGCTTAGAAAATCAACCTCTGATGTACCCGAACCCTTCAGCCGTTCACTGCCGCATAGGCAGCTTAGAAAGTTGCAACCGCTGTTCGGGCGTATTCCGTTGCCGTTCACTGCCGCATAGGCAGCTTAGAAATTGCACATAACCCTGAACCGGAGTGTCAATCAGTTCACTGCCGCATAGGCAGCTTAGAAATCAATCATGAAATCGGCGAAAATAGAGCGGATGTTCACTGCCGCATAGGCAGCTTAGAAAGGATGCGCAGAATAAACATGAAATTTGTATGCAGTTCACTGCCGCATAGGCAGCTTAGAAAATTCACTCAGTTCTGCATTATGCCCGATGATTTGTTCACTGCCGCATAGGCAGCTTAGAAAGCCATCTTTTTTGCACGTTTCCATAACGCCCTGTTCACTGCCGCATAGGCAGCTTAGAAATAAAAGGTGTTGTCCTTCTTCTGTCTGTATGAGTTCACTGCCGCATAGGCAGCTTAGAAAAGTGGGCGACATACGTTCAATGCTTTCTGTTAGTTCACTGCCGCATAGGCAGCTTAGAAATTGTCATATACCCCGTAACGAGAGCATGATGAGTTCACTGCCGCATAGGCAGCTTAGAAAGCCCAGAGCGTTGGAGCCAAAATCATAGAATAGTTCACTGCCGCATAGGCAGCTTAGAAAAAATACAAGCGCCTCGGTTCTGAACACGGTTTGTTCACTGCCGCATAGGCAGCTTAGAAAATCTGTCAAGGGTCGTGACCGCTCTGCGGCGGCGTTCACTGCCGCATAGGCAGCTTAGAAAAGATGGGCTACCTGAACTTTGACATGGCCGCAGTTCACTGCCGCATAGGCAGCTTAGAAAGCTTCCAGCTTTTCTTCTTCCGTCAATTTCGGGTTCACTGCCGCATAGGCAGCTTAGAAAGGTTGTCGAAGCCTTATAATTTACTTTTTCTAGTTCACTGCCGCATAGGCAGCTTAGAAATTCTGAATCCTTTTAAATCGTTCCGAATGATTGTTCACTGCCGCATAGGCAGCTTAGAAATTTTTGCGGAGCGCATGTTCACTATGTTTGCGTAGTTCACTGCCGCATAGGCAGCTTAGAAATTTGTCTGTTTCCCGTTGATGTGAGCCTTTGTGTTCACTGCCGCATAGGCAGCTTAGAAAGCTGCCTTCTGCAGAACTGTCAAACACTCTGTGTTCACTGCCGCATAGGTAGCTTAGAAACTTAAATTACGGTCGTTTAAAAACTCCTTCGAGTTCACTGCCGCATAGGTAGCTTAGAAATGTTAGAATTGGGGGGAAAACACTCGCCAGTCAGTTCACTGCCGCATAGGTAGCTTAGAAAGCCAGCACATAGCGGCGGGAGTGCGTGAGTGTGTTCACTGCCGCATAGGTAGCTTAGAAATATGATTGATTTATTATTCGAGCTAACCAGCCGTTCACTGCCGCATAGGTAGCTTAGAAAATCGCCGAGCTTGAGGGATTGAAAGTAGGGGAGTTCACTGCCGCATAGGTAGCTTAGAAAATAAATCACCTACACATATCTTTTAATCGCTTGTTCACTGCCGCATAGGTAGCTTAGAAAATCAGACACATCCGCAGTCAGACGAGTAACCCGTTCACTGCCGCATAGGTAGCTTAGAAACACAAAAACGCCTGCCAGAACCAAGCTTTTGCCGTTCACTGCCGCATAGGTAGCTTAGAAAGGCAATCAGAGCCTGATTAGCAACAGTCATCAGTTCACTGCCGCATAGGTAGCTTAGAAATGACAGGGTTATGAGGCTGTCTGTTCGCTGGCAGTTCACTGCCGCATAGGTAGCTTAGAAATTATCCTCAAAGTTTTTAAGTAGCTGTCTTATGTTCACTGCCGCATAGGTAGCTTAGAAATGAAAAGATTCGGCTTGCGCATTTTCGGATTATGTTCACTGCCGCATAGGTAGCTTAGAAATATTATATTTTTTGGCTTTTTCGCAGGTTCACGTTCACTGCCGCATAGGCAGCTTAGAAATGAATAACATCCTTCAGCCGCCTGTTTTCTTTGTTCACTGCCGCATAGGCAGCTTAGAAAGCATTGAGATATGTTTCATCATCAGGTTTTGAGTTCACTGCCGCATAGGCAGCTTAGAAAACATTCTGCGGTCGTTCCCTGCTATTGCTACATGTTCACTGCCGCATAGGCAGCTTAGAAAGTCATTGTGCGGTCACACACAAATTATGGCGTGTTCACTGCCGCATAGGCAGCTTAGAAAGACAAGTTCCATCAGAAATCCTTTGAGCCTTTAGTTCACTGCCGCGTAGGCAGCTTAGAAAATATGCTCTCCTGAATGCTCATTGATATGAAAGTTCACTGCCGCGTAGGCAGCTTAGAAAGCTATTGCAACGTAATCAGTGTGAAGCTGTTCCGTTCACTGCCGCGTAGGCAGCTTAGAAATCATTTACTATTCAAACACAAAAATAAATAAAGTTCACTGCCGCATAGGTAGCTTAGAAAGTTTAAAACTGAGGAAACCCGCAAGACCACCGGTTCACTGCCGCGTAGGCAGCTTAGAAAAGTATTAGCATGATAAACAACGCTTTTTTCATGTTCACTGCCGCACAGGCAGTTATTTCTGCACCCAGTTTTCGAGTTTCAGTTTTTTTATTCTCTCAAATTCCTTTGTGTTATTTGTTACCAAAGTTGCATTAACTGAAACTGCATGAGCGGCTATGAGCATATCCATTGAACCTATGATGTTTCCTTTTTTTTCAAGTTCTGCTCGTATTTCTCCATAAACAGCCGCTGCTGAATTGTCAAAATCCAAAATCTCAAGCGGTGCCACAAACAGTGCTAAGGCGTCCCTGTTTTTTTGAATACTCTGACTTTTGCTTACACCGTATTCAAGTTCAGCGAGGGTTATAACGGAAATGCCGATTGAACCCAGAGGAAATGACTGAAACTTATCAACAATTTCCATAGGCTTCTGCTTAATGATATAAATGCAGATGTTCGTATCCAGCATGTACATTAAAAGACCTCTCTTTCCTGAACTTCAGGCTGGTTTCTCTCACTCATAAATGAGCTGTCAAACATATCAAGAGAGAGCCTGAAATTTTCCCAGACATCTCCTTCTGACACTAGAATGATCATGCTGCCTATTTTCTTTATACGAACTTTCTCAACATCAAAACTGTATTCCTTTGGAAGTCGCACAGCCTGACTGTTTCCACTTTTAAAAACCTTTGCATAGCTCATGACGCACCTCTTGTATATACAATATAAGATATACAGGATTATGCAACCGAATTATGGAATGTTTTTGATCTTTTTTGTTCACTGCCCCAAAGACAAATTATGAATAACAAAAAGCAAATTTTATCTTAAATAATGCTATAATTGTTAAAAACTAAGGGTTGCCTGTGAATTCTTTTACACCTTCGGAAATGAAAACTATTCTCCACTCAAAACGTGCGAACATATATTATTTGGAACATTGCCGTGTACTTGTTAATGGCGGGCGTGTTGAATATGTCACTGAAAAAGGGAAAGACTCACAATATTGGAATATTCCTATTGCTAACACAACAGTGGTTCTTCTTGGTTCCGGTACATCCTTGACTCAGGCTGCAGTGAGAGAGCTTTCTAAAGCAGGAGTCATGGTGGGATTTTGTGGAGGCGGAGGAACACCTTTATTTAGTGCTATGGAAATAAACACGGATATTGTGTGGTTTTCTCCTCAATCAGAATACCGCCCGACTGAATATTTGCAGGCATGGGCTAAGTTTTGGTTTGACGATGCACTCCGTCTTGAAGCTGCAAAAATGTTCCAAAACACACGAATATCAAGGTTAAGAAAGAACTGGCTGAGTAGCAGATATTTTGATGAGAACGAATTTTACATTAATGAAAACAGTATCAAGAAAGCTCTTGCTGTTATAGAAAAAGAGATAGAAACGGCAAACAGTACAGAGGAACTTCTTGTTTCTGAGGCGAAGTTGACCAAACATCTCTACAAGCTTGCGGCAGAAGCATCGGGATACGGTGACTTTACAAGAGCAAAAAGAGGTAATGGAACAGACAGCGCCAACAGATTTTTAGATCACGGCAACTACATTGCATATGGTCTTGGCGCCACTGCTGCATGGGTGCTTGGTATTCCCCACGGTTTTGCAGTTCTCCACGGCAAAACAAGGCGTGGGGGGCTTGTTTTTGACATCGCAGATCTTATCAAAGATTCAGTAATTCTCCCTCAGGCTTTTATTTCATCAATGAGAGGGGACGATGAAAGGTTGTTCCGTCAGGCGTGTGTTGATGTTCTGCTTCAAAACGAAGCCCTTGATTTTATGATAGATACTGTTAAGGCTGTGGCTGCTGAAATGAAGGGGCGCTGCTGATGAATGTAATCTTTGTTTCGCAGTGTCACAAAAATGCATTAAAGGAAACCCGCAGGATACTTGATCAGTTTGCAGAAAGGATAGGTGAGCGTACATGGCAGACATCTATTACATCCGCCGGACTTTCGACAGTGAGAACTTTATTAAGAAAAACAGCCCGCAAAAATAGTGCTGTGGCGTGCCACTGGGTGCGTGGGAAAAACAGAACAGAACTTGTTTGGATAGTGGGCGATGCACTACAGTTTAATGAAAGCGGAGCTGTTCCCACAAACCGCACAGAAAGAAAGATTCTCCGTTCCGGCTCTGAAAATGATTGGCTTAGCGGAGAGGTAATCAAGTTGCTTACGTCTCTTGCCGCTTTGTTTCATGATCTAGGCAAAAGCTGCTTGGCTTTTCAGGATTGTTTGAAGTCGCCAAAACCGACAAGAAGTATCGTACGTCATGAGTGGCTATCTGTTCTTATGCTGTGCAGTTTTATAGGCGTTGATAGCGATGAAGAGTGGCTTTCCCGTTTAGTTAAAGGTGAAACTGCTTTTCCTGAAGAGCTTGAAATTAAACAAAATATTCTCCCTTTTTCTGATTTGCCTCCGCTTGCTTCCGCTGTTTGCTGGCTTGTTGTATCCCATCACAGAGTTCCGCTCGATTATAATGCCTATAATGATATGGGCAATCTGCCTGAAGCAATAAATGCTGAGTGGTGCAGATCCGGCTTTAAAAATCGAGAGGAGATTGAAAACTACTACAAGTTCCCTTACGGAACTCCGTCTGGTAGCGAAAAATGGAAAAAGGCAGTTGCAAAGGCAGCCAAGAAGACATTGGAGTACAAAGGTATTCTTACTGCGAACTTATTTGATCCGTATATAATTAATGTCTCCCGCATGGTCATAACACTTGGGGATCACATATATTCTTCTCTTAAAGGCAGTATAGACAGGATTCCGGGCGATACGGATTTCCCTCTTTATGCCAATACCGACAGAAAGACAGGCAAGGTTTGTCAAAAGCTTGATGAACACCTTCTCGGTGTACACAAATTCTGCGGAAGGATAATGCACGGTTTGCCGCTTCTCCGCACAACACTGCCTTCCTTGGGCAGACATTCACTGATGGCGGGGAGAAGCAGAACAGCTAAATTCAAATGGCAGGATAAGGCTTTTGATACTGCATCTTCCGTGAGGGCTGTGACAGAGCAGGGCGGTTTCTTTGGAATAAACATGGCTTCCACCGGCTGCGGCAAAACAATTGCCAATGCAAAAATAATGTATGCCCTTGCCAATCCTGCTTATGGCGCCCGGATAAGTGTGGCGCTTGGTCTTCGTACACTCACGCTTCAGACCAGAGATGAATACGGCAGTATGCTTCAACTGGATGATTCCGCACTCGCAGTTCTCGTTGGAGGAAAGGCGGTTAAGGAACTTTATCGTCTTAATATGGAGGATGCTTTCAGTTCAAGTGAATCAGCAGACGGACTTTTACCTGAAAATTCTTACGTATTTTACGAGGGCAGCCGTGATGATTCCCCTGTGGGAGATTGGCTGAAAAACACACACGGCGGAGAGAAGCTGGTTAATGCTCCGGTGCTTACATGCACGATTGACCACCTTATCTCGGCATCTGAAGGTACTGCCGGAGGAAGACAGATTGCTCCTATGCTTCGGCTCATGACAAGTGATTTGGTTTTGGATGAACCTGATGATTACAGTATTGATGATATGTACGCATGCTCCCGTCTTATTTATTTTGCAGGGTTGCTCGGAAGCAGGGTGCTTTTATCATCCGCCACTGTGGCTCCATCCATAGCGGAAGGGTTTTTCAAGGCTTACTCCGCAGGCAGAGAAATTTACAACAGGAACCGTGGTGAAGCCCGCAGCAGAGGTGTTGTTTGCGGATGGTTTGATGAGTTTGGTTCACAGGTTCATCTTGATGTTACAGCAGGTTCATATGCAGGTCTTCATACTGACTTCGCATCTAAAAGGGCTGGAAGACTAAAAAAAGCCGAAGTCAGGCGGCGTGCATCCATACTGCCGCTTCCAGAGGGAAGTTTCAGTTATAGGAACCTTGCAGGAACAATTAAGGATGCTGCAAAAAAACTGCATGGACTTAACAGCTTCAAAGATGACAAAAGCGAAACGGAAATAAGCATCGGTTTAGTTCGTGTTGCCAATATCAATAATCTTGTAGGGCTTGTGAAGGCATTCAGCAGTTTAGATGTTGGTGATGATTATGCTGTTCATATCTGCTGTTACCACTCACGCTTTCCACTTGTGCTGCGTTCGGAGATAGAAAAAAATCTGGATTCTTTGCTGAAAAGAGGAAAAGGGAAAAATATTACCGAAAATCCGGTTCTCCGTAATGCGGTAAACAATCAAAGAGATAAAAAACACCATATTTTCATAGTTTTTGCTTCACCTGTTGCAGAAGTAGGCAGAGACCATGACTACGACTGGGCGATAATAGAACCTTCATCCATGAAATCAATCATTCAGATAGCCGGAAGAGTCCGCAGGCACAGGGACGGTGAATGGAATGAAACCAATATTTATATATTGGATAAAAATATTAATACGATGAAAGGTCGTTTAAATGCTTACTGTAAGCCGGGTTTTGAAACATCAAAACACTTTATGGCTAAACAGACGATGCATGAGCTTTTATTTAATGAGCAGATTGAAATTATAAACGCTATTCCGAGAATTATCGAAAGCGGACGGGATAATTATGCGGACAATCTCTCAGATTTTGAGCATAAATGCCTGAGAGATGTTCTGGCTGAAGATAAAAGCAATAAAGTTTTCACCATCGCAGAGTTCTGGCAGACAAAAGCTTTTCTCTCTGCCTATATGCAGTGGAGAAAGCCTTTCAGGAAGCAAACGGGAGTGAATGAGGAGTATATCCTTTCTTATGATGGTATAGATTCATTGATTCTTCAATTGCATGATGACGGAAGTTCAGAAAACAGGGATAGAGATTTCATAAGAGAAGATGTTGATGAAGAGCGTTATTTTATAAAGCTGAACTATGAAGAGATAATCGAGAAACTGGCAGAGAGAATGGGGATTTCAGAAGAGGAGTGCTCCATGAAATTCGGCAGTTTTTCGCTGATTAAAAATGACAATGACCTTTCCAGATTTACATTCAATAATTATCTGGGGGTGTACAAGGATGTGTGAGAATTAGTTATTAGGAGGTGTAGAACATGTCAGAATCTGAAGATCATAAGATTATACCCCTGCGTGAACTGATTGAACAGTTCATTCAGGAACGCCTCAAACCGAAGATTGAGGAACAACAGAAAAAACTGGAAAAAGCTGTTACTCAGGAAGAAAAAGATGTGATTGAGGACAAAATTAGATCTCTGATTATTGAGTATAGCAGGGAAACGTGGTTGAAAGATGCGGCAAAACGTTCGCAGCAAATCAAGCTCGCAACTCACATTCCAAAATTTACTCACCCTATGGCGAAAGCTTCGCCAGTTTACTTTAAATCTGATAAAACTGAACCAAATAACATAATAAACTCATCCTGCATAAAAGAAAGTTACAAGGATGTGACGGGTAATGCCGCAGCCCTTGATGTATTTGCTTTTCTTAACCAGATGCATGATGGAGAAAAAATCCTTGATATGGTATCCCGCAAGTCTCAGGCACTTGCAAGTGCCATGTCTGATGATGTTGACGAGGCTTATGATTGGATTGATATTTTTTCCACTATCAGTGAACTCAAATCTCCTGCTTCACATACGCTTATGAAACAGGTCTATTTTCCGCTTGATAACGGGGAATATCATCTTATAAGTCCTGTTTTTCCTACATCTCTGGTTCATGAAGTGCATGAGACGATCAGAGCTGATCGTTTTTCTGATGAAGTTTCAGCAGCCAGAAAAGCAAAAAGGGATAACAAACATTCAGATGTTGGACTCAGAGATTTTCCTGAACTGGCATTCACTTATTATGGTGGAACAAAACCGCAAAATGTAAGCCAGCTCAACAGTAACAGAGGTGGTGCGGGAGTGTTGCTTGCATCTCTTCCGCCGAACTGGCGGAGCAAGTCTGTTCGTCCTGCATTAAATGTTTCCACTTTTTCTTACCGCTTTGCAGACAGGTATTTTGTTAAAGAGCTTTTTGAAGAGCTTATCAAGCTTTTGAAAACAGATCATGACGATTTCCATATTCGTGGCGGAGTGAAAAATCTTGTTGAGGCAATGGCATATGAATTAGCGGTTATGGCTGATGAAATGCTGGAACTTCCGGCCGGATGGAGCAAAGCCCCTAAATGCCGTCTTAATCAGTATGAAAAACTGTGGCTCGACCCTTTTTCTGATGAAGAAGGAAGCAGAGATGCGTACATCAGCGGAGAATGGTGCAGCGAGGTTGCCGGACATTTTTCTCGCTGGCTGAAGAACAAGATTAAACAGGCAGACAAGGATATAGTTGTCTTCGGTGAAGATGAGTGGAGAAAAATAGCCGCTTATATTCTGGACGATGTAAGAAGGGGGAATCTTGATGAGCAGTAAACCTGATTACTTAATTCTTATACCTCGGCTCAGGGTGCAAAACGCCAACTGCATTTCCGGTCCGTTGTCATGGGGTTTTCCTGCTGTTTCTTCCTTTACCGGATTCGTGCATGCCCTAAGCCGAAATATGAATGGGAAAGCCGGGTTAGACGGTGCCGGAATAATCAGCCACAGGTTTGAACCACAGGTTAATAACTCCAGCTATACTAATACTTTTCGCCTTTACCGTGCCCCTGTTTATGATAGGGATGTCACTAAACCTTCGGGGATCATAGAAGAAGGCAGGGCGCATATGACAGTTAGCCTCGTTGTGTGCGTCTACGGCAGAATTGAAGATACCGAAGCATTTTGCACTGAAGTTCTGGACTGCATTGGAGCTATGAGGCTGGCTGGAGGCAGTATATTTGTTGATGCAGAGAGAAATAAGCCCCAAATGTTTCATTATACCGGAGTAGCAGAAGAGGACGAAAAAATATTTCGTAAATTAAGAAGAAAGCTTCTGCCCGGATTTGCATTAATTGACAGAAGCAGTTATCTGGCTGCGCATCTCGAAAAAATGCGTGAGGAAATGCCGGAATCAAATGCACTGGATGCCCTGCTTGATTGCTCTGCCTTAAAGCACAAAGCAAAAACTAATGACAATGGTAAAACAGAATGGAATACCTTCAGAGAGGGAACAGGCTGGTTAGTGCCAATTCCGGTTGGTTTCAGCGCAATCTCCCCTCTTTATGAGGCAGGAAAAGTCAAAAATGTACGAGATATGGAAGTTCCTTTCAGATTTGTAGAATCTGCCTATTCTTTGGGCGAATGGATCAATCCTCTCAAGTTAGATGACGTTTCAGATTTTATATGGTTTCACAAAGCAGAGCCTGAAAAAGGATACTACCTCTGCGGTCACAAAAAAATATAATTACAGGAGATATAAAATGGCTAAAGAAAAAAAACTCGAAACTGCTTCAGTTCTGGCATTTGAACGTAAACTTGATGTTTCTGACGCTTTGTTTTATGCAGGAAAATGGGATGATATAAAAAATGGTGAAACATGGAAGGGGCTGACTGTTCAGACTAAGTCGGTCAGAGGGACAATTTCTAACCGTTTAGGAAGCAAAACTGGCGACAATGCTGATAAAGTCAACGCTATGGTAGACAGCCCCAATCTCCAGACTGTTGATGTTGTGACACTGCCTGCTGATGCTGATACGCTTAAAGTTCGTTTTACTATGCGTGTGTTAGGAGGAGCGGGCACGCCTTCAGCATGCAACAAACCAGACTATAAGCAAAAACTCACTGAAACTGTAGATGGCTATGTTAAAGAATTCGGTTTCAAAACACTTGCAGATAGGTATGCTGTCAATCTTGCTAATGGGCGTTTTTTGTGGAGAAACAGAGTGGGTGCAGAGCAGGTCACAGTGTTTGTGAATCATATGGTTAATGGTAAATCAGCAACAGAGTGGAAGTTCAGCTCACTTGATTACCGTTTGGATGATTTTGCTGGGGATGCAGAAACTGCAAAGCTTGGTTCACTTATAGCAGACGGGCTAAGCGGAAAAAGCTATGTTTTGCTTGATGTTTCGGCATATGTACGAATAGGGGACGGACAGGAAGTTTTCCCTTCACAGGAGCTTATTCTTGATAAGTCCAATGCAAAAGGGAAAAAGAGCAGAACTCTTTACAGTGTTGACGGAACAGCAGGTATGCATTCACAGAAAATAGGCAACGCAGTGAGGACAATAGATACATGGTATGATGATTTTCCTGAATTCCCTATAGCAGTTGAACCATATGGTTCTGTCACCTCTCAGGGATGCGCCTACCGCCAGCCAGCTGATAAAATCGACTTTTACAATCTTCTGGATGGATGGATTCTGAAAGACAAGAAACCTTCTGTTGAGAATCAGCATTTTGTTATGGCTGTACTTATCAGAGGCGGCGTATTCGGCGATGCCGAGAAGGAGTAGCTTATGCTTTTTTATGCAGAATTACGTGTTAGAGAAAACCCTGAGATTTCTCCACAGGTTATTCTCAATATGCTCTTTGAAAAACTGCATCTGATCCTTGCCGAACAGGGAAGGAGCGATGTTGGCATAAGCTTTCCTGATGTGAAAAATGGACAGAAAAACTTAGGAAAGATTATAAGACTGCATGGTGAAAAAAATACTCTTGATGATGTTTTATCTCATCCTCTTGCAGAAAGAATGGGGGACTATGCTGAAGTTGGGCGTACGAGAAAAACTCCTGACAATACAGATTATTGTGTTGTAAGCAGGGTGCAGGCGAAAAGTAGTCCGGAGAGGCTTCGCAGGCGCAGTATGAAACGGCATGGAATAAGTATGGAACAGGCTGTTGAAAAAATCCCTGACTCGGCTGCGGAAATGCTTGAGCTGCCTTTTATTACGCTTAGTAGTCGTAGTACAGGACAGAAGTTCAGGCTTTATATTCGTCATAAAAAAGCTGATGCCGAATCAGAAAACAAGGTATTCAGCTCTTATGGGCTAAGTCCGGTTTCAACTGTTCCCTGGTTTTGACCCTTTTTAGAGCCTAAATTGAAACCCTTTTATTATCAGTTGTCTACGAACACCTGTGATAAAAGGGTTTTTTATCACAGAAATATGTTTATTGTTATTTCACAGTATTTTTTGATATTATTGTATCAGTTCACTGCCGCACAGGCAGCTTAGAAAGACTAAATAATTCCGGTATCTTATTTCAAAAAGTTCACTGCCGCACAGGCAGCTTAGAAACACAGTTGCCAATCTTGCTGAATCCAGCGTAAGTTCACTGCCGCACAGGCAGCTTAGAAATGCTATGGCCACATAGTCAGCATGAAGTATTTGTTCACTGCCGCACAGGCAGCTTAGAAATTGACTAAAACCGAGACGCCTTGAGATATGTTGTTCACTGCCGCACAGGCAGCTTAGAAAGCACTGTGTCTTTTGTTTTCGTGTCTATCTGTGTTCACTGCCGCACAGGCAGCTTAGAAAGTCTCTCCTGCGCTTTCCTTCTTCCTGCGTTCGTTCACTGCCGCACAGGCAGCTTAGAAAGTAAACACGCTTACGGCGCAGACGTGAAAAATGTTCACTGCCGCACAGGCAGCTTAGAAATTATCCTTCTGTTTTCTGTTCACTGCCAAACCGTTCACTGCCGCACAGGCAGCTTAGAAAATTCTCTGGGTATTTTGCTCATAGAAGGCATAGTTCACTGCCGCACAGGCAGCTTAGAAAGAAAAAAAACCATGCACTGTCATATCTGTTATGTTCACTGCCGCACAGGCAGCTTAGAAAGATAAGAGAAAGAACTTTTCTTATTGCGAAAAGTTCACTGCCGCACAGGCAGCTTAGAAACATTACAGGTCCGGTTCCTCCTATTGATGTACGTTCACTGCCGCACAGGCAGCTTAGAAATAATAGGTAAATTAATGTTAATTATCAATGATGTTCACTGCCGCACAGGCAGCTTAGAAAGAGACGCATAACAGCCAGGCAAACTGACTCTAGTTCACTGCCGCACAGGCAGCTTAGAAAACGAAGGAGTTTTTAAACGACCATAACTTAAAGTTCACTGCCGCACAGGCAGCTTAGAAAAATAAACTATATTTTTGAAATCATTGCTTCTGAGTTCACTGCCGCACAGGCAGCTTAGAAATGCAAAGGGAATGATAGACGAACTCAAACAGAGTTCACTGCCGCACAGGCAGCTTAGAAAATCAACCACACAAGAGGCACTTTACCGCAATCGTTCACTGCCGCACAGGCAGCTTAGAAAGTTGGTTGACAAAACTCCGGGGACATTTTCCCGTTCACTGCCGCACAGGCAGCTTAGAAAAGCACTCTGTATGCGACGCCATACCCGCATTCGTTCACTGCCGCACAGGCAGCTTAGAAAATCAGTGTCAATGAAGCCGCTGAACATTGTTCGTTCACTGCCGCACAGGCAGCTTAGAAATGCATCTGTTTACTTATATGCGAATGAGACTTGTTCACTGCCGCACAGGCAGCTTAGAAACGATTAAGATTTAAAAAAAAAATAGCCCGCAAGTTCACTGCCGCACAGGCAGCTTAGAAATTATAGCTCAAATTTTTATTTAACAATATCAGGTTCACTGCCGCACAGGCAGCTTAGAAATCTCTGGCTTCGTCAAATCCTTTACAAACAATGTTCACTGCCGCACAGGCAGCTTAGAAATTGACATCGGGCAATGGAGCCCCGCTTTTTAAGTTCACTGCCGCACAGGCAGCTTAGAAAATACAGGATGGCATCTACATCAATATCATCAAGTTCACTGCCGCACAGGCAGCTTAGAAACTTGAGAGCCTTCTCAGTGGGTAAAACAATTCCGTTCACTGCCGCACAGGCAGCTTAGAAAAGCGGGAAAAAAAACAATAGGAGAGGTAAAAGTTCACTGCCGCACAGGCAGCTTAGAAATTCAGTTTCTTTTTGAGCCGTTTTATCCGGCTGTTCACTGCCGCACAGGCAGCTTAGAAAAAGGATGCGAAGCCCTGTAAATCCGTGGTCACGTTCACTGCCGCACAGGCAGCTTAGAAACGGCGTGCTGGTTTTGTCACATTCCATGATTTTGTTCACTGCCGCACAGGCAGCTTAGAAAGCAACGGCGTAAAACTTGACGGCATGGATAAAGTTCACTGCCGCACAGGCAGCTTAGAAAATTATTTGCCCCTGAGAGCGAAGGACTACCTAGTTCACTGCCGCACAGGCAGCTTAGAAATCTGAAAATTCCGAGGTTGGAGGGAGGAATTCGTTCACTGCCGCACAGGCAGCTTAGAAACTCAGAAACATCTTGTATAGAAAGACCCTCTGGTTCACTGCCGCACAGGCAGCTTAGAAAATTCTTAAAAGTAAAATAAACAAAATAATTGAGTTCACTGCCGCACAGGCAGCTTAGAAAGATAAGAGAAAGAACTTTTCTGATTGCAAAAAGTTCACTGCCGCACAGGCAGCTTAGAAAGCATATGACCCTTACAAAGATATTCCTATTACGTTCACTGCCGCACAGGCAGCTTAGAAATGATAACATTAAAACACAAATCAAAACACCGAGTTCACTGCCGCACAGGCAGCTTAGAAATATAGCTTACTGCATAAGATAAATTACTGAAAGTTCACTGCCGCACAGGCAGCTTAGAAATTCAAAGCTCTGGTTTATCCGCACAGACTCTTTGTTCACTGCCGCACAGGCAGCTTAGAAACCACAAGCATCACAGATGAAGAATATGAATATGTTCACTGCCGCACAGGCAGCTTAGAAAAGAAGCCTTTCAAATTCGGTGTTTTTTCTCATGTTCACTGCCGCACAGGCAGCTTAGAAAAACAGAGAAGGCGAAAAATATCAACGAGAAACGTTCACTGCCGCACAGGCAGCTTAGAAAAACGCCTGCCGTTGTTTCGCCGGAAGCGTATGGTTCACTGCCGCACAGGCAGCTTAGAAATGAAAATTTTTGGGATGCGGAGCTTTATGAAGTGTTCACTGCCGCACAGGCAGCTTAGAAACTTTGTCCCCCGCAGGGGAGAGGGAAACAGTTGTTCACTGCCGCACAGGCAGCTTAGAAAAGCAGCATCAGGTTGCAATGGAACTGTACGACGTTCACTGCCGAATAGGCAGCTTAGAAAAGCAGCATCAGGTTGCAATGGAACTGTACGACGTTCACTGCCGAATAGGCAGCTTTGGTTATTAATCTGTCACTATCCATCTGAAAATAAGGCATCGATTCAATTTATTTCACTTCTATATGAATAATAAGTCAGCATTTTTTTTAATCAATATGAGTGAATATTTTTTCCCTTAAAATGGATTTTAGGATTGACTAAAAATCAAAATCGTTATATTTGCTAAAATATAACGGTAGAGATGGAGGTTTATTGGAATGGATGCAAAATTTTCCAGAAGAGACATTTTAACAAAGGCCGCTGTGTTTGGTGCTGGTGCGGCTATAGGCGGAATAGGCGGTTTCGGCGGAGGTGCAGCTTATGCAGAGGAAAAAACAGCAGCGGAAGCTGACTATCCTGTTCAGTATGGTCACGGCGGAACACAGGATGATCAGCTTACATCTAACCTTGAGTGGACATCGGGAGAAGCAAATAAATGGCCTTGGCCTTATACAAAACTTGACCCCGAAATAGTTGCTGAAAAAGCCTATGAAGGCTGGTATGAGCTTGGTTGCGGCGGAACTGTGATAGCTTCTATTCTCAGTGAGCTTGCAGAAAAAATAGGAGAGCCTTACAAATCTTTCCCGACTGAATCATTTGTAATATTCGAAGGGGGAGTAGCAGGCTGGGGAACTCTCTGCGGTTCACTCAATGGTGCAGCGGTGGCTATTAGCCTCATTGTTGGCCCTCCTACCATAGATGAAACAACTGTACTCATAACAACAAACATAATGGATTGGTACTGTCATTCAAACATGCCGATTTATACCCCTAAAAATCCAAGGGCAAACAAAACAAGTATAGTGCATACAGTGAGCGAATCGCCGCTTTGTCATGCTTCCGTAGGAAAGTGGGTGAAAGCATCCGGTTTTCCCTCTTCCAGTGCGGAAAGAAAAGACAGATGTGCAAGGCTTTCTGCAACAGTAGCATACAAAGTGGTCGAGACTTTGAACCAGTGGATAGACGGTGAGTACAATGAGGGTGTTTCATGGTTTGCCCCTCAGATGGTTTTTATGCCTGCCCAGCAGAACTGTGCGAAGTGCCACGGTGAAAAAGTTCCCAGACCTCCTCTTCCTGAAGGAAAAGAATGGCCTAAAGGGTATTAGTTATGGAAAGAAGACTTTTTATAAAAGGTTTGGGAGCAATAACACTGATTACCGCGCTCCCTTTTACCGATGCATTAGCATTGGACGGATATCACCATGTTGACCCGGTGAGGGACGGCAGACCAAAGAAAAAGCATAACTATGCTATGGTCATTGTCCAGAACAGATGCATAGGGTGCAAAGCTTGTGAGCTTTCCTGTAAGAAAACATGGAATCTCTCAGAAAAACCTGAAAATTACCGCACAAAGGTTATGTATATCGGTAAAGCTCAGAGTTTTAATTACAGACGATCTTGGATGCCTGTTCTTTGTAATCAGTGCGACAATCCGCCATGTGTATCTGTATGCCCCACCAGTGCAAGCTATAAAAGGGAAGAAGACGGAATCATTCTTGTTGACCCGAAAAAGTGCATAGGCTGTAAAACCTGCATGGCTGGCTGTCCTTATGATGCTAGATACTATGACGAGCGAATACATTCAGTGGATAAATGCACCTTCTGCCAGCCGAGGTTGGAAAAGGGGCTTGAACCCGCCTGTGTTGAAAATTGCCTTATGGGAGCAAGGGTGTTTGGTGATCTTAATGATCCTGAATCCGATGTATCCAAACTTTTGAGAAAGGCTATGTCATACCATGTGTTGAAACCGGAAGAAGGTACTAAATGCAATGTTTTCTACACAACAAGGACTTAAGCGGGAGATAAGGATATGTCAGAATTTATTATGAATAATAAAAATATACCCACTATACCGTTTATACTGCTTGGATTTATTCTCTGTGCTGTGGGTGGGGCGGCGGTTGTGATGACGCTTGTGAATGGTCATGAAGCTATGTACGGCGTCACAAGAGATGTTCCATGGGGGCTTTTGATCTCTACATATGCTTACTTTGTAATAATCTCAACTGGTATAGCATTCATAGGCGGTTTAGCCCATGCTTTCGGGTTTGAAAAGTATGCTTTGATCAGCAAAAGGATAGTTGTTCTTGCCGTTGTTATACTTCTTGCCGGTTTCACACAGATTCTTATGGAAGTTGGCAGTCCGCTAAAAATGATCTATATGATGATTTCACCCAATTTTAAAGCACCAATATTCTGGATGGGGCTTTTTTACGGTATTGAGCTGGTTATTCTTGCTTTTGAGCTTTTTCTTGTATTCAGAAAAAAGAGTTCACATTGGATTGCCGCTCTTACTGGTTTTCTTGCTCTTTTTGTGGGTGTTCTGGCAACCAGCAACCTTGGCTATGTATTCGGTTCTCTCAGTGCAAAAGCTTGGTATCACGGCATATATTTCTCAGTATTTCTCGTTGTTTCCGGTGTGACCGCAGGAGCAGGTGTATTGGTGCTTGTTCACTATATCGTCTATAAGGGCAGGGTGCCTGCCGGAATAAGTGATTCACTTACTTCTCTTGGAAAGCTTATGGGCGGGGGAATAGGCGTTATGTCGTTTCTTTATCTCTGGAAGATGATTTCATCAATTTCAACAAGCCCCGGAGATGCACAGGTTGCGGCTCAGGCTCTTATCAGCGGTGCTATGAGTATTAATTTTTGGGCAGGTGAAATACTTCTTGCGGTTGTTATTCCGCTTCTCTTGATAATGACGGCTAAGGGAAGGGTGGGAAACATTGCCCTTGCAGGGTTTGTGTTCCTTATTGGGCTGTTTTTTACAAGATATGATTTTGTAATAGCAGGTCAGCTTCCTCTTGTTAAAGAAGGCTTTATCGGTTCCGTTCAGCTGGCGTCATACAAACCGTCAATGGCGGAGTGGCTCATATACCTCTTCGGCTTTGGTGTTTTCTTTCTTTTGTACTTTTCGGCAGAAAAATTTTTGAATCTGGAGACAGAACACCACTGATAAGCTCAAATGTTTCTGCGGCACGACCCGCCGCAGAAGCTTTTTCTAAAGCTGCTCAATAACCTCTCTCTGTTCAAGGAGAAACAGCTCAAAATTGCGGCAGAACTCCCAGTACAGCTCAAGAACTCTTTCGCCTTCTTCTGTGATCTCCGCACCGCCTCCGCCCGCACCGCCTGTTTTTTTAACTACAAGGGGCTTGCGTGCAAGAGAATTCATTGAGTCCACCAGTCCCCATGCTTTGCTGTAAGACATGTTCAGTGAAGCCGCTGCCTTAGACATTGAACCGTGTTGTTTTATCAGCTCAAGAAAGTGTATTTTACCGAGTCCGAGAAAATTCTTCCCGTCCTTGTCAATCCATATTCTTCCGCCGTAGGTGAAGTCTCCCACGGCTTTGGAGAACATATCGTTTGATTTATTCATAGGGGAACCTTTTGCCTTTACTCATTTTTTACTCTATTTATAGATCATTTTCGCAGAAAAGTCCGCATGAATAAACGAAAAAAGGCGGAGTTTCCTCCGCCTTAAGGTGTTGGTGTATTCTGAAAATTATTTTGTTATGAGTTTAAGTCCGACAGGTATGTTTGCGGGAACTTTTTTGCCTTCGAGAACAGCTTTAGCAGTTTCAACACCCTGAGCGCCGATAAAAGATGGCTGCTGGGCTACTGTGGCGGAAAGCTCTCCGTCCTTAACTGCTTTGACTGCATCGTCTGTGGCATCGAATCCTACCACCATAATCTGTCTGCCGGAAGCCTGAATAGCTCTTAAAGCGCCGAGAGCCATTTCATCATTATGAGCGAAAACAGCGTCTATAACAGGTTGAGCCTGAAGGATGTTTTCCATAACATTAAGCCCTTTTGTTCTGTCAAAGTCTGCGGTCTGACGTGCTATCACCTCAATTTGCGTTCCTTTAAGAGCTTCGTTAAAGCCTTTGCCTCTGTCTCGTGCTGCTGATGTTCCGGGGATTCCTTCAAGTTCAACAACATTAGATTTTTTACCGAGCCTCTGAACAATGTAATTGCCTGCCATTTTGCCGCCGGCAACGTTATCGGAAGCGATGTGGGATACAACCTGACCTGCGTTTGCGCCTCTGTCAAGAGTGATAACCGGAACTTTTGCCCTGTTTGCAATGCGGATTGCATTACCTACGGCGTCAGAATCCGTCGGATTGATAAGAATAACCGCCACACCTCTTGAAAGAAGGTCTTCGACATTTGCTATTTCCTTTGCGGGGTCATTTTGTGAGTCGAGAACCACGAGTTGAACTCCCAATTCTTTTGCTTTTGCTTCCGCACCGTCTTTAAGTGTTACAAAGAACGGGTTGTTGAGAGTGGAAACCACAAGACCTACCGGTTTCTGTGCAGAGAAGGCCGACATTGCTGTGATAGCAATGAAAGCCGTAACGATAGCTAAGATCCTTTTCATGCCGATTCTCCTTTTTATATAGTTACTTTTTTCTATCCATAAGGACTGCGATGAGAATCACCGCTCCTTTAGCGATCATCTGGTAGTATGAGGAAACGTTCATCAGGTTAAGCGCATTGTTCAGTATGCCGATTATCAGTGCGCCGATGAGTGTTCCGAAGATTGTTCCCACGCCGCCTGCGAGGCTTGTTCCGCCCAAAACAACTGCTGCTATGGCATCAAGTTCGTATCCTGCTCCTGCTGTGGGCTGGGCGGAAGAGAGACGGGCAGTGATTATTATTCCCGCCAATGCGGAAAGCAGACCGCTAATGGCATATACAGCGGTTTTAACTCTGTTTACTCTCACTCCGGAGAGTCTGGATGCTTCCTCATTGCCGCCCACGGCATAAACATATCTCCCGAAGCGGGTGTATTTGAGAATGTAGTACGAAACCGCAAACACCAGAAGCATTATGAAGACAGGTACTGGAACGCCTAAGATGTAGCCTGTGCCGAACCATGAAAAAACGTCTGAAGCTTCGTCAAAGCCTGTTGAGATGGGTCTGCCGTCTGTGAAGACAAGTGTTGCCCCACGTAGAAGGGTCATTGCAACAAGAGTTGCTATGAAGGGCTGAACCTTGCCTTTTGTGATAATTACTCCTGCGAATGCTCCCAGAACTGTTCCCAGAAGCAGTGTTGTGGCTATGGAGATGTACGGGTCGAACCCGTTTGCGATCATGAAGGCGGCAACAGCACCGCATATGGCGAGTATCGAACCGACGGAAAGGTCTATCCCGCCAGTGAGGATGACAAATGTCATTCCTGCTGCCATTACGGCGTTGATCGAGGTTTGACGAAGAACATTCAGAATATTACTGACGGTGAGGAATCTCGGACTGAGGAGCGAGACTATCACAGCAAGAATAAGCAGACCAAGAAGAGGTCTGAATCTGATTAGGAACTCCTTAACCGTCATTTTCATATGAATAACTCCGTCTTTTTTGTTTTTATCAGGCAGTTTGTGTCAGCCCGCTTATGGCGAGAGCCATTATTTTTTCCTGAGTGGCATCAGCTTTTACAATCTCTCCGGCTATGCGCCCGCCGCTCATGACAAGTATGCGGTCGCTCATGCCGAGAATTTCCGGCAGTTCTGAGGATATCAGTATGATACCCATTCCGTCAGCTTTTAGGAGATTTATAAGCTCGTAAATTTCTTTTTTTGCGCCCACATCAACCCCTCTGGTTGGTTCATCCAGAATAAGCACCTTGGGTTCTGTCACCACACCTTTGGCTATGGCAACTTTTTGCTGGTTTCCACCGCTGAGGTTCACAACCTTCTGGGAAGGTCCTGTTGTTTTTATGGACATTTTTTTTATGTATTCCTGTGACGTTTCCGTTTCCTTGTCGTATGAAACATGCCTGAAGGCGTTCTGGTATTTTTTTAAGGCGGGTAGGGTAATGTTCTCTTTAATTGTCATCCCCAGAATAAGTCCAAGCTGTTTGCGGTCCTCAGAAACGTATGATATTCCTTCTGATATTGCGTCAGCGGGGTGACTTACTTTAAGCTGTTTGCCTTCAAGGCGCATTTCACCGGAAATAAGCGGCAGAACACCGAAAATTGTTTTTGCCACTTCGCTTCTGCCTGAACCCATCAGCCCCGCTATGCCCACAACTTCACCTCTGCGGACCTGAAAGCTTATATCCCGCACGAGCTGGTTTGTCATGCCTTCCGCTTCAAAGATAATTTCCCCCAGCCTGCATTCGCTTCTTGGGTATCTCTCAAGAAGCGGTCTGCCGACCATTAACTGTATTATGCTTTCCTCATCAAGCTCCGAAACAGGTTTCTCATCCACAAAAGTGCCGTCACGGAGAATTGTTGCTCTGTCGCAGACCTCAAATACTTCTGATAATTTGTGTGATATATAAACGAGAGCCTTGCCGTCATTTTTGAGTTCGTTTATTACCTTAAAAAGGTTTTCAGTTTCCACATCTGTCAGTGAGTCTGTCGGTTCGTCCATGATTATAACTTCGGCGTTCATGGAGAGCGCCTTGGCTATCTCGACCATTTGCGCCTGACCAACGCTAAGGGAGGCAACTTTTTCAGAAGGGGAGGTTTTTTCTCCAAGCCTTCCAAGGTATTCTGCTGCGAGGGAGTTCATTTCGGAATATTTTATTTTTCCGAAGGAGTTAACAGGCTCACGCCCAAGAAAAATATTCTCACTTACAGTGAGTTCGGGGATAAGGTTAAGCTCCTGATGGATTATGGCTATTCCCTTATTCTGGGCATCTTTGGGATCTCTCACGGTTAATGGCTTGCCGTTATAAAGTATTTCACCGGAGTCTTTTGTATATACACCGCTTAGAATTTTCATGAGAGTTGATTTTCCCGCTCCGTTTTCGCCAAGGAGAGCCATAACGCCGCCAGCAAATATACGCAGGAAAACATTGTCCAGAGCTTTGACTCCGGGGAAGGTTTTTGTTATGTTTTTCATCTCAAGAAGCGGCGTCTTAGTCATCAGAATACGACTCCTGAATGAAGAATAATATTAGAGTATGGTGTGCATTCGCCTGTTCTTATTACCGCCTTGGCAGATTTTGTAAGCTCTTTAAACCTCTCGTGGGAAACCATTGCTGTTTCAATCTTTTTACCTTGGGCTTTTTCTGTTTTCTTAATTACTGCCGTTATCATGTCCCAGACAGTATGGTTTGCCTTTATGATCTCTTCTGCAATGGTGATTTTCTCCACCTGAAGCTCTGAAAGTACATTAAGCAGAGTGGTGATGAAGTCCGGCACTCCGTTTGTCAGAGCGAGGTCTATACGCTCTGTCGATGCAGGAATCGGCAGACCGGCATCTGCTATCACAAGAGTATCCGTGTGTCCCATTTCTGAAATAACTGCCGATATACGGCTGTTGAGAAGCTGTCCTTTTTTCATAACTGCACCCTCTATAATTTAATGATACCAGACGGTAAGAAGAGATCAAGTAAATAATTTAGTAAAATTTTACTAAAAATTTAGTTGAATACAACTAAAATATGATATAATAAAGATGAATATCCAATCTGAAGGGCAGTTATAAATGAAAAAAAACATTACAGTGGCAGAAATAGCGAAACTTGCTGAGGTATCTCCCGCTGCCGTTTCCCTTGTGCTGAACGGCAAGCCCGGTGTCGGTCCTGAAACAAGGGAACGCATACTTAAAATAGCCCGTGAACATAGCTATAAGGGGCTTGAAAAAAGTGTTCCCAGAAAGAGGCACAAGGCGCTGCTGTTTGTGAATATTGTGAAACACGGGCAGATACTTAACGAAAACCATAAAGCATTTATCGCTGATTATATTGACGGGGCACAGATGAAGGCGGGTACTAAGGGTTATTCTCTGGAAGTTACCGCTTTTCCGCAGTTTGAGCCGTCAGAGGTTGTGTCATATATCAATTCATCCGATGCTGACGGAGCGGTGATTCTGGGAACCGAGCTTGATGAAAGCGATATAGCGTATTTTCTCAAGGTGAATGTGCCTATTGTATTTATAGATTTGCTTTATCCTCATATGCCTTTTGACTTTGTGGATATGAATAATTATTCATCAGTTTACAATGCGGTCTCACATCTTGTGCGTATGGGGCACAAAAATATTGGTATTGTCACCGGAAACAGAGAGACAAGCAACTTTATGCACAGAAAGCTTGGTTTTATAAAATCCCTCGAACTGACTGGAATTAAACCTGATGAAAAGTTTTTTTACTCTGTTGATTCCAGATATGAGGGCGCATACAGAGATATGAAGGTTATACTCAGTCAGGGTGCAGAGGTACCTTCCGCTATCTTCTGCGTGAATGATATAATAGCAATGGGATGTATAAGAGCATTAAAGGAGGAGGGCTATGCTGTTCCGGATGATGTTTCTGTGGTGGGTTTTGATAACCTGCCCGCAGCATCCATGACAGAACCTCCCCTTACAACTGTAAGTGTTTCAAAGAAAAAAATAAGTGCAAAGGCTGTTGGTCTTCTTATGCAGAGAATAAAGGAAGGAAGCCGCATGCCCTATGAAAAAATAATGATAGGCGGCGAAGTTATAGAAAGAAAAAGCGTAAAATACCTTGCCGGTGCAGAGGAGGATTTATGAGCAGGTTTTGTGTGGCGGGAAGCCTTAATATAGATCTGGTGACGAGAACAAAGCGTTTTCCTAAAAAGGGAGAAACTGTGCAGGGAGAATCCTTCAGCACATTTACCGGCGGCAAGGGTGCTAATCAGGCTGTGGCTCTTTCCAAACTTGGTGCGGACACAGTTATGATCGGTAAATTAGGCAATGATATATACGCCGCACAATACATGGAATATTTCAGAAAGCTCGGCGTGAAAACTTCTGGAATAATGCGTGAGGAAACCTCTACGGGTATTGCAGTGATAACTGTTGATGGAGAAGGGGAAAACTTTATTATAATTATTCCCGGCGCAAACGGCAGAATGGACTCTGAATATATAAAAGATAAAAAAGAGCTGATAGAGCAGGCAGATTTCCTTCTTCTTCAGCTTGAAGTGCCTATGGAAGCTGTTCTTGAGGCGGCTAGAACAGCCAAAAACGCAGGTACAAAGATAATTTTCGATCCCGCTCCTGCTATGGATGTTCCTGCGGAACTGCTCAGGCTGGTTGATATAATTACCCCTAATGAGACGGAAGCCGAAGCACTGACCGGAATACGGCCTGACGATGAATCAGGCTTTGAGGCGGCGGGGAAAGCTCTTGCTGAAAAAGGAGTTAAAGCAGCGGTGATGAAGGCAGGTGCAAAGGGCGCATATATATTTGAAAACGGTGTTTTCACCCATGTGGCTGGCTTCAAGGTGAAAACAGCAGATACCACCGCAGCAGGCGATACATTCAACGCAGGGCTTGCCTATGCGCTTGGTGAGGGGCTGGAACTAAAAAGTGCAGTGCGGTTTGCCAATTCCGCTGCTGCTATATCCACAACCAAACACGGAGCGCAGGACGGTATGCCTTCCATTGAGGAGGTTCGCAATCTGGCTGATTCCTGATATTTTCTCTTCACTTATTCAGTCTCTGTACATATAGTGCATTGAGGTTTACAAATATATTGACTTTTTAAAGCTGATATTTTAGCCTATAAAAAATATAGAATTTATAGATAAATTTGAACATACAGGGCTGGACAATTCCTTAAGGAAGTTTTTCAGCCTTTTTGCTTTAGATTATTTTTGACTGCGGCAGAGGGTATTGATGATTGAAATTAATAATTTAGGCAAGGTCTATTCCGGAGGCAGAAGCTATACCAGAGCCCTCGGCGGCGTGGATCTTAGTATCCCGAAGGGTTCTGTTTACGGCATAATAGGTTTGAGCGGGGCGGGCAAAAGCACACTGGTACGCTGCCTTAATCTTCTTGAAAGACCATCCGAGGGGCAGATACTTATAAACGGACAGGATTTGACTGTGCTTTCCGGTGAAGAACTGCGCAAGGCAAGACGCAGAATCGGCATGATTTTTCAGCATTTTAATCTGCTTTCCTCAAGAACCGTTGCGGAGAATATCGCATTTCCCCTTGAAATAGACGGGATGAAGAAAGCAGAAATTAATAAAATAGTGGACGAACTTCTCCCTCTGGTGGGGCTTTCAGATAAAAAAGACTCTTATCCTTCAGAACTTAGCGGCGGTCAGAAACAGAGAGTCGGCATTGCCCGTGCCCTTGCCCTCAAGCCTGATGTTCTCCTTTGCGATGAAGCAACATCTGCCCTTGATCCGCAGACAACCCTTTCTATTCTTAACCTGCTTAAAGATATAAACCGTGAGCTTGGACTTACTATTGTTATAATTACCCACGAAATGAAAGTGATAAAGGAAATATGTACCCATGTTGCAGTCCTGCATGACGCAAAGTGTGTGGAGAATGCCACTGTGGAGGAGGTTTTCACTTCTCCGAAATCAGATATAGCCAGAGAATTTGTCTCAAGCGTTTTTCCTGCCGAACTGCCGGAGGATTTGCTGCGTGAGCTTTCAAGCCATAAGGATTCGGAACTTGTGCGTATTAACTTCCTTGGCGACACAGCCTCAAAACCAATAATAAACGGGCTGATCACAGAATGCGGTGTACAGATAAATATTCTTTACGGCAGTGTGGAGCATCTGCGCTCATCTCTATTCGGCAATCTTATACTTGAAATAAGGGGAACTGACGAACAGCGTGGTCTTGCCCATGAGTATCTTAAAAGTAACAGTCTTGTTTTTTCATATCTGAACAGGGGAGGCGCTGATGCCTGATTCGGTTTATCTGCTTAAAATGCTTAATCTTGTCTCTCCCGCAGTATGGGAAACTATATACATGGTGTTTGCTTCCGGTGTACTTGCCTACATCATCGGTATGCCTCTGGGTATCTACCTTGTTGTCTCCTCAAAGGGGCATATACTCCCCAGCCCTATGGTGGAAAAAACATTGGGTACGGTGATTAACATACTCCGCTCCGCACCTTTCATAGTGCTTATGGTAGCATTAATTCCTTTTACAAGGGCAGTTGTGGGCACATCCATAGGCACAACAGCGGCAATTGTGCCTCTTGTCATATCCACTGCACCTTTTGTGGCAAGGATAGTGGAAACATCACTGAAAGAGGTTCCGTCAGGGGTTATCGAAGCGGCGCAGTCCATGGGAGCATCTCCTTGGCAGATAATAACAAAAGTACTTCTGCCCGAATCAAAAAGCTCGCTTATATTAGGGGCGGCAATAACAGCAATAAATGTTGTGGGATATACAGCTATGGCAGGTGCAGTTGGTGGCGGCGGTCTTGGTGATCTCGCAATTCAGTACGGGTATAACCGCTTCCGCACAGATGTAATGATTATAACCGTGGCAGTGCTTGTGATTATTGTTCAGCTTATTCAGACACTTGGAATGAGGCTGGCGGTTCGCTACAGCTACGGCAGAAAAATATAAGTTCAGCAAAGGAGGACTTAATGAAGAGTATTAGTTTTAGAAAATTGCTTCTCGGTGCGGCGATTCTGGCTGTATCAGCTATGATTTTTACCGGATGCAGCAAAAAGGAAGAAAAAGAAACGGCTGCTAAAACTGCTCCTGCTGAAACATCAGCAGTGACTGTTAAAGTGGGCGCAACCCCCGTTCCCCATGTGGAAATACTTGAGTTTGTAAAACCCGTCTTAGCGGAGCAGGGTGTGAATCTTGAGATAATAACTTTTACAGACTATGTTCAGCCTAACCTTGCCCTTGATAAAGGCGAGCTTGATGCTAACTTTTTTCAGCATTTCCCTTATCTTGAATCTTTCAGCGCAGATCACAGCCTGAATCTTAAGGCAATTGCAAAGGTGCATATTGAACCCATGGGCTTCTACTCTGTTAAGGTAAAATCCATAGACGAGGTTGCTGCTAACTCTGTTGTGGCTATTCCCAATGACCCCACAAACGGCGGACGTGCCCTTATGCTTCTTGAAAAATCAGGGCTTATCAAACTTACTGAAGGTGTTGGGGTCAAAGCAACTGTTCAGGATATAGCAGAAAACCCCAAGAACATTACAGTAAGAGCTCTTGATGCCGCACAGCTTCCCCGTGTGCTTGAGGATGTTTCCGGTGCTGTTATTAATACAAACTTTGCTCTGGAAGCAGGGTTTAATCCTTTAAAAGATGCTGTAGTTATTGAAGACAAAGAATCACCGTATTCAAACATACTTGTAGTGAAAGCTGAAAGAGCAAATGAAGAGGCTCTTGTGAAACTTGCAGAGGTTCTCACATCCGATGAAGTGAAAGCCTTCATCGAGGAAAAATATCAGGGCGCAGTAGTACCCGCTCAGGAAGTAATAAGATAAATAATTAATCGGAGGCGGGCAATATGCCCGCCTTTGTATTTGTTCTACATTTCAGGATGCTGATTGTGTTAATATTCCGTATGCGTTTATTGAGCTACCTGAAAAACAGACACTTTCTGCTTTTGCTTCTTTATGCCGCTCTACTTATCCTTATGGCGGTTTTTCTCCACTCGTTCCTGCATAAGCACAGTATTCACGAGATAATGTCGGATCTTAACGCTATTCCTGCTTATAAAAAGATTGCAGCAGTGGGGCTTACTGCGTTTAGTTTTCTGATTCTCACCCTTTATGACTTCATGGGGCTTAAATACGCCGGAGCAAAAATAGAAAAAAAGCAGGTTATGCTTGCTTCCTTTATAAGTTATGCTTTCGGAAACTCCATAGGTCTTTCTATGCTCGCATCCGGTTCAGTTCGTTATCGCTATTACTCAGCATGCGGACTCAGTTTCAGCGATATTTCAAAGGTTATCATCTTCACAACGGCAACCCTATGGATAGGACTTATAGCCACAACCGGCATAACTTTTGTTTTCCATGCACCTTTGATTGAGTCGTCGTGGGGGCTCCCGTTTATAAATTTAAACTATATCGGCATAGCGCTTATCGCGCTGATTATAGGCTATCTGCTGGTTTTGTTCCGTTACAAGGAGCCTTTCAGCATATACAGTCTTAATGTCAGCCTGCCTTCCCCCTCTCTGGGGTTTATGCAGGTGCTGGTGGGCTGCGCGGACTGGGTGGTGGTTTCTGCTGTTCTTTATGTGCTTCTGCCTGATTCGCTAAATATAGGCTACTTCACATTTTTAAGCATATTTATGCTGGCACAGACTGCGGGGCTCATTAGTCATGTTCCCGGCGGTTTACTGGTTTTTGAAACAATTCTTCTGTCATTTCTGCCGCAGGAATCCGTTGGCTCCGCCATCGGGGCTCTGCTTGTTTTCAGGATAACTTACTATATTCTCCCTCTTCTCGCCGCTGCCTGTCTGATGGGTTTTTCAGAGATATTGAGGCTAAAATCGACTGTAATAAAGCATCTGCTCTTCGCCGGGAGGCTGTATAACGCCGTAACCCCTATGCTTATGGCTGCTGTGGTTTTTATAGGCGGAACTTACCTGCTTTTCAGCGGTGCAACGCCTGTGAACCCCGACCGTCTGCCTCTTTTGGCTAAACTGATACCCTTAAGCCTTATGGAGTCGTCCCACTTTTTGGCAAGTCTCATCGGAATGGGGCTTATTATACTCTCCAGAGGGCTTTTCAAAAAGATAGATCTGGCATATCAGCTAACCCTGATAATGCTCACTGCCGGTGCTGTTCTTTCACTGCTTAAAGGTGCGGAGATAGAAACCTTCTTCCTTCAAAGTGTAATCATATTCGCTCTTTTTCCCACACGAAGGCTTTATAACAAGAAAAGCTCATTCTTCGGGGAGGTTCTTACAAAGGAATGGTTCCTTACCATAATGGTTATTTTCCTTGTGTTTACCTGGCTTGGGTTTTTCTCGTATAAACATGTGGAATATCGGAGCGAGTTGTGGTGGACATTTACTTTCGATGATCAGGCTCCACGTTTTCTTCGTGCCATGGTGGGACTGTTTTCAATGATCGCTGCCTTGGCTTTTTTCAAACTCATTCAGCCTTCCAGACCCGTTGCCGCTGTTTATGCTGATGACATGCGCAAGCTGATTGAACCTGTTGTTGCAAAGAGCGAAGACACCACGGCATATCTGGCTTATCTGCCGGACAAACAATATCTCTTCGGTGAGGATAACAAAAGTTTTATCATGTACGGAACAGAAGGGCGCAACTTCATAAGCATGGGTGATCCGGTCGGGCCGGAGGAATCAGCGGCGGAGCTTGTATTTCGCTTTCGCAAACTCAGCGAGGAACACGGGTGCAGGGCTGTTTTTTATGAAGTCGGTGCTGACTATATTCCCCATTATCTTGATGCGGGGCTTAAAGTATTTAAAATAGGCGAACAAGCGAGGGTGAAGCTGACCGATTTTTCAATGGAAGGAAGCCATTGGAGCGGGATGCGCAACACTCTCAAAAAAGCGGAAAAGGAAGGATGTTCCTTTAGGATCTTCACAAAAGAGGAGATCTCAGACATGCTTCCGGTGTTCAGGGAAATTTCAGATGACTGGATGAAATCGAAAAACAGCAGGGAAAAGCAGTTTTCACTTGGCTGTTTTAACGAAGATTACCTGATACGTATGCCCTTTGCAGCAGTAATGAAGGATGATAAGCCGGTTGCTTTCGCTAATCTGTGGCTGGCTGGTTCAAAACACGAAATATCAATAGACTTAATGAGGTACAGTGACAATGCTCCGAAAGGAGTAATGGAATATCTTTTCCTGAAGCTGATTCTTCATGGAAAAGAACAGGGATACGAATATTTCAACCTTGGCATGGCTCCTCTTTCCGGTTTTGAGCTTCATTCATTTTCCCCGTTCTGGAACAGGTTAGCCGGTATAATGTATAAACACGGGGAAAGATTCTATAATTTCAAAGGTTTACGCAGTTATAAAGAAAAATTCAAACCACAATGGGAGCCAAGGTATATTGCAGTCCAGAGCGTTTTTGCTCTGCCGTCTGCTCTTAAAAGTGTAGCAAGCCTTATCAGCGGCGGCACAGCGGGAATTTTCAGCAAATAAAGAAAGCAGCCGCCTTTGTAATTGTTGTTTTTAATAAGGATAAGCCCCTCGCCAGATGGGGGTCTGAGAGGGGCATGTGTTTATTATCCGGCGACAGAATCTTTTGTTGTTTCTGCGCGGATAACTGATGCCGCCTTAGCCATATTTTTTAATGACGGCACAGCCTCTTCATTGTTTCTTGTTTTTAAACCGCAGTCAGGGTTGATCCAGAGCTGGTCAGGGCTGATATATTCCAAAGCCTGCCTGATAAGCTTATGTATCTCTTCTGATGAAGGAACACGGGGACTATGAATGTCATATACCCCCGGTCCTATATCTCCCTGATATTGATACTTTTTGAACACTTCAAGCAGTTTCATACCGCCTCTGCTTGCTTCTATGCTTATTACATCTGCATCCATAGCGTCTATATGTTCCATAATTGAATTAAACTCACTGTAGCACATATGTGTATGAAGCTGAGTCATATCAGATATGCCGGAGGATGCTATACGAAAGCATTTGACGGCAGTTTTCAGATAGTCCTCCTGATCTGCTTTCTTGAGAGGAAGCCCCTCTCTGAATGCAGCTTCATCTATCTGTATAATGCGGCAGCCGTTTTTTTCCAGATCCTGAACCTCTTCCCTTATTGCAAACGCTATTTGTGCGCATACATCAGCATATGGAATGTCTTCCCTTGAAAAGCTCCACTGAAGTATTGTCACAGGTCCTGTGAGCATTCCTTTGACATGTTTTGCAGTGAGAGATTGAGCATATTTAAACCATTTTACCGTTATGGGAGAAGGTCTTGACACATCACCATGAATAATGGGAGGCTTAACGCATCTGCTTCCGTAGCTCTGTACCCAGCCGTTTTTTGTAAAAGCGAAACCGTCCAGATATTCAGCAAAATATTCAACCATATCATTACGTTCGGGTTCTCCATGCACAAGAATATCAAGCCCTAGCTCTTCCTGAAGACTGATAACAGACTCTATCTGCTTTCTGATGAATGCTTCGTAGCTGTCAGAGCTTAACTTTCCGTTTTTGAACCTTGTTCTCTGTTCCCTGATCTCTTTTGTCTGCGGGAAAGAGCCTATTGTTGTTGTGGGCATTACAGGCAGATTAAGGGTGCGTGTCTGAATCTCTTTCCTCTTTTTTCTGGAGCTGTTTCTGCTAAGAAAGCTCTCATCATAAATCACCGGAGCGCTTTTAGGATGGTGATAATCTGCTTCTGGGAGCTGACTAACGCATTCTTCCTCAAAAGCTTTGGTCAGTTCAGCTATTTCACTGCACTTCTGCACAGCGAATGCCATTTTATTCTTAACATCCGCCTGCAAATCGGTCTCATATGTAAGATCAACGGGCACATGTAAAAGAGAGGAACCGGAGGAAACAATGATTTTTTCTCTTCCTATTACGGAAGCAATCTGCTCAAGATTTGTATATGCTTTGCGGCAATCCGTTTTCCATATGTTGCGCCCATCTACAATTCCTGCCGAAATGAGCATATGATCGGGCATGTGGTTTGTTATGTGGGTGAAAGTATCTGTCTTGGTCAGGTCTGTATGAAAAGCATCATATCCTGTTTCAAATGCAAGTTCAGTATTATCACCTGCATCACCGCATGTTGAGGCTATCATCAGCCTGACATCTGTTGAATCCTTTATTTTTCTGTGAACAGGTATAAAATTAAGCCAGGCATCTTTTGACATATCTGATGCTAAGAGGGGTTCATCAATCTCTATCCATTCGCAGTAAGGTGAAAGTGATTCAATCAGTTTGATGTAAGCTGCGGTGAGATCTTCTGTAAAATCCCACGGGCTGCACCCGTCTGCTTCGCATAATGATAAGAAGGTGATGGGACCAAGGATAACAGGTTTGGGATTAAAGCCAGACCGAAAAGCTTCTTTCGCCTCAAGCACGGGTTTCGCAGGGTTAAGGCCCACGGCAGATAAACTGCTTATTTCCGGAACAAGGTAGTGGTAGTTGGTGTTAAACCATTTTTTCATGCTGAGTGGGCGTATGTCTTTTGTTGCGGAGCCTCTTGCCATCGCAAAATATAAATCAAGGGGATCTGTAATTCTTTTGAACCTTTCCGGTATGAACCCGAACATTAACGCTGTGTCCAGAACATGATCATACAAAGAAAAATCGTTTACAGCTACATGTGTTAATCCGCTTTCTTTCTGAATTCTCCAGTTTTCTGCTTTGATTTCAGATGCTGTCTCATGGAGCTTTCTTTCGGATATTTCACCTTTCCAGAAACTCTCCAAAGCTTTTTTCAGTTCTCTGCCTGCTCCTATCCGCGGGAAGCCGGGAATGTGTGATTTCATCAGCCATACTCCTTTTGATGAATTCAAGAAGCAGCGCAAATGCAGGGAAGGGGAGATACGACGGAGAAATATCGATGCGTATGCTGACAAACAGATACGGGTGATTTTCCGGCATTTGTCCTTCCCGCGGGACATTGCGGCTTCTTGTTCAACAGGTCGTCTTCTGGCTTCCGGCTCCTTTGGGTGTCCGTGTCTTCCCGTTTTTCACAGTGGCACGGACAGGAAATAATGCCGGTTACAGCGGCGCGTCCGCGACGGATTTTCACCGTCTTCCGTTTCCTGTCAGGTTTAAGGATAAACTCATTCTCCGGTAAAAGTCAAAGATTTCCTTGTGAGGTTAAAGTATATATTTAAAGTTTGTACGTTTTAAGTTAATTTGCGTAAAAAACAGAGTGGAGAAAATTTTTGCCTATCTGGAACCCATGGCACGGATGCACAAAGATCAGTCCCGGTTGTGATCACTGCTACGTATACAGGATGGATGCACTGCACAATAAGGACAGTTCAAAGGTGGAAAAGACAGGGAACTTTAATTTACCTTTGAAGTGTACTAAATCCGGTGATTATAAGCTTCACAGCAGTGAAGTCGTGTACACTTGCTTCACTTCCGATTTTTTTCTGAAAGAGGCTGATGAGTGGCGTAAGGATGTTTGGGAGATGATACGCTTCCGCTCTGATTTGCATTTCTTCATTATAACGAAACGCATCGACCGTTTTTATGCATCTTTGCCGAATGACTGGGGCGAGGGGTATGAGAATGTCACAATAGCATGCACAGTTGAAAACCAGAAAATGGCTGATTACCGTCTGCCTTTATTTCTTGAGGCACCTGTCAGGCATAAGGATATTATCTGCGAACCCATACTTGAGGCGATCGATTTATCCGCTTATCTTTCTTCTGTGATTGAGTCTGTTATAGTCGGCGGTGAATCAGGAACAGAGGCGAGGGAATGCAACTATGACTGGGTTCTTGCCATACGTGAACAATGCAGAGCAGCGGGGGTGTCTTTTACTTTCCGCCAGACAGGCAGACATTTCAGAAAAGACGGCAGGCTATACACCCTCCGCAGGGAGCTTCACAGGGCACAGGCGAAAAAAGCGGGTATTGATCTTCCTTAATGTCTTTACCAGTGGTTTACATTTAGCGCATTATTATCTTAATATACATTTTTAAAGGAGCTTTTAATGGATATTTCAGCAACAATAGCGGAACTTAAAAAGGATAAAGACTTTGCGGATAATGTGGGAATGATCCTTATCCACAACGGAACAGTGCGTGGCTGGTCAAGGGGCGACCATTCTTCTGTACAGAAAATGGAAGTATTCAGCGATCTGGAAAAGATTGAGCAGATACGCCTTGATATTGAGGCTATGGAAGGTATCTATAAAGTGGTTGTTGAAGCCCGTTCCGGTGTCATGGAGCCGGGTGATGATGTGCTTTTTCTCATAGTTGCAGGAGACATAAGAGAAAATGTTAAGCCTGCACTTGCTCTTCTGCTGGACAGGATAAAGTCTGAAGCTGTCACTAAAAAAGAATACAAAGGATAAAAAAAGAGGGGCTAAAAAGCCCCTTTCTCTATATTGCAGTCCATATTTTCTTTTGAGATTTTCTGTATTTTTCTTCGGCAACAGTCATAAGCCGGTCAAACTCAATCAGGTGGTTGCGCATTTCCTGCTCTGCTTTTTTTCCGTTGCCTGTAATTACAGCTTCCACAAGGGCATTGTGCATGCCGAGAGGGTGAACCTCATCAGTTGGCGGCTGAAACTCTTCTGTTATATTTCTTATCAATATTACAAGTGACTTAACAATTGATTCAAGGAACCTGTTCTGGCACATTTCAGCTAGAACATAATGCACTTTCTGCCTTTCATGAACCGTATCAGGGTATGTATTGTGGCGTCCTTCATTAGACAGTGCTTTTTTAAGTTTCTCTATATATTCTTCAGTATTATTAGCGGCGGCAAGCTTTGCAACTTCTGGTTCAATGAGAATGCGTGCCTGACAGAGTTCAGGTATGGAAAGTTTGCCGGAAGAGAAAAGATCTCCCCATGCGTCACTAAGTCTGTCAAATGTAAGATCGTTTACAAACGCACCGCCTGTTGCTCCGTAGCGTATTTCAACAAAACCTGTGGCGGCGAGAACTTTCATAGCTTCTCTTACAACAGTTCTGCTGACTTTAAACATTTCAATAAGCTCACGTTCAGAAGGTAGTTTGTCTCCTGTTTTGTATCTGCCTGTTATTATTGCCTCTTTAAGCTGGTTAAAAACTTCGTCAGATGCTTTAACCTGCCTTACCGGCCGGAATGTGTCCAATTGTTTCTCCGTGTTTGTGGTTTTAATCATAATACTTAATCATAAATGCTCTAACATTTAATACTATCATGATTGAACGGTTTAAAGTCAAGATATATTCACTGTTTTTATAGATAATTCTATATTTGTCAAAATGATTAGCCATCAAATTTTCTTTATGTGTTTAATTATTGATAAAACGATGAATCTTTATTAGCCGAAGTATTTTCTGGTGCAATCTCAGAAATAATTATTGACATGATTGGTTATACGATTATATGTTTAATCATCAAATGTATGACATATGACATTACATATATCTAAAGTTATACTATTTAAGTTTTAATTTTTTTATTTAAGGAGCTGAATATGAGAAACACCAAATCTATCAATACCATTTTGTTTATTATGCTCATTCTTCTTGCAGCGGGTTCTGTACTTGCTTCCGGAGAGCTTAGGGGAGCGCATAAGGAAAATGAGATTCAGTGCGCTGACTGCCACGGAACAGATACTCCTGATTCTGCCGCAAAAACATCCGCATGCCTCTCATGTCACGGCGACTACAAGGCTCTTGCTGAACTCACAAAAGATGTTGAAGAAGCCAACCCCCATGACAACCACATGGGTGAACAGCCTTGCAAGGAATGCCACGGGATTCATAAGCCTTCAAAGCTTTTCTGCAACGACGGATGCCATAACTTCGATATGACAGTTAAATAGAGATTTTTATTTTTTAGGTAACCTTAGGTGCTTACAAAAAGCGCCAAATATATAAAGAGAGGTTGACTGATGAAACGTTTATTTTCAATCCGGTTTCTGCTTGCGCTTTTAATCGCAGCAGTGGTTTCTTTACCCGCATATGCGGAAAAGGTTTATAACACAGACATAGCTATCATAGGAGCCGGTGCTACCGGACTTTCTGCCGGTGTGCAGGCTTCGCTTCTCGGAGCTAAGGTCATTGTAATTGAGAAACAGGCTATCCCCGGCGGAACAAGTAATTTCGCCGAAGGTCTTTTTGCAGCGGAAAGTTCGCTTCAGATGAGGCAGGGTATTGATGTATCAAAAGAATTCGCATTCAAAACAATCATGGACTACTCTCATTGGAGAGCAAACGGTCCTCTTGTAAGCGCATTTGTTAACAAGTCTGCTGAAACTATTGAATGGCTCAAAAAGTTCGGAATTCAGTACGAATACATAGGCGTGGGCGGTTTCGGCGGTCCTCTTACATGGCACGTTGTGGGTGATTATCTCGGAGAAGACGGTAAACACTACCATCACGGTGCAGCAGTTGTTCAGGCTCTTACAAAAGCGCTTAAGGACAACGGAGGTCAGCTCCTTCTTCAGACTCCCGGCAAATCTCTTATAATCAAAAACGGCAAAGTCGCAGGTGTTGTTGCCGAAGACAAAGACGGCGAAAAAGTTATTATCAACTCCAAAGCTGTTGTGATAGGCACAGGCGGGTTTGCAAACAACAAAGAAATGATGAAACAGTTTTCCAGATATCCTGAGATGATCTTCATTGGTCAGATTGGTAAAATGGGTGATGGAATCCAGATGGCTTGGGCTGCCGGTGCAGATAAAGAAGGTGTGGAAGTTATGCAGTCCTACCGTCCCGGTCTTGCGGGATTCCACCCTGCGTCTCACCTTATAGCCGCTGCTGTTCAGCCTTATCTTTTCGTAGATCCTCAGGGACACAGATACACTGATGAATCAAATATTACTGAGTGGCCTCAGTCGGGTAATGCCCTTGAGAGAATTGGCGGAACAGCTTACTCAATTTATGACGAAACAACAAAACAGATGTTCATAAACGAAGGTATTCAGATGCCTCTTGGCGAATGGGTAATCTTCGGTACTAAGCTCACCAAGCTTGAAGCAGACTTTGAAAAAGAATTGGGCAAGCACAACGGCAACGTTTTCAAATGCAACACTATTGAAGAGGTTGCAGAAAAGATCGGTGCTGATCCTGCTGTTCTTAAAGCAACTGTGGAGCGCAACAACAAAGCAGCTGAGATGCACAAGGATGAGCTTTTCCACAAAAAAGCAGACTACCTCAGATCTGTTAAAACTGCTCCTTTCTATGTTACGAAGCTTCACCCCAGAGCGCTCGGCACTCTCGGCGGTATAAAAATCAATGAAAAAACAGAAGTTCTCAACACCAAAGGCGCTGTAATCCCCGGTCTTTACGCCGGCGGTCTTGATGCAGGCGGCATGTACGGCGACAGCTACGATCTCAAACTCGGCGGCGGTACATTCGGCTTTGCTATCAACTCCGGACGTATAGCCGGTGAAAACGCTGTAATGTTTATCTCTAAATAACATCCACCTATTTCCCGCCGTTCCGTCTTAAAGGGCGGCGGGTTTAATATTTTATTGGAGGAATATAATGAGACTCTCTGTTTTGTTTACAGCTCTGGCAGTTCTTTTTGCCTCAGCTTCGGCTTTTGCCGCTGATACTCTGAAGGATGCCTTTGCAAACGGTACTCTGAAAGGCGAGATACGCAACTATTACTTCGCAAGGGATTTCGATGAAAATACTCCCGATAGGGCAGATATGGCAGTCGGAACGCTTTTTTACTATAAAACAGCACCCCTTTACGGGATAAGCGCAGGATTTGCTTTCGCTTCATCCAGTGATATTTACAGCGATGACGATAAGGCGGTTTACGGGCTGCTTCAACGTGACAGCGACGGCAATCATCAGAGCTACACCCGCCTTCAGGAATACTACATTCAGGGCGAATGGTTTGACACAAGAGTAAAATATGGCGCACAGCAGATTAATACGCCATTTATGAATGCTCACGACATACGTATGATGCCTAAGTCATACGAAGGGTTCTCTATAGTTAATAACAGTATTAAAAACCTCGAACTGTCAGCATATTACATCACAGGGTATATGGGCTGGACAGATGATGAAGCCATGGACATTGTTAATTCCGTTAATGCGGCGGAAGATGATGACAAGGCTCTTATCGTTGCCGGACTGAAATATACACTCCCCATTGAAGCAGCTAAAATCACAGCACAGGGCTGGCATTACAATATGGAGGATGTTTTCAGCTCAAACTATGTTCAGGTCTCTGCATCCAAAAAAGCCGGTGATTTTAACCTCTATTTCAACCCTTCAGGTCTTATACAGAAATCCAAAGGTGATGATCTCGGCGGTAATTTTGATACTGATCAGTACGGTTTTAATACCGGCTTTGCCGCTTACGGATTTGATGTAACTGGTTTTTATGCCAAGACAGGCGATGATGACCTTTTTGTTCCTTGGGGTGACGGCAAGGTCATAATCCAGCAGGTTCTTGCAGCAGGCAGAGCAGAGGAAGATGCTTATGCTCTCAAAGTCGGTTACGATTTTTCAAAAGTTGGTATCAAAGGACTCAGCGCTTATGCTTTCCATACCGTTTACGACACTCCCGAATCAGGAAATAATGCATCTGCTGATATGAGTGAAACAGACCTCAGTGCCCAATACGGCTTTGGCGGTGCTTTAGATGGTCTCAGCCTCAGAGTCAGATATGCTATGATCAATGTTGATGACGGAGAGGATTACAACGACTTCAGAATTTACATAAAATACAACTTTGCCCTTGGCAGTAACAAGTAACAGTAATTAACCTCTATCCGTCTTTTTAGTGAGCATCACCATTAACCCGACGGAAGATATACACGTAGCAGGCCGGACACGTAAGGGATGCGTGTCCGGTCCCTCCTGACGGATATTGATATGGAAAACAGAAAGCTGTTTACTGCGCTTTTTATTATAAATTTCTGCATAACCCTTGGTTATGGGGTTGTGGACTCCTTTTTTTCCCTGTATGTGTTTGAACTGGGAGCCAGAGGGGCTCTTCTCGGGGTTCCTCTGGCTTTCTACTCTGTTTCAAAGATTCTTTTCAGCGTTCCTGCTGGCAGCTCCATATCCAGAGCCGGAGCAGATAAAGTCCTTGCTGTTTCGGTTATTTGCTTCTGCTGTGTTTCTGTGGGGTATCTGTTTGCCGGAAGTGTAGCGTTTGTGGTGGTTCTGCGTGTTTTACAGGGGGCAGCATGTGCTGCCTTCCGTGCTTCTGTTCTGGCTGTTTTGGGGCACAACTCACGCAAGTCTGCTTTTGCTTCTGTCAGCGGCACTTTCGACATGTCATTTTATGGCGCTTTGGGTGCAGGACCTGTTGTCGGCGGGTTTATAAGAAAATTTGCGGGATTTAACGGTGTTTTTATACTTCTTTTTATCCTGTGCCTTGTGTCTCTGATAATTCTGCTTCTGACGACTTATGATATAAAAGGCAGAGAAGAATCTTCGGCAGTTTCAGGGAAATCTTTTAAACCGGGCATACAGTATTACGGTCTTGTGTCGTTTATCTTTTTCAGAGGGTTCGGAATATCTGCCTGTGCAGCATTTCTTCCCCTTTATATTGAACAGGGGATGGCACTTGACAGTCTTCGTTCCGGTGTGGTTCTCTGTATTTCAACAGTGTTTATGACATTCAGCCTCCGCCCTTTGAGTATGCTCGGCAAAATGTTTGAGCAGAAAAATATTATAGCATCAGGCGGTGCTGCGGTTTCTATTATGTATCTGCTTATTCCGGGTGTGTCAGGTTTTCAGGGCATAATGGTAATATGTGCCGGAATGGGTGTTTTCGGCGCTTTGTCACAGCCTGCATGTACTGCAGCACTCCTTGAGGAAGGAGAAAAATACGGCACAGGCAAGGCTGTCGGCGTTTTTAATATGTTTATGAATATGGGTTTTGCAGCTGGTTCTCTCATCGGTTCATTTGTTTACGGGATGTTCGGTATAGAGTATGTATTCATTATATCAGGGATGGCGGGCATTGCCGGGTGTTCAGTCTTTCTGATTCTTTCAGAAAGCAATGCCAAGAAAGAATTGACTAAAATCTGTGAAAGAAGCTATGCCTCCAAAACAGAGGCATAGGCTAACTAATCTTATTTTTCTGCCAGTTTCTCCGGTACTTTCCAGCCGCCGCCAAGAACCTTGTACATATCAACTGCGGCATTCAGCCTTGTTAAGCGAAGGCTTGCAAGCTGATCCCTCGCCTGAAAAAGAGACACCTGAGCGTCAAGGACATCAGATAAGCTGTTTGATCCTTCCCTGTATTGAATTTCTGTGAGCCTGAGAGAATATTCAAGCTTGGCAATTGTTTCTTCCTGAATATTTTCCCTTTCCGCACTGTATCCGGATGAATTGAGAGCGTCTTCCACCTCCTGCAATGCAGTGAGGACAGACTTTCGGTAATTTTCGGCGAGAACACGTTTCTGTGATTCGCTCAGTGCTATCTGGCTGTGTTTTGTTCCGCCGTCAAATATTGACTGCACCACTGAGGCTGATAACCCGAGGCTTGAGGCAGGGTTAGCCAGAGAAAGAAGGGCGTCTGTTGCCAGCCCCGCCGAACCTGAAAGCGATAAAGACGGGAATAACGCAGCTCTTGCCGCCTCAACGCTGGCTTCCGCCGCCGCTATCTGTGCTTCCGCCGCTGCCAGATCCGGTCTGCGCAGCAGAAGATCAGAGGGCAGCCCGGCCGATATCTCAGGTACGTTTATTATGTTAAAATCCTCCGTATCAGTATCGAAGTCCTGCGGTATTGTTCCAGTGAGGACAGCCAGTGCGTTGAGGGTTTGTTTTTTCTCTTCTTCAAGTGAGAGCAGGGTGCTTCTTCTGCTTAAAACAGTTGACTCCTGATTAAGCAGTTCGGACTTAAGGGCTGAACCGTTGCGATATTTTGCATCGACAATTTTCAGAATCCTTTCCGCTGTATAGAGGTTTATCTTTGCATAATCAATCCGTTTTTCGATACTCAGAAGCTGAAAATAGCTTCCTGCGACACCTGCTGTCAGGGTGAGTTTAACTGCGTCATAGTCATATTCCGCCGCCTTGAGAGATTCTTTTGCGCTTCGCACTTGTGCTGATATCCGTCCCCAAACATCAACCTCATAGCTCACTCCCAGAGAAAGGCTTGTGGATTCTGTTGTTCTGGCAGAACCTTCCGCCGGAAAGCTGCGGTTTGCAGATGAGCCGCCGTTAAGATTGACAGAAGGAAACATGGATGCGCCGGTGCTTTTAAGCTGTGCTTTTGCCTGAATTATACTTTCTGCTGCTGTTGTTATGTCAGGGCTTTGCTCAAGGCTTTTATCTATGAGCTTTGTCAGGTTGGCAGAGTTAAAACTTACCCACCAATGATTATTAATTTCCGCTGTATTGTTGTCATGCAGAGCAGACCAGGATGAGGGCATGACAGGCGGTGTGAATTTATCAGCGTTTTTTGCCGCACAACCCGCAGTAAGCACTAAAGCGCAGGCGATATATGTGAGTTTTCTTAAAAATATCATTATAAACCTCTATTCCGAAGCCAAGGCAGTAACAGGGTTAAGCCCTGCTGCTTTTCTGGCGGGCAGATAACCGAATATCAGTCCTGTGGCAAATGCACACCCGAATGCGGTGATAACCGGAGTCATTTCATATTTCACAGGAGTGTCGAAAAATGCTACGACAGACGCTGTGCCAATACCGGCGGCAACACCTATAACCCCTCCGAGAGCGGAAACCGTGACCGCCTCGATCAGGAACTGCTGGAGTATGTTTCTCATTCTTGCTCCTGTAGCCATGCGAATTCCTATCTCCCTTGTGCGTTCAGTAACAGATACAAGCATTATGTTCATCACACCTATACCGCCTACTAAAAGAGAGATAGCTGCTATGGAGCCTAAGAGTATCGTCATGGTATTCTGAGTTTCAGATACATTTTCAATGAGCGATGCCATATTCCTTATCTGAAAGTCTTCAACTCCTCCGTGCATGGCTAATATGGCACTATGAACAGCTTCCTGAGTTTCATCTATGATTGACGTATCCTGTACTGCAATTGTGATATTTCTCAGATAATTCTGTCCGGTAAGCCGCAGACTTCCCGTTGTATAAGGAACAAAGACTATATCATCCTGATCCTGTCCGCCGAAGCCTGCACCCATTTCATCCATAACGCCTATTACCTGAAAGGGAATATTATTAATCAGGATGTAGTTCCCGGTAGGCTCCTGTCCGCTGAAAAGGGCGTCTGACACAGTTTTTCCTAATACTGCAACAGTGGCATAGAGTTCTTCATCCTCATCGGTGAAGAAAGTCCCTTCAGCAACTTTCCAGTTTCTCGCAATGATGTATCCGGGGGATGTGCCGTTTATCCGTGTGGAGTGATCTGAGTCCTGAAAACGGACAGTCACGGAGCTTTCCTGTTCAGGAACCGCTGTTATTATATTCGGAAGATCTTTTATGGCTTTTACATCTGCGGGTACAAGGGTGGCAACTGACGAACGCCCACGCATATTCGGCGCACCGGGGCGCACATTCATAAGGTTGCTCCCCATTGAGCTGATTCTGTCTACCACAGCCTGCTTCGCTCCGTCACCTATTGCAAGCATAGTGATCACTGAAGCAACTCCGATAACTATGCCCAGTAGAGTCAGTATAGTTCGGAAGACGTTGCTTCTAAGAGATCTTACAGCAGTTTTTGCCGCCTCTGTGAGTTCTGCGAAATTTGAAACTTTTTCAGGTTCGTGGGTTATAATTTCAGGCTTTTTTCCAGCCTCTTTTATTACTGCGTCACTTAAAATATTGCCGTCACTTATTTCAATTATTCTGTCGGCGTATTCGGCAATTCGTCTTTCATGGGTGATCAGTATTATCGTGTGCCCTTTTGAGGAGAGTTCTCCAAGAAGATTCATCACCTCAGTACCGCTTTTGCTATCAAGAGCCCCAGTCGGTTCATCTGCAAGGATTATGCGCCCGCCGTTCATCAATGCACGGGCTATGGAAACCCTCTGCTGCTGACCGCCGGAAAGCTGTGTAGGTCGATGGTGTGTTCTGTCGCCCAGTCCCAGTTCCTCCAGCAGCTCAACAGCCCGCTTTCTGCGTGAATTTTGGGGGATACCTGCGTAGACAGCAGGTACTTCCGTGTTTTCTGCTGCTGTTGCAGTGCTGATAAGGTTGTAGCTCTGGAATATAAAACCGAATTCCTCTCGGCGGAGTCGTGCCAGCTCGTCCTTGCCGAAATGGGAAACATCCTCACCCATAAAACAGTAAGTTCCTGATGTGGGCTGATCCAGACAACCGAGGATATTCATGAGAGTGGACTTACCTGAGCCGGAAGCCCCCATGACTGCAACAAATTCTCCTTGGTAAATCTTTAAATCTATTCCATGGAGAACCTCAACGGATAGTTCTCCTGTTTTATATGTTTTATAAATGCCCTGTAAGTCAATCAGGGGCATTTTACTGATGCTCATTATCTCATCCTCGGCATTCCCATTCCGGGAGGAGGTCCGAAATCACCGCTTCGTTGGGCTGCTGTTTTTGTATCAGATGAAAGAACAACGGTTTCGCCTTCTTCCAGACCTTCAGTTATCTGTGCCTGAATACGGTTTGTTATGCCTACTTTGACAAGTCTTGGACTTGTTGTGCCGTCAGAATTTACAACAATGACTTCACCTGTGCCTGAAAGCTGTTGAGCAGCTTGCCGAGGTCGTTTTCTGAGTGGTGTTTCACTTGTTGTTTGGTTATCGTTTACCTTTGGACCTTCAGCTTTCTTCTGCTGTTCCTGACTGATGGTTTTAATTGCCGCCACAGGAACAAGCACAGCATTTCTTGCTGATGCTGTTATGAAAAAAACCTGTGCTGTCATCTGCGGAAGCAGACTGCGTTCGGTATTGTCCACATCAAAAAGCGCATTATAAAGCACAACATTGTTCTCTGTGGTGGGCGTGGGTTCTATTCTTCTTAATTCGCCGTACCATCTTTTCCCCTGACTTCCCAGAGTGGTAAAGTATGCTCTCATTCCTGTTTTAAGTTTGATGATATCCGCTTCTGATACCTCTGTCTGCACTGTCATGGTGGTAAGGTCCGCTATCTGGAGGATAGTGGGTGCCGACTGATTGGCGTTCAGTGTCTGTCCCTGACGGGCACTGACAGAAACCACTGTTCCGTCCATGGGTGCGTATATTTTGGTGTAGTTAAGGTTTGCCTCATCCGCCCGCAGGTCTGACTCTGTCTGGTCTATCTGTGCCTTGAGCATTTCAAGCTGTGCGGAAGCCGATTTGTATTCCGCATCCGCGCTCTGAACTGTTTCAAGGGTTGTGGCGTCTTCAGCGTAAAGATTCTTCTGCCTTTTGAGCTGAGTTTCCGAGAGAACAAGCTGGGCTTCTCTGTCTTTTAGCTGTGCCCGCTGGTAACGAAGCTGGGCACGGCTTGCATCAACCTGCGCCATGAAAAGGGTAGGGTCTATTTCAGCGAGAAGGTCTCCTGATTTAACTTCACTGCCCACTTCCACATGAATTTTTTTGAGCTGACCTGACACCTGTGCGCCTACGTCAACATAATCAAGCGGTTGTAAAGTTCCCGTGGCAGACACAAGAACCTCAATGTTTCCCCTCTGTGCCTGATAAGTGGTTCTTGCCGATGCTGCGTTGCGTTCTGCAGAAATACCCTTCCAGAGGTTAAATGCAGTTGCGGCAATGATCACAGCAATAATTGCGGATACACTGAAAAAAATGAGTTTCTTCGGTTTTTTTTGATTGTTCATATCATCCCTTGTAAATATAAATCATTAACGGCAACAGACATCAATAGTTTGTCCGCTGCCGCACTTCTTGATAGCAAATTTCATTCCTGTTTCATGGCTAAACATAAAGCATTGGTAAATAGTTATTAAAAACAATGTAACCTTTTTTGAACGGTGTATTTTCTGCTCAGTTATGTGCAATTTATTCATATCTTTTTACCTCTTAACAGAAGAAGCCGCACCGACCTACAGGAAACGGTGCGACTTCATTAATACAAGACAAAGTTAACTCCTGTTAGTTTACAGACGTAAAAAAATTGTCTCAGGAAACATTAATTATTGTATTTTTTGAGGATGCAATTTGTACGTCTGTCGGAAATGACATATTCTGAATTTCCGAAAGGAATGGATTTCGGAGCTTAAAAGGAATCTTTCAAGCTGAACGTCGATTAACTGAATAACAATCTTGTTATTTTATGTTAACAAATTTATAGCTACCTAACTTGCTCTTTACAATTCTTTAAATACAACAAAAACAAAAAGCACAGTTTCGATACACTCTATCATTGCGCCCATGAGATCGCCTGTGATTCCTCCCAGTGAAAAACGGTAAAAAAACAGGATAGTGAGAACTGAAAGGACAAACACAAAGTGAAACCATAAGAAGAACGGCAGTCCGCCGAACCATAGAACAGCAAGAGCAAATGGTATTATCTGTAAAAGGGCGGTTTTTGATGCGCCGTCTGCAAACATTTTGCCCAGACCGTCCTTACGTGCATAGGGAAGGGCGAGCATGCCTATAACGGCGGCAAAGCGGGCATAGGCAGGGACTAATGCTATGAGCCATATATCACTCATCTGCGAAAATGCTGACCATTTAGCAATCAGTAGAATAACCACCGCAACAATACCCATTGACCCTGCGTGGGGATCTTTCATTATTTCAAGTTTGCGCTCTCTGCTTCTGTGTGAAAAGAGGGCGTCTGCCGTGTCTATGAATCCGTCAAGATGAAGTGCGCCTGTGACTGCTGCAAGGTAAATCAGCATCAGTACTGGTCTCAGGAAGAATCCGTCAGATACGTAAGAAACCGCCCAGAGACCTGAACCTATGAAAAAACCTGTTAGTGCGAAATAGGGAATCATGACGGCGGGTTTGTATTCCCCGCCTGTTCTGAACCTGATTACTGTGAGAAAGGACAAAGCCTGAATGAAGCCTTTCATTAATCCTCTTTACCTGAAACCGCCGCTTCCTCAAATGTGGCTACATCACGGATTACCGCCGCCGCAAGGTCTATTATCTGCATGGCGGCAACTGCGCCTGTGCCTTCGCCGAGACGCATACCGAGATCAAGCACAGGCACAAGCCCAAGATGGTTCAGCATGAGTCTGTGACCCGGTTCTTCCGAAACGTGTCCTGCTATCATATAGTCGAGTGTTTTAGGGGCTACAACCGCAGCTATCAGCGCTCCTGCGGTGGAGATTATGCCGTCTATTACAACTGGGATTCTGTTATGTGCGGCGGCTATAACTGTTCCTGCGATTGCTCCTATTTCAAATCCGCCTACTTTGGCGAGAACATCCAGACCGTTACCTGAGTCCGGTTTATTTATCTCTATTCCCTGTTTTATCATGCTGATTTTATTGATAACTCTTTCGTTTGTCAGCCCAGAGCCCATCCCTGTCATTACTTCCACTGTTTCGCCGGTGATAACGCTCCCTATGGCGGAGGAGGGGGTGGTGTTGCCGATACCCATGTCACCTGTTGCCACAAGGTTTAAGCCGTGCTTCTTTATCTGTTCACATGTAACATCATAGCCCACAAGGATGCACTCTTTCGCCTGTTCTAAGGTCATTGCCGGTTCGGTTGAGAAATCCTTTGTTGATGAAGCGACTTTACGCTGAAAAAACTCGGCATTTTCAGAAATCACAGCGTCAGGCATGGAATGGAGAGTTCCCGCATCCGTAACAAATACTTTGACATTTGCCGCATTGGACAGGGCATTGATCGTAGCCATTCCGCCCATGAAAGCTCCCATCATCTGTCCGGTAACTTCCTGCGGAAATGCGCTGACACCCTTTGCTGCTATGCCGTGGTCTCCCGCCATAACGAATACTGCACGCTTGTCTGTCTGCGGCTTGAGAGTGCTGTATATGGCGCAGAGCTTTTCAGATATGTCATTCAGTCTGCCCATGGCTCTGGGGGGCATGATAAGGTTTGCCGTGCGCTCACGGGCTTTTTCATAGACGGTTTTGTTGCTCTCTTTTATGTCTTCAATTATCTGGTTAAGTCTCATTTTTCCCCCTTAACATAAAGCGGTTGCCCCGCTACCATCAGTATCACTTTATCTGCGGCATCTGCTATTTTCCTGTTTGCCGCCGCTGTGAGGTTCACATATTCCCTAGCCAGCTTTTCCGCAGGGACAAGGCCGAGGCTCACTTCGTTTGTAACTATTACTACAGGCTTTTTTGTACCGCTCAGTGCATTTATAAGCCTGTCTGTATATTCGTCTGCATGCTTCTTATAATACAGAAGATTATTGATCCAGAACGTCAGACAGTCCAGAATAATTATATCATTTTCTTCCGCCGCTTCATGTATAGCTTCATCCAGCTCAAGGGGTTCTTCGTAGGTGGTGTAGGTTTCGTCCCTTTCCTGACGGTGTTTTTCTATTTTTCGCCCCATTTCACCGTCAGTTGCTTCTGCGGTGGCAATGTAGGCTTTTTTTTCATATTGTTCTGCAAGCTTCAGGGCATAGGATGTTTTGCCTGTACCTGCGCCCCCTGTTATAAGAGTGATCATCATTTATCTCCGTTAAATACAAAATTATTGTATGACAAGATCATTCTTTACGCTATAAAACATTATTATTTTCAGGAGGAAAACATAAGGTGAAGCAGGGAAAACACGGCGGCGACATATACAAGGCGGCGGCTGAACTTAATGTATCAGTTGATGAAATAAGAGACTATAGCGGAAATGTGAGCCACATTCAGCCGGAATGTTTGAAAAAGCTGGATACATCACGTCTGCTTTCCGTTCTGCCGGAACCCGAATCAAACACCCTTAAAAAAGTCTATGCCTCTTCCATTAATGTTAATCCTGAAAATATATGCGTTACAGCGGGTACAACCGAGGCGATAGAAAAAATATGCCGTCTGTTTTCCGGCAAGAGAGCGAACATTTGTATGCCCACATATTCGGACTACGAATATTTCTGTAATATGTACGGCATTAGTGTGAAAACACATCCGGTGCTTGCCCCTGCGGATTTATGCTTTATCTGCAATCCGAACAACCCAACAGGCAGAACCATGCCCCGTTCGGAGATTTTGGAAATGCTGAAAAGCAGTCCGCAGACTTTGTTTGTTGTTGATGAATCATACATGCCTTTCCACATCAATGAGGCTGATTTTACACTGAAAAACCACCTTGCGGATAACCTTGTTGTTCTTCGTTCATTCTCTAAGATATTCGGTGTGCCGGGCTTGAGGCTGGGCTTTATGATAACCGGAAATACAGAGCTGGCGGAATCTGTCACCAAGCTTCTTCCCCCTTGGAATGTAAACAGCATTGCTCAGGCTGCGGGAGTGCTTCTGACTGATGAAGACACCACAAAAACCGCAGTAAGGACAGCAAAGTTTAAAAAAGCTTTTTTGCCTGAGCTGGATGGTGTCCACTGGATTGAACCTTTAGAATCTGATGTTAATTTTATACTATGTCGTCTTCACGGTGTTGAATCTGCCAATGTTTTCCGTAAATGCCTTGAGCAGAAGGTGCTTATCCGTGACTGCTCAAACTTTGCAGGGCTGAAGGGCGAGCATATACGCTTCTCTCTCAGGGGTGATATGCAGCCATTAATTGACGCCTTCAGGAATGTGCTGTGACACAGTTTATAAGCCTGAACCTTGTTTCCTGCATTATTGCTTTTTTTCTGGATGATATTTTCGGAGATCCCCGTTCGTCCTTTCATCCTGTGGTGCTGATGGGCAGGTTAAACAGGTTTCTGGAAAAACGGTTGTATGGTTTGGGTTTTATCGGCGGAATGATCCTGACCGTTTTTTCTGCGGCTTTCTGGACAGGCATTGGGACTTTAATACTCTACTTTGTCTACGGGTTTCATTTGTACGCATATGTATTTATAAATGCGTTTATCATCTATTCCGCCATAAGTGCAAAGTCCATGAAACAGCACGCAATGAGGGTTTATGAGCCCCTTGTGTCAGGTGATTTGCAGTCTGCAAGGCATGAGCTTTCCATGATAGTAAGCCGTGATACTGCGGATATGGATAAGGCGGGGGTTGTTAAATCTGCTGTTGAGTCTGTTTCGGAAAATTTTACTGACGGAGTGCTTTCTCCCCTTATCTTTGCCGTATTCGGCGGAGGTGCAGGGGCATTGTTTTTCAAAGTTGTCAGCACTCTGGATTCAATGATCGGCTACAGAAATGATAAATATGAGAAGTTCGGCAAGTTTGCCGCCCGTCTGGATGATCTGCTTAACTTTATACCCGCAAGGATTTCTGTTTTTGTTATATCAATTTCAGCCCTGTTTTGCGGAATGAGCATGAAAAATACCCTTAAAACCGCTTTTAAATACAGAAAAGAGCATGACAGCCCGAATTCTGCGCACTCCATGTCCGCCTTCGCTGGTGCGCTTAACCTGCGTCTGGGCGGTGCAGTCTCTTACTTCGGCAAGGTTAAGGACAAGCCGTGTATAGGTGATGGAACAGCAGAAGCCGAAGCCCTCAGAATAAAAGAGGCTGTGAGGCTGTTTGACACATCCGCAGTGTTTGCCATTGCAGTATGTGCTGTTGTTTATTTTATTCTGCGTTATTACGGAGGCTGCCCCTTATGCGCCGTATAGCCGCACCGTCATTCATAAAAAAAGCGGACAGGATAACTAATGTCCGTCATCTTAAGGGAATTGTGGATGAGGTGGAGCTTCTGTATATGTCGAGCCTTTATGAAGGGGATGAACCTGACCCTGCAGAAGTTGAGGCTCTTGGGGCAGAGGGGATGCGCTTTAACGTGCATATGCCTTATGATATTGACCTTGCAGAGAAGGCAAACTGGGCTGTGATAGAAAGGTACGCAGAGCTGCTCAAACCATCAGGGGCATATACCCACACAATACATATGCAGGAACAGGATTTATTTTTTGAAAACCTAAGTGAATTTGCAGAAAGAACCGCTGTACCTCTTACCGTTGAAAACAGCGGTGATGATGCAGACCTTTTCGGCAGACTTCGGGGGATTCCGGTTCAAATATGCGCTGATTTGGGGCATGTTATTCACTACGGCGGGGATGCAGGCAGACTGCTTGAAGCATACGCCGCAGAAATAGGGCTTATTCATCTCCACGGCTCTGACGGAGTGCGTGACCACCAGAGCCTTGTTCACACAGATAAGGGTGTTCTGAAAACCATAATGACCTTCTCAGAAGCACATCAGGTGACTGTCTGCATCGAAGTCTTTGAGGAAAAAGGCTTCCTTGAATCCCTTGATATTCTCCTAAGCCTTTAATATAGCCGTTGAGAGATACCCTGCGGATTCTTCAGGCATTTCATTCAGCAGGTCAAAAATCTGTTCATCATCCATAGTTACCCTCTGGAACAGATACGCCTCGCTAAGCTTATTTTCCCTGACGAAACTTATCAGCACACCGAGTCTTTTATGCACCTTCATCAGCACTACAGATGTAAAACGGCGTGTAAGCTCCGCAAGCTCTTCATCAGTTTCAGGCATTTCCACCACGCAGAAAGAACCGTCCTTTTCACAGAGCGGCAGATTCATTCTGTTTGCCGATGCGGAAAATGCGGAGATTCCGGCAACCATTCTGGTATCTATATTTTTTGCTTTCAGTTTATCTCGCAGGTAGTTAAAAGTGCTGTAGACAGGGGTGTCGCCTATGGTGACATAGCTTACTGTTTTGCCTTCGGCGGCGAGCTTCTCCATATCTGATGCGAGGGCTGTATAGCGCACATCAAGATCAGCCTTGTTGCCTGTCATCGGGAAGTAATACATGTGGATTTTTTCTTCGGGCACGTAGTTTTTAACTATGTCAAAGGCTATGCTCCGCCCTGTTTTGTCGGACTGCGGAACAATGACAACATCTGATTTCTCAAGTGTTTTCACCGCTTTAACAGTGACAAGCTCAGGATCGCCCGGACCCAGACCGATTCCGTAAATAATCATAACATCACCTCAATAATATCAAGTCTATAAAAAAGATCTGTGGGTTGTCCATGAATTTATCAGGGTGAGGAAAAGAAAACTGCGCCGCCTTAACAGGCAGCGCAGTGAGCAAACTACAGAAGTATATTAACAAGGAACAGTGCGGCGGCAAATGGTACTGCCCCCGCTGCGCCTGCAAAAACTTTTCTTGGTGTATAGGTGAGCATCAGCACAAGCACACTGCCGGAAAGGCTCATGCAGCCGAACCATGCGGTGAGCCCGATGGATATTTTATACTGCATAACACAAGGCACAGCGGCAATAAGCAGGATAACCCAGCCGGAAAGCATATAAACAGGTTTCAGGGCTGTGTTAAAGGGCTTATCCATTATCTGTGCGTGGTGCTTTTCCATGCCGAGGGCGATGAGGGTAAAGCCTGTGAATGTGAGTGCGAGAGTTATAAGTCCTGCCAGCATTATTTCACCTCCTTTTTTCCGGAGACAAAAACAGCGGTAACAGCAAGGAGAACACCTGTTACAAGTGCTGTAAGGTCAAATCCGGCAACTACCATATTCCCCGCAGAGAATGCATTGAACAGGTTCATTGGTGATGTAAAGGCGTTTATAACAGGTATAAGGGCGAACATCCCTGCGCACACCCAGAGCTGATCAATCCATGCCTGTTTTCTGTCTCTGATAACGGGATGGATAAATGTAAGCACCCAAACAGTAAAGAATACTCCGACCTCCCAGCTCATGCGGTCTGCCGAATATGCGGGAACAAGCCTGTTTGCCCAGAAGTAAGCGGCTGTGGCTATGGCGAGTCCCGTTATTCCGCCTATGTTCAGCACCTCAACAAGCTTGCGCCCGAAGGGTTTGTTTGCGGCTTTGGCTTTCTTCTGCACCCAGATTATCAGACCTGTGGCGGTCATCACTGTTCCCATAACGCCTGAGATAAAGAACAGCCAGCGCATGAATGTATCGGCAAAGCGTGCCACATGCAGTGTGCTGAGTGCGTTGAAAACGGAATAAGCTTTTGATATTGGCTCTGTTCTCATCTCACCGTAGAATCTTCCGTTGCGGAGGCTGTAGTTAACATTGGCATCAGCGTTGCGGCTTCTGTCGGTGTAGGTTATTTTATCGCTTCTTACGGGAACAAAAGTCGCCAGCATGTTTCTTTGACCGGGATTGCTGATGTATATCTTGCCTATCTTTTCACCGAGCCTCTTTTCAGCATCAGCAATGAGAGGAACTATCGACACAGGAGGATACTGTTCAAAATCAGGGGAGATAACCTCTGCGGGCTGCTCCAGCATTTTTGCCCGCATTTCATTGTATTCACGCATGAACTCTTCCGTATTCCACGGCAGAAGTATCATCATAAGCAGTAAAAGCCCCGAATATGTGATCATCACATGATACGGCAGAGCAAGAACAGCAGTGAAGATGTGGGCGTCCATCCATGAGCGGACTCCCTTTTTGCCTCTGAATGTGAAGAAGTCTTTGAATATGCGTTTGTGGAGTATGATTCCGGTGATAATAGCTATGAACATAGCCATTGTTGCTATTCCGATTATCCAGCGTCCCAGTGTTTTGTCCATACCGTAAAGCTCGATATGAAAACGGTATAGAAATTCGCCGCCGTGAGTTTTACGTGCGTTTGTGTTCTCTCCGGTGGATGCGTCAAGAAAATTCTGGGTGATTTCAGGGCGTATCCCGTATTTGGGATCGATTCTCACCTTGCGCCATGATGCCTCGATTGTTTTCATACGCTCATCAGGCAGAGCAATAAGCCATCCAGCGGCGTCATCAGGTGCGTTTTTGACCAGAAAGTCAACAGCCCTGTCAAGTGCGGCGGCGTCCCTTACCACTGATTCATGGGTTTCAGGCTGCATCCAGTGGGTTATCTCATGACGGAAATAGGAAAGTGTACCTGTGAAAAAGATAACGAAGATAAGCCAGCCGAGTATAAGCCCGCTCCATGTGTGCAGCCAGCTCATTGACTGACGGAATTTTTCCTTCATGCTCCACCCCACATAAGCAGTGCAAGCCCGAACACTGCGGACGGAATGCCCACGCCGAGCCATGCGTAAAGAGGTTTTCTCACGGAAAAAACCCAGATGAAAACGCAGGTGTACAGAATGAAAAACAGCATGTTAGCTGTGAGAGCCGCTGTTTTAGGGTCGGATGGTAAAATACGTGTAACAATTAAAGTAACTGCGGCACAGCCCCAGTATCCTCCGAATACAGCCAGCAGGGTGCGTGTAGCCACATCCAGCCTGTAGACTGCTTTTGCGGAATAATTAAACATCAGTTTCCCTCAATTCAAATTATATTAAGAAGGTATGAAAACCTGTCGGGGGTATATTAACAGTATATTAGATAAGATCAATAAATTTTTATATATCTAAACTAGTGAGATTTATATCATGCTTGCTGTTTGAGTGCATATTTATTAAGTTCATTAAAACGGAGAAAAGAAATGGCGAAAGCAATCATGTTTCAGGGAACAGGATCAGGAGTGGGCAAAAGCCTTCTTACGGCGGGCTTCTGTCGTCTGCTTAAGAATATGGGCTTGCGCACTGCTCCGTTTAAGTCTCAGAACATGGCGCTGAACGCCGGAGTAACCGCAGAAGGGCTTGAGATGGGCAGAGCGCAGATTCTTCAGGCAGAGGCGGCGGGTATCCTGCCTGATGTGCGGATGAATCCTGTTCTCCTTAAACCGCAGGGGATGTCAAAGTCACAGCTTGTGCGGATGGGCAGGGTGGAAGGTGTGTTTTCCGCAAGGGAGTATTATGAGCTTTCAGCCGAAAACTTCTCCGTTTCCTGCTCTGCCTTTGATTCGCTGTCGACAGAATATGATGTTATTGTGATGGAGGGTGCCGGCAGTCCGGCGGAAATTAATCTCCATAAAACTGATATAGTAAATATGCGAATGGCGGAATACGCCGGAGCGGATGTTCACATAATAGGCGATATAGACAGAGGCGGAGTTTTCGCATGGATGAAAGGAACTTATGATCTTCTGCCTGCTGATTCTGCGAGGCTTGTCAAAGGGTTTATCATAAATAAATTCAGGGGGGATAAAAGCCTGTTGGAACCGGGGATAAAGATGTTTGAAGAGATTGTCCCCATCCCTGTTGCGGGTGTTATGCCTTATATGAGGCTGACCCTTGAGGAAGAGGACTCGCAGGATATATGCTCTGATACCGAAAAAGCCGAAATAAAAGCCGGAGTTATCCGTCTGCCTTATATAAGCAATTTTTCCGACTTCGCGGCACTTAAGGCGATGAAAAATGTCCAGCTCATATATGCGTCTAAGCCTGCTGAACTGAATGATTGTGATGTTGTAATAATTCCCGGAAGCAAACATACTGTATATGACATGAATTTTCTCCGTGAAACGGGCTTTGCAGAGGCTGTTGTGAAAATGGCGGAAAGTAAGCCTGTAATCGGTATTTGCGGCGGGTTTCAGATGCTTGGTGAAACAATATCCGATCCTGATGGGATAGAGGGTGAAAAAGGCGAGACGGCGGGGCTTGGTCTGCTGGCGTTGAAAACTGTTATTACAAAGCAGAAAGAACTTATTCATAAAGAATATACCGGACAAAACTCATGGAGCGGAATAACCCTTAAGGGCTATGAAATGCACATGGGCAAAACAGAAACCGGAGATTTGAAAAACCTTGCTGAAAAAGGCGTGTGTACGGCAAAAGGCAGGGTATTCGGAACATATCTCCACGGCTTTTTTGAGCATTCAGAAAATATTAAAGCACTTAACAGCCTTATGAACACAGCCTTTGAACCTGTTGACTATGTAAATGAAAAAGAACGCCAGCTTGATTTACTGGCTGAAACCATAAAGGAAAACTGCAATATAGATTTGATTCTGAAGGATGTATTATGAAGTTATCTTATTTCCCGTTAATGATGAACATAAGAGGCAGAAGGCTTGTTTTTATAGGCGGCGGCAAAGTCGCCGAAAGGAAAATAAACTCACTGATCCGTATGGAGCCGAAAATTACCGTTATAGCGGAGTCTGTTACAGACGGAATAAAGAATAATAGTCAGGTTGATGTAATCATAAAATCAGCATCTGCGGATGATATACAGGGGGCGGATCTGCTCTTTGTATGTACTGATAACAGAGAGCTGAACCGCAAGATTGCCATTGAAGCCAAGATGAAGAATATACCTGTGAATGCGGCGGATGATCCTGAACTCAGTGACTTTCACATGCCCGCAGTCTATATTGAGAACGATACAGGTACGGTTGTGTCTGTTTCCACACAAGGGCGTGAGCCTTCGTTTTCTGCAAAACTGCGTGACAGGATTGCGGCTTTTCTTTCAGGAGAATAGATGAACGGATTTGTAATCGGAGCAGAAAGGAGCGGATCAGGCAAGACAACCCTGACCACAGGGATAATCCGTGCCTTATCCGGCAGGGGCAGAAAGGTAGCTCCCTTTAAATGCGGACCGGATTATATCGATACCCGACACCTGACCAGAAGTGCAGGGCATCCGGCGGAAAACCTTGATACTGTAATGCTGGATACATCCGCTGTGAGGCAGATCTTTGCTGATGGCTGCAAAGGGCGTGATATAGCCGTAGCAGAAGGGGTGATGGGTTTCTTTGATGGTGTGGATCATGTTGATTTTAAGGGAAGCACATACGATGTCGCTTCCGCACTGGGTCTGCCTGCGGTAATTGTTTTAAACGCCGCCTCAAGTTCATACACCGCCGCCGCTTTTCTCAAAGGATTACAGATATTAAGCGTAAACACGGAAATAGCCGGAGTTATAATAAACAATGCGGCATCACTAAACCATGAGAAACTCATTACAGATGCTGTTAAGCATCATACAGATCTGCCCGTTTTCGGCAGTGTACCGAAGCAGAAGGAACCCCTTGTCAAGTCAAGGCACTTGGGCATAGCGACAGCCCTTGAAACAGAAGAGGCATATTACGCAAAGTGCGCAGAACTGGCAGAAGCATATATCGACATCACCGCTCTTGCCTCGCTTAAAGTTTCCAAACCTCTTTCAAAAGTGAATGCAGAGTATCCGAAGGCGGATAAAGTATGTGCTGTGGCGTTTGATCAGGCTTTCAGCTTTTATTATGAGGCAAACTTCCGTGAACTGCGCAGACGGGGCTATGAAATACGCTTTTTTTCACCGCTGAAGGGTGAAACTGTGGAGGAAGCAGAGCTTATCTATTTGGGCGGAGGATACCCCGAACTGCATGTGATGGAGCTTAACAATCAGACAGCAATGCTTGACTGGCTCCGTGAACATGCGTTATCCGGCGGGCGAATGATAGCCGAATGCGGGGGCATGATGCTCCTGACGGACGGCATAAATATTGAAGATGAGTTTCACCGTATGGCAGGTGTTTTTGACGCCGAATGCCGCATGACAGACAGAAGACAGGCTCTGGGCTATGTAAAAGTAACTGACAACAGGTATCTGAACGGACTCATCGGGCATGAATTTCACTATTCCATGCTTGAAAACATCCGTGAGAAGTATTTCCTCACACTTGAAAAAGTTACTTCAAAAGCCCGTTCGGAAGACGCTTTTCTTAAAAACAGGACACTGGCAGGTTATGTGCATTTTCATTTTGCATCAAAGCCTTCTGTTCTTGATTTAATTCTTGGGTAAGGAGTTTTTATGGATAAAGGTTTAAGCATAGAGAAAGAAAGCTTTGAAATTATAGATTCAATAACCGATCTCTCCCGTTTTAGTGACGCAGAAAAGGTTATAGTCCGCAAGCTTGTGCATACCACAGGCGATCCCGAATTTGCCGAGCTTACACGCATATTGAAGCTTGAGGCAGGTATTGAGGCTTTGAGAAACGGAGCACCGGTGATAACAGACGTAACAATGGTTACTGCGGGCATTACCAAGAGATATTTAGGCGAAAGCGGAAATAAGGTGATGTGCTTTATCAGTGAGCCGGAAGTGATTGAACGTGCTAAGGAGCTTAACCTCACAAGGGCGGAAACTGCTGTTGTGTATGCGGCGGAGAAGTATCCCGAAGCGGTTTATGCCATTGGCAATGCCCCCACAGCGCTTTTAAAACTTATTGAGCTTACGGAGCAGGGCAGGATGAACCCTGCATTTGTTGCAGGTCTGCCTGTGGGGTTTGTCAAGGCGGCAGAATCCAAGGATCTGCTGATGAAAACCGCCATACCCCATGTCTCAAACATCGGACCCAAGGGCGGAAGCCCATGCGCCGCAACGGTGATTAATGGTCTTCTTCTGCTTCGGGCGGGTTTATAACCACATAGTGTATCTTAAGTATAAGGCATGCGTTCAGCTTTTCCTTAAACCCGCTGCCTTCACCGCTGTTTTTTGACACAACGCATCCTGCCCCCAGCTCACGGAAAAGCGATGCGTTGAATTCTGTGGTGAAAGGACCCTGCATGGCAATTATCCTTGAGCGCTCAAAGCCCGCCTGAACACATTTTTCAATGGATTTTTCATAAGGAAGAATACGCACCCAGCCGTTATGGGCAAATTCGGAAAACCGATGGATGTTGTTGCTGCCTGTGGTAAAAAATATACGCCCGAACTTAGCCTCACGCAGAAAATCTGCCGCTTCTTCATAGCTTGAAAAGGCATGCACTAGGTCGGTCTCTTTTATCTCATCCGGTTTTCTTACAAGGTTTGTATAGGGAATGCCGCATTTGCTGGCAACATTCTTGGCTGTTGTTGTTATCTCTGATGCGTGAGGGTGTGTTGTGTCTATGATCTCTGTGACATGGCGGTTACGGATGAAGTTTTCCATTGTTTCTTCTGTGAAACGGATCTTCATTACATTATCAGGATAACGGAGGCGGAATTCACGCTCGCCGTAGTCCGTGGCGAGGGTTATTATAAAATCCGTGTCTTTGTCCTTCAGCCCTTCAATAACCTTATGGGTTGCGGAAGTTCCGCCCAGTACCAGTATCATTTCTATTCTCCGTATTTATCTGTATAGCCCCTTGGGGTGATGAGCTTTCCGTTTTTTATGAAGGTTTTTACGCATCCGACGATAAGAACTGTACTCATGTCCAGCTCTTTTGTGTCCAGCTCCGAAAGTCTGCCTGTCCATACCGATTCACCGTCACGGTGTGAGTTCCGGACATATCCGCAGGCGAGATCCCCCCGTGAGGCGAATACTTGCAAAGTATATTCGATCTGCTCCGTGCGCTTTCTGCTTCTGGGGTTATATACGGCGCATACAAAGTCCCCTGTGTTTACAGCTTCTATCCGTTTTTTGATAACTTCCCAAGGGGTCAGAAGGTCGGACATGGATATTATTGCTATATCATCCGCCACAGGCGCACCAAGCCTAGCCGAAGCGGCGAGGGCGGCTGTTATTCCCGGTATTACTTCTATTATATCAGTATCTGCAGCTTTTTCATAAACAAGGGAGGCAAGGGAATAAAGAGATGCGTCCCCGCCGCAGATCAGAGCAACGGTTTTGCCTGCTTCCGCAGCCTCAACGGCTTTTTCCACCCGTTCCGTCTCGCCTGTCATTCCGTTGGTGAAAACCTCTGCATCAGGGGATATATATTCCCTGACCGATTCAACATAAGGAATGTACCCGCTTATATAGTCAGCATTTTTTATTGCTTCAAGTGCGGCGGGGGCGGTGTAGTCAGTTTTGCCGGGTCCTGTTCCCGCCACAAATAATTTTCCTTTAGTCATTCAAACCTTCCTTAACAATTGCCACAGTCACTGAGCCCATAACGGTGCGGGGCAGAATAACAGAGGGATTCACAGCGGCAAGTATCGCAGACGGTTCTGCAACGCCGGGAATTCCGAAATGCTTCATGGGCGCCTCATGTTCCTTAAAAGCGTAGAGGCTGTTTTTATATGCTTTTTCAGGGAGAAAACGAATGTAAATATTCAGCTCCTGCACAGCCTGAAGGAGTCCTGATTCATTTTTCTTAACCCATGCGGAAGCCGCCAGACGCAGGTCCTTTGTCCCTATACCCGCAAGGGCGCATGCACCGTGCACGGCGTGTATTATCTCTTCCTTTGCTGTATCCCTGCGGCAGCCGATGCCGATTATGTGGGTTCGGTTTGCCTCTGTTGCGGTGGTTATAACCGGAACAGCGCCGGTTACGGACGAAATAAGGTGGGCTAGGGCGTTTGCGCCGCCTTCATGTCCGGCTATTGCGCTGATGGCGAACCTGCCGACTTCATCACAAGCTACCACTGCGGGGTCAACATGCTTTGATTTCAGGTGCGGAGCCGCCATTCTGGTTACTATGCCCTGCGCCATAACAGCGACAATGCTTCCGTAAGTGCCGTCCATGAGTTTTTTAAAGCAGTCACGCAGGAGTTTATAAGGCACTGCACCATACTCCGCTGCGATTTCTTCCGGCAGATAAAGCTCAAAGCCTGTTTCTGCGCCGATTACTGATGCAAGCCTTGCTCCTTTTTCGGTTACTGCTATCACCGCTGATTTACGGGCGTGTTCCATGGGAGAAGTCCTTATCATAAAGCTTTGAGTATGCTCCTTTGCCGTCCAGAGCCTTGCCTATAAGTACCAGAGCATGTTTGTTTATACCGCTTTCTTTTATTTTGTTTTCAAGGTTTGAGAGTGTCCCTTTAAGGATACTTTCATCATCCCAGCTAGCTCTGTAAACCACAGCGGCAGGGGTGTCAGAACTCCAGCCGTTTTTTATGAAGGAGTCAGCTATATCGCCGAACCTGTCCACAGAGAGATAAAAGGCGAATGTGCCGCCGTGGGCGGAGAGTTTTTCTATGGATTCATCAGCCGGAACAGGGGTTCTCCCCTCTATGCGGCTTATAATAACTGTCTGGGAAATTTCCGGCAGTGTCAGTTCTGTCCGCAGGGCGGCGGCAGAGGCAAAAAGAGCGGTTACACCGGGGATTATTTCGTATTCAATCCCGATTCTGTCAAGCTCAAGCATCTGCTCATTCACCGCACCATACAGCGAAGGATCTCCGGTGTGAAGCCTTGCCACGCTTTTACCTTCCGCCACTGATTTTTGCATCACATTAATAATCTCATCCAGATTCATGGAGGCAGAGTTATGTATCTCCGCAGTTTCAGTGCAGTGGGTGAGTATATCCTTTGAAACGAGGCTTCCGGCGTATATTACTGTTTCGCATTTTTTAACAGCATTTATCCCTTTAAGGGTAATAAGCTCCGGATCACCGGGTCCGGCACCTATGAAATAGACTTTTGACATTTATTCACCTGTTTTTCTTATCCCTATCACACAGGAAAGAGCATCTTCGGGTATAGGCTCATCCAGTGTTACTCTGTGAACTATTTCATTATTCATGCTGAGGTTTGCCGCCACCCAGAGTTCAAAATTCTTTATGAGGCGGCTGTTTTCTTCTATGATCTTTCTTGGGTTGTTGATTTTATCACACAGAATAAGAAATTTATCCGCATTAACTGCTTTTTCTATGTCAAATCCGCTCCGTCCGTGGGCGGAAAGGAACACAGCATCCTCCCATGGTTCAGCTATAGCCGCAAATGCTGCCTGAACAACGCTTATTCCCTCTATTATCTTAACGTTTTCCCTGCCGAATTCCTTCACGACAGATTTAGCGAGGCTGAAAAATCCCGCATCCCCCGTGACAAGAACGCCGATTTTTTTTCCACGGTTATTTCTGATAAATTCCAGAGTGCCGCTTATCAGAGGTTCCGGCTCGTAAAAAGGAACATTTACCCAGTGGCGGAATCTCTCCCCGCCTACAGCCGTATCTATCTGTGAGAGGGCTTTCTTCGCCCTGCCTGTCAGCATATCAGGGTGTCCTGTTCCAGTGGAGATTATGTATATGTCAGCCATGAGATTGTCCTATCAGATCGCCTTTCATGTTGAAAAGGAGAACATCGGTTTTTGTAAATCCGTAATCATCCTTGACCTTTGCGCTTATCAGTTCTGCTATACTGCTGAACCCTGACGGATGGGTAAGGCATATTTCCTCAACAGTGTTGAAACCAGTCGGGATGCCCAGAACACCGCTCACAAAGTCCTGCGCCTGAGGGGAATGGGCAGAATGGGTATTGTAGTGTCCCATTGCCAGCTTCGCCAGTTTTCCCGGATGACCGGCGAGGGTGATTTCTGTTATATCATTCTTCCGCAAGTAATTAAAAGCTTCTCCGAAGTAGTTGCTGACCATCACAGCGTCTTCACAGGGGCGGATGGTCTGCATGTGTTTCTCGCCTATTTTGCCCGCAACAAGGATTATGTGTCTTCCTTCTGCAAGCTTTACGTCAATTTCGCATTTAAAGGAATCTATAAGAGCGTCAATGCTCATGGGGTGAACTATCCCCGTTGTGCCTATTATCGATATGCCGCCGATTACACCTATGCGCTCATTAAATGTCTGCGCCGCAAGCCTTTCCCCTTCGGGTACGGATATAGTAACCACTGCTCCCTTTGGTGCGCCTATGGCTTCACGCACATTTTCTTCTATCATTTTTCGGGGAACAGGGTTTATGGCAGGTTCACCCACGGGTATCTGCAAACCCGCCTTGGTAACGGTGCCTACCCCTTTGCCGCCTTTTATTTTTATCATGCCGCTGTCGTTAAGCACCACACAAGCATGTATCTCCGCCCTGTGGGTAACGTCAGGATCATCGCCCGAATCCTTTATGACAAACGCTCCCGTTTCAGAGCAAGTGACAGGTATGCCCATACGGCTGCCGTCCGGCAGGATAATATCAATGAAATCAGTATTTATTCCGCTCATACGGTAAACGGCATGAGCCTTTGCCGCAGCCGCAGCGGCTGTGCCTGTGGTGAATCCTTTACGCATTTTGAGATGGTGTTCCGAAATAAAATATGTGTCAAGGATAATTATAATTGACTAACAGGCTTATGTGTCGGAAAATGCCTTAATATACGAGGTGGAGACAGAAACAGGGAATTTGGTTAAAATCCAAAACAGTCCCGCTACTGTAACCGGAACGAAACCGCAGTGAGCCACTGTCCATAAAACGGATGGGAAGGTGCGGGAGTAGGCGGCTTTTATGCCGTGCCGGAAGTCAGGATACCTGTTCTGTTTGAACTTTACGAGGATGAAGGCACCCCAATATGCCCCCCATCAGGATTTCCTGTCGCACCCGTATAAAATCATTTTTTTTTAAAGGAGGAGTATGTGAAACGCATATTCGCAGTGTTCCTTGTTTGTCTGGCTTTTACGGGCGCAGTACATGCAGGAGGAGAGAAGGCAATGGAAGAAAAAACGGCAATTGTTATCACATCATTCGGCACAACCTATGAAACAACCCTTGAACCTATTCTCGCTTTGGTGAGGGAGACACAGGCAAAGTATCCCGAAACACCAGTGAGACTGGCTTTTACTTCAAACATAATCCGCAAAATATGGAACGAAAGAGCGGCTGATTCGGCTTACCGCAAAGAACATCCGCAGATTCCTGAAATGCTTTACGGAATAAAAAATGTTCTTGGTGTAATGGCAGATCTCCAGAACCTCGGTTACAGGAGCATTGTCGTTCAGCCTTCGCTTATTACTGATGGTGAGGAGTATGCTGACATGGTTGCTTATGTTGAAGGGCTTGCGGGTATAAAAACCCTTAAACCAAAACTTCAGCCTTTTGTTGCTGTCGGCATTGGTAAACCCCTTACAGGCGCTTATTCCCATGCGGAATATCTGGAAACACTGGCAAAGGTGCTTGCTCCGGATATCCAGCGGGCAAAAGATGCTAAAGCAGCTCTAGTTTACATGGGACACGGAAACGAACATATGTCTCAGGGAGCTTACTATGAGCTTGAGCTTATCCTTAACCGCATGTACGGCGTTCCTGTTATTATAGGTCTGGTTGAAGGTCTGCCCGATTTTGACTCAGTTATGGATAAACTTGTTGATAAAAAAGTAAAAAATATAATTCTCAAACCTCTGATGTATGTTGCGGGCGATCACGCCGAGAATGACATGGCGGGAGATGAGGACGATTCATGGAAAGTTATGCTCACAAAGGCAGGCTTCAATGTTACTCCTGTGCTTGAAGGACTTGGGCACAAACCCGCTGTAAGGCAGATATTCATAAACCATATGGAAGAAGCCGCCAGAGAGGCAGGAATAAAACTTAAGTGATATGAACAAGATATCCGTAAGATCCCTTACAAAAGTCTTCGGCGCTCACAAGGCTGTAGACGGAATAAGCTTTGACGTGGAGGAGGGGAGCATCCTTGCTCTCCTTGGTCCTAACGGAGCGGGTAAAACCACCACAATAAACATGCTGACAGGGCTCACTATTCCTGCATCCGGCGAAATACGCTATGACGGAACTCTGTTTGATCCGCAGAACAGGAGGATTAAACAGACTATAGGTGTTGTTCCGCAGCATAACAATGTGGACAGGGATCTTACTGTTTATCAGAACCTCAAAGCCCACGGAATACTTTTCGGAGTGAGCAGTTTAAACAATAAAATTGCAAATGCGCTGGATTTTTCCGGGCTTGCCGCACATGCGGATAAAACTGCCGGAAACCTCTCCGGCGGTATGAAACGCAGGCTGATCATTGCCCGTGCCCTTCTTCATGAACCTTCGGTGCTTTTTCTGGATGAACCCACAGTGGGGCTTGATGCCTCTGTCCGTAGGACAATGTGGGACTTTATACGCAGTATAAATCAGGATAAGCGATGTACGGTTTTGCTCACTACCCATTACATCGAAGAAGCTGAAATGCTGTCTGACCGTGTGATGATAATGGATAAGGCAAAAATTGTCACTGAAGGAACGGCGGCAGGACTGAAGGCGAGGGTCGGCAAATGGGCTCTGGACATATACCGGAACGGTAAAACTGAGACAGAGTTTTTTGAAACCCGTGATGCAGGGCTTGAGAGGCTGGGCGCTCTTTCGGATACAGCAAGTATAAGGGAAACAAACCTTGAGGATGTTTATCTTACCATTACCGGCAGGAGAATAGACGCATGAACGGCGTAAAAGGTGTTTTATACAGAGAGACACAGGTTCTCCGCAGCAGAATATGGAAGGTGCTTGCATCATCTGCTGTTTCCCCTTTTCTGTTCCTTGTTGCCTTCGGCTACGGAATAGGGCGGTTCGCCTCTGTGGACGGGGTAAACTATCTTACATTTCTTATACCCGGACTTGTCGCCATGAGCAGCCTTAACCAAAGCTACGGCATTTCCGGCGAAATAAATATTTCCAGATTTTACTTTAAGGTCTTTGACGAGTATCTCCTTGCTCCTGTGAGCAGGTGGGAAATTGTTGCGGGCGAGGTGCTTTACGGAGTAATCAAAGGGCTTATTCCTGTGGTGATAATACTGGCATACGGCTTTATTGCCGGTGCAGGGCTGAAAATGAGCCTTTTATTCATCCCAGTGATGCTTGTTCATCTGATTGTTTTTTCCCTTCTGGGCATAATTGTTGCACTCGTGGTAAAAAACCACGGGGATCAGATGTCTGTGAACACATTTGTGATAACCCCAATGATATTTCTCTCCGGCACTTTTTACCCGGTGGATAAAATGCCTTTTCTGGCAGGTGTTCTGGCTCATATTTCCCCCATGACTTACTCAACAAAGCTCATACGATGTTCCCTGATAGGGACAGAGTGCGATATATGGCTGAACATGGGCGTTATGCTCGGTTCGGCGGCTGTGCTGTTCATCATAGCAGGACGGATTCTGAACGGGGTTGAAGGTTGAAGCTTCTATGGATTCTGATACTCGTAGCAGTATCTGCTGCTGCGTTGTTTGTTGGCTCCACAGATATAACCCAGTTCCGCACGGATGAAGTCCAGAGGGATATTCTGCTTAATATGCGGGCTCCCCGTGTGGTTTTTGCAGGGCTGACAGGTGCTATGCTTGGCTTGAGCGGTTCTGTATATCAGCTTGTGCTGCGCAATCCTCTGGCGGACAGCTTTACCACCGGAGCGGCATCATCTGCTGCTTTGGGGGCTGTGATTGCCATAGCATTAGGGCTTCCTGCACATCTTGCTTCACCTGTGGCTCTTTTTACGGGGTTAGGCGGGCTGATGCTTGTTTACAGTGTTTCATACCGCAGAAGCGGAATAAGCCCCATAACTATGATTCTGGCGGGTGTGGTGCTTAATATTGTTGCTTCGTCGGTGATAGGGTTTGTAAAATTCTTTTTTGAAGAATCTCTGACCTCCATAGTCTTCTGGCTTATGGGCGGTTTTTATATGATAACATGGGCAAAAACAGCTTTTGCGGCGTCTGTTCTCATTCTCTGCACAGCTTATTTTGTATTCAGGGCTCGCCCTTTGAACATCCTCGCCCTTGATGAAATGTCCGCTGAAACATCCGGCGTGAATGTACGGAGTGAACGAATGAGGGCGTTTGTGTTCTCCACTGCTCTGGTGGCTGTTTCTGTGAGTTTTACAGGCTTAATCGGCTTTGTGGGGCTTATTGTACCACACATAGCCCGAAGTTTTTACGGCAGTGATGTCAGGCAGGGAATCTTTTATTCCTCCGTTTTTGGCGCACTGCTTATGATAACAGCGGATGCAGTGGCAAGAACAGTTATACCAAACGGTGCGGAGCTTCCCGTTGGAATAGTTACCGCTGTTCTTGGAGGAATGTTCTTTTTCTATATACTGAGGAGCAGGCAGGCGGAGATCTGGCATGATTGATATTGCAGGTCTTGAATTTAAACGTGGCGTATTCTCGTTAAGTGTGCCTGATCTCACTGTGCAGAAAGGCTGCAAAATAGCTGTTATTGGCGAAAACGGTTCCGGTAAAAGCACGCTTCTGCATGTGCTTACCGGGCTTACCCCCTGTGAAGGCATCTATTACGGCGGAAAAGAGCTTGGCGGAATAAAGCGTAAAGAGCGTGCGGAAATGATGGCTTTTATGCCGCAGCTTCCGTCAGTTGTTTTTCCGTTTACTGTTTTTGAAGTGGTTCGCCTTGGTGCATACGCAGCAGGACATATGAAGAATGCTGACAGACTGACGGAAGAAATTCTTAAAACAACTGCCCTTGTCACTCTGCGGGACAGAGCCTTTACGGAGCTTTCCGGCGGAGAGAAGAGAAGGGTGATGATCGCCCGTGCGCTTAATCAGCGAACTGATGTTCTCTTTCTGGATGAACCTGTATCAATGCTTGATGTAAGGCACTCTCTGGAAATTTTAAAACTTCTGACAGATTCGGGCAGAACGCTCATTGCCTCAATGCACGAGGTGAATCTGTCGGTTAAATACTTTGACAGGATATGGATGATGTTAAATGGAAAACTGATATATGACGTGCCGGCCGGAGAGGTTGAGGCGTCCATGCTTTCGGAGGTGTTCAGTGTTAAGGCTGATGCTCACGCTGACCATTTTACTTTCAGTATTTAGTGCTAATGCTGCCGAAAGAGTTGTTATACTTGCTCCCGCTGCGGCGGATATATTCTATAAATTAGGTGCGGGTGATAAAGTTGCCGGAGTTACAAAAAACGTTACGGAATTTCCCGAAGCGGTTAAGGTTGGTACGCATATCCGTCCGAATGCTGAGATAATACGCTCCCTGAAGCCTGATTTGATAATTTCCGGCTCTGCTGATTCTTATTATGCTGATGCTGTTGAGGCTATTACCGGAGCATCAGTTTACAAGTATGACCCGCTGACCCTTGAAGAAATACTGGTTTGTGTCAGGGATATAGGCGAACTGACAGGCAGGACAGAGCAGGCGGCAAGGCTTGTGGGTGAGCTTAAAGGCAAGCTTATGTCTGTTCAGCCTTTGCCTTCTGTTGCCAAGGTTATTTTCGAGGTCAGCCAACTTCCTTACACAGCGGCAGGCAGGGGAAACATTGCCTCTTCTGTAATTGAGGCGGCAGGCGGAAAAAATATTGTGGATTCGGATGATAAGCTGGTGAAACTCTCACTGGAAAGAGTGGTTGCATCGCAGCCGGATGTTTATATCTGGCAGACAGGACCCATGAACCGCAACCCTGCTCTCCCTGCGGAGCGTCCGGAGTTTTCAAAAATGAGGTCCAAATGGATACATGCGGATGAAAAGCAATTTTCAAGGGCTAACACAGGATCTTTTGACGCTGTGATTGAGCTTAATTCCGCCTTGAGGAAACTGTATGAATAAAAAACTTATTATAGTCGGTGCCGGAGTTAATAGAAACTCAATGACACTGGCGGGTATTGATGCTCTTAAAAATGGCGAAGTTGTTCTTTATGACAGACTTATAGATAAATCTCTTCTTGAATATGCATCCTGCGAATGTATTGATGTGGGCAAACATCCCTATGATAAAAACTGTGTACGTCAGAAAGATATAAATGAAATAATCCGTGAGCATCTGGAAAAAGGGCGCTGTGTTGTCCGTCTGAAAGGTGGTGACAGCTCTGTGTTTGCCCGCACAGCAGAAGAAGTTGAAACAGCAAAAGCTGTCGGTGCTGATGTTGAAGTCATAGCGGGGGTAACTTCCGCATCTGCCCTTTCCGCAAAGATGAAAAGCGCTCTTACTGACCGCCGTAATATTCCCGGTGTGGTTTTCATTACCGGGCACACGAAGGACGGCACTCTGGATGATGCTTACAACTGGAAAGCTCTGGCAAATCTGGGGCTTACTATTGTGGTTTACATGGGTGTCAGAAACTTTGGTGTTATTGCCGCAAAACTTACCGAAAACGGTATGGATGCTGCTGTTCCGGTGTTGATAGGCGAGAATATCGGCACAGAAGGTGAGAGAGTAATGTTTACATCACTTAGCGAAGCAGAGAGGTTCATAACTGAAAACAGTGTTAAACACCCAGCCACAATAATAATCGGAGAGGTAGTTAACCATGCCGGATAAAACATCATGCGTTCATGTCTACACCGGCAACGGCAAAGGGAAAACAACTGCTGTACTGGGTCTTTGCGTGCGCTGTGCTGGAGCGGGGTTTAATGTGTATTTCGGGCAGTTTCTCAAAGACGGCAACTACTCAGAGACTGAATCTCTGAAAAAGTTTGATAATATCACCCATGAAACCTTCGGGCAGAGCGGTTTTATAAGGGGCGAGCCAACAACAAAAGATATACAGATGGCTGAAGACGGCTTTACGAAAATTAAAGAGGCTGTCTTCTCTGGAAAATACAGGCTGGTGGCGGCAGATGAACTAAATGTCGCTCTATTCAAAGGGCTTGTGAAGAAGGAAGATGTCCTTGAGTTGATCAAAACATTACCTGATGGTGTCGAACTGGTTTTATCAGGCAGGTACGCCGCAGATGAAATAATAGGGGCGGCGGATCTTGTTACAGAAATGAATGAAATTAAGCATTACTACACCCAGGGAATACCCGCCAGAAAAGGCATCGAAAAATAATAATTCTTGCAGGAGGCCGTACGTTCTGTCGGCTTCCTGAATTGTTCTCCGCTTTCCGGCTCATTCGTTCACTTTTTTCTTTACAAATATTACAAGGCTAAAAAAGTTTCATCATGGTACTAATTTAGCCACTGTATTAGATAGATCTAATTATGTTAAAGATCTTGACAATTGTTAGTGGTGTTGGTAATAAGGCTGAAGTAATTCAACGGAGGCTTGTATGATTGAAGAATATTTCAGCAAAGGCGGAATGATGATGTACCCGCTGCTGTTTTTCTCAATTGTGCTTACAGCAGTTTTTATAGAGAGAATGATTTTCTTTGCCCTTAACAGAAGCTCAAGAAAAGTTCTGGAAAATGCGGAGCATTCATTTTTTAAAGGTGATTTTAAAACAGCCCTCGCCACTCTTAAAAATTCAAAAGGCGCTATGGAGAAAGTTGCTGCCGAAATAATAATCCATATAAACTGTTCAAAACATGATCTTGAACATATAGCGGAAAACAGAGCTATTTCAGAATTACAGAGGTTTTCACGCAGCCTGCATCTGATGGACCTTATTGGCAGGATATCGCCTATGGTTGGTCTTTCGGGAACAGTATTGGGAATGGTGAAGGCATTTCAGTCTATTTCAGCACAAAAAGGGGCAGTTGATCCTTCAGTTCTTGCCGGAGGTATATGGGAGTCTCTTCTAACAACTGTTTTCGGACTTATGGTCGGGATTCCGGCTCTTATAATTTTTCACATCTTTGAGAATGAATTAAGCAAAAAAGCCCTGACAATAAAACTGAAAAGCGAGGAAATGATTCGTCGCGCAGGAGCCTGCGTTGATTAATCTCAGCATGTTCGCAAGAAAAAGCAGATCAGCGGATATGACACCTATGATCGATATGGTGTTCCTTCTTCTGATTTTCTTTCTGCTTACATCAGTATTTGCTGTTCCTTCAATTAATTCTGACCTGCCTGCAAGCAGCACTGAACAGAAAACAGACAAACTCGAAAGAGTGGTCACATTAAAAGCAGATGGACGTGTGCTTATAGGTAAATCAGAAATACCGATGAGCGGACTTGAAGCGGGACTTAAAAACATGATCACTGAAAGCGGTGACAAGGTGATCACCTTAGCCGCTGATAAAGAAGTAAATTTTGAATCAATAGTTGCAGTTATGGACAGTGCCTTAAAAGCAGGCGCTGTGTCTGTTGAATTTCTCACGGAGAGCAGAGATGAGAGATAACAGGGGACGTATAGTTGCCGGAAGTCTTATTTTTTCTATGCTGCTTCATGGGGCTGTTCTCTTTTTAGTAAAGGTCGAGAATGCTCCGGCAGACCAGAAAGAGCCTGAAAGGATAACAGTATCCCTCAAACATTTTCAGCCCGAACCGATTGCCGTTCCCGTTGTTGCAGAACCCGTTCCTCCTAAACCGCAGGCTGAACCTGTTGTTAAGAAAAACCCTCCGAAAAAAATTAAAAAGCCCCTCCCTGTGAGGGAAAAACCCGCTGCTGTTAAGGCAGTGGAGGAAACTGTTCCCGTTGCGGAAGAAGTTCCTGTTGTATCTGAAGCACCGGCAGAGGTGAAAGTTGCTGCTGTTCATACGCTTGTTCCTGCTCCAAGACCTGTTATGCCTCCCCAGCCGGAGTTTGACTATGACAGCTTCAGAGCAAGACTTACAGACGGCATGGTACGCAATAAAAAATACCCTTACTCCGCAAGGCGCAGAGGGTATGAAGGCACTGTGGTTATCAAGCTGCATATTGACTGCGAAGGAAGGCTTCAGGGCTTAAAAATGGTTGAGTCCAGCGGGTTTGATATATTGGATAATGAGGCGCTTTCCCTTGCCTCATCAGTGTTCCCCATAAGGGAAAAACTTCCCGAACCTGTGACTTTGCTTATACCTATTGATTACAGCCTGCATAACTGAAAAAAAGAGGAAAAAAGGGCGGATCCCCCTGTTTATAGACGTTATAAATCAGACTAAAGGAGAGTTTATGTACAGAAAGTTAATTTTTGTGCTTCCATTGCTTGCGTTTTCTTTAATTTCTACATCCGCAGCAGATATGGAAACAGAAAAAATCAAAGTAACTGCCACACGAGTCGAGAAGGAAATGAAAGAAGTTCCTTATACAGTTAACGTTATAACGGAAGAAGATATCCGCAAATCGGGTGCAACAAGCCTTGCCGAACTCCTTCGTGATATTCCGGCTGTCCAGATGACAAGCACGGGAGCAGCGGGAGTTCAGAGACTGAGCCTTCGTGGTGAAAGCAGTTCCAGAACCCTGATAATGGTGGATGGAATGAAAATTACAGAACAGAAGTCAATGGACGGAACACCTTTGCTCATTGATATTAACAGCATTGAGCGGATTGAAATAATCAAAGGACCCGGTTCTGTGCTTTACGGTTCCGAAGCCATAGGCGGCGCAATTAATGTTATAACAAAAAAAGGTGGCGACAGACCGGTTCAGGGTGTTGCCAGCTATACCTACAACACTAACAGTGACTCATATAATGCCGCTGCATCGCTTTACGGCGGTATCAAAAACTTTTACTACAGGGCGGAAGTTTCCAAAAACGATTTCGGCAAACGTGAAGACTCCCACGGTGACGAGCTTAAAGGCTCTGAATATGAAAACACCAATATGAGCCTGCTTGCAGGATATAAAAACAAGAAATTCGATATGGGAGTGCAATACACTGACTACGAGTCAGAGAGTGAGGTTTATGTAGGTGAGATTGAGCCTCCATTTACGATGATGCACATGATGCTTCCCGAATGGAACAGGGAAAAATACGCAGGATGGTTTGAATACCGCAATCCGGGCAGTTTTCTTAACAAGGCAAGAATAGATGTATTTACGCAGGAAACCTATAAAAAATTCATAAATAATATGGATATGACAGTGAGCATGGGTCCGATAACTATGCCGATGTCATACAGAGGGCTCACTAAAAATACACTCGATACCACAGGTGTTCTTGGTCAGTTTGATTTTGAGATTTCTGATACAAACCTTCTGATAGCAGGTTTGGAATATAATATTGATGACCTCAACGCCAAAGATAATATCCAGACCTTCGGTGCCCCTGTTGCCACTCTTACGGACACCGATGCAAAGCAGACGACAATGTCTGCATTTTTGCAGGACGAGCAGATGCTTGGCGATTTTATCCTCAGTGCCGGACTGCGCTATACTAAGGTCAAAAATGAAATAGAAAGCACAAACAATGCAAGTATTCCCGATGAAGATACTGACGATGATAATGTAGTGGGCAGTCTTTCACTGGTTTATACAGGCATACAGGACACTGCTTTGCGTGCTATCTACTCCAGCGGTTACAGAACGCCGAACCTCCAGCAGCTTTACATGGGAACAACTCACGGCAGCAGCACTCCCACATTTTCAAACCCGGATCTTGATCCTGAAACTTCTGACAACTTTGAAGTTGGTGTCAGATTCAGCAATAAAATGGCTGATATTGACCTTGCCGTGTTCCACACTAAGTCTGAAGACTACATTACCACTCATACAATTCCTTACGGCAGCGGCACTGCTCTTGAGTTCACCAATATTGACAAGGCTGAAACAACAGGAGCCGAACTGATGACTAAGGTTTTCATAGGCGACTTTACACCGTACATAAACGGCGCTTACATGAGGCGCAAATATGAGCAGGAAGGATTCAGCACCTATAAAAACGGCATTCCCGAAATAACTTCAAGATTCGGTATCCGTCACGATGCCAGATTCGGCAAGAAATTCGCTTTGAATACCGATATCTACGGACGTTACGCATCAAAAGCGGAGGATGCTGCACCTGATGGAACTGTGGACACCACAGAAGCCTATACCACCCTTAATCTTGCTCTCACAGGTTCTTACTTCTACAAAGACGGCAGAAGGATCATGGTAGGGGTTGAAGCCCTTAATATTAACAATCAGGACTATGAGCTTGCTATGTCTCCCATTCCCGAACCGGGTAGACATTTCATACTCAAAGTATCAGCAGATTTCTAAGGTCAGGCATGAAAGTTTTGATCATGTATGCAAGCCGTTACGGAGCAACAGCGGTTATTGCTGAATGGATAGCCGAAAGGCTTACCATTGAGGGATGGGAAACAGAAAGGAGGGAAGCCCGCGAGGCTCCCTCCGCTTTTTCAGGTTATGACCTTGTGCTTATGGGGTCAGGTATATATGCCAACGGTTTTCTTCCGGAGATGGAAAACTTTATAGAAGAGCGTAAAGACGAGCTTGCCGAGGTGAAAACAGCCTTTTTCGGCACGGCAATGAAGACAGAGTGCATGTTTGTAAAAGGCAAAGCTATGGGGGGAGTGCAGATATTTGAAAAATACGCCGCCCTCACCGGAACATGTATATACGGCGAGATGCTCCACGGGGAGATGGTCTACGCCAGAATGACAGACACGGATAAAAAAGGTATGGACTACTTTTACCGAATGGCGGGATTCAGCGAGCTTGAAATAGCTGAACGCAAAAAGCCCCGGAGTCTTATGAATAAGGCAGAGGTCTGGGCTTTTACGGAGAATCTCGTTAAGCGGGTCATGAAAAGGTAAGGATATGGAAAGCTGGTTAAAATTCGTAGACGATGAAAAACGCAGACTGATTTTCGGCAATGAAGAAACTTTTGAAGCGGCAAAGGCTTATGATAAAAAACGCACTGTTCATGCCGGAATAAGAGGAAAGAATGTCGAGGCGGATAAAACTATGTCTGTCTGGCAGGCAGAGGCGAAGGCTAAACATTCCTTTGAAGATGCCTGCGTGTATATAAATATTCCTTTTTGCCAGACAAAATGTACATACTGCGGTTTTTTCAAAAACCTGTCCGATGCTTCGCTGATAGATGACTACACAGAAGCTCTCACAGGAGAAATAGCGGATGCCAAAAATACTCCCCTGTACTCCCATGGGAAGGTAAGGGCAGTGTATATAGGCGGCGGAACTCCCGGGACGTTATCTGCGATGCAGATTGAAAAAATGCTGAAAGCTGTCCGCGAAAGCCTGCCTCTCTCGAATGACTGCGAAATCACCTTTGAAACAAGAACTTACCAGTTTGGTGCTGATAAGATTCAGGCATGCGTTGATAACGGTGTAAACCGTTTTTCCCTTGGTGTTCAGTCTTTTGACACAAAAGCCAGAAGGGCGATTGGCAGGGTGGATGCGGGTGAAAAGGTAATGGAGATGGTAAGCAGGCTTATTTCCATGAAGGAGGCAAGCGTTTCCCTCGATTTTATCTTCGGTCTGCCGCATCAGCCGGTTGAAACTTTTCTGAACGATATTCACACTGCTGACTGCCTTGGTGTGGATGGAATGGCTGTTTACCAGCTTAATGTCTTTGAAGGCGGAAAGATGGACGAAGGGATAAAAAAAGGCAAAACCGAAGCGGTTCCTGAAACCTCAAGGCAGTATGAATACCACTCTGCTGCGTATGAGATGCTTTCTGATATGGGATATTCACAGCTTTCCATGTCCCACTGGGTCAGAGGCACTCTGGACAGAAGCATATATAACCGTTTCACAAAATCCGGCTGCGTGCTTCACGCATTCGGCGCCGGTGCAGGCGGAAGAACAGAAAACTACGGCTATTTTGTTCACCCTGCCGTAACACCGTACAATATGATGAGAGCAAAAGGAATTAAGCCTGTGATGGGGCTCTCTGAAAAAAATATCATGAGCGGACTTTATGAGTTCATAAACGGACAGATGGATACAGGTATTCTCCGTTTTGACACGGCTGAAAGGCTTTTCGGAATTAACCTAAAAAGCTTTTTTTCTCCTTTGACAGAATCATGGGAGAAAAGAGGTCTTGTCACTGTGGGCGAGAGAACTATGCGTCTGCTCCCTGCCGGGCAGTTCTGGTACGTGAATATGACTCAGGCGCTGCTTGATATTCTTGAATTGATACACAGCCAAGGCGTTTATGAACCCGTATCCGATAAAATAGCAGCTCAGGGCTAGGAGGAAGCTATGCAGACAGAAAAAATTACGGATTATCTCTCAAAAAATAAAAATATGCCTACGCTTTTTGCGGCAAGAGAACTTGGAGTTTCCGAAAGGGATATTCTCCGCAATATAGATGACGACGGCATTATTGAAGTGGGCGGAAGTTTCTTTGATACGGTTATGAAAGAAGCCGCAGGGTGGGGTGCTGTTACGATTATTGTAACTAATGACTCTGCAATCATAGAAATGAAGGCATCTATCCCTGTGGGACAGTACGCCAGAGGCTTTTTTAATCTGCATTCGGAAGAAAGCCCCCTCGGAGGGCATATATCTTTTGAGGAAATTGACAGTATATTCTTTGTGAGCAGACCTTTTATGGGCAAAGAGAGTCATTCTGTTCAGTTTTTTGATAAGAACGGCAAATGCGCATTTAAAATTTATCTGGGTCGTGACGCATGCGGTAAAGTGCTGGAGTGCCAGAAGGCGGAATTCGGTAAACTTAAAAAGAGGTGCCTCGCATGAAACGGCTGGCTCTTCTTCTTTTTGCTTTCTGCTTTGGGGCTTTACAGGCATCTGCCTTCACATTCACTGACGATGCCGGTGACTCATACACATTTGACAAGGTGCCCGGAAAGGTTATTGTGCTGAACAGCTCAAATCTTGAACTCTTCATCGCAGCAGGGGGAAAACCTGCCGCATACGGTGAAAGCGGCACAATGCCTGCATATCTCAACGAGTATATCAAGGGCGTGCCATCAGTGGGCAGGGTTCAGAGTCCGGATCTTGAGCGTATTGTTGCCATGAACCCTGATCTGGTAATAGGGATGAATTTTCCTTTCCACATATCTCTTAAAAACTCTCTGAAACAGGCAGGTATTCCGCTTGCTGTCTTCGGAGTGCATGACAGAAATGATCTCACTGCAAAAATGGAAATTTTCGGTCAGATAACAGGAAACCCCGATAAGGCATTTCAGAAAGTTGCCTCTATAAATTCTGATATCGAAAAAGCACAAAAAACATTCGGCAAGCCCTCTAAAAAGGTGCTTGTGGTATACGGAACACCTGAAAGTTTCAATATGGCTCTTCCTGCAAGCTTTATAGGAGAAATTGCGGAGCTTGCAGGCGGTATGAATATAGCCGGAAGAGATATGAAAGGCGGAACAGGCATGTACAGCGGTTTTGTCCCTGTGAGTCTGGAATATGTGACTATGGCTGATCCTGATATGATATTCATCATCTCCCACGGTAATAAAAGTACACCCGCCGCTGATTCTCAGCTTAAAAAGCAACCCGCATGGAGCGCTCTCCGTGCTGTCAGAGAGGGAAAAGTGATAAGCCTTCCTTTTGACACATACGGAATAAATCCCACTGTCCGTTTGGGCGAAGCTGTTCTTGAGTTGTCTTCATTGATGTATCCGGAACTGTACAAATGAAACATGGTATTCAGACCGATCCTGAAAACGGAAAAAGGCTTGTTACGGCATTTTTCGGAACAGGACTTCTTTTTTGCGGTCTTCTGATCAGTGTTGCTAAAGGCTCTGTTGGGGTTAGTCTTAGTGATTTTCTTGCGGTTTTCACCGCAGCCGATGCTAATCAGGGCATATATCAGGTTATTATGAATATACGCCTGCCCCGCATACTCACGGGCGGGCTTGTGGGAATGAACATGGCTCTTTCCGGAGCGATACTCCAGTCTGTTCTTAAAAACCCTCTGGCAGATCCGGGAATTATAGGTATTTCAGCCGGAGCCGGACTTGCTGCTATGGTTGTGATGATACTCTTTCCGGCGATGTCGGCAATTATTCCGCCCGCTGCTTTTCTGGGGGCGGTCGGCGCAGCTCTGATAATCTACTTCATCGCATATAACGGCGGGGCACATACTCTCAGGCTTGTATTGGCAGGGGTAGCCCTGTCTGCTTTTCTTGCTGCATTTATGTCGGCGCTGACAGTGCTTTTCAGTGACAGAGTTCAGGGTACAGTAAACTGGATGGCAGGCACTCTCCACGGCAAAAGCTGGAATCATTTTTATATGGTTCTGCCTTACTCCATTGTTGGTTTTTTTGGTGCCGTTTTCGGTGCAAAGTATCTTAATATCCTCGCACTGGGAGATGATATAGCCAGAGGGTTGGGGCTTCAGGTGGAAAAAGCAAAGTTTCTGCTCACTCTTCTTGCGGCACTTCTTGCGGCGTCTGCTGTTTCTGCTGTAGGTCTTATGGGTTTTGTGGGGCTTATTATTCCTCACATAACAAGGCTGATCGTTGGCTCAGACAACAGGTTTCTTATACCGTTCAGCGCTCTTTTCGGCGCTGTCACAGTTATTTTTGCCGATACTGCGGCACGGACGCTGTTTTCACCCTATGAGCTTCCCGTGGGGATACTCATGGCATTTATAGGTGCGCCGTTCTTTCTCTATCTGCTTACAAGGGGGATAAAATGACAGGATGTCTCAGTGTTGATTCTCTCCGTGCTGGTTACGCAAAAAAGGAAGTTTTAAAAGGTGTTTCCCTCTGTTTTGAAAAAGGGCGTATAACAACGGTCATAGGTCCGAACGGCTCTGGTAAATCTACTCTGCTTAAAACAGCGGGCAGACTTCTTCAGCCTTTCTCAGGTTCTGTTCTTCTTGAGGGGAAATCCATTGCGGAGATGGATGATAAGAGTATAGCAAAAAAACTGGGCATACTTCCGCAGTCACCGATTGCTCCTATGGATCTGCCCGTTCACTGTCTCGTTGCCTTCGGACGTACACCGCACCACGGCTTCATGAACCGCTTCAGCAATGAGGACAGAGACGCCGTTGACTGGGCAATTAACGCCACCGGACTTGAGGACAAACGTTTTAAACGCATAGGTCAGCTCTCCGGCGGAGAAAGACAGAGAGCATGGATAGCCATGTCGCTGGCGCAAAAGCCGGAGATACTTCTTCTGGATGAACCCACAACCTATCTTGATATACACCATCAGTTTGAAGTGCTTGAGCTTCTTCGCAGGCTTAATGATCAGCATGGTCTTACAGTGGTCATGGTTCTGCACGATCTCAACCTCGCAGCTTCATTCAGCCATAGAATAATTGCTCTGAAAGAGGGGATGACCGTTGCCGACGGAACTCCGGAAGAGGTTCTGTGCGCTGACAATATCTACAATGTATTCAATATACGCTCAAAGATTATCCGCATAAATGAAGACGGCATAGAAAAAACCGTTGCCGTGCCCCTTGGAGTGAGACATTGATTTTGAAGATCGAAAACCTGCATAAGCAGTATAAAAATGTGAAAGCCGTGAACGGCGTGAGTTTTGAGATAAAAAAAGGGGAGATTTTCGGTCTTCTCGGTCCTAACGGGGCAGGGAAAACCACTGTGATTAAAATGATTTCCACTCTGACCAAACCCGATGAAGGTTTTATTGAGGTCAAAGGTTTTGATGTTGTTAAAAACAGGCACGATGTCAGGAAAGCTGTTGCTGTTGTCCCGCAGGAAAATAATCTGGACGGTGATTTAACAGTTCATGATAATTTGCTTGTTTATGCTGCCCTGCGCCGTGTACCGGATGCCAAAAGAAAGGTGCTGGAAATCATGGAGCGCTTTGGCATAGCGTCAAAAAGGAACGAACTGGTGGATAAACTTTCCGGTGGTCAGAAGCGAAGGGTGATCATCGCAAGGGTAATGCTTGCGGAACCGGAGCTTATTCTTCTGGATGAACCTACCCTTGGTCTTGACCCGTCAATACGCAGGGAAATCTGGAATCTGATAGTGCAGATCAAAAACAGAGGCAAATCAATTCTTCTCACAACACATTATACGGAAGAGGCTGAAAGTCTCTGCGACAGGGTGGCTATAATGTCTTCCGGTAAAATTAAACGTATGGGCACACCTGAAGAGCTTATAAACGAAGCAGGACGATTTGTTCTGGAAACCAGCGGACAGGACGGCTGCAGAGTTTTCCGCATAGTCCGCAGCAGGGATGAACTTGATGAGGCAATGAAGGAGAACGGCAGCGCAGCCTGTACAGTGAGAGATGCCCGCCTTGAGGATGTTGTGGTTATTGAAGGAGGCATTAATGAACACGGTGCTTGATTTTGCTTATGAAACATGGGCTGTATTTCTGCGTGAGGCGCTTCTTCTTAAGAATAAGCTCACTAAGTTGGGATTTGTTTTTTACTCTCTCACATCGCCCCTGATATACCTTGCCGCCTTCGGGTTTGGCTTTGGCTCACGCATAAGTTTTGAAGGGGTAAGATACGAATATTTTCTTGTGCAGGGTATCGTCAGTATGACATCAATGATGAACTCATACAACCTTGTGATGCTCGCTGTTAGTTACGGAAGACTCCATACAAAAAGCTTTCAGAACCTCATAACGTCACCGGTGTCTGCTCTTTCACTGATGACGGGAACTGTGCTTTCAGGTATTCTGCGCGGAGTTATGGCTTCAGTCGTTGTCATTTTAGCAGGTTTTATTCTGTTTGATGTATTCCCTTTTGGCTTTTTCTCTGCTGTTGCGTTGTTCTTTAACCTGTTATTTGCCGGTTCACTGGGAGTTATTATAGGGTTGTCGATTAAAGATCTGGAAGCAAATGCTGTAATTATGAATTTTTTTATTATGCCTATGAATTTTTTCTCCGGTACATTTTATCCGGTGGATAATCTGCCCGGTTTTCTGAATAAGCTGGTTTATTTATTTCCGCTTACCCATACAAATATCATTATGAGAGCAGAATCAATGACACAACCAGTGCTTTTATCATTAATAATATTGATTATTTTGACATTTATAACCTTCATTGCAGGTGTATTCATGCTTAAGCGTTATTCTGAATAAATTAAACCTCTCCTTTTTCCTAAAATAGTTGACAAGTTTTATTTATAGAGTTAGAAAATTAAAACTTTAATTTGCATTCCTAACAAACTGTCATCGTTTTAGTTAAATATTCCGAGGGAGAGGTTAAATTTGATGAGAGAAGAAACTGCTGAAAAGCAGACTCATAATGATAAAGAATACAGATGCCCGAATTGTGGTAAGCTCCTTATGAAAGGGGATGTTAATATTGTTCAGATTAAATGCCCACGCTGTAAAAATATTGTTACTTTCAAAGGGTAGTGTTCAGTAAGAGTCAAAAAGAACAGTATCTTTATTTTTTCCTATAAGCTATTATTGCCCCTGTTTCCTTCGGGGAGGGCTTATGGGCTCAAATGAAAATTATTTAAACCGCTTTGTTGAATCAGCAAAAAAAGAATACGGACAAGGGTATGATTCTCTACGTTTTCTAACACCTGAAGAAGCCGTTCGTGCTGTATCCAAAAGGACAGAGCTTCTTGAGAGCCTCAAAGGAAAAATTAAATGGGATTACTCAGGCACAAAGACAGATTCCGAAAACCTCTCCCCGGGCTGCCGCCTCTGCGGAAGCGGTGAGTGGTCATGCCTTTTTATAAATAACAAATGCAACTGTTCCTGCTTTTACTGCCCTGCATCTCAGGATGAAAAGGGCGTTCCCGCCACAAATACCGTGAGTTTTCCTGCTCCGGAGGAGTATGCGGCATACCTGAAAAAGTTCAGCTTCAAGGGTGCAAGCATCAGCGGTGGCGAGCCTCTGCTCACACCAAAACTTACTCTCGCTTTTATCAGAACAATAAAAAAAGCTTTCGGAAATAATATTTACCTCTGGATGTACACTAACGGTACTCTGGCGGATGATGAAATCCTCGCCAGCCTGCGTGATGCGGGGCTTGATGAGATACGTTTTGATATAGGCGCAACATCATACAAACTGGATAATCTGAAACGTGCCTGTGGAGTGATACCCACTGTTACTGTTGAGATTCCTGCAATACCTGAGGAAAAGGAGCTTTTACAGAAGCTTATGCCGGAACTTGCGGAAATGGGAGTCAAACATCTTAACCTCCACCAGTTGAGGCTTACTCCGTATAACTTTGAAAAACTTATTAAGAGAAACTACACATATATCCACGGTGAGAGGGTTACAGTTCTGGAATCAGAGCTTACAGCCCTTGAGGTCATTAAATACGGAAAAGACAACAACATTAATCTACCCGTCAATTACTGCTCTTTTGTTTATAAAAACCGTTTTCAGGCGGCAGGAGCGAGAAGGCGTAATGCCGGTTTTATAATGAAGGGTTACGAAACTCTCACCGAAAGCGGATTTATTCGTACTTTCTGCCTCAAAGGAGATAGCAATGTACTTACCTCTCTTTCTTCTTCTTTTAGCGAAGGTCTGTTTATGATGAACGGCGGAGAGCTTTATGTACACCCGTCTTTGATGAAAAACCTTGATTTATGCGGTATTAAGGTAGTTATAAGATATTCTGCGGCCCGCCAGATGGGTTCTGTGAGCTACCATAACCCGTTTATGGAGGTGAAGGTGACTAAAAGCAAAAAGATAGCTGTGGAGCGTTACCGCACCGGGGATGAAATTATACTTGGACAGGACGAAGCCGCCTCATTTGCCGATAAAGGAACGCTGCCTGAGAGGCTTGATGAATATGAGTTTATAAAAGAAGGCTTGCAGGAATACATATAAATTTTTTTCACTGCCACAGATAAAAATAGGCAGAAGCTGGCTTTAAATTGAGAAACTTTATTAAAAGGCTGAATATTTAGTACGCTCCCAGCGATCCTCAGACAACTTCCCGCTTCTAACGGTACGGGAGATTATTTTGTTACTTAAAACTTTTATTTGAGCAGTGTAGTCAAATTCAGTATCTTTTTCTCCGCCCTTAATTTCAATTATAAATGAGCTTTTATCATCCTGTTTAATTTTTGCTTCGTATGGGTTTGCCAAATCCATGTAGACTGACAAGGGGACATCTACTTTGCTCTCTCCTACCTGAATTTCCAGAGAAGTTATCATATCCGCCTCAATGATATCTAAGCTTCCCCAGGCGTCATAGATTTTATAGGGATTGTCCATATCGTTCTGTGTGGTAATTTCGACAACTATATTGTTATAGTGTAACACTATTTTATCGTTTGAAATATCAAACGCAAATGCTAATGATGAGAAAGTTATTGTGAACAAGAATATTTTCAGAAAAAGTTTCATAAATAAACCTCATTAAATATTGTTTAGTTTTAATTCGGATAAAAAGAGCGTGCCATTTCAGGCACGCCCTTTGTCTTTTTAATCTTTAATATTTGCGAAATAGTCTCTGGTTTCTTTGACCACCACAGGGGTAAGCCCGAGAAGACCTATAAGGTTTGGCACTGCCATCAGCCCGTTGAAAACATCGGAAAGCAGCCAAACTACATCAAGCTTGGAAATTGCACCGACTCCCACAAAGACTATGAAAACGTATCTGTAAACGGGGATTGACTTAAGCCCGAAGAGATACTCCATGGATCTTTCACCGTAGTAGCACCAGCCGAGGATTGTTGAGTAAGCAAATAGCGCAAGGCTTATAGCCACTATCACTGCTCCGCCTGAAAAACCAGTTGAGAATGCAAATGTGGTGAGATCCGCACCGTTTCTGCCGCTTGCCCATGTGTCGGTAACTATAAGAACAAGACCTGTCATTGTGCAGACAACTATAGTGTCGATGAATGTCTGAGTCATGGAAACAAGCGCCTGCGTTACAGGGTGTTTTGTCTGAGCGGCAGCAGCAGCTATGGGAGAGCTTCCGAGACCTGATTCGTTGGAGAAAACGCCTCTTGCCACACCCATTCTGATAGCGAGCATAACCCCTGCGCCTGCAAAACCGCCTGTGGCAGCAGCAGGTGAGAATGCCTTTTCAAAAATAAGGGCAAAGGCACCGGGAACATGCCCAGCATACATAATAAGTATTGCGATTGCGCTGATAATATAAAACACTATCATTACAGGAACAAGGATACTTGTTACTCTGCCTATACTTTTGATTCCGCCGAGAACAACAAGCGCCGTGATGAACATCAGCGTTATTCCGGTGAAATGAGCAGGTATGCCGAATGTACTTTTCATCGCATCAGCAACAGAGTTTGACTGAACCATGTTGCCGATACCGAATGAAGCCACAACAGCAAAAACTGCAAAGAGCATGCCGAGTTTTTTCCAGCCGAGACCGTTGGAGATATAGTACATAGGGCCACCGCTCATTGAGCCATCTTCCTTTTGTACACGGTATTTAACGGCGAGAACCGCTTCGGCATATTTTGTCGCCATACCCACAAGTCCGGTTACCCACATCCAGAACATAGCACCGGGACCGCCTATGGCAATTGCTGTTGCCACACCGGCTATGTTACCCGTTCCCACTGTTGCGGAAAGGGCTGTCATAAGTGCCTGAAAATGTGTGATGTCTCCGGGGTGATCGTCTGCTTCTCTCTTTTTGATAAGAGCCAGCCAGAGTGAGTGAAAAAGTTTGGTGAACTGAAGGAATCTGAGGTTGATTGAAAGCCAGATACCTGTGCCCACAAGTAAAACAAGAAGTGGCGGACCCCAAACGATTCCGCCTATTAGGTTAAGAATATGTTCAAATTGCTCCACTGTTTACCCCCAATAAAGATTTGAGCGAAAATCATACTACTTAATTTCATTATTTTCAAACATTTGTTTTATGTTTTGAACCAAAGTGTTCGCCAGCAGGCTTGAGACAAAGCTGTGTTAAGGGCGGATAAATGTAACAGCGGTTTAAGGTGTGCTGTGCCCCCGTTTTTTCCCGCTGAAGATCAAACGGGGACACAGGATAAGTTAGGAGAGGGGTAGAAGATTATCTTAAAAACTCTGAAAGATGCATAACTTTAGTGCTTTTGCCCTTTTTGCCCAAACCTCCCGCTATCTGGATTACGCATCCCGGACAGTCGGTGAGGACAGTGTCTGCACCTGTTTTTTCTATATTTTCTGTTTTTTTATCGAGTATTCCGGCAGATATACCCGGATATTCAACAGACCACGAACCGCCGAAACCGCAGCATACATCACTGTCCTGCATCGGGATGAAGCTGTCTCCCAGAAGAGATGCCAGCAGATCCTCTGCGGATGAACCGAGCCCGCGTTTCTGGTGACATGGTGTGTGATAAGTTACTTTTGCTTCCTTATTAAAAGAAACATCTGTAAGTTTTTTATCTTTAATGAACATAGCGAATGATTTAACCTTTTCCGATATGAGCCCGGCTTTTTTGAAGTCCTCCGGTCTGTCTTCGGTATAGTGCTTGAAATCTTCTTTGACGGCAAAGCCGCAGCTTGGGCAGAGAACCAGATAAGCTTCGTAATCATCCGGGTTTTTCATCTGTGCCAAACAGGCGGAGATGGTTTTTCGTCCGCCTTCACCGTCACCGCCGTGTATGGCAGGCAGCCCGCAGCAGGCGGCTTTATCAGGTATATCAACCTGATAGCCCTGTTTTTCCAGAAAGTTTACTAAGGCTGTTCCCATCTGAGGATAGAAATACTCCACAGCGCATCCGGGATAAAAAAAGATGCGCCCTTTAGGATTCTGCACAGAAGATCTGCCAGACATAATGTCTGTGAATGTTTTTTGTTTGATAGAGGGAAGCTCTCTGAAATTTATTTCTCTGCCGGCAAAAGGGATTTTTTTGATTTTTCCGCCAGTTGTCAGTGGTGCGGCGAGTATGGAACCGGCTTTCATTATCACGCGGAAGCGTTTTCCGCTGCTTAAGATATTGCTGTAGAGGAATTTCTTGAGCGGGTTAAGACCAAACTTGCCGCCAATATTTACGTTAAGCTCGGCAATTATTTTTTGTAAATCTATTCCAGACGGACAGTTGGTTGAACAGGCACGGCAGCCTATGCACATTTTCATTATGTCTCGTGCTTTTTCCTCGCCGTGGAACATCGCAGTCATTATCAGCCCTATGGCTCCGAGATAAACATGACCGAATACGTGACCGCCAACCATTTCATAAGCCGGACAGACATTGGCGCAGCTCCCGCAGCGCATGCACTTGAGAGCTTCAGAGAAAAGAGGGTGGTCAAAAAAGGCAAGCCTTCCGTTATCGAGGAATATGTAATGAACTTCTTTTTGTCCTGTTTTCGATGTTTCGCACGGAACCTGCCCCTTAATCCATGTGGTATATGTACTGATTCTTTGTCCTGTCGCACTCTTAGGGAGCATACGCACAACCTTGAGAGCTGTCTTAAAATCCGGCACAAGTTTCTCATAGCCCAAAAGAACAAAATGGACAGGGGGAACAGTTGCGGACAGCCTTGCATTGCCTTCGTTTGTGACTATGCCTATTGCTCCTGTGGACGCTACTGCGACATTAGCACCTGTGAGTCCTGCTCCTGCTTCAAAATAAGAATCTCTCAGAGCATGACGGGCTGTTTTAACCATTGCGTTGATATTTTCCCTGTCCAGACCGGCGTTAAGAAGTGCATTAAAGAGATCCGCTACCTGACCTCTGCTTTTATGTATGGCAGGCATAACCATATGAGACGGATGTTCCCCTGCAAGCTGTAGTATCCATTCACCGAGGTCGGTTTCCACAGGTTTAATGCCCCGGTTTTCAAGATAGGCGTTGAGCTTAATTTCCTCACTGGTCATGGATTTTGATTTGACAATAGACTTTATGTTTTTATCTTTGCATATTTTTTCGATATATTTACAGGCATCAAGGCTTCCCGATGCTCTGTAAACCTTAGCACCGCTTTTTTCTGCATTTGCTTTGAACTCTTCAAACAGTGCTTCGCATTTCTCCCTTGTCATCGCTTTGAGGTTGTTCATCTCTTTCGTCATTGCGGTGAAGTCAAGCCCTGCATATGCGTTAGCCTTGGACGCTTTATATGCAGAGGCAAAGTTTTTCAGGTTAGTGTAAAGGATTTTATCATTCAGACTGCGTCTGATTCCGTCTTTTCCGCTCATTTTCTGCCTACCTGTCGGTAATTATGTAAACTGTCATTTCACATGGACCGTGAACGCCAATGGTGAGAACCCTTTCTATATCCGCAGTGCGGCTTGCTCCCGTGATAAAAGCTGTGAACGATGCAGGGTTTGATGTTTTTTCCTCAAGGAAGTTTGCTATGTCTTCCAGAGAAGGAACAATGCGTGACACCGGAACTGCAACATACAGTCTTTCTGCGAGGCAGGTGGCTTTACGCAGTGCTTCATCCGTGCTTTCAATTACCACGCTGCCTGTTTCAGCTATAGCGAAATCAGCTTCCACAAGGGCGGTGCTTATGCCTTCTTTTCCTGCGGAAACTTCCTGATTGTACTGCTTCTCTGTTTTAAGGCTGATATAATTGTAATTATTGCTGCTTATTGATGAAAAAAAATCATCGCTGGAAATAAGTATATTTTTGCTGCTGACACTTTCTGAATATTTGATAAAGGTTTCGGTGAGTCCGCTCATTTCATCCTCACTTTTTAAGTGGTCTTACCACTAGCGTATCCGCAGCTAAATTCTAAGTCAACAGTTTTTTATATGATGTATTTAAAATAGAGCAAAAGATTAACTTATGTTTAAAGCATTGAATGATGGCTTTAATAAAGGGTTTCGGTGGTCTGAATTAATTATAACAAGTTTATAAAATGTGCAATAAAAAAGATTGACAATGGTGTTCCAATGATATACTTCTTGAAAGTGGTTTTAAAAATTTACCACTTTACTTTTCAGGTTCTCTAGTCAGGAGGAAGAAATGAAAAAACTGGTCAACTATTTAATTTCATGTGTGATGTTCACTGCACTGATGTTCACAGTAACCGGCTGCGGTCAGAACAAAAAAGCGGAAACTACCGCTGCTCCGGCTGTTGCAGAAAAAAAGATTTACAACTGGAAAATGGCTACTACCTGGTCAACGGGTATTCCATGGCACGACACAGCGGTACACTTCGCTGAAACCGTTGAAAAGATTACAGACGGTCAGCTTAAGATCAAGGTTTTTCCTGATGGCGCTCTTGTTCCTGCCTTCGAGGTGTTTGACGCTGTGAGAAACGGCGTTGTGGAAATGGGGCATGACTGGCCCGGATACTGGAAGGGAAAGGATGAGGGCTTTGTTGCTTTTGCTTCCGTTCCTTTTGGTCTGAACAATATCGAATACTCCATATGGCTTATGGAAGGCGGCGGAATGGCGCTTGCTGATGAGCTGTACGGAAACTTCGGTCTGAAGCCTCTCATGGGCGGAAATTCCGGTCAGGAGATGGGTTTCTTTACTAAAAACCCCGTGACTGATGTCAAACAGCTTGCCGGAATGAAGATAAGAACTGTTGGCTGGGCTGCCGATATTCTTAAGGAAATGGGTGTTTCTGTGACTCCGCTTCCCGGCGGCGAAATTTATCTTGCTTTTGAAAGAGGTGTTCTTGATTCCGCAGAGTTCTCCACTCCGTTTATCACATACCCAATGGGTTTTCAGGAGATCGCAAAGAACGTAATGCTTCCCGGCTGGCATCAGACAGGTGTTCAGAACATGTTCAGCATCAACAAAAAAGCTTATGATGAACTTCCCCCTTATCTTCAGCAGGCACTTATAATTGCATCATACGAGACTCAGATGTGGGATATCGCCAGAAGCGAAAAGAAAAATGCCGAAGCAATTCTCAAGTATCAGACAGAAGGAGTTTCATTTAATAAGCTGGATGCCCAGTCGCTTAATGAACTCAGAAAAACAACTGATGCGTATCTTGCCAAGCTCAGGTCAACAAACCCTCTGCTTGACAGAATACTCGGCTCGCAGAATGACTTCATAGCGGAATACTCCGTATGGAAGGATCTCCGAGGCGGGGTTGCTGCTTTTCCGAAGGATGAATACTTAAGCGGAAAACACTACGAATAAAAAAAGTATAGTTTTAAGGGTGCGGGGCTGACTGGCTTCCGCATCCTGATTTATTTTCAGAGAGACTGCATGAAGTTTACAAATATGTATTAAAGAGGCGGGCTAATCCGCACGGTATCCTTGCAGTCATTTTTCGGAGCAGATATGGGCAAATTAATCAAACTGATCGAAACAGTTACAGAGTGGGTGGGAAAGGTGTTTTCGTACTCGGTGTATGCTCTGCTTGTTGTTGTGGTTTATGAGGTCATCAGCAGAAAGCTTTTCGGAAAGCCGACAATATGGGCATTCGACCTGAGTAATATGCTTTACGGAATAATGTTCCTAATGGGCTTCGGCTACACCTTGAAGCATAAAATGCACGTTGGAATAGATATTATAACTGCCAAACTGAACCCTAAGGCGCAGGGGTGGATCTCCGTTGTGAGCTACCTTGTGTTCTTCTTTCCTTTTATAATTATAGCTATTCAGGCTTCAACAGTTTTTGCAATCCAATCATGGCAGGGGCTTGAGCGTGTGCAGTCACCCTGGGGCGCTCCGGTTTATCATTTTAAAACATTCCTGCCTTTGGGCTTCTGCTTCCTGCTTTTGCAGGGAATTGCCGAATTTCTTAAGGCTGTTCAGCAGATCAGGGGAGTGAGATCATGAGTCCCGAATTTTTATCTATAGCAATGTTTGTTATACTTCTTGTCGTGGTTTTTCTGGGGCATCCTCTGGGAATCACTCTCGGCGGGCTGGGTATAATTTTCGGAATTCTGGGTTATGGCCCCACGGCTTTTTTCATACTGGCAAACAAAAGTTACGGGCTTATGACGAACTATGTTCTCGTGGCTATACCTCTTTTTATATTAATGGCGCAGTTTCTTGATAAGTCCGGAGTAGCTGACGATCTGTATGAAACAATGTATGTTGTTATGGGCTCTGTAAAAGGCGGGCTGGCACTGGCTACAATAGTAGTATGCACTGTATTTGCCGCTACCACAGGCATAGTCGGCGCTTCTGTTGTTGCCATGGGGCTTCTGGCTGCTCCCTCAATGGTGAAGAAGGGCTATGAACTCAGCCTTACTGCAGGGGTTATCACCGCAGGAGGAACACTGGGCATTCTGATCCCTCCTTCCATAATGCTTGTGGTTTACGGCGGGCTGATTGGGATGAGCGTAGGAAAGCTGTTTATGGCAGCTGTTGTGCCGGGACTCCTTCTTGCGGCTCTGTATCTCGTGTATGCTTTCATATATTGCCATGTAAATCCGAAGGCTGGTCCTCCCATTCCAAAGGAGGAGAGAACCCATACAGGCATGCAGAAGTTTGTTATGATGTGTAAATCTCTTTTCCCGCCGCTTTTTCTCATTCTTGCGGTGCTGGGAAGCATTTCAGCAGGTATAGCAACGCCGACGGAAGCAGCCGGGCTCGGATGCGTGGGCGCACTTCTTCTTGCTTTTGCCAATCGAAGGGTTAATCTCAAGCTTTTTAAGGATTCGGCATACTCCACTCTTAAAATTACGTGTATGGTTATGCTGATCTTTGTCGGTGCGAATTTTTATACATCAATTTTTATGGGTTTAGGCGGCGGAGAGGTTTTTACGGATATTCTCTTTTCTGTCAGCGACAACAGGTATATAATACTCGCCGTTATGATGTTTATCATCTTTCTTCTGGGCATGTTTGTTGACTGGCTCGGTATCCTTCTGCTCTGCGTGCCGATATTCACTCCCATAGCAGTAAACCAGCTGGGCTTTGAACCTTTATGGTTTGCTATTCTTGTGTGTGTCAATCTTCAGATGTCATTCCTTACACCTCCTTTCGGATATGCTCTTTTTTATCTCAAAGGTGTTGCGCCGGAGGGGATGGAACTCAGCCATATTTATAAAGGGATTTTCCCGTTCGTTCTTATACAGCTTTTCGGGCTGGCATTGTGCGTACTTTTCCCCGAAATAATAACATGGCTGCCAAATGCGGTTTTTAAATAAAGAGTGAGGACAAAATGCTTTCCAAAAGCCTGATAGCGAAATTTGCCGGAACAGCCGGAAAAAATGTCTGGACCGAAGAAGAGGATCTCATGTGCTATGCATATGATGCTTCCTTCTGTGAAATGTGTGTTCCTGAAATTGTTGTTAAACCTGAGAATGCTGAACAAGTTAGAGAGATTGTCAGGCTTTGTTTTGATGAAAACATCCCTCTGGTAACAAGGGGAGCAGGAACAAATCTCAGCGGAGGCACGCTGCCCGTTAAAGGCGGCTGCGTTCTGCTCACGTCCGGGCTTAACAGGATTATTGAAATAAACACCGAAGATATGTATGCGGTTGTTCAGTCGGGAGTGGTTACTGCGGATCTTGCTTCTGCGGTAAGTGCAAAAGGGCTGCTTTACCCGCCTGATCCGGGAAGCATGAAGATGTCAACCATCGGCGGCAATGTGGCGGAAAACGCAGGGGGACTGCGTGCCCTGAAATACGGCGTAACCGGTGATTACGTTATGGGAACAAGGTTTTTTGATATGGAAGGCAATGCGGTGATTGCCGGAGGTAAAACAGTTAAGATGGTTACGGGTTTTAACCTGAACGGTCTTATGGTTTCCTCTGAAGGTCTGCTCGGAGTCATGACGGAACACATCTTAAAGCTTGTTCCTCAACCGCAGGCTACCCGCTCCCTCCTTGTCATATATGATGATCTTATGAAAGCGAGTGTTACTGTATCTGAAATAATCGGAGCGAAGATAACTCCCGCCACCCTTGAGCTGATGGACAGGTTTACCATAAAAACTGTTGAGGAAGCCGCCAGAATCGGTCTGCCCACCGATGCGGACGGTCTTCTTCTCATAGAAGTGGATGGACATCCGGCAGCAGTGGAGGATGAGTACGCCAAAGTTAAAGCAATATGCGAGAAACAGGGCGGCAAGGTGCATGTGGCTGAAACACATGAGGAAAGGGATAATCTTTGGGAAGCACGGAGGAAAGCATTAAGCAGTCTGGCACGTCTCAAACCGACTCTTATTCTTGAGGACGCTACAGTCCCCCGAAGCCGAATTCCTGAAATGATGCAGTGTATAAGGGACATAACCGTCAAATACAGCCTAACCGTGGGAACATTCGGTCACGCCGGCGACGGCAACCTCCATCCGACTATTCTTACCGATAAACGTGATAAAAATGAGATGGCAAGAGTTGAAAAAGCTATAGATGAAATATTTTCCGCCGCCCTCAGGCTGGAAGGGACAATAAGCGGTGAACACGGCATAGGCTCTGCCAAGGCTAAGTATCTTGAAAGTGAGGTCGGAGCGGGAACAATCCGTTTCATGAAAAATCTGAAAAACGGTCTTGACCCCAAGAACCTTTTGAATCCTCATAAAATGGGGCTGTAGATGGACGAGCTGATTAAAGAGCTGAAACAGCTTGAAGAGATGATGCTACAGTGCATGAAGTGCGGCACATGCCAGTCGGACTGCCCTCTTTACCGCACTGACGGAAGGGAATCATCAGTCGCCAGAGGGAAAATCTCCCTTCTTCAGTCTGTTTATGAGGGAAGAATTGAAGATGCGGGCAGGATATTGAAGCATCTTGATCAGTGCCTGCTCTGTACCCGATGTCTTAAAGCATGCCCAAGCGGAGTAAAAACAGATGAAATTTTCCTGAAAGGCAGGGAGATTCTTAGAAAAATTAAAAAACTTCCGAAATGGCAGAAGATTATCCTTAAAACCGCCATGGAGAAGCCTGAGCTTATGGCAAAAATGGCTCCTCTTATGCACATGGGGCTTAAGTTCGGGAGCAAAAAAATTAAGGAAGGAATATACCGCCCGATGCTGCCTGCTCTCGGCGGACGAAATGTTGTTGAAATAAAAAGCGAAGCTTTTGTAAAAAAATACGGCGGGCTTAATAAGGCTGATAATGAATTAATGCGTGTGGTTTTTTATCCGGGCTGTGCGGTTAATCTTATCTATACAGAATGGGGCATATCTGTTGTTGAGGTATTAAAACATTTCGGCGTGTCGGTTTATGTGCCTGAAACTAATATATGCTGCGGAATACCTGCTGCATCAATGGGAGAGCTTGAAATGTATCGTAATGCCGTCAGGGCAAATTACGATGCCTTGGCGCAGTATGGCGATGCACAGTATATAATAACCTGTTGCCCTACATGCAGATATGGTCTTTTTGAGATGGGACCTAAACAGACCGGAACAGAATGCCCGCTTACGGTTATGGATATACTGGTTTTTCTTGAAGAAGTTCTGAAAGTTGAGATACAGACAGGAGAAAAGGGCAGGAGTACAATTCATTTTCCGTGTCATTATCAGGACAGCAAAAAGGCTCTTGCGGAAAAATTTGTTCTTTCGCACACAGAAACAGAGTATGTGAAGCTTGAAAATCAAAGCTGCTGCGGCTTTGCCGGAACTTTCAGCATTAAGTATTATGAACGATCCAAAGGTTTTTCCGTTTCTAAAATAGATGAGATGAAAGAGAAAAAGGTGAACAAAGTATATACACCATGTCCGGGGTGCGCTATGCAGCTTGCTGATGCAGCAGCGGGTGAGGGTATGGATGCGGAAGTCACTCATCCGGTGACAGAACTTTATAAGTTCATTAAAGGAATAAAATAGCGTTTCACGCAAAAAATATATTAGAAAAATCATTTTTTTAATATATACTCGTTCAATGTTAGTCACACTTGAAGGCCGTTGAAATGAAGTTTGAAAAAATAAGACAAAAAAAAATAAGCGACATTATCTACGAACAGATAAAAAAAATGATACTCACGGCGCAGCTTGCTCCGGGTGAGAAGCTCCCCTCGGAAAGAGATCTTGCCGTTCAGCTCGGCGTGAGCAGACCTTCCCTGCGTGAGGCGCTGAACAAGCTTGAGGCTCAGGGGTTTCTTTCCCAGAACCACGGTGACGGCACTTATGTTAAGTCTCTGACATCACAGACAATAGATAAGGCTATGGAGGAATTCATCAAGCGTGAGGACGCCATAGTCGACCTTATGGAAGTGCGTAAAATTCTTGAAACATGGGCGGCAAAAACCGCCGCCATGCGTGCCAGTGATGAAGAGATAGCAAATATGAAAGAATATCTGGATGAAATGCATGCCGCTCTTAATAAAGGAGAGGTAGGGCATATTCCCGATGCAAACTTTCATAACACAATATCCTATGCCACCAATAATATACTTCTGATACATATCATGAATACTATCTATCAGTGGGTGGAAAAAGTCAGCTATGAGGTTCGCTCAAGGCTTTATACTGATAATGAACGTTTTGAGAAGCTATATCTCCAGCACCAAAAAATATATGAAAGCATAAATGCCCGTGAACCGGAAGACGCATACAGGGCAATGCTTGAACATATGGAATATGTTGTTGAGGAAGTTAATGAAATAGTCAGAAGTAACAAGTGATATTTATTATTTCTTATTAGTAACTTATAATTAAGTATATGCACAGTATGTAATTTTTATTGCGGTTCTCTGCTGCTTTTCTCCGTCTGTATGGTATACTTTAAAACGGACAAATGATGTCCCCAAACTGGGGGAATTTATGAATCAGAGAAGCGACAGGCAGATTGTACTTGTAGTTGATGATGTTCCGGAGAATATCGATATTCTTAGTAATATCCTTAGGTCTGATTATAAAGTTAAAGTAGCCACTAACGGGCGTAAAGCCCTTGAAATTGCTGAAAAAGATCTCCCTGATATTATTCTGCTGGATGTTATGATGCCCGACCTCAGCGGTTATGATGTATGCCGTGCCCTTAAATCAAATCTCATAACACGCTCCATACCTGTTATATTTGTAACCGCAAAGGATGAGATAAAAGACGAGTCCATGGGATTTGACGCCGGCGGGGCGGATTATATCACAAAGCCTGTCAGCTCTCCTATTGTTCTGGCGAGAGTCAGGACGCAGCTTGCTATGTATGATCATATGCGTATGCTTGAAAACATGGTTCGTGAGAGAACAAAAGAACTTCATGAAACAAGGCTGGAGATAATAAGGCGCCTCGGATTTGCTGCTGAATATAAAGACAACGAGACGGGAATGCATGTTATCCGTATGAGCCGTTTTTGCCACCTTATTGCAAAAAAGATAGGTATGAAAACTTCTGAATCAGAGCTGATTCTCGCAGCATCACCTATGCATGATGTAGGCAAAATAGGCATTCCTGACAGTATTCTGCTCAAGCCCGCTAAACTGGATGAGCATGAATGGGAGATAATGAAGCATCACCCCTGTATCGGCTATAAGATTATCGGCGGGCATGAATCCGAGCTGCTTAATACTGCTGCCATTGTTGCTCTCACCCACCATGAAAAATGGGATGGGACGGGTTATCCGGAAGGACTTAAGGGTGACAATATTCCTCTTGCGGGTAGAATTGCAGCTATAGGGGATGTGTTCGATGCTCTTATAAGTGTCAGACCTTATAAGCAGGCATGGAGTATTGAAAAAGCAGCAGAATACATCCGCAGTGAAAGTGGGAAACATTTTGAACCACGGTTGGTGGAGGCTTTTCTGAAATGTCTGCCTGAAGCAGTCAGAATCAACGACGAATACGGTGACTGAAATGGCTGAACGGAAGTCAATATTTAAACTTTTAAAATCTTTTGCAGGTGTGGCTGTTTTATTTATTGTTCCGCTTACAGCATCTTACTTTGCTGTCTACCTGACTGAAAAGATTTCTATATTCAAAAAACGTTCCGAAATTTCGATCATAGCTTCTGAAATTGTAGATAATATACATGCCAGAACAATTTACAGTAAAAATATGGGCGCAGCATCTATCACAGGAGTCCTTAATCCTAATGTTAAAGATATTGTTCAGGGCAAATTGCCATACGATGATCCTTCTGTTCTTGGAGTACAGGATGTGATTTTAAAAGAAAATAATGCGGAAGCTGTTTATCTTCTTAATAAAAACGGTATAGTTGTTTCTTACTCCGATGTTGCTCCAATTTCACTTACAGGTCAGAATTTCAGTTTCAGACCATATTTTATTCAGGCAATGCTAGGGAGACAGAGTATTTTTGCAGCTCAGGGAATATCTTCTAAAATCAGGGGAATTTATATCTCCACTCCTATTTATTCGGAAAAAAGGTCTGACTCTGAAATAATAGGCGTAGTTGTTGTTAAAGATTCAATAAGCGGTTTGGAGGATATGTTACGTAAATATGAAGACCCTGTTTTTATGGTATCTCCGCATGGAGTTGTTTTTGCCACAAACCGCACAGAATATCTTTATAAAGTCGCAGGCAAGCTTAGTGATACACGAAAAAACAGTCTTGCATCCTTACGCCGCTTCGGCGCTGCTTTTGATCAGGATGCAGAAGAACTCGGAGCTGTTCTTGACGGGCAGGATATCACTCTCGGCGGAGAAAAGTATCTTGTAAAAACACATCCTATTGACTGGAATGACATGGAAGGAAGATGGCAGATAGCATATCTGGTTAATATGAAGAGTATTCTCCTGCCAGCTTTAAAATATACTGTTTATTGGTCGGTATTTGCTGTTTTTTTCATTCTTTTGGGAACGCTTCATATTGCTTTAGGTAACAGAAGGCAGAGATTGGAAATAGAAGCACAGAACAGAAAGATATTCAAAGCTGTGGAACAGACACCTGCTGCTATACTTATTACAGATAATGAAGGGTTTATTGAATACGCCAATCCTAAGTTTACAGAACTGACAGAATATACATTTGAGGAAGCCAAAGGGAAAAAACCGGCCATACTTACCCCTGAATTAAGCGGTGAAAGCTGTGACGAAGTATGGGAAACAATAAAAACAGGCAATGAATGGCACGGGGAATTCCTGAATACAAAAAAATCAGGCGAAACCTACTGGGAGTCCGTTCTTGTTGCTCCCGTTAAGGACAGATTCGGAGAAATAACTAATTTTGTCAGTATCAAAGAAGACATCACAGAAAAGAAAAAAGCAATGACAGCCATTGAAGACGCCCGTAAGATAGCGGAAAATGCCGCAGAGTCTAAATCAATGTTCCTGGCGAACATGAGCCATGAAATACGCACGCCGCTTAATGCCATAATAGGTTTGAGTGATCTTGCCTTGAAAACAGAACTTACCCTTAAGCAGGCTGATTATATAAGAAAAGTTAGAAATGCGGGGATATCTCTTCTGGGAATAGTTAACGATATTCTGGATTTTTCTAAGATTGAAGCAGGAAAAATTGAGTTGGAAAGTGTTGAGTTCTCTCTGGATACTGTATTGGAGCATCTTATTACTGTAGTATTCCAGAAAGCGGAAGAGAAGGGGCTTGAGTTCCTGCTTCATGTGGGAAGTGATGTTCCTCCTGTGATTAAGGGTGACTCGCTGCGACTCAGCCAGATTCTTATCAATCTTGTTAATAATGCAGTTAAATTTACAGAAGAAGGGGAAATAGAGCTTAGTGTGACTCTGGTTAGGGAGTTTGAAGGCAGAGTTGAAATTATGTTCTCAGTAAGAGACACAGGTGTTGGGTTGCTTGATGAACAGAGACACAGGCTTTTTGACGCTTTCTCACAGGCTGACGGATCCACAACCAGAAAATACGGAGGTACAGGGCTGGGTTTAAGCATATCTAAAAAGCTCTCTCATTTAATGGGTGGAGAAATAAGTGTCGAAAGCGAGTACGGCAAAGGAAGTGTATTTGCTTTTACTGCAGTATTTGAAATAGGTGCAACCCCTAAGCGTGAATTCAAATATGGGCATGAGGAACTAAAAGATATGAAAGTTCTTGTGGTTGACGATAATTCATCCGCAAGACAGATAATTATGGAAATTCTGGAAAACCTTGAGTTTGAAGCAGAGGAAACAGACTGCGCAGAATCAGCAATAAACCTTATAAAGCAAAATGATGCTTCCGATCCGTATAAAATTGTGCTGATGGACTGGAAAATGCCCGGACTGAACGGTCTGGAGGCTTCCTTAATAATCAAAAATGATCCGGATATAAAGAACACACCGATAATAGCTCTTGTGACTGCCTTTGGCAGAGATCTGGACAGAAAAACAGTTAAAAACTACGAACTGGAAGGCTTTATAACCAAGCCTGTTACTCCTTCGTCACTCATTGACGGACTTTTATCTGTTGTTTTTAAGTCCGGTTATGACAAGCCAATTGAAAAAATAGTTTCTGTTGAAAATTTCAAAGGTGTTCATGTTCTGGTGGTTGATGATAATGATGTTAACCGGCAGATAGCGGTCGAACTTCTGGAGGACACAGGCGCAATTGTTTCCGAGGCGGTGGACGGAAAGCAGGCTGTTGATTTTGTTTTATCCGGTGAAAGATGCGATATTGTTTTTATGGATCTCCAGATGCCTGTGATGGACGGTTATGAGGCTGTGAAACTTATCAGGGAAGACAAACGCTTTGCTGAACTTCCGATTGTGGCTATGACAGCGCATGCTCTTAATATTGAAAGAGAAAAAACCCGTGCAGCGGGCATGAACAGTCATATAACAAAACCGCTTATCCCAGAAGAAATTTATGAGTGTCTCAAAAATTTCTGCATAACCGGAGAGTTCGGAGGAGCATGCAGTGTTGTTATAGCTGATTCTATCAATCAGCCGGACTTAAACCCCATAGACGGGATTGATTTCAGAAAAGGACTAAAAACAGTCGCAGGTAAAACAGATCTGTACATAAGGATGCTTGGAAAATTTGCTGACTCCAATGCAGATACCGTTATGCGGCTCAGGACATTTCTTGGAGAAAATGATCTTAAATCTGCTGAAATGCTTGTTCATTCTGTTAAAGGTGTGGCGGGGAATATCGGAGCAATCAGGCTTTATAACATATCAGACAAACTTGAGCGTCTTTTAATTGAGGGAAAAGACTTTGTTTTTGAAGCAGACAGGTTTACCGAAGAGATCAACCGTGTGATAGCTTCAATAAAAAATTCTCAAAAAGAAGATGAGAAGTCGAAGAAACCTTCTATTCAGGTTTCAAAAGAGGATTTTGAGAAAATAATCAATAAGATGTGCAGCCTCCTTGAGGATGATGATAGTGAGATTGTGGATTATTTTATGAGCGTGAGAGAGCAGGCTTCTGCATTTTTCAGCGAACAGGAAATGAAAAGACTCCAGAAAGCGGTTAATAACTATGAGTTTGAAGAAGCTTTAAAAATTCTCAGAAATGAAATTTAAAGCTCTTCAGCCATTCAGCTATTCTCTGTTTTATCTGATCTCTTATTTCCATTGTAAAGGCAAGTTTTTCATCATCTGTCCCTATGAAAGAGGACGGATCAGGAAACACCCAGTGGATTTTTTCTCCCGAACCGGGGAAAACCGGACATTTATCTGCCGCCTCTTTATCGCATACGGCGATTACATAGTCGTATGTGCGTCCTTCTTTAAGATAATCCATGACAGCGTTCGTACTGTTTTGTGAAATATCTATCCCTGCAGCAGCCATCGCCTTCACTGCAAAGGGATTAAGCACGCCCGGCTCAATCCCTGCGCTTTCAGAGTGAAAATATTCCGAAGCCATACTGTTGAGCAAAGCTTCAGCCATCTGGCTCCTTGCACTGTTGTGAATACATATGAAAAGGACACGCTTTTTCATATCAGCATCCGCAACCGCCGCATCCGCACCCGCCGGAGCTTTCTCCGTCGCTGAAGTCATATTCCTCATTGATTATCATCTCTTTGATCACATCAACAGAAGGAAGCGGTTTGCCTTCATGCTCCACAACTTCGTCAATAACAAGTCCGGGAGTAACCATAACGTATTTTGATATTTCAGAAGGCTCTTTAACATATTCCACTGTAATATCAGTGCGTTCAAGCTCTTCAACAGCTTTGAGAACGTTTTCATAAACGATCTGGCAGTTGCGGCAGCCGGGTCCGAGAACTTTAATAATCATGATACACCTCTTAAAATTTTCCGTAAATCATACCCGCACATACGGACATGATAATTACAAGACATATATATACCAGAGTTTTTTTTGTGCCTATAACACTTCTTATTACCAGCATTGAAGGAAGGCTTAGTGCCGGTCCGGAGAGGAGGAGAGCCAGTGCAGGTCCTTTTCCCATGCCTGCTCCCATGAGTCCCTGAAGTATAGGGATTTCTGTAAGGGTGGCAAAGTACATCAATGCGCCTATTACCGAAGCTGTCAGTACAGAACTGAAACTGTTTCCACCCACAAGGCTTTCAATAATGGAGGAAGGGATGACACCTTCGTATCCCGGTCTTCCAAGAAGAAATCCGGCAGCGAACACTCCTATGAAGAGCAGGGGGATAATAAGTTTTGCGTAATGCCATGTTTCATCCAGCCATGTTGTGCGTTCGCCTTTATCCATGGTTCTGAAAGAAAGGATTACGGTCATGATAAGGCAGACAGCAGCAAGATACCACTTCAGCGAATAGATTAATGTGAAAAGACTGCCGCTTTCTGAATCAGGTTTTGCCCATGTTGCAAAAACAAGTCCGGCAGTCATAACGCTGAAAAACAGAATAACTTCAAATACCGAACGTTTTTCCTTTTGTCTCGAGGCTTTTTTTACAGATGTTTCCTGTTTCGGCTGGTCTTTGAAGATAAGTGCCATCAAAAGACCTATTATAACAGAGAAAGCAATAGAGCCCAGAGCCCTTGCTATCCCCATTTCAGCTCCCAGAACCCTCGCAGTGAGAATTATAGCCAGTATATTGACCGCAGGACCTGAATAAGCAAACGCCATAGCCGGACCAAGACCTGCTCCTCTGGAATATATGCCGGCAAACAGTGGAAGAACAGTGCATGAGCAGACTGCAAGCACACTGCCGGAGACTGATGCTACTCCGTATGCAGTAATTCGCTTTGCTCCGGCACCGAAATACTTGACCACTGAAGCCTGTGAGACCATAATGCTCATAGCTCCGGCTATAAAGAGAGCAGGAATAAGGCAGGTGAGCGTATGTTCACGCACGTAATCCTGAAGCAGGTAGAAGGCTTCCAGCAGCGCTGCTGAAACCTTGGGTGATGAAAACGGTACAAAGTACAGAAACAGAAAAAGTGCAGCGATAGTCAGGAAGATATTTCTTTCTTTCATTGTTCAGCCTCTTTCGGATTAATATACCTTTCTGTCGTGCCGGTCAATATATTTTTATGGATATAAAAATGAAAACTTATCAGGAAAGGATGGTAATACTGAAAGCTCTTGCGGATGAAAGCAGGCTTAAGATACTTATGCTTCTTCAGATTCGCCCTTTATGCGTTTGTGAGATCAATTATATGATGGATATTGCCCTGTCCACCATATCAGCTCACCTGAAGGTTCTGAAAAAAGCAGGGCTGATTACGGACAAAAAAGATGGCAGGTGGATAACATACAGCCTCACTGATGAAGCATACATAAGGAAGCTGCTGCTTTTATGTGCGGAAGGCATAGATTTCTCAGAAGAGGAAAAAAAGCTTTCGTCCGCAGACAGGCTTATGTGTGCCGAAAAACTTTATGAATAGGGGATTACAGATGTTTTATAAAGACGGGTGAGCAATTATTGATGTGAATTTTCACATTTTTTGTTGCACTATCCCGCCATTATTATATCTTGTAACCCATAGTTTTATTACTAACAGATGTTTATTCAGTTAACGGAGGTTAATTGTTGAGCGTGTATTCTCCTCTCAGGTGTGTGGACGAACAGGCACTGCGGTTTGTCAAAAATATTGATTTAGTATTATCCAAACGTGTTCAGAGAGATATTTTCAGCTCCGAAAGCAAATGGCACAGAGCTGATATGAAACACAGTCAGGTTATGGATATAAAACTGGATGTTATATCCATTGCTGATAACTGCGTGGAATGGGCTGAAAAACTGGAAAAGGAATTTTACGGCTGGATTGCTGACTGTAATCGGGATCTTACCCAGTGGGATGAACCGGTTAGAAAGGCTCTTTCTTTTGATAAACCCAGTGAAGGTGTTTTCACTTACTATAATGCTGCCATAACCTACCTCAAGAGCCTTGTAACTTTCTGCAAGTCAGAAATGCTTGTAACACTTGATGATGATGACAGAAGATACCTTGATGACCTGATCAACACTGCTTCCGGTTTAAAGAAAACAATCAGCGGCATATATAATTACTGCTATGAAATAAACACAGTGAACTCCGACCTTGTGGAAGGAACCAAAGAGGCTCTGCAGGAGCTGTACAAAGGTGTTGAAAGGCTTTTGCGTGTCTGCGCCGAGGCTATAAGCACAGGTTTTTCCCTGCGGCGAAAATTTAACAACAGAAAATTCGCCAGTGAATACAACTCTGATTATATACATGCCTCCGGCGGAAGAATTATTGAAACAGCAAACCTTGTCTGGATGTTCAGGTTTATTTTCTGGTTCGGAAACAAACAGAAACCGGATGAATATCCCATAAACCATATTCTCTCCCTTGAAAACAAAGATGTTATCGAGTTCCGTAGAAATGTTAATACCATTATGCGCCGTGTAATAGGCGAACGCCATCCGCTTTATATGAGGTTTAACACTCTTATGTCTTCTGTTATTCAGGGTATGGGGCTTAAAAAACTGGACAACAGCCAGCTTGAATACCTTGAGAACACTTTTTTTGACATGTGGGCAATAGCCGCCGCCAGAACAATTTTGGCTGAAAAGGAGAGGGAAACGTAAATAAATGTAAATCGGTTGTGCATTTTACCTTCACACGCTATATTTAAATATACACAATGCAGCCGAGGAATGATTTTATGGACTCCCGTATACAGACAAACAATGAAGTATTAAAGTATCCTCTTAAACACACTTCTTTGCAAAAATGCCTTCTAAGCGATGAACAGCGCACTTCCGAACGTATTATGATGGCAATAGATCCTGCCAGTGGGCAAATTTTGGACTGCAGTAATGCTGCTCTGAGGTTTTACGGCTATTCTTTTGAAACTATTACTTCAATGAAAATAAGCGAAATCAACACATTACCGTATTTTGTCGTCATGAAAAAGCGGCTGGAAGCATCGAAGAAAAACAGAAGCAGTTTTATTTTCCCGCACAAACTTGCAGACGGGAGAGTTAAAGATGTTGAGGTAGTCTCCTTCACTCATATTATAGACGGAAGAAAATATCTTATCTCTGAGATAAAAGATATCGCTGAAAAGGGGCTTGCCATAGGCTGACAAGACCCTACTGTTCCGAAAGATGTCTGTATATTGTCTGTCTGTTTATGCCTAAGAGCTGTGCAGCTTTTGATATATTTCCCTCAGCTTGATCCAGTGCCATCTTGATAAGGTGATCACTGACCTCTTTAATAGTTGGGAAAGAGCCCCTGTAGTCTATATCCAGTCTGTCGGCTATTCCTGCTATCTCTTCCTGAATCTCCAGTTTTAACCCTTTGCGCCTGAAGTAATCTGCAATGAGTTTTTCATCTATTGTTTCGGGGTAGGTCTCTGCAACCATATCATATAATATGCCTTCAAGTTCACGTACGTTACCCGGATAGTCGTAACCTGTCATAAGCATAAGAGCCGGTGCGGTTATACTTGGTTTGCGGATGTTGTATTTCTCCGCAATTTCAGCCAGCAGATGCTCTGTAACCGGAAATATATCTTCCTTGCGCTCTCTTAAAGGAGGTATGGTTATATTATGGAACATTAGTCTGTAGTAGAGATCTTTTCTGAATTCTCCTGTCTCGCTCATTTTTTTCAGATCCCTGTTGGTTGCCGCAACGATTTTTGTATTTATCTGTCGTATGCTGTCAGAACCAAGAGGATAATATGAGTTATCCTGAAGCAGACGGAGAAGCTTGACCTGTGAACCCTGCTGGAGATCTCCTATTTCATCCAGAAAAAGCACGCCGTTTTCAGCAGATTTTACAAGCCCTTCACGCATTCCGTCAGCTCCGGTGAATGCACCTTTAACGTGCCCGAAAAGCGTGTCTGAAAAAACCGTATCATCAAGGCCGGAAACATTAACTTTGATCATCCGTCCCTTCATGCCGGACATATCATATATCAACTCAGCTATAAGTTCTTTCCCGACCCCTGTTTCTCCGGTGATAAGCACAGGGGTAGGGGTGGGAGCTATGTTTTTCATATAGCCGAAAATTCTCGTCATTCTTGAGCTGTTCGTTACAAATCTGTGGGAAATTACGCTGTGGTCTCCCGGATCAAAGAACTCTTCCTTGAGTTTATCCAGTTCTTTCATAGTGAAATAGTGCTTTATAGCCTTTGAAACTGCAGCAATGAACCTGTTTTTACCGGATGCCTTTGTCACATAATCAAAAGCTCCCTGCCTGACAGCGGAGACAACCGTTTCCGAATCCTCTGCCGCTGTGACTATTACAACAGGTATTTCAGGAAACTTGAAATTTATATCAGTAAGCAGATCCAATCCGTTTATGTGAGGCATATTCAGGTCAAGAAGGATCAGGCAGAAATCACCTGTGTCGAGAGTGCTTAGAACCTTGCGGCTGTCTTCAATGCAGACAGGGGTCTGGGTAAAGTTTTTTTCCACAATACGGGCAGTATATTCAAGATGCGAAGGGTCGTCATCGACGAGCATTATTTTATAAGTATCCATAATAAAATATTTTATTGGGTTTATTTTCAGATTGCAAGTGATCTGGTTAGAGTATGCTTCAAAAAGTGTCACTAAAAATGAAAAATAGGACTCAATATGTATTTTTTTGAAGCAGATATTTTTTATTATTTGAGTGCTATTTAGGGTGCTTATTACAGTATTAAGTAAGCTAAAGAATTGCTAGGTATCATGTTTATCAGGCGATAAGTTTTCGTTTTGTGTGGTTTAAACCGGATTGGCACGCTGCTTGCATTATACACAGGCAGATACAACAAAGTGCATCATTATTTAACGAGGTGGTTTATGGTCGCCGAAACAAAATTTGAAAACGTAAGTCTGCTTTACTTCTGCGAAGGAGAACATATTTCAGAGGAGTTTGTACTCTCCGTAAAAAATAGCGTAAAAAGGCTTACTGTTGGCAGGAACCTCAGTGATATGTCATCAATTATAGACAATATAGAGGTGGATGTACTTCTTCTGGATATTAACCCTGACAGGATTCCGGCGGAAGTTTTGAACACTTTTCTCGCTAAAATGAAAAGAAAGAATGAAAACCTTTCTGTGATAGTGGTTACAAAGCCAAGCGAGTTTGCAGACAATCTGATTGAAGCGGATTTTGTTGTCAGCAGAGAAATAAACCCTGAGCAGCTTAGGCGGCTTGTGGAGCTTTGCTGACACATCTGACGGGCACGGCTGCCTCCGGGCGGATATGAGACCGTGTCTGATTACATATATCTGAATAGTGTATCTGACGGGCAGGGCAGTCTGTTCTTTGAACAGGCTATTGAGAGCCCTGCCCACCTAAATCTGAATTTATATCTGATTAGATCTGAAAAGGCAGAATTATTTCAGTTCAACTGAAATAGAGGTGTAGTTTCTGCCGTTATCTCTGAACATACTGTATGTACGGCACATAGCTCCGATAAGCCTGAGTCCTTTGCCCGAAGGGGCATAAAGTTCATCATCGGAGTTATAATGGCATGGCTGTCTGAGCACCTCCTGATCAGGCAGCCACTCCCTGCCGCTATCAACAAAATGAAGCTCAATTCTATTATTATATATGTTTATTTCCGCAGTTATATTGTCAGCTTCTTTATCCATTTTCCCATGTCTTACAACATTAACAAAGAACTCATGGGCTATATAGCGCACCTTCATTGCAGGTGATGTTCCGATTCCGGCATGGGTTAGAGCTGTTTCAAGCTTTTCACACTCATCAGTTATCTCTGATAAGTCAGGTTTCACAGAAAGTTTTATGGTATTTTTCATTATTACCGCCTGCGGCAGTTGTTATTTTTCAGCGAAAAAGGTAATGTTTACTGTTAAAGTTATTATCGCAGCATTACGATTGAATATTAGTATTATTTTTTCGTCTTTGAATTTCAGGAGGTTATCCGTGAGTTTCAGAAAAGTCTTTTTTTTCATGCTTATAGCGATGTCATTTCTTCTCTCTGCATGCGGCAGCAGCGGTGGCGGAGGCAGTGACGGCAGCACTGTCAGGCTTGAAAACATAGTTATCAGCCCGCCTTCAGCCAGTATCCTTATCGGACGCACCGCACAGCTTGAAGCTGTTGCCTTATATTCTGACGACACATCGGTTGATGTTACAACCACTGCTGACTGGAGTTCATCTAACAACGCCGTAGCCACCGTGAGTGCAACCGGACTTATAACCGGAGTTACAAGCGGAACAGCGGTTATTACTGCCGAATACGGCAACAAGACTAAAACTGCAAATGTGTTAGTCGGTGACGGTGAAATTCTCATAGGCGTATCTGTCACCCCCACGAAACCTATTCTATCTCTCGGTTCTGCTGAACAGCTTACTGCAACCGGGATTTATCATAATACTGCACTTGGCAAAATAACAAAAGACGTGACTGCTGAAGCCGAATGGGAAACTTCTGCTTCGGCAGTTGCCGGTGTGAATAACGCTGCTAACAAGGGGTTTGTCCTGTCCGCAGGTGCCGGAACTGCAAATATAACCGCAAGTCTGGGCGGATTTGACGGAGTTGCCGCTGTTACGGTGAGCAATGCCACTCTCCAGAGGGTCGAGATTGAGCCAGACTTACCTGTAAACGCCGTGAACGCCACAAGGCAGATGACCTTAGTCGGCTACTATTCAGACGGCACCACAAGAGACCTTACATCCGAAGCCACATGGGTTTCCCAGAGTACCGGAGTTGCAACCATTAACAGCACAGGTCTTATTTCAACCCGTAGCGTAGGAACTTCCGTTATTGTGGCTACTGTCGGCTCTATTACGGATCAGACAACTCTGAGCGTTGAACCTATCAGTGTTGTTTCAATTGATATAACGCCTGCTGCGGTGAGCCTCGCTGCGGGAACGACCATTCAGCTTACAGCCACCGGAACTTATTCCGACGGAAGCACGCAGGACATAACCGCTGATGCTTCCTGGAGTACCTCAAACTCGGCAAGGGCAACTGTCTCTACCGGCGGTCTGGTAACCGGTGTTTCTGTAGGTACAGCCAATATTACTGCCGCTGTTGGTGCTGTGTCCGGCTCTGTGGCTGTTACTGTTACCAGTGCAGAGCTTTCTTCCATTGAAGTTACACCCGGTTCTGTGTCAATAGCAAACGGATTTGACCAGCAGTTCACAGCCACCGGGGTTAACACCAACGGCACAACCGCAGACATAACAGACAGTGTCGTATGGTCTTCATCAAACGGAGCGGTTGCAGGCATAAGCAACACAGCGGGAACAAAAGGGCTTGCATCCTCTTTTTCCATGGGAACAGCCGATATAACCGCCTCTTTGGGCATGGTAACAAGTCTGCCTGTTACTATGAATGTAACAGACGCAGTTGTTCAGTCGATTCAGATTACGCCGGAAGCTCCCTCGGTTCCCCTTGGGCTTACACAGCAGTTTACCGCAACTGCAACATATTCAAACAATACAACAATGGATGTGACGTCCCTTGTAACATGGTCGGTCAGCGACCCCTTCGCCGCTGTGAGTAATGCAGCCGGAACAAGAGGCATGGCATACACCCTTGCGCAGGGAACAACCGTTGTTACCGCAACTCTTGGAAGCCATAGTGATACCACTAACTTTACTGTGACCCCTGCGGTGCTTAACACCGTTCAGGTTACCCCGCTCACTGCCAGCCTTTCAAAAGGCAGCACCCAGCAGTTTACTGCCGTGGGCATATATTCAGATAACACAAACGTTGATATTACATCTTCCGTTACATGGGCATCCACAGACGCTTCAATAGCTTCTGTGAGCAACGCCGTCGGAACAAAAGGGCTTGTAACGGCTGTTAACTCCAATGCCGCACCTGTAACAATCTCCGCTGCATTAAGCGGAATCACAGGTACATCAACTGTTACGGTTACCGCTGTTTCACTTTCACATATATCCGTTACTCCGTCCGGTACAAGTGTCGCACTGGGCAATAATCTTCAGATGACTGCCATTGGCATTTACTCTGACTATACAACACAGGATATAACAGACCTTGTTACATGGGGTTCATCCGCAACTGCCGTTGCCACGGTAAGCAACGCCGCAGGAACTAAAGGGCTTGTCACAAGCCTTACGGAAGGAACAGCCAACATCACCGCAACATACAGCGGCAGAACAGGAACGGCAGGAATTACTGTAAACCCTGCAACGCTGGATTCCATAGTCCTTAACCCGATTATGGTAAGCAGCCTTCCTGTGGGCAGCACAAGGCAGTTCCTCGCAACGGGCTACTATTCTGACGGAACATCCATGGATGTGACATCCGCTGCCACATGGACATCAAGCAGCACCGCCAGAGCAACAGTGAGCAACGCCGCCGGAAGCAAAGGAATGGTCACAGCCATAAGCGTCGGTGCAACGAACATTACAGCTGCGATCGGCTCTGTAACATCGGCGAATGCCCCTGTTACTGTAACTGCCGCAACACTTGATGTCATCAATATAACCCCTGCTGCTCCCACTGCAGTGGAGGGAACTACGGTGCAGTTCACTGCAACGGGCGTATATTCCGATGGTTCAAGTGCTGATATAACTTCTTCAGTTACATGGATATCAGATGCTCCTTCTGTTGCGTCAATAAGCAACGCTGCCGGAACAAAAGGGCTTGCGACAGCCATAACAAACAACGCTACTCCTGTTACGATAATCGCTTATCTCTCAGGTGCGGCAGGTTCAACCACTCTGAAGGTTGATGCGGCTACGCTTACTTCAATTGCTGTAACTCCTGCTTCTCCGTCCATAGCTCTCGGCAGCAGTCAGCAGTTTACAGCCACCGGAACTTACTCCACAGGCTTTACAACTGACATAACAGAGCAAGTTACATGGACTCTCAGTAACTACTCCATAGCTTCCATAAGCAATACCGCAGGCACAAGAGGGCTTGCCGTATCTGTGGCGCAGGGCTCAACAACTGTCACCGCAACTCTCAGCGGAGTGACATCCCCTTCTGTTACGCTCACTGTGACTCCGGCAACGCTGACCAGTATAACCGTTACACCCGCTCCTTTCTCTGTGGTTGTAGGTGAAACTGTTCAGCTCACTGCCATAGGGCATTACTCCAACGGAAGCACGGAGATAATAACCGACACGGCTTCGTGGTCATCCCTCATGACTTCCCGTGCAACGGTAGGAGACACATCAGGGGTAAATAAAGGGCTTGTGACTGGTATTGTTGCCGGCACAACCACAATAAGAGCTATACAGGGCGGTGTCACAGGCACTGCCGCTGTGACTGTGACGGGATATGCGATAACATCAATATCTCTTACTCCGGCGTCTACGACTATTGCCAACGGAGCCACACAGCAGTATACAGCTATAGCCACATACACTAATGGTTCTACGGAAGACATTACAAGCGCCGCAGGTACAACATGGTCAAGCGATGACACGAGCATAGCTACGGTTAACGCAACAGGGCTTGCCACGGGTGACGCGGCAAATGACGGAACTGTTACCATAACAGTGAACAAGGCAGGGGTATCGCAGACAGCGGATCTCACTGTAAACTAAGATATGAATTAAGGGCAGGGGGCTGAATCAGCCTCCTGTCTTCTTTTTGATTATATTTATCTGGGAAGCTCGATTGTGAAAGATGCTCCGCTGTTTTCATTGCGGGCGTTTATTTTTCCGTCCATGTTTGTTTCAATCACTGTCCGGCACATGTAAAGTCCTACGCCGGTTCCTTTTCCCTGTTCCTTGGTTGTAAAATAGGGGAGAAATATTTCAGGCATTATGTCTTCCGGGATGCCGCCGCCGTTATCCTTAACTTCAATCACAATATGATCATCTGTTAAAGAAATGAAAGTTTCTATAGTACCTGTTCTGGGAACAAGCCCTTTTTCTCTGTTTTCCGCTATGGCTTCAATCGCATTGTGGTAAATATTCAGCATAACCTGCTTAAATTCTGTGGGAAACCCTTCAGATTCAAAGGCTTTATTTTTGCAGTCATCTGTTTTTATGTTTCCTGTCACAGAAATAGGCTTGGAATTGTTTATTACCGCAGTGAGTTCTATATTGGCATATTCAGCCTTGGCTGTTGCCATTGCGAGACTTTCAAAAACCATCTCAACAATATTAAAGCGCACTCTCGCCTCGTTGGCTGCGTAAAAATTTCTGAAATCGTCAATGGTTTTAGAGAGATAAAGAATAAGGTACATACAGCTTTCCGTCATGCTCTTAACATATTCGAGATTCATCTCACCGCTTTCAAAGGAGTCTTCAAAGTCTTGAATATAAAGTCCAAGGGCATTTATAGGCTGACGCCACTGATGGGCTATTGAGTTTATCATCTGCCCCATTGCAGTAAATTTTGACTGCTCAAAGAGAAGATGTTCATTTTTCCTGCGTTTTTCTGTTTCTGCTGCTACGGCTTGTTCAAGGTTGCGGTTAAGCTCTTCAAGTTGTGCTGTTTTTGCTATTAGCTCTTTCTCAAGGCGTATTCCTGAAGTATTGTTTTCGAGAACACCAAGAACAGTCTCTACATCTCCCTGGCTGTTAAAAAGGGGAATCCCTGTAAAAGTTGTACGCATTTGCCCGGAAGAGGAATGGATTTCCAGCTCTTTTATTATTATAAAGCTTTTCATTATCTCAGCATCTCTGTCTGTTGAACTGAAAACAGGAAGGTTAGGGTACTCTTCACGGAGTTCATCCTCTGTTTTCCCCAGAGCGGATGATGCAGGGATATTCAGTATTCCCACCATGGCATCGTTCCAGAGGGAAAATCTGTAGCCGTTTTTTGTGTTTTTTGCATAAACACCTAAAGGAATGCTGTCAGTTACGGTTTTAAAGAACTTTTTCTGCTCGTTATTATGTCTGCTTTCTTCAAAGAGAACTGACATAACCGGACGCAGGCTTTCATACAGTTCGCGGAATTCAAACGGGAGTAAAGAGACTGAGTTTCTGTCCGTTTTTTTAATTTCAAATGTTCCGTTAAGCGTATCCTTCAGGCTGCTTACCCCTTTATTTAATTTCCGCCTGGCATAAAGAAAAATCAGAATTATCCCTGAACACATTATAAAAAACGCTGCTGCTGTTTTTGCTGTGTCCTGTGCGGTCAAAGATGCTTCCGGTGAAAACGCTGCGTTATTGACTGGGGCGGTTTTGCCTATGACCCAGTTCCAGTCTTCTATAGGCAATACATAAGAGAGCATCCTAACGGGTTTACCGCTTTTAAAATCCTGAAGGGAGTAGTAAATAAATCCTCCTCCGTTTTCTGCCATGCTTATATGACTGTGCAGCATGTCTCTGCCGTCCGGGTCTGATATTTCCATCAGGTCTTGTCCTGTGTTCTCACCCGTAAGCACAGTGCCTTCATTAGTTATGATGAAAAGATCGCCATTTTCTGATTCAATAGCGGATATAAATTCTGCTGTTTTGCGCATTATGCTTTTTTCAAAATCGTTAGTCATAACAGCAGAGCATATGTAAATATCCAGTTCTTCAAAATATTTTACAAAGATTTGTTTTTCCTGTGATTTATTATCTCCGATAGTCATAAACCCATGATTTTCATTTGCCGCTGTTTTAAGCTTTTTGGGATCTATGGGGTTTAGGAGATCTGCGGATACTGGTGAAAACAGAACTTTCCCCTGTCCGGAAACGGCAAAAGTATATCCGCTGCCTTCCATGAACCGCAAATGCAGAAGAGGGATTCTGATCAGATTGATTATTCTTTCCCTGCCTCCTCCGGCATGTTCTTTATAAACTTCTTTTGATATAAGAAAAGCTTTTGAAGCGGAGTCTGAAAGTTTCTGGTTGATTTTCTGTTTGCTGTCAAGGCGTAAGTGATTTATATAGCTATGAAAAAGTTCTGAATCGTGTTTTAACTCTGTTTTTATCAGGTTAGTTTGTTCCGATGCTGCTGATTCAGCTTTTACATATTCCAATTCATTTGTCTTCTGAAAAAAAAGCAAAGCAAAAGGCACAGCGGAAATAAAACCCGCCGCAGCAAAACACAGGAGTATAACGGTTGTTAACCTGCTGAAAATATTTCTCATTATTGATAATCCTTTAACGAAGTATATTTTAAAAAGGCATCATAATCAATGACGATAATCAGCGATTTTGATATATTCGGCTATATAATGATGTGTTATAGATAGGCTCATGGATAAATTAATCAGTCATCTTCATAAAGGGCAGTTTGCCTCATCTCTTAACTATGAAAGGGTTATACCTTCCAGAGATGCGGAATACGAAGAACTCGGCATCATAGAATCGGACATAATAAGAAATGCTGTCCGTGATATGGGGATAGAAAAACTTTACACTCATCAGGCAGAGAGCTACCGGCATGTCAAAGAAGGGCGGGACATTATCGTAACCACCCCCACAGCCAGCGGGAAGACTCTCTGCTATAATCTTCCTGTAATTGAAGATATATATCATAACCGCAATGTGCGTGCCCTTTATCTTTTTCCTCTTAAGGCGCTGGGTCATGACCAGCAGAAGAGCTTAGAAAACTTCATCAGCGAAATTCCCCTTGGCGGTGGAATAAAAACCGCTGTCATTGATGGTGACACTGATAAAAAACTCCGCCGTAAAATTTTAAAGGATCAGCCCAATATAGTAATCAGCAACCCTGATATAATGCACTACTCAATGCTTGCCAAGCGTGAGGAGTGGGACGGTTTTTTAAGCGGACTTAAGTATCTGATTGTAGATGAACTGCACACATACAGAGGCGTTTTCGGAAGCCATGTTTATAATTTATTTGCCCGTTTTCAGCGCCTTTATCCCAATATACGTATTATCTCCTGCTCCGCCACCATAGGAAGCCCTGCTGAGTTTGCCTCACAGCTTTTCGGACGTGAGTTTGTCCATGTCTCAAAGAGCGGTGCTCCTGCGGGGAAAAAGCATTTCCTTATGTTTAATCCTGATATTCCGGCGGCGGCTCTGGCTAATTATCTTCTTAAGGTTAATATCGAAGCCGGGGTTAAGACAATCTGCTTCACCAAATCACGCAAGCAGACGGAAACAATATTTGCCAGAGCAATTTCAAATGACCCAACTTACGCATCCGCCTTAAGCTCATACAGGGCTGGTTTTCTGCCGGAGGAAAGGCGTGAGATAGAAAAAAAGTTCTCAAGCGGCAAGCTGAAGGCTGTAATCTCCACATCGGCATTTGAACTGGGGCTTGATATAGGCGGTGTTGACTCGACCATTCTTGTCGGGTATCCGGGTTCGATGATGAGCCTATGGCAGAGGGCAGGGCGAAGCGGTAGAGGGGTTAAGGACAGTCTTATTATCCTCATAGCAGGTAATGATGCACTGGATCAGTATTATGTGAGGAAACCCGAACTGCTTTTCGATGGACAGTTTGAGGAACTGGCGGTTGACAGGGACAATACAGAGATAAACGAGGGGCATATAATATGCGCCGCTTATGAAAAGCCTGTTTCAAGGGATGAGGCGTATTACAAAGACAATGCCTCTCTAATAGAGAAGCTGGCCGCAGACGGACGGCTTTTTGAGGAAGCCGGCGGCGGCAGATTATTTGCTCTGGGCAGGTATCCGTATGGTGATATTGACTTACGCATGGCAGGGGAAAGCTACACCCTGAACTGCTCAAAGATAATGATCGCCACAAACTCCGGCAGGCGTGTTTATACAGAAAACTTTAAAGGAGCTGTCTACCTCCACAGGGGCAGTCAGTTTATTGTAACAGATACGGACAGACAGAAGCGTGAGATAGAGCTTCAGCCTTTTAACGGAAACTACTTTACTGTTCCTCTCACTGAGAAACAGACATCTGTTCTGGAAGAGCGTAAACGCCTTACAGACGGAAACATGAGAGCATGCTTCAGCGACCTGCGTGTTACAGAAAGGCTGACAGGATATTCCAAAATATCTGCCCGAACAGGGGAAAAGCTTCAGGATGTTAACCTTGAGGAAGATCCCGTGATGTTTGAAACAAAAGGAATGTATTTCCTCATGCCCGCCGCCTTTCGTCAGGAGATAGAGGAACGGGGCATGAACTACATGGGCTCAATACATGCCTTTGAACATGCCGTTATTGCCATGCTGCCCACTGTTGTACTAAGCTCAAGGGATGATGTGGGCGGTATCTCATACCCTTATCATCCTCAGCTTGAAAGCTCTGCTGTTTTTGTTTACGACGGTTATCCGGGCGGAGTCGGCATAGTAAAAAGAGCTTTCGGCAGGATAAGAGAACTGCTGGAAACCACGCTCAATCAGGTGAAATACTGTGGATGTGAGGATGGATGCCCCGCCTGTATATACTCGCCTAAATGCGGCAGCGGTAATTACCCGCTGGATAAAAAAGGGGCGGTGTATCTTATTCAGCGCCTTCTTGAGGCCGATTTGAAGGAAGAGGAGGAAAAACCTGTGATAAAAGCAGAAAACAGCGGCGAAGTGCTGGTTTATGACATAGAAACAAAATATTCGGCTGAAGATGTCGGCGGGTGGAATAACAGTCACAAGATGGGTGTTTCCGTTGCTGTTGTTTATTCCATGAATACAGGGGAATATTCTGCCTACCGTGAGGAAAAGGTTAACGAACTTACAGAAAGGCTCGCATCCGCAAGGATGATACTGGGCTTTAATAATATAGGCTTTGACAACAAGGTCTTATCCGGTTACGGTATGCCCGCTTTCAGGGGAACTTTCGTGTTTGACATGCTGGCGGATGTCCGCAGTCTTACCGGACAGAGGTTTTCCCTTGAAAAACTCGCCACAGCGACCCTGAATACAGGTAAGTCCGCAGACGGACTCATGGCGCTTCAATGGTATAAGGAAGGGCGGTTTGATCTCATAGAAGAATACTGCACGAAGGATGTCGAGGTCACAAAGGATCTGTTCATGTTCGGAGTAAACAACGGTTTTATACATGCTCCGGTGAAGGACGGAAGCCTCATCCGCATACCAGTGAAATGGAAGGAGATTCTTGCTTCCTATCTGTGATTGAATATTTTAAAACAATAATCGTTTTTTAATGATTTTTGCTTTATTTTCAGACCTTCCCCGTCTTGACTTGGCATCTTTATTACAGTATCATTGCAGACTTTAATTCAACAAAACGGAAGAAGCGTTCGTTTTTTAGGTAATCTTTTCGGAGGTATTTGATGGAAAAGAAAATTAATGTGGGCATCATCGGTTATGGAACCGTGGGCAAAGGCACTCTTGAAACTTTAAAGCATAATGTTAAAAGCACAGCCGTTAAAACGGGTCTGGATATTAACGTTAAAGCTGTTGCCGATCTCCGCATTAACGATTACACGAACGATACGCTTCTTCAGACAGTGCCGGTGCGAACGACTGACGCTATGGATATAATAAACGACCCTGAAATAGATATAGTTGTGGAGCTTATCGGCGGATATGAAGTTGCCAAACGGTTCATACTTGAGGCTATTTCAAAGGGAAAACATGTTGTTACTGCTAACAAGGCTCTCCTTGCTGTTTACGGAGCAGAGATCTTCAAAGCTGCTGAGGCTAAGGGAGTCACCATCGGCTTTGAAGCCAGTGTGGGCGGCGGTATCCCCATAGTCAATGTTCTCAAGGAAGACCTTGCCGCTAACCGTATCCTTGAGATAACAGGGATAATCAACGGCACGGCAAACTACATCCTCTCCAAAATGGAGGACGAGGGCAAAGAATTTGACGAAGTTCTGAAAGAGGCTCAGGCTCTCGGTTATGCAGAAGCTGACCCGACATTTGATGTGGAAGGACACGATACTGCCCACAAGATAGCAATCCTTGCTTCCATAGGCTTTGCGACTCTCGTTCCTTTTGAGAAAGTATTTGTGGAAGGCATAACAAGCATCAAGCAGGTGGATATAGATTTCGCCAAAAAGCTCGGATGCAGAATAAAGCTTCTCGCAATAGCAAAAAGGCATGATGATGATATCGAAGTGCGGGTTCACCCCACTATGATACCTGCGACAGACCTCATGGCTCAGGTTAACGGTGTTTTCAATGCAATCAGCGTTAAAGGCAACAAAGTCGGCGATACCTTCCACTACGGACGCGGCGCAGGCGGCGAGGCTACTTCGAGTGCTGTTGCCGGAGATATTATTGGTATAGCCAGAGATATAAACGCAGGTGCAGAACGCAGAGTTCCTGTTCTCGGATTTACAAAAGATCTTACATATTACTATCCCATAAGGGATATTAAAGAAATAGAGTCCAGCTTCTATCTCCGTTTTCTGGCGGTGGATGAACCAGGCTCACTCAGCAGGATAGCCAGTGTGCTTGCTAAATACGGCATAAGCATTTATCAGGCTATCCAGAGCTGCAGGCAGAACAGCGGCGAAACAGTGCCCCTTGTGTTCATGACTCACCTTACGGAAGGGAGCAAGGTTATGCACGCTGTAAACGAAATAAATAACCTTAATGTTGTCCGTGACAAAACAGTAGTAATACGTGTTGAAGGTCTGGAAGACTGAACGCTAACACCGGAGATACTCAGGTTCTGTTTCAGAGTACAGACTCCGTTAAAATGCGGACTTTAATAAAGAAGGCAGGTTTATAATGAAATATCTTGTTCTGTTATGTGACGGAATGAGCGACCATAAAATCGATGAACTGGGCGGTAAAACTGTGATGCAGTACGCCGATACCTCAAACTTTGACCTGATGGCTTCAGGCGGGGTATGCGGCTTCATACGCACAGCTCACGGCGGACTTTATCCCGGCAGCGATATATGCAACCTCTCCGTTATGGGGTATGACCCCTTTAAATACTACACAGGCAGAAGCCCGCTTGAAGCGGGTGCTATGGGCATATCCCTCGGTGAAAAGGATATGGCCTTCCGCTGCAATCTTGTCACACTCACTGATGACAGGCTTGTTATGGATGACTTCAGCGCTCATCACATATCTGGCGATACTGCAAAAAAAGCAATTGCCGCTCTGAATGAGCTTTTTAAGGATGACGGCGTTGAATTCTACGCAGGTGTCGGCTATCGCAATATAATGATAATCCGCAATGCGGACTTTGAGCTTAAAACTACTCCTCCGCACGATATTATGGGGCAGGAAATAGAAAAATATCTTCCCACTGGCAAAGGTTCTGACAAAATCAATGCTATACTCACTAAGGCATCGGATATTTTTAAAGACAATGCTTATGAGCGTGCAAATGCAATATGGCTCTGGGGAGAGGGCGGAAGACCTATGCTCCCTTCCTTTGAGGAAATGTACGGGCTTAAGGGCTCGGTTATCGCCGCTGTGGATCTTATCAAAGGTATTGGCACATTTGCAGGCATGAATATAATAAACGTTCCCGGTGCAACCGGATTCATAGACACTAACTTTGAAGGCAAAGCGGAATACGCAGTGAAAGCCTTTAATGACTCCGACTATGTTTTTCTCCATGTGGAAGCTCCTGACGAGGCCGGACACATGGGAAGCATTGAAGAAAAGGTGCGTGCAGTGGAAAATATAAACAGCAGAATGCTCCCCATACTGCTGGACGGTCTTCGTTCCTTCGGTGATTTCCGTATTCTGGTTACTCCCGATCACCCGACGCCCGTTAAAATCCGTACCCACGTTAATGAGCCTGTTCCGGCAATTATATACGGCTCAGGCGTGGAAGCCGACTCTAACAAAGCGTATAATGAGTTTATCAAGCCCTCCTTCTTCATGGAAGAAGGTTACAGAATAGCGCAGTATTTTCTGAAATCTGCCGTTATAAAGGGGTAAAGGAGGAGAAAGTGAGCCTTGTTGTGATGAAATTCGGTGGAACCAGTGTGGGCTCTATCGAACGAATTAAGAATGTCGCCAGAATTATTGCAAAAAAGAAGGATCAGGGGCATGACGTTGTTGTGACTTCCTCCGCCATGTCAGGCGAGACGGACAGACTGATCGGTCTTTTAAAGGAAATTGATAAGGACTACGATTTAAGAGAGTACGATGCCCTTGTTTCCACGGGCGAATCAGCAAGCTGCCCACTCGTTGCTCAGGCGCTTATTTCGATGGGCTATAAGGCTGTTTCTCTTTCAGGGATCCAGATAGGCATGGAAACGGATCAGGCGCACTCCAAAGCCCGTATAATGAAAATTGACGGCTCAAGAATTAAAAAAGAACTCGCAGACGGTAAAATCTGCATAGTTGCAGGCTTTCAGGGCTTTAACCCTGTTACAAATGACATTGCGACACTGGGCAGAGGCGGTTCAGATACCTCTGCAGTGGCAATTGCAGCTGCAATTAAGGCTGATGTCTGCGAAATATATACAGATGTTGACGGGATATACACCGGCGACCCCAGAATTGTGAGAAAAGCTAAAAAGCTTGATAAAATCAGCTATGACGAAATGCTTGAACTTGCCTCCCTCGGCGCAAAGGTGCTTCAGTCCAGAAGCGTTGAGTTCGGCATGAACTATAATGTTGACATAATGGTGCTTTCATCCCTTGAAGACAAACCCGGAACTTTGGTTACTAAGGAGGACGACGAAATGGAGCAGGTAGTAGTAAGAGGCGTAGCAAGCGATAAAAATCAGGCTAAAATTACAATAAAAAGCGTGCCGGACAGACCCGGTATCGCTGCAACTATATTCACAAGACTTGCAAAAGAGGCAATAAATGTTGACGTTATAATCCAGAACGTCAGCACGGAAGGAAACACTGATCTTTCCTTCACTGTATCTAAAACCGACCTTAGCCGTTCGCTCACGGTTTGCAGAGACACTGCAAAAGAGATAGGAGCGAAGGAGGTTCTGGCGGACGAAGACATCGCAAAGGTTTCCATAGTGGGAGTCGGCATGAGAAGTCATGCAGGCGTAGCCGCTAAGATGTTTGAAGTCCTCGCCGCAAACAGCATTAACATACAGATGATTACCACAAGCGAAATAAAGGTATCATGCGTTGTTGATGAAAAATTTGCGGAACTCGCAGTTAGAGTTCTCCACGAGGCTTTTGTAGAGGATTAGAATGACTAAAGTCGATATATATGACACCCTCCTGAGGGATGGAACTCAGGCTGAGGATGTCAACTTCACGGTTAAGGATAAGGTAAAGCTCGCTGAAGCTTTCTGCGATTTTGGAATACGGTTTATAGAAGGCGGATGGCCCGGCTCGAACCCAAGAGATATTGAGTTCTTCAAGGCTATTAAGAAATCTTCTGCACCTATTGACTGTATTGCCGCTTTCGGCAGCACCAGAAGAGCAAAAAGAAGCTGCGAGACAGATGAAAACCTTCAGGCTCTCCTTGAGGCAGAGGTTCCTAACCTGACTATTTTCGGGAAAACATGGGATCTGCACGTTAGAGAGGCTCTGAAGCTTTCTCTGGATGAAAACCTTGATCTTATCCACAGCTCCGTGAGCTATCTCAAGAGCAAGGTAGACAGAGTGTTTTATGATGCGGAACATTTCTTTGACGGCTATAAAGCCAACAGGGAATACGCCATAAAGACACTTCTCGCCGCTAAGGATGCGGGAGCAAACTGCCTTGTTCTCTGTGATACCAACGGCGGAACTATGCCGGACAGCCTGGTGGAGATCATCGAAGATGTTAAAAAACATGTCGGCGATTATCCGCTGGGCATACACTGCCATAACGACAGTGACTGCGCTGTTGCCAACTCAACCCTTGCGGTTAAGCACGGCATCACGCAGGTTCAGGGAACAATGAACGGATACGGTGAAAGGTGCGGGAATGCAAACCTTGCATCGGTTATTCCCAACTTACAGCTTAAATACGGTTTCGAGTGTGTTCCGGCGGAAAACCTCAAAAGATTGAGAGTGCTTTCCCGCCTTGTAAATGAACTCGGTAACCTTAAGCATAACATCCATCAGCCATATGTAGGGCGTTCTGCCTTTGCTCACAAGGGTGGGGTGCATGTAAGTGCTATTATGAAAAACTCACGCACTTACGAACACATAGAGCCGGAGCAGGTGGGCAATACCCAGCGTGTTCTGGTTTCCGACCTTTCAGGCAAAAGCAACCTCATATACAAGGCTAAAGACTTCGGGCTTGATATAGACAGCAATGACCCTGCTATAACCGAAGTTGTAGAAAAGCTGAAAGAGCTTGAAAACAAAGGCTTCCAGTATGAAGGCGCAGAGGCTTCCTTTGAGCTTCTTCTGCGTAAGGCTATGGGCGGTTTTGAGCCTTTTTTTGACTCTCTGAATTTCAGAGTTATAGATGAAATGAGAGAGGAAGAGGGCAGCACCATGGCGGAAGCCACTGTGATGATTGAGGTTCAGGGCGAAACAGAACACACGGCAGCTACCGGTAACGGTCCTGTTAACGCTTTAGACAATGCAATCAGAAAGGCTCTTTCCAGATTTTACCCTAACTTAAACGGCATGACCCTTGCTGATTATAAAGTACGCATCCTCACCACCGGAACAGGTACACAGGCTCTTACCAGAGTGCTTATCGAGTCCAAGGATGATACGGACACATGGGGTACTGTCGGAGTTGCTCACAACATTATTGAGGCGAGCTATCAGGCGCTGATCGACTCCATAGAATATAAACTTCTTAAAGACAGGGAGAATGCGTAAAACACTTGAAACTTGAATTTTTTGCTGTATAATAGCATTGTTAAGTTAGTAACAAGTAAAAGTTAAATAGAATCTTGCCCGGCTATCTCTATGCTTTATCCCTCCTCCCCCCTTAAAGCATATAGCCGGGATTTTTTTTCTCCGCTTTCAATCAATCCGTGGCAATTTACTCTCTTAGGGTGTATTTTCTTATCATAAGACAATAAAGTGTGATTTAACTTTAAGGAGGTTTCAAATGGACGAACTTAAAGACTTTTTTTATGCAGGTCTCGGTGCTGCACTTACTGCAAAGGAAAGAATGGAAAAAGACCTTGAAGAGCTGAAAGAAAAAGGTAAAGGCGGCAAAGAAGAATTTAAACAAAAATATGAGGAAGCTAAAGCTAAAGCCAAAGCTTTTGAAGAAGAATTCGATAAAAAACTGAAAGAAAAGGTAAAAAATATCCTCTCCGAAATAGGCGTTGCTACCAAGGAGGATTTGGCAGAGCTTAAAAAGCTTATTGAAGAGAAGAATAAGTGAAATCAGGTTTTTTAAGCCTGTATTCCCCGGTGAGAATCTACCGTGTGTTCATGGTTCTTCTCACCGTTTTTCTTATTATAAAGGACAGAAAAAGTTTTCTGCTGATGAAGCCTCTTAACCCAAAGAGGCTGAAACACTATATTTATGCACTGGGTGCAAGTTTTATCAAGCTGGCACAGGTTCTGGCCACCAGAGCAGATTTTTTCACGGAAGACTACCTTGAAGAGCTTCGGGATCTTCATGACGATATCCCGAAAATGAGCGAAAAGGACTTCTGCGCTGTTTATAAAAAAGCCTTTGGCGAGAAGAAACACTTTACAACATTTCTTGACGCCCCCATTGCCAGTGCATCCATAGGGCAGGTTCACCACGCAGTGCTTACTGACGGAACAGAGGTTGCCGTAAAACTGAGAAGGCTTAATATAGAGAAGGTTGTGAATGCGGATATCCGTATTTTGAGTTTCTTTAACAGGCTTTTTAAACCTTTGTTCTCTGAATATACAAAAAACTCCGTAGAAGCTGTTATCGCTGAATTTACAGATATGATCCGCAAAGAGGTTGATCTCTATACAGAACTTCTTAATCTGAAAAAATTTATAACAATGTATCCTGACAGCGGAATCAGATTCCCAAAACCTTATGAAAAATACTGTTCCTCTGATGCTCTTGTGATGAGTTTTGAGCATGGGTACAGATTTGATGACAAAAAAGTTCTTGCACGCCTGAATATCAGCATAAAAGACATAATGGGCAAGCTGATTTATTTTTATACGCAACAGATGCTTGTTAAAGGCTTTTTCCATGCTGATCCGCATCCCGGCAACCTTTTGGTGACAGCGGAAGGGGAGCTTATCCTTCTTGATTTCGGCATGGTAAAAAGAATCAGTGAATACACCAGAAGATCAATAATAGAGCTTATTAAATCCGCAAATGAAAGGGACTTTGAAACATATGTGCGTGCATGTAAAAAGCTGGGCATTATTGCTGCAGATGCCCCTGATGCCTTGCTTCAGGATGCGGCGGAAAGGATGTTTAACATTTTTTCTGATGATACGCTAGATGCAAAAAGTATGCAGGTGCTTGCTTTTGAGGTTCTTAACACTGTTAAAGATATGCCGTTTAAGCTTCCGCAGGAGGCTATCTACATAATGCGTGTCAGCTCAATAATAGAAGGGCTTGGGACAACATACATAAGTAACTTCAATGGCATAAAGGATATTCTGCCGATTCTGAAAGAAAATCTGCCAAAAGCCCTTGGATTGGATGAACGAATATTTGATCAAATAAAGGGTGAAGTCATGGAATTACCCATGACGTTTAAGAAAATCAAGAAAATTATCAACAGCATGAGCGATGATTCTCTTGAAATAAAGCTCTCAAGGGAGAGTATAGACTATATAAGAGAACGTTCCCGCATATATTACCGTCCGCTCGCTTATGGTATTCTAACTATGATTACAGGCTTTTTTATTGTGTTTTTGGGTTTTGAACACAGTCCGCTCATCGGCAGTATTGTATTCGGTGCAGGGCTGGTTAAGGTTATCTTTACTATTTAAAAATCTTTGCCTTTCTTTACATTCATTTTTTACTGTTTTCTTGAAATAAAATAACAGTGTGCTATAATATTAATCATAAGCGCTGCACTTGCGGTGCTTTTTTATTACATGCTTTTAAAATATACGGTGGTTGCCAAATGGAACAGAACAGTGTTTTTGAAAAATTGAAATCAGCAGTAATAAAAGCGCAGAATGAGCTTGATCTGCCTGATTATATTGCGGACTCTGTTATGGAGATAGCTTCAAGACCTACATTCTTTGCATCTAAAACCAATATAGTTTCTGATTTGGCTGATATGGTTCTGGACTATCACACCTATGCAGAAGCCTGCTGTGAAAGGCTGGGAGCATCTGCCAGCGATATTCAGTATGTTGTAGATTACATAAAGTCGAGTGTAAGAGGCAGTTAGACAAATTCTGTAAGCCCTGCTTTCGTCATTATCACAGATTCGCCCAGAGAGTTTCTGATTTTGAAAAAAGCGTCAATACCTGTGCAATGTCCTGTCAGGATGTTATCTATTTTTTTAGGTTTCAGGTATTCTGCAACCGAAGAGATCTGGTTTCCTTCTGCTCTGAAAAGATGGAACCCTCCTACAAGGGAGCGTATTCTCAAGCCGGGGAACAGCCTTTCAGTGTGTTCAACTATGTTGGTTATTCCGCAGTGAGAACAACCTGTGACTATTACTAAAGCATCCTCGTCAATGAACGCAAGAAACAGCTCATCATCAAATGGATCTTTCTTAAACTCTCCGTCTGACTCAACAAACAGATTCTGATCCGCTGAAAATTCAGTATATCTGGGTATGTCACCGCAGAGGAAAACATTTTCTGCTATTTCGGTTTTTCCTTTTATTTTGGTTATGTTGTAGAGGTTTTTCAGTTCATTCTCTGTTGAATCAAAGCCTATGAAGCTGAAGGAACCGTCAACATTTCTTTTCATGTGTCTGTTGAATACATTATGATGAGCGTACAGACTGTCTGCCAGAGCAGCGCCTTTCTTCATAGCTTGGATGAGACCGCCTGTGTGATCGTAATGTCCGTGGGTTATCACTGCAATGTCAAATTTTTCTTTCATACCCAGAGCATCCATGTTATGTGCCAGCGCCATTCCTTGTCCTGTATCGAGAAGGATGCGCTTGCCGGCGGCCTCAATAGCACAGGAAAAGCCGTGTTCGGAGCAGAGATTCATCGTGTCTGTATAGTTGTCGGCAAGAATCGTGATTTTTATCATATTAAACTATAGCTTATTTTTCATTCATGGCAAAGGGGAAGGGCAGGGTGTAGGTTTAAATTATCATAAAAAAAGAGCGCCCTGAAATCAGGGCGCCCCGTGAAAAGTCTTGCGGAAGTTGACTTTTTACGCGTCGTAATACAGGAAGAATTCGTGGGGGTGGGGTCTGCTGTTAACAGACGTGATTTCTTCCCTTTTCCATTCGATCCATGAAGAGATAACATCTTCAGTGAAAACATCCCCTTTAAGAAGGAATTCGTGATCTTTTTCAAGAGCATCAATAGCCTCACCGAGAGATGCAGGCATCTGAGGAATAGCTGAAAGCTCGATAGGATCAAGATCATAAAGGTTTTTATCCATAGGCTCGCCCGGATCAATTTTGTTCTGTATGCCGTCCAGACCTGCCATCATCATTACTGTGAACGCAAGGTAGGGGTTGCATGTGGGGTCGGGGAAACGTACTTCAATTCTTTTCGCTTTGGGCGAAGCAGAGTACATAGGTATTCTTATGGATGCTGATCTGTTTCTTGAAGAGTAAGCAAGGCTTACGGGAGCTTCAAAGCCGGGAACAAGACGTTTGTAGGAGTTTGTTCCGGGGTTAGTGAAAGCAGCGATAGCCTTAGCGTGTTTAATTATACCGCCGATGTAGTAAAGACCCATTTCACTCAGTCCAGCGTATGAATCACCTGCGAAGAGGGGTTTACCGTCTTTCCAGAGAGACTGGTGGCAGTGCATACCGGAACCATTGTCTCCGTAGAGGGGTTTGGGCATGAAAGTAGCTGTTTTGCCGTACTGACGTGCAACGTTTTTAACTACATATTTGTATTTCATGAGCATATCAGCCATTTCGACCATAGGAGCAAACTTCATGTCAATTTCACACTGACCGCCGGTTGCAACTTCGTGGTGGCTGTTTTCTATAACGAGACCAAGCTCTTCCATTTTCAGAACCATTTCAGCTCTGAGGTTAGCCAGAGTATCTGTGGGCTGGCAGGGGAAGTAGCCTTCTTTCGGTCTTACTTTATAGCCAAGGTTATTGCCTTCGTCTCTTCCTGTGTTCCACTCTCCTTCGTCAGAGTCAACAAAATAGAAGGCTTCGTTTTTTCCGGAAGAATACTGAATGTTATCAAATATGAAAAATTCTGCTTCAGGTCCGAAGTAAGAACTATCAGCTATGCCTGTGCCTTTCAGGTAGTTGATTGCTTTAATAGCGATGTTTCTGGGGTCTCTTGTGTAACGTTCTTTGCTGATAGGATCAAAAACGTTGCAGGTTACAACCATTGTAGGAATGTCCATAAAAGGGTCTACAAAAGCGGTTTCAGGATCAGGAAGCAGAATCATATCACTGTTGTTGATGGCCTGCCATCCTCTGATACTAGAGCCGTCAAACCCGAGACCTTCCTCAAAGAAGTCCTCTGTAAACTGATGGCTGGGGATAGTGGTGTGCTGCCACGTTCCGAGGAAATCGCAGAATCTGATATCTATCAGTCTGATTTCCTGTTCTTTGATAACCTTGAGCAATTCCTTAGCTGTCATGTTGCCTCCTAAATTCTATGGAAAAAGACCCCCGCTTAAAGGGCTTCTTCCCCTGTTTCTCCAGTTCGTATTCTCACAATCTGGTCAATTGGTGTAACGAAAATTTTGCCGTCACCGATGCGTCCTGTTTTGGCAGACTCCATAATGATATTTACGGCGTCGTCTACCATTTGATCAGGAAGAACTACTTCAATTTTGATTTTAGGGATAAAATCAATAACATACTCTGCTCCTCTGTAAAGTTCGGTATGACCTTTCTGTCTGCCGAATCCTTTAACTTCGGAGATAGTAATGCCTCTTATCCCAACTTCGGTGAGCTTCTCTTTAACATCGTCAAGTTTGAATGGTTTGATGATTGCTTCAATCTTTTTCAAGTTCAACCTCCGCGCATTATATTAAAGCAATTACAGTGCCAGAAAATATACGGCATCTGCTTTTATTCATTTTTGTAAGGTTTCAGACAAAATGAGCCTTGCCAGTGTCGGCTTAGGAGAATTCCTGAGTTTTTAAAATCTCCCACACTTACTCATAAAAAAGCACTTTTGAGCTGCTGAACGGATTATTGGCGGTTAAAAACTGACCAACAGGTGATTAATTCTTAGCCAGCTTTGCGTCTATGAGCCTTTTTCTTTCTATGAGAACAGAAGTATCCCTGCCGAGTTTTCCGTATGCCTCAATCATAATTGCTAAATCTCTGGATATTCCAAGTGTCCAGCCGTATGTGCTGTCGATTACACGGGCTTTTTCTGCAAGCTCACAGGATTTCTCCGGTTCAGAATCCGTTAAGTTTGCGGCAATAAGCCTGTATAGTCTGACTTTTGAGTCAGGGTTTGTGTTTCCACCATCAGCATAGGAGAGCAGGTCTGAGTATTTACCAGTTTTCATGAATTCTGCTATCAATGAAAAGGGTTTTTCAAGATCGTCGGTATCTTTGATGCTGTCACCAGCAAGAAAAGATATGATAAGTTTTTCATCAACGCATTCTGCAAGCTCAGAATATGCAGACGCTTTTGCAAGCTCATCAGAGGATGCCTCCTGTTCGGCAAGAACATATTTTGTTATGTAGAGGCGGGATATATTGCAGACGGAATCCATTCTCTGAAAAGCGTCAAGGGCTTTATAAAATGTGATGTCAGCCATTTTGCTGTCACCTTTGTAATAGTAAGATGAGTAGTTTTTATGCAGTGATGATGCGTATATGTACTCGGCAGAGCTTTTCGGCTTATCTCCACAGGCTGCCGCAGTAAGGCAGAACAGTACCAGCAGGGTTATTCTTTTCATGGCAGCTTCACCTTTTCACCCGTAACCACAGAACCGTCATTGAACGGCCATCTTTGTTCGAGGTTATGCAGAATCCGGTCGGATGTCTTGAGTATGGAGTCCGCCTGACTTTTAATTTCGGTGATGTTGTCTGTAGCTTCGGCTATATCACCCGAAATTTCATTTGCGTTGTCTATTGTGGGCTGCGCACTTTCCACAGCGTTCTGTATAGACTGAATACCTTCTTTAAATGTTTGAAGGGCGCTGTTAAGTTTATCAATGGACTCGTCGGTCCGCTCGACCTTGTTATTAACATTTCCTGCTATATCATTAAGCTGAGTCTGGAGTATTTCAATACGCCCGACTATATTCTGAACCTCATTTTTGATATAATCACTGCGGACAAGATAGCCCACTGAGCCGGTTTTGTTATGAAGGTCATCCCCCACATCTCCGAGACCGCTGAAAAATCTGTCTATATTTTTGCTCTGGTCTTCAATCGTCTGGGTAATGTTTGCGACATTGTTAACTATTTCCTTAACATCATCTATAACCGGCTGCGCCTGCTCTATAAGAGCCGCCAGACCGCCTTCACGGATAAGGTTGAAGGAGGTGCCGTCCTGTATTTCAAGTGAATCAGGCGAGCCGCCGCTGAAGACTATGAAGCTTGAACCGATAATATTTTGTGATGTAAGCTTTGCTGTTGAGTCCTGTTTGATCCATTTGGTGTACTGTTTCGGGATTTTAGTGTGAAGAACAACATTTCCGTCTTCCATAAGCTCAACTTCGTAAACTCTGGATATGGTGAACCCTGCGTACTTCACAGGCATGCTTTTTGTGATTCCATCGCCTGAGTCAGTGAGGATTGAAACGTTAATTTTAGGCATAAAGAGCTTTTTCTTAATGGCAAAGGTCACCAGAATAGCAGCCATCAGTGCGATGGATATTATTACAAAAAGTCCTACCTTGAGTTCGAGGTTTGCAAATTTATTTCCAGCCATAAGTCAAAGTCCAGCTCCGTATAGTTTTCAAGATCCTGAAACAGATATCTGTGGTTTATATGATCGATAATAACCGAATTATCCCTTGTTTCACAACGTAAAAAATCCTTAAACTTTTCTTCATATTCAGCAGCGTACATCCTTCTGGGGCTTACTATGATTATCCATTTCGGCTGAAGGTACGTTACCTGAAGATACTTTACCATAAGTTTTTCAAAATCCGTGAGAAAGTCCGGTCTGGTATCAATGATATGAGGCATTTCCAAACGTTTCAGGTCGTTTTCTATCATTTTTCTGCCTTCTTTAAGGCTCAGATTAAAGTGGTAGCTGGCGGGGAGTATAATATTTTCAAAAACAGAGAGGTTGCCGATTATCGGGAGCCTGCTCGTTACAATTCCTATATGCTCAGTTTTAGTTAATTCAAGTATCTGGTCAAGCCAGCGCTCTTTCTGGGCTTCGCTGGTGTAGTATATAAATGTGTTTGTCATAAATACATCCCCAGCATTATTGTGAATACCTGTATGAGTATGAAAGCGTAAAAAAGTCTCATCATCCCCCGGAGGAGAGCAATGGGAATTTCTGTTACTGCCGCTTTTGTTTCCAAAGCAGTGTAAATAGGTATGCTCATGAGGGCAAAACCCAGAAAGAAGACTTTTATCAGGAAGGTAATGATATCAAACAATTCCAGATTATCAAATATTGTGGTGAGCATGTAGTCCAGTGACATATCCTGCAGAAAGCTCAGAATAAAATAACCGCCCAGCAGAGATACGCACACAAATATAGTGGAAAGCGCCATCATACATATAACTCCTGCGGCAATTCTGGGCAGGTACAGGTATTCATAAGGGTCTATGGAAAGCGACTGGAGAGTGTCTATCTCCCTGTTCATTTTCATCAAGGCTATTTCCGCCGTGACAGCGGTTGCAGAGCGCAGCGCAAGAAGTATTGAAGTGACAAGCGGCGCTATCTGATTGAAAGAAATGACAACCATTATTCTGCCGAGCTGGTCTATTCCGCCCACAAGATCCGCAGCCTGCATCAGCGAACCGACCATAGCAACGCCTATAATGAGCGAAATTGCAATATAAACAGGAAGAATCTGAACGCCTGTAAAATAGATCTGCCTGACAAAAACCAGGAAAACAGCAGGGTTGAAGAGTTTGAATTTAATGAGGGTTTTTAAAACCTTGTTTGAGAATATAGTGAAGCCATGAAAAAAAACGGCAATATCTATAAAATTACGACCAATCTTTTTAATAAATGTTTCCATACAAAATTATATTAAATCTTTTATGAAAATCAACCAATATCATTAAATCGTTTTAATTCACTATTAATATTTTTTATGAAAAAGTAACTGGAAGCTTGATTATAAAACGGTTGACGCATTTTTGAATTATTGTTATAAACTTTAGAAGATTTAAATTAGGTCTATTATTCAGGTTATATTCTGCAACCGTAAGGATCTTGTCAAATACTCAAAACCAAGGAGGAATAATGGCTAACAGAAGAAAAGTCAACATCGACGGCAATACCGCTGCCGCCCATGTTGCCCATGCAACCAATGAAGTCATAGCGATCTACCCCATAACTCCCTCTTCTGTAATGGGCGAAATTGCAGACGAGAAAAGTGCCGTTGGCGAAGCCAACATATGGGGCACAGTGCCCAGAGTCGTTGAGCTTCAGTCAGAAGGCGGAGCCTCAGGTACTGTTCACGGCGCACTTTCAACCGGCGCACTCACAACTACCTTCACTGCTTCGCAGGGCCTTCTTCTTATGATTCCAAACATGCTGAAAATTGCAGGAGAGCTTACTCCTACTGTTTTCCATGTGAGCGCGCGTGCCATCGCTACACACGCTCTTTCCATTTTCGGAGACCACTCCGATGTTATGAGCTGCCGCCAGACAGGCTGGTCAATGCTCTGTTCAAACAATCCTCAGGAGGTTATGGACTTCGCTCTTATCTCTCAGGCGGCATCTCTTGAGGGCAGAATCCCTGTTCTCCATTTCTTCGATGGTTTCAGAACTTCCCACGAAATCCGCACCACAGAAGAACTCACACTCGAAGATATGAGAGCAATGATCAGTGATGAGCTTGTGCGCAACCACAGAGCCAGAGCGCTTACTCCTGACTGTCCTACTATAAAAGGTACTGCACAGAACCCTGACGTATTCTTCCAGAGCCGTGAAACGGCTAATAAATATTACTCTGACTTCCCTGCAATTATGCAGAAACAGATGAACAAGTTTGCCGACCTTACGGGCAGACAGTACAACCTTGTTGACTACTTCGGCGCTCCGGATGCTGAAAAAATCATCATCATCATGGGCTCAGGCGCTGATGTTGCTGAAGAAACTGTCGAATACATGACTTCTCTCGGCGAGAAAGTCGGTATAATAAAGATCAGACTTTACAGGCCTTTCCCCCTTGTTGATTTTATAAATGCTATTCCTAAAACAGTTAAGAAAATGGCTGTTCTGGACAGAACAAAAGAGCCCGGCTCAATCGGCGAACCCATGTATCTTGATGTACGTACGGCAATCGGCGAAGCTATGCAGAAAAAAATCTTCAAATTTGAAGGTTATCCTGTAATAGTCGGCGGAAGATATGGTCTTGGCTCAAAAGAGTTTACTCCCGCTATGGTTAAAGCTGTTTTTGACAACCTTGATAAAGAAGATCCTATGAACGGATTCTCTGTAGGTATTGAGGATGACCTCAATAAAACAAGCCTTCCTTACGACGGCGGCTGGTTGACTCCCAGAGACGGCGTTTACAACGCTATGTTCTTCGGTCTCGGTTCTGACGGAACTGTAGGCGCCAACAAAAACTCCGCTAAAATTATCGGAGAATACACTGATAATAATGTTCAGGCGTATTTTGTTTATGACTCAAAGAAAGCAGGTTCTATGACAACTTCGCACCTGCGTTTCGGCAAAAAGGATATTAAAAGCTCATATCTTGTTCAGGAAGCTGACTTTGTTGCATGTCACAACTTCTCATTCCTTGACAAGTATGAAATGCTCAGATTCCTCAAACCCGGAGGAACATTCCTTCTTAACAGCCAGTTTGATAAGGATACTGTTTGGGCTCACCTTCCTGAAATAGTCAAAAAACAGATTATTGCTAAGAAGGCGAAATTCTTCGTTATTAACGCTGTTGATGCAGCAGAGAAGATAGGTCTCGGCTCTAGATACAACGTTATCCTTCAAACAGCTTTCTTCAAAGAATCAGGGATTCTTCCCTTTGAAAAAGCGAAAGAAGCGATCAGTGATGCTATCAGAAAATCTTACGGAAGATACGGTGAAAAGGTAGTCAACATGAACCTTCAGTCCGTTGAAGCCGGTGCCAACGAGCTTTATGAGGTTGATTACTCCAAAGAGGATCAACTCGGTGTTAAGGATAACGAAGTTATTCCTTTCCCCATCATAAATAACTGCGTGACTGATAAAGACGCAACTCCCTTTGTTAAAGATGTTACAAGCGTGCTTGTAGCTAACAGAGGCGATGAAGTACCCGTTTCCAAACTTCCTGTTGACGGTACTTTCCCCACAGGAACAGCCAAATTTGAAAAACGCAATATCGCCATCAATGCTCCCGTTTGGGAAGAAGAGCTTTGCATTCAGTGTGCTATCTGCTCATTCGTATGCCCACACGCTGCTATCAGGACTATGGTTTATGACCCTGCCGTCCTCGATAAAGCACCTAAGGCATTTAAATCAGGCGATGCCAGAGGAAAAGATTTCGCAGGTATGAAGTTTACTGTACAGCTTGCTCCTGAAGACTGCACAGGCTGCGGTGCATGCGTACACAACTGCCCTGCAAAAAGCAAGACAGATCCTTCAATAAAAGCTATCAATATGAAACCTCAGCATGAAATCAAAGATCAGGAAGCGGAAAACTTTGCGTTCTTCCTCACAATCCCTGAACTTCCCGTTGAGAAATACAACAAAAATTCACTCAAAGGAAGCCAGCTTTCTCCCCATATGTTTGAATTCTCAGGCGCTTGCGCAGGATGTGGTGAAACCCCCTATGTTAAGCTGCTTGCACAGCTTTTCGGGGACAGAGCTATAATCGCTAACGCAACAGGCTGCTCATCAATCTACGGCGGTAACCTGCCTACCACTCCCTACACTACAAGATGTGACGGAAGAGGTCCGGCATGGTCCAACTCACTGTTTGAAGACAACGCTGAGTTCGGTTACGGAATGAGACTCACTGTTGACCAGTTTGAGCTTCAGGCTAAAGAACTTATGGAAAAACTCGGCGACAAGCTTGATAAGGCTCTTGTTGCTGAAATCCTCAACGCAGAGCAGAAAGACCAGCTTCAGATCGAACAGCAGAGGGAAAGAGTTGCCAAACTTAAAGCTTCTCTTGAAAAAATCGGCTCAGAAGATTCCAAAAACCTTATATCTCTTGCCGATTACCTTGTTAAGAAATCCGTATGGATTCTTGGCGGTGACGGATGGGCGTATGACATAGGTTACGGCGGTCTTGACCATGTTCTCGCTGCTACAGAGAACATCAATGTGCTTGTGCTTGATACTGAAGTTTACTCGAACACAGGTGGTCAGGCTTCAAAATCAACACCTATTGGTGCTGCTGCTAAGTTTGCTTTCTCCGGTAAAGTACCTGAGAAAAAAGACCTCGGCATGATAGCCATGACATACGGTCACATATATGTTGCCAAGGTATCCCTTGCAAACCCTGCGCAGTGTATCAAAGCATTTGTTGAGGCAGAGCAGTACGATGGTCCTTCAATCATTATTGCTTACTCACATTGCATTGCACACGGTATCGACATGTCAAGCGGTGTAGATGCTCAGAAAAGGGCTGTTAACTCCGGCTACTGGCCTCTGTTCCGTTTCCACCCTGACAAATTTGAGGCAGGTGAAAACCCCCTCACTTTCGACAGCAAAGATCCTTCTATGAGCCTGAAAGACTTCATGGCTACAGAAAACAGATTTAAAGTTGTCCAGAAAATGTTCCCCGAAAAAGCAAAAGCGCTTGCTGAAGTAGCGGACGAAAAAGTAAAACGCAGATTCTCCATCTACAAACAGCTTGCTGAAAAGATGGATTGCAGCAAATAATACCTTAAATATCAAAGCCCTTCGGAAATTCCGAAGGGCTTTTTTTAATGCTTTGCCTGTTTTATAAGCTTTTCTATATCCACATGGTCTATTTGTTTTGTCTTTAAGTATTTTTCTGCGTATTCCATATAAACTTCTTTTTGAAGAAAGAGTTTGAAAATATCGAAGTCGATGTGATCGTCTTTTGCCATAAAGCTCATGATATTTAAAGCTTCAGACAGAGGTTTTGCGTTTTTATACGGTCTGTCAGAGGCTGTTAAAGCTTCAAATATATCTGCTATTGCCATTATTCTGGCTGGTATGGAAAGATCCTCTGCGCTGAGTTTTCTCGGATAACCTGTTCCTTTGAGGGTTTCATGGTGTGACCCGGCATATTCCGGAACGCGCCTGAGATCATCTGTAAACGGGATACTTTCAAGCATCTTTATTGTCATGATTATATGTTCATTTATTTTAAATCTCTCTTCTTTATTAAGTGTTCCTCTATCTATTAAAAGGTTATAAAGCTCACCCCTGTTATTAAAGTACTCCGGTACATTAACCTTGAATTTCAGGCTTTCATATTCTCCTGCGTCAATCAACCGTTCATGTCTTATGATATGTTCAGGTTTATCAGACAGCAGATTCTCTATGCACGGCAGAGAGGGCTCTGGATAATTATGTAAACGGAGTTTTTCGGAGCTACTCAGACCAAGCCTGTCACTGAAGTATCTGGTCCATTTAATTTGTGAAATCTCTTTCAGTTTCTCAGATTTTTTCTCATCCATAAATTCAGCGCCGATGTTGCACTCTGCTACAAAAGAGAAGTCATCTTTTATTTTGTTATGTCTTTCCGCAAGCTCCTGCTCAAATAATTGTTTTTTATCCGGTTCGGCAAGCAGCTTTTTGTAGTAGTCTATCACCACATCACGGTAAAGCACTTCAAATCTGGTTCTTATTTCATGAATTCTATTGTATATAGTTTCCAGTTTAGTTGCTTTATCAACAACGTATTCAGGTGTTACTACCTTTCCGCAGTCATGAAGCCATGAAGCAACTTTAAATTCTCTCCATTCATTTTCATTCCTGAAAGAAAACTCTGAGAGCTTTCCTTCAATGCTCTCACTCGCTGCTTTTGCCAGCATAACTGCAATAATCGGAACTCTTTCGCAATGACCGCCTGTATAAGGAGATTTTGCATCTATAGCCCCTGCAAGTATTTTTATAAAAGAATCTGTAAGTTTTATCTGATCTTTTTCATATTTTTTAATAGATTTTGCCATGTTTTTCAATGAGATGGAAAGTTTATGAAATTCATCAATACGCGTGAGTATAACTTCTGTTGTTTCATAGTTTTGTTCAGAGATGTCTGCTGTCATACTTTTAAGCTTGTCAATAGGGTGTATGAATATTTTTCTGATGATATAAGAAACCGGAAGATAAATTATTCCCATTATAATAACAGATATAGCTATTGTGTTGAGTAAGGTTTGGTTAATATTTTCCAGAATGGACGCTCTTGCAACGACTGATGAAAGAAACCATCTGCTTTCACAATTTCCTGATACAGGTGTGATAAAGTATATATAGCTTACACCGGAAGAACTGCTTGTTTTCCCTTTATGATTTCCTTGTGTTGCTGCATCAAATATATCCTGAGCTTCCTTTATTCCCAGATCTTTAATTTTTGCCAGAATACCGTTTTTGTTTTCAAAATTAAATGATGCGGCTATGATCTGTTGTTTATCACTGAAAAGAAAAAGTCTTCCGTTTACAAGGCCTGCCTTGCTTTTCAGCAGTGCTGATAAGTTATCAAGAGTGTAATCCGCTCCGCATATGTACATCACTTTTCCGTTTTCATCCATAGCCGAAAGAGAGATTGTAACTCCTGGTTTGTTTGTGGATGCAAAAAAGTACGGATCAGTTCTGTGCGCACCTGATGAGTTCGCAGCATTTTGGAACCAGCTCCTTTCCCTTGGGTCATAACTGATTACAAAGCTTTCAGCAGATTTTGTATTAAAGTCATTATCTTTGAAGTAGTATGTGTCTGAATTTTTTCTGACTTCAATGACTCGGAGAGCAAGCTCCGGGTCTCTTCTGGCTTGAATGAAATTGCCTTCCATATCGGCAACATAGATACTTGATAAGTTCTTGTCCGAATTGAGGTGTTCTTTCATAATCCTTGTAAAGATGTCAGTATTATCAAGTATTTTATTGTTTTCAATTGTATTTGCCAATACAGACAGTTTATTTTCTGTGTTTTTCAGACTGCTGCTGAGTGATTCGGTTATGTTTCTGTTAACCTCGGTTATTTTAGCTTCTGTCAGATTCAGCGCATATTTCTGACCGTTGAAATAAAAGTTGCCGATGAGAAAAAATGAAAGAACAAGTGTCATTGTGCTGAACAATGACAGAATGCTCACAGTGAAAGTATATTTTTTCATTGTGCCGGCTCCGATTGTGCATCACTATAATTAACGATAACACAATATCAAATTAAAAGCCGGATTGACGATTAAGTATCGGGTGGAATAAATCAGAATGGTTTATATGAGAAGGGGATCTTGATAAAAAAAGTTGTTCCGCTTTCCCTGCGGGTTTCAAAACGGACTTTGCCTTTAAGATAGTTTTCCGTGAGAAGTTTTATGCTGTATGTTCCCAGCCCGCGCCCTTTACCCTTTGTGGAAAATGAGCGCTGGAATAACTGCAGCTGAACATCTTTTTGCATAAAACCGTTATTATGTACAAAGAAAACGGCGGAGTCATCTTCTCTGTAGCATCCTATAAGGACTTTTTCTCCTTCCAGACTTGCTTCCAGCGCATTTTTAAGCATATTGCCGAGAATACGCCTAAGAACAGTTTTATCAGTTTCGATAAGAATATTTTCTGAGTTTTCACTTACAGCAACGCTTTTCTGAAAAGCAGTACTGTGATTGGAGTAAATCATTGCTGCTTCATTTATAATATCAAGGCTTTCCGAAGGTTCGATATTTATAACAAGCTCTTTTGATTCGGCAAGGGTTAAGAGCCTGTGAGAATGAACTTCTTCAACCAGTGCCTTCGATGTTCCGTACAGAATATGGTGGTATTCCTCGCAGTCTTCCGGCGGCGGAGAGTCCTTAAGTATATCGCTCATTGTATGAATAACGCCGGCGAGATTGGAAATATCATGATAAAATATCCGCTCAAGGATAATTCGCCGTTTTTCATCTGCAATATTTTTAGCAATAAAAAGAATGTACTCAGAATTATTGATCGGTATTATCCTTGTAGTTACAAGCAGATCAAAGGCATCACCGTGTTCTGTTACAATGCGGCATTCTTTTACTTCGTCAGACACTAAATTTGCAGCGAGTATTGCATTTACTGCGCCGCACTGCGAGCAGTATTCAGTTGTTCCGCAGGCGGGACAACCGTCTATGAAGGCATGTTCGCAGGTCAGTGCCTCACCGGGGCGCATCCCAAGCAGTGTATCCTGCTTCTGTAATCCAAGAAGATTTAAGAGAAGCCTGTTTGCAAAAATTATCTGTCTGTTTTCATCAAGAACCGCAACAGTATCAGGAAGAGAGTTAAGAATGCTGCAGATATATGGAGCGCTTTTAATCTCCTCTGCTTTTTTTCTTATCTCTGCATCTGAAGTACGTTCTGCCGGAGCAAAGAAAGTGTGCAGATTCTTGTTTTCTTCCAAATAGTTCCTCATTCGATGACAATACCGAAAATATTTATCATCTGCAATTTAAATTATCGTATCATCAATATTATCAAGTCTTCCGCCCGTGCGGAGAATATTTCTCATGGCAAGGAGCTTTTCATCCAGCTTTCTTAATGCCTCAAGACTTTTTCTTTCTTCTCCTGTGGTTTCGATTATCTCGTTGATACCGCCGTTTTTGATTACTATTCTTTTTGAACCCATAAGCGCCAGAATAGGGTCGTGTGTTGCCATAAGAACGAGTTTTTCTTCTTTAACAAGGAGTTCAAGAGCTTTTTTTCTGTCTATTCCGGCATTCTCAATTTCATCCACAAGCACAACGGGTGATTTGCTTAAAAAAGCAGTATCAGCTATCATCAGCGCACGGGATTGACCGCCGCTGAGAGATGTCACAGGTGTGTCAGGTTTAAATTTTTCTCCAGCAAGCATGTTTGCCTGCTCGATTATTAAAGCGGTCTTTTCTGCGGGATTTTCCACAAGCCTGCTTTCAGCGTGCATCATGACAAATTCTTCGGCAGTTAAGTCCATTACGAAGTTCATGTTCTGCGAAAGCTGCGCCACAAGCTTATGTTCCAGAGAGTAACGCATTGACAAATCCGGCTTTTCGCCGTTTATCAGAATACGCCTTCCGGTGGGGGTGTCTCCGTCTGCCAGCCATTCAATATCAGCCAGAAGGCGGCTTTTTCCCGAACCGGTAGGTCCTACTATGCAGATTATATCACCTTTGCTTATGGTAAGCTCAACATTTTCAGGATTTCCGCTTTTATCGTGTCCGCCGATCACTGTAAGGCTGTTTACATCCATCCCTTTGTCATTCATCATCGCTTCAAAATCTGCGGCGAAGGCTTCCAACGACTGGAAGAAATTCTCCGGATCAATTCCCAGATCCTCTAGCTTGTCTTCCGGGATGTTTCTCACGTATTCGGCAGGGGTAATTTCATGGTTGTCTATCTTTAGACCGAAGCTTTCAAAGAAATCGGTCATATATGTCTGTTCGGAAAATTTTCTGTCAGCGGCTTTTTTCATTTTTCTACTCCTCCATATCCATTTTGCGGACATTGCCCATCTGATAAGTATCGCCTATGCGCCTTTCTCCCAAGCAATATGAGCAGAGAGCAGAGGGCATTGAAAAACGAAGCATGCGCCCTTTAAGAGTCTCAATCTCGTCTCCGCTGATAAAAAGACGTGAAAGCTCATACGCACCCTGTCCGGTAATTCCGTTGACATTCATTATTGTCGCAGCAGGATTTGCTATTTTCACTCTTGAAGCGAAGACCTCTCTTTCCGCCTGTGATACAATATCTCCCTTGGTGATGATCACTATATCCGCTGATTTCAGCATAGGACCAATCTTCTTAGGTGTGTTGACGCCACTGAGGTTATCTATAACGCACACGGCGGTTATATCCTTTATATGAGGTGAACATCTGTTGCAGAGACCGGCACTCTCGCTTATGAGTATATCAAGCCCTTTATCTGTTCCCCAGCGCACGCACTCTTCAACATTGCTTACGAAGAAATGGTCGGGACACAAAGCGCCTGATAAGCCTTTCTTAACGGGTACGCCTTTTTTTTCGTACAGCTTGTCATCATCAGTGGTAAGGCAGTCAAACTTGACAACCCCTGTTTTAAGCCCTCTGGAGGCGAGGGCGTCTATGGTTTTCAGAATTACCGATGTTTTGCCCGATGAAGGGGGACCGGAAACTGTTATAAATTTCATCATCAACCTCAGGAGTTTTTAAATACGTTCATTGTTTCTTCTATAACCTGATCAATATCATTATTTTCAATGAAATCCCAGCCTATCCACTTAAAAGGAGCATAATCTGGAAGAACATTGTTTACATCAGGGTGAGTAGATGGAAAAAGCCCTTTCTGTGTAAGTATTTCTCCGACTTCCTTCCCTGCAACAGCCTGTGCAAGAGGGCGTACCCCTTCTTTATCTCTGGCGAGCATGAAAACAGGGCTCACTATTGCTCCGTCTTCAGGGAAGAGTACCTTCACAGTTTTGAGCCCGGCAAGCATTTTGGTGAAGAAATAGGGCATTATTGTTATATAAGGCTTATCTGCGACCTTTTTACCGGCATTTTTGACCATTTCGGCAGGGTGCATTGATTTGATAAGGCATTTGCCTAGTTTCTTTACTCCTTCCATGCCGTGTTCCTTATAAATGCTGAGGAGTATGGCGTTGAACAGGTCAAAGTCGCCTACGGGGAGAGCCACTTTGTTTTCATATTCAGGACGAAGCAGATCCGCCCATGTTTTAGGCTCAGGCATGTCCCCTTGTTCTTCAAGGTTCAGCATGAATACTGCAGGAACAAGGGCAACAATGGAGAGTAAGCCTCTTGGATCCTCAAGTTTCAGGTCAGCGAAGCGTTTATTTATCCCTGTTTCAACAAGATTTCTGAAGCTGCCGTCAGCATCAAGCTTATCGCGGAATTTTTTACTGAAAAACAGCTCAAAACCCGCTGAAAGGTAAATGTCTGAGAGAGATGCCACAGAGTCAGCATTTCTTATTTCAGCATTCATCCAGTCCGCACCGACAGACGCAGCTTCAAGTTTATATGTAACGGAAACGCCTTCGCTTTCAGCGTATGCGTCTATCTTTTCGAGAATAGGGAGTCGGACAGGGCAGGGAAGAAGCCCTTTCATGCTGACTGCGCCTTCTGTTTTGGCTTTCTTCAGAGTGACATCCGCTGCTGCTTCGTTTGAGTTTACTTTTTCATCAAGAAGAGCAACAAAGGTTCCGACATCATATTTTTTGTTTTTCAGGGCTGTTTCAAGTTTAAGAAATTTGCCGAGAGTGTTGAGTTTGGCATCATCTTTAAAATGCTCAAAACCGTTTGATACGAATATGTCTCTTGTTTCAGGGTGATTATCGATTATTTCTTTAATTGTCATTTCAGCGAAGTTCATAACTACCTCTGTATTTTATATTTATAACCTGTTTATACGTCTTTGTGAGTTTTAATATAAACATGAGAGGGAAAAATGAATTGATTGATGTCAAATAAAACAAAAAAAGACCGGAGTTTTATCTCCGGTCTTTGATGATTATGCTGCTTTGGGAGCAAATCTGTTTCTGATGCTGTAATACCATGCAAAGCTGAGAAAATATGAATACAGCCATGTTCCAACTATAATCAAAATGAATGCCTTTACAATATCCATCGAAGACCCGTCCAGCGAAAATGCGGGAACATACCCGAAAAGGAACGGAGCAAGATAAAGGAATTTGGCAAACTTAAATGAGTTGAAAGCCGTTTTCCACATATGCGCTTCTGCGATTGCAGCGCCTGCAAATGCAGCTATGCATACTGGCGGTGTTATGTTTGAGTCCTGACTGAGCCAGTAAACAATCATATGCGCTGCTATAGGGCTTACGCCGAGGTGAGTAAGCGCCGGAACTGCCACTACGGCTGTAATAAGATAAGCAGCAGTAACGGGAACACCCATTCCGAGAATGAGTGATGCAAGGGCGATGAGGAGTATGGTCAGCCAGAGTTTTCCTTCTGCAAGGCTGATGACTATATCAGCAAAGGTAAGGATCAGTCCGCTGAATGTGAGCATTGCGATGATGATACCTATTACTCCGACTGTGGCGCCTATTTTAAGGCTGCTTTCCGCCCCTTTTCTGGCTGCATCCACCACACCGGGGAGGTCAATTCTTGTTTCTTTCTTAAACCAGCTTATGACAAGGCATGTGAGTATGCCGACAACTGCCGAAAGACCTGCGTCATAACCAATAATCATAAGAACAGTGATCACCGCCAGAGGCAGGATATAATACCATCCTTCTTTGAAGATTTTGAGGGCGGATTCTTCTGATTTTTCGCCTCTTATGTTATGGATTTTAGCTTCGTAATGGACCATTACAAAAACACTGAAAAAGTACATCATTGCGGGGAATATGGCTATAAGCATTATCTTGGAGTAGGGTATGCCTGTCAGCTCCGCCATGATGAAGCCTCCTGCCCCCATGATGGGTGGCATAAACATTCCGCCTATTGATGCCGCAGGCTCAACAGCGCCCGCCACATGAGGTTTAAAGCCCACTTTTTTCATGAGTGGTATTGTGAAAGCTCCGGTTGAAACTGTGTTTGCTATGGCACTGCCGGAAATAGAGCCGAACAGGGCGCTTGCTATAACGGCAACCTTTGCCGGTCCGCCTGTTCTGTGACCAACGAGAACAACAGGGAGATCTATGAAGAATTTCTGCGCTCCTGATTTTTCAAGGAAAGCACCGAAAATTACAAACAGAAGGACGTATGTTGCAAGAACATCTGCCATAATCCCGAACACGCCGTCGTTTTTATAGAAACAGGTTACGCATATTTCTATAAAAGAGCCGCCCGGGTGCATAAGAAGTTCAGGCGCATAAGGTCCGTAAACCCCATAGAGCAGAAGAACTGTACCTATAATAACAAACACTGTGCCTACCGCTCTGCGGGCAACCTCGATTCCTATAAGAACGCCTATAACAGCTATGATTCCGTCAGTCTGTGTTTCTGCCCCTGTTCTGTAGTTCAGAGCTTCAAAATTCATCATGAAATAGACAACAGTGACCGCTGACAGAATCAAAAGAATATAATCCACTATACGGAAGAATATGCTTTTCGATTTGTAGACCAGAAAAACAAGGATGTATGTAACAAAAACATACACTCCTTTGTGGTATTGGGTGGCGGCTGGCACAACAAGTGCCGAATATGAATAGAAAAGAACGAGAAAAAGCGCCATCCCGTCAAAAAAATATTTCTCGATTTTTGTAAGTTTATCGTACACTTAAGTCCTCCGATAAAACCAGATTAACCCTAATAAAAGCGGCAGGATGCCCTGCCGCATATTTTGTACATTTTTTTTACAGTAGGGTGCTGCCAGGGGTTGAATCCTGACAGTGGTCTTTCTTGTTACTTAAGTACACCCATTTCTTTCCAGTATTTTGCAGCACCGGGGTGAACAGGGGTGGCTATGCCAGTGAGACCGCCTTCAATGCTCATTTCTTTTGCTGATTTATGGATTTCAACAAGGTGTTTAAAGCCTGCGGGGCTGTAAACGGCTTTTGTCATTTCATAAACAACATTCTCTGGCACATCTTTGTTAACTACCCATATGGCTCCGTCCTGAATTGTTTCAACAGGTTCAGTCTGCCCTTTATAAGTATTTGCAGGGATGACAACTTTTGAATAAAAAGGATATTCGTCAAGGAGTCCGCCTTTCTGAGCATCGTTCCAGAGGCTCATTATTTTAACATCTGTCTGAAGGGCTGCTTCGATAACGGAAGAGTTGGGGAATCCTGCGAATACCCAGAAACCGTCAAGCTGATTGTTGCCGAAAGCCGCAGCGGCGTTTCTATAGCCTATGAACTGAGGTTTCATCTTGTCCCAAACTTTGAGCTGAGTGAAGTAGCGCTCTGCATTGGAAGCTGCTCCGGAACCTGCATCACCGACACCCACTCTTTTACCTGCGAGATCAGCAGTGGAGTTTACTTTAGAATCTGCTCTCACGATCATGTGAGCAGGAGCGCCGTAAAAATAGCCGATCGCCATAACATTTTCATATTTTCTTGTGTCTCCGGTGAGCTGACCTTTTCTGGCAAGGAACACGTCGCCAGCGTACGCAACGCCCATACTTGCTCTGCCTGAATCAACAAGCCTTACGTTTTCAACCGACCCATTTGATGCGCTCGCAAGGATTCTGATATCCGGTGTTTTGATAAGCTGTGCTATGCCGTTTGCATAGTACATGAATGTTCCGCCTGAGGGACCGCCTGAAAACTTGTACATAGCGGCGGACGCAGCAGCGGGAAGAGCTATCAGCGCCGTGCAGAGCGCAAAAATAGCAAAAGCTGTTCTGAAAAGTCCTGACTTCATAAAACTTCCTCCATCATTTGATATGAAAAAATACCATTAAAAGGTACTAATTACAATGGTTTTGTTGTTTTTATAAAACTGTTTCTTTTTGTAAGTGATTAAAACAAAACGACTTTTATGGTACTATCTCCGTGATTCTTTTAAGTGAAAACGTAATTTAGTAAAACAATTATTAAATCAGATAAACATCATCAGCGTGATATAAGCACTGAACAATGAGCTTTTCTTGAGACTTTTTCTGTGATGCTGCCAAAGAAAAAACCATCTAAAGCACTTTTACCTTTGGAAGAAATTACAATAAGGTCACATGCCATAGTGTCTGCAGTTTTAATAATTTCATCATATGGATTGCCGTGGTTAATTCTGATAGTCGGTTTAACTGTGCTTCCGGTGAATATGTCTTTTTTTATTTTATCCATTTCATGCTCAATGTGTTCGTCCAGGTGCCTGTTGATTTCTTCAAGTTTGGAATCATCAAGGAAGAACAAGGGGAGGTTCTCTGCCTCTTTTGCTTTAACATGAATTATCACCAGTTCTGAATCAAACTGTTCGGCAATATCTTTAGCCTGCTGAACAGCGACTTTGGATGCAGATGAAAAATCTGTCGGAACCAGTATTTTCTTTGGTTTGAACATAAAATTGCTCCTGTTGTTATTGTCGGATTAGAATATGATTTTGTTTTGATGCTTTTGAATGTTCAGATTTTAAATATGGTTTGAAAAATAATCAAGAAAATTGTCTGACCTCTTGGAAGTTTCTTCATTATTGTTAACAGAAGTGTATTCGCAGTGGAGCATCAGGCGTGGAAATTCTCTTCCTCCGTAAAGTTTATCACCTACAATAGGGAAGCCGGAGTGCGACAAATAGGCTCTTAGCTGGTGTCTGTTAGCATGCTTAAGTTCAGCGTTGACAACAGAAAAGCCTTTAAAAAACATGCGGCAGGTGAATATGACTGGATTTACTCCTTTAGTATCAAGAACTTTTACTTTTTTACGTTTTGCGGCATCGATGGCGTTGTCCATATACAATCTATCTGGAAACCTGTTTTCAACTATAGCAATATATATTTTATTAACGTCCTTAATATCAACTTTATTTCCAACAGCAGCAAGGACTCCGTCCGTTTCATGGTCCAGTCTTGAAATGAGCCTGTGTGTGTTTGGTACTAAGTCACTTATGGAAATAGGATCTTCAGGCGTATGACGTTCACTGTGCATAAACGGCGGTTTGTAATAAAAAATAACATCGTTCTTGATAGAGATTATAAAAGAATCTGTATCGTAAATTTGTTCCGTTTGTTTTATTTCCAATAAAGGATTTTCATCGCCTGCAACTTCAATATCTTTTCTGACAGCTCTGCTGTTCAGGCTTACTCTGCCTTCTGTTATATATTTCTTTGCGTTTCTGCGTGAAATACCGTATATCTCACTTAATCTTGCGGACAGTCTCATGGACTGTATTTTATCATAACGGAGCAGAAATGAAAGAATATAGATATTTTAAACAGAATGAAGAGTTTGAAGAAGCTCTCTTTGATATGGAACTTACTGTTATTGAAGACAGTTTTAAAAATGAAGAAACGGTTTACATTGTATATTCAGACACCGATCTTACAGATATTTTCAAGAGCTTCGGAATCGAATTTACAGCAGCAGATATAAACGAAACAGGCTGGGAAGAAAAATGGAAGGAGTTCCTCCAGCCCGGCTGGCTTACAGATAATGTCTTCTTTTGCTTTGATGCCGAAACTCCCGCTCCGTCCGGCAAGGCAGTCCGCATTATTCCTGCCCTTGCTTTCGGAACAGGAACACATGCCACAACGCAGGCGGCTGCAAGGCTTCTGGAAAGTGTTTGTCAGGGAAAATCAGTAGCAGATGTGGGCTGCGGGAGTGCGATACTTGCCATAACAGCATCTGTCTGCGGTGCTGAAAAAGTTTATGCTTTTGATATAGATGAACTCGCCATGGGGAACGCCCATGAGAATATTGAACTCAACGGATGCAAAAATATTGAAGCATGGGCAGGTGGAATCGAGAGCCTGAACCATCATGCTGATGTGATAGTGGCAAATATTATTACTTCGGTTCTGAAAGTTATCCACGGTGAGGTCATAGCAAAACAGCCGGAATATATAGTTTACTCAGGCATACTTCAAGAAGAATATGAAGAATTTATGTCAGATATAGATATTTCCGATTATGCGGTTGAGGCTGTGGAAGAAGTTAAGGAGTGGAAAGGAGTGCGTCTTAAAAGATGTTAGGAGTAATAGGTGATGTGCATGGATGTGTCAGGACGCTTGATGCTCTTCTGAACAGGCTTTTCGGAGAATACGACATTCACCGGCTGATTTTCCTTGGTGATATAGTTGACAGAGGCAGATACTCCAAGGAGGTCTGCGATCTCATTATAGAACTTAAAAAGGAGTATGATGTTACTCTCCTGTTGGGCAATCATGAGGATGTCATGATGGACTACCTGCGCTCCTCTCTTCGTTACGGCTTTAAGCAGTTTATGAAACTTGGCGGAGACAAAACAATAAGCTCATTCACCGGAGGGCGGTTCGACAAAGAAATGGCTCAGGGAAAGGATGTTTCACTCCTTGCTTACAAATACTTTGAGCCTTATATGGGTTTCTTCAACTCCGCAGTGATATGCGATTCAATGGATTACGGTTTTCTCAGACTCCATTTTTCCCATGCCGGTATTGGTGATGGTTCGGGAAACGGAGATGATGAATCATTTAGTCCTCAATTCCGCTTTGTATGGTCAAGGAATACTGATAGACGTAAAACAACATACTTCGGATACACAATGGTTCACGGTCATACTCCTGTGGTAAAGATTGACCCGCAGATAAATCCTAACAAACCTTACATCAACCGGAATAAGAAAGGAGAGATATGCTCCATTAACCTTGATACAGGTTGTGTTTACGGTTATTTTCTTAGCTCAATGATTATTGATGATAACGGTGATTTTGAGTTTGAGTCAGTAAAATATAAGGACAAAGGCTGATGAAGAGAATCTGGCTTGATGAAGTTGAAAGTTCATCCTGCGAACTGCGGGATGATGCTCATCATTATTTAAAAACAGTTCTGAGAAGCAGAGAAGGGGATGAATTCGGTATCCTCACCCCTGAAAAGTTTTGTGTGGCGAAGGTTTCCCGGATAACTAATAAGTTTACCTCCCTTGAGATTTTATCCGAACGCCCTGCTGTTAAACCATCATACAGTCTGGCTGTTTATCAATGTGTTCTCAAACGTGAATATATGGATTTTGCCGTTGAAAAGTATGCTGAACTTGGAGTGACGGAGATTATCCCTGTAATTAGCGCCCGCAGCATGAAGGATGTTAAGGATAAATCATTCAGCAGATATCATGATATTGCGGTTAAGGCTGTTCTCCAAAGTGAAAATGAGCATGTTCCTGTTATTATGCCCCCTGTGGAGCTGGCTGATATTCAGGCAGATAATGCAGAAAAGCTTCTGTTTTATGAAAGAAAGGAGGGCAAAGAACCGCTTAAGATTCAATCCCGTGATGTAGCCATGATAATAGGCTGCGAGGGTGGTTTTGAAGATGCAGAAGTGGAAACTCTCAAATCAAAAGGCTTTCGTGTGGTATCTCCTTTTACTCCTGTTCTGAAGGCAGAAACAGCCGCTGTGGTTTTCACAGGGCTGGTGCGTATGGAGCTTGAATGACGGATTTTCAGTTTAATGATGATGATATAAAGTTTATGAGTCTTGCAATCGAACAGGCTCTAGAGGCACGCTCAGAGGGTGAAGTGCCAATCGGTGCGGTGGTTGTGAAGGACGGTGTTGTAATAGGCAGGGGCAGAAATGCCAAAGCCGTTGCCAAAACAGCCACAAGCCACGCAGAGATAATAGCCATCGAAGACGCCTCCAAAAACACAGGCGACTGGCGGCTTGATGAGTGCAGTCTTTATGTTACGGTCGAACCGTGCCTGATGTGCGCCGGAACAATAATACACTCCCGCATACGCAATGTGGTTTTCGGCGTGCCTGAACCTAAGTTCGGCGGAGTGATCAGTCTTGCGAACACCTTTGATATTCAGGGGCTTAATCACAAGGTTAACTACAAACACGGCATCTTTGAGGACGAGATCAGAGAGATGCTGAAGAGCTTTTTCAGAGATTTAAGAAACGGAAGGCTTTGATTTTTTCCCTGCGCTGCCCCATACCGGCAGAATAATTCCCGCTATTATCATGAACATACCTATAAACTGCGCTGCCGCAGTTGTCTCTTTCAGAAGCATGTGTGCCAGAATAACCGTGAAAACAGGCTCGATTGACGATGCTATGCAGGTGAGCGAAGGACCTATTTCTTTCAATGCCTTATAAAGCAGAATTGTTGACATTGACGAAGGCACTATCCCTATGAGCACAGCAAGAAAAAGCTGATAAGGCGTCAGGCGGAACACATCTGTTCCTGTGATGAAAAACAGAACTGCGGATGCCGTTAGCATAAAGAAGAAGGTCAATGCAAAAGCATCTATATTATCAAGTATATTCCGTGTAATTATTATATAGGTGGAGAACATCATCATCGCAGCGAAAGCAAGCCCTATTCCCGCAAGGTCCACATTGGAGGAAAACGCCTCATAAAGAACAAACGCCGAACCTGCGAATGCTGTGACTGCTGCGATAAGATGCAGCCTGTTGAGCTGCTTTCTGAAAACCGCCCACGAGATCAATATAACAGCCGTGGGGTAAAAATAAAAAATAAGTTCCGTAGTTACAGCGGAAATATATTTAACTGATGATACGAAAAAAAATGCCTGCGGCAAAAACAAACAAACCGCAGCAAGCATGATTCTTACAATATTTGCTTTGCTTGTCATGAGAACCGGAAGTTTTCCGGTCAGAACAAGAAACACAGCTATTGACAATGCACCGAATGTAAAACGGTAAAAAAGCATTTGTGTTGATGTGAATCCGGCATCGTAGCAAAGTTTGGCAAAAACAGGCAGGGTGGAAAAGCCAAGAGCAGACAAAACGGAATAGATTATGCCTCTTAACATATCAGACAACTCTTACATAAAAAAATACGGGTCACGGTCAACCTTCATAATGACGGCAGTTTTGCCGAGTTTATTAAAGGCTGATACTGCTAAGGTTATTGCTCTTTTCAGAAGAGCGGTATCGCTGCTTTTCATAAGGATAGAGTACCTGTATTTGTTGCGTATCTTATAAACAGGTGCCTGAGTCGGTTTTTTTATATCTATACCTGCCGGGAGAGAATTTAATGCCTGCTTGACGCTTTGAGCGGCATCATAGACAGTTTCCTCCCTTGAATGACTGAAAATAAGCCTGCAAAGCTTACCGGATGGAGGGTATCCGAATGGCTCACGGCGCATCATTTCAAAATCATAAAAATCATCAGGACGATTCATAGCCATGTCAAAAATTTCCATATCCGGAGAATAGGTCTGAATTATCACTTTGCCCTCTTTCTCGCATCTCCCTGAACGTCCGGAAAGCTGAACTAGAAGCTGAAACGCACGCTCATGAGCCCTGAAATCAGGAAGAGAAAACATATTATCCAGATTAAGCACGGCAGAAAGAGTCACATCAGGAAAGTGAAGTCCCTTTGCCACAAGCTGTGTGCCTACCAGAACCTTAAACTTTCCGTCACGAAAATCATCCAGCATTTTACTTAGTTTGCTTTGGGATGTAACACTGTCTGTGTCAAGTTTCATCACCGGTATTCCCAGAAGCTGTTCCAGAACTTCTGCCACACGCTCCGTTCCTGCTCCGTAGTCTCTGGTCTGGGTGCTGCCGCAGTGAGTGCAGTGGGGGATTTTATATTCCGAGGCGCAGTAATGGCACTTAGTGACGTTTCTTGATTTATACCATGTGAGAGCAACAGAGCAGTTGGGGCAGTGTATGGTTTTTCCGCATTTTTCGCAGTAGAGTGTATGGGAATAGCCTTTGCGGTTTATGAGTAGTATCGCCTGCTCACCACGCTGAACAGTGGCGGAGAGTTCGTCATACAGGCGTTCGGATATTATATGATCTATAGGGTCGCAGGAGCGCATATCCACGGTCTCTATCACAGGCATACATGCTGCATGCCTTGTGGTGAGCCTGTGTAGTTTATATTTCCCTGTTTTTGCATTGTACATGCTTTCAAGGGATGGAGTAGCACTGCCAAGAATCACTGTGGCTCCCAGAATACTTCCGTACAGGACAGCCATATCACGAAGCTGGTAAGAGGGTGCTTCCTCCTGTTTGTAGCTTTGTTCATGCTCCTCATCCACGATTATAAGACCAATATTCTCAGCCGGAACAAACAGGGCGCTCCTTGCGCCGATAAGCACCGGGGCTTCACCTTTAGCAAAGCTCCAGAAAGCTTCTTTGCGTTTTTTAGGTGTGTGTCTGCTGTGGTAGGAGGGAACCTCGAATCCCAGTCTTTTTGAAATCCGGTCAACCATCTGCGGAGTGAGGGATATTTCCGGTACAAGGTAAAGCACCTTTTGTCCGGCAGCTATGACATCTTTTGCCAGCTCTATATATATTTCTGTTTTGCCGCTTCCTGTTACTCCGTGAATAAGGTGTACTGAGAATTTTCCGCTGTCTGCCTTTATCGCCTCGTACACTTCCTGCTGGTCGTCATTAAGTTTCAGTTCTTCTTTTGATTTCAGCATTTTAACAGGGACAGGGCAGGGGTCGGATTCTGTTACAGATTTGGACACGACACCCGAAAAAGCAAGCCCGGGCGGATTTACATAGTAATCCGCCATTGTTTCAATTAGCTTGAGAAAAGGATCTGTAAACAGAGGAGCATCTTCAAATATTTCTGTAATTTCACGGTATTTGACACCTTCTTTAAGCTCCATTGCCTTACGCAGAACCGCTCCGGTGAGGACTCTGGATGCGAGGGGAACTTTAACCCTCTGCCCCCTGTGAAGCGGCGTATGGGAGATGTAAGTGTAAACGCCGCCTGCGGGAACGGGCAGAAGGATGTCATAATATGTCAAATTTTACTCCCCGGAGTGATGCCCCGTGTTGAAGTGACCGGAAAGAACCTCTCTTTTCAACTCACGCTTGAGCACTTTGCCTGTGGCAGTGAGGGGCAGATCCTTTCTTATATAGACATGGCGAGGTATTTTGTAATTTGCAAGCTTTTCACGCAGATATTTTTTAATATCTTTAACATCAAGGTTTGAGCCTTCTTTCGGTTTGATATAAGCGTCAGGTACTTCACCGCTTGCCTCATCAGGCAGACCTATTACAGCCGCCACTTCAACGCCTTCGTATTTATGAAGCACTTCTTCAATCTCTCTGGGGTAAACGTTCATACCTTTAACAAGAATAAGATCTTTTTTGCGGTCTACTATGTATATGAAGCCGTCTTTATCTACTTTAGCAAGGTCGCCTGTAAAAAGCCATCCGTTGCGGATTGTAGTTTCCGTGAGTCCGGGCATGTTCCAGTAGCCTTTCATAACATTAGGTCCTTTTACAATCAGCTCGCCCACTGCACCCACCGGAACTTCCATCTCGTTTTCATCAATGACCTTGACCTGAACACCGTCAAGAGCAGGACCTACAGAAAGCGGTTTTTGTCTATTCAGAAGGTTTACCGAAACAACAGGTGATGCCTCTGAAAGACCATAGCCTTCTATAATTGTTTTCCCGAACTTGTTTTTAAACTGTTTTAAAGTTTCCTCAGGAAGAGGCGCACCGCCGCTCACATGAAGCCTTATGGGGTAAATAAATTTGATAAACCATGCGGGCATCTTGGATTTCAGCAGTGCTGTATAAACTTGAGGAACACCGAGGAAGAAGGTGGGACGTTTGAAAATGAGTATGTTTTTAAAGCTTTTCTTCTTTAAGTCATTCACTCCTTCCAAAATGATCACGGATGACCCGCAGAATGTGGGCAGGATAAGACATGTCATCATTGCATAGGAGTGGAAAGAGGGGAGGAAAAGCAGGAATTTTTCCTTAGAGCGGACATCAAACCGCGAAGCACAGGCAGCAGCATTTGCAATAAGATTTCTGTGTGTGAGTTCTGCTCCTTTGGGGTGTCCTGTTGTGCCGGAGGAGTAGATGAGAAGAGCCGAGTCCATCTCTGTCACATCCGGTTTTACATCTTTATCTGAAAGATTTTCTGAAATTGTATAAAAGTTTTCCGAACGGAATGCCGTTTCCTGGTAAGCCATAACAGCTTTCAGGGTCTTAATGTCTTTGTCTATTTTATTGGCAACCTCGTGGAACTCCGGGGATGTTACAAAAATTTTAGCTCCGCTGTCTTTGAGTATGTACGCCACTTCGTCTTTTTTAAGGAATATATTTACCGGAACAACGACAGCACCACATTTTGCGGCAGCAAAAAGAGTAAAAACAAATTCAGGAGAGTTTTCAAGCATTATTGCTATCCTGTCCCCTTTTTCGATACCTTTAAGCTGCATGGCTGCGGCTATTTTATTAGTTATTCTGTTGGCTTCGCCGTAAGTGATTTTGGATTCCTGAAAATGAAGGTAGATTTTTTTAGGCTGAATTTTTGCCCTGTCAATAAGCATTTGGGCAAGGTTGTTAAAATTCATGCAGTCCCCCCGGTCTTATTCCTGATTTCATAAGCTGCTGAAAAAGCCTGCTGACAGGCAGACCGACAACATTGTCATAATCGCCGTCTATTTTTTCAACCATGAGGCAGCCTTTTCCCTGAATGGCGTATGAACCTGCTTTGTCAAAGGGTTCTTCTGTTTCTATATACCAGTCAATGAAATCATCACCGTATTCACGGAAATAAACGTCTGTGGATTCATAAAATCTGTCGCAGATGCTGTCACGCTTGTTAACAAGGGCAACACCGGTTATCACCGTATGTTTTTTCCCGCTGAGAGCACGGAGTGTGTTTTTTGCATCTTCAGCGTCTTTTGGTTTGCCGTATATCACGCCGTCCAGCGTGACGATGGTGTCAGCACCGATTATGTATGCCTCGTCATAGATGTTTGCCACGTTGTATGCTTTCATAGCCGCAAGGCGCATTGCCTGATGCCCGAAATCGGGATCATCGGTAAGTTCTTCTTTAATGTCTGATGTTACATACTGAAAGTTCATGCCTATGCGTGTCATAAGCTCCCTGCGTCTGGGTGAGCCGCTGGCAAGTATTATTTTCTGAATCATATTTTCTGCTCCGTTACTGCGATCTTTTCAGATACCCGTTTATCATAAGCGCCGTATAACCGGTGAAAATTCCGCAGGCTGTCGAAACGGCGGCAAAATAGGGTAAAAGCCCGTAAATCGCCGGGCTCTGAATGTATAAAATACCGGCCATAAAGAACTGAACGGTGATATGAACCAGCCCGCCCAATGCCCCCATACTGACCGAAGTTATGAATCTACCGCATAATTTAAAATATGTCAGCATTAAAAACGTGGATGCCAAAGTTGCTGGTAGTCCTATGGAAACTTTGACAATAAAATTGCCTGTTACCAGAGGTACTATTATGGCTTTCAGGAAGGCAACTGCGAACGCCGCTTTGAAGTCAAGCATTGTGATTGCAAGCATGATTCCGATATTTGCAAGTCCGAGGCGCAAGCCCGGTAAAGGCAGCCCGATGAAGTTTTCCGCTATCCCGAAAACTATGGACAAAGCGGTAAAAACCCCTATTAGTGCAGTTCTATCTTGATATGGCGTCAAGTCCTTTGTCATCATCTTCACATCTGACATAAACAGCAACCTTGTTCGGAATACACACGGCGGCGTCTCCGCAGGCTGAAACCCAGCCAGTGAGAACGCATATCTGCGCCGGACAGTCCGATTCTTTTATTCTGGCTCTTCCGTCTTTCACTTCCAGAATCATCGCATGCCCTGTTTCTTCTCTTAGGTCGTAAAGGTGATTATGGAAGGGAATATTCTTTTCCCCGTTTTCGGTGACAAGTACAAGAGAAGGCGCACCGGAAGGGGTGAACAGATTTTTTATAAAGAATACTGAAATAAACAGCAAAACTATTACAACTATATCTGCCGCTTTAATTTTCAAAGCTTTCCCACCCGCAGAGCTTTATCAGCCTGCCATCGTGAGTGTATATGAGAACCGGAGTGCCCGTACGCTTGCAGACTTCCGCAGCATCGGTCTCAGGCAGCAGAAAAAAAACAGTGGAAAGACCATCAGCCGTTTCACAGTTGTCAGCTATTACGCTCACACTTCTGTAAAGGCTTGCTGGCTCCATTGTGGTCATATCGAATATATGGCTGTAGCGTATACCGTTTTTCATGAAAAACCTTTCGTAGTCTCCGCTTGTGGCTACAGCTTTGTCAGAAATAGCGATGGTAGAGATAACTTTTGAAGCATCGTCAGGGTGTCTGATTCCCACACGCCAACGGGATTTATTCTTTTTACCGAAGGCGTACAGGTCGCCGCCGGCATTCACAATTCCTGATTCCGCTCCGTTTTTCTTCATCACCTCTACAGCTTTGTCAACTATCATTCCCTTTGCAAATGCGCCAACTGAGATTTTAAGTCTTTCATCCTCTTTTACCAGCTTACCGTCCACAAAGAGCAGAGGTTTATTTTTTATGGCATCAACCGCAGCAGCATATTTTTCAGGAGATGGTAAATCAAAAGAACCTTCAGGGAAACCGTAAAGCGATGTAAGACTCATTGCTCTGATATCAAAACGGTCTTTTGAGAGGGCTTTATAGTCGTATGATTTTTTGAAAAGCACTTCCCAAAGCGGGTTTATGGGAAAGCTTGAACCCGCCGGAGCATTATTATATTCATTTTCAAAGGATTTAACCTGTTCTTCATATTCGTTTATGGTACGTATGACCTGTTTAAGTCCCGCATCTTTCTTATGAGTGATCTCCACAAGAGTTCCCATTGCGTAGAACTGGCGTTTCTCAAATTTATCAGTGCATGCAGCCGCAAAAAGAACTACACACAGAAGTAAAGCTGTTTTCCGCATTCGGTACACCTGTTAGTTTTAAGGTAAGATTCTACTTTGTAACCGTTTCTTTTTACAAGAAGAGCTTTGCAGTGAGGGCAGAAACTGTCATTTTTTTCATGTCTCAAATTTCCGGCATAAACATAATTAAGATGCTTTTCCGCTATTTTCTTCATATTAATAATAGTTTCGGGATCGGTAGGGCGTTCTTTGGATTTATAAGCCGGAAAATATGCTGAAAGATGAAGAGGAATATCTCTGCTTATTGATGCAAGCCATCCGCACATGGCATCAAAATCCTGCTCATTATCATTTCTGTCGGGGATAACAAGGTTGGTGACTTCAACTAAAACTTCTGATATGTAAAGGGTTTTAATTGTATTCTTCACAGGTTCAAGTCCGCCTGTGACATCTTTATAAAAGCTTTCTGTAAAGCCTTTAAGATCAATATTTGCCGCATCAATAAGCGGAATAAGCTCTTTTAAAGGGGACTGATTTATATATCCGTTGGAGACAATCACGTTTTTAAGTCCTTGTTTTTTGAATTCCGCTGCGCAGTCAGATACAAATTCGTACCAGATTAAGGGTTCATTGTAGGTAAAAGCAATGCCCACACAGCCTGCTTCCTTTGCTTTCTCTGCAAGCTCTGCGGGAGAGGCTTCCTGTCTGGGTGTTTGCAGTGTGCTTATATGCCAGTTTTGGCAGAAATCACACCTGAAATTGCATCCGTTTGTACCAATGCTCAATATGCTGCTTGAGGGATGAAAATGGTATAGCGGTTTTTTCTCAATGGGATCAATGGCAAAGGATGACAGCTCGCCGTATGCGGTTTGAAAAAGTTTGCCTTTTATGTTTTTGCGTATAAGACAGATACCGTTTTTAGACTCGTTTATCAAACATTCATGCGGGCACAGCATGCATTTTACAGCACTGTTTTTCCGCGGCTCGTAAAAACGCGCCTCTTTCAGCATCTATTTTTCCCGTTTAATCATAAAATCCGCAAGGCTCTCAAGTGCTTCTCTGTATTTGTTTTCAGGGAAAAGTTTAAGACATTCCTTCGCTTTTTCTGAATAGCTGTCCAGTATTTCCTCTGATTTTTTCTTAACATCATACTTTTTCATTAAGTCTATAATGTAGTGGAGGTTTTCATCGTCAGAGTTTTCATTGACGATAATTTCTCTTACTTTTTTCTTTTCATCATCTGTTGCGTTATCAAGCAGAACTATTACCGGAAGAGTTATCTTGCCTTCTTTAAGGTCTGTTCCGGGTTTTTTGCCGGTTTTTGCTTCATCACCCAGATAGTCAAGGATATCATCGCTCATCTGAAATGCTATACCTAGATTTTTTCCGAAATCACGCAAAGCAGTGCGTTTCTCTTCGGATTCGTTGCCGAGAAGGGCTCCTATCTCACAGCAGGCGGAAAAAAGAACAGCCGTCTTACTGTTGATGATTTTCAGATAGTCGTCCATGGTGATTTTGATATCAGCAGTTTTGATAAGCTGAAAAACCTCACCCTCGCTCATGGTTCTTGCCGCAACAGCAAGTGTCATCTGTATATCGGGGTTTCCGTCTTTTACAAGGTTCATGAACGCTCTGGAATATAAGAAATCACCGCAGAGAACTGTTATATCGTTGCCGAAAACTGTATTTGCGCTCTCTTTTCCTCTCCTGTAGAGTGCGCCGTCAATAACATCGTCATGAAGAAGCGTGGCTGTGTGGATATATTCAACAACACCGCTTATGGCTGCTGTTCTGGGTCCTTCGTATCCGCAGAGCAGTGATGAGAGGATCAGGAAAACCGGACGAAGTCTTTTGCCGCCGCTCTCAAACACGTATGAAGCAACTTCATTCACCATCTGAACATCAGAATCCAGATTAAGGAGCAGCTCTTTTTCTACTTCGTCTCTTTGTTTTTCAATCATTGATAATATATCGTTAACCTGCATCAGCCGAATATATCCTCTCTCTTGATATTTTTGTTAATAAAAGATATTTTAACCAAGTGAAGCCTACTTCCCACAGGGTGACAAGTAAGTTTTTCAACCGAACAAGGATATACGAAACAAACGGCGGTGTAAAGAAAAAGGTTTTTGGAGATAGTCATTTGAGTTACACGGGTATGGAGGATATTCACCTTACTTATTATAAACTTCTGGACGGAATCGACACATCCGTAAATCTCGATGTGTCCGGTGTTGTTGATCTCTCGTTCAATGACTTTGTGACTGCCCGCTACCTTGTTGATAACAAAGGCTTCAGGAACGTCACCGCACTTACTGATCTCAAAATGATCAATTACGAGGGCATAAACCCCGTACGCATAGACAGAAACCTTTCGTTTACTTTAAGAAAGCTCAAGGCGGATCTTCTGATTTCTCTTGGCGGGACGTTTCGTTTTCAGCCTGTCCATGACGCCTCATACGCTCTGCATGGCTGCCTGAACATAGGCGGTACAGTGATTCTGGCTGTTTTTCCCACAATTTATGACAGACAGGGGCGGGACATGCTCGCAGCATTCAGTGCCGCAACGGGAATTCCTGTGCGTGATAAACTTGGCAGATGGTACAGCACTCTTTACAACACAATGTGCAACCTTTTTGTTAATATCCGCACTGAGGAAGTGCTGTCCGACACTACAAGCGCCGAGATTATGTCCGTATTCTCAATGGACAGTTTTTACAGGTATATTTTCAGAGATAATCAGGATTACGATAAGTTCTTCTCGATAATTGGGGAAAATGACGGATATATTCTTTCATGGAAAATAATTAAAGGATTAAAGGTGTAATTTATGAAAACAGTTACTACAGATAACGCTCCGGCAGCTATAGGACCTTACTCACAGGCAACTCACGCAGGAAACATGCTCTTTGTCTCCGGTCAGATACCCCTTGACCCTAAAACAGGTGCAGTGGTGGGTGATACTGTTGAATCACAGGCCGAAAAAGCTATTCATAATCTTATAGCTATTGTGCGTGATGCAGGTTTTCTCGTTACTGATATTGCAAAAATCAATGTTTATATAAGAGATATGGGCAAGTTTGCGGAATTTAATGAAGTATATGCCCGTGAGCTTTCCGGTCATAAGCCGGCAAGAGCCGTAGTAGAGGTTTCCGCACTGCCGAAGGGCGTGTTGGTGGAACTTGATGCGATCTGTGTTAAAGAATAGCCTCATTACTCTGATTATACTTGTTCTTACAGCCTGTTCAGCACGTAAGGATGATGAACAGGCAATTCCCGAACACTGGCAGCCTGTATCCGGTTCAAGCTGGCATTTTCAGCTTCAGGGAGAGCTTGTCAAGTATGACGATGCCGGAGTTTACGACATTGATCTGTTTAACACGGATGAGTCTATGATTGAACTGCTGCACTCGGAAGGGAAGAGGGTGATATGTTATTTCAGCGCCGGAAGTTTTGAGGACTGGCGTCCGGATTCGGGTTCGTTTCCGCCGGAGCTTACAGGTAAACCTCATCCTGAATGGGAATCTAAAAAGTGGTTAGACATAAGGGAAATAGGAAAGCTTGCGCCTATGGTTGAAGCAAGGCTCGATCTTGCCGCCGCCAAAGGCTGTGATGCTGTTGATGCTGACAATGTTGATGCCTACTCCTATGATTCCGGTTTTGATATAACCTATGAGGACCAGATAAGGTTTAATAATTATCTTGCTGATGAGGCACACAAAAGAGGACTTGCCATAGGGTTGAAGAACAACTTCGGTCAGGTTAAGGATTTGGCAGCTGTATTTGATTTTGCAGTGTCAGAGCAGTGCTTTGAGCTTAACCAGTGCGATCTTCTTTATCCTTTCATAAAAAAAGGGAAAGCAGTATTCGGAGTGGAATATGCTTTTCCCGCAGAAGTCTTCTGTGATGCGGCAAATAACGTAGGGTATGACTTCATCCTCTCAAACAGAGAGCTTGACGGAACATTCAGAATTCCATGCAGATAAGGCTATACTGTCGGTGAAAGCTTTTTTGCCAGAACCTTTTTGTATTGATTCAGTGTGTCGTTGTCTATTTTGACCTTGTAGCTCATTATCTTTAAAGGTATTCGGGCTGTTTCACCCTTCTGCATAACAGGCTGTATATAGCCGAAGTCTGTGAGAAAAAATCCCAGTCTTTCGTATAAACCTATGCGCCTTTTTGCTATGTCGCTGTCTTCATCCTCGACTTCAAGAATTGCAGGCTTAGTGCAGGATGCGAGAAACTCCTTCATCATCGATGTTCCCAAGCCTGTGCCTCTGGTATGAGGCTGAACCGCCAGATGCTCCATGAATATGAATTCTTCAAAGTTCCATACACCGAGAATTCCGTCAAATTTTCCTTCTCCTGCGGTGTAGAGGCTGTACTCTGGGTTGTCCAGTATCTCCAGAGCTTTTTCGTAGGATCTTATTTCTGCCGGATGAAAGGAGTTTTTCATCAGTTCATACGCTGCAGGGAAATTTTCTTTGATGCAGAGAGATAAAATCTTTTTCACTGTAAAACCTCATAACCGAAAAGCCCTCCGCTCTTTGAGGAACGAAGGGCTTATATATATAAATATAGTTTTAAATGCCGTTACGGCAAGCTGTTATTCACCTTTCTGGAGAATTCTCAGCATTTTATTGTTTGTGGTGAGGAAAAAGCCTGTGCTGTTGTCGCTAAGTACATTTCTGTACACTTCAAGGGACTTATAAAATTCGTAAAACTGCGGGTCTTTATTGTACGCAGATGCATAAATATTAATAACTTCTGCATCTGTTTTACCTTTGATCTCCTCAACTTTACGGTAAGCCTCTGCTATGATTATGGCTCTTTCCTTTTCAGTGGTTGCCTTGATAATCTGCGACTCTTCCATACCCTCTGAGCGGTACTGCTTGGCGATTCTATTACGCTCCGCCTTCATACGCTCATACACTGCTCTTTCGTTCTGAGTGGGAAGATCAGCACGCTTAATCCTTACATCATGTATATCAATACCGTATTCGAGGGCTTTTTCTCTGGAAAGTTTGGTAACGTTTTCCATTATTACCCCTCTGTTAGTTTTGATAACATCAATAAGATCATGTTTGCCGAGTTCGTTCCTCATTTCAGAGTAGATGATGTCATCCAGCCTATGAAATGCGCTTCTGTAATCCCTTACGGTGAGATAAAACTTCAGCGGGTCAGTTATCCGCCAGCGGCAGTAGTTATCTATCACCAGCGCTTTTTTGTCTTTGGTAAGGATTTCAGACGAGCTGGCATCATACTCTATAAGCTTCTTTGACATGAAAATAGCCTTCTGCACGAAGGGCATTTTAAAATAAAGTCCTGGTGTGGAATGGCTTTTCACAGGCTTACCAAGCTGTGTTATGACGGCATGCTCAGTTACATCAACTATGATAAACAGAGATTTAAAAGCGACAAACGCCGCAATTATTATTACAGGTATAATCAGTTCTTTTCTCATTTCGCCAGTCCCCCTTTGATAGCGTCAAGCCCGAGGAGGGGCGATATGTTCTTTATACTGTCATCAAAGATGTATTTTTGATTGCCTTTATATACTTCCGCCATTGTGTCAAAATACATTCTCTTTTTGGTCACAGACGGGGATTTTGAATAACTGGCAAGTATCTGGTTAAACCTTGATGTATCACCGAGTGCCTGCTCAACCTTTTCTTTTCTGTAGGCTTCAGCTTCCTGAATCATTGATTCCGCCTGACCTCTGGCTCTTGGGATGAGTTCGTTGCGGTAAGCTTCCGCTTCGTTGATAAATCTGTTTTTATCTTCCCTTGCGCTTGCAACGTCCTTGAAGGAGTCAACAACCTCAACTGGAGGTTCGACATCCTGAAGCTGAACAGCAACAATGGTTACGCCTGTTTTGTAGTAATCCAGCATGTCCTGAAGAATCTTCTGTGTTTCGTTCTGGATTCTGCCTTTGCCTATAGTGAGAATGTCGTCAATCATTTCTCTGCCCGCAACCTCTCTGATGGCTGATTCAGCAGCGTCTTTGATTGTGACTTCAACATTGTTCACGTTGTACAGGTAGCTTTCTATGTCCGTTATCCTGTACTGGAGGCTTAAGGCAATGCTTACTATGTTTTCATCGCCTGTCAGCATGAGGGATTCCTTGGGAATCTCCTGATACCCGCCGCGTGCGCCTGTTTTAAAACCGATCTCAATTCTGTGAACCTGAGTAACCACTGCCTTGTCTATTGTTTCAAAGGGGTAGGGCATATGGTAGTGAGGTCCGGCGCTGACTATGCGGTTAACAACTCCGAAACGTTTGATAACTGCCTGTTCATCCGCAGCGACGATAAAAAAGCCGCTGGCAAAATAGACTACCACAATAATGAGCCCGATAAACGATGCTCCGGGCAGTTTGATGTCGGGTTTTTTGATTTTGAAGTCAAACTTCTCATCGCCCCACGGATTTCCGCCCGTGCCTTTGCCTTGTGAGTTCATTAATATCTCCTTTTTTGTTTATACACTACTAAATCATCTTGATGGTTTCATCAATGAAATGTTCTCAAAAATAAGCTTAGGAATCACCGTTTGTGCTGCTGAACTATCATTACATAATATAACAAACAGATAAATAAAAAAATTTCCCTGTAAAGCGTTGAATTTCGCTCAAACTCTGATAAACTTAATCAAGGCGGAGTTTAAGACTTTGTCCCTGCTGTTTTATTCAGTTTTTGACAGCCTCTATGCTCATAAGTTAAATTTCACCGCTTTTTTTGCGGTTTAATCTTATAAACAAGCAGTTCGGAGGTCGAAATGGAGATTGGCAAAATAAGAAACGTGGCATTCATCTCCCATGGAGGTGCGGGCAAAACCAGTCTGGCGGAAGCTATCCTCTTCAACGCCGGAGCAGTGAACCGTATCGGCAGTGTCGAAAACGGCACAAGCTTTATGGACTTTGATCCTGTTGAGATTAAGAGAAAATTGTCAATTCACTCCAAAGTATCCTCTATCGAATGGCAGAAATACCTTATAAATATAGTCGACACACCCGGTTACTCCAACTTTCTGCATGAAACAAAAGCCGCTGTAACCGCTGTGGGCGGAGCGGTGGTTATCGCCAGTGCCATCACAGGTGTTAAGGCTGAAACCCAGCGTGTATGGCAGTATGCCGACGATAATGATCTTGCTAAGATTGTCTTTGTTAATAAAATGGATAAGGACAGGGCTGATTTTTTCAGAGCCTTGGGTGATATAGAAAAATCATTCGGCATTACTCCTCTCCCTATTTTTATTCCCATAGGCAAGGAAAACGATTTTAAAGGTATAATAGACCTTGTTAAAATGAAGGCATACGTTTATCCGGCAGAACCTACTGCTCAGTACAGGGTTGAGGATATTCCCGCAGAGTATGCCGACGAAGCTGAAAAATACCGCAACAAGCTTCTTGAGGCTGTGAGTGAGACTGATGATGATCTCATTGAAAAATTCCTCGAAGGGGAAGAACTCACAGAAGAAGAGATTGAAAAAGGGCTGCGTGAGGGAACGATCCGCAAGCAGTTTGTTCCTGTTCTGTGCGGCTCTGCTGTAAAAAATATCGGCAGTAAGCTCCTTCTGGAAGCAATAATAAAATACCTTCCCTCACCCCTTGAGAGGGAATATAAAATAGCGAAAGATCTTGTTACGGGTGAAGATTTTGTTGCCGTACCTAATGAGGCGGAATTCTCTGCCTTCGTGTTTAAAACCTTTATCGATCCTTTTGCCGGAAAACTCTCTCTGATAAGGATTTTTTCAGGTGAACTAAAGAACGATTCAGAGGTTTATAACTCTAATAAAGATGAAAAAGAGCGCATATCCCAGCTATATCTTCTTCAGGGTAAAAATCATATCAAAACTGATAAAGCTGTCGCCGGTCAGATAGTTATGGTAAATAAACTGAAATATACCGATACTTTTGATACTCTGTGCAGCGGCAAAAAGAAAGTTATGTTCCCCATACCGGAGCTTAGTGAGCCTGTGCTGGCTTATTCGATAGTTCCAAAATCAAAAGACGATGAAGACAAGGTTTCATCCGGTCTTCACCGACTCAGAGAAGAGGATATGGGAATCCGTGTGGAGCGCAATGAGCAGACCGGGCAGCAGCTCCTTAAAGGTATGGGGCAGATGCACATCGAGGTTGTGGCGGAAAGGCTTCAAAACAAATTCGGTGTTCAGGTTGAGCTTAAAACCCCCAAAGTGCCGTATATGGAAACCATAAAAAGCAGGGCACAGGGGCAGGGCAAATATAAGAAGCAGAGCGGCGGCAGGGGACAATACGGTGATGTTTGGATTGAGATTTCTCCCCTTGAACGCGGCAGCGGGTTCGAGTTTGAAAATAATATTGTAGGCGGAGCAGTGCCGAAAAACTATATACCCGCAGTAGAAAAAGGTATATATGAAGCATCACGGGAAGGAGTTCTTGCCGGATTTCCTCTGGTGGACTTCAGGGTAAGTCTTTATGACGGATCTTATCACTCGGTGGATTCATCGGAAATGGCTTTTAAAATCGCAGGTTCAATGGCATTTAAAAAGGTTGCTGAAGAATGTAAACCTATTCTTCTTGAGCCTATAATGAATCTTGATGTATTTGTTCCTGATGATACAACCGGAGCTGTTATAGGTGACCTTAACTCCAGAAGAGGGCGTATAGCAAACGTTGAGCCTCAGGCAAACGGTCAGCATATCAGAGCCGAGGTCCCCATGGCGGAGGTGCTTGCCTATGCTCCGGATCTCAGAAGTATGACAGGCGGGCACGGCATATTCACTATGGAGTTCTGCCGTTATGAGGAAGTTCCCACACACCTCATGGAGAAAATTATCGAGGAGCAGAAAGAGGCTTAAGCTTCGTAAATTTAACGAATGAACGGAATTAATTTACTTAAATTTCATGATAAAAGCTTTTCAGACATTCATCGTCTGATGCATGGAGAAATTGAGGACGAGCTGTTTACGCAGCTTGTCCTTAACCCTGCACAAAATAAAGGCAGACCCAAGCAGCGCAGGCTTCTGAGCCCTGTTTATGCTGCTGCTCTTCTGCTTACTCTTACTGCCGGAGCAGTATCTTATTTTTATTATAATACAGGCACAACGCCAGCAGATCTCATAAAACCTTCTGCCGAAAGACCAGCGCTCTCTTCTTCCGCTCCTCCTCAAACACGGTTAGAACGAGAAGGGTTTACAAAAATTGGCGAAATCATATTTCTGGATGAAAACGAGGCAGAAACCACCGTTGTTATCGAATCAGAATATACTCCGGAAGAAAATCCTCAAGAAAACGCTACCATAGCTCCTCCTGCTGTTGCAGTTAAATCGCTTGATGTTACAACAGAACCGCAACCACGAAAAACAGCTATCGCCAGAGGAACATATGTTGCTGTTGGAAAAGCTGAAAGCAGGGATATTAAATCTCCGGCTGTTTCTGAACCAAAAGCTGTACAAAAATCAGTTCCCAAACCTGTTGAGCAGCCCAAACCCCCGGTGAAAAAAGTTGAGGAGCCTAAAAAAGCAGAAGTACCAAAGCCTGCTCCTGCTAAAATTGCCGCACTCCCGGCATCTATACCGGAAAAAACTTTTGCAATAGAATTTGAGAATGTAACATCTGCGAAAAGATACACTATCCTTGCTAATGCTGAAAGAGCAGGTCTTAAAGGGAAAGAGACCATTATTTCCACAACGGAAAACACTTTATGGCGTGTTTACAAGCTTGTTCCTGGGTCAAAAACACAGATAGCGGGACGAGGTGTAGAATTCGCCGCCGATCTGCCGGACAGAGAGCAGGCTATTGAGTACGTGAAAAAAAATAATATACCTGCCGCAATTAAACAGGTAAAAATTGAAAATAGTGTATATAATATAACAGTTTGCTGTACGACTGCCGAGAAAGCCCGTAATTTTCTGTCCTACAACAGAGCAAATGCGGAAAATACTAGGCTCGTACCTTCATCAGATAAAAGTAATTGACTGTAAATAAAAGGCTATTATAATTTTGTCTATAAGGGAGGCTGTTATGACAAAAGCTGACATCGTCGAAACCGTACACGAGAAGCTCGGACTTACCAAGAAAGACATTTCCAAAGTTGTTGATGAGGTCTTTGATGCAATCAGAGGCAACATCCTCGAAAAAACAAATGTCAAAATCTCCGGTTTCGGTAACTTTGAAGTTAAGAAAAGAGGCAGAAGAATCGGCAGAAACCCCAAAACAGGCGTTGAAACTGTTATCGAACCCCGCACTGTAGTGGTTTTCAGACCAAGCCAGATTTTTAAAGACGAGGTAAATGACTGATAAGCTTTATTACAAGATAGGCGAAGTCTGCGAAATCACGGAGCTTAAATCCTCCGTACTGCGTTTTTGGGAGAAGGAGTTTAAACAGCTACGCCCTGTTAAATCAGGAGGCGGACAGCGTTTTTATACGAAAAAACACCTTGATCTTATCTTTTCCCTGAAACGTATGCTTTACGAAGAAAAGCTTACTATCGAAGGTGTACGCAGAAAACTAAGCAAGGCCGCATCAGAACCTGTGAAAGCAGCGGTTCAGCCTTCTCTTGTACCCGCCTCTCAGGAAGAAATCAGAAAAGAGCTTATGGATATCCTTAGTATCCTTAAAGATAAGTAGCGGCAGCCTTGCCCGATTAGGCTGCCGTATTTTCCCCGCATCAGTCTTTTTTTACCTTCAGTATTATTTCAGTTGGGATATGTAAAATGCAGTCTGAATTATCTAATCAATTTCCATCTTCACACGGAACTGTCAGATATGGTGTAACAGGGCAGGGAGAACCCCTTGTTCTGGTTCATGGAACCCCCTGGTCCTCTTTTAACTGGCGTAAAATTATTCCTGCGTTAAGCAACTGGTTTACTGTGTATTTTTATGATCTTCCCGGATACGGGCAGTCAGAAAAATCATCGGGAGATGTCTCTCTCGGTATCCAGAATATAGTCCTAAAAGAACTGATTGACTTCTGGGGGCTCAACTCACCCAAGGTGCTGGGGCATGACTTTGGCGGAGCAACTGTACTGCGGGCTCATCTTCTGAGTGGTCAGTCTTTTCATAAAATAATGCTTGTTGACCCTGTTGCGGTTTCCCCTTGGGGTTCGCCGTTTTTCGCCCATGTAGCTTCCCATGAAGCAGCATTCACAGGTCTTCCGGCTTATATTCATGATGCTGTTCTGGAAGCATATATTAATGGCGCAACATACACACCAATGGATAAGGAAACAGCAGAAGGAATAAAAAGTGCGTGGATTGGTGCAGAATCACAGCCCGCTTTTTACAGGCAAATTGCTCAGTCAGACAGAAAATATACTGATGAAGTTGAACCTATGTACGGGAGTATAAGTGTTCCCGTATGCCTTATCTGGGGGGAGGATGACCAGTGGATTCCTCTTGAAAGAGGCAAACAGCTCCACAGCATGATTCCGTCTTCAGAGTTTGTAACTTTTAAGGAGTGCGGGCATCTGGTTCAGGAAGATCAGCCCGCACAGCTTGTTTCGCATATTCTGAGGTTCATGTTCTGATATAAATTTTACTTTGCTGTTCTATTGTCAATGGTTTCCTGTTTAGGTTTAGGAGGAAAAGGAGGACGAATCTTCTTTTTTTCCTGCTTTTGCCCGGTAACATTTATTGTTGATGAAAACGTTTCAAGTTCTTTGAAAGCCTGATTAACATCATCACCAAAGCTGATATTTCTTACTTCATTTCCGTCTATCGCTACGGCAGTTCCGCCTTGGATGGTAAACTCTTTCGTATATTCGACAAATTCTCCCTGTTGCTCACGGAGGTATTTTTCATAGTCACTCATAGTATCATTAACGAAGCTGTTATATTCCTCCTGAACCTGTTCAACATACCTTTTGAATTCTCCTTCAATTGAAGTAAACTCAAGCTCACCTTCTTTAAGGTAAACTTTTGTCGGTGAGACTCCTATACCATCTGCATTGGGTTCAACTTCTACAAGAAATGTCGTTCCCTTAACACCTATTACAGTTGTCTGTAAACCAATCTGCACGCCTTGCGCTTCCCCTGTCTTGGTTATTTTAAACAAGACCTTGCCTTCAGACGGGGAATACTGCTTAAAGTCATCCAGCGTAAGCACAGATCTTTCCAGAAGAATCACTTTAGACTGATCCCGAAGTGATATAAAAGCTTTGCTTTTGCCGGAGGTTTTGATTTTATCCCCTTTAAAAAGCTTATAACCGTTTTTTCTGAACAATTCGCCTCGAACTTCGTTCTCTTTGTAGATGTTGACTTTTCCTTCCGCAGAGGCTATTTCTCCTATGGACACTTTGTCTATGGAAAATGCGGTTGCTGTGATGGCAGCAAGGAGTGTTGCGAGGATCAGGATTTTCTTCATGGCATTTCTCCGCAGGTTAAAAGTTATACTAATTTATATTACCTTATAAATTGCTTATCCAGTGAATTTTCCCTTTTTTCATTGGTAAGCTGAATGTATTATTTTTAAAAAGTGGTACAATATCACTGAGAGACGGTTATTAACCCCTATAGGAGGATTTATGAAAAGATTAGTTTTAGCTGTTATGTTTACAGCTCTTGTTGCTGTCGGCTGCGGAGGAAAAAGTACGGAAGCTCCCAAAGTTGCGGATCCCTGCTTTAACGGCGCACCTTCATGGGTTCTCAGCCCAGAGCTTGAGGGTGGTCTTGCTGCTTCCGGCTCTGCCAAAGTAGGTCCTGCTGGAATGCAGTTTGCAAAAACAGAAGCAATGGCAGCCGGCAGAGATGAGCTTGCAAGAATTCTCAGCGTAAAAGTACAGAACATGGTTAAAAACTTCACACAGGTAACAGGTGTGGGAGATGCTCAGACAGTTGACAAAGTTTCATCTCAGGTTTCCAAACAGGTTGCCAACGAAACACTCAACGGTTCAAGGCAGAAAAACATATGGCAGTCACCCTGCGGCGATCTTTGGGTGCTTGTTGTCCTTGACCCTGCTGTAGTTAAAGAGCAGGCTAAACAGGCAGTTCAGACAAGCTATAAAAACGATCAGGCCCTCTGGCAGCAGTTTCAGGCTAAAAAAGCCTATGAAGAGCTTGATAAAGAACTTGCAAAAGAATTCGGACAATAAATTTAACAAAGGGGCGTTACCGCCCCTTTCCACTTATCACACAAACCGCATTTAAACTTTTTAAAAGCGGATTTCTAATATATTTAAGGACACACTTATGAAACAAACCTCTAAGCTTATTGTCTTTATTATATTACTTGCTTTTGTATGTGCCTGCGGGAATCAAACAGTGACCGCACCTGTGCCTCAGCTCAAGCCTGAATGGTTGTGGAAACCGTCTGATAACGGCAAAATCGGAGGAGTGGGTATAGCTAAAGAGCATATCCACGGAATTGACGCCCAGAGAAAGCTGGCTGTTTCCAGAGCTATTGACTCAATAGCGGCACAACTTGGGGTTCAGGTGCAGAATGTTACTGTCCTTGAATCCCACGCTGATTCTTCAGGAGCAGGCACAACAACTATTGACTCCTACAGCATCCACACTGTGCAGGGAAGCACTGTGAAGGCCTCTGTGAGAGAGTTCTGGAATGATCCCCAGACAAACGAACTTTATGTATGGATGGTGCTTGAATAATGAAAAAACTTCTTTATATCGCAGTTGTTCTGCTCATGGCTGCTTTTTCTTTTGCAGAAGGGTTTGACGATTTTAAACAGGGTATGGACAGCGGGTTTAAGGATGAAAAAAGCAGCTTTGATACCTATAAGAGCGAGCTTGAAAAAGAATTTGCCGAATATAAAAAGATAGCCGAAGCGGAGTACGCAGCTTACCGCAATGAAATACTCTCATTCTGGAAAGAAGCTGAAATGAGTTCACCAACTAAATGGGTTGAGTACACTGACGGGCTTAAACAGAAAAAAGTTGTGGATTTTGAGAACGGAACATGGCGTCTTGAAGTTATAGGGAAAGACTATGAACAGGCTGAAAAAGATCTGGATGCCTTGATGAAAGACATGCTGGGTGTAGACAGAGCCACAGCCTTTGATAGAGACGTTCCTGCCAGAAAGACCGATGAAAAAGCACGGGAACAGCTTAAAAATATAGCTACAGGCACAGTGGGCGGCGAGAGCGTGATCGGCAGTGCTGTTATCGGGAAAGAACATCCCACTAAGAAAGATATAGATAATGCTGCTTCACAGCTTAAGGAAACCGTCGAAGTAAAGACAGAGCCATCAAAAACCGGTGAAATGATATTTGTTATGCAGGGCAAGCTGCCATCAGAAACATATAAAAGGAAGGCAGAAGAACTTAAACCTTCTGTTTTGAAATACGCTGAAGAATTCAAAATACAGCCTTCCCTTGTTTATGCTGTGATACAGACCGAAAGTGCATTTAACCCGATGGCGCAATCCCATATTCCCGCATACGGGCTGATGCAGATTGTTCCCACATCAGCAGGTAAAGACGTGGCGCAGATGCTCATGGGGAAACCTCTGATTCTGACACCGTCTTATCTCTTTAATGCTGATAACAACGTCAGGGCGGGAACTGCCTACATCCACATACTCTATTACAGATATCTTAAGGCAGTTAATCATCCTGTGAGCAGGTTTTACTGCTCCGTTGCCGCATATAACACAGGCGCCGGAAATGTGGCTTCGGCTTTCAATGGCCGCAGTGCCGGAAAAAACAGGTATAATGTCACAGCGGCTGCTGGTATAATAAACAGCATGGAGCCCAACGCTGTTTATGAGTATCTCCGTGCCAAGCTTGAATATGATGAAGCCAGAAGATATATAGTTAAGGTAACAGGTGCTATGCCTTCTTACCGATATTTTGACTAGGGGGTTTTATGTTTAGAATAATAATTGCAGCAGCAGCCTCACTGGCTCTTGCCGGGTGCATGGCTTCAAAAACAGAAACGCCGAAGCCAGCGGCTCATAATACAAAGCAGGTTCAGCAGATACGGGCAGATGATGCTTTTGATGAGCTTGAAAAAGAAGTTAGCGGGCAGGGGACAGGTCTTGAAAGCATGGAGAAACCTATTCCTGCTGTTCCATCACCTGCTGTTGAGACAAAAACACCTGAAATTCCAAAGCCAGATATGCAGAATAAGGCAGTTTATAAAAACAATCTTGGTCCGGCAACTAAATATCCCATGCAGGGAGGTTTTCCCGTGTGGTTTGCCACTCCTAATATGGATGGATATATAGGCGCTGTGGGTATAGCCAAACAGCAGGCAAGGGGCGGAATTGCAGCACAGAGAAGAATTGCAAAAGCTCTGGCGCAAAGTGAACTTGCCAGAACGATAAAAGTTATAGTAAATACTGAAGTGAATATAGAAAAGCTTAACGTGGATACGCAGACTCTTAAATATTACCGGAGCAAAGTTTCGACTCTTTCCAGGCATCAGGCTGAAGAGGTTTTGAGCGATTTTGAAATCAGGGATGAATGGCTCGATCAGAAAACAAAAGAGCTTTATGTGTGGCTTGTTCTGAAGAAATAAACCGTCTGAACTACAAGTAACAGTGTAAACGTTCATGTTATTTGCTTTTTTTGTCATTTCCTGTTAATGTTTTTTACTCTGATTACGATACTTATATTGTCGGACGTTGTCCCGTTTTGTTATTATGAATTAAGTTGTATTATATCTGTGGAAATATACTTTCAGTTGTATGAGGGGGTATGATGAAAATACACACTGAGGATTACGGTCAGTTTAAAGTTCTGAAAGTCGCCGGAAAGGTAGACATACTTACTTCCTCCGAGATCAGAGCGAAACTTGCCGAAGTTGCCCGTGCGAGGATTTCTGTTCTCGTGGTGGATCTTGATAAAGTTGTGTATATGGATTCATCCGGACTTGCCACTTTTCTTGAAGGACTCAAAAGTATGAAGGAATACGGCGGAGTTCTTAGGCTTGTAAATGTTCCCGAAAGGATTGATAAAGTTCTGAAACTCATGAAACTTGATCAGGTTTTTGAAGTTTATGAATCAGTTGAAGACGCTGCCAAAGGAAAGTAGTACCCGGTAAACTGATAAAACGTTCAAATGATTGCTCATAAAAAAAGCCGCTTCAGCTGAAGCGGCTTTTCTGTTTATATATTTAGTGTGTTCTTAATCATCCGAAACGTCTGTTTTCCAGCCGGAGAATATCGAACTGATATCGCCGGCACGGGTTCTAAAATCCACAAGAGCAGCCGCATAGAGGTGAACTACAAGGAAAGTCGCTATGAGGAACACTACAAAATAGTGGATCATTCTTATATACTGCACGTTGCCTATGTAGCTGAACCAACTGAGCATTCCGTAAAGAGCCCCGTTAGGATCATTAAGCGACCAGAGGTAAAAACCACTTAATATCTGAAAGAAAAATATACAGAACACACCGATATAAGCATACTGAGCCATAGGGTTATGCGTGATGATGTGTTTTGGGTGCTTTTCAAGAAAAGCGTAATACTTGAGGTACTGTATTATCATATTTCTGTCTTTTTTATTGAACGGGTTGTAGAAAGTGCGCCAGTTAGCGTATTCGTTGCCTATGATTACATAAACAATCCTCAACAGCACACTGAAAGTAAAGACTATTCCCGTTACAAAGTGTAAAAAGCGTATCTGCCCCATGACGTAAGGCTCTGTCAGAGCATTGTCATAAGTGAAGAAAGGGTAGTGAATGTAAAGCCCTGTGCCGATTAAAAGCGTAATACAGATTACATTAAGCCAGTGGCTGAACCTTACAGGCATCTGCCAGACATAAATGAAGCCTTTAGCCGGACAAAGATGACGCATCTCTGCGGTGAGTTTAGGAGTCATTGCAACCTCCGGAATATACTTATGAACTTATGATACAACTCTTCGCATTTGATGTCCAGTCGAATAAGCGTTTTATTATGAAAATCCGCTCATTTATCAGTTGCTTTTAATGCTGTAAATCAGTATTTGCATAAACACTGGCTGCTTCTTTAATTCAGGCTCTTTTTTCAAGATCCGGCAGAATATCACGAAGGAAAAGCTTCACACTTAAAAGCTCAGATCCTTCAAGCTTTGCCAGAATTTCATCGTATTTGGCTTCAAAAGGTGATTTATTGCCGAGGTTCTTTTCATAGAGACACTCAAGCAGGGCATCAATATTATCAGCGTATTTGAGAATGCGTCCTTCCATTGAGGAGTCTTTTCCGTCAAACAGTATATCTCTGAAAACCTCTTTATACGGTTCACTGAACGAGCTTAAAAGCATGTCTTCTGCTATGAGAACTTCAATTTCCTCCACCATATATTTCATCTTCTCTGTCCGGTGCTTTACATGGCTGAGAATATCCCCGGTGAAGGCTTCGGATACATCATGATTAAGGGCTTTTTTATAAAGCTTGCCCCAGTCAACTTTATTTCCTGCGTTTTCTTCCATTATTCCGAGGAGCTGGGCTACCTGAGCCACAGAAAAGGAGTGTTCTGCCACAGAAGCCCGTCTGTGCATGAAATCGCTAGCCCATCGTCCGATATTGTTAAGCTTTTTTACTGATAAAAGATAGTCTGCTGCGCTCATTATCCACCCTTACTTTGTCTTATCGTTTATAATACTATGGGGCAGTGGTACTGTACAGGTATAATCATGTAATCAATTCTCTTTACAGAGCATATTACATGGCATATCCTTAGTTTAAAAATTATTGCGGAATATAATGAACGAAAAAGAGATAAAATGCCTGACCTGTGTCCATTTGAGAAAGATTAAGCTCGAAGAGCTTAAAGGCTCATGGAAAATGCGCTGTGCGCTCACGGGCAGGTTTATGAAGGAAGCAAAAACCAGATGCAGAGATTACGAATCAGAAACGTGGGAACGTTTTGTTGATGAAGAGGATAAGTAGGAGGATTTAATGCTTTTCGAGTATTCAAATAAAACCATAAAGTCTATCAGGGTCAAAATTACTGATAAACCCGGCTATCTGGGCAGACTCACAAGCCTTGTGGGAACTATGGACGGCATGTTCGGAGAGATAAAGTCTGTCCACATAGGTAAAGGCTATAAGATTCGTGATCTTGACGTATATACCGACAGTGAGGAGCAGCTTAAGGCCATACTCACTGAGATGGAAAAACTTGACGGCATAGAGATTATAGCTGTTAAAGACATAGTGGAAGAATATCATCAGGGCGGCAAGTTCAAGATCGTGCCGACTGTGCCGGTGGAAACTATTGATGATCTCAAAATTGTTTATACCCCCGGTGTTGCATCTATATGCAAACAGATTGCGGCTGATAAGAGCCTTGCAGATAAATTTACCACCATACCAAACAATGTGGCGATAGTTACAAACGGAACAGCCATACTTGGTTTGGGGGATATAGGTGCGGTAGCCGGAATGCCGGTGATGGAAGGAAAAGCTCTGCTCTTCAGCAGACTGTCAGATATAAACGGAGTGCCTATATTGATTGAGTCACACGACTCTGAGGTGATAATAGAAACAGTTAAGAATATTGCACCCACATTTGGAGCTATAAAACTTGAGGATATAAAAGCACCTGAGTGTTTTGAAATTGAAAAAAGGCTTCAGGATATGCTTGATATACCCGTTATGCACGATGACCAGCACGGAACCGCAGTTGTGGTGCTTGCTGCACTCATCAATATTGCAAAATACACCTTTATAAACCTGCATCAGTCCAGCGTGGGCTTTATAGGGCTTGGAGCTGCCGGAACAGGCATATTCAAGCTGCTTAAGGCTTACGGGGTTACAAAACTCATGGGTACTGACCTTAACCAGCAGGCTAAAGACCTTTTTCAGGAGCTTGGCGGTATTCCCACTGATCTTAACGGAGTAATGAAAAACTCCCGTATTGTTATTGCAACCACAGGCTGCCCTGAACTTATAAAACCGGAAATGATACAGCCCGGACAAGTGATACTGGCTCTTTCAAACCCTAATCCGGAAATTGATCCTGAGCTTGCTGTTAAATCAGGTGCAATATTCGCCGCAGACGGCAAATCAGTAAACAATGCACTTGCATTCCCCGGAGTTTTTAAAGGGGCTCTCACTGCAAAGGCAAAGGTTATCAATGACAGAATGAAGATTGCAGCGGCTAAGACAATTGCTTCATTTGCCCTTGAGGGGGATCTTGTACCGAATATTCTGGATAGAAAAGTTCATGATGCAGTGGCTCTTGCTGTTGAGCAGGAAGCCTTTAAATCCGGCGCTGCCGTTAATCCGGAATAAAACGCATGAAAAGATTGCAAACTGCCGTTATTCTGACGGCAGTTCTTTTTTCAGGCTGTTCAATGACCCGTGAATTTGGCGACAGCTTCAAAAGAGAGTACAACAATGCCAAGCCTGAGGCAAAGCAGCAGTGGAAGGAAACTAAAAAAAGCGCAGGGGAGCTTCCATCTGATGCCAAAGATGCAGCAGAAAAGTTTAAGGACGGCACTGCGGACGTCTATGAAGGTATAAAAGAGGATGTGAAAAAAATCCGCTGAACAGCATAAATCTTATTTAATCTTGAGTTTCCGTTAATTACTTATTATTATTTCCGCTGATTATTACTTGGATAATTTAAGGAGCAGGAATGCCTCAGAATATTCTTTTGGTATGGATCGGCAAAATAGGTGATTTTGTTGTATCCACTTCATTTATAAGGGCTTTACGTAAAAGATATCCGGACGCCAACATTACTGTTGTGCTTAGTGATTTTGTTGCTGAACTGGCACATACAGTCCCGGAGCTTGACAGAATAATTGTCTTCCCTAAAAAAAAGATTGCTAAGAACCTTTTCCCTTTTCTGGGCACATATTTCGGCAAAAAATGGGATCTTTGTATAGATCTTAATCCTAGCCGTTCCACCTCCGCCGGCTGGCTTACAAGGCTTTCAGGGGCAAAAAGAAGGGTTTCTTCTTTTAATGAAAACTGCGAAAAATTTTACACTGAAATGATAAAAGTCGGTGTTAATCAGGAACATATGCTTGAGATTTATAAGCAGTTTGCAGAATATTTTGATGCCGGCGATGAGTTTGACTACAAGCTTTCCATAACTTTTACAGGTGCTGATATGGCAGCCGCAGGGAAGATTTTTGAACAGCTTGACATAAAACAGGATGAAAAGTTTGCCATTGTTCACCCCGGCAATTTCTCCAAACCCCGTTCGTGCTGGGCAGCGGATAAGTTCGCCGCTCTTACAGCTTACCTTACGGAGCATTCCGACTTCAAACCGGTTTTCATCTCCGGTCCCGGTGAAAGCGAAAAGGTCAGGGATGTCATTTCGCAATCCGGTGTCAGCTGCGCTCTGGCTCCCAATATGCCGCTTCCTGTTCTTGCTGCGTTTTTAAGCAAGGCATCAATGTTTATAGGCAACTCCACTGGGACACTTCATATTGCGGAAGCTGTCGGTGTGCCCACTCTCAGCTTTAACAGGGCTTATTCATATGATGTCTGGCGTCCTATTACTCCTAAGTCTGTCGCCATAAAAGGACCGGAAAAAGAAGTTGGCAGTATTCCTCTTGAAGAAGGTGTGGAAGGGCTTAAAAAACTCTTTGAACTAAACGGCTATAACTTCAAATAAAAAGGGCAGGTTAACCCCGCCCGATACTCAATATTCTATTTTTTGATCTCTTCCGGCATTATTCCGGTTATAAGCGCACCCCAGTGTTTCCCTTTAACATATATCGGCATGGATATATCATTAAAGACCTCTCCGGTATCTCTGATTATAGTCTGAAGGAGAATAGGTTTCTGGTTCTGGGCGCGTTTTCTTTCAGCCTGTGAGCCAAAGTAAACCTTCATATGACGGCTGAACTTAAGGTCAGTATCCTTGTTCCCCGTAAGTTCTTTGGAAAACTCGGAATGATGCACAGGCAGATATCCTTTCCTGTTGATCGGAACTGAGTATATAAGATTAGGCATTTTTCGCAGAATACTGTCAAGCCTGCCTTGAATTTCGCTTTTTAAAGCTTGTCTGTAGGAGATATCGTATTTCTGCGGGAACGTGTTCTTGACTGCGGAACAGTTTTCATCAAAAATATTTATCCCTTTATCGGAAAGTTTTTCAAGACTTGTCTGGATCTCATTTCTGAACGCAGCAATTTCCATGGCTGTTTTTTCAAATTCGCCTCTACCGGTTTTAAATGTTGCCATAATTTCCTGAAGCTCTTCCGCTTCATCACGCAGAGTGTTTGTGCTTGTTCTGGTTTCGGTCATCATGTGGGCAACCTGATTGCTTAGTTCACGGATATTGACTATGTTTTCATGAACCTCGCTGTTGGTAACTGAAAGCTCTTCGATAGCAGATGCAATAGTCATAAGCTGGGTGTTATTTCTTTCAAAGTCATTTACCATACTGACAAATTTTGTAGCAGACTCAGTAACCACGTTTTTAGTGTTGTCAGTATAGCTAACAATAACTTCAGTTTCTTTTTCTGTATTTTTAACAAGATTGATCATTTCGCTGACGTTGTTTTCTATTTCGTCAGTGGCGTCTTTAACTCTTTCTGCAAGCTTGCGTACTTCATCAGCGACCACAGCAAAGCCTCTGCCGTGTTCTCCCGCTCTGGCGGCTTCTATTGCAGCGTTAAGTGCCAGAAGATTTGTCTGCTCTGATATATCTTTAATAAGCGATATGATCTGCTTTATATTAGCAGAATTATTTGAGAGGGCATCAACAGTGTTGCCGAAACTGCCCAGCATTGAACCCACCTGCGATATTTCACCGCTTGCTTCCTCAAGCCTGATAGAAATATCCTTTGCACTTTCAAGGTTTGTTGTTGTGGAGGAGGATATTTCCTGAGAGTTTACGGCTATTTCATTTATAGCAGTGGTAGACTGTTCGCTCGCAGTGAATATAAGCTCTGCCATGTTGTTCTGTCTTGTTATGCTTTCTGTGGCAAAGTCAACTGCTTTACTAACTTTTTCGCCGCCTATAGCCACTTCAATTCCGATATTTCTTGAAACACAGATATTCCTTCGCAGATGATCCATAAAAGAGTCATAGCTCTCAGCCATCTGACGGAATTCATCATAGCTCATTTTAGGCAGTGAACAGGATATATCGCTGGAGTTTACATCTGTGCTTTCAAAAACATGTATCATAGCCTTTACTGGTCGTATGAAAAGGTGACGCATAAACAGAATGATAAAAGTCCCTGCACCTATGCTTAAACAGACCATGACAGCGATGATAATGAGTGAGCCGGTCAGAAATGACTCAACTTCAGGAATACCGGAACGCACAGCGAATGTTCTTTCTCTTATATAGAGAACTGCGACAGTTATAATATTAAGAAGGATAAGAAATCCTACGTTACCGATAATCTTTTTTGATATTGAGTCAAAGAAGTGCATTTCAAGATATTCATAGATCTTCATAAACATAGAACTCACCTGACAATAAACTTTTCAAACATTAAAAGTGATAGTAGGGGTTGTGTCAAGATATTCTTTTTGAATAGCATGATGTTACATCCTTTACGTATGTTCATCTTCATATTGGAGACTATCAGATATATTAATAACTTAAAACGATAGCACGAATAGAGAGGGGCATGTGCCTGCAGTAGTTTGAATATGTAAAAGAATTTGCATAAACAATTTTTACTGCTACTAACGAATATAATTACATAATTCTTATTCTCAGAAAACACTTATTTTTACAGTGCAGTGGTTAATTTCGTAAAAAAGATAAAAAAATTGTACGAAGGTACAATACATCTTTAATTACTTATATATTTGAGAAAAATATCTGTTTCGAGGCTACGTTTGGGTAAAATTACCACTTATTGATATTAATTTTTGTTTGATTATCAGAATAAGAGTGGTATTATTTGATTGTCATTATTGCGTACGTCAATAACAGGAGTGTTAGTATGTGCTTATCGAATAACATTAAGAGGAAACTTCTCTCAATCGTAGCTTTGTTTTCTCTGTTATGCACGGCAGGATTTATACCCACTGCATATGCAGATGAAGACCTGTCACAAATGCAGACTGATAACGGTCAGGCTGCCCAGTTCATGCCTCTTCAAGAGGTGCTTAAAGATGTTGTCAGGACTAACCCGGAAATTCTTGAAGCTTTAAAAAGATACCAGACGGTTAAATCCGAACTGGGTATGGCAAAAAGCGGTTATAAACCAAACATAAGCGCTGAGGCAAGTATTGGACCCGAAGTTACCAAAGGCTATGATACGAACTATGAAAGCGAGGATCTTATAGCCAGAAGGGCAGGTATTTACGCCCGCCAGAACCTTTTCAACGGTATGCACACATCAAACTATGTAAAAGAAACTGAAGCTCGTGTCAAGGCTGCGGCTTATGATGTTCTTAACACTGCAAACAGAGTGTTTCTTGATGCGGCAGAAGCTTATCTTGAGGTTTTGAAAACAGCAGAACTCGTTGAGCTTGCCAGACAAAATGTGCTTACACAGGCACAAATCCTTAATCAGATAAAAGAAAAAACCGATTCAGGATTTGGCAGAGTATCTGATCTCTCCAACTCTGAATCACGTTTTGCTCTTTCACGGAGCAATTTCATATCGCAGCAGCAGGATCTTAATCAGGCTATTGTCAAGTTTCACAGACAGTTCGGACGTATATTAAGACCCGAAGTGTTTATAATCCCTGAACCTGCCGGTGAGCTTCCTGCCACTAAGGAAGAGGCTGTGGACATGGCAATGCATGTGCATCCTGCTCTTCGTGTTGCCAACTACAATATTGAAGTGCGGAAGTATACCCTCGCTAAAGAAAAATCAACTTACTATCCTTCACTTGATCTTGAACTTCAGGCTCAACACAATAATGATGTTGGCGGCGATGACGGCTGGACAAACAATGCTGGTGCATTCCTGAAACTCAGCTACACCTTTTATGATGGCGGAGTCAGAAAAGCACGTAAAATAGGCAACTATGAATCCATGCTGAAAGAGCATCAGAGAAGCTACATCGAACGCAGAAACGTTAACGAAACTGTTGGGCTTGCATGGAACATTTTTGTTGCTGAACAAACAAAAAAAATGTTTCTCACTGAGCATGTTGACATGAGTGAAAGGACCCTTGTTGAGTTCAAGGAAGAATATCACCTCGGCAGAAGGACTCTGCTTGACCTTCTGGATATGGAAACAGAATACTTTACTGCTCAGAATTCATTTGTTCAGTCAAAATATTCATTTCTTGCCGCATACTACAGGCTTGAACAGGCAACCGGAATGCTGCTCAGTGAGTTTGAAACAGGTCTCTTTGAAAAGGTTGAACTCCCTGAATATAAAGATGAATTCGACTACTCTCTTTATAAAAAACTCGGTGAGGACAGAGATGAAGACACTGTGAAGGACACAGCCGACCAGTGCGACAACTCACTCCTCGGAACAGATACTATGCCTTGGGGATGCTTTGATAAAAAAGCTCTTGAAGTAGGCTACAATGGTCCTGAAAAGATTGAACCTTACATTCTTCCGAAAGAGGAAAGAATAACTGCTGAAGAACAGAAGGTTCTTGCTATTGATAACACCAAGAAGGAACAATCGTTTCATCTGGATATAATCAATTTCAACTTCGATTCAGCAGAGCTTACTCCCGAAGCCCATGAATATCTTAAAAGCATAGCCGGACAGCTTAAAGGGCTTGAAAACTACAAGCTTGATATAGTGGGACACACTGATACTTCAGGAACAAGAAGATACAACCAGAAACTCTCTGAAAAAAGAGCGGAAACAGTTGTTAACGAGCTTGCTTCCCTTGGTGTATCAAAAGATATTATGACTGCCTACGGTAAAGGAAGCACTTCACCGATTTTCAGCAACCAGACACTTGAAGGCAGACAAAAGAACAGAAGAATAGAGTTTAAGATTATCAGGAACTAATGCTATACTAAGTGATGATAAGACTTAAACATTTAATGCTTATAACCTCCGCAGCAGTGATATTTTATGTCGCTGCTGCGGTTTCGTCTGATACTTTCTACGTGCCGGATGATGCTGTGAATGCCTTTAAAACCCGCTACGGCGGACAGGCAGAGAAAAGACTCACCGCACTGATAGAGCTTATGAATGAACTTGTGTCTGCAGATGAGACAACAAAGATCACAGAGGTCAATAAATTTTTCAATCGGGTTGAATACCGTTCAGATGCGCAGGTGTGGGGTAAGAGCGATTATTGGGCAAGCAGGCTGGAGTTTTTAGGGAAAGGGATGGGTGACTGCGAAGACTATGCCGTTGCTAAATTTCTAACGCTTATTCAATTGGGCGTTCCGCAGGAAAAGCTGTTTCTCACATACGTCAAGGCTATAGGATATGCCGAGGTGGCTCATATGGTTGTTTCCTATTACCCGCAGAAAGGCGCTGTTCCGCTTATTCTGGATAACTATAACAAACAGATTATGCAGGCTACGCAGAGAAATGATCTTGTGCCTGTTTACAGCTTCACTGCAAAGGATCTTTATATACAGAAACAGCAGGGACTTGGAAAAAGGGTGAATCCTTCTTCATCCAAAAATCTCCAGAAACTAAAAGAAATAGACCTTGAAATATATAAGAGGTAACTAAAATGACCTTATTCCGACAGTTACAAATTTTCGTGACAATAATGCTGCTGGCGGTTCTGGGTATTGTTCTGCAAATTAATTTCAGCGATACAAAAGAATACGTCCGCAGCCAGTTATATACAAATGCGAAAAACACCGCTAATTCCCTGTCTCTCTCTATGAGTCCATTTATGGATGATCTTTCCATAATGCAGACAATGATAAACGCTATGTTTGACGGCGGTTATTTTGAAGAGATAACTCTTATAAGACAGGATGGAACAATTTCTTATTCCAAGAGTGAGAAAATAGAAGTGGAAGGAGTTCCTCAGGCATTTATTAATATGGTAAAACTTGAGGCACCTGTGGCGGAAGCGGCAGTTTCCGGCGGGTGGAATATATACGGAACACTGAAAGTTAAGGTTCATCTCGGGCATTCATACCTGCGTTTATGGGAGACATTTAAACAGCTCTGCATATGGTTTGTGGCTATCGGCGGATTGGCTTCTTTTGCCAGTTATTTCATTCTCAAGCTTATTCTGGCATCGCTTAATGCAATTAAGAACCAAGCGGAAGCCGTAGGGAACAATGAATTTATAATAAATAACCGTGTGCCCAGAACCCCGGAACTCAAACAGGTTGTTCTTTCTATGAACTCTATGGTTCAGAAGGTGCAAACCATTTACAACCGCGAGGTTGAGACTCTGAAAAAATATCAGGAGCTTCAGTTCAAAGATCCGCTGACAGGGCTTTACAACCGTAAATACTTCATAAAGCAGTTCGGCAACTTTATTTCTTCCAATGATGAGCGCTCCAAAGGGGAAATTATACTCTTTTCCTTTGAGGGACTGGAAAAAGTTCAGCAGATATCTGGTTTTCAGGTTGTTCAGCAGCTTTATGATTTTGCTTCAGCAACAATGAAAGAGTGTACTGCAACCAAACTGTATTCATTTATATCATGCCTGAATGCCAATGATTTTGTCATAGCACTGCCTTCTGCAGATTCTGATGAAAGCAATCTCTGCACTAAAATGATCTATTCCAAAATTAAAGACTTTGTAGATGCAAATAGAGAATTCAGGGAGCATACAGAGTTTGCAGCAGGGATTGTATCTTATAATGAATCCGACACAATAAGCAGTGTATTGACAAAAGGCGACTATGCTCTTTCTGCTGCAAAAAATTCTGCCGAACCTCATTTTGAACATTTCAGGGATGATGGAAACGCCCTGATTCTGGGTAAGCTTGAGTGGAAAAAAATGATTGAATCCGCCCTCAGTGACCAGAGGTTTATGCTTACATCACAGCCAGTTGTTTCCGATACGGGAGAACTGCATCAGGAGATCTTCATTAATATGGTAGATCTTCAGGGGCAGATCCAGCGTGCAGGATACTTTATGCCGATGGTTATTAAGCTGTCACTTGCTAATGAAGTTGATCAGTATGTGCTGCGCCACGCCACGGACTTTCTTGATAAAAATCAGGATATTACCCTTGCTGTCAATGTTTCCAATGACTTTCTCAAAGACAGGGAGTCGTTTACATGGTTCAGAAAATTTCTTGCTACAGTCAAACACCTCAGCAAAAGACTTGTTTTTGAAATTCCCGATGAAGCTATTGGCAAGAGTTTTGACATTTGTCTGGATTTTTCTGGTTTGATTAAAGGAACCGGCTTCAAGTTCGGTATAGACAGGTTCGTGATGAATGAGACCTCTGTTAAATACCTGCATCTGCTTAAACCTGACTATATAAAAATAGAGCAGGACTATCTGCTTGATATTGAAAACAGAGGTGAAGCAGAGGTGGCTCTTAACGCCTTCCTGACTATTACAGAAAGCCTTGGAATAAAGCTTATAGCTACCAAAATAGAGAATGAGGAACAAAAAGCAGTGCTTGAAGCAAGACAGATAAAATATTTTCAGGGCAGGGGAATCGCTGATATTACTCCTTTAGGTGATAAATAATGAGTAAAAAAATATCATCTGATTCATTGATGAACTGCTTGGTTTTATTAACCAAGCTGAATGACAGACCAGCCACGATGGAAGCACTGGCCTACGGTCTGCCCTTTGATCCTAAAAAGGAGAAGCAATCGCTTTTTGATGTTGAAAAATCAAAAGCAAACTTTTCACGGGCGGCTGCGAATGCAGGGTTTAAATCCACTCTTGTTAAAAGGAAAATAGAGGATTTCCCCGTAGTTGTTCTTCCGGCAATCCTTCTTCTCTCTAACGGAAACGCCTGTGTACTGACAGCAATAGACCATGCAAAAAGAAAAGCTGAGATTGTAATTCCTGATATTGATGAAACTCCGATGGAAACAGATCTGGACAAGCTTAATGAGGAATACCTCGGTTTCGCTTTTCTCCTTAAAAGAGTTTATGAGGGCTACAGACCGGAAGATACTGTTTCAACAGAAGGCGACCGTGAAAACTGGTTTTTCGGCACTCTGCTGAAGTTTAAGAGTATTTACGGCAACGTTCTGCTTGCTACGTTTCTTATAAATATATTCGTAATAGCCGGTCCTATGTTTACCATGAATGTGTATGACAGGATTATCCCTCATAACGCAGTCGATACTCTCTGGGTGCTTGCTATAGGAATTTCCACGGTTTATACCTTCGACCTTATTCTTAAATACCTTCGTACTCAGTTTCTTGAGGTAGCTGCAAAAAAAAGTGATGTAATTCTTTCATCCATTCTTTTTGAGCAGTCCCTGAATCTGAAGATGAAAAATAAACCACGCACAGTGGGTTCTTTTGCCAATAATCTCAGGGAGTTTGACGGAATAAGAGGCTTTTTTACATCAGGTGCCGTAACAGCATTTATCGAGCTTCCTTTTGTCGTGATTTTTCTTTTGGTTATCTATTATATAAGCAAACTCCTTGTGCTTGTTCCCCTCGCTACTATCCTTCTTATCCTTATTTACAGCGTAATTATGCGTAAACCGATTAAAAGGCTGGCAGACAGTACACACGAGGCATCTGCACGAAAAAGCGGAATACTGGTTGAGGCTCTTTCCAACCTTGAGACAATAAAGGCTTTCAACGCTAACAGCTCTGTTCAGTGGCACTGGGAGGAAAGCACCGGAGATATCGCTTCAAAAGGGCTTAAATCGAGGATTTTATCCAGCTCTCTCAGCACGGTTGCAGCGTTTCTTACTCAATTAAGCAGCGTTGCCGTGGTAATTGCAGGTGTTTATCTGATCAAGGAGGGTGAGCTGACCATGGGCGGACTTATCGCAACGGTTATACTGTCTTCCAGAAGCATAGCTCCGATGTCTCAATTCGCATCTCTGCTTACAGGATACGAACAGATGAAGACGGGGCTTGCCTCTCTCAACGATCTGATGAAGAAAGAAATAGAACGCCCGGACCGCAGGCTTTTCCTCCGCCGTCCGATTTTTAAAGGGGCTATCGAGTTTAAAAACGTGACCTTTAAATATCCGGACGAAACCAAAAATGCCCTCTCCAACGTCAGCTTTAAAATCAACCCGAAAGAACGGGTGGGAATCATAGGACAGGTCGGTTCCGGTAAATCAACTCTGGCAAAGATGCTCATGGGGTTTTATGAACCGGAAGAAGGAAGCATTTTTGTGGATGGCATAGACATACAGCAGATAGATCCGGCGGATTTACGGCATAATTTCAGCTATGTTCCGCAGGATGTATCACTGCTTTCCGGAACAGTTCGTGACAATGTGACCTTTAAAGCTCCCCATGCGGATGATACCGAAATAATCAGAGCTGCGCAGGTGGGCTGTGTGACAGCTTTTACAGACAGACACCCCATGGGGCTTGATGTAAATGTGGGGGAAAGAGGAGGCAACCTTTCCGGCGGTCAGAGGCAGTCTGTTGCAGTGGCTCGTGCATTTCTGGTGGACAGCCCCATAGTCCTTATGGATGAACCCACTAACTCCATGGACTACGCCACAGAGATGAAGGTAATAGCCAATCTGAAAGAGAGTACAAAAGATAAAACCACTATAGTGATCACTCATAAACCGAGTATCCTTGAAATAGTTGACCGTATTATTGTTTTCGATAATGGAACCATAGCTCTGGACGGCAAAAAAGAGGATGTTCTGGCAAAGCTCGGAGGTAACCGTAAATGATAAACGGAAAAAACTCTTCGGGTTATAAAAACGGAAACGGAAAAAAATATGTTCAGGAAAGTGACATTGAATTCATGAACAGCCTTAACGCCGCCGTTCTTCAGAAAAGCCCTGTGAAAATGTCACTGATACTTTATGTAATAACTGCTCTTATAATTGTGCTGTTCACATGGGCTTATTTTACTGAACTTGATGAACTCACAAGAGGCATAGGCAAAGTTATTCCATCCAGACAGGTTCAGGTGGTTCAGAACCTTGAAGGCGGTATAGTTAAGGAGCTTCTGGTAAAAGAAGGGCAGTTTGTCAAATCGGGGCAGGTACTTGTGATTATTGATGACACAGGTGCAGGCAGTTCATATCAGGAAGGCAGAGCAAAACTTGGCGAACTGAAGGCGAGGGCGGTAAGGCTTCGTGCTGAAGCCGGCATAGCTCCGTTTATTATAGATGATGACGCAAAAAATAATTATCCCATGCTGATTATGGAAGAACAAAGGCTTTATGAAACTAATGCCGCACGCAGAAATAATGAAAAAGAAGTTTTTGTTCAGAGATTTAAGCAGAGGCAGGTTGAACTTGCCAATGCTCGTCTCCGGCTTAAAAACCTTCATACCAGCAGAGGAATGATTCACAGGGAAATCGAGCTTATGGAGCCGCTTTATAAAAAGGGGCTGGTATCCGAGCTTGAGTTTATTCAGCTTAAACAGAAGGAGCTTGATAACCGCAAAGAGATTGATGAAACAGTGAAAAATATTGAATCTCTGGAATATCAGGTTGTGGAAGCAAGAAACGCTATAGAAGAGATCGAAGGAAGACAGAAAAGTGAGGCTCAGACAGAGCTGAATAAGGTAATAGCAGAGATAGAACAGATCTCCAACTCACAGGTTGCCATCGAAGACAGAGTAAGGCGAACAATGGTTCGCTCACCTGTTGACGGAACAGTTAAGCAGCTTTTCATCAACACTGTCGGCGGTGTGGCAAAACCGGGAATGGATATAATTGAAATTGTTCCCAATGATGACAGGCTGCTCATAGAAGCCAAAATTAAGCCATCGGACATAGCGTTTATATACCCCGGACAGAATGCAGTGGTTAAGCTTACAGCCTATGATTTTGCCATTTACGGCGGTCTCAAAGGCAAGGTTATCCATGTGAGTGCAGACACTATAACAGATGAAAAAGATGAGGAATACTACCTTGTCCGCATCGAAACAGACAAAAACTACCTGGGCACAGAAGATAACAAAAAGGACATTATGGTCGGCATGACAGTGCAGGCGGATATTATTACGGGCAAAAAGACAATTCTTCAGTACATCATGAAGCCGATTTTAAGAGCGAAGTATAACGCATTAAGGGAAAGATGATGAAAATAACTGTTGTAACTGACGATACCCGCTTTTTTAAATATGTCGAGTCAGCCGTAAGACTTAACGGCTGCAATTTCGCAAGATATGAACGTGATAAGGCGGAAGATTCCGTAAAAGATGCGGATTTGGTTGTGGTGGATTTACTCGCTTCGGACAGACAGATTCATGCAGGCGGATGCCCTGTTGCTGTTTTCTCCGCTGTACCGTCTTACGGTGAAGCTCTGCGCTTTCTCCAGAAGGGCGTTAAGGGGTACGGAAACCGTTTGATGAACCCTGAAAACATGAACCAGCTTGTTCACACTGTTTTATCAGGGCAGGTATGGCTTCCTCCTGCGATATTGAACAGGCTCATAGCATCTGTGCCTCAAAACGGCACATCAAAGCTTGAGGCTGGCTTTTTTGAGGATTTGAGCGAAAGGGAACAGCAGGTAGCAGAGCTTGTAGGGCGGGGAATGAGCAATAAAGAGATTGCCGAATTAATGAATATCACCGTTCGCACGGTAAAGGCGCACTTGTCGTCTGTTTTTGTGAAGACAGGCTGCCGTGACAGGCTGGAGGTTGCTCTCAAGCTGAAAGGTAATCTCTGAATTTCATAATACGTGACAGAGTATTTTTAATAATAAAAGAATCCCCCGTAAGCTTTACAGCCTGCGGGGGATTTCTTTTGGCTATTGCAAACACTGCGCCGGACTCGCCGGACGCAGCATTCTAAGTATTGATTTTAAGTTATCGGCTTACATATCTGTACCGTCATCAGTGAATATGACTTTGATGTGAGTATCTGTCACTTCAAAGTTCACTCCGCCTTCAAAGCTGATGTCAGCGCCGCCGTTGTTGACAACAAGATGATTATCCACTACGGAGAATTCACCTTCAGAGTTGTCTATTGTGACAAAATCGCCTTCATTGCCTCTGATAACAAGGGCGTTGTCACCATCGGTAATATCCAGAACATCCTGCAGAGTAAGGTTCGTGAGGGTATTGTCTCCGTCGGTGAGGTCTATCTCCTCTACATTCCTTACTATTTCGCTGATGTTGCTGAAGTCAAGCTCAGTGCCGCCGGTATTTACAACAAGGGTGTCGTAACCGTCTCCGGCGTCTATCAGGTCGGCTGTCGGGTCAAATGTTATGGTATCGTTGCCGTCTGTGCCGCTGATAACATGCTGAGGCTCTTCACCTATGCTTATTACGAGCTTCGCACTGTCTGTGTCACCGTCAGCCTGAGTAAGCTTATATTCAAAGGTTTCGGTTTTGCCGATACCATCAGTGCTTTCAGGTGTGTAGGTGTATGAACCGTCTTCTTTGATAAGAAGAGTTCCGTAATCGCCGTTAATTGTGATACCGGATTCAGTAGGTTCAACATATTCTGTTCCGTTGAATACGGTGAATACTGCACCTTCGGAACCCATATCATCCACAGCGCCCCACTGGTCGTCACTGCCGAGGTATGTGTTCGGGTCTGCGAGAACGTTGCCTTCAGCATTTTCTACAATAATGCTTGTAAAAGCAGCAACAGTTGCAACAATAGCAATGTTAGTAAGTGTAACACTGAGGTCATAGTTCCATACCATGAAACCATTATCAGTAGTGTTAAACACTATCCTGTAATGTCCGGGATCAATATTGTCTAAGGTCACTGTTCCGCTACCGCTGTACTTTGTTACGGAAGTACCGGGAACAGCTTTCCATTTGGTATTGCCCCAATAATCCGTTCCGTCAGCTACTTCAAGCTTGTAGCTGAATGAATCACCATCGGAGATACCGGACATATTGTAGTTAAAGCTGAGTGAGCCGCTGCTTCCTCCATTGACTTCAAATTCCGCAGAAGTATCATTGCCATCCTTAAGAGTAATGTCGTTCATTACCTTTTCAGGCTCTCCTACAACTGCTTCATGGAAAATCTCTTTGTAGATAGCGTGGTCAGCATTGTCCGCAGCAAGAACTTCGCTTCTGTCTGTTGTTGTGAGAACAAGTTCGGCTTCGGATCTGTCGCCGTTGCTGTCTTGAATCACATACTTGATAACCGCAGAGGCATCATCCGCAACATCCAGACCGGAAGTAAACTCATACCTTCCGTCACTGTATATAGTTACTTTGCCTGCGTTGCCGAGGTCAATTTCTTTGCCGAACTCAATCTCTTCTCCGTTGTATTCGGCAGATACAAGGGCAGGGCTTCCCGCTCCGTCATCACCGAAATCATCGTTATCAAGGAGATTGCCTTCAACTTTGTTAAGCTCAACAGTTTCCTGCAACTTAGCTGAAAGATCTGCCTCATTAGCAACAGTGATTACGTTACCGCTATGGTTTCCGTCATCATCACTGGTCCATGCAACCTGTTTAAGCTCTTTAGTATCGTCAATATCCGAACCAACTGCGATAGCAAAAGACTCTGTGACCCCTTTCTCGTCAAGGAAATCTCTCCATGAGTCTCTTTCTGAGTTATTGAGACCATTTGAATTGGAAGAAGGATCTCCGTCTGAAAGGAAGTACACATATGTATTGTCTGCCGCTGTGGGATTGCCGTAGCCGGTTTTAACCGCATTAATAGCCGCATCATAGTTAGTTCCGCCGCCGCCCTTCATCAGGGAGTTATCCTGAAGCAGTTCAACAGCCTCACTGCCTGTCATCCATGTTGAGCCGTCATACTCGACAATGCTTGCTCCTGAATCGAAGTCTACAAGCATAACGTTCTGGAGAGAATCGCCGTATTTGCCAATAAGGTCTATGAGAGCCTGTTTGGCAAGGGCAAGACGGGTTGTCCATTCTCCGTCAACATAGATAGTTCCGGAATAGTCTGTCATACTGCCTGATGTGTCAAGCATCAGAACAAGGTTGGTTTTGGAGGTTGTTGCAACACCTTCCTCAATACTTACGATATCATCCTGAGCAACAGGCACATCATTGGTATTATTAACCTTGACAGTTACTGTTTCAGTATCTGTTCCGCCGTTTCCGTCTGAAACTGTGTAAGTGAACGTATCCTCGCCATCAAAGCCTTCTGCGGGAGTGTAAACAAGTTTGCCGTTCACAAGCTCAACTGTTCCACCGTTTTCGCTTGTGCTGTCAAAGTCTGATACGCTGAGAGCGTCGCCGTCTGCGTCTGTATCGTTTGCGAGAACATCAATTTCGACAGAGGTGTTTTCATCTGTTTCAATGTAATCCGCAGCAGCCACAGGTGCATCATTTACAGGAGATACTACAAGGTAAACAGTTGCGGAATCTTCACCGCCGTTTCCGTCTGAAATAGTGTATTCAAACTGAGCAGGTCCGTTATAGTCTGCATCCGGTGTGAAGGTTATGCTTCCGTCAGGGTTAAGAGTAACCTCTCCGTTTACAGCATTGCTGACACCTATGATTGTGAGGTCATCTCCGTCCACATCAAAGTCATTATCAAGAAGATCTGCCGCTGCAAAATCTATGGCAACGTCTTCCGGTGTGGCGTATGTGCCTTCGTTTGTGAGCATTGTGTAGGTCTGTCCGCCGTCAGCGCTTATTTCAGGCTTGAATACATATTCGCCGCCCTGATCCCACCAGTACATATCAATGTCGTACCATCCGCTTTCTCCGATGGTGAAAGAGTCATGTACGTGGGTTGCGGGGGACTGGTTGTTGGCGAATTTAGCCACACTGTCACCGTTTATGAGTATCTCATAACCGTCATCCGCAAGAACTCTGAAATTGTAGGTTCCGGCTTCGATATATACTCTACCGGAGATATGGAAACCGCCTTCATCAGAGTTTACAACTTCGCCGTCATTGTAAGTAAGTGAGTTACCATCAGTGTTTTCACCGTTGGCATTGAGGAATCTCTCAAGGTTATTACCCTGTGAAACACTGCCTGTGCCGTAGCCGTACCAAATCTTTGTGGCTTCAAAAGATGCCGCAGGATCAGTTGTATTAACTATGTGTTTGAATTCATTGAGGTTATCTATCAGATAACCGCTATTATTGTCATCACCGAGACCATTGTCATCAGTGTCAACAGCGTAATAGTTACCAGTAAGCCCTGTGAAGCTGAAGTTAGGTCTGCCGTCATCAACAGCAACTGGTTCATCGTTTACAGGTATTACTTTAACGGTTGTTATGGCAGTGTTACTGTCATCGTCTCCATCATTTACAGTTACTTCGATAAAGCGGTCGTCTGTCGCAGGGTTTTCGCTTGTGCTTGCGAAGCCTATTGCCTTTATGGCTTCCTGATAGTCTGCCAGGGTGGCAGTACCTTCAAGAACTATGGTAACGCCGTCATTGCTGACAACACTTATACCTGCGGGCAGGGTGCCTGTTGAAAGGAAGTCCCCGTCAAACGGATTGGTGAGTTTGATAACTGCGCTTTCTATGTTAGTATCGTCAACATCAGTTATCTCAACTGTGTCACTGGCTATTGATACAGGAGATGAGTTCTCAACGTATGTTGTTTCGTATCCTGTGCCATCACCGGAAGATGTTTCCGTAAGGGTGAGTACGACATCGTTGAAATCACTGTCGGTCTGGTCTTCAATAGCAATTGTGTGAGTTCCGTCACCGTTGTCAGTTATCAGGAAGAACTGTTTTCCGTCAGGGTTCTTACCATCTTCACTGTAGAAAACGGGCTTAGTGGGCTCTGCTCCGTTAATAAGCAGCTTGCCGTCTGCATCAAAGCTGAAAACAGTGCTTCCGTCAACTATGGATGCTCCGTCAGCTATGATAAAGAACTGAATGTTTCCGGCTTCTGAATTCATGGAGAATATCTCACCGAAATCGGTGTTGTCTGATCCGTCCAGAATTATCTGTGCATCAACAGGGTCGCCGTTTTCATCCAGCCAGTAAACACCGACTGCATTGTTAAAGCTTGCGCTCTGTGAGTCGTAAGTGATTGTGGTTTTTGCGGCATCAGCTTCAAGATCCAGCACAGGAGCATCATTAACAGGATTAACGTTAATGTTCACTGTGGCTGTGCTTGTTGCACCATTTTCATCTTTAATGGTGTAAGTGAAGCTGTCTGAACCGTTGTAGTCACCGTTAGGAGTGTAAGTGAATGTTCCGTCAGGGTTGAGAGTAATTTCGCCGTGTGCGGGCTGTGTGTAGTCTTTAATGCTTATAGTGTCTCCGTCAACATCGTAGTCGTTGTCGAGAACATCTATCACAACCTGACTATCCTCATTAACCTCAACAGCATCATCCTGTGCAACCGGCGCATCGTTTGTGCCTTTCACTTTGATAGTGATATAGCCTTCTTCCGATGTGTCGTTATCAGAGCCGGAGTTATCTGTGGCGGTAAACGGTACTTTAATAAGTGTTGTTTCGCCCTTTGCCAGATAATCATAAGCAGGGTCAGAGGGGTCGAAAGACCATGAACCGTCAGAATTAAGCGTAAAGCCCGCAGGTGCATCACCAACGAGAGCAAAAGTATGTGTATCGCCGTTATCAGCATCATAAGCCCTAAGCTGTCCGCCGATTTCGTTTCCGCCTTCGTAAACTGTTTTAAATACATCAGTTACGCAAGGTCTGTCATTTGTGCCTGTAACAGTAATTGTAATAGTTCCTGTTTCAGAGATTGAGTTAAGAGATACAGAATCATCCACAGCAACATATTTCACTGTGAGCGTAAGCTCTTCGCCTTCTCTCAGGCTGTTATATGCGGGATTTGAAGGATCAAAGCTGTAAGAGCCGTTGGGCAGAAGCACAAAGCCTGCGGGGAATCTGCTTGCGGGCAGGAAGATATGCTGATCGCCTTCATCAACGTCTGTTACATCAAGCTGACCTGTGTATCTTGCTCCGCCTTCAAAAACTCCGAACTCAACATCTCCGACTTCCGGTCTGTCGTTTGTACCTATAACTCTGATAGTTATTGTTCCCTGTTCAGATTCAGCATTATCAGCACCTGAATCATCAGTGGCAGTGTAGGGTATCTTAAGCACAAGGACATCGCCTTTTGCGAGGCTGTCGTATGTGTCATGGTCAGGGTCAAATGACCAAGAACCGTCAGAGTTCAGAATGAACCCGTCAGGAGCATCGCCGGAAAGAGCGAATGTATGAGTATCTGTAGTATCAACATCAGACACGGAGAGCTGACCGTCTATGGTTCTGCCGTCTTCAAAGACGATTTTTGAAACGTCTCTAACTTCCGGTCTGTCGTTAGTTCCTGTGATTGTTACCGTCACGGTTTCTGTGGCTGTTCCGTCAACAGATACAACCTCAAAAGTTTCTGTCAGGGTTTCACCTTCACCAAGCGCCTGAACTGTGCCGTTACTGTTGTTAAGGCTGTATGTCCAGTTACCGTTTTCATCCATTACGAATGAACCGTAATCACCATCCTGATTGGACGGGTCGAAAAGGCTCTCGCCTGTGTCAACGTCAGCAATATTAAGCTTGCCGTCAACTGAAAGAGTAACATCTTCCACAACCGTACCGCTGTCCTGACCGCTGATTACGGGAACATCATTAGTTCCGGTGATTGTCACGGTGACTGTATGTGTTGCAGAGCCGTCTATGGATGTTACTGTAAATTCTTCTGTAAGTGTTTCTCCTGCGGGAAGCGATTGGATTGCTGCGCTGTTGTTAGTTGCGGTGTATGTCCACACGCCGAGCGGTCCGACAGTAAATGTGCCGTATTCGCCTCTAACTGCTTCCGGTTTAAAGAAATCCTGAAGAAGATCAACATCATCAATTGTAAGCACGCCGCCTGTTATGAGCTTGCCGAAGAATACGCCCTGATCTTCTGTGACAGAGCCTTCATCCTTACCGCCTATAACCGGTACGTCATTTGTGCCTACTATAGTTACTGTTACTTTCTGAGATGCTGTTCCATCAAGAGATACAACTGTAAAAGTCTCTTTCAGTTTCGCTCCTTCGGGGAGATACTGAACAGCGTCATTATCAAGGTCGTAAGTCCAGTTACCGTTCTCATCTACACTGAAAGTGCCGTATCTGCCGGATGTATCTTCCTGCGAACGGAAGAAGCTTTCATCTGTATCGATATCTGCTATGTCAAGCTTGCCTGATGTTGAAAGAACGTCGCCGTCTTCATATACGGTGCCTTTCTTTTCGCCTGATATTTCAGGGACATCGTTAGTACCAGTGATGGTAACTGTTACTGTTTCTGTAGCTGTGCCGTCAAAGGATACCACTTCAAAAGTTTCGGTAAGGGTTACGCCAGCGGGAAGAGCCTGAACAGCGCCGTTTTCGTTATCGAGGCTGTAAGTCCAGTTGCCGTTTTCATCCATTACGAATGAGCCGTAGCTTCCATCCTGTTCTGTAGGCTGGAATGAACTTTCGCCAGTGTCAACGTCAGCTATATCAAGCTTGCCTGAAGCTGTGAGTGTTCCATCCTCGACTACATCACCTGCGGCGTTGCCTGTTATCACTGGAACATCGTTAGTTCCGGTAATGGTGACTGTTACAGTTTCTGTAGCTGTGCCGTCAAAGGAAACAACTTCAAAAGTTTCGGTAAGGGTTACGCCAGCGGGAAGAGCCTGAACAGCGCCGTTTTCGTTATCGAGGCTGTAAGTCCAGTTGCCGTTCTCATCCATTACGAATGAACCGTAGCTTCCATCCTGTTCTGCGGGCTGGAATGAACTTTCGCCAGTGTCTACATCTGCAATGTCGAGTTTACCGTTAACTGAAAGAGTAGAGTCTTCGATCATTGTTCCGCTGTCCTGACCACTGATTACAGGAACATCATTTGTGCCTATAATAGTTACTGTTACAGTTTCTGTAGCTGTGCCGTCAAAGGAAACAACTTCAAAAGTTTCGGTAAGGGTTACGCCAGCGGGAAGAGCCTGAACAGCACCGTTTTCGTTATCAAGGTTATACGTCCAGTTGCCATCTTCATCCATTACGAATGAACCGTAGCTTCCTTCCTGATCTGCGGGCTGGAATAAGCTTTCGCCAGTGTCAACATCAGCTATATCAAGCTTGCCTGAAGCTGTGAGTGTTCCGTCTTCAACTACATCACCAGCGGCGTTGCCGGTTATTACTGGGACATCATTTGTGCCTGTAATAGTTACTGTTACCGTTTCTGTGGCTGTGCCGTCAAAGGATACCACTTCAAAAGTTTCAGTGAGGGTTACGCCGGCGGGAAGAGCCTGAACAGCGCCGTTTTCGTTATCGAGGCTGTAAGTCCAGTTGCCGTTCTCATCCATTACAAATGAGCCGTAGCTTCCGTCCTGTTCTGTAGGCTGGAATGAGCTTTCGCCTTCATCTACATCGGCTATATCAAGCTTGCCGGAGATTGAGACTACAGAGTCTTCAACTACGTCAGCGGAAGATTCGCCTGTTATCACGGGAACATCATTTGTACCTGTGATGGTAATTGTTACGGTTTCTGTAGCTGTGCCGTCAAGAGAGACAACTTCAAACGTTTCCGTAAGAGTTGCACCTTCTGGGAGAAATTGAACAGCATCATTATTAAGCTGGTAAGTCCAGTTTCCGTTTTCATCCAGAACAAAACTGCCGTACTCGCCAGTCTGTTCGGATGGGCGGAAGAAGCTTTCACCTTCGTCAATATCATCAATAGTTACCTGACCGTCGATTGACGTAACTACATCTTCAACCACAGCACCTTCATCTCCGGTAAGGATCGGGACATCATTAACAGGGTTAACTGTTATATCCACAGTGTAGGTTGCTGTTCCGCCGTTTCCATCATCAATTACATAAGAGAAACTGTCTGGACCGTTATAGTTGGGATTGGGGGTGTAAGTGTAGGAACCGTCAGGGTTGATAACAAGTATTCCGTTTACAGGCGGAGTGCCTACGGAGTAGGTTACATCATCGCCGTCTATGTCTGAGGCTGCGGGAAGTTGACCGGAAAAAACACCGTCTTCATCCATTACGACCGCATCATCAGCCGCAGCAGGGGCAGCGTTACCTGCACCGGTGTCATCTCCTGTATCTTCTCCGCCTTCATCAGCATCTGCATCAAGCAGGTATGTACCTACCTGACCTTCGGAATCATCACCGCTATAGTAAGAAGCAAGAAATTCAAAAGAGTCTTCCTCGCCTGCGGCTGTTTCTTCTTCGATTTCATCGATATTTTCACCAGCTTCAAGTGCAGCTTGAAGGGCTTCAACATCTGATATGGACGCATCTTCGTTTTCTACTGATGCTGTCACTGTTTCATCCAGCAGCATCTGGGCGTTTTCGCCGAGAGCTATTTCCTTGTTGTCAGCGAGAGTGATAACTATAGAACCGCCGGCGCCTGTTTCGATAATTTCATTATCAAAAACTATGTCGCCAACTGCGAGGGTACGCACCTGACCATCTGCGCCGCGTGCTGTTACCATTCCGCTGATTGATTTAACTGTTCCTGCCTGAGCCATAAAATACCTCTTCGGTTTTTATTGATAATCAATGTTAAATCATAAAAACAATGGGAACATCGTACCATGGTACAGGTGGGTGAAATATCCTGAAAAAAAATCTCATTAAAACAGATAAATAACTGATATTAATAACGAATAAAAAAAGATAAAAAATGAGTTATTTTGAAGGCAATACAAGGGAAATTATAAAAGAAAACGGATTCCAGAGTTTTCTGAAATCCGCTTATGTTCTGTACGGGCGGTGCGGGAATCGAACCCACTACCTCAGGCTTCGGAGACCTGCACTCTATCCTGATGAGCTAACCGCCCTTTTGCAAAAGAATCGTACTATATTCATCATGTATATTCAAGTCAAGGACTTTGAACCCCTGCCTCTCGTAACAAACCTTTACCTCATAGTTATACTCAAGAGGAATACCGGAGAGAAGGGCAAGTCCCTGCACTGTTAAAATATCGGCTATATAGGGGCAAAGTGTAATAAGAATATCCTGATATATATTTGCAGCGACAACATCGAACCTGCCACTCACTGCATCGTTATATCCACATATAATATGGTTGTTTGTAACTCCGTTAAGCTCATTGCAGAAGACAGCAGTTTCGCATGCGGCAAGGCTCGGATCGAAGCCAATGCACATTTCAGCACCAAGAAGAGAGGCAGCAATACCGAGTATTCCTGTTCCGCAGCCGACATCAAGCACCTTCTTCCCTTTAAGCTCCATATTCTGTAAATGCTTAAGGCAGGCGAGGGTGGTCTCATGTTCGCCGCTGCCGAAAGCTCCCTGCCTTATCCGCATTTTTCTGCCGCCTTTCAGCGGTATGTCATATATCTTCTTTTCATTCATAGTTTATTCTTTTCCGTTTAGTCTCACTTTATCAAGTGATAGCATGAACAAACAACGAACACAAGTGCAGACAAATAATAGTGTTTTAAAGCCTTAATTTCGCTTTAAGTGTTGACAAAAGGGCGTTCTGATAATATTTCATTTACTACCATATTCCTTGAGGTGTAATAATGGCGCAATTACAGAAGAAAGACGCTTACAACGTGGCCATTGCCGGTGCTACCGGTGCCGTAGGAGAAACCTTTCTCCAGATTCTCGAAGAGAGAAACTTTCCCATAGCAGAACTCAGACTTCTTGCTTCAAAACGTTCAGTCGGCAAGACGCTTAAGTTTAAGGGTAAGGATTATACGGTGCAGGAACTCACGCATGACAGCTTCAAGGATATTGACATAGCACTGTTCTCCGCAGGCGGCGGCAGAAGCCTTGAGTTTGCACCATCTGCTGTTAAGGCAGGCGCAGTTGTTGTCGATAACAGCTCCGCCTACAGAATGGATGATAACGTGCCCCTTGTCGTTCCTGAAGTTAACCCGCAGGATGCGTTTAAACATAAAGGTATAATAGCAAACCCTAACTGCACTACAATTATCATGGTTGTGGCTCTTCAGCCTCTTCATGCTTACTCCAGAATAAAAAAGGTAGTGGTTTCATCCTACCAGTCAGCTTCCGGAGCAGGCGCACAGGCTATGCAGGAGCTTATGGACCAGACAAAAGCATGGGCGGAAGGAAAAGATATCAAGGTTGAAAAATTTGCAAACCAGCTTCTTTTCAACGTTTTCCCCCACATAGACAGCTTCACCGAAAACGGTTACACCAAAGAAGAGATGAAAATGTTTAACGAAACAAGAAAAATAATGGGAGACAAGGACATAAAAGTCAGTGCGACATGCGTCCGTGTTCCTGTTCTTTCAGCTCATTCTGAATCCGTTACGATTGAAACTGAAAAAGAAATTAGCCCTGAGCTTGCCCGTGAGCTTTTCAGCAAGGCACCGGGACTCGTAGTTAAGGATAATCCTGCTGAAAATAAATATCCTATGCCTCTTTTTGTGGCTGGTCAGGATGACTGCTACGTAGGCAGAATAAGAAAAGATCTCTCTGCTGATAATACTCTCAGCTTTTGGGTTGTAGGTGATCAGCTCAGAAAAGGTGCTGCAACAAACGCAGTACAGATTGCAGAACTCTTAATTAAGTAGTATAGTATATCTTACGGTCGGGAGCTGCAGGGGCGGTTCCCACCGTTTTATTTGAAAGTAATAAATTTATTTTTGAACGGAGAAACCACTAAGTATATGAAATTTGAACCTGTCAGTAATTGTTTTATCTCCTGTGACAAACCCTTTGACACAGCAGAAAACATAATCATGGGTGTACCCTATGACGGCACATGCAGTTTCAGACCCGGTTCCAGATTCGCACCGGATGCCATCCGTTCAGCTTCATACGGGATAGAGACATACAGCCCCATGCTGGATGCTGATCTTGAAAATATGAAAAACTGCGATATAGGCGACCTTGAGTTATCCTTCGGAAATAAAAAGAATATTCTCAGCGTGATAGAGTCTGCCGCGCTTGAGGTTTTTAATTCAGGCAAAAGACTTATCTCTTTCGGCGGGGAGCATCTGGTTACTCTGCCGCTTTTCCATGCTCTTTCTGTAAGCCTTAAAACAAAAGATATTTGCGTTATTCATCTGGATGCACATGCCGATCTGCGTGATGATTACATGGGCGAAAGACTTTCCCACGCCACCGTTATCAGAAGAATTTCTGAAATAACTGGAATGGCTAATATTTTTCAATATGGGATACGCTCCGGAACAAAAGAAGAGTTTGATCTTATAAAAAAAGAAGGTACAATGATAACACCTTTTGCTGATTTAGCGGATGCTATAGGCGGGAGACCCGTTTATCTTACCATAGATCTTGACGTGCTTGACCCGTCAGGCTTTCCGGGCACAGGAACACCTGAACCCGGTGGATGGCAATTTATTGAGATTTACAGTATTCTCAGAGCTATCAAAAACTTAAACGTAAAAGCTGCAGATGTGGTTGAACTTTCACCGCATTATGATCACAGCGGAGTGTCGACCGTAACAGCCTCAAAGGTAGTCAGAGAGCTACTTCTGAGCCTTTGAAATTTAGTTTTTTTATGGTTGAAGAATGAATAATATCTTGATTTTATAGGTACCACTGTGTATAACCTATAGAAACTTCTTGAGTGAGGAGGTTGTAGTGAATAAGAAGGAACTTATTGAGAAGATTGCCGAGAAGTCAGGGCTGAAAAAGTCTGACGCAGAAAAAGCACTTAAAGCTTTTGAAGAGGCAACTGTTGAAGCTCTTAAAGCAGATGACAAAGTTACGCTTGTCGGCTTTGGTACATTCTCTGTTTCCGCAAGGAAAGAGCGCAAGGGTAGAAACCCTCAGACTGGTGCAGAGATGACTATCCCTTCCAAAAGGGTACCCAAATTTGTTGCCGGCAAACTTTTCAAAGACAGCGTAGACTAAGCTGTCTCTTGTTTTACTGAGACAAATTTCCAAGGAATAAAAAGCTCTCTTCGCACTAGCCGAGGGGAGCTTTTTAATTTCCCTTTCCCCCAGCTTCATTTATTGCTCCTATATTATTGAAAATAATTTGTAAATCATATATCATGATTTATCTTCGATTAAACTCATAAGGACAGTTATGTATATTGACTTTTTCGGTTTCAGGGATAAACCTTTCAGACTCACGCCGGAACCTTCGGCATTTTTCTGTTCAGCACCCCATGACAGGGCTATGACCATGCTCGAATACGGCATAAACAGCCGCAAAGGTTTTATGCTGCTTTACGGTCTGCCCGGAACCGGAAGAACCACGCTCTGTTTTCTGCTTCGGGAAACTCTTGTCAACTGTAATGTATCGTACGTTGCCAGAGTTCCTGACAGTGACTTGCTGCAGAAAATATGTAACGGCTTCGGAATAGAAGCAGTCCATAGCTCCACTGAAAACGAGTATTTCGGCGCTATGATGGATTATTTCGTTGGTGAATATAAGAAAGGTAAAAATAATCTCATAATCATAGACGATGCCGATGAATACTCTATAGACAGTTTCCGCACCCTTGAAAAACTTTCTGAAGTCGAGATAGAGCAGTGTAAGCTTGTTCAGGTTCTCCTTGTGGGAACGCAGGAACTATGCACTAAGCTTATGTACGGAAATGTCAAAAACCTTAGTGAGCGTGTCCTATCTGTAACAGAGTTAAATCTTCTCGGGTTAAGTGACACTGCAAACTATCTCCAGCATCGCATAAAACACGCTAAAGGTACGGATCCCGAAGTGCTGAAAAGAACTGCTGTCGTTGAAATTTTCCGTTATTCGCACGGGCTGCCACTTGAAGTCAATCTTGTTGCGGACAAAGCCTTTCAGGCTGCGGCTGATGCCAAAGATAAAAAAGTTGGTCCTAAACATGTCCGTGAGGCGATAAAACATATTTCAGGCATAAGACAGCCTTTAAAAGTATTCACGGTAGCGCAGTACCTTACACCATTTCTTATTTTCCTTGTCCTTATTCTCGGCGGGCTGCAGATAAAGTCATTTTTCGATATGAAATTTATAGAAGAACAGTATGCGGTTAACAAACCTGTGGCAGAAACACCGGAACCTGTTAAACCTGTTGAGCAACCTGTTATTGAAGAATCTTTTCCTGAGTCTGCTGTTGAAGAGGAAACAGTTCAGGAACCTGTTGCAGTGCCTGAACCCGCTCCGGTTGCGGAGATTCCTGCCGTCGAAAAAAAGCCTGAGCCTGTAACTGCAGCTCCTGTTATGGAAACAAAATACGGCTGTATCACCGCCAGAAGCGGACTTAAATTGAGAAATCGTCCAGTGACTGATTCTACTGTGGTTGGTGTTGCTGCTTATAACAGCAGAGTTCCTCTTTTTGAGCGTGATGGTGACTGGTGGCGTTCCGAAATCAACGGGACAGAAGGCTATCTTTATGCTCAGTATGTGGCAGAAACAAACCAAGATGGAAACTGCGAATAAACTTCTGATTTCTGTTTTTTTCCCAATAATCCTTCTTAGTGCCTGTGCAGCAAAGCCCAGCCCCGCCGTGGAAGCTCTTCAGGACATCGAATCAGAAATGAGGAAAATGCGGGAGGAAACATCCGTTTTAAACAACAGAATCAAAGAGCTAGAGGTCAGGCTGGATAGTCTTTCTGCAAATATTGACAATCAGACGGAAGAGATAAAAGAAACCGGCAAAAGTATCACAGAGACAAAAAAAGATATTGAAGCATTAAGGTGATTTCATGATTGAAAAACTGTACTCTAAGTGTCTGAACGGGCATGAAACGAGTGATTCCGATATAGAAGTAATACTAAAAACCCCTTTGAATGAGCTGCTGGAATATTCTTATAAAATAAAGCAGCACTTCTTTGCCAATGATATAAGTACCTGCGGCATTATAAATGCAAAAAGCGGATTATGCAGCGAAGACTGTATATTCTGTGCCCAGTCAGCACATCACAGAACAGGGACTCCGGTTTATTCATTCATAGATCTTGATGAAATCCGTAAAGGAGCATCAATAGCCGCCGAAGCGGGAGTAAAAAGATATGCAGCAGTAATCAGCGGTAAGTCTCCCAATGAAGCGGAATTTGAGCTTCTGCGTCAGTCTGTGGAGATAATTACCTCTTTCGGGATGGATGCAGATATATCTGTGGGTGTTCTGACCAAAGAACAGCTTGCAGTCCTCAAGACAAGCGGGTTGAAAGGCTATCATCATAACCTTGAAACTTCGCGCAGTTTTTTTCCCAATATATGCACAACTCATGAATATGATGAGGATGTAAATGCAGTTAGATACGCTGTGGAAGCAGGGCTTTATGTCTGTTCCGGAGGAATATTCGGAATAGGGGAATCATGGGAGCATCGTGTTGAACTTGCCCGTGAGCTTAGAAATATCGGAGTTCAATCAATACCTGTCAATTTTCTTAACCCTATAACCGGCACACCCCTTGAAGGCACAAAACCGCTTTCACAGGAAGAGGCATTAAGAATAATAGCCTTATTCCGTTTTATGATGCCTGACAAACATGTGCGTGTATGCGGAGGCAGAACCCTTGTGTTCCCGGGTAATGAAAAAGATAAGCTTTTTAAATCAGGCGTTTCCGGACTCATGGTCGGTGATTATCTTGTGGTGAAAGGAGAAGGTCTGGCGAGTGATATGGATGCGATTAACCGCCACATCAATGAAAGCTCATAATATAAAATCTCTCCATCTGCCGGAAAGTACGGGCACTCCTTTTTCCCTTATTTGCTTTTCGTACCGCTTTGATGCGAGAAATGCCGCAGCCTGAACCACTTCTCTGTCAGTATAGACCTTAACAGCTTTTTCTATATATAGAGGATCAGCCTCGTCAATATCTTCATACTCTCTTATACCGGATAAACTTTCCTCACTGACACAGTATATTTCGCCGTAAACCTCTGAAACAGAGTTTTCTATAGCTATAGGATATCCTTCCGGCAGATGAAACAGTTCGCCCTTGATGTATCCTTTCGCCTCAGGTTCTTTCCCTGTCAGGTATTCATTATGCCCTGAAAAGCCTTTCATCAATGTTCCGTAAACAAAAATTATCATTTCAGTTATTTTTATGGAATTAAGACATTAATGTCAACCACTGTGAAAATCAGTTAAATTTTTGTGCGGTCTAGGCTTAAGCTAAAACTATCCTTGACTTTAAAACATACTCGGTTGAAAATTAAGGCATTGAAAAGGTTGGAGTTGTTAATGCCTAAAGCAGTTAAAAAATCCACAAAGATCAAGAACTTCGTAATTGACACAAACGTAATTCTCTACTCACCAAAAGCTCTGGAAACATTCGATGACAACAACATCTATATCCCGGCTATAGTCCTTGAAGAATTGGACTCATTTAAGAAGGGAGTAGACCTCAACGGCTATAATGCCCGTGAATTTATCCGCAAAATAGAAGACTACAGAACCGGCGGGGACCTTCTTAAAGGCGTTAAAATGGAAAGCGGAGCTACATTGTTTATATCTTTTCATGATAAAGAGTCAAAAGACAGTGTTCCTGAAGAGTTCTCCGGCAGAAGAAATGACAACCTTATATTAGGTATAGCAAAAAAGCTTCAGAACGAATCAAAGAACGAAACAATAATAATCTCCAAAGACGTTAACCTGCGTGTTAAGGCAAATGCTCTCGGCATCAAAGCCGAAGATTATTACCATGAGAGGATGGGCAGTTTTGTTGAAAACAGGGACGACACCCTCTATGTGCCTGATTCATATATAAATACGATGTATCAGGAAAGCGAGCTTCCTATGCCCGATTATATATACGGCATAAACATGGAGGACTTTAAGCCCAGAGTTAATGAATACTTCGTGATGAAGAGTGAAGTTGATGATAAAAAAGGCGTTCTTGTAAAATACTTTGAAGATGAAGGAGATATAAAAGGGTTTCAGCGGGTTACGGAATATGAAAATGTTTACGGCATAACCCCTGCCAACAGAAAGCAGAAATACCTTATGGAAGCTCTGCTTGACCCGGATATTGATGTTGTCTTCGCCATTGGAATAGCAGGAACAGGCAAAACCCTTCTTGCTCTCTGCGCCGGAATGTATGCGGTACTTAACGAAGGAACCTACAAAAAAATGCTTGTTACACGCTCTCCCATTCCTATGGGGCGTGATCTGGGTTATCTGCCCGGAAATATCTCCGAAAAACTTGACCCATGGCTTAAACCCATATATGACAACCTTGAGTTTATAATCGGCAACAGCAGCAAAGAGATAAAAGACGGAAAAGACGGTATATATTACAAAAGCCAGATGAACAACATCACAATAGACTATCTGAAGTCTTCCAACATACTTGAGATTGAAGCACTGACCTACATAAGAGGAAGAACGCTTATAGATACCTATGTTGTTATAGACGAAGCACAGAACCTCAGCCCTCATGAGATGAAAACAATCATAACAAGGGCAGGGAACAATACAAAAATTGTATTTACAGGGGACTTGAAGCAGATAGACAACCCTTACCTCAATGAATGGGATAACGGGCTTATAAACGCATCAGAGAAGTTTACACAGGCACGTTTCAAACACTGCACAACTGTTTTCCTTGATAAGGGTGAAAGAAGCCGTCTCGCCACTGAAGCGGCTAGGGTGCTTTAGAAATATAATACATTGCGGGGCTTAGTGCCCTGCATTTAATTAAGAGAAAAAAAGTAACTAATTTAATAAATGATAAAGGCACGGGATAATAAACCGTGCCTTTTTTATACGATAACATATTCATAATTTTGGAAACCCTGCCCGACTAACGGTACATAGTGTTTTTTCACCTTGCCGGGCAGGGGATTTTAAAGTGACTCAACGGGTAACACCTCCGTATCTGTCTTCAGCGATGCTTATGCGGCTTTTTCTCTTATGTAGAGTTCCTAACAACTCAGGGGAATGTCGCTTCCCGTGCGTTCCGTGCATCAGCTATATATCCTAAGATATAAGCCTCTTTGTATTCCGCAATAGTTTTTTGACACTTTTAACAGGAGTGATTGTTAAAAAATGTTTCTGCATATTTGAAAACACCATTTGCTTTTAAAGATCAAAAATATTATAGAGATTTTATCATTATTATAACGGAGCAGACATGGCAGACAGCATCACCCTCCGCCCCGCGGAAAAGACAGATATTGAAGGCATGATAGAGATTTTGAGTGAGCTTCTCACTCTTGAAAATGAGGTTGTGGACGAGGCTGCCATAGGAAGAGGGTTCGAGATGCTCATGAACGACCCGCAGCGATACTGCATTTATATTGCAGAGCAGGATGGAAAAATCGTAGGCATGTGTCAGGCTCAGTCATTAGTATCTGTGGATGAGGGAGCAAGGGTTGCCTACGTGGAAAATATGATAGTGAAGGGGGAGCTTCGCAGTTCAGGAGTGGGAGCCAAGCTTCTGTCCGCTGTTGAGGACTGCTGCCGTGCCAGCGGACATATCCGTATTCATCTTCTTGTTCTGGAGAAAAATCAGGGCGGAATAAAGTTTTATTCCCGCAACGGGTGGAAAAAAGACACCCATGTTTATATGGATAAGGAGCTGTAGACTACAGCTCCTTGATGATCAAATCTTCTATGCATCTTTTAGGAACATAGTGATTCCCTTCTTCGTCCCTGAAATATTTATGATCTGCAGCTTCTCTGATGCTGACCACCTGAACATTTTCAACCGGATAACCAAGAGCAACGACATAAAGTATATTTAAGCTTTCATCAATTTCAAGTATCTGCATCAAGCGTTCTTTTTTTATATTTCCCAGTATGCAGGAACCCACTCCAGCGGCTATGGCAGTGAGGCATATGTTCTGCATGGCGAGCCCGGCATCAACCTGTGCATATGAAGAATCCTTGGTGGAAAGAATAATGATATACCCCACCGGGCGTTCGTCAGGTTCAGGACCATCCCAGTCTTTTAAATAGCCTGCCCAGCCCAGAGTGGAATATACTTCTGCGGCTTTTTCCCTGTCAGTTACTGTGACATAGCGTAGCGGCTGAAGATTGGCAGCGCTTTGTGCCATTCTGGCGGAGTATATGAGGTCTTCCAGAAAACCCATGTCGAGGTCTTTGGAGTTATCGAATCTGCGGTAGGAACGGTTAATCTGTATAAGCTCTTTTATTCTTTCCATTATACGCCCCCGTTAAAGTATTAATTGTATATCAACGGCGGCAGGTGTCAAGTACAGCAGGAAATAATTGATATGATAATACGCCGGAGCGGGCTTCCTGATTCTCTCTTGCGTTGTTCGCTGTGGAGATTTTAGCGGAAAACCCGCCCCGTGGACTTGGATTCTATTTTCTTAAATCGACCTTTATTTCAAACTCCATAGCATCTTCAGCGCCTTTCAGTGATTTAAGGTAGCCTTTCAGAGTATTTGCCAGCGAAAACGAGGCAAAACGGTTGAGGTCTATCTTCTTTCCGTCCGCAACAAGACTGACAAAAGGTGTGGGTTTTTCTTCGCAGAGAATACGCTCTTCGATAAAACTTACTACCGCCTGCGGATCGTTTATATCAAGAAGCATGGGAGCATCTTTGATTTGTCCGCTTTCAGGAGTGTCGGTCGCCACTGCGATCAGGCTTTCATGACCGATACAGACAGGCTTTTTACCGTTTGATTCTCTGAAAACTTCTATCTTGGGCAATGAGGATGATTTGTAACCTTCAATAACTATAAGGTCGATGTCACCGTCACCCGCCATATAAAGCATATCACCCAGATCCGCTTCGCCGTCTGCGATCATCGCATACTTTGCGGGGGATGATATAAGCACACGCACGGCTCCGGCCTGTTTGTGCCGCCATGTGTCTTTTCCTTCGTGGTCAATCTCGAATCCGTGAGCATCATGCTTGATAAGGGATATACGCAGCCCCTTCTCCGTGAGGATTCTGATAACCTGTTCAACAAGCGTTGTTTTTCCGCTGTTGCTGCTTCCTACAAATGAAATAACCGGAATCATATCTATTACTCCTGTTAATAATATTGAATCAGCGCATTATCCTTCACTTTTGCAAAGATTTCCAGTAGATTGTATCCGCCGCAGGCATGAATATATGGAGTACAGGTAATGATAAGCGTTGAAAACATAAGCAAAAGCTACGGAGGGCAGGTTCTACTGGACGATGCCTCATTCAGATTAAATAAAGGTGAGAGAGCAGGGTTGGTCGGCAGAAACGGACACGGCAAGACAACTGTTTTCCGCATGCTGATAGGAGAGGAAACGCCGGATTCCGGTCAGATAAGCTTTCCCAAACGATATGTAATAGGGCACCTGAAACAGCACCTTGACTTCAAGGAGAATACTGTCATCGAGGAAGGATGCAGGGGTCTCCGTGAGGAAGATGAAGGGCAGACATGGAAGGTTGAAAAAATACTCTTCGGACTTGGGTTTACTCAGGATGATATGTACAGGCATCCATCTGAGTTCTCAGGCGGATACCAGATACGTCTTAATCTGGCGAAAGTTCTTGTTTCGGAACCTAATATGCTTCTTCTTGATGAACCCACGAACTATCTGGACATTACATCTGTCCGCTGGCTTGAAAATTTCCTCAGAAGCTGGAAAGGTGAACTGATTCTGATCACCCACGACAGAAGCTTTATGGATGCTGTTGTTACCCACACAATAGCCATACACCGCAAGAAGATCCGCAAGATAGAAGGCGACACAGGCAAACTCTACGAACAGATAGCTACGGAAGAGGAAATATACGAAAAAACCCGCCAGAATGAGGAACAGAAGCGCAAAGAGGTCGAAGCATTTATCACACGCTTCAAGTCGAAAGCCTCTCTGGCAAGCCGTGCCCAGTCAAGGGTGAAAATGCTTGAAAAAATGGGCTCAAGGGCGAAGCTTGAGGACATAAAAGATCTGGACTTCGGCTTCCGGTACAAACCTTACGAAGGCAAAACAGGGCTTAACGCCAAGGGAATCACCTTTGGTTATGATAAAAGTGATCCGCTTATAAAAGATTTGGATGTTAATATCACCACCGGTGAGCGTGTCTGCATAATCGGTAAAAACGGTAAGGGTAAAACCACTCTGCTGAAGCTTCTTGCAGGTGAGATGAAACCAGATTCAGGGGAAGTGTACTATGGACCCGGCATTGAAAAAGGCTTTTATGAGCAAACAAATATAAAAACACTGGATGACAGACGAACCATAGAGGAAGAGCTTTTACAGACCGCACCGGATGTTGACAGACAGAGGGCACGCAATATAGCGGGAATCATGATGTTTGAAGGCGACACTGCACTCAAAAAGATCGGTGTTCTCTCCGGAGGGGAGAAGAGCAGGGTGATGTTAGGCAAACTCCTCGCCCAGCCTCTTAACTTCCTGATGCTTGATGAACCGACAAACCACCTTGATATGCAGTCCTGCGATTCGCTGCTTGAGGCTCTGGATGATTTCCCCGGCACGCTTCTGCTGATTACCCATAATGAGATGTTTCTTCATGCTTTGGCGGACAGGCTTATCGTTTTCAAAAACAACTGTATAAGCGTGTTTAACGGTACATACGCAGAGTTTCTTGAGAAAGAGGGATGGGATGAGGATGATGAATTCTCCAAACCCAAGAAGAAAACAACCTCGGAAGGGAAACTGACAAAAAAAGAGTTGAGGAAAAGGCGTTCGGATCTTCTTTCTGAAAGAAACAGAACTCTAGCACCCCTTGAAAAGAGAGTTCATGACACTGAAACGGCAATTGAGACTGCCGAAAAAAGAGTTACAGAGCTAAATCAGCTTTTGATAAGCGCCTCGGAAAAAGGGGAGTCGGATAAAATAAGTAAGCTTTCAAAAGAACTCACTGAATGGGAAAGTGAAATTGAAAAGCTTTTTACCCAGCTTGAGGGCGCAACCGAAGACTTCGAGTTTGAATCCGCAAAATACGAAGCCAAGCTCAAAGAGCTTGGCGACGATGAAGATTAGTATTTCTTAATTGGCGTTTTCTGATGCTTCAATGCGCAGGAGACGCCCGTTTTTATTATCCGTCAGCAGATAAATCCATCCGTCTGGTCCCTGACGAACGTCTCTTATCCGTTCACCAAGTTCCTGAAGAAGCCGTTCCTCGCCGGTGACCTTTCCGTCTGATATAGTGAGCCTCACAAGCATCTTAGCCGCCATAGCACCGACAAACACGTTCCCTTTCCATTTGGGAAAGCCGTCAGCAGTGTAAAAGATCAGCCCGCTGGTGGCTATGGAAGGATTCCAGTAGTAAAAAGGTTCACGGAAACCTCTTTCCGCATGGTTGTCAGGAATAGGTACGCCATTATAGTGCGAACCGTAGCTGACTTCCGGCCATCCGTAGTTGACTCCGGCTTCGGTAATATTCAGCTCGTCACCGCCCATGGGACCGTGTTCAACAGTCCATAATCTGCCCGTTGCAGGCTCAAGTGCAGCTCCCTGAACATTTCGGTGTCCATATGACCATATTTCAGGCATTGCGCCTTCAACTCCCACAAAAGGATTATCCGCAGGTATTGAACCATCCGTGCGGACACGTATGACTTTTCCTAAATGGTTATCAAGCTTCTGCGCCTGTTTACTGTAGTCAAACCTTTCTCCCAGCGTGATAAATATATTGCCGTCACCGGACAATACAAGGCGTGAACCCCAGTGATTTTTGCCGGTTACTTTGGGAAGCTGGCGGAAAATTACCTTTACGTTTTCCAGTTTTTCACCGTTCAGCTCTGCTCTGGCTACTGCAGTTCCGGCTTTACCGTTTTCTTCTTCAGAAAACGAGAAGTAGATTACCGGGCGTTCAGACGATTTAGGGTCAACAATAACATCCAGAAGCCCGCCCTGACCCTGAACAAATATTTCAGGCAGACCTGACAGGGGCTTGGAAAGCACACCGTCAGAGACAAGCCTCATCCTTCCGGGACGTTCCGTAACCAGAATTCTGCCGTCTGGAAGAAAGGCAAGGCTCCATGGATTCTCTAAACCTGACACAACAACAGAAACATTAAGATTTCCTGCGCTGGATTTAAATTCATCAGCCTTCACCGAGGGGGCAACTAACAGCATGCAAGTTAGTATCAGAAGAAAATACCTCATAATAGCCTCCTTCTACTTCTATGGTTTTAGATATGTCAAACTTTATATATAGAATCTAGGTATAAGGGGACGATATGTACAGGATAATTTTGATATATGAACTCAAGTAATAAAAATTATAAGGTTAATTACGGGCTGAATGTGTTCACTCCAGCCCGCTTAAATATTCCCATCTTTCTATAAATATTTATTTAATCAATCCTTAAACCAGTTATAAGCCCTGCCTGCACTGTTATATTATAGTTCAGATCAACGGGGCTCCCTTCAAAGTTTCCTGATACTTCTGCTGTCATGAGACATCCATTGGCGGTTTCATTAACTTCGATCAGTCTCATTTTATGGCTGTACATCTCTTTGGCGGATTCAAACCATTTACCTATGGCATCTCTGCCTTTAATCGTTTTATTTTCATCTGTAACTTCAGCATCCTCTGCAAAGCATGAAACAAATTCAGCTTTGTTGTTTTTATTGGATGCGTTGGTGTATTTCTCGATCAGTTCGGTGAGTTCTGCCCTCATAGTCTCCTCCTTTAATTTATTTCTGGAACTGCCCAGTACGAAACTATGTGAAGAAAATTTAATACAGACCTGCATCAAAAGCAACATTTTAATACAGATCTGCATTAAAAAATTTAGTGCATCTTACGCTATGTTATGCTATATCTTTTGTGATGAAGACAAAAAAAGGCGAGAAAGAAAAACTTAGAAACGAGATTCTCGACAAATCTTTGGAGTATCTCAAAAAACACGGGCAGGGAGGTTCCGGTACTGATCATATAATGAAATCAGCCGGACTAACCAGAGGAGCGCTCTACAGCCACTTCAAATCGAAAGACGATCTTTTTGCTCAGGCAGTGTGCCATGATTTAAAACGCCTTGAAAAATCGCTGGAAAATAGATTCAGACTCCGCGGCAGGGAAGCCTTAAAAGAGATTATTGCTGACCACCTTTCAGAAGATAGCTTAAAAAACGTTGAGGAAGGGTGCGTATTCACATCTTTAAGTACGGATATGCAGAGAAGCAAGCCGATGTACAGAGGCATGTATGAAGAAATAATGAACCGTATATATTCCCTGTTTGCCTTAATGATTCAGGAACAGTTTCCTGACAACTCAAGGGAAGACTGCTTAGAAAAAGCACTGAACCTTTATTCCGGTCTGGTGGGTACACTAACTATGGCAAGAACCATGAAAGAGCCGGCAAAGGCACGTCAGATACTCTCTGCCGGAAGAAAATTTCTTACTGAGAATTTTACAGCCTCACTCAAGCCCGCTTAAATATTCCCATCTTTCCATTTTTTCCAGAAGCTCCATTTCCTTAGCTTCTATTTTGGCTTGTAAATCCGTAAGGCGTGAATAGTCACTTCCTCCATGTTCAAGTTCCGCACTCAAATCAGCAAGCTCGCCTTCCAGAACGTTAATTTCAGCCTCAATACCTTCATATTCTTTCTTTTCAGCATAGGTAAGCTTACGCTTTTTCTCCTGCTTCGGAGACTCTTTCTTTTCAGAAGGCTTCTCTTTAACAATATTTCTGGATTCCATCCAGTTGGAATAGCTGCCGGGGAAATGCTCAAATATACCGTCACCTTTGAAAATAAACATAGTGTCACATACTCTGTCCATAAAGTATCTGTCGTGAGATACCACCACGGCGCACCCGCCAAAGTCCTCAAGGAAGTCCTCAAGCACGCTTAGTGTCTGTATATCAAGGTCGTTTGTCGGTTCATCCAGAATTATGAAGTTCGGATTCTTTATCAGCTCATTAACAAGATGAAGTCTGCGTTTTTCCCCGCCGGATAATTTGCCTATGGGGCGGTAGTGGCTGTCTTTGGGGAAAAGAAAGCGCTCAAGCATCAGTGTGGCGGACAGAGTGAGTCCGTTATCAAGTTTGATATTTTTTGCTGTTTCCTCAATGTATTGAATAACCTTCATTTCGGGGTCAAGCTCTTTGCTGTGCTGATCAAACACCCCGAAGAATGTGTTTATTCCGATATCAACAATACCGTTGTCCGGTTGTTCCTCACCTGTGAGAACACGCAGAAAAGTTGACTTTCCGCTTCCGTTAGCGCCTGCTATACCAAGTTTTTCGCCTTTTTTGAACGAATAACTGAAATTGCGGAACAGGACCTTATCTCCATAAGCTTTGGAAACATTTTTGAGATCAATTATTTTCCCTCCGAGCCTTCGCCCAAGTGTCTTAAGCTCAAGATCACGCTCTGTCTTATGTACTATGCTGTCCTGTATAACCGCCGCACGGTCTATCCTTGCCTTCTGCTTTGTGGTGCGTGCCTTCGGGCTTCTGCGGAGCCATACAAGTTCATTACGGAGTATATTGGAAAGTCTTTCCTGCCTCCGCTGTTCGTGGGCTTCTGTTTCGGCCTTTTTCTCAAGGTAAAAAGAGTAGTTCCCGTCATAGCGGGTGAATTTTCCTTCGTCTATTTCAAATATTACATTGCAGACACTATCAAGGAAGTATCTGTCATGAGTAACAAGGAGAACAGCTTTTTTAGTGGATTCCAGATGGTTTTGAAGCCACTCCACTGTATCAATGTCAAGATGGTTTGTAGGTTCATCCAGAATAAGGAGATTGCCTTCATCGATCAACGCCTGTGCAAGTGAGACCTTCTTCGCCATACCTCCGGAAAGTTCGCCCATTTTAATGGTGTAATCGTGTATGCCAAGCTCACCAAGAACAGATTTTACGCTGTATTCGTATCCCCACGCATTTTTAGAATCAAGCTCCGACATTACCTTATGCAGTTCCGGGCTGTCCGTATGGCAGAGCTGTTCATAGCGTTTTATTAGGCGCATCGTAGGGGTATCTGATTTGAAGATGTAGTCAATTACACTGACTTGAGGCAGAACATCAGGTAACTGTGCTAAATAGTTGATAATACATGTCTTGTTGACAGCAACATTGCCGCCGTCCGACTCTTCTAATCCGGCTATAATTTTCAGCAGAGTTGATTTCCCGCTGCCGTTGATGCCGATTATTGCAGCTTTATCGCCTTCGTTAAGTCCGAATGTGACATTCTCAAAGATTGTCCTGTCGCCGTAGTTCTTTTTGAGTTTTTCAATTGATAAAAGATTCATAGGAGTGAATTATTATATATCTTCACATGATTTGGCAATATAAAAGCCCGCAGTGAGGGGTATGCTGCGGGCTTTTTAGGGTTACAAGGGCAGAAATTACTGGCTTACTGTTACTCCGAGGAAGTTAGCCATAGCCTTAAATATAAATGTGTTATCAATGATATCCGTCATTCCTTCGCTATACATCTTACCGTTGTATCTGCTGAAGGTTTCATTCGCAAAATCACCTTTTGCATACACTGAAACAAGCTCATTGGTGTGTCGGCCTGTTCCGTAGAACACTTCTCCGTCAGGGTAGATGAAGCTTCCGCACCATTCACCGGAGCATGTATCTGTTGCGGAATTAAATGCCTGCTGAGTGGGAAGGTCACCAAGTGCGGGTTTAAGGGTGTTGTTCAACCTGAGGAAACTGTTGCCGTGGTCTGATGTTACAATGAGCATTGTGTTTGACCAGTCTATGCTGTCACCGGGTTTATCCACAAATTCAATTGCTTTTTTTACAGCGTATTCGAGGTCAATGACGCCTCCCACCATACCGCTGTAGTTGTTGGCATGGTTGGACCAGTCTATATCACCCTGTTCAACCATAAGGAAAAAACCGTTAGGGTTCTGTGCAAGAACTTTCAGAGCTGCTTCTGTTGATTCGGAAAGAAGTGGGCTTTCAGAGTCTGTTGTCGCAAATGAAGGCACACCCGGAGTGTCTGTAACAACAGGAGTGGCTATCTGACCGCCGGTTCCGCCGAAAAGACCGAAAAGCTTTTTCCCGCTGCTTACCGCATTGTCGGCAGCGCTCAAAAGTGCTGTTCCGCCTGTGATTCCGCTTGCCCGTTCAACAAAAACATAGCTGCCGTCAGCTTTTATTGAGTTATAGGCGGATTCGCTTATATATCCATAATTTGGTGCTGCGGGAGTGCCAACATAAACAGGATGTCCTGCTCCGATAACGACTTCCGGTTTTGTGACATTTACGATCTCTTCTGCTATTTCGACGTAATTGTTTCTGTTTACATTATGAGATACAAAAGCAGCAGGAGTGGCATGGGAAAAGGGTACAGTTGTGACAACACCTATAGCTCCCTTTCTCTGGTTTCTTACTTTTTCCGCTATTGTAGTAAGGTTGCCGTCAGCAAGATCACCCGGAAGCCACGCTATATTGCCATCTACTGTTTTATTTCCTGTGGCAATGGCAGTACCAGCTGAAGCAGAATCAGTTGCAGCATATCTGCGTATGTATTCCTCCTCAAGGTAAGGATAAGCATAAGCTCCGGCAACAGCTACATCATAGCCCACAATGCCGTATTCAACCTTGTTGTTCATTTTCGCAACTGCGTATCTGTCTTTGCCTTTAACATTTGCGTATGAATTGTAGGTGTCAATGTCCCATGTCGTGCAGTTTGCTTTGAAATCAAATGAATGAAAGCTGAGTGCATCGTCAGTACCAAACATATATCTGGAACCGGCTATTTCATGGGCTTTCTGCATACCGTCACCTATGAAAAGGATAACATTGTGGTTATTGTCAGCCATTGATTTCATAGCTCTGAACAGATCTGTATTGTCGATGAGTTCTGTGCCGGGGTAGAGAACACCCTGACGGGCTTCTAACTCTGCAACATCTGCTCCTTTTGCGTAGACGGAAACAAGCTCGTTTGTGTGTCCGCCTGTGCCGTAGAATACTTCTCCGTCAGGATAAACATAAGATCCGCAATAGTTCCCTGCGGGGCAGTTGGATGCATTTTTGGCTTCCTGTGATGGAAGATCACCGATACCGTTGGTTTTCCCTCTGTTGAATCTAAGGTAACTGTTGCCGTGGTCTGAAGTTACTATGATTGTAGTGTTGTTCCAGTTCATGCCGTTGACACCGTTTTCAACCATCTCTTCAGCTTTTTGTACAGCATAGTGGAGATCAAGAACTCCGCCGACCATTTTTGTGTAGTCATTTGAATGGTTAGACCAGTCAATGTCTCCCTGCTCAAACATTACAAAGAAACCTCCTGTTCCCGTTGCGGTGCTGAGAACATTAAGCGCTGCTTCTGTGGATTCTTCAAGAACAGGGCTTTCAAGCTCTGCTTTTGTGAAAGAAGGGGTTCCGGGAGTATCGGTTACGGTAGGAGTCGTTATCTGACCGCCTGCGCTGCCGAATACTCCAAAAAGTTTTGTACCGTTACTCACTGCGTTTGCAGCGGCGGTAGCCAGAGCAGCAGCACCGTCATCACCTGTGTTTCTTGCAACATATTCATATGAAGCATCTCCCTGAACTACCGCAAGCTGTGCATTTGACATGTACTGCTCGCTGTAAGCCTGCGGGTGTCCGCCTCCTATGACAACATCAGGCTTAGTTACTGTGCTAAGTTCTGTAAATATCTCATGGTAATTATTTCTGTAAACATTATGGCTTACAAATGCAGCGGGAGTTGCGTGAGATATGGGTACTGTTGTAACAACACCGATTTTACCCGGCGTTGTTTTTGACTGATAGTATTCAGCTATTGTTTCAATCTCTCCATTTGCAGGATCTCCGGTTTCCCATGCAATATTACCGGCGTCTGTTTTAACTCCTGTGGCTATTGCAGTGCCTGCCGATGCCGAGTCTGTAGCTGCAGCACCCATTGATGAATCAAGAAAGTATTTGTCTTTTGCAAGTGAAGCAAGCCCCATCCGGAGAACATCAAAACCGGTTCTTCCATTAATGGAATCCGCATTGTATTCCGCATCGCCTCTTTCGCCTGCTAAGGTATTATATGCCGTTACATCCCATGTTGTTGAGTAGTTGGAGTAGGGGAAAACCGATGAGTCTTTCCATACAAGTCCTGTTTCATTGCCGTAAAAATAGCGGCTTGCGGCGGCTTCATGCTCTTCGTGCATTCCGTCACCAATGAAAAGAATCACGTTTTTAGGAAGAGACCAGCCGTCCTGTCCGTCTTTTCCCGCTGTTCCGTCATTTCCGTCTGAACCGCACGCAGCAAGAACACTGAGTGAAAGACCGAGAAGCAGAGTTTTGAAAAATTTCGCTTTCAATTTACATCCTCCGAAGATTATTTGGCGTAACAACGCAAAATTGAGGATAGTTAAAAAGTGTTAAAAAACTTTCATAAGGATGTTTCATTTATTAAATCTCTATTTACGGAAAATAAGTTTTATTTAACAATATCTTGTAATTTTAATAAAGATTTGGGGACTTAGTGTTATAATAACGTCAAAAACAGTAATAAGAAAAATTATTAATGTACAGAAGATTAAAAAAAATGATATGAATATTCATTAAGTAAATGTCAGGAAAACCCGGCTCAATTAAGCCGGGTTATTTAATTATTCATCTGTTTTAAATAATATTTCACAGGGAGCATATCTTCGGGAAGATTTTCCAGCTTTTTCCCAGAATTATAGAGATTTTGAAGGTAAGCTTTAAACACATCCCTGTAGTTTATGTACGTTTCCGGAGCAAAACCGTGCTTCTCCTGCGCTGTGCGGAAGGTTACATATCCCTCTCTGCCTCTGCCGGGAAAAGATGTGGTTGCTATCAGGTATATTTTGTTATTATCCGGCTGCGTCCACTTTCCGGTGGCTTTATCTGTTATTCCAAGGGCTTCAACCCTTTGTCCGTAAGGCTTAGTCATGTTAATACCATAACGGAGACCATAAGCATAAGGGAACGAACGCATAGTATTCGTCTTGAGAGCATTATCCAGAGCGTCCTCAATGACTGCCTTTATTTCCTCTCCGGTCATTTGTATTTCCCACAGGGTGTCATGATGAGGCAGAAGATCAATCAGAGTTCCGAAGGTTATATTTTGATCTTTTACCACGCCGTCACGGGTAACTGTAGCGTTTACCACCGCCGCATCAGCATTACCGGAATATTCAGCCATTGCCTTAGCAACAAGAGGAGCAAATAGCGAACCATGCGGCATTTCTGCATCAGGTTCCCAATTCTGGGGAATATCATCAGCGGATACGCACAAAACTTTTTCTCTCATCGCTGACAATTCTTCTTCATAGTGATCCAGAACTTTCTGAGCCTGCGGGTCGGGGGTAACAAATTTTATATTAGGCGCACTGTCTACAGCCGCTTTTGCCTGTCCCGGTGATACTGAAGACTTGATAATATCCTGAATTATAACAACAGGGCTGCCTGAACATGAAGTGACTTTGCCTTCATCATCAAAAACCACATCAAGATCTCCCACTGCAAAGCCGAAATATCCTGCCTGAACCACGCAGATGTTATTACCTTCTGCATCCGGTATAAACGTGGGGTAGGGACCTTCATATTTGAGACCAAGATTTGTGAAATCACCGAGAAGGGTATGTGAATCACCGTCAACGATAACATCCACGTCTTTCAGCTTATTTGCAAGCTCACCGATGCGCCCGTAACCATAATGGCTTAAAAGAACTATCTTGTTTATTCCCATTGACTTAAGCTCTGCTGCATACTTTGAGACCGATTCATATTCGTCAAGAAAGGTTATTTCATCACTTGGCTTCGATGAACCCTGGGTTTTGCGTGAAACTGTAAGCCCGATTATACCGATCTTTTCCTCACCGATATTCTTAATGATGTACGGCTTTACTAATCCGTGAAGAGGACTTTTTTCTGACGCATTGATATTTGAGCTAATTAAGGGGAAATTGACTTCATCAATAAACTTTTTAAGCAGCCCGTCCCCTTCGTCAAACTCATGGTTACCCACTGCCATTGCATCAAATCCTGCAAGATTCATCAAATCAGCGTTAGCTTTTTCCTTGAACACAGTAAAAAAAAGATGCTTGGAAAAAGCATCCCCGGCGTGAAGCACCAGACTATTGGGTATTTCAGCCCTTAAGCTGTTTATTTCACTGATAATAAGTGGAAAACCGCCCTGATTGACTTTCATTGTTATTCCGTCAATTGTGTAATCTGCCTGTTCTGCCCTTAAGTGTGAGTGATGATCGTTGATATGAATGATTTTAAGCTTGAAATCATCCGCGAATACATTAAATGAAACTAAAAAACTCATGGTGAAAATAAAAACGGATAGTTTTTTCATAACTGCCTCCGCTTTATATTAATGAGAATATAACGAGAAAAGTCAAACAAAAAAGGGGGCTTTCGCCCCCCTCGTTGTATATTTTTATTTATAACGCAGTTATTCAGGCTTCTGAGACTGAACTCTCGTTCCGTCCTCATCAAGTGCAACAGCCTCAATACGTCTGTTTGCTGCTCTGCCTTCAATTGTATCATTAGATGCAACAGGGTTGCTTTCTCCGTAGCCTTTTGTCTGAACTCTGTTAGCTTCTATCCCAAGCTTAATAAGCTCTGCTCCTACAGCTTTTGCTCTTTTTTCAGAAAGTTTCTGATTATAGGCTTCACTTCCTTTGCTGTCTGTATGTCCCTGAATTTCAACCTTAAGAACAGGGGTAGCCTTCATAAAGTCGGCAAATTCCTGAACCTTATTCATGGAAGCAGCGTCTATAACATCGCTGTTATTAGCAAAGTTGACAAGGAGTTTCATGCTTCTAAAGCATCCTTTCTCGTTAACGCTGAATTCCGCAGGAGTGCCGGGGCACAGATCCTGATCATCGTAAACACCGTCACCGTCAGTATCAACAGGGGCAATAACGGCAACTGCTTCCTCTTTTTTCTCTTCAACAGCGGCGGGTGCAGGAGCAGGTTCTTCCTTAACAGCAGCAACAGGAGCAGGGGCAGGTTTATCGGCAATTTTCTCTTTTACTCCAAAAAAGTAAGCAACAGATAAAGCCACAAGCTGATCATGTTTGCCTTCACCGTAGTAGATGTTTTTATAGGAAACATCACCTGCGAAGTTTTTAGTGAAAAGATATTTAAGTCCTGCGCCAAGAGCAAGCCCGGTGTCTGTGTCATCGGCTACACGTGCTTCAATACCTGCCTGAAGAAAGGGAAGGAGACTTCTGTCCATTGAGGGTCTGAAATGATACAGGGCATGAAGTCCGGGAGTGAAAATATCTTCTGATTTATTTGTGCTGTCGTACTCAGCATCTACAAATCCGCCGGAGAGTTCGGCAGCCCAGTGTTCTGTAATGAAATATCCGAGTTTGATTCCCGCTTCAACGTCATTTTCAAAATCTGACTTATCATCGAAAATTTTATATCCGACGTAGGGACCGAAGTAGTATGAACCTTTCATTTCATATGCTGCGGCACTCATTACAGTGAACGCACATACAAGTAAAAATAATGTAATTTTTTTCATCTTTCACCTCGGATAAATATTCTCTTAATTATAACAGATATCAAACGGGTGTAAAGTAAATTACGTTAAGTGCTTTTAAAAGGTAAAAATAACATTTTATGGAAGAAATCAGGGGTTATTGTTCTTATAAATCTTTGCAGGAGAACAACTATAATAATTGAGAACGCTATTCTTCCCCAGAAAATCCCTGAAAGATGCCCCCCGACAACCATAAGCAGGAGAGTGTCTTCTATCAGACTGTGGCACAAGCCCAGCAGAGATATTGAAAAGAATATATCTTCTTCGGAAAGTTTACCGCTTTTTGCCTCGTTAATTATCATTCCCCCAGCGTAAGACAGACCGATTGTCAGCCCGAAGATGGTGAGAGTTGAAGCACGGGAGCTGACGCCGAAGAAACGGAGAACAGGGCTAAGTATCCGCTCCATGAGTTTTATGAGTCCCAGCGCATATAAAATACGCATTACAACAACCAGAGTAAAAATGATGCATGTAATCCATACCAGGTTTTTAAATTCTCCAACTGCCCATGCGATCCATGAAGTATCTTTAACCGGAGGAGCCCAGAGAATGTTCAGAGGGTTCTGGAGGGTGTCTGTAGCGGTGTAGATAATATTCAGAATCCATCCGTAAAGCACTGCACCGCCCATACGCAGAGCAAGCATGGCACGGAGCCTCGGACCTGATTTACGCATTATCTGAAGTTCAACCGGCATAGAATGGGCTATGAGAACTATGGACGCAAAAACTGTCGCCTGCGCTACAGTTAGGTTTAGCCCGTCAGAAAGGCTTATGAAAACTATTATTCCGCCGTAGATATTTGTGAAAAGAGCGGTTGCCCACGCAAGTCCAAGCTCGCCGGGCAGCCCCATAAGTTTCATGAAAGGATTGAGAATAGAGGAAAGAATATTAACTATTCCCAACTCTGATAGTATCTTAACAGCTATTATGACAGGAATCATAATCCTGAAAAGAGTTTTGCAGATATTATAAGTTTCTTTCAGCAGTTCTGAAACAAGTTTAAACATCAGTTATTTTAACATACACCCCTAAAACGGGCAATATGAGAAAACCGATCTCAGCGTACTGAAATTGTCAGCATTTTTTCTTCGATTGCATCCTTTTTTTCCTGTGCCGCTTTCACAGTGTCAAAGCCGATATGACCTTCAACAGCGCAGAATATTTCATCTTCAGAAATTTCAAAAAGGTTTTCTGTTTTTTCAATGAATTTTGCAGAGGACATAGCCCACCTCACATGTTTTATGGTGAACAGTATATATCTGAAAAAACAAAAGAAAAGAGAAATTAAACAAAAATCGTTCTATTGTTCTATTTTAAAAAGTAATTATCATTATCTGTCAGATAAAATACTCAGTTCAGCCCCTTTTGTTCCCGCATAAAACACAATGATTTCCGCAGGCTCAATACCTGTGTTTTCACCCTTATGCCATGTATTTACTACTTCGATTATCGGATCCCCTGCGTGCAGAACAAGAGTATCTCCTTCCTTTGTAACAACAGTAAGCTCGCCTGATAAAAGCACTCCGGCATTTATTACAGGGTGTTTATGAAAAGGCAGAACAGCACCGGCAGGTATGGTTATTTTTAATATGGAAATTTCCGGCTCCCCCTTGGGGTATTCGGGCAGGTTTGCGCCGTTCCAGCTTGTGGGTGATTTAGCGAGAATAACGGCTTTTACGCCTTCTGATTCAGCGGCATAGGCGCAGAAACAGGATAACACCAAGATACAAATAAACAGTTTTTTCATTGAAATCCTCAAAAAAAGAGGGCAGGGAACACCTGCCCATATAATTTTATATATCTGCTTTATATACTTCTTTTCCGTTTTTAAATGTCAGAACGCAAAGTCCTTTCAAAGTTTTGCCCATGAAAGGTGAGTTGGTTGATTTAGATTTATTAAGCTTTGCGTCAAATACATACTCTTTATCAGGGTCAATAACTGCTATATCAGCCATTACTCCTTCTTCAATCACTCCTCTGCCTTTCTGGCGGAGCAGTTGCGCAGGGGCATAGCTGCAGAGCCTTGCAAAGTCATTTTCGTTTATCACTCCCTCACGGACAAGATTAAGGGTAAGAGGAACCATGGTCTGTAAGCCTGTTATACCGAAAGGAGCGAGATCAAACTCCTGAAACTTTTCGTCTCTGGCATGGGGGGCGTGGTCTGTGGCTATGCAGTCTATAGTGCCGTCCTTAAGTCCTTCCTTCATAGCCAGTACATCATCAGCAGTGCGGAGAGGAGGGTTCATTTTGCAGTTGGTATCATAACCCAGTAGCTCTTTTTCGGTGAGGGTAAAGTGGTGAGGAGTAACTTCGCATGTGACTTTGATTCCCTTCGCCTTGCCCCATCTGACAAGATCAACAGCGTCCCTTGTGCTTATGTGGCATATATGAACATGTCCTCCAGTAAGCTTTGCGAGGAGAATGTCACGGGCTATCATTATCTCTTCTGTTTCCGAAGGGATACCTCTGAGACCGGTAATAGCGGAAACTTCACCTTCGTGGATAACGCCTTCACCCGCAAGCTGCTTGTCCTCACTGTGGCTGAGTATCATTCCGCCGAAGCCGGATACATATTCCAGCGCCCTGCGCATAACATCAGAACCGAGAACCGGCTTGCCGTCATCGGAAAAAGCGCATGCGCCTGCGGCAAACATTTCACCCATTTCAGTAAGCTCTTCACTGTGCATCCCTTTTGATACAGCGCCGACGGGCAGTATGTCGCATACTCCCAGCTCCTTGCCTTTATCAACCATGTATTTAGTGATAAAAGCATTATCGTTCACAGGTTTTGTGTTTGCCATAGGGCAGACAGCAGTAACCCCGCCCGCAGCAGCTGCATACGAGCCGGAGATGATGTCTTCCTTATACTCAAGCCCCGGATCGCGAAAATGGACATGCATATCTATAAGACCGGGCAGAACCATTTTCCCTTTAAGATCATAGGTTTTATCCGCCGTAGGGGTATCATCGGTAAGTGACTTTATTATTCCGTCCTCAATGAGGATATTTTTGGTTATCGTCTTATCATAATTGACTATTTTGCAGTTTGTAAGCAGTGTTTTCATTATTCTCCCCCTCTCTGACCTGTTCCCAGTGTATAAAGAACCGCCATCCTCACCGCAACACCGCTTTCCACCTGCGGAAGAATCACGGACTGCGGGCAGTCAGCTATTTCGCTTGATATTTCGACCCCTCGGTTGATAGGACCAGGGTGCATCACTATTGCGTTGTTGGAGAGCTTAAGCCTTGCGGCGTTCAGCCCGAAGTACCTTGCGTATTCCTTTACGGAAGGCAGAAGCAGCTTGCCCTGACGCTCTCTCTGGATGCGGAGTGTCATGATAACATCCGCTCCGTCCACCGCTTCCTCCATATTATTACATACTTTTACCCCGAAAGGAGATGTGCAGCGGGGAAGCATTGTTTTGGGTCCGAAAAGGCGGAGATTGATGCCGAGCCTAGGCATTGCCCATATGTTTGAGCGGGCAACCCTGCTGTGGGTGATATCGCCAATTATTGCGACATTAAGCCCATCAAGCCTGCCTTTGTGCTGTTTGATTGTGAGCATATCCAGAAGCGACTGGGTAGGGTGTTCATTAAGCCCGTCTCCGGCATTCACCACCGATGCGTTTGTGTTTTCAGCTATAAATTTAATGGCTCCGCTGTAGGCGTGGCGCACAACAAATATATCGGTCTTCATCGCTTCAATATTATGAACAGTGTCGATGAGGGTTTCACCCTTTGCTGTGCTGCTTGCGGATGCGGAAAAATTAATTGTATCCGCTGAAAGTCTTTTACCGGCTATCTCAAAGGAAGTTCTGGTACGGGTGGAGTTTTCAAAAAAAAGATTCACAATGGTTTTTCCCTTAAGTGTTGGAACCTTTTTTACATCCCTGTGGTTGATTTCCCTGAACTTTTCCGCCGTATCAAGCAGGTGGAGAATCTCATCTTTTGTGAGGTCTATCATACCTGTAAGGTCTTTTCTGCTGTAAGACATCTGTTACTCCTGAATGAAAATTAAAGAATTATTTCTTTATTATGCAAACAGAGTCCGCTCCGGCGGTTTCTCTGAAATTTACCTGAACACATTCGCTTAAGGATGTCGGGACAGATTTTCCCACATAGTCCGGCTGAACAGGCAGTTCCCTGTGTCCTCTGTCAATGAGGGCTGCGAGGCTGATTTTGGAAGGTCTGCCGAAATCTGTAAGTGCATCCAGAGCCGCTCTGACAGTTCTCCCTGTGAAAACCACATCATCAACAAGAATAATGTGTCTGCCCGCTACATCAAAACCGATTTCTGTTCCCTGAACCAGGGGGAAATCCGCAATCTGCGTCTGGGCGAGGTCATCACGGTACAAGGTTATGTCCAGATAACCGACATCAGGACTTTTACCGCTGTGCTTTGCTATCTCATCAGCAATTCTGCGTGCCAGCACGGCTCCGCCGCTTTTAATGCCTACGATTCCGAAATTGCCCGAAGAACGCACCGATTCAAGGATCTGAAAAACCATCCTTGTGATCATTCCTGCCATTTCTTCGCAGCTTAGAATCTCTTTTCCGTGACTCATCAACGACCCTCCGCTGTCTTTTTATTAAAAAAAAAGCCTTCCGTCCCAAAATGGGCAGAAGGCTTAGGTTTCTCTGTAAGGATTTGTGAACTTTCTACGTTTTTTCATCTCAAAACTGATATTAGATCCCGCCGGATAAGCTGTCAATAAATATCATTGATAAAATCCTAATTATTTCGTAATATTATACGATTATTAAAATGGCGGGGTTTTTCCCCGAGCAGAATGCGCAAGTTTATGATGTAAAAAATCAATCTGTATAATGAGGTAGAAATGAAATTAAGAACCGTCCTTTTCGCCGCTGTGATCTCAATGTTTATGTACGGGTGCCTTCCGGCTATTCTGGTAGTGGGAGCGGGTGCTGCAGGTGCAACTTACAGCGTGACCACTGACGGTGTTTCAGACACGATCACCGCAAGCCCCGAAACCGCTTTTGAAACCATGCTTGACGTTATTAAGAATGAAAGAGGCGTAATACGTGATTCCAGCATAGCCGAAGGCAAAATTGAGGCTGTTCTTCCCAATGCCGACGTATTTGCATTCATAGAAGATCAGGGACTCGGCAAAGTTAAAGTAACCATAAAAGCCAGAAAGGGTCTTAACCTTCTTCCTGACAAAGAAACGGCAGTGTATCTCTATAAGCAGTTTATCAGGAACTTTTAATGCTCAGAAAAGCAACCCTCGCAGATACAAGAAAAATACAGAAGCTGGTTAATTCTTACGCTTCAAAGGGAGAAATGCTCCCTGTAAGTATAAGTGAGATATGCGAACGAATACTTGAGTTTATAGTGTGGGAGGAAAACGGCGAACTCCTTGGATGCTGCGCCATGCACCCATCATGGGAGGACTTGGTTGAGCTTCGCTCAATCGCCGTTGCCGAACACGTATCCAGACACGGAATAGGCAAAGCAATGGTGGAAAAGGTCATGGAAATGTCCAGAACCATCGGTGCAAAAAAAATATTTCTTCTGACTTATAAAGCTCATTTTTTCGCAAAATTCGGCTTTCAGGAAGTTGAAAAGGATACCCTGCCCAAGAAAATCTGGTCGGACTGTCTTAAGTGCGCCAAATTCCCGGATTGCGATGAAACCGCAATGGTTCTGGAGCTTTGATGGATTTTTCCGGACGGCTCATTGACAGATACAAAGCAAGCTTTGACAGTATAGAAATACAGCTTTCTGAAGGAACTTCAAAAACTGTTGACATAAGAGACGGAGAGGTGGAAGACGTTACTGTCAACTCATCCTCCGGTCTGCGTGTGAGGGTTTTTAAAGAAGGCAGAACCCTGTACTATACTTCCGGCGGTGTAAACGAAGAGAGACTCAACGCTTTTCTGAGTGAAGCGCAGGAAGTCATCAGACTGACCCCGCAGGATGAAAAGGTGTATATTCCTTCATCACCGCAAGTTTATAAAGATATTACAGAACTAGCCGAACCGGATATTGAGACTCTCAAAAACTTTGCTCTTCTGACAGAAAGCGGTGCAAAAGGGTTTGACAAAAGGGTTAAATCTGTCAAATCAGCTTCATGCTCATATATTAATCAGAAAACATTAATCACCGGAACACATATAGCCCGTAAGTTATGGAATAAACAGATGATTTCATCTTTCTGCCAGTGTCTTGCAGAAGAAAACGGAGACATTCAGGAGGGTTATGAGGGTGATACTGTCTATCTTGATAAACACTTTGAACCATCCCTAATCGGCAGAAGAGCGGCAGAGACAGCAACCAGCCTTCTGGGCGGGAAACCGCTTAAAACAGGGAAGTACAACATACTCTTTGACTCCGGTACTGCTGCGCAGTTTTTTGAGCTTATTTCGGAAATGTGCGATGCTGAAAATGTACTTAAAAAGATGAGCCTTTTTGCCGGAAAACTCGGGAAAACAGTAGCGTCTGACATTTTAAACATAACTGATGATCCCTTTCACGGGGATGCCATAGGTTCATTCCGCTTTGATGATGAAGGAACCGAAGCAAGGGAAACACACCTTGTTACAAAAGGAAAGCTTGAATCATACCTTCATAACGGCTACACTTCGGCATTGATGAACGCTGAAAATACGGCGAATGCGGTGAGAACCGGTTCGGGTAAAATAGGCGTAGGAACCTCCAACCTTGTTGTTGAACCCACTGAAGATGTATCCGCCGTTGCTTTAATAAAAGGTGATGTGGTCAAGGTTCTTGATGTGATGGGACTCCATATGGCAGACACCGTCAGCGGTGATTTTTCTTTGGGGATTTCAGGCGTGGTGCTGCGTAGTGGCGAGGCAGTTTCATCATTCAGAGAATCCGTTCTTACAGGAAACCTGAAAGATCTGCTTTGTGCTGCAAAAGCTGTGTACAGCAATACACGAATCCACGGAAACATAGTCACAGGCGATGTTCTTTTTGACGCAATGATTGTCAGCGGAAGCTGAATAAACCCATACCAGATATTAAATCAAACGGACTGGACGTACCGTTTAAATATATAAGGAATACATTAATGAGTATTGAAGAGTCACAAAGCTTATTTTCAGAACTTAAAGAGCAGGTCAAAGGATTTTACTCTGTAGTAAACGAAGAAGATATATCGGAAAGAATACGCAGAGTAGATGAAATGTCCATAAACGAGCCTGACTTCTGGACAAAGAAGGAATCCAAAGCCCTTCTCAAAGAACAGTCAAACATGAAAAAGTTCCTTGAAGAATGGACGGATGTCAAAGACCTTGTGGACGAGGTGGAAACCCTTCTTGAACTCTATGATGAGGGTGCGGAAGAAGTTGCTGACGATATAATTTCCGTCACAGACAAGCTTGAGGCAACTATCAGGCAGTTTGAGCTTAAGCTTATCCTTGATGACCCCCATGATCCGAACAATGCTATCCTTACAATACATTCCGGCGCAGGCGGAACAGAATCTAACGACTGGGCGCAGATGCTTTACCGCATGTACACCCGTTATGCGGAAAGAATGGGTTTTAAGTGTGAGCTTATGGACATGATAGAAGGCGAGGAAGCGGGCATAAAATCTGTTACTTTTAATATTATAGGCGCATACGCCTTTGGTTATCTGAAAGGTGAGATAGGTGTTCACAGGCTTGTCCGCATATCCCCGTTTGACTCGCAAAGCAGGCGTCATACATCCTTTGCATCTGTTTTTGTTCTGCCGGAGATTGATGACGATATCGAAATAGATATAAACGAATCTGACCTTCAGATAGATACATACCGTGCCAGCGGCGCAGGCGGGCAGCACATCAACACAACCGATTCTGCTGTAAGAATCACCCATATGCCCACGGGAATAGTGGTTACATGCCAGAATGAGCGCAGCCAGCATAAAAACAAGGCTCACGCCATGAAGCTTCTGAAAGCTAAATTATATGACCATGAGATGAAAAAACGCAACGAAGAGCGTGACAAGCTGGAAAGTACCAAAACGGACATAGGGTGGGGAAGCCAGATACGCAGTTATGTAATGCACCCATATAAAATGGTTAAAGACCTGCGCACAAGACACGAGACAGGAAACGTTGACAGCGTCATGGACGGCGGACTTGAACCATTTATAAGATCTTATCTTCTTCATTCAGCAGGTATAGAAAGTGATACAAAAGAGAATTGAGTCTCTCAGACCGACATATGCCCAGATAGATTTAAAAGCCTTCGGACATAATATAGAACAGGCAAGAAAACTCAGCGGAACAGACATTATAGCCATAATCAAAGCGGACGGTTACGGGCACGGGGCAGTCAGACTGGCAGAATATGCCATTAAAAACTGTGGTGTCAGAAAATTCGGAGTGGCGACAGTTCTGGAGGGGATAGTTCTAAGAAAATCCCTTGGTCCTGAACCGGAAATTTTTCTCCTCGGATATGTTGATCAGTATTTACATGAGGAAGTATTCATAAACAAGCTTATACCAGCCGTTTTTGACGATGAAATAGCAGAAGCATACCATTCTTTCCTTGAGCAGAATAACCTGAAGGCAGACATAACCCTGAAGATTGATACAGGAATGCACAGGCTGGGTTACTCTCCGGAGATGGATTATCAGGAATTTTTAAAAAAATACCCACGTTTTCATGTTTGTCATGTGATGAGCCATCTTTCTAGTGCAGATTCAGACATTGAATACAGCTATCAGCAGAAAGAGCGGTTCTGTTCCTTTATCAAGAATAATAATATCACCGCAGAAACAAGCCTTCTGAACTCCTCCGGCATAGCTAATATCAGCAATGAATGTACTCTGGCACGCCCCGGAATCATGCTTTACGGATACTTATACGGTAATAATAATGTTGATTTAAAGAAAGTTATGAGGATATACTCGAAAGTGGTTCACATAAAAAGAATCCCGAAAGGCGAAACTGTGAGCTACAACAGGCGTTTCACCGCAGACAAGGATATGACAGTCGGCGTTGTCCCCATTGGTTATGCTGACGGCTATTCCAGAAACTTTTCAAACAGGGCTGAAATGCGTGTAAACGGTGTAAACTGTCCGGTTCTTGGAACTGTCTGTATGGATATGACTATGATAGACCTGACGAATGTTCCCCTTGACGGCTCATACCCTGAAGTGGAGATTCTAGGCGATAATATATCTGCTGAAAAGTGGGCGGAGCTCGCCGATACTATCAGCTATGAAATTCTCTGCGGTATTTCAGATCGAATACCCCGAATCTACAAAGACTAAAGGAGAAAACCTCTCTGATGAACGAAATTCTGGCATTTGTAGGCAGACCTTTTACAGTTATGAGTGTCGGTGCGGGCAGGCTGTTTCTGCTTTTCTGGGAAACACTGAAAATGACCTTTGTACCGCCTTTCAGGTTCAGGCTGTTTATTAAACAGATCGAGTTCATAGGCGTAAACTCTCTCTCTGTTATCATACTCACAGGCAGCTTTACAGGCATGGTATTTGCCTTTCAGAGTTATATAGGCTTCAGCAAATTCGGCGCAGAATATCTTGTGGGAACTGTTGTCACACTGGGCATGGCCCGTGAGCTTGGTCCGGTTCTTTCTGCCATAATGGTTGCAGCAAGGGCAGGGTCTGCTATTACGGCAGAGATAGGCACAATGAAAGTCACAGAGCAGATAGATGCGTTATCATCCCTCGCTGTTGATCCAGTGCAGTACCTCTGCGTACCCCGCATACTTGCAGGAATATTCGTCATGCCCCTCCTGAACGCAATAGCTGTTTTCTGCGGCACTGTTGGCGGAGTATTTGTCGGGGTTTATATACTGGGTATCAATAAAACACTCTATCTCGATAATATGTATCGCTATATAGACCTTTCGGACTTTATGAACGGAATGATAAAGTCAGTTGTTTTCGGTCTTCTGGTAACTTTAGTCGGCTGCTACAAAGGCTATTACACTTCAGGCGGCGCAGAAGGGGTTGGAAAGGCGACCACAGAGTCTGTGGTGCTTGCCTGTATACTCATTCTTGTTTTTGACTATATTCTCACGGCATTCATGTTTTAGGCGGTCTTAATGGAATTTGCGATAGAACTGAAAGACGTACATAAAAGCTTTGGTGAATATAAAATCCATAAAGGGATTGATATTCAGGTGCGTAAAAATGCAATTACGTACATAATAGGTCCCTCCGGTACGGGAAAAAGCGTACTCCTGAAACAGATGTGCGGACTTATGCCGCCCACAAAAGGCGATGTTCTGGTGGACGGCAAAAGTATAGTAGGACTCAAAGGCAAAGAGCTTCTGGATATACGCAAAAAATTCGGCATCCTCTTCCAGAATGCAGCATTGTTTGACTCCATGACTGTATTTGAGAATGTTGCCTTTCCGCTTGTGGAACATACCAAACTTACTAAAAAACAAATTCATGACATAGTTATAGAGAAACTCCGCCTTGTTGGGCTCCGTGATGTGGAGAAAAAAATGCCGTCAGAACTTTCCGGCGGTATGAGAAAAAGAGTAGGGCTGGCAAGAGCAATAGCCCTTGAACCGCAGATTATTCTTTACGACGAACCCACCACAGGGCTTGACCCTATCATGTGTGATGTGGTGGATAACCTTATACATGATACGCAGAAAGAGCTGGATATAACCTCTGTTGTCATTTCGCACGATATAGACAGCGCATTGAAAATAGCTGACTATATGGCGATGCTGTATGACGGCAAAGTGGTTTTATTCGGTACTCCAGATGAGTTTAAATCCACGGATAACCCGTATGTCCGTCAGTTCCTTTCCGCCTCGATGGAAGGACCTATAAAAGTAATATAACGAGGGGTAATAGATGAAAGCAGGACTCGAAGCCAAGGTTGGAGCCTTCGTAATTATATGTTTTGTGCTTATAGGCTTTATGTCTCTTAAAGCAGGCTCATTCTCCATAGGCGGACATAAGGGAATGGAAATAAAGGCGGAACTCAGCAACGCTTCAGGGCTTACGCAGGACTCCGCTGTTATGTTCAACGGTGTTAAAGTTGGAAAGGTCACAGAGGTCAGGCTTGTAAACGGTAAACCTGTAATCACCATGGTTATAGATGAACAGTATGAGATCCCTTCTAATGTCATTTTAGCAGTCCGTTCCAGCGGCTTCCTTGGAGAAAAATACGCCGAACTCCAGATGAAAACCAATGAACTTGCAGGCGCTCTTAAACAGGACGATGTTATCAGAGAATCAGCAAGCTCAACTGATTTTGATGAGCTTGGAAACCAACTCGGCGATATAGCCGGAGACGTTAAGGAAATTACATCTGCGCTCAAAGAGGTTCTCGCTACTGCGGAAGCTAAAGAAAACATGAAAATGACACTTGAAAACGCCCGCTACACCACAGATATGCTTCGTGACATCCTCGCTCAAAATGAAATGAGAGTTAATGCTATCATGCGTAATGTTGAATCACTCACAGGTTCTCTTAACAATTTGGCTGTGAGTAATCAGCAGAATATGAATGATATAATAGCAAATATACGTTTAATAACAGAAGATTTGAGGATGCAGACCCCTGCGATAGCAGAAAACCTCAGAAACGTTACCGGTGACATAGACGATATTGTCGGCGGAAATAAAACCGACATCAACGATACAATCAAAAACCTCCGAGCTGTAACAGCCAAGCTTGAAACAACCGTTGATAACATGAATGACATTACCGGACAGATAAAATCCGGTGAAGGCACAGTCGGCAAACTAATATATGACAACAATACGATTGATAATGTTAATGAAACCCTCACAAGCCTGAAGAATACAGTTGGCAAGCTTGACAAGATGCAGGTTTACCTCTCATTTGAAGGTCAGCATAACTTTGAAGAGAGCGAAAACAAAGGTTATTTCAGACTTAAGCTTGTTCCTAATGAAAAAAGATATTATCTCCTCGGTCTTGAAAGCCACCCCAACGGAAGAGATACCACTGAAAAATTTACCCAGAAGATACACAGCGGCGGCAACCCTGCCGGTGGTGACGGGTATTGGGTTGATGTCGAAGGAGAAAAAACCGTCAATAAAGATGAACTTACATTTACTGCAATGTACGCCCACAGATTTTTTGACAACTTCTACTTCCGCATAGGGCTTATGGAATCAGAATTCGGTGTCGGAGCTGATTTTTATCCCATATCAAAAAACAAAAACTTTGAGCTTAAGCTTGATGTGTATGACTTCCCCGATGAGGATGAGGACAGAAACGTAAATGTCAAAGCATACGCCAGATACAAATTCTTTGAGAACTTCTTCATCACAGGCGGTGTGGACAACATAGCAAACAGCGATACGAGAACACTTTTCCTCGGCGGCGGTGTTGAGTTTAAGGATGATGACCTCAAGTATCTGCTGGGGAGTATTCCGTCATTCTAAGGGAATTAAAATGAACTTTAACATAGGCATATCCACTTGCCCTAACGACACATATATTTTCGGCGCCCTCCTTGAAGGGCACATCAGAACGGCTCACAGCTTTGAGCCGTTTATGGATGATATTGAAGTGCTGAACAATAAGGCTCTCGACCGTGAGCTGGATATAGTCAAGGTTTCCTACGGAATGATTCCGCAGGTTCTGAATGATTACTCTGTTCTGAAAGCCGGCGGTGCCCTCGGCTTCGGCTGCGGACCACTGATTGTGTCGGTGAAAGAGACAGATATAGCTTCAGCAAAAGGTGCCAAAATAGCCATACCCGGCATCCACACCAGTGCATTCAGGTTTTTCAGACATTTTTTCGGTTCAGACTATGAGTTTATCGAAATGCGTTTTGATGAAATAATGCCTGCTGTGAAAGAGGGCAGAGTACTTGCCGGAGTTGTAATCCATGAGGGCAGGTTCATCTACAGGGAGGAAGGGCTTGTTAAGCTCTTTGACCTTGGCGAGCTCTGGGAGGAAAAATATAAAGCTCCGATTCCCTTGGGAGCTATTTTAATAAGGAAGACTCTCACTCAATATGCAGATGAAATAAACAGGCTGCTCAGACAGTCGATCTCCTTTGCTGAAAACAACTATACAGAGATACAGCAGTACATCAAAAAACACGCACAAGAGCTTGATGATAAAGTGATAAAAAGCCATATAGATTTATATGTAAATGATTATTCTGTTGATATGTCACCCGCTATAGACGGTCTCTGCGGCTTCCTCGGATGCAGACCGGAAGATTTTGTATAAAAGGACATTAAACCGCCGTAATTTCCACTTGCACATAGCGTTGTAACGCTTTAAAATCAATCGTTATGAGAAAAATTGAACTTTTGCTTGAAATCAGCAATATCATTCTGGATGCCGAAAGCATGGAGGATGTCCTTACCAGGACAGTGACCCATCTCAGGCGTGGTCTGGGCAGTGACGTCTGCTCTGTTTACCTTTTAAGCAAATTCAAAAAAGATACTCTCACCCTCATGGCGACCGATGGTTTGAGCCAGTCTGCTGTGGGAAATGTTACCATGAAAACCTCTGAAGGTCTCACCGGCTTAAGTTTTACCGGAGGGGAGTATACCTTTATCCGAAATGCTTCCAAACACAGCAGATTCAACTACTTCCCAGGAATTAACGAAGAACCCTTTAACACCTTCATCGGTGTTCCGCTTAAGGGACGCTCCCACATCATAGGGGTTCTTGTTTTTCAGTTTCAGAAAGATAAAAAGAACACAGAAGCAATGAAAGCTCTAATAAAAGCGGCAGCAGCGCAGGTTTCCACCATAATGATGAAGCATTATCTTTATGAGCCGCACAACGATGATGATATGTATGAAGGAGAGATAAGTGTTAGAGGAATTCCTCTTTCCGGCGGAATAGCAATCGGCTCTCCCGCAATGGTACTCTCAAGATTTCTGGAAAAAAACACAGGGGATCTAGATATCCAAAGAGAGCTTGAAGAGCTTGAGAGTGCTTTTCTTAAAACAAAAGCTGATCTTCTGAAACTTATTGATGATCTTGACCAAAGCAGTGAAAATATTGACTCGGAAATTTTCCAGACACACCTGCTGATGCTTGAAGACAGCATGTTCAGGGAAGATATAAAAAAACACGTAACAGACCACCGAAAGAGCGCTGCTTTCAGCGTGCGCCACGTTGCGGATAAGGTTATCAAGCGTTTTTTATCTATACCCGACCGTTATTTAAGGGAAAGAGCAGGAGACATTGAAGATATATCAAAACGCCTCCTAAGTCATCTTGGCGTAATGAAGCGGGACGTGGAACTTGGTGAAAACAGTATCCTGATGGCAGACGCCCTCACTCCCGGAGAAACAGCGTCACTTGATCTTGAAAAAGTTACAGGCTTCATCACCTCCAAAGACGGCGCAACAAGCCACACGGCAATACTTGCAAAAAGCAGGCACATTCCCGCAGTGAGCGGAATCAAAAAGCTTTCAGAGCTTATGGAAGTGGCAAAAACAATCATTCTTGACGGCGACAACGGCGAAATTTTCATTAATCCCACACCTGAGAGGCTCAGGGAATATCAGGAAAAAATAAACAGCATAAAACAAAAACCTGATCTCGGTGAAGCAGATCCGGATATCAGACTACCGGATGGGGAAAGCGTGTATTTTTATGCTAACGTTTCAAGCCTTCTGGATGCGGAAAGAGCCCGAAGCCTCAATGCGGACGGAATAGGGCTTGTGCGTACAGAGATTTTCTATCTTCAGAACCCTTCCGGCTTCGGGTTTGATGAACAGGTGAAAACCTACGAAGAAATACTTTCCATGTTCCCCGGAGAGGTTGTTTTCCGCTTGTTTGACATAGGTGCGGATAAAAAAAGCGATCTTGAAATCCCTGAAGATAATCCGGCTCTCGGCAACAGAGGAATACGCCTTCTCTTAAACGGCAGAAACATGCTTGAGGAGCAGTTGAGAGCCCTTATTGAGGTGTATTCGTCTTATCCTTCCCTCAAAATCATGATTCCGTTTGTTTCCACTCCGGATGAACTGCGTGATGTTGTTCAGCTTGGCAGGCAGATTGCAGAGGAAAGGGGAGTCAAAGCTCCGTCATTCGGCACTATGATAGAAATTCCATCAGCTGTTTTTTACATTGAAGAGCTTGCTGAATACTGCGATTTCTTCAGCATAGGTTCAAATGACCTTTTCCAGTATTTTTTTGCGGTGGACAGAACAAACCCGGCGGTTAGTTCACTGTATCAAACTAATAATAAAGCGTTTCTTGCGCTTTTAGAAAATATCTACAACAGAGTTAAAAAAACAGGACTCAGACTTGAAATCTGCGGTGAAATAGCAGCAGATGAACGTATTTTAAGCCATCTTATTAAAACCGGCTACAGGACATTCAGTCTGAATCCATATGTTATTAACGATTTAAGACACTTCGTAAGAAACACGCTCTGTTAAGGTCTGTTATATAACAAACCGCTTCCCTTTTCAGCATCACTAAACACTTACCATGCTACTTTTTTCTCAAAACAATATCGTGCGATAGTTTTTTGCTCATAATTTAATGCTACCCTGCTTTTACACTATAAAAAGGAGGAAGCACAATGTTGCGTAATTTATTTGTTTATTTAACAGTAATGATGCTGTGTGCATCGTCAGTTTTTGCTGCACCTAAGCGGCAAATCATTGAAACAGATGTTGTTGTTGTCGGTTCAGGGCTTGCAGGTCTTTCTGCGGCTGCTGTCGCTTCGGAAAACGGGCTTAAAGTTTATCTTATCGAAAAAATGCCTACATTAGGCGGGGCTGCTCCGTTTGTTGAAGGCACATTCGCAGTTGAAAGCTACATGCAGCGGCAGTCTTCTGACAGAATCACAACAGATCAGGCATGGAACATGGCGATGGAGTTCAGCCACTGGAAAGCGAATGGAGCTGTGCTGAGAGCATTGATTAACCGTTCAGCGGAAAATGTCGACTGGATGAAGGCGCGTGGTGTTGTCTTTGAAAAGGTACATACTGTCATATATAACGGTCCTAAAACATGGCATTTATTTCATGAAGGTTCCGGTGCGACAGCAGTGAAAACCCTTGTCGATATTATCCATAAAACGGGTAATAAAACTATGACAGAAACTGCCGGTAAAAAGCTTATTACCGACTCAAAAGGCAATGTTGTCGGAATCATAGCAGAAGATACGGACAGCGGCGATGAAATAGAGTTTCATACAAAAGGCGGTGTAATCCTTTGCACAGGCGGGTTTGCCAACAACCTCAATATGATGAAAAAATATATTGCCAATGCAGAACAGCTTGTTGCGGGTCCGAAAGCAGGGCGTGAAGGTGATGGAATAAATATGGCACTGGCTGTAGGAGCAGGAACAGAGAGCATGAGTTCTCTCCTTGTGCTCGGCGGTATTCCCATAGGCGAAGACCCGAATAAAACCCTTACAGACACAACACCTCTTGGACAAATCACAAGTGTTCTCCGTCAGCCTCTTCTTTGGGTAAGCAAAGCAGGAGACCGCTTTTTTAACGAACAGCACTCATCAGACTGGACTGTTTCACAAAATGCAATAGAACGTGTCGGTAAAAGATATTTTGTAGTTATGGATCAGAATACAGTTGATGAACTGAAAACAAAAGGAACATTTATGCCATATAGTGACTGGGTTCCCGCAGGAACAAAGCTCAATCTTATTGATCAGGGCATAAAAGAGGGCGAGAAAAAGGGCTATGCATTCAAAGCTAATACAATTGATGCTCTTGCTCAGAAAATGGGTGTTCCTGCAGGTAATCTTAAAAAAACAGTTGCTGATATTAACAGATACACTGAATACAACTACGATGAAGTATTCGGTAAAGACAGAAGATTTCTCCGCAAAGTGGAACAAGGTCCGTTCTATGCTGTAGAGGGCGAACCTTCATTTATGAGTACAATCGGCGGCGTGCGCATTAATGCTAATATGCAGGCGGTTACAGATCAAGACAAACCCATAAATGGTCTTTATGCTGCCGGAATAGACGCCGGGGGGATGTTTGGTGATACCTATGACCTCATCATGCCCGGTTCTCTCTCAAGCTATGCGGCAACAGGAGGCAGAATAGCTTCGGAACATATTGCTGTAAAACTTGGCAAAATAAAAAAATAGCTTTACTTTAATAGCGGCGGCTGTTTACCGCCGCTAATTTAATTAACGGTAGATTATGAGACAGGTATTTTTTCAGAAACCATGGATCTACAGTGAAGAACCGCCTCAACTCCGTGATATTTATTTGAAATATGGTTCCCTTGAACTACTGGGACGTGGAACCCCGTTAATGAACGGAGGACCAGAAGGAAAATTTTATTATCTGAAAAAAGGATTGGCAGCATTCTCGTTTCAGGACAAGCACGAACGAAGCTTTATCTTCAGCCTGGTTATCCCCGGGCGAGCCTTGGCCGATATCGATGGACTGACAAGAGAATTAGTCAATGTCACAGACAGCGTAATAAGACCTTCAGAAGTTTTAAGCATCACATACGATGTATGGCAAAAACATATAGGAAATAACCCGGAGCTGATGCTTCTTTATACAAAAGGAGTGGTGGCAAAAGAGGAAACCCACATGGAAGCCATGATCGCCAACTATACTCTCAGTGTCCCGGAAAGATTGAGGGTATTTTTGAAAGTGCTTGTAACTTCATATAACCCGGAAATTAAAGAAGGCTGGAACATGCTTCCAATTTATCTCAGTCACAGGGAATATGCACAAATTCTGGGAGCATCAGAGGTTACGGTTTGCCGCACTGTTGTAGAAATGTATGAAAAGAAACTGATGAGCAGAAACAAGCGTAACATCTATGTTCATTCGTCACTCTTTGAAAACATGTACGACTGGACAGAAATGCAATAAACACGACGTAAGATTTTACTGCTTGTATTTTTTTTATCTTTTTCTTTTTACAGTGAAAAAATGCCAAAATTGTTAAACAGCATACAACATGGAGAAATAGATGTTAAATATCAAATATATAAATATTGTTTTCTTAGTTGTTTTCTTTGCCTCTGTTTATTGTTTTGCAGGAAATTCAGATAATCAGATTAGTGAAAAACATATAGAAGCAGGTCTTCAATGTATTGACTGTCATATGACAGAAACACCTGTCAGAGCTGCTTCACAAAAATCATGCAAAGCATGTCATGAGGGCGTTGAGACCGGTGAAAAAATTATTCTTAAAGATATTAATAGTAAAGAATATTTAGTAAATCCGCATAATGCTCACACCGGGGCTTTGCGGTGTACTATCTGTCATCACATCCATACATCCTCAGAATTATACTGTAATAAGGAATGCCATCATTCATTCACAATAAGTGTTCCGTAAAAGGTATTTACTCATGCAGAATAATAAACAAAAGCAAAGGTTTTTGATTCTTTTTGCAATAAATTTCATCATAACACTTGCTTTTGCAGCAAATGACTCACTTTTTCCGATATTTTACAATAAATATTACTCACAAAGCGCCACATTAGGATTTGCATTTGCTTTTTATTCCGCATCCAAAATTATATTCTCTCCACTGGCGGGCAGTACAATTGACAGGTACGGTACTAAAACTGTCCTGATTGCTTCGATTCTGCTGTTTACAGCAGTTTCTTGCATGTTCAGCTTGGTTCATGATGCAAAAGCCATTTTGATATTAAGAGCGGTTCAGGGAGTATCATGTGCCATGTTCCGTCCTGTTATGTACTGCCTGCTTGAGTTTTCGGGAAAGAAAAAAGGTAATATTCTGGGTATTTTCGACATATCCTTTTATTCTGCCATTGCTGCAGCACCATTCGCAGGAAGCATTATTGTAGAAAGCTTCGGATTCAGTTATTTATTCATTTTTACGATGTTTTGTTGCTGCATTTGTCTTTTCTTTGCCTTTTTTATTGAAAATAATGGAAGAAATAAGCCTTCTTATATTGATAAAAAATGCAATATCTCTCAAAAAACAGATATTAATATCATGATGTTTTATATTTTTTGCAGAGCATGGGGCATATCAACTGTCACTGTTTTTTTACCCATATATTTATTGGAATTATCCGTGTCTATAAAGGGAATAGGGGTAGCCTTAAGCCTGTCCGCACTGCTGACCGCCATGTTCCTGCCTTTTACGGGAAGGCTTGCAGACCGTTTCCATAAAGAAATACTCATTTATTGCGGCGGATTAGTGGTGTCGTCACTGCTGATAGTTACTGTAATGCTTGACAACTATACATATATACTCACAGCGCTGCTTTTCAGCGGAATATTCAGCGCAGTTTCACAACCGGCATGTCTTGCCTTTCTACTGGAACACAGCGAAAATTCGGGGTATGGCAGTGTTCTGGGGAAATTCAATATGTTTATGGGGTTGGGGTTCGCCTGCAGCCCTGTTTTCAGTTCACTTATTCTTAAATATACAGGAATTAAATCAGTTTTTATTTTTTCCGGACTGGTGGGAATAACGTCTGTAATAGTTTTCTGCCTGAAGAGATCAAATAAGGTTTCAACTCAAACTGATTCGGGATGGAGTACAGGTAGTATTACAAGGATATAAAAAAGCGGGCTTTAAATCGCCCGCTTACATTTTGCTAAACTTTTATATCCACATCAAGACCTATGCAGTCTTTGTATTTATCAAGAACAGGGCGAACCTCGCCTTCAACAAAATCAATTACCTGCTCAGGCGCTCTGCCTACAAACTTTGAAGGCTCCAGAAGCTTGTTTATCTCATCACGGTTAAGAGGTACACCGGAGTGATTGGCAAGCCTGTCTAACAAGTCATTGTCCAAACCTTCGGATTTTACTCGTTTTCCTGCTTCCATTGATGCTTCACGAATTATCTCATGAAGCTCCTGTCTGTCACCGCCTCGCTTAACGGATTCCATAATGATGTTTTCCGTTGCCATAAATGGCAGCTCATCCATTACACGCCTGTTGATCATCCTTTCGTACACAACAAGACCGTCTGTTATATTGTAAAGCAGCTCAAGAACGGCATCCATTGTGAGGAACGCTTCTGAATTGCTTATTCTGCGGTTCGCAGAGTCGTCCAGAGTGCGTTCAAACCACTGGGTAGCGTGTGTCATATAAGGATTAAGGCTCAGTGCTATTACGTGTCTTGAGAGGGAGCATACACGCTCACTGCGCATGGGGTTGCGTTTATAAGCCATTGCGCTTGAACCTATCTGGTTTTTCTCAAATGGTTCTTCAACTTCTTTAAGATTTGCAAGGAGTCTGATATCTGTTGCCATCTTATGAGCAGACTCAGCAAGGGAGGCGAGGGCGGCAAGCACTCTTGAATCCTGTTTTCTGGTATATGTCTGCCCGGTGATGGTCAGAACCTTGTCAAAATCCATTTTAGCAGATACCGTTTTATCGAGTCGGCGCACCTTGTCGTGATCTCCTTCAAACAGATGAAGGAAAGAAGCCTGAGTTCCGGTGGTTCCCTTTACGCCTCTGAACCGGATGTTTTCGATTGCGAATTCAAGTGCTTCAAAGTCCAGCATGAAATCCTGAAGCCACAGGCAGGCGCGTTTACCCACAGTTGTAAGCTGTGCAGGTTGAAAGTGGGTGAAACCGAGGGCGGGCATATCTTTATATTTCACTGCGAATTTTGCTATGTTATTCATAACACTGACAAGTTTTTTACGAGTCAGAATCATTGCCTCTTTCAGCACAATAAGATCAGTGTTGTCACCCACATAGGCGCTTGTGGCACCGAGGTGAATTATTGGCATTGCTTTCGGGCATACTTTACCGAATGTATGAACATGCGCCATAACATCATGACGAAATTTTCTTTCCATTTCAGCAGCATAGGCGAAGTCTATATTGTCTACGTTAGCCTTCATCTCTGCTATCTGTTCATCGCTGATGTTCAGCCCAAGTTCTTTTTCAGATTCAGCAAGGGCAATCCAAAGCTTTCTCCATGTTGAGAATTTTTTGTGAGGAGAGAAGAGATAAAGCATCTCTTTGCTGGCATATCTCTCATTAAGAGGGTTGGAGTAAGTGTTAATATCCATTATTAATTTATCCTTTAATTTTTGCCGCCCATGAACGGGCTTTTTCTTTTATTTCATTTTCATCAACTATTGTGATAACCCCATTATCCATAAGGCATTTACCATTGACATAAACATCAGTGACATCACGCTGATTTGCAGAATATACAAGATGGGAAACAGGGTTGTAGACAGGGGTCATATTCACTGCATCAAAAGACAGAACAAAGAAATCAGCTTTATAACCCGCTTTCAATTCGCCGCATTTATCAAGCCCAAGGGCTTTTGCGGCGTTTTTGGTGGACATATCAAGAACAGTCTTCGCATCCAGGACTGTGGCATCCTGAGAAAATGCCTTATGAAATTTAGCCACAGAACTCATTTCACCAATCATATCAATATCATTGTTGCTTGCCTGACCGTCAGTACCTATTGTTACATTCATTCCTGCATCAAGCATTCTTTTCACAGGTGAAAAACCACTGGCAAGCTTCATATTGCTTTCAAGGCAGTGAGAAGTACAAACACCTTTTGTACCCATAAGTTCTATCTCTTCATCAGTAGGGTGGATTGTGTGAGCAAATATCGACTTTATATCAAAAGCACCCACTTCATTCATAAGCTCAACTGGTGATTTGCCGTACCTTGCGATTATATCATCCCGTTCGGTCGGCGCTTCAAGAAGGTGTGTATGCAGCAGGATGTCATGCTTGCCGCAGAACTCGACACATTTGCGGAAATTATCCGGATTAACAGTGTAGGGCGCATGAGGGCAGAGAGAGATATCTATAAGCTCATGATCTTTATATTTCTGATAAAGAACAGAGCCTTTTGCTATGTAGTCATCAGCTCCTTTGCCGGTTTTGGTGGGGAAGTCCAGCACCCCAACACCGACAACACCGCGTAATCCGCATTTTTCAAGCGCTGAAGCGACATGGTCAGAGAAGAAGTACATGTCATTAGCACAGACAGTTCCGCAGCGTATCATCTCCACAGCGGCAAGAAGGGTGGCATCATGGACAAAAGATTCTGAAAGCCATTTTGACTCAACAGGCCATATATGGTTTTTAAGCCAGTCCATAAGCATTAAATCATCTGCAAGACCTCTGAATATAGACATTGGAAGGTGGGCATGGGTATTTATTAATCCGGAGAAAATAGCCGAGTTCTCCCGCCTTATAATCTCACAGTCATTCTCTGGTTTATCTGCAAGTCCTTCGATAATATTACCATTTATTATCAGATACTTGTTCTCCTTAATCTCACCGTCATAGTATATCCAGTCTGCGTATACAGCTTTTTTTGTCATTTAATACCTGCTATCTGAAGAATTTCCGAAGGCGAATCAATGAAATAATCCGCCTGAACTGACCTCAATTTACCATAGCCGTATTTGCAAAAGCAAGTTTTTATCCCTGCGCCGGCTCCGCTTTCAATATCTGTATAATTGTCACCAATCATGATCGATTCATCGGCAGAAAAGTGCTTTGCTTTCAATATCTCACGTACAGGCAGGGGAGAAGGCTTTTTCTCATGGAAACAATCAAAACCGTACCATCCGTCCAGATATTTATCTAATCCGAAGTGACGTACTATAGAATCGGTGTATTCTGTGGCTTTGTTAGAAAGGACAACCTGACAGACACCTTCAGTTTTCAATCTCTCCAAAACATCGGTAATACCTTCATAAGGCTTTGTTGTTTCAACTAAACGCTTATTGTAAACAAACCTGAAGTAATCCTCTATTCTCTTAGTATATCTTTCTGATGTTACGGCTCTTTCGACAAGCTTGCTTATACCGTCACCCACATAGGTTTTTGTAACATCAATTGAAAATTTATCAAACCCGAATTTATCAAGAGTATCCATCATAGAGGAGTGAATATCATCCAAAGTATTAAGAACCGTACCATCAAGGTCAAAGATTATCATTCTAAACATTGCATTATCCGTTAATTTTTTTTATCTTATTTTAAATGTAAGTGAATTATATATTATAAGAATGCAGAGAGTTTTTTAAAGTTCAAAATAGAAAAAACAAATAAATTTTATGAGGCATCGTAATGAGAATGTCAAAAAAGACAGAATATGCAGTGCATAGTCTGGTGATTATCGCCTGTAACAGTGGCAGCCATATTCAGCTTGAGGAGCTAGCGGAAAGGCAGAACATTTCAAAATCATATCTTGCAAAGGTGATGCAGGAGCTTTCCAAAACAGGTGTAATCAAGGCGAACCCTGGCGTAAACGGTGGATATTACATGGGTAAAGAGCCTGTAGATATAACATTGGCAGATATTTTCCGCATTTTTGAGGATACGCCTAAAAGCATTTCATGCCAGTTTACAAATAGAAGCTGTGATGCTGAAGGAATGTGCGAAATTACAAAAAGAGTCGGTAAAGCCTTTGAAAAGCTTTACGAAGAACTGGAACAAACAACTCTGGCAGATCTTATCGTCAAAGCAGATATATCAAGATTTTCTCTCAATTGGCTTAAAGGCTGAATCTTCACCTGAATTTTCATTGTAAGGCAAGGAAGAGCATAGGCGCTTGTCCTTGCCTTACCGGAATCTCAAAACTATCCTTAAAAAGCAAAATATGCTGCCGTTTTTTCATTAAAGGGGAGCGCTGTTTTTATTTCTGACATCCAGCATTACTGTTTTTTTTGAATAAGCAGGAAAAACCTGAAATAGCTCAAAATCATCAAATCATCTTATAATCCCTTTAATCCTGCCTGTTGCCGCTATTCTGTTTAACATAATATATCTTATCAGACGTTTTTAAAATAGAAATCCCTGTCCCCTGCCAGATAAATCTAACTAGATCTACAGAATTATAAAACAGCAATTAGATGTCAAAAATACAGGGCTCTATTTTGGGTTCTAAGAGGATTTAAATAAAAAACACAGCCAAAGACCTTTTCTGCTCGCAAAAATCATCGCACAAGGCATTTTGGCAACCTGAATGCCTTCAATAGTATTTGTAAAATCTTTAGCATGGAATAATATATAGCATTTGCTCTTTATTATATCCTTTTTTTATCTTTTAATAGATAAAATTTAATTTTGCATTAAAATACTCTTCTTAATCATAGTTATCTTATATGATTGATTTTATTGAATATTTTTATTGCAGCCCATATTTAAAGTGCTATTCTTATTTGTATGCACCACCCTGTATTGGTTGCAGGTTCTGCATGAGTACACCAATTATATATCTTAATAATAGGAGGTTTTGGCTATGGATGCCTTGATGCTGTCACGAATCCAATTTGCCGTAACTGCCGGATTCCACTTTATCTTTGTTCCCCTCACTCTTGGGCTGGTAGTTCTTATCGCCTTTATGCAGACGGTATATGTCAGAACGGGTGATCGTGACTATCTCAGAATGACAAAATTCTGGGGCAAACTATTCCTGATAAACTTCGCAATCGGAGTTGTCACAGGGATAACTCTTGAGTTTCAGTTCGGTATGAACTGGGCCGAATATTCAAAATATGTCGGAGATATTTTCGGCGCACCACTCGCTATCGAAGCCACAGTTGCTTTTTTCCTCGAATCTGTTTTCCTTGGAATATGGATTTTCGGCTGGAAAAAGGTATCAAAAAGAGTCCATCTTTTCTCAATATGGATGGTAGCTCTCGGCTCTAATCTTTCCGCACTATGGATTCTTATAGCAAACGGCTGGATGCAGCATCCGGTGGGCTATACACTAACAAACGGAAGAGCAGAGCTGACAGATTTCACTGCGGTTATCCTATCTCCTTACGCATGGCTTAAATTTTTCCATACTGTAACAAGCGGATGGGTAATAGGAGCATTCTTTGTGATGGGTGTTTCGGCCTACCATCTGATGAAAAAGAATGAAATTGCAGTTTTCAAAAAATCTATAAAAGTTGCCGCCATATTCGGACTTTTTTCATCTCTGGCAGTTGCGGGTATAGGAGATTTCCACGCTGCGGAAGTTGCTAAAACTCAGCCGTCAAAATTTGCAGCAATGGAATCTATCTGGGAAACAAAAGAAGGCGCCCCTGTGGTTCTTTTCGCTGTACCTGATGTGGAAAATGAGCGTAATTCAATTGAAATAGGCTCAATACCGAAACTGGCAAGTTTTATGGCATTCAAAGAATGGAATGCAGAAGTAACAGGACTCCGTGACATACCAGTGAAGGATCGTCCGCCTGTTACACCGGTATTTATCGGATTCCGCCTTATGGTCTTTCTGGGCGGATTATTCATAATTCTCGCAGCAGCAGTAATATACTATTCCCGCAAAAACAGTGTTGAGAATAAAACATGGCTCCTCCGCACCCTTCTTTATTGCATACCGCTACCATATATTGCTGCACAACTTGGCTGGATAGTGGCAGAGGTCGGACGGCAGCCATGGATAGTTTATGGTCTGATGCGTACTGAAGACGGCGTTTCCATGAACATTACTCCTCAACAGGTGGCAATGTCACTTGCAGGTTTTTTCATTTTCTATGGGACACTTATGATAATAGACTTCTACCTTTTATTTAAATTCTCCAAAAAAGGACCTGAAAAAGAAATCCACAGAACAATAGAGGCGGTGTAACATGCTCCAGTCATTATGGTTTGGTTTATGGGGACTCCTCTGGGCTGTTTATTTCATGCTGGATGGATTTGATTTCGGTGCAGGCATGCTCCACCCTTTCATAGGCAGAACAGATATGGAGCGCAGACAGATAATTAATTCTCTGGGTCCGGTATGGGACGGAAATGAGGTATGGCTTGTTACCGCAGGCGGAGCAACATTTGCTGCTTTTCCCGCAACATATGCTTATATGTTCAGCTGGTTTTACACCCCGCTTCTTATAATCCTTTTCGGGCTTATTGTCAGAGGTGTGTCTTTTGAATTCAGAGGCAAAGCTGATTCTGAGAAATGGAAAAAAACATGGGATTTCCTTATATCCGTGAGTAGTTTTGTTCCCCCTCTTCTTTTCGGTGTTGCTTTCGGCAATATCTTTCAGGGGCTCTTAATAGATGGATACGGATATTTCGGAACGACCTTAAGCCTTCTTAATCCTTACGGACTGCTTACCGGCGTAGTATTTGTAATATTTTTTCTTGCGCACGGTGCATTATGGATTGGCCTGAAGACAGAAGGCGGCTCCGCAGAAAGAGCGAAATCCCTCCTGCCTTATCTGCTTCCGCTCCTGGCATTTGCAGTGGTTATGTTCCTTACAGCGACTTATTTCTCGACACCTCTGTTTGATAACTTCTTCAAAATGCCAGTGCTTTTTATCCTGCCGATGGTATGCGCAGCGGGAATAATTTATGCCTATTTCATATACAAAAAATCTATGTTTCAGGCGTTTCTTACTTCATGTCTCTCTGTATTCACCTTTGTATTCACAGGCATAGCGGGGCTTTATCCGAACCTGCTGCCATCAAAAGTGAATGATGCTTACAATATTACCGCCTTCAATTCATCATCCAGTGACTATACTCTGAAGATAATGACTGTGGTTGTGCTGATCTTCGTTCCGATTGTAATAGCCTATCAAATATGGACTTATTACATATTCAGACACCCGGTAAAACCGGAGGATGTCACAGATCCGGATGTTGAGACCTACTGAGAAAATTAATCATTCCTTAATTTAATGGAGCCTTCGGGCTCCTTTTTTGTTATAATCACCTGTTATTTGAGGGGAAGCTGAAATGAATGAAATAATTGCACGGTTTAAAGAAAGATTTGAAACACTCAGTCCTTTTCAGAAGCTTCTGGGCATGAAGCTGGAAGTTACAGACAGCTTCACTCCTGTCATTACATTTGATATGAGAAATGACTTAATAGGCAATTTCGACTACGGTATTCTCCATGGCGGGGTTATAGCCTCGGTTATGGATGTTACAGCGGGAATTTCCGCCCTGCTCTGCCTTCCATCAAAATATCCTTCAGAATCAGCAGACCAGATAATGAAACGAGTCAGCAAAGTCGGCACTATTGATCTGCGCATTGACTATATTCAGCCCGGCAGAGGCAAATCGTTCACAGCAACAGGTGAAACCCTGAGAGCAGGAAATAAGATAGCCGTCTCCACCGCTAAACTGCATAATGATGAAGGCGTGCTTATCGCCGCCGGAACAGGAACTTATTTGATCGGGTAAGAAAAAAGGCAGCCCTGAGGCTGCCTCTGATTATTTGCTTAAATCCACCTTTCCGGTGAGTTCTGATATGTTTGAGAGCTTCTGCTCACTGACGTATTTCTCAAGTCCGTCAATGATTTTGATCGGGATTTCAGGGTCAACAAAGTTCGCAGTGCCGACCTGAACCGCAGATGCGCCAACGAGGAAAAACTCTGCCGCATCCTCCCACTTTATAATACCACCCATGCCGACTATGGGGATTTTAACGACCTTTGATACCTCATGCACCATGCGCACAGCAACAGGCTTGATAGCCGGACCGCTCAATCCGCCAGTTACATTTGATATATAAGGCTTTTTTGTATTTATATTCACAGCCATGCCGAGCAGAGTGTTTATGGCGCTGATTCCGTCTGCACCGTTGTCCTCACATGCTTTTGCAAAAGGCTTAATATCAGTGACATTAGGAGAAAGCTTCACCAGTAAAGGCTTGTTCTTTATGACCTTTCTGCACTGATCCACAACCTTTGACGTCATAGCAGGATCAGACCCGAATGCTATTCCGCCTTCTTTGACGTTGGGGCATGAAATATTCATTTCAAGCATATCAATATCAGCATTATCAAGAATTTCTGCAACCTGAACATATTCCTCAATGGATTTGCCCCAGAAGTTTACGATTATTCTGGTATCGTATTTTCTTAAAAGAGGCAGTTTTTCCTTGAGAAACCTGTGGACGCCGACATTCTGCAAGCCGATGGCGTTCAGCATGCCGGAAGTGGTTTCCATGATTCTGGGCATTAGGTTACCCTGAACCTCGTTGTATGAGATACCCTTGACAGAGATTCCGCCAAGCCTTGATATATCTGTGAAACGTGCATATTCGAGCCCGTAGCCGAAAGTTCCGCTTGCCGTGATAACAGGGTTTTTAAATTCCACCCCGCAGATGTTTACTTTCAATCCGGACATATCACCCCACCCTGCAAACAGAATCCCAGACAACTTTTGAGCCGTCAAATACGGGACCTTCAACACAGCACCGCTTCTGAACAGTGCCCTCACCTTCTCTAACATAAATAATGCAGCCGAGACAGGCGCCCATACCGCAAGCCATGCGTTCATCAAGTGAAACATCCACCGGAACATCACTGCTGACGCATATTTCGCTGACGGCCTGAAGCATTCTTTTCGGACCGCAGGCATAGACACGGTCAAAGCTTTTTACATCTCTGCCGAAAGGGGCAGTAACAAGAGCTTTTTCACCTATGCTGCCGTCATCGGTGGTGATGATAAGATTATCTATATGCGGACGGAATTCATCAGCAAGCACAATGTCTTCCTGATTTCTGCCGCCGAAATACAAGCTAACGGTGCATCCGTCATCTTTCAGAAGTTTTGCTATCCAGAGCAGAGGCGCTATCCCTACTCCTCCAGCGACAAGAGCCACATTTTTTCCCTTAACAGACTTAAAGCCGTTTCCGAGGCTGGATGAAAACTCTATGGCAGAACCTGCAAGGCTTTCTGTCATAAGGCGTGTACCTTTGCCGACAAGCATATACAACAGACGGAAAGTGTTACCACGCACATCTACAACGCCGAAAGGACGCCTGAGAAGAGGGTCTGCAAGATAATCCTGCAAACCTGTCTTCACCATGACAAACTGTCCGGGTTTTGCATCTTTAACAAACTCCGGTGATTCGATTTCCATCAGGCGATATTTATCATTAAGTCTTTCGTTTTTAAGGATAATTCCTTTCATGTTATTTCCCGAAATATTGCTGAATCGGTTTTACTGTCATCCCTTTATGGATTTTTGACTCAATAGCAGTCACAACAGCCTGCGCCGCTTCAAGAGTTGTTGCGTAGGGTACGCTGTAGCTTAGTATAGCTCTGCGGATAGATTCAGAATCAAGCCTTGAGCGCCTTCCCGCAGGAATATTCAGGCAGAAGCTGATCTCCCTGTTTTTAACAGCATCAACAATATTGGGTCTGCCTTCGCTGACCTTTTTGATGCGCTCGACCGCTATTCCGTGTCCGGCAAGAAAATCATAGGTTCCTGCGGTGGAAACAACGGTGAAACCAAGTTCAACAAACTTCTTGGCAACTTCCAGAATGCCGTCCTTGCAGGCGTCTTTAACGCTTATAAAGACTTTTCCTTTTTCGGGAAGTTTATTGCCCGCAGCAAGCTGTGACTTGTAAAAAGCCATGCCGAAATCGGTATCTATCCCCATAACTTCGCCTGTGGACTTCATTTCGGGTCCGAGGACAAGGTCAGTTCCGGGAAATTTTACAAACGGGAACACCGCTTCTTTAACTGTATAGTATTCAGGGTAAATTTCTTCTGTGAAACCCAGCTCTTTTAATTTGATGCCCACCATCACCTTACTTGCGATTTTGGCGAGGGGGCGTCCGATTGTCTTGCTGACATAGGGGACAGTTCTGGATGCTCTGGGGTTTACCTCAAGGATATAAAGCTCATCGCCCTTAATCGCCCACTGAACATTCATCAGACCTATTACTTTAAGTTCTGTAGCTAACTTCTTGGTTTCAGAGATAATTTTAGCCTGCATATCTTTATTTATTGTGCGTGCGGGTATGGAACATGCCGAGTCACCGGAGTGTATTCCGGCTTCTTCAATATGCTGCATGATGCCGCCGATAACAACTCTCTCACCGTCACTGACAGAATCCACGTCAACTTCAATGGCGTTTTCAAGGAATTTATCAATGAGTACAGGGTGATCATCACTGGCTTCAACGGCATATTTCATATAGTTCACAAGAGCTTCACGCTCATAAACTATCTCCATCGCACGTCCGCCGAGTACATATGATGGACGCACAACTACCGGGTAGCCTATTCTGTCGGCTATTTCAAATGCCTGCTGGTCGTTTTTGGCTATTCCGTTGGGCGGCTGTTTGATATTCAGCCTCTCTATAAGGTCTTTAAATCTCTCTCTGTCTTCAGCTATATCAATACTGTCGGGGCTTGTTCCGAGAATCGGAACTCCAGCTTTTTCAAGGGGTACAGCGAGTTTAAGGGGTGTCTGCCCGCCGAACTGAACAATAACACCAATGGGTTTTTCCTTTTCGACTATGTTGAGAACATGCTCTTTGGTGAGCGGTTCAAAGTAAAGTCTGTCGGATGTGTCATAGTCCGTACTGACAGTCTCAGGGTTACAGTTAACCATGATGGTCTCATAGCCCGCTTCTTCCAGAGCGAACGAAGCGTGGACACAGCAATAGTCAAACTCTATCCCCTGACCTATCCTGTTGGGTCCGCCGCCGAGGATTATAACCTTTTTTCTGTCTGTGGGTTCGGATTCACACTCATCCTCAAAGGTTGAGTAGAGATAAGGCGTATTTGATTCAAATTCAGCGGCGCATGTATCAACTCTTTTATAAACCGCTTTGCGGCGAGAGCTTCTTACATCATCCTCATGTGTTTTCAGGAGCTTAGCGAGTCTTTTATCAGAAAAGCCGAGCCTTTTGGCTTTTTCCATCATGTCAGCTTCGACAGTCTTAAGGGAACCTTTTGCCTTGAGTTCTGCTTCAAACTCGATAATTTCCTGAATATTATCAAGAAACCAAGGGTCAATTGCACTGATAGAGTGTATTTCCTCTGTCGTATAGCCGGCCCTGAAAGCATCGCCTATGTACCACATGCGTTTGTCTGTGGGGCGGCGGAGGTATTTTTCTATCTCTTCCCTGACAGACTCCTTATGAAGCTCTTCTGCGGAGAAAACCTCGTCAAAACCTGTTTTGCCTGTTTCAAGGGAGTTTATAGCCTTCTGGAGAGACTCCTTGAAGGTTCTGCCTATGGACATAACCTCGCCAACTGATTTCATCTGTGTTGTCAGTCTGTCATCAGCGCCGGGGAATTTCTCAAAGGTAAATCTGGGGAATTTCACCACACAGTAATCTATTGTGGGCTCAAAGGAAGCGGGAGTCTTTTTGGTAATGTCGTTGGGAATTTCATCCAGAGTATAGCCAACAGCAAGCTTGGCGGCTATTTTAGCTATGGGGAAGCCAGTTGCTTTTGAAGCAAGAGCGGAGCTTCTGGAAACTCTGGGGTTCATTTCGATGATGATCTGGCGTCCGTTTGCGGGGTTCACAGCGAACTGAACATTTGAACCGCCCGTATCAACACCTATTTCACGCATAACTTTGATAGAGGCGTTGCGAAGCTCCTGATATTCTTTATCCGTAAGTGTCTGCGCCGGAGCAACAGTAATACTGTCTCCAGTGTGTACACCCATGGGGTCAAAGTTTTCTATTGAGCAGATAATAACCACGTTGTCATTAAGGTCACGCATTACCTCAAGCTCATATTCCTTCCAGCCGAGAGCGGATTCCTCCACCAGTATTTCGTGTACGGGTGAGGCTTCGAGTCCCCATTCAACGTAGTTTTTATATTCTTCTATGTTATAGGCAACGTTTCCGCCTGTTCCGCCGAGTGTGAATGAGGGACGGATAATAGCGGGAAAACCTATGGAGTCAACACAGTCCATCGCCTGCTGATATGTGCGTACGATGGCGCTTTTCGGCATATCAAGACCGATTTTTGCCATTGCCTCTTTGAAAAGCTCACGATCTTCAGCCTTTCTGATAGCCTGAACATTGGCGCCTATAAGCTCAACCTTGTGTTTATCAAGCACACCTGCATCATAAGCAGCAAGGGCAAGGTTAAGCGCTGTCTGCCCACCCACAGTGGGGAGGATGGCGTCAGGCTTCTCCACTTCGAGGATTTTATCCAAAATTTCAACCGTAAGAGGTTCGATGTACGTTGCGTCGGCTATTTCGGGGTCTGTCATAATTGTGGCAGGGTTAGAGTTTATAAGTACAACTCTGTATCCTTCCTCTTTAAGAGCTTTAACAGCCTGTGTTCCCGAATAGTCAAATTCGCAGGCCTGACCAATAACAATGGGTCCTGAACCTATAACCAGAATGGTTTTGATGTCGTTTCTTCTTGGCAACTCATCCTCCGAAATATATGGGCAAAATTGGAGTTTTATATCAGAATTATTTCTCTTTTACAACACTTGAAGATCAAAAAAATTATACAAAAAAAAACCCCTGAAATACAGGGGCTTTTCTAGTTTAATCTTTATTTTTGACTGCACAGAAGATACAGGCAGGCAATTTTAAGAGGGTCTGTCAATACATGGTTTTTTCCGTTCAGATCCTCTTTCACGATGGAAGAGAGCTGCTGCATGGAAATTCCTGCAAGATCCGCCACCTGTGAGGAGCTGACATTTTTTCCCCGCACATCATCAAGAAGTGATTTGAGGGAAGTGGTTTTAATATAAAATTTAATATCGTCAAAAGTCTTTATATTTTTCCTTTCCAGTTTCCGGCTGCTGGCAAAGACCCACGGTGTATATATGTAAGTCAGGCCGAGAGCAGCGGCATGCTTGCAGAAAACCTCCTTGGAGTTATTACATTCGCATGAAAACCGGATTGGATCTGAACTGATTTCGAGGGTGGTGACATAAGCACCGTGATTACCTTTGATCGTTCCCTTGAGAAGAGAGCCCTCAACGGAACAGTCGATAAATTTACCGACATAGTTTTCCGCTCTCTGAAGGTTCAGAGGAGTGGAAATATTCCTGAGCTGTTCTTCGCTAAGCTTTGGCAACTGCATCGGTGACCTCCTTAATTGATGATAAAAATTTTTCCCGTCAGAGGGGACGCAATGGGTTAATAAATTAATGACAACCAAGCTTTCCTTAAGTTGACTATAAAAACCATTCCGCCCGTGAAAAATTTTTATACACGCTCGCGGTTTGCAAAGCAAACGGCATACAGATATATATTAGTCCGACAAACTGACCGTCTACCCGATGTTAAGAAAGTCTATACCGTCCTTCCAGCGGGTTTTCAGGGCTTCCAGAACCGTTTTATTAACAGGTTTTGCCAATTCAGGATCTTCAGACAGAAGCTCTTCCGCTTCCGCTCTTGCCCTATGTAATATTTTGACATCTTTTACGATATTTGAAAACCGAAACTGTGGCAAACCTGACTGTCTGGTTCCGAAAAAATCTCCTGGACCACGAAGTTCAAGATCTATCTCACTTAGCTTAAAACCGTCCGCATGCTGTTCCATTGCCTTTATTCGTGCTTTTCCGTCTTCGCTTATCTGTTTTGAGTAAACCAAAACACAGTAGGACTGTTCCGCTCCCCTGCCCACTCTGCCTCTTAGCTGATGAAGCTGTGAAAGACCGAACCTTTCGGCATTTTCTATCACCATAACTGTGGCATCCGGCACATCCACTCCGACTTCAATAACAGTAGTGGATACAAGAACTTTCAGACTGCCGTTCTTAAACCCGTCCATCATAGCACGTTTTTCATCCGCCTTCATACGACCATGGAGCAGTCCGGTTACATTTTCTCCGAAATATGCAGCTATTTCCTCAAAACCTTCAGTTGCAGCCTTCAGAGCAAGTTTATCACTTGCATCGATCAGCGGATATATGAAATATGCCTTATGCCCTTTATCCAGCTCTTTCTTAACCGACTCAAATATCCTGTTACGGGAAGTCTCAGGGAATGCTTTGGTAATAATGGGCTTTCTGCCCGGCGGCATAGCATCAATAACACTTATATCAAGATCACCGTAAAAGGTGAGTGAAAGCGTTCTAGGGATCGGGGTTGCTGTCATCAGAAGTATATCAGGAGTATAACCCTTCTCCACCAGTGTCTTACGCTGTAAAACACCGAAGCGGTGCTGTTCATCAATCACCACAAAGCCGAGAGAGGCAAACTCAGTATCCTCCTGAATTAAAGCGTGGGTTCCCACCACAAAATTTATATGCCCTTCCCTTATCAATTCTTTGGAAGCTTTTTTATCCTTATCAGCCGTTGAGCCCGTGAGGAGCGCTGCGGTGTATTTTGTGCCGTTAAGAAAGTTAAGCAGACTGCGGAAATGCTGTTCCGCCAAAACCTCTGTAGGAGCAATTATTGCAGCCTGACATCCGTTTTTAACCGCAATCATGGCAGCAGTGAAGCAGACAATCGTTTTTCCGCTTCCCACGTCTCCCTGAATAAGTCTGTTCATTTGTTTCGGGCGTTTCATATCATTAAAAATATCAGCCAATACTCTTTTCTGGGCGGATGTAAGTTTAAAGGGCATCATGTTCCCGATTTCGTCGAGATATTCTGTTTTAACATCAAAAGCTATGCCAGTGATCTCCTGATAAGTTCTCTTTTTCATCAGAAGTCCAAGCTGCAGATAAAAAAGCTCTTCAAATACAAAACGCTCGTAAGCCGGGTGGCTCCTTGTCTGAAGTTTGCCAAGCTGGCTTATATCATCCGGAAAATGCAGTGTCTTTACGGCGGAACGTATGTCAGGATATGAATATTTATCAGCCAGACGAAGCGGCAGAGTATCCGGCATATATTCCAAATAGTCATGAACAGCACGAAATACTGCAGAAGCATAGGTTTTATGGTTAACTGCTGTAGGCAGGCTGTAGACAGCACGTATCCTACCTATATCTGCCTCGCTGATCATCTCAGGATGCACAATGGAATATGAACCGTCCATCCGGCCTATATTCCCGTACAAATGATATTTTGTGCCGATTGTAAGTCCTGATGCGGGGTAAGATTTGGAAAAGTTAAACCACAAGGCGGAAAAAAAGCCTGCTTCAGAGCGGAAAACAGCCTTATAGATACGTTTTTTGCCTCTGGTGAATGTTGGTCCGTGAGTTTCCAGAACACCGGTGAGAACGCCCTTCTCACCGCCTTCATAACCTATTGCCTCGTAGCGGAAAGGAAAATGGAGAAGCACATCCTCCATATTTGTTATTCCGGCTTTTTCCAGTGCTTCCGCTGTTTTACCGCCAATGCCTTTGACTGTGGCAACAGAAGTCTGGAGTAAAACAGCCGCTTTAGTGTTTGAGGATGAACCTGCAATAAACATTGCAAGCTCATGGACAACAGCATCCAGCTCTGATAAGGATGGGTTTCCCTTCTCCGCTGTTTTTGCGGCAATTGATGAGAGCGTAGGGCTTAATTTTGCGGTATATTCTGCGATTGATAAAAGATATGAGGTCGGATTCTTTACGAAATCCGACCTGTTTTTCCCTATTGAATTAAGGAGTTTGCGAAGATTTCCAAGCTCCATGAGCCGTCATCAGAAATAGCTGAGAGCGCTTGCTTCGTTAGGGTTGAATATTTTATGAACATCAAGAATGATGATCATACCGTGCTTTGTTCTGGCTACTCCGTCAATATAGCCGGAGTTGACTCCAGTGGAGGCGCCGGGAGCTTTGTCAATTACTTCGGGGTCAAGGCGCAAAACTTCGTCAACGCAGTCAACCACAAAGCCGATCTTTTTGCCTTTTATATTAACGTTGATAATCCTTGTTTGCCCGCTTTCTTCAGGAACAGCTATACCGAGCTTCTTGCGAAGATCTACAATCGGGATAACCTGACCACGCAGATTTATAATCCCTTCCACAAATGACGGAGCTTTGGGAACTTTTGTAATATCCATCATGCGGAGTATTTCTTCTATATCCATTATATTGATGCCGTATTTTTCACCGCTCAGCATCAGACTGACTATTTGTCTCATTTCAGCCATGTGTAAACCTCTAAGCCCGTTTTATAAATAAATAATAACAGGATAACGGGTTGTTGGCAAGAACGAGGTTCTTCTAGACCAGAACCCCGTCTTTCGCCACGATCTTATTATGCTCATCAAGCTGAACAACAGTGGGTTTGAAACCCTCAAGCTCTTTTTCATCCATCATGGCAAATGTGGCTATAATCACCCTGTCTCCAACCTGAACAAGTCTGGCTGCTGCGCCGTTGAGGCAGATTTCTCCGCTTCCTCTGCGCCCTTCAAGCACATAAGTTGAGAAACGGGCTCCGTTTGTTATGTTCCAGATATCAACCTTTTCAAACTCGATAATTCCTGAAGCGTCAAGGAGATCCTTGTCGATTGTGACGCTGCCTTCATAGTTGAGGTCTGCATCAGTTACGGTGGCTCTGTGGAGTTTTGCTTTAAACATATTTCTGAGCATTTACATCACCTTAAAGATATTATTATCTATTAGCCTCGCTTTGCCTACATAAACAGCAAGAGCAAGCAGAAAGTCTTTTGTGAGATCCTTTACAGGCTTAAGAGTTTCAGGGTCCACAAACTGAACATAATCTATGCGTGTGTGAGGATGATCTTTTATAAAATTTTCAACGATTGTCTTAACTTCGGAAACTTCCGTCTCGCCGCCTTCAAGAGCTTCACAAACAAGAGCAAATGATCTGCTAAGGCAGAGGGCTGACCTTCTTTCATCAGCGTTCAGATAAATGTTTCTGGAACTTAAAGCGAGCCCGTCCGTTTCTCTGATTATCGGCATACCAATAATTTTTGTATTCATATTCAAATCAGCAACAAACCGTTTGATAACCTGAAGCTGCTGATAGTCTTTCATTCCGAAATACGCCTTATGAGGCATGATTATATTAAGAAGTTTGGTAACAACCAAAGCAACTCCGTCAAAATGTCCGGGTCTTGAGCTTCCGCAAAGTCCGTCACTTATACCGGAAACGCTTATGGCAGTGCTGAAGCCTTCGGGGTACATTTCTTCCACTGACGGAGTAAAGAGGAAGTCCACCCCTGCTCCCTGAAGAAGAGCTGCATCTTTTTTAAGATCCTTAGGATAACACTCAAAATCTTCCCCTGCGCCAAACTGGGTGGGGTTAACAAAAATGCTCACCACCACGATATCGTTCTCCTCTCTGCATTTTTTTACAAGGCTTAAATGCCCTTCATGCAGATACCCCATTGTGGGCACAAAGCCTATCCTCTTGCCCACACATCTGAAAACATTAATTTCATCTCTTGATTCGGAAATCTTGGTTATAATTTTCACTAAGCACCTCAAAAACTGTGCTTTTCATCAGGAAAGGCGCAGCTTTTAACCTCTTCTATATAATTTTCTACCGCTTTTACAGCAACCTCTCTGAGGTTAGCATATCTTTTAACAAATTTTGGTGTAAAGTCATTGAATAATCCGAGCATGTCATGATAAACAAGCACCTGTCCGTCACAGTTTACACTTGCGCCGATTCCGATTGTAGGGATAGTGACAGCATCAGTTATCTTTTTAGCAGTTTCAGCGACTACGCCTTCAACCACAATTGAGAAAGCACCGGCCTTTTCCAGCGCAACGGCATCTTTTACAAGCTGTTCACTGCCGTTTTTACCCTGAATCTTGTATCCGCCCATTACATGAACTGACTGCGGCATGAGACCTATATGCCCCATAACATTGACACCCGCCTTCACAAGTTTTTCAACCAGAGGCGCTATCTCTTCACCGCCTTCAAGCTTTATAGCCTCAGCGCCGGATTCCTTAATCACACGGACACAGTTTTCGATAGCTTTTTCTGTGCTTACATTATACGTGCCGAACGGCAGGTCAGTTACAAGAAAAGCTCTTTTTAAACCTCTTTTCACCGCTTTAGTGTGATAAATCATTTCATCAAGAGTGACAGGGATGGTGTTTTCATAACCGTTCATCACCATCCCAAGGGAATCACCGACCAGAACTATGTCAACACCGGCCTGATCCAGAATCTGTGCAGCAGTATAATCATATCCTGTAACGCATGTCACTTTTTCATTTTTTGATTTCTTATTACGAATGGTAGAGACAGTAATCTTCTTGATTTCAGCGTGTTTGCTCACTTAGGCACGCTCCCATATCTTTTTTGCGAAGATCCGCAAGCGGGAGGCTTAACGAGGATATATTGAATTGTTAAGTCTCGGTCTTTTGAAGGATCCAAGCTGTGCTACATATAAGTAGTTATGAACCATATGTCAAGAAAAAATATATAAGGTTAAAATTGAGCAGATAAAAGTATGCTTTTTTGATTTGAATATCAGTTTGAAGATGAGCAACATTAAGAACCAAGCAAACATCATAGGATGTGCCGACGCCGTGCGAACGAAGGGCGGTTAAACCGCCCGCGAGTGTGTATCACAATTTATGCAGTGCTTTATAAACGCTCCCAAGGACGGGAGCGCACCGTGTGAAGCGAAGCCGCATTTAATGCGGCGCGAGCGTGTATTAGAAACAGACAGGATGTTCTGTTTCTAATTATCAAAATGAAGGTGGTGTATCAACCCAGAAAGCTTTAGCCGGTTTATCCGTCCTGTTGCGTATCCTGTGTGGAAGGTTTGAGCTGAAGTATATTGATTCGCCCTGTTTGACTTTGTATTCTTCTGTTCCTATTACGACAACAATCTCTCCTTCAAGCACATAGCCGAATTCTTCACCCACATGGTGATAGCTGTCCGTACCTGTTTCTGAATAAGGTTCAAGATCGATTATGATAGGCTCAAGTTTTCTGTTAACAACCTTGGAGGCAGGAAAAGTCATCGTAATGCTTTTGTTCTTGAGTACATTATAGTCTTCGTATGAAAAGGTGTTAACTATATTGCGTTCATCTTCAAAAAGCTCACTGATAGTAGTTCCCAGAGCATAACAGATTTTTTTAAGAGAAGCTATGGAAGGCGAGTTTTTGCCGTTTTCAATCTGGCTGATAAAACTCTTGGTAAACCCCGTCTTCTGTGAAATATCCTCCAGCGTAAGCCCCAGTCTTTTTCTGATGTCTCTCAGCTTGGTTCCGTATCCCATTAATAACCCCTGAATCTGATTTAATAATTATCCCTATTTCTATTATATATTAAACAGAGAAGTTTATGTCAAGTTATTTATTAACAGTGTTATTATAAAAATATCTATAAACCTAAGATATTTACGTAACAAATATATTTAACTGATGCGTGTTTTTGTGCGTAATGTTATATTAACTGCAAAATATTTCCATAACTTTTCAGGAGGTTACGCAGTGGAGAGAATGATTGCCAGACTGAACAAGGGTGCAACAAAGGGAGAGAAAGTATTCATAGCCGACAATGCAGTTATAATCGGAGACGTCACTCTGGGGGATGATTCAAGCATATGGTACAGTGTGGTATTAAGAGGCGATGTTGAACGGATCGAAATCGGAAAATGTACTAACGTGCAGGATGGGAGCGTTATCCACGTTACAAAAGATAAGTACCCCACTGTTCTCAAAGATTATGTAACTATAGGACACAGCGTAACACTTCATGGATGTACCATAGAAAACAATGTACTGGTAGGTATCGGGTCGGTCATTCTTGACAATTCCGTCATAGGCGAAAACAGTATAGTAGCTGCAGGAAGCCTCGTACCGCCTAATAAAACCTATGAACCGGGCTCACTTATTATGGGCAGCCCTGCCAAAGCGGTCAAAAAACTTTCAGAAGCTGAAATACAAAGCATCCGAGACTATGCCGACAGATATGTGATGTATAAAAATGTTTACCTAGACCGAAAAATATCCGGATAACGAAAATAAAAAAGCCGCACCCGTTATGAGTGCGGCTTTTTTTATATGATTCTAACTTATGCTCTTATTTGCCATCGAAGAGTGACCAAGGTCCTCTGTTACGAGAGAACTTCTCAGCCTTGTCTTTGTCAGCAGCAGGAACATCTTTCATGATATCAAATACCTGACCGGGGAAAATAAGGTCGGGGTCTTTGATAGATGCTTCGTTAGCCCAGTAGATGATCGGCCACATAAAGGGGTTCATGTACTTAGCTTTAGATATGTTCCAAAGGTTGTCGCCTTTTACAACAGTGTACTTTTCAGAAGCAACAGCTTCTGATTCTGCCGTTTTTGAAGCTTCAGCAGCGGCAAGCTCGGCAGCTTTAGCAGCGGCAAATTCTTCCTCAGCGTTTTTGAGGTCTTCGTTAGCCTGAGCTATGAGAGCGAGAGCTTCTTCACCTTTGCATTTTTCTGCAAGTTCTTTAGCTTTGTTATACTTATCAACGGCAGCCTTGTATGACGGAAGGTCATATTTTTCACCGTTCTCTTTATATCTGTCGATATTAGCTTTGAGAGCGGAAAGCTCAGCCTGAACTTTAGCATCGGTAGCTTTATAAGCATCGGCGTTTGCCTTAGCTTTTTCAAAGTCAGCTATTGCAGCAAGAAGATCTGCTTTTGCTGATTCGTAAAGTTCACCTTTTTTGCCGCCTTTTTCAGCTTCATCCATTTTCTTCTGAGCGGCTTCAAGCTTAGCTTTAGCTTCAAGATATTCGGGGAGCTGGCACTTCTCGGCTCCGCTATCCTTAGCTGCCTGCATGGCCGTCTTGGCCTGATCGAGTTCCTGAACGGGCGGTTTGCTGCATCCGGCAAGAGCGAAAGCAGAAAGCACCACAACCAGGAGCAGAAGTTTGTAGGTCTTCATACGGAATCCTCCCTTTTTCTTAATTATCTATTAAGATAATACCTTCTAAGGCTAACACAAGCCTAAAGGTCTGTCAAACCAATGACAGTTAAATCTTCTATTTGTTCTCAGCAACTTCAAATTTCATGTAAAGCTCTTTGAGCTGTTTATCATCAATGAAACTTGGGGCGTCGCTCATCAGGCATGTTGCTTTCTGAGTTTTGGGGAAAGCTATTACATCTCTGATAGATGTGGATTTTGTAAGGATAGTAGCTACCCTGTCCACGCCGAAGGCAATGCCGCCATGGGGCGGAGTGCCGTACTTAAGCGCATCAATGAAGAAACCGAATTTGTACGCTTTCTCCTCTTCAGTGAGACCGAGAGTGGCAAACATTTTCTCCTGAACATCGCTTCTGTGAATTCTGATACTTCCACCGCCGATCTCAGAACCGTTAAGTACGAGGTCATAGGCTTTCGCACGCATTTTACCCGGATCCGTATCAAACAGAGCCACATCTTCATCAAGGGGAGACGTGAACGGATGGTGCATAGCCGCCCAGCGTTTACCATCTGCATCCCATTCAAGGAGCGGAAAGTCAAGAACCCATACGAAGGAGTGTTTATCTCTGTCTATGAGACCGAGCATTGCGCCGAGTTTCAGCCTGAGCTTGGACATATAGAGATTCACAGTATATTTGTCGCCGGCTCCGAAGAAGATAATATCTCCCGGTTTGGCGTCCATTTCTTTAACAACAGCAGCCGCAACATCTTCGCCGAGGAATTTAACTATAGGTGACTGAAGTCCGTCCTCGTTAACTTTGATGTAAGCAAGACCGCCTGCGCCGAGTGAAACAACGAAATCAGTAAGATCATCTATATCTTTTCTGGAAAATGCCTTGCCTGCGCCAATGGCGTTTAAAGCTTTAACACATCCGTTTTTCTCAACTGCTTCATTAAACACCTTAAATCCGCAGCCTTTTACTGTTTCGTTTATGGTTTTAAGATAAAGCTCAAAACGAGTATCAGGAGCGTCATGACCGTATTTTTCCATAGCTTCATCATAGCTCATAGTGGGGAAGCCTTTTTCAAGCTTAACGCCAAGAACCTGATCGAAGATTGTTATGAAAAGCTCTTCCATGATGCCCATGAGATCTTTAGAGTCAATGAATGACATCTCAATATCAAGCTGAGTGAATTCGGGCTGTCTGTCTGCACGAAGGTCTTCATCACGGAAGCATCTAACTATCTGGAAGTAACGCTCGAACCCTGCGATCATCAGAAGCTGTTTGAACATCTGAGGAGACTGGGGCAGAGCATAACATTTGCCGGGGTTTACCCTGCTGGGTACAAGATAATCCCTTGCGCCTTCAGGTGTGCTTTTTGTAAGGAAAGGCGTTTCAACATCTATAAATCCTTTGGAATAAAGGAATTCTCTCATAGTTTTGGTTATCTGGTGTCTCATGATCAGGTTGCTTTTCAGCTCTGGTCTTCTGAGGTCGAGATAACGGTATTTCAGTCTGACGTCTTCACTAACATTGCTGTATTCATCAAGCATGAAGGGAGGAACTATAGATGTGTTGAGGATTTTAAGTTCCTCAACATTCACTTCCACTTCGCCTGTGGGGAGTTTTTCATTAAGTGAGCCTTCGGGTCTGGCTGCTACTTCACCTTTGATAGCTATAACAAATTCGCTTCTGAGGTTTTCAGCTTTTTCATGAACAGCCTTATTGAGTTCAGGGCTCATAACTATCTGTGTTAAGCCTTCTCTGTCTCTGAGATCCACAAAAATAACGCCGCCGTGGTCTCTTCTTCTCTGAACCCACCCCATGAGGGTAACCTTTTTCCCTATATCTGACGCTCTGAGAGCATTACAATCGTGCGTCCGTCTCCAGTCGCCAAGGTTTGAAACCAAGTGGTCCTCCTGCTTACAGTTTATTTTGGATATATTCGACAACTTCATCGAGCTTAACAGAGGTCTGCTCACCAGTTTCCATATTTTTAACGGAAACCTCGCCTCTGTCCATTTCTTCATCCCCCAGTATCAGGGTGAAGCGCGCGCCGGATGAATCCGCCGATTTAATCTGCTTTTTCATGGCACGGAAAGCGTAATCAATCTCAGCAATAATCGACCTTTCTCTGAAATTCTTTACCAGTTCCGCACATTTTACATCCGAAACATCCTTGAAGGCTATGATGAAAACATCCGCCCCTTTGTCTTTGAGATTGTCCTTCTGCATGGCAAGAGCCACCAGACGGTCAATTCCCAAAGCGAAGCCTATTCCGGGCACTTCAGGTCCGCCGAGGAGCTTGATAAGTCCGTCATACCTTCCGCCTGCGCCCACGGCATTCTGCGAGCCGAGATGATTTGTGACCATCTCAAAGGCGGTTCGGACATAATAATCCAGCCCTCTGACCATCATCTTATTTATATTATACTCCACACCAAAGGCTGTGAGGTACTTTTTTACATCAGAAAAATGATTTTCACATTCATTACAGAGATAATCAAGCATAACAGGAGCATTTTTTGTCACTGCTCTGCACGATTCCACTTTGCAGTCAAGAATACGCATAGGGTTTTTGCCCAATCTGCGTTTGCAGTCTTCACAAAGACTTTCCTTATGCTCCTCAAAGTATGCAACGAGGGTTTTATAATACGCAGGTCTGCACTCAGGACAGCCTATGGAGTTTATCTCCATTGTAACCATATCACCTATGCCTGCTTTATCTGCAAGGGTACGGAGCAGATATATCACTTCCGCATCAGCGGCTGCGCCTTCAGCGCCGAATACCTCTATTCCTGCCTGATAAAACTGACGGAAACGCCCTTTCTGCGGACGTTCCCTTCTGAACATGGGTCCGATGTAGTAATATTTTTTGACTGAAGGAGGGTTGTAGAGCTTGTTTTCAACATAGGCACGCACCAGAGAAGCAGTCCCTTCAGGGCGGAGAGCCACCATTGTGTCGTCTCTGTCCTTAAAGGCAAACATCTCTTTTTCGACTATGTCTGTTGTATCGCCTATTCCACGATGAAAAACATCGGCTCGTTCAAGCACAGGAAGAATAAATTCCCTGAAGTTGAATGTATGAAAAGTTTCCTTGAAAATTCTTTCTATTCTTTCCCAATACACGGCTTCTTCGCCGTATATGTCTCTGAATCCTTTGACTCTGCTGAACAAAACAACCTCCGCATAAGAATACAGGTATATTCCAAATCACGCAGACAGTCAATGATTTTAAGCTTGACAGTAAAGGCTTTCCGGCTGTGTTGCCGGTAATTTTAAAACACGTATCAGAACTTCAGAAAGGATTTCGCAGAGGCAATTATCATATCTGCCAACTGCTCATTTGATGACTTACTCAGGTTAAAAACGGCATGATACAGACTAATATCGTCAATATCCTTTTTATAATAATGTCTTATATAACTTTTCTTATGTTTTTCTATAGCTTTTATCTGCTCAGATGCCACAGCCTCTTCAAGACCCTCTTTGTCCATAAGCCAATTCACACGGCTTTCAAAAGGTGCAGTAAGCCTGAGATGCAGGCAGTTAGGTTCATCCTCAAGAATACACTGGCTGCCCCGCCCCATAATTACACAGTTGGTATCCGAAGCAAGATTCTTTATAATAAGCTCCACCATTGAGCTGAACTTTTTACTGTCGAAAACAGGCTCCTGATCAGCATAGGTATCAAAGAACGACAGTGTTTCGTCGTTTTTGATCATGTCATTTACCTTATCGATTTTTTCATCTTTAAATACATTTGAGAACAGATCAGCATCAAAGTAGCTGGACATAAATGAACGGAAATTTGAGTGGTGTTCTTCGTCAAATTTATTAACCTTTTCCTCATCAGTATCAGTGAGAATGGCTATATATTTAATAAGTTCCTTATGAAAAAACTTGAACCCCAGTTTTTCCGCAATTTTTTCCGCAACGTACTCGCCGCCGCACCCGAACTGCCTTGAAACTGTAATCACCGCCATGGTAACTCTCCGTTTAATGTGATGTCGAGATCGTCTTTAAGCTCATTGATAAGAGTATCTATGCTTTTAAGGCTTAACGGGTGAATGTAATCGGCATCCACATCCCTAAGCGGATAAAGAACAAAGCTGCGGTTTGTCATCTCTCTGTGAGGAATAACGAGATTCTCTGAATCGTACGATTCTTTGTTGTAGTCGATAATATCTATATCTATCAGTCTGCTCTGCCATCTTGCAGATTTTTCTCTGCCAAGCTTTTTTTCTGTCTCTTTAACAAAAGAAAGAAGCTCATCAGGAGTAAGCTCAGTTGTGCCTGAACAGCAGATGTTGCAGTAATCCGCCTGTCCGTCCCTAAGCAGAGATGCAGTGGAGTAGACAGACGATACTTTCTCTATACAAACAGCCGGAGTCATGGCATCAAGAGCATCAACTAAGTTCTGCTCCCTGTCGCCAATGTTACTCCCCAGTGCTAAGATTATCCTTCTGACCGAGTTCATTCAGCATCACACCACGCACATGTTCAAGAAGTTCTTTATCCTTCATGCCGCCGGGATTCATTGGTTCAAGAAATTTTAAATGGACTTTTTTAAAGGGATAAACTCTGAAACCATGTTTAGGAACAGCGTCAGATGTCCCCCTTATTATAAAAGGAGCAATCCTGTTGCCTGTTCTTCCCGCCAAAACAAAAGCACCCCGTTTAAAGCTGCCCAGTCTGCCGTCTGAGGATCTGGTTCCTTCGGGAAAAAGCAGAACTGAAAAGCCTTCACTGATTTTTTTTGCCGCATTAAGCAAACTTTTCAGTCCATCCTTGTGGTCCCCTCTTTCTATGGGGATCATGCCTATCTTTTTAAGAGCAAAGCCGAAAAAAGGAATTTTGAACAGCTCCTTTTTAGCCATAAAAAGAAACTGTCTTTCTGAGAACACATGAAGCAGAACGAAAATATCCGCATAGCTTAAATGGTTGCCCATAAAGACATAATGAGAGTTTTTATCAAGTTTTTCCAAACCTTCGGTGCTGACACTGATACCGAGAAACAGAAGGAGCATTTTTGCCCATATCCGGCTCATAAGCTTATAAGGGTGCTTTGAAAAGAATATGGACGGTATCCCAATGATAACAAGCACAGCGGTAAGAAGTGCCAGATATATCCAGAAAAGGACACTGTAAACAGCTATCACTGCTTCACCTTGCTTGCTATATCATTAAGCACTTCCGCATATGTGGGATGATTGAAAACATAGTCGGAGATCTTATCTATGGTGATGCCGGACTGTATCAGAAGCGAAAACATTGAGCATATCTGCCCTGCTCCGTCCCCTATAACATGGCATCCGAGGATTTTTCTGGAGTCTTTGTCGTAAACAACTTTCATGTAACCCTTCTGGGCGCCGCTGATAAGAGTTTTTTCAAGGTCTGTAATGTTGTATTTTATACACGCATATTCGCCTTCGCTGTCTTTGAGTTCATCTTCAGTTGATCCGACTTTGGCTATCTCAGGATCAAGATAAAGCACTCTGGGCATCGTTTCCCAAGGTTTTGCTGTTTTGTTGCCGATTATGGCATCCGCAGCTATTTCAGAAGTGGTGTAAGCCCAGCTTACAAGCATGTTTCCGCCTGACGCATCACCCGCAGCGTAAACATTGGGGTTTGTAGTACGCATCTTTTTAGTGAGCTTCAGGTTTCCGTTTTCATCAAGCTTAATGCCTGCTTTATCCAAATCAAGGCAGCAGATGTTGGACTTCCTGCCTACAGCTACAAAAACTTCCTCAGTCTCAAGCTTCACACCGCCGGAAAGGAAAAGGATATATTTGTTCCCAACCTTTTCCGCTTTATCAACCTTTGTATTTTTGAGGATTTCTATGCCGCTTTTCTTAAATTTTTCTTCCAGTTTTTTGACAACCTGCTGATCCATATCACGGAGAATTTCATCTTTTGTCTCTATAATAGTTACAACAGAGCCCAGTCTTCTGAAAATAGTGGCAAATTCACACCCCACAAAGCCGCCGCCGAGGATGGTGATCTTTGAAGGCACTTTTTCAAGCTCACTGATGCTTGATACGGTAAGAAGTTTTACAGAAGAGCTTAAACCGGGGTTAATGTCAGACGAACCGGTGGCAATGATGCAGAAATCAAACTTGATCTCCACATCACCATCCACACTTGTGACTGTCATAGAATTTTCAGAAGCAAATTTACCAAATCCGTAAACAAACTGAATGTCAAGGTTTTCAATATCTTCATTGAGAGCCTTGCGTATTCTGGTCACGGACTGCTCCGTAAGTTTCCTTGATTTTTTAAAGTCAAAATTAACAGATGAGCATTCATCTCCGCTTACCAGAGACGACATTTTCTCCGAACAGCTAGCAAATATTTTGCTCTGATACAGGAGTGAGTTAGAAATAACACTACCGGAACGGCAGTAGTTGCCGCCTATCTCCCTGTCAACAATAGTTACACGAAATCCCTGCGTTGCCAGAAGCTTTGCGGCATTGAGTCCCGCAGGACCCGCACCCAGTATCAGAACGTTTTTATTATTTTCCATTATACCTTAATACCTGTAGTGACCCGGCTTATAAGGACCCTCTACAGGCACGCCTATATAGTCTGCCTGTTCTTTTGTAAGAGTTGTGAGCTTAACGCCGATCTTCTCAAGGTGGAGCCTGGCAACTTCTTCGTCAAGGACTTTCGGAAGCATATATACACCAGGTTTGTATTGTTCTCTGTTCTCCCATAGATCAAGCTGGGCAAGAGTCTGATTTGCGAATGAGTTTGACATTACAAATGAGGGATGTCCCATAGCGCAGCCAAGGTTCACAAGCCTTCCTTCTGCCAGAAGGAATATTTCATGTCCGTCAGGGAATGTATATTTATCTACCTGAGGTTTAATATTCAACCTCTTAATTCCTTTATAGTTTTCAAGCTTTTCAACCTGAATTTCGTTATCAAAGTGACCGATGTTGCAGACAATAGCCTGATCTTTCATTTTTTCCATATGCTCAATGCGGATAATATCCCTGTTGCCGGTAGTGGTAACATAGATATCTGCTCTGCCGAGAGTAGCCTCGACAGTGGTAACTTCATAACCTTCCATAGCAGCCTGAAGAGCGCATATAGGGTCAATTTCAGTTACAATAACCCTGGCGCCCTGCCCTCTGAGGGACTGCGCAGAGCCTTTGCCCACATCACCATAGCCGCATACCACGGCAACTTTGCCAGCGATCATCACATCGGTTGCACGCTTAATTCCGTCAATAAGAGATTCACGGCAGCCGTAAAGATTGTCGAATTTGGATTTTGTTACAGAGTCATTCACGTTTATCGCAGGAACAAGCAGCTCGCCCTTTTCAAGCATTTGATAGAGGCGGTGAACACCGGTTGTTGTTTCTTCGGAAACACCTTTCCAGTCTGCAACAGTTCTTGCCCAACGGGTTGAATCTTCCTTAAATATATTTTTAAGCAGCCCGAAAAGCTGTTTTTCATCTTCAGTATCTACCTGTTTATCAAAAAAAGAAGGCTCTTTTTCACCCTTATAGCCAAGGTGGATCATAAGTGTGGCATCTCCGCCGTCATCAACAATAAGTTCAGGACCTTTTCCACTGGGAAACCTCAGCGCCTTATCAGTACACCACCAGTATTCCTCAAGGGTTTCACCTTTCCATGCAAAAACAGGAACACCCGCAGCCGCTATTGCCGCAGCAGCATGATCCTGCGTGGAAAAGATATTACAGCTGCACCAGCGGACATCAGCTCCGAGAGCAACAAGAGTTTCAATCAGAACTGCAGTCTGAACTGTCATGTGGAGAGAGCCCATAATCCTCACATTTTTCAATGGTTTGGATGCAGCATACTTCTCTCTGACAGCCATGAGACCGGGCATTTCATGCTCCGCAATCTGGATCTCTTTTCTACCGAACTCGGCGAGGGAAATATCCCTGATTTTATAATCGCTAAAACTCATTTTTACCTCTTAAAATACACGGCAGGAATGCCATAAAAGAAAAAAACGGACTTTCCTTCTCAGAAAGTCCGCAAACATTTGCTGTTAGCCTATGATTTTCTTAAGTTCATCGACTTTGTCAGTCTTTTCCCATGAAAATTCGCTTCTGCCGAAATGACCGTAAGCTGCTGTTTTTCTGAAAATTGGTTTTCTTAAGTCAAGGGATTCCATGATACCTTTGGGAGTAAGGTCAAACACCGTCTTAACTGCATTTTCTATTTCACATTCAGGCACTGTTGAAGTTCCGAAGGTATTTACGTTCACAGAAACAGGCTCTGCGACACCGATTGCGTAAGCAAGCTGAATTTCGCATCTTTTAGCAAATCCGCCAGCCACTATGTTTTTCGCAACCCATCTCGCAGCGTAAGCGGCACTTCTGTCCACTTTAGACGGATCCTTACCGCTGAATGCACCGCCGCCGTGTCTTCCTGCACCGCCGTATGTATCTACTATAATCTTCCTTCCGGTAAGACCGCAGTCACCCATCGGACCGCCTATTACAAATCTTCCGGTAGGGTTGATATGATATTTTATGTGTTCTTCATCAAGAAGATCCGCAGGGATAACAGGTCTGATTACTTTTTCTATAATATCTTCTCTCAGGTCTTGCAGTTTTATTTCATTTGAATGCTGGGAAGATATAACCACAGTATCAACTCTTACAGGGTTGTAGCCGTCATATTCTATTGTAACCTGAGATTTTCCGTCCGGTCTGAGGTAGGGAAGAACTTCGTTTTTACGAACTTTTGAAAGCTGCATAGTAAGTTTGTGGGCAAGCATGATGGGAAGAGGCATAAGCTCCTCGGTTTCATCGCATGCGAAACCGAACATAAGCCCCTGATCTCCGGCACCGCCAGTGTCAACGCCCATTGCTATATCCGGAGACTGCTTGTCTATAGTGGAGATAACTCCGCAGGTTTCGTAGTCAAAGCCGTATTTGGCTCTTGTATACCCTATGTCTTTAACTGTTTCTCTGACCACTCCGGGAATATCCACATAGGTTCTTGTGGTGACTTCTCCGGCAACTATAACAAGCCCTGTCGTAACCATGGTTTCGCAGGCAACCCTGCTCATTGGATCGTCAGTGAGCATGGCGTCAAGAATGGCATCGGAAATCTGGTCTGCTATCTTATCAGGGTGTCCTTCCGTAACTGACTCGGAAGTAAACACATATTTCTTTTGATCCATCATTACCCTCTGTATTTCAGTTTGAAGAGTTTCGCTTGGCGTACTCCACAGCGATCCTCTCCATTTTGTCTTTTCCGATAAGTTTCTGCTTTTTAATTTCTTTTATTTTTGCTTCCACTTCTGGGGGATAATATTTCAGGCTGAGGAGAGCTTCCAGATCCTGTTCCATCCTCACATGCTCATTAAAAAGTTCTCTGAACTCCGGGCTATCATTCTTAATGCTCTCAATAAGTTCAGTATTGCTTTTCAACATTTCTCACCTCATTATTAATGTCGAGCTTCATTATGTAGGCGTCGCAGCCCTGACCGTAATAGTCTTTTATATAACCGACTTTTTCAAAGCCGAAAGATTCATATAAACCAACAGCAGAAGTATTATCCACTGCCGCTTCAAGGAACATAACCGAAGCTCTGCGTGCCGATCTCACCGCTTCTGCCAGCAGAAGCTTTCCATAGCCTTTTCCTCTGTGTTTGGGAGCAACAGCTATGTCAGCAAGCTCAGATTCGTCCAAAACTGTGTATATAACAAAATATCCGCAGATTTCCCCTTCTTCTTCAAGAAGTTTAAAAACACTGCGTTTTCGGGTTATCTCCGTTTCAAAGTCCGCCTTTGACCACGGTTTCTTAAATGATTCTCTTTCAATTTCTGTCACGGAGTCAAGATCATCCGCAAGCACGTCTCTGATCAAAGTTTATTTCCGCCTCGGATTTCCTGAAATACAAAGGCTCGTAGCCGCATCCGAATTTAGTAAAGTATTTATGTTTTACAGCATGAGTCAGGTTAAGACTGCTTTTCTGCTCACGGTTTACAATATGAGTTATGGAATCTTCATTTTCCGCCGTCACGGTCTCATAATCTGAAAATACCATATTTTTAAAGTCATAGCTTTTTTTTACATAACTTTTCATTCTAAGCTTTGCCCATACATCCAGCTGCTCACTCCCGCAGACAAGGGCATAAGCATCCATAGATGAAATCCCTTTAAGTTTTTTTCCAAGAGATGAGGCAAGCCCAAGCATAGTAGAAACGCCTATCCTGATGCCCGTGAACGAACCGGGTCCGGTTACTGTATAAAAATGTTCAATTTCATTGAGTGAGGTTCCCGAAGTTTCCAGGAGGAAATCAACGGTTTTAAGAAGATTCTCATTAATATTAGATTTCATCTTCACTCCGGTTTCAGCCAAAACAGCCCCGCAGGAAGAACCCAGCGAGGCAAAAAGCATATCACCTGAAGTGTCTACGATTAATGTATTCATTATTAAAGCATAGTATCATATTTAATGCGGAAGTCAATAACCGAGGGACGCTGTCGGAGTATAGAAATCATCCTCTTATATCTTTCTCAGATACGGATTATTCTTTTTCTCCCAGCCTATTGTGCTGAATTCTTCATGTCCGGGGTGAACTGTCACCGCATCATCAAGAGTAAGTAGTTTTTCAGCAATGCCGTTTATCAGTTCAAGGTGGTTGGCATATGGAAAATCGCTGCGTCCTACCCCTTCGCAGAAGAGCGTATCGCCTGTTATCACAGCATTGATCGGCTCGATAAAATAACAAACTCCGCCGGGGGTGTGCCCGGGAGTATGGAGAACTCTGATTTTTCCGCCGCCGAACTCGATTTCATCCCCGTCTTTAACATATCCGTCCGCAGCAGGCACAGGTGCAGGTTCTGCGCCGAATAGAGAAGCATGGCTTTTGGACTGTCCGAGAAGGAATTCATCATCTTTATGTATATAAAATGGTATACCGTATTTTTCTTTCAACTCGCTCACTGCGCCGATATGATCAAAATGCCCGTGGGTATTAAGAATCATCTTTGGCTTAAGGTTTTCGGATTCTATCTTATCTATAATAAGATCTGCATCTCCGCCCGGATCAAAAACAATCAGGTTTCCGTCATCATCAGATAAGAAAAAACAATTTACAAAAAGGGGGCGAACCACCATATGATCAAGCTTCATCTAAAATACCTTCCTCGTAATATTGCCCATTCAGGGCTGCCTTTTCTCTAAGATTATAGTCACAGGACCGTCATTAACAAGCCCCACTTCCATTTCCGCACGAAAAATGCCTGTACCAACCCTTTCTGAACCAAGTTCCTCACGGCATACATCAGCAAACTTTTCGTAATATTTCTCAGCAAGTTCCGGCTCAAGAGCGTTGCCGAAATCCGGTCTCAGACCCTTCCGGCAGTCCGCAGCGAGGGTAAACTGACTTACCACTATTACGCTGCCGCCTGTATCTTTTACAGAAAGACTCATCTTTCCGTTATCATCCTCAAATATTCTTAAGGCACATGCTTTTTTGGCAAGAAAGCTGATGTAGTCCTCTTTATCGCCCTTCTCTGCCCCAAAAAGAATCAGAAGCCCATCTTTTATTTCCGCAACAGAATCACCATTAACACGTACGAAAGCGGAGCTGACCCTCTGTATGCAAAGCTTCATCTAAGCACCTTTCTTAAATTCACTCCTGTTATTTTGAGAGCAGCAAAATAAAGCACAGCCGCTGCTGCTATATTTATAAGCAGATGAACCCCTGCCGCGGAAAGTCCCACAGCACAAAAGCCCATAAGCGCACAGGCAAAAATAATCTTAGCTATGAGAAAGGCATTGCCCCTGAAATTAAACCTGTATTCACGCAGTCTGGAATAAAGATAAAACGAATTAGCCGAAGCAGATATACCTGACGCAAGAGCTATGCCCGCGTGCCCGAACGGCTTAATAAGAATCAGGTTTGATACTGCATACACACAAAGCCCGATAAAAGCACCTTTGACCGGAGTACGCATATCCTTTTCGGAAAAAAACACTTTGGCAAGCAGTCCAACGTATGAAAAGAATATCATTCCCACACTGAACATCACAAGAGCCTGAGCCGTATTATAAACATCCACTCCGGTAAACTGATTGCGGGCATATATAAAAGAGGTGATTTCATCCGCCAGAAGCACAAGCCCCAGTGTTGCAGGCATTATTATTACAAAAATTGCAATAAAAGCCTTATCTATAAGCGTATTTCTGTAAGAGAAGTTTCCGGCGGAGTTTGCTTTGCTTATCTCTGTCAGTGAAACAGCACCAACCGCTATTGAAAAAACGCCCAGAGGAAGCTGGAAAATTCTATCCGCATAATATAAATAAGAGATGCTGCCCGCAGCAAGGAAAGAGGCAATTATTCTGCCGAGGGTAAAATAAAGCTGATTTATCCCCAGCCCGGCGAGGGAAGGAACCAGAAGGCGGAATGTTTTTTTAACATCAGGGTGCATTCCGTCCCACCGGAAACGGAAACCTTTTATAAACGAATACGTAAATATATATAAAAGCTGGAGCGCTCCACCCAGAATTACCCCGTAACAAAGCCAAAGAATATCTCCGCCGAATTTATAGCCGGCAAAAGCACCTGCAATCATTGATATATTAAGCAAAGCAGTGGACGAATACGGCACATAGTATGAATCGTGCAAATACAGGTAGCCTGTGAACAACCCGCAAATCGTTATAAAGATAAGGTAAGGCATAACCAAACGAAGCATCTGACCCGCTGCGACCAGAATTTCCTGTGAACCCTGATATCCCGGCATGAAAAGAAATATTATCTGCTTCGGAAAAAGAGAAATAAGAAGAACAATGGACGAAACAATCAGAAGAAGCACAATAAACATACTTGTCATATAAGAATATGCTTTTTTTCTGTCTCTCGTGAGGTTATCGCTCAGAAAAGGGATAAAGGCAGATGTAAGAGCCCCCTCGGCGAAAAATGCCCTGAAAAGATTGGGTATGGCATAGGCAACAAAGAAAGCATCAGTCAAAGCGTTGGCTCCGAAAAATGCCGCCACTGCTATGTCTCTGATAAGTCCGAAGATGCGGCTGGTAAATATCCCGAAGGATGACTTCATTACGCTTTTTAGGAAAACCGACACAAAATCCGCCTATGTTTAAATGATAATTTGAAATAATTGCATAAATATTTGCCCAATTAGACTTTACACTTTATAAGGCATTGGATATAATATTGTAAATTAAAAAATTCCATCAAGACACCCTAATAAGGGGAGGTTGCAAATGACAAAGTCTGAGCTTATCGAAATTATCTCTGCCGAGAACACTAACCTTACTAAAAAGCAGGTTGAATTTATCGTCAACGGCGTGTTTTCTTCAATCAAAGATGCTCTCCGCAACGATGACAAGGTGGAAATAAGAGGCTTCGGGAGCTTCAAAATCAGAGAGAAAAATTCTAAAATGGGAAGAAACCCCAAAACGGGAGACAAAGTGGATGTGCCTTCTAAAAAAGTACCCTACTTTAAACCCGGCAAGGAGATTAAAGAGCTTCTCATTAAGATGAACTGAGAAAGTTTTCTTAATCCTCTTTTCAAACTTTTTGTGCTGAATTACTCCGCAGGCGGTGAAAGCCGCCTGCGTTTTGGGTGCTATTGTCTTTTAACGGATAAAACCCAAAAAAAATCGGCATTTTCTGAAAATCAGCCTTTTCTGTCCACACCCATGCGGGAAACTTTTTTTCCGTAGTATTTTTGTTTTATACTTAAATTAGAGTTAAGGTTCATTATTTCCTTGAATATCCCTGTTTTGTTTTGTTTCAGTTTGATTTCAAGTTCTTTATGCTTTTCTTCGACCTTTTGAATTGAAGGATTGTTCAGTCTCTCATTTTCGTTCATAGCTCCCACTATCTGAACAAACTGGGCAAAATAGCTTTTATAGCGTTCAAAAAGTTTCAGAATCGTTTCATCTGCTTCTGCAGCAATAAGCTTATCTGCGAGTTCAGTTACCTGTCCGGATATGATTTCAGCATCGCATTTCATGATAATTCACACTTAAACCTTTGATAAAATTGTTAAATTGAAAAGACGTTTTATGATACAGAGGAAATGAGAGCGGAATAATATGCTTTACCGTTATTCAAAAGGATAAAAGCCCAAAACAGCATCAGCGTTTGCTTTTTTATGAGCCAGAATTGACTCTTCACCATTTGCGGCAAATTTATTTTTGAGCATTGAGACAATATCACGAGCGTCACTTTCTGTGCGTACAGAACCGATAACAGCAAGCTTATTTTCATTGCGTATCTCAATTATATCAGCAATGCTGCTCTCTTTGTTCTGTTGAGAAACGGGCGCAGAAGCGGAAGAAGAGCTTTTCTCTGTCTGCACAGACTGAGATTTCCTCTTATCCGCCTCAAGAAGTCTTTCACGCAAATTGACAATGCTGTTATCCGCGTTGATCACATATCACCCTGCAAAATTTATTGACTTAGAAGCCGCCTCGACAGTTGAACCTGTTTTTTCTTCCTGTTCTACAACGCCTTTCCATGCTTCCCTTAACTCAGACATAATGGAGATAACTGACTCCACTTTTGTTTTGTCCTTATTTTTGTTAGCCTCAATAAGAGACCAGATCATAAAGTCGTAAAGCCTGAGAAGATTCTGTGAAATCTCACCGATATCCATATTCAGGGAAGACATAAGCTCATAGATTATGTTCTGTGCTTTCATTATGTTGTTATGCGCTTCAGGAATTTTACCTTCCTCAATAGCGATAACAGAAAGGCGCATAAATTTTATAGCACCATCGTATAATAAAAGCACTAACTTTCCTTTTGTAGCTCCCTCAACTTCCTGTCTGATATAATTTTGATACGGTTTTGTCACCAGATCAACTCCTTTTTTGAGATATTATGTCTCTAGCTGCTTGACCCGCTTGAAAGAGAGCTAAGAGAATTACCCATAGCCTGAGCGTCAGCGATTGCCTGTTCCATGGCGGTAAACTGTGCCCAGTATCTTTCAAGCTGCTGTTCAGCCCTTTCCTGATATGTTTCAATTTGCGTAGCTATTTTCAGCATTTCCTTATCCAGCGTGCCTTCTGTCACTATTTTTTTCTGGATCATGCCGTCATAGGCTGTGTAACGGTTCAGCAATGTAGAGTACATTCTTGACCAGCCTTTAATGTCATCACTCTCATTGATAGGATTACCGTCATCATCCTCAGTTTTACTATCGTCATTGCCGACAATAATATTAGCAGAAAAAAATTCATAAACATCATCGGCGTTATCAGTAAGTACTTCCTGAAGCTTTTCGTTTGATTCAAGCTCCGAAAGAATTTCATCATAGTCTGTCGATTCTGTAACAAGAAGCCCCAGTTTTTCTATTGTGATATCGCCGTCACCCGCAACGTCTATCCCGAGTTCAAGAAGGTTTGAAATAGAGCCGTTAAGCCCCGGAATTTCAGAAAAGAGAGCTGTCCTTAAACTGCTTTTAAGGTTTTTTAACTCCGGACTTTTGCGTATCAAAGAGTAAGTGGTATATTCCTTGAACTTTGCTTCATAGTCTGCAATTTCTTTATCCGTCATGCTTTCTTTGTCTTCATCGGTAAGGGGAGTAAGGTATTTCTTCTGATCTTTATCAAGAGCCGGAGCGTTCAGGATTGTGGTTATCTCATTATACGTCTGAACAAAAGATGCAAGAGCCTCTGTAGCCTTTGTAGTGTCGGATGTTATGCTTATTGTCGCCGGAGCATCACTGGCAGAGCGAAGATCAAGGGTAACACCTGCTATTATGTCGTCAATTTCATTGGAGTTGCGTACATAAGTTACCCCGTCCACATCAACTATTGAGTTGCGTCCGGCAGAGCCTAATGCTTGAGTAGTTGTAGTGTTGCGTGTGAGATTTACTGCAGAAAGAAAATTGCTTGTATCATTCGGAGAACCGAAGGTTATCTGCTCCGTATTGTCTGATGTTACAATAATTTTATCTCTTGCTATGTCATAAACCATATTGACGCCTGCACCGGAAACATTAACTTTTCTGATTACATCATCAAGGGAGTCTGTTGTGTTATCAATATAGATCGAAACACCGTTAATTGAGAATGTTCCGCTAGTCGGTGTAGATGAAAGACCTGCGGAATTAAGTTTTCCGCTTGTGGAAATCACCCCGGTAGTTGACCCGGCAGATTTTACTGCACCCTGATTTGCTGTCAGTTTAAGAACAGACAACAGATTGCTTGTATCTGATGAGTCACCAATTGAAATATTGGCCGCCCCGGGGCTGTTGCTGGTCAGAACAACATTATTGGAAGATTCATCATAAGTCGCTGTCACTCCGGCGTTTGATGAGTTTATCGTGGCGAGAAGGTCGTTAAGAGTCATAGTAGAGTAGTCTGTAACTTTTATCTGTGTGCCGTTAATAGTAAAAGTTCCGTTTGCAGAACTCACAGCTCCGAACAACGCAAGGTTCTGCGTAAGCGCATTTGCAGGATCAGATGATAAACCAGTGGCGCCTGTAACCATTGAGTAGGATTCAGAAGCCACAAGCAGAGAGGCATCCTGCGTTATTTCAAAAGTGCCTTCCGTAAGCCCTGTTCCTGTCAGAACAACACCTTTGATCAGCCCGCTGTCGGCATTATTAACTTTCTGTCCGAGAGTTGTGAGGTCGTCTGCTCTGTAATACTGGGTTATTCTGGTGGCTGTGGTTGAGGATTGGTAACCGTATTGATCAAATCCGAAAGTTGAACCTAATCCTGTATCAGTGGGTGTCACGGTTATACCGGTTACGTCCGTAGGAGTGTAGACCGCCATGCGCCATTCGTCAGTGCTTTCATCAAATTCGGCACGGACAGCAACATACTGAACACCGTCAGTACCTTTGTTTGAATTTATATTATTATTCAGAGTAGATTCAATATCTCTGGCAACTTCGTTAATGTTATCGCCTGCATTAACATCAACGGCAGACCATATGCTGGTAGTGTCCGTTCCGTCATTTACAGAAAACGTTATTGCGTCCTGATAGTCATTTTGAAGCGTTCCGTCGGCCGATACCACAGAAGGGTCGATAACAGCTCCAAAGCTTTTATTCATAGTGCCCCAGTCGTTAGGCTTGAAACTGTTCACCGCTGTGAAGTATGAGCCGTTGTTGCTGACAGTCACCGTGTGTTTGCCTTCAAGGTAATCCGCAGGAGTACCGGTTGCCCCTGTTACACCTGCTCCTTTTGATGTGAGTCTCTGTCTGGTGTATGAGCTTGTCCACATAGCGTTTTTGGCTGTCTGTTTAACAGTAACGGAATAAGATCCTTTTGCCGCATCGGTGGTTGCTGTGGCAGCAACTATTGAACTGTTTGATGTTTCGGTACTTTTTGTTTTAAATGTATTTTCAAGACGCAGAGTAAGCAGGTTACTGTTAAGTGTGCCTAACCTGTCGCTTACATCCTGATAGATATCTTTTTCAAGCTGTTTGAGTTCATATTTATTCTGCAGGTTTGTGATCGGAATCTGACTCTGTGCGACAAGCTGTTCAACTATCGCATTTGTATCCATGCCGGAAACGACACCGCCCATTTTAATTGCACCCATAACGGCAAATCCTCCGAATATGATCATAATATCGGCATTTGTGCCTCTTTCTTGAGCCGTTTGAGAAGAGGCAAAACTCGCCATACATTGCAGTAGCAAATGCCAAGCCACTTGAAAACCGCATGAGAATATCCTAAAAAGGTATTTTTTTCCTTATCCTTAAGGGTAATTTTTTCTTTAAGGAAAATGATGCACCTTGCTATTAATGACGGAATATATTAACTTCCGGTTATGAAAAAAATTATTGTGTATGATTGTGACGGTGTGCTTTTTGACAGCTCTCATGCTGTAAAGGCTTACTACGATTATGTATTTGAAAAATTTGACCTAGACATGCCGGACTGGAGCAACCAGGCAACATTTGAGCTTGCGATGATGAGTACCAACAGCGAGATCATAGGGCATTTTTGTAAAGATGAAAAAAAGTTTAACGAGATAATGGAATTTGCCACGAAGCTTAACTTCCGCATGTTTCTGGATAAGATGATACCTGCGGACGGAATATTTGAGGCTCTTGAAAAACTGAAATCAGACGGACACAAACTAGCCGTCTGCACCAACAGAGGCGTATCAATTGATCCGCTACTCAAGCATTTTAAAATGTATGACTACTTCGACAGGCTGGTGTGCAGTTTTGACGTTGTGCGTCCCAAGCCGCACCCTGAAGGCTTAAACAAAATAGCAGAACACTTCGCCTCTACTAAAGAGAACATGCTTTTTCTCGGCGATTCAGAGGCGGATTACAAAGCGGCAAAGGGCGCACGGATGCCTTTTCTGTCCTTCGGCAGCAATCTTTATGAAAGCCTCAGAATTGACAACCATATGGAAGTGTTTGACCACATCGGATAAAGCAATCAGGGCCTAGTATAATTTAAGCTAATCTTAGTTTTACTTGTACTGCTCTGCTTTTTTGCGCAGTGCATATAAAACATTTTCAGGATTGTGAAGTCTGCAGTTCCATTTGCCCAGCTTGACATTTGTTTTATTATCGCCGTGGTAATCGCTCCCGGCTGAAACAGGAAGACCAAGCTTTTTTGCAAGGTCATTGAAAAACAACGTATCTTCCTCTGAGTGATAGGAGCAGTAAGTTTCAACTGCGTCAAGCCCTTGATTAATCATGTTTTTTATATAAGGCAGATATTGTTCCTTTTCCAGACGCATGCTGAAAGGGTGCGCCAGAATTGTTATCCCACCTGCAGTATGTATCATCTCAGCGCTCTCACTGAAACTTAGCCTCTTTCTCTCTCTGTATATTGGTTTGCCTTTAGCCAGATAGGTATTGAAAGCTTCATCCATATCAGCAACTATACCCTCCCTTATCAAAAACTTAGCAATATGAGGTCTGCCCAGTTCACCAAGGTTTGAGGTGCTGATATCATCCTCCCTCACCTCTCTGCCCACAAGCCTGCTTACCTCTTCAAGCATACTTTCGTTCCTTGCTTTTCTTGCGGCGAGAAGGTCATTGAGTTTTGCAGTAAGATACGGGTTCTCATAATCTATAAAAAGCCCCACAACGTGCATTGTGCCGGGAGAAAACTCTATGCTTATTTCAGTTCCCGCAATGCGCTCAACATTACCTTTTGCGGCAAAGAAATCCGGCAGACCGGCAACTGTATCATGATCAGTGAGCGCTAAAGCCTTTATTCTTTTGGCATCAGCCATTTTAACAATCTCAGCAGGAGTCTTTGTCCCGTCCGAAAAAACTGAATGACAATGAAGATCTATCATAACTTTTCACCTGTATCCCTATCATTATTATCTTGTTTTGTTCATGTTTAGGCAATATAGTTTTAGCATGAATATAAACAGTTTCATTATATACCGTATTTTTGCAAATCTGGTAGCTTTCTGGATCGCGGGTAAAACAATACCCGGATTTGAGACCGGTGATATGCTCAGCCTCATAAGCGCATCAGTAGTGCTGACCTTTCTGCACATCTTTATCCGTCCGCTTATGGTTATCCTCACCCTCCCCTTGCAGATATTCAGCATGGGTCTGGCTTATATAATCTTCAACGCAGTTTATGTCAAAATTACCTCTGTAATTGTTAAAGATATAATAGCCGAGGGCTTTTTACCCGCCTTAGGAGCAGCGGTTATGATAAGCTTGGTTAATATAGTGCTGGACGGCATGGCCCGCAGACAGAGGATAGACAGGGATGGACCCTAAGGCGATTAAGGAAGATATTGATAAGCTTGAAAAACTCATCGCACGGATGAAATTTGAGTACGAACAGTATATCAGAGGAAATCTGAAATTACCCCCTGCATCAGTGGAAAGGGAAATAAACAATATTGTCCAGAACTACAACCGCAAACCCATAACAAACACCACACTTCGATTCAGGTTTAATAACCTGACAGCACGTTTTCTTTCACTCCGGCAGAAATTCCAGCGTGATCTGGGTATACGTGACGGCTTCATAAAAACACCCTACACAAAAGACTACACACGTGAAGACATCAGCCGGGATGAACAACTACTGCAAAAACTTGATGAACTCCCCGCAAACTACGATAAACAAAAGGTTCTCGATGCTTTAAATATGAAAATAAATGAGTTGAAATCACAAGGATATGCTGATATTGATGTTTCTCTGGAAATTGAAAATGGAAAACCCCGCTTGAGGATAATAACTAAAGATGAAAAAAAAACTCTTCAGGATTGACTTTATAAACGCTGCAAAAGAAAATTTAACCATTCACGCTTCAAATGTGAACCCTTCTTCATTTCTGGGACTCATAGAGGTGACGGATATTGTTTTTATGGACTCCTCAGAGATTATACTCAACCCACAGGATGATAAAATAAAAAAAGAATTTAAAAATGTCGAACGTACCTTTCTGCCTCTCAACTCTATAGTGAGAATTGACGAAATCATTCTTGAAAAAGAGACCCCTGTAATACGTCTCTACGAAAAACAGGACTGAAAATGCAGATGAATACTCTGCAAAAATACATCATCAGGGAAATTGTTCCGCTGTTCGTGTTCGGAAACGTTCTCTTTGTGGTTTTTCTTCTGCTTGAGAAGCTGATTAATCTTGCAGATCTGTTTTTTACCAAAAATGTCCCCGCACTGCTTATAACAGAAACCATAATATACTACCTTCCTTCTTTTCTTATGATAACAATCCCCACTTCAGCACTTATGGCAAGCATGGTCGGCTTCGGCAGACTATCGGCAGACTCTGAAATAACAGTGATGAAAGCAGCGGGAGCAGGAGGCAGATTTTTCCTTAAGCCTGCTGTAATTGTGGGAATCGGCGCCTTTGCACTCTCGATGTTTATGAGTGTTTATCTTATGCCTTTAGGCAGCACACTTGCGATAAACAACCTCGCCCGGATAGCAAAAAGCATATCCGTAAAAGACATGAAAGAAAATGAAATGTATGATGAAATACCCGGACTTCTTTTCTATGCGGATAAACGCCCTGATGACAATGAGTTTGGTAAGATTGTGGTTATAGATAAAAACACAGGCACAATTATCACCGCCGAGACAGGCGCTATTGTACCGTCCGGTGAATCTGCCCTTGTGATGAACTTTAACAACGGACGAGTAGTGGCGGAAACCGCCGGAGAACAGAGAACTGTTGTCCGTTTCGGTGAAATGGCTATGAACCTGCCCTTTGAGCTTAAAGATAAGTTCAGCAAAAGAGATGAGTATTTCATGACAATGTTTGAGCTGGCTGAGAACTTTGATGATCATGTGAACTATAAATTTGAGTTTTCCAAACGCTTCGCCCTGCCCGTTGCAGGACTTCTTATGGGAATACTGGGCATGTCCCTCGGCATATTCTTTCATCGTTCAGGGCGTTCCATCGGCATTCCTCTTTCACTTGGGCTGACTCTCTTCTACTACATGATATTTTTCACATCCCTTAATCTTGCCCGTGCAGGGGTGCTTGACGGTTTCTTCGCACCATGGCTCGCCAATATCTTTTTTACTCTCGTCACGGCTCTTTTCGCCTACAGGGTGCTTAAATGAAAAAATTCCATATCTATTTCATAAAACAGTTCCTTAAACTTGCGTTCTTTATACAGATTTTTGTGGTGATACTTAACATTGTCGCTAATACATCCATGCACACCAAGCTGATGGCAAAGCACGATATATCCTTTATCTCTCTGTTGATATTTGAATCAATCGAACTCCCCAGTGCCATTTATGAGTCCATGCCCATGGCTCTTGCCATAACCACTATGGTAACAATCATTATGATGATCAGAAGCAATGAATTGCTGGCTTATGTCAGCCTAGGCGGACGACTGAGGGATCTACTCTTTCCCATATTCGGCATAGGGCTTGTGGTGTTCGGCATACTGATGTTCATGGCTGACAGAGTGAACCCATGGGTGGAAAACACCAGAAAGAAGTATGAAACCGAGCAGTTTGACAGGCAGCCTTATGTTACAAAAGGAAAGCTTACTGACGTATGGATGAAAGACGGTGAGGAAGGCTTTGTCCATATGGAGCTTGTAGATCCTATAAACCGTGAGTTTTTTGACATCACCTTCTACCGTATGGACAGTGCTTTTGAAATAGACAGAGTAACAAGCATTGAAGATGCAAAACCTGTGGGAGACAAATGGGAGCTGACCGGAATCAAGATTTACGACATCAAACCCAGACCGGAGCTTGTTCTTACCATGGATAACAACACTATTGAGTCCCGCCTGTTTTCAGATCTTGCTGATCTTCCTGTCAATAAACCGAAGTTTCTTTCACTTGGGGAGCTTTCAAAGATTATCAAACTGCTAAAAAAACAAAAACTCAACGCCGCTGCGTATGAACTCATGATATTCAAAAGCTACAGCCACGCTGTCAGCGCTGTAATCATTATGTTTCTCGTGTTCCCCGTCTGCGTAAATTTCAGCAGGCACTCATCATACATCATAAGTGCAGTAAATGCCCTTGCGCTGGCAGTTGCTTACTGGCTTTCAGTCAGCTCGTTCCAGTCATTAGGGAAAACAGGCGTAATGTCTCCGCTTATGGTCAGTATAATCCCTAACCTGCTGTTTCTTGGAGTCGCTATTTATCTTGTTTACCGAAGGGAAAGCGCCTCATAAGTTCAACCTCGCCAAAGTATATTTATTTTGACTTTACCTGTTCGATCATGTATTTTGAACATTCAATAATCTTTGAGGAGGAACAGGAATGCATAAAGTTGCGGTGCTGCCCGGTGACGGCATAGGACCTGAAGTAATGAAGCAGGCAATCAAGATTCTCGGTAAAATTTCTGAGAAATATAATACAAAATTTGAGTTTACCTTCGCTGATGTCGGCGGAATAGCAATAGATAATCATGGAACGCCGCTGCCCGAATCCACTCTGAAGCTTTGCGAAGCTTCAGAAGCCATACTTTTCGGCTCAGTAGGCGGACCTAAATGGGAAAACCTCCCCCCTGCACAGCAGCCTGAAAGAGGCGCACTTCTCCCCCTGAGAAAGCATTTCGGACTTTTCGCCAACCTCCGCCCTGTCAAAATATTTAAAGCGCTTATAGATTCAAGCTCTCTGAAAAATTCACTTATCCCTGACGGACTTGATATTGTTTTCTTCCGTGAGCTTACAGGCGGAATATACTTCGGACAACCCAAAGAAATCAGTGAAGACAGGCAGAGCGCCAGAGACACAATGCTTTACACTGTACCGGAGATTGAACGCATCACAAGACAGGCTTTTGAAGCCGCCAGAATGCGTTCAAAGAGAGTAACAAGCGTTGATAAGGCAAACGTACTCATGACAAGTGTTCTCTGGAGAGAAACTGTTACAAGGATACATAAAGAAGAATACTCAGATGTGGAACTCTCACACATGTACGTGGACAATGCCGCTATGCAGCTTGTGCGCTACCCCTCTCAGTTTGATGTTATAGTTACCGAAAATATGTTCGGCGACATTCTCAGCGATGAGGCGGCAATGCTTACAGGCTCTCTGGGCATGCTTCCTTCCGCATCTCTTAACGAAGACGGCTTCGGGCTTTATGAGCCCATCGGAGGTACTGCGCCTGATATAGCCGGACAGAACATAGCAAACCCCATAGCACAGATTATGTCTGCCGCCCTCATGCTCCGTTACAGCTTTAAGATGGACGATGCGGCTTCTGATATAGAAAAAGCCATAGAACAGCTTCTTGAAGAAGGTGTGAGAACCAGAGATATTTACCGTGAAGGACAAGGCTTCAGACTCGTTTCCACCGATGAAATGGGCGATCTGATAGTAAGCAAAATATAACTTTTCAGCCGGGCGCACAATGCGTCCGGTTTTCTTTTCCTACGCAAAATTACCAGCCGATATTCCTGAAAATTCCCTTTAATTGAAAAACACTCTTTTTGTGCCTATAATCAATTACAGTCACATGGAGACAACTCAAGATGATACAGGAAGAGATTATACACAAACACCTAAGCCGTGATGATATGTCTAAAACTTTATGTTTTATGAACAACTGCCTCCGGTCCGAAAGCGAAGCAGATTTTCACAATCTGATTCAGAATTTCACCTCTTTTCTTGGGTATGAATACATTCTTTACTGTTATACCAAAGCATCTTATAACAAAGGTACTGTAGTCAAGATGGTAAACCTGTCTAATCCGCCGGAATGGATGGAAGAATATGACTCAAGAGATTTTCTGAAATGTGACCCTGTCCGCTCTGAATTGGAAAGCAGGCTGAAAACACCGAGCGGTTCAGCCTTTATTCTGTGGGACATCTATGAGAGAAAACTGACAGAAGCGGAAGAAAACGTGATCCGCAGAAGAAAACACCACGGGCTTAATTACGGCTGTTCCGTCTATGATAATTCCACAAAAAAAGACTTTACCTTCCTTATATCCCTCTCTAGCTCAACAACACGCCCAGACATACGCACAGAGCTTATATCCCAGTTGATTATATCACCTTTAATGAGCGCCAGAAAAAGGCTGGATGCATGTTCTCTGTTCAATGTGTTATCTGATAAAGAGAAAGAAACGGCAGAATGGCTGGCTCAGGGAAAAACAAACTGGGAGATAGGACGAATAATGGATATAAGCGAAAATACCGTTAAGTATCATCTGAAAAATATATTCAGCAAACTTCATGTTTCAAAGAGACAGCAGGCTGTAAATATACTTCTGGCAATAAAGTATCTTAATAATTAAACATTCATACCGTTTACCGCCCCCGTGCCGGACAAGCAGGGAGCGGCAGCCGGCACGGTTTATCCCTTTGTTCTCCTATATGTCATTACTGCGTTATCCTGATTTTTTTTCAAGATTGCATAGGAGAAAAAAAGATAAAATTCTGCAAGCTATTACGGGCATCACTACTATAAATCCCGGAAACAGCCGCCGCAACTACCCGAACGGGTAAAAAAAATTCTATATCAATTAAAATAAATCCATTGTATATAAACAAATTATCAAGTTAAGCTCCACATTGCTCCCTGAGGACTGACAGCAGGTTCGCCAATTTGCTCAAATACTCTTTTGACAGAGTTGCGGACGACATTAACTTCAGGGTCGTCTGCTCTGCTCTTGAGCCAGCCCAAGCAGAGTTTCACAGGAACTATTCCCTCTTCCCATATAACAAGCCGTCCTTCTTTTTCAAGCTGTCTCGCTCTTTCAAGGCGGAGCATACCCAGCCCGTGACCGTCAAGAACAAGCTCTCTGATCACATATTCATCCTCACAGTTTATCGCCTGCTTGATTTTAAGCCCCTGCGACTCAAACTTTGACAGTACAGCTATGTAGAAAGGGCACCCGTAACCTGCCCAAACCCACGGAGTGGCAGCTATTTCTTTCCATGTGCTTTTTCCTTCAAGAAAGTCCGGTGTTCCGGCTATGCATATTTCGGCATTTTCAAGCACTTCATACTCGATTTCATTACTTATGGGGTGATGATAGAAAAATCCTGCATCTACTACTCTGCGCTTCAGCATATCTTCCGCATCTACACTCTGGCAAGCCATAAGAATAACATTAAGCTCCGGATATTCAGAGGCTATCAGCCTTGATACCTCACTCACACGGAGAAATGAAGGTTCTGTGTTTATGCCGACGGTAACATCTCCGATAACCGTATCGCCAAGCATATTCGCCTTTCGTTTCATATCATCCGCAGCTTTCAGGATCTCCTGCGCATGGGTGAGAAGCACCCGGCCCTTATCGTTAAGCTCCATTCCTCTTGAATTGCGGATAAAGAGGTCAACTCCAAGCTCATCCTCAAGGCTTTTTATCTGCGTGCTAAGTGCAGACTGGCTGATATTAAGGCTTACGGCGGCTTTAGTAAGGTTTTTAAGTTCTGCGATTACGGCAAAGGATTTTAGCTGATAAAGCTCCATATTGATCTCCGTTCTGTTTTATCGAACGCTGTGATTGAAAAGCAATATTTGTTCAAAGTGTTTTTCAGTGATATTTAAGCATATCAAAAGTTAACGGTCAATAAGTTTGGCTGAATTATATTCTGTTATAATGAACGCTTTAAAGGAGTGCGCCATGAAAGGAAAAAGCCTTAGAATGTCTCTCGGAAAAAACAAACTCGTATCACTTAACGGCATCAAGAAAGCAAGCCTAATCTGCGAAAAAGGCAAGCTATGGATAACCGGAACAAAAGAAGGCGATATTGTGGTCAAAAGCGGGGAGACTGTGAGTCTTTTTCCTCTGCACAGCCTCGTAATTCAGGGCGGAACAGAATCTATGTTCTCAATGGAAATTAACTAAGCAAACAGGTTTTAAGCTTCCTGTTTCCAATTATGGCTCCTGTTTCAGGTTTACCCCTGAAATAACAATAAAAGGCAGAGGGTGACTACCTCTGCCTTTCTTAATTTATAATGCAAATTCCTACATCCTGTAGAATTTGCATACACGCTCGCGCCTTGTAAAACAAGGCTTCGCTTCGCACGGCGGGCTTCCTTCCTAGGAAGCTGGTGTCAATTCCTTACAACACACATCTATCAATGCAAATTCCTACATCCTGTAGAATTTGCATACACGCTCGCGCCTTGTAAAACAAGGCTTCGCTTCGCACGGCGGGCTTCCTTCCTAGGAAGCTGGTGTCAATTCCTTACAACACACATCTATCAATGCAGATTCCTACATCCTGTAGAATTTGCATACACGCTCGCGCCTTATTCATGCTTCATAAAAGGTTATCCCTACCCTGTTTATGTGTTCTTTAAGATCTTCATTTGAGATATCATTATAAACTGACAAATCAACCGAATAAGGCAATAGCAGATCATCAATTCTATGTTCAATTTTTTGTTGAATTTGCAGATTCAGCTCTGTGCCAAAAAGGGTGAGATCAATATCAGAACCTGTTTTGTAGTTTCCTTTTGCACGTGAACCATACAGAACTGCTTTTAAAACCTGGGGAAATTCTGCAAAAACATTCTGAATTTTCTGAACAGTCTCATCACTCAGTCCATACATCATTTATTTTCGCTCTCTTTGATTAACTCAAACTTATCCTTCAGTTCAATAAACTGATCAAAATAGCTGTTCAGAACAAAATTCACTATCTCTTCTGTGGTTTTCTCATTATATGTGTGAGAAGTCAGATTCCGACTTGAAATCATGCTCATCCATGCTTCGCCGTTTTCAATTATGCCAAGCCGGAATGCTTCTCTTGTAACGTCTTTAGAGCCATACAGATCGCTTTTGCCTCTGCTTTCCAAAAATCTTTTAAAACTTTCCATGCAAGTTCGTGTGTATACTCAAAAGCCTGTATCAAGCCCTGTTTTTCAAGCTTTGAGAGCCCCCTTTTTCTGCTTAAATACACAGCATCAGATAGCTGCTCCAGTGCCTTAGTATAATTTGAGAAACGCTGCTGCCACCGAATATCAATAGTCATCAAGATTCTCCATTATGCTTTTAACAGGATAATTCATTTTATTTCTTGCCAAGTTCCTCGGAACGCTTGGTTGCTTCCTCAACAGCGTCGATAACAGCAGCGGAGAAACCGCCCTTCTCAAGCATATGGACGCCCACAATCGTTGTTCCGCCGGGGGAAGTAACCATATCCTTAAGTGCCATGGGATGCTCTCCTGTTTCAAGCACAAGCTTTGCAGAACCATAAACAGTCTGCGCTGCAAGCATACGTGATGTCTCACGGCTTAAACCCAGTTTAACTCCCGCATCGGCAAGAGCCTCAATGAACTTAAAAACATATGCTGGACCGCTGCCCGAAAGCCCTGTGACTGCATCCATCTGTTTTTCAGCAATAACAGCAACCTTGCCGACTGAGCAGAAAAGCTCTGTCGCTGTTTCAAGTTCCGGCTTGGCTGCATATTTTCCGGCGCATATGGCAGAGGAGCCCTCTCCCACGAGAGCAGGAGTATTTGACATAACCCTGATTACCCGCAGACCACTCAGATAATGCTCGAAAAATTCGGTTTTTACACCCGCTGCAATGGATATAAGCAACTTATCTTTAAGAGACTGGCTTATTTCATCCATGACCTGTTTCGCTATCTGCGGCTTAACACAAATCATTATGATTTCGCTTTTTTTTGCAACCTCAACATTGTCTGTTGTGATATTAATATTGAGCGATTTGCTCAAACCTTCAAATCTTGATGGTTCAGGGTCAGATGCCATTATGTTTGCTGGTGGTACAAGACCGGAGTTCACAAGCCCTTTCATTAAGGCGAACGCCATGTTTCCTGCTCCGATAAACCCGATTCTTTTGTTACTTAATGACATCTATCCACTCCTTTATCTCAGCGAACATACTGTCCCTGTGCGGATTATTATCTCCGCAGAGAGCATGGTAGCCGCTCTGGTAGTTCTCGAAATATACAGCTTTTTTATCTGTTTTAATACGTCTGAAAAACTCTTTTGAAGCTTCGGCGCTGACCACTCTGTCCCCCATGTGCTGAAACATGAGAACAGGAATATTTATTTTATCTGCCAATGGGTTGGTGTATTCTGTAAACATAATAAGCTGATGAACGCCTTCCATCGGGTATTTAGTATAGAAGAATTTTTGTTCTTTTGCCTCAACATTCTTTTCATCGAATTTTTTAAAGTATTTTACATACGGGACAAGAAAACTCAGAGGATTCTTGATTTTTATGCACGGAGCAAGGAGAATAAGCCCGCTTGCATCGTTGTTCAGCACAGTATTCACTGCTACAAGGCCGCCCATGCTCTGCCCTGCAACAATAATTTTGTCACAGTTGTTTTTCAGCAGGAAATAGCCGTATTTTACCGATTCATACCAGTCTTCATAAGTAAGCTGATTAAGGTTTGCAGGCTCTGAGCCATGTCCTGCGACCCTTGCCAGATAGACACTAAAGCCCGCTTCGTGCAAATACTCCGCAAGCGGAAGAAGCTCGTAGGGCGCACCGGTGAAGCCGTGGATGAGAAGAACGCCTGTTTTCCCGCCCTCGTAAAACTTAGGGTAGTTTTCAGGTTCTTTTACAATCTCTGATTCCGCACGCTTATAATCCAAAACCTCAAGCTCGTAATTCTGTACTCCTTTGAGATTTACAAATGGTTTCAGCGTGATAAGTTTTGTCCTGCCCATAAAAAACAATCCGGCAGCTACAACGCAGATAATCAGCACTAAAAAAAGCTTCATCTTGTTTCGACCTCAAGTATTTCCCCTTCAAAACCATCATAAAGCCTTTTCAGAAAAGGGCCTCTGTCACGGTCATATCTGGGTGCAAAGTGAAAAAAACGCACCTTGCCCGCACCGGATCTCTTGTAGATTGTTTTTGCCAGATCAAGTGTGAGGTGCTGTTTATCAATAGCATGCAGCACATCCTCTTTCATGAACACCCCTTCGATGAGAAGAGAGGCTGTTCCATCGGCAAATTTCAATGCTTTCAGGTAATTAGAGTAACTTGGCGCAATATCAGTGATAAAGGTAATATCCTGCGGGCTGTGTCTGGTTATAAAAATAGCTTCAAGCTCTGCAACAGCCATTTCCCGCATTCCTTCTTTTGTATCAACAGTAATTGTTTCATCCGCCAGATAACCGTTTTCTACCTTTTGCTTCAGCTCGCCCACCCATTTACCGGGTTTAAAACCCTGTTTCGTCATGAGTTCGCCGTTTGCAGAGTAAAGGGGCTTTTCTTTAATTCGGTAGCCGACAGAAGTTACCCTGTGTTCAAAGAAGGCAAAGTCGAAGGTGAACCCTTCGCCTAAGTCTATGTCGTTATGGTTTATTTCGGAGTAGATGCCCTCAAACCCGTTCTCAGCCTTAAACAAAGCATGTTTATGAATGCGTGATTCGTTTAGTTCAACCACTTCAAAGTTGATGGCATAGCTTTTTATCAGGTTCCAGGTATATGAATCCAGCTTACCGCGAACATTTTTTATTATTCCGGGAGGACCAAAAACCCTGATTGTTTTCTCCGCCATCAAAGAGCCTCTCAGGATTCGGTCAAACCCGTAAAAGTGGTCTATGTGTGTGTGGCTTATGAATATATCGTAAATGCTCAATACTTCCTGATTGGTGAGTGAACCTATTTTGCCGCAGTCAAAAAGGAATGAGTTTCTTTTATACATATTTCGTACAAAGAACGCCGTATCCTCAAACGGTGAGTTTACCTGCACTACGGAAAAGTTATTTTTCATTAATCAGAAACTCCATAACATGCCTTGCGTTGTCTTCGACACTGCCTGTTGTTTCAACAGAGAGATCAGCTCCGGCATCCACAAACTTATCCTTATGTTGGAAATATATTTCCTCTCTGCCGTCTGTCACTGCTGTTTTTTGGGCACGTTCTTTAAAGCGCTCCAGAATCACGGAATCATCAGCGGTGAAACGTATTTTTTTATAAAACTGCGTACTCTTTTCCGCAGCCTGAACAAATGCAGGATCAGAAAAAGTACCGTCAAGGATTGTCATACGACCGGTTTTTGCTTTCTCTGCGGCTTTTCTACCCAGATGCTCATAAACATCAAGGGATTTCTCATGTGTGTATATTCCTGTTTCCATAGCAATTTTCCTGCTGTCTGTCGGCTGAAGACCACAAATGAGCTTACGCTCAACATCAGTATTAAAATTTGCAGCAGCAAATTTATCAGCAAAAACCTTTGCATTTTTGGATTTTCCGCAGCCCATGTAGCCGTAAAACATCAGCGTTTTGGGAGTTTCCATATTAAGAGCATACGCAGCGGCAAGATCAATGAGCTTGTCCACACTCTTTTTAGTGTCTGCAAAGCCTTCCCACTCCTCGCCTTTTTGTGCGAGAAGGAAGCAGGTTACCTTTGCCCTGACAAATGCTCTGTAGCATTTATAAAAGTTGAAAAGCTTTATACTGTTTTCATCGCTGTATTTTTCAAAAAAGCCTTCAGCCAGCGCATCAGAAAGGTCTGTTCTGCCAAGTTCGTCAAGCTCCATGCAGATAAACGCTGCTTCAGAAACAACATCATTGTAACGGAAGCGTTTATTAAATTCTATACAGTCTATCAGACCGACTTTCCCGCCATCGAAAAACACATGTTCTGCACGCAGATCACCGTGTCCGTTCACAACGAATCCTTCCTTCACCCTTGAAGCAAATACATCCTGATGCTTTTCAAGAAACTGAAGTGTTTCTTTTTTTATGAATTCGTAGAATAACTTATCAATAAATCTTCCTGCAAAGCTTTCAGTTTGGGAGAAATTTTCCTCGCAATTGAAACGTACAACAGACGCTCCGCCGTTTTCCTCAGCAGCAGTTTCATCTGTGGTGATACCTGCAAAAAGTCCGGCGATGTGCCGTCCTGTTTTACTCATATCATCCACGGAGATTATCCCTTCCTTAACTCTGTATGAAAGAAAGCTTCTTTCCGGTATGCGCTTCATGGTGACAACATATTCCATTGTATTCTGTGTATTTTCATACTCTGTAAGCTCGAAGGATTTCTCCTTGCGGGCAACTTTCATTACTTCGCCGTAAATCCCTTCACAAAAGCGACCGTTCAGCTCTTTTTCCATAAGGCAGTATTGTTTGCGGAGTTTCAGCCTTGAAAAATCAAGAAAACCGAAATTAACATTCTTTTTTACTTTGTAAACCTTGTCTTCCGTGAGAAAAACGTAGGATATATGTGTTTCCACTACCTTTTCAGGCTTGAGAAGGTCTTTCATAATCATAACTATCGGTGCTTCCATATCTGATGCTCCTTTATTTTCTGAATGATTTCAGCAGGCTCACTTCGCCTTCATACGTATTTTTTTCACCCACCGGTGTTTCCAGAATTCCCAGTGTGTGTTTGAACCTTGGGTCGTTAACCGCTTTTCTGAAAAAATCTGCTCCTATTTCACCTTTTCCTATCATCGCATGCCTGTCAACTCTGCTTCCCAGAGGTTTTTTGGCATCGTTGAGGTGAAACACCTTAATTTTATCGCCGAACTTTTCAAAAAGGGAGTCAAAAACCGAATCATAATCATTTACAATATCATATCCTGCGCTGAACATATGGCATGAGTCAAGACATAAACCCAGTCTTTCACCACAGGAGGTTATATTTATTATCTCTTCCATGTGATCAAATGAACAGCCGATTGAAGAGCCCTGCCCTGCTGTAATTTCCAGAAGAGTCATGACGCTGAACCCGTTCTCATCATATACCCTGTTTATGGCGTGGGCTATGCGCTTTATTCCTTCCTCAAGAGTTGACCCAGTAAAAGAACCGGGATGAATCACATAGTAAGGGATACCAAGTGTCTGGCATCTTTTTAATTCATCCGTATAAGCGTTGAGAGATTTTTTGAAAATATCTTCCCTAGCGGAAGCAAGATTAATGAGGTAGGAAGCGTGGGCGCAAATGCAGGAAAAACCAAAACCAGCCGCTTTTTCCCTGAATATTGCGATGTCTTTATCATGCATGGGTTTGGATTCCCATCTGCTGGCGTTTCTCACAAAAACCTGAAGAGCCTCGCATTTGTCATGCAAGGCTCTTTCAATGCTTTTATATATTCCGCCCGATATGGACTGGTGTGCGCCTAAGCGCATTAAGCCTCACCTTTCATATATTTGCGAAATAATTCGACCTCATGTTTAGAGCCGATGATAAGGGGTGTTCTCTGGTGTATTCCTTCGGGTTTGATGTCGAGAATATCGTTTATTCCGTCTATTGCTGCTCCGCCTGCCTGTTCAACAAGGTAAGCAAGGGGTGCAGCCTCATAAAGCAGCCTGAGCTTTCCTTTGGGGTTGCTTGTGTCTCCGGGGTATGCAAATACCCCGCCTTTCAGAAGGTTGCGGTGAAAATCAGCAACAAGGGAGCCTATGTAGCGTCCTGTGTACGCTCTGTCGCTCTTGGTGCGGAGATCTCTCACGTATCTCTGTATTTCGGGAGTCCATTTTTCAAAATTAGCTTCATTAAAGCTGTATATTTTACCCTGTTCGGGGATTTTGATATTTTCGTGGCTGAGAAGGAACTCGCCCACGCTGGGGTCAAGGGTAAAGCCGCTCACGCCGTTTCCTGCGGAGTAAACAAGCATTGTGCTTGAGCCGTAGATCACATACCCTGCGGCAACAAGGTTTCTGCCGGGCTGAAGAAAGTCCTCAAGTGTTCCCTGATGTCCTTCACTCACTGCCCTGTAAACGCCGAAAATTGTTCCGATGCTTATATTGACATCAATATTGCTTGAACCGTCCAGAGGGTCAAAAACAACAACATATTTTCCTTTCGGGTATTTATCAGGAATGGGGATTATTTCCTCGCACTCCTCTGAACCCATAGCACAGAGCTTGCCTAAGTGGTCCATAGCGCTGATCATTTTGTCATTGGAATAAACATCCAGTTTTTGCTGATCCTCACCGTGAACATTCACGGACTGGGCCTTCCCGAGAATATTCACTATGCCTGCCTTGTTTACTTCTCTGGATATAATCTTGGAGGCAAAGGCGATCTGTTCTATTATTGTTGTGAAATCACCTGTAGCGTGAGGATATTTTCTCTGCTCCTCAAGCAGATATCTGTTGAGATTAGTCAACCCCTTCTGCATTTGGACATCTCCGACCTTAAAATTTTAATACTGGAACAATTGTCTTATAGTTTTTGGCAATAGTAGAAAATTCACAAAGATTTGTAAAGCTTTTAGGCTGTTCAGAGGAGAAAGCTGAGAGTCGATGCGCTTTTAAGTTCTTTTCCATAAAGGGATTTATAAAATTGAGCAAAAAACGAAATAATCTCTGTCTCATTTTCTCTGTTTATTATCAGGTTCTTCATCAGCTCACTTACCTGAGCGCTTTTCATGAACAGCATCACTGAGCCGGATACCCTAATCCCTGAATGGCGGCATTTTCCGCAGAAATACTCGCCGCCAAGAACATATCCTTCGGTGCTGTTCTCATCCCCGCACCCTGCGCAAACATTGAAATCAGGCAGCACCCCGTTTTTTTCAAATATATGTCTTACAGTAAAAGAAGCTGCCTTACGGAAGTTTGTGTTATCGATTTTTGTAATAAGTTTCATTAGGTATCCGTCTTTTTCCCTTTCCTGATAGAGAGCGTCCATCACCTCGAAGATAAAATGCAGACGGATCATTATTTCATGACTGTCTATAAACCTATAAAATTCGGGTTTCTGGGTAAAGGCATAAAAACGGCAGAGATCGGATGATTCTTTCATCTGAAAATCCAGAATACCGGGAAAACAAGTCAGCAGACCGCCTTTTTTGCTGAAGGCTTTCGGGACAAACAGTTTAATTTTACCAAAGTCAGCAGTAAAAGCCCGTGCAACAGCGGAAGAATCGGAATATCTGTGAAGTTTATAGATTATGGCGTCTGTTAAATGCCTGCTCATCCGAAATAGCGAAGAAGAACTGCGGACACTGAAAAGTAAATGGAAAGCCCCAGAATGTCATTCAGCATACTGATAAAAGGGCTTGAGGCAACTGCGGGGTCGAAATTAAAACGTATGAGGGTCGCCGGAACAAATGTACCGGAAAACGTGGCAAGGGTCATAGCGAAAAACATTGCCGTTCCCACCACTAGGCCTATGGCTGGTGAACCTGACCATAGAGGAGCTATAAAAGCCAGCAGAATGCCTATAGTAACTCCCATTATCATCCCGACACGCATTTCCTTCAGCATGATGGGTACAATATCCGTGGGTGATATTTTGCCGAGGGCGACTCCGCGTATGAGAATTGTGGCGGACTGGCTGCCGGCATTGCCTGCCATCGCCATTATGATAGGCACGAAGGGGACAAGCATGGCAAAGTCTTTTGCATGTCCCTGAAAGAAAGTAAGAACGATACTCGCTACAATAGAACCCACAAACGTTACAATAAGCCACGGCAGCCTTACTTTGGCGATTTTGACGGAATTGTTCGCAAACATAAGCTCATCATCCGATGAACCCACCATCATATAAAAGTCTTCCGTGGCTTCCTCACGGATAATATCTATAACATCGTCAACTGTGATAATACCTGAAAGAACGTTAAATTCATCCACTACAGGGATGGCAAGAAGGTCATACTTTTCAACTATTTTTGCAACATCTTCCTGATCCTCGTGGGTGGTAACGTGGATGACGTCGGTGGTCATTATCTCATAAAGCTTTTTCTCCGGCGGATTAAGAATAAGCTGACGGAGAGAGATAACCCCCACAAGCCTTCCTTCGTCATCCGTTACGTAGAGATAAAAAACCATATCCACATTTTCCGCCCCGTGGAGCGACTTTGTGGCTTCCTTTACAGTGGTCTCCTCGTTAAGGGAAAAATAGCTGGTGTTCATGATTGAACCCGCTGTATATTCCTCGTAGTTAAGGAGTTGCTCTACTTCGCTTATCTGGTCGTTGTCGCCTATAAGGCTCAATACCGAGTTAGATATATCATCAGGAAGAAGACGCACGACTTCCGCCGCATCGTCACTTTCCATATGTTCTACTATTCTGGCTATTTTTTCGGGTTTCTGTTCTGAGATGACATTGATTACATCGGCTTCGTTCATCTCAACGATAATTTCAGCCAAAAGCTTTTCATCCTTAATATGGCTGAGAAGCTTTTTTCCGTCTATATCGTTAAGGTTGTTATATATAACAGCGATATCCGCAGGGTGCAGCTTTGAGAGTGTTTTCTCTAAAGCCACCCTTGCGTTTCTTCTGATAAGTTTTTTAACGCTTTCTAGTGAAACCTTTAATCTTGGTGTGAGCATCTACCGGAGTCCCTGTATTCTCAAAAATTCATCCTTGTCTGCCCAATCATTACGAATCTTAACCCATAATGCAAGATGAATTTTGACTCCGAAAAATTTCTCCAGATTAAGTCTTGCTTTTGTTCCTATCTCTTTAAGGCGTGCGCCCTGCTTTCCGATGACCATTCCCTTATGGCTTTCACGCTCAACAATTATGGATGCGCTTATCTCCATCCGACCATCATCAGTGTCTTCAACTGATTCAGTTTCAACAACTATACGGTAGGGAAGCTCATCCTGGAGCTGCTCGAAAACCTGTTCTCTCACGTATTCTGCAATAAGCATTTTTTCAGGAACAGTAGTTATCTCCTCACTGTCGAACATGGGCATGCCCTCAGGCAAATGTTTTACAACGAGTTCAAGCAGCAGATCAACGTTTGTTCCTTTCCTTGCGCTTATGGGCACAACTTCAGCGAAGTCAAGCACTGGGAAGAGCTTTTCTGCCAGAAGAACCGCCTTCTCCTTCTTAAAAATATCCAGCTTATTGATAACAAGAAACTTTTTTGCCTTTGAAGCTTCCAGAATTTTAACAAGATTTTTAAATTCCGGTCCAATATACTCATCAGCCTGAACCATAAGAAAGAGTATATCCGCCATATCTATGGAATCTGCTGCCTGCTGAACCATAAGTCTGTTTAGCGTGTCCTTCGCCTTGTGATACCCCGGAGTATCTATGAACACTATCTGGTAGTCTTCTCCGGTTTTGATGCCCTGAATATTCGTCCTTGTAGTCTGGGGCTTATTTGAGACTATGGCTATCTTTTCGCCTATGAGACTATTAATCAGCGTTGATTTACCAACATTGGGTCTGCCGAGTATGGAAACAAAACCCGACTTATATATCTGTTCCGGCATTAAACCTCCACATCATCCGCAGCAGGGGGTGTGTCCTGTATTTTTTTCATTTCTATTTTGCATATCTTTCTGTCTTCAATTTCAAGCACGGTAAGGGTATTTCCGTTGAATATGTATGAATCTCCCTGTTCCGGCACTTTTCCTGCAAGGTCATAAACCAACCCCGCCAGTGTTTCGTATTTTTCCATCTCCTCTGTTTTTTCAATATGAAACTCTTCGCAGAAATCGTCAATATCCATCATGGCGTCAAGCACGTAAGTGTCAGGATCTGTCTGTTCAACCTCATTTTCGCTCATTTCGTCTTCGTCATACTCATCGTAAATATCCCCGACAATTTCCTCAAGGACATTTTCAAGGGTCAGAAGTCCCGCCACTCCGCCGTATTCATCAAGAACTATAGCCATATGGTTTCTGGTTTTCTGAAACTCGGTCAGCATGGTATCTATCTTTTTGGTGCCGGGGATAAAATAAGGTGAACGGAGCATACTGCGGAGATTAAAAGTGCTTTTATCCTCTCTTGTAAAAGCAAGCAGATCCTTAACATTCAAAATGCCGATAATTTTATCAATGGTATCTTCATAAACCGGCAGGCGGGAAAACTCATTTTCAAAAACCTTATTCATTATTGAGTCAAAGTCATCATTAACATTAACGGCGATAATGTCCCTTCTGGGAACCATTACTTCCTTTATGCTCATGTCGCCGAGTTCAAAGATATTCTGAAGCATTTCTTTCTGCCCGTTTTCCAGAACCCCTTCTTTCTCGCCGACATTTATAATAAACTCAAGTTCTTCTTCAGTAATCTGAGGTTTTTTCTCAAGCTTGCCGCCGGAAAGCTTTATCATCGCAACCACGAACTTGTTCATCGCATAAGTTGCGGGGAAAAGCACTGTGTAAAACACCTTAAGAATCCGCATCAGAGCAATTGCCATAGCCTCCGCATTATGCTTTGCAAAGGTTTTTGGTGTAATCTCTCCGAATATTAGAACCATAAGCGTCATAACACCTGTTACAGCAGCGATTTGCGTATTGCCGAAAATTTTCTGCATCATATCGGCAGCAAGAACAGAACCGAGAATGTTCACTACGTTGTTGCCGATAAGAATTGTGTTAAGCACCTTGTTGGGGTGGTAAATCCAAAGTTCAAGAATTTTTGCTTTCGGGTTTTCCTCGATCATATGTCTGACCTTCATCTCGCTGAGAGAGGTCAGGGCAGTCTCACTGCCGGAAAAAAAGCCAGAAAGTATTAGACAAACGAATATTGAGACCGACTGAAACAGTATACTGTCAGTTTCCAAAACAATTCACCTCTGATGAGAATATGATTAAACACGCCGCAGAAAAGGGCGCAGAATATCTGTGATAATAAGTATGGTTATCGCTTCCGCAATGGGGAAGCAGCCGTGCAGAACAATGTTCGGAAGGAGGTTTCTTTTTCATTTGCGGAATATTAACATAAAAAAAACTGCTGTTCCATATTAAAAATGCCTGAAAACGGCAGTTTTAAATAATTTGATTTTTTTCACTGAACGAGTCCGTCCTTAATAAGCTTGCGAAGAATATCTTCCTGCATATCAAACATTTCCTTTTCATCCTCTTCCGAAAGTTCATGATCAAACCCCAGAAGATGAAGAAGTCCGTGAATATACAGAAAAGCAAACTCCCTTACAAGAGGAATTTCATTCTCCTCCGCCTGTTTCTTTGCCGTGTCTATGGAAATAACAATATCACCGAGCATTCCGCCGTCATCCAGAGGGTATTCAGACATAGGAAACGAAAGAACATCAGTTGCGTAATCTTTCTGTCTGTACTGAGAATTCAAGGAGCGTATTTCAGCATCGTCCGTTATCAAAACAGATATTTCCGCTTCTTCAAAGGAAGCTTCGGTGAAGCTGAACACCCCAAGGGATATTTTTGTAAGGAAATCCTCTTTGAATCCGCTTTCTGTTTTATCGGTTAAAAGAACATCTGCCGTCACTTTATTTTTTCTCCTCAAACACTTCATAAGCCTGAATAATTTTCTGCACCAAACTGTGTCTGACAACATCTTTCTGGCTGAATTCCACAAAGCCGATGTCGTCAATATTTTTAAGTATGTCACGGACAAGAATAAGCCCTGACTTTTTGGAGGAAGGCAGATCCACCTGTGTTATATCGCCTGTAACAACCGCTTTTGAGCGGAAGCCCAGACGGGTGAGGAACATTTTCATCTGCTCGCTTGTGGTATTCTGCGCCTCATCAAGAATTATGAATGAGTCATTCAGAGTGCGTCCTCTCATGAACGCCAGAGGAGCAACCTCTATAATATTTTTCTCCACCAGTGCCGCCACCTGCTCTATATTCATCATGCTGTAAAGAGCATCATACAAAGGACGAAGGTATGGATTTATCTTGTCTGCTATGTCTCCGGGCAGAAAACCGAGGTTTTCCCCTGCCTCTACCGCAGGACGGGTGAGAATAATGCGACCTACTTTCTTTTTGAGAAACAGATGCACACCCATAGCCATAGCAAGATAAGTCTTCCCTGTTCCGGCAGGTCCTATGCCGAAAACAAGGTCCTTATCCTTTATTGCCTGAAGGTATGCCTTCTGGCGGGGTGATTTTGGTGAAACACTCTTTGTTCTGCCAGAAACTTTTATGGATTCGAGGAGAACCCCGCTGACATCTATCTCCTGATCATCATCCATCATCCTCAGAGCGTCACTGACGCCTGTTTCGGTGAGTTCGCCCTTCATAGCCATCTCACGCAGATGATCGATCAGGCGCACGGCCTTCATAACGTCTGCCCTCGCCCCTTTTATTGTAAATTCATCGCCTATAACCGCTATACTCACGTCAAAAGCTGATTTTACAGCACGTAGGTGCTGGTCGCCGCTGCCGAGTATTGCCGGTATCAGCGGTTGATGGATGCTGATTGTCTCTGAATATTCCCTGCTCACAATCTGATTCCCCTTTCCTGCGCTATTCTTTTTGCGAATGCGGCTTCCTCTTCTTTTGAGGATATTTCATGATCGAGTTTAGCCCGTTTTATTTCCTTAAAAATTTCGCCGTAAATATCCGAAGGCGGAATACCCATGACTTTCAAATCATTTCCGGTCAGCGCAGGTGCAGTGAACCTGTAAACCGTGAGATATTCCTTAAGAAGCCACTCATACTCCTGCCCCAGAACTGCCACAGAAGCTGTCACTGCTTCGGTCTTCATTCCTTCAAAAATCTCAGTAATGACAGAAGCTCTGACGTTTTTAAGCCGTTTGATCTGCCACACGGCATACTTAAACTTATTAAATGTTTCAGCAAGATCATCATAAAGCCTTCCGGTTATCTCAAACCTTGAGGCAAGCTTCTTCATCTCCTGCTTATTTAAATCTGCAAACAGGATACAGAAACGGCTGATCCACATCTCAAGCTTGTCTTCAAACTGAAACGAATACCATCCGTTAATCTTCTTCAAAACTGCAAATCTGTCCAGCTTGAAATCATCAATGGCAAGTTTTTCGTGAAAAAATTTCAGCATATCGTATTTTTTCATCATCATCAGAGCATCAATGAAGTAATCTTCAGACAAAATATATTTAAGCTCAAGGTACATCCGCTGCCCCACAACCCTGTCCAGCAGATTCAGCGAAACAGCGTGCTTGAGCAGTTTTTCAGTATGCGGACCAACGGCAAATCCGTAACGCACGGCAAAGCGCACACCACGCAGGCATCTTGAAGGGTCATCCACAAAACTAAGGCTGTGCAGGACTCTTATTTTTTTATCCTGAATATCCTTCTGACCGCCGAAAAAATCCAGAAGCTGACCAAAATTTTCACCAGTGAGCTTCATCGCCATGGCGTTTATGCTGAAATCACGTCTGTAAAGGTCATTGCGTATGGATGCGTTTTCAACCTCCGGTGCTGAAGCCGGATTGGTGTAGTATTCTGTTCTGGATGTGGCAAAATCCACCCGGAAGCCGTCTTTGAATATAACCACCGCAGTTTTGAACTTGAAATGTTCCGAAACCTTGGCTTTTTTTATTGAGGCAAAGCGCTTTGCCAGAGCAGGAGCATCCCCCTCCACTACTATATCTATATCCATATTGGTGTTCTGCATGAGTATATCACGCACCACACCGCCCACAAGATAGGCATTAAGCCCCATCTGTTCCGCAAGTTTGCCTATTTCCTCAAGTATCTTAACAACCCTGTCAGGAAGGCATGTTTTTATTAAAGAACGGATATTTTTCAATTTCTGGGGCTGTTTCGTCTGTTGATGTCTCGGCAGCTTGGTTATTTCCTCATGCATAAGGCGAAGAAGATCCGTGCGGGTTATAACCCCTTCCAGTCTGGCGTTTTTAACAACAGGGAGCATCTTCTGATTCAGAGAAAGCATCATCTCCTCCGCCAGATAATATGGGACGTCCGGCTCAACTGTGCGGAACTCTATCTGCATAAGTGAGCGCACAGGCTCACTTTTAAGCCCGTGCTTTATGCCCTGCAATATATCACGCCTTGAAATAAGCCCCACAGGAAGCCCGGCGTTATCCACAACAGGCATCATATTCAGGTTGTATTTCATGAAAAGATCCATCGCCATTTCAAATGTTCCTGTTATAGGGACTGTTTTTACAGGCGATGTCATAATATCCCTTGCCAGACGCACAGGGTGTATATTTTCGCTTATTACAATTTTTAAAAGATCCACACATTCGGTAAGGGTCATTTTCTTAACTATAGCGCTTGCTGCGCTTGGATGACCACCTCCGCCGAAGCGTGTCATCACCACGGAGCAGTCTATCTCATCCGCCCTGCTTCTGCCAACCAGAACAATGCGCTCGCCGGCACGCACAGCAATGAACAAAGCATCCATGCTTTCCATATCCATAATACGGTGAGCAATAACTGCTATTTCACCGACATATCTGTCAGTAGTTGCGTGTGAAAGACCTACTGTTGCGCCCTGAATATGGAAAAGACTCATATTTACAAGGAGTTCGTTCATTACAAACACCTGTTCCTTGCTCATATCACGCTTAACATACTCGCTTACCATCTCCAGATCCGCACCGGCTTTCAGCAGAAAAGCCGCAGCAGTCATATCCTCCGGAGTGGTGCTGGAAAATGACAGAAGCCCGGTGTCTTCGTATAATCCGAGAATCATAATCGTTGCAAGTGCTTTATCCGGTACAAAACCAAGCGCCTTCATCTTGCGGATGATAATTGTCACAGTGGAGCCTGTTTCGTCTATACGTGCTTCATCAGCTATTATGTCACGCCCGTGGGACGGGTGATGATCATACACGATTACTTTATCAGCCTTATCAATCAACCACTCCAGAGGTGCGGTACGCTCTTTCAGCTTACAGTCTGTCACTATAAGCAGCTCAAGATGCTCTATCTCTTTAAATTCACGCTCTTTTATTCGTATGACGGGAAGGCTCACATCTTCTTCGTTGTAGTAATCTTCAACATTACTTTCGTAAGACGTAACAGTAAGAACAGCATCACAACCATGAATAACACAAGCGGCGCATGCACTGGCAAGTGCATCAAAGTCAGGGGTTTTATGGGTTATGACCGCTTTTTTTATATCTTTAAGAGGTTTCATGATTTACCTCTTGTGCGGGAAAATCTGGGATGACATTCATTCATTATATTCCGTGTTTTGTCTGACATTACAATCCAAAATTTGCCGTCCCTGGAAATTTTGGATACACGCTCGCGCCTTGCAAAGCAAGGCTTCGCTACACACGGTGCGCTCCCATCCTTGGGAGCGTATGCAACAACAGACGGAGTCATGATTTACCTCTTGTGCGGGAAAATCTGGGATGGCATTCATTCATGATGCTTCTCGTCTTGTCTGACATTACAATCCAAAATTTGCCGTCCCTGGAAATTTTGGAGACACGCTCGCACCTTGCAAAGCAAGGCTTCGCTTCACACGGTGCGCTCCCATCCTTGGGAGCGTATGCAACAACAGACGGAGTCATGATTTACCTCTTGTGCGGGAAAATCTGGGATGACATTCATTCATTATATTCCGTGTTTTGTCTGTTGTTACATGAGTATATATTTCGGTGGTGGAGAGATCGGAATGACCAAGAAAAAGCTGGATAGTGCGGAGATCCGCTCCGTTTGTGAGCATGTGAGTAGCAAAAGAATGACGCAGGGTATGAGGAGAAACATGTTTGGTTATACCTATTTTTTCACAGTATTTCTTTACAATCATCCAGAAATATTCCCTGTCCAGTTTCTTGCCGGTTCTGCTTAAAAAAAGATACCCGTTATCGGACTCTTTGACAAAATAATCTTTCCGGACAGCAAGATAGCTTTCCATTTTTTCACGAAGACTTTCATAGAAAGGTACAAGGCGCTCTTTGCTCCCCTTACCCGTCACTTTGAAGATTCCTCTTTTCATATCTATGTCATTTAGTCTGATACTGACAAGCTCACTTACCCTTATTCCTGACGAATACATAGTCTCAAGCATTACCTGATCTCTGAAACCGAGGTGTGTCGAAACGTCGGGAGCTGCCAAAAGCTCGTCAACCTCTTTAAAATCAAGGAATGAAGGAAGCTTCTCCCATTTTTTCGGCTTTGTCACCAGTGTGACAGGGTTTACTTTAAGTTCATGCTCAGTAATGAGAAAATCGAAAAAAGCACTCAGACCGGAGAGTCTCCGCAGAAGTGTTTCCACAGAACAGCCCCTTATCCTCAACTCCGTCATGAACCCGATGATTTCCTTGAGGGAATACGGCTCTTCTCTTCCTGCTGTAAACTCATAAAAATCTTTTACATCATGAAGATAAGCCTCCACAGTGTTATCACTGGCGGAGTATTCGTACTTCAAAAATGACTCAAAAGCCTTGATATGCTTATCTTTATCCATATTCACTTTTACCACATCAGGCTCAAAGGAGCAATGGCGCTTTCTATAAGCAGAGATCAAAATAAAAAAAAAATCACTGTTAACTTATACCCAACCATTTAACCTATCCGACTAAACAGTTTACTACCATGTGGACATATGCCCTATTTCAAAAAATTAGTGACTAATCATTTAGATTGAATCTGAACATAAAATTTAGTATAATACTAATATCAGATATTAAACCATAATTAAGAATAATTTATTATCAAATAATAATAAAATCAATTAGTTTTTTCTATAATATATAACTTTTCATACATTCATATCATGGCATGAAAGTTTTGTTGTCAAACTCTGTTCTTAATAATAAAGATACTATTATAGCTTTTATCTATTAAACTTAAAATTAATCAATAGCTCTAAAATAAGAAAAAATAATGCACTCTTGCTTATAACATTAAAATTAGTGTTGACTATCTATAAACACAAAATTAATATTATCACAGATAAGTCAGGAGGATCTAAATGAGCAAACAGGAAAAAATAACACTGGAGGAAGCTCTCGATTACCATAAGGGCGCACGTCCCGGTAAAATCGAAGTTGTTCCCACAAAACCCTGCTTCACGCAGAGAGACCTTTCCCTCGCATACACTCCGGGTGTCGCTGAACCCTGCCGTGTAATTGAAAAAAATCCCGAAGCCGTTTACGACTACACATCCAAAGGAAACCTGGTGGCGGTTCTTTCCAATGGCACTGCGGTTCTCGGTCTCGGAAATATCGGCGCTGCTGCCGGCAAACCTGTTATGGAAGGAAAAGGCGTTCTTTTCAAAAGATTTGCTGATGTTGACGTTTTCGACATAGAGATCAACTCACAGAACCCTGATGATGTTATCAAGGCATGCGAACTCCTTGAGCCCACTTTCGGCGGCATAAATCTTGAAGATATTAAAGCACCGGACTGCTTCTATATAGAAGAAGAAGTCAAAAAGAAACTCCAGATCCCCGTTTTCCACGATGACCAGCACGGAACAGCGATCATCTGCATAGCCGCTCTTCTGAACGCTCTTGAAATTGTGGACAAAAAGATAGAAGACATTGTAACTGTAATCAACGGTGCAGGAGCCGCAGGTATAGCTATCGGGAAGCTTATGCTCCTTGTCGGTGCAAGAAGAGAAAACATATTTATGTGCGATACTAAAGGTGTTGTTTATACCGGAAGAAAAGAAGGTATGAACAAATACAAGGAGGAATTCGCACTTGTTACGGATAAACGCACCCTCGAAGAAGCAGTTGACGGTGCAGATGTGTTCCTTGGACTCTCTGCTAAGGGAGCTCTTACAAAACCCATGGTTAAAACTATGGCAAGAACTCCTATTATCATGGCTATGGCAAACCCTGATCCTGAAATCACTCCTGAAGAGGTTGAAGAAGTCAGAGGAGACGCCGTTGTCGCAACCGGACGCTCAGACTACCCCAATCAGGTTAACAACGTTCTCGGTTTCCCCTTTATTTTCAGAGGCGCACTCGATGTGAGAGCATCCGCCATTAATGAAGAGATGAAACTTGCCGCTGTTTACGCTCTTTCCAAACTTGCCAAGGAAGATGTACCCGAAAACGTATGCAAGGCTTACGGCGTAAACAAAATAGAATTTGGAAAAGATTACATCATTCCGAAACCATTCGATCCCAGAGTTCTCACATGGGTTGCCCCCGCAGTTGCGAAAGCTGCAATGGAAACCGGTGTGGCAAAGATGCCCATAAAAGATTTTGAAGCATACAAAGACCAGCTTGAATCAAGGCTGTCATTTGCCAAAGAATTTACCCGTCAGGTAATTTCAGTTGCAAGACAGCATCCTAAGAAAGTCGTATTCCCTGAAGGGGATTATGAGAAGATTGTAAGAGCCGCTAACAGAATCGTACTGGAAGGAATCGCCCAGCCTATCCTGCTCGGAGATGTTGAGAGGATCAAGAAGCTTGCCGCAGATATTAACGTTGACCTTACCGGTATCGAAATTGTTGACCCCAGATGCTCGGACAAAGTTGACGCTTATGCGGCACAGCTTTTTGAACTGCGCGGCAGAAAAGGCATGACCTTTGCAGAAGCAGCAAGACGCATGAACAAAATAACGGATTACTACGCTGCTATGATGGTTAAAAACGGCGAGGCAGACTGCCTTGTTAACGGATATTCCAGAAACTATCCTGACGCCATCAAGCCTCTGCTTGAGATTCTGCCTCTGGAGAAAAACTATACGACTCCCTCAGGTTCATACTTCATGCTGTTTAAGGACAGAATGGTTCTCTGCGCTGACACAACTGTGAACATAGACCCCACAGCAGAACAGCTCGCACAGATTGCCCTTCAGTCCGCTGATACACTTCGGAAATTCCAGATTGAACCGAAAGTTGCAATGATCTCATTCTCCAACTTCGGCTCAGTGCGTATGGACAGAACCGTCAAACTTGAAAAAGCTATCAAAATAGTTAATGAAACCGATCCAAAACTCATAATAGACGGAGATATGCAGGCGGATACAGCAGTTTACCCGCCAATAGCAAAAGAAGCATTCTCCTTCTCAAAAATCAAAGGGGACGCAAATGTTCTTGTTTTCCCCAACCTTGAAGCAGGCAACAGCGCATACAAACTTCTCTGGAGACTCGGAAGCGGTATCGCCATAGGTCCTATCCTTCAGGGGTTTGAGCACTCGGTTCATGTACTCCAGAGAGGGGTTGATGTTACCGACATAGTTAATCTGGCCGCTATTGCAGTTGTAGACTGCATTGAAAAAACAAAATAATTCCTGCCTCACCCATTAGTAAAAAAGGAGTCCGACCGGACTCCTTTTTTAATGTTCAATTTCCTGCTTATTAAGCGTTATTATCTTGAATTTTGAATATTCTTATGTTTAATTAGTCGGCAAGACTTATTCCAAAAGGTGATTACATTGCTTGAAAATATTCTTAAAAATGAACGAAGCATTTATCTGCTTCAGCATAAAGACAACCCTGTCGCATGGCAGCCGTGGAACGATGCCACTTTGAAGCTGGCTCAGGAGCAGGATAAGCCCATAATGGTCAGTGTTGGCTATTCCGCTTGTCACTGGTGTCATGTAATGGAGAAAGAGTCATTTGAAAACCCTGAAATAGCTGAAATAATTAATAAATACTTCATACCTGTCAAGGTTGACAGAGAAGAATACCCCGATGTGGACAAACGATACCAGTTTTACCTCCAGTCAACAGGCGTGAATGGCGGATGGCCGTTGAACTGTTTCCTCCTGCCCGACGGAACGCCATTCTACGGCGGAACCTATTACCCCAAAGAGCCCGGGCACGGGCTGCCGGCATTCAAAGAGATACTTGAGAAAATAGGTGAACTCTACCGCACTGACAGAGCCCATGTGAGGCAAACGGCTAAGAACTATATCAGCTTCCTTGATGAATTTAAAGAGGTTAAGTTTGATCTTGAACACTTTGAATCCACACCTGTAAGTGCCTTTGATAATGAATTTTACCGCATTATGGATATGGAAAACGGAGGTTTTGGAGCTGGCGCCCGCTTTCCGCAGATTCCTTCCCTGCTCTATCTTATGAAACGTTTTGAAAAGGAAAGGATTTCGACTTTCCTTACAAAAACAGCAGATATACTCTGCTCCGGCGGGATATGCGACCATATACACGGCGGATTTTTCAGATATACAGTTGATAAGGAATGGCGTACGCCCCACTTTGAAAAGATGCTCTACGACAACGCCCTGAACGCCATATTCCTCGCACGCATGTTTGACAAGACAGACAACATGCTCTACCTGCACACTGCACGTAAAGCGATCGACTTTATACTGGAAGAGTTTAACACGGAATTCGGTCTCATATCATCCATGGATGCTGACAGTCCGGACTCCAAAGGCAAGATGGCTGAAGGCTTCTATTATAAGATATTCAACCGTGATATGGTGCTTTTCAGCGAAGAAGATAAAAAGAAGCTGTTTGAACATGTTTTTCCATACGAGGGAGTTGCGGCATTTGCCAAGGCAGACTATGAAAGCAGAATCCTTGTTCAGCCGCTGATAGACAAACTCAAAGAAGGTTCTGTATATAAGACAAAACCCGCCAAGGACAATAAAGTTATTCTTTCTCAAAATGCCTTGTTTTGTAAAGCTTTGTTAGAGTATAGCGAAACAGCAGGAGATGAATATTACTTTGAGCAGGCAAAAATGCTTCTGGGTAAACTTGAGCATTTCCTCATAGACGAAACACATCTTAACAGGATCAACTACAACGGAGATATATTCAACTACGCCACTCTGGAGGACTATGCCTTCACTGCGGATATGTATATTAAGTTCTTTGACATAACCTCGGAAAAGAGCTTCCTTGTTAAAGCAAAAACACTTCTTGAACAAGCTTTGGAGGAATTCACAACAAACGGACTTCTTCATCTGGACAGAGCAGGCAAGGTGCTTGAGACATTTGACGATTCCATGCCGTCTGCAGTGGGGTTGACTGCTGAACTGATAATACATAATAAAGAGCGTCTGGGACTTGAGATAACTTCTGAAACAGAAAATTTTCTCGCTGACAGAGCGGTCAAGTATCCGACAGCTCATTCCACAGTTCTGAGTGCATTCACAGCCTAGAAGACTGAATCCGGCGTGTATTTTCAGCGCACGCCGGAAGCTTCCTGAATGTCTAATCTTGCGAGAAAAATATCAGAAACTCCTTCTGCTGCAAATGAGGCCGGATTCCCGTCCTCACATTCCAGTTCTGTAAGTTTTTTAGCACCGGCGCAGTATAAAAGCTGTGTCCAGAAAATACTCATGAGAAAGGATATTTCCCTAGCATCAGCTTCAAGTCCGGATTTTTCAAAAAAGTCTGTAAAATGGAGCTCAATATCTTTGAAGCTTTCAAACAGATAGATAAGCTGTACCTTGTCACGGCTGAACATTACCTTAGCTATCATATTTATATATGTGGCATATTTACTTTTCATCGCTTCAGCAAATATCTCTGATAATATATTCCGGAAAGTTTCGCAAGAATGTCCTCCGCTTCCATTTTCGCAGTGTTTTTTGAATATTTCGCCAAAGTTAATACCGTTTGCAAGGAGGTGTTTTATGGTTTCATGATGAAGATTTTCCTTTGAAGAAAAATGGTACATTACAGTGTTAAGAGAAACACCTGATTTTTCAGCTATTTCTCTTATCCCTACCGCATCTTTGCCTTTGTCCGCAAACAAAGCTGCGCTCAGTTCAAGAATTTTCAGTTTAGTGTCTTTCTTTTTTCTGGCCATAATTAAAAATGTCCCCCTCAAATGCACAATAACTTTCCGAACGTCAATGATAACAAAGTTAATTGGCTGGAAGTACGCAATTTTATACAATATTTTATGTATTTTTAATATGTCAAAAAACAGGTTTTCAAGCAAGGAATAAATGTTTTGTCATTATTTATCTTTACACTTCTTAACATTAATCAAAAAGATTCTTATAATTAACTGCTGCGGTTTTTCAGCACCGGTCAGTTCGCGGAAAAACAGCGCAGTCAACCGACAAGATTGATAAATGATTATAAAAGTCCTGACTTGCAGGCGTACGTTACAAGAGAGGCAGAATTGGATAAGTTTAATTTCTGAAGCATTTTATTCCTGTGGGTGTCCACAGTGTTTTTACTGATGAAAAGTTCTTCGGCTATTTCTCTGCTGGTTTTTCCGGCAGCTATAAGCTTTAGTACCTCACACTCTCGCAATGTGAGATTTCCCATGTTGCATGAAGTGCTTCCGTTACTTTTGGACTTTATTATCTTTTCAAGGTTACTGCGTGTTCTTTCAGTATCATCCTCGACAAATAGGAGATCATGAACATTATATTTCTGTACAAAATAGCTTAACAGCGGGTTATCTTCGGAAACGATAAAAACAAACCTGGCTGTTAAAAAAATTTCTCTGACCATGGCGACAAAGTCATCCGTCGCTCCTCTTGAAAAAATGTCAATAATTACAATTTCAGGGGTTATTTCCTTAATTGAAATCTGCATCTTTGCATTAACTGATTCAGATGCGAGGCAATTTAAGCCAAAATCAACTGCCATCGCCGCAATAGTTTCCCTATAGACGGTATTGGCACTGAATATTATAAAATTTTTCATACCCCACCAAAACATAAAATGCTTTTCTGCTTAAAAGATAGATGTATTCAAGATATGTGTAAATCCTCAAAAAACTGTATTTTAACATAATTTGTTAAAAAACAAGCAAAACAGCGTGTGTTTTAGTACGGATACAAAAAAATCAGGGTAAAGGATTGAAAGTAAATAATAAAAATTACCATTATGTGAACAATAAAAATTGTTCAAAGGATGTGGATGCAAGTAATAAAGAGAAAAGAGAGTTAACTAGAAATTCAAAGATAGTTCATTATATCATTCATCTCTATAACACTTGCCAGATTAAAGTCTGCTGAACGTAGATCTTTAACTGCCTCATCAATTTTACTTTGTTCACCATTAACTCTGATTACGACGTCACGAATTTCGCCTTCTGTGTTTTTAATAAAAAAAGTCGCCAGACTGACAATATTCAACCCGTGACTATCTATAATTTTTGTCATTTCAGCCAATGCACCTTTTCTGTCCTCTAACACTATGGCTATCCTTGTACTCTGATGAGAGAAACCCATAGATTCCACAAATATATCAAAGAGATCTATTGCTGTAATAATTCCTGCAAGTTCGCCGGAATCATTAATAACAGGTAAACCGCCGAAACGTTTATCACGAAGAATAAGGGCAGCTTTTTCAATGGGTGTTTCAGGATGCACTGTGATAACATTCACATTCATCGCATCTTTTACCAACGTTTTGGCAAGCAGACGCTTCATTTCGTAAATATCAAGAGAGCTTGCTTTGGATGGTGAATACTCTTTAATATCTTTTTCAGTGATAATGCCCACAAGCTTATTATTCTCAACCACAGGAAGACGCCTTATGCCGTAGTCCTTCATTGTATGTTTTGCATCAAGTATTGTCTCATTCTGAGAAATTGTTATGACTTCTCTTCTCATCCAGTTTTTTACAAACATTTGTTGCTCCTACCTGCGGTTAAGCTGTTTTCTTATGTCATTAATACTGCTTACAGAAATAGTATCATCAACTTTGATTTCAGGCAAACGCAATCCGAATGCATTATAAAATGCTGCTCCTATCATGTCGGTATCCCCACTGGAAACCGCAAGAGACATGGTATCTGAACCATCGGAAAGATTGTAAATTTCCAGTCTGCCTGAAATTCTCTGCTCTTCACAAAACTTTTCAAACACCCAGAAGTGAATAAATACGCCTTTGAACTTAACAGAAGAATCTGTTCTGCCAAAAACTCCTGCCAGCCGCCCGTTTTCTATAAACGATAAGTCTCCGGTTGCAAGGCGGACAAAAGGGGTTGTCCCGCTCATAAAAGTTATAACTACCTCACCTGTCTCTCCTTCTGCTGCGGGTTTTCCATCAACCGGATCAAGTATTTCTATAAACAATGTATCTGTATCCGCCTTCATGCCCCGTTCACCTGCGGTTTCGTAAGCAATAAGACCAGCCTCTGCAGTGCCGTAAGCCTGATAAGCTTTTATGCCGTAGTCACTGAAAAGAGTGAGTTTATCATCTTCTGTTAGCTTTTCCGCCATGAGAAAAGCTTTTTCAAGCCGACTGCTGCCACCCAGTTTTTCCAGACACTTAAAAAGAAAGGTCTTAGTACCGATAAAAGCATTTGCGTTTATCAAAAGGATTGCTTCAGCTCCTTTTTCACTGTCAGCCGGACCCAGAGGATACACGGCGCATCCGCATTTCTCACATGCCTCATCAGCCATATCTCCGGCCGGACTGCCGTGGTAGGAAAAAGCATTAACCGCAATGTCTCCCTCCATAAACCCTGCCGCTTCAAGAGCTTTATAAAACCTGTAATGTTCGTATCTTTCGCCTTTAACATTATAAACAGGACCAGGAGAGGTGAATATTTTTGAAACATAGCCTCCTGCCAAAATAAGAGGAAGAAGAGTTCCGGCAGAGTGCATTTCAGAAAGTTTCTGTTTTGTGAGAGGAGTGATAAACTGAAAGGTTTCATAGTCTTTTATGAGAGAAGGCGATATTTCAGACCGCACAAAAGCGTCCTGAATCAGCGGATGAGCAGAGTTTTCTTTTATGAACTCCAGAACACGTTCAAAATCGCCTAGGAAAGCCATCTTTTCCTTCTCCTGTAATGTTTGACGTCCCTGAAGCTTTTCTTTTCAGACAGACCGAGGTAAAATTCCTTCACATCGTCATTAGCCTTCAGTTCCTCTGTGGTGCCGTCAAGAACCACACGGCCATTCTCCATAATGTAACCATAATGAGCAGCAGAGAGCGCCATATTTGCGTTCTGCTCCACCAAAAGAATCGTTGTGCCCTCTTCCCTGTTAAGAGTAGTGATAATGTTAAAAATCTCTTTTACAAGCAGCGGGGCAAGACCAAGGGAAGGCTCATCCATGAGAATAAGCTTCGGAGCAGCCATAATCGCCCGTCCGATGGCAAGCATCTGCTGTTCGCCTCCGCTCATATATCCTGCAAGCTGGCTGCGCCTGTCTTTCAGCCGGGGAAAGTAATTATAAACACGCTCCATGGCAGTTGAAACGGTATTTCCCGGACGGGTGTAGGCGCCTGCTATGAGGTTTTCTTCAACAGTGAGATCTTTAAAGACTCTTCGTCCTTCCATAACCTGAAAAATGCCTGATTTCACTATGTCTGCGGCGTCTTTTTTATCTATCCGCTCGCCGTCAAACCAGATTTCCCCGTCAGTGATCTCACCGTCATCAGGGCGCAGAAGACCGCTAACCGCCTTAAGAGTGGTGGTTTTGCCCGCACCGTTGGAGCCAAGCAGGGCGGCTATACTGCCCTGCTTCACCTCAAGGGAAAGCCCCTTCAATACAAGAATCACATCATTGTAAACAACTTCGATGTTGTTGATTTTAAGCATTATTCCGCCGATATATAGTCTGTCATGGGAACAAGTTCACCGCCTTTAACCTGATACATCTTAAGGGCTCTGACGCCTTTATGGCTCGCCGGAGTGAATGTAACAGGTGCTGTGAGTCCCATAGTGCTGAAATCCTTCATGCTTTCGAGTGTTTTCTTGATATTCTCGCCGCTGTAATTGCCGTTTGACATTTTGAGGGCGTTCAGCAGAACATACATTGAAGAAAAGCCCTGAATATAGTTCACTTCTCTGTAGGTAACTTCTGGGTGATATTTCTTATTGAGCTCACGCAGAAACTTTATTCCCTCAACATCCGTATCAGTCCAGAGGGTAAAGGCATTTGTACCGATAAAGCCTTCGGAATCCGCCCCTGTCATCTCAACCAGCTTTTTGCCGAATGTCCAGTTAAGCCCGATGAACTTTGTGGGCACATTAAGCTTTTTCGCATCTTTGAGGATTGTGGAGGTCGCCATATATGTCTGCTGAATAAACGCATAACCGGGGTTTTTCTTAGTCATATTAAGAAGCTGGCTTGTTGCATCCAGAGCCTTGAGATCCACAACCTGATTATCTATAACCTTTATTCCCAGTTCCTTTGCGCTGTTTTCGCCGTCCGGAAAAAAGGGTGAGCGACCGAAGCTTGAATCATTGTAAATAAAAGCCACGTCAGTTTTACCGCCCTGACTTTTGATATATTTAAGAGCAGCACGCACCTGATCGGAGTATGTTGCACCGACTATGAAGTTATAAGGAGCTGTTTTAGGATCTGTCACATGCTCTGAATATGATGCCGAGAAATAAGGAATCTTGTCTTTAGTGACCATCTTAACAAGGTTTTCGGTATCACCAGTGCCCCAGCCGTGGACAGCCACAACTTTCTCACGCATAAACTTTTTATATGCACTCAAGGCAGCGGGGATTTTGTATCCGTAATCAACATAGAGTATCTCAACCGGAGCGCCGTTTATCCCTCCGTTTTCATTAAACCAGCGTACACAGTCTTTAATCCCTTCGCCGTAGGGTTTCCCAACATCGCCCGTTCCGCCGGATTCATCCACAAGAACCCCTATTTTCACAGGTTTGGCAGCAAATACCCCGCCGGTAAGCAGAGTAAGCACCATAAAAAGTAATATCAATTTCTTCATAAATCTTCCTCCTTACAAATCAGTATGAAAACGGCCACAGTTTCCAGTATGCCTTTATCAGTCTCCATCTTCTCACCATTCCTTCCGGCTCAAACATCAGAAAAAGAATTATCACAAGCCCGAAAACACCCTCTTTTATTGAGCCTATAATCTGAGTCAGATTGGGGTAATATCCCCCTGCCCAGTCGGAAAAGCTTTGCAGAACCTCCGGCAGAATTACTATGAAAACTGCGCCGAATATACTGCCCAGAATGCTCCCCAGACCGCCTATGATAATCATCGAGAGATACTGTATAGAAACGCCTATGGTAAAGTTCTCAGGCGTGATTATTGTTGTGTAGTATGCCCAGAGCGACCCTGCAACACCAGCGTAGAATGAACTGACGGCAAAAGCGGTGAGCTTATAGCGAAAAAGGTTTATCCCCATAGCTTCTGCTGCTATGTAGTTGTCACGAATGGAGAGGAAGGCCCTTCCTGCTCTGGTGCGCATCATGTTTACTCCGGCGAGGGTCATTACCAGACAAATGGCAAGAGCCAGAAAATAGAATGAAAAATCGCTGTCAATCTCATATCCCGCCAGACTTGCGTAATCTATGGAAAGCCCTGTGACTCCGCCTGTGATAAACTCAAGTCTTACGAAGCCGAATTCAATTATAAACTGCGCCGCAAGTGTGGCTATGGAGAGATAAAGCCCCTTAAGCCTTAATGACGGTATTCCGAAGAATGCTCCGAAAACAGCAGTAATCAGCCCTGCCGCCGGTATGGCTATGAAAAAAGGAAGCCCGTAAGTGAGAGAAAGATAGCCTGCGGCATAAGCCCCCACTCCCATGAAAGCACCCTGCCCAAGGGATATAAGCCCTGTGAAGCCTGTGAGTATATTAAGCCCCACAGCACCTATTACGGCTATGAATATAAGATTCATAACGTAGAGATAATAGTCTCCGAGGAAAAACGGCACAGAGAAAAGAGCCGCAATAAAGGCGTATATAAGGATTTTGGAAAAAGTTGTCTGAAAAAGCTCCGCATCCTTTTCGTAGGAGGTTTTGAAGTTGCCGCAATTGACGTAGCTCATACCTTCTCCACCGCCTTAGTGCCGAAAAGACCGTAAGGCTTAATCATAAGCACTGCGATCATAACCACATAAGGGAAAATCTCCTTCGCTCCGCCGCCTATGAGCGGATCAATGTATCCTCCGGCGAGGTTTTCCAATATACCTATTATCAGCCCGCCCACTATTGCGCCGACTATGCTGTCCAGTCCGCCGAGAATAACCACGGGAAATACCTTCAGCCCGAAGTGCGAAAGAGTGGTGTTGATTCCGTTGATGTTGCCGAGGAATATTCCGCCTACGGCAGAAACAACAGCCGCTATGCCCCATGACAGAGCAAAGATTTTTTTAACGTCAATCCCCATGGAAAGAGCCGCCTGCTGATCACTCGCCACGGCTCGCATTGCAACCCCGACCTTTGATTTCTTGAAAAACAGAGAAAAAAGCACAAGAAACACCGCAACAGCCGCTATGGAGTATATATAAACCCTGCTTATGCTCAAACCTGCTATCATAAAAGGTTCGGATGAAAATACCTGCGGATATGTCCTTGTGTCAGTTCCCCAGAATATCTGAACAACAGCCTTCATTACGGATGAGAGACCTATTGTCAGCATTATTATTGAAATTATGGGTTCGCCTATCATCCTGCGGAGGAACACCTTTTCTATAAAAAAGCCCATTGTGAATGAGAAAACAAGAGTGATAAGGAACGAAGCCCAGAACGGAACATTATAGCTAACTGTAAGATGCAGACAGATGTACGCACCCACCATAAGAAGCTCACCCTGAGCAAAGTTTACTACATCAGTCGCCTTGTAAATCAGCGTGAAGCCGAGTGCCAGAAGAGCATAAATGCTCCCTATTACTGTTCCGGTTATTATGAGCTGAACAAAAAATTCCATTCCTTAACTCTCCATCAGGTAAAGGCGCATATCAGTTTCGATTGTCCTTTCCCTGCCGTCCTGAAGCTTAATAATAGCTTTTATATGAACAGACTCCGTATCCTCGTACAAAGCCCTTGTGATTTCGCCGTATTTCTCTTCTATGAAGCTTCTGCGCACCTTACGGGTTCTGGTAAGCTCACCGTCGTCTGCATCAAGCTCCTTATAAAGAAGAACAAACTTCCTTACCCTCATTTCCGGAGGAAGCTGTTCGTTTACCGCTTTCAGCTCTTCTGCCACAAGACCATAAACCTCGTCCTTTGCGGAAAGATCGGTGTAAGTGGTGTAGGCTGTCTTGTTGTTCTCCGCCCATTTGCCCACTATGCCCATATCGATATTGAGGATAAGAGTTATGTAGTCCCGCCTGTCACCGAGAGTTACCGCTTCTTTAATATACGGGCTGAACTTGATCTTGTTCTCTATAAACTGGGGTGAAAATCTTGTACCGTCTTTCAGGTGCATGAGATCTTTCATACGGTCGATAACAACAAGCTTGCCGTTTTCATCAAAATATCCTGCATCGCCGGAATAGAGCCAGCCGTCCTTGAGGGATTCATCTGTTGCCTCGCTGTTGCCGTAATATCCGGCAAATACCGCATCACTTCGGGAAATGATCTCCCCGTCTTCAGTTATGCGTATCTCTGTCCCAGCTATGGGCGCACCAACGGAGGTAAAGTCCACATCGTCACTTCTGTGTATGCAGGAAATACCTGAAATCTCAGTCTGTCCGTATATCTGCTTGAGGTTAATGCCTAAAGCGTGGAAGAACCTGAAGGTATCCGGTCCAAGGGCCGCACCGCCTGTCATGGCACTTCTGAGGTTGCTGAACCCCATACGTTCTTTCAGCTTGCGGAAAAGCACCTGATAGGCAAAAGCGTAACGGAGCTTAAGCGCAAGAGACGGCTTTTTCTTGCTGAATTTTGCGTCTGCGTATTCATAGCCTACGGGAAGCATTTTATTATAAATAAACCGCTTGAACGGGGTCGCATCCATGATTTTGACCTGCACAGTGGACGCCATATTCTCCCATACTCTTGGGGGAGAGAAGACAAAATCAGGTCCTATTTCCTTCATATCCGCCTGAACCGTGTCAGTGCTTTCAGGAAAATTGACAGTGAAACAGAAGCGTAATGCGCTGACAACACACATCATCTGCTCCCCTATCCACGGAAGAGGCAGAAACGACACAAACTCGTCTCTGTCATTCTTAGGGTCAGCTTCTGCGAGACTTTCCGCCATGAAGATAAGGTTTTTATGAGTAAGCATTGCAAGTTTAGGGTGTCCGGTTGTTCCGGAAGTTGTACACATCACAGCCACATCGTTTTCCGATACGCTTTTGAGCCGCCCTTCCATATATCTTTTCACCCATTCGCTCCCCACCTTTTCACGGGCAAGAATATCTTTAAAATATATCAGCTTCGGGTCGTCATACTGATACATCCCTTTATCATCATAATAGATTATCTTCTTAATTGCCGGCAGTTCGGGCAGAAGCTCCAGAATTTTATCCGCCTGCTCCTGATCTTCTGCTATAACCAGAGACGTGCCGGAGGTCTGCAACAGATATTTTACCTCTTCTGTTACAGAGTCCTGATATATGCCGAAAGGTACAGCTCCCACAAGCTGTGCAGCAAGCTCGGCATAAACCCATTCGGGTTTATTGTCGCCGATTATCGCCACCCTGTCCTCCGGCTTGATTCCGATATGCTCAAAGTAAAGGGCAATTTTCACCACATTTCCGGCATAGCTTTTCCAGTCGGATTCCTGCCAGATACCGTAGTCCTTCTCACGGACAGCAGTTTTATCCGGCGTTTCCATGAAGTTTTTATAGAGATAAAAAGGGAGAGTTCTGTCTAATACCATTGCTCCTCCCCAAGATAAGCAGCTATTACGTCAGGATGCGATGAAATCTCATCCGGTGTGCCTTCTCTGCATATTTTCTCACCGAAATTAACCGCAACAACCCTTGAGGATATATCCATAACAACCTTCATATCATGCTCGATGAGAATGATCGTCACTCCCGCCTCTTCATTGATGTCGATTATAAACCTTGCCATGTCCTCTGTTTCTTCGCTGTTCATCCCTGCCATAGGTTCATCCAGCAGAAGAAGCCGAGGCTCAAGGCAGAGCGCCCTCGCCAGCTCCACACGCTTCTGCAAGCCGTAGGACAGCTCAAAAACATGCTTCTTGCGTATATGGGTAAGCCGCAGGAAATCTATAACTTTCTCCACACGCTTGCGGTGTTCAATCTCCTCTCTCCTTGCTTTTCCGAAGTACAGCATGGATGAGAGAAGACCGTATTTTATGAAAATGTGCCTTGAAAGCATTAGATTATCGAGAACTGTCATCCCCTTGAAGAGTTCAAGGTTCTGAAATGTGCGCACTATGCCCATCTGCGGGCGTTTATGTACCGGAGTGGCTGTTATATCTGTTCCGTCATAGATTATTCTACCCTTAGTGGGCGGATAAATACCTGTGATTGTATTAAGGATGCTTGTTTTACCTGCTCCGTTGGGTCCGATTATTGAGAATATTTCACCCTCGTAAACCTGAAAGCGTACTCCGGCTATTGCCTGTATTCCGCCGAAACTGAGATAAATATTGTCAAAGTTCAATAAAGGCTTTTTTTCCATATACTTCCTTGCTTCTGCATCTCTTGGTCAGCCGCTCAAATAAACTCTGGCAGAAATTTAACACGGTGTTCTGCTCAAGTCAAAGTAATTTTAGCCATATTAAAATTTATTACGGCACACTTAACACGATGGCTGAAATAAATAAATTATAGCTGAACAGACGATTGATGAATCAAACGAAGCTATTCTTTTTTCAGCATTTTATCATCTCAAGCATATCCTCATGGATGAGCCCGTTTGAAGCCATGATGAAGTCACCGGTTATACGGTGCTTTCCGCCGTTCAGAGCAGTTACTTTTCCGCCGGCTTCCTGCACTATGCAGATACCGCCCGCCACATCCCACGGCTTTAGGTTAAATTCGTAATAGCAGTCGAAAGTTCCTTTTGCAGTATAACATAAATCAAGCGCCGCAGAGCCTGCCCTGCGTATTCCTCTGGTTCCGCTTAAAACTCTGCCAAGCATGGAAAGAACGTCCGGGCATTTTCGTTCAACAATTGAGTAAGGGAAACCTGTGGCAATGAGAGATTTTTTTGTTTCTGATGTTTCAGAGACCTTGATCCTTTCGTTATTTAAAAATGCCCCTGCCCCTTTTTCGGCGCAAAACATTTCATCAAGCACAGGGTTGTAAACAAGCCCTCTCACAGCCTCACCGTTTTCATAAAAACCAATGGAAATTGCCGTAAAAGGAAAGGCGTGGACAAAGTTAGTAGTGCCGTCTATGGGGTCTATATATATCGCTTTTTCCGGTTCTTCCTTCCCTGTGGCTGATTCCTCGCCTATTATAGTGTGGGAAGGAAAAAGGGGGGCGAGCTTCTTTTTGAGAAAATTTTCAACTGCGACATCATATTCAGTCACCAGATCTATGCTTCCTTTATATTTCACTTCTTTATTCTTTTTAAAACCGTCTTTTATAATCTCACCCGCTTCGAGAGCGGCTTTTATCAAAGCTTCCATTACTCCTCCGGAAAATTTTAATAATTTAACACTTGCAGAAATCAAACCTTTCCGCTAATTTTTCAAATCTGTTATTTACGGGGGATTATTACCTTGAGCATCACCGGAAACTACATCGACATAAACAAAATAAGTTTCAATGTATCAATAGAGGAGTGTTTTGCAAACCTCAAGCCGCATCCGAAATTTTCAGGATGTACATTTGACAATTACATTCCCGATGAAAATTTCCCCTCACAGCACTATATCAAAAATCTGCTGAAAGAGACAGTCGAGATAATGAAAAAGAAGAATGAAAAGCCTGTCAAAAAAGGATTTTCATTCTTTAAGCCAAAAAACACATTTGAAAAACCTCTGAACATTTATATTGACGGAAGCTACGGAATCGGCAAAACACACCTTCTCAGCGCCACATACAACATGACAGACATGAAAAAAGCCTTTATGAGCTTTTCTGAAATGAATTATTTTTTCCATTACCTTGGAGTGGAAAAATGCATTGAGGAATTCTCCAAGCTCGATCTTCTTCTTGTGGATGAGTTTGAGCTTGATGATCCTGCTATGTGCCTGATAATGGTTCGTTTCTTTAAAGAGGTAAATAAAGACACGCTGATCGTGACTACGTCAAACACCCTGCCCACCGAGCTTGGCAAGCTGCGCTTTCAGGTGGACAGGTTTGAAAAAGAGATGGGAGTAATAGCCTCTACCTTCAAAACAGTAGTTGTTGAAGGTGAAGATTACCGCAAAAAACACAAAACATGGAAACGCAATATATCTACGGAGTCGTTCTTTGACTCATTCAATAACTATACATGCGAAAGCAAAGCAAAAACACGCACCGATTTTGACAAACTCATGAAAATACTTTCTGATAATCATCCTTTCAGATACTTCATGATTCCTTCAAACTGTGAGGCGATATTCATTGACGGGCTTACACCTTTTAAAGATCTTAACAATGCGCTGCGCTTCAACCATCTGATTGATCACTGCTACTACTATAACACTAAGCTTTTTATCAAATCCGACTATGAATTAAAGGATCTTTTCTCTGTTGAAATGCTGGAATCACCCTTTGAAAAGAAGCTGAAAAGGTGTCTTTCGAGGCTGGATGAGCTTGCGGTGTTCTACAGAAGCTGATTAAGCCACCCGCAGAACACCTTCGCTCAGTATATTAAGAATACTTGTTTATCATTACATTCAGCTTGCCGATAAAGTTTTCAATCTCACTCTGAAGAGCATCAAGCTCGTCAGCAGGATTTTCTTTTCTCTCAAGCATATTTTTGATTTTCTGTGCCATGGCATGTATGTTTCTGTGCGGAGCATCCAGAGCGGCAAAGTCTGAGTCACGCCCGAACTGTTCCTCACCCTCTCCTCTCATGAACTTGGTAAAGTCACAATCTTCAAACGATTTGATATTCACACGCTCATTGTACATATAACCGTGGTAAACAGCCTTCATCATAAGAACATGACTCGCCTTGGCATGGATAAACGGAATTATTTTAGCATCAAGGGTAAACTTTTTAAGTTCGGATTCAGACTCGTCAAGCTGCTGAACGACAACCTCAACACCTTTTACCATTTTATCTATTCCGCCGGAGTTCATTTCACTCATTTTGGCAACATCTTCAATATTAACAGCAATCTGCGATGTTGCCGCTGACTGCTGCTGAACAGCAGTAGCAATGTGCATGAGAAGACCGTTAAGCTCCTCCACAGACGCTTTGATGTCCATGAATTTTTCATTAGCGGTTATGACCTTGCTTCCCTGAAGGTTGACTATATCAAGGGCTTTCCCTGCGTTATCGACAGCCATCTGCACCTTTGACTGCATAGAGCTTACCACATCAGTAATATCCGCTGCGGATTTGTGTGTTTTTTCAGCAAGCTTACGTACTTCATCCGCAACAACGGCAAAGCCCCTGCCCGCTTCACCTGCCCTTGCCGCCTCGATAGCTGCGTTCAGGGCGAGGAGATTTGTCTGTTCGGTAATATCAGTTATCACCTGAACAATGTCTCCGACTTCTGTGGATGACTTCAGCAGATCCTGCATATCATCAGCCAGAGTATTCACAAGCCCGCTTACATTTGAGGCTAATTTTGTAGTCTCCTGCATAGCTTCTCCGCCGTCTTCAGAAAGGCGAAGAGTTTCGTCCGCTTTGGTGGAGGAGTTCTGTATATTTTCTGCTGAATCACGCACAGTGGCGCTTACTTCCTCACTGGCAGCAGCAACCTCCCCCGCAAGGCGAAGGGTTTCATCGTTCATCTTCTTAATCCGCATAGCAGAAAGAGACAAAGGCAAAACCTGTTCCATAACATTGGAGATTGACTTGAACGTTCCGGTTATGTCACGTCCGATAGTTTCCATAAATTTATTGTAACGGGCGGCAATTTCACCCATTTCATCCCGTGAGGCTATATCTGACTTGAGGCTCAAATCAAGGTTTTCCGCCGCACTGACTATCGTATTCTGAAGCCTGTTAACATTCCTGATAACCAGTTTATTAACAAGGAAATAGATGATAAACACCAGTGCCGCACCGCAGATAAGCACAAAAATGTCAGATATATACGACATACGCTGCACACTTATGAGCGCATCACGTTTAAGCTTTACAAGATAATATGAATTAACCTTATCCTCTTCCCAGTCTGTGTGACAGCGCAGGCAGTATCCTATGGTTTTAACAGGAAAGTGGTAAACCACATTGCCGTTATCGTTAAAGCTCTCCTCGTGTTCAGGATTAAAATTATGCTGAACCTTCGTGCCGACTTTGCCGGGTTCTGATGAATAAGCCACCAAACCGTCCGTATGCACAAGGGAAAACTCCGCCACATCATGATATTTTCCTATTTCTGAGAGCATGTTTTTAAAAACGTGCATGTTTCCTTTCTTTAGGGAGTCATAGGTGGACATGAAGATCATATCCTTAAGCTGGTTCATATAGCCGGAAAGAGCAGTTTCAACACGGTGAAGTCTTATACTGTCAAGCACAAGCACACCGAACACAGTAACAGCCACAAGCAGAGAGGATGCTATAGCCATTTTTACATTAAGGGAAAGACCATCCAGATAGCGCATAAAATTCTTAAAACTCATCTGCGCCCTCCTTTTTCAGAGTATGTTTTAAACTCACTCCACGGAACATCCTCAACATTTTTAGCTTCAATGTATATATCAGAAGTGAAAGGCCATTTTTCATTAACACAGCCAACACAGGGAGCATTGCTCTCCACGCAGACGTTCACACTGCCGTTCCATCTTCTCGTGGGGCAATCAGCCTTTGTTATTGTTCCTCTGCACCCTTTTTTCAAGAGGCAGGAATGTTTATCTGTATTGTAGTCTTCAAGATAGATATCCTGTGAGAAATACTGAAAACGGGGACAGTTATTGTGTATAAGCTCGCCGAAGTATTTTACAGGTATGCCGTCCTTAAGTTCAGGGAGTTTTCCTGTGGCGATGAGGTATGCAACCGTACCCATAAACCTGTCCGGCTGTATGGGGCATCCGGGAATCTTCACCAAAGGCTTTTTGATGCCGACCATCTGCATATATTTTTCAACGGACACAGCGCCGGTTTCATTCATTCCCGAAGCAGGTATTCCACCGAAGCAGGAGCAGGAGCCGCAGGCAATAACCGCAGCCGCTTTTTCCATATGCTTTTTAAGCTCATCGTATAAAGTATGCTCGCCAAGCATGCAGGCTTTTTTCATTTTCACCGGAACACTGCCTTCAACCACAAGCACATGCCCGCCCTTAGCCGATACGGTGTCAAGTATCTTAAGATAGCTTTCACCCTGACTGAAAGAAAGGTTGGGATGAACCTGAAGCCGGATAAGCTTCATAATAAAGTCTATAAAGTTTGTTTCATTGCCATATGTCAGGGATATGGAACAGCCTGTGCAGCTTTGCCCCTGAATGAAAGAGACCAGAGGTCTGTCGGATGCGGCTATCTTCATGAAGCCTTCGGCAATATCCGTACCGAACATCTCCACTCCGAACGCAGCAACTGAAACATCTCTGCATCTTTTGAGAAATTCTCTTCTGCTTATCATATCTAAACCCTAATGAACTGAGCAGGCTGTGCAAGGGTCAAAACTTCTCACAACCCTGCCAACCTCTATCGAGCCGCCTTCGCCGCCAAAGCGTACGGGCGTTCCTGTTATTGCCTTTTCCACAACCCCTGCTTTACCGTCAGCAGCAGGACCAAAATTCCATGTGGAAGGGACAATCATTTTATAATCAGTCACTTTACCCTTCTCCGCAGTAATGTGATGAACAAGCGCGCCTCTGGCAGCAACGGAAAAACCTATTCCCTGCCCGCTTATGGGAGCCTGAAGGTCAACAGGACGGATTGTAGGCTCATCCAAACGGAAATCCTCTGAGCGTTCAAAGAGATAATTGCACAGAATCACAGATTCGTAAGCTCTGGCAACTATCCTTGACATTGTCGAGGATGTTATGGAGGAAACACCAAGCCTTGATAAAACCGACTTAAAGCCTGCGTCATTATTTACCGCAAATCTTGCCACAGGACCGACTTCAAGAGGATAACCTTCATATCTGGGAGCCTTTATCCAGCTGTAGGCACCCTTTCTGTTTTCATCTGGTTTTCCGGAATTGTCATAAAAAGACGCTGAGAGAAGTTCCTTAACCTTTGCATAGTCAAATTTTCTTTTTTCTCCGCCGATTATAACTCCGGCATTGAAAAGATTATTGCCCTTGGAGTTTTTGAAGGACGAGTGGGCATAAAATGTATTGTATGTTTCGCCTATTTTAAAATACTGCGGATAACGGCGTGCTATTTCAAGAGCATCCGGCAGAAAAGAATTATTTACAAAATCTGCCGTTTTCTCCAGTACGTGATAATATTTCATCAGAGTGTCGGCAGTTATCTCAGTTGTGATACCGCCGGGCAGAAGGGCGTGGATAAATGGAACTTTTCCGCCCAGAAGAGCAAGACCGGAAGCAGCTTCACTGCGTATTTTAAGCGCTTCAAAGTAATTAAGAGCAAGTCTGTATACAGTTTCCCTGTCTCTTATATAGTCTCCTTCCGCAGCACCGCTTATGAAAGCAGTACCGGATCCGCGCATCCACCCTGCTATGTCCTTAAGACGGGTGTCATTTCCGCTGTATGTTGCTGCTACAGAAAGATCGGCATAATCAGGAAGGCAAAGATTGTAAAAGTGAAGCATGTGGTCGGTAACTATATGAAGCCCCAGAATCATGTCTCTGAGAACAACACCGTTTTCCGGCGGTGTTACACGGTATATTTCCTCCAGTGCCATAACAGAAGAGACGCCGTGAACCTCGTGGCATACTCCGCATATGCGCTGGGCTATCCTTGCCGAGTCTACAGGATGTCTGCCAAGAAGCATTCTTTCAAAGCCTCTGTACATGTTCCCCGCAACTCTTGCACTGGTAACTGTTCCTGAATCAATTTCCGTTTCTATTTTGAGGTGTCCCTCTATTCTGGAAATAGGGTCTACGGATAAAATGCGAGCCATTAATCCCCCTTGTATTACAGATCATCAAACATGGATGACACTATTTTCACTTTATTAATAAAAATTTGAACGAAATCTTACAACACGACAAATTTATGTCAACATGTATATTAGCCTTTATTATAGTGACTATTTGATAAAACAATGTTTAAATTTGTCAGATGGTATGACCGTCATACCGTAAAAATAATATCCTTATTTTCAATGAGTTAGAAAATGTTAATCAATAATTAAGACTTTTAAGATTAGATTTGCCTTCAACCGAAGAGGAGAAACATATAAAAGCGTTATACTTATTATTTAGGATAAATCGTGCATAAAACAAAAGCATATGCTGTTTTGAAAATGCGATTAAAGAAATCTCACTGATACGGATACAACGGTATTGTATTCGCTTAACATAGAAAAAAAATCAGATTAACCGGAATATATAGAGGAAATAACTGTTATTTGTCCTTTTTTTCGAGATGTTCTTTTAAACCTTCTGTTTTCAGGAGAATTCCGATAACTTTCGCTTCTCCCGAAGGGCACTCAAGGTAGTGAGGTATACGGGAGTTAAAGGCTATTGAATCACCTTCTTCCATTTCGATTACTTCATCATTGAGATAAAGATTAATCTGCCCTCGCTGAAGATAGACATACTCATAGCCTTCATGATTGAAAAGCTTTTTATCATTACCGCTTTCTTTGATAGTAACCATATATATCTCAAGATTTTCAAAACCGTGTACCTTTGCCAGCTCTTCATAAATATAGCCGTGCTTTACTCCTTCGCGGAATATAAGTTTGCGGTCATTTCTTTTAACCATATGGTAGTCATTGTAGTCTATTTCTTCTTCAAAGAAGTAAGTCATTTTTACATTTAAAACTTTAGCTATTTTGGAAAGAGTGTTTATAGGTGGGGTGACAACATTGTTTTCTATCTGGGAGATAAGAGCTTTAGAGAAACCTGTGTACGATGCAACATCCTGTAGGGTTAGCCCTCTCTGGTTTCTGATCTTTCTGACTCTCTCGCCGATTTTAATGACGTGTTCTGACATCTCCCACCTTTATTCGTTTAATTTAATCAACTTTTGTTAAGGTATATTTAAAACAATCAGAGTTGTCAACCATAATCATGCGAAAAATTAAAACAAAAAGGTTAAATATGCTCAAAACATATGTCAGCTAAATAAAAAAGTGAAAACTCACTTCCATTGTTTCACAAAATATGAGAATATACACATTAAAATCATGTGTCTTCGCATTCTTTGTTATGCAGCATGTTTTTAGGGAGGCTTTTATGAAAGCATACGATGTTCTTTTAATAGATGAAGATAAATCTTTCACAGAAACAGTGAGAACAGAACTCCAGAAAGCAGGGATAGGAGCTGCCTCTGCAAACTGCAAGGGCGAGGCTTTTTACTGCCTTGAAAAGAAGCATCAGGACGGCGAAAACTTTTATCTCGTTGTAATGGATATGCACTGCAAGTTTATCACCCCTGACGAAGTTAAAAGTGTAATAAACTCCCTCGGCGGGGTTATGCCGCACCTGCTTTTTTCCACAAGTGCAGACAAGATGCTTCAGAAAAATATAGGCGGAGATGCGTTCAAGCCGAAACTTCTTCTTGAACGCATGCTGAAAATTCTGATTAACCACCCTTCCATTGCCGGAAAAATAGACAGAAGCTGCTGCTAAAACTCCACAACAGTAACCGCCTGACCGCCCTCTTCATTTGAGGCAAGGGCATACTTCTTCACCCTGCGGTCACGGCGCATATACTCATGCAGCCCTTTACGAAGCTGACCTGTTCCGCGACCGTGTACTATGTATATCTTTTCAAAACCGCTTAAGAGCGACTCGTCCATAAATTTATCAAGTTCATCAACGGCTTCCTCGACCCTTTTGCCCACAAGAAGAATCTCTCTGCGGAAAGCGGGTACAGCTTCTGTTTTGAGCTTCACATCTTTAACTCTTTCCTCTTCCTGAAGTTTTTTGCCGATTATATCCGCACGCTTCATTTTAATTTTGAGCCCGCCAAGATCAAGGGAAACAACATTACCCTCTATTGCGGTAATTTTGCCGCTCTTTTCGTATTTTTCAAGGAATATAATGTCGCCGTTTTGGATATCACGCACAGGCTTAAGCTTTTTCTTCAAAACAGTAAGTTTTTCTGCCGATTTTTCCATACCTTCAAGGGCTTCTGCTTTATCTATCTTCCCCTGTTTTTCTCCGGCGAGTCGTTTTGCCCTCTCAAAAAGACGCATAGCTTCCTCAAGAAGCTCTGTTTCTTTCTTATCAAGCCTTTGCTTGAGGCTCTTTTCCTTCTCCTCAAAAACAGCCTGACGCTCCAGAAGCTCCAGCTTTCTGCTGCGGTAGATTTCTTTCTCTTTTATCAGCTCTGACTTAAGTCTGTTAACTTCCTCTATGCCTATTTCAAGAGAGTTTTTTGCTTCTTCAATGAGTTCTTCAGCCCGTTTTACCACACCCTCCGGAAAACCAAGACGCTTGGAGATAACCAGCGGATCAGACTTGCCGGCAACACCTTTCTGGAGGCTGTATTTCGGTTCAAATGTTTTATAGTCGAACTCAACTGAAAAGATCGCAGAATCCGCCCTGGAAAGGGCAAAGTTTTTTATCTCCGCAAAGTGTGTGGTGACAAAAGTTACAGCACCTTTTCCCGCCAGACTTTCACATACAGCAACAGCAATCGCCGCTCCTTCTCTGGGCTCGGTACCTGTACCAAGCTCATCCATAAGCACAAGGCTGTCAGAAGATGCTGCGGACAGTATGTCACGTATATTAACCATGTGAGATGAAAATGTGCTTAAGTCCATAACAAGTGACTGATGGTCACCTATATCCGCCAAAACATTCTTTATTCTGAAAAGTTTGGCGGACTTACCCATGAGCGGTAATCCGCAGGAGGCAATTATGTGATTAAGCCCCAGTGATTTCAGCGCAGCCGTCTTACCGCCGGTGTTAGGACCGGAGATAACGCCTATATTCTCACCCTTCTCCATTCTTATACTCAAAGGAACAGAGTCGTTCTTCTTTTCAAGAAGGATTATAGGATGATGCACCCTGTCAAACTCCAGCACTTCACCGAAAACAGGCATGCAATGTGGTTTTTGTTTGTAGAACTGTGCTGTCTCCAGAAAAAAAGCCACTTCACCGTAGTTTTCAGTAGTGGAGCGGACTTCCCTGCGTTTTTCATAAATACTTCTGATTATGGAGCTTAAGATCCTGAAGATCTCTTTGCGCTCTTCCGCTTTGAGTTCGTGGTGAGTATTGTTCATGGAAACGGTGGATTCCGGCTCCACAAACAATGTCTGCCCGCTGGCGGAGCGGTCGTGGACTATACCGTCGATATATTGACGGAAATTACTTTTGCAGGGAAGCGTAAAACGCCCGCTGCGCTCTGTTATCACAAGTTCCTGAATAAACTTTTCAGCGTTCAGGCTGTACAGAACAGAGTTCAGAGAGTTATGTATCTTCTTTCTGACGGCTTGCAGCTCGTTTCTTATCTCTTTAAGCCGGGGGGAAGCGTCATCACGGATATCGCCTTTATCGTTAAGCACTTCACCTATTGCCGTTGTGATATCGCTTAATGCGGACATTCCTTTAAGATAAGCTTTAAGATTCACCGCTCCTGCGTCTATCAATGCCGCCTTCAGAGCCGCAGCATTCATAAGAAATTTGCGTATTTCCATCAGTTCCTGCGGTTCAAAAAATGCAAGAGGATCATTTATCCGGGGATAAACCGCAAGATAATCTTCATCACGTTCAATACGCAGGCTTACGGATTTCACAAGCCCAAGGGCCTCCTCCATAACATCCTGACGCATTTTTATTGTCTCATAATCCCCGAAGGGCTCAAGTTTTTCCAGCACCTGAGCAGAAAGACTTGAAACGAATGAACCTCTAAGATATTGTCTGAATAGGGGAAACTCTAATGATTCTATGTGGGAGTCTGTCAAAATTATGCCACCGTTTTTTTATTGATCGGACTGCGGGGCAAGGAGTTTTTCAGCCAGAGCATCTTTTTCTTCTCTGGTCATGTCTTTTATTTTATCCATGATGTCTTCTGTTTTCTCTTCTGCCCCGTCCTTGATATTTTCAGCGGATTCTTTAACCTTTTCAAGGGCCTTCTGCCCATGGTCACCGCCGAAAATTTCAATTGGCTCAAGCTCTATCTTCTCTTCACGGAAGGGGTTAATCTGCGAGCCGCCGAACTTGTTCACTATGTCGTATATAACAGGGGAAAGCTTTATGAGAAATCCTGAAACTGCGCCGTTTTTCGTTGTTTTCACAAATCCTGAGTCCTTCGGCATGAAGGAAACAAAGGATGTGAGGATAACAGAAAGTATAACAGCCGCCTTAAAAGCGCCGAAAACCATTCCGCCGCCCCTGTTCACTTCGGAAAGGGACACGTTTTTGATAATCTTACTTATAAAAACAGCAACTATCATCACTATAAGGTACGTGACAATGAAAACTATCACAAAACCGAGTGCGCTTAAGGATTTCTCTGACAAATCGAATGATTTGAACAGGCTTCCCACCGTCAGGGAATATTTATAAGCCACTACGTAGCCGGCTATTATAGCCGCCACGCCGAAAAGCTCATGCACAAGCCCTTTGATGAGCCCGCGCACGGCAAATGCGCCGATTAGTATCAGCAGTACAATATCAGTTATTTCCATCAAACACTGCCTTTACAAGCTCATTAACCAGCTTGCCGTCTGCCTTGTTTTTTGTTTTTTCCATAACTTTTTTCATTACAGCGCCGAAGTTCTTTTTATCAGTCACATCAACGCCTTCTGCCGCTTCGGCAACTATAGCCCTAACCTCGTCAGCGCTCATCTGAGCAGGCATATATTTTTCAAGAAACGTAATTTCAAGCTCTTCCTTGTCGGCAAGCTCAGGTCTTCCCGCATCCCTGTACTGGGTTGCGGCATCCTTACGTTTTTTAACGGCTGATGCAATAACCTTAAGAACGCCTTCATCATCCAGTTCGCCTGCCGGTCTGTTGTTGATTTCAACATTTTTTATCTCAGAGCGGAGCATACGCACTGTATCAAGGGCTATCTGGTTTTTCTCTCTCATGTATGTTTTCATATCGTCGGTTATAATGTCTTTAAGGCTCATTTTTCGTCTTTCTCCTTTCCTATCACTCTCGCCATCATAAAAAGCATATCGGACAGTCTGTTGACATACTTTCTGACGACCGGGTCAAAATTAACATATGCGGACAAAGTTATCAATCTTCTTTCATACCTTCTGGAAACAGTTCTGCATATGTCCGCCTTTGAGGCATTAAGATTTTCAGAAGGAATGATAAAGCCATGCAGCTCGCCTGTGATGGCTTCGTACTCTTTAGTTCTTGTTTCGAGAAAGTCTACTTCCTCCTGCGGGACAAGAAATTTCTCGCGCCCTTCCCTCGTGGCGGCGTATGAGTTTATACGGAAGATTGTCTTCTGTATCCTCATTATATCATCCGCATGAGCGCTAACCCGAAGACGCAGTTCACCGAGATTGGAAACAAGTTCATCTCCGGTTCCCACGAACTCCATAACAGGATCATCTTTATTCACCCTCTCTCCTGTATAAAGGGAGGTCTGTCCCTTGTCTCCTGTTTTGGTTGTTACGCTCATATAGGACTCCTATGTGCTTAAATCTTCCGCCATTTTCAGCAGGTTGGCATCAAATTCCTTCTTTCTGCCTATCACCTCTGACAGCGGAATAAGATCTATCTCTCTTCCGGTCAGGGCTGTCATCATGGATGTTTTGCCGTTCATAAGCCCTTTAACCGCTGCATCCCCCATTCTGGTAGCAAGTATACGGTCAAAGTAAGTCGGACTGCCGCCCCTTTGTATGTGCCCCAGAACAGTTATGCGGGTTTCAAAGCCCCCCATAAGCTCCAAAGTTTTACCGAAGTCATAGGCAGAACCCACACCCTCTGCTAAAATTATCACGCTTCTGGTCTTGCCTTCATCATAGCGTTTTCTGATTTTAGCGATTATATTTTCCAAATGAAACGGAACTTCAGGAATAAGCGCAGTTTCCGCTCCGCCGGCTATGGCGGACATAACAGCAAGATAGCCGCAGTGCCTTCCCATAACCTCAATTATGAAAGTTCTATCATGCGAGCTTGCCGTATCATTTATGGTATCTATGGCATGGACTATGGTATTCAGAGCCGTGTCAACACCTATAGAAGTATTTGTGCCGTAGATATCGTTATCTATCGAACCGGGAAGCCCGATAACTTTGATACCGTAATTTTCAGCAAGGATCTTTGCTCCGGTCAGTGAGCCGTCGCCGCCTATAACCACTAGCCCTTCTACGCCGTTTTTCTCAAGGTTGCTGACTGCGAGCTTTTGTCCGCTCTCTGTCTTAAACTCCATGCAGCGGGCACTGCGGAGGAATGTTCCGCCACGGTAAACCATATTGGAGACATCCTTGCTGGAGAGCAGGCGCATCTTGTTTTCGATCATGCCTTTGTAGCCCTGCTCTATCCCGAAAACCTCGATACCGTTTGCAAGTCCTGTTCTCACCACGCTTCTGATGGCGGCGTTCATACCGGGGCTGTCGCCCCCGCTGGTCATAACGGCAATTTTTTTCATAGCTATCCTGTTACCTCTTTTTGTAGGGGATCGGGTCGGAATAACCCGCCTGTTCAAATCCTCTTAAACGAAGAAGGCAGCTGTCGCACTCACCACAAGCCTCATCTTCGCTTTTATAGCAAGACCATGACAGTTCAAGGGGTGCTTTCAGCTCTTTACCTAATTTAACTATATCCGATTTTTTCAGGGAAATGAGCGGAGTTTCAATTTTTATTTTAGTTTCCGGTTTGGTTCCTGCATCAACTGCCGCTTCAAAGGCATCATAAAACACTCTGCGGCAGTCAGGGTATCCGCTGCCGTCCTCTTCCACAGCGCCAATGAAAATCGCCGAAGCTTCAAGAACTTCTGCCCAGCTTGCAGCAATTGAAAGAATGTTTGCATTTCGGAAGGGAACATATGTTTTAGGTATTCCCTGCCTTTCAAGCTCGCCTTCCTCAACTTCGATTGCTTCATCCGTAAGGGACGAACCGCCGATCTCTTTCAGATAGCTGATATCCACAACAAGTTTTCTTTTTATTCCGTAAAAACGGCAGAGATCCTCAAATGCCTTGTATTCTCTGTTTTCTGTTCTCTGCCCGTAGTTTACATGGAGAAAGCAAGGCTCGTAATTCTGAGCGGCGATAGCCGCTGTAACGCAGCTGTCCATACCGCCACTTACGAGAACAATGGCTTTTTTCTTAGACATATTAAGCACTTCCTATTTTGATTTAAGGGTATATACCCCATCCCAATCTTCTTCAGGAGGGTTCTCAAGGAAATCAGCGCATCTTTCAGCGAAAATTCCCGAAGGTCCGTCAGAAAATTTTTCCGCTAAATCACGGAAAACCGCAAGTGCTTCATTGAAATTCATGTTGAAGTATTTATCAAGGGCTTTTTCAAAAAGCTCCTTGATCTCTCTGTTTTCGGGTGTGTCTGTCATTGGCTCGAATATTTCCACAGGCTTGTGTTTGCCTTTTACACGCACTTTATCCAAAAGACGGCAGAGAACAGGAATAGTGAGTCTGTTCATTGTAAACTCACTGATCACTATTCTTGTTTTGTACTGTTTGCAGAGCCCCTCAAGGCGGGAGGCAAGGTTAACGCTGTCGCCTATGGCAGTGTACTCAAAACGCACCTTTGAACCCATGTTCCCCACAACAACTGTTCCGGTGTTTACTCCCACACCTATGTCAACAACAGGAATACCCTCTTTTGCGAACTCAGCATTAACCGCTTTAAGAGTTTCAAGCAGCTCAAGGGCGCTTTTTACAGCCTTGTCGGGATGATCAGGAACATCAACAGGTGTATTGAAAACAGCCATCATCGCATCGCCTATATATTTATCCAGCATGCCTCTGTTTTTGAGAATAACGTTTGTCATCGGGTCAAGAAGTCTGTTCAACATTGAAACAAGGGCGGTAGGAGTCAGGCTTTCAGACAGGGTGGTGAATCCCCTTATATCAGAAAACAGGATAGTCAGATCCCTTTCCTGTCCGCCAAGCTCAAGACCATCGGGATTATTGAGAATTTCCTCCACAAGTTCCGGTGAAACATATGAGCCGAAAGCTTTTTTAACTTCAAGAGCGTGGATCTCTGTTTTAAAGAAGGCGGCAGCTTCTGTCCCCACAATCATCAAGACTGCAGGGAAAAGAGCGTAAAACTCACGCAGCCAGATATTTCCGTATATGAAAAAAACATATGAAACGCAGACAACAGCCATGAGAGCGAAGATGTAAAGCAACCACCGCAAATACTGCTTTCCTATGAGGCTTAAAGCGGCAATGATAAGCAGCACAGGAATAATAAGCATATAGTCCCAAGCTTTATTCCATTTAATGAGGTGCCCCTCAAGGAGATTGCTTATTGCAGTGTAATGCAGCGAAACACCGGGAGTAATGGGGCTTATGGGAGTGGGACGCATGTCGTAAACCCCTGTCTCCGTAACACCGACCACGACTATTTTATTTTCAAAAAACTCTGGCGCAACCGCACCGGAATATACATCATACGCAGAAATATATTTAACATCGTCATAGAAATTCAGCTTAAAATAACTCTGCTTGTTGAATACGATATTCCCCAGAGCGAATTTTCTCACCCCGTTTTTATCAAGTTCAAGCTCCACATCCTGATTGAGATAGTACCGCAGAGCCTGAATTCCCAGCGGAGAAAACAGATAACCTTTATGGATGTATGTTATGGGATAGCGCCTGTAAAGTCCGTCTACGTCTGCCTCTGTGTTGAAATAGGCGCATGTCAGCCCGCTGTGGGCTATTTCATCAATATTGACTTCAGCAAAGGGAAATTCCTTAACCCCTGTGGTGTTATCAAGCATTTTAAAGGAGAGATAAGCGCAATCCTCAAGGGCATCAATGGTGTCCTCAGTTGTTTCCTGCGTTGCATTGTCCCTCATGAAGAAGCCGAGAATAATGTTGTCGGAATCGAGTATTTTTTCTGCCAGATAATCGTCACGTTCCGGCTCTGTATGCTCAGAAAAAACAATATCCAGAGTTACTATTCCCGCATTGCGGAGATTGAAGAACATATCTCCGATAACATCTCTGCGCCATGGCCATCTTCCCAGCTTGTTTACGCTGTATTCATCCACGGTAACTATGACCATATCCTGATAAGGTTTAGGAGTTTTACCTATAAGAGAGCGGAAATGAAACTTGCCGTCTTCTATTCCCAAAGCGAATTTATCGATAAAAGAAGGCTGAAAGTGGAAAAGAACTGTGGCAAATATAAGAAAACCGGCAAGAAGCCCGAATTTATAATTCTTTAAAAAAGAGGGTATAAACTTCATAAGCTCCAGCCGGTTTCAGAATTTATTGAGGAGATACAATTATTTCATAATCAGAGAATTTTTCTACCTTAAACCCTGATCTTCCGTTAAGAGACGTAGCAAGATAAAGAGTTTTTTCAGGATATGTCACCACAAGGGAATCCACACCCTGATCTTTGACCTCAAGAACCCAGCTTGTGTAAGTCAGCATCTGTTTAAGCTGCATAAGCCTGTCCATATCCGTTTTGCCCATGAGACGCACAGTCACCATTCTGCTGTTTGCTCCCTGCATTTTTTCCATCACGATTCCCACAAGGGTCGCAGAAACAGAATCACGCAGGTTTTCGGTCATTCTGAATGTGGCGTCTTCTATTGTGGAGCCCTGCCCTCTCACCGGAATATATCCGCTGGCGAGGATCACACGGTTTCCATATTTTTCAGTTATAAGCCTGTAGGTAAGTCTGCCTGTGACCACATTGAAAGGCAGTGAAACGCCATAGCCTATATCTGCTCCCTGCTGGGCTGTGGCAGTGGTTTCAACTTTGCCGATGAGGATTGTGTTTGAAAGATTTTTAAACGCAGCATTGCGCAGAGCAAGGTAGTCATTGGACTTCATTGCCTTTTCAAGCTCTTTTACACCAAAGCCGTTTCCGCCCGCCATATCCACAACTTCCATATTACGTGAAGTAAGTTCATTTATAACATTCTCTGAAAGTGCGCTGGATTCCTCAACTTTTCCGTTAGGAAACACTACAGGCAGCATCACAGAAATAGTTGTGTTTTTAGAAACAATGCCCACTGCACTTTCGGCTTTTGTTTTCTCAACAGTGGCAGAAATCTGAACCCTGTAGATAGAGTCATCCTTCTCCTCTCCTGTCACATTAAAGCTTTTGATAACGCCCTGAACCTCTGTTTTGATAGCCTCATCCACAAGGACAGCATTTTGCAGTATAGTATCAGACTTTACTTTGACTCCTGCTGCTTCCTCAAGAGCTGCCCATTTTGCTCTGGCAATGGCGATTGTTCTTGCGGAGGCGGTATCACCGCCCATTATATCAGCTTCGCCAACAGCACTTACCTTTACAGGCTGGGCATAAACAGCCGTACACATAAAAGCTGAAATAAGCAGAATAATCAGTTTTTTCATAGAAACCTCGTTAAATCAGTTTATTTAAGAAACGTAAATACAATTTTAACATCCGCATCTGACCCAAGGAGTTTTTTAAGCTCTTCCGATGCGGTTTTACCAAGATAAACATCTGTATAGGAAACTACTCTCTCCGCATTCAGAGACAGAGGCTTTCGCCTGCCTTCCTGAAAAAGCATGGTGACAGCATCCGGCAGATCTGCAACATAAACCGGGTGGGAAAATGTTCTGTTCCAAAGCTCATTACCGTCAGCAGAATAAAGTCTGTTTCCCAAAGCCGGAACAAAGCTTCCTATTGCTGTATTAATTATAACAGAATCATACTCTGCGAAGCTTCCGTTATCATAAGCCTCCGGCGCGGACAAGGTTCTTCCTGCCAGAACATCAAGAGGATCAATCCTTCCTGATAGACAATAATAACCTTTTTTACTTTCTTTGTCGTATATTCCTTTGCCTTTACAGGAAGAAAGAGAGGAAAGAAGCTCTCTGAAAACCTGCTCGGATTCATTATCAAATAATGCTGTATCTTCAAGGGTTCTAACTCCGCTTACGGGGAGATCGGATAAAACAGCATGAGCCTTTTCTTCTGCCTCGATCCTTGCCCTTGTGAGGGCATCGCCCATCTGCAATCCTTCTGCGGATTCGCCTATAACAGTTATTTTTCCGCTGTTGAGAATGTCAATATAGCTCAATGTCTCCTGCGGGAAAAAGCTGTCAGCTCCGTAAGAACAGACAGAAAGCGCCATAAGAAAAAAGAGAACCGTAAGCTTAGGTCGTATAGCAGATCTCCTCAGGATGTTTTATTGATTTTAGCTTTGATAAAAGGACTTAACAAGGTAAAAAACACATAAAAAAGAACGAAAGGAGGGTTGAGGTTTTTAAGGTGGTATGCGGGAATAAACGCATCCGGCAAATTAAATAATTTACCGGATGCAAAAAAGATTAAAACATTTTCTTAAACATGCTCTGTCCTTCAAGCTTCTGACGCTTGATGATAGAGCCGTTTTTAACTCTTGAAACGGCTGCCGGGTCGCCGTCAATTTTTGCCCAGGCCTGATCCTGAGCTATCTGATCAGAAATTGTCAGTTCTACAGGTATCTTAGCCATATTGCATGATTTCTGCCCTGAAAAAGGATCAGCAATCTCGATAAACTCATAAACTTCAAGTTTTTCACCTGAGTTCACACCAGCATCGCTTCCCATATTCACAAGAGCCAGTGCCTTGTTGCCTCTGAGCTGTTTGATATATCCTTTGGGAGAAAATCTCTGAGAGAGAGTCGGCTTAACATCGTCAATGGCTTCGCCCATGGCTTTTTTAGCTGCTTCGGCTATGAGTTCAGGGTTAAGCCCCTGTCCGCCGCCTGCAACTTCACGTCCTTTGACTTTGTTATTAACGATAACCTGACCTGTCTCAACATCGATCATTTTCACTGTCATCTCGACATTGACTATCCAGCCGGACTGTGTGTTGGCAGCAGCTTTTCCAACAGCAAGGGCAAGGTTAAACCATGCGTTTCCGGTATCGGATGTTTTATTATTGTTAGGCGGAACGTACTTAGCGCTGATGCTGTCAACGGTGCCTGCGAAAACATACTGAACACCGGCGAGTTTACCTGCACGCACCGCAGTATTCGGGTCAGCTATCGCCATCTGAAACTTTTGTTCGCTGAGTATGCTTTCAAGACTTGAGCGGTCAAATATACTCATACCGCCAATGTTAGCCACAATATTTTCAGTAGCAGACTGGGCATATTCGCCTATTTTGGGAGCAACTTCCCTCATGTAGGTATCAACCTGACCTGAAGATGTTACATCAGTTTTTGAAGCGCCTACATGCCCAACACCCACTGCTCCGGGAGCTACCACAACTCCGGCAACGCCTGCGCTTGTGCGTTTGGTCGTTGATTTGCCGGCAAAGCTGGTATTTGATGCTGACATTTTTCCGTATGATGTGTTATTGACGAACTGAGCAACAGCAACTCTGGGAACGTCGAATTTGTAAAAAGATTTGCATACTTCGGGGATAACCACCATCTCAGCATCCGCAGATGTTACCTGAGACGCCATAGGATCAACTTTGGGTCCCCCTCCTGTGCATCCTGCGATCGCAGCAACCGCAAGAGCAGTTAAAAATAACTTTCTCATCACCACACCTCAATTGAGTAATTACAAATCTTAACATATTTATTTTTTTTTGAGGACTTATAATATTAGGCAAATAAATTATTTTTTGCCGAGAACTGCCATTACTTTCTGAAGATCGTCCCATGCAAATTTTTTCATATTCGGACTGCGAAGAAGGTAGGCAGGATGGTAAGTCGGCATAACCATTATTCCGTTCATGTCCACAAATTCACCCCTCATTTTGGATATGCTGGTGTTTGTTTTAAGCAGATACTGGGTTGCCACACTGCCCAGACAAACGATAACCTTTGGTTTAACATATTCGATCTGGCGGTAAAGATATGGGATGCATGCTTCCGCCTCGTCCCTAAAAGGGGCTCTGTTATCAGGCGGACGGCATTTCACTATATTTGCTATATAAACTTCCTCACGGCTGAACTGCATGGCTTCAATCATTTTGGTGAGCAGCTTCCCGGCTTTTCCCACAAAAGGCTTGCCCTGCATGTCCTCATCATATCCGGGTCCTTCACCCACAAACATAAGTTCGGCTTTTTCATCACCGTCAGAGAAAACAGGGTTGGTTCTTCCTCTCGATAATCCGCATTTTTCGCAGGATGCGACCTTTTCGGCAAGAGTTTTCATGTCGTCTATAGTCTCCTGTTTTGCCGGAACGGCGGGTTTTAGAATGTGGCTGACGCCGTAAACTTCCTCTATGGGATTTTTGCTGAATGAACTCATTTCAGAAGCCCCGCAGCACGGATAAGTATCAGTTCTGCAAGCTTTTTCTTTGAACCTTTGTCAAAATGCTCTGATGAGCCATCGGCAAAGAAAATATCCGCCTCATTATCATCAGAACCGAAACCTATATCTTTTCTGGAAATATCATTGGCTACAATCATATCCAGTTTTTTTTCATTGAGTTTGCGAATGGCATTTTTATTAAGATTTTCGCTCTCTGCTGCAAAACCGCAGAAAACCTGCGAATGTTTTTTGAGAGGAGCAATCTCTTTTAAAATATCAGGATTCTTTTTCAGGCGGATAACAAGCTCGCCTTCGCTCTTTTTTATCTTCTGCAATGCAGCCTCGACAGGTGCATAGTCCGCCACTGCGGCAGCTTTTATAAGGATATCACATGAGCCAACATTTTCTTTCACAGCCTTAAGCATATCTTCCGCTGATTTAACCCTGACAGTATCAAACCCGGAGCAGTCAGCGCTGATGCTCCCTGCTATAATTTTAACCTCAGCACCGAGTTCACGGGCTTTCAAGGCAACAGCAAGTCCCATTTTGCCGCTGGAATAGTTGGATATATACCGAACCGGATCAATAGGCTCAACAGTTGCTCCGGCAGTGACCAGAACCCTAAGCCCCGCAAGAGGACGTTCCCCTTCAATGAGCCTGAAAAGCTCCTCCGGTTCTTTCATCCTGCCTTTGCCGCTTGTTCCGCAGGCAAGCTCTCCGCTGTCAGGTTCTATAAGAATATTACCCCTTTCGGCTAAAATCCTAAGATTATTCTGTGTGGCAGGGTGGTTAAACATATTGGTATTCATAGCAGGTACAAAATAGGCAGGCTTAGTGTACACAAGAAGAGTGGACGCAAGAAGATTGTCTGCAATACCTTGTGCAGCTTTTGCGACAGTGTTGGCAGTGGCAGGGGCTATGATAAACTTATCAGCCCAGCCCGCCAGTTCAATATGCTCGATAATTTCAGGATCCAGCCCCGGGTCAAACTCTCCGGTGTAGGCTCTGTTTCCTGTAACAGACTCAAAAGTAAGCGGGGTGACAAACTTTGAGGCATTTTCAGTGAGAATCACTTTTACGTCATGCCCCTCTCTCTTAAAAAGCCTGCACAAAGAAGGTATCTTATAACAAGCTATGCCTCCGCTTACTCCGATGAGGATGTTAGCCATCTATCTCCTCAAAATCCACAGCTTTCTCAATGATTTCATCAAGAGCATTGGTAGTCACCTTGTGGTATTTTTGAAGTCTGGCTGGTATATCGCCTTCCTTAAAGCAGTTAAGTTCTTTAGCACGAAGACCCGCAAGCCTCACAAGCTTGAAACGGCTTTTAACTTTTTCATCCTTAATTCTCTTTTCAATGTCGAGCATGGGCATAAAATCTAATCCTCCTCTTTCATCAGCTCGTATATGTCTTTCACGTCTTCAGTTTTAAGATGTTCTGCAATATACACTGACTCAAGATGTTTATATGCTTCGTCAAAATTTCTGTTCATTATAATATAGTCATATTCGCTGAAAAGGCGAATTTCTTTGCGGGCATTGTCAAGGCGGAGCTTCATAACATCTTCCGGCTCAGTCCTGCGGTTGCGCAGACGCTTCTCCAGCTCCTTTATACTTGGAGCAGTGATGAAGATGTATACCCCGTAGCCCAGAGTAGCTTTAAGCTGGCGGGCTCCCTGCGGGTCGATGTCGAGAAGAACGTCTCCTCCCTCTCCGATTATACTTTCCACAGTCAGTCTGGATGTTCCGTAATAATTTCCATGCACCTCAGCCCATTCAATGAATTCACCGTCATCTATCATTTTCTTAAACTCAGGCACATCTATAAAGAAATAGTCCACCTTATCGGCTTCATCAAATCTGGGTTTTCTGGTGGTATACGAAATGGAATAACGGAGAGCTTTGTTGTTTTCCAGAAGCTTATTACACAAAGTTGTCTTGCCTGCGCCGCTGGGGGCACTGACTACAAAAAGCTTTCCCTGCTTAAATGTTTTATGCTCAGACAATGTTCTGCACCTGTTCACGGATTCTGTCAAGCTCGCTTTTCGCCCTGACTACATTGTTTATTATACCAATTTTACTGCTTTTTGAACCGATGGTGTTGAATTCTCTGTTGAATTCCTGACACAGGAAGTCAAGTTTTTTACCGCAGGCAGTTTTTGAGTTTATAATCTGCCTCATATGCTCTCCGTGAGCATATATGCGGGTCACTTCTTCGGTGATATCACTTCTTTCGGCGTAAAGAGCCGCTTCCTGAATTATCCTCTCATCCGAAAAGCCTTCAGGAAGAAGTTCCTTAACCCTAGCTGTATATTTATCATACCAGAAATTATAAACATCTTTACGGTTTTCATCAATCTCACGGTTCATCTCTTCCAGAACTGCAATGCGCTCAAGAAGATCCGCTTTCAGTGCCTGTCCTTCCTCCGCTCTCATGGACTCAAGCCCGTCAAGAGCAGTGTTCAGAGCATCAATAAGCACCTTGCCCACTGTGTCGCCCAGAGTATTGTCCTCTTCTGTGCCGATGACATCAGGAAGGGAGATAACATGATCCAGACTTATGCTGCCGTCAAGAGAAAATTCCTCTTTCGCCGCAGTAAGTGTGTTGATGTATCCTTCAAGCAGTTCCCGGTTAAGTTTCGGTTTATACTGGGATTTTTTAAGGTTCACATCCACAAACATATCAACCTTGCCTCTTTCAAGGCGTTCTCTGATTATGTTCTTAATGGAAATTTCGATAAAGGATAGATATTTGGGCATTCTGATGTTAAGATCAAGATACTTGCTGTTCACACTCTTTATCTCGACTTTTACATCGCAGCTCTCTGAAACGGAAATACCTTTTCCGTATCCTGTCATACTTTTTATGCCCATGGAATTTTTCTCCTTACGGGTATGGCAAATTTTTGATATTGAGTGTAAAATGATACATAAACAGACTTTGGAGGTCAATATGTTTCCATCTTTGGGAGTGCTGGTACTCCTTGCCGTTGTTTTGCTGGCAAATTCCATACGCGTGCTTAAGGAATATGAGCGTGCAGTTATTTTCCGTCTCGGCAGATTTTCCGGCGTAAGGGGTCCCGGACTTATAATCCTTATCCCCGTTCTGGAAAAAATGGCAAAAGTCAACCTCCGTACCGTGGTTATGGATGTTCCGCCTCAGGATATTATCACAAAGGACAATGTGTCTGTTAAGGTAAATGCTGTTATTTATTTCCGCATTCTCAGACCGGAAAACGCAATTCTTGAAGTTGAAGATTACTATTATGCCACAAGCCAGCTTGCCCAGACAACATTAAGAAGCATTCTGGGACAGTTTGAGCTTGATGACCTTCTCTCTAACCGTGAGCAGATTAATGATGAACTTCAGTCTGTGATAGATAAACAGACAGACCCTTGGGGTGTTAAGGTCAGCTCCGTTGAAATGAAGCATGTTGACCTGCCCAGCGAAATGCAGAGAGCTATGGCAAAACAGGCAGAAGCAGAAAGGGAAAGAAGGGCTAAAATCATTCATGCGGAAGGTGAAATGCAGTCCGCCGAAAAACTTGCCGAAGCAAGTGAGATCATGTCAAAAAACCCTGTTACAATACAGTTAAGATATCTGCAGACACTCACGGAAATAGCGTCAGAGAAAAACTCCACCGTTGTTTTCCCGCTGCCTATTGATCTGATCAGCAAGTTTATGGATAGGTTACCCAAGTAGGAGGAGACTGTATGCTCAAATCGGATTACAAAAAGATTCTGGACACCTCAAAAGGCAAAGTTGCCATGTATGACATCACTAAGCTGGAGAAAGACGGTCTTGCCGATATTAAAAGACTTCCGTATTCCATCAGAGTGCTTGTGGAAAACATGCTCCGTAAGCTGGACGGACAGATCGTCACCGAAGAAGACGTTCTGGAGGTTGCAAACTGGAAACCTGCATATGACGCACCGAAAGAAATTCCGTACCACCCGGCAAGAGTTATCATGCAGGACTACACAGGCATACCCGGCATAGTTGACCTTGCCGCAATGAGAGACGCTGTAAACGAGGCGGGCAAAAATCCTTCCGTAATCAATCCGCTTGTACCTGTTGATCTCATAGTAGACCACTCCGTTCAGGTTGATTACTTCGGCAGCGAAGACAGCCTTGATAAAAACGTGGATCTTGAATATAAACGCAACAGCGAGCGTTACGCCGTTCTCAAATGGGCACAAAAGGCATTCCTTAATCTCCGCATAGTCCCTCCCAGTTCAGGTATCTGCCATCAGGTTAACCTTGAATATCTCGGAAAGGTTGTTGACACCCGTGAGATTGACGGAGAAACAATCGCCATATGCGATACATGCGTCGGCACAGACTCCCATACTCCGATGATTAACTCCATAGGCGTAATGGCATGGGGCGTGGGCGGTATTGAAGCTGAAGCTGTTATGCTCGGTCAGCCATATTATATGCCAATTCCGGAAGTTATCGGTCTTAAACTCACCGGAACAATAGCCGAAGGAATAACAGGAACAGACGTAATCCTTACTATCACAGAGCTTCTCAGGAAACACAAAGTGGTGGAAAAGTTCGTTGAAGCGTTCGGACCGGGTATAAAAGCCCTTAAAATCCCTGACAGAGCAACAATCTCCAACATGAGCCCCGAATTCGGCGCAACGATGACCTTCTTCCCCGTGGATGACGAAACCCTGCGTTTCCTTCGTTTTACAGGCAGAGAGGCAGAAGCCGATCTTGTTGAAAAATATACCAAAGCAAATGGTCTCTTCTATGATGATTCCGTTACTCCGGAATACACCAAAGTTGTGGAGCTTGATCTTTCAACCATAAAACCATGCGTTGCCGGTCCCGCAAGACCGCAGGACAGAATAATCCTTAAAGATCTGCCCAAGGTTATGAACGAATACGCCGGCAAAGGAGCGGAAGTTCCCCTCACTCTTCAGGGAGAAAACTTCACTCTGAAAAACGGCTCAGTGGTAATAGCCGCCATAACTTCATGCACAAACACCTCAAACCCTTTTGTGATGATAGGCGCCGGACTTGTGGCTAAAAAAGCGGTAATGAAAGGTCTCCGTGTGCCTGCGTATGTAAAAACAAGCCTTGCACCCGGTTCAAAAGTGGTTACTGATTACCTTGATAAATCAGGTCTTATGCCCTATCTTCAGGCATTGAGATTCCATACGGCAGGCTACGGCTGTACCACATGTATCGGTAATGCCGGACCTCTGCACCCTATTATAGAAAAAGCAGTCAAGGACAACAAAATGTCCGTTGCCTCTGTTCTTTCAGGCAACAGGAACTTTGAAGCACGTATTCACGCCAACGTCCGTGCAAACTTCCTCGCCTCACCCATGCTTGTTGTGGCTTATGCTCTCGCAGGTACAGTGAATCTCAACATGGATACGGATCCCATAGCCTACAACCCCAATGATGAACCTGTGTATCTTAAAGATATATGGCCCACATCGGAAGAGATATGGGAACTTGTGGAATCAAGCCTTTCCAGCGAGGACTACCTCAAGGAATACGGACGCATACTTGAAGGCGATAAGTTCTGGGCTGCCCTTTCCGCCAACAAAAGCGAAATTTTTGACTGGCAGAAGGACTCTACCTATATCCGCAGACCTCCCTTCTTTGAAGGTTTTAAACCCACACCTGCACCTATAACAGACATTAAAGGAGCAAATGCAATAGCTCTTCTCGGCGATTCTGTCACCACCGACCATATCAGCCCCGCAGGTTCTATAATGCCTGATTATCCCGCAGGTCAGTATCTCATTTCCCATGGCAATACCAAGGATGATTTCAACTCCTACGGTTCAAGACGAGGCAACCATGAAGTAATGATGAGAGGCACCTTCGGAAACGTGAGAATCAAAAACAAACTCGTTGAACCTAAAGAAGGCGGATACACTAAATATATTCCAACAGGCGAAGAGATGTTCATCTATGACGCTTCGATGAAATATATTGAATCCGGCACGCCCACAGTTATTCTCGGCGGAAAGGAATACGGAACAGGCTCATCCCGTGACTGGGCAGCGAAGGGGACCAAACTTCTGGGAATCAGAGCTGTTATAGCCGAAAGCTTTGAGCGCATCCACAGAAGCAACCTTGCAGGAATGGGCGTTCTGCCTCTGGTTTTCAAAAACGACCAGAGCTGGAAATCACTCGGTCTGGACGGTTCAGAGACCTTTACAATTGAAGGGCTTGCAGATGTCACTCCCAGATGTACTGTCAAAGTCAAAGCTGTTAAACCTGACGGCAAAGTTACAGAGTTTGATACAATGTGCAGACTGGACACAGACATCGAGATCGAATACTTTAAACACGGCGGAATCCTCGATTTCGTTTTAAGAAAACTCATGAACTAAAAAAAATATAGAGGCACTTGCGCCTTCAGCAGTATAGTAGAGGGCGCTCATCATGATGAGCGCCCTTATTTTTTGTTAAGCTGTCACATCAACAGGCTGCTGCGCTGCTGCTGTTATCTCTTCTTTATGGGCGTCTATCTTCTCCATGAGAAGTTCAAGGGTATCCACGCAAACCTGCGGCATTTGCCCTATCTGGTTTTCCACACTTTTATAACCTTTAACCGCACCTTCACGAGCCTGTTCAAGCCTTTCGGGGTCGCCACCCGCTATGGATTTTATGAAATCGAAAATCCTTCCTGATGTTTTTTCCGCACCCCAATAAGCATCATCACCAAAGTAATTATCATAGGTGTCAGTGGGTTCTTCTGAAACTAACCCCTCTTCCATGGATATTTCAATGGAAGAGTAGCTGAACCTGAAACCTTCGCTTACTTTGGAGTGTTCACTGTTTTGCTCAGAAAAGGCTTCGATGGTAATAGATTGAATCTTCATTTTGAAGCCTTGGTAATTCAAACCTTCACTCTGGGAGCTTTCATTATTCAGATAAGAGGCAAAACTCTGCGCCCCCTCTTTCAGCCCTGCTATATCAAGGATAAAAGCTGAACCGCTGCTCACATATCTGCTTCCTGCTTTATTTCCTGTATTATATGCCGGAGCAGTGGTGGCTCCTTCTTTTGATGATGTCCGTTTTGATGAATAGGCAGTTGCCTCAAAACGGGTACTGGTCATGTTCAGCGTCATTGACTGCATGATATTCCTCCGTAAATACTGTCCTTAGTCTGCCCATATCTGAAGGCGCAAAAATATCCGCACCGCAGTAAAGGGCTTTTTTCAATCCTTTGAATTGTGAGGGTTACATCGACGTACTGTTAATAACGAAGCTTCGTATATGCAGACAGGTGCAGATGCGTCACTTCCTCCATCCGCTGCATGTGTATATTATCGGTCAAAACGGAAAAATCTTGAGGAGAAGAGTCACTGTTATTTTGCAATCTATGAGATGGTAAAAACAAAAAAGGCACCGGATATCCGGTGCCCTTCTTTATTCTTCGCAGTATAAGCCTGAGGGCTTTGTCTGAGTTTCTTATTTGTTCCAGAAACGCATTGTGCCGTTTTCTGCAAGGTTGATGTGCATTTTGTATGCTTCTGAGAGTATGTGGGGCTCATGGTGGTAACCAGTAGCCTTTTCAGCTCTTTCAAGGTAGTCAGTAAGGTAGTCTTTGTATGCGGGGTGAGCGCATTTTTTGATAATTTCGCGGGCTCTGTCTTTGGGAGCAAGACCACGAAGATCCGCAAGACCCTGCTCAGTAACAAGAACATCAAGATCCGCTTCAGTATGGTCAACGTGCGGAGCTTTTGTAACAACGCCTGATATACCGAATTCGTCAGTTTTAGAAGGACGAACAGAGGGGCAGTGCATGATAGAGAGGTAAGCGTTTCTCAGGAAGTCACCTGAACCGCCTATACCGTTAAGCATTTTTGTACCGCCGGCGCAAGTTGAGTTAGCATGAGCATATATGTCGAACTCAAGGGGAGTGTTCATACCGATAACGCCGAGTCTTCTGATAAGTTCGGGGTTATTGGAGATCTGCTGAGGTCTCATAAGAACTTTGTCTTTGTAGAACTCGAATTTTTCCCACCATTCTTTAAAGCCTTCTGCTGAAAGTGAAAGAGATGTGCAGTTGATATATTTGCACTTTCCGGAGTCAAGGAAAGGAAGGAAAGTATCCTGAAGAACTTCTGTGAAAACTACGAGATCTTCAAAAGGAGAAGCAGTAAGACCGCCCACAACCGCATTTGCGATTGAACCAACTCCTGACTGAAGAGGAAGAAGGTTTTTGGGAAGACGTCCGGCTTTAACTTCGTGTGTAAAGAAGTCAACTATGTTATCTGCGATAGCCTGAGCAACATCGTCTGTTCCTCTGAGCGCACGTCCGTTGTCGGGAAGCTTGGACTCAACTATTGCAACGATTTTGTTTTTATTTGTTTCCACCCATGGTGTTCCGCAGCGCTGACGAACGTCAGTTATGGGGATGATTTTTCTGTAGGGAGGAAGGTCCGTCGTCATAATGTCGTGCATTCCTTCGAGAGAAGGCATTGCAGTATTGATCTCAACAATAATTTTTTCTGCTATATCGATAATTTCAGGAGCAGCACCCACAGAACCGGCGAGGATAATGTTGCCGTCTTCGGTGATAGCTGTAGCTTCGATTATAGCCACGTCAAGCTTGCCGCCTCTGTCTTTGGTGTAGAAGCCGTATTTAAGATCCTGAGCAAACATGGAGAGGTGTTTGTCACCCATTCTGATTTTACCGGAGTTGATACCTTTGCCGATGTCTTTACCAGTCTGGTAAGGCCATCTTCTGTCGATCATGTCAAGTGTTGCCCATCTGTTTTCAGTTTCAGAACCAACAGATGCGCCAATGAAAAGGTTGAACTTCCATTTCCCCTGAAGACCGTTTTTCTCAACATGGTCAGCAAGTGCAATAGGTATAACTTTGGGATAACCCACAGGTGTGAAACCTGACCAGCCGAGATCCATAACTCTGTTATCGGCATCTTTGAAAAACTTAATTGTGTCCTCAGGTTTCATAAAAAGATGATGAAGGCTCTTATCACGAACCCTGCTCTGAAGTTCAGACATTCTTTTCCTCCTTTAACTTAATGTCATTATTTTAGTTTTTTCTCTCTATTACAAAAGCGTTTAAAGCATCGTCAAAACTGGGAATCTTTTCCCTAATCACAGCCACCTTGGCTGACTCCATAAAGCCTGTATAGACCCCTTCTTCGGCAGAGGGCTCATAAACAGCCTCACCCCACGGGTCATACATTACCGAATAGCCGCATGGCATATCCTTGCGGCCGTGCATAACGCTGGTATTACATCCGGCAATATAGCATTGGTTCTCTATGGCTCTGGCGCGTAAAAGCGTCAGCCAGTGTTCTTTTTTCATTGCGCCCCATACAGCGGGCACAGCTATGAGTTCGGCACCGGCTCGTGCAGTCATGCGGAAAAGTTCGGGGAAGCGGATTTCATAGCAGAGGAGAAGCCCGACCTTAACACCCATGAATTCAAAAAGCGTAATGCCTTTACCGTTATCAATATATACATGCTCATTAAGAGGGGTAAAAAGGAAATTCTTGCGGTAGGAGGCTATAACACCCTTGGCTGAAACCGCATAAACGGTGTTGTAAACCTTGTTATAATTCCCTTCAGGCAGAGTTGAAATAACCAGCGTATTTTCATTAAGCCTCTCGGAAATAATGTTACAAATCTCTTCCGTCTGCCTGCTGAATCCGTTAAGGTTCTGGTAGTCGAAACCTGTCGCCCACATTTCAGGCAGGATAATAATTGAAGGTTGTTCATCAATAACTTCCGACAAAACTGCTAGGAATTTTTCCTTATTGGATTCAATGTCCCCCAGCCTCATCGGAAACTGAAGAGATAGTATCCGCATTCAGTCCCTCTTAAACTCCGGTGATAATAAAACAGAATTTGAACCATGTCAAGCAGTTCAATATGAAGACATATGAAATTTATTAACTTTAAGCGGACAATACCGTATCAGAAGGGTTATTAGCTTTTATAATAATGAAACACGTTTGATTTTAAAACAAGTAGGGATAAAAAAGAAAAAAGCCGGAACGTAAGACGAACCGGCTTTTTTATCTATTGCTTATTACTAATAATTATCAGCCGCAGGGCTTATAGTTTGTGGGAATATAATCACAGAAAGGCTCTTCTTCCATATAAGAGCCGCTTACGGCGTATGATCTCGCACGGCATCCGCCGCATACACCGAGATACTTACAGACTCCGCATTTGCCCTCATAGTCTTTAAAGCTTCTCATATCTTTAAATAACTGCGAGTTGTTCCATATTTCCCAGAAGCCCTGTTTAAAAACATTACCGGCAGCCATGGGAAAATATGAGCAGGGATAAACATCGCCTTCATGGTTGAGCAGACATATTGACTGACCGGCTATGCACCCTTTTCCGCCGCCTGTGCCGAAAGAAAGGCTTCTGCGTTCGGGGTCAAGCCCATCCGCCTTACTGCGTTCGTGCCATATGCGGTAATATTGCGGCGCACAGGTGGGACGGACAAGAATATCCTCTTCCTCACGCTCCATATCATAGTGCCAGTTAAGAAGGTCTTCGTAATCCTCTTTAGAGACAAGCTCCTTCATAACCTCTTCCCCTCTTCCGGTGGGGACGATGAGGAACATATACCATGCAGTAGCGCCGATCTTTTTGGCAAGCTTGTATGTGCCTTCTATCTGGTTCTGGTTTCTTTTGGTGAAAGATGAGTTCACGATAAACTTGATATCATGCTTCCTGAAATGCTCTGCCGCGTTCATGACGGATTCATAAGCACCTTCCTGACCACGGAAGTTGTCATGCACCTCTTTGGTAGCTCCGTCAAGACTAAGGGAGACTATGCGGATGCCTGACTGTTTCATGTTTTTACAGACTTCATCATCCACAAGCATTCCGTTGGTAGCCATAGCCATGCGGAAACCTTTCTCTGTTCCGTATGCTGCTATGTCGAAAACATCTTTTCTTAAAAGCGGTTCACCGCCTGAAATAACTATAACAGGCTTGGCTTGTTCGCCTATCTCATCCATAAGAGATTGGCATTTGTCAAACGTAAGGTTTCCCTCCGCAGATTCTATTGTTGAATTAGAACGGCAGTGAACGCAATTCATGTTGCATTTTCTGGTTACTTCCCATGCCATCCATTTCAGATCCCACTGTTTGTTCATGTCAGCTCCATATATTTCGATTGTTATAATGATATTATCTTAAAAAAGATTAAACAAGTATTACATTGCCGTCTGAATAATTTTTACAGACCGCAGTTGTCTGATCTCCCGCACGGCGGCTTCCGTCTGTGGAAGCTTAATATACGTCTGTCTGCCGCAGAAAACTGAACGTCCTGCCCAGCCACCGCTGTTCAAAAAACCTGCGTCCATGCAGTTTTTTTCACTCGCATCTTCACGGCACATCCATGTGCCTTTAACTTCCTCCGTCCACGGAAGCTTAGTAAATATCTATAGCTCCGCTAAGATAGTATATAAAATAACCGTCAACACGGAGAACATTCAGTTCATAGGAATCGGGCAGAGGGACACCCCCCATGTTGCGGAGCGCACGCACTGCCTCATTATCAAGATCAGGGTAGCCGCTGCTTTTTACCACCTGAACATCAGTTATTCTTCCGTCCTTATGTATGGCAAACTTGATGCGCACCGTACCCTGCTCTCCACGCATAGCGGCTGAATAAGGGTAAGCCCATGTCTGATAAAGCTGACGGCGGAATTTATAAAAATACGAAGTATAGCGTGTTTTGACCTCCTGCATAGACACCGTATCTTCACCGGTTTTATCACCTCCGCCTTCCGCAGCTCTGTTTATAACATCAGTGGGATTAAGAATCCGGTCTATAACTTCCCTGTCAAGCCCCTGTATCGAATCTCTCTGGGGAAAATCCATCTTAGGAAGCTCAGGTTTTTCCAGTTTGTCCGGCTCTGCTCTTCGGGTCTGCTGATCTTTCGGAGCTGGAACAGGACGCTCCCTGCCTGGCTTTTCACTCTGCTTTTGCTGCTGGTCTTTTACACCTGTCTGCTGCTTTTCGGCAGATTTTGCAGAAGCTTGCTGATCATCCGGAGTAACTTTTATCACTTCTTTCTCAGGTTTTGATTCAGGAACAGGTTGAGGTCTGGGTACAGGCTCAGGCGGCGTCTGCCTTACAGGAGGCGGCGGAGTTTCTTTTTCTTTCTCTATTATTTCCACACTGATCGGTTTCTCTTTCTTCTCCGGTTCATCAATTTTAATGAACATAAAAAGAAGAAGATGAAGCATAGCCGAAATCAGCAAAAACCATGCGAGTCTTGAGTTCATTTTTATAATTATAGTCAATTCCTTATTAAATCAAGTGCCAGAAACACTATGATTCATATGACAGCCACACATCTTTTTTGTTCCATATTAAAATCCATATCAAAACACTTGACATGAATCGACTCAGATATTATTAATTCTACTAGATAACATTTTCTACGGAGGTTTTCTATGGCAATTGTAAGATGGGATCCGCTTAAAGACCTGATGGCCATGCACGACAGAATCAACAAGATGTTCAATGACTCCTTCGACAAACAAAGCTCACCGGCATATGGTGAATGGATGCCCCCGGTGGACATATATGAAACGGAGGATGAAATTGTCGTAATCTCTGAACTGCCCGGAATAGACGAAAATGATGTGGATATCCAGGTAGCTGAAGGAGTGCTGACCCTTAAGGGTGAAAAAAAATATCCTGTTGACAGAGAATCGGACAATTACTACAGACTTGAACGTGCATACGGAAAATTCCAGCGTTCATTCGCTGTACCGAACACCATAGATATGAATTCAATAAAGGCGAATCTGAAAGACGGTGTGCTTAAAATTATCCTGAAAAAGCGTGCGGAAATAAAACCCACGGTAATAAAGGTTGAGACCGAGTAAGCACCGCTTAAAAAACGAAGGTGAAAAATGGCTAAAGACTACTACGAAGAGCTGGGCGTCGGGCGTGGCGCAACCGCTGATGAAATAAAAAAGGCATACAGAAAACTTGCCCGCAAGTATCACCCTGACGTTAACCCGGGTGATAAAACAGCAGAAGACAGGTTTAAGAAGATCTCCGAGGCTTACGGCGTTCTCAGTAATGAGGAAAAACGCAAACAGTACGACTCAGTGGGACACGATGCCTTTGTATCCGGCGGTCAGGGGTATGACTTCTCCGGCGCTAATTTTGACGATATCAGAAACACCTTCGGCGGCGGCTTCGACTTTGACGATATATTCGGCGACCTTTTCGGCGGCGGCAGACGTTCAGCCGGCAGAAACAGAGTGATGCGCGGTGATGATCTCTACTACAACGTACGCATACCTTTTTATGATGTAATACACGGCAACGAATACGAACTGAACATCAACCACACTGTGACCTGCTCTGTATGCGGCGGTAAAGGCGGCGAAAAAAAAGCATGCCCAACATGCGGAGGAACAGGTCAGTCCTCACGCAATAAGGGCGGATTTTTTGTGGGCAGCGTATGTACAAGCTGCGGAGGTTCCGGTCAGGTTACTGTTAAGCAGTGCGGTACATGCCACGGCAAAGGGCATGTGGAAAGCAAAGAACGAATCAAAGTGCGCATCCCTAAAGGCGTGGATAAGAATTCAAAAATACGTGTTCCCGGCAAAGGCAACGCAGGTGTAAACGGCGGAGCATCCGGTGACTTATATATTGTCACCAATGTTCAGGATCACCCTGTGTACAGACGTGAAGGTGATAATCTCTATGTTGATGTGGAGATGGACATGTTTGAAGCGGCACTCGGTGCAAAGATCGAAGCCCCTACTCCATACGGAGCTGTAACGCTGAATATACCCGCAGGTACACAGTCTGGACAGAAATTCAGGCTGAAAAACAAAGGTGTTCCAATGCTGAAAGGCAGCGGAACAGGAGATCTTTACCTTGTAATAAATGTTAAAATTCCTTCTGTTGCTTATGAAGCTGACAGGGAAGCTCTCAGGGAAATGATGCAGAAATACGCAACGAGCGCACGGGAAGATCTTTTAAAAAAAGGCAAGATATAAAACATCCGGTTTCCTGAAAAGAATATTTAAGGAACCTCAGCAAGGTGACATATGGCAAATAAACCTCTGTATGTAATAAGCATAGTATCGGAAATGCTGGAACTTCATCCGCAGACACTGCGCCAGTATGAACGTATGGGGCTTGTAACCCCTTCCCGCACAGTGGGAAATACAAGGCTTTACTCCGATGAGGATATTGAAAGGCTAAAGTTTATAATGACCCTCTCAAAAGACATGGGAGTAAACCTTGCGGGAATTGAAATTATTCTGAACATGCGTGAGCAGATAGAAACACTCCACGCCCAGCTCGAGGGCATGAAAGAATATGTCCGGCAGCGTATGGGCGAGGAGATGAAGGCAAAAGAGGCGGAAAAGGCTCTGATTCCCTCTCCGCCGAAAGAAATAATTAAAATAAAAATCGAAAAAGAATAAGCCTCACAAGGAGGTAACATACAATGATTAACTTCAACAAAATGACTATAAAAGCGCAGGAGGCAGCAGAGCAGGCTCTTGCCCTCGCCTCTGAAAAAAATCAGCAGCAGATAGAGCCCGAACACTTTCTTATTGCCCTTTTAAAACAGGAGGACGGGCTTGTGAAGCCTCTTCTTCAGAAGGCAGGCGTCAATGTGAATGCTCTGGAAGCAGGCACAGATGATATCATAAACTCCCTTCCCACTGTCAGCGGTTCGGGTCAGCAGTATTTCTCTCCTGACTGCAACAAGGCACTGGAAAAGGCATTTAAAATAATAAAAGACTTCGGGGACGAGTATGTCTCTACTGAACATATTCTCCTCGGTATAATTGATAACGCAGGCTACAGACTGCGCACCCTGCTTTCTCAGACAGGAGCGGATAAGAAAGCCGTGGAAAAGGCGATAAAGGAAGTCAGAGGTTCAGCCAAGGTTACAGACCAGAACCCTGAAGGCAAAATGAACGCCATAGAGAAATACACAATCAACCTTACAAACCTTGCCAGAGAAGGCAAACTTGATCCCGTTATAGGACGTGATGAGGAAATAAGGCGTGTTGTGCATGTTCTCTCCCGCAGGACAAAAAACAACCCCGTTCTGATAGGCGAACCGGGTGTCGGCAAAACTGCCATTGTTGAAGGACTGGCGCACAGAATAGTAAACGGCGATGTGCCGGACTCCCTGAAAGATAAAACAGTAGCATCCCTTGACATGGGTGCGCTTATCGCAGGAACAAAATTCAGGGGCGAATTTGAAGAGAGACTTAAAGCCATCCTCACCCAGATAAGAGAAAAGGAAGGCGAAATAATACTCTTTATAGACGAAATGCACACTCTTGTGGGTGCTGGTGCGGCAGAAGGAGCGATGGACGCTGCTAATCTTCTCAAACCCGCTCTGGCGAGGGGCGATCTGCACTGTATAGGCGCAACAACCCTTGATGAATACAAAAAACATATTGAAAAAGATGCCGCCCTTGAAAGACGTTTTCAGCCTGTAATGGTTAAGGAGCCCAGCGTTGAGGATACCGTTTCAATACTGAGAGGACTCAAGGAAAAATATGAGGTTCACCACGGGGTGCGTATAAAAGACTCTGCACTTGTGGCGGCTGCTCATTTGGCAAAGAAATACATAAGCGACCGCTTTATGCCCGATAAAGCCATAGACCTTATTGATGAAGCCACAGCAAAACTGAGGATGGAGATAGACAGCCTCCCCACAGAGCTTGATGAAACAGAACGTAAGATCACACAGCTTGAAATAGAAAAACAGGCACTTAAACGTGAGTCTGACAATGTGAGTAAAAACCGCTTGGTCAAACTTGAGGAAGAGCTTGCAAATATCAAGTCTGAGGCTGACAGACTCAGAGCCCACTGGAGCAACGAAAAAGGACTTATCAAAAAGTCCAGAGAGATAAAAGAGCATATAGAAGAGGAAAAGCATCAAATGCAGAAGGCCGAGCGTGAAGGAAACTTCGCCCTCGCCTCAGAAATAAAATACAGCAGGCTTGTCCAGCTTGATAAAGAACTTGAAGAGGCTAACGCAAAACTCGCCGAAATTCAGAGCGGTAAAAAAATGCTCAAAGAGGAAGTGGACGAGGAAGACATAGCCGCTATAGTTTCCAAATGGACAGGAATACCTGTGACCAAACTCATGCAGGAAGAAGCCGACAAGCTCATCAACATGGAAGACTACCTCCACAAAAGGGTCATAGGACAGGACAGAGCAATAAAAGCAGTGAGTGAAGCAGTCCGCAGAAACAGAGCCGGTCTGGGCGACCCGAACAGACCCATTGGTTCATTCATATTCCTTGGACCCACTGGCGTCGGTAAAACGGAGCTGGCAAAGGCACTTGCGGAGTTTATGTTTGACTCGGAAGATGCGATGATCCGCATAGATATGAGTGAGTACATGGAGAAACACGCAGTAGCAAAGCTTATCGGAGCGCCTCCCGGATATGTGGGGTATGATGAAGGCGGACAGCTTACTGAAAGAGTACGCCGCAAACCATACGCTGTCATACTCATGGACGAGATAGAAAAAGCGCATCCGGATGTTTTTAACATACTGCTCCAGATGCTTGATGACGGCAGGCTCACAGATTCCAAAGGCAGAACTGTAAGCTTTAAAAACTGTGTAGTAATAATGACATCAAACATCGCATCGCAGGAGATACAGGAAGAATTCGCCAAGGAAAGCTCTATGGAACAGAAATATATGTTCATAGATAACGTGGTGATGAACAGGCTTTCATCATTCTTTAAACCGGAGTTTCTTAACAGGCTGGATGATATTATTGTATTCCACCCTCTTAATAAGGAACATCTTTATAATATTGCAGAAATGCTTATGAGAGATTTTGCTGCAAGAATGCGTGAAAATTCTGTTGAACTTGTCTGGGATGATTCTGTCATTATAGAAATAGTAAAAGCAGGTTTTGATCCTGCTTTCGGCGCCAGACCCATGAAAAGAGCCATAAGGAAACTTGTGGAAAACAAACTGGCGGAAGCACTTATAAAAGGTGACATAAAAGCAGAACAGAAAATAAAACTGACCTATGGTCAAACCGGCATGAACTTCAGTACAACCTCCTGAAAAGAGGCGGGGGCAGCACCCCGCCTTTTTTATATTCATGAAAAAAGCTTTTATAAATAAACCATATACAGAAATGTTTTTTGTTTCAAAATATGGTATATTTGATATACTTCTTAAGTTATATAAGGGTTGAGAGTTGAAAATGGATCATGAACTTGACGACCTTCAGGAAGAGCAGGAAGAAACCGAAGAAACGGAAAGCACTGCTGAATCTGCAGAGGTTGAAGAAGTAATTCACAATGACGCCCCGCCTCCTGTGAGTGAAAACACGCTGAAGCATTATCTTAACAGCATCAGCAAATACAAACCGATGACAAAAGAGCAGGAGTTTGTGATAGGGGAAAGAATACAAAAGGGCGATAAAGATGCTCTTAATACTCTTATACTCTCAAATCTCAAATTTGTTGTTTCAATCGCAAACCGCTACAGGAACACTGGTTTACCTATTTCTGATCTGATAAATCAAGGCAATTTAGGACTTGTGGAGGCGGCAAAACGCTTCGACCATACCAAAGGAGTAAAATTCATCTCCTATGCAGTATGGTGGATACGCCAGGCTATCATTCAGGCTCTGGCGGAACAGTCGGGAACAGTGAAGCTGCCTATTAAACAGGCAGGGATATTATACAAAATAAACGGTGCCATAGAAAAACTCAGCAAACAGCTCGGGCGTGAGGCTACAAACAGCGAGCTTGCCGAATATCTCGGCATGGAAGAACCGGACATTGAAAATGTTCTGCGTGTTTCAAGAAACTATCTGTCACTTGAAGCACCAATAAAAGACGGAGAAGACCGTTCTTTTATAGATCTCCTTGAATCAGGTTCTAAAAGTATAGAAGAAGATATAATCTCCAAAACCCTTAAACAGGCTCTTGGTGACATTATTGATGAGCTTACCGAGCGTGAGGCAAAGATTATAGAGCTTCGTTTCGGCATAGAAGGTGATGCGCCGAAAACTCTGGAAGAAATAGGCGATATGCTTAAAATAAGCCGTGAGCGAGTGCGCCAGCTTGAGGCTAGAGCATTATCAAAACTCCGCAAGAAAGCCATGCGGAAAAAACTCCACGACTTTTTAAACTAAAAAAAGCGGAAGGCAGAACCTTCCGCTTTATTTTTTAATTACAAACAATTAATTGAATACGTTACCAATACGCACTTCCTCAGCTTCCCATTCGGCAGGTTCGCTTGAGCCTAAGTTTCTCTCTATACCGATTACAGAACCGTAAAATGAAAGAGTCTGGTCCTCGAACTCGTAATTAAGAGCAATCATCTCTATATTCTCTTCATTATCATCAATATATTTTCCAAAAAACAGAATACTGTCTTCTCTTGTATCTATAAAACCTTTGAAAGTATCATCCCCTTCGGTGAGTGTAACGTTGCAGCCATCCTGCACAATAGTCACTGTGCCGTTGTCTTCCTCTATTTCAGTAGGGTCATTGCTGCTTATAATGCGAGAAATGAAAGGCATATCTGTAACAGAGAGGTCAACACTTGAGCATGAGGGATCTTCGGGGTTAGCCCCTACAGCACGTTTCATGGTTGCTGTTGCAGTGCATGAGCCGTCCTTGGGTGAAAAAGTCATAAGAAACTCACTGGAATCCGTGTATTCCATAGACATATTATATTCAGGCATACCCGTCTCAGTATATTGACGAAGAACAGCGGAATTAGGATCAGTCAGGTTTCCTGAAAAGAAGTCAATGTTCTCAATCACCTGTTTCACTGAGGCTGAAGACAAGCCGGAAGGAAGAGTGGATGGTTGCTTTGAATAGTTTGCAGAAATGGTGTAAAGGTTAACTGAGCCTCCGGTTAAATAAGCTATGAATCTTTCAGTTGTGTTATCCTCACCATCGCACACAATATTAACTTCGGCAGCATATACACCGTAAAGTGCATCGGAGTTCATATTGCCTATTGCCACATCCTCGTCTATGAGGTTGAGAGTGTCAAAGCTGCCAGCAAAATCGTCAAGCTCTGTTTCCTCAGTCACAAGACCGTTAATGTCATCCACAGCCGTTTCATTCATTATAAGAGTACCGTTATCCACCGAGCTGAGAGTCTGGATAAGTCTGGCAATAAGAACAGCATTGTTATGATCTGTTATATCAAAGGGGGTGATATAAGTAGCAGCGGGCGCACTTCCCAGAACAAGATTGCCTATTCTGAAAGTTACAGTATCGCCTTCATTGAACAGGAATTTGCCTTCCGCATCGGTAAAGCCTGAATACCCGCTGGGTGAAGTGGAATAAGCTATGCCCGCCACAGGTGCATCAACAAAAATACCTGTTGATGAAGGGGCGGATGGTTCACTGCTGCTACTGCTGCTTCCGCCGCAGCCGTAAATAAAGAGTGATAAAAGCATAGCACTGAGTGCCGTTAAGATTATTTTGTGCATAAGCACACCTCCGCAGAAATTATAATCATTTCCAATATTTAATTTTTATACGGGTGAACAAAGGTGTCAAGCCGAAATGAACATTATTGCTGGAATTTTAGCTATTAAAAAAGCGGAAGATTTTACCTTCCGCTTTATTTTTTGTACAAACTAATCTACAGGAAAGTAAATATCGACTTCCTCTATTGACCATTCAGCAGGTTCATTTGAGTTTAAGTTTTTTACTACTCCCATCACTTCTCCTTCAAACTCAGGATACAAATGTGTTACATTGTAGTCCATAGTAATCGTTTCAATATTCTCTTCATTATCTTCAGTATAGGTTCCGATTAATAAAATCCTTTCAGCTTGAGTATCTACAAAACCGGTAAAAGTGTCGTTCCCTTCTGTAAGAGTTACATTGCAGCCATCCTGCACAATTGAGACTGTTCCGTTATCCTTATTAAGCAGATTCTCTGAATTACTGCTGCCAATTATAATGGACCTGAAAGGAATGTTTGCTACAGATACATCAACGCTTGAGCATGTGGGATCATCAGAATTGGCACCTAAGACACGTACCATGTCCGCAGTTGCAGTGCAGGAACCGTCGCTGGATGAAAGAGTCATTTGAAACTCGCTGGAATCGGTATACTCCATAGACATATTGTATTCAGGCATATCCGCTTCTGTATATTGATGAAGCACTGCAGAATTAGAATCTGTTAACTCTCCTGAGAAGAAATCAAAACTATCTATAGTTCTTATGCCAGAAGGAGATGATAAGCTGTTGAAACCATTCAACCTATGTTCTATTGCATAAATTTTTACCTTTCCAGCACTGATAACAACACCGAACTCTCCTGTTACATTGTCTTCACCTTCACAAACAACAGTAGCAAGACCGGAATAAGCTCCGTAAAGAGCATCTCCATTCATATTTCCTATTGCCACATCCTCGTTTATAAGATTGAGGGTATCAAAACTCCCTGCAAAATCGTCAAGCTCTGTTTCCTCTGTCACAAGACCGTTAATGTCATCCACGGCTGTTTCATTCATTACAAGAGTGCCGTTATCCTCCGAGCTGAGGGTCTGGATAAGTCTGGCAACAAGAACAGCGTTTGTTCGGTCTGTTATGTCAAAGGGTGTGATATAACTAGCCGCAGGCGCACTTCCCAGAACAAGATTACCTATCTTGAAAGTTACCGTATCGCCTTCATTGAACAGGAATTTACCTTCCGCATCGGTAAAGCCTGAATACCCGCTGGGTGAAGTGGAATAAGCTATGCCCGCCACAGGTGCATCAACAAAAACACCTGTTGATGAGGGGGCGGATGGTTCACTGCTGCTACTGCTGCTTCCGCCGCAGCCGTAAATAAAGAGTGATAAAAGCATAGCACTGAGTGCCGTTAAGATTATTTTGTGCATAAGCACACCTCCGCAGAAATTATAATTATTTCCAATATTTAATCTTTATACGTGTGAACAAAGGTGTCAAGTTAAAATGAACATAAGTAATGTTTGAGGTATACTCGTTAATTTGATAAATGGATCTGCGAAAAAAATTCAAGGAATAATAGAGAGATATGAAGGCAGCGGATTAGGCTGCCGATATAATTAACAGTTGTTTTTTATTTCTTCCAGAGTGAGGATCGAATACACACCCTCTTCCCCTTTTTTATCTATGATAACCGCACAGCCGGCAAGTTCTGCACCTGATTGCGCTACAATCTCTTTCACAGCTTTCAGGGTGTTTCCTCTGGCGAAAAAATCATCCACATATATAACCCTGTCATCACTGCTGAGAACCTCTTTTGAGACGTAAAGAGTAGTGTTCTCCTGCTTGGTAAAGGAATAACTTTCAGCACTGTAAAAATCTGCCATTGTAATGGGTTTCTTTTTCTTGGCAAAAATGTAGGGAATCCCCAGCGCCTCCGCCAAAGGATGAGCTATGGTTATTCCGCTGGTTTCCGCAGTAACTATTTTGGTAAGTCCGGCATTTTTAAAATGCTGCGCCATATCATCCGCCATGATGCGGAAAAGCTCTATATCAACCTGATGGTTGATAAATTTATCAACCTTGACGACCTCGCCGTTTACACTGCCGTATTTTTTTATTCTCTCAAGCAGAGCTTCGCTTGCTTTTCTCATTTTCTGTCCTCTCTGTCATATGGAATACCAAGGCTTTCCGGTTCAGGTGTAGTACCCTTGCCGAGCCTGATTGTGGATATTACAAGAACTATAATAGTAAAAAGGTATGGAAGCATCTGCAGCACATGGGAGGAAATATCTGTTCCCATAGCCTGCATCCTCAGTTGGAGCGCATCTATACCGCCGAAAAGGTAAGCCCCGAAAACAGCTCTGGTGCTGTTCCATTGGGAGAAGATAACAAGGGCAACAGCAATCCATCCCCTGCCCGCCGTCATGTTTTCCACCCAGAAAGGTGTATAGGCAAGAGAAAGGTAAGCACCGCCTATTCCGGCAAAACCGGAACCCACAAGAACAGCCATCATGCGGTATTTGGTAACACTTATACCAGATGTATCCGCCGCTGCGGGGTTTTCGCCCACAGACCGAAGATAAAGCCCCCATTTTGTCCGGCGGAAAAAAAGGTGAACGCCTATGACAAGAACTATGGAGAAGTAAACAAGCATATCCTGCCTGAAGAGAGGATTTATAACAGGTATAGACGATAGAAAAGGGATCTCAACTCTGGAGAACTCTGTGATCGTTTTCCCCACCATCTTCTGACCGAAAAGAGCCGTAAAGCCTATACCGAACATTGTGAGCGACAGACCGCTGACGATCTGGTTTCCTCTGAGATAAACAGTAATAAGCCCGTGAATCGCACCTGCGGCAAGGGCAGCAAGGAAAGAAGCACAGACTCCCAGAAACAGGCTCCCTGTGATATTAGCAGTGGCAAAGCCCGCTAGAGCGCCTATTAGCATAAGCCCTTCTATACCAAGATTTATAACACCGGAGCGTTCCATAATTATTGCGCCTGTTGTGGCGAAAAGAATTGACGTGCCTGCTCTTATGGTTGCATCAAGCAAAACTTCTATCATGATTTGCCCCAAATAATCCGCATTTTATTGGCTATAAAAAAATCTGACGACAGAACAAAAAAGAGAATCAACCCCTGAAACAGGTTTACAAACGCCACAGGAAGCTGCCACATGATCTGGAGGCTGTCACCACCCACAAGCAGAACACCCATTATAAGAGAAACGATAAGCACGCCCAAAGCAGAGCGCCTCGCCAGCCACGCAACAATTATAGCTGTATATCCGTAGCCGATAGATACCCCTTCCTGCAAACGGTACTGAACTCCGGAAACTTCGCTGAATCCTGCTATACCTGCTATGGCGCCGCTCAGAAACATTGTACCTATAATAGCGGTTGTTATATTCATCCCGGCATACTTAGCGGCGTTGGGGTTGTCACCTATTACCCTGATCTCATAACCGTACACAGTTTTTTCCATAAATATATAAACAAGAAAAACCAGAACCAAAGCTATGAAAAAACCTGTATGCAGCCTTGAATCGAAGTAATATGACATCCTTGCTGCTTCAGCAAACTGAGCTGAGTGAGGAAAATTGAACCCTGACGGGTCCTTCCACCTGCCGTAAATGAGCAGTGAAAGTATTGATATAGCAATATAGTTCATTAAAAGAGTGACTATAATCTCGTTAACTCTGTATTTTGCTTTTAAAAAACCCGAAACAACAGCCCATAGACCGCCGCAAATCATTGAACCCGCTATCATTGCTGTTATCAGCAGAAAGTGGTTTTCAATCCCTGAAAATAAAGCAATGCCGGATGCGCCTATGGCGCCCATAACGAGCTGTCCTTCCGCTCCGATGTTCCAGAGCTGCATACGGAAAGCCACTGATATGCCAAGCCCGCATATTATAAGCGGTGTTGCCTTAACAAGTGTTTCGCTTATGCCGTATGATGTTCCGAGGGCTTCCATGATCATATCTCTGTATGCCTCAAGCGGGTTTATGTCCGCAAAAAGCATAATTATTCCCGCAGTCAATAGAGAAAAAGCCACAGCAACAAAAGGTGCGGTTATGCGGAAAGTTTTTGAGGCTTCCAGTCTTTTTTCAAATCTTATCCGCATTTTTCACTCCGCTCATCATCAGTCCGATCTCCTCTCTGGTGGCTGTGTCAGGCTTAACAACACCTGTGATAACTCCCCTGAACATAACAGCCACACGGTCTGAAAGTTTGAGAAGCTCATCCAGATCCTCAGATATAAGGATCGTACTCATTCCGCTTTCCCGTGCGTCTATAATAACTTTGTGAACATACTCCGCAGAGCCTATATCAAGCCCTCTGGTCGGATATAGAGCAACCAGAACGAGAGGGTTAAGGGAAAGCTCACGGGCAATTATGACCTTTTGTATATTTCCGCCGGAAAGAAGACGGACAGGAGAACCCGCAGGACCTGTTTTTATGGCAAACTTGGATATAAGCTCTTCGGCATTACGCTTTATTGCTCCTGCGTTCTGCATGAAAAAGCTTTTGAATTTACTGTCTTTATAACTTTTCAGGATAAGGTTTTCATCCACACTCATTTCAGGAGCGATACCGAACGCTTTTCTGTCTTCAGGGATATGGGCAATGCCTGCGATGTAAGGATTTTTGCCTTTATGGTTGGTGAAGTCCTCGCCGTTGACGATAATCTGCCCGCCGGAAGGTCTGCGGAGTCCTGTGAGAACCTCCGCAAGGGCTTTCTGTCCGTTTCCGGCAACTCCGGCTATTCCGAGAATTTCACCCTTGAAAAGCTCAAGGTTTATCCCCTTCACGTCTGAAAGACCTTTATCGTTTTCAACAGAAAGGCTTTTAACTTCCAGAACCTTTTGATCAAATGCCTTAGATGTTTTTTCCCAGTGGGGCACATCGTCTGAGCCGATCATGAGCCCCGCAAGCATAGCTTCATCAAATTCACCTGCGGTGAGCGACTTGACAGTCCTGCCCTTTTTAAGAACAGTTACACGGTCGGAAAGCTCCATAACCTCACGCATTTTATGGGAAATGAAGATGATCGACTTACCCTGACTCTTCAGTTTTTTAAGAAAGCCGAAAAGAATATTCGCCTCCTGCGGAGTAAGAACCGCAGTTGGTTCATCAAGGATAAGCACTTTACAGTCACGGACAAGAAGCTTAATAAGCTCCACCCACTGCTGTTCACCGATGGAAAGCTTCCAAACCGGTTCATTCAGGTTTATATCAAGCCCGAAATCATCAAGAATTTTCTTCGTTCTTTCAAATACCTCACCCCTGTTTATTATCCCCGGGAGGTTATCAAGAGAAAGAAGGATATTCTCCATTACGGAATGGTTTCTCACCAGCATAAAATGCTGATAAACCATACCAATGCCATATTTTAGCGATTCAGAAGGAGAGGAGATTAAAACCTTTGTGCCGTCAACAGAAATACTCCCTGTTTCAGGTTTATAAAGCCCTGCCAGTACGCTCATAAGCGTACTTTTACCCGCTCCGTTTTCGCCAAGGAGGGTATGAATCTCCCCTTCGTAACAATTCAGAGAGACATTATCCAGCGCCTTTACGCCCGGAAAGCTTTTTGTGATATTTTCAAGTTTAAGATACGGTTTCAATGTGATCCCTTAAAAATAAAAAAGCGGTGCAGAGATTTTACACCCTGCACCGCCCCTATTTTTTATTATTTAGGTGAGCCCTGAACTCCTTCAACGAAGAAATTCATACTGAGCATTTCGGCGTCTGTCATTGTTTTGCCTTCGGGAACAACGATTTTGCCTGACTGGTCTTTGATAGGACCAGTGAATACTTTGACTGTGCCGTTTTTAACAGCAGCTTTTCTTTCTTCAACTATCTTTTTAACATCTGCGGGAACAAGGTCAGTAAGGGGAGCAAGGTCTACAAGTCCGTGTTCCATTCCCCACCAGATCTGCTCGCTTTTCCATGTTCCTTTGCTTACCTGTTCTGCAACTATAGTGTAAAGAGCGCCCCAGTTCCATACCGGTGAAGTGAGATATGCCTTGGGAGCAAATTTTTTCATCTCAACGTTGTATCCAATAGCGTATGCGCCTCTTTTTTCAGCAGCCTGAAGAGGAGCAGGAGTATCCTGATGCATTGTTATAACATCTGCCCCGGCATCAAGAACACTTTCAGCAGCTTCACGTTCTTTACCTGGGTCAAACCATGTGTGCGTCCATACAACTTTCACTGTGGCTTTGGGGTTTACACTCCTTACGCCTAGAGTGAAAGCATTTATTCCTCTGATAACTTCAGGGATAGGGAAAGCGGCGACATAACCCACCACATTTGATTTAGTCATTTTACCGGCAACAACACCGGAAAGGTAACGGGGCTGATACATTCTGCCGAAGTAAGCGCCAACGTTTTCTGCTGTTTTATAGCCGGAACAATGCATGAAAATGATGTCTTTATTTCTTTTAGCAACTTCAATTGTCGGATCCATATAACCGAAGCTGGTGGTAAAGATCAGGTTGTGTCCTTTTTTAGCAAGACCGGTGATGATCCTTGTTGCGTCAGCGCCTTCTGGTACTGATTCGATGTACGTGGATTTTTCGACATACGGAAGCTTTTCCATTTCCTGTCTGCCCTGATCATGTGCGTAGGTCCAGCCTGCATCGCCTACAGGTCCGACATAGATAAAGCCAGCCTTGATCTGCTTGTCAGCAGCGAAAGCACCTGCGGTACAGAGAGCCGCCGTTAAAAGTGCCAAAAGAATTTTCTTCATGTACTACCCCTTCTTTCAGTTTAGTGGAGCAAAACCGCATTTTTACGGCAGCCCGCAAATTTTGTCAAAAAGATATTTATTTTTTAGTTCAGTGTGCCATCTATGTCAATCGAATAACGTTAATCCGTACACAATCATATAACGCAGAAAATATTAAAAATAAAAAAGCCTCCCGCATAATATACACGGAAGGCTCTGAAATCTTTTATGCTTATACTGCTGCTAAACAGCGCTAGTTGCCGGAAGCATCTGAAGACGCAGGAAAACACCCTTTGGGAGTGCAACAGACACATCCGCCGGAATGCTTCACATTCTCCATACGCTCAACATTTGTTCCCGAACACTTTGTGCATGGAACAGGCTCTCCTTCCTTAAAAATAAGGCGGGAAAACTCCGTACCGCAGTCTTTGCACCTGTATTCATAAAAGGGCATATGAATAACCCTTAGATATATTTCTTGATAGCGTCCTCATAAACGCCTTTGGGCTGAACGCCGATGAACTGCTCAACCACTTTGCCGCCCTTAAAGACCATGACAGTAGGGATACTCATGATGCCGTATTTTGCAGCAAGCTGCTGGTTTTCGTCCACATTTACTTTGCCGACCTTTATTTTGCCTGCGTATTCATTTGCCAGCGCTTCCACTGTGGGAGTAAGCATTCTGCAGGGTCCGCACCAGACAGCCCAGAAATCCACAAGAACAGGGAGATCGCTCTCTACCACATCAGTTTGAAAGGTTGACTCATTAAGTTCAACAGCCATTGTTTCCTCCTTAATAACTTATAAGTTATAGTATACAAATTCATCCGTTTGTCAATCATAGTAATTAAGATTGTTTTGCTCTCAATTACTATCCTGATTCTTCATTAAACGGACATAAATCTCTTTCAGCGCATGATGCGCACTTTTCATCCGCGCCGTATGTGCAGCCAAAGGCTATTCCCAGACGGGACACGGCGAAATCATATTTAGCGGGGTCTTCAGGATTCATTGCTCTGAAAAAATCTGTAACAGTATCAAGATTTTTTCTCGTTCCGGAATCATTCTTTATTATCCCGTTCTTATATGCGAATCTTAATATATGTGTGTCTATGATAAATTGCAAGTCCTTACAGGCATAATTTTTCCATAAGCCGAAATCTACCTCATCCTTTCTCACCATCCAGCGTAAAAACATCCGCAGGCGCTTTGCTCCGGACTTAACCGGATCAGCGAAAAGGAAGTCATACCCTTTTCCACCGCCGTAAGCTTTTCCCCTCTTCTTCATATGGATAACAAAGTTTATGAGAGACTCCTCAAGGCTTGCCCCCATTGAGGCAAAAGCGTTTTCGATGGAGCCGTGTTCACTGTAAAGATCCCTCAGAACGAGTACAAAAGCCCGGACATCAGCAGGCTTCTGAAACCTGTAATAAAGCCTTGTGGGTTTATCCTCAAGCCTAAACGGATCTGTTCCGAATTCACTGAAAAAAGTCATGAGAAAACCCTGAATAGCCTTCACATTCCCATACGCAAAACAGCTTGAGCAGAATGCCACAAACTCGGTATTGCCCTGAACTGTGCAGGGGTAAACTATCGGATCTGTGCCCACATACTCCGGTTTGTTGTACTTTTTATACAGCTCCTCAAAAAACGGGCGAAACTTCTCAGCTTTCGTCATCTTCCACTTCAGCTTCTTCTGCTGTATTTTTTTCCTGTCTTGGCTTTGGAAACATGTAAAGGTTTTTGCGTTCCACATCAAGCTCTGCTCTGCTTAACCCGTGATATGAAAAGAACTCAAGAGGGTTGAAAGAACCTGTTTCACCGGAGAGGAGAACAATCTCATCCTTCTGTCTGTGGAGAAGAAATTCAGAAAGCTCAACCTTTTTATCTCTGCCTTTTTTGTCTTTCTTCATATAAAAGGCTTTATCCTCAGCAATAAGCTTATCCAGCACCACAGGCAGTTCGCCGCCCAAACGGTAGCGTCCTGCGAAGCTTACTTTCTTCTCATTTACCTTATAAGGCATAACCCTTTTGACTTTCACACCATCAGGCAGAATTGAGTTTATCTTCTTCTGCACTTCGCCGAAGTTGTTCAGTCTGCCGCACTCAAGAGCAAGAAGATCCCAGGAGCATTCCACACCAACTGGAGGCGGGATCAGATAGCGCATCTTCGGCTGGGGATTAAACCCCTGAGTGAAAGCAAGCTTTATCTCCGCTATGCGGGCAGCGTGAGTGAAAAGGCGGACAGATTCAATTGCAGACAGAAACTTACCTGCCTTGCGTTTTTCTATATAAAAAACATAATGGAAGGTCTCTTCCGATTCCTTAGGTGTTGTTTCTTCCGGAATTTTGTCACCTGCATAAACATTTAGAATGTCCTTAAAGTCGCATACGCCGCAGTTTGTGCATGAACCCTCACGGCAGTCTTCCGTAACGGCTTCCTCCCGTGCCTTTTCGTATTCATTCTCAAAAAAGCCGGACTCAACACCGGAATCTATATTGCTCCAAGGAAGTTTATCCTGCGTCATAAACTCTCTGGAGGCGAACTCCTCCATTGTGAATCCCAGATCTCTGAATACCTGTTTCCATGCATTAGAATCAAAGCATTCGCTCCACCCATCAAACATCAGTCCTCTGTCAGCGGCAAGGGCAAGAACATCACAAAGTCTTTCATCGCCTCTGGAGAAAACTCCCTCCATGACACTTTGCTCAACATCATGCCAACTAAGGCGCATACGGTAGCTTTTCAGTCTGTCAGAGAGGAGCATCTGTTTGCGCCTAAGCTCCGCCGCAGTATTCTGCGGAAAAATCTGAAAAGGTGTATGGGGCTTGGGAACAAAATTTGAGGCGGATACCTTGATATCAAACCTGCCTTTTCCCACAGCACGTTTAACACGGTGAGCAAGATCAGCTATGGCAAGCACATCTTCATCTGTCTCAAAGGGAAGACCTATCATGAAATAGAGCTTCGCACCGTTCCATCCTGCATCGGCGGCTTTGGTAACTGCGGATATTATATCCTCTTCTGTGAGGTTTTTATTTATTACGTTACGGAGTCTCTGCGAACCCGCTTCAGGGGCTATGGTAAAGCCGGATTTACGAACCTTTGCCAGTTCCCTGAAAATGAAATCCTGTATTCTGTCTGCCCTTATAGAAGGGAGAGAAAGTGACGAGCCTTCTGCGCTGATAAGCCTTGTCATGGTAACAAGCAGTTCCTCAAGCCTGCTGTAGTCAGCGGCGGAGAGAGAAAGCATGGAAACTTCCATATATCCGCTTGAGGCGAGCTGACGCAGAGCGTCGTTTGCGATAGCCTCTATGCTTCTCTCACGGGACGGCCGGTATATGTAGCCTGCCTGACAAAAGCGGCAGCCTCTGGTGCATCCTCTCGATATTTCCACCGCCACCCTGTCCTGCACGGCGGGCATCATGGGAACTATCAAGCTGTTTATGGTCACATCATCGCTGAAACCGGTGTAAACGTTTCTTTTTACCGTCTTGTCAGGTTCAATTAGCGGAACATACGTAAACGGCAGACTGTTCAGATACTCAAGCTTGGTTTTTCTGTTTTCTCCCTTCATTTCGGAGAGTTTGTCAAAAATATCGGTGATCTCTCCTTCCATTTCTCCAATGAAGAATACATCAATTATATTTTTAAGAGGCATAGGGTTCATTACGCACGAACCGCCCGCAGTAACTATCGGATCATTCTCCCCTCTTTCTGCTGAGAAATAAGGAATGCCTGAATACTTCATACTGTGGAGAACATTTGTATATGACAGTTCATACTGAAGAGAAAACCCGAGGACATCGAAGCTTTTCAGCCCGCATCCTGATTCAAGGGAAACAAAGACCTTTTCGCCAAGCTCCGAAACTGCGTCTGTCCACGGCATAAAAAACCGCTCGCAAACTATATTGTCAGATGAATTGAGCCTTTCATAAAGCATTTTAAAGCCTATGTGGCTCATACCAACTTCATAAACATCAGGAAAAGCAAGGCAGAACGAGAGCCTGCCCTCTTTCGACTTGTGAACGGAGTTTATCTCATGGTTCACGTACCTTGAGGGTTTTGATATTGTTAAAAGAGAATTATCAAGCATTAATTACGCGCCTATTGGATTGTATTTTCGCATGGCCACACTGTTTACAAGTCCCAGCATAGCCATGAATGTAAGCAAAGATGAACCGCCGTAACTGAATATGGGCATAGGGATACCCACAACAGGCATTATACCCATTGTCATAGCGGCATTTACAAAAAACTGAAAAAATATGTACGAGGCAACGGCAACACATATAACCTTGCCTGATGCCTCCCTTGTTTCCATTGAGATGCTTAGTATGCGGATGATCATAAACAGAAACATGCAGATGATGATTGAAGCTCCCACAAGACCTGTTTCCTCCGCAACAACGGAAAAAATAAAATCGGTATGCCTTTCGGGTATAAATTTAAGATGGGACTGTGTACCCTCCATAAACCCTTTACCCCAGATTCCTCCGCTGCCTATGCCTATTTTCGACTGAATAACGTGATAGCCTGAACCGAAAGGATCTTTCTCAGGATCAAGAAAGGTCAGAACCCTTTGTTTCTGATAATCCTTCATCAGAAATATCCACATAACAGGGAGAAGTATCGCCGCAGAAGCAGCAGCAAACACCATAGGAGTCCGTTTTATTCCGATAAAAAGAATAACCAGACCCCATATAGCAAGAAAGCTTCCTGCCGTGCCCAGATCAGGCTGAAGGAATATAAGAATGAACGGAGGCAGAAGCGGAAGAATCTTAATGAAAATATCCTTAAAACCCAGCTTCAAACCATCATAAGTTATAAACATTCTTGCCAGAGTAAGCACCCATATAAACTTGAAAAACTCAGAAGGCTGTATCCTTGAACCGCCTATTATAAGCCATCTCCTCGCCCCCATGATAGGAGGCATGAGAAGCACCATAAACAAAGCCACACAGCCTATAATATAAAGCACCGGAAGGTATTTCACAAACCTCTGATGCCCCACCCATGAGATAAGGAAAAAAACAACAAATCCCAACACAACCCAGAGAACCTGTTTTTCATAAAAATCTCTTATCACATCCGCCTGAGCGTCAAACGATGCGCTGTAAACAGCGGCGCAGCTCATTGTGAGAACTATTGCTATAATAGTCAGAAGAGCTTTATCTATATTTTCAATTTCCTTCTTGTTCAGTCCTAACATATCCTAAATCCACAAGCTTATTAACTATCGCCCCGGCCACAGGAGCAGCACTTCTGCTGCCGGAACCGCCGTGCTGCATAAGAACAGCTATGGCATACTTCGGTTTGTCCTCCGGCACAACAGCACCAAACCATGCGTGATCCCGCATGAATTCAGGTATTTCATCCTCTTCCATATGCTCTGTTTTGCTTAAGGAAACAACCTGTGCTGTCCCTGTTTTCCCGCCATAGGTTATTCCGTGTACTCTTGCTCTGTACCCTGTCCCGCTGGTTCCGTAAATAACCTTGACCATTCCGTCCATAACGGAATCAACAATCCATTTAGGGATCTCAATCTCCGAAACAGTTTCCATAGGGGTATGTATCTTAACATCCGTAACAGGATTATGTACAAATTCAACAACTTTTGGTTTCATAACCTTACCGCCGTTGAAAATTCCGGCAAGCATTACCGCAACCTGAAGAGGAGTTGTTGTCATATAACCCTGACCGATACTGGTAATAATTGTTTCACCCGGATACCATGATTCATTAAACCTGCGTTTTTTCCAGTCTCTTCCGGGGAAAAAGCCTGATTTTTCATTGGGAAGATCAATCCCTGTGGTTTTGCCCAGCCCCAGAGTTGTGGAATATTTCTCTATATCATCAATACCTAAATTAAGCCCAAGTTGGTAAAAGTAGACATCACACGATTCCGCTATGGCATCTATAAGCTTCATAGAACCGTGCCCCGTTTTTTTCCAGCATCTGTAAGTGAAATTTCCGTATCTCATCTCTCCAGTGCAGTTCACCACAGTATCCAGAGTTATCTTTCTTTCAAGAAGTCCCGCCATGCCCATAAGCACCTTATAAACAGAGCCGGGAGGATAAGCGCCCTCTATAGCTCTGTTGAGAAGAGGCTTATCCTGATCTGTCATAACAGAGACTCTTTCTTCAGAAGTATGAAAAGGGGAAAAAATATTGAGATCATAAGTCGGGGCAGAATAAAGAGCCATAACACCGAAGGTTTCAACATCCAGAACCACCGCTGCGCCCTTTTTCCCTTCAAAGATGTTATGAACAGCCTTCTGAAGATCCATATCCAGAGTGAGTACAAGGTCATTTCCTGTTATGGTATGTTTTTCTGAAAGGGTTTTGATAGGACGACCGTAGCTGTCAACCTCAACCTGTCTGGCACCGTCAACGCCTCTCAGATCCTCTTCATAAACTTTTTCTATTCCTGTTTTTCCGATCATATCCCCGCTGGAATATGAAAGGTCTGTCTTAAGGTCATTCTCCGTGACTTCTGAAAGATAACCGAGAATATGGCTCAGAGCCTTGCTGTCCATATATTCTCTTACAGATTCAATATCAACCTCAAGTCCCTTGAAGTCGTTGTAATTTTCCAGTATCTCAGCGACCTGCTCAAAAGTGAGTCCTCTTGCTATTACGGCTGGTTCATAAAAATATGACCTTTTTATTGACTTCATAGCATAGTCACGGTCTATCTGAACATATCTTGCAAGCTCCTTCAGAAGCTCGTCAATATCTCCGGCATCCTCTTTTACCACCTTAAGCTCATAGCTTGGGGTGTTTTTCACAAGGAGTCTGCCTTTACGGTCATATATAAACCCTCTGTCTGCACGCACCTTTACTATTCGGATGCGGTTGTTCTCAGACAGTCTCTTATATTTATCGTATTCATGTATCTGAAGATAAACCAAACGCATTATCAAACCTGCAAACACAGCAATGACAAGAGCCATAGCCCAGTAGGTTCTGCGTTTATAATATTCCAGAACTTCGTCTTTCAGCACCTTTAAAAGCACCGGTAACCTCCGTGATTAACACAAGCGCTGCTAAAGCAAGAGTGTTTATAAGCAGATAGTAAAGATATGCACTTATGAACGGTGTTTTCAGATAATCATTCATAGCCATATTTAGAAAAACATGGACAGCCACAAGTCCTAAACGGAAAAAAAATCTGGACAGGAATTTCTGCATGTCGAAAAATACGCCTGCCTTTATTGTGAGAACTCCGTAAAAGAAGTAGATCAGGACTCCGGGACCAAGATAGCCGCCTCTGATAAAATCACTGAAAAGACCAAACAAAACTGCGTGCCATATATAGTTTGTTTCATCCAGTTTTTCAAGCACAGCTATGTAAACGATAAGTACATATGAAACAGGGTTAAGAAACCCCAGAACAGAACTTGCGAGAACATGGAGAATAAGAAGAGTGAGAATCAGCAGCACATAATACATAAGCACTACCTTTTCAGCACTAAAACATTTTCCAGCTTATAGAAATCCACCACAGGACGCACAAAAAGATCCTGGAAAAGCCCTGTGTCTTTTTCGTCCACCCTGTTGACAACGCCCACAGCAATGCCTTTAGGGTAAACACCGCCGAGACCAGATGTTATAAGTTCATCGTTTATCTCAACTTTATCCAGCCTGTCATAATAATCCACCACAAGCTGCCCTTCACCGTTGCCGCGGATTATACCCACTGCTCTGGTACGTTTATTCATAATACTTGCGTTATTTTTAATGTTAAGGATAACATCCACACGGGCAGTGTTTTTGTAAACTTCGCTGACAGAACCCACAAGACCTTCAAAACTGATCACAGGATCTTTAAGATCTATTCCGTCTTCAGAACCTCTGTCAATGATGATATACTTGAGATAGCCGTCAACGTTTCTGCCCACTACATTACACGCAACAGACTGAAAGCTGTACGCCTCTTTAAAGTTAAGAAGCTTTTTCAGCCTTTCATATTCCAAAACTTTTTCACGGAGGAGAGAATTCTCCATTTTAAGCCTGTCATTCTTCTCTTTAAGCTCAAGGTTATCCTGACGGACATACACAAGGTTTATATACCCGCTCCAGACATCGCCAAAAAAGCCCGCTGTCTTGGAAGAGTAATAAATAAAGGGATTTACGACATTGCCGAAAATCCCTTTGAATGGTCCGTTAATTTCAGGGTTCTGCACCTGAAGCAGAATGAGGAAAAAAAGAAAGGCTGTTATTCCCGCTATTTTTTTCCAGCCGGTCATCGATAAACTAGTCTATGGTTACTTTTTTGAGAAGCTCGATATTGTCAAGCACCTTACCCGCACCCATAACAACAGCCCTGAGCGGATCATCAGCAACAAGAATAGGAAGCTTTGTTTCTGATTCAAGACGCTTGTCAAGTCCTTTAAGGAGCGCACCGCCGCCAGTGAGTACAATGCCTCTGTCAACTATATCTGCAGAAAGTTCAGGCGGAGTTTTTTCAAGGGCAATCCTTACAGCGTCAACGATTTTCGTAACAGCCTCTTCAATAGCTTCCCTTGCTTCGGCATCTGTTATCTCCCTTGTCTGGGGGATACCGGAAACCATGTCGCGCCCTTTGATTTTTATTGTTTTACGCTCTTCCATCGGGAAGGCAGAGCCTATTTCTTTCTTTATTTTTTCTGATGTGCTTGTGCCTATCAGGAGGTTGTATTTCCTCTTGATGTAGTTAACTATCGCCTCGTCCATTTCATCTCCGCCGACACGGACAGAGTTTGAGTAAACTATACCTGAAAGAGATATAACGGCAACTTCCGTTGTTCCGCCGCCTATGTCAACTACCATGTTGCCCGAAGGTTCTTCTATGGGGAGTCCGGCGCCGATTGCAGCCGCCATGGGTTCCTCAACAAGGTAAACCTCACGAGCGCCTGCCTGAATTGCCGTATCCTTCACAGCACGCTTCTCAACCTGAGTAACGCCGGAGGGGACACAGATAACAATTCTGGGGCCGATGAATTTCTTTTTATTAAGGGTTTTCTGGATAAAATAACGAATCATTTTCTCAGTGTGTTCAAAGCTGGCTATAACTCCGTCCTTCATGGGACGTATAGCAACAATGTTGGCGGGTGTTCTCCCCAGCATACATTTTGCTTCGTCCCCCACTGCGAGGGTTTCTTTGTTATGGTTGTTTATGGCTACCACTGAGGGTTCATCGCAAACTACTCCCTTGCCTTTAACGTAAATCAGTGTATTGGCTGTTCCAAGATCTATGGCAAGGTCGCTAGAAAAAATATTGTAGAGACCGTTTAACATTCCTTTTTACCTCCGGCTTGCATGCTGAAATAAATCAAAACTCATGCTTATGCAACTATTATGTGACGGTTTCGGCAAAATAAAGACAAGTTAAAGTGCCGGAAAGGTCATAAAAAATTTCTTTCTTGTAATAGATTAAAGATTTTTGTATAACAAGTCAACACATTAAGATGGTAAAAACACACTATTCAAATATTATATCCTGCCTTTGGAAACTGCACAGGATCAGGGTTTCACCGCAGGCAATCTTCAAGGAGAAAACACATTCAACATGGATCAGCACCGTCTGGAAAAACTTCAAAAACTCACGGAAAACAATGTTCAGCCTTATGTAAATTCATTTAAGATTCCATTCAGCATAAAAGAAGTGTCTGAAAGATTTGAAAATACTGACGGGCATGAACTTCTAGAAAAGAAATACACCTTTACCGTAGCCGGGCGTGTAATGGCAATGAGACAGTTCGGTAAGGTTAACTTCCTCAACCTTAAAGACAGAACGGGAAATATTCAGGCATACCTTAAAAAAGGCGACCTAGCGGAAGATCAGTACAATGTTTTTGAGCTTACCGATGTTGGCGACTTCGTGAGTATCTCCGGCTTTGTCTTCAGAACAAAAACCGGTGAACTGACAATATATGCGGAAAGATTCTCACTGCTTACAAAATCACTGAGAGATCTTCCCGAAAAGTTCCACGGGCTTAAAGATGTTGAGCAGAGATACCGCAGAAGATATGTTGATCTCATAGTTAATGATAATGTCCGTAACATTTTCCGCAAAAGAAGCGCTATAATTCAGGAAGTAAGGAACTTCTTCCTTTCTAAGGACTTCATGGAAGTGGAAACGCCTATGATGCAGCCCATAGCAGGCGGGGCAACAGCAAAACCCTTTGTTACCCACCACAATGCGCTTGATATGCCCCTTTATATGCGCATAGCGCCGGAGCTTTATCTGAAAAGACTTGTTATCGGCGGTTTTGAGCGTGTTTTTGAAATAAACAGAAGCTTCCGCAATGAAGGCTTATCAACACGCCACAATCCCGAATTTACCATGATAGAATGGTATATGGCATATGCTGACTATTATGATCTTATGGATATGATAGAGACATTCGTGCGCAATATCGCCATCAAAGTGTGCGGGACAGCTAAGATTCCTTTTAACGGACGCATCATCGACCTTGAGTCGCCATGGAAACGCATGACCATGGAACAGGCAATAGTCGATCTCGGAGAAAAAGGAATTACCCTTGAACAGCTTGCGGAATATGATTCAGCGAGAAAAACCGCAGAAGATTTAGGCATTTTCATCAACAATAGCTGGGGCAAAGGAAGAATTGTTCTGGAAATTTTTGAAAATACAGTTGAGGAAAAACTTTTTGATCCGATATTTATTACAGATTATCCTAAAGAGGTTTCCCCTCTGGCAAAATCAAGGAAGGATAATCCGGAAATCACCGAACGTTATGAGCTTTTCATAGGCGGGTTTGAGGTTTCCAACGGTTTTAATGAGCTTAACGACCCTATTGATCAGAAAGAAAGATTTGAAAAACAGGTTGCTGAAAAGGAAGCGGGCGATGAAGAAGCTCACGCCATGGACAGTGACTACATCCGCGCACTCGAATACGGGCTTCCCCCCACGGCAGGCGCAGGACTTGGTATAGACAGACTGGTTATGCTGCTTACTGACAGCCAGTCCATAAGAGAAGTTATTCTCTTTCCCCATATGAGACCGGAGGATGCAGGTTAGTCCTAAAGTTTATCGCTGCACAAAAAGCGAGGAAATTACAGAAACTCTGAAACAGCTTTTCCCTGAAAGTATCCAGTGGGACTGCTCACATCAGGATGAAGGACCGAAGGTCATCATCTATGAGGTGCGTAAAGGCGACACTGCGGAAAAGCTTGCGTCTATGCTTGCTAATGAAAACTTTTTTCTTTTCATAGCAAACAGAGAGTTTGATCATCAGTTTCTGTCCCTTTCCAAAGATTACTTTTTTGAGTTCACCCACACGGATGATCCGGTGGAGGATCTCATTATACATTACAATATCCTTGTGAAATATTTCGCAATGACTATGGAGCTTCAAGCCAAGACAGAAGAGCTTGAAAACACAGTGTTTGAGCTTGCCTTTGCATCCACAAATGTTCTTGAACAAAATGAGTTTCTCGAACAGATGGCAAAAAAGGACGGGCTCACACTGCTTTATAACCACTCATACTTTAAAGACAGGCTTAAAACCGAATTTGATAAATCAAAACGTTACGGCAACAGGTTTACCATAGCACTCCTTGATTTAGACTTCTTCAAAAAAGTGAATGACACATACGGACATCCGAAAGGTGATGAAGTTCTCAGGGCTTTTGCGGTGATAATCGGTGAGAACATACGTGAGACAGATATGGCGGCACGCTACGGCGGTGAGGAATTTGCCATAGTCTTCCCTGAAACAGACACTGCTCACGCCTTAATCGCCCTTGAAAGAATAAGAGACGGACTTAAGAGCATGGTTTTTGAAAGCGAAACCGGCTGTTTTAAGATCACCTTCAGCGCCGGCGTAACAGAGTTTGATCCTAAATTTTTCCATTCCGAGGAAATGATCCAGAACGCAGACAAGGCTCTCTACATCAGCAAACGTGACGGCAGAGACAGAGTAACAGTTTTATAACTGCTCCTATCATCCAAAGTTTTCAAAGTTCAAACTGTATGAAACCACAGGATATAAGTTAAGTTAGTATAATAAAGACAGAGGGCAGCCAGCCCCTTACTTTCCGATAAATTTCAGCCAGACTTTTCTGTGACGGGGTCCGTCAAATTCGCAGAAATAAACACCCTGCCATGTGCCGAGAACAAGGCGGGAGTTCTCCACTATTACAGTCTCACTGCATCCGAAAAGGCTTGATTTTATGTGTGCGTCTGAATTTCCTTCAGAGTGGCGGAAATATGCTTCGTCAGGAACAAGCTTATTCATGAAGGCTGTCATATCACGCTGAACATCGAGGTCAGCATTCTCATTTATGGTAACAGCCGCTGTGGTGTGCGGAGTGAAGACAGTAAGGATACCGTCTTCCCAACCGTTTTGAATAACAGCATCCTCCAGAAGGCGGGTTATGTCCGCCATCCGGATTTTTGCTGTTGTAGATATGTTAAGCTCTACCATTTGTCCTTAAAGAACAACGACCTTAGCTTCGATAATGCCGGAGATCGCCTGTATTTGGTCAAGAACAGATTTCGGAACCTCGCTGTCAACGGAGATAAACGAAATCGCATCCCCGCCTTTCAGACGGCTGAGTTCAAAACCTGCTATATTTATATTGTTGTTGCCGAGAAGAGTTCCGATCTTACCCACAACACCGGGTGTATCGGAGTTTCTGATGTATATGTATGTTCCCTGGCATATCATATCAAGGAAGAACTGGTCGAAAATAGTAATTCGTCCGTATCCATCGGGGAAAACTGTTCCGCCTATTACCTTTTCTTCCCTATCCGTCTTAACTTTCATAACAAGGAGATCATTAAACTTGCCGTATGCAAGGGTTTTGCTCTCCTGAATATCAATTCCCCTGTCCTTTGCGATGTAGGGAGCATTGATATATGAAACAGTTTCCTTCACATTAAACTCAAGAAGGCCGCGAAGACCTGCAATCGTAAACGCCTGAAAGTTGAAGGGAGTATCGAAGGTTCTTTCAAAGAAATCTTCGTCAAACTTGTGCCCGACCATTGTGACTTCAACCCTTTCAGGTCTGCCTTTGGTAAGCTGTGCAAGGAGATGTCCCATTCTTTCTATGAGGTCAAAATACTTCTGCATCTCAACACTGAGCTGTGACTTCATGAAGGGGATATTAACAGCGTTTTCATAAGATTTGCCGTGCAGAGCGTTTACAACCTGCTGCGCTATAAGAAGTGCAACATCACGCTGTCCCTCTTCTGTATTTGCACCTATGTGGGGTGTAACAAACAGATTATCAAGGGTAAGCAGTTTATTTTCTCCGAGGGGCTCTTTAGTGAAAACATCCACAGCGGCAGAGAAAACCTTGCCGGATACAAGGGCATCGTAGAGGTCATCCTCATTTACTATGCCGCCTCTGGCACAGTTGACGATAACTACGCCGTCCTTCATCATATCTATTTCTTTTTTAGTTATAATGTTTTTAGTTTCATCAGTAAGAGGGGTATGAAAAGTTATCACATCCGCCTGTTTGAGAACCTGCTCAAGACTGTCACAGAGAGTAACACCAAGAGAATCAGCCTTAGCCTGTTTTATATAAGGGTCAAAGGAAACTATTTTCATCCCGAAGCTTTTCGCTCTGATGGCAACATTTCCGCCTATTCGTCCGAGACCAACTATCCCAAGGGTTTTCCCATGGAGCTGAATCCCCATAAATTTCTTTCTGTCCCACTTAATAGATTTAACCGACTCATTAGCGGCGGGAATTTTCCTCACAGCTGCAAGCATCATACCCATGGTAAGCTCAGTGGCGGCTAAGGTATTCCCTGTGGGGGCGTTCATTACTATGATCCCTTTTTTACTGGCTGCCTCAATGTCCACATTATCAAGCCCGACACCTGCACGTCCGAGGATTTTGAGTTTTCCGGGGTTTTCCAGCAGGTCAGCAGTAACGGTTGTTCCGCTTCTGGTTATTGCTGCGTCATAATTGCCGATGATCTGTTTCAGGTCGTCATTTTTAATGCCGGCTCTGATGTCAACGTTGATATCTCCGGATGCCTGAAGTATCTTGACTCCTTCTTCGGAGATATGATCCGTAATGATTACATCAAATTGTGCCATTCGCTGCCCTCTTTTATCGCTATAATTTGCATCCCGTACCTGAAAGCGTCAGGGGGAGCGTACAGACTACCAAAACGCTTATCAGAAGGCAATAAGATACTAAATGTTAACCGAAATAGAACGTAATTAACAAATAAATACACACTTAAATTAACCGGAATATAATTTTTACATTCACGGCTTTACTAATTGACTTGGCAACATGGTTATGTATTGCTATAGTTTGATTTCAATTGTAATGGTATCAAAAAATTTCACGGAGAACTAAATGGCTTTTAATGACCTTTTATTAAGAACCCTCAACGGAGAAAAAACCGACAGACCCCCTATCTGGCTTATGAGACAGGCAGGCAGGTACATGAAGGAATATAGAGACGTAAGAAGCAAGGTCAGCTTTCTTGAACTCTGCAAAACTCCGGAACTGGCGTGCGAAGTTGTTCTTCAGCCTATAGATGCTTTCGGGCTGGACTGCGCCATCCTCTTTTCCGACATTCTTGTACCCATCGAGCCTATGGGCGTTAATCTGGATTTTAAACCCGCTCCTTATATATCAAACCCTGTGAGAACCCTTGCAGATGCTGAAAGGATGAGACTTGTTGATCCCAAGACCGAACTTAAATTCGTCATGGATGCAATAAAACTTATGATAAGCAAGCTTAATGTACCGCTTATAGGCTTTTCCGGCGCTCCTTTTACCCTTGCCTGCTATATGATAGAAGGCGAAGGCTCAAAAAGCTTCCTCGAAGTTAAAAAACTCATGCACAACAATACAAAAGCATACACAACACTCATGGAGAAACTCACAGACAACACGATTTCCTACCTTCAGGCGCAGGTTGACTGCGGCTGTCCCGTTGTCCAGATGTTTGACACATGGGCGGGACTCGTATCTACGTACGAATATAAAGAATTCATATTCCCCTATGTTCAGAGAGTTGCGGAGTCTGTTAAAGGAGCGCACTTCATCTACTTCGCTAAGGACAGTTCATCGTTCTACCCCATGATCAAAAAACTGAACTGCGCTGCACTGGGCGTTGACTGGAAAACCAGCCTTAAACAAGCGGATGCCGCACTTGAACACAAGTTTGTGCTTCAGGGCAACATGGATCCCGCTCTGCTTTTCGCAGATAAGGACACCATCACAAAATACGCTAATATAATCCTTGAAGAAGGAAAATCACTTAAAGGACACATATTCAACCTTGGTCACGGCATTATGCCCCAGACTCCGGTGGAAAATGTGAAACACCTTGTGGATATAGTTAAAGGCGTTTGATGAAAGACCTTCTTTTCGCTATGTATATGGGCGGACCCGACTCTGTTGAGGCGATCCGCCCCTTTCTCAAAAATCTGTTTTCAGACCGCACCATAATCGATTTTAAAATCGGAACATGGGCGCAGAATATTCTTGCGGGCGTAATAGCGAAATCACGTTCCAAAAAAGTTGCCCCTCTTTATGAGAAAATGGGTGGTTCCTCACCCCAGCTTAAGCACATGAAAACCGTTCTGGAAAAAACCTCTGCGGTTTATTATGCAAAAACAGGCAGAGAACTGGAAGTAAGGACAGGAATGTGCTACTACCACCCGTATATTGAAGATGAGCTGGATAAGCTGAACGGTTCGGAGTTCGGAAATATATATGTGATGACTATGTACCCGCAGGATTCCTACACCACAAGCGGTCTGTGCTTCAAGCGTTTTGACGAAAAACTGAAGACAGTGAGCATAAAGGGGCATATGAAGCGTATCCCCTTCTGGCATCTTAATGAAAGCTACAATAGCTGCCTCATAGCCCGCATCTACAAAGCAGCTGAAGCTCTTGGAAAACCGCTTACAGAATGCCATATACTCTACTCTGCACACTCATTACCGGAATATACTCTTGCAAAAGGCGATCTCTACACCGTCCATCTGGAAGAGCAAATTACGTATATCAAAGATATGCTGCGGCACTATAACTATTCTCTGGCTTATCAGAGCCGCACAGGTCCGGTGAAATGGCTGGGACCTGAAACATCTGTAAAACTGGATCAGCTTGCGGATGCCGGAACGGATAATATAATAGTTGTGCCTATATCTTTTGTTTCAGACCACATCGAAACCCTTATTGAGCTTGATGAGGAATACATCAGCCACATAAGGGCAAAAGGCATAAATATAACAAGGATAGAAAGCCTCAATGCTTCGGACGACTTCGCCGAAAGCATATATAATGTTTTGCTCACTTAAACCCTACCGCACTGCGGCAGCCCTGTTAGAAGGACTGATTAATCTAATGTATTGATTGGTGACTGAATTGGAAAAACTAAAAACTTTTTTAAGCATGATAAAAGTTGAACATACACTTTTTGCCCTCCCCTTTGCTTTCACAGGAATGCTTCTGGCAGCCGAGGGTCTTCCTTCTCTTATTACGGTATTCTGGATAGTTATTGCTGTTCTTGGCGCACGCTCAGGTGCAATGGGATTTAACAGACTTGCAGACGCATCCATAGACGCACGAAACCCCAGAACTGCCAAAAGGGATATACCGGCAGGCAGAATCAGCAAAAAAGAAGCAGGACTTTACACGGCCATATCATTTGCTGTTTATCTTTTTGCCGCATATATGCTGAACCCGCTTTGTTTCATGCTCTCCCCTATTCCTCTGGGTATTTTTATACTTTACTCATATACAAAACGTTTTACCTTCCTCTGCCATATAGTTCTGGGCATTGCTCTGGGGCTTGCACCCATCGGAGCATGGGTCGCAGTCAGAGGTGAAGTCAGCACGTCAATAGTGATGTTGGGTATCGCCGTTCTACTCTGGGTGGCAGGATTTGATATAGTGTACGCATGTCAGGATATTGACTTTGACAGAAAAGAGAATCTCCACTCAATTCCCAGATACATCGGAGTCACAGGTTCTTTGAATCTTGCCCGTGCGCTTCATGCTTTAGCATTCCTGATCTTTTTCTCCGCTAAATTCATGTTCGGGTTGGGGTGGGTATATCTCGCAGGGGTTTTCCTCACAGGTATTTTCATGCTTTATCAACATGCTATACTCAAGCCCCATGACCTCTCAAAACTGGACATGGCATTTTTTAATCTCAACGCTTATATCAGTCTAACTATATTCCTCTTTACAGCCGTTGATATATTTATCTAATATAACTTATGAAAAAGTTTTTTCTCGGCATAACCGGTGCAAGCGGGGCTGTTTACGGATTAAGATTTCTGGACGAGCTGTCAAAGCTTGATGCTGAAATCCATGTCTGCATAACCCCAGACGGTCATGAAAACATAAGGATCGAAACCGGAAAAGAATTCAATCAGGAAGATTACGGCAATAATGTCATTTTTCATGACAGCAGAAATTTTGCCGCACCTGTATCCAGCGGTTCTTTTATGGTGGATCACTATATTATCGCTCCTGCCTCCATGGGCTGTGTGGGACGCATTGCATCCGGAGTGAGTTCAAATCTTGTGGAGCGCTGCGCAGATGTGGCACTGAAGGAAAGAAGGGATCTGATAATTCTTTTCAGGGAAGCTCCGCTTAATCTGATTCACCTTGAAAACCTTACAAAACTGGCACAGGCGGGTGCTGTTATAATGCCTGCTGCACCTGCATTTTACCATAAGCCTGAATCCATAGACGATCTTATATCGTTTATGATCGGGAAAATATTTGATATACTTAAAACAGACCACAGGCTCTTTAAAAGATGGGAATGATAAAAGGCATCTGTAAAAACTGCTCCGCAGAATTTTCCTTTAAACAGGGGAAGAAAACTGAGTGCCCCTCCTGCGGGCGGGTTTATCCGGTGAAGAAGAAGGCAAACCGTTTTGATGTGGCTTCGGGTGAGGAAACAAAACAGGGCTTAAGTGAGCAGGAGATCCTGAGCGGTATTGAAAAAGGAGAGTTTCTCGAAACCGACCTCGCTGCCTCAGTTTATACTCCGTGGATGGAAATAAAATACCTTATCCCGCCGAAAAGACCTGCGGTAAAAGAGTCTAAGGCATATATTGCAGGATATGTGCTGTTTATGTTCTCGCTGCTTATAAATATTATCCTGATCTGCATAGTTCATCTGCAGCAGGAAAAAATAGAGATTTTGACGAGATAACAGGAGGAAATTATGGATAAAGAGAAACGCAGTCAGGAAGAAACAGAAGAAATCGAAGAAACAGAAGAAGTTGAAACACGCAAAAAATTTGCCCATGATTCATCCTGCTGTTCAGATGTGGATCTTGATGAAGAGGATTCAAAGGAAGAGGATGAATCATCCGAACAGGCTAAAAAACGCAGCAACTACGGAAACTACAAACACAGGCACGGCTCCTTTGAGAATAAAGTACACAACACCGGCGAAAAAATGGGCGACTGGCTTAAGGACAGCTACGAGAAAGGAAAAGAAGAGGTTCTCAGGCTTACTAAAATAGCTAAAATCAAACTCGACATAGTGGCACTTAAAAAGAAAAAAGACGAAAGACTTAAGCTTCTCGGCAAAAAAGCCATTGAGCTGGTCAACGAAGGCTATATCGAAGCTGATATGATCGAACCCGAATACTCCATGATCAAATCCATTGAATCTGAAATTGCAGATAAAAATATGGACATTTTCGACATAAAAAAGAAAAATAAAGAGCAGGCTCCTGAAAAAGAATCTGCAGAAACAGAAAGAAAAGCAATTGAGGCAAAATCTATACCTCTTGACGACAAAGACGAAAAATAACAACTACTGAGTGATTGATGCAACGGATTAATGAGTCTGACAAGCTTAAGAATATACTGGACTCGGTCAGGGATTTTCCTCCAATACCGCAGACGGCGTTTAAGGTAGTGAAAATCCTTGAAAATCCGGACTATCATGTGACAGACCTTGTCTACTGCGTATCAAAGGATATGGGGCTTACTACGGAGATCCTCCGTCTGGCGAACTCCGCCCTTTACAGCCCCTCATCCAAAATCTCCACCATAAAGCAGGCAATAACCTATCTGGGGATGAACACAGTAAAAAACCTTGTAATATCCCTCTCTTCCAAAGCGCTCTTTGGTTCCGGAAATCTGCGCCTTCTTGAGCAGAAACTGTGGGAGCATTCGCTTACAGTCGCCATAGGCGCCAGACTCGCAGCGCTTAAAGTTAAACCCTCTCTTGCGGAAGAATGTTTCATAATAGGACTTTTACATGACCTTGGTCAGCTTATACTGGCAAAAGAGGTAAGCAGCTATGAAACAATAGTTCAGGATGCTTACAATAAAATGCTTGATCTGAGACAGATGGAAAATGACACTCTGGGGTTTGACCACACTGATGTGGGAGGGCTCGCTCTTGAAAAATGGGGAATGCCCGAACACCTGACTGATGTGGTACGGTGGCACCACCAGCCGGACAGAAGCAAGTATAAAGACTTGGCACATCTGATATGCTTTGCCAATAATCTTACCAAATCAAAGCTTATAGGAATAAACAATCACCACGATACAGAAAAGTTTCAGAACTCAATGAAATATCTAGGAATAGTACCGGAGGACGCTGATGAGCTTGAAACAGCACTTATGGACATATACGGAAAAGAGAAAGAACTTTTTAAAATTTAGCATCTTCCTTTGCGCCTGCGTCTTTGCAGTATCATGCGCAGGAGCGCCGCTCAATTACAAACCGACCAACGAACTTCGTGAGGATTACGGTTATGTTGCCGCATCTGAACATTTCAGGGCTTTTTATGACTTCAGTCCTATGGGCAGCGGGATAATAGTAAAAGGCGTAATACAGAACATAAGCCGTACATTCGCCAGCAACGTTACTCTGGACGTTTCCGATTCTCTCCGCGGTCAGTTTCAGGAAAAATCCCACGTATTCAAAAATCTTGGCAGCATCAAAATGCTCAGTCACAAATCCTTTGAGTTTTATGTGCCGTCAAAGGATGAAAAAGAGCTTGTAATTGTGTACGAATTCATGCCGTCCGCAGAAGATACATTTGTTAAACAGGGGCAGACAACAGCAGACACCCCTGATTATTTCTTTCAGCCCATAAAAGGCACAATAAAGCTTATGCTGACTAAAAAAGATAATAAATAGAAACGCTTATAAATGCCGCCGGTAACACCGGCGGTTTTCACTTCCTCACCGCTTCTGATCCATTCTGCACAAATTTAATTCAAATTTATATTTTTTACATCTGATGTAATTTTTATATGTTAAAATATCATAAATAGGTTAAAAACCACTGTATATTATAAGGCAGTTTCTCTGCCGGATTGTTCATATTCATTTTTCCTCTGACTGTTGACAGTCAAAATCTGAAATTTCTCATAATTTTAAACTACTTAAATAAAAATAATTCAACATCATAAAAACACAGTTCTATTTATATTATATATTAAATACACTAAATCTGAAAAACCATGAGTGGTGGCTTAAGCTATATATATTTTACATATATTCAGGTTTTAATGTTAAATACACTTTTGACATGGTAAACAAGTGTAAGAATGAGTTTAAAAAACATAAAAAAATGCTATTTACAAATATTTTATATATAAAAACACTTTAACATATAACTAGAATAGCGAAGAGGTGAAAAAGTTTTAATTTTGACTTATATAAACTTTTTTTAAAGAAACATTGAGCATATTAATGCAGTCCAATACTTAGTTTTTACCGTAACTTAGAAATGGTAAAATTGTATACTGCACACAAACTATCTATAATACAGGATTTTTTAATGTTGACAATTTTAAAACGCTTTACTATTCTCTGAGTAGAAAAATAGGTTAATTAAAAACTCACAAATTAACCTGAATTTCACAAGGCATAGGGAGGTTGCTGAAACAGAAAAACCGGACAGCCAATTTCGGAGTACAGAAATAACCTAGCGAGGTGTTGTTTTTATGGAAAAGTCACATGAGCTTTACTGGAAAAAAGTATTAGGACTGATTCGCAATGTCCTGATCGTATGGTTCTTATGCTCTTACGCAGCAGGAATAATGTTTTCAAGCGTGCTGGACAAAATCAAACTGGGCGGCTACCCCCTCGGTTTCTGGTTTGCACAGCAGGGCTCCATCTATATCTTTGTCGCTCTTATTTTCATCTATGCGAAACTCATGGGCAAGATAGACGAAGAGTTTGATGTAGCAGAGAAATAAGGAGGGGACAATGAGTTTACAGGCAACAACGTATCTGGTAGTCGGCTTGACATTTGCCCTCTACATAGGAATCGCCTTCTGGGCGCGTGCGGGCAGCACAAAAGAGTTTTATGTCGCAGGCGGCGGTGTGCATCCGGTATTAAACGGTATGGCAACCGGAGCAGACTGGATGTCTGCGGCGTCCTTCATATCAATGGCAGGAATGATCGGTTACATGGGTTACGGCGGCGCTCTGTTCCTTATGGGATGGACAGGCGGATATGTTCTTCTCGCTATGCTTCTTGCACCTTACCTGAGAAAATTCGGAAAATTTACAGTACCTGATTTCTTTAAAGCACGTTTCTACTCCGACACAGCAACAATTGTGGCGGTTATTTGTCTTCTGGTAGCTTCAACCACGTATATTATCGGTCAGATGACCGGTGTTGGCGTGGCGTTTTCCCGCTTTCTCGGCGTATCAAACAACATGGGTGTTATAATCGGTATGGCGATAGTTTTCATGTATGCAGTTTTCGGTGGTATGAAAGGCATAACCTATACCCAGGTTGCACAGTACTGCGTACTGATTCTTGCTTACACTATCCCCGCTATATTCATATCATTCCACCTTACCGGCAACCCTATTCCCCAGCTTGGTCTCGGTTCTGTTTTCACAGGCTCTGATATGTATCTGCTTGAAAAGCTTGATCATATCGTAAACGATCTGGGATTCGGCAAATACACCACAGCGGTTCCGGGCGATAAACTGAACATGTTTGTTTACACAGTATCACTGATGATCGGTACGGCGGGTCTTCCCCACGTTATCATTCGCTTCTTTACTGTTCCCAAGGTTAAGGATGCCCGTTCTTCAGCAGGCTGGGCGTTGGTTTTCATAGCCATTCTTTACACAACAGCTCCTGCTGTTGCTGCTATGGCTCGCCTTAACCTTCACTCCACAATAAACACTGCTGTCCAGTCTGGCGGCGATGTTTTTGCAGAAGAAGCAAGCATACAATACGACAACCGTCCTGAGTGGTTCAAACGCTGGGAAGTTACAGGACTTCTTAAGTTTGAAGACAAAAATAATGACGGACGTATTCAGTACTACAATGACAAGTCCAAAGATGCCGAATTCCTCTCCAAAGCTGAAGCAGCTGGCTGGCAGGGCAATGAACTCGGCGTAAACGTGGATATTATGGTTCTTGCAAACCCCGAAATCGCAAGGCTTCCCAACTGGGTCATAGCACTTGTGGCAGCGGGCGGTCTTGCGGCTGCTCTTTCAACGGCAGCAGGTCTTCTCCTTGCTATATCGTCCGCAGTTTCACATGACCTTCTTAAAAACATGTTCATGAAGGATCTCAGCGAAAAAGGCGAGCTGATGGCAGGAAGAATAGCAATGGCTTTCGCTATAGTCGGAGCCGGATATCTGGGGATGAACCCCCCTGACTTCGCAGCAGGTACAGTGGCAATAGCCTTCGGTCTTGCGGCTGCTTCCATCTTCCCCGCTCTTATGATGGGAATATTCAGCAAAACAATGAACAAGCAGGGCGCAATAGCGGGCATGCTTGCCGGTCTCTTTGCTACAATGTTCTATGTGTTTGCTCACACAGGGATATTCTACATCAAAGGCACTGAGTTTTACCAGTTCTTCGGCGGGAAAGATTTCTTCTTCGGCATATCTCCCAACGCGTTTGGAGCAATAGGCGCAGTAATAAACTTTGCAGTGGCATTCGCTGTTAAGAACATGACAACGCCTGTTCCTGAGCATATTGCAGAAATGGTAGAGAACGTACGTATCCCCAGAGGCGCAGGCGAAGCCACCGGCGGACACTAATAGACCTCTTTCCTGAATTGGAAAGGAAATGATTGACACTGTCCCGCCGGAAGCGTCTTCCGGCGGGACAGTTTATAAAGCAAAGGCAGAAAACCGCCTATGCTGAACATAAGGAGCTTAAAATGAATTATTCTTCATACGTCAGCCTTGCTCTTACGTGGGTATTATTCCTTGCACTTTTTCCGTTGACTTTTTTCTGGCTTCGCAGGGCTTGGCGCATTTTTATAAAGAATGACTACTCCGAAGTTGCCCTCAAAAGAGGAGAACAGCCTGCGAACCCTAAAAAATGGGCGCCGTTTACAGGAACAGTCAACCTTGTTGCCGGTCTCTTCACGCTCTGGACTGCTTTCGGCGTAATAGCTCTGGGTTATCCTTATGATAAATGGTCCGCAATGGCGGGAATCACAATCTGGGGGAAAATATTTGCTGACTTTATACTCCGTCAGCAGGCGCACCCCATGGTATTCGGCAAAAAAAAGAAAACAGCCGCCGCTGAATAATACTCACTGTCTACGTTTTCATATTTCAGCTTCATCAGAAAAAGTCTCCGGCGGGAGACTTTTTTGTTATAATGACACAAAGTATTCATTCACGGGGTAAAGATTATGATCGATCTTAAGCAGCTGCGCGAATGCGAACCATTTAACCATATTTCTGAAAAAGCCGCAGATGAGCTGGAAGCATTATCAAAAACCGCAGTGTATCCTGCGGATACTGTAATATTTACTCAAAAATCAAACCCCAGCGGTTTTTTGTATTTCATACGGAAAGGTCAGGTTGAAATAAGCGCCGAAACCAGTGAAGGCGTTGAAATGGTGGTCGACTACCGCAATATCGGCGGCTTCTTCGGCTGGTCTCCTATCTTCACGGGAGAAACATACGCAGCAGGAGCAAAAACAACTGAAGAAACCCACTGCCTGCTCATTCCCAAAGAGCCGTTACTTGCCCTCGCACAGCAGTACCCGATAATATCCAACTACTTCAACAAGGCGATCTATTCCCAGATACGCAAACTATACAGAGAGATGACGGAACACAAGTCTCTCGATCCTGTTGCACAAATGGAGGCCTACCCTTTTCAGAAGCGTTTAAGGGAAATGATGTCCAGACCTGTAAAAACGTGCCGCATGAATACTCCCGTACAGGAAGTCGCACTGAAAATGACCGAACTGGATATTGCTGCCATAGTCGTTTGCGATGAAAACGGAAAAATGACAGGAATAGTAACAGAAAGAGATATGGTGAGGAAAGTTCTTGCAACAGATACGGAAAACTGCCTCAAACATTATACCGCAAAGGATGTAATGACGCCTAATCCTTATTTTATGACCCCTGACACATACATGTATGAAGCGGCAACTTTTATGCTCCGCCACAGCATAAGGCATCTGCCCATAATTGAGGGCAGTTCAATTGCGGGGATTGTATCAATACAGGATCTGATGAAATTCCGCAGCCAGAAATCAATGCTCCTTGTGGGAAGCGCAAAAGAAGCTGAAACCATAGAGGAACTCACCCAAATCAGGGGTGAAATATTTAAAGTAGCAAAGATACTGCTTGCGGAAAACCGCTCACACGTTGAAACAATGGAGATCCTGTCATACATCCACCACAGCATAATACGACGCTGCTTTGAGCTGGTTATGCTTTCAATGATAAAAGAGGGGCACAAGGCTCCTCCGATAAAATATTCATTTATCATAATGGGAAGCGGCGGGCGTAAGGAAATGCTCCTCGGACCCGACCAGGATAACGGTTTCATCTTTGAAGACTACCCTGAAGAACTTCATGAAGAGGTTGAGTCGTTCTTTGATCCTCTGGCGGAAAGGCTGGTTACTGCTTTGGCGGATGTGGGCTACCCGCTTTGCAACGGGCAGGTTATGGTAAACAATCCGAGCTGGCGTGGACGGCTTTCCGAGTGGAAAGAGCGTGTCAGCAGGTGGATTCGTGTACCCGAACCGCAGAGGGTGCGTTATTCATCCATTTTTTTTGACTTCATGCCCATTCTCGGAGAGGAGTCACTCTGTGAAAGCCTGCGTGAAACAGTATTTCAGGAGATTAAAGCTAATCCGCTGTTCCTGTTTCAGATGATGGAGCTGGATTTCAAACATAAGGTTCCCCTCAATCTCATAGGCAGGTTTATAACTTCGGGTGAAAAAGACCACAAGGGCAAGCTCTCCCTCAAGGAAAACGGCAGTATTTTCATTGTAGACTGCGCCAGAATGTTCACTCTTCAGCAGGGAATACATGCAGTGACAACCCTTGACAGACTTGATGTTCTTCAGGAAAAAAAGCTGTTCAACAGATCCACAATCGAAAACCTTAAAGCAGCCTTTGAATCGTTCACTTACCTGCGTTTACAAAACGAGATAAACCTCATTGAACAGGGAGAATACCCCAGTCATTATCTTGACCCCGATACCCTGAGCGAGCAGGAAGCAGATCTGCTGAAAGAAGCATTTAAAGTAACCAGCAAGCTTCAGGATTCCACTAAGAGATATTTTTCAAAAATAATAGGACGCTGAAAACAAAACATGGGAATTGTCAGCAAATAATTTAAAAACCGATTTAAGATAATTTATTTTTAAATCGTGTATTAGTATAATAGATATAATTTTAATAACTGTACATTTTTAAACATATGTGTTATTTTTCAGCATACAGAGGTGGATCATGTCCATTTATTCCAGACTTGCAGATAACTGCAAAAACTTCCAGCGGCACTCTCTTAACAAAGCAGAAATGGATAAAATACGTTCACTAAGCAGCGATTATGAAAAGCTGCATGACTATCTGGCGAAAAGATATCTCGTATGGGAAAAGGAATACACCTCTCTGTACTGGGGTGAGAAGCTTGCTCCCAGATTTTATGAGAACGGAACGCTATGTGCCCTTGAAAATATACTCGGCAAACACCTTACAACCACTAAGAAAAACAAAGCAGCAATAATATGGAAAGGTGCTGATCACGCCCAGATGGTTTATACATATCAGTCACTTTATTCCGAAGTGATCAAATGCGCCTCGGCACTCAAAAAACTCGGACTGAAAAAAGGAGATAAGGTTCTCCTTCACCTTCCGAACATACCGGAGCTTATTATAGCCATGCTCGCATGTGTGAAGCTGGGTGCTGTTCACATTGTTTATCACACAAGCTACTCTACTGACTCTCTTGCAGACAGAATAAACGACTGCCGACCGAAGATAATCATCACTTCAGACGGAACAGTAACTGCCAATCAGAATCTTAAGAACAAACTGGACAACGCACTTATAATCTCAGACCACCAGCCCCAGTACTGCATAGTGGTGGAAAGGGTTTCAAAAAGAGTTCATATGAAGCCCCTGCGGGATATATGGTTCCATGATTTGATAAGCGATGAGCATTACTCCATAGCCAAAAATCATGGTCAGGAGTACGCAAACGCTGAAGATCCCATGTTCATGCTCTACACCTCCACAAATATGAAAGACCCTAAAGCGCTGGTTTTTCATACCGCAGGTTATCTGCTTTGGGCGTATTTCTCTTATTTACTGATGTTTGATGCCCGTGATACAGACACATTCTGGTGTACGGCAGATATCGCATGGATAACCGGACACTCCTATCTGGTATACGGTCCTCTGATGGCCGGTGAAACTGTTCTGGTGTTTGAAGACACAATAGACATGGACAATGCACACAGATTTTACGATATATGTGATAAATTCTGTGTAAACAAACTATATACCCGTCCGTCAATATTGAAATCTCTTATGAACGCAGCGCAAAAAAAGAAGAAGTATATGAAGCTCGACACTCTTGAACTGATAGCCACCGGCGGAGAGAAAATGACAGACGATGTCAGAGAGTGGGCAGCAAAAGCACTGGGTAATTATAATGCCGCCCTTTTCGACATATACTCGATAACAGAGACCGGAGGCGCAATTGCATCAGCCATTCCCGGATATGAAGAATGCAGACCGGGTACCGTGGCAAAGGCTCTGCCCGGCGTTTCTGTAAGCATAATCAACAACGCCAGCGGAGAAATTCTCCCCGAAGCGGGAACTCAGGGGGCTCTGGTTCTGGACAGACCAATGCCCTCCCTCTGCCGGACTATAAATAATTCCTATGACACTTATAAAAAAATTTACTGGAAATCTTATAATAATCATGTATTCTTCAAAACAGGAGACTCCGCAGAGATTAATTCCGAAGGGTATCTTACCCTTAAAGGCAGGCTTGACGATGTTCTCCACCTGGGCGGTAAAAGGCTCAGTTTGATTGAGATTGAAGAAGCAATAAAAACACACGACAACGTTGAAGATTGCGCCGTAGTCAGCATTCCCGATGAGAAGCGCGGGGATGCCCTTATTGCGTTCAGCGTTCTGAAAAAAGAGATAGATGAAAGCTATCACGACACTACGGTTCGGGAATTGAGAGAGCGGATTATTGAAGAAATAGGAGAAATCGCTCTGCCCAGTGAAATAAGATTCACACGGACACTGCCGAAATCTCCCGACGGGGTTATCCTCCGTGATCTGCTTAAAGATATAGCAATGCAGATGTAAAGGAGTCAGATTTGAAGATTAGAGACATAATGACAACAAAGGTTATTAGTGCAAAGCCTGATGAAACGATAAAAGAAGTTATCCTCAGACTCAGAACAAACAAAATTTCCGGACTGCCCGTTGTAAACAGCAGCAACAAGCTTATCGGTGTTTTCAGTGAATCAGATGTAATGATGGCACTCCCCGATATACTTAATGATGCGGACGCCATACCTCTTATTGATATTAAAGAGCTGACAGACAACTCCGTACGCATGGTAATGTCTGAACCCAGATTCACAATAAGCCCGGATTCAGATGTGAAAGAAGCAGCAAGAATAATGCTTGAAAAATATGTTCACCGTCTCCCGGTTATTGAAAATGAAGAGTTGATAGGACTTGTTTCCCTTGGCGATGTACTGAAAGCCCTTTCCCGTTAAACCGGCTTAACAGGGCTTCGGGATTGCCTGACATGCAGTCCCGAAAAACAGTACCCCCTATAACTGCCCCTATTTCCGGAACATATTTATAAGTGCTTCTTTGTATGGGGCTTTTATTATTCCTTTCTCCGTTATAATACCTGTCACAAGCTCATTCGGCGTTACATCAAACGCAGGGTTACAAACTTTTATCCCATCCGGCGCTGTACGTTTTGCTCCAAAGGATGTTACTTCCTCCGCATCACGTTCTTCTATTTCTATATCTCCGCCGAGTGCAGTATCAAGATCAACGGTCGATGACGGACAAGCCACATAAAAAGGTATCCCGAAATGTTTTGCTGCCACAGCAACGCCTAAAGTGCCTATTTTGTTTGCAACATCGCCATTCGCCGCCACCCTGTCTGTTCCTACGATCACAAGGTCAATCTCACCCTTAGCCATAATTGATGCCGCCATATTATCGCAGATAAGTGTCACATCAATCCCTGCCCTCTGCAGCTCCCATGAGGTAAGACGTGAGCCCTGAAGAAGAGGTCTGGTTTCATCGGAAAAAACCCTGAAGCGGCGTCCCTGCAAATGTGCTGTGTACAGAGGAGCAGTCGCTGTGCCTATGCCTGATGTAGCCAAAGCTCCTGCATTGCAGTGAGTCAGAACGCCGCACCCTTCCCTAATCAGTTCCGCACCGTATTTCCCTATTCCGTCACAGATGGCACGGTCTTCAGCATGGATTGATTCCGCTTCCTGAACAAGCAGATCATACAAGGCCGCCGAGTCTGCTAACCCGCTGACTTTTGCCTTGTTTACCATACGGTTCAATGCCCAGCTAAGATTGACGGCAGTGGGGCGGGAGGAGTTAAGATATTCGGCGCATTTATAAAGCTCCTCTATAAATAAGGAAGCGGGAAGTACCTGTTTATTTCTCATGCCGACAACAAGTCCGTAAGCACCTGCAATACCTATAGCCGGCGCTCCCCTTACTTTTAGGCGCTTAATTGAATCCCAAACCTGCTCGGCAGTTTCCTGTTTTTCAGATACTGTTTCAAGAGGCAGCATTGTCTGGTCAAGAAAATAAAGCTCACCGTTTTTCCACTCAACGGTTCCGGGCAGCTTAAATGAATGTCTCATAGATTCACCGGATGAAAATTTGATTTAAGTTTAATCAGCCAGCATACGGAGCTTGCCGGCGCATTCTTTTGATATCTCGTATATTTCTATGCCCGTCCAATGTGCATCAAACCAGACGGCACGCCCCTTCATAATACCGACAAAAAGAGTATCGTTGTACGTTGGGTTCTCTCCGGCATCATTTACACCGAGGCTTTTCACTTTATCATAGGTACCTATTTCAAAAGTATCTGAACCGCGGAGTTTTCCATTGTCTTTGACACGCAACCCTTTTTCGGAGATGTCAAAAACCTTGAAAGGCTCAAAAAGCTCTCCCTTCCCTTCTTTTCTTATAAAAAATTCAGTACGGATCTGCGTTCTCTCATTGTTACGCTTCTCCTTGTTGTATAAATCCATTATCCACACACCGGAAAAAATAATTAGTTCTAAATATTACACTTAAAATAACCTTGATTCAAGCAGTCCCTTGATAAATAAACTTATATTTTCAATTAAGCTGAACATCCAACGTTGTGACACATGGACAAACCTGATTAAGATTTAACCAGTAATGTATAAAAATGAATAAAAATTAAGCATAACCATTGATAAGTAAAGATTATCCCAACAATTCGATTTTTAGGAAAGTGTTGACACATAAAGGCGCAATCAGTTATTCTTAGCATATATAAGGGTGCGGAAATCAGCGCTCCATTCCTTTCGGAGACACTTTTCCGCGTGGTCTTACCTTTTTCAAGTATATTCTACAGTTTGTAATTCCCTGCATCGGGTTACAGCGCAGCTAAACATTGCGTCTTCCGGTTCAGGGTTAAATAAAGGAGGAAAGCATGAGGAAACTTACAGTTCTTATTGCGGCTCTTTTCATGGTCGCAGCAGCAGTTCCCGTTTCTTTCGCCAAAACCACTTTCGTTACGATTGGTACAGGCGGAGTTACAGGGGTTTACTACCCCACAGGCGGCGCAATCAGCCGTATGGTTAACGCAAAATCAAAGGAATACGGAATCAAAGCTACAGTTGAATCCACAGGCGGTTCTGTTTACAACGTAAACGCAGTTCTCGCCGGAGACCTTGAATTTGGCGTAGCCCAGTCAGACATCCAATACAAAGCTTACTACGGTAAAGACGAGTGGAAAGACAAAGGACCGCAGAAAAAACTTAGGTCTGTTTTTTCTGTTCATCCCGAAACAATTACCCTCATTGCCACTGAAGCAAGCGGCATCAAGGACATCATGACTCTTAAAGGCAACAGAGTTAACCTCGGCAACCCCGGTTCCGGTCAGCTTCAGAACTCAAAAGATCTTTTCGAGGCTTTCGGAATTAATGAAAGTGACCTCAAGGCAGAATACATAAAAGCTGTCGAAGCCCCCGGACTTCTTCAGGATGAAAGGCTTGACGCCTTCTTCTACACAGTGGGACACCCCAACGGAAATATTAAGGAAGCCACTTCAGGCAGAATTAAAGTTGCTATAGTACCCATCTCCGGCGAACCTGTTGATAAACTCATAGCAAAATACCCATACTACGCTAAATCAAGAATCGCCATAAAAGACTATCCCACAGCTGTAAATAAGGAAGATGTTGAAAGCGTTGGTGTTAAGGCAACTATCGTAACATCCTCCGATGTTGATGCTAAAGTTGTTTACGCCATTACGAAAGAAGTTTTTGACAACTTTGAAGAATTCAAAAAGATCCACCCGGCATTTGCAAATCTTGAAAGAGAGGATCTGCTTATGGGTCTTTCAGCTCCGATACACCCCGGCGCACTTAAATACTACAAAGAGGCTGGACTTGATAAGTTCATAGACAAGTCTCTTATCCAGTAATCATAATATTATCAAAGGGAATCCGCCATAAAGGCGGGTTTCCTTTTTATTCAAGGGGTTTCTATGAGCAGAAAAATAAAATCGGCAGAAGAACTTCTGCGGGAAGAAACAGGTGAGATAAGACACCTGCGTAAATTTGAGCGAATTCTTATAGGCGTCATTGCTGTGGCGTGGGCACTCTTCCAGCTTTCTCTTGCCAGCTGGCTGATTCTTGACAGCACAAAAACAAGGGCGATTCACCTTGCTTTTGCTGTTGTTCTTCTTTTTCTCAACATACCAATAATCAAAAAGCCTAAAGGATGGCTTAAAAAAATAGTTGCTCTTAACAAGATAAGTATTGTGGACTACCTTCTGGCAATTGCCGGAGCCGTTTCTGCGCTTTATATAATGCTTGCGTGGGAAGGGCTGGCAACCCGTCAGGGAGCCCCCATAACCATAGATATAATTGCCGGGCTTGCTATTCTTGTTCTTCTTCTGGAAGCCACAAGACGCTCAATAGGACCGGCACTCTCTATTATTGCCCTTGTTTTCACTGCATATGCCTTCTTCGGACCATACATGCCCGATGTACTGGCATTCAAAGGTGTTTCTCTTAATAAATATCTCAACCAGATATCTCTTTCCACTGAAGGGATCTATGGAATACCCCTCGGTGTTTCCGCATCAATTGTTTATCTTTTTGTTCTTCTTGGAGCAATGCTTGATAAAGCCGGAGCAGGAAGATTCTTCATCGACCTTGCATTGTCTCTTCTCGGCAGGTTTAAGGGAGGTCCGGCAAAAGCCGCAATAGTTGCGAGCGGGCTTACAGGTCTGGTCTCCGGTTCAAGTATAGCAAACGTTGTAACCACAGGAACTTTTACGATCCCTCTGATGAAAAAGGTCGGCTATCCCGCAAAGAAAGCGGCTGCCGTGGAAGTTGCCGCCAGTACGGACGGGCAGATAATGCCACCTATAATGGGTGCAGCGGCATTCATCATAGCCGAATACGTAAATGTACCTTACCTTGAAGTGGTTAAGGCTGCTGCAATTCCTGCTTTTGTTTCATATACAGCGTTGTTTTACGTTGTTCATATTGAGGCAAGCAAACTCGGAATGAAAGGACTCCCGAAGGAGGAAACACCACGTTTCTTCGCCACTCTCAAAGGCGGTATTCACTACCTCCTGCCCATAGCAATGCTTGTTTATGAGCTTGTTGTTCTCCGCCATTCACCCGAAAAAGCAGCATTCAATGCAATACTCGTTCTCATAGCAATAATTCTTATAAGCTGCGTAAGAAGTGGTCTGAAAGATAAATCTATGGGATTCGCCAAAGGTCTTTTTGAAGGTCTCGTTGTAATGTGTCAGGGCTTTATAGCCGGCAGCCGAAACATGGTCGCAGTCGCCCTTGCCACTGCTTCTGCCGGAATTATCGTAGGCGTGGTAAACATGGGAATAGGCGGCATGATCACGATGATTGTTGAGCAGCTTTCAGGAGGAAGCATATTCCTGCTGCTGTTTATCACCGCTGTCGCAAGTCTTCTCCTGGGGATGGGACTGCCCACAACAGCCACATATATCGTTATGGCGTCCCTTACTGCTCCTATAATAGTGGAAGTCGGAGGATTATACGGATTTATAGTTCCGCTCATGGCAGCGCATCTCTTCTGCTTCTACTTCGGAATTCTGGCGGATGATACGCCTCCGGTGGGTCTTGCTGCTTATGCAGCTTCAGCAATAGCAGATTCCGATCCCATCCCTACAGGTCTGCAAAGCTTCTCGTATGACATGAGGACGGCGATAATACCGTTCTTTTTCATATTCAATACAGATCTTATACTGCACAATATTTTCAGCTGGACACAGGGGCTTCTTGTGTTTGTTATGGCGTGCCTCGGTGCTTTCTCATTTGCAAGTGCCATTCAGGGGTGGTATATAACAAAAAACAAGTGGTATGAAATACCCTTTTTCCTGTTTGCAACACTTGTGCTTTTTCATCCGGGTTCCATAAATAAATACCTGAATATACCTGACAGCAGCAGGTATCTGGTTTATCTTATAGGTCTCGGAGTGCTGGGGCTTCTGTTCCTTGAACAGAAATTCAGAGCAAAAAGACAAACAGCATAAAAAACATACAGGCGGGGCAGAAACCCCGCCTTACTTTTTTAAGGTGAACCGCATGAGACGAAATCTTCCCATTAATAAAATAATCAGCAGCATGCCCGTTTCAGCCACCCTTGGCATAAATGAACGCAGCAACGCAATGATAAAAGCGGGCAAAAAAGTTTATAAGTTCGGACTTGGGCAGTCCCCCTTCCCTGTTCCGGAGCATGTGGTAGAAGCTCTTAAAGCAAACTCTTATCAAAAAGATTACCTTCCTGTGCGGGGACTTAAAGAATTAAGAGACACTGTTGCTGTTTATTATGAAAAAACACAGGGATTAAGCTTCACTGGAGACGATATAATTATCGGTCCCGGCTCGAAGGAACTCATGTTTATCCTTCAGACAGTTTATGAAGCTGACCTCCTTCTCCCCACCCCAAGCTGGGTTTCATACGCTCCACAGGCTGTAATAACAGGCAGAAAAGTAATCTGGCTTAATACTGAAAGAGACAATAAATGGCTTCTAACTCCAGACACATTAGAGGCTGAATGCTCAAAAGACCCTGATAGAGCCCGTGTTCTGCTGCTTAATTATCCTAACAACCCCACAGGATACTCATACAGCGCATGTGAGCTGAAAGCTTTGGCTGAAACAGCCCGCAAATACGGCGTATTAATACTTTCTGATGAAATTTACGGAGAGGTACACCATGATGGCGACCATGTTTCCATAGCGAAATTTTATCCGGAAGGGACAATAGTTTCAGGCGGTCTCAGTAAATGGTGCGGTGCAGGAGGATGGAGACTCGGAACCTTCGCTGTACCGTCTAACCTTCGCAGAATTGTCGATGCAATGGCGGTTGTTGCCAGCGAGACCTTCACATCCGTCAGTGCGCCAGTGCAGTATGCGGCTGTGACAGCATTCAGAGAAAATAAAGAAATAGATACCTACCTTCTTCATTCCAGAAAGGTTCTGAAAACTCTTGGAACATACTGTGCAGATACGCTTGTAGGTGCAGGAGCAAAGCTTGAAAGACCGGACGGGGGCTTTTACCTTTTTCCCGACTTTTCGCCTATGGCTGACAAGCTTCATAAAAAAGGCATAACAACATCAACTGAAATGTGCGAGAAACTCCTTGAGGAAACAGGGGTTGCAACCCTTGCAGGGAGCTGTTTCGGACGTCCGGCGGATGAATTTACACTGAGGCTTTCCTATGTTGACTTTGACGGCGGGCTTGCCATAACCGAATCAGCAAAATTGGGAGTTGATGCAGAACTTGGAATTGATTTCCTGAAAAAAACTTGCAGTGCTTCAGTGGAAGCTATTAATCTCATGGGAGCATGGTTTCAGAAATAAAAAAAAGCGGGGTTATGCGCCCCGCCTTAGTCTTTATTTTGTGAGCCCTACGCATTCATACCTAGTAACATGGACGCTCACAGGGCAGTTGCGGATCATTTTTTCCGCTGTTGTTCCATAAAGAAACCTTTTTACACCCCTTTTACCGTGAGAACCCAAAACCAGCAGATCATAGTTTTTGTTTTCGATTTCAAGGAGCCCTTCTTCATATGGAACTCCTCTTCTGACAAGTGATTCCCAAGCTATTTCCTTAAGCAGCGGAACATCCGCCTCAAGTTTGTTAAATGCAGCTTCGGTTTCTTCTACTATTTTTTTATTTATAGAATCCAGCTCTCTTTCAAATACATAGAGGTCAAAGTGCGCCTCATCATGCGCCACATGAAGAACAGAGAGTTCAGCCTTGAACTTCTGCGCCAGTGTAGCTGCTGTTTCAACTGCTATGTTTGAGTCCTTTGAAAAGTCTGTCATAACGAGTATTTTTTTGTAATCCATAATAAACCTCTCCCGTAAGCCTTAATCTTTGCCGAAAAGCTTCTGTATTATGCTCTGATAACGTTTTTCTATGGCATGCCTTTTCTTTTTGAGAGTATTAGTGAGATCCTTACCAGGTTCAAAGTCGTTTTCCATAAAATGAATATTATGAACCTTTTCATGAGGCTTAAAGCCTTTTTTGGCGTTAAGCAGCTTATTTATCTCACGTTTTGCCTGATCAATAACCCTGCTGTCTTTGAGCATATCCTCCACATCGTGAACCATATTCTCAATCTTAGGCAGAAAGGTTTCCTTCAGTTTATCCAAATCAGGGACAATAAGAGCGCCGAGCCCCTTTTTATCCTGCCCTACAAGAACAGCGTCCTTAACGAAAGGCAGTTTTGTAATTGTGGACTCTATACGGCTGGGGTCAATGTTTTCACCGTTTGCCAGCACTATAATTTCCTTTATTCGTCCGGTGATCACAAGCTCTCCGGTGAGGGTAAGCTTTCCGAGATCGCCTGTCTTCAGATAACCGTCGGGTGTGAAGGTTTTTTCATTTTCGGTATCGTTATCGTAGTAACCGGGCATTACCTGTCTGCCCTTAACCTGAATTTCGCCTTCAGTTCCGGCGGGCAGAGGGTTATTGTCCTCATCGGCTATCCGAAGCCTTGTGTTCCCCACAGCAGGTCCCAGTGTGCCGAAGACCTCGCAGTTTAGTGCCCTTCCTGCAATCGCCGGAGCGCATTCAGTCATTCCGTAAGCATTAATAATCCTGATCCCTAAAGCGTCAATCCACTCATCAAGATACTGAGGCAGGCTTCCGCCTCCGCTTATGGCAAGTCTCATTCTGCCGCCGAACTTCGCCTGAACAGCCTTAAGCTTTTTGACAGCGAGCAGATTCAGAGGATAAAACAGAGAACAGGCTGCAAAAGCTTTGAAATCTCCTGCAAGTTTTTTAAACACGGGCTCTTTCTCAAAAACCGGAAGATGCCCTTTGAGGCGGCGTTTATTTCTTTTGTAAGCTGCTGATACAGCAACCAATGCATTGAATATTCTGTGTTTTGATTTACCCTGCTTTTCAAGAGCTGCGTTCACTTTGGTGTACATAGACTCCCATAAGCGGGGAACAGTTGCAACAATTGTCGGCTTATAATGCTCTAAATCTGCGGAAAAGGTTTTTATAGAGGAGTAGATTGTACAACACCCGCTCATAAGCGCCGCATATTCCGCCGCACGCTCGAATATATGCCATGTGGGCAGGATTGAAAGCCACGTATCATCATCCCGAAGTGCTATGAGCCATGGAATAACCTCAAGGTTGTACATTATGTTGTCATGGGTAAGCATAACACCTTTGGGAACGCCAGTAGTGCCTGATGTATATATAAGAGTAAAAACATCTTCCTTAAAAAGCTTGTGTTTTCTTGAGCGAAACCTTGAAATATCCTCATCGGATATGGTTCTGTCCGTGAGCAGCTCATTGTATGTATAAACACGGGAAAACATTTTATGCCTGTTCTCCCCTTCCATGATAAATATGCCTTTTACCTTGTCCAGTCCTTCAACAAAAGCTTTATGTTCATCATAGAGTTTTTCGGTTTCAAAGATTATGAACTCACAGCCGGAATGCTCCATGATAAAAGAAAGTTCCTGCTCAGGGCACTCACTCCCTCTGGGTACACTTATGGCACCGAGAGATACAAGGGCAAGATCTGTGACAATCCATGCGTATCTGTTGTCTGACAGAAGAAGAACACGGGTATCTTTAACGATTTTTTTATCAGAAAAAGCTCTGGACAGAAGAAGAACATCTTCAAAAAGTTTATCATATGTAACTTCATGTTCATCTTCGGTCGATCTGTATATGAATGCAGTATTTTTTTTATATTTGTCTACTGACTGTAAAAATGAGTGAAAAAGGGTTTCAGGGTTCTTGTTTTTTTTGTTCATCACCATTATCCCGACCGGTTATTAAAGAAAAGATTATAAAGCAATTACGGAATGGAAAAAAGCATTATTTTACACGAGGGGACTCAATATAAGCATGTTGAAAGAGAGGAAAAAAGGTGCGGAGAGATCCCCGCACCAGTATGATTTTTTTTTGTTTTCTTAAAAGGATTGAACTTCTTTTACTTCAGGAATCTGGTCTTTCAGCCTGCCTTCAACTGCATGTTTCAGTGTCATAGTGCTGAAAGGGCAGCTTCCGCATGCGCCGGTAAGCTGTACTTTAACTATCCCGTCTTCTGTAACACCGAGAAGCTCAATGTCTCCTCCGTCTGCCTGAAGTGCGGGTCTTACCTGCTCAAGGACTGCTTCAACTCTTTCTTTTAAGCTCATTAATTTCCTCCGGTTGCGGCACTTTTTATTTCTTCTTTCATTTTCTGAACAATAGCAGGATCTTCGCCTTTTCTGATATAGAAGTCCTTAAGGGCTTCCTCAATCGCTTCCTCCGCCATTACGGAGCAGTGAATCTTCGCAGGGGGAAGACCGCCGAGGGCGTCAACAATCGCCTGATTTGTAAGAGCGAGTATCTCTTCCACTCTTTTACCTTTTATAAGCTCAGTAGCCATTGAGCTGGAAGCGATAGCCGCTCCGCAGCCGAATGTTTTAAATTTAACGTCTTTAACTATTCCTGCATCGTCTATGTCGAGGAAAATCTTCATAACATCGCCGCAGGCGGGGTTTCCCACTTCTCCGACAGCGTTAGCACCGTCTATTTCCCCCATATTGCGGGGATTCATAAAGTGGTCCATAACTTTTTCGCTGTATGGTCCTTTTGCCATTGTAACCTCCTAGTTTCCTCTGTTGTAAGCGGGAGACATTTCGCAAAGTCTTGTAACGATACCGGGCAGTTCCTCAAGCACTTTGTCAACATCCTCGTCAGTTGTATAACGAGAAAGTGAGAAAGTAATTGATCCTGCGCAAACATCGTCGGGAACTCCCACCGCCGTGAGAACGGGAGAAGCCTGAAGGTCTTCCTCGTCTTCGGCAAGGATGTTTGACGAGCATGCAGAGCCGCTCGCAGCATATATTCCTTTCAGAGCAAGCCACATAAGCAGCGACTCACCCTCTATGAACTCTATCCAGAAACTTACGTGTCCGGGAAGCCGGCGATCAGGATGCCCCGTAAAATGCAAAAAGTCAAACATATTTGCAAGCCCTTCCCAGAGCCGTTTGCCGAGTCTTTGCATCTCTGCGGAGTATATGTGCATTTCCTCTTTGGCTATTTTAGCCGCTTCGCCCATGCCCACAATAGCCGCAACATTTTCAGATCCGCTTCTGTAGCCGAACTCCTGATGTCCGCCCTGCATAAGAGAGGCAACTTTCGTTCCTTTTCTTATGTAAAGAGCAGCCGCACCTCGGGGTCCGTAAAAATTCTGTGACGCAAGGGAAAGAAGATCGCAGTTAAGTTTGTTTACGTCGATCTCTATGTGCCCTGCTCCGTCAACAGCGTCTATATGATAAAGAACGCCTTTTTCCTTACAAATCCTGCCTATTTCCTCATTATACTGAACAGTGCCTATTTCGGGGTTGCCAAGCATCACTGAAACAAGTGCGGTGTCCGGTCTGATCGCCTTTTTGAGATCTTCAAGGTTAATAAGACCATTGTCCGCCACTCTGAGCTTGGTTATTTCATAACCATCGTTCATAAAGGATATAAGCGGGTTCTGCACTGAAAAATGCTCAATTTCGCTTATGATAACGTGTTTCTTTTTGCAGTCATTATGCTTAAGCACTCCTTTGACCGCAAGGTTGTTTGACTCCGTACCGCAGGAGGTGAAAATCACTTCCTCTTCCTCCGCCCCTATAAGCGCCGCAACATTCTTCCTTGCTTCCTGTACGGCTTCAAATGATTCTCTGCCGAGGGGATAGAAATGTGCGCTGGGGTTACCGTAATGCTCCGTAATGAACGGAAGCATTTTATCAACCACTCTGCTGTCGGGCTTAGTTCCCGCAACATTGTCTAAAAAAGCCATTCTATTCTCCTGTCAGTTCTTTCAGATACCTGATTATCTGCTCTGTCAGAACTTTTATATAATCGCCCGTGAAACTTACCATGTTTCCGGACGGATGCTTTATAACTCCGATGCCGCCTTGCTCCATCGCTTCTTCCAGATTAAATGAAGCATATTCATAAAAAATTCCGTCCTCATCACCTGTAAACTCTGTTCCGTTTTCCATGAAAAAATCCGCAAGAAAAACGGTGGATACAGGTATGATTCTGAAATTTAGGGACATTCCCGTAACTTCTTCAAGCCTTTTTTTGTAACCGCTCATTATGTTTGAGCTGTCGTCCCCGCCAAGGAGAACATTAAAGGCGATTCTTTCCTCAAAAACCTTTGACCTGTCACGCCCGAAGGAGAAAAGATTTCTCGTCTGGCTGATAAGGTCGTCTATGGCATTTTTGCCGAAAAGAGCAGCAGGCATCATAAGGCTGCCCCTTACCTTTGTTTTATCACCCTTGAAACGGTCAGTTATATACTCAACAGGTTCTTTGACCTCATAGAGATCATCATAGCCAGAGAAAATTCCTGTACAGTCGATAAGGGAAGCATCCAGCTTTCTTATTTCTTCTGCATGGATACCGGGGTCGCCAAGAACAATTGCAATTTCCTCATCGCCAAGGTTTTTTATATTTTTTGCCTCGTAAGCGGGTTTTTCCGCAGCTATGGCGGGCAGAAAATCCTCCGAGGAATAGATGTTTACTTCGAGAAGAGGAAGTTCCTCTTCTATTCTGCCCAAAAGCTCACTGAGCAAAAGGGAATCGTTAGCATATACAGCAGCTTTCATGCCTTTCATATTATTCGCACCATTAATGTCTCTTTTAGGATAAGTTTGCAGGCTCTAAATTGCAAGGTTTAATTCTGCTTCTGATAAATAAGTTTACCTGACGCATTATATGAAAATTTCAGATTTTTAACCGGTTTTCTGTACTCACCAAAACCTCTGTAACGTGTGGTTTTGTCATGCACCTCAGCTGCGGCTGCATTTCCGAGATTCAGCACAAAATAGTCCTTAAACTCCACAGTTCTTTCTATTCCTTTTTCTGCTATGAAATCGTAAACAGTTCCGTTGTCTATTTCAATATTCACCCAGCAAACATCATTAAAGCTCAGTACAACAGCCTTCATGCCGGGTGCAGGAGAAGGCACACTCGCAGGGAGAGGCCGAGGCTGCGCTTCAGCGGCAGTTTTAACTGTTTCTGTTTTTTCCGCTGGTTTACTTTCAGCCTGCGCTTCGGGGCTTTCAACAACAGCAGGTGCTTCTGCGGTGGCGTTATCCACAGGTTCTGCCTGCGGAATCACGCTCTTAGGTTCGGAATCACCGGATAAGGGTGCGGGTTCGGCTATGCTTATTTTTGTTTCTTTCCTGTCCATTGCGTTGTTGTTCTTCATGGACATAAAGAAGTAAACACCTGCTATAACAAGTATCAGAACAATAATAAGAGCTGCAACAAAACCCACAGGACTTTTTCTGTCTATGGGCTCATGGGTTACAGGAGATGCCACATAGTGAATCTCACGGTTAAAGGATTCTTTGGTACACTCTTCATCAAAAAGAGCGTCCACCTGCTCCGGTTCAAGCTTAAGAAAATTAGCATAGGTTTTCACAAAGTTTCTGGCATGCACATAGCTGGGAAGCTTGCTGAATTCGCCGGCTTCAAGGCGCAGGAGTATCTCCTCGCTTATTCTGGTCTTGTCGGTAATTGTGTCGAAATCTATGTGTTTTTTTATTCTTTCTGTTTTGAGAAATTCACCGAGTTTACTCATTTAACAACCCCAATCTTTTCATTAGTTCGCCTGCCCTTTTCCCCTGCGGAGCATCGGGAAAGTTTTCAAGCAGTTTTTCAAGGAAGGGAACGGCTTTGGAATACTCTCTGCTGTCAAAGTAAAACTCAGCCGCTCTCAGATAATTATCAGGATCTTCGGGAATCATCTCCGCCTCTTTCAGCAGAGTCTGTTCAGCTTTTGCCCTGTCACCTGTTTTTATGTAAGATTTAAAAAGAAGCCTGTAGGCGTCAGTGTATCTTCTGTTGATGTTTAAAGCCTTATCCAGATAATAAGGAACACGGCTGTATCTGCCGGCATCGTAAAGAGCGTTTGCAGCATTGTAGAGAGCCATGATCTGATAGGGATAGCCGGGATCGTTTATAACCTTGTCCCAGTATTCCACCGCTTCATTAAGCCTGCCCGTTCCGGCAAGAACAGCAGCATATGCGTTCAGATACTCAGAGCTGTCAGGTTTTATCTGGATAGCTTTTTTGATGTACGGTTCAGCTTCGGAATAGCGTTCCTTCTTCATGAAGAAAAGCCCCATTGTATAGAGGTATTTGTCATTATCCGGAGCGAGTTCGAGAGCGCTTTGGAGTTCCTGAAAAGCCTTGTAGTCTGTATTGGTGTTAAGATACGCAACACCCATTTTATAACGTGATTCAGCGAGAGCCGCCTTATCCGGTGCGGGAGTTTCAGGTCCTTTGGCTGCGCATCCTGCTATTACCAATGCTATAAGCAGACTAAAGGTTTTTTTCATAAATAAGCCTCAGTCCCGTTAGAGTCAGGTCGGGGTCGTAGTGTCCGATATATTTGGAGTCTCTGGCGAATACGCTGCCCAGTCCGCCTGTTGCAACGACAGCAATATCGCAGCGCCCGAATTCCTCGGTCATAATCCTTTCCAGCAGGCCGTCAAGCATAGACAGGTAGCCGTAATATATCCCTGACTGTAGTGAATGTATAGTGTTTTTTCCGACAACTCTTTCCACTTTTTCTATTTCAATTTCAGGAAGTTTCGCTGTTTTTGAGTGGAGTATTCCGGCAGAGAGCTTAACACCCGGACAAATTACTCCGCCGGTGTACTCCCCTTTTGCATTAACCACGTCGAACGTGGTAGCAGTGCCGAAGTCAACCACTATAACAGGTGCGCCGAATTTCTCTCTGCCTGCGACAGAGTTTACTATCCTGTCCGCCCCGACCTCTTTAGGATTCTCATAGCGGATAGGCATTCCGGTTTTCACCCCGGGCGCAATAACCATAGGCTGTTCAATATTCATATATTTAGTAGCGAGCTTTGTGAACGAATATATAAGCTGCGGAACAACGCTTGAAATTATAACCCCTTTTATATCGGTGATTTCGACCCCTCTATTCTTAAGGAGAAGCATGATCGTGGAGGCATATTCATCCGTTGTGCGCTGTGTGTCTGTGTGGAGACGGAAACTGCATTTAATTTTATCCCCTTCAAAAATCCCCAGAACTATATTTGTGTTGCCAATATCAACCGCTAAAATCATATCCAATATCACCGGTAACTATTTCTGTTTTCACCCCTCTTTCATCCTCAGCGATGAGAAAGCCCGAAGGGGTGATACCTTTCTCCGTAAAAACGGTTTTGACACCATTCTTGTGCAGGGCTATCTTTTTGTCAAGGGAAGCCGAATATTTTTTCCATTCCTCAACAATATTTATCCTGCCTTTAAAAAACAGATCCGAAAACGATTCAAATCCGTTCATGAGGCGTGCCAGTATCTCTTCTCTGGAAAATGTCCGTCCTGTTTCAGTCTTGAGAGAAGCGGCAATTTCATTAATTTCGGGCGGAAACTCAGTCATATTCACATTAATCCCTATTCCCAGAATTACTTTATCCATCACCGAGCCGCTGATTGCTGTTTCAAATAATATTCCGCCGAGCTTTTTGCCGCCTGCCATTATGTCATTAGGCCATTTCAGGTTTACATCAGCATATTCCCGCAGAACGTCACAGACAGCAAAGCCGATGGCTATATTAAAAGCGAGAAGATCTTCAATTTTCATAGGGGGAAGATTTACGGAGAAATAAAGATTGACTCCGCTTTCGGAAACCCATCTCCTGCCGCTGCGCCCCCTGCCTGCTGTCTGGCTTTCAGCAGACGCAACTGTATAATAAGGGGTCTCGCTGTCTAAAAGGCGTGCTGTCGTGGAGTCTGTCTCATCGAAAACAAGTATATTCCTGCCGAAATTCTCTGTGGCGAGAAATTCACGGTAGAGCTTTTCATCAAACATACGCAAGCTTCTGCGAACACTCCATAAGTTCTTCAACATCGGTGGATTTCAGAATAACTTCCACATGTTTCAGATCAGCGGTATCAAAAATCATGTCAGGATTTGCCGTGTAAATAATCACGGGAATATCCGGCGACTGAGCTTTAAGATGTTCCAGCACTTCTTTACCGTTTATTTTAGGAAGGTTGAGATCCAGAATAACCAGATCAACATTCTCCTCATTAAAGCTTACCAGCCCCTCTTCGCCGTCACATGCGGTAACAACATTGAAGTTTCTGTCAGAAAACTCATCTCTTAAGAGAAGCCTTAAGCTCTCATCATCATCGATTACTAATACGGTTTTCAAGCCTTCCTCCTGCTTGGGCTCCCGGATTGCGGGAGATTTCAGAACCTTTTGTATATTTCCTTGCTTATAAAAAAGTCAGCAATCTTCATGTCCAGTGCGCCTTTTTCAGCGTCTTTTTTGACTTCTTTTGCTGCCTCATCGGGCATCATGGACTGTCCGTACGGACGGGAATCTGAAGTATAGCGGTCATAACTTTCTGCGACCGCCATTATTTTTGAGAAAACATGCAGATCGTCTCCCGTTGTACCGAAAGGATATCCGCTGCCGTCAGTTTTTTCATGGTGGCTTGCCGCTATAATCGGGACATCCCTGAGTTCGGATGTCCACGGAATATTCCGAAGGAATTCATATGTGCCGAGGGCGTGAAACTGCATGCTTTTAATCTCTTCATCAGTATAAATTCCCTCACGTATGCTGAGAAGACGGTATTCCTCATCGGTAAGAAGATTTACCTCCTCGCCGTCTGAGTCTTCAAACACATATCCGGCACACTTTTCCAGATCTTCAGATATTTTATCATTAATATCCGAAATGTTTGCGTTTTTTATGACTTCAAGAAGCCTGTTCAGTTCGCAAACAAGCTCTTCCGGTCTGCCTTTGAGCCTTGCACAAGCTTTAGCAAGTCTGAATCTGTTTTCTATATTTTCAGTCATGCCGGAGTAAAGTTTTTCCGTTTTAGTTAATATTTTTTCCGGCACAAATAACTTACCTATGTCGTGCAGACGGCATGAATAGCGAAGGATCTTATCTTTCAGCCTGTTCATAAAAAAGTCAGGAAAATCATCCAGATCCCTGTGCATCTCCGAAGCCAGCGTTTCACATATTGCGGTAATTCTGTTTACATGCCCCGTACGTGCAGGCTCTCTGTTTTCAAGAGCCTTTGAAAGCTCTGTTATGAAGCTTTCGTTCATTTTTTCGAGATTATCGTAAAGCACGCCGTTTTCAAGGGCGAGGCTTATAACCCCTGTCAGGGACTCGGCAACCATTTCATCATTATCATTAAAGGGCAGAACGATCCTGTTAACATTCTCAAGGGTGAGCGGCACTTCGTATCTTTTCTTGTTTATTATCTGAAGAACACCCGTAAGCTGATCGTTGAGATCAGTAATAGGAAAAGCCAGAACAGATTTTGTTCTGTAGCCAGACATCTTATCAAAGCTGACATTGAACCCGAACGGGTATTCGTCATCAAGGTGATAGACATCCTTCAGGCGCAGCGTATCGCCTGTTTTAGCGACATATCCGGCTATACTGTTCTCATTTGCCGGTATGGCAAACTCTTTGAAGGGAAGCTGAACAGAATCATTCTGCGTGTATTTGAAGATAAGCTCATCCTTCTCCTCGTCATATATAAATATGCTTCCTGCGTCCGCACCGAGCATCCCTCGTATTCTTTTGAGAATAGTTTCCAGAAGAACATCCAGATCACGTATTCTTACAAGTGTATATGCCAGTTCAAGAAAACTCTCGCCCGTAATTTTCAAATCCGACTCCGTCTCAGAATCATTCATTCCTGTGCAATTATAGCAATAATCAGCAGTATGGAAAACAGAAGTTATAATAAAAAAACATGCTTTATGCCAGATTTAATAACGGAAAGAACAGCCGTCCAACACTTTTTACCCTTGCGGACAATGTGGTATGTATGATAACTTTTTGCGGATCAGGCGGAACGTCCGTTTCCGTCTTTTTTATAGTCCGGAGGAGTCAGAAGATGAAGTACAGTCCCGCAGAAATTGAACATAAATGGCAGAAAAAATGGGAAGACGACAAGCTTTTCAAAGTAGAAGCCGATAATTCCAGAGAAAAATTTTACTGTCTGGAAATGTTCCCTTACCCTTCGGGCAAAATACACATGGGGCATGTACGCAACTACGCCATAGGTGATGTTATATCCCGCTTCAAATTCATGAAAGGGTTCAATGTTATTCACCCTATGGGATGGGACGCCTTCGGGATGCCTGCTGAAAACGCCGCCATCGAAAACAAAACCCACCCTGCAATATGGACAAAAAGCAACATAGCATACATGAAAACCCAGCTTAAGCAGCTTGGTCTCTCATACGACTGGGACAGAGAGATAGCCACCTGCGACCCCGAATATTACAAATGGGAACAGCTTCTTGTTATCAAAATGTTTGAGAAAGGGCTTGTTTATAAAAGAACCTCACACCTTAACTGGTGCGAAGCATGCCAGACTGTTCTCGCAAATGAGCAGGTTGAGGACGGAAAGTGCTGGCGCTGTGACGGCGAAGTGAGAATCAAGGAGCTTGACGGCTGGTATTTCAAAATCACCGATTATGCTGAAGAACTCCTCTCATGTACCGAAAAAATGGACGGCTGGCCAAAAAAAGTTCTCACAATGCAGCAGAACTGGATAGGCAAGTCCTTTGGCGCTGAAATAGATTTTAATATTGAAAACACCGATGAAAAAATAACCGTATTCACCACAAGGGCAGACACGCTTTTCGGAGCCACTTTCATGTCTGTGGCGCCTGAACATCCGGTTGCCAAGAAACTCCTCTCCGGAACAGAGCAGGAAAAGGAAGGACTTGACTTCATTGAAGGAATTCTCAAGGAAGATAAAATAAACCGTATGGCAGATGATAAGGAGAAGAAAGGCTTCTTCACCGGAAAATATGTCATAAATCCCCTCAACGGACGCAGGATGCCTGTTTTCATAGCCAACTTTGTCCTCATGGACTATGGAACAGGTGCAGTTATGGCTGTTCCCGCCCACGATCAGAGGGACTTTGAATTCGCAAAAAAATATAACCTTGATATTAAAATAGCCATAATGCCTGAGGATCAGGAGCTTGTTCCCGCTGAAATGACTGAGGCATACTCCGGCGCAGGCAGACTTGTTGATGCCGCTCAATTTGAAGGCATGCCCAATGAGGAAGCAAAAATTGCAGTTGTTGAATTCCTTGCAGAAAAAGGCATAGCAAAAAGCACTGTAAATTTCCGTCTGCGTGACTGGCAGATATCCCGCCAGAGATACTGGGGAGCGCCGATTCCTTTTATAAACTGCCCGAAATGCGGCACAGTTCCCGTACCGGAAGACCAGCTCCCTGTCAGGCTGCCGGAAGATGTTGAACTCTCCGGCACAGGCGGAAGCCCGCTGAGAAAATCAGCAGCTTTCCTTAACACCACATGCCCCAAGTGCGGCGGCGCTGCGGAAAGAGAAACCGACACCATGGACACATTCGTGGAATCATCATGGTATTTCCTCCGTTACTGCTCACCCAAATGCGATACAGCACCATTTAAAACCGATGAAGCAAACTACTGGATGCCCGTTGACCAATATATCGGCGGAATAGAACACGCAATACTCCACCTTCTCTACTCAAGGTTTTTTACCAAGGTTCTGCGTGACCTCGGTTATATAAACTTTGACGAACCTTTTAACAGACTGCTTACGCAGGGAATGGTCTGCAAAGAGACATACAGGTGCGAGGAACACGGCTGGCTCTTCCCCGAAGAGGCCGAAGGCGGAAAATGCACCAAATGCGGCAAAGAAGTTACAGTCGGCCGTGTAGAAAAGATGAGCAAATCCAAAAAAAATGTAGTAGACCCCAACAAGCTTATTCAGCTTTACGGTGCTGATACTGCAAGGCTGTTCATTATTTTCGCTGCACCCCCTGAAAATGAGCTTGAGTGGAGCGATCAGGGTGTTGAAGGCTCTTTCAGGTTCCTCGGCAGGGTCTGGAGGCTTGTTAAAAACAATCTCGGACTCATTCAGCAGAACTTCGGCACAGGCGGAGATGAAGCATTCATCAAAGAAATGCTTTATCACACCCATTCAACGATCAAAAAAGTTACAAACGATATAGATAAATATCACCTTAACACGGCTGTTGCCGCCCTGATGGAGTTTGTAAACTACCTTTATAAAGCGGAAACAAAACTCAAGGCGGATGGGGAAAAACTGGTTTTCAAAGAAGCTCTTACGGCTCTTTTAAAACTTCTTAACCCCTTCACCCCTCATATAACAGAGGAGCTTTGGGAAGAAGCGGAAATGAAGGAAATACTTTCCAGAAGCGACTGGCCTTCATATGTTGAAGAATATACAAAGACAGATGAAGTAACAGTTGTGGTACAGATAAACGGTAAAGTACGCTCACAGCTCTCGCTTCCCCGTGACTGTGCGCAGGACGATGCCTTTTCAGCAGCTTTCCTTGATGAAAAAATCAAAGGCTATACAGACGGCAAAGAAGTTGTCAAAAAGATATTCGTTCCCAACAAACTGATAAACATAGTGGTGAAATAAATGCTTAAAAGCTTAAAGGGCGGCGTATCCGCCCTTATCCTCATTCTTGTTATGATAAGCGGCTGCGGATATAAAATGGCAGGTATGGAAGAAAGAGCAAACTATACGCTCACCATCGCCAGCGTGTATAACCAGTCATCTGAGCCTGATATGGAAAGGGAGATTGGGGATGTTGCCGTAAACTTCTTCAGTGCAAGAGGCGCGCTGGGAGATAACGGAAAAAGCAGATACATAGCGGATCTCCGCCTTAAAGACCTTTCTTTTGAATCAAGAATCGTTACCAGAACAGGTCAGACAGGGACCTCATCCGTTTCATGCGAACTGGAAGTAACAATACATGATCGTACAGGAAAAGAAGTTTTCACAGGAACTTTCAACAGCAGAACAGTTTACGACCTCACAAGCGATCTGGGTAAAAACAAGCGGAATAGAACTGATGCAGTAAACTACGTCATCAGGCAGTCCTTAACGGATTTTTACCATGACTTCAGACCATGATTCCAAGCTGATAATTCTCGGTACGGCAGGTTTTATTGACGCCGAGACAGAAAAAATCCGCGCATCTCTGGACGATCCTGAAGACACAGTATGGTTCGGGGATGAGATGGATTTATCCGATTTTTTCAGCTTTGTTTCCTCTCCATCTCTTTTTAACCCTATAAAACTTGCCATTGTTCATAACGCAGATAAGATCAAAGAGCTTGAGGCGTTTATGAATCAGGCACACAGATGCCCGGAGGCAGTGATAGTTCTCACTGCTGCTGCGGATGCTGAAAAAAAACTCGGCGCATTTCAAGGGTTCAGACTGACTGTAGAAAAGAAAAAAAGCCGCCGTGACAGTGTGATGGAAGTGAAAAATGAGTTTGAAAAACATGAACTTCCCTGTGATTACGGTGCGGCAGATGAGATCTATGATATTTTCGGCGGAGACATCAAGCAGATAAGAAGCGAAATAGACAAGCTCTCAATTTATTACGCATATAAAAAACCTTCATCGCCGGACGAAATGCTTAAGCTGATAACCGCTGAAAAGCAGGAAAACATATTCGCATTCATAGACAGCTTCGCCTCCAGAGACCGTAAATCCTGCGTGCGGATACTGGACAGCCTTATAAAAGGCGGAGAGGCTGTCACAATTATCTTTGTTCTTCTTGCCCGCAGAATGAAACAGATCTATTTACAGAAGAAAGTTCCCTCTGCTCTGCAGGAAAGAATGTTCATAGTCAACAAAATTAAGTCTGATGCAGCAAAATGGAAGCCGTCAGAGCTTGCCGTCCTTGCGGGGCAGTTTGCCGAACTTGACTATAAAATCAAAACCGGACAAATACGTGACACAGACGCTGTGTACACACTGATCGGTCATATGTAGCTGTCACACTAAACCATCTTTTTCAGGCTAACAGTTCCCTTTTCGGGGTCGAAATCCGTATAATAAACCAGAATCTGAACTCCGGAGGACTTCGCCTTCTCAAATTCCGCTGCGTATGCAGGATCTATCTCATGAGCGGGTCTGAAAGCACTGCGCTTCACCTGACACATATACAGCATACAGGCGTTATACCCTTCCCTGACAGCTCTCTGCAAAACCTCAAGGTGCTTTTTACCCCTTGTTGTAACCGCATCGGGAAACATAACTGTATTCTCATCATAAAGAGTGCAGTTTTTTACTTCGATCAGAAACTTTCCCTTATCTGACTCCACATAAAAATCAAGCCTCGCCTCGTCATATGAGTATTCTCTGCGGCACAGGGAAACACTGCCCAGCTCCTCTATTTCACCGTCATTTATGGCGCTTTCAGCTATGCGGTTTACAACCATGGTATTCACCACCAGCCACTCACCGTTCACACACATAGCCTCAAGGGTGCAGGACAGCTTACGGGCGGGATTGTCTGAAACAGAGCAAAACACAGGATTACCCTCTGTAAGCAGGTTTTTCATTGAGCCAGTGTTCGGGTTATGTACAGTAATTGTTTCACCGTCTTTTATCACGTCGGTGAAAAACCTTTTATATCTTTTTACAAACTCTGCTTTAAAAAGCGCTGGAAATTCAAACATAAAATATCAACTTTTTTCCTTTATTCTGTCAGTGTTTTTGGGTGAAGTGTGATTTTTTCACTTTACACTTCATGCCGCATAGACTATTTTTCGCAACAAGAAGCATGATAACAAAAAAACTAAGGTTTTGTACTCTGAATTTTTCAGAGAATGATTTGTCCTATTTTACGAACCTAATTTACGCAAGGAGCGTTACTCAGAGAATGAAAGCTATCGAAATGCAGGCTAGACCTATAGCGCTGATGCTGTCAGTGTTTATATTCTTCCTGCTTGCCGTGAACTTCTTCTTCCTTAACATCGTAAACTACAATCTCGGCGGTATGGAAGAAAAAGCGCAGATGCAGCATGACAAAATGATCAGCGTATCAGAGAAACTGAACGCTGAAAGGGAAAAAATGACATTCGCCACCCAGGTGCTTGATGTCAGGGATATACTTTCAACCTTTAATCGTCCTCCGGGCGGATTAACCGCAATGGATATGGCTTACCTTATAGTAAGCGAGTCACGCAAACACAGCATAGACCCTTATCTGGTGCTTGCGGTAATAAAAACTGAAAGCTCTTTCAACAGAAATTCAGTGTCAAACAAAGGAGCCGTCGGGCTGATGCAGCTTCTTCCGGGAACAGCACGCTACATATCAGACCAGAAGCCTGACGTAAATATACGCAAAACAGAAGAGCTTTTCGATCCGGTCACAAATATCAAACTAGGCATAGGCTACCTCTCCTACCTCATGAATAAATACGATAACCAGAAACACGCAATCATAGCCTACAACCTCGGACCCGGCAACTTACGCAAAAAACTTCAGAGCGGGAGCGGACTTCCTCAGGTTTACTACAGCAAGGTAATGAAAAACTACCGTCTCATGCTGAGTCTGAGTAACAAAGCTTAGATGACCGATTTTAAAGATAAAATAACCGTACTCCTAAGTGAACCGGAAGGCGCAGCCAACCTTGGGTATATTGCCAGAATAATGGCAAATACCGGATTCAGCAGGCTTGAGCTTACCGGTATTCTTTCAGGCAGAGAACAAACAGCGTCAATATATGCGGTGCATGCTTCCCGCATTCTTGACACTGCTGTTAAGAATTTATCCTTTCAGGAACTCACCTCAAAAGCAGATGTGGTAATAGGCTTCAGCCCCAGAAACCCTTGGGATAACGGACTTTCTTTGCCTTATGAGAAGCTGGCGGAAACAGTTAAGTCAGAAATATCCTCAGGAAAAACCATAGGACTGTTATTCGGTAATGAAGCAAACGGACTGAGCAATGAACAGCTTGCAGTCTGCCGTTACAGAGTTGCGCTGCCCACAGAAGCTGAATGTCCAAGTATGAACCTTTCCCACGCTGTTCTGGTTGTTCTTTGGGAACTTAGACTTGCTCTCAAAGATACTGCTGCTGAAACTGCCGAACCTGATTTTGCGTCAGTTTCACAGAAACAGATATTCAAAGAAAAATTCTCCGAACTGCTTGAGCTGTCAGGGTATCTGAACGGGCAAAATAATGATGTTAAGCTGATGGAAGTTTCAATGATGTTTGACTCAAAAGAATGGTCGGAACGGGAAATGAACCTGCTTACCTCGGTGACGGGAAAGCTGCTGCGGGAAATAAAAGCACTGAAAAAATAAAGGCGGCTTTCAAAAAACCGCCCTTTCCTTCTCCCTGTCAGTTATCTTCAAGATATTTTTTAAATTCCTGAGAAACATTTTCCCTCTCAAGGAAATCAACAAGTTTATTGATTTTGTTGATAACATCCATGTCCATGACATGTTCCATACGACACGCATTTTCCTCTGCCTGATCTTCGCTCAGACCAACAACGGTTTTGAGGAATTTTTTCAGTACCTCGTGGCGGAGAAAAATATTTTCCGCATACTTCTCACCTTCTTTAGTGAGAGTGATGAAGCTGTAGCGGTCGTAATTAATAAATCCCTTCTCGGAAAGGTGCTTGAGTGCATTTGTTACGGATGACATTTTGACGCCGAGCTTTTCTGAAATTTCTTTAGCTCTGGCAACCGGATTTTCTTTTTGGAGCAGAAGAATAGTCTCAAGATAATCCTCCATGCTTCCGGAAAGCTCTCTTTCTCTCATAAACACTCCTGTCCGTTTTTGTCTAACAAAGTTTAATACAGTCTAAAAAGAATTGAAAGGCAAATTATGTAAATAGGTTCAAAAAAGTTTAACTGGAACGAAAAATAAATTAATTAACATCTATTTGACATTTCTCTCACATTGACGTCACAGAATTCAAATATGTTAAATTGTTATTCAGACACAGGCTTAAATAAATCCGCCTATCTGATATAATAAATAAAATATTCTCCACAGGCAATATGTACAGACTTCAAACCCTGCATATGCGGGTGGATATAACATTTATGTTTGATAAAGGGGTGTTATATGTCACAGCAGCATGAAACTGATTATATCAGGCTTAAAGCACTGATAGCCGAAATGGCGAAAGAATGTGAAACCATGATAGAAGGTTCTGTAAAAAGTCTGGTGGAACGCAACAGCGACCTCGCCCGTGAAATAATAGCATGGGACGATAAGGTAGATAACCTTGATATAGAGGTTGATGCCCTCTGCCGCAGAATAATTGCCCTCTATGAACCCAAGGCTGTTGACCTGCGCTTTGTTCTCACGGCTTCCAGAATTATCGTGGATCTTGAGCGGATAGGCGATTACAGTGTTGATATAGCTAAAGAAGTGCTAAAGCTTAATGAAATTCCCCAGATAAAGCCCTACATAGACCTTCCGAAGATGGGCGAAGCATCAGCCGCTATGCTTAATGACGCCGTAAACGCCTATTTCAACAAAGATACCGGCGCCGCATACCATGTAATTAAAAGGGATGACATAATAGACGGTCTGCACTCACAGATAATCCGTGAGCTGCTCACCTACATAGCAGAAGACATCAAAAAAACTGCGGGAGTAATATCTCTCATGCAGATAACAAGATGTATTGAGCGAATTGCCGACCACGCCACAAACATAGCAGAGCTTGTTTATTTTATGGTGGAAGGTAAAATAGTCCGCCATCAGAGGCTGGACTGAAGGAGTCAATATGATAAAAATACTGGTAATTGAAGACCACGAGGAGATGAGCGATCTCATCAAATTCAATATGGAGCAGAAAAACTATGAAGTAATATGCTCCGCTGATGCAAATGACGGTCTTATCCACCTCGAAAACTTCAGCCCTGACGTGATCCTGCTGGATCTCATGCTGCCCGGACTGAAGGGCATGGATTTTTTAAGCATCGTACGCCATAACCAGAAATACGCCCACATTCCTGTAATTATTATATCTGCCAAAAATACCGAAAACGACATCATCAAGGGTCTGGAAAACGGAGCTGATGATTACCTCACCAAGCCTTTCAGCATGAACATTCTCGCAGCAAAAGTTAAAGCTATTCTCCGTCGTACCCCTGCGATGGAAAATAAAATAATCTCCGAATCAGGCATCACAATAGACACGGTAAACTACACTGTTAAGGCAGATGGTGACGAGGTTGTTCTCACAAACAAGGAGTATGAACTTCTTGTGACTTTCCTCCGCAATCCCAAAAGGGTTTTCACCAGAAACCAGCTTCTTAACGCTGTCTGGGGTTATGATACTGATGTTTACTCCAGAACAGTGGATACACATATTTCATCACTTAGAAAGAAGCTCGGAGACAAAGGGAAAATAATCAAATCTGTTCCTAAGATTGGCTACCGCGCCGATACATGAGACTATTTGCAGGCATTTTTCTTACAATATTTGTTCCCGTAACCCTTGTTCTGATGCTTACCCTGCACTACTCCGCAGGGAGGCAGGCAGAACCGGAGGCAGGGCTCAAAATTCACGAAGTGCGTGGAAAAAGCGAAATACTGTCTGAAAATATAACCAACATGCAGGCGGAAGAACACAGCCGTGATGCCATCAACTCAAACTTTCGCATCCTCCTTATTTCTGTTGCGGTATCCGGTCTTATCTCATTCCTCCTTGCGGGCAGAATATCAATACCAATGCGGAAACTCGCTGACATAGCAGATAGAATCGAAGCCGGAGACAAAAACATAAGTTTCCCTGTATTCGGTGATAAAACAATGTCCAAAGTTGCGGACATTTTCCACCGCATGTACAGCTCCATGACCAAAAAACAGAATGAGCTTGAGAATGAGCGCCACAAGCTTCAGCATGTCTTCTCAATACTAAATGAAGGAATAATCCTTCTGGATACATCGCACAAAATAAAGCACTTCAACAGTAAAGCCGTAAAAGATCTGGGTACAGAGCTTACCCTTGGCAAAAATATTGTAGATTCTCTGAACAATATGGACACAATCAACTTTGTCAGCAGGATTTTGGAGTGGAATGAGGACGGAATACACCACCTTGAACTCCGTCAGAAGATTTTTGACGCCCACGTCCGCCATCTGGACAATGAAATCCTTATAGTTTTATACAACATAACTGAACGCACCCAGTATGAGGATTTCAAAACTGAGCTGATAGGCAATATAACCCATGAACTGAAAACACCCCTTGCCATGATAATGGGCTATGCGGAAACTCTGCTCGGCAACACGGCTGTTGACAGGAAGAATCTTGAAAAATTTCTCACTATCATCCACAGCAACTCAAAGAGACTTAATAACATCATAAACGATATCCTTGAGCTTCACAGGCTTGAACACATAGCAGACGGATTCAGCGTGGATGAGCCATTACAGCTTGACTCCGCCGTCAGTGAGCTGGAGGAACGCTATGAAGGTTTTGAAGTAAAAACCTTAATCAAGGCGGATTGTACCGAAATCCCCATACTGCGTGAGCATTTCATGACACTGGTAACCAACCTCACAGATAACGCACATAAATACAGCACCGGAAAAGTAATCGAAATCAGCATCAGCAGAAAGGATGATGAAATAGTTATCCATGTGGCTGATGAAGGACCAGCCATACCGGATGAAGACAGAGAGAGGATATTTGAGCGCTTCTATACCGTAAACAAATCCAAAAACAGAAACCAGACAGGCACAGGACTAGGATTATCCATAGTCAAACATATTACAGGGCTTTATGACGGCTCAATCACATTGGAAAAAAACAGCATGGGCGGCAATACATTCACCGCCACCCTGTTTGAAAGACCCGCCAAAGCTTCTACAGAAGAAGATTCTTAGTCTTTTTTCTCTGCCTTAAGCAAAGAAACTATAATTCCCGCCGCAAGTATCGCCAAAGTCACACCAAGGCTCACCGCCGGCGGTATTTTAACAAGGTGAAACATCTCTGATACAAAAATCTTGGCACCTATAAATATCAGAACAACCGAAAGAGCATACTTGAGATAGTAAAATTTTGATATCACAGCCGCCAGAGCAAAATAAAGTGACCTCAAACCTAGAATCGCAAAAATATTACTGGTATAAACCACATAAGCATCTGTAGTAATACTGAAAACCGCAGGTACGGAATCCACGGCAAATATAATATCTGCAACTTCGATAAAAACGAGTGCCAGTAAAAGCGGAGTGGCATAGAGAAACCTATGCCCGGTTTTAGGATTCTTGCGGTAAACAATAAAACTGTGACCGTGGAAATCCTTTGTAACTCTGATTTTCCTGCGTATAAACTTAAGCACGGGGTTCGAGCCTAAATCACCTTCGTCATCATCCTTAAACAGCATTTTAATGCCTGAATAAATGAGAAAAGCAGCAAAGATATAAAGCACCCATTCAAACTCACTGACCAGCTTGGCACCCACACCTATCATTATCCCACGAAGAATAATGACACCCAGAATACCCCAGAAAAGAACCCTGTGCTGATATATTCTGGGTACACAAAAATACGAAAAAATCATTGCTATGACAAAGATATTGTCCATAGCCAGTGTTTTTTCCACCACAAACCCGGTGAGGTACTCAAAGGCTTTTTCACTGCCCAGTATTCTGCCCACCCATAGGCTGAAAAGCAGCCCGATGCCTATATAAAAAACAGACATGAGAAGGCTTTCTTTTACTCCTATTTCATGATCTTTGCGGTTGAAGACACCCAAATCAAGAACAAGGAGAAACAGCACCACGGCAAGAAAAACAAGCCACATCCAGACAGGTTTGTGAAGAAAATCCGAAAAAAGGATTGCATGAAAGGTATTCATTGAACATCTCTGCCCCATGATTACGGTTCCGGACGGAACATACCGACATCGCATTTCGGGGACAAAATGCCAGAGGGGCCCGGTACGGTGATTATTATAATATCAATTCTGCGGAATGCAAGTGGATGAGCCGGATATTTCTAACAATCAGTTTCCGTCAATAATGTTGACATGCCTGTCACCGGATGGGCGCCATGCGGGAGAGATAACGCTTGAGCCTTTGCGGCGGCAGTTTAGAACCGAACCAAACTGCAAAGTGCGCTCGCCGTATTTTGTGTTGATTTCATCCATTGCAGAATACAGCCCTTCCCAGTTTTTGCCGCTGTCCTCTATATTGTAAAGAGTGACGCATTCCGGCACAAGGTTTGAAATGCACACACCCAGAAGCCTTATACTGTTTCCGGTCCAGAGCTTGTCAAAAACTGTCAGTGCCTCGGCATAAATATGGTGAGTTGCCGATGTAAAAAAAGGTATTGTATGAGCCTGTGAAAATGTGCCCATGTCCGGATAACGTATGGTTACAGTAATTGTTTTACCGGAATAACGCAGACGCCTTGCTCTGGAGGACACCATATCGGAAAGTTGAAGCAGATAACCTTCCGCCTCTTCCCTTGTTGAAATATTCTCAGGCAGAGTGAGGCTGTGCCCTATGGATTTCATGGGCTCCTCTTCGGTTTTTACTCCTGATATATATTCACCGCAGGCGAGCCCGTAAAGATGGTCGCCGTTTACACCGAAGATCTCCACAAGTCTGTCCCTTCCCATTGCCCTCAAATCTGCCGGAGTAAAAACCCCCATATCGGCAAAACGTTTCGTGAGCCGACGCCCTATTCCCCAAAAGTCTTTAAGCCGGAACATATCCACAAACTCAATTACCTTATCCTTTTCAACACAGTAATATCCGTCCGGCTTTTTAATTCCGCTCGCCATTTTGGCTATAAACTTGTTGGGTCCTGCGCCTATTGAGCATGTGATACCGAAATTCTTCTTAACAAAGCTTTTTATCATATATGCGGCATCCTGCGGGGCTATGCCTGTTCCGCTTATATCAAGGAATGATTCATCAATGGAGTAAGGCTCGACATGAGGCGTGATCTTATGCAGAAAAGAGGAGATCTCTTTTGATACGTAAGTATATTTCCTGTTTCGGGCGTTCACAATAGTCAAAAACGGACAGACTTTCAGAGCCTCATATTTGCTCATTCCGGTTTTAACACCGTATCTGCGTGCTTCGTAGGATGAAGTTACAACAACAGTACGCTCCTTCGCCCCGACAACAGCAATAGGCTTACCCCGTAAAGAAGGGTTTGACGCCTGTTCAACAGACGCAAAGAAGGCATCCATATCCATGCAGAGGATCATGACGCCTCATCCATAGCCACCAGATACCAGCATACTTCCATACTGCTGAACATGATCTCAAAGATGTTAAAGCCGTCGGTCACTGTAAATTTATATATAACATCCGTGCCTTCACGCTCTTTCCATTTGTAGCAGACTTCCTTTATAAGCACCTTCTCCCCGTGCAGACCAAACCACACAGGCTTCGGAAATCCGCCGTCAAACACAGCACCCACACGGATTTTTTCATGAATATTTAATATCATACTGCCCCTTGAAGAAGCGGAGAACCATATCCAGAATACCGATTACCTCAAACTCATCACCTTCATGAACCGGAATAACCGGATAATCCTCATTTTCAGGCACAAGAAACATCCCTTCCCTGTTCCTGCGGAAAGTTTTCAGAGTAACCTCACCGTTAAGGCGGAATGCTCCTATCTTTCCGTTATCGATAACGGGACTGGGACGCAGCAAAGCAAAATCACCATCCATAATCCCTTTATTTTTCATACTGTCCCCTTCCACACGGAGAAAAAATGAATCGGAACGCACAAGGTCTTTCACGGAAATGTATCCTTCAAGATTTTCCTCAGACATAACAGGCATACCCGCCTTGATTCGCCCGATAACAGGAATGGAACGCTTTCTGGTGAGTTCTATACCTCTGGCGGAGGATGAGGCTCTTCTTATGAATCCGCCTTCAGACAGCCTGTCCAGCATTTTTTTGACACTTGCTGTGGATGAAAGCTTCAGCCCCTCGCCTATATCACGTATAGAAGGCGAATATCCGTTCGCTTCAGTAAATTCTTCGATAAAATCCAGAAACTGCTTTTGTCTTTTAGTGGGTTCAGACATGCAACAACCTCCTGCTTAATAACTTTGACCCGTACATACTTCCTGATTGACTTACGCATCCGCACTCTGCAAAACAAAACTTATTAACACAGGCGAATAAGGCAAACAAATGTTCGCTTTATTCTGATAATAGATCTGTTTCTTAAAAAAGTCAAAAAAAAATCGGCATCGTTCAGTAACACATAATAAAAAAACAGTAACGTAATCCTTTAGGTTAGAAGAAGATAACTTTAAGCATAGGCTTAAAACAGTTTTAACCGACTCTAAAATAATTGACAGTTCCTTTTAAAATTGTTAGACACATCTATGAAAAGTGCATAGCTATTCACCATTACAAAGTATTGAAATAAAAATAGAAATTTTATATTTCCAAAAATTATAAAATATAAACGATATTTGTTTTAAGGAGAGAGTCATGAGGAAAATACCGTTTGCGGCGGCAATATGTTTATTTCTTATAAACACACCCGCCATGTCTGAAACAATGATGCAGGACACAATTTATCTTGAAGAGGTAACAGTGTCCGGTTCTGTTGATGAGGATCTGAAATCATCGGAAGCAAAAGTGGTCGAAAAGAAAAGAAGCAACAACATAGCAGATTTTCTGGCAAAAGACCCTGAAATTAACCTTACCAGAAAAAGCGCAGTGGGTGACGGTGCAAACACCCTGACCATAAGGGGACAGGGAAGCGAGAGGATTCAGGTTAATATTGACGGCGTGAATATGAACTCAACAGGAAACATAGGCGCAGGATACATTGATTTTAATATGCTTCCGCTGGACAACATAGACAGAATAGAAGTTATAAAAGGCGGAAGCTCCGTTGAATACGGCAACGTAATCGGCGGTGTAGTAAACGCTTATACAGCGCACCCCACCTCTAAGCCTAAAGCAAATATATATGCCACAATGGGCGGATGGGACGAGGCTGACGATTTCTACAACATAAGAGGCAGCTACTCTCAAATGTTCGGTAACTTCGGCGTAAACCTCGGTATGAGCCGTCAGGAAGCCGATGAATACTTCAAAAACAGTGATTACAAAGTAACCCACATAGCACCCAAGTTTTTCCTCAGACTTCCGTGGAAGGCAGAACTCACCGCAGGAATAGACTATACAAAATCACGCAGAGGGATGATAATAGCCAACGTCCCCGGAACAGCAGGTTATGATTCCGATTTCCCCACAGTTGAAACCTCTGACGGATTCGCAGGAGGCGGCGGACCAGATATGACTCCCAACGAGGGCTCATATCAGGAAAAGGAAAGAGTAATGTACAACACTGCATATACCCAGCATATTAATGACAACGCATTCTTTGAACTCAGCGCTTACAAGGTATATGAAGACCGTACAGATAAAAACTTCGCCGCAAAAGACAGCAATAACGGACTGGTAAAAGAAGGCGACACTATTTATGAAAGAGAGCTGGAAATGGACAGAAGCTACGGCTTCAAAGGCAAATCCGAAGTAAAAATCAGCGACCACACTATACTTTTCGGTGCCGAACGTAAAAATCTTCAGGGCGGTGAAACAGATATAAAGGTCAGTGTAAACCCCAATAACGGAAACAACCAGCGTCCCCTCGGCTCAACAGACAGTGGACAGGAGATCATAACCAACGGTTTTTTCCTCGCAGATTCATGGAAACTGAACGATATGTTCACTGTTGACCTCGGCATGAGATACGACACATATAAAACAGAAAACTTCACATACGACCACGATGACAGCAAGCTCACCCCCAGAGCAGGGCTCACATACACCATAACACCGCAGGACAAAGCGGCTGTGTACGTCTACCAGAGTTACAGAACCCCCACAATGCCTGATACGGTTCATTACTCCAACGGTGAGGATGTTGCTGAACTCAGAGACAGAGGAATAAAGCCCGAAGAGGTCAACGCCATTGACTTTGTTTACAGACATGACTTCAGAGGCAAAGGGTTCATAAAATTCTCCGCATGGTACTATGACATAGACAACTACTCACTCAGGAGAACCGTACCCACCACAGCCGACCCCACCCAGACGGTAAATGCACAGTATAATATCGACAACGCAGAATTTATAGGAACCTCGCTGGGCGGTGAATACAAAGTGTTTAAAAACCTTACGGTAAACGCAGGCGTATCTTATCAGAAATCCGAAAAAAGCGGCGACCCCACAGACAAGGATTTCAGCTCATCATCAGACGAAGTTGACAACATACCTGAGTACAAAGGAAACGCCGGATTTGTCTGGAAAATAACCGATAAACTCACTTTCGACATGGGGCTTAACTACATAGGCGAACGCCCAAAATATGAGGATGGAAAACAGAAAACACTCTCATCATACACTCTTGCCGATGCCAGTATAGCTTACGAAGTGGCTAAAAATACGATCCTTGAAGTTTATGCGGATAATCTCTTTGATAAAAAATACGAAGAAACATCCGGATACGAAGCGATGGGATTCAACGCCGGCGCAAGTGTCAGATGGGCATATTAAAATAAACTATAAAGGCGGTTCTAATGGACATTCAGAGAAATGCAGACCCGAAAAATGCGGAAAAAATGTGGGACAGGCGCGCTGCGAACTATCCCAGATACAGAGATTCCGAAGATACACTGGAAGCCAAAGTGATGAGGCTTATGGAAGAGAAAGGCGCAGACCCGACAGGTCTGCGTGTTCTTGACGTTGGCTGCGGGAGCGGGAAGTATACCCTGCGCCTTGCTAAAAAAGCTGCTTCGGTAACAGCAACGGATATCTCCGGCGAAATGCTCCGCATACTTAAGGAAGACGCCGCCAAGGAAGAAGTAACAAATATCACCGCAGTGCATGCTGACTGGTCGGACTTTAACCCGGAAGAGGCAGAGTTCGACATTGTCTTCTGTGCTACCACTCCTGCGGTAAGAAATGAGGCAGATTTTGCAAAAGTAACCGGAATTGCAGGAAAATTTGTCGTTTATCTTGGTTTTGCAGGTAAAAAGGATTCAGAAGTAATGATGGAGATCTACAAGGCTCTGAACATAACTCCGAAAAGATTCAACGATATACCAATGCTCAAAGCATGGCTTGACAGCAGGAATTTATCATACAGCTCAACCCTCATCGAAGATAAGTGGGAGAAAAGAATCCCTGCAGCAAAAATGAAGGAACACTGCATGGATTTTCTTATGGAGAATGCAACAGAGGATGCCGTATCCGCAGTCGATAAAGCTGTCTCCGCAAGGACAGACTCAGAAGGAATGGCATCGGATACAACCCACTTCAGAATGGAGCTGGTAATCTGGAAAACAAAATAATTATTTTTTTACGGGACAAAATTAAATTTTGTGTTATAAATTTTAGCATGTGTAACACAAAGTTTTTTATATTAAAAATAATAGCAGGCATAACAGTATGAGGGGCAGGATAATTTTCTGGCTGTCCCTTGTCTGCCTGCTTATTCTGTTTGTTCTTTTCGGGCTCAAACACGGCGCAGTTCAGAATACGTGGAGAAATACTTTGTCAGCCCTCGTCATGAGCGGTGAGCATGAGGATCTGGAATATTTCATATGGCATCTCCGTATGCCTAAAATCCTTGCAGCTCTTGCTGTTGGCGGTGCGCTTTCCGTGAGCGGAGTAATATTGCAGAATATCCTGAACAACCCGCTGGCGTCTTCATTCACACTGGGTCTCTCGCAGGGAGCAGCTTTCGGAGCAGCTTTTTCCATAATAATCCTCGGCGCCGGTTCTCTCATGCACACAGGCAGCGGGCTCGTTTTCGGCAATATGGGCATGATAGCCGCAGGAGCCTTCTGCGGCACCATGCTTGCCTCTTTTGTGATTCTGATGTTCTCATTTGTAAAAGGAATGTCCGCACAAGGGCTTATACTTGCGGGTGTGGCAATGTCCGCTTTTTTCAGCGCATGTACCATGCTTCTGCAATATTTTTCAACCGACAACCAGCTTGCAGCAACAGTTTTCTGGACATTCGGTGACTTAAGCAAAGGCGGCTGGCACGAAGCTCTGACAGTTCTTGCTGTAATGCTCTTCGGTATACTGTTCAGTTTCCGCTTCAGCTGGGATTACAACGCAATCCAATGGGGAGAGCTGCATGCGGCAGGACTTGGAGTAGAAGTCAGAAAAATACGCATATACTCTCTCATAATAACATCCATAATGGCGGCTTTTGCCACGGCATTTTACGGTGTCATAGGCTTTGTGGGGCTCATAGCTCCGCACATGGTACGGCTAATGTTCAAACACACAGGACACGGTTTTCTCATACCGGCATCTGCTCTTTTAGGCGGAGTTTTTCTTTTGGGAGCAGATCTGCTGGCGCAGATTATATTGTATCCATTGGCGCTTCCAGTGGGCGTAATAACAGCTTTTGCAGGAGTTCCGATGTTTCTGTTCCTGCTGATGAAGAGGTCAATCAAAAATGCTCAGGGCTGAAAATATCTGCTGTACACTTAAAAACGGCAGGAAAATACTTGATGATGTCTCCTTTCAGCTTCAAAAAGGAGAAATATGCGGAATTATAGGTCCAAACGGGGCAGGAAAAACCACACTGATGAAGATCATAGCCGGTGTTCTCAAACCCTCCGGAGGCAGTGTAAAAGTTGAAGGGTGTCTTATAAACCAGATGAAGCGCAGGGAAACCGCACGGAAAATAGCCTATCTGCCCCAGACAACCCACGCCGTACCGTGCAGTGTTTATGACTCGGTTCTGATAGGCAGAAAGCCTTATATGACTTGGCACCCGAAACAGGAAGACCGCAGCATGGCGGAAGATGTAATGGACGAACTGGGCATAGCCCATATGAAGGACAAATGCGTAACAGAACTTAGCGGCGGAGAGTTTCAGAAAATACTTATCGCAAGGGCGTTAGTTCAGAATGCGGAAGTGCTTATGCTTGATGAGCCCATAAACCATCTGGATGTTAAAAACCAGGTGGAAATAATGGAGACTGCGAAAAGCATAACTGAACGCAGGAATCTCACAACGCTGATCGTACTTCATGATCTCAATCTCGCTGTGCGTTATGCGGATAAAATACTTCTCCTTGATAATGGCTCAACACTGTACTACGGAAACAAATGCGAAATGGACGAGGCGCACCTCAGCAGCGCCTATAAGATCCCCATTGAAATAAAAAGTATAAACAAAAAAAGCTACGTTATTTACTGAGCAGGAACGCAGGTGAGTTTATCAAAAACAAATTGCATATCAGCGGTAATCTGCCTTTTTTCCTTATAGAGCCTTGCTGTTTCAGAGGCGGCTTTTTTGAGGGATTCGGAAGTAAACTCTTTTACAGGGCTTAACGCCTGCGGGGCATAATTCAGAAGATCATATCTGTACTTCATTAGCATCTTTGCAGATTCATCATCTGAAGTTGTTACGCTTATGGTTCCGGTGCATACAAAGGGAAGCCCGCTGCCGTTGGTAAACAGTTTAACATCCGTAAAGAGAATAGTGTTTATGTCACCATCCTTGCTTTTTTCAATTGAAGCAAAACTCCCCTTCCCTGCTGTCTGCTGGAAGGAGTCAAAGTCGGAATCGGTTCCCATAAATTTGCTTGTGTAGTAGATCATTCCGAACGCCACTATAAACAGCGTGATGGACATTATCATATATCTTACTGATTTCATGAATCTGATACCTCTCAATTAATAATGCAAAAAACCTGCATCCTGTAGTTTTTCGCATACACGCTCACATTACTCAAGTTCTCTCAGCTCTTCAATGCTTCAACAGGCTTTACTTTGGTTGCCAGAGAAGCAGGATAAGCACCGGCAATTACACCAATCAGAAGAGAGGACACAAATGCGGCGACACCTCCGGCAGTGCTGAAAGCAAATGGGAGCTTGCCGCTGGCAAAGACTCCGTAACATGTGAGAAGCCCTAAAAAGCCGCCGAATATTCCGCCGCACAAACCTATAATTGTCGATTCACCGAGGAATTGACGCATAATATCACGCCTGCGTGCGCCCACTGCCCGGCGTATTCCTATCTCCTGACTGCGCTGACCGACAATAAGCAGCATGATGGAAAATATGCCCAGTCCGCCTATCAGATAGCTCACGGCAGCAGTAATATTACCAAGAAAGCTGACTATTTCGAGAACTTCCGTACGCATCTCCATCATATCAGAAGGTGAGATAATGTCAAAGTCATCCTCCTGACCTGCGCCGATTTTATGGTTTCGTCTCAATATGTTCTGTATTCCGGTTATTATCTGAGACTCATAATCATATTTCTGCATCTGCACCATGATACCGTCCACATAGTCAACATTTCTGATGCGCTTCATATGAGTATTCAGGGGCATGACAAGGACATCATCAAGGCTTGCTCCTGTAAGATCCGTACCCATTGGCTCCAGCACACCGGAAACGATAAAAGGCACACGATAGATCAGAACTGTTCTGCCCACAGGGTTTTCATTGCCGAAAAGCTTCTGCTTGACTTCCGAACCGATAATGCAGATTCTCGACATGTTCGCATCATCACTGTCACTGAACATGCTCCCGCTCTCCAGATTGAATTTTTTCAACTTAAAACCTTCTGTGGTCAAGCCTGTGGCACTGGTGCTTATAGTTATGCCATCGTAGGTTACAGGCGTGGAGCTAATGGTGAAGACTTCCGCTGTCTTTACACCGCTGACTTCATCGCTTATATCCTGAAGGTCAACAGGCTTAAGCATCGTTGACTGGTATATAACCTGTGCCGATGCTCTGCGGCGAACTTTGCCCGACACCACGGTAAGGATATTTTCGCCGAATTTATCAATCTCCAGCCGTACCTTTTTCTCCAAAGAGGCAGTAAGACTTGTGACCAGAATAACCGCATATGTTCCCAAAAGCACACCGATCACCGCAAGAGCCGTGCGCACCTTGTAAGCCCTTAAAACATCTACGATTATCTTAAAAGTAAGGAGATACTTCATTTCATCTGCTCCGTATGGCGTCTATGGGGTTAACCGAAGCCGCCCTGCCCGCCGGAGCGGTTCCGAAAACAGCCGCAATGAGCATTGACACAAAAAGAGCAGCGAAAAATACTACAGGAGAAATCTGAGCAGTAAATATTCCGAAGCCTGAAACCGCTTTTGCACCTATTGAACCTAAGAGAAACCCTAAAAGAGCCCCCAGAAGAGTTATTATGCCGAATTCAAGTATAAACTGCGTAAAGATATCGGACTTTGTTGCGCCGAAGGCACGCCTTATACCTATCTCCTTTGTGCGCTCCTGAACAGAGATAAGAAACATGTTTGCCATTACAAATCCGCCCACAGAAACTGTGAGAAGGGTCATTATCCCGATGAAAACCATTATTGCGCCGCTGATAGCAAGAAAGAATTTCATTATCATATCAGGGCTTACAATTAAAAAGTCACTGTCCTGATCATCAGCCAGATTGTGACGCATGCGGAGAAAGCTTTCAAGCTCGTCAACACGCTGACTTATGTTTTTTATATCCTCGAAGCTCACACGAAGCAGCATAATATACTTATATTGACCGGAAATACGCTTCATCACAGATGACATGGGCATTATAAACCTGTCGTTCATATTGAGAGATACAGGTTTAAGGACACCGATTATCTGACAGTAAAAGCTGTTTACCTTAACATATTTGCCTATAGGATCCTCTGACTCTTCAAACAGAGCCCGCTTCACCGTATCCCCCAAAACACATACATTAGCGGCGGATTCCTGATCAATAGGCAGAATGTCCCTTCCCGAAGCCAGCTCCCATGATTTCATCTCCGTATATGCAACAGGAGTTCCAATAGCAAAAGCCACATGGTGCTTGTCACGGTATGAGATCCTTGTGCTGCCGTTCGGCAGAAAGGGATGGACACTGTATGCCGTAGGGAATGCATCTTTAATAGCCTGGACATCCTCAACTGTAAGAGTCATCGACCTGAAACCGTGCCCGCCCACATTCCTTTGCCCGCCGAAAATCATGACAGTATCAGGACCGAAGGTGTTTATCAGCTCGGTAACAGATTTATAGGCTCCGTTGACTACTGCAACCACAAGAGTTACAGCAGCAATACCCAGACCTATAGCAAAAACAGAAAGAAATGTTCTGAGCCTGTAGGAAATGACTCCCTGAACAGCCTCAAAGAAAATATTTATAAGTTTTTTCACTCAGCCGCCGTTTTTATCTTTGTCCAGATCGTACTGCTTGATTTTGCGGTGCAGGTATGTCCTCTCAATATCAAGAGTCTTTGCCGATCTGCTTATGTTCCATGAGTTACTCTTTAGAACATTCAGAATGTAATATTTCTCAAAATTTTCTTTGGCGTGCTTCAGAGTGTAGCTGAATTCTATATCATACTTAACAGGTTTTTCCGGTGCGCCTAACAGAAAAGAAGGAGCATCCTCCACCGTGAGAGTGTCTTCATCCGCAAGAACAACCATCCGCTCAACTATATTTTTAAGCTGACGCACGTTGCCCGGCCATTCAAAACGGGTAAAGGCGTCCATAAGATCATCGTCTATCCCGCGAAGGGGCATCCCGTTCATGGAACATGCTTCTCTCACAAAGAAATTGACAAGAGGCGGAATATCCTCGCTGCGCTCTCTCAGAGGGGGTACAACAAAGGGAACAACATTGATCCTGTAATACAAATCCTCACGGAAGTTTCCCGCTTTGATCTCCTCTTCGAGATTTTTGTTTGTGGCGCATATAAGCCTGAAATCCGATTGTATAAGCTCATTTCCCCCGACTCTGGTAAACTGGCTTGTTTCAAGCACACGGAGCAGCTTTGCCTGTGCGGCAAGCTCCATATCACCTATTTCATCAAGGAAAACAGTTCCGCCGTCCGCCATCTCAAACTTACCCTTGGTTGTGGCGTGGGCTCCGGTGTACGAGCCTTTTTCATGCCCGAACATTTCACTTTCAATCAGGTCAGAGGGTATGGCGGCGCAGTTTATCTCCACAAAGTTTTTCTTGTCCCGTTTGCTGAGCATATGAACAAGGCGTGCCACATGCTCCTTTCCTGTTCCGTTTTCACCGGTGATGAGAACCCAGGCATTAGTCGGAGCTATTTTTTCTATTTTTCTTTTAAGCTCTGCCATGCGGGAGGAGGAGCCTATAAGGTCATATTTTTTAAGGGTGTTGAATTTATATTCACGCAGGTCGTGTATCAGCTTGAGCTTGTCTTCAAGGTGCTTAACAATAAGCACAATACGCTCAAGGGAAAGAGGCTTCTCAAGGAAATCCCACGCCCCGAAACGGATCGCCTCAACTGCGTTTTCGATATTGCCGTGTCCGCTTATCATTACCACTTCAATTTCGGGGTAGTAGCGTTTGATCTCTTTTAAGCCTTCTATTCCGTCCTTATCCGGCAGCCATATGTCCAGAAAAAGAAAGTCATACATCTGGCTTTTGAGCTTTTCATACCCTTCGGAAAAAGTAAGAGCATAATCAACCTCGTAGCCTTCATCCTCAAGGATTCCCTGTATTGTCGTACATATATTCTTTTCATCGTCTATAATGAGTGTTTTCAATGTCATACCCCTTTGGGCAGCTCCAGAGTGAATCTGGTATATTCATTCTGCCTGCTTTCAACCGTGATAGTTCCGTTGTGTTCATCAACAATTTTCTTAACTATCGCAAGCCCAAGCCCTGTTCCTTCAGCTTTTTTGCTGAAATACGGAACAAAAACCCTGCCTATATCCTCCGGTGCTATGCCTGCTCCGTTGTCCTCCACTGTGATACGGCACATGCCATTCTCAGATATGACATTAATCAGTATCCTCCCGCCTTTTTCCATGGCATGAATGGCGTTGTTCAGCAGATTATAAAAAACACGTTTGAGCTGATTTCTGTCGGCATTTATTTTACAGTCACGGCTTTCATAAACAAATTCAATATCAGGATGCGACTGACGGTAAAAGTCTGTCACCTCAAAGAGAAGCTCACCCAGATTAAATACACCTTTGGTGAGATCAGGCAGACGGGAGAAAGAGTTAAACTCATTCACCATATTCTGAAGCTCATTAACCTCTGTGATAATCGTATCCATACTGCTGTTCACAAGTTCACCGTCCGCACCTTCAAGGCTTTTGCCCAGACGTTTTTTCACCCTTTCCGCAGTGAGTTTTATGGGAGTAAGAGGGTTTTTTATCTCGTGCGCTATTCTGGTAGCTATCTCACGCCAGATGTTCATTCGCTGGTTTTGTATAATATCAGTCAGATCATCAAGCACCATAACCACATTTTCCACATCGCCGTCCGCACCGAAAAGCTTTGTGATTGTAACTGCGAAGGTGCGCAGGTCATCCCCTACAGAAAGCTCTGTCTGAGAATGTTTTGAGGACTTGGTACTGAGCATGAACTCACGGAGTTCTCCCATTACATTATTTTCAAAAGAATCAGGGTTGTTGTTCCGCAGCATCTCGGCAGGATCGTTGTATTTAAGGATCTGCAAGGACTCATCAAAGAGAACTATAGCCGATTTTACATTTTTGAAAACAGTATCAATATACTGGTTATCCTTTGCTATCTGCATGAACATTTCAGCGAGCTTTTCATTTTTCAGATTAAGCTCCTCATTATGTTCTTTAAGCCTTTTAACCATGTCGTTGAATGCTCCGGTCAATACTCCGACCTCATCCTCGCCCACGGATTCCAGCTTAACGTCAAGGTTACCTTTAGAAACATTAAGAGACGCTTCCGCCAGTTTTTCCAGAGGCTGTGTTATACCCCTTGAGAATATAAGGCTGCCCCATATCCCGGCGAAAACCACAAGAAGAGTCATAAGCACAAGCAGAAGCTTATAAGCGTTTTTAACAGGTTCTGCAAAAAACTGTGTCTGGCTGTAGTTATTATATGAATCGAGTATTTTAGAGACCTGCTCCGCTTCATTAGCGGGAACCTTTCTGTAAATAAAAACAGCGCCGAGAACCAGATTTTCATTGCTTTTGGAAACAACAGGATGCCCAACCCAGTAGATCTGCTCGTAACCGAAAAACTCATAACGGGCAACTCTTTGCTTGCTCAGTATCTCGTTAACCACGTCACCGTTAACAAATGAGAAAAAGAAGAACCCTCCCTTTTCTTCTGAGCTTATCTTCGCTTCCTGATTATTGTATATGGCTATGCCGTCTATCTGGTTTTTAGCGGAATATTCTTTTATATACGCATCCAGCTCTTTTTTGTATCTGGTCTGCATAAAGTCACGTTCGGATATAACCTTTGAAAGAGTGCTGCTGTGTTCGATAATATCCTGCTCAAGCCTGTTCTGGTATTTCTGCATCAGGTCTATTGAGCTTTTGAGCGCCTGCTCTATCTGGGCGTCAAACCATTTATCAATGGTTTTGTTTATTACGGTGCTTGAAAAGGCGAAAACAATAAAGACGGGAATAACCGTCAGCACAACAGAGAATATAACCAGTTTGCTTTGAAGCCTTGCACCGAAAATATTCCGCCGCCGCTCCGCCAGCATCTTGCCCAGATTGCGGAAAATAAGAATGAAAACAACAAGCAGAAGGATAATATTAATATTGATAAGCAGGAATATTGATACGTTGGAGTACCACGGGAAGCCGGTGTTGACAATATTTGAGCCCGCAGCGAGGTTAACTGCCACAAGAGCGGCAAAGAGAAGTGCGTAAAGCCCTATGCGTTTTACGGTGAATTTGCCCTTAAGCAGCATCAGTTTCTTTTTGCGTTCCGAGAGTCCGAACATTCTGAATCTATTTATCATCCCCGCCGAGGAGTTCATCAAGAGCGCCGGAGGTAATGGACGGGTTAGTGCTGTCCTTGGTTTTCTTCTCCGGTCCGGCTGGTTTTTTACTGTCAAAATCGAAAGTGAGGTCATCCAGAGAAAGCGCTCCGGCTTCCTCTTCCTGCTGTTTTTCCGGTTCTGCTTTTTCCACAACTATCTCAAGGTCATCAAAGAGATCATCAAGCCCGTTGTCAGGCTTATACTGCTCGTGAGTAACAGAAGGTTCATCGTCTTTTGTCTGCGGTTTTATCTCAATGTCACCGAAAATTTCACTCTCATCGAAGTCATCATCAACCTCTATCAGTCCGAAAGGTGAAGGCTCGTCCTCTTCCTTTGCAGGTTCTTCAAAGACAGCTTCGCCGTATCTTTCAATAAGACCTTCAGGCTCGGCATGGCTTTCAGAAGCGGCAAATTTATCAAGATCCAGCCCGCTTTCCTCTTCCGCTGCCGGTTCATTAACAAAAGAATCGAGGTCAAATTCAGAGGTTACTATGGAAAAATCATCTATTTCAGGCTCGGCAGGGATCTCAATAACAGGTTCCGGCTTTTTCTTTGAAGGAATAGGATCCATAAGTGAATATTCAAGAAGACTGTTTACTTCCGGATCATCAGTATGATCAAAAGAATCCACAGCAAGAGTTCCGGCTTCCTTTTCACCGCCGATAAGACCGGACTTTCTGCCGTGAAGTTCATCATCTATCATCTGTGCTTGTTTTGCGTCTCCAGCTCTTGCGTATGCCTCACGAAGAAGGTCAAGAACCTGATGCTTCATATCCATTGCCTGGGCTTTTTCAACTATGCTCCGCATGCTTTCCAGCGCATCAATGGTTTTCATTTCATCTATGAACTTAAAACAGGCTTTAGCAAAGGAGTAGTCAAGCACCGCATCGGAAACGGACGCAATTTCAGCCAGAATATGTTCAAAGCTGTCTGTGTGCCCTTCTGCAATGGCGTTTTCAAGGAGATAAGCGTATATTTCAGGCTTGGGGTATTTTCTCTTCAAACGCACAAAAAGAGGTACAAGGGAATCAAGCTCCGCACTTTTTACTATTTCAGCAAAATAGGCTTTGTCAAAATTCTTTTCCAGATGCTCCGCTATAACATCAGTAAGGGATGCTGTGCTGTCAGGATTATTCCTGATGTAATCAGGCAGATGCTTTATATACAGCTCACTGTCTGCGCCGGTTTCCACGGCACAGTTAATGAAAAGAGTAAGATCCGCAGGGGCGATACTTTTAAGCCCCAGACCTTTTTCGGCCATGATCCTCACTTCGTTTGAAGAGCCGAAACGGCGCATAATTTCGATAAGAGATGCAATATCAGACGAATTTGCAGACTTCACGGAGGTGAGTCTTCGCATTATACGGTCAGTCTCCTGAACAAAGCCCCTTCTGGATTTATCCTCCAGCAGTCCGCTGAGTATAGCTATCTGCTCTGTCACGAGAGCCTTCTGTCCATAAAGGTCTGCAAGCTTCTCCTGATATGACTCTTTATCGGGGTAGTTGCGTATTACCTTTTTTACCAGCGCTATTGACTTTTCAAGATAGTTTCCGCCTTCAAATTTTTTCAGGAGAGAATCATAAACCTCAAGACACTTTTCCTTATTTCCCATCTGGCAGTAGGCATCGCCCATAAGGTTCATAGCCTCAAAGTTTTCAGGCTGCGTCATAAGAATTTCGCCGCAGGCTTTTACAGTCTGTTTATAGTTTTTTTTGGAGTATAAGGACATGGCGTCCTGAAAGGTTTTTTCTTTTCTCCCGAAAAAAAGCATCATCTTATCCCAAGAAACCTATGTATTTGAGGACGGTAGAACATTTCGACCCCTTCCTTTGAGAATATCACCTGAACGGTATCTATTCTATTAAAATCCGCTTTATTATCCACTGATTGAGCAAAAACCTCAGTAACACCTGCTTTGTATAATACCGAAGCGGCCTCTGCGAGTTCCTCTTCCATGTTAGTATCACCAAAAACAGCCTTGAGGTAATACTTATTCTTGCCGAGAAATTTCAATACAGGCAGCAGCTTGGCAATATTTTCCCGCCAGTCTGCACGGCAGAGCTTGATATCCACGCTGAATATATCAAAAACAGTCTTAAGTTCCTTCAGTTCGGAGTGTCTGTAACCGGAAGTCTCCAGAAAAAGCATGCAGCCTGCCTGTTTGAACAGAATAGCAGTTTCCTTAAGAAATTTAAGCTGCTCCGTAGGCTCTCCTCCGGTAAAAGAAACAGAGTGAAACAGGCTTAAGTCCGCTCCGGCGCATACTGAAACAAAGAACTCCTCCGGAGTGACGGGATTGCTTACTATTTTTCCATATACATCAAAACTTTCCGGCGCACTAAATTCTGTGTCACAGTATTCGCACCCTACAGAGCAGCCGGCAAGGCGGACAAAAAGCTGGCGCGCACCGGCATAAAGCCCCTCACCCTGAACAGAATGAAAGACCTCGTTTATTTGCCCCTTATTCCCAGTATTCCGCAGCGGCATTGTCGCTCTCCCACACTACAACTCTTTCTACCATGGAGCCAAAATGCTCTTTAAGTTTATCGTAGATAAATTTGCTCATATTTTCGCTGGTAGGGTTCACTGTTTTAAAATATTCCAGCTCATTTATGTATTTGTGGTCAAGCCCGTCCAGAATTTCGTTAAGATGCTTCTTTAAAACTTTGAAATCCACAAGCATGCCTATTTTATCAAGCTTATCGGAAGTGAGATAAGCCTCTACCTTCCAGTTATGTCCGTGGAGGTTTTCGCAGTCTCCTTCGTATTCCCTTAAATTGTGGGCGGATGCGAAACTTTTTATAACTCTTACCCTATACATTTTCTTAGCTCCGTAATTTCTTTCGGCGAGAGACTCTTTATCTCTCCCGTTCTTAGTCCGTTTATGGTTATGTTTCCTATTCTCACTCTTAAAAGCCTTGATACACGCAGTCCGAAAAAGCGGAAAATCTCACGCACCTGACGTTTTTTACCTTCGGTGAGTATAAGGCGGAAATGCCCGGCTTTTATCCTTTCTGCACCGCATGGTAGGTAGTGCATTTCATCGGTTTTCAGACCGCTGCGTATTTCATCCAGTTCTCTTTCATCCAAATCACCGTTTACCCAGACAAGGTATTCCTTTTCAGCCTTAAATTCCGATTTCTGAAGCCTGAGTATCAGATCTCCGTCGTTGGTAAAAATAATAAGACCTTCGCTGTCATAGTCAAGTCTGCCGGAGTAAGCCAGTTTCTTTTCCCTCAAAAGAGGTATCTCTTCAAGGGTGTCCTTGCCTCTGCCGTCGCCGTAAGCGGTGAGCATCCCTCTGGGCTTGAAAAACCTGTAGTATTCGAGGGCAGTCTCCGTAACAGGTTTGCCGTCCAGCTCAACGGAATCGGTTTCTGCAACCTGAACGCCAAGCTCCGCAACACCTGCGCCGTTTATGCGCACACGCCCTTCTTCTATCAGCCTGTCCGCCTCACGGCGGGAGACACCGCAGTTAGCGGAAAGAAATTTATTAAGTCTTACTGTCATCCGCCGCCCTGTTTAAGTTCCTGCCACTCACGGAAAGTAGGCATCTCGGAAAGGTCATTCATTCCGAAATATTCCAGAAAGTGCTTTGTAGTTACATAAAGCAGAGGCTTGCCCGGCACATCTTTCCTGCCTGCCACTTTAACGAGGTTGCGGTCAAGAAGGTATTTTACCGTACCGGAGGAGTTCACCCCTCTTATTTCATCTATTTCAAGCCTTGTCACAGGCTGTTTGTATGCTATTATAGCCGCTGTCTCAAGGCTTGCCCTGCCCAGCGCATCGGACTTTTCGCCGAAATGAGGACGGAGTTCCTCCACAAGGGAGCTTTCCGTAACAAGCTGAAACCCGCCGGAAACCATGCGGATTCTAAGCCCTGTATCCAGCTTATTAAATTCTTCGGCATATTCCAGAAGCCGGTTTTCAAGATTTACCGGCTCAAAGAACGCACGGAAAAACTTCTTTTCCAGAGGAGTGCCGGAGAGAAAAAGAGAAGCATAAAAAATCTTTTTTTCCCGTGTTTTATCCATCCTTCTCCTCCGTTTTTTCTATAACAATCTCGCCAAAGTTTTCACTCTGGGACGCATCAGCAACTTTGTTTTTAAGAAGGTCAAGTACCGCAAGAAGCGACACAGCGACCTCTTTTCTGCTCCTGCATGATTTTACAATATCGCTCCAGAACATGCGGCATTTCCTTATGACCAGACTTTTCAGCCTCGCCACTACTTCCTTGAAATCCACAATATTCTTCTCCACCACCATCTTGGTTTTTCGTTCCTTTGTGGTGAGGTCAAAGAAAGAGTCTGCAAGCAGAAACGGGTCTTCCGTATCTGCCTGTTCCTTGGCAATGAACACAGTGTCCGCACGCATGAGAAATTTGGAGGATTCCTCCTCCCTCTTTTTAAGAACAGCAGAAACATCCTTATAAAAAGAGTATTCCACAAGCTTCTGTGTAAAAAGGTATTTTTCTTCTTCCGGGTCAAGTTCCTCTTCAAAGAAGGTATCTCTGGGAAGAAGCATTCTTGACTTCAGGTAAACAAGGTATGACGCCATGTTTATGAAATCCGAAGCCACTTCTATGTCAAGCTGCTCCATCCTTTTTACAGCGGCGATGAAGCTTTCCGTAATGATCGCTATGGGAATGTCGTAAATATTCAGCTCATTCTTATATATGAGGTGGATCAGCAGATCCAGTGGACCCTCAAAGTTTTCCAGTGAAACATCAAGAAGTTCGCTGCTCATATTTTTATGGCTTCACGCACCTTTTCCATAACTCTGCCCGCCTCATCGTTCGCTTTTTTCTGCGAAACTTCGAGGAACTCGTCCATATCCTTTATCTCGGAGTCAAACTTGCGCCTGCGCTCCTGAATCGGCTCAAGGAACTCTCTCATATGCTTAATAAGAATCATCTTGCAGTCCATACATCCTATTCCCGCTCTTTTGCACTCTGTGGTGATGTATGCCCTCTCCTCGTCTGTTGAGAAAACCTTGTGGTAGTCAAACACGGGACAGACTTCAGGATCGCCCGGATCTGTCTTACGCTGGCGGCGGGTATCAGTCTTCATGCGTTTCAGCTTCATTTCAACTTCATCAAGGTCTTCGGAAAGCATAATAGCATTGCCGTAGCTTTTGCTCATTTTGCGCCCGTCAAGCCCCGGAAGCTTGGGAACTTCCGTCAGCAGACCTTCCGGCTCAACAAATACATCAGCATTATAAAGAAACTGGAAGCGGCGCACTATCTCACGGGCTATTTCAAGGTGAGGAAGCTGGTCTATACCAACAGGAACATAATTTGCGCCGTAGATTATTATGTCCGAACTCATAAGAACCGGATAACCGAGGAAGCCCAGGTTCGAAAGATCCTTATCGGTAATTTCCTGTTTGATCTCCTTATATGTCGGGCATCTTTCAAGCCAGCTCACGGGAGTTATCATTGAAAGCAGCAGAAAAAGCTCCGCATGGTATAAGTTTTTCGACTGAACAAACAGGGTCGCCTTTTCAGGGTCAATGCCGGATGCGAGCCAGTCAAGCACAAGCTCACGCCTCATCTCTATAATATTTTCGGGATTTTCATAATTGGTTGTAAGTGCGTGCCAGTCCGCCACGAAGTAAAAGCATTCGTGTTCGTTCTGGAGCTTCACCCAGTTTTTGAGCGCACCGAAGTAGTGTCCTATATGGAGTTTGCCCGTGGGGCGCATTCCGCTTAAAACTCTTTTCATCTATTTTTACCTCTTATCAAATTCTAAAGAAGAAACGCTGTCAGGTAACGGATTACGGGAAGAACTGTTTTATCAAAAATACCCGTAAGAAACAGCAGGATAATGATGATAAACCCGTAACGCTCTGTCTGCGAAAACTTGTACGCTTTTTCAAAAGGGAGAAAATTGGTGAGTATTCGCCCTCCGTCAAGGGGAAGGATCGGAGTAAGGTTGAATATGGCGAGGGCAACATTTATCTGCACAGAGAGTTTCAGCATTATCGCAATGGGCATAGCCACTCTGGCAAGCATTGTATCAGCATGGATAGGCACAACGAGTATTGCCTGTAAAAGCAGTGCGGATGCAAGGGCAACAACAATATTAGAAACAGGACCTGCGGCGGCAACAATAGCCATGCCGTATTTATTGTTCCTTATGCGGGAGAAGTTTACGGGAACAGGCTTCGCCCAGCCGAAAAGCTGTGTGATAAGCAGGAAAAGAAGCCCTACAATGTCAATATGCGCAAACGGATTAAGGGTAAGACGCCCAAGCCTTTTTGCCGTATCGTCACCAAGCATGTACGCAGCAACCCCGTGCGAAAGCTCATGCACGGTGATAGCGAAAAAGAAAGGCACAATCGCCAGAGACATAAATCTGATATATTCTGTAATATTAAAATCCATCAGAATTTAATACCAGATAAACGGGTTGCCGTCAATTTCTCATACCGCACATCACAGCAGCAGAACAAAGGACATAAACCAGTTAAGCTCCATCCTGTCCAGATCTCGCTGTCCGCAGGGAGCGGAGTAATATTTGAGTGATTTTCTGGTGAGGCAGGGGTAGCGGTATTCTTTGAGGATATGCTCATATTCCTTCATGGCCTCCCCTCTTCTGCCGGAAATATCCATAAGCATGGCACGCATCATCATCACTGTGCCTTCTCTGTAATGATCGAGTCCGTGGGCGAGGGTTTCGTCAGCAAATTCCAGAGCTTTTGCGTATTCCCCCAGCTTGGCATACGAAACAGAGAGAAACAGCGGGAAAGCGTACTCATCCTGTTTCATGTTTTTCAGCCCTGACATTATGCTCACAAGCTCTTCATAGTCATGCTTTTCTGAATGTTCGCAGCCGGAAAGGGTGTAGGTCTCCATAACTTCCGAATGCGGAACATCAGGCTTAATAACCCTTAAGGGCTCTGTTTTGCCTGCAAACAGGTCAGAGATGGAATAGTCGTATATATCACCCGCTGTTGACGGGGTTGTTCCGTCTGCAACGGCTATGCGGTCATCAGCAAAACTGAAGCTGGCGCTTGAGATTGTGTTGCTGTTGGCAACAGTACATCCGGCATAGAGATCTTTCTTCATGCCTATATCATAAAAATCGCCGAGTATTTTGAACATTTTTATATGGTCCACACCGAACCACATTGAACTCAGCATATCATCCATTCTTTTTTTACGGTAAAAGTTGTTCTGAACCCAGATGTACGCCGGAACAAACTCATCCGCTTTCTTTGCGGGAGTATGTGCCATGTTGGCGTAACTGAATTTGTTTTCAGTGACTTTAAATTCGCTCATTCCTTTGCTGTTCATTTCAAAAACGGAGCATTCGCCTGTTTTGCCGTCTGTGATGAGAATACCCCAGCCGCCTGCCGTTTTCTTCGTTTCAAGGAGAGAGCGGACATCCGCTAAGTTCCGGCATGTTCCCATAATATCTGAAACTATGCCAAGCACAGGCTCACCGCTTAGTGACACTTCTCTGGTGAAAAGAACATGAAGCGAAATGGCGAGACCTTCCTCATTTATGCTGGTTAGACCGGGAAGAAGAAGACCATCCGCCGTGAGGGTGATAGAGCCGATTTTATCCTTTGGCTTGATAACGATCAGGGCGTGATCCCTTGTCCAGTATTTCCCGCCGTAAAAGTCCAGATTTCGCCCGTGGATTATTCCATTCCCTTTTTTGACGGCGAGGCTTGAGCATCCGAGAAAAATCTGCGGCATTCCACTTATGAAATAGCCGGATTTGCCAACCAGATACAGAAGCATGTCAGGGTATGACAGACTCTTTGACACCGTAGCATAGTCAAGCCCAAGCAACTCGGAATATGTTTTCCAGAAAAGCAGGTCGTTTTTGTTATATTTTGATGAAATAAGCCCCGTAAGCTTTTTCAGAGCAAAAAGCCCCATGTTGCCCAGAAGGTTATTTCCCATTATTCCGCCGAGAACCATGCGGGGGAAGTCCATGAAGTAATCGAGGGTTTCCCTGTGCGCTATCTGCCCGTAAAGGGCGGTAGCTATCTCTTCCTGTGTGCCTTTAGCGTATATAACTTTCATATATTACCGTAATATTTGTCCATCAGACTTTTCACCAGTTCAATATCGGATGAATAGGTGATTTTTATATTTTCCGGAGTGGATTCCACATATTTTACAATGTGACCTGCCATCTCCATAGCCATTGACTCATCTGTCGGGTTTGTTTTCATTCTCGCTGCATCCATTACGGCGGCAAGGAGCTTTCTAAGCTCAAAAACCTGGGGTGTGTGGCTCAGAACATATCTGTTTCTGTCCACAGTGCCCTCTATTCCGTTTTGCGATATTTTTTTGAGGGTCTCCCTCACAGGAACACAGCATATGCAGGCGCCATGCTCCTCTGCTGTTTTGATGGTTTCTCTTGTCACTTCTGCCGGAACAAACGGACGCACGGCATCGTGTATAAGCACATGGGTGCTTTTCACCTCAAGCAGGCAGTTAAGCACCGTCTGCCAGCGTTCTGAACCGCCTTTAACAATAGAGTATTTTATACCCAGAGAATCTGAAACATCCCTGATCACAGGGAAGTCGTCCTCCCCTGCTCCGATTATAAATTCGTCAAACTCATAAGCATCGCACAGACATTTCAGAGCATAATATAAAACAGGACGTCCGCCGAATTCGGCAAACTGCTTTTTAACATCACCGCCAAAGCGCTTCCCCACTCCGGCAGCAGGAATAACGGCAGTTACGCTCAAGAACGCACCTTAGTAAAAATTATACGCCCGGATTCTGTCTGGAGGAGACTTGTAACGTTCACCTTAACATTTTCCCCCATCATTTTACGCCCGTTTTCCAGAACAACCATTGTGCCGTCATCCAGATAGCCCACGCCCTGTCCGTGTTCCTTGCCTTCTTTCACAATAGTGATGGTAAGGTCTTCACCGGGCAAGATATTCTGGCGCATAGCCATGGCAAGGTTATTAAGGTTTATCGCCCTTATATTCTGGATTTCCGCCACTTTCAGCAGGTTAAAATCTGTGGTGATTATATAAGCTTTAAGTTTTTTTGCCAGAGCCACAAGTTTTTCATCCACAGTGCCTATATCGGTGAAATCTGTCTGGTTTATCTCAACGGGGATTTTGGTCTGTTCCTGTAATTTCTTCAATACATTCAAGCCCCTGCGCCCCTTCTGCCTGCGAAGATGATCGTGTGAATCGGCAATGTTCTGAAGTTCCTTCAAAACAAAAGTGGGAATAACCAAAGCGCCTTCCATCAAACCAGTGTCAACAATATCCGCTATGCGTCCGTCAATAAGGGTTGAGGTGTCCAGAACCTTCTGCTGGGCAACATATTTTACTGTTTTCTGCTTCGAGCTTAATATCTTGGAAAACAGAAGCTCAAAGACCCAATGCACCTTCATCCCGAGGATGATACCAAGATAAAGCATAAAGAAATACAGACCGAGTTTAACTGCCTCGTTTGATACCAGCGAGTCAAAAATCGTCGCAAGAAGATAGGCAATAAGCGAAAAAACAACTCCACCCACAGCTCCGGCTAAGAACTTGTAACTTTTAAAATCTGAAAAAAGACTCTCTATGAAGTAAATAGAGAAAATAATGACCACTGAATAGGTCACTGCGTAATAGATGTCGATGCCGAGAGATTCGTGCATCAGCACAAAAACGGAAAAAATCATTAAAGAATACAAAAACCTGAAAAGCCACATAAGCTTCCCCCTAGAATAGAAAAAACAGCCCCGCCGGTATTAAAAGAAGGCGGGGAAAAAGACTATAATTCCAAATATGGTCGGATATACAAAAAAAACAAGCTACAGCAAACCTATAAGCCTGCTCAACATTATACGGACAAAATATATCACCACAAGCAGTATAATAGGGCTGATATCTATCAAACCGAGAGGGGGAATAATCTTCCTGAAAGGCTCCATTACAGGTTCTGTCATAGCTATAACAAACTGAACCACAGGATTTCTCGGATCCGGACTAACCCATGACATAAGCGCACGGATAATAATAAGCCATGTGAAAAGTCCGAGGAGGTCGATCAAAACCTTTATTCCGCCGGCTACAGCACCCTTAATTGCCGGAACAATCTGCACGGCTCCGGTTGTGGAGATGTAAAAGCCGAGGTGGAAAAAACTGTCCATAACAACAAAAAGAGCAAAAAGAACAACCAGCGCTGGCAACACAACAGCATTGCCGGGCAGATTAATAAAGCTCCTTGTGAGTTTAACCCAAGGCAGAGCAATACGGTAGAAGAAAGTGGAGTAAGTTGTTGTGCCAAATCGATTTATCGTACTGCCAACAAGAACGGCAACAACATAAAACATCAGGATAAAACGCAATACATCATCAAAAGCATAGAAAAAACCCCACACTATCCCGCTTGAGCTGAGGAATGAGACTGTGAGCCCGTAAGCCACAGCTATAACAGCCACAAAAAGCGGAGCAAGGGTGTCGGAACGTTTTTTTGTCATTTTGAGCATGTTCATATATACAGGATTGGTAATAGACGCTACCAGCTTTCCAAGCGGGTTAAAATGAAGCTCCTGCGAAGTCATCGCCGCATGAAGCAGTATTACGCATATAAGAAACTTAACGGCAAAGCCTAATATAATAATCATTTAAACAACTTCCTCCTCAATAACGTCCGCCGAAAAGAGCTGTACCGATCCTGATCAGAGTCGACCCCTCTTCCACGGCGACTTTAAAATCATCGCTCATTCCCATTGAAAGAATGCGCAAATCTATATTATCGCAAGTAAATTTCTTCTTCATCTCTTCCATAAGCTCACGGGTGCGTGCAAAATGCACCCTGTTTTCCTCCGCCTCATTCACGAGGGGCGGCATCATGGTAAAGCCGTTTACTTTTATGTGTCCGCATTTTGACGCCGCTTCAAGAAGTTCAGGCAGTTCATCCATAGAAACACCTGATTTGGCGGGATCATTTGCGGTATTAACCTGAATAAGCACGTCCTGCACTCTGTCAATGCGGGCAAAATGCTTTTCCATTTCATTTAAAAGCGGTATCCTGTCCACAGAGTAGATCAGTCCGAAGTTATCTTTAAGATATTTTACCTTATTTGTCTGCAAATGTCCGATGAAATGAAGATCCAGATCCTTTAAGCCTTTCAGCTTTTCACGTTTATCCAGAGCTTCCTGAATCTTGTTTTCACCGAATAATCTCTGCCCCTGTTCATATGCTTCGATTATACTTTCTGCGGGAAAAGTTTTGCTCACGGCGAGAAGAGTTACACTGTCAGTCCTCCCGGCACGCTTAAGAGCTTCCTCCACTTCCCGCATTATTCTTTCTTTCTGTTCCTTGAACAATTTACTTCCTCATCAGGACTGAAATCATCCTGCCTGTTCTGCCGTTGTCCCGCCTGTACGAGAAAAGATATTCTGATGAGTATGTACAGTCAGAAACACGGACTATTTTTGTTATCCCGGCATTGCGGAGTACATTTTCCACCGCTCCGCCAATGGAGAAGCAGGTTCTGCCGCCGGAAACTTCCACATTCCCGCCGTGTCCTGCTTCGGTAAAAGCCTTAACCAGCTCTTCGCCGACCTCGTAGTTTGCCGCACTTATACCGGGACCTACAACGGCTTTTACAACCTTATCACCCGCATCTGCAAACATATCGAGCGCTTTTTCCACTATTCCCGCAGCTGCGCTCTTCCACCCGCAATGTAAGCTTGCGAGACAGGTTTCACCCATCAGATGCACATTCCAGCAGTCAGCAGTCAAAATCCCCAGAGCGATTCCCCTCTCACGGGTAAAAAGCCCGTCACCGTCAGAAAACATAACGTCTGCGATGTTATCCGCTGTCACTTCGTGTATCAGGTTTCCGTGAACCTGATTCAGCGTAACAAGCCTGTCGATATTCCATGCGGTTTTAAGTTTCTCAAGGTTTTTCAGCACCTTAAAGCAGTCATCCCCCACATGCAGAGCGGCATTAAAAGAGGTGTACTCCCCTTCGCTGAACCCGCCTCTGTTTGTGGAGGTTATCTGCAAAATATCGTCATCATTCACAGCGCATATATAATCAGCGCCGTCTTTGGTAATCAGCAAAATTATTTCCTTTCCTGAAGCTTGGCAAGCAGTCTGAGTATTTCAATATACAGCCAGATCAGCGTTACCATAAGCCCGAATGCCGCATACCACTCCATATACTTCGGAGCGCCTGCTTCTGCGCCGTTTTCTATGAAATCGAAGTCAAGCACAAGGTTAAGGGCGGCGATTATCACCACTACAACGCTTATACCTATGCTGAGTGGGCTTGAATCGTGCATGAAGTTCATCTGTATGCCGAAAAAACCGAGAACAAAGCTGGCAAGATACAGGATCATTATTCCGCCTGTAGCAGCAACAACACCGAGTTTGAAATTTTCTGTCGCCTTGATGTACCCGCTTGTATAAGCAAGAAGCAGAGCAACAAGGACAGCCACGGTGAGCATGATAGCCTGAAGGACTATGCCCGGATAACGCATTTCAAAAAGAACCGATATTCCGCCGATGGCAAGCCCCTGAAGAGCGGCATAAAGGGGAGCTGTTATCGCAGCATATTCCTTTTTGAAAGCTGTGATGAGAGCAACCACAAGTCCGCCGATCATACCTGTTATCATGAGCGCGCCAAGATACTGAGTATTCCCGCTTACAGCCATATTCCAAGGGATATAGCCTGCAATGAGAAGGATCACAGTGAGCAGGAATGTTTTATTGACAGTGCCTCTGACTGTCATAGCATCGTCAAATCTGGCTGCGGATGTGCCAAGGGAACTTCCGCTCTCGCCCTTGGTATAAGTGGCGGCAGATGCAGCCACCCTTTCGCCTCTGGCGGCAGCGGCTGCTTTCTGGAATGCTTTGTCTGTAAGCATAGGGTTTGATGTTCTCATTTTCGTAAAAGCTCCTTTATTTAATAATCCAAAAAACTACATCCTGTATTTTTTGTATACACGCTCGCGGCAGGATAAACCTGCCTTCGCTACGCACGGCGACGTCCCATCCATGGGACTTATTTAATAATCCAAAAAATTACATCCTGTATTTTTTGTATACACGCTCGCGGCAGGATAAACCTGCCTTCGCTACGCACGGCAACGTCCCATCCATGGGACTTATTTAATAATCCAAAAAACTACATCCTAAGTTTAACTATACATACTCACACCGTGATAAACACGACTTCGCTACGCACGGCGGAAAAATTCTGCTAAACCATATATCAGAATATCCCAGAGGCGGAAACTCTTCAAGAGAATCCGCCATAGTGTATGGAACATAAAATATGCTTATGGTTTTTACAAGACAATAATAACTATGAAAAATTCAAAGAAATTTTAAGCAAATATATCAATCCTGCCCTTTGAGGCGTAGTTCTCTGTCGATAAACTGACTGAATACCAGAGAGACAAGAGCAAGCACAGCCCCTGCTACAAAAGGAATGCGGTAATCAAGCATCCAAAGCAGACCACCGGTCAAAGGAATTACAACAGCGGCAATATGGTTTATGGTAAAGCCCACAGCCATTGTGGGGGCTATGTCCGCAGAATCACCTATCTTCTGGAAAAAGGTTCTTATAGCCACGGCAAAATTGAAAAAGATGTGATCCAATATATACATAACAGCTATTATCCATTTATTGTCAACATAGGCGTAAGCAAGGAAAATCCCTATCAGACTCACATACTCAAGGGTAAGTACCCCACGTTCACCGAATTTGTTTATAGCCTTCCCTATCATCGGGTTAAGGAAATAATTAACAGCATTGTTAATAACAAAAAGCACAGCAATGGCAAATGCTGAAAACCCGAATTTTTCAACCATAAGAAACACTGAAAATGCCACGAAAACCTGCCTTCTCGCACCGGAAAGGAATGTCAGAGTGTAGTACAGCCAGTATTTCTTCCGCAGAAACATGTTCTTGCGCTGAACAGGCATATTTTCCTTTGTGGGGTCGATAAAAAGGCAGTAAATACCGCCGGCAATAAGCAAGACACCGACAAGGAGATAGATTGTCTGATAGTCGAAAACTTTCAGCATCCCCATAACTGCAATACCCGCTATAATGCTGCATGCGGCGGATATGCTCCTGAATCTGCTCAGAACAAGCGGTGTTTCCTGTTTTGTAAAATACTGAAGCGTAAGGGACTGGTTCACTGTTTCGTAATAATGAAACCCGAAGGACATTATCAGTGTGGTAAATATAAGCCCGTAATAAGTAGGCAGAAAACCGGTAAGCGCTATGCCAGCTCCCAGGAGAATTATTGAAACAGCACCGAGCTTATGTTCAGGAATAAAGCGGATAACATATATCACAAGTAGAGCAAGAAAGCCGGGAATCTCCCTGACTGACTGTATAACGCCCATTTGATAACCGTTTATGCCTGCCTGTTCCACCGCAAAGTTATTGAAAAGAGTCTGCCACGTCTGGGTTCCGACAATAGCCGCAACGGTAAGAAGAAACAGGAAGAAATACATTTTATTGTCTCTTGTCACCGCACCCTCTTAAATAAGAAAAATCATACAATAATTATAACCAGCCGGAAAATATGCTTAAAGCTTTTTAGCGGCCTTCTCGAAAACAGCCAAGTCTTTATCGGAGTAAAGGCACACAACCACTTTTTTCAGGCTTTCAGGTGAATGTTCAGCAAAGTCACTCACTGCCTTTATGATGATACCCGCCGCCTCATCTTCTGGAAAACCGTTTATCCCCATTGATATAGCTGGTAGGGCAATGGATGATAAGCCTTTTGTTTCAGCCGTCATGAGGCTTGAGAAAACAGCACCATAAAGATTTTTTTCAGGTGCAGGGTCAATGCCGTATCTGGGACCGACAGCATGGATCACATATCTCGCCTTAAGGTTTCCGCCGCCTGTGATAACAGCGGAACCAAGAGGACAATAGCCGATTTCGTCACACTCTTTCTGAATACTGTCCCCGCCTTTTGTCCTGATAGCGCCGGCAACACCGCTGCCGAGTTTGAGGTTTGTATTTGCAGCATTGACAATAGCGTCCATTTCGGTTTCGGTTATATCACCCTTTACGAGTCCGAGAGTAACTCCGTTTACAAGCATTTTAAGCATCCTCAGCCCCCTTTGCGCCCCGCTTTCCAGTTTTCGTATAATTTAATGAAAACAGGGTGGTATGTCAGCGTGGAGTCCATACGGAGATAATTCATTGTTTCGTCCATTTTCTCAGACGGAATAGATATAAACTGCCCGAACCCTTCCGCATAAACTGTACCTTCAGAATCTTTTATACACCCCTCAGCCTCATAAAACATCCTGTTTTTTCCTGAGAATGATGTAATAAGTGTTAAAGGAGTTTCCGAAGGTGTATTCTTTCTGAATTTTATATTGAGGTTTCTGGTAAAGCAGAGAGTATCTTTTGTTCCGAAGACACTCGCGCTCCATCCCATACATTCATCAAGCAAAGCAGAAACTATGCCGCCGTGGATCACGCCATTAAAACCGCAGAAGCGTGAAGGTATCCAAAGATCCGCCTTAACACACTGATCCTCCACGTAAAAACGTGCATCCACTCCGAAAGAATTTTCCTCACCACAGATAAAACATCCGCTTGAATGAGGGAGATAATATCTTATGCCCATTTTATCTGATTCAGCTCAAAACGTTCCTTTACAAATTTATGTCTGGGAAGAACGGCAAAAGCCACTTTCATCTTGCCCGCTTTTTTCAATTTTGTACTTGTTGAAAAGCTGTAAACGCCGTTTTCAGCTCCTTTGAACTCAAGCTCCACAAACTCAGGATCTTTAAATTCACCGCTCGCACCGTCAAACTCAACAACGGCGCATACGGAAAGATTGTCGGGCTGAATAGCATCCGAGCGGACAGAAGCGCTGAATGTCACACCGGACTCCATTTTCATTTCGTCCGCTTCAACCTTCGTGTCGATAAACTGCACATTGTCCCAGCTCTGGATTATACTGTCTTTCCAGAGAATGTATTCCTTAGCCTCTTCGTGCTTGTTCGCTCTGAAGGCAGAGTTAAGCTCATGAACAGGAACATAATACTGATCCGTGTAGTTCATAACCATGCGGGAGGTATTAAAGAAAGCGGCGCAGGTTTTTATTGCCTGCTTCATCATCCTTGTCCATTCCCTGGGAACGCCCGCTCTGTCTCTGGTGTAGAAAAGGGGTATAATCTCGTTTTCCAGCTTATCGTAAAGCTCCATGCTTTCCACATGATCCTGATAAGTTTCCTTCTCATACTCCTCGCCTGCACCTATCGCCCAGCCGTTTTCACCGTTGTACCCCTCGTCCCACCATCCGTCAAGTATGGAAAGGTTAAGCCCTCCGTTTGCGGCTATTTTCATTCCGCTCGTGCCGGATGCTTCCATGGGCCTTTTCGGCGTGTTCAGCCATATGTCTACACCCTGAGCGAGATACTTCGCCACTTCAATGTCATAATCCTCTATAAACACAACCTTATCCCTGAACATCGGCTTACGGCATATGTGGAATATCTTTTTGATAATCTCTTTTCCGCCGTTATCCTTGGGATGCGCCTTTCCGGCTATTATGATCTGCACGGGGCGGTCTGTGTTATTAAGTATCTGGTGAAGCCTCTGTTCGTCCATAAACAGAAGATAACCTCTTTTATAAGTTGCAAACCTTCTTGCAAAGCCGATTGTGAGATAATCAGGGTTAAGAACCTCATCAGCTTTTACAAGCTCACCGGATGTTCCGCCGCGCTGAAGGATCTGATTTTTAAGATGCCTTCTGGCAAATGCGATAAGTTTCTCCCTCTGCCTTTGTTTTGCTTTAAACAGGGCTGCATCGGGTATGCTTTCCGTTTTTTCCCATATGCTGAAGTCATAAGGTTTATAGTACCAGTTTTCGCCTAGGTATCTGTTATACATGGTTTTAAAATCATCGGATATAAATGTGGGGAGATGCACACCGTTTGTCACATGCCCCACAGGAATAGAATTTTCAAGGGCGTTAGGCCAGATATTTTTAAACATCTTCCTGGAAACCTCTCCATGAAGACGGCTTACACCATTTCTGTATGTACTGAGTTTGATTCCGCAGACAGCCATAGCAAAGCCTTCGCTTTCATCAAACGGGTTTACTCTGCCGAAGCCCATAAGCTGATTTATGTTCAGGACGCAGTTTTCAAAAAGCGGTCCGAGGTAACGCTTGATCTGGTCTGTTCCGAATATATCAAATCCGGCGGGAACAGGCGTATGTGTTGTGAATATTGTACTCTTGCGTACAACCTCCACAGCAGTGCGGAATTCCATCCCTTCTGATACGTAGTTTCTGATACGCTCAAGGTTCACAAATGAGGGGTGTCCTTCGTTGATATGGTAAACGGTGGGGCGTCTGCCTATGGCACGGATAGCTCTGTAACCGGCTATGCCGAGGATTATCTCCTGTTTGAGACGCATATTCGAGTCTCCGCCGTAAAGCTGTCCTGTGATCTGCCTGTCCTCTTTGGTGTTTCCTTCCACATCAGTATCAAGGAGGATAAGCTCAATCTTGCCCACAATCATACGCCATACATTGACCTTAACGTTTCTGTTTTCAACCATAACTTCAACGCAAACCTCTTCTCCATCGGGGTTGAGGGCACGGCGCATGGGCATGTTGTAAAATTCGTTATATGGATAATATTCCTGCTGCCATCCGTCTGAGTTCAGGTACTGGTGGAAATATCCGTTTCTATAAAGAAGACCTATGGCAGAAAAAGGTATGCCTACATCGCTGGCAGATTTGCAATGGTCTCCTGAAAGAACTCCGAGACCGCCTGAATAAAGCTTAACAGACTCATGTATGCCGTATTCAGCGGAGAAGTATGCAACATGCATATTTTCAGCAACCTTATCGGGATGCTCAAGCTCAAACCAGCGAGGCAGACTCATATATTCGGAAAACTGTTTATGCACAGCCTCAAGGCGGGACATAAAAACAGGATCTTTAAGCAGTTTTTCGTAACCCTCATTAGTGAGGCTTCCGATAACAGCCACTGGGTTATGGCGTGATTTTTCCCATGCAGCGGGATTTATGCTTTTAAAAAGCTCAAGAGCATCATCATTCCAAGCCCACCAGAGATTATATGCTATCTCTTCAAGGGCTTTCAGCTCCTGCGGCAGATCAGGCTTCACATTGTATTCTGAAATTTTCATAATAATACCCCCTGAGAATTACATAGAGAAAAATACATATTTGATTCAATTATACTTGTAAAAGAAAATTTTTCCATCGGGTTTTTGGAAAAGAGCAGATGAAATCATGGTTTCTTTAAATCAGTCAGTATAATGACAGTTTTAAAATCCGATCATTTCACTTATGCTTCCATATTTTGTAAGAGGAAATGAAAAGTATCGCCGAAAGAGAAGGAAGAAGTATGTATTCGGGCACGATTCCGAGAAGCCTGCCGCCGATAAATGTTCCTGCTATGGAACCTGCCGCCATGAATATTATGAATATATTATTCTTTCTGATCACGGCAAAACTCCGGTCTTTTGAATATCTTGCAAATCCTGCAAGCATTGTCGGAAGACTCACTGCAAGGGAAAGGCTCCCTGCTGTTTTTATATCAAGCCCGAAGAGAAGAATAAGCGTAGGGATAAGCAGTTCTCCACCGGCAACACCCAGAAGAGAAGCAAACACACCTATGATAAACCCCGCAGCAACTCCAAGAACTGTCTGAAGAGTTCCCTGTTCAAAGTATGCTGCTCCGGATATCATACCGTGGCTGAAAAGCAGAATAAAAGCTATTATAACAAGCATCGCAGCAATTATCCTGAAAAAGGTCTTTGAATGCAGTTTAACAGCAAAGCTGGCTCCGATCCATGCGCCCAGAACACTGCCTGCCAAGAGATTGAGGATTACTGTCCAGTGGTCACTGAAAACGCTTACAGGAACAGACTGTGCCCTGAAAGGAATAGCGGAGGCAACTACCACTAGGCTAGCCGCTTTGTTCAGTATTACAGCGTCCAAAGCAGAGAAACGGAAAAAAGATATGAGAACAGGAAGCCTGAACTCTGCTCCGCCCAAACCGATTAAACCGCCCAGAGTGCCTATAGACAAACCGCTTATAAAACTTGCGATATTCCTTCTCATTTCAACCTCTGTCAAATCAATATAAAATATCAAACAGTATGAAACATGATAAATATAAACATTAAATCATGTTTCATATTGTTTAATCATGCAATATCATCTATAAATATATTAGTCAATATTATTAAATGAACATATATATAAAACTAAAAGGTCGAATTATGAAAAACCAGACAGCATTAACAGTTCAAGATGTCGCTGAAATGCTTAATATTGCTAAAAACACAGTCTATGACTTGATCAAGAGGAAAGAAATCAACTCTTACAAGGTTGGAAGAAAAGTCAGGTTTACTCTAAAAGATGTTGAAGACTACATCTCAAACTCAAAAAAGATCCGCACATTGGAAAAATGTGAGATATGCCATGCTGAAAACATTTCTGCAGAAGGACAAAAGGAGAAAGGTTTTGTAATATGCGGACAGGATCTGGTTCTTGACGCTCTTGTGGAGAGCATGCAGAAAAAACCACTCCAACAGCCCGTTCTCCGCTCATATCTCAGCAGTTATGACGGGCTTGTTGAGCTTTACAGAGGCAATGCTTCCGTTACCGCTGCTCATCTTTGGGACAGTAGCACAAATACATATAATATACCTTTCGTACGTGCCCTGCTTCCAGGCGTTTCTGCCGTAATAGTGCATCTCACCGTAAGAATACAGGGATTTTTTGTTGCAAAAGGAAACCCAAAACATATAAAAGGCTGGGAAGACCTCGGTCGCAAGGATATTAAAATAGTCAATAGAGAAAAAGGAGCTGGCTCAAGAGTTCTGCTGGATGAACATCTTCGCCTGTTAGGGATTAAGGCATCCTCTGTTAACGGATACTTCACTGAAACCGCTGCACATGTAGGGCTTGCCAGTACAGTTGGCAGAGGAGATGCCGATATAGCGGTGGGGAGCGAATTTATTGCCTGTCAAATGGAATCAGTGGATTTTATACCGTTGCAGAAGGAAAGCTTTGAACTTGTCATAAAAAAAGAAGATTTAGTTAAAGACAGTGTCAGGCAAATGATGCGTATTTTAGAATCTTCTCAATTTCGGCAGGAGTTTGAAGGCATAACTGGCTACGATGTGGCAAATATGGGCACAATCGTAGCCGAAACCTGAGTTTTTATTTTACTCCGGAATGCCCGAAACCGCCTGAGGAGCGTTCTGTATCGTCTAGGGTTTGAACCGCCTGAATGTCCATCCTTGCAACTTTCGCAAAAACAGCCTGAGCTATGCGATCCCCTTTTTCATACTTAAATGTATTTTTTGAGTGATTTATGAGGATAATACCCACTTCGCCCCTGTAATCGCTGTCGATTGTACCGGGAGAGTTAAGTACCGTAACGCCCTGTTTGAGAGCAAGCCCGCTTCTGGGACGAATCTGGGCTTCGTATCCTTCGGGTATAGCCATTTTCAGTCCGGTTTTAACCAGCTTGAAGCAGCCTGCTTCTATCTCGCCTGATTCCCCTGCTCTTATATCCATACCAGCAGCACCGTCTGTCTGATACATAGGGATAAATTCCGCTCCGTGTTCGCTTATGATTCTGACGGTAGTATAAGACATCTCGACTCCTCCGCTGAGTAATATTTTTCCGCAATGGAATTAACGCCCGAAAGCGTCATACTTTTGATTCTCTTCGTTATATTGTCACTGTCAACAGTCTTTCCATGAAAAAAGAACTGGCGAAGATTGGAAAACATTCTGCCTGATGAAGTTTCCAGACCGGAGCAGAAGCCGTAGAGCATCTGATTAACCGCAAGCTCAAACTCAGCCTTTGTAATGCCGTGCTTTGCCATACGTTTAATTTCATTCATTGTTATTTCCTCAACTGCTCCGAGATTTTCACGATCACAGCTGAAAAATACAGAAAGTGCGCCGCACATTGCGTACAGGCTCATATCTGTCTCAATATTATAGCAAAGCCCTCTTTTCTCCCTGACCTCTTGAAAGAGGCGGGAACTCATCAGGCCGCCAAGGATCATATTAAGGGCTGAAAGCTCAAAACGCTCGTCATTTGATGCTGTACAGGCCGGCAGCATGTACTGAGCATAGACCTGTTCTACACCAAGGCTGAGAGTTTTATCAAACCTTTTGCTCACGCACTCTTTATCGAATGGGGCAGTCGCTTTTGAATATACATCAGCACCAATGTTGTCCAAAGCTTTTACAACATCATCTGCTGTTGCACTCCCCGCAACCGAGATAATACAGTTCCCTGCGGTGTACTTCTCATTGTAAAAGGTTCTTAAAGATTCAACACCAAACCCCTTCACTGACTGTTCTGTACCCGAAATAGGCATAGCCATCGGGTGTCCTTCAAAGAAATAACCTTCCGCCTCTTCATCAAGATATTCTTCCGGACTGTCTTTCAGAGAAGCTATCTCTGTAAGAATAACCTTCTGCTCGTGCTTAAAGTCGGCTTCGGAAAGCTTCGGGAAAAAGGCAATATCAAGCAGAATATCCATAAATTTATCAAAATTGCCGGAAAAACCGTTAATGTAGAAGGTCGTCTGTTCTTTTGTGGTATAGGCGTTCATGTACCCGCCCAGTCTTTCAGATTCCTTACTTATCTCTTCCTGAGTGTATTTGCGGCTTCCTCTGAAAACAAGATGCTCAATAAAGTGAGATACACCGTTTACTGCCGGAGTTTCAGACATGCTGCCGTTTTTAAATGTTACAGATAAGGAGACAAGCCCGTTTGAACCGATGGAACTGTCTGTTAGTATAGGCAATTCGCCGTGATATGTAAGTATGGGTTTCATAAGAATCTACAAAAAAGGCACACATAAAGTGTGCCTTTTATTATTTTTATTAATTATTTCAAAAAATTCGTAAAGAACAGAGATTACAACAGCACCTTTCTGGAAATTTTGTGCCTGCCGTTCTGATCTTTTCCGAGATATTTTACTTCAACAACGTCACCGAGTTTAAGAAAATCAGCTATGTTATTGATACGCTCGTTGCTGTACTGGGAAACGTGAAGAAGAGCTTCAACGCCGGGGATTATCTCCACAAATGCGCCGTAGTCCATTATCTTCTTAACTTTACCCTGATAAACCTTGTCAAGCTCCACTTCCTGAACCGTACCGTTGATTCTGGCTATGGCTGCTTCTATGGCTTCTTTGCTCACGGCAAATACGTTTACCTGACCTGTATCATCGATATCGATCTGGGCTCCGGTATCTTCAACGATTGCTTTTATGTTCTTTCCGCCGGGTCCTATAAGAAGTCCGATCTTCTCAGGGTTAATCTTGAGAGTCTGGTATCTGGGTGCAGTTTCGGCGAGTTCTTCCCTGTAAGTGGGGAGAGCTTCTTTCATTTTACCGAGGATATGCAGCCTTGATCTCTTAGCTTGTGCAAGGGCTTCCTCAAGAAGCTTTCTTGAAAGACCTTCAATCTTAATATCCATCTGAAGAGCGGTGATTCCGTTTTCTGTTCCGGCTACTTTAAAGTCCATATCGCCGAGGTGGTCTTCAGTTCCCATAATGTCGCTGAGGATTATGTATCTGTCGCCTTCTTTGATGAGACCCATAGCAACACCTGCTACAACATCCTTAACGGGCACGCCCGCATCCATAAGGCTGAGGCAGCCGCCGCAAACAGTCGCCATTGAAGACGAACCGTTGGACTCAAGAACCTCAGAAACAACTCTGAGCGAATAAGGGAAGTCCGCTTCAGCGGGGAGAATTGGTAAAAGGGCTCTTTCAGCAAGAGCGCCATGACCTATCTCTCTTCTGCCGGGACCTCTGAGAAAGCCAACCTCACCCACACAGAATGGGGGGAAGTTGTAGTGAAGCATAAAGCGTTTTTTCGATTCGCCTTCTATGTTGTCCAGCATCTGTGTATCGGTTTTTGTACCGAGAGTGGCAACAGCAAGTGCCTGAGTTTCGCCTCTGGTGAAGAGAGCAGAACCGTGGGGCATGGGCAGAAGGTGAGTTTCGATATCAATGGGGCGTACATCTTCAGCCGTACGTCCGTCGATTCTTTTACCGCTGTCAAGGGAGAAGTCACGGAAGACTTTTTTCTCAACATGGTGCCATACTTCTTTATAGAAGCTCTTCTTATCAGCGTATTCTTCGCCGAGTCTGGCTTCAACTGTTTCAAAATACTCGTCCCTGACCTGATCAAGGGCTGCGTATTTTTCAAGCTTGCCGGGAATAACAAGAGCTGCGTTGATTTTTTCTTTAAGTTCTTTTTCAGCTTCTTCCAGAACTTCCGCAGGAACAGAGAAATCTTTATATTCAAATTTCGCTTTTCCGCATTTTTCGGCAAATTCCTTCTGAGTGCTGCAAAGAATTTTTATTTGATCATGGGCAAACTGGAGTGCCTCGACAACCTCTTCCTCGGTAACCATTTCCATTCCGGCTTCAACCATGTTAATGGCATCGTCCGAACCTGCAACAACTATATTCATCGTAAGTTCGCTGAATATTTCGTATGAGGGGTTGATTATAAGCTGTCCGTTGTGTTTACCGATCCTTACACCCGCAACAGGAGTGTTAAAGGGTATATCCGAAATGAGCAGAGCAGCACTGGAAGCGTTTATTGCAAGTACATCAGGCGAATGCTTGCCGTCATAAGACACAACGGTAGCGATAACCTGAGTCTCGTTTCTGAACCCGTCGGGGAACATAGGACGAAGGGGTCTGTCAATAAGCCTTGCTATAAGGGTTTCCTTGTCAGAGGGTTTGTTCTCTCTTTTAAGGAATCCGCCGGGCACTTTGCCCACTGCGTAGAATTTTTCAACGTAGTTTACAGTAAGGGGGAAGAAATCCACACCGTCAGAGGCTTCTTTTCTTCCTGTGGCGGTAACAAGTATAACTGTGCCGCCTTGACGTATCCAGATACTTCCGTTAGCCTGCTTTGCTTTCCAGCCCGTTTCAAATATTATGGGTTCGGCATCTTCACGCAAGCTTACCGATACGGTATCGAGTTTTTTATCCATGCGTTATTTCCTGATTCCGAGAGTCTCGATAATCGTGCGGTATCTTTTGAAATCTTTCTTTTTCACGTAATCGAGAAGCTGACGTCTCTGTCCGACAAGGAGGAGCAGACCTCTTCTTGAGTGGTGATCCTTGGGATTAGTTTTGAAGTGTTCAGTCAGGTAAGTTATTCTCTCAGTGAGAAGAGCTACCTGTACTTCAGGTGATCCTGTGTCTTTTTCGTGCGTTTTAAACTTGTCGATCAGTTCTGTTTTCTGTTCTTTAGTCATGACCATTATGATAATACCTCCACAAGCTAAGCCTGAATTTATAACAAATCCGCTGCCAAAAAACAAGGCAATAATAACATTTGCGGCACATTTTTTGTATGCCGCTATAATTATTTTACCCGATTTTCCGCGTTTTATCCTATACAAGAACTTTTATAATTTTTAGCGGACAGTCCCCGCCCCTTGCTTTCTCTGCGATGGCGAGTACACGCCCGTTTTTCTCTGATATAAAAAACATTTCCCCGTCTTTGCTCCCTTCAAAAGGAAGACAGGCATAGTTCCATTCTTTTACCGAAACCCCGTTGGAAACAAGTTTAACCGCCTCATCTTTAACAATTGCATGTTTCCAGTTAAGCATAGTTGAAACCGGATGAACAGCAGCGGTGAGCGTTCCCTTGGACGCCATTTCTTCCAAAGCGCTCAAAGTAACCGCATGGGCTACACGGAACATTCCGTTTGCAGAGCGTATAAGACCGCTCATTACAGCGAAGCAGCCCATTTTAAGCCCTGCTTCATGGATTATGCTCCGTATATATGTCCCCTTGCCGCATTGCACTTTAACAACGCCCTTAGGGTATGCGTATTCAACCAGCTCAACGGAGTATATACGCATATTCCGTTTTCCGGCATCTTCTATCTCGCCTTTTCTGGCAAGTTTATAAGCTCTTTCACCGTTTATCTTTTTTGATGAAAAAGCTGGTATAGTCAGTTCAACTTCTCCGGTGAAAGATTTAAAAATATTTTCAACTTCGGTTATATCCGGGCTAATCTGATGATTTTCATCAAGGACAGTCCCTTCAGTGTCAAAGGAGTCGGTTTTCATTCCAAGAGTGAATTCGGCAATATATTCTTTGTCCACATCCATGAGATAGTCAACAAATTTTGTGGCATTGCCCACGCACACTGGCAGAACCCCTTCAGCCATAGGATCAAGAGTTCCAAGGTGCCCGCATTTCTTTACACTGATAATCTTCCGCAGCCTGTCCACCGCCTTGAAAGATGTCATCCCTTTTTCTTTGTAAAGATTAACTATCCCGTTCATCGTCTTCTTTGATTATTTCACGGAGAACCTCATCAATTCTGCTTCCGTATTCGGAAGAATCATCAATGAAGAACATAAGTTTAGACGGTGTTTTTTTAAGATGCACCGCTTTTTGAAGCTGATGTCTTATGAATCCGGCTGAACTCATAAGCCCCCTGTGGATATACTTTAGATTCTCTTTGTTATAGCTGGTGAAAAAAACTTTCGCCTGAGAGAGATCTCTTGTCACCTCGATTGAGGTTATAACAACATCTTTGACCTTCGGGTCTTTTACATCAAACTGTATTATTCTTGAAATCTCCTCTTTAAGGAGTTCTGAAACTCTTTCTATTCTATGCAATTTAAACCTGACCTTTTAAGAAGCTCAGAATATTTCCTCATTAATGGAAATAACCTCAACTTCCCCATACGATTCAACAAAGTCCATCACAGCCGAAAGCTGGCTTTCAGCATGCTGCCGTTCGGCAGAGACCGTAACAACGGCTATCTCTGCCCTGTTCCATATATCATGTGACCCGACTTCGCTTACGGCAACATTAAATTTATTTTTCAGTCTGGTTTTGAGACCTGAGATAACCCGTCTTTTATCCTTGAGGGAAAAAGCCTGTTCTATCCCAAGCCCAAATACCACTGATGCAATGATCATACACTATGCCACTTGTATCGGCAAACCAGCATCCTGTGTTTGCCTGAAAGCACTGTTATTCTGTTTTTGCAGCTTCCTGTGCTTTCTGTTTTTCAAGATCGCTTTTCTTAACATCGTCAAGCGTTCTCTTTTCCTCAACAGTGATAAAGGCTTCTATTACATCGCCCTCTTTAAGGTCGTTGAATTTCTCCACACCAATACCGCATTCATAACCTGCCATAACTTCTTTGGCATCGTCCTGAAAGCGTTTGAGAGAGGAAATTTTGCCTTCGTAAACAACAATGGAGTTCCTGATAACACGAACGCCTGCTGTCCTTGAAACCTTTCCTTCCGTAACGTATGAACCGGCGATTTTGCCGATTTTCGGTACGGAGAACACCTGTCTGACTTCTGCCTGACCGATGATCTGCTCTCTGAGGTTCGGGTCTATCATACCTTCAAGTGCCTGTTTAACATCATCCACAATCTGATAGATTACGGAGTAAAGGTTGATGTCCACGCCCTCTTTCTCTGCTTTTTCTCTGGCTTTGGCATCCGGTCTTACGTTAAAGCCGAATATCAGACCGTTTGAAGCAGCGGTGAGGATAATATCGTTCTCGTTAATACCGCCCACACCAGAGTGGATTATATTAACCTTGATTTCTGTGCTGGTGAGCTTGTTGAGCGAGTTTTCAAGAGCAGCAAGTGAGCCCTGAACATCCGCCTTAAGAACTATATTAAGCTCTTTCAGCTCGCCTTCTTTAATTTTTGCAAAAAGATCAGTAAGAGAAACTTTTGTTTTCTCCATAAGAGCTTTTTCGCGTTTATTGTCCGCTCTGAGTTCTGCCAGCTGTTTAGCTACCTTTTCATCAGGGGTGACGATAAATCTATCGCCTGACTGAGGAACATCGGAAAAGCCCATAAGCTCCACAGGAATTGAAACTCCCGCTTCCTTAACAGACATTCCCTTATAGTTGAACATAGCCCTGACCTTGCCGTATTCTGTTCCGCATACAAAGTAATCGCCTTTTTTGAGGCTTCCGTTTCTTATAAGAACTGTGGCAACCGGACCTTTCTGTTTGTCAAGTTTGGACTCAATAATAATACCTTCAGCAGGCTTGTTTGGGTTACCTTTAAGGTCAAGCATTTCTGCCTCAAGGAGAACTCTTTCAAGCAGAGTATCAATATTGAGGTTCTTTTTAGCTGAAATTTCCTGAAACTGATTATCCCCGCCCCATTCTTCAGAAATAATTCCGAGTTCGGAGAGCTGGCTTTTAACCATATCAGGGTTGGCATTTTCCTTATCTATCTTGTTGACTGCAACAACGATTTTAACGCCTGCCGCCTTTGAGTGGTCAATTGCTTCTTTTGTCTGGGGCATAACGCCGTCATCCGCCGCAACCACCAGAATAACTATATCCGTAACCTGTGCGCCTCTTGCACGAAGAGTTGTGAACGCCTCGTGACCGGGGGTATCGAGGAATACGATCTTTCCGTGGTCGAGTTCGACTTCATATGCGCCGATATGCTGAGTAATGCCGCCTGCCTCTTTTTCTGCAACAGATGTTCTTCTGATTGCATCAAGGAGTGATGTTTTACCATGGTCAACGTGACCCATAACCGTAACGATCGGAGGACGGGGAACGAGATCTTCCGGCTTGTCAGCAACAGTGGGGAGGAGATCCTCTTCTGTAACCACTTTTGTTTTGACATCTATGCCATATTCTGTAGCAAGAAGTGCAGCTGTATCCGCATCAACAGCCTGATTCATAGACGCCATAATGCCGAGGCTGAGAAGTTTTTTAACAAGCTCAGTCGCCTTAACCGCCATAAGTTTAGCAAGGTCGGAAACAATAATGTTTTCACCTATTTCAATGCTTGACGGACGCACTATAACCTTAGGTTCAGTCTCCTGACGTCTTCTGCCTCGTTTGTCCATTCTGGGTCTTGAGGTCTGCGGTTTTTTCTTAACCGGTTCCTCTTCTACCTCTTCCTTTTCAACCGGAGCAGCAGCAGCCACGCTTGTATCAATTTCATGTTCAATAGTGAGTTCGTCAAAACCTTCAGCCACTGTTTTGTGGAAGCTTTTAGGTTTATCCGTCTTTTTGACCGGCTTCTTTTTAACTTCAGCCTTCTGAGGTTCAGGTTTATCTTTTATCTTCTTCTTGATCTCAAGTTTAATTTCATCTTTAGGGCTCATGCCGTTTGACTGGGCAGGTCTCTGCGGACGTCTGTCACCATACTGCGGTCTGTCGCCTCTGTCTTTATCCATAGGAGGACGTCTGTCGCCGTACTGAGGTCTGTCGCCCTGAGGACGTCTGTCACCGTACTGCGGTCTGTCACCCTGGGGACGCCTGTCACCGTACTGGGGTCTATCGCCCTGAGGACGTCTGTCACCGTACTGAGGTCTATCACCCTGAGGACGTCTGTCACCGTATTGGGGTCTATCACCCTGAGGACGTCTGTCACCCTGCGGTCTGTCGCCTCTGTCATTGTTGTACTGAGGTCTGTCACCCTGAGGACGCCTGTCACCATACTGCGGTCTGTCGCCTCTGTCATTGTTATACTGGGGTCTGTCACCCTGAGGACGCCTGTCACCGTACTGAGGTCTCTCGCCTCTGTCATTGTTATACTGGGGTCTGTCACCCTGAGGACGCCTGTCACCCTGAGGTCTGTCGCCCCTGTCATTGTTATACTGGGGTCTGTCACCCTGAGGACGTCTGTCACCGTATTGAGGTCTGTCGCCTCTGTCGTTGTTGTACTGGGGTCTGTCGCCCTGAGGACGCCTGTCACCCTGAGGTCTGTCGCCCCTGTCATTGTTATACTGGGGTCTGTCACCCTGAGGACGCCTGTCACCGTACTGAGGTCTGTCGCCTCTGTCATTGTTGTACTGGGGTCTGTCGCCCTGAGGACGCCTGTCACCGTACTGAGGTCTCTCGCCCCTGTCATTGTTGTACTGACGGTCACCCTGAGGTCTGCGGTCGCCGTACTGAGGTCTGTCGTTTGAATGGGGCTTTGATGCAGGTTTTTCCTGTTCTTCGCCTCGCGTCTGCGAGTCTTTTTCCTGCTGAAGCATTTTTTCTCTCTCACCTTGTTGACGGCTTTCAGGCGCTTTCGGGGTTTCAGCCTGAGCAGAGCCGGCAGATATATTGTTCTGGGGTTTTTCAGCGGAAGCAGGAGTCTTTTCAGTGGTAACCGGGGTTTCCTTTTTCTCTGCTGAAACAGTCTGTTCCTTTGCCGCAGAAGCTGCTTCGACCGGTTTGGAAGCAGCGGGAGCAGTCTGCGGTGTTTCGGGAGCCGCTGGTGCTTTTACATCTGTTTCCTTAGTATACTGCTCCCTCTGTTCATCCACTTTACGGATGTTTTTCTCAAGGGCGCGTTTGCGGTTAAGCAATTCTTCACGGGATATTTTCTTAGGCTGCTGAGGATCTTCCTCTCCGCCTTTTATTTTCACTTCTCTTGCTCGGGGGTGTCTTTTGTGTCTTTCGAGGGCTTTTTGAAGCAGTTCCTGACGTTTGTTCAGTTTGGATTTTGCGGATTCATCGGAATCGCCTTCGGCTAAATCCATTCCCGTATTTTCAAGTTCGTCATTTCTATTCAATTTTTTCCCCTCATCATTATTTTTAAAATCTGACATCAATTACACCCCGTTAAGCCAACTCTTTATTACATCCGCTCTTTTGAGCGGAACGGATACAGCTTCCGCTAGTTTCTCGTCCGTTACTGCAAAAGCGGCTCTCAAGGGAACATCAAGTTCCTCCGCCATTGCAAGCTTTGCCGGACATTTCATCACGGTAACGCCTTTTGCTTCCGCCACGGTGAGAATTTTCTTTACCGTATCATCAGAAGCGTCTTCGGGAACAAGAACCAGCTTTGCCTGTGATGTTTCAAGCAGCTTTTCGCATTTCCCGCTGCCGCCTGCCACAAGTTCCGCTCCTCTGCCCGCTTTGAGCAGAGCGAAGAAATAATCGGCGGTAACCGTGTATATCTCTTCCAGAAGCTGTTTATATTCCTTTTTATTTATCTTTTCCTTAAAGCCTTTGGAAAAAAGATTCTTTTTTGCCGCAAGCTTAAGGCACTCATCGTCAAAGCAGAGGTACACACCTCTTCCGGGCAGTTTGCCCTTGCGGTCATAAACCACTTTCCCTTCACCGTCCGTCACAAAGCGGAGAAACGCAGGTTTTTCTGTCGTCTTTCCGCATGCAATGCAGGTTCTTTCGGGAATTTCAGGTTTATCTACCTTCTTCGTCTTCTCTGATTTCTTCGTTTTCTTCGTCTTCTTCGGAGAAATCTTCTTCAAGTTCGTCAAGTTCGCCTTCTTCAAAAACGCCCGCCTCTTCAAGTTTTGATGAAAGATAGTCTATTGCTTTATTAATAAGCCCGACAGCCTCTTCCTCTGTTATTTCAAGTTCTTCCGTAAGCTCATCCGGCGTGGCATTGGAGAGCTTTTCTATATCGTCTATCCCTGCTTCAAGGAGAGCGGAGATGGACGAATCGCTGAGACCTTCAAGATTTTCAAGGTTGTACAGCTCATAGAAGTCTTTCATTTCCTGTTCCTGAGCAACAAGACGTTCTTTTCTGATTTCAGCGTATTCACTTTCTTTCAGAACGTCAATTCTCCAGTCGGTAAGTCTGGCTGCGAGTCTTACATTCTGCCCTTTTTTGCCAATGGCAAGCGAAAGCTGATCATCGGGAACCACGACTTCTATTGTTCCTTCATCTTCAAAAACATTTGTAAGAACAACATCAGCAGGTGAAATGGCGTTGCACACAAACCTCACAGGATCGGGTGACCACTCAACCACATCTATTTTTTCACCTCTGAGTTCATGGCTGATTGAGTTAATTCTTGAGCCTTTAAGACCGATGCAGGCACCGACAGGGTCAATATTGCTGTTCTGGCTGTAAACTGCAACCTTTGCTCTGTCTCCGGGTTCTCTGGCAACTGATTTTACATCTATAATCCCCTCGAAAACTTCGGGAATCTCTGTTTCAAAGAGTTTTTTCATAAATTCAGGATGAGTTCTGGAAAGAACAAGCTGCGGCCAGCCTTTATGGGTTTTGATGTCAAGCAGAAGAGCGCGCACATAGTCGCCTCTGTTGAAGTAATCACCTGCCATCATCTCCCTGCGGGGAAGGATTGCCTCGGTTTTGCCTATGCTGACTGTCAGCAGGTCTCTGTCAGCTTTAAGGAGAGTTCCGTTTATGATATCGCCCTTTTTGCTGTTGAACTGGTCAAAAACAACCTGGCGTTCGGCGTCACGGAGCTTCTCAAAAAGTTTCTGTTTTGCAACAAGAGCCGCCTGTCTGCCAAGATCATCCAGAGTAACTGAAACCATAAGCACATCGCCAAGCTGTGGGTCTTCTTTGTATTTCGCAGCTTCGTCCATATCTATTTCAAACCATTTGTTGGTCACATCTTCACTGACCTCTTTAGGAACAAGTATTTCTATATTTCCTTTATCAAGGTCAACAACCACTTCCGGTTCAAGGTATTTTCCTATTTTTCTGCCAACAGCCGCAACTATCGCCTCTTTGAGTGCTTCTGCGAGAATTTCTCTGGAAACCCCTTTTTCACGACCCAGTTCATCGGCAACCTTAGCAAGTTCCCTTATCATTGTTCCTCCTAAAAATCGAGCTGTAAGACCGCCTTAGCGATGTTGTCCAGCTTTATGCAGAATTCTTTATTTTCTTTTTCAACAAACAGCTTAACGCAGCCGTTTTCTACACCGGTAATACTTCCGGTGTAGCTTTTGCGCCCCGTTTCATCCTTTTCTTTGGCTGTAACTTTGCAGATTTTCCCGGAGAACTTGAGAAAGTCCTTCTCGCTGCGGAGCGGTCTTTCAAGTCCGGGAGTGGAGACTTCGAGGCTGTAGCGTTCGTAAGGGATCAAATCTGTTTCGTCCAGCCATTTTGAAATGCGCCTGCTGACTTCTGCACATTCGTCAAGTCCGGGCAGGTTATCTTCCCTGTCGATAATAATACGAAGGGTGCGACCTGTTTTTTCCCGCCTGAAAGTTACATCAAAAATATCTACGTCTATCTCTTTTACGATAGGAATAAGCGCGTTTCTGACTTTGGACGAAATATCTTTCTCTATAAAACTACCCATATAAACAGCTACAAAAAAATTGGTGGGATAACTCCCACCGCTAATTTAACTACCACATTTTTTATTCTAATGCAAGATTTTTGATTGTACGAAGCCTGTACAGTGTTCAGATTCTGAAAAGCGAGCAGTTTTTATCCATAATTCTCTCAATAAGACACTCCGCCACGGAAGAATCCGGACAGCCATGTCCGCCTAAATGTATGGAAGGTTTGATTCTTTCACCATGAAAATCGCTCCCCGCTGTTACAAGCAGTCCTTTTGCAGCTGCAAACCTGAGATAATCAGTCCTTTGCTGCGCATTATGATAGGAAGAGTAAACCTCTATCCCTTCTACACCGTCAATAAACAGTTCATCCATTTTTTTCTGAGGATAAAGCCCAGGATGAGCAACAGCAAGCACTGATTTACCGGCGAGCGCTGCGACCGTTTTGCGGTAGTCCAGCAGACTGACGTCAACATACGCCCTCCCGCCTTTAAAGAAATAGTCAAAATAGAATTTTGTATAAGGGGAATCAGACTTTTCACCCTTAAGATAAGGATGAAGCTCTGCCCTGTTTTTCTCATTCTCCGCCAGTACCTTAAGGAATGTAACGCCGGAAGGAGTCTTGCCGTCAGCAACCTCTATAACACGGTCAAAATCTACTTCAAATCCGAGACTTCTAAGCTTATCTGTACGCAGTTTCGCCTGAGAAAGCCTGTTTGCGGCAAATTCTTCAAGCAGAGCTGTAAGGTCAGCATCATCAGGATCTATGCCGTATGGGATGATGTGTATCTCTGTATCCTTATGATATGTGGAAAGCTCAACAGCGGGAATATATGTCATGCTGCCGTCACCATACTTAAAGGAAAGCATTTCACGAACAGATGAAACAGTGTTGTGGTCGGTTATGGCAAAAAGGGAGTAGCTTCGTGAGCGCAGAACAGTATAAACATCAACAGGAGACAATACACCGTCGGAGCTGTGATTTGTATGAATATGCAGGTCGAATTGATTAATAGTTCCCAGACCGGCACATCCTGTCCGGCTGCTCACACGCTCACGGCAGGGTAAACCCGCCTTCGCTTCGCACGGCGCAGTTCCATCCTTGGAACTGTCAGTACCTGATTTATGCATACTGCTTTTCCTTTTGATTAATAGTTCCCAGACCGGTACATCCTGTCCGGCTGCTCACACGCTCGCGGCGGGGCAAGCCCGCCTTCGCTTCGCACGGCGCAGTTCCATCCTTGGAACTGTCAGTAGCTTTCTCATTCATAGTCCGCAGACTTATACATCCCCTGATTGTTCAGAAAAAGCCCCGACCACAAAACAATTAATCAGGGCTTGTATGTTCTAAAATATCACAACATTATCAAAACGCAACGCTGATTGACGCTTTGCCGTGATGCTCCGTAATATAATCACCGAAACTTCCGCCATATCCCACACTTAAATTAACTGCCTCTGTTATATTACATTTTAAGTCTGTACCTATGATAAAACTGTCTTCATCCAAAGGAAGCCCCTTTGTTTCAAACCTGCTTCCTCCTGATACAAAACGGCTTCTTCTTTCCGGTTCATAACCTTCTGTAATACGCTGATAAACAGCATGTGCGCCCAGACTGAAAATACCGGAGAAAGCCACATTTCCCCTGAACCCGAAAGATGCAGCAAACATGCTGTCGCTGTAATCGCTTACAGCCAGTGCCATATCACCTCCGGCTTCATTAAAGGAATCAGCTTCCGTATAAATATAAGAAGCGCCGATAAAAGGCATAATGTTTACTTTGCCAAGATCTACTTTTTTACCGACTTCTGCAAATGCCTGAAAAATTCTTGCTCTGTAGTCGCCGTCAAGGGTTTCGATGATCCCTCCTGCTTCTGCTGTTCTTTCAGTATCAACATCTGAAAAACCCATCAGACCGCCTGCCCTGAACTCGGCAAAACCTGTATCATATGAACCGTACGCACCCAAATGGATTGTTTTTATATCGGCATCAGAATTGCGCCCTTCTCTGATTTCAACTTTTCCTGATTCAAACCCCAGAGCAATGCCAAAACGTCCTGAAGGCATCGGCTGAAAATCTACACCGCCGATCAGAATCTGACCGTCTGCATCATATTTTGCCGCATTGCCATCAGAATCTGTATCTGCTGTAAATCCGAAAAGTTTGACCCATGAGCTGTTTTCTGCAGTTATTTTCACATCAGTTCTTTCAATAAGATGGGCAGTCAGCGAATCTCTTATAAGCCTGCTGTTATTCAATACTGCCGAAATGGCAGTTGCATGTATTTCACCGTTCATACTGTCAAAAGCACTGCGTGCGGAAGCTGCACTCATTCCTAAAATCTCTTTGTACACTTCGCTGTCCGTGCCAAGGGCTGCCAATGCGCTCGAAATATTTTTCTGGTTATATGTTCTGGTTACAGATTCAAAGCTTGCATCGTTTCTGTAAACATCAAGTATAACTGAGTTATTTTTATATTTCAGAAAAGGATCAAGAAACGCTAGGTTGCTTGAAATCCCCTGGAATTCGCCTGTTAAACTTCCTGCTTCCAGTATTGTAAATGCGGTAAAATTGCCCCAGTCACCATTTTCTGCCAAAACAGAAACATGCCCGCCAGAGAGTTCTGCATTTCCCGCAATTATTGCAAGATCACTTGTGCCATCTGAATTTACCTCAACTTCATAAACAGAGCCATTTTCAAAGATCACACTGTTCATTGTAATTACGCCTATTGAATTGCCGGGAGAAAGAGTACCTGAGAGACTGATGGCGTTATTAACTGTTCCGCTGCCTGCTATTTCAGCATTTTCGCTTATACTGATTAAACCCGCCGAGATTTCGCCAGCAGCAACGCCTTTTGCATTGCCCAGAGAATCATATCCGTTGGAAACTTCGTTTTCTCTGTATAAGTAAAGTGTTCCTTCCGTTATTTGCAGAGTGCCCTCACCAAAGTCATTGACTCCGCCAAGTTTCCAGACCCCTGAACCCGTTTTAACAACGTCAACTGCTGTTAAATCAGCAGCAGAAACTGGATCACGCATATCGACCACAGAATTATCTTCAGTATTAACAGTTAAGACAGAGTCATGAGTTACAAAGAAAATTGAATTTGCCTCGCCTTCGGCAAGATTTCCCGAAATCAGCGTAACGCCGTCATCCTGTGTATTAAATGTAATGTTTCTTCCTGCATAAACTGCACCTCCGGGACCTGAGGCCGTATTGTCTGTCAGTGATATATTATTCCCGAAAACAACATTACCTGTGGCTGCGTAAACTGCTCCACCCGAACCGTAAGTAGCGGAATTCCCTGAAATCACCGCATCAGCCCCGAACTCAAGATTACCGCTGACTAAATAAACCGCTCCGCCTATATAGCCTGCGGTATTGCCCTTAAGTTCCGCACTGTTCCCGAAAACAGCACCGTTGTAAACAAGAAGCGCACCCCCGTAAGCGGCAGTATTATCAGTAAGTATTGCACCGTTTCCAAAAGTTACCGTATTTTCAGAATAAACACCGCCACCGTAAGCATAAGCGCTGTTTCCGCTTATTTCGGCATCATCGCTGAAATTAACAGTTCCTTCTGAGTAAACTGCGCCGCCGTTACCTCCGGTTGAAACGTTTCCGGAAAGGGTTGTACCATCGCCAAAGACTGCGCTTTCAAACGAATATATAGCTCCGGTGGTATAAGCGGTATTATTTGTAATCTCCGCACTTTCGCCAAAAATAACATTAGTCGCAGCAACAGCACCGCCAACACCGGAAGCAATATTGCCGGACAAAAGTGCATTATCACCAAATGAAGCTGTCTGCCCTGAAGAGACAGCTCCGCCGTGACCATTTTCCGCCTCATTTCCTGTAAGAACAGCATTGTTTCCGAAGGTGATGCTCCCTATGCCTGAATAAACCGCTCCGCCTCCATGTCCTGCTGTGTTATCCATTATAACTGCATTATCACCAAACTCTGCATTATTATAAGTATTTACAGCCCCGCCACTTCCTGTTGAAGAAGTATTTCCTGTTAATGAGGCATTATCTGAAAAAATAATATCATTAGCTGCCCAGAGTGCGCCGCCTGAAGTATTCGCAACATTGCCTGAAATCGATGCGCCATTACCAAAGGTGATGTTACCCGTGCCTGATTCAGCTGCTCCGCCCTGCCCGTATGCGGCTATATTATCAGTCAGTTCTGCATTATCACCAAATGTAATGCTTCCTACGGCTATAACAGCGCCGCCTTCTCCTCCGGTGTTGTTATCAAGAGTTGCACTGTCGCCAAATTCAACATCTCCGCCTGCAAAAATTCCTCCTCCGAGGTTTGCTGTCATATTTCCAGAAAAATGCGCTCCATCGCCAAGATACACATTTCCGGTATTGGAAAAGATAGCTCCGCCGCTGCCATTTAAAGATGAATTGCCTGAAAATACTGCAGAGTTATTAAAAGTTACATCCCCTTCTGCATAGACAGCACCGCCGAACATATTTTCGGTGTTAGATGAAAAGCTTATTGTTCCTAAACCCGTAAAACTTATTTTCCCTGATGTGTTAAAAGCACTGGATAAACGATTCGCCACAGAAAAAGTTATGCCTTCCGCCACACTGAAGACTGCGTGGGTGTCAACCGCACCGGTAAAATTTCCATTCATAACATCAGCACTGTCAATAACAAAGCGTCCTGCCTGCGTGCTTAATACCGGAGAGGTAAAATTCAGATCAGATAAAAGTATCCCCGGATTATTGCTTAACAAAATCTCATCATTTTCCATTATATCCAGAGCAAATACATTAAAGGTTAAAAAAATAACAAATAAAGAAACAGTTAATAATTTGAAACAGACTATAGAAATCAAGAAGAAAAGTCTTTTACAGCAGATATTAACGAACAACATTTCGCACCCTCCGAATTAACATAAATACATTTTATATGAAGTAAACATGAATATCAAATTAACATTATGTTCTAGTAAAAAATTATCAGAAGGAAAAATTATCAACAAAAAAGGCGGGAAGCAAACGCTCCCCGCCCTGAAAAGACTGGATAAAATAGTTAATATCTAGAACTGATACCCGGCGTTGAATGCAGCCAGATTAACATCTCAACTAATATCGCCGTATCTACATCCTGTGATACGGCTGAAAACGCTCGCGCCCTGCAAAGCAGGGCTTCGCTTCGCACGGCGCAGTTCCATCCATGGAACTGCAACTATCTAGAACTGGTAGCCTGCGTTGAACGCTGCCAGATTAACATCAATGGTCTTAGGCGGAACTTTTTTGGAGATTACAGAGCGCCAGATTTCCGCATCAAAGGGAAGAAGAGCTGCAAGCTTGCCGAGCATAACCATACCCGCAACCTTTGAGTTGCCTAAGCCTGTGGCTGTTGTCATGGCGTCTATCTCAAAAACTTCTTTGAAAGCAATTTTGGTTTCTTCTGTCTGTTCAGAAGGATATGTTTCCTGACCGCCGGCAACAGAAGGAGGGTAGATCCGGTACTTATTTACTACGAGAGATGTTTCCTTGCCTGCATATTCGGGGTAGCGGAGAAACTCCATATTTTCAAAAGAGATAACAATATTCGCCTCACCTACAGGGATAACAGGTGAAAGCACCTTGTCCCCTATACGTACATGGGAAACAACACTCCCGCCCCTCTGCGCCATGCCGTGAATTTCGCTTTTTTTAACATCTGCATCTCCGGCAAGAGCCACATCGCAGACTATATCGCTGGAGAGAACAGTTCCCTGCCCTCCCACACCTATCATGAGTATATTAATATCTTTCATTATTTACCTACCTTACTGATAATTCAAAATTTATCATCCATGAAAATTTTGAATACACGCTTGCGGTCTGCAAAGCAAACCTTCGCTACACACGCAACCACATATATGTGGTTTTTTATTTTCTCTGGTGGATAGCGTCAAATCTGCATACCTTCACGCAAAGCTCACAGCCGGTGCAGAGAGTTTCGTCTATAAACGCCCTTTTCTCTTCTTTATTCCAGAGAATTGCGGGGCATCCAAGCCTTGTGCAGATTGTACATCCTGAGCAATTATTCACATCCACAAAGAAAGGCGGGCGAATCACGCTTCTGTCAGCAAAAATACATGGTTTATCAGTAACAATAACACTCAGCTCCTCTTTAGCGGTTTCTTCCTTAAGGACCTTTATGCACTCGTCAGGATCAAATGGGTTCACCGTCCTGATATTTTTCACTCCCATAGCTTCAAGAAGCTTGGGAAAATTTATTCTCTGCGTTGGCGTGCCTTTAATTGTGCAGCCTGTTCCGGGGTTGGGCTGGTGTCCGGTCATTCCTGTTATTCTGTTATCCAGAATAATAACGGTTGATGTACCCGCATTGTACACAGAGTTCAGGAGACCGTTTATTCCTGTATGGAAAAATGTTGAATCGCCTATTACTGCAACGGATTTTCTAGCCATTGCTCCTTCCGTCGCTTTATCCAGACCGTGCGCCATAGGAATGCTCGCACCCATACAAACAGTGGAGTTTATTGCGCTCAAGGGCGGCAAAAGACCGAGGGTATAACAGCCGATATCACCTGCGGCGAAAAGCTTCAGTTTAGCGATTGCATAAAACATTCCCCTGTGTGAACAGCCGGGGCACATATTAGGCGGACGTGCGGGAAGCTGTTTGGGGTCAAAAGCAGGCTCTTTCACCTCTTTGCCGAAAAGCTTTCTGACTTCATCCACCGAAAGCTCACCGCACACGCTTCTGTTAAGAGGCTGAACCTCAATTCCGGCGGCTTTGAGTTCATTTTCGATGAATCTGTCGAGTTCTTCAACTACATAAAGCTTCTGAACCTTCTCAGCGAAACGCTTAACCTTTTCAAAACAGATAGGGTAAACCATTTCAAGCTTCAGTATAGAAGCTTCGGGCATTGCTTCTTTAACGTAATGGTAAGTAACTCCGGCACAGATTATGCCGATCTCCTCGCTGCGGAATTCCACAGGATTGAGAGTAAGCCTGCCCGTATCTGCACAGTCTGAAAGCCTTTCAAGCCTGTTTTCAACTACCTTATGGCGTACTCTGGCATTTGCGGGAACCATAACCCATTTTTTTATATCATTCTCCGGTTCAAAAACAGGAGGTGTATTTCTCGGTTTAATTTTGACAACGGATTTACTGTGGGAAATCCTTGTGCATGAGCGGACAAGCACGGGAGTACAGTATTTTTCAGACATGTCAAGGGCAACACCTATGAAGTCTTTTGCTTCCTGACTATCTGCCGGTTCAAGCATGGGAACCTTGGCAAGACGAGCATAGTGTCTGCTGTCCTGTTCATTCTGTGAGCTGAACATATTAGGGTCATCAGCCACAACAATTACAAGACCGCCGTTCACCCCTGTGTATGAGACTGTCATAAGCGGATCAGCCGCCACATTAAGCCCCACATGCTTCATACAGGTCATAGCACGTCTTCCGGCAAGGGATGCTCCAATAACTGTTTCAAGGGCAACCTTCTCATTGGTCGCCCATTCGCTGTATATCTGTTCATACTGAGCCACATGCTCTGTAATTTCGGTACTTGGCGTTCCGGGGTATGAGCTTACAACTTTAACCCCATATTCATACGCTCCTCTGGCAAACGCCTCATTTCCGCTTAAAACTTCCTTCATTTAGCTTTCCCACCTTTTAACCATTTCATAAAGAGGACTCTCCGGATATTTTGAGCCGAACTCCTCAAGAAGTTTTGCTTTTTCATCACCTTCTGCTGAAAGCACAGCCCTGTAATACCAGAGAGGCTTCATGCTTCCTTTAGCAATGTATGTTTTGGGGTCAATATCTTTTGAGCCAAGGTCATAGGCAAGGCTGTCGGCAAGCTCAGCGAGACTTCCGTCAACAGCGGCAAGTGTTGCCTGCGCATCAGGCATATTGTTGTTTGCCTCGATTATTCCGGCTTTGAGGTAAATATAGTTTTTTGAGGAAGATTTCCTGCCCGCAAGAGCCTTATAAGAGGAAAGAGATTCTGCATTTGCACCGTTTACCGCCATTTTTGTTTCCGCTGATCCGATTTCCGCTTCAGCTTTTTCTGCACTGACTGCCATAATCTGACGGACAGTATAAGCTGCAATGAAGACAAGCAGACATGCACCCACAACCATCACTATTTTTTTGTAGTTCTGAAACATAAAGTCTTCGACTTTATCAATCGGCACTTCCTGAACGGGCTTTTTCTTTCTCCTGACCACCTTAGCCTCCCAATTTACTTAAAAAAAGTTTTTTATTATTTTCAAAAACTTCCGCCGCCTGCAAGGTATTAAGCCCTGCGCCGAGGAGTATTTTTTCCGCCTGTTCCGCACTCACAGCATCACCGGGAGCGTGGAAATCATTATTAATAACAAGTGATGCACCGTTTTCAAAGGCTGTCTTTGCTACATAACCGTTGGAAAGTGAATGTCCTTTCCTTGTGGTTATTTCAAGATACACACCTTTTTTGGCAGCAAGTCTGCAAAGCTCCGCAGATATAAGCCCCGGATGCGCCAGTATATCCGCTCCGGCTTCTATGGCTGCTTTATTTGTGCCTTCTGCCACTGGTTCGGTGAGGGTCTCACCGTGTACTATAACCAGATCCGCTCCGAAGCGCCTAGCCTCTTCCGTGAGTCTTCCCACAGACGAAGGCAGAACATGGGTAAGCTCAACACCTGCAAGCACTTTAAACTCTCCTGACTCTCTGTTGAACCTTTCCTTAAAGCGGAGAAGGTTCTCAAGAACCAGAATCAGGTTAGAATCATCGGCGTGGTCGGTAAACGCCATACCGCCGTATCCTTTTTCCTCTGCCCTGCGTGCTGATTCCGCAGGAACAAGAACTCCGTCACTGAAAACTGTATGAGTGTGCAGATCATACATCCGCATAACATGCCCCCTGTTTTATATCACAAAGCCTTAACTTGCAAGGAAACGCTTAACAGCTTCCACCGCTTCGTAAGGGTCATCTTCCATCTGAATGAGGTCAAGATCTTTGGGGGTGATAAATCCTCTTGAGAGCATGCTCTCCTTGACCCAGTCAATCATCCCTTTCCAGAAGTCGCTCCCCATCATGATAATGGGAAAAGGCTTTATTTTATGTGTCTGTATAAGGGTGATTGCTTCAAAAAGCTCATCCATAGTACCGAAACCGCCGGGCATTATTATGAATGCGCTTGAATATTTCACAAGCATTACCTTGCGTATGAAAAAGTAGTTGAAGGAAACGCTTACATTAGTATAGGGATTGGGCTTCTGTTCATACGGAAGCTCAATATTGCAGCCCACAGAGCGCCCGCCTTTTTCAAAGGCTCCTCTGTTTGCCGCTTCCATGATGCCCGGACCGCCGCCTGTCATCACTGCGATTCCCTCGTCAGCAAGCAGACGTCCGACTTTGCGGGCGAGTTCGTAATCGTAATCTCCTTCTCTTACACGTGCAGAGCCGAACACAGTAGCGCATCCGCCAACTTTGGAAAGGGTTTCAAATCCGTCCACAAATTCTGCAAGTATTTTGAACACACGCCACGTATCACCGACTTTCATATCGTCAATGAGATACTGAAGCCCGTTGAGATTAAGTTCACCGTTATTCAATTGAATCACTCCTCATAAAACCGTACTGTTTTTGACCGATAAAAAATATAATAGAGCATTTTTTCAAAAGCTTCAAAGAAAAACATTTCCCGTTCATAGCCCTTAACCTTGAATTGTCGTCGGAATCAATATTATGCAAACTTTATTGCTTTTCAGATGTCAGTTTTTATGCGGGATGCACTGTGCGGTTATTTCTTTAATGTTTCCGCATGCTTTCCGTTTGTGCTAATATTCTTTAATTACTACGGAAGGTGACAATTTATGATAAAAAAAGCTGCGGCTGCTGCTTTATGTTTTTCATTCGCTGTTTCCGCCCATGCCCTCACACTTGAGGGGGCGGTGAACAAAGCTCTGACAGGCAATCACGAAATAACCGAATACAAGTACCTCACAGAACAAAAGGAAAGGCAGGTAGGCACTGCTTTTTCCCCTTTTCTTCCTTCTCTTGATGCAAGCTACTCTTATCAGCGTTCAAACGAGAACGACAAATACGGTTTGGACAAGAATCAGGCTTCAAGCGCTGATGTTACTGTCAGTTATAACCTTTTCAAAGGAGGGGCTGACAGTCTGAACCTGAAGTCGGCAAAATCATCCTTTGAAGCACAGAAATACATGGAAAACAGCATCAAGTCAGACGTTGTTCTTGATGTTAAAAAAGCTTTTTTCAGTATTTTACAGGCAAAGAAGGATGTTGAGGCTGCAAAAGAAAGCGTTGAGCTTCTCGAAAGCCAGCTTAAAGATGCACAGCTTAATTACGATGTAGGCATATCACCAAAAAATGAGGTGCTTAAGGTTGAAGCTGAACTGGCCTCACAAAGACAGGCGCTTTTGCAGGCAAAAAGTACCGAGAACACCTCTGTATTTGAGCTTGAAAGGCTTATAAATGAAAATATTCCCTCAAATGAAATATACGAGGATTTCAGCGCACCATCACAAAAGAAACTGGATTCGGCGGCTCTTTTTGAAAGCCTCAAGGCTAACAGAAGTGAGCTTAAATATGTGCGTGAACTTGTAAAGGCTCAGAATTATTCCGCTGATGCAACAAAACGGGGCGGACTGCCATCGATAAACGTATCTGCTTCGTACAATTCCTACGGTGACGATGCAAAGCCCGCAGACAGGGACAGCACGTATGACGATGAGGTTATCTTCGGCGCAAGTGCAAACTGGAGTATTTTTGACGGAAATGCCCGCAGAAGCACGGCAGCAGCGGAAAAAGCCTACGCAATGTCCCTCAAACATCAGGAACTTAAAACAACAGCGCAGATGAAATACCAGCTTGAAAATGCACTTGAGCAGTATGACCTTGCCACTGGAAGCCTTGCTGTGGCAGAAAAAGAAACCGAGTCAGCAGAAGAGAACTACCGCATAACCGAAAATCAATATAAACAGCGTGTGGCAACATCCACTGAGCTTTTGGATGCCCGTGTGATGCTCACCAGAGCAAGAAACAACTATAACAAGGCTTTGTATGACATTTACAAGGCAATGGCAGAAATAGAGCGGGTTACGGAAGAGCAAGTCTTCTGAAAAAGCTTAACCGGTAAAAAAACAGTTTATCATCTAAACGGAGCGGTCAACACGCCTGCTCCGTTTTTTTATTGTATAACGTCACCAAGTTTGAAAATCGGCAAATACATTGCGATAATAACAAAACCTACCGCTCCGCCCACAAAAAGCATGAGAAACGGTTCGATAAGCTTTGTAAGCCCCTCCACAGACCTGTCCACCTCATCATCATAGAAATCGGCTATTTTCTGAAGCATAAGGTCAAGGGAGCCTGTTTCCTCGCCCACAGAGATCATCTGGATAACCATAGAAGGAAAAACGCCTGATTTCTCAAGTGGTTCAACAATTGTTTTACCTGATTCTATATCCCTCTTGCTGTCCAGAAGAGCCTTTTCAATAACCTTATTGCCACTGGTTTTAGCAACAATATCAAGCGCCTCAAGAATCGAAACACCGCTGGACAAAAGAGTTCCGAATGTTCGGGAAAATTTGGCAACTGCAACTTTGCGAATCAGATCCCCGATTTTCGGAATACGCAGAAAAACCTGATCCATCTTATACCGTCCCGCTGGGGATCTCGTATAAGTGAGCTTGAGAAGTGTAAATGAGACTATGATAGTAGCAAAGATAAGCCCGCCCCCGTACCATTTACTAAGGAAATCGCTTATGGATATGGCAAGCTGAGTCAGAGCGGGAAGCTCACCGCCGAAGCCCTCGTACATCTCCTTAAACTTAGGGATGATGAACACCATAAGTCCGTAAACAACTGCTATAGCCACAATGAGAACCACAGTGGGGTATGTCATAGCCGCTTTGACTTTTCTTTTAAGAGATATTGATTTTTCGAGATAGTTGGCAAGCCTGTCCAGAATGGAGTCAAGGAGACCGCCCGCCTCACCGGCGGCTATCATGTTAACATAGAGATCGCCGAACTCATTTTTATATTTACCCAGAGCCTTATTAAACTCCGAGCCTGTTTCGATACCACCCTTAACATCGGTGAATATTTTACGCATGCGTTTTTTGGACGCCTGAGTGGCAATTATATCAAGCGCTTTAACAATGGGCAGACCCGCATCCACCATAACACTAAGCTGTCTGGTGGAGATGAGTATATCCTCGTCCTTTACTTTTTCAGGCAGACTTATTTCAGCCTTGCCCAAGTCTCTTTTTATCTCCCGCACATTGATTTTGCGGTTTTTGAGAATATCCTGAGCCTGCTGTTTGTTATCTGCTTCAATAATACTTTGTATGGGCTGACCGCCGGGGTCCGTGCCTCTGTACTTAAAAACTGCCATGAGACCTACCTTTTCCTGCGGGGTCCGCCTGCCCTGTCGATAAGCTGTCTTACCTCGTCAGGGTAAACGGCACGGTTTACAGCATCTTCATATGTGATAAGCCCTTTACTGTAATTTTCAAACAAAGACTGGCTCATGGTCTGCATTCCGTGCTCGGACTGCCCTGACTGCATCATGGAGTAAACCTGATGGAGCTTGTCTTCTCTGATCAGGTTGCGTATGGCGGAATTGGGAACCATAACCTCACAGCACATAACACGCCCTTTGCCGTCTGCCCTCTGGATAAGCTGCTGAGAAACAACCCCTTCAAGGACAAAGGAAAGCTGTGCCCTTATCTGCGGCTGCTGGTGGGGCGGGAAAACATCTATAATACGGTTGATGGTCTGCACCGCACTGTTGGTGTGCAGTGTTCCGAAGGTAAGGTGACCTGTTTCGGAAACGGTGAGCGCAGCTTCTATGGTTTCAAGGTCACGCATCTCACCTATGAGAACAACGTCAGGGTCCTGACGGAGTATATATTTAAGCGCATTTCGGAAAGACTTTGTGTCTGCATGAAGTTCTCTCTGATTCACTGTGGCTTTTTTATGCACATGAACATACTCGATCGGGTCCTCCACAGTTACGATGTGAACGGGTTCCTCTGTGTTTATTTTATCTACCATAGAGGCGAGAGTGGTCGATTTACCGCTGCCTGTAGGTCCTGTAACCAGAATAAGTCCCCTTGGTTTGTCGCATAATGATTTCACAACAGCAGGGAGATGAAGCTCTTCAAATGTGAGGATTTTATATGGAATACGGCGGAATGCGGCTGCTATAGCCCCTCTCTGCATGAAAAAATTCGCCCTGAAACGGCTGACGCCTTTAAGTCCGAAGGAAAGGTCAAGCTCCCAGTCCTCCTCAAGCCTCTGTTTCTGAGCCTCAGTGAGAATACTGTAACAAAGCTGTTTTGTTTCGGCGGGCTTCATGGGCTCGCCTTCTATACGGACAAGATCACCGCTGACACGGTATGTGGGCGGTGTACCCACTGTTATGTGCATATCGCTTGCGTCAAGCTCCACCATTTTGGAGAGAAGTTCCTGAAGGCTGTACATTTATAATCCTCCGAATCAGTCGGTGAAGGTGACTCTCACCACCTCTTCCACTGTGGTTATGCCGCTTTTAATTTTTTCAAGACCGCTGCGTCTTAATGATATCATACCGTCACTAAGCGCCGCTCTCTTAATTTCACCCGCATTTGCACCCCTGAGAATACACTCACGGATGTTTTCGGTTATCTCCATGACTTCGTAGAACGCCACCCTTCCCTTGTAGCCTGTTCCGCCGCACTTTTCACAGCCTTTACCTTTATGAGGCTTAAAGGTGCCTATCTCGTCCTTTCCAAAGCCTATGCTTAAGAGAGCCTCCGGCGGAAGGTCTATTTCCTCGGCGCATGACTGGCATATCCTCCTCGCAAGCCTCTGGGCAAGTATGAGGTTTGTTGAGGATGCAACAAGGAAAGGCTCTATACCCATGTTAAGCAGCCTGTTTATGGTGCTTGGAGCATCGTTCGTATGCAGAGTGGAAAGGACAAGGTGCCCAGTCAGGGCTGCTTTGATGGCTATTTCGCCTGTTTCATAGTCCCTGATCTCACCCACCATGATGATGTCCGGGTCCTGCCTGAGAAATGAACGCAGGGAGGCAGCAAAGTTAAGCCCTATTTCATCTTTCATCTGAACCTGATTAACACCGAAGAGGTTGTACTCAACCGGGTCTTCAGCAGTCATGATGTTTACATCTTCCTTATTGAGCCTGCTGAGGGCGGAGTAAAGAGTTGTGGATTTACCGCTGCCCGTTGGTCCTGTTACAAGAACCATTCCGTAAGGACTTTCTATAGCTTTGATCAGTCTGTCCAGAGACTCCCGTTCAAAGCCCAGCTTCTCCATATCAAGCTGAAGGTTGCTTTTATCCAGAAGACGGATAACCACCTTCTCTCCAAAAAGAACCGGCAGGGTTGAAACCCTCATGTCTATAGTTGTTGAGCCGAGTTTCAGCTTAATACGTCCGTCCTGCGGGAGTCTGCGTTCTGCGATATCAAGATCCGCAAGAATTTTGATACGGGAAATAACCGCATCCTTAATGCTTTTCGGCGGGTTCATCAGCTCCTGCAGCACGCCGTCAACCCTGAGGCGAACACGAAACTCCTTTTCGTAGGGCTCTATGTGTATATCCGATGCACGTCTTTTGACAGCTTCGTTCATTATATGGTTAACCAGCTTGACAATAGGTGTGTCTTCTATGTCTTTACGGAGCTGTTCGAGGGCGATGTCCTGTTCAGCCACAGTTTCGATCTCAAGGTCATCCATATCAAAGTCGCCGATCTCTTTAAAAATATCGGCTTTACTTTCCTCATCCTTCTCCTGCCGCTGCTTGATAAACTCATTCATCATGGATTCAACAGTCACATACGGTTCCATGTTAAAACCTGAAACAAAGCGGAGTTCTTCAAGAGCGTATGCGTTGGAAGGATCGGTTATGGCAACTTTGAGGGTTTTACCCTGTCTGGCAAAAGGGACTACATTATATTTTTTACAAAGGTCAGTGGAAAGGGCATCTGCTGCGGACTGGTCTATCTCTATTTCGGAAATATCAACATAAGGAACACCATACTGACGGCTCAGGAGCTTGGCTATATGAAGCTCATCCACAAAACCCATTTCGATAAGGATTGTGCCCAGCCTGCCGCCCCTGTGAACCTGATGCTCAAGGGCTTTTTCAAGCTGCTCCTGTGTGATCAGATTCTCCTGAATAAGCATGCTTCCAAGCTTGGTGCTTTTCCTGACGGTGTTCAATTAACAGCTCCGCTCAGTTTTATTAAATCCTGCATGTCTATTTCGGCTTTTCTGCCTGTCCAGATCTCAAAAGCTTTGTGAGCCTGATGAACAAGCATTGAGAAACCATTAATTATTTTACACCCGCTGTCTGCATAACATTGCAGAAAAGGCGTGACCCAAGGCTTATACTGTAAATCGACCGCCGCCTTTGTGCAGATTGTTTTTTTCATATTTATAAAAGGAGAACCGTCCAGACCGATGGAAGTGGCGTTAATTACTGCGTCATAAGCGGCTTCCCTGCTGATGTAATTATAATCGTATATTTCAGCGTTGTCAAAATTAAGAAATTTCAAAATCTTTTCAGCTTTTTCAGTGTCTCTGTTTATTACAGTAAGTCTTATATCTTCATAGTCTTTCAAACAGCGCAGAACAGCCTTCGCAGCCCCGCCGCAGCCCAGCATCAACACTTTTGAGCCGCTGAAATCAAGGCTGTTTTCTCTAAGTGTTTCGGCAAAACCGTGTACATCGGTATTAAAACCCTTTGTATAATCGTCTTCAAAGAGGATGGTATTAACTGCCTGTAGGTCTTCCGCCAGAGGGTCAAGAAAATCCATAAACCTTATGACGTCTTCTTTATAGGGAACAGTAACGTTGACGCCTCTGAATCTGAATTTTTTAAGTAAGGAAAAAACATCAGGAAGCTGTTCTTTTGAAGGAGTCTCAAAGCAGGCATATCCGCCGTTAAGCCCGGCGGACACAAGAAAGCGTGAATGGATCGATGGTGAAAGGGTATGAGATAAGGGATTGCCGATAAGCCCCAGATTAAGATACATTTCCCTTTTCCGGTGCGTAATCTTTGTCGAATGGTTCAAGTATTCCGGCGGAGATAATGTATTTTATGCCTTCCTCAACAGGTATCTTAAGCTCAGTGAGTTCGCATTTAGGAATAATAAGCACAAAGCCGGAGGTTGGGTTCGGAGTGGTGGGTATGAAAACACTCACGCAGTCCTGTCCTGTGGCTTTTGTAAAAAAGTCCGATGCATCCTTGGTTATAAAGCCCATGCTGTATATTCCCTTTCGGGGATATTCCACCAGAATAACTTTCTTAAAATTATTCCCGCCTGCGTTCTGAAAAGTATCAACAATCTGGCGCATGATACCGTACACACTTTTTGCAAAGGGAATCTTGGATACCAAAACCTCAAGAAGGTTAAAAAACTTCTTTCCCACATAATGTTTAGCCACAAGCCCTATACAGAGTATGGCAAGCAAAATCACTATAAAGGAGAATAATTCCATTATGTATCTGGGAATTACAAGGTCATACCTCACCACGAACATATCGAAGTAAGGGAGCAGGAAGCCGGAGAACTTCTCAAATACGAAACGGAGAAAATAGAATGTCACCACTATGGGTAAGCACGATAAAATTCCGGCTATAAAGGCATTTCTCAAAAATATTCTGAATTTTTTCATGAAAAAAAGCATACGATAGGAAATTGAACTTGTCTATATTAATCAAATTAAAAAATCACCATCCATGGGATTTTTTAATACACGCTCGCGCCGTGGTAAACACGGCTTCGCTTCGCACGGCGGAAAAGCACGTCCTGCGCTTTAGCTGAAAGCCCCTTGCTGCTTACGCTTTGTTTGCGTTCCTCACATTCGTTGCGGTACGCACTCCGCGAACACATCCGTGTGTTCACATACACGGCTTCGCTTCGCACGGCGGCTTGTATGCTTTAGCCGCCGCAGTGCCTTAAAGAAAAAACTATTCCTCTTCTTTGTAGCCGTGTTTGAAGATCTGACGCTCCAGAAGCCTGTCGTAGCCGCTCCAGCCTGTTTCCTGAACCTCGTCTTTAACAAAAATAGAAGAGAATGTATTTATTTTGGCGTCCATATCATCAATATGGTGCAGTATAAGTGCCTCAATTGTTTTAGGTTTTTTCGGTGATCCAAACTCAAGGAAGCCGTGATGGCTCGCTATCATATGACAGATAAGATCTTTTACATCATCAGGGAAGCCTTCCACTCTGTCTGCAATGTTTCTGAAAATCAAGATCCCCTGAATGAGGTGTCCAAGCAGCTTACCGCTTGACGTATAGTCAAAGCCAAGCTTGGAATCAAGCTCAACAATTTTACCCATATCATGAAACAGAGCCCCGAAAAGCATATGCTCCGTATTCACTTTTTCCCCGTAATAATCACCCATAAGCACAGCAAGCTTGGCAACACTCAAAGTATGCTCAAGGAGTCCGTTCACATATGCATGGTGAACGGCCTTTGCTGCGGGACTCTTCTTAAATTTATCGACCATCTTTTCATCAGCAAAAAACAGTTCCATAAACTGTTTGAGATAAGCTGTTTTGATCCTTGTATCAAACAGCCCTTTCAGCTCGTCCATAAGTTTATCTGCATCAAGGCCGCTTGTGGGGAGGAAAAGCGAAGGATCTGCATCCTCTTTTTTCTCCATCATAGTTATTTTGAGCTGGGTCTGCCCGGAATACTGCTGAAGTACGCCCTCAACAGTAACCACGTCACCGCCGGCAGGTTCAAACCCAAGCCTGTTGCTGTCAAACATGATTCCGTTATGTCTTGTGCCTTCGCTGTCGTTCAGGACAAGGCGGAGAAAAGGCTTGCCGTCCCTTGTTACATTCTTGTTTATGTCAGTGAGCATAAAATCTTTTTTAATAGTAAGTTCCATTATTTACCGCCTACAGTTATCAAAGGGATACGCAGAGTCGGCTGTGCATCGGAAACAGGTACGCCCTGTCCCGCTTTGCCGCAGGTTCCGATCCCGAATCCGAGGTCGCTTCCTGTCATATCGATACTCTGCATAACTTCCGGTCCATTACCCATAAGAGTAGCATTTTTGACCGGTCTGTCTATCTGTCCGTTTTTTATTATATAGCCTTCGGTTACTTCAAAAACAAAATCACCGTTAACTGTATTTACCTGTCCGCCGCCCATGTCAGCAACATAAATTCCGTTATCCACAGATTTTATAATGTCTTCCGGCTTGTCCTTACCGGGGGCGATGAATGTATTTGTCATCCGTACTATGGGTTTATGCCTGTAGCTTTCACGCCTGCCGTTTCCGGTGGGGGTGCCGCCGTTTTTCAGTGCATAAAGCCTGTCACGCATGTATCCTTTCAGTATGCCGTCTTCTATCAGAATGTTCCTTGCTCCGTCTGTACCTTCATCATCAAATGGAATGTATCCACGCTTAGGTTTGAGTGTTCCGTCATCTATAACGCTGATAATCGGGTTCGCAACCTGCGTGCCGATCTTACCTTCATAAACACTCATTCCCTCTTCGGCGAGATCCGCCTCAAGTCCATGACCGACAGCTTCATGTACCATTGTGCCGCCAGCTTTAGAAGCAAGCACAACAGACATGCGCCCTGCCGGGGCATAGTCAGCCTCAAGGTTGTTAAGCGCCTTACGCAGAGCCTCTCTGCCAACAGTCTCAGGATCAAACCCTTCAAGACCTTCCGCACCGAAGACTCCGCCAAACGACTCATAGCCGGTTTGAAGCTCATCACCGTCTTTCGCAACGGCGTTTGCATAAATTGTCACGTATGACAACTTCTTGGTTTTATCATCACCAAGGGAGTTGATAATCCGCACATCCCTGAAAACATCTCCGTAAAAGGAGCGTACCTGAACGACACGCTTGTCGCCATATGCCGCACGGCTTACTGCTTCTGCTATTTTAATTTTATCAGGCAGAGAAACTGCCTCACACGGACGTTCAAATGTGTAAACCGGAGCAGACTTTGTGAAATCAAGAATCCGCTCCTCACCTTTTGCGCCCAGAGCGGTAAGACCGTCTGTTATTTCGTCAAGAATATCAGGATCGGATGAGTTTGTGTATCCGTAGAAGGTTCTGCCGTTACGTATAAGACGAAGCCCAACCCCTGCATCATCTTCCGAAGAGAGAGTATCTATTTTACCGTCTTCAAACACGATAATGCGCCTGAAGGAGCTTTCTATAAAAATATCTGCGTAATCACCGCATGAGGCGAGTTTTTTAAGAATGCGGATATAGTCGGGAGATTTTACCAATTATCAACTTCCTCACTGAACTCTGTTCTGACATCCGTAATACCGATGCCGGATTTATTCAGTTCATCCAGTACCTTAATCAGTTTTTCATAAACAGTATCAGTGGAATATATAACCACATTGCCTTTAGCACTGTCCAGCGTACGGACAATGCCTAAACCTTCATACGAGTCCACAAGGCTGTTTACAAGGAGAATATTCTTCTTGTCTATATGACACTTAACTTTTACGGTACGGGTCATCTGTAAATTCCATAAGCACTATTTCAATGCCCTCAAGCTCATCCTGAAGTTCTTTCACGTCAAAGTTAAGGGCATTTTCCATGTATATTTTAGTAAATCCTGCCTCTTTCACCTTTTCTGCAAACTTTGCGGGTGCTATTGACTGGAAATCTGTTACAAAAAAACCGTTTTCCTCAAAAAAACCGGTGGAACGCAGAAAAAGCCATTCCTCTTTTATAAAACGTCTTTCTTCAGAACTCAGACCACTCAGAACCCTGTTCAGCCCGCCGTAATAGAAAAGATCGAGCTTTGCAGACATTCCTCTGCATTTAAGCTCGGTTACGTTATAATCCAGAAATGCGGGGAAGAGCCCCTTATTATGCAGACCGACCTTGGCTTTAAGCATTTTCACCTGCCGAAAGACTGTAGCTTTTTCTCACATTGTCCAAAATCCCGTTAACGAGTCCTGCTGCGGCTTCGTCGCTGAATTTTTTTGTAAGAGTGACAAAATCATCCAGAACAGCAAAGTAAGGCGACTTTCCATCAAGAAGCTCAAACAATGCTACACGCATTATGTTTTTCTCAATTTCGCCCATACGCTCAAATGTCCAGCCGTTTTTGAGAAATTTTTCGATCATTGCGTCACTGTCGGATGCTTTTGCGGCAGCACCTCTGAAAAGAGTCTCCGCAAAGTCCTTAACCTCCGGTTCAATTGTTCCAAGAGGCTTCCAGAAGGTCAGCGGAATCTGAGCGGGAGTCTCTCCCGTCATACCATAGCGATACATCATCTGAAATGCGTATTCACGTGCTTTTGTCCGTTTCGATTTATCAACCAAGTTTATTGTCCTTAAAGAGATTTACAAGCTCAAGCGCACCCATTGCACAGTCAGCACCCTTGTTACCGCTTTTAGTTCCGGCTCTTTCCACAGCCTGCTCAATGGTATCTGTAGTAAGCACGCCGAATATAACAGGAACACCTGTATCCAGAGCAACTTTGGCAACACCTTTGGAAACTTCGGCAGCCACAAAGTCAAAATGCGGAGTGGCTCCTCTTATCACGGCGCCAAGGGTAATTACTGCGTCATATTTCTTACTAAGAGCAAGTTTTTGTGCAGCAAGCGGAATTTCAAAAGCTCCGGGAACTTTGAACAAATCGATATTTTTTTCATCTGTGTTATGTCTCACAAGAGCGTCAACGGCTCCGTTTATGAGTGGCTGCGTAATAAAATCATTAAAACGGGAAGCGACTATGGCAAACTTTAATCCTTTGCCGTCATATTTTCCTTCTATAGGTTTGATCATAAGGAACTCCTTATATTATTAATTGCTTATAGGTTAGCGTATACCGCTGAATTTATATATTTACAAATCCAGTTTATGCCCCATTTTATCTTTCTTTTTATAGTTCGAGAAAACTACTTCCTGTGTTTTCTCTCACATGCTCGCGCCCTGCAAAGCAGGGCTTCGCTTCGCACGGCGCAATTCCTTCCATGGAATTGTGTTTGCTGAAAGCGCAGCATCACAAATCCAGTTTATGCCCCATTTTATCCTTTTTAGTAAACAGATATTTTGCGTTTTCGGGGTTGAGGTCACTGTGTGTGCCGACCCTTTCCACAAGCTCAAGCCCATAGCCAGACATGCAGCGCATCTTTTTAGGGTTATTTGTAATAAGGCGTATCTGGTTAATGCCAAGATGTCTTAATATCTGCGCACCGAAACCATAGTCACGCATATCTTCATTAAAACCCAGATGAATATTCGCTTCTATGGTGTCAAGCCCTTCATCCTGAAGATGGTAGGCATTGATTTTATTAAGTATGCCTATTCCTCTTCCTTCCTGAAACAGATAAAGTACAACGCCTCTTCCTTCTGCTTCCACCAGATCCATAGCCTCGTGGAGCTGTGAGCGGCAGTCGCACCTTCTTGAACCGAAAACATCGCCGGTGAGGCACTGCGAATGCACACGTACAAGCACGGGCTCGTCAGTGGTAACATCGCCTTTCATAAGAACAACAGCTTCCTGACCGTCCACAACGCTTCTGAAGCCGAGTATATTAAATTCGCCGGCACTGGTGGGAAGCCTTGCGACATTAGTTTCTTCGATGAGCTTTTCATGCTCCATTCTGTATGAAATAAGATCCGCTATAGTAACTATCTTCAGCCCGTGGATTCCTGCAAATTCATCAAGCTGGGGCATTCTTGCCATAGTGCCGTCATCGTTCATTATCTCGCAGATAACTCCGGCAGGTTTAAGCCCGGCGGACTTCATAAGATCCACAGAACCTTCTGTCTGCCCTGCACGCACAAGCACTCCGCCCTGCCTTGCACGCAGAGGGAAAACATGACCGGGTCTGGCGAGGTCTTTTGATGTTGATTTATCATCAATTGCAACCTTAACTGTGTGCGCTCTGTCAAAAGCAGAAATACCGGTGGTGACACCCTCTTTCGCCTCAATAGACACAGTAAAGGCTGTTCCGAAGCGGGCTGTGTTACCGTCTCCGCCAACCATGAGGTCAAGCCCCAGTCTGTCGCAGTTTTCTTCTGTCATTGCGAGGCAGATAAGACCACGGCCGTATTTAGCCATAAAGTTAATGGCTTCCGGAGTCACATACTCAGCGGCGCAAACAAGGTCGCCCTCATTTTCTCTGTCCTCATCATCCACAAGGATAATCATCTTACCCTGTTTAAGATCCTCAATAGCTGCGTCTATCGTAGCAATATTTTTATATTTCATCTTTTACCACCTGATTTTGTACTAACCGTTCACGGTAAGGTAAACTGTATTAACGTTCCACGGCGGATTTCCCTCCATGGAAATATATTCATTACAGCATATTAAGAAGCGAAGTTATATCCTTCCCTTCCTTCTTTATCAACTTTTCAAGATAGCGTGCTATGACGTCAGCTTCAAGATTAACTTTATCGCCACGGCGTTTATCTGAAAGAACCGTTTCCTTAAAAGTATGGGGGATCACAGCCACATCAAACGTCAGTCCGTTTAATGAAGCCACAGTAAGGCTTATACCGTCTATTGTTATTGAGCCTTTTTCCGCTATATATTTATCCATTTCCTGCGGAAACCTGATCCGCAGAACGTAAGAATCGCCCTTCGGTATTACAGAATCCACAGTGCCCAGTCCATCAACATGTCCGCTGACTATGTGCCCTCCGAGACGGGTTGTGAGTGTGAGTGCCCTTTCCAGATTCACCCTTGTTCCGGCAGATACTCCGGCGAGGGATGTCCTTTTGAGGGTTTCATAGGAAATGTCCGCACTGAAACTGTCACCTGAAATTTCAGTTGCAGTCAGGCATACACCGTTAACCGCTATGGAGTCGCCGATTTTAGAGTCTTCAAGCACCTTTGTGCATCTGATTCTTATTACAGCAGAACTGCCCTTTATATTCAGGGCATCGATTTTCCCTGTTTCTTCTATAATCCCCGTGAACATCTGTTCCTCAGTTTTTCTGTTAAATTCAGTACATGACTGCTGTAGTCATGAAAGCGTCCGCTTATGAGTATATCATTCTCAAAATGCCTCATATCTGTTTCCAGCATCTCTTTTGAATTCTTTACAAAATCAGCTCCCTTTCCGGCAACACTCATCACAGCCTCACGCCCGCCGATTATCTTCGGAGCTATAAAAAAATAGCCTTTATCCACAAGATCCGCATCGAAGAAACTTCCCGCTGTTTCGCCCCCGCCTTCAATGAGAATATTCATTATTTTCATCTCAAGCAGTCTGCCGGAAAGCTCCCGCAGATCCAGACATCCGTTTATACATTCGATATCAAGCACATGTGCGCCTTTTGAGCGAAGACGTGATGCAGCGGCGGTTTCAGTGCCTTTTTCAGTTACATAGATAAGCCTATCCGGATTTTCCTCAAGTTTTCTGCCTTCGGGCATTCTTCCGTGAGGGTCAAGAACAATTTTATATGGATCATTATCGGAATGTACATCTCTTACATTAAGCTGAGGATCATCGGCTATAACCGTGTTCACTCCCACCAGAACAGCATCAGACACACTGCGGAGATAGTGTACATAAGTCCTTGAGGAAGCAGAGGAGATCCATTTTGAATCCCTTGTTCTGGTGGCAAGCTTGCCGTCTATGGATGTGGCAGTTTTCAGAGAAAAGTAAGGAAGACCCGTAAGGATACGTTTTGTAAAATCCTCTATCAATGCGGCACAGAGCTTTTCCCGATATCCGAGAAAAACCTCAACACCGTGTTCCATAAGTATATTAAGTCCGTTTCCTGCATTTACAGGGTTAGGGTCAACCACACCAACAAAAACACGCTTAATCCCTGTTTCTATTATTTTATTAACACACGGCGGGGTTTTCCCGTGGTGGCTGCAAGGCTCAAGGGTAACATAGAGATCAGCACCCCGCACATCCCCCGCATCAGCTATTGCCATTACTTCGGCATGTGCTTTTCCATATTCCGAGTGCCAGCCTCTTCCGATGACCTTACCGTCTTTAACAACAATGGCGCCGACAATTGGGTTGGTTTTTGTAAAGCCCTTCCCTGCCAGAGCAAGAGAGGCACATTCATCCATTATATCAAGAGGATTTACGGTTGAACTCAATTTTATTTTCCTCGCCTTTTATAATTCTGCTGATGTTTGTTCTGTGTTTATAGATCACAAAAGCGGCGATAACCACTGTAAAAATTTTTAAAGACAGACTCGTGTCCATAAGAACAACAGAGGCAGCAAGTACAGCGGCAGCTGTTATGGAGCTTAGAGACACCATTCGGGAAACATAAATCACCACACCGAATGCTACAGCAGCCACACCGAGGGGAACAGGAGCAAGAGCAAGAAAAACTCCCACCGCAGTTGCAACCCCTTTTCCACCTTTGAAGTTAAGAAAAACAGTGTAGGTATGTCCGAGAACCACAAGCACAGCGGCAGCAAGAACTACTTCGGGATAGTAAACCCCAATAATCCAGACAGGAAGAAAACCTTTGAGCATATCAATGGCAAAAACCGTGATAAACCCCCATCTGCCAAGTATTCTCGCAGCATTTGTTGCGCCCACGTTACCGCTGCCGACCGTTCTGATATCAATCCCTTTCAGCTTTTTAACCAAAAGATAGCCGGTAGGGATTGACCCGATAAAATAACATAGAATAAGTAAAACAAATTTCATCTTACAAACACCTTATGAAGAAATGAACGCCTCATGCCCACTGCATCTGATTCACAGACCTCGTGGCAGCAGAAACATTCTATACATTTTTCAGGTTCTATCAAAAACTCATCGTCTGAACGTATGGCGTCCACAGGACAGCTTTTTACACACAGACGGCATTTTATACATTTTTCCGATATTATGAAAGGTTTTACGAAAATCCTGTCAGATACCCATGATTTAAGAAAGTCAGGCAGAATTGGAACACGTTTTGAGACGGGTATCTTTATTCCGAGCTGACCGTCCGGCTTATCCGCTTTAATATCTGAAGTGTCGTACCCTTTTCTTTTTGCACCCAGCGTTGTCAGGCAGAAATCCTCATCCAGACCGAGGAGCCTTGTCACTGCTGTATCCAGTGCCACGGCATCATCTGATGCTGCCATAATACCGAGATGCACGGGTTTTCCCCTTGAGGGTCCGTCCCCTTCGTGTGCGATGATTCCATCCAGAAGATTAAGAACCCGCCCTTCAAACATGGAGAAAAAGTCATAAATATTATAAGCCAGTTCCCTGTCATTCGGATGCGCTCTATGGTAGCCGACCTTAGCATTGCCCGGAACAAGTCCGAACATATTTTTAACGCACAGCGTCAGCCCTGTGAGAGAGTGGGTTTTCAGCTTGGCGATATTGATTATGATGTCTGCCTTATCAGCAGCCGGAGCATAAACACGCCCGTTTTTCATCTTAGGGGCAGAAGCCTCCATACGGACTGTTTTTATGCGATGCTTTGCGCATAGATCTGCCATCCCTGTTTTATTAAGGACAGTCTCATATTTGCCGAAGTTCGCTCCGGGACTGTCACCAAGAATAAGCTCTGATTTGGTATATTTACGAAGAACATTTATGACCGCTTCAACAAATAAGGGATGTGTGGTAATTCCCCTTTCCGGCGGAGCAGCAAGGAGAAGATTAGGCTTGAGAAGAATTGTTCCCGCCTCTTCAAGCCTTCCAGCATGGCGGGAAAAGAACGAATCTATAAACGAAACAACAGCAGGGTCATCATAACCCTTTGCAATATCAAGCTTTACTGTTTTCATCAGCAGGTTTTCTGTAATAGCCTCTGAAATATTCCCATGCAGAATACATTGAAAATATAAGTGATATGTAAACAAGAATTGTTCCAATAAGATGAACATTCAGACCGAAAAGGCTGTTTTTGAAGATAATACAGCCTACACCTGTCATCTGAAAGCCGGTTTTCCACTTCCCTGCGTTTCCGGCAGCTATGATTATCCCTTTGCTTGCGGCAAGGTTTCTTAAAGCTCCCACGGCAAAGTCACGGGTGAGGATTATCATCAGCACAAAACCTTCCAGCCTGCCCATTTCCACAAGGGCTATCATAGTTGCGGCTACAAAAATCTTGTCGGCAACAGGGTCGAGGATTTTCCCTAAGTCTGTGACCATATTATATTTTCTGGCGATATAGCCATCCACATAATCAGTAACTGCAAAAACAGTATATATCACGCACGCAATAACATTGAGAAGAGGCTTATCGAAATAAAGAAAAACAAGAAAAACAGGCACAGAAATAATTCGCAGTGCTGTAAGGAGGTTTGCAGGGTTCAGCTCACGCTGTGCTTTATTCATAAAAACTTCCGTTATAATTTTCTAATCCGCATGAATTATATACGCTCAAAGATATTTTACAAGGCACTTTTTCAGGAGAAGAAAATACCCTCTCCCTGTTTTTCCACAAAGGCTGTAACTTTCTCCTCCGCCAGAATGGAGGTATCGCACCTGATAAGTTCTGTCACAAGCTGTTCGCAGTCATGAACCTTTAGCTGCTTTATGAGTTTCTTGGCACGCAGAATGTGCGCAGGACTCATACTGAGCTGTCTGTAGCCCAAACCAAGCAGTATGGGGATATAGCGTGGTTCACCTGCTATCTCACCGCAGACAGAGCAGTCTATCCCCTCTTTTCTGGCGGCGGTTATAATGGTGTTCAGCAGTGTGAGTATCGCCGGATGCGCAGGCTTGTAAAGATAAGCCACATATTCATTATTTCGGTCTATCCCTAAGGTGTACTGAATAAGGTCGTTAGTGCCGACACTCATAAAATCTACCTCACGGGCTATCATACCGCTTATGATAGCTATGGACGGAAGCTCCACCATTATACCCAGCTTAATATTATCTGCAAAGGGAACTCCTTCCGCACGGAGTGACTTTTTAGCAGTTTCATAAACTTCTCTCACCTGACGGTATTCATGCAGACCTGAAATCATGGGGAACATGATCTTTATTTCACCATGCACGGAGGCACGGAGAATAGCCCTGAGCTGCCTGATAAAGAACTCTCTGAATCTGAGTGAGTAACGCACGGCACGAAGCCCCATCACAGGGTTCTGCTCCTTCGGGTGGGGCATTTCCTCGGACAGTTTCTCCCCTCCGAGGTCAAATGTCCTTATGGTTGTGGGTTTACCGGCATTCAGCTCTATTGCTTCCTTAAGCACCTGAAACTGTTTTTCTTCCGAAACATCCCCATACTGAAGGTATATATATTCTGTTCTGTAAAGTCCGACTCCGGAAGCATTGTTAAGATTTGAGAGATGTATCTCGTCATTCAGCTCCACATTTGAGTAAAGATAAACATCCACGCCGTCCGCAGTCCGTACTTCGGTGTCGCGGAGATTTTCAAGAGAAGTGATATAGTCTTTATATCTTTTTTCCTTAATTGTATATTTTTCAAGGGTTTCGGCATCGGGGTCAATGATTACCACCCCTTCAAAACCGTCAAGGATAATGGTGTCGCCTGTTTCAGCAATCTTTGATATATCCTCCAGTCCCACAACAGCGGGCAGACCAAGGGAACGGGCAAGTATTGAGGTATGTGAAATCTTGCTGCCGAGATCCGTTGCAAACCCTTTTATGTTTTTCTTGAGGATATGCGTTGTATCAGAAGGTGAAAGGTCGTGGGAAACAACAACAGAGTGTTCCTCAACCTTTTCCAGAATGTCGTATCCTTCCCCTGTGAGAAAACGCATCAGTTTCTGTACGATATGTACAACATCGTTGCCTCTTTCCCGCAGATATTCATCATCAGCACGCTGGAACATGCGGCTGAGTTCCCTGCCGGTCATGTGAAGGGCATGTTCGGCGTTTACCAGACTGTTCCTGACCAGCTCTTTGCTCTTTCCGATAAGCATTTCATCACGCAGAAGCATCAGGTAAACGTCGAAAATCATTGAGTGGCTTTCAGAGTAGCTGTCCTTGCCCATCTCCCTCACCTGCTCAATATATGCGGTGGCATCGGCAACAGCAGCGTCCAGCCTTAAGCATTCGCTGTCTATCTCGCCCGGCTCTATTTTTCTCCTCTGAAAACTTACTTTCAAGCGGTCAAGAAGGTAACATTTCCCGATGGAAACGCCCTCTGACGAACCTATGCCTTTATAGATCTTCATTTTCCCTCACCGAATCTGTCAGAGACAAGATTTTCTATGGCGCATACAGCCTCATCGGCATCCGTTCCGTTTGCTGTAATCTCGATAAAACTGCCTTTCTGCGCAGCAAGCATCATAAGTCCCATGATACTTTTTCCGTTTACCTCAAAGCCGTCCTTTTTCACTTTAATATCGCAGGAAAACTTCTCAGCAACCTTAACAAGGCTTGCTGCAGCTCTGGCGTGCAGACCAAGCTCATTTACTATTTCCAGCTTTTTGTTAAGTAACTGCATTTAAACTCCCAACTGAAAAAAAATTATACCGCTTAAAATCAGGTTAATCATAAGCCCAAGGGTTATATCCAGCTTTTTAGCCATAATAAGCCCCATAGCGAGATAACCAGCGGCAATAAAGAAAACATCCACGCTTATTTCAGCGCCGGTTTTAAATATATATGCAAGAAAAACGCCTAAAAAGAAGACGCTTACCAGATCAAAGTGTTCAGGCCATTTGTTGAATCCTATCCGGTTAAACCAGACAATAACATCTCTTCCAAGCTCCATTCCAAGGCTGTAGCCGGTGAAAAGAAATGTAAAGTGAAACAGATTAAAAGTCAGAAGATATATCATTATCCCCAAAAACGGATCCACTGTTCCGGTTATTGCTGCAAATACAAAGGAAAAAGGGCGCAGAGAATGCCAGAAAAAGCTGTCACCTAATGCTCCGAAAGCAGATGAATAGGCTTTTTTGAAAGTTTCCGGATCCGACCCGTTTTTGTACTCAGTAAGCCACATACCTAAGATAAAATTGACCAGAAAAGGATGGGTATGAAAATACTTACGCTGATTTTCAAGAACAGCGGAATCTATTTCAACCCCGTTGCGCTTTGCGGCATCCTTTAAAAGGTAAAAGAAGCCTGTACCCTGCATGTTTTCGTGGTTAAGCCCCGCATGGTAAAAAAGGCTCTTGAAAAGGGTGATTAAGCTTTTCATAATACTGCCCACCCCACGAGAACTCCGCCCAGAAACAGCAGATACTTAACATAGCTGTTTCCTGAGAGAAACCGAAGCAGAAAACCGGAAAGAAATATTATAGTGAACACCATATAGGGTATGAAGTTGTCATTACCGGGCAGATAAGCCGCAAACCACTGGTAAAGAGTGTATATAATAACAAAAGCAAGGTTGTAGACCACCAATCCCTGCCCGAAGTGGAACAGAAGACCCAGCTTAACAAGCTTTGCGGCATTAAACCTATCCCCTTTGGTAAGCTCACGGAGGTAAAGCCTCTTGTTGATCTTTCTGCATATATGGACAGACATAGTAACCGGATAAGTGAAGATAATCACAAGCATAAGAGCAAGGATAAAGTTGCTCATGCCTGTTACGGCGTGATAAGACAAAACAAGGCTGAAAGCATAGGCACCGAAGCTGTCGTCTCTGGCAATCCTTGTGCCCACAGGCACATCCACAAGACCTATTATCTCGAAGATAAGTCCGCCGAGAAAGCACAACTCAACTGAGCCGAAAATCATTCCGATTATTACGGATACAACAAGCGGTCTGGATATCATAGTGTTGAAGCCTGCGGCTCTGTCAACTGTGATTATCCCGGAAAAAGCCAAAAGCAGAATAAGCTGGGTCATAACCCGCCTTTAAGCAGTTTTGAAAAATTTCGTATTTCTACGCTGGGTTCCCACGGAACTTTATGAATATACACCTCGACCATGTCCCTGATTGAACAGACCTGCTCAATTTCGTTCAGGTCAAGAAACACAGTGTTGGATACCTCAACCTTATGCTCACGGCATGCAACACAGCCTATGTTTACATATATATCGCTGTCTATAAGGTTCATACATCGTGCCAGATCCTCAACAGACTCCATAAGGACAAGGGTATAGTCCTTCACCTTTTTCAGCCTGCTGAAACCGGCAATAAACTGATCAACGCTCATAATCTCAAGGGTACAGCCCGAAGGCAGAGCGCTTTGAAAGATCATTCGCTGAAGGCTGTCTCCGGCTATGCGGTCACTCACCACCATTATCCGGTGTATTTTGTAATACTTCACCCAGCCTTCAATCACCTGACCGTGTATAAGTCTGTCATCAACACGAAAAATAATCTTCTTCATGATGTCTCTTTTAAAAGCTCTCCGGCAACTATAATACTCTGCCTTGCGGATTCAGCGCATTCATTGCACATCACCCTTATGGATTTATTTTCACGCCTCATCCCCAAAGCCTTTATCAGCATAGGGAGATTAACGCCTGAAACAACCTCAACATTTTTTGCGCCGAGGTAAGCCATAGCCACATTAGAGGGGCTGCCTCCGAACATGTCGGTAAACACAATTGCCCCTGACTCTTCATATCTGGCGATTATTTTTTCTATTTCGTCGGCCACATCCGCCAGAGATGAGCCGTATTCCATGGAAATCGTCTCCACACCTTCCTGAGATCCCAAGATCATTTCTGCGCTTTTTTTAAGCTCTTCCCCGAATCTTCCGTGTGTTACAAGAACTATTCCGACCATCATTGTCACCTGTCCATATCTCTGTGCTTAGTTATAACTTTAAATTTAGTAGCTTCTTTCAGATATTTCGATAGATTTTCGGCAATAGTCACGGATCTGTGTTTACCGCCTGTGCATCCTATTGATATGGTAAAAAATTTTTTCCCTTCCTCAAGATAGTTCGGGATGAGAAATTTAAGCATATCTTTCAGTTTATCAAGAAATATCCCTGTATTTTGATCAGAAAAGACGAACTCCTGAACGTCTTTCTGCAAACCTGTTTTTTCCTTGAGTTCCTCTTCAAAAAATGGGTTTTTAAGAAAGCGGACATCAAAAAGCATGTCGGAATCCTCCGGCACACCGTATTTAAACCCGAAAGACTGAACAGTTATATTCAGCACAGCAGAATCATCGTCAGCGAAATATGACTCCACCTGGCGGGCAAGCTCATGTACTGTTTTACGTGATGTATCTATGACAATATCAGCGGTTTCCCTTATCTCCCGAAGACTTTCGCGTTCGGTATTGATTGCTTCGGGCAGGCTTGCGCCAAGGGGGTGGGTGCGCCTTGTTTCTTTGTATCGCTTGATCAGTGTGGCGTTATCCGCCTCAATAAAAAGCACCTTGGCACCGTAGCTTTTTTTAAGAAGAGAAATAACCTCGAATGCTTTTTGATTGTTCCTGCTGCGGATGTCTATCACAAGGGCAACCTTGGAAACATCCATATTCAGAGTGCCAATGAGTTCAAGGAACTTTTCCAGAAGCTGAGGAGGAAAATTGTCCACTGTATAATAGCCGAGATCCTCCAGAACGTCAGCCGCCCTTGATTTACCGGCTCCGGAAAGTCCTGTGAGGACAACCAGAGAAACTCCCTCCACTATTCTTCCCCCTTTTTAGGAATATTTTTAAATGATAATATATCTCCGGTGGTGTTACCATTCTTTTTTCTCTTCGGGTTCATTTTATTGAGTAGATTTTCGGAAAAAACCTTTGCCGAATCATAACCCATTACCTTCAGAAGCTGGTTTCTGGCGGCGACTTCAACAATAACCGCCATATTTCGCCCGGCGGTGATGGGCAGAACAATCATCGGAATCTGGACATCAAGAGCTTCGTAAAACTTTTTTTCAAGCCCTATGCGGTCACAGCTTCCCACTTGATCCCAGTCCACAAACTCAATGACAAGCTCCATCTTCTTACGCATGCGGATCGCAGTCACACCGAACATGTCCTTAATGTTCAATATGCCCAGTCCTCTCACCTCTATGTGGTGGCGCAGTATATCATTACTCATCCCCACAAGAGTGTCATAACGTTTTTTTATGGTGACTATATCATCCGCCACAAGCCTATGACCTCTTTTCACAAGCTCAACGGCGCATTCGCTTTTGCCTATGCCGCTTCTGCCTCTGATAAGAACACCGATGCCGTAAACATCCATAAGAACACCGTGGGTGTTTGTTTCGGGAGCAAGTCTTTCTTCAAGAAAATCCGTAATAAATTCAATAGCCTTTGAACTTAAAAGCTTTGTTTTCAGGAGAGGTATATCGCTCTCTTTGACAGCAGCGAGAAATTCTTTCGGTATTTTGAGATTTTTCGTAACGATAAAACAGCTTATGTTGTGCCGCATGAGGTTGTCGGCAGCAGTTCTGCGCTGTTTCGGGGGGAGTGTCCAGAGATAGCTTATTTCTGTATTGCCAAGGATTTGTATTCGCCCCTCGTGCAGATATTCGGTAAAACCCGCCAGAGCCAGCCCCGGTTTCTGGATTCGGTAGCTGGTTACAAAGCGTTCGTGAATCTGCTTCTTACCGTAAAGCAGTCTGAGCCCTATATGTTTCGCTCCCGCTGAGAGCAGATCGGAAACAGGCAGTTTATCCATACAGATTCATCCGGATATTTATCCTATTTAAAGTTTCTGTTCCTCTTCACTGAGAATGCGGCACACATCGGCAACGCTTCCGGCTTCAAGCACCCTTTCTTTAAAACCCGTAGACTTCACAAGCCTGCTGATTTTTGCAAGTGTCTTAAGGTGCAGGTTCATTTGCTTTTCAGGCGCAAGGAGAAGAAAGAATATCCTCACATCTTTTCCGTCCGCTGAGTCAAAGGGTATTCCTTTGCTGAAGGCCAGCATGATCACAAGGTCTTCAATGGACGCAAGTTTTGCATGGGGAATCGCAATTTCCTCGCCAACCCCTGTGCTGCCAAGTTTTTCTCTTTCAAAGAGTGCCTTTAACGCCGAGTCCGTGTCGGAAAGAGCTTTCTTCTGATCCAGAAAGCCCACCATTTCCCTGATTGCGGAATCTTTATCATGAGCAGAAAGGGAGAGGATTACCCTCTCCCCGTCTATGTATTCGGAAAGATTCATTCAATTATGCCTAAGAGTCGATCAGACCGATGTTGCCGTCGTCTCTTTTGTAAACAACGCTGAGATCGCCTGTTTCGGCATTGCGGAAAACAAAGAATGCCTTGTTAAGCAGATCCATCTGCATAACGGCTTCTTCAACATCCATAGGTTTAACAGGCATGTCTTTAGACACTACCACACGGGGTTCATCAGCATCAAAGCTCTCAACGTCAAGAACGTTAAGTTTGAGAGGAGCTTTGAACTCTTTATCCATGAGTTTTTTGCTTTTCAGTTTTTCTTTGTATTTTATAAGCTGTTTTTCTATTTTATCCACGGCGAGGTCTATTGAGGCGTAGAGGTCTTCAGACTTTTCAAGACCTTTCATAAACACGCCTTTGGCAGTGATAAGCACTTCAACTATATGAAGATTTTTCTGAACCTCCAGAAGAACGTTTGCTTCGGTGATATGATCGAAGTATTTTTCAAGTTTTGCGACTTTCTTTTCTGCGTAGCTTCTTATTGCATCCGTAATTTCAATGTTTCTTGCAGTGATCTGGACGTTCATGCTACCTCCCGGTTTTTTTTCTCTGAGATTTAGTGGGTATATTTAACTCATCTCTGTATTTTGCAACGGTTCGCCGTGCAATTTTTATACCTTTTTTCTGCAAAATTTCCACAATTTTCTGATCGCTGTGGGGGCTGTCTGCGGGCTCTTCATCAATGATACCTTTGATCATATCCTTCACTCTGTCGGTGGACATATCCCCGTCTGCCGTGTCGAGTCCTTTAACAAAAAAAGACTTAAGCTCCATCACGCCGTGTTCGGTCATGGCATACTTGCCGGAAGTGACCCTGCTGACGGTGGATTCATGAAGCTCCGTAACTTCGGCGATATCTTTCAGTTTCAGCGGGCTAAGGTGCTTCACAGCGCCGAGGAAAAACGGCTTCTGTGCATCTATTATAGCACGCACAACCCTGTAAATCGCTTTCTGCCGTTTATTAAGGCTTTTTATCAGCCATACAGCGCCTTTTATTTTTTCTTCCAGATATTCCTTTGCCTTCTCATCCACATTAGCACTTTTCAAAAGCCTCATGTAGTAAGCGCTGGTGCGCAGAGAGGGCATTCCATCCTCATTGAGAACAACATCAAAGTCATCCCCTTTTCGGGCTATGTAAACATCGGGGGTCACATGCCTGTTCTCCCCTTTCTGAAAAGAAAGTCCCGGTCTGGGGTCTGTCTTTCTAATTAAAAAAAGGAGATATTCAAAAGTATCCAGCTCTATGCCGATGCTTTTCATTATATCGTCATACTTGAAGTTTATCAGTTCCTCTTCGTAGTTTTCAAGGAGTTCCGTCACAAGTTCAATATAAACCTCTTCGGTTCCGAAATCCTCAAGCTGACGGCATATGCACTCACGCAGGTTTGAGCTTGCGATACCAGACGGTTCAAACCCTTTTATCACATCGAGAACAGCCTGAACCTGATGCTCAGTTGAGCCGAAATGCTCGGCAACCTCAGTACAGGGAAGCCTGAAAAAGCCATCATCCGAAAGGTTGCCGATAATATATTCGCCTATCCTTTCGGCTTCTATTCCCAAACCCATAATTTTAAGCTGAAACATCAGATGATCAAAAAGATTATCTGTCCTTCCGACAAATTTTTCAAAATCATAACCTTCATCGCCGGAAGGGTTATACTGAAGTTCCTCATTGTCACGGTAAAGCTCATCCCAGTCAACTTTAAGAAGATCGTCCTCAAAATTATCCTCATTCTTGAGTTCTTCTGCGGATTTTTCCTCTCCTTCCTGCACCTCTTCAAGTACCGGATTTTCCTCAAGATAGGTATTCAGCTCCTGCACCAGTTCGGTAATAGGCATCTGGAGGATATTGAGGGACTGCTTCATCTGCGGTGTGATGAGTAGTTTCTGCGCAAGCTTTGTCTGAAGACCGATATTAAGTTTTCCCGATACCATCAGATTTCAAAGCCCTCGCCAAGATAGCGGCTGATCACCTCTTCATTTCTCACGATCTCCTGTGGAGAACCGTGGCAGAGTATTTTTCCATCCGCTACAATGTAAGCCCTGTCAGTTATTTTCAGGGTTTCCCGAACGTTGTGATCAGTTATCAGAACGCCCAAGCCCATCTCCTTCAGGGAAAAAATCATTTTCTGTATATCAGAAACGGATATAGGGTCGATACCCGAAAAAGGCTCATCAAGCATTATCACATCCGGTTCTGTGGATATGCAGCGGGCTATTTCCACCCTTCTCCTTTCACCGCCGGAGAGGGAGTAGCCTTTGGAGTCACGTACTTTTTCGAGTCCGAAATCTTTTATTAACCTTTCAGTTGTTTCTTTTATAAGGGATTTATCGTTATTTTTCAGTTCAAGGGCAGCATAAATATTTTCATAAACACTGAGTTTTCTGAAAACAGACGGTTCCTGCGGGAGATAGCCAATGCCTTCACGGCTGCGTTCATGAATGGGGCTTTTTGTTATATTTTTCCCGTTCAGGTGCACACTTCCGCCATCCGGTTTTACAATACCGGTGAGCATGTAGAAAGTTGTGGTTTTACCCGCTCCGTTAGGACCCAAAAGACCCACAACTTCACCTTTGGAAACCTTCAGTGAGATTCCGTCAACAACGGCACGTTTTTTATAAACCTTGCGCAGGTTTTCCGCAGAAAGTCCCAAACTATTTACCTTCCTCCGGATTAAGAATTATCTTAACCCTTTTGTCCTTTCCTCTGAATACTTTCGCTTCGCCTGTCTTGTTATTTATCGTAACTGTTTCGCCTTCCAGATAGTTGATGCCCTGCCACACCTTGACGGCACCGCTGAGAACCGCTCTGTCTTCAGACACAAAAAACTCTGCCCGATCAGAAACAGCCCTCATATCTTCCTTGGTTATCCTTACATTGCCTTTGAATATAAGTTTATCAACTTCCTTTGAGCCTTTGAGGTAAACCTCAAGCTCTTCGGAGCGTGCCTCAAGCTCGCCCCTTTTAACGAACACATTGCCACGCAGAACATTTTTGTCCTTAAGCACGGTCATATTGTCCATTTCTATATGAATGGGACCCGATGAGCCCATGTTAAAGCCTTCCGCCGCATATGCTGAAAAATATGTCAGCACGATAATACTACATAGAATAACTAATCGATACATTGCCTTTAAACTCCGTAATTTTGGTTTTGAAGTCCATCTCTGCCTTGTCAGCTTTGATGATGTTACCGCCCTGGTCGCATTCAACATCGTTTTCAACCGTTCCGGTATAGTTTTCAAAGTCATAATTCATTATGCCTTCCGGTCCGGTCTTAAAGGATAATTCAGGCGTTCTGCCCTTTATGTTCCCTTCGGCAACCAGATAACGGTTCTGCATGTAGTAGCCTCTGTCTGCCGTGGCGGTAATTTTATCCTCATTATCTTCAAACTCTACTGTAATATCAGTGAGTTCAGCAATATTTTCTATTCTATTGAAAGACGCCTTTGCCGCAAGCAGGCGGTAATTTGCCCCTTCCCTGCCGGTGAGCATCTCAAAGTCTTTTATCTCAAAAACATTTGACGGCGGAACATAGCCTTTCACTCTCTTGTCACTGCCAGAGCAGGAGAAAAGAATAAGCAGCGAAATAAGACCGCCGGCAGCTGCTAATACGACTTTAAAACGTCTTCCCATATCCCGCATTTTTTCAGTATATATTCTATAAACTCCCTGACCGCACCCTCTCCGCCTTTGGCAAAGGTGATATAGTCAACCTCGCTTTTAACATATTCCGGAGCGTCAGAAACCGTAGCAGAGGTTCCGACAGCCCGAAGCATGCCGATGTCATTTATATCATCACCTATGGCAGCGCAGTTGCAGTCATCATATCCTTTGGCGTCTCTTATCTCTCTGTAGAGAGTCGCCTTGTCAATTATACCTGTGTGTGCTTCAATGCCCAGCTCTGCGGCACGGATGTCCGTAACAATGGATTTTCTGCCGGAGATTATAATAATCTCAAGTCCGGCACGCATAGCCAGCTTAATACCAAGACCATCGTGAACATTAAAATGTTTTGTTTCTTCGCCTCTTTCGTTATAAACAATTTTGCCGTCGGTCATTACACCGTCAACATCAAGGAAAATAACCTTTATATCCTTCCTCATGCCAGCCCCGCACGGAGAAGATCATGAAGATGAATAATACCTGTTGCTTTGCCGTCCTGATCCACTGTCAGAAGTGATGTTATGGAGAAAGTTTCCATAATTGACAGAGCCTTGGCAGCAAGAGCATCATCCGCTATGGTCTTGGGAGATTTTGTGCAGAGTTCCTCAACCTTCATTGAAAAAACCCTGTCTCGGTGTTTTTCCATACCGCGTCTCAAGTCTCCGTCAGTCAATATGCCCACAAGCTTTTCGTTTTCCCCAATAACTACTGTACAGCCGAAGCCTTTGGAGCTGATGACAAAAACCGCTTCGGAAACCGGAGTGCCTTCCTTAACCACGGGAAGGGCATCACCTGTGTTGTATATATCAGCAACTTTCAGCAAAAGCTGTTTGCCTAGGGAACCTGAAGGATGAAAAATTGCGAAATCTTCCTTTTTAAACCCTCTCTTTTCAAGGAGGGCAACGGCAAGAGCATCACCCACAGCAAGGGCAGCAGTTGTACTGGCAGTGGGAGCGAGGTTAAGAGGGCATGCCTCTTTTTCAACAGATGCATCAAGAACACAATCGCTCTTTTTTGCAAGCATTGAATTTGTCTTGCCCACAATGCAGATCAGCGGGATACTGAATCTTTTTATAACAGGGAGAATTTCAAGAATTTCCTTTGTTTCCCCGCTGTTTGAAAGGGCTATGACAACATCGCCCTTCACTATCATTCCCAAGTCTCCGTGAACACCTTCCGCCGGATGAAGGAAAAGCGCCGGAGTGCCTGTACTGGCAAAGGTAGCAGCTATTTTTTTGCCGATATGACCTGATTTGCCCATACCAGTGACGACAACACGTCCTTTACAGGAATAAATAAGCTCAACAGCATCGACAAAACCACCGTCCAGAGCGTCTTTCACTCTGTGCAGCGCATCTATTTCAACATCAAGGGTCTTTCGACCCGCTTCAAGAATATCCAAGTCTATTCTCCTTCGCCGGCAAGCTCCTCACGCTCTTTCTTAAATTTATAAGCGGCGGCTATGAAGCTTGAAAAAAGAGGATGCGGCTTGGTTGGTTTTGATTTGAACTCCGGATGAAACTGGCATCCGAGGAACCATCTGTGGGTTTTAAGTTCAAGTATCTCCACCAGATCTTTTTCCGGGTTAACGCCTGTAATATGCAGACCGCCCTTTTTCAGAGCTTCCCTGTATTCGTTATTAACTTCAAGTCTGTGCCTGTGTCTTTCGCTGATCAATGTTTCACCGTATGCGGCGTGAGCAGAGCTTCCCTCTTCGAGCTTGCACGCATATGCGCCGAGTCTCATTGTTCCGCCCATGTTCTGAATATTTTTCTGTTCGATCATGTAGTGAATGACAGGATGAGGGGTGTTTTCCGCAAATTCGATGCTGTGAGCATTTTCAAGTTTAAGCACGTTGCGTGCATACTCCACAACCATGCACTGAAGACCGAGGCATATTCCAAACAAAGGAATATCCTTTACACGAGCAAAGTTTACGGCATTTATCTTGCCTTCTACTCCCCTATCGCCGAAACCGCCGGGGATAAGCACGCCGTCAACATCATCAAGGAGTTTATCAGGGCTGCTTTCTTCAAGATCTTCAGCGTCAATCCACTTGATATTCACCTTAAGCTTGTTAGCAATGCTTCCGTGGAGAAGTGCTTCTGAGATACTGATGTATGCGTCTTTGAGTGCTATATATTTACCTACTACAGCTATGTCAACAGTGTCTTCAGGCTGTTTTATTCTGTAAACTATGTCTTCCCATACAGAAAGATCCGATTCTCTCTCTTCAAGGCAGAGTTTTTTAAGGACAACTCTGTCTATTCCTTCTTTACTCATTTTATGAGGGATTTCATATATGGAAGCTGCATCAATTGCGTTGATTACACATTCTTTTGAAACATTACAGAAAAGGGCTATTTTCTCCCTGTAATTATCATTGAGCGGGTACTCCGAGCGGCACACAAGAACATCTGCCTGAATACCTATCTCACGCAGTGTTTTAACAGAGTGCTGCGTGGGTTTTGTTTTCAGTTCGCCGGCTTTTTTCATGTAGGGAACAAGTGTTACATGGATGTAAAGCACATTGTTTTCCCCGTCCTCATAGCGGAACTGCCTGATTGCCTCAAGGAAAGGAAGTGATTCTATATCGCCCACCGTACCGCCTATCTCAACAAGAACTATATCAAAATTCTCGCTTCCGGCACGTACGTTTGCTTTTATTTCATCTGTGATGTGAGGAATAACCTGAACTGTAGCGCCGAGATAGTCCCCTCTTCTTTCTTTATCTATTACGGACTTATATATTTTACCCGTAGTATAGTTGCTTTCCTTTGTGGTGTTTGATGAAAGGAAACGCTCATAGTGACCTAAGTCAAGATCAGTCTCCGCTCCGTCATCAGTTACGAAAACTTCTCCGTGCTGAATAGGGCTCATTGTTCCGGGGTCAACGTTAAGATACGGATCAAGTTTTTTAACCGTTACTCTGTAGCCTCTGGACTCAAGAAGAGCGCCCAGTGACGCCGCCGTTATTCCTTTTCCCAGCGAAGAAAGAACCCCGCCCGTTACAAAAATATACTTAGCCATTTCCCAACCTTTTTAAATATTCTTCTGCTTTTTTTAAGTCCTCTGCCGTGTCAACGGAGACGGGCTTGTAATCTGTTACTAATACACGAATCTTTTCGCCGGATTCCATAGCTCTGAGCTGTTCCAGTTTCTCGGTATTCTCAAGTCTGCTTGGTTCCATTGAGGCGAATTTAAGTAAAAAATCCTTTCTGAATCCGTAGATTCCTATGTGTCTGTATCTTTGCACGCCGCTGCCTTCTCTGTCAAAAGGGATGGGCAGACGAGAGAAATAAAGGGCATTGCCCGTACTGTCAAAAACAACTTTGACTGCATTCGGGTTGCTTTCGTCCTCACCTTCTTCAAAGGGCGTGCATGCTGTAACCATATTAAGCCCCTCATCCGCCTTAAGTTCGGCAATGAGTGCATTTATAAGTCCGGGATCGATGAAAGGCTCATCCCCCTGAACATTTATAACTATATCGTCTTCTAAAAACTTTGCAACCTTTGCGACCCTGTCCGTGCCGGAAGGTATAGCTGGGTCTGACATGGAAGCCTCAAGCCCGTCAACAGCCTTACAGGCGTCCAGAACACGCATGTCATCAGTGACAACGATTACCCTGTCCGCTTCTGACTTTATGCACCTTTCCGCAGTGCGGACAACCATAGGTACACCGCCTATCTTTGCCAAAGGCTTACCCGGCAGACGGCTGGACTCATAACGCGCCGGTATAACAACAACACTCATAAAAAACCTGACCTTACATATGCTTAAACTTTATTTGCACTCAAAACATTACATGATAGTATGAACAGCGGAGTTTTTCAATGAGCAAAAACGATGCCGCAGGATAACACTTAATATTTTTTTGAAAAAACATCAAAGAGAATGGAGCCAGCGTGGAAATATGCTGACACTGTATCGAAAACCAGTATTTCCTGCAGCCAGCATTATTTTATGCAAATGCTTACAGCTATAGCATAATCTTTGCCGTGGGAAATAGAAACTTCAATATCGGGGCGTTTTACGCCCTTAACATAAACTTCCGGTGCGCCGCCCCTGACCGGAAGAATTTCAATATCAGAGAAGCCTATTCCCCGCATCCCGGTTTTAAGGGATTTGGAAACAGACTCTTTTGCGGCAAATCTTCCGGCAAGGAAATTGAGCCCGTTTTTATTGCGTTTATAAAAAACCGCCTGTTCACGCTCGGAGAGTATCTTGTTCAGAAACCTCTGCCCGAAGCGCGCATAGGCTGATTTTATTCTGTCCAGTTCGACAATGTCACACCCCAGCATGGAATGCAGCCCTGTCTATTGCTTCCCGCATATCTCTCACAGCCTGAGTAAGACCGGTAAATATGCTTCTGGCTATGATAGAATGTCCGATATTTAACTCGTGCATCCCCCTAAGGGTCGCAACCTCACCCACGTTCTTGTAGTTAAGTCCGTGTCCGGCATTCACGATGAAGCCTGTCTCAAGGGCAAAGTCAGCAGCAGTGGCAAGCTTGGTAAGCTCCCCTCTTTTCTGCATTCTTTTTGCATCGGCGTAGCTGCCTGTGTGAAGCTCAATGTATTTCGCCCCTGTCTCATAAGCCTTTGCTATCTGTCTGTTATCGGGATCAATGAATATACTCACATCGATTCCTGCCGTCATAAGTTTCTCAACAGTATATTTCACCGTATCATAGTTGGAAATGACGTCGAGACCACCCTCAGTGGTAAGCTCTTCGCGCTTTTCAGGCACAAGTGTGCATGTTTCAGGCATTACGGCAAGGGCAATTTCGATTATTTCATCACTGCATGCCATCTCAAGGTTAAGCGGTACATTTATTGTTTCACGAAGGAGCATAACATCACGTTCGTTTATATGCCTTCTGTCTTCACGGAGATGCACGGTTATACCGTCAGCACCGCCGAGTTCCGCAAGAACCGCCGCCTGAACAGGGTCGGGTTCATGCCCTCTTCTTGCCTGACGAACTGTTGCCACATGGTCTATATTTACACCGAGTTTAACCATTACTTCTTACCTATCTCATTCACCACAGTGCATGTTATTTCCTGCGCCATAGCTGTTATTTCATCATTATCATGACCTTCGGTCATCACTCTTATTTTGTTTTCCGTGCCGGAATAGCGGACAAGTACCCTGCCTCTGCCTTTGAGCTTTTCTTCCACAGATTTGATGAGTGCAGAAGTTTCGGGCAGTTCTTCCAGAGGTATTTTTTGGTCGACTTTCTGATTGATAAGTACCTGAGGATAAAGTTCAATGAACTTTTTAAGCTCACTCAATGGCTTGCCGGTTCTCCGCATAACTTTCAGAAGCTGGATAGCGCTCACCATTCCGTCTCCGGTGGTGTTGTAGTCAGAAAATATCATATGACCGCTCTGCTCACCGCCGATATTGTATCCGCCCTCAAGCATCCTCGCCAGAACATATCTGTCACCAACCTGACAGCGCTCAAGGTTTATGCCTATGCCGTTCATGGATTTTTCAAAGCCATAGTTGCTCATCACAGTGGCAACAAGAGTATTGCTGTTAAGCCTGCCCTCCGCCTTCATCTGGCGGGCACAGATTCCCATGATGATATCGCCGTCAACAACTTCACCGTTTTCATCTGTAAATATAACTCTATCGGCATCTCCGTCAAAGGATATGCCCACATCCGCACCCTGTTTTTTAACAAGTTCAGCGCATTTTTCAGGATAAACAGAACCAACACCGTCATTAATGTTTCTGCCGTCCGGTTCAACACCAATAGTAGTTACAGCCGCCCCAAGCTCCATCATAGCCATAGGAGCAACCCTGTAGGCGGAACCGTTTGCGCAGTCCATTACAATTTTCATTCCCATAAGGTCAAGATCCTTGTCCAGACTGCTTTTCACAAACTCGACATACCGCCCGACAGCAGTGTCTATCCTGTATGCTTTTCCTATAGTTTCTGCGGATATGGAAATCTCACCGCCGTGGATCATTTTGTCAGTTTTCTCTTCAATGGCAAGTTCCACCTCATCGGGGAGTTTCAGACCGTCTGATGAGAAAAACTTTATTCCGTTATCGTAATAGGGATTATGTGAAGCAGAAATAACCACACCTGCGTCAGCACGAAGGCTTCGTGTTATGAAAGCGATGGCAGGAGTGGGAATAACCCCTATCTGCACTGCATCCACACCCATTGAGCAGATTCCCGCAACAAGGGCGTTTTCAAACAGATAACCGGAAAGTCTTGTATCTTTCCCAACTACTATACGATGAGTTTTCTTGCCGTTTTTAAACTGCTGCGCCGCCGCCTGACCAAGACGAAGAGCGAATGAAGCAGTCATGGGAAAAATATTAGCCCTTCCCCTGACCCCGTCTGTACCGAAATATTTTCTCAATGTTATTCACCTTTCCGTTCGACTCTAATCCTAACTTTGCCGGGGTTTATCTTGAGTACCTGATACCCCTCTGCTTTGCTTGAGCGTATTCTGAATGTATATGCACCCGGTTTATCTATACTTTCAAGATCCACATAGAACTTGATCTTTTTCCCTATGCTTTCAGAAGTAAGAAAATCCTTTCTTCCTTTTACTCTCACAGAGATTTTGTCGTTTATCACGGCAGTAAGATTATCGCTCAGATTAGCTGCAATAACCGGGACATCATCTATAGTTTCCTCAACTATGTTCTCAATGAAGCTCACATACACTTCAACCTGTTCAGGAGTGGAGGTAAGGACACCGTCAGTCTCTTTTATCCCTATGCTGTATGTCAGCCCTTCCTTTTTAGAAGATAGGTTCACAGGCTTTGTCTCTATGGCATTTATAGCAGCCAGCTTATTTGTTGCACCCTGAATTTCAACATATTCAGGATAAACCGTAACACTGCCCACCTTAAATCCCGGATGAGGCTCACCTATGAAAGTAGGAACAACTTTTATGGGCTTTTTAACAAGTTTATCTACTGTTATATTAATACCTTCCGGCTCCACACGTACAAATTCCACGCCTGAGGGAAGCTTTATTTCATCAGTGGTCAGTCTGTGATATGTATCACCCAGTCCGAGGGAGGAAACATCCACCTCGATAGTAACCGCATTATAGTCCAGAGCCCTCATAAGCCCTCTGGGAGTTTTTGCAAAAACGTTCACGTGCGTATCAGCAGTGACAGCAACAAGCTCGCCCTGCATATTTCTGAGCTTAACCGGAGCGTAAACACTGAACTCCTGATATTCTCCGCTGACAAGCCCGAACCAGAGAGAAACGGCAATAACAACGGAAAGTATTTTCAAATGAAGGTTTTTCATTTCTTTTTACTCCCTTTTCTGTCTGTTTCAAAAAGCTCTTTAAGTTTGACCCTGAGCATTTCAGCATCAAGCTCATCGCTTAAAACTCCTCTGTAAGCTACTGTGATAGAACCTTTTTCCTCACTGACAGTAACACTCACAGCGTCAGTTTCCTCTGTTATGCCTATTGCCGCCCTGTGGCGTGTTCCGTAGTTTTTTCCTATATCAACTTTTTTACTCAGAGGGAGAATACACCCTGCCTTGAGAATTTCACCGTCCTTAATTATCACCGCACCGTCATGAAGGGGTGAGTAAGGGATAAATATACTGATCAGAATATCCTTAGTTACAAGGCTTTTAAGAGTCTCACCAGTATCAAGGTAATGCTCAAGATCTGTATTGCCTTCAATAACAATAAGTGCCCCAATCTGTCTGTTGGCAAGGATGCTCGCAGCTTTGACAATTTCATCAAGAACCTTGACCGTAGACTTGTTACCTGCGCCAAGCATTCTTGTTTCACCGAATACGGCGAGGGCACGCCTTATTTCAGGCTGGAAGAGAACAACGAGAGTTATGAAAAGATAACCGGTAAAATTACTTAAGACCCAGCTTGTTGTTTTAAGACCTAAATATTTGGAAGCAAAGGATATAACAATCAGTAAAAGGACACCGAGAATCATCTGTATGGCTCTTGTGCCCTTTATGAGCAGAAGTATCCTGTACGCCACAACGGCGATAATTGTCATGTCGAGGATATCGATCAGCGTTATAAATTTCAAAAACTCAGGCATCACACCCTGCCTTTCTTAAATAATCAACCACCTTAATCATCTCGGCGGTTTCCGCAATATCGTGAGAACGGATGATATCTGCTCCCTTGAAAACAGCAACAGCTTCAAGGGATTTTGTTCCTATAAGCCTCTCCTGAGGCGGCTTTTCAGTTATACCGCCAACCATGGATTTTCTGGACATCCCCACAAGGAGCGGAAAACCCATGGAAGTGAATTCCTCTAGATATTTAAGGATAACGTGATTATCCTTCAAAGTCTTTCCGAACCCGAACCCCGGATCAAAAATTATGGAATCTTCCCTTACACCCGCTTTGACAGCGGCATCCGCCGAATCGTAAAGGAAATTTTTAACATCTTCCAGCAGGTTTCCGTAAACAGGGGAATCCTGCATGCTTTTCGGTTCACCCTTTATATGCATAACACACAAAGCCGCACCAAAATCGGCGCAGACTTTTGCCATGTCCTTATCAAAGGTAAGACCGCTTATATCATTTATCATATCGGCTCCGTTCTCCAGAGCCTTTAGCGCTGTTTTGCTTTTATAAGTGTCTATGGACACAAAAAGATCCATTTTCTTAGCAAGCTGAACAGCAGGAAGGATTCTTGCCGTCTCTTCCTCATGGGAAACAGTGTCCGATCCGGGACGGGTAGACTCGCCGCCTATGTCCGCCATATCAGCACCCTGAGCGGCGAATTCAGCAAGCCTTGCTCTCATGGCTTCTTCTTCAGTGAACTTACCCCCATCACTGAAAGAATCAGGAGTCACATTAAAAATACCCATAAGGAGAGGTTTTTCCAGTGAAAATTCCCTTCCGCATGAAAAGAATGAACGTTTTTTTGATTTTGTGAGAAGTGACTTAAGAGATCTGCCTATTTCCGGCAGACCGAAGGGCTGAACGGCAAGCCTGCCGGACAATGCTTTCAGCCCTCTTTCTGTTCCGATGATAAGAACATCTGTTCTTTCTACTGTGCAGTTTACAGTGCCTCTGCATACGGCGGCATCTATACCGCATGCAAGAGCCTCCTGCTTTATAATGTTCCCCTGAGAAGGCTTGAGTCCGCATATTTTAACGGCTCTCGCCACTGCCTTTTCGGCCATTCTCAGGGCATAGGGGTCAACCCCTACCTTTTTCAGTTCATAGATTATCCGCTCTTTTTCAGGCGTTACCTCAAACAGTCTCAACTTGTGCTTCTTCCCCTTCCGTAACTTCGGCGGATTCAGCTTTTTCTTCGCTTTTTCTTTCGATGGGCTTAATCATATCCGGCTCAATCTCACCGGAATTTATTTTACTTATAAGCACATCTATTTCATGTCCGTCGATCGTTTCTTTTTCAAGGAGAAGTCTGGTAACTGCATGCAGCAGCTCCATATTGCTGTTAAGTATGTCTTTTGCATTGTTATAACCGGTGATCACAAGTCTTTTGACTTCCTCATCGATCATAACAGCCGTAGCTTCGCTGTAGTCTTTGGTGTGTCCGAAGTCACGCCCGAGGAATACCTGCTCATCCTTACGTCCGAAGGCGAGAGGTCCCATCTTTTCGCTCATACCCCATGAGCAGACCATCTTACGGGCTATATCAGTCGCCCTTTCGATGTCATTGCCAGCTCCGGTGCTTAATCTGCCGTAGATAACCTCTTCTGCGCATCTGCCGGCCATAAGAACCGCAAGCATTCCCTCCATGTACTCTTTTGTGTACATGTGTCTGTCATCTTCGGGAAGCTGCTGGGTAACACCGAGAGCCATACCTCTGGGAATGATACTAACCTTATGAACAGGGTCGGCACCTTCGACAAATTTAGCCACAATAGCGTGTCCCGCTTCATGATATGCGGTGTTCTCTTTTTCTGCATCTTTGATAACCATGCTGCGTCTTTCCTTGCCCATGGTTACTTTATCTTTTGAGTCCTCGATATCTTTCATGTCAACCTTGTCTTTGTTGCGTCTGGCGGCAAGAAGAGCAGCCTCGTTAACAAGGTTAGCAAGTTCCGCTCCGGCAAAGCCGGGGGTTCCCTTTGCTATAACCTCAAGATCCACTTCGGAATCAAGGGGTATTTTATTTGTATGAACTTTGAGAATCTGCAATCTTCCCTGCATGTCCGGTCTGGGAACAACGACCTGTCTGTCAAACCTGCCCGGTCTTAAAAGAGCAGGGTCAAGGACATCCGGTCTGTTTGTGGCAGCAATGAGGATAACGCCTTCGTTTGATTCAAAACCGTCCATCTCAACAAGAAGCTGGTTAAGTGTCTGTTCCCTCTCATCGTGCCCTCCGCCGAGACCTGCGCCTCTGTGGCGTCCGACTGCGTCTATCTCGTCCACGAAAATGATGCACGGTGCATGTTTTTTACCCTGATCAAAAAGGTCACGTACACGGGATGCACCCACGCCCACGAACATCTCTACAAAGTCTGAACCGCTAATGCTGAAGAAGTTTACACCAGCTTCGCCTGCAACTGCTCTGGCGAGGAGTGTTTTACCTGTTCCCGGAGGCCCCACAAGCAGTACGCCCTTGGGAATCTTTCCGCCAAGTTTCTGAAATTTATGGGGGTCTTTGAGAAATTCTATGATCTCCTCAAGTTCTTCCTTCGCTTCTTCAATTCCTGCGACATCCTTGAAAGTAACTTTCTGCTGATCCTGCGTGAGGAGCTTTGCCTTGCTTTTGCCGAAGCTGAAAGCTTTTCCGCCGCCTCCGCCGCCCTGCATCTGGCGCATGAAAAATATCCACACACCGATAAGAAGCAGCATAGGCAGCCATGAGATAAGCACCTGCATATACCAAGGGCTCTTATCAGGGGGACGTGCCGTAATCTTTACTTTATGTTCAACAAGCATCTGCACAAGTTCAGGGTCGTTCGGGGCATAGCTCTCGAACTGGGTTCCGTCCATGTACTGCCCGTTAAGCTTTTCCTGCTTGATAATAACGGATTCAACTTCACCGCTCTGCACGGCTTGGAGAAACTCCGAGTATGATATGTTCTTGATGACCCCCTGAGTCCCTGAAATAATGTTAAACAGGAACACCATAATGAATGCTATAACAAGCCAGAGGGCCATATTTTTATAGAGGTTGTTGTTCATTTCTCCTCCAGATTTCCGAAATCCACAACTTTTATATCCGCAAGGTTTCTGTATTTTCCGTCATAGTCAAGCCCGTATCCAACCACAAACTTATCAGGGATGGAAAAGCCTATGTAATCGGGCGTAAAATCCATTATACGCCTTGAGGGCTTGTCCAGAAGGGCGCACACACCGACATATTCCGGGTCACGAACCTTGAGCATCTTTGTAAGATAATTTATAGTATAGCCTGTGTCTACAATATCTTCCACTAGAAGAACACATTTATCTTTCAGTGGTTTATCAATATCACAAACAAGCTGAACAGAGCCGCTTGACTTGGTGCTTGCGCCCTTGTAGCTGGAAACTGTTATGAACGCAGTTTCAACTGAAGGTTTGTCCAGCTTCCTCACCAGATCCGCCATAAAGATAAACGAACCCTTGAGAACCCCAACCACCAGCAGATCCCTGCCGGCGAAGTCATTGTTGATTTTTTCAGCCATTTCAGCGACTTTAGCGCTTATTCTGTCTTCAGTAATGTAACTCACAAGTGTATGCTTGTTCACGAACCCTCCGCAAATGTCCTATAAATATAAAACAGATTTAAGGACACTGGAACTTTTCAGGAAAAAATACTTTTTAGTCAACGGAACAGGGAAAGTCAAACAAAAATAATCCGTTAATAGTATATTGATTATTCCCCTGCTTCCCTGCGGAGGGAGATGCAGTTGTTCTGAAAAACACTTTCAGCCCAGATAATTTTACCGTCTTTCTCCGCAATAAGAGCCTTGTCTCTGTTAAAAAGTTCAGTTTTAGTATTTATAAATATATCTTTAAGTTTTTTATTCCCGATTCTGTCGCCGTTTTTTCTGGTGCGGATGATAATTTCCGCATCCTCAAGTCCGCCGGAAAAGGTTAAAACTCTGCTGCGGATATTTAATTCCGCCTGCCCTGATTGCTTGACGGCATGAACAGGCTTTATCAGTTCCGAAGGGAAAACACGCAGAACACCGTAAGAATATTCAGCATTAAAGCCATCCGGCAGGTCGATCCGAACCGACTCTCCGCATTCCGCTAATTTCAGCACAGCTTCCACATGCCGTTTCTCCGCACGGAAAAATTCCGAAAGCATCCGCCGCACAACCCACGCCTGTTCAACAGGGATTAATGACATAAGCCTTGAAGCTTCCGCAACACAGCACCCGCCGTCATTACAGTACACACCGCCGAGCCTTTTTTCTGTTTCAGAATCAAGCTCCGCAGACTGCTGCATAAGCTGGATCACCTTATCAAGAAAGGCAGGGTTATAGCGTTTAATCTCCCCGACTATTCCGCTCCGAACCCAGTTGCGCAGGTAAGCCCCGTCCAGATTGGTTTCATCAAATGTGGTTTCTATCTCGTTATTTTTTATATATTCAAGCACATCTTCCGTGGAGATTTTCAGCATGGGTCGGAAGATGCTGCCTCTTTCCTGTTTTATTCCGCCGAGGGAAAACGGAGACGCACCCTGAAAAACTCTTATGAAAAAGGTTTCTGCCATGTCGTCTTTTGTGTGGGCAGTGAGGATCAGTCCCGCCTGAACTCTCTTTCTGACCAGTTCAAGAGCTTCGTATCGCAGCTTTCTTGCCGCATGTTCCAGCCCCTGCCCCTGAGATGCGGCAAGCTCCGGTACATTACGTTTTTCCGCATAAAAGGCTATGTCCCGCTTTTTACAGAACTGACGGCAGAATTCCTCATCTCTGTCAGCGTTTTCACCCCTTATCATGTGGTTAACATGACAAGCATGTAAACTGATGCCCAGCCTTTTAATGTTGAGATAAAGCCAATGGAGAAGAGCGCATGAATCCTTTCCGCCGGAAAAAGCAGCAAGAACAACCCTGCTGTTCAAGACTCCGGCGTTTTCTTCCATGTATGTATCAAAGGATAAAGTCATTCTGTTTGCTGTAAATTTCCGTAAACGCTTTTTTCTTAGCCTCAAACCCCTCACGTCCGAGAAGTCCGTAGGCATATTGTTTTCCTTCTTCAACGCCGGGCTGATCGAAGGGATCAATATCGTAAGCAAGCCCGATTACAGGCACAACATACTGATAAAGCATAAAAAGCTGACCAAGCGTATATTCATCAAGCACATCCACAGTAATCTTCAGCGAAGGCTTGCCTGTATTTTTCAGAGCGGCTTCTGTTGCCTTAAGCTCAACATTGCAGAGTTCGCCCATTGTATGCCCGTTTAAGTAGTCGTAAGCCTCAAAGGACGATTTGATCGGTTTATCACTCTCGTGGTTGAGAACTTCGACAAATGTTACAAGCTTGTCAGAAGGACCTTCCTTAAAAAGCTGAACAAGCGAATGCTGGTCAACCACACCAACCGAAGGCACAGGGGTTGAGCCGAAGAATACTTCGTTTCCATTCCGGTCATACCTTTTGCCGAGGCTCTCACCCCAAAGCTGGCAGAACCATGCGGAAAATGATTTAAGCCTTGAGCTGTAGGGCATCATAACATTCATGTTGCGCCCTTTGTCCATGTAATACATGTATATTGAAGAGAGAACCAGAACCATTTCATAATTATCATCAATGATTGATGCTCCGCCTTTTATAAGCTTATCTATATCCACTCCCAAAACAGCGGCGGGCAGAAGTCCCACAGGGCTGAGAACGGAATATCTTCCGCCCACGTTTGAGGGAACATCAAACGCACGGAATTTCTTTTCGGATGAAATAGAACGCATAATCCCTTTTTCGGGATCAGTTACAACCACAACTTTCTTGGAAACATCTTTGACATTGCTTTTCAGCCATTCGTAAAGAATATTGAAGTTTGCTGCTGTTTCCACTGTACTCCCGGATTTTGAAATAACACAGAGAAATGTGTCGTCCGGTTCGCAAGTGTTCATGATAGATGCCACTTTGGAGGGATCAACGTTGTCAGCAACCCATATCCTAGGTTTGCTGCCTCTTTCCCCGTAGGAAAGGGAGTTGTATCCGAATGGAAGCAGAGCATCGCAGAGTGTCTCAAGCCCCAGTGATGAACCGCCGATACCGGCAACTATAAAGTCATTCACTGAACCTTTTATCTCTTTTGCAAAGCTTTTCATCGCAACGGTATTCTGCCCTTTAAGGTTCGGAAAACCAACACTTCCGGCGTTCACCAGGTCAATCAGGCGGGAAAGTCCAAGTCTTGCCTTCTCCTTGTACTGCCCGAAGTCCTCTTCGCCCATTCCGCCATCAATAAAAGCGGATGAGACATAGTTATAATCCAGCCTGATTCTTTCCATCGCAAACCTCCAGAAAGCTCAGGGCTTCGCTTAGAGTGCGTACCCTGTGTACATTTTTTAGCACATCCATAAAGGACTTTCCATAATTTTTAGTCAGCAGGCGGTCGTCCAGAACCACCCAAAGTCCCATATCATCCTCATGGCGGAAGAGTCTTCCCACTGCCTGCTTAAAATAAATTACCGCACGGGGAAGAAAAAAATCCATAAAAGGGTTGCCGCCGTTATCTCTGACTTTTTCTGACTTCTGCTTTAAAAAAGCGTCATCAGGATACTCAAACGGCAGCTTATCCAGAACAACGCATTTAAGTCCCGTGTGGGCAAAATCCACGCCTTCACGGAAGATGTTGCAGCCGATGAAGATTCCGCCGGATTCAAGCTCACGGTCACTTATATCCACCATTCCCTGCATAAAAACTTTTTTATACGGCATGGTAGTTTCAAAAAGAGCAGCAAGCTCCTCCATTCTTCTGGTACTGTTGCATATAACAAGCATCGAGCCTTCAAGGCGGGATGCCAGTGACGTATAGATTCCGTCTGCATTTTTGTCGTTCCACAAACCTTTAGGGACATAAATCCGTCCCCTGTTCTCATAGTCAAACACTGCGCCGGTTTTCAGGGCATTGACTTCATCAGCCTCATACCCAAGTTCAGAAAGGAAATAACCGAAGCTGTCCCCAGCGGTGAGGGTTGCGCTTATGAAGACTGGAGAAACACACGTTCCCTTAAGCCCTTCACGGAAGTTGTCACCGGCGGTGAGGGGAATGAACTTAACGGTAAATGTACCAGCCCCCGCCTCGCAAAGTCTGACACCCTCTTCTTCTCCCCTTATGGGGGCAAGGGCGGCTTTAAGTTTTGTGAATGTATCTTTTATTTCTTTTTCGGTTCGGTCCTCTATTATTCTGAAAACAGCCTCAAGGTATCTGTCCACATCGCCCTGCATCTGTTCGAGGAGCATACGGCTTTCCTTAACATTCGCCAGAAGAGAGTTGTATGCCCCTGTCGCAGTTTCCACCTCTTTCGGGGAAAAGAGCGCCTTATTCTCACGTATCAGAGACATAAAGCTCCGCAGGTTCAGATCACTGCCTGCAAACTGCGGATAAATATCCGGCAGTGCGTGGGCTTCATCAAATATTACATGCTCGGCAAAGTCGAAAACAGCGCCGAACTCGCTTTTGCTCTTCATAGCTATATCACTGGCGATGAGATGATGATTGGTAACAATGATATCCGATGCGTTGGCGGCTTCTTTTGCCCTGTAGAATGAGCAATGAGTATAAAACTGACAGCCGCTGCCTGTGCATTGATAGCTGTCTGCGGTCATTTTTTCCACAACCTCGCCGCCGAAAACGCCTGAGGGGATCTCAATCACATAATCTTCCGCAATGCTCTCAAACCATTTTACAGCATCGGGATAAAAACTTGAGTTCGGATAAACCAGACGAAAAAAACGCTCATGGCAGAAATAATTGCGCCGTCCTTTAAGGTAATACACCGCAGGAGAATGCCCGAAAAGCTTTGAGGCTATAGGTATATCCTTATTCAGTATCTGAAGCATGAGCTGTTTTGTTTTGGTGGAAATGATAGTTTTCCGCTCAAGTTCAAGGGCGGGGATAAGGTACGACAGAGTCTTGCCCGAACCTGTGGGGGCTTCCACCATGGCGGGAGTATGACCGTTCATTGATTTATGGATAAAGTCCGCTATCTCTGCCTGCTGTTTCCTTGGTCTGTATCCGCTAAGAACAGAGGGCAGAAAGTCTTCATCTTCAAAGTATTTTTTTATCGTCATATTATCACGGAGAATTTATATCACACGAAACAGGAAGTATAAACTTATATTTATGCTGTCTTTGAATCGGGTTAATATATAATGATAGCCGAAAGAGAACAAAACATCTTTTTTAAGCGTCTTTTTTCTGATAGAATTTCTACCCGTCGGAGAGTTAAATGTTCAGAAAATTATCAGCAGTCATAATTCTTTTTATAATGTGCGTAAGCTGCGGAGCTGTTAAGCAGGATAAAACCGCAGAAAACAACGATCAGCAGAAGCCGGAGGCTGTGGCTCCTGTTCATCCGGAAAGCCAGCCTGATGCATCGGATTCCAGCAGGGTTACACCCACAGTTCTCGCTATACGCAAAATTGAAGACAGCGTGGTAAATATCCGCACCGAAAAAACTGTTGAAACAAATGTCAGCCCTTTTTTCAATGACCCTTTCTTTGATGATTTCTTTGGAATGCGCAAACGCAGCTACAAGACTCAAAGCTTGGGTTCAGGGGTTTTTGTCCATGAGGACGGAACAGTTGTCACCAATTACCACGTAGTTAAGGACGCAACAACAATATTTGTAATTACCCGTGATAACGCAAATTATGAAGCGGAATTTATCGGCGGTGACGAGGCTATTGACCTTGCTGTTCTCAAAATAAAAGATGATAACAAAAAATTTCCCGCAGCAACTCTCGGCACCAGCTCTGACATTATGCTCGGAGAACCTATAATAGCCATAGGCAATCCATACGGACTAAGCAGTTCAGTAACCACAGGGGTAATCAGCGCCACAGCCAGAATGATGAACATCGGCAATAACTACAGTGTATTTATTCAAACTGATGCCCTTATAAACCCGGGGAATTCGGGCGGTCCGCTTATTAATATAAACGGTGAAGTTATAGGAATAAACACAGCCATCCACCGTCAGGCTCAGGGCATAGGCTTTTCAATCCCTGCCGACACCATAAAAAGAGTTCTCCCGGAAATTGCCAAAAACGGCAAACTCCGCAGGGGGCATGTGGGCTTCACTGTCAAAGACACTGCCAAAGGGGATGATGTTGTCCCCGTAATCGAATCAGTAGAGAAAAACTCCAATGCTGCAGAAATAGGGCTCAAAACCGGTGATGAGGTAATCGAACTCGGCGGTGTACCCATAAACAGTGAGGAGGTAATGTATCACATCCTCCGCAGCTATCCTCCCGGCTCCGCTGTTGAAATAGGCATCAGAAGACCGGACGGCACATTTAAAGGACGGCTCGTACTCACTGAAAGACCATCAGATTTCGGATTAAAATATCTGGATACTAAATACGGTATTGCGGTGATCGAGAAAGACGGCTATCTTACCGTGGCAAAAAGCGGAAATGCTAAGTATATTCGTGAAGGAGATATAGTTATCGCCTTCAACAACACGGAGATGGACAGCCTCGACCAGTTAAGTCAGATGATCGAGGATAATCAGGATAAAGCGTTTCTCCTCACCGTGTACAGGGACGGCAGACTGCTTCAGGTAAAGCTGAATCCCTAATTAATAGTGATAAAAACTACATCCTGTGTTTTTATCACACACGCTCGCGCCTCGGTAAACGAGGCTTCGCTTCGCACGGCGGGCAGCACATCCATGTGCTGCTAAAAGGAGCGAAGACAAAACTACGAGCACTGTGTTTTTATCACACACGCTCGCGCCTCGATAAACGAGGCTTCGCTTGCGGGCAGCACATCCATGTGCTGCTAAAAGGAGCGAAGACAAAACTACGGGCACTGTGTTTTTATCACACACGCTCGCGCCTTACGTGAACGGCACATCAACGTGCCTTAAAAGTTGAATAATAAAACACTAAATATACTGGGAGTATTAATGAGCAAGGCTTTTCTTGTGCTGGAAGACGGCACTGTTTTTGAAGGAAAAAGTTTCGGGGCGGAAGGAACGTCCGAAGGTGAAGTAGTTTTTAATACCTCTATTACAGGCTATCAGGAAATACTCACCGACCCCTCATACTACGGGCAGATGGTGGCGATGACCTACCCCCTCATAGGCAACTACGGTGTAAATGAGGAAGACTTTGAGGCCGACCGCCCTTACCTCTCCGCATTCATAGTTAAAGAACACAGCAGGGTTCACTCCAACTACAGATCAAACGGAAGCCTTGGCGATTTCCTGAAAAAATACGGAGTAATCGGCATTGAAGGCATAGATACCAGAAAGCTTGTACGCCATATCAGAGAAAGAGGCTCAATGAACGCCGTTATCACCACCCAGACGGAAGACCTTGAAGCCCTTAAAAAGCAGGCGGCAGCCATTCAGACCATTATAGGCAAGGACCTTGTAAAAGAAGTGACCTGCAAGAAGCCATACGAATGGACACAGACAAGCTGGCAACTTGGCGAGGGATACAGCAACCTTGAAAAACCCAAATATCACATAGTTGCAGTAGACTTCGGTATAAAAAGAAACATTCTCCGTAATATGGCTGACCTCGGCTGTAAAGTTACCGTGGTTCCCGCTGATTCAAAGATTGAAGAAATTGATGCTTTCAAACCGGACGGTGTATTCCTCTCAAACGGACCGGGAGACCCCGAAGCTGTTACATACGGCATAGAGCTTACAAAGCAGCTTGTGGGCAAATACCCGATGTTCGGGATATGCCTTGGCAACCAGATACTTGGTCTCGCCCTCGGAGGAAAAACATACAAGCTCAAATTCGGTCATCACGGCGGCAATCAGCCAGTGATGGACAGCGAGACGGGCAAGGTTGAGATAACAGCACAGAACCACTGCTTTGCTGTGGATGTTGACAGCCTCGGAGATCAGGTGGAAGTAACTCACATGAACCTCAACGATAAAACAGTCGAGGGTCTTAAACATAAAAAATACCCTATATTCTCCGTTCAGTACCACCCTGAAAACGGACCCGGACCCCACGACGCCACTTATCTTTTCAAAAGATTTGTGGACATGATCGAGGAGTGCAAGGCGTAAGGGATGGTTAAAAAAATCATCGCAGCCGTTGTTGTTACAGCGGCTTTAGCCTTTGCTGCAACTGCTGTTCTGGGCATCTGGATAGTCAAGTGCGAAAAGTTCCTTGAAACAACGGAAATCACCCTTGAACTGGATCTGCCTAAAAACAGTAATTTCAATGAATTTTACGAAAGGGTGTTTGCCCATCTGAACACCCCTCCTTATTTCAGGGAATATCTTATCCGTGTAAAAAAAGCCGACCGCAGGATAAAATATGGATACTACCGTGCAGAAAATACACTGCTGAAGGATTATCTTGAAAATATTCTCAGAGGCACACAGTCCACACTGAAAGTTACAATCCCTGAAGGCTATAATATACATGATATAGCGGCGGTTCTGGAAAATACTAAAATCATCAGTGCCGAAGAGTTTCTCAAAACAGCGCTGGATGATACATTCATATTCAGCCTGACAGGTGTTCAGGCACCGACAATTGAAGGATTTCTTTATCCTGACACCTACTTTTTTCCTCCATATACCAAAGCTGACTACATAATCCGCACAATGTACATGAACTTTCAGCGCAACCTGCCGGAAGATTTTGACGCACGGGCAGAAGAAAAAGGTTTAAGCTTTTATGATGCGCTTATCCTCGCTTCCATTGTCCAGAAAGAAACATACATAGATGAAGAGGCAAAAACAGTTGCATCAGTCTTCTATAACAGGCTGAAAAAACGAATGCGGCTTCAGGCTGATCCCACTATTATATACGGCAAATACGCCGAATTTGACGGCAATATCCGCAAAGAAGACATCAAAGACGGTGAAAACCCTTACAACACATATGTAATCAGAGGTCTCCCCCCTACCCCTATCTCAAATCCGGACAGACAGTCCCTTGAAGCTGCTGCCTACCCGGCGGACACGCCCTTCCTCTACTTTGTGGCAAGGCAGGACGGAACTCACGTTTTTTCAAAGACATATGACGAACACCGCAGACAGGTTTATCTGCATCAGATAAGAAGAGGCAAATAATGAGAGTAGCCGCCATAGACATAGGCTCAAACGCAGTAAGGCTCATAATAGCTGATATAGAACACGGAGTGCTTACTGAAATTGTTCACTCCGACAGAATAATAACCAGACTCGGCAGCGGGCTGAAGAATACCGGCAGAATATCTGAGGAATCTGTATTAAAAACACTGATAGCTCTACAAAAATTTATTACAGCAGCATCTGAGCATAAGTCGGAAAAAATAACCGCAGTGGCAACAAGTGCTGTGCGTGAATGTACTAATAAAGACGATTTGCTGACACCTGCAAAGGAAATAGGCATAGATATAAGTGTTATAAACGGTGAAACCGAAGCAGCTCTGGAGCTTGCGGGAGTTCAGTCGGGTATTGAAACAGGCGGGCAGAGAACTCTTATTTTTGATATAGGCGGAGGCTCCACCGAATTTATTTACACAGAGCCGAATGTACCTGTAAAGGTTATGAGCATACCCCTCGGAGTTGTGAAAATGGCAGACTCCTATAATTTCCGTGAACCTTGCATTGAAGAACATATGGACAGAATACGCATCCCCCTTTTCACCATCCTGAATGATGTGAAAAATGAGATGGATTTTCAGCCGGAGTTACTAATCGGCAGTGCAGGCACACCCACAACCCTCGCAGCCATTGATCTTGGGATGACAGTATACGACTGGAAAAAAATAAACGGATACCCCTTGAAAAAATCGAGGATAGAACAAATATTCTCAAGGTTATGCTCACTCTCGTCAGAGGAAAGACTTTCTATTCCCGGTATGGAAAAAGGGAGAGAGGATCTGCTCATCCCAGGAACTCTGATAACTCTGGAGCTTATGAGTATGACAGGTATGGACACTCTTACAGTGTCCGATTTTGGTTTGAGGGAGGGTCTTGCTGTTGCAGCCGCTGTCAGTTAGTTTTATCGTAACACCTTTTGTAACGGGCTTTGTTGGTTATGTAACCAACTGGCTTGCCATCAAAATGCTTTTCCGCCCCCACAAGCGCAGGTGGTACTCCTTCGGCTGGATAGGTGTGATCCCACGCAACCGTTCAAAGCTTGCCTCCAAAGTCGGTATTATGGTGGGTGAAAAACTCATCGGAGAAGAGGAAATAGCAAAGGCTGTCAAATCAGACAACGTGCAGAGTGCTATATCCGATACAATTGAAAAAGAACTTGAAAATTTTCTAAAGACCGACCATGGAAGCATAAGCGATATCTTAGAGAAAATCGGTCTCCATGAAGAGACAGTGATAAAGAAACTCTCCGATATTCTTGCAGATGAAACAACCCTAAACAGCATAAGCGAGGCTCTTTCATCCATAACAGCTCCTATGCTTGAGCGATTAGCAGATACGGAGCTGAACACTCTTGCTCCCGAAGGCGGTCTCGAACCTGTTATAAGGAAAGTTTTTACCGAAGGTAAATGGCAGCCCGCCGTTATAAACGAAATATCAAACAGGCTTAACAACCTTGTTCTTTCCGGCAAATCCTTTTCCGACCTGTTGCCTGATAAGCTCAATCAATCCACAGGAAAAGTGGCGGACTTTCTCACTGACAAGGCTCTGGATATTCTGGATAAACTTTTTGAGGATGAAAATTCAAGAAAAAAGGTTGCGGAAAGACTCATAAGCCTCAAAGACGGTATGTTCGGCGGCAGCGGGTTCGATCAGCTAAAGCTAGGCTTTCTCAATATGTTTCTCAATGAGGACAGTATAAACGACCTTGTTCAGGAGCATCTGCCTAAACTGATTAATGGAATCAAAACAGATCCGGCGCTCAAACAGCGCATCTCAAAAGGGATCAAAGGTAAAATTGACGAATTTCTCAAGAAACCTCTTTACGCCCATGCGGGCAAAATAGGCTTTGAAACAATATACGAAGTCAGAAGTGACTACATCACCCGCATTCAGAAATACCTTTCTTCAGAAAGCTTTGCCGAAAGCATATCAAAAGCCGCCTGCATGATGCTCGAAGAGAGGGGAGCCACAATAGGCTCGGCGGCGAAAATGATAGGAATAGATCTCAAAAACGAAGGTACTGCGTCTGCGCTCATCACAAGACTTGCCGGCTCAGGTGTACTAAAAAACACCCTGCCCCATGCAATATACAAAATACTAAAAAGCATAAGAGCTGCAAACCTCTATGACGGCATGCCTAAAAAATCATTTTTTGCCGTTAAGGCAAAGCTTACAGATGAGATAAATATTCTTCTGGAAAAAAATGTGCCGGGCATGGTGCGTGCGGTTGATCTGCCGGGAATCGTTGAGAAAAAAATAAATACACTAAATCTTTATGAGGTTGAGGATATTCTCTTTGACTTCATGAAGGATCAGTTCAAATGGATCAACAGACTTGGTTTTGTTCTGGGTTTTATTTTCGGGCTTGTTCAGGTTGCTGTGCTTATTTTTATGCAGACCCAATAATATATTACGCAAGCTAACTAAAAATTACTTCTTGCAAAATGACTTACAAATACAATATTCTGGCTACTAATTTATATGTAGTATTTTACGGTGATTGGTGAACGAGTTCAACATTCGGGAAATTATTGAAAAGGAAAGTGTGATAACTCACTTCCAGCCTATCATCAGCCTGAAGGAGAAACGGGTTGTGGGGATAGAGGCTCTCAGCAGAGGCATTAAGCCTGTCTGCGGTTCTGTTATTCCTCCTGCCGCAATGTTTGAGTCTGCAAAGCAAAATAACTGCCTTGTGGAGCTGGACAGGCTATGCCGTAAGAAAGCTCTGGAAAACTTCCGTGAATTCGCTCAAAATGAAGAGCTTATTCTCTTTATAAACCTTGACGCATCCATACTTGATATGATCGAAATAAACGGCAAGTCATGGACAAAGTCCTTTGCTGATGCTGCAGGCATCGACTGCAGCATGATCGCCATAGAAATTGTTGAATCCCGTGTGGAGAAGAATGAAAACCTCGTCCACTTCGTAAATAAGCATAAAGATTACGGTTTTTTTGTAACTCTGGATGATTTCGGCGCATATCACTCTAATCTGGATCGCATAGTCAAATCAAAGCCGAATATCATCAAAATCGACCGTTCCCTTGTTGCCAATATGAATAATGATTACTACCAGCAGTCCATAGTTCGCTCAATAATTGAACTCTCACGGAAAATAGGCTCCCTCACACTGGCAGAAGGGCTTGAGACAGAAGAGGATATTATAAAATGCTACGAGCTTGGAGTAGATCTTTTTCAGGGATTTTACTTCAGCGAACCGGTAAGCGAGTTTGAAAAGATAAAAGAAAGCTGCTCTGAAGAAATTAAAAAAATATCTAAAAGCATCAAAATTCACCTTAATGGCATCATCAGCAGAAAACAACAGCAGCATAAGCATTTTGAAGCTATACTTGACAATATTGTTGACGAAATACGTTCATCAGGCGAAGCGGCCGAAATCCGTTTTCTTGAAGAAATTATTGGCAGACATCAGGAAATAGAAAAAATCTGCATCCTTGACAGTGAAGGAATTCAGACCTCTCAGGCGGTCAGCGGGACATGTGTTTCTAAGAACGGCTTCCACAGGTTATACTGGCCAAGCACCGAAAATATGGATCATTCGTTAAAAGATTATTATTATTTTTTAATGCGTCTTGATATTAAAAAGTTTTATACTGATCCTTTCATGTCCATTTTATCCGGCAGATTATGCAGAACCATGTCTTCCAGATATATACGTAACGGACATGAAGAGGTTGTCTGCATTGACTTTGTGGAGATGGAGACAGAGTTTAACCTTAAAAAAAGCAGTTCGCTGTGAGCATGGTGAGTCATTTGAATTTTGATATAAAAGAGATACTGGACAAGGAATCAATCATAACCGCTTTTCAGCCCATAGTCAGTCTGAAACGCAAGAAAATAGTCGGTCTTGAAGCTCTTACCAGAGGGTGCAGCCCATCTGATGAAAGTATCATTCCCCCTAACCTTCTGTTTGAATCAGCAGAACAAAACGGTAAATCAATAGAGCTGGACAGACTCTGCCGCAGAACCGCAATCAAAAACTTCCATAAAATCAAAAACCACAGAGATATGGTTCTGTTTGTAAACCTCAACACCTCCGTGCTTAATCAGGATGGTGAACTCCAGATGCTCACTAAATATTATGCAGACTCAGAAGGGATTGATTACAGCAACATCGCCATAGAAATTGTGGAATCAGCGGTTGAGAATAACGACAAGCTCATAGAAGTTATAGAAAAGTACAGGGAAATCGGCTTTTTTGTGGCGCTTGATGATTTCGGCGCTCTTCATTCAAACCTTAACAGACTTGTGATCACCAAACCTGATATTATCAAGATCGACCGCTGTCTGGTGCATAATGTCAGCAAAAGCTATTACCAGCGTTCAATAATCAAATCGATCATAGAACTTGCAAAGACAATCGGGTCACTGACACTTGCCGAAGGGCTTGAGGAAGAGGTTGATATCCTCACCTGCTATGAAATGGGTATAGATCTGTATCAGGGTTTTTACTTCGCAAGACCAAGCGCATACGATGAAATAGCCGTGGAAAGCTGCCTCAATAAAGTTCTGACCTGCGCAGATAAAATAAAGAAAAATATTGAAACCTCCATCCATGAGAACAAAGAGAAGCATAAGGAAAACCAGAAGATAATCGAAGAGGTCGAAGGCAGGCTCAACAAGCTGGCGATAAAAGACTTTTTTCAGGAGTTTCAGGAAACGGCAAACGGAAATGATTCGGTTCAGTGCATTTACCTTCTTGATTCGAGCGGTACACAGATAGGTCCGACCATCTGCGGATGCGGCAAAAAAAACCTGAAACATAATCATTTTTTCAGACCCGCAGAAGAGCTGGATGACCACTCACTGAAAGATTATTATTACTACATAAGCCACTTAGGGCTTGAAAGATTCTACACAAACCCCTATATATCCCTCGCCTCCGGTCAACTTTGCAGAACAGCATCGTTCCGTACAAACGCAGGCGCAAAGGATTATATCGTCTGTATAGACTTCATAGAGCAGAAACTAGATATTCAGGATTAAAGAACAGGTCCCAGAGTACGGCACACTCCTTCAAATACACGAAGGGCAAAGGGACGTGCTTTGATCTTTTTAAGATCCATTTCCTCCGAATGACAGAGATAATACTTCACAAGCCGTCCCACATCCTCGGCAAATGCGCCAGAATAAGCAACGATATTAAGCTCGAAGTTGATCTTAAAACTTCTGCCGTCCATGTTCGCAGAACCGGTAATCACAAAATAATCATCTATCACTACAATCTTGGCGTGAAGCATTATGCCTTTTGTCTCATATATCTTAACGCCGTTCTCGATCAACTCTTCATAATACGAACGTCCGGCAGCAGCGGCAAGAAGCTGGTTATTCTTGCCGGGCAGAATGACTGTAACATCTATACCCTGACGGCTGATATTTTTAAGGGTTTCTATAACAGGCTGATCAGGCACGAGATAAGGAGTAACTATGACAACAGACTTTCTCGCCCTGTTCAGTGTGCTGAAAAGCGTGCTGTATATCAGCGGGCGTGGCATATGCGGACCGGAGGGAACAACTTGAAGCGTTGTATCCCCGCCCCGCTCAACCTGAGCGCTTTTTATCAGCTCTTCAATATTCTCACCTGTTGCAAAAAGCCAGTCCTCAGCGAAAACCTCTTCAACAGGGTACACTGCATCCCCTTCAAATGAAAGGTGTGCATCAAACCATTTTCTGTTGCCGAACAGACCGCCCATGTACTCACTGCCGATATTCATTCCGCCTGTGTAGCAGATGCGTCCGTCTATTATGGCTATCTTCCTGTGGTTGCGGAAGTTCATCCTTGAAACAGTTTTAAAACCCAGAGGCGGATGAAATACTGCTATATTCACCTTGCTTTTCTTCAGCCTTCTGTAAGTTCTGCTGAGAGTAAAAAGAAAAGAGCCGAAGCCATCCACAAGAAGGAAAACCTTAACGCCTCTTTCGGCAGTTTCGATAAGCATATCAGCAAAAAACTTCCCTGCAAAATCATTCCTGAATACGTAATATTCCATGAGAACATACTTCTCAGCACCGCTTATATCTTCACCCAGAAGAGAATATTTCTCTCCGCCTCCGATTATGAGTTTTAAATTGCTGCACATATGCGGAGAAACGCCTGTGATATTTTCCACAAGGGCGCCAAGACCACTTTTATCAAACTCTTCATCATGTTTTACGTATTTCTTGAGATCAATGGAACGGTAGGACTTGAATTTCTGCTCAACCATGCGCTTAAGCCTCGGATTACCGAGAAGAATATACATCACAGCACCCACGAAAGGGAAAAGCACCACAACCATCAGCCAAGAGAAGTTCGCCCTCGCTTCTCTCCTGCCTGAAAGGATAACAAGGACAAGAATAAGAGAAATTACCTCGCCCAGATGCTGAAAAAAGAAATTGACAAACGCTGTCATCATTTCCTGAATAAAACTCCCTGACGCAGTCCCTTTTCACGCATTACACTTTTGAGAAGATCAATAAACCCGTTTTTGGAAATTTCCCATTTCGGTGCGATAAGCGTGTCACCCGCTGCATCCCCCATAAGACGGGCGATAACGGTTTCATCCGGCAGAAGTGCTATGCACTCAGCAAGAATATCCGCATATTCACGCACGTCCATAACTTTAATTTTACCCTGTTTATAAATATTTTCAAGCTCTGTATCGTTTACGATGTGGAGGTGGTGAAACTTTACGGAGTGAACACCGCAGGCAGCGGCAAAGCGGGTTGTTTCCATCATGTCCTCCCTTGTGTCATTGGGCAGACCAAGGATTATATGAGCGCATGACTTTATGCCCCGTTCAGATGTTTTCCGCACAGCATCAGCAAAATCATCCGCAGTATGCCCACGGTTTATGATGCGGAGTGTTTCAGGGTTGGAGGACTGAAGCCCATATTCCACAACAACTTCGTAGCGTTTATTTAACTCCGCCAGATAATCAAGCTTTTCATCATCCACAGTGTCTGGGCGGGTGCCTATGTGAATCGAAACTATTCCGTCGTCAATGAGTGCGCTTTCAAGCTTTGTTTTTATCTCATCCAGAGAGCCGTAAGTATTTGAGTATGACTGAAAATACACTATGTATGCGTTTATATTCTTCCGTTTAAGCGCCTCAATACGCTTCTTCACCTGCCCGGTTATCTCACCTGCTGAAGCACCGGAGAAGGATTCATTATTGCAGTAAATGCACCCGTTGAGCCCCTTGGTTCCGTCCCTGTTGGGGCATGTGAAACCGGCATCAACAGGAACTTTCCAGACCTTCTGCCCAAAACGCCGGCGAAGATAGGTGTTTAAGTCAAGGTAAAGGTGTTCAGTTTCGTCATCTCTCATAAAGCCAAAAATAACTCTTAAAACTAAATTAATAAATAACAAAATGTTCTGTTATCTAAAACCTGCCGGCGGTCTGAAATCAGAAATTTCCTTTCTTGTATTTGTTGCTATAATATCTTACATTAATTCAAACTGTACTCGGAGCGACATAATGGCTTTAAAACCAGAACTAATAGAAGTGCTTGCATGTCCGAAATGCAAAACGGGCGTAAGAGTATCCAAAAACGGAAAATCCATCGTATGCGATACATGCAGGCTTGTGTATGAGATAAAAGACGATATTCCGGTTATGCTTATTGACGAAGCCAAACAGGTTGAAAACACGGAAGAGTATTAATCATGGAAATTCTTAACTCTGCCTCCATGTCCGAGGCGGACAGACTCACTATTCAGGAAACCGGAATCCCCTCTGCTGTATTAATGGAAAACGCCGCCAGAAGCGTTTTTGAATATATCGCATCCCTTGATATTCCAAAAGAGAGGATAGCAATAGCCGCAGGTTCAGGCAACAACGGCGGAGACGGCTTCGCCCTCGCCCGTCACCTTGCAAATGCAGGAGTCGTTGTGGATGTATTCGCCTGCAACCCTGAAAAACTCAAGGGCGATGCCAAGCTGAACTATGACATTTTACTTAACTTTCCTGTAAGCATAATAGAACTTGCAGGTGAAGCTCCGTTTTTTGACTCATACGACATAACTGTAGACGCTATATTCGGCACAGGCTTTAAGGGTGAAGTAACAGGCTTTTACGCAGATCTGATCGAATCAGTTAACGAGACATCAAACTACGTGATTTCAATAGATATTCCAAGCGGTCTTTCAGGCAGCTCCCACAATGTTGCAGGCATATGTGTTGACGCAGACTCCACAGTGACATTCTGTCGTCCGAAAATACCTCACTGCATGTTCCCTGCAAAAAAATTCTGCGGTGAAATCGCAGTAACGGATATTTCCATACCCGATTTCAATGTAGATAAGGTGTCCGAAGGGCTTTTTCTCTTAACAGAAGATCTCCTGCCACGTATCCCCAGAAGAACCGAGGATTCCCACAAAGGAACTTACGGACATGCCGTGATTGCAGGCGGTTCAGCGGGCAAAACAGGTGCCGCTATGATGGCATCATTATCATGCCTTACAGCAGGTGCAGGGCTTGTAACCTGCATGCTACCCGCCAGCCTGAATTATGTGGCAGAAAACGGAGCCTTTGAAGTTATGAGTTTTCCTGTAGGTAAAGGCGACCATTTCCACGGTGAGGATTACCTTGACGCTGTGAGTTTTCTGAAAGACAAAAAAGTCCTCGCAATCGGCACAGGAATCGGCAGAAATGAGGAAACAGGCGAGTTTATCCGCAGAATACTTAAAGCAACATCCCTTCCTGCTGTTATCGATGCCGACGGACTGTATCATACAGACAAAGAAACACTTTCCTCACTTTCGGGACGGGCAGTGCTTACGCCGCATATTGGTGAATTTGCACGCATGACAGGGCTAAACATTGAGCAGGTTCAGGCGGACAGGTTGAATCTTGCCCGCTCATTTGCAGCAGAAAACGGCGTCGTACTCGTTCTCAAAAGTGCAGATACCATAATTGCAACCCCCGAAGGGATAACCTTCATCAGCATAAACGGCTCACCGGCCCTTGCAAAAGGCGGCAGCGGAGACTGCCTCACCGGGCTGATAACAGGATTCATATCCCAGGGTTATGAACCCGCCGAAGCAGCCGTTCTCGGCTCTTACATACTGGGAGCAGCGGGAAGAAAGGCTGCGGAGGAAATGAGCGAAAGAAGCGTTATGACCTCTCACGTTATTAAACAAATCGGAACGGTGATAAGTGAGCTTGAAGATTAACACATCGTCACCGGAAGAAACAGCGGAAGCGGCAAAAAACCTTATAAGCATACTCACAGGGAAGACTGTTCTTCTCAACGGAAATCTCGGTGCAGGGAAAACAACCTTTGTAAAGGCATTTGCCAAAGCTTCGGGCTGCAAGGAAGAGGGCTCAAGTCCCACCTTCACCCTTATGCAGAGATACAGAGGGGAAACAGATATACTTCATTTCGATCTCTACAGGCTCAATCACTTTGAAGAACTTGAAACAATAGGCTTTTTTGAGACTATGGAGGAGAATGCCACCAAGTTTATCGAATGGGCGGAGAAGTTCAGCCTTGAAGACGAGCTTGAAAGTTTTGTAAAAATTGATATAAAAAATCTCGGCGGCAACAAGAGAGAGCTGCACATAAAGGAATAGATATGATACCCAAATACTGCCCCTACTGCGGTGACGAAAAACTGGAAGAGCTTGAGCCTACAGAAGTCGCCATAGACAATATGATATGGACAATATATCATTACGAATGCCAGTTCTGCGGCGAGCTTTTCGACAGGATAATCCCCGAAGGCGAGCTTGAGTGGGACAATATATCGCCTGATGACCTTGATTCGCTCATAGACGATGACGATAAACCGAAAGGATATCCCCATTAACAGACCTAACCTCTCCGAAGAGGACGTCAACAAAATACTTATCGTCAAAAACGGACTTGAGGATCTTAACCTGATCATTCAGGAAATTGAGCATACTTACCAGGTTCTGAGCGATACGGAACTTACAGACGAGGAAATAGCACTGAACAGAAGAAGACTGAAATCGCTGGAAAAGCTGCTTGCGGACATTAACTCCAAGGTTAATACAGCGATTGAGAAAGAACTTGATAAATCAAAACTTTCATAATAGACGGAGCTGATAAGAATGCCGAAAGAAATACCTACGCGAATTGACCCGAAAGAATTTGAAGCAGACATTTATGCGGAGTGGATAAGAGACAACAGATTTCATGCAGATGAAAACTCTGAAAAACCCGCCTACTCCATAGTCATACCGCCTCCAAACGTCACAGGCTCACTTCACATGGGGCATGCTCTGAATAACACATTGCAGGACATTCTCATCCGCTATCACCGCCTTGCTGGTTTTGAAGCTCTCTGGATGCCCGGCACAGACCATGCAGGAATCGCAACGCAGAACGTTGTGGAGAAACAGCTTGCCGCCGAAGGAACAGACAGACACGCAGTCGGGCGTGAAGCCTTCATAGAAAGGGTCTGGAAATGGCGTGAGGAATCAGGCGGAACAATAATAAACCAGCTCAGGCGCCTAGGCTGTTCATGCGACTGGGAGCGTGAGCGCTTCACCATGGATGAAGGCTTGAGCGATGCTGTCCGCAAGGTGTTTGTAACTCTTTACAAAGAAGGACTGATCTACCGATCTGACTATATAGTTAACTGGTGTCCCAGATGCCACACCGCCCTTAGTGATCTTGAAGTTGAACACGAAGACACCGAAGGCGGATTTTATCAGATACTCTACCCTGTCAAAGACAGCGATATAAAACTCACAGTCGCCACAACAAGACCCGAAACAATGCTCGGCGATACTGCTGTTGCCGTTCATCCTGATGATGAGAGATATAACAGCCTCATTGGCAAAACAGTTACACTCCCCCTTATGAACCGTGAAATCCCCATAATCGGCGATGAATATGTCGATATGGAGATGGGAACAGGCTGCCTGAAGGTCACTCCGGCGCATGACCCTAACGACTTTGAAATAGGCAGAAGGCACAACCTCCCCGCTGTCAAGATGATGAACGAGAGCGGAAAAGTAAACTCAAACGGCGGTCAGTTCGCAGGAATGGACAGGTTTGAGGCAAGGAAAAAGGTAATCGAAGAGCTTGATAAGCTTGGTCTCTTCGTTAAAAAAGATGTCCACATGCACAGCGTGGGACACTGCCAGAGATGTACAACAATAGTAGAACCCACAATCTCTAAGCAGTGGTTTGTAAAAATCAAACCTCTGGCTGAAAAGGCCATCGAAGGTGTGGAAACAGGCGACATCAAAATATATCCTGAATCATGGAAAAATACCTACTATGAATGGATGTACAACATCCGTGACTGGTGCATAAGCCGCCAGATATGGTGGGGACACAGAATACCCGCATGGTATTGTGACGGCTGCGGCGAAGTTATTGTAGAAACAGAAGATCCGGACACATGCCCCAAATGCGGAAACTCAAGCTTAAGGCAGGATCCTGATGTCCTTGATACATGGTTTTCCTCTGCCCTGTGGCCTTTTTCTACTATGGGATGGCCGGAGCAAACAAAAACTCTTGAGAAATTCTACCCCACATCCTGCCTTGTGACAGGCTTCGACATTCTGTTTTTCTGGGTGGCGAGAATGATTATGGACGGATATAAGTTCATGGGAGAAAAGCCCTTTAAAGAGGTGTATCTCCACGCCCTTGTCCGTGACCAGCACGGACAGAAAATGAGTAAATCCAAAGGGAACGTAATAGATCCCCTTCTGATGATAGACAAGTTCGGAGCCGATTCCTTCCGCTTCACACTCGCAGCATTCGCAGCGCAGGGGCGTGACATAAAAATGTCCGAAGAGCGCATCGAAGGCTACAGAAACTTTGTAAACAAAATATGGAACGCCTCAAGGTTCATTATGATGAATGTTGAGCAGAATAATCCCCTTCCCTCTGCGGATAAACTGAGCATCGAAGATAAATGGATTCTCATGAACCTGCGCAAAACTGCGGAGCAGACAGCGGAAGCGATTAAAAAATATGACTTTAACGAAGGCGCATTAAGTATATACAGCTTCTTCTGGCACAAATTCTGCGACTGGTACATTGAGTTCATCAAACCCAGAATATACAACGAGGAAACCAAAGCAGACGCCATAGCTGTTGCATCTTATGTGCTTGAGAAATCGCTGATAATACTCCATCCGTTTATGCCTTTCGTAACGGAATACATCTATAAGATGCTCACAGGCAAAGAGTCTGTGATGGCTGAAACCTATCCTGAACTGAATTTTACATGGCAGAAAGAGATGGAAGAGACGGATGCGGTCATTGAACTTGTAAGCCTTATCAGAAACGTAAGGGGCGAGTACAACGTATCCATGTCCAAACAGCTTAAGGCATGGGTTAAGACAGACAGTGAAAAAATGAAAGAGCTTTTTACCCATGCAAAAGACAGGGTAACAAACCTCGCAAGGCTTGAAAGTCTCGATTTTACAGACGCAGAGCCTGCTGATTCTGTTGCCAATATAGCCGGAAGTTTCACAGTTTACGTTCCTCTTCAGGGTTTGGTCGATGTTGAGGCGGAGATCAAAAAACTGGAAAAAGAACAAAAAGCAGTCGAAAAGGACCTTAATGTTTACGGCGGAAAGCTGAAAAATGAAAAATACCTGGCAAATGCTGCGCCGGAAGTTATCGAAAAGGATAAAAAGAAATTCGAGGATGCAACAGCCCTCGCCGCCAAAATTGAAGAAAACTTAAGGAGACTGAAAAGCCAATGCAAATGAACGGATACACCAAAAGGCTTATACAGCTTGCCTTAGATGAAGATATAGGCACGGGAGACCTCACCGCCGGAGCATTTGAATCCTTCAAATCTCAGGCAACCTTCAACTTCATAGCAAAGGAGGACTGCATAATCTGCGGTACAAAAGTTGCGCAGGAAGTGTATTTCATGCTTGATCATGATGTTAAGGTTGAGTTCTCCGTTAAAGACGGTGAGCATGTGAGTGAACGGCGTATAATCGGTCAGGTCACAGGTCCGGCAAGCTCGATCCTCACAGGTGAGAGAACATCGCTGAACTTTCTCCAAAGGCTTTCAGGCGTTGCCACAAACACCGCCAGATATGTTGAGGCGCTTGGTGATTCAAATATAAAAATTCTTGATACCCGCAAAACCACCCCCGGCTGGCGCAGGATAGAGAAATACGCAGTGAAGACGGGCGGAGGCTGGAACCACAGACTCGGTCTGTTTGACGGAGTAATGCTTAAGGACAACCATGTAGATGCGGCGGGAAGCATAACAGGCGCAGTAAAAAATGTCCGCCGATTCATCCCCACCACTGTTAAGGTTGAGGTGGAAACCCGCAACCTTCAGGAAGTTCAGGAAGCTGTTGAAGCCGGGGCAGACATAATCATGCTTGATAACTTCGACATAGCGACTATTGAGGAAGCTGTGAAAATCATAGAAAAACGTGCAAAAATTGAGGTCTCCGGCGGCGTAACAATGGACTTCCTTAAAAAGCTAAGAAACATTGATGTGGATTATGTATCCATCGGAGCGCTCACTCATCAGGCTACAGGAGTTGACATAAGCCTCAAAATGAGAGGTTAATCTTGAGGAAAATCCGCTTTTTTGACGGCAAAAGCATTCTTGTTTTCGGAATAATAGCCCTTGCCTTCTACACCCTTTGGCAGAGCAGGTTTAATGACGCCCTGCCGGAGGGATTCAAAGCGGAGAGACTTGAATTTCGTACCCTTGACAACCAGAGTTTTACCACAGATGAAATAGGCATGCCTGTCATGCTTGTATTCCTTAATACAAAAACCTTTTTTACCAGTAACATATATCCAAACCTCATACTGAAGGCTATGCCGGAACTCAAGCAGATTGAAAACGCAGGATATATGAAGCTGTTAGTGGTTACAGATATTGAACAAACGCCCGAATCAGTACATAAGCTGCTCGGACGAAAAAAGTATAAAATCCTTGAAAATAGCGTATATTTGAGTAATACTGAACTATTGTCAGGCTACTTCGGCGTGCGGAGCTGGCCTCATTTTTTTTTGATGGATAAAGATAACACAATACTTTATCAGGACAAAGTTCCCTCCGTGGATAAGCTTATCCGCATACTTAAAGGAGTATAAATGCAGGACTTTTTTAACTTTCAGGATATTCAGGAAGAATATGATGTTGTGATTCTGGGCGCCGGACCGGCTGGACTTACCGCTGCGATGTATGCTGCCCGTGACAATCTTAAAACCCTTGTGCTTGAAAAGCAGTTTCCCGGCGGGCAGGTTGCCACCACAGAATTTGTGGAGAATTATCCGGGATTTCCCGAAGGCTTAATGGGTGCAGACTTAAGTGAAAAAATGTATGCACATGCCGAAAAATTCGGCGTTGTTATACGTGCTGCAGAATGTCAGAATATTGAAGTCAAAGGCGACTACAAATACCTCACCATAAAAAACCTGCCCTTCCAGCTCAAGGCTAAGGCACTGATACTCTGTCTGGGCGCTCACTGGAAAAGGCTTGATGTACCCGGAGAAAACAAATTTTTCGGACGTGGAGTATCCTTCTGCGCCACCTGTGACGGTTCTTTCTATAAAGACAGAGAAATAGCAGTTATCGGCGGCGGCGACTCCGCAGTGGAAGAAGGACTTTACCTGACCAAATTTGCCAGCAAAGTTACAATTATTCACCGCAGGGATAAACTCCGTGCCGCAAAAATATATCAGGACAGGGCACTTAAGCATGAAAAAATGAATTTCATATGGGATACTGTTGTAACTGCTGTAAACGGTGACCAGAAAGTTAGCTCCATATCCCTGAAAAATGTCAAAACCGGTGAGGAATCCGAGCTTGAGATAGCCGGAATCTTTGTTTTTATCGGGCAGACTGCTGATACTGAGCTTGTTAAAGACCTTATCAAACTTGATGAAAGCGGCTTTATAGTAGCTGATGAAACAACAGAAACAAATATTCCGGGGATATTCGCAGCTGGCGATGTCCGCTGGAAACCCTTAAGGCAGATAACAACAGCAGTCGCCGACGGCACTGTCGCCGCTAAGGCAGCCGGAAAATATATCGGCGAAGTTTTTGAACAATAAATTTTTACGGAGTTTTTTCATGAAAAAGGTTCTTCTTGTTTTCATTGCGGTTTTGTTTTTGGCTAATTTATCTTACGCACAAACCAAGGTAAGCAGAATAATTATGAGTACAGGCATTGAAAACAAAGAACCAGTGGATAATCTCAGTTCTATAACCACTGGCACAGAGACAATTTACTGCTTCACCGAAATCCAGACTGATGAATATCCAACAGAAGTCACACACATCTGGATTCATGAGAAAAATATTGAAGCAGAAGTTAAGCTTTTTGTCGGCTCTCCTAAATGGAGAACATACAGCTCAAAAACCATACTCCCCGGCAAAACCGGACAGTGGAAAGTGGAAATATATGCCCAGAGCGGTCAGCTTATAGATTCTGTGGACTTCACTGTTAATGAGTAAAACCCCGCTTCTCAGTTTTGTTCCCACCCCTGTGGGCAATCTGGGCGATATAACTCTACGGGCTGTCGAAACTCTGCGGAGTGCGGATATTGTATTCGCAGAGGACACAAGGACAGCCTTAAAACTCCTCAGCCATCTCGAAATCAAAGTCAGAGTCGAGTCTTTCCATAAAGATAACGAGAAAAAAAATATCGGCAGAATCATGGAACTCCTTGAAGAAGGAAAAAAGCTCGCAGTAATCAGTGAGGCGGGCTCACCGTGCATCTCTGATCCAGGTATGTATTTGTCAGCAGCGCTGCGTGAGGCAAGCGTAACTTTTGAAGCCCTGCCCGGAGCAACGGCTTTTGTTCCTGCACTCACACTTTCCGGTTTTGACACTTCCGACTTTTATTTTCACGGTTTTCTCCCACACAAAGCATCAGAGAAAAAAAGCGAAATAGAAAAGCTTAAGAAATTAAGCACTCTTATAGTGTTCTACGAATCACCTCACAGAGTTACAGAAACCCTCAAACTGCTCTTGGAAAGTTTCCCGTCTCCAATATCAGTGAGCAGAGAAATAAGCAAGATTCACGAAGAAACTCTGATGATATGCAATGAGGACGACATAAACGCCCTCACATTAAAAGGTGAGTTTGTTCTTGTGGTGAACAACCGCAAAGGATCGGAACCGGAAGAGAAAGAAGATTTCAGAGAGCTGGCGGAAACACTGATAAAAGAGGGAATTTCCGCCAAAGACTGCCTGATTGTTCTTAAAGCGATGGGAATTAAAAGAAACGCTGCTTACTCAGCTATTAATGAAATTATAAACGGCTGATCCGATAAGAAAAATGTTCAGAACAACAAGCAGAACCATGAATGTTATCTGCTTTTTTCTTATGAGCTTGTTATCCAGCTTAGCTATATTTCCCTGCAATTCAGCATTTACATTTGATTTAACATAATCGGTAAAATCTTCAAAATTTTTGAAATATGAAGAGACAAAAACAAATCTCTCAGCATCGGACAAAATCAAAATAGCCCGCATTTTCAGCAATATAACGCCTATCTCTTCAAGAGCGGTGAGCCTTATCTTTTTTTTGCCGAAAACAGTGTAAAGGCGCACTTCGTCCCCTTCCACTTCAAGTCTGCGGAAATAGAGCGAAATAAAATTAAACAATGTAAAGCCCATAACAATCGCAGCTATAAGCCATTTTGCACCGTTCATACCTGTGAAGGCATGCGACACGGAGAAAAAAACAGATGAAACTACAAGAAGAAAAGAAAGAATCATGGCAGATGTGCCGACTCTATAAACCGTCAATTTCAAGCTCCAGCGGGAGTTTCAGCAGAAAATTGCCATTCTTTGCCTCAAGCTCTCCCATTTCGTTGTAAACCATGCGGATATTATCACTTTTAAGCGCAACCATCAACCTTATAGCTGCCCCTCTGAAATCATCAGGGTATTTTCTCATGTAGCTTTCGATATGATCCAGAAGTCGTTGATCGTGATAATTCAGCAGGAAGTACAGCATCTTATAGTAATCAAAATACCTGTCCTGATACCCCAGATTTTCAAGGGCAGAAAATGAGGCTTCGGCGTTCACAAAGTCCTCAAGCCAGATAAAGTAGTACAGCGAAGCCTTATAAAGTTCAGGATACCTGAAATCCAGATTATTCAGACGCTGTAAGTAGTAAAGCGCACGTCTGCTGTCCCCCATATACACCTGATAATAAAAAAGTTCCTTCAGGATCACGTTGTCGTTTATGTAGTTGTCACTGTCAACACCGGAAAGCTGTTTAAATTTTTTCACCTGCAAATATGCCCGCATGAACTTATAGAACCTGTCTGTTATCAGATCAGGATTCTGCGCAGGTTCCTTGTTTTCAAACATAGCGAGGAGATCACGGAGGCTTGCGCCTCTGAAAATTTTATCACTCCGAAGAACCTCAAGCCTGTCGAACCCCTGCCCGCTTAAATATTCGGAAAGCGAAAGAAGTGCCTTAAGAAAACCGTCTTCCGGTTTTTGCTTGCCAATATCTTCTATCACGCCTCTGTAGTCGCCAACACCCATATCAGCAAGGTATTTGGTGTAATAGATAATGTTCGGAACTTTTTCACGGTCGTCCCGAACATCTGCCGCTCTGTCACGCACAAGGTTGTATTCCTGGTAGGCTCCGTTTTCGTCTCCTTTATCTTTAAGAACAACAGCCTTTGCCAGATAAGCAGGAAAGTTGTACCTGTTTTGCATTATTGAATTATCAAAGAACTTTTCAGCAAGATCAGGTCTGCCTACAGCAAGATTTACAAGCCCCATGTTGTACAAAGTGTAAGGGTTATTGCCTAGGAGTTCATTTGCCTGCTGAAACTCACGCATGGCGTCCTGATAGGCATAGGCAAGAAACAGGGTAACACCCTTATTATTATGAGCTATACCTTCCGAGAAGCGGACAGATTTCTGAAGCTCTTCAAGAGCAAGGAGTTTGTCATTCTGTTGGAGGAGCTTATAACCGAGAGCGACAAAATTCAGCATCTCATCAGGTTCAATAAGCAGCGGATAAAGCACTGTTGAAAGAATATCCTCAAAGTTACCGTCGAACCTGTACGAAAAATTCATATCGTCAAGGACAGGATCAAGATGTACGGCAATTTCAGGGTGTCTGCTTATTCTTAAGTTCCTTGTAAGAGCGTCATTTATATGAACCTTAAGATCTGTAATCTTCTTGGTGTTCCATAGATTCACTGTTTTATACCAGAAATACTCCGGTTTGAATTCGTCTATAAGATCAACAACTTTCACTGCATCATCATAGTTACGGTACTTCATCATGATATAGGCACGGTAAACGTAGTAGTCATTATCCGTCTCAGGCGGAACACGATCCAGAAGCTTCTGAGCAGGGAGCATGCTTCCTTTGTAGATATTGTACATGGCATCAGCGAGTTCCACATATGGAGACCGCCCGCGGGAAGCAATAAGCCTGCGCACTTCCTCTCCCTTGTTTTCATATATAAGAGAATGTTTTGCATACATATACATCAGGGCGTCATCATTTATCTCCCTGAAGCCCTTAAATATAAGTCCGCCAGCCTGTCTGTAATCGCCTTGGGCAAGCAGAATATTGTAATCTGTTAAGTAGTAAGCGGTTTCTTTAGGATATTCGGCAAGCAGTCCTGTCATAACATCATGGGCAGTGTTAAGTGAACCGCTTCTGAAAAGAGCCAGTGCGTATCTGTGCCTGTAATCTCTGTCTTTATTGAGATCCGTGAGTTTTTTAAGCACTGACGCCTCTTCGGCGTAGCTTTTAAGCATGTTGTAATCTCTGGCGAGAAGTTCAAACACTTCTTCAGTTTCCCTGAATTTTTCTGCCAGAAGGAGATTGGTAATGGATGTAAGGTAATCTCCTGTTCTGTAATAGGCAGTGCCAAGATTGAAATAATCAGTGTAGTTTTTATATTCAAGACCTTCTATTATCTTTATACCGCTCTCAAATTCACCGATACTGAGCAGGAAATAAGCGTAATTGGACATTACAAATCGGGATTTCCCGTCTTTTTTGAGAGCTTCCTCATAAAGCACCGTGGCACGGGCTGTTTCACCCTTTCGCAGATAGATATTAGCCATATTTACAAGAAGTTTGCCGGATGCTCTGTCTTTGAGGAGTTCAGCCATATAAAGCTCTGCCTCGTCCAGCTTGCCGGTTTGAAGCAGAACAACAGCAAGGTTTATATAGCCTTCGGTAAATTTTGGATCTTCTTCAACGGATTTGCGGAAATACTCTTCACTTTTATCAATGTCACCAAGAAGATAATAGCTCACACCCATATTATAGAACGCAACGGAACGGTTAACCCGGAGTCCTTCCTCGTACTTTCTTATGGCGTCCTCAAAATTACCCTGCAAAAAGAGGTTATTACCTTCCTCTATGCCCTGATCCTGTTCCGCTACGGCTACACCGGATATAGGCTGACTGTCTGTGTAGTTATCCTCAATCAGCTTTATCCGCTCCTCCTCGGAGCAGGATGCCAGAACAAAAACAAGGAAAAGAAATAATCCCGCAAGGTACGGACTGTAAAGCTTTAATACTGTTCTTGCCGCACTTATATCAGCTTCCCGTAATTACATATTCACACCAAATTTACACTTATGGCGCTGTCATTAGAATCGTCTGTTTTTTCTAAATATTAATACTTTTTTGTTTAAAAAAGACTTTTACAGACTGATCCGCTTTTAAATTTTATGCAACATTAATCTTGAACCATACTTTCGTGCATGTTATCTTTAAATATACATATTTCATATATCAATGATATAAGCATGAATTTATTCCAGTATAAATAATCAATTGACAGGAGAAGATAATGAAAAAACTAACAACATTGATCATTACAGGACTCATAATTTTCACATCCTCATTCGCTTTTGCGGAAGGTCTTGATGATGTGAAGAAAAAAGGAGAGCTTTCTTTTTCTCTCACAGGACAGTACCCGCCTTTCAATTTTGTTAACGAAAAAAACACGGTAACAGGATTTGACGTTGAAATAGGGATGGAAGTTGCAAAAAGACTCGGAGTAAAGGGAAAAGCTGTCACAACTGCATGGGATGGAATAATAGCCGGTCTCATAGCTTCTAAATATGACCTGATATGCGGAAGCATGGCTATCACAGAACAGAGGCTCAAATCAATCGATTTTTCTGACCCCTACTACAGAAGCGGGGCACAGATATTCACAAAAAACAGTTCAAAAATTAAGTCAGCTCTTGATCTCAGAGGCAAAAAAATAGGTGTGACACTCGGCACAACCTTTGAGCAGTGGGTTCGTGAAAACATTAAGGATGCCGAAATCAAGACCTACAAAGGCGTGCCTGATATGATACTTGAAACAGCTACAGGCAGAATTGATGCCTTCATTACAGATAAAATTGTAGGCGCTATGGCTATTAAAGAGAAATTTGCCCCGCTTAAACTTGTCGGCGACCTGCTCTATGAGGAGAGGATGGGCATAGCACTCCGCAAAGGCAATCCAGAACTCAGAGAAGCCATAAACAAAGCGCTGACAGATATGAAAAATGACGGCACTTATGAAAAAATAAGCATGAAATGGCTGGGCATCGATGTCAGATAATATGATGATAGCCGAAGCAGGAGCCGCCTATGCTTGATTGGGGCACGATGGTGCATTACTTTCCCTTTCTTTTGCAGGGGGCGGTTCTTACGCTTAAGATTTCAATTTTTGCTCTGATTCTGGGGTTCATCTTCGGGATATCGGCAGCGCTTTTCAAGCTTTCAAAAAACCCTTTACTGAGAGGCGCTGCGGGTTTCTACATCTGGATTGTCCGTTCCACACCTCTTTTGGTTCAGCTTTTTCTCATTTATTTTGGTCTGCCCCAGCTTGGGATCGACCTTGGCTCTTTCTTTTCCGGTGTTTTGGGGCTTGCTCTCAACACAGGCGCATATAATGCAGAAGCAATACGAGGCGGTATCATTTCAGTACCCAGCGGACAAATGGAGGCTTCACGCAGTCTGGGGATGTCATCCAAACTTGCCATGCGGAGGATTATTTTGCCGCAGGCTATGCGTATAGCCCTTCCCTCTCTCGGAAATAATTTTGTCATCCTAATTAAAGATACATCTCTCGTTTCGACAATCACCCTTGTGGAACTCACGCTCACGGCGCAGAGACTTATAGGCTCAACTTATAAACCGTTTGAGATGTATCTCATGGCGGCTTTCCTTTACGCTATACTGACAACAGCCACAAGCCTTATTCTGGGGCGTGTGGAAAAAAGGATGGCTTACTGATATGGAGGAACAGATGACAGAACAGCCGATGGTTCAGATGAAGAATCTCCATAAATATTTCGGTGAAAATGAAGTGCTGAAGGGTATAGACATAGATGTGGAGAGAAGTGAAGTTGTGGCGGTGATAGGACCCAGCGGTTCAGGGAAAAGCACTCTGCTTCGCTGTGTAAACCGTCTTGAGGAGTCAACTGAAGGAGAAATCTATATTGAAGGAATACTGCTCAATAAACAGGGCATGAAACCCAAGGAGTTTCAAAAACACCTCAACAGAATCCGCACAAAGGTTGGAATGGTTTTTCAGCAGTTTAACCTCTTTCCGCACATGACAGTTCTGGAAAATGTTATTGAAGCTCCGATTCATGTACTGAAAAAATCCAGAAAAAATGCAGTGAAATTTGCTGAATCACTCCTTGATAAAGTGGGGATGCTGGAAAAGCGTGATGCATATCCCAAAACCCTTTCAGGGGGTCAGAAACAAAGGGTCGCCATAGCCCGTGCCCTGGCAATGGAGCCCGACATAATGCTTTTTGACGAAGCTACTTCAGCCCTTGACCCGGAGCTTGTGGGAGAAGTGCTGAAGGTCATGGAGGATCTGGCGAAAGAAGGTATGACCATGATAGTGGTAACTCATGAAATGGACTTCGCAAGACGTGTTGCGGACAGGGTGGTCTTCATTGCCGAAGGAAAAATAGTTGAGCAGGGAAATCCGGAAAAAATATTCACCGAACCTGCGGAGGAAAGAACAAAGCAATTTCTCGGAACTTTTATAAACGGTTTCGGGTCATAAAACAAAAGGGCAGAAGCGTGCGTCACTTTCTGCCCTTTAAACTTCCGCCGGTTTGCTCAATCAGCGGTTATAATAATACTATATGCTCATTATGAAAAAAATCAATAGCTATTGAACATGCTGATATTACGGATAAAGTTAAGCCGTAATCTTATCATCAATAGCCTTGTTTGCTAATTTATCAGCAAGCTTATTCTGCTCTCTGGGTACGTGATTAAAAGAAACCTTTAACCCCTGCAAGGTTTTAACAAGCTCAAGGCGTATCTGCGCAAGGGCTTCATTCCTCACCTTATATTCGCCTTTCATCTGTTTTACAATAAGCTCGGAGTCGAGATAGAAATTTACCTCAGAAGGATTTTTAAGTTTTGCTCTGCGTGCGGCTTCAAGCACCGCCCGGTATTCGGCTACATTGTTTGTGGCATGTCCCAGATAAAGACAGCCCTCTTCCAGAACTTCATTCTCCGTATTCAGAATAACAAAACCGCAGCCCGCCTCGCCGGGATTACCCCTTGAGGCGCCATCGGAAAAGACCTTTAGTATCATTGATTAATCATCACTGAGCGCATAAAGGAAACGCTGGCAGTTAGGACACTGATGCAGAGCTTTGCCTTTTTTTACTTCAACATAAAGCTGGGGTGGAACTTTGATATAACAACCTGTGCAGGTTTCTTCGTGGACTCTTACTATGGCGAGATTGTTTCTGGCGTGTCTTACTCTTTCGTATTTAGAAATAATGGATTTTTTTACAACTGACTGAGCTTCTGCTCTTTTGGTTTTAAGTTCGGTGAGTTCTGTGTTTGCTTCGGAGTCTTCTTCGCTTTTCTGAGCTTCTTTTTCCTCAAGGCTCGCCTTGAGTTCAGCCTCTTTGGCCTCAAGCTCCTCAACCTTCTGTTTGGATGCGTTTACACTCTCCTGAAGCTCAAGGATTCGGTATTCGCCTTCGTTCACGTTTTTCTTAAGCACATCAAGCTCTTTCAGAACAGCTTCATATTCCTTGTTATTTTTAACATTAGGAAGCTTACCCTGCGCTTTATCCAGAAGAGCCTTGTTTTCCGCACATTCCTTAGCAAGCTTGGAAAGAGTTTCAGCATCAGTATCATATTTAACTTTTACAGTTGCATATTCACTTTTCACGCTTTCAAATTCGTCCCTTACCTCTTTAAGAAACGCCGGAACCTGTGAAACCTTGGTTTCAAGTTCGGCAATTCTGTTGTCCAGCTTCTGCAGTTCAATAAGCTGTTCCACTTCTTGGAGCATTGATCACCTCATATGTTTTATTGGAGAACTCTCATCAATAATGATTGTTTCTATATTAAGCTCTTTGTTTATTCTTTCTGCCAGATGCTCCATGTAGCATCTTTCTGTTTCAAAATGACCCGCATCCACAAGGCATATGCCAGCTTCATAAGCGTCCAGTGCATCATGGTGCTTCATATCCCCTGTAAGGAGAAGTTTAACGCCGCTGCGGCGCCACATTGATGCTCCGCTGCCTGTTATTATACCGAAGTCGGTAAACTTCGTATCAAGAGGGAAACCGTTGTAACGGACAATTTCGCATCCGAGCTTTGATTTGACAGTCTCAAGGAACTCGCCAAGGGTAAACTCACGCCCGAAGCCGCACCTTCTGCCCAGTGAAAACTCTGTGCCTATTTCCATTTTATAGACATCGTAAGCGACTTCCTCATATGGGTGCGCCTTGATAACTTCATCAATAAGCCTGTTGAGATTAGGTTCTGTGACAACCGTTTCAATGCGGTATTCCTCAACCCTCTCCAACTCGTCTTTTTTGCCTATGAAAGGATTTGCCCCCTCCATAGGGAGAAAAGTTCCGGTTCCTTCTATATTAAAGGTGACCTTTGAATAATTACCGATGACTCCCGCTCCTGCTCTGTCTATGGCGTCACGCACTGCGTCTTCATGCCCTTTGGGAACAAAAACCGCATATTTATACCAGTTTTCCTTTCCCTCTTTCACGAGACCGCCCTTAACAGTTGCACCGACTTTTTCGGCGAGATAATCGTTCAGACTGAAATCCGCAAGGTCTGCGGAGGTGTGATAGGAAATGATATTCAGGTTGCCCTGCACGGCTTTTATGATTTTGCGTCCCAATGCGTTTGCGGGGTTTATGCTTTTCAGCTTGTCAAAAAAAAGGGGGTGATGAGTAATAAGTAACTCACACCCCGCATCAATTGCTTTGTTTATCGCCCCTTCACTGGGATCCAGTGCCAGAGCTGCTTTTCGTGTTTCAGCATCCGGACTGAGACAGATTTGCAGTCCGGAGTTGTCCCAAGTGTACTGTCTGGACTGACTTACTGTATTTTTTTCAAGAAAAGCGATTACGTTTTTTATACTACTGCTCATCATTTTATAATTAGAGAAAAAAAATGGGCCAACTAGGAATCGAACCTAGGACCTCCCGGTTATGAGCCGGAGGCTCTAGCCAACTGAGCTATTGGCCCGTTATCTCGTTAAAAACGAGAAGGTTGTTTTACTTAAATATTATAGCTTTGTCAAGAGCTATTCTACAAAAGTTTTAAGAATTCTGCTTCTGGTGGGATGGCGCAGTTTTCTTAAAGCTTTAGCCTCAATCTGTCTGATACGTTCACGGGTTACGCTGAACTGTTTGCCAACTTCCTCAAGGGTGTGGTCAGACTCGCAGTCTATTCCGAAACGCAGCTTGAGAACGTTTGCTTCACGCTGAGACAGGGTGTTGAGTATCTGCTTGGTATGTTCACGCAGCTTAAGGTACATAACCTCGTCTGCGGGGTTTGTGGCGCTCTTGTCTTCGATAAAGTCACCAAGGCTGCTGTCCTCATCCTCACCTATGGGTGTTTCAAGGGAAACAGGCTCTTTGGCTATCTTCATAACCTTTTTGATTTTCTCCACAGGGATATCCATTTTCTTGGATATTTCTTCCGGCGTAGGTTCTCTGCCGTAGTCCTGCTGAAGCTGGCGGGTTATCTTCATCATCTTGTTTATCGTCTCTATCATGTGGACGGGAATACGGATAGTGCGTGCCTGATCCGCTATCGCCCTTGTGATAGCCTGACGAATCCACCATGTAGCGTATGTGGAGAACTTATAGCCTCTCTTATACTCAAACTTTTCCACAGCCTTCATAAGCCCTATGTTTCCTTCCTGAATCAGGTCGAGGAACTGGAGACCTCTGTTGGTGTATTTTTTTGCTATGGAAACAACCAGACGGAGGTTTGCTTCAATAAGCTTGCTTTTAGCATTTTCCGTCTCTCTTTCACCAAGGAGAAGCCCTTCGTAAATAAGTTCAAGTTCCTGCTTGTCACAGCCGAGTTTTTTGTATTCCTTGAGGAGCGTATCTCTCGCTTTGGAGAACTTTTTGACAACAAGTTCTTTTTCGCTGGGAGACTTTCCGGTTTCATCACAGGCTTTTACTATATCCTCATCTGAAAGCTCAAGCGGGTCATGGTTGGTGGCTATTTTCATAAGCTTGAGAAGCTTGCGGATGTCGCTCTGAGAGTCAATGACTCTGGAGTACATTTCTCTTATATCATTGGCGATCTGGCATATTCTTGAATAATTCACTTTTATTTCAAGGAGCTTGGCGGTAACTTCGTCAACCGTAGCCTGTCTCTGCCTGTTTACTTCAATCATGTCCTCAACATTGATCGAACCGTCCTTAATTCTGGCGGCAAGTTCAATATTTTCTTTAAGCTTCTGAGTGATATCCTCAAAAATATTTACAAACTGGGCACGCATCTGCGCTTCCCTGTCTTCTGCTGCTTCTGCTGCCGCTGTTTTTGCTTTCTCTATTTCCTCAACAGCTTCCGCTACGGTTTTCTGAGGTGCGGGTTCTTTAACTTCGGCTTCAGAGTCTTCCTCATCAAAGCTTTCTTCCTCGTCGGAATCAACTTCATTTTCAGTATCATTCTCCGCATCGTCAAAATCCATTTCGCCGGATTCAAAGTCAAGTTCGTCGTCCACATCCACGATATCCTTCAGCCTCATGGAACCATCGTTGATGGCTTCGGATATCTCCATGATTTTTTTTGCTGTGGTGGGAAAAAGAAGAACGCTGCGGATAACTTTGCTCTGTCCGTCTTCAATTTCTCTGGCTACCTGAATCTCCTCTTCCCTGTTAAGAAGAGGTATGTTACCCATCTCCTTAAGGTAAAGGCGCACGGGGTCATCCGTACTCATGGTATCCTCAACACCGGATTTCAGAGCTGCCATAACCTCATCGTCCTCGTCCGCCTCTTCATCATCATCGTCAGCGGAAAGAAGGCTGCTGTTCTTGGACTTGGAATCTATAACATCGATCTTGAGCTGTGCGAGGAGCATGAGTATTTCATCAATGAACTCTGCCGAACTCATCTCTTCCGGCAGGATGTCGTTTATCTCGTCAAAAGTGAGAAATCCCTTCTCTTTCCCCAGTGCGATAATCTGTTTAACTTCCGGGGTCTTAATCTTTTTCGACATCTACTCTAAACCTCCGATTTCTTATCAATAACTTCGTTCCGAACAAGGCTGTTTTGGAGACGGAGATACTCCATCTTCTCTTCAAAAGAAGCCGCTTCGGATATTTTTTTGGTCATGTTTTTCTTGAAAGCAGGCATTGCGTTGCTGATGATCTTACCCCTGTTTTCCATAGCGGAACGGTAATAATCTTCCTGAGACTCTTGCTGGATACGCATTTCGGCAATATCCTCACCCACTTCGGGATCATTGACAAGAATTTCGATAGTACCACCTTCACTAAAAACTTCAACCACTTTCTTAAAAATTTTTCGCGCAACGGGATCATGAAAATAGGATTCCGCAACGCCTTCGGTAAGTCTCTGCCCCAGATCTTCGGGAAGCTGGAACAGGCTTGAGAGGTAATGCCTCTCGCATATATAGTTCAATGAACCTGAATTTGTTTTCTTTAAGTTAGTTTTAGCCAGAGAAAGATCAACGTCTTTTTTCATTAAGTCGGGGTCAACCTCAAACCGCTTTGCCACTGCCTCAAGGTAATGAGCCTTCCTGTACGGATCCTTTATTCGCATAAGCTTGTCTTTTATTCTGCCTAAGTGCATGAGCTTCCTGTTAAAATCACTGGAACGCCCACGCATAAGGTCGACAGTGTAGAGAAAAAGATCTTTTTTTGCGTCCAGAAGTTTTTCAAACTCACCGGTTCCTTTCTGTTGTAAAAAAGTGTCCGGGTCTTCGCCTTTGGGCAGAAACACAGCATAAGGGAAGAAATTTGACTCAAGAAAAACATCCAGAGTCTTAAGAGCCGCCTTATAGCCTGCATCGTCACCGTCAAAAAGGAGAATTATCTCCTGAGCGTAGCGTTTGAGCTGGTCCACATGCTCTTTAGTAAGCGAAGTGCCCATAGTGGCTACTGCATTTCCGTAACCTTTCTCCACCAGCCGCATAACATCAAAATAGCCTTCGGTGATTATGCAGGTTTCCGTCTTTTTAATTTTGTCTTTCGCCTTGTCGAAGTTGTATAGAATCTCTCTCTTTCTGAAAGCTTCGGTCTCCGGAGAGTTCATATATTTCGGCATTGAGCCATCCATTGAGCGCCCTGAAAAGCCAACGACTTTTCCTGTTATACTGCGTATGGGGAATGACAGTCTGTTGAAAAAGCGCATACGGACGCCGTACTTACCTTCAACAAACAGCCCTGAAGCAAGAAGAACATCCTTGCCGTATTTCTTGAGATACGGCTCGGTTTCAAGCCTTATGGGGAAATATCCCAGCCCGAATTCCTCCACAACCTCACCTGCAAACTTTCTGGAAGCGATGTACTCCCTTGCCTCTTTACCTTCTGCGGAAAGAAGCCTGCGCTTTGTTTCAAGAAGAATATCTTCATGCAGACCTAATATTCCGCTGCGTTTGGAGTCATCCTTCCCGGTCTGAACGCTTATTCCGTAGCGCTCGGCGAGGAACATAACTGCATCTGTAAAGCTGAGGTTATGGAACCGGGAAACAAAAGTGATAACGTTCCCCCCTGCCCCGCAGCCGAAACAGTAAAACAGGTTTTTTTCAGGGTTTACATTGAATGAAGGTGTCTTTTCACCGTGGAAAGGACACAGTCCCTTGTAGCTGTTTCCGGCTTTTTTAAGCTGAACAGCCTCTCCGACAATGTCGACAATATCTGCTGAACTCAGAACCTCTTCGACAACGGTATCGGGTATTTTCATATATATAGTCTACTCCTGATTTAATAATACAAATCTGCACACATAAAACGCCGAGAAGAAAAAACAGGCAAAAACCTGAACCTTTCCTTTCACTGAAAGTTCTAAAAAAGCAGGAAGAAATAATTATCGGCAGATGCGGTGGATATCTTCATACTTTATATAATATAGACAAAGGATCCTATTTCAAATATATTTTAACATGCTTTTTATAAACAGTCTCAATATAGGGATAAAAAATTCCGAAAAAAACATACATATTTTACGTGATATTTCCCTAAGTATTCAAAAAGGCGAAATACTGGGAATCGGCGGTGAGTCAGGTTCGGGAAAAACCATTCTCGCCAAAACAATTTTGGGGCTTCTCAGCCGTCCGGTTCAAAAAATTTCCGGAGAAATAGTTTTTGAAGGCAGAAAACTCGAAACAGAAAAAGATTTCCGCTCCGTCCGGGGTAAAAATATATCCATGATTTTCCAAAATCCCACAGCATCTCTCAATCCTGTGATGAAAATCGGCACGCAGATTATTGAAGCGATACGTGCTGCAGATAAAAAAATCTCAAAATCAGATGCCCGCAAAAAAGCCGAACAGCTTCTGAAAGAGGTCGAGATTGATTATCCGGCTGAAAGACTTGAGAGTTATCCGCATCAGCTTTCCGGCGGTATGAACCAGAGGGTGATGATCGCCCTCGCCCTTGCAAGCGATCCTGAACTTTTAATAGCAGACGAACCCACCACAGCGCTTGATGTAACCATACAGAAGCAGATTGTTGAGCTGCTCCTCAAGCTGAACAGAGAGAAGCACCTCTCTATTATATTCATCACTCATGATCTTTCGCTGATGCAGGTAATCTCCCATCGGTGCATTATCCTCTATGCAGGTGAGATAATGGAAAAAACTGACGGAAACGCCCTGCGTGAAAACAAAATACGCCACCCCTATACATACAGCTTGAAAAAATGTCTGCCCGTACTGGATGAGAAAAAAGAGACTCTCTACTCAATTCCGGGGGTCATTGAAAAAAATACAGACGAATATGATAACTCGTGCGTTTTTCATAAACGCTGCTTCAACAAAATTGATAAATGCACAGCGGAGAAACCGAAGCTAACGGCTGACAAACCTTTTGCCTGCCATAATCCGCTCTGATTCATACTGCGATACTTTTCCACCTGCCCCGCATAAACACACGGACAAGAAGTCCCGCCCTCACTGCGCTTTCCAAAGCCGCTACAAGATAAATCCAGAAGAGCGAAATACCCATCCACACCATAACAACGGCCGGAAGAACACGCAGAAGCCATATGCAGACAGTATTCACCACAAATGTGGTTCTCGTATCCCCTGCCCCTCTCAAGGCTCCGCTCATAACAAAAAATATGCCCAGAGGAATCTGGCTCAAGCCCATTATACGAAGATATTCCGCTGCATGTTCCACAGTCGCCGCATCCGAAGTAAAAACCCTTGCCAGCGGGACAGGAAAAAAGAACATAGCCAGCCCCACAGTTCCCATGAATGCACATGCAGCAACAGTTGCTGCCAAAGCATCCTTCTCCGCCTCTTCAGGGCTGCCGGCTCCGAGATGTTTTCCGGTCAGCGCCATAGTCGCAACTATAAAACCTACCCCCGGCATAAAGGCTATTCCCTCAACACGCATACCGATCTGGTATCCTGCGAGAGCTTCTGTACCGTACCTCGCAACCAGAGCCGAAAGCACAATGTACGTGGGAAAGGTCATCATTCTTTCCATCCATGTGGGAAAACCGACCTTGAGGGCTCTCCGGAGAAGATCGGCAGAAAAACGTGTCACAAAATGGATCTCTTTTTTGATGAAGCATATATAGATGTATATAAAAAATTCAAGAAGCCTTGTGAAAGCGGTTGCGTAAGCCACACCGGCTACACCGAGAGCGGGAAACCCCCATGCGCCTAATATCAGCACATAGTCAAGCACCAGATTCACAACATTGCCGAACACGCCTATATAAAAGGGTATTTTTGTTTTCCCGTATGCGTTAAGACTGCTGTAAAGCACACCTTGAGCAAAAAGAATGGGGATGGTGAAGGAATAAATTTTCATATATACTGAGCCTATCTCTTCTATTTCTCCGCTCATGCCGAGGATATGAAACAGAATGTGAGACTTAAAGTAGCCCACAAGAAGCAACGGAACAGAAAATGCAACGGCGAACAGGAACATATTATAGCTCACAAGCCCTGCCTTTTCAGGCTCCTTTGCACCGAAAAAACGTGATACAAGGGCATTAGTACCCACATAAAACAGCGACATGAAAGCGTACAACATACCTGCATACTGCATGCTTACGCCCACAGCGGCAACACTAAGAGCCGAAATACGCCCCACAAAAAGCATATCAACAAGCCCCTGAACCATACCGAGGAGATTATACATAGCGGCGGGAAAGGATATTTTAAGAACAGTCCATATCCTTTTACCAAAAGAAAAATCCGACAAAAAAGCACCTTTTTTCTGTAAACAATTGTAAAAAACAGTATAAACCAAAAACAGAAGCTTGAAAAAGGGAAAAAAAATATTTAGAATAATATCGAAATGAAATTATGTTATAAATTACAAATGTTCATAAAAACAAAAACACCAAACCGGTGAAAAATGATAGCGAAACTCTTCGGCAAAAAGAATGTTGAAAATAAACCGAAAGACCCCATAGCCATTTATGTAAACAAGATGTGCGAGGCTGCGAAAAAGCACAATGTAATGACCGAAAAAATTGAGGATGCGGTGTTCTCTGTTGTGGATACGGAGACCACAGGGCTTGATCTCTCCAAGGCAAGGGTTATTAACATAGCCGCTGTCAAGGTACAGAATTTTAAAATCATCGATTTTTACAACACGTTTATTAATCCTGAAATGATCATTCCGCCGGAATCTATAAAATGGCACAACATCACCGATGAAATGGTTAAGGACAAACCGAAAGTTGAAGAGATTCTGCCCGATTTCATGAAGTTTGTCGGTACATCTGTTATTGTGGGCCATCACATCAATTTCGATATAAAGATGATAAACAAAGAGCTTAACGGCTGTTTCGGGTGCCAGCTCAACAACCAGTGGCTTGATACTATGCTGATCTATTCCCGTGCGATTATCAAGAAAGAGGATCATCTCACCCTTGATCATCTGTTTGATGTATATAATGTGAAATGTAACGGCAGACACACAGCACTGGGGGATGCCCTCGCCACGGCAGAGGTGTTCACCAAAATGGTTTTTCAGGCAAACGAGCATTACAGCACGATCCGTGAGCTTGTGGACTGTCAGAAAAGCCTGCTGACATAAGCGAAAATCCGGTTTATTAAAGGCTGTTTTCCTGCTATAAAAACAATATGGAATCAGTTATACCTTTCAAAAAAGAACTCATAGGCAGTGTTGTTGCCAATTATCTTAAATTTTTCATGCACATATCACCTCATCCCGGTGTGGTTATCGGCAGGCGTGGTTTTGTTGACGAGGAAAAAACACGGGGAATAGTCCTTGTGTTCGGATCGCAGTCATACCGTGACTTCAGAATGGAGGACAGCTTTATATCTGTTACAATGAAATTCTCCGGCAGGTGGGAAGAGGTCTTTATCCCTTATGAAGCCATAGCAGCAGTTTTTAACGATCCTGTTACCCCTGAGTTTATAGTTAATTTCCGCATTCAGGAGAAAAAAACCGAACAGCCGAAAGCCGAAATTGAAACTCAGCAGGAAGGTAAAATAATCAGGCACGACTTCGGAAAAAAGAAATAAACAGCCTTCAGTAACCGCCGCTGATAACCATAAAAGCGGCAAAAGCGATAACCGCAGGCCAAATCAGCCCTGCCACATAAGCCACAATGACCGAAGGCAGCCAGCCAATTCCACCGCCCAGAAGCAGACCGTAGTTCTTTACACAGTACACGTACGCAATTACAAAAACCACACCCCATGTCAGATAAAGCCCGAAACGATATAAATTGCTTCCAAAGCCCATGATCCGCTCCTATGTTCATTATAAGAAATAAGCATTTCAGATTAATCAATCAAAGAATCTACATTTTCAAGAATATCAAACTTATATTCATAAAACAATACAAATTTCTGAAATACTTGATATTTTTTATTAGAATGGTTAGCGGATGTTCATTTGAAATAAACAGATCAGGATAGTGGAATTTTTTAACAGAGCATTCTGAAAGGACCATGACTTAAAGAGAGAAAAAAAATTTCAGTCCTTGTTTTTTTCGTTCATTTTTCTGACACAGGCATGAAGAAGCTCAAGGAGCAGATCCTTATGAACAGGCTTAACCATAATATAGTCAGCGCCGTCAAGGTTTTTGCCCTGATCAGGGAAGGCTGTTACGATAACAATGGGCACTTCCTTATCATGCTCGCGGATGGAGGCTATCATTTCGGCACCGTCCATAACAGGCATGGCGAGATCAGCCACAACAAGGTCAGGACGCTTTTCAAGGAATACATCAAGTCCTTCCTGCCCGTTGGCTGCCATGAAAACTTCAGCCGTTCTCCTGCGGATGATGTTGACTATAGAGAGTCTGGCGATTTCGTCATCCTCAACACAAAGAACACGCAGTTTGCTTAAATCTGTTGAAGCCACGCCTCACCCCATGAAAATTACTATCAATAACATAGTGTTTCCCTAGAGGATATTGCGTGGAAAGCTTATAGTCAAGAGATAAAAAAAAGCCGGAAAGGCTTTTACCCTTCCGGCTTTGGGTTTATTTCTTATTATGCGAGCATTCCCACAAACTCGTCCGCCTCTTTTACAGGGCTGAGCTTGAACTGCTCTACAATGAAGTTTGCCACTGTCGGCGAGAGGAACGCAGGCAGACTCGGTCCGAGATGGATGTTTTTCACACCGAGGTAAAGCAGGGCAAGAAGAACTGTAACCGCTTTCTGCTCATACCATGCCACATCATAATAGATGGGAAGTTTATTAACATCATCAAGTCCGAAAGCTTCTTTCAGTTTGAGAGCAATGACAGCAAGCGAGTAAGAGTCGTTGCACTGACCGGCGTCAAGCACTCTGGGGATTCCGCCTATTGTACCGAGGTTGAGCTTGTTGTAACGGTATTTAGCGCATCCGGCAGTAAGGATGATATACCCTTCAGGAAGCTTTTCGGCAACCTCTGTGTAGTGTGAGCGTGTTTTATGCCTTCCGTCACAGCCGGCCATAACAACAAAGCCTTTCACAGCGCCGGATTTAACAGCATCAATAACCTTATCGGCAATGGAAAGAACTGTTCCGTGAGCAAAACCGCCTACAATCTTACCTGTTTCAAGTTCCACGGGAGCAGCGCATTTTTTAGCAAGAGCGATAATTTCAGAGAAATCTTTTTTGCCGCCCTTCGCCCTGTCGCCGATGTGCTTAACACCGGGATAACCAGCCATGCCTGTGGTGAAAATTCTGTCTTTGTAGGAATCTTTCACAGGTACAATGCAGTTTGTTGTCATAAGGATAGGTCCGTTGAATGTTTCAAACTCCTTATCCTGATGCCACCAGGAGCCGCCGTAGTTCCCGGCAAAATGAGTGTATTTTTTGAATGCCGGATAGTAATGACCGGGAAGCATTTCGCTGTGAGTGTAAACATCAACTCCTGTTCCTTCTGTCTGCTCAAGGAGTTCCTGAAGGTCTTTAAGATCGTGTCCGGAAATGAGGATACCGGGTTTTTTGCCAACGCCGATGTTGACCTCTGTGGGTTCGGGGCTGCCATAAGTAGTCGTGTTGGCCTTATCAAGGAGAGCCATGGTGGTTACAGCAATTTCGCCTGTTTTCATAACAAGTGCTATAAGCTGTTCCATGCTCATATCCTTCACTGTGGCAGCGAGAGCTTCCTTAGCGAAAGAATAGATAGAGTCATCCTCATAACCGAGAACCGCCGCATGTTCCGCATAAGCAGCTATACCTTTCAGACCGTAAGTAATAAGCTCTTTCAGCGAGCGGATATCCTCATTTGTTTCAAGGAGAATGCCCACGGATGATGCTTTCGCCTGAAGGTCATCATCATTTGCGGGTTTCCATGTCACACAGTCAGGCATATGAGCGGGCACAGCCGCTTTTGCCTTTACGGATTCTCTTATATTCAAAGCCTCTTTCACAAGAGATGTCAGCTTGTCATTATCAAAGTTAGCATTTGTGATAGTGGCGAAAAGTGCCTTGATTGTGAAAAAACCTGCTTCCTTCTCATAAACTCCGGCAGGAGCGCACTCACCTGCAAAAGCTATCCCCTTAAGGACGTAAAGAAGAAGGTCCTGAAGCTGGGCGGTATCGGCTTGTTTACCGCAAACCCCTTTTACCGTACAGCCTGTGTTTTTTGCCGTTTCCTGGCACTGCATACAAAACATACTCATTAAATTGTCCTCCTGTCTTTTTTTTTCTGATGGAGTTATGATATAAGAATACCAAGTAAATGATTTGATATGGATCAAGAATGGATAAAAAAACTGCGATTAAAAAATTTCTTACGGCTTTTTTCGGTGATGACAGTGTTCACGATGTCATAGACAGAATTTCAAAGGTCAGAACTCTGGACAAAGGCGGAATTCTCTTTATGGAAGGGCAGACAGGAAGATACATCTACTTTCTGCTGGAAGGGAAAATAAAGCTTTATAAAACCAACAGCGAAGGCAAGGAAGCAATAGTTCACTTTGTTGCTGAAAATGAGATGTTTGCTGAAATAATTCTTCAGCTTGAGTGCTGCTATCCTGTCACCTCTGAGGCAATGGAGAACTGTATTCTTCTGGAGATGGATGCGGCGGAACTTTTCAGACAGATCGAAAAAACACCCAAAGTTGCCATGGCCATAATAGCCTTGCTTGCCAGACGAATAAAATATTTTGTAAATATGATTGAAAACCTTACGCTTAAAGATGTAAGGGGCAGATTTCTGCATTATCTGGGAACAATACAGCATAAAGGTAAAAACACAGCCACTCTTCCCGTCCCAAAAGGCGAGCTGGCTCTTCTTCTGGGTACAACACCGGAAACTTTCTCAAGGCTTCTTAAAAAACTTGCTGAGGAAGAGGTGATAACCTATGAAGGCAAAAAAATAACATTTCTCAAAGAACTTGAGTAATCAGTAACAGTCTTAAGTCTGATTTTAATATTACAGGTGTAATAAATATGTATTATCTTCTTTTCCTAGCATCTGCCGCTGCGGTGATATTCGCCGGTAAAAAAATGTCGGTAAGCGGCGATGTGATAGCCGAAAAAACCGGACTGGGGCACAGTTTCATCGGGCTCACGCTCATTGCAGCCTCCACAAGCCTGCCGGAAGTTATATCCTCTGTCGGCGCTGTGACAATTGTTGACAACCCGGATCTGGCTTTCGGTAATGTTTACGGCTCAAATATGTTTAACATGCTGGTAATATTCATCATGGATGCCATGTACCGGAAAGGCAGCATCCTTGCTCATGCCAGCAAATCCAATGTTACAACAGGTCTTTATGTAATAATTCTTACCATGATAAGCGGAGTTGGACTTTTTGTTCCGATGCCCTCTTTCGGGTGGCTGAATATTACAAGCATAGCCATATTCGCAGTTTATCTCCTCTCAATGTACACTGCATTTATACATAAGGACGAACTTTCAGCAGACCTTGAAGAGGAAAATATAAACGGAACCAGCCTGTCCTCTGCTTTTCTGTCATTCGCAATATCAGCAGCAATTATAGTTGCCGCAGGTCTGGCACTCAGCAAATCCGCAGACTTTATAGCCACAGACACAGGGCTGGGCGGTTCATTTGTGGGCAATTTTATGCTTGCCTTCGTTACATCTCTTCCTGAACTGGCAGTGTGCATAGCGGCTGTGAAAATAGGGTCTGTCAATATGGCAGTTGGCAACCTCATCGGCTCTAATATTTTTAATATAACAGTAATCGGGATATGCGACCTTTTTTACCTCAAAGGCGATGTTTACAGCTCCGTCAGCAGAATCAACACTGTTGCCGTTCTGATTACATCCATAGTGGTGGCTCTTGTTCTTCTTGGTATTGAGCTTGATAAAACAGCAAAAAAACACAGGAGAATCTCCGTTGTGTCATGGTGCATAGCGGCGCTTTACACTGCTTACATGCTTTATGTCTATTTTGCATCATAGGTTCATAAGGACATTGAGTTTACAAAAGCTTCACCGACACTTATAATTCTTAATAAAATGGTATGATATGTGGAAATATAAAACAGAAAAAGAAAATACGGCGGTAATCACACCGCCTAAATCCATCAACTACGATACTCTGGAGGATTTCCGCAAGCTGATCAAAAAGCTTACGGAATCAGGCTGCGTCAATGCTGTCATAAATATGAAAAATGCTATATATATAGACTCCAGCGGTCTTGGAACACTCGTCAAGGCAGCTGCTGACCTGAAAAATGCCGGCGGAAACCTTAAACTTGCCGATGTCAGCCAAGGTATTATGGATATACTCAAAATAACAAGTCTGAATAAGGTACTGAAAGTTTACGAGGATACGGAGACCGCACTTAAAAATTATGAGTGAGGGAAAAAAATTAAGGCCGGGCAATGCTGAAATTCAAAAACCTATCAGAACAGATATTCTTATCGGCTTTTATAGCTGCCGTTATAACTGTGATTACGGTAGGTCTTCTCTGGCTTATGGATATCAACACCAAGTTAAGCGAGGAAACAGCAGACCTTAAAACTGCCCAGATTAACAGCAGAAAAGAGCTTATCAAGTCACAAGTTGATGAAATAAGAACCTTCATTGATTATGAAAAAGTGCGTACAGAAAAAGAGATCGCCAGCGTTATTTCAAATGAGCTTAACAGTATTGTTTATCTAATCAGTGAGCTGGCAGAATACGAAACAAAAGATAAGCTTGTCTCCTCCGCCCTTTCCCTAGCCTCCGGATTTAATACAAAAATCTTCATAATCGATGCAGAAGGTACTATTCTTGCCCATTCATCAATGCCTGAGCTGGCTGGAAAACATGTATCATCTTTTGAAGATGCAGATAAAAGACGCCCTTATTACATTCTTTTTAATGATGCTCAAAAAGGTTTCAGAGCCAATATCCGTTTCAATAATAACCCTCAGCCGTCAGGAACTTATGAAATAAGTGCTTCTGCGTTTCATGATCAGAATTCCGGTCTCATAATCGGAGTTCAGGCAGACAGAAATATTTTCATTAATATAATGAGGGATAACATATTCCGCACCCTTGCCTCCAGAAAACTAAGCAAAGGCGGTTATCTTATCGTAGCCGATTTTAACGGCTACCTTCATGCAAACTTCGGCACATATTACGACCCTCCGCTGTATTTTGAAAAATTTCAAGATTCCACGGGAGCATATCCTTATCTGGGTATAAAAGAGATTCTTGAAAAGGAAGATACCACATTCTACTCCTACCTTTACCCTAAGCATAAAGGAGGCAAACCCCTTCAAAAGGTATCTTACTTCGCAGCAGACAGAGAGCTGAATGCGATCTATGGAACGGGTCTTTACATCGACGATATTGAAGCAGTATTTGAAGCGGAAAAAGCAATAAGAGTTCAAAGAACAAAAGATAGCATTATAAAGACAGTCAGTGTTCTTTTTATAACTCTTTTAATAATAGCAATCATTGCCCGCAGAGTTTCAGAGCAGATAAAGAGAAGTTTCGGCTCATTTATGCTCTTTTTTGAAAGAGGCAGGGATGAAAATGTCAAAATAGAGCAGGACGAGCTGTTTTTCAACGAATTCAAGATACTGGCAGAATACGCAAACAGAATGATTGAAGAGAGGGTAGAGTTTGAAAAAACTCTTGAGGAAAAGCATCTTGCTCTCCAGAAAGAAACCACGGAAAAACAGGAGTCCGAAAAACGTTTTAAAACCGTTATTTCCGTTATGCGGGAAGGCGTACTGATTCAGGACGGAACAGGACGCATAATAAGCATAAACGCCAGCCTCCGTCAGATGTTCGGAATAGGCGATACAGGCATAATAGGGAGAACTCTCGAATCACTCGGTCTGAAATTCATGGATGAAGATAATGTAATAGCAGGAAGCTTCTGCCCGCCAATAGCCGAATGCAGGAAAAATGGAAAACCTTCTGTTGACAGCATCATAGGGCTTCATAAACCGGATGGAAGCTCAAGCTGGTTCATCGTCAATGTTATGCCTCTCTTCACAGACAACGGCGACAAGGTCGACAAAACCGCAGCAACCTTCAGCGATATAACAACAAGAAAAGAGCTTAATGACGAGCTTGTAAAAACCAGAGCAAGTCTGGAAAATGCTCAGACAATTTCAAATATAGGCAACTGGGAGTGGAGTCCGGATACGGGTAATCTCTGGCTTTCAAAAATGTTTTACACCATTCACGGAATAAAAGAGGGGCAAATACTTGACCTTGATACTTTTCTGGCGATAACACACGAAAATGACAGGGATAGAATCAGGAAACTTCTTCAGGATCTTGCCAGAAAAGACATCCCCTTTGAGACGGAATACAAGGTTGTAAGTGAAAGCGGTCAGGAAAAGTGGGTGTATGCCAAAGCTGTTACATCAGTCCTTAATAACGGCGAGAAAGTAATAACGGGAACCATTCAGGACATAACCGCAATGCGTAAAGCCCAGCAGGAGCTTAAACAGGCGTATGCCAAGCTTAATGAATACGTCGAAATAATAGACGAAAACGTAATAATATCTGAAACGGACAAAAAAGGATTTATAACATCCGTCAGTGAAGCCTTCTGCCGCATATCAGGCTACAGTAAGGAAGAACTGCTGGGGAAAAAACATAACGACCTGAAATATGACCGCAATGATCCACCGACTGCCGATGATATACGCTTTATTGTACTTACCGGAGAAAAATGGGTGGGAGAAGTGCGGAATAAACGCAAAAACGGCGAGCTTTACTGGGTAAAAGCAACAGTCTCACCTAAGTTTGATGCAAACGGCAAGCCAGTAGGCATGCTTTCTATCAGGCAGGATATTACCGATAGAAAAAAGGTTGAGGAGCTTTCACTCACCGATGAACTGACCGGACTGAACAACAGAAGATCTTTCAATGCGGTTCTTAACTCTGAGCTTAAAAGAGTCCGCAGAGACAGTAAATACCTTACCTTTGTCCTGATAGACGTTGACAAGTTTAAAGAGTTTAACGACACATACGGACATACCCAGGGTGATATGGTGCTGAAGAGTGTATCCCACTGCATGAAAAGCTTTATGCTGAGAAGCTCAGACTACTGCTTCCGGCTGGGGGGAGAGGAATTCGGACTCCTTTTCAGCGGGCTGGATACAGAAAAAAGTCAAGCGTTTCTTGAAAAAATACGTTCAGCGATAGAAAACCTCATGATCGAACATAAAGGCAACACTGCCTCAAAGTTCGTGACCGCATCTTTCGGTGGAATCTGCATAAACCTTTCCAAGTACACAAAAACAGATATCGATACCCTGTACAAAGCGGCTGATGAAGAGCTTTACAAAGCCAAAGATGCAGGCAGAAACTGTATTTTTCTGAAAACAGCAGACTGATCCTGCTCAAAATTTTCCTGTTTGTTATCCTTGCTGAAATAGGCTAAACTGTTATTAAATATATTATTGAAGGTGCAGCTATGAATGAGTTTCTCCCATTGTTCCTTTCTCTTGCTCTAGGTCTTCTCATCGGACTTGAAAGAGGCTGGCGGGAGATAATAGACGGTGAAGCCTCACCCTTTTTCGGGCTCCGCACCTTCGGTCTCATTGGTCTTCTTGGCGGTATAATCGGCTTCATCAGCCATACATACGATAATATGATGATAATAGCCATTGCCTTTGCCGCTGTAACTGTTCTGCTTACTGCAGTTCACGTCAGTGACTGCGGACGTCCTCATGGTGTGGGCATTACAACCGTGGTCGCAGCCGCCATCACCTTCTGTCTGGGTGTTCTCTCCACTATAGGCTTCATGAGCATAGCCTCATCCATAGCAGTGGTAACGGCAGTGATATTAAGCATGAAACCCATAGTTTATCAGTGGGTCAGAAAGCTCGAAGCAAAAGAAATTTACGCAGTTCTCAAGCTTCTTCTCATATCTGTCGTCCTCCTGCCTGTCCTCCCAAACAAAGGATTTGGTCCTTACAGTGCGCTTAATCCATACGAAGTGTGGTGGTTTGTGGTGCTTATTACAGGAATGTCTTTTGCGGGATACTTCGCCATACGGATAGCAGGAGCAGGCAAAGGAATAATGATAACAGGCATACTCGGCGGTCTGGTATCGTCCACTGCCCTCACCCTTTCATTCTCAAGGCTTGGCAAGCATTCACAGCTCAAAAGAATTTTCTCCGCAGGAATACTGGTGGCGTGCGGAACAATGTTTCCCCGTATGATTATCGAAGTTTCCGTTGTGAACAAGGAACTTCTTAAGCTTGTGGCTATTCCGCTCTCAGTGAGCGGGATTACTGTGTATGCCGGAATGCTTTTTTTCTGGCTGACAAGGGCAAAAGACAGGGAAGTCAAGGCGGATATGCCGCCTTTGAGCAACCCTTTTCAGATAAAACCTGCACTGAAATTTGCCGCCCTTATTTCTCTGATACTTCTGTTTTCACAATTTATAAAGGAATCATTCGGCGATGCCGGAATAATAATACTGGCATTTTTTTCAGGGCTTACGGATGTAGACGCTATTACGATATCAATGGCACGGCTGGCCCATGAGGGTCTGAGTCACACCACTGCCTCAATGGCTATAATGACTGCGGCTGCCACAAACACCCTGCTGAAAGGTCTTCTTGTTCTTTTCCTTTCCAACAGGCTTATAGGTATAAGGGTTATGTCTGTATTTGTTATTGCCTTTGTTGCTGGTGCAGTATCGCTATATATAGCAGCCTAGCAAGGCCGTATTTTTTCTCCCTTTTTCAGTCTTTCTGCCAGATCTTTATTTTTCAGAGCGCAGAGAACAGCACGGGTCAGCTCAAGACCTGCGCTGTCCATGCCGTTATTTTTCATAGCGTCTGCAAGGGCGTGAAAGCTCTGTTCATAGGTTTTCTTAATAAGAAGGTTCATTAATATAGGTTTTTCCTCTCCCATTATTCTTGAAGCCAACGCCTCATGGCAGTCCTCCGCGGAAGCAGATGTCACTGCCCTGCACAAAAGCGGGCGGACAGTATAAATTGAGCAGCTTCCGCCCTCATCCAGAAAAATACATTTTTTGCCAAGGAGGCTCCAGTCCTGTTCCTCTGTCCATCTGGTTTCTATCACACGCTCCTCAAGCAAAGGGATCAGTTTTTCGGCTCTGCCCTCTTTTCTCAAATAAGCAGCAATACTAACCGCCTCCGGCAGCAAAACTGTAATAAAAACAACACAGCAATGGGCACACCCTTTCTTACATGCTATAAAATCAAAATTTGTTTTATCTTTATTTTCTAAAATATATGTATCAGAGTCAGTAGTGACTATGCGTGCAATATCTGCCAAACAAGCATCTGAACTAATGCTCTCAATACACTCCCCGACCTTTTTAAGTATCTGTTCATAAACATACATAATAAAACCTCTTCGTTTATCAAACACTGTAATATAATATTAACACACTCTGTCACAAAAAATCAAAAACAAACTCTTGACCGGAAAGTCTAAATGTCTGATCATCATTAAACGCATTAGATTTGTCTTGTTTTAACGGAGGTTGTATGAAGCGGGTTGTCATAATAGGCGGCGGATTTGCGGGACTCAATGCCGCTAAAGGTCTGGGTGGAGCCAAAGATATTGAGGTTATCCTCGTGGACAGAGCCAACCATCACCTTTTCCAGCCTTTGCTTTATCAGGTAGCGATGGCAGGGCTGAACCCTGCTGATATAGCTGTTCCGGTGAGAAGCCTCCTCGCTAAATATGAAAATGTCAAGGTAGTGCAGGGAAAAGCACTCTACATAAGCTCTTCTGAAAAGAAAATAATCACCGATTTCGGTGAACTGAACTATGATTATCTCATAATCAGCTTAGGCGCAAAACACACCTACTTCGGAAATGAGCAGTGGGAACAATTTGCTCCGGGTCTCAAAACACTTGAACAGGCAACGGAGATTCGCAGAAGAGTTCTTTCCGCCTTTGAAAATGCCGAAAAAACTTCTGATAAAAGCCTGCAAAAAAAATATCTCACCTTCGCAGTGGTAGGCGGCGGACCCACAGGTGTTGAACTTGCCGGAGCCATAGGCGAAATGAGCCGCTACACCCTTGCCCGTGACTTCAAAAACATTGATGCCAAACTGACAAGAGTAATCCTTGTTGAAGGCGGAAACCGCATTCTCCCCTCTTTCAGCAAAAAACTTTCAACATGGGCAACAAGAGCCCTCGAACAGCTTGGCGTTCAGGTATGGACAAACAGTATTGTCACAAATATAGACGAAAACGGACTTAACATAGGCAATGAAAGGATAGAGACCACAACCGTGCTTTGGGCTGCCGGAGTAAAAGCAAACTCCATCGATGCAGACTTCACCATAGAAAAAGACAGAATGAACCGTATAGCAGTAACCAGCGACCTGAGCCTTACCGGACACCCGGATATCTTTGCCGCCGGAGACTGTGCCTGTTTTCCGGACGATGAAGGCAAGCCTCTCCCCGGAATAGCTCCGGTTGCCATGCAGCAGGGCAATTACCTTGCAGACGTAATAGAGATTGATGTGCGGGGAAAGGCTCGCAAGCCTTTCAGGTATAAAGATAAAGGGCAGATGGCAACAATAGGCAGGAGTAAAGCGATAACTGAGTTCGGAATAATGCGTCTTACTGGTTTTTCCGCATGGATAGCATGGCTTCTAGTGCACATATATTATCTGGCAGGATTCAAAAACCGCTTCATTGTGGTGTCCCAGTGGGCGTGGTCTTATCTCACATTCCGCAGAGGCTCGCGGCTTATACTCGAAAAGAAATGGAGATTCTACAACGGGGACGGCTGATCCCTACCACTTATCCGCCAGGGCGTCTATACGTTCGTGGGCACGCTGAACAGCCTCCTCACACTGACGCTCAAGGCGGTAGAAATCATCTTTTGTGGCATATTTTTCAGATATATGAAGTTTAAGCTCCTGTAGTGCTTCTCTTACTCCGCCTATGCTCCGGTTGAGCTTTGAAAGCACATTCCATACAGGAACAAAAATAAGCATTGTGACAGTGTGGACTATTCCAAGAACCACCGCAATTGTTTCAAGCATCGCCATCCTCCGTATTTATGTGCGGATTATAGCTGAATGCGGCAAAAGAGATGTTCCGGCTTGTTATTTAATATAAAAACTCTCTGTTGCTCCTCTGATTACTCCTAGGGAGTCATAAAGAGGCTTAATGCTCACTGTGCATGGAAGCCTATAGCCGTCCTTGTGCATCATAAAAGCTTCAATTTCTCTGGGTTTTCCGTCTTTAAGAGTCATCTGCATAGGGCATCCGGCTTTGCAGTATTCGTTACCGCAGCTATCGGCATGTCTCAATATATCATCTGCGCATGATCTCCCCACACATTCAGACTTGAGATAACCTGAGATTTTTTCAGCACCCTTGTTCCAATAAAGAATGCGCCTTTTGCTGTCAACGTAGAACACGCCTTCATCAAGCTCATCGAGCCTATCGAATCCTATTCCAATCATAATAATCACCTTTTTGTATATGTCTTGTGTAATCCTTTCAGGATATGTAACAAAATATTACACAAGAGTCTTTTTGCAATGAAAAAGTGACATTTAGTTAATAGTTTTTTTTCACCAGCCTGGCTTTATTTTTTTACCCCAATGCCACATCCAGCGCCATCATCACAGCGAAACCCAGCATTGTTCCTATGGTGGCAATATCCGTATTTTTTTCAAGCTGTGCTTCGGGAATAAGCTCCTCAACCACAACGTAAATCATTGCGCCCGCAGCAAAGGCAAGAGCGTAGGGTAAAATGGGACGCATTGCAAGAACCGCAATTACTCCTATTACCGCCGCAATGGGCTCCACAATACCTGAAAGCTGCCCGTACCAGAAGCATTTAAACTTACTTAAGCCCTCTCTGCGGAGCGGAACTGAAACCGCCGTGCCTTCAGGAAAATTCTGTATACCAATACCTATGGCAAGAGCGACTGCTCCGGAAAGTTCAGCAGACGGCAGACCGTAAGCCACAGCACCGAACGCAACTCCAACCGCCAGTCCTTCAGGGATATTATGGAGTGTTATGGCAAGAACCAGAAGAATACTACGCTGCCAGCTTGTTTTTATTCCTTCCGCTTCTGACTTGGGAAAACCGAGGTGCAGGTGAGGCAAAATTCTGTCTATACCCCAGAGAAACGCCCCTCCCGCAAGAAAGCCTACCACTGCGGGTATCCATGCAGGAGTATCACCGTTATTTTCAGCCATTTCTATGGCAGGAGCAAGGAGAGACCAGTAGCTTGCAGCTATCATAACACCGGCAGCAAACCCAAGCATCCCGTCCATAAGCTTGCGGTTAATTTTTGTAAAGAAAAATACCAGCGAACCGCCGAGAGCAGTCATTCCCCATGTGAAGAGGGTTGCCAAAAGCGCCTGATAAACAGGACTTAATTCTATAAATGACTCAACCATACCGACTCCGTTGCCATGTTTATTCTGAATTGTATACTGTTAACATCGGTAAAATCAAGCTACAGTGGATAAACAGCAATGATAAACTTTTTCGGCAAAAATGAGTCTTGGATATATATTATTGGTTAAAGATCAGGGGGAACGAATGGACTTTAAAATAATTATTCTTGCGTGCTTGCTGGCGGGGTGTTCAGCATCCGCCAAGGTCGAACGGGCAAATATAAACGCTCCGTTTGACGGAGAGAGGTTCCATAATTATGACCCTCGACCCGAACGATCAAGATGGGATGTATGGAAATGGCGATTCAGCTCCAACAAAACCGAATGGCCGGAGTGGATAGACAGCACACCTCAGAAGGTTCCTAATGAGAGGGTGAATGGTTTATCCGTTACTTTCATAAATCACAGTACATTTCTTATACAGACGGACGGTAAAAATATTCTCACTGACCCATTTTTTTCATACAGAGCAAGCCCTTTTACATGGATCGGACCAAAACGTGTGCGTGATGCCGGGGTCAAGATGGAGGATCTGCCTCCCATTGATATAATTCTCATCAGCCATAATCACTACGAACATATGGACAAGCCCGCTCTTGAAAAGCTCCACGCACTTTTTCCAGATGCAGAAGTTTATACAGGTCTCGGCAATATACCGGATGTAAGAGAGACTGGCTTTAAGAATGTTACAGAGCTTGACTGGTGGGAAGAAACAGAGTTCAAGGGGCTAAAACTAGCCTTTGTCCCCGCAAGGCACTTCTCCGCCCGCACCCTGTGGGACAGAAATATGACACTTTGGGGCGGTTTCGTGATAACGAACAGTGCCGGAAACATTTATTTTGCAGGAGACACCGCAAAAGGCAGCCATGATAAAATGATTGCAGATAAATTCGGCGAATTTGAACTGTCTCTCATTCCGATCGGGGCGTATGAACCAAGATGGTTTATGAAATACTCCCACACAAACCCTGAAGAAGCTGTGCAGATACATCAGGAAATCAATTCTAAATTCAGTATAGGCGGTCATTTCGGCACAGTTCAACTCACTGACGAAGGTATTGATGAGCCGGCGGAAGGACTGATAAAAGCACGGAAAGCGGCAGGGCTTGGTGATAATGAATTTATTGTGCCCGAATTCGGGGCAACATATGCATTACGCTGACTTTACAACAGAGCTGGTTTCCCAAAGATGGGAAACCGCCGTGCGGAGCGAAGGTTTGCTTTGCAAACCGCGAGCGGTTACAGCCGCCTCCATGGATGGCAGAGTTATACAAGTTCCACGGACGGAACTGCGGAGTGCGTACCGCAGTGAAGCGAGGAACGTATAACGGAGCGAGAGCAGCAAGGACATAGATTCTGGTTTCCCAAGGATGGGAAACCGCCGTGCGGAGCGAAGGTTTGCTTTGCAAACCGCGAGCGGTTACAGCCGCCTCCATGGATGGCAGGCGGCGATATAAAAAGGACCGGAGCGGCGAACTCCGGTCCTTCATAAGGAGGGTCGAAAGGTGTTAGCTTTCTATCCTGTACGGAAAGCGAGCATACCGCACAGAACTCATCAAATCTATTTTACAAGATAAGTCTCCAGATTCGGATTCTTCTTCTGAAGGCTTGTCATATATTCTTTTATATCAGTTATTATTGTTATATCCTTTCCGCTCATCAGGCAGAAAACAGTGCTGTTCACAGCTATTCCTGCTTTAACTAGTTCCGCCGCAGACATCATAATGCTTATGGTGCGTTTGCCGGACTGGATCATCACTGATGCGTTGATAAGCCCTGAATCTACCTCAAGAACTGTCCCTTTTATGAGCTGACCGTTGAAATCTCTGTTTGTCAATCTTGGAGCCGCTATCATTTGTTCACCTCAGCTTTTTCGACAGCCAGAATATCGGCCGCCGCTTTCCATGCCTCTTTCAGACATGTATTATACGCTGTACCCACCACAGGGGTCATGCCTAAGTTTTTCATCTCATCCGCTGCGCTGTTGCCTATTCTGCGGTAAACCACCGCATGACACCCACCAAGCCCGGCTATCATAGCATGGATTCTGGCATCAAGCCTGTTTTCCGGAGAAGCAGCAATCTCCGCAGCCAAATCAAAGCTGCGTTCGTGTGCGTAGCCGTTTTCGGAGAAGCTGAATATCTCAAACCTGCCTGCTTTACCGAAGTTTGAATCAAGATATCTTCCGGTGGATGAGGCAACAGCAACTCTCACAGTGCGCCCATTGAGGAAGTCTTTCATTTCACCGATTCCTTTTCTCACATCCGCTTCGGCGAGTTCGTTCAGTTTGCCGAAAACAGCGCCGCTGTGCATCCTTGAGTGTTCATCAAGGGAGAGATCACCCACCTTTGAAACACTGCCCAGTTTACCCACAGCATCCGCCCTGCACTGACGGCAGTGGCTCATTATATTTTCTGAACTGCCCATTGCATCCTCACAGTCATTTCTGACCTTGGCGAGCATTGCGCAGTCCGGTTCGGGAACTTCCATCTCAGCGAATTTTGTTCCGTATTCCTTTTTGGACATAAGAGGGATTACATTATGAATGTAAGCACCCAATTCCTTTATTGTTTTAGCCACTTCGGCTATGTGTTCGTCGTTTACTCCGGGTATGAGAACAGAGTTGATCTTCACTATCACATTCTCTGCCACAAGCATCCGGATGCCGAGAATCTGGTTGCCTATGAGCTTCTTGACAGCCTCTATACCCTTTTCTCCGCCCACATTGTCATATATTTTTACTGCAATTTCAGGATCAACCGCATTCATCGTCACCGTGACATGCTCTATGCCAAGCTCAACAATTTCATCAACATATTGCGGCAATGCCAGACCATTTGTGCTGAGACAGAGCTTAATTTCGGGATTAAACTCCTTAATAAGTCTGAATGTTCCGAATGTTTCCTCCGGATTGGCAAGGGCATCACCGGGACCTGCTATTCCCGCTACACTTAAGTTTTCAACAGCATGATAAGCTGAAATTGTTTTTTCAAGCGCCTGTTCAGGGGTGAGAACATCACTGGTGACTCCGGGGCGAGACTCATTGCTGCAGTCAAACTTACGGTTGCAGTAATTACACTGAATATTACAGGCAGGGGCAACAGGAAGATGTATGCGAGAATATTTCATGTGCGCGCCGGCACAATAACAGGGGTGTTTCTCTACTTTCTGCTTTATTGTTTCTCTGTCCATAACGCACTCTCCTTATGGCTCAACATATGCAAAAAGCCTGCCAAACAACATATTCTTATTTATCAGTAACTTATAAAATTGTCAGTTTGTGCGAAACCTTACAATGACTGTTTTTTGTAAGTGTTACGACAATGTCAGTAAATCATATAAATAACTTATAAATAAGAATTATAGCAAAACAACCCATATGGCACGGGTTTTGCAGGTGGATTATTAAATTTAAATCCGTTTTTGGGAGGCATAAATATGAAGAATTACATAATAGACGATACAACCCTCCGTGACGGAGAGCAGACGCCGGGAGTCAGCTTCTCACTGAAAGAGAAACTGGAAATAGCCAGAGGGCTGGATAAAATAGGCGTTCAGGAGATCGAGGCGGGAATCCCTGTTATGGGAGAAGAGGAAAGCCGTGTCTTCTCAAAAATAGTAGACCTTGGGCTCAGTGCAAGAATCATTGCATGGAACAGGGCACTGATCAGCGATGTTCAGGCATCAATTAATGCCGGAGCAGATTCTGTGGAAATTTCTCTGCCGCTCTCCGATATACAGATAAAAACCAAGCTTAACAAAGACCGCACATGGGTGAAAGACCAGATAAAGCGGGTGATGGATTTCTGTGCCTCTAAAAACCTTTATGTTTCCGTCGGCGGTGAAGATGCCTCCAGAGCTGATATAAGCTTTGTCACAGAATACGCAAAGATTGTTAAAGAACATGGCGGCGCACGATTTCGCTACTGCGACACAGTGGGCATACTCGACCCCTTTTCCACATATGAAACAGTGAAAAGAATAATAGATGAAACAGGAATAGATGTTGAAATCCATGCTCACAATGATTTCGGACTCGCCACAGCTAACTCACTCGCTGCCATAAGAGCTGGAGCAACTCACGTAAACACCACTGTAATAGGCTTAGGAGAAAGAGCAGGAAATGCGCCTCTGGAAGAAATTGTCATGGCATCCAGACATGTCTACGGACTTGAAGACGGCTTCAACCACTCCTGCATAAAAAGCCTCAGTGAATACGTATCAAAAGCATCAGGCAGAGCAATAGAACCTTACAGACCTGTCATCGGAGAGCTGATGTTTACCCATGAATCAGGCATCCATACAGATGGAATACTGAAAAACCCTAATAACTATGAAGCTTTTGACCCGGCAGAACTGGGAATGGAGAGAAAGCTTGTGGTCGGTAAACACTCAGGCAGAGGCATTCTGGAATACATTCTTCAGGCGCACGGTCTGGAGTACACTCCGGATACTGTTAAGAACCTGCTTGAAGCGGCTAAAAAAATAAGCGGCAGCAAAAAACGTTATCTGAATAATAATGAAGTGATAGAGCTTTATAAAAGCATTGCCATTTAATGAAAAGAGGCTTCCCATTCTGCGGGAAGCCTCTTTTTTTTATCAATTCATCTTTCCGATTCCGAAAAGATTTGTCATCTTCGTACTCCTGCCTGTTTCAACGATCAGCCTGTCACCCAGAGCCCCTTCGCCGTACGGGCGGAATTTCACCTTAACGGTGCATTCACTCTCAGGATAAAGCGTAAAATCATCATCAGGGCATGCTCCTGTTCCGTAATCGGTTAGCAGAATAAAGTTATCTCCGTAATCAAGGCGGATATCCTCAACTTCCATAACCTGTGTGCCGTTGTTTGAAACGGTTACAATAAACTCAGGAGAATTCATACCGAGATAAACCTCACCGAAGTTTTTATAAACATGGGAAAGATCCAAAACAGGAATAAGGCTTTCGGTGGCATGGACAAGTTTATCTCCACTGCGATAGAACACGGAAACAAGCTTTGTAACAGGATCGGTTATAACTTTCATTCCATTATATGTGCCGGAAGAAGCATCATCAAAATCTTCAATTGTTTCCACGCTGTAGGCATCACCCAGAACACCTTTAAGCAGAATAACCTTTGACTGACTCTCAATTACTCCTACATAAACATTATCATCGCTGTCAACCGTAAGAGAGACAGCCAGTGCGGAACTATTTGCAGGAGTTGTGTAGCTGTAATCCTCAGAGCAGGAAGATAAATCAGCTTCGCACTCGAAAACTTTTACTGCTGACTCCGTAGTCATTGTGTCATAGATATTTGCCGCGTACACAAGTGTTCCCGCAGAAGAAACAGCCATATCAGCATAGTTCATATAAGGTGAAGCACTTGCTATTTCAATGCCTGTGTCATTGCTGAAATATTTCAGCATATACTTTTCAGTAACTGAATCATAATGGGCAAAATAAAGCTTTCCATCTACAAACTTCATGCTCATGCCGGTTTCACTTACACCGGCGGTAAGACCGCCTGTTATGCCAGCACCGACCTTACGCAATGTCGGTTTCGCAGTGCTGTCTCCGTAAGCTATGTATATGTTGCCGGATGAATCTTTCTCAAGAGTGCATATTTTTGAAGATGCATCATCCAAAGCCCCATGAGTGATGTGGGTATCACCGTCATAATAACCAAGTTTGAGACCGCCGTTTAACTCATATACATAGCACACGGATCTGCCGGAATCAGTAACCAGCATGTCTGTTCCTCTGACTATATAGCTTTCGGGTCTGTCAAGGGCTTCCGATTCAACACCGCCGTCATCCAGATTAAACATATAGAGCCCGCCGCTTATGTCATAAATAAAATCTCCCATCACGCCGTAAAATTCAGTTCCCTCAGGCTTGAATTCAACATCAAAAGACAGGTTAGGATTTATTCCAACAAGCATTGCAACAGGGATTGAACCGTTGTCCCACACTCCGCTTGTGCGGCTTTTTGATGAAAGCAGAGCGTTTTTATCATAAACAATAACTGTATCGCCGTTAGATGCAGCGGAAGCGGCAAGCATATTATTGCCGGTGAAGAAGTTTATGGTGTTGTCATAAAATTCCTCCGGAGCAGACCATCCACTGGAATAGGTTTTCTTCATAATCCTAGGACTTTCAGTATATTTATAATAGAGTTCGATATTCCCGCCCACACTGAGTGCCGAAAAACCGCCTGTGTACATTGCATCAATTTCAATGGGAGTCGGTGACCAGCCTGCCCCGCTGTCTATAACTTCATAAAGTCCGTTATTGTTGTATATGACGTGTACTTCAGTGCCTGAAAATGCAATTGTCGGATTATAGCCGTCAGCAATTTCCTCATCAACGACCCACGGGTCTGATGCACTGTTGGCGTAATGAATACCATCGCTGTCACTGAAAACAACATGTATTAAGCCTGCTGAATCAATTTTAAGCATTGTGCTTTCAGGTCCGGACAGAGCAGTAGCCACAGTCCTTCTGGTAAAATTTGTGCCGAAATCCGTTGTCTTATCAACAACAACAGAACTAGTGTCGTCATTTATGCTTGAAATATATATGTCAGTTCCGTCAGAGTCTATGGAAACAGCACCGTTCATCCTGAGTACCACAGCCGTGTCTATTTCATAATGCTGCCAGAAGCCGGATGTTCTGCTCTGAGCATAGTGGAGAGTCTGCTCAGAAGTGTACGCAATATGGGGCATGCAGTCTGAATCGGCGGTTACTACCGCAAGATCCCACTCATCCATTACTACGCCCATATCACTTAACATCCACTTTGTTCCGTCAAAAAAACCGTAACTGAGCCTGCCGTTTGAGGGGAACACAGCATGTGCAGTGCCTCCGGGGCATACAGCAACACTTTTTTCAGTAAGTGACGTGAACCCGGTATCTTCAAATACAACCTCGGACGCCAGTGTGCCTTCAAGAACTGAGTAGCCTTTGAGGTCAACTTCAACATCTGCTGCGTTTGAACTTACTGTCATAACAGCATCTCTTTGTCCGGCAGATGAAACAGGCTGGAATCTCACGCTTATTGTGCAGCTCTGACCGCCCGCAAGCGAGGTGCAGGTATTTGTTTCAGTGTAGCCGTTTGCTCCGGAAAAAGAAGCAGTGATGCCAGTGGCTGCTGCTGTACTTATATTTGTGAGTGTAATTGTTTTTGTTATTGATCCGCCTGTGGCAACTGCTCCGAAATCAAGCTTTGATGAGCTTGACGTAATAACCGGAGACGCAGACGCGGTACCGTTAACTTTAAGTGCGGATGAAGCAGGAGCAACAGCCGCATCTGATGACGTTACATCAAGAGTTCCGTTTGTAACACCTGTTGCGGTGGGAAAAGCTTTTACTGTTACAGTGCAGCTTTCCTGCGGAACAAGGGTAAAAGCTCCGCTGCCGCAAGGTGCTGAACCTCCTGCTAAATCAACCTGAAATGTGTAATGAGAAGAAGCAGTTATACTGTTTATATTAAGGCGGAAGTTACCTGTATTAGTTATCATGACTGTTTCTGTGGGGGAAAGAGTGCTGACTTCGACATTTTCAAAATCAACTGAAACAGGAGTCACAGAAATTTCTGGCTTAAGTCCTTCGTCAAGAACGCTTTCCATTATCTCTGCCGCAGCTTTCAGTTCTGCTGTGTTTTCAAAAGCGTTCACCATGTTTTTAAATGCGTTAAATGCCGAAAGAGAGCTTTGCTTAAGAGCCTTAAGACTGGCAAGCAGATTTCGGTAGCTTTGCGTATTTTTACTTTTATCGGCTATATGGGATGAAACTTCCGCTTCTGCTACAGCGTCCTGAACCTCTCCGAGATTCACTCCGTCATCCACTGCTGCGGCGAGTCTGCCCATAACATTATAAACAGCAGGAAGATTCTGGTAATCCAGCAGGTTCATTATACCTTCAACCTTGGAAGGAGATAAATCAACATCTATCTGAAGGGCGCATACAAGACCGATATTCACTTCTGAGTTAGCTTGAATCATCACACTTTCAGAACCGCTGCAAATCAGCATATTGCCGGAAGTATAAGCACTGACCGTAAACTTGTATATCTTCCCCGCAGTGATCTCCAACTCAACTTCGCTGTCACCATGAGCAAGATTCTCCGCAAGATTCAGCCTCAGACCTGACCAGCCTGATGCCGCAACGTCAAGATAAAGACTGTGAACAGGGTGCCCGCCCACGGATGTTCTGGACGATACCCCACTCTCTTCAAACAATCCGTCCATCTTAAGGCGTACTGTTACATTTTTATCTCCGCTGTCTGACACTCCGTCACCGCAGGAGACTGCGGCAAACATAAGAAAAACAGACAAAAAGATAATGCATAAAAATGACTTCCGCATGTCGTTCATGATTATTCTCCCGAATAGCTTGTAAAAATAGACGCAAAGATACCCTTTGCGCATATAAAAATATATTACCAGATAAAAACAGGATTAAGCAGAAAAAATAATAATAATACAAAAATATAGGAAAATTTAATAAGCGTTTTACATACCTATTTTAGCAGCAAAAAGAGCATAGCCTCCGCAAAGGCCGTAAACGAACGTATGAGGATAAATACTGTAAGACACAACCCCAACTAATACGGCAAAAAAAACACCTGCAAAGCTGAGTTTTCTCATATAAGCCTCGTATTCCTCCCGCCCCCTTTCACCAGGAAAACGCCTGCTGACCAAATATCCTTCCAGCCGTGAGCAGGCAAATCCCCCGATCATAAAACCGCTTAAAAATATCAGTATATTATCAACATTCATCAGAAACTCTTCATAAAATTCTGTACTGCTTCATCATCACCCATGAGGACAAGTTCATCCCTTTCATCCAGAACAAATCCGCTGCCGGGGTTTGCCATCACCTGCTGCCCTCTTCTCACAGCAAGAAGCGAAACGCTGTAGCGAAAACGAAGATCAAGCTCACGCAGTGTTCTGCCGGCTATGCGTGAACCCACGGGAACAGTGACATTCTTTATGTTCATCCCGGTGAGGCAGATCCCTTCGTTATATGCAGCTCTGGCTTCCGAACCGTTTGAACCGCCATGAACCTCATAGCGTATGCCGGATGCTATGCGTTCTATCTCTTCGGCAGAGATCTGGTACTTCCTCAGAACACGGGAAAAAGTCTCAATTGCGGTTTCATACTCCTCAACGATTATCTCATCGGCTCCGAGTTCTTTGAGAGGCTTAATTTCAGTTACGTATCTTGTTCTTGCCAGTATATATACAGTGGGATTTTCACGTCTCGCCGTCTCCACAACCTTTCTCACCGCAACAGGGTCAGGCAGCGTTACAACCACTATCCTTGCACTGTGCAGGCTTCCATGCTCCAAGACAGCAGGCTGTGAGGCATCACCATAGAAAATAGGAGTTCCCAGCTCTTTTTCTTTTTTAACAGTTTCAGGGTTCATTTCGATAACAACAAAGTCTATCCCTGTTTCCTTCGCTGCCCTTGCGGTATTTCTGCCGTTAAGCCCGAATCCGGCGATTATAATATGATCAATAAGCTCTTTTGTATCATCTTCTTTTTTCTCATGGAGATAACCGAAACGAAGCTTTGACGGCAGAGGAAGAGTAGAAAGAACATCCGCCAGCTTCGGAGCTGATATAATAAGGAAAGGCGTTGTTGCCATTGATATAACGGTAACTGCAATTAAGAATGAGTAGGTGTCTGCATCTATGAGTCCGGCGGCGGCTCCGGCAGCTCCGAGAATAAATGAAAACTCGCTGACCTGCGCCAGTGAAAGCCCCGAAAGCACGGCAACCCTCATTGGGTAGCCGAGTACATTTACAACAAAGCCTGTAACAAAAAACTTGAAAACAATCAGCAGAAGCAAACTGAGAATTATTCCAACAGGATTAGCCACCACCACAGACGGGTTAAGCAGCATTCCTATGGAAACAAAGAAAAATCCGGTAAAAACATCTTTAAAGGGAATAACATCGCCAAGCGCCTGCTGGCCGTAACCCGATTCACTGACCACTATGCCCGCAAGAAATGCACCGAGCGCAAGTGAAAGCCCCGCCATTGAAGTAAACCACGCAACACCAAGACAGAGAAGAACAATCGTAATCATAAAAAGCTCTCTGTTTCTCGTTGAAGCCACATGGTAAAGAATCTTCGGAACAATTGTACGTGCGCCGAAAAACACAAAAACAACAATAAGAACAGCCTTGCCAAGCAGAAGTCCGACTTCGCTTATTCCCCCGTCCCCCCCTGCAAGCACGGGCACCATGAACATCATCGGTATAACGGCTATATCCTGAAAGATCGAAATCGCAAGGGCTATCCTGCCGTAAAGGGAGTCAACTTCGCCTCTGGCAGCAAAAACTTTGAGCATAATCGCAGTCCCTGAGACGGCCGCCATCATCCCCACGAAAATTGCGCTGTTTATGTGATAGCCTGCGATATAAGCTATTACAGCAAAAACAAGTATAGTTCCCGCAACCTGGAAACCGCCGCCGAAAATGGCCGGACGTTTCAAAGAAATAAGTGTCGCGAGAGAAAACTCTATGCCTATTGTAAACAGAAGGAGAACAACGCCTATCTGAGCCATCATGTCGACCTGCTCCACACCTTGAATCAGACCAAACCCGTTGGGTCCCACCAGAACCCCGGTGAGCAGATAACCCATTATTTCAGGTATTTTAAGTTTTCCTGCTATAAAGAGAGCAAGTGCGGCAAAAAGAAATATTATCGTAATATCAGACAATAATGGAATACCCATCAGTAATCTCCGTCCTATTCTGCTTATAAAAACGAGTTAGCCGCATTTACAATAAATCACTTCACAATGTATAATACGGCATTAAGTATATTTTCAGGCAGTTTATGAAGCTATTAATAACAGTACTGTGCTTTCTCTTTTTTAACATAGCCTTTGCCGATAAAACAAGTATTGTTTTGGGTATAGTTCCGCTTTATTCTGCATCAGAAACCCTTGAAATATGGGGTCCGGTTGCTGTTTATGCGGAGAATGAGGACTTGAAAATAATCATCAGAACCGAGCGCTCCACACAGGATTTCGAGTCGGGACTTATGTCAGGCAAATATGATGCAGCTTTCATGACGGGAGAGCAGTACCAGAAAGCCCTGCTCCGTTACAGAGCAATTGCCGTTCCCTCTGACCATACAATGAGGGGTACTGTCATCACCCACAAAAACAGTGGAATAAACTCCATTAAAGATCTGAATAACAAATATATTGCCTTTGCATCGCCGGATGAATATGTTTCTTCCTCTATGACACAGGAAATACTAAAAAATAATGATATAATGTTTAAACCGGTTTACCTTAACTCTGTCAGTTCTGTGGTAATCGGCATAAAGAAACAGCTTTATCCTGCGGGGTCGGTTCTGGAAGGATTTTATGAATCCGAGGAAGATCTAAAAGCTGTTTTTACCACTGAAGAATCTGCTTCTTATGTGGTGGGCGTATCAAAGAGAGTAAACAACGAAACAGAAGAGTATCTCAAAAAAATACTGACAAATTTACATAAAAACAAGAAAACTGCGGAAACAATGAAAAAACTTCACCTTTCATCCTTCATTCTGCCGGAGAAATGATGATTTTAAGCAATGTTCCTATGTCATTCAAACTCAAAATAGCCATCGGTGTGGTTTTTATTCAGATAGTCACAACCGTTGCAGCACTTTACGTCAGCGTAGGATTTCTGAAAACTTACGGAGTAAAAGAAATCACTGTACGTGCCGAAACAGCGGTGACGCTCCTTGGTTCTTCAGCTCAGGAGGCCATACTCGTCAATGACTTTGCCCTGCTGGACAGCCTTACAAAAAGCCTTGCAGCTCACGATGACATCACATATGCCCGTGTGAAAAACGAAATAGGTTCAACTGTTGCCCAAAACGGAAAGTCAGAATATGCTCACAGTGCATTTGAATCCGATTCAGATGTAAGAAGCGTCGCTGACGGTTCTTACGATACCTATGAGGATCTGTATAATGGAGATTATTATATAGGCAGGGTTGAAGTAGGTGTTGCAACTGCCGCATATACATCCTTTATAAGAAACACTCTTAAAGAGATGTTTATTCTTGCTGCAATACAGATTTTCACTACACTCATTTTTTCTTACATTCTCGCTCATATTCTTACAAGACAGGTCAACAAAATTGCAGACGCCTCCGCACGAATAACCGCCGGTGAGCTTGGGGTCACAGTTGCTGTGGAAGGCAGCGATGAACTTTCAAAAGTGGCAGATGCCTTTAATACCATGTCCCTGACAGTCAGAGACAGCCATGCAGAACAGGAGAAACTGCTTCACGACTTCAGTGAGGCAAAAATGCTGGCTGAGGAGGAAACAGCTAAAATTCGTGTTATTCTGGAAACAGTTGTTGATGCCATTGTAATCATCAAACAGGACGGCAGTATCACTGTTTTCAACAACGCAGCGGAAAAAATGTTCGGATACACTGAAGAAGAACTGCTCGGCAAAAGTGTGAATATTCTCATGCCTTACGATGCGGCAGTCAATCACCAGAAAAGACTTGATAAGTTTGACTTCAGCAAACGTTCTCCTGTAATAGGAATAATCAGGGACATCGAAGGTGTACACTCAAACGGATCAGTATTCCCCATCGAAATGGCTGTCAGTGCATCAATGTTAAACGGCGAGGTATTCTTTACCGGAGTCATAAGAGACGTAACAGAAAGAAAGAAAAACGAACAGGAACTTATTAAGGCCAAACAGACAGCAGAAGAGGCAAGCAGAGCAAAAACCGCTTTTATGGCTGTTATGAGTCATGAAATACGAACCCCGATGAATGTTGTAATAGGTCTTGTGGATGTTCTTAAAACTGATGAAACCGATAAAAGCAGACTCAGCAAGCTAAACAGCATTGCCGGAGCGGCTGAAAGCCTTATGGGCATACTGAATGATTTGCTTGATCTCTCCAAACTTGACACCGGCAAAATGGAGCTGGAAAATGCCGGCTTTAACCTTCACGAGGTATTAAATATAACTGCGGATTTCTTTTCATATGCAGCATCAGAGAAAGGGCTTAATTTGTATATGTTTATGGATGAAAATGTACCGCAGAGCGTTAAAGGAGACAAGTACCGTCTCCGCCAGATTCTCTCTAACCTGATCGGAAACGCAGTTAAATTCACCCACACAGGCAGTATTACAGTTAAGGCTGATGCACACAGAGATGAGACCGGGTGGAAACTTTATGTGGAAGTCAGTGATACAGGCATAGGCATCAGCAGCGAAAATATCGGCAAAATATTTGAGGAATTCACACAGGCTGACCAGTCCATGTCCAGAAAATACGGCGGCTCTGGTCTGGGGCTTGCCATATGCAGAAAGCTTGTCACAATGATGGGCGGAGAGATATATGCAAAAAGTACCCCCGGCAAAGGCAGTTCTTTTCTCTTTTCCGTAAAATTTGAAGAAGCAGAGGAAGAAATTAAAAAAGCTCCGAAGCCAATAGAAACAAGTCTGGACAAACCTTCTGTACTTATTGCAGAAGATTCTGAAGATAACAGAAACCTGATCAAACTATACGCAAAGAGTATTCCTGTCAGAATCACCTTTGCAGAAGACGGGCAGGAAGCCCTTAATAAATATAAAAACAACACTTATCACCTTGTTCTTATGGACAGAAGAATGCCTGTTATGAGCGGAGACGAAGCAGCGGAAGAGATACGCCTAATCCAGAAAGAAACCGGAGAAAAAACACCTCTCTTCAGCTTTTCAGCAAACAGACCCGATGAAACAGACTTTCCGAAGGAGCTGTATGACGGTCATTTCAGTAAACCTTTTAAGAAAAAAGATCTGGAAGAATTTTTCATGAATATATTCTCAGGAACCATCAGCAGCGAATCGGGGGAGGATCTCAGAATAAGCATAGATCCTGATCTTGCGGATCTTGTCCCCGACTATATTGAGCGAAAGGCTGAAGAAATAATAGAAATGCGCAGGGCAGCGGAAATAATGGATTTTGAAAAGACCGAAGCAATAGCCCACACCATAAAGGGAACGGGCGCAAGCTACGGTTTTATTATCATCACAGAAACAGCAAAAGCAATCGAAGACGCAGCAAAAAAGAAGGATAAAGATGCTGTAATGCAGAATATACGCAGTCTTGAAGACTACACTCAAAAAGTCAGGAAGATCCTGATATAACTTACAAAAAAAAATAAAAAAAATGAAAACTACTTATTGACAAACCAAACTCACAAAGGTATATATATCTTCCCGTTGCGGGTGTAGCTCAGTTGGTAGAGCGCAACCTTGCCAAGGTTGAGGTCGCCGGTTCGAGCCCGGTCACCCGCTCTTTTTTTTATCTAAATGGCGACGTGGCCGAGTGGTTAGGCAGCGGCCTGCAAAGCCGTGTACCCCGGTTCGATTCCGGGCGTCGCCTTAAAAAAGCATTCCGAGGGCTTCCGGTATTTTCCGGCAAGCCCTTTTTTGTCGCCTGTTTCCAGTTCTTTATCTTCCGAGAAGTCCCATATTAATCCGGGGGCAGCCATATAAACTTGACGGTATATTAGGTTTATTTAAAAATTTATACCGTCAAATTGTAGTGAAATAACCCCCTTTTGTCCTTAATAAATAGCACCTTTGTTTTCAATTTTTATTCAAACTTATTTTTAAGGATATAAAAACGAATATTTTATCGAAACTCCTCTCATTACAATTAAATCTGTATACCAATCATTTATAAACCATTATTAGATCCATCTATTGATTACCAAAATGCTCCCACAATTCTTTTCACGATTTTTTCACATCAGGGTGATATATTTTATTAAATACTTCATCGAGGCGGACATGAAAGTTGATTACAGTTCCTACAACAGGCACACATACCCCGTAATAATATTTGAAGCTGATGGAACGCTGATATACATGAATGAATCCGCACACCGCATTTTCGGACAATTCTCATGCGGAGAACACAAATGTCACTACATTTTCAGAGGATTTGAAAACGAGTGCAAAAACTACATGAACTGCGTATGCGGAAAAGAGGCAACCTGCATTAACGGCAAAGCAAGCTTTGTGCGTGAGGCAAAAACACTCAAAGGAAAGGCTTTTTTCATTGTTGAAAGGCTTCGTATTCAGGAAAGCGATCACTATATGGAATATCTTTACGATATAACACAGACCGCTTCAAGCTATATAGAAAACGGCTGGATGAGCAAATATGAACTGGAAAATCTGATGCTTGATGCAGAAGGTTCATCAGGAACTATGTAAATACAGTTACGGGTAATAATAGAAATTGACCATTTGAATAGCTTTGTAGTTCTCAAGATCCTGCTCAATGAAGAAGTCAGCTTTATCCCAGCAACGCATCTTCTGCCATAACGGCAAAGAGCTTTCATCAAGGTTTATTTTCAATCCTTCGTCAAAGCAAAACCCTTCTGCGGGAACACCATCCCTGTATATTACTTCAAAGCCCGCTCTGCCGCTTTCAGAATATGCGTCGACTTTTCCATCGGGCTTACCGTTCTTATAATTCAAGATATATGCTGGATTTCCGTTATCGTAATAAATGCCTCTTTCCCCCTCGGCCCTGCCATTTATAAAGTAAACGTGTGAATACAGCCTTCCTGACGGATAATACTCTCCAAATACCCCCACTGCCTTCCCCTCTTCAAACATCAGCTCTGTTTTAAGCTGACCGTCAGCATAATACAAAGCATATAAACCATGCTGCACGCCTTTTTCCATAGACATCAAAAAGCTGGGGTTGCCGTTCTCATAATATGCTCTTATATCATCATAAGGCATATTGTTTTTATAATATGTTTCATATGCAGTTTTTCCGTTTTTATACATTACATAAAAACTGCCATTAAGCTTCCCCTCTTCAACCTCTGCATTCACAAGACCATCAGGACTTACACATTTGCCTGAAGCAACTCGCCCGTCAGGAAAAGAGAAAATATTATCATGCCTTTCCGCTTTTTCACCGCTGCAAATCCACTCCTCATTAGTTTGTTTCAATTTTGCTAAAGGAGATTCCAGTGATAAAAGCCTATGCGCACCTTCCCAGCAAACTACATTTTGCCAGCTAAACAGCTCGCTCCCTTCAAGAGATACCCTGCTGTTCCCTATACAATACCCTTTTTCCGGTTCACCGTTTAAGTAGCTAATCTCAAAAACTTTTTTTCCATTTTCAATAAAAGCTTCCGACGTATCTTCAAGCTTGCCGTTTTTATAATGAAATCTGTAAGCAACTGACCCGTTTTCAAAATAATAGACAGAAAATCCGTTCTGTTTACCGTTAATATAACTTTTTTCTGATCGGACTGCCCCTTTTTCATAAAATTCAGTCACTCTGCCATCAAGTAATCCGTTTTTCAGTGAGGTTTTTAAATATAATGTACCGCTCCGGTAATATATTTTCCCTTCGTTTTCTGTCATTTCTGACTGAATACTGCCGTTTTCATAGTATAATTTTATTTTTCCGGTTTTGACCCCGTCTTTATACTCAGATTCCTCTTTTATATTTCCGTTCACGTAATAAACTGTAAGCAGTCCATCTGGTAATCCATGTTTTATTTCGGCGACAGCCTCAACTTTATTTGTGTGCATCTTGATACACCTGCCTTCAGCCAGCTTTCCATCAGCATAAAAAAACTTTCCGTTCTCAAAAAAAGCAGTCTTCCCGGAGCAAGACCAGTCGGAAGCATACGCACCGGCAGAAAAAAGAAGTAAAATGATAAAAATGATATTACACATATCTGTTCTCACAGCTATGTTAAGACTACCTATCATGGCATTCCTTATAGCAGTCATTGTCACTGTCATTACTGCCCTGATCACCTGTGTTATACTCAAACAGAGGAACAACATTTGTTCGATAATAATCAAGCCCGAAGTCTAAGCCATTACGTATATTCATAATGTCCCCTTGATTTCTGTTAAAATCCCAACTTCCGACGTTAAGATTAAAACCTTCGTAACCGGCATCAAAATAAAGTCTGTTAATAGACATATCCAAAGACACTATATACATCAAACCAACATAATTAGCATTGCCGCTGCTGTTAAAAAAGTCATCACGGAGGGCTTTTAAAAAAAACTCTTCAATCAAAGCACTATCAACAAAATTTTTGCTTCGGTTCATAAAAATGGCTGAACTATAAAACATGACTTCGCCTTCAAGACCTGAAGGCTCAGTCCCAGGCAGCATATTTAAAAGCTCTGAAGTTGAAAATGGAACATAATCAATTTGAGAAGGGATTGAAAAATTTAAATAATCAATATACTGCTCACCCCCGACACCGCCTTGTATCAAAAGTGTGTTCCCCTCATACTTTTCAACTATCAGAACAATCGACTTTATAAAACTTGAGTCTTCCGGGTTATAAAGATTATCAAATATAACTACAACATCCGAGTCGGGTGCAAATTCAATATCATTAATAGATAAAGCATTTGTTTTTGAAGGAAAGATGAAAGGTAATCCAAGGCAAGTATAGGTAATAACTGATGATGACAATCGAATGAATTTACGTCTGGTGCATGTTCTCTGGCAAAGTATTGTTTTTGAGTCTTCTTTCATAATGATCTCCATAAGCCAACAACAATATTATCAACATATTTACGGGAACTTATTAAGAATGAGAACTTCTGGAGAGTTTCTGTTCATCTGTTAACTTAACGGTAACACACCTAAATTAACATTACAATAAAATAATTAGATAAGCCTAACTGCATAGATTAAATGAATCGGGAAGAATAACTCTGAATTCGGTGTATTTGCCTACTTCAGATTCAATCTCAAGTCTGCCTTTGTGGGCGTGAACAACCCTGTTTACTATGGAAAGCCCAAGTCCTGTACCCGGATAATCCTTTTTAACGTTACTTGCTCTGTAGAATCGTTTTTTAACGTTCTCCATTTCGTGAGAAGGAATACCGCAGCCTGTATCTCTCACTGTAAAGCATGTTGCATCTCCATCCCTGAAAGCCCTGACAATCAGCTCCCCTTCCTGTTTGTTAAACTTAATAGCGTTGGAAAGAAGATTATCTATAAGATATTTGAACACATCTGCATCAACGCACACGGTCAGATCTGCTATATCTGTAATCAGGTTAATTTTTTTCTCTTTCATATCCTGTTCAAAAAATGCAAGTGTCTCTTCAAACATTGAGGTTATTTTAACAGGAGCAAAGTGATAGTCATGCTGCTTATGTTCAAGCCTGCTCAGGGTTATTATCTCATTAAAAAGCCTGTTGAGAGCCTTGGAGCTTCTTCTGATTGTTTCAGCGGATTTGTGCCTGATGTCCGCATCGTTCTCAAGCTCCGGCTTCTGCAAAAGTTCGCTGTAAGCAAGAATCTTGGTGAGCGGAGTTCTTATTTCATGGGAAATAGAGTCAAGTATCTCTGTTTTAAATGAGTTAACAGAGCGGAGTTCTTCATTTTTCTGTTCAAGCTCATTCACAAGGAGAACATACTTACCTGTAACATCTTTCAGCCTTCGTTTGAGGTTTTCCTCGTTTTGGAGAATACTTTCCCGCATGAGGTTAAAAGCTTCTGCCAGCTCTTCTATTTCATCATCTGTGTCAATATCCACATTTTTTGTATAATCACCCGATTTAAAAGACGATGCAGCTTCAGTCAGGATATCAAGTTTCCTTAACACCATCGCACGGACAAGTATGCTGATTGTTATGACTATTCCGAGAAAAGTAACAATTCCCGCCATATAAAAAAAACGGTTGTTGCGGTCAATGGAAGTTTCTATCTCATCCAGCGGAACGGCAATAGAGATTCCGCCGCGGAGATCACCGACCGTATATCCTTGGTATATATGGCATTCAAGACACGCATCGTTTATATAAAGAGGCGCCATGTATCTGTAGATTCTTTTTTTGCCCTCTTCTATCGTTTCATCATACTCTTCTTTTCCTCCGGCGAGAGCGTTTAGGGCACGCTTTTCAAATTCATCCGGAGCGTTTTCAGGGTTGATAAGACTGGTGCTGGTTATATGAAATCTGAAGCGGGACATGACCCCTGCATATTTTGAAAGCTCTTTGGTAACAACAGCAGGAACCGGACGCACATCATTTCTGTTTTCTGCAACCCACTGGCGGGTGATGATAATCATCTCAAACAATGTCTTTGCCTGAATATGTGCCTGCTCAATAATCAGCTCTTTCTGGCGCTGCCAGAGAAACATTGTGGAAAGCACCACAAAAATTACAGTAACAATGACAATATTGGTAATAAGCTTAAGAGTCAGCCTCATTTCTTCACTTTATAGCCCACACCTGAAACAGTTTTAATAATATCCGGATTTTTGGGGTTTGTTTCTATTTTCTGACGAAGGTTTTTAACATGCACATCAAGACTTCTTGACCATGAATACACTGTATTTTTTCCCCAGATATCCTTTACTATCTCATCCCGTGAAAGGACCTGCCCTCTTTTTTCATAAAAATACATAAGAAGTTCAAATTCCTTTGGGGTAATGTTTATTTTTTCACCGTTTATATGAACTGTGCGGTCGCATTTGTCTATGTTTATGTGGAAAAACTGAATTACACCTTCCTGCTGGCAATCCGCAACTGTTTCCGTTCTGCGGAGAATGGCTTTTATTCTTGCAGTAAGCTCTATATTTTCAAAAGGTTTCGTAAGGTAGTCATCAGCGCCGTACTCAAGGCATATAACTTTATCGGAAACATTATCTCTGGCGGAAAGTATAAGGATCGGCACATCTTTCTCCTTTCTGATGAGCCGGCATATCTGCTGCCCGTCCACATCCGGCAGATTCAGATCAAGCACAATAAGATCAATGTTATTTTCCCTTGCTTTTGAAATGCCTTCCATCCCGGTAGAGGCTGTCAGAACAGTATATTTTTCAAGAGAAAGCAGAAGCCTGATTATTTCCAGAATTTCAGGGTCATCATCAACTACCAGTATTATTTTTTCCATTAAAATAAACCTTCAGTCATTATTTACAATGTTGTTATAAAGATATTAATGAAAACAAATTTTGTAAACGCTTTTAGGAGTGCAGAAACACTCCTGAAACGTCTAACAGCTTAAAACTGCTTTATTTTTTTAACATACTAAACTTTTTCAGCACTAAATGAAACATTAATTACAATCTTTACAGACTAAGCCTGCCTGAACAAAACTTCAACATGTGGAAACAAATATACGAAGCAATTCAGGAAGGATTATATTGAATGTTCCGAAAAAATATCAGTGAAATCTTTATACGAGAGATAACCAAGATGTCTTTTGATTATTTCACCTTCACCAGAGATAAAAAGCTGTACCGGTACTGCTGTAATACCGAGTTCAATGGCTATTCCGGAATTAACATCCACATCAACAACCTTCACTGAGTACCTGTCTGCTCCTTCAGATTCAACTTTTTCAAGAGCAGGTTTCATTTTTCTGCATGTGATACAGCCATCGGAGCTGAACTGCACAACAAGAGCCTTTCCGCTTTCTGCTGCTTCCGCCTGAAGCATGGCAAGTGATAACCCGCCGTCCTGCTCTGTTCTGAGTGAGAATATCATAATCAGTGCAACAGCGGTTAATACAGCAATAGGAACAATTATTTTTTTCATTCCGACCCCTTTATATATGTTTTTTTGAATATTCTATACATGATTCAGGAAAAAGCAAGCTTTACCATCCGTTTTTTTCTGCCGGAAAACCGAATTTTATCACAAGCACGATAACAAGAGCAGCGGCAAAGGAGAAAATCAGCAGACGCAGCATATTACGGTTTGCTGCACTTTCATAGATCCACCCTGCAAGGTTTTGAAAGAACCACCGGAAAAGAAATGTATTTACAAAAATAAAACCAAGTATTTTTAAAAGATTTTTTGCCATCATCCAGCATTACCGCCAAAACTGTGAAAATATATTCTTTTTTTATACAATTAAATAATTATATTCCAATTATCAGTATTTTTAAGTATTATCTGAGCTATAACAATGTTTAAGAAAATTAACTTAGCATAAAAACAAAAAACGGTGAAAAAATGAAGAACCTTACCATCAGAAAAAAAATAATGGCAATCCTCATCATCGGAAGCGTACTTTTTCTTGTCCTCGGTTTTTATAATAACCTTACCATCAGAAAACTCAATACTCTTACTTCAGATCAGAGAGCATCATTTGATAAATCAACTGCACTGCGCAACTTGGAAATGACTAATCTGAAACTGAACCTTCTGGCTATGGATATTATTGTAGACAGGCTTGACGGCTTTGTTGATGAAGAAAGGCTCAGGGAACTCAAAGGAGTTCTCGCCGATTACAACAGAGACAAAGCAATGATAGACAGCTTTGTAAAAGATGCCGAAACAGCAGAGAAAACCGCCGATATCTATAAAAAATTCGACAAGCTATACTCACTTGTAAGCACTGACCTTATAAAGGCAGTAGAAGGGAGGGAAGGAAACGCTGTATTCGACACTTTTGATAATATAATAGACGATACAAGTTCAGCAATAGACGATCAGCTCAAAGAAATTATTGAACTGGTTAATACTGAAGTCGGAAAAACAGCAGCTGATGCAGCCTCAATCAGTAAGTCATCTGTGCTTAACAGCCTTATAATAATGTTTCTTATAATTGCCGTTAACACCGCCGTAACTCTTGTAGTTTCTGCCTCGATCATAAAATCAGTCAGAACTATCACCGTCACTGCACGGGATCTTGCTGAAGGCGAAGGTGACCTCACAAAAGAAATACGTGTGGATGCTTTTGATGAAACAAAGATTCTTGCTGACTATATAAACATATTTATCATGAAAGTACGCGACACTGTACAGAACATTCAAAAATCCTCGGAGTCTGTCTCAGCAGGAGCAAGCGAGCTTGCGGCGTCCACCGAACAGCTTTCAAACACAATGAGCCAGCAAACTTCTCAGGTGTCAAGCATAGCTGCCTCTGTTGAGCAGATGGCGTCAACATCCAAGGAAATAGCAGTAAATGTTGGCGAGGTTCTTCAGAGATCACATGAAGCCAATAACTTAACGGAAGACGGCAAACACAAACTTGATTCAGCAGTGAAAGACATAGCTGAAATCAAGAAAAGCGTTGAGGAAATGGCGAAAACAATCAACGAGCTGTCCGGCTCATCCGAAAGAATAGGAGATATTCTTGACGTGATAAACGATATTGCTGATCAAACAAACCTTCTGGCACTCAACGCAGCAATAGAGGCGGCCAGAGCAGGCGAAGCCGGCAGAGGCTTTGCCGTTGTTGCCGATGAAGTGCGCAAGCTCGCAGAGCGCACCCAGAGCGCAACAGGGGAAGTCGGAGGAATAATCTCAACTCTCAGAAAAGAAACCGAAAACGCATCAAGCAATATGAATAAAGCAGTTAGTGCCGTTGGCAAGGGAGTTAAAACAATATCCGATACTGGAGAAATATTTGAACAAATTATGATTTCTGTTAAGGATATATCTCTGAATAACAGTGCAATAAGCAGTGCAGTAAACGAAGAAAGCGACGCGGTGGATTCTGTAAATGACAATGTTCAGATGATTTCTTCCGGCTTAGAACAAAGCAGTATAGCACTTGCGGAGATATCACACACAGTGAGTGACCTGCAAATGCAGTCTGAAGATCAGTATAGAGTTGTAAACCGTTTCAAAGTAGTGTAAATATTTATCCGCTGTTTTTTTACAGAAAAAAGTGAAGTTTTCACATTTTCTGCCGAAAAAATAAACGGATCATTTTTTTATACTACATTCACAGGTGAAAGACAGTTGCTGAAAGTCTACCATCGTTTAATGATTTTGCTGCTGACAGTGCTTTTTACAGTTTCATGCGGAGGAACAAACGGAAGTGCTTCCTCCCATACAACTGAAGCCGGTACTATTCCTGTTTCATCAAGCACAGCAGGCAGCTTCCACGGAACCTACAGACTCTCAGACATCTATTCTGCTGATCTCAGCATCGTAAGGGCTGAAGGAGTGCAGTATGTTGATACGGTGAAAAACAAAGTCAGAATTGAAATAGAAATAGAAACTTTGCTGGACAACTACAAAATTGAAAGAGAGTACCCTATTGAGTTCGGTAAATCCTCCTTTATGCTGACTTCGGTATCTGCTGAAAAATATGAGTCTGAAAACTCGTCCGCTAAAAAATCATACTACATAGACACGCATTATCTTGCAGAAATGCCCGACTTTCTTGCTCTTCTCAATATTGAATGGCAAAAAATATCAAACAGCACCGCAGAAATAAAATTCTAAAAATAATCCCCATGCCGCTTTTGCTTAAAGCGGCATTTTTTTCTTTCATCTTCGTGCTTTAAATAATATCATATCACTGAAGGAAGGTGAAAAAATGACCAAAAAACTTATTCCGCTTTTCATAATTATTCTTCTCACAGCAGCCTGCGCCCGCATGGCTAACTATTACGCCTCAAACGTCAGCGTTAAAATAGAAAATGTTGAGATAAAAAACAAAGCAAGCTTTGATAAAGTCGATCTGGGCGTGGATCTCCTTATAAAAAATGAAAATATGTTTCCGGTTTACATAACAGGATTCACTTATAATATACTGATGGGGAAATCAATTGTCGCTTCAGGCAAAAACCCTGACAACAAAAGCTTCGCCATAGAAGAAAAAGAAACAGGAAACCTGTCATTCAATATGACAATATACCCCAAGAGGGCAGGACAGGAATTTATTAAGGCGTACCTTGCAGAAGACGCAGAAATGAAAATATACGGAAAGGTTTACGCAACCTCTGATCTAGGTAGCTTCAGTTTTAATTATTCACACACCCATGAACTGAAAAAATAATCAGGCTACAACATCCAGAAGATTGCCCTTTTCACCGCCGGAATTTTTGGGCAGTTCGGCAGCCTGCAAAAGCTTAAGCACAGCCTGACCCTGAGTTTCCTGAAGATCAAGTGCCTTTTTAGCGACTGTCACGGACGCCTGCATTGTATACTCAGCCTGTGACATCTGTGTGAATCCTGAAGCAAGTGAAGCAACATCCATAATTATCTCCTTATTCTTCTTTTATCGGCAGGAAATCAGTTTTCTTAAGCAAAAAAAGGGAGCCTCGCGACTCCCCTCTTAAGTTTAGGTTGTTTATTTATTTTTAGTTTGCAGTAATGGGTCCGAAAACTGAACCGTCTACTCTTACATGAAAGTAGAAAACGTTTCCGTTGGCGTCTTTAACAGTTGCCTGATACGATTCGCCTCTGGGCATCACAAATTTGTCAAATTTTTCAATTTTGAAACCTTTGAAATTTTCGGCAACATATGCCTCAACTGACGCTTTTGCCGCTTCTTCTGTCACCGGCTGAAAATCTGTAATAGGTCCACCGTAAGGTCCGCCGCCACATGGAGACTGATATCCAGCTCCGCCACAAGGTCCGCCACCTCTTACTCCTTTTGGTCCGGGTCCATAGGCAAAAGCCATTCCGGCTGCCAGAACCACTGCAAGTGTAAGTAATGCTGCTTTTTTCATTTGTCTTTCCTCCTTGAGCATTAAAATGCTTTTGTCTTTTTAGCTCAAGCCGTGCCAAAAAATATATTTGCAGATAAATAGTTGATAATACAGTCATTTGTGATTCAGTAAAGCAAACAGAGGTGTGCAGTTTCTGCACAATACTGTGCAGGTATTTCATAGTAAACTGTTAGGATTAAAATCATGAAGCAGATCCTAAACAGAAAACACAGCTAAATAGCATTCGAAGTGTTATTAAACAGAACAATGGAGCAATGCTTCATCCTTTTTTGCATATGTTTTTCAATAATACTTTCAAATTTTTTAAGTTAAGTATAAAATTCTTTTACCTTCTATAACATGGGAGACAACCTTGAGCAGAAGACCGGTTACTGTTTTTTTTAAACTAGGCGCACTGGGCGACACAATTATGACCACTCCCGCTTTGAGAGCATACCGAAAATCCTTTCCCCATGAAGAAATTATATACATAATAGGCAAAACCTGCGAGGCGGCTCTTCTTGGCAATCCGAACATCGACAGGCTGATAACCTTTGATGATGACGCCTTCTACACAGGCGGCGCAATCGCCCGTATGAAAACTGTCTTTAAAGTCACTGGGCTTATAAAATCATTCAAAGCAGGCAGAATATTCATCATGCAGAAGAACAGCTCATGGAACAATGCGGCGAAAAGCGCCGGGGTCCCTGAACGCTTCGGTTTTGGCGAAGAAAAAAATAAACATCTCACTCATGCTCTTAAAAACTCTGATGACTTCCATGAAGTTGACTCCTATATCGAGATTTGCAAGCTGGCAGAAGGATTCAGACCGGACGGGCATACAATGAATGTTTACCACAGCGAAGCTGAACCTGAGAGGATTAAAAGCCTGACAGGCAACCTCTTCAGCAGAAAAGTAATAGCTGTTGCCCCAGGCGGACGCTCAGGGATGAAAGCAGAAGACGACCTGCGCCGTTGGCGGGGCTATACTGAGCTTATCAGAAAAATTATCAGTGAGACCGAATGTAATATTCTGGTAATAGGCTCACGGAGTGATAAAGAGCTTCTGGACACAAACGGCTTTGACGAGGCAAGAGTTAAAAACCTCTGCGGAAAAATACCTGTTGCCGGTTCATACGCAACCCTTAAACGCTGTGCAATGCTTGTTGCGGGTGACGGCGGAGCGATGATACTCGGAGCGGCTGCGGGTATTCCTGTTGTTTCAATATTCGGACCAACCAATCCGCTCAACAGATATCCCATCACAAACCACCTCAGCAGATATATATGGCTTGAGAAAGACTGCTCTCCATGTATAAAAGACGGTCACTTCCCCAGAAAGACTGATCATGCCTGCATGGAGGAAATAACCCCTGACATGGTATTTGCCGAAGTTACAGATATTTTGGAAAAATCTCCGCAGAAATAATAAGATTGAACATTCACCCGTCCGGATGTTAAAATTCACTCATGATCCATGTACACAAAGCCCCATCGGGCAAAGCAGTAATTCCTGTAATCTCAGAATATCTTAAAAACAATAATCTCCTTAGCGGCAAAGTCTGCTGCATACTGCCCACAGGCAGAAACAAGCGCTCTCTGGCACTCAGGTTGAGCCAATCGGAAAAATCTCCGGTAATACTGAGCATCCCTGAGTTCAATTCTTATCTTTTCAGAGTAGAAAAACCTGTTGTTCCCCAGGAGTTAAGACACTTCTATATGAAAAAGGCAGCAGAACGCCTCAGTCTGGATGAGAAGCTTGCCCTTTTTAAGCGGACCGACCCTGATTTCCTCGAAAACTTCATCACCTTCACCGAAACAGGAAACGCCTTCTTCCGCTTTTTCAGGGAAATTAAAGGCGAACTCATAACAGCAGAAGAGCTTGCCGGGCATGCTTTATATACAGATTATGAAAAACAGACTCACATACTCTATTCCCTGTGGTCGGCATATATTTCCGTTTTGAATGAAAACGGTCTGTGCGACAGTGCGGAAATGTTCGATAATCCGCTTTTTAATCAGTTTTTTACGGACAGATTCTCTGATTTCGTGTTCCTTATAACCGGTTTTCTTACACGGCATGAGATACGGACGCTTAAAATGCTTTCCGAAATCGGAAATATCCACCTTTTTCTCCACTTTCTGGGAGAAAAAACAGTTAATCACAAAGAAATTGAAGAAGCATTACAGATAGTAATACAGGATGATGAAAATATTGTGCATCATACAGGTTTTGATGTAGTTGAAACTGGTTCCCGTCTTGAGGAGTATGAATTCATAACCGACAAAATATATGAAGCGTCAGGTAAAGGGATACCTCTTAACCGCATGGCCGTAATTCTTCCTGATGAAAAAATGAAGTCATACTTCATAGAAAACGATATTTACAACCTTTTCAACATAACATCAGGAATAGACGGAACATACTCTGAAATATATCAGATTACGGACATCTTGAGACAAGCGGCCGAAGAAAATATGCTCAGTCAAGGCTTGGTAGGCATAGAAACCATAGAAAAAATAGCCGTTCAGCCGTTTTTGCAAAAAATAAGTGGTTTTGCTCCCCTTAAAGACAGGATAAAAGATCTCATAACCTTGAAACGGCTTGCTGTGAACATAGATGAAATAGCCGGTTTCCCCTCTGTCCGTAAGATTTTATACCCTTTTTTAAAAGAGACACACTCCACATTGCCGGAAGCTGCACATAAGCTTTCAGCTATTGCTGAAATTTATCTGGAAAACACCGAAGATGAAAGGGAAAAGCAGCATGGAGCAATTGTGCTGAAAGAACTTAAAAGACTGAGAGCAGTTTATGCTCCGGTGGATGATTCTCTTCCTCTGCAAACCGCCCTCGCCTTGCTTATGAACAGTATAGCACGTCTCAGCTTTCACTGCCCCGGAGGCGAAGTCACTGTTATGGGACTTCTGGAAACAAGGAACATGCAGTTTGATGCAGTATTCATCCCCAATATGAATGCTGATGTTTTTCCGCCTTCAAGTGACAAAGACCTCTTTCTTAATACAGAAATACGCCGCAACCTGCGCCTTCCAACCTTTCAGGACAGAGAACACCTAATCAAAAACTACATGAGCCAGATAATATCTAAAAGTAAATTTGTTTATATATCATGTATATCAAGGGACAAGGGAGCATCGTACCGCAGCCCGTTTCTGGAAGAACTGATAATAAAAAATAAACTGCAGGTACGACTCTATTCCTCATCCGGCTTCCGCATATTTCAAACTTCGGATAAAGGGATCAAACTCCATGAATCGGAGGCGTTTAAAAAAGACACAGCAATAGCCGGAAAACTGAAAAAACGGGGTATCTCCGCCACTATGCTGAACGATTATTTGGCCTGCCCTTACAGATTTTATGCAAAATATATCATAGGGCTCAAAACAGCAGACAGACCGGAAGACTCCATACCCCCGTATGAGTACGGAAAGACCCTGCACAGCGTGCTTGAGGGAATATATTCCGAAGGCATACCGGAAACTGCGGATGAGCTTCATAGGCGTGTTTACGATGAATTTCTCCGGTCAATGAGCAGGTTTGATGCATACAGAATTAATCCTCTGGAAAGAGAGCAGGTAAATGATCTTGCTGAAAGGCTTTATAGCTTTGCTGAGAATGAAATACACCGCTTTGCCGAAGGGTGGAGACCGAAAACAGAAGAGGATGAACTTAAAGCAACGATAAACGGAATGCGCCTTCACGGAAGGCTGGACAGAACAGACGAAAACAACGGCAGAACAGCTATAATTGACTATAAACTGAAAACTGTCAAAGAGTTCAGAGATTTTAACCCTGATAAAATAAAAGACGTGCAGATGCCTCTTTATGCTCTGCTTTTTTTGTACAAACACGGAAATCTGCCGGACGAAATTCTTTGGTATGACTTAAAAAAAGAGTTCAAAACCGTAAAAGCATTTGACGTAAGCTGCATTGATCAGTTCAGAGAATTTCTGGATGGACTGCTGAAAAGGATAGCAGATCCTGAACAAGAATACCCCAGAACCGAAAGGCAGGCGGACTGCCTCTACTGCGATTATTCTGATCTCTGCGGGAGAAGCTAATGAAAAACCTTGATAATAAAAGCAATATAGCCCTTGTGGCATCGGCGGGAACAGGCAAAACATTCAACCTTTCCCTTCGTTATATAAATCTTCTCCTCAGCGGCGCACAGATGGAGCAGATTCTCTGCCTTACCTTCACAGTTAAGGCCACAGCGGAGATGCAGGAGAGAATCATTCAGGTTCTCAACGCACTGGCAGACGGCAACAGGGCGGACTTCAAAGGAGAGCGGCAGATACTTCGTGAGCATAACAGTCTTACAGATGAAGAACTTGAAAAAAGAGCCCGTCCTGTGCGGGACTATGTGCTTAAAAACTTTTCCCAGATGCGGATACGCACCATAGATTCATTTATAAACAGGATTATTTCCCAGTTTCCCTTCGAGGCGAATGTGCGCCCGGGGTTTTCAATTATTCAGGATAAGGAAAAGGAAGAGCTTGAGGCAGAAGCCTTTTTTAGCACATATAATCTGTTTTCAGCCGACATGGGCGACATGCTCAAGAAAGCTGCCCGTGCCCTTGAGCAGACCCCGAAAACCCTGATGGATGAGATCCGCAAACAGCAGTCGAATTTTGAAAATCAACTTATAGGTTTACCGGAGCTGGCAGAAAAATATAAGACAGATGCAGACTTCTTCGCAAATCTGACTAACCGGCTTAATCACCACAGAAAACAAGCTGTTGAAGCTTCAATAAAATTCGGAACAGAGCTTTTACAGTCAAAGCTAAACGGAAATCAGAAAAAACAGGCTGAAGGCCTGGCAGTATCAGGCAATCTGAAAAAAATAACAGATACTGCTCTTTACTGCAACTGCGACCCGATCAGTGGTTATTTCAAAAGCTTCGACTACAACGAACAGCAACTGAAGACGTATTATGAAGTCATTGAAAACACCGGTAAATTCCTTGAAGCGAAAGGTGAAATGCTTGTCCGTTTGGCGGTTAAGTTTTACACCATGTTTTTTACAGAAGTGGAACGGATTAAACGTGTAAGAAATGTGCTGACCTTTTCCGATATCACAATGAAAGCATACAGTATGCTGGTTGAGAACAATATAGCAGAGGATACGGAATACCTTTATTTCCGTCTGGACGGCAGAATACTCCACATACTAATAGATGAGTTTCAGGATACCAGCCTTGCCCAATGGAAGATTCTTGAGCCGCTTGTTCAGCAGGCCCTTGCCGGAGTCGGTCAGCAGGATGCTGTGAAATCATTCTTTTACGTCGGAGACCCTAAACAGACTCTTTATAGGTTCAGGGGCGGAGAAAGCAGGCTTTTTGACACTGTAACAGAGAGCTACAGTGATTTTATAAACGAACAGAAACTTGATGTAAACTACAGAAGTGCGAAAGCAGTGATGGATTTCGCCAATGTTCTTTTTGACAGGTTTAAAGACGAAACTTTCAAATATTCCGAACAAACCGGACATAGTGATGAAAGCGGACGTGTTTCTGTGGAAATAATTGAGAAAGATACTAACCAGGAATACATGCTTAAATGCGTTGAAGACCTCATGAAACGAGGATTCAGAGCATCTGATATTGCAGTTCTCACCGAAACGAACAGCAAGGCGGACTCCTGCACCGAATATCTTAATGAAAACGGGATCCCGGCACGGAGCGAAACGAGACAAAAGCTCACAGACTCAGCACCGTTCAAAATAATAATGAACATTTTCAACCACATATTCTACGGTGACAGTCTGAACGCATTCGCCTTCCATATGACAGAACCGGCAGTAAGCACTGTTGAAGAAGCAGCCAAGGAAGGCTTTTGCGAAAAGATTCAGGCAGAGCTGGCAGAGTTTGCCGAAGAGGTAAACGGACTGAACGGTCAGGCAGCCTTCACCAGAGCTGTAAATGAGTTTTTTCTGGCAGAACGCTTTGAAGGAGACGCAAACTTCAAAAAGCTGTGTGACATAGCAGTCAGCCTCCCTGTAACTGCTAATCTCCCTGCTTTCTTTGAGGAGTTTAAACGCAGGGCAGAATCTGAAAATGCTCTCTCCGCAGGCAAGTCTGAAGCTGTTACAGTCATGACCATTCACAAGTCAAAAGGACTTGAGTTTGAGGCGGTCATTATATCTGATCTTGAAATAAGAACAAAGCCTGACGCAAACAGCACAAGAATGATATTTTACTCCGAAAGCGATTCAATGCTTGCTGACAGCATAATTTTCAACCATGGCGAAAAGCTCAACGGATTTGTGAGCGGCAGTTTCGCAGAAGCTTACGAAGCTGAGGAAAAAGCTGTCTACCACGACAGGCTGAACCTGCTTTATGTTGCTGTCACCAGAGCTAAAAGAGAACTTTACATCCCCATAAAGGAAACTCCCTCAAAAAATACGCTGGAACAGCTGATAACCGGCAATATAGAAATCCCCTGCTCTTTCGGCATACCTTATACAAAATCCTTCACCCCCAAGACTGAAGAGAAGAAACGGAGAACGGAAAAATTTGAGCCCCGCCCGATTCCGGAATACCCGATTACGGAAGAGAGTGCAGACTTTTATGGCGAAAAGTTCGGGACTGCACTCCATGAGGCTATTTTCCTTGGGGTTGATTTTAATGAAGCTGAAGCAGAAGAAACAAGCCGCTTCTCTGTGATGAAACACTCTCCTTACCTTACTGATGAGGACGGGGAAAGAATAAAAAACTATCTTCTGCTGCTGTATTTCGATCCGCTTTTCAGAACAATCATCGCTGATGCTGAAATATTCAGAGAAAGAAGCTTTTTTGACGGCACAGGTATAAAGACTGTGGATTTTTATTCAGTGACAGAGGACGCCGTATGGTGTCTCGACTTTAAAACAGGTGACATAAAGCCCCACATGGCTGAATATACTGAACAAATAAACGAATATGCCGGAATATTAAGCGCACTTTATAAAAAACCGGTCAAAAAATATCTTGTAAACTTCGTTTCCGGTTTGCTGGAATGGGTTGAGATTAAATAACCCTAGTCATTCCAGATATACGCCGCCATTGATATAATTCCATAGGCGATTTCATCGTGAATCTTTTCCGCAACACCGCTTTCAGACATTCCTAAACCTATAAAAAGCGGATTAATATGGTCAGGCGTGGGATGGTTATGCTTGGCTTCCGGTGCGCTTGCCATGTAGTCCAGCAGCTTTTCACGCTCTCCCGCTGCAAGCATATTTTCAAGCCATTTATCAAACTCTTCAGCATATGGGACAGGTTCGGACACAGCAGGATAGTTCCCAAAATCATAGAGGTTATGGGTTGCACTGCCGCTGCATATTACAAGAACACCCTCTTCCCTCAATGATTTCAGTCTTTTGCCTGTTTCATGAAGCTCAGCCGGTGAGGCGCCTCTTTTTATGGAAAGCTGGAAAGATGGAATATCCGCATCAGGGTACATGCACATAAGAGGAACCCATGCTCCGTGATCAAGTCCTCTCTCGGCTTTTCGGCATTCTATTCCACCGTTGTTAAGAATTTCAGCTGTTTTTAAAGCCAACTCTGGAAAACCTGCCGGATTATATTTGAGTTCATAAAAGCGGCGTGGAAAACCGTAAAAGTCATAAATTGTTTCCATTGAAGGTGAGACAGAAACCATGTGAACAGGCGGCTCCCAGTGTGCAGAAACGCATATTACCGCTTTAGGGCGGGGAAGCTTAGTGCCGAGTGTGCGGAAGAAGTCCGCAGCTTTTGTTCCGTCATCAAGAATTATAGGCGCACCGTGAGATATAAATATAACAGGCAAGATATTTTTCATATGTCATTCTCCATCGTCTTAAACATATAAAAAACATATGATATAAACAAGGAAAAAAGGAAGGGGGCGCATCGCTGCACCCCCAGGACAGTATTTACGTGATTTTTCAACCACGCTTTCGACGCCGTTGTCAATGTTTCCCCTGCTGCCGCAATTTAAAACTTACGCCCTCCGTGTTCGGGAGAGGCGGCACGGGCTGAAATCCTTTTAAAGATTTCTGAAACGAAGAAGAAGCTCTCGGATTCTTTTTGAATAATCCTCTCCGATTCCGTTTTCTGACAGTCTTTTCATGCGTTCTATCTGATAATCCACATATTCCGCAAAACTCAGACCACCTTCGGCGAAATCCGCTTCTGCCATATCTGAAAAAGGAAAAGAAACCTTGCGCTGCTCTGCCGCTGTTTTAGGCAGTTCTATCAGAACAAGATGCAGATAGTTAAGCTCTTTCATATTGATCTCATCATCTGCTACAAGGTCAATGAGTCTGGTTATTACCTCTGCGGGAAAGTCTTCAGGATACCTGTAAACTCTGTCGCAGTACCTTATCTCTGATACAGGGATAAGCCTTGCCTTACGCCTCTCTTTAACAAGTGTTGTTTTAACATCTTCGGCGGTTTGCATCGTTTTACCCTGCCCTTTTTCAGTCTTATATTGTTCAAAAGCAGGAATCATGCCAAAAAAATCAGGAAAAAATTACCATTGGAGCTGCAAAAAGGAAGGGCTCCTGCGGAATAAATCCGAGGAGCCCCTTAACCCGCGGCTTTATACAAAGCCGTATAACTCATTCTACCATTCAAGGTAATTCAGATGCATATATCACTATATGTCAGATCAATCTTTTAGCTTTAGTCAGAACAGTTTCAAGATCTTCAGCCAGTCTGTTTACAACAGCGCAGCCATCCGGCTCCTGTGAAGCAATTTCCCTGCATTTTGCAAGAACCCTTTCGAGCCGGTCAATTGGGGCGGAGCTTTTTATATCATCATTCAAAGTATCTTCTTCAAACCGGTGCATGACACATCTCCCGTCTTTACCTAATCGGTTGCCGGGTCCATGTCTTAAGCACCCTAGCCGAACAGGTGTTCAGTTACTAACACTCATAAGGTAAAATGCGGGTAAAGAACGGCGGTTTGAAACAGAAATACTTATAAAAAGTGAAAAAATGATATTTATCCCATAAAAAGCACGGAACAATTTTCCTACAGGTCTATTTTTTCCATCACACTCTCAACTTTCCGGCTCATTCCTGTTTCCCTGTTTCTGCGGTAATCCATCTTAATAGCTATTGATATACGGCTGCAGTCTCCAAGCTCTTCCACTGCGGAATTGATAACCCCAAGCACATCAGACGGTTTATCCCCTTCGATTATTGTGCCCATAGGCGTAAGCCGCCACTCAAGACCACTGTTTTTAATAACCTTAACCGCCCTGGCAACATACTCGGACACACTTTCTCCTTCACCCAGCGGTGTTATGGATACAAAAGCCATAGCGCTCATGATACGCCTCCTTTATTTTTCTCAACTTTGCTGATAGTATAAACTTAATTTAATGTAATGAGGAAATAAATGACTGAAAAAAAACGGATCAACGTAAACTTCTTTAATATAGAATCACAGGAGGACGGGGTTTTCATGACCCTTTCCGAAAAACTTTCCACCCTTTTTGACAGCGGCATGGACTACGGCTTTTTTGAAACAAAAAGCCGGGAAATAATGTTCAAACTGTTTGAATCATTTGAGGTTAACAGTTATCCCGCCTACCTTTTCGGACTCATAAAAGAGAAATCAAACTGGCCTGTGTGGTATGACAGAAACGGAGAACTGAGCGAGGTTCCGCTCAACTCCGGTACTCTGGGCGACATAACCTATGGTCTCGCACTCCCGCAGGACAGACTTATCCTCACCGCATCAGGCACAGCAGGCAAAGGTGCTTTTACGGAGTTTCTCCGGTGGCTGGCAGATGACAATACTGTTATTCTTGACCCTGTCTTCATAAACGACGCCTACAATAAAATACAAAACTGGGAAGTTTTCAGAAAATTTGAACTAAGTGTTGAAGCCCCCACGGCGGATTTTGTTGATACTGTTCTCACCAGCGAATCAGGACGTGAACTCGGTTCGATCATGGGTACTCTGGAAGGACTGAAAATGGATATAACCGTCAGCATGGGCAACACAAAGGGGAGCATGTCCGCACCTCAGCTTAAGGCGCTTCTCGGAGGGATTCTCTCAGATAACTATGCCAGAAAGCTCACAATCACAGGCAAAGGGTTTGAGGACGAAGCAAGCGAAAGCATAGATGTAATGAGCGCAAAACTTAAATACTCGGCGGATGTTGCAGTAAGCAAAACATACCTTAGCCCCGATGAGGCCCGCACAGCTTTTCTTGAAGGATATTACAATAACCAGCAGTATCTTGTGAAAGAGGACTAACGGACTATCTCCGGTTTTTCATTCTTAATATGATGCAGGACAGCGTTAAAACCTTTGGCGGCGGTTTTAAAGTTTCCCTCCTGCACATTTGAATCGCTGACCTCACGTCCGTAGACTGAACCCTCGAATGAGTTTTTTATCACTCTGGCAAGGAAAGCCGTGCATGCTGTTCTGTCCGGTTTTCTGTTTGAATTCATACACTTTTCCAGAATATCAGGCAGCTCCTCCTGACTTTTGCACCTGTGAACAAGGGGAAGCTCATCGAAAAACATATCTGCAAAAACAACCGCAGGAGTGCCTGTCAGTGCTGCCTGATAAGCCACTGTTCCGGAAACAGTGATAACGGCGAATGCTCCCGCCATAAGTTCCCAGTTGTCTGCCTCAGGATGAACAAGAATAGCATTGGGCAGATCATTTACAGCATTGTAAAACTCCCTGACCCTGTCACCTACCGCCTGTGGATGTTCCTTGACAACCACCACGGCGTCCGCAGGTATTGAGCGGGCGATATTCTGGATTATATGGAACTGATCCGAATTGTACGCTCCTAAAAGATCGATGCTTGCTTCCGGCTGCATATGAAGATTATATACGCAGTATTTCATACCGCTGAGAAAAGAGATATCTTTTGAAAGACGAAGTCTTTTCAGCCTTTTGGCATTATTGCGGCGAAAGATGCGCTGATCAAACAGATAATCAAGATCCGGGCGGGTCATGTCCTTATCACGATGAAACATCATATATGACAGATGTTTTGCAAATTTACGCATATTTTTTGCACTGAAAAGAGCGTAGTCACGCATTCTGTGAGCATAATCAGGCACAGGGCGGCGGCTGACAAATTCATCATAAAAAGCTTCTGCTGTCTCAAGGTCCGAGTCGAATGCCGGATTATCCAGAAAAAGCCTGTCCTGAAATAAGCCTTTGAAAAAAGTAAACCTGCCGTTTGGGATCCTTGTGGTCGCAGGAACAAGGTAAGGGATACCGCATTTTTCCGCCGCAGCTGATGCGGCAGCTTCCGCAGCCCACGTCACCTCACCGAATATGACATCCAGCCCGTTGTCTGTAATAAACTTCTTTATCATAGAATAAGCAGCGGCAATATAAGGATAGCTTTTTTCACGGGGTTTCCGGCGCAAGAGACGGTCGGACATTATTATTGCCGATGCCTTGTACGGCGAATATTCTTCCATCTCAATAACAGAGGAAATGTCAGTATCATTATTTGCTGAAGCGGAAGAAAGATTCAGTATTCTGCTGTCCTCAACACCTTTTGATTTGAGAAAGTTTATCCAGTCGGGGTCTCCGGTGGCGATCCAGTAGGTGTCTGCATCAATATACTGAGAAATTCCGTAAAAAGTTTCCGTTCTTAAATAACTGACAACAAATGCCGCTTTCACATGCCGCTCCTGCGGACATCATAAAGGAGTCCGCTTTTAATAATATATATAGTAAGAAAAAGGCTGTAAGCCGCTTCTGATGAAACAAGCGCAAGCGCTGCCCCCTTTTCTGAAAACGCAGGAATAAGCAGAAAAGAGAGGAGGAGTCCAAGCATTTTCGCACCGATAGTCAGATTAAGAAAAGCCTTACCTCTGTCAAAGCACACCAATGTCTGCGCTCCCATTATATTGTTAAGTGTGAAAAAGAAAAGATAAACAGCAAGCATCCGCAAAACAGGTACGCTCGGCATAAATTCTTCGCCCAGAACAAGCCTTACGCCGAAATCTGAGAAAATAAAAATCACCGCTGCAAGAACCGCCGAAAAAGCTGTTACGGCGACGCCCGCCTTTTTGATAAAGATAAACCATTCAGCCTTTGATCTCGCCGCTGTTCTGCGGGAGTGCGGGAAAATTGCCTGAAAAACAGGGGAAAGCATAGCCCGCACAGCATCCATAAGCTTCTCCGCCGAGCCGTAAAATCCAACTGCGGCATCCCCTGCCATGAAGCCAAGGATAAGGGTATTGGTGATCTTGGCGAAATTATCTGTCATTGCTTTGGCAAAATAGATGAAGCCTTCCCTAAGCCCTCTCAATACTTCACTGAAAACAGGGGGTACAAAGGAAAGTCCGAATTTTGCATACACAGTCCAGATACCGTAAGCACCTGCCAGAGTGTAGGCGATGAAATTCGCAGCTGGAACAAGCTCATAATCCGCAACGGTTCTGACAGTGAGGAAAATAAGAAGAAGATACCCTGCCTTAACCGAAACAAGACAGTAAGCAATAAACTTCATCCGCTCCATTCCTCTGTAAAACCATGAGGGAATGAGGATCTGTCCGCAGATCATCCCGAAACTCAGCAGGATAAGCTGACGCTCCTCACGGAACTTATCCACAGAAACAGTAAGAATCAGAATAATTATAAATCCGATACCGCCAAGAATCAGTTTGCCCGCCATAACATTGTGAAATATTGCGGATAACCGTTTTTTATCATGCTGATTTTCGGCTATCTGAATTGTTCCCCACATGTCATAACCGTAATCCACAAGGAATATAAAATATGTAATAAGTGACTGGGCTAAGATAACAAGACCATATTTTGATGGACCCAAAACACGGACAAGATAAGGAACGGCGGCTAAAGATATTGCATATGTAATAAGCTGAAGAATAAACAGGGAAGATGCGTTGGAGAATATCCGTTTTGCGTCCGATTTCATGAAAATGAGATTATATCAGAAACCTGCGGCAGTCAATATACCTCACACACTCTTCATTAATAGAGGCTAAGGATGCCCTTTGAAGTATTTCAGCCCCACAGACAAAAACTTCGACATGTGATTAAGTGCTTTACGAAGCTTTTCCTGATTATACATAGACAGACTGTCAGGGTTCACAAATTTGCTTATACCCTCTCCTGCGTATGCCTGCCTTATCTGCTCATTCAGCGTTATATCCACAAGGATTTCATAGGCGTCCTGTGTCTGCGAAACAAGTTCATCCGAAAGAATCTTCTTACGCCGAAGATGTTTAAGCCGCTCAATAGTATTTAAATCATTCAGACCGCATTTCAGCGTAAAAGCACGGGTGACATCCACAATAAATGCCAGAGCCGCAACCTTCATATTCATTTTTCCGGCATGTTCTCCCTCTTTCTCAGTTATAAACTTGCCGAAAAGATTAATCGGCTTGCGCTGATTAGAATCGTTTTCAAGCATATATATAAGGAAAATGGGCTTCTGGGAAATTTTCATATTAATATACTCCCTGAGTTCCCAGACAAGCTTTTCATCACCTGCAAGCCCGTCATAATCGAAAACAATATTACTCCAGAGGATGCTTTTGCCTGCCGAGCCGTCCACCCAGTTTCTAACCTTGTTTTTCCAATCGGAAAGCCTCATGGACATTTCAGGGTTAGTCACCATAACGTTGCCGGGACATTTTTTGTAACCAACATATTCAAGGCTGTCTGTGAACATAGCCCCGAATTTCAGAAACATTTCAATCTCCTCATCCGTTGCATCATCAGCAAAAATGAATCCGTTGTCCTGATCGGGGTCAAGCATCATCTCTTTACGCCCGCCGCTGCCCATTATAATGAGAGAGTGTCTGACTTTAGTTATATCGAAGCCTGTCTCGGCGGCAAACTTCTCAGCCGTGAGTCTGTAGACTTTTTTCTGTATATTAAGATGCACAGAGGAAATAACGGGCAGAGCATCGTATGTGAGCCTAGAGCTGCTTACAACGCTCTCAGCTATTTTATAAAGACCCTGATAAGATGTACGAAGCTCATCCAGACCGGAAACACCTTCAATATATGTGCTGTGGATTGTGGTATTCCGGAAAAGAGAACGCATTATATCATTATTGGAAATAATTCCGACCGGCTTGTTTTTCATCGAAATAAGGGCATACTCCTGCGCTTTCGTCTGCATCTCACCCAATGCTTCCGCCAAAGGGAACTCAGCAGGCAGCACAAGGGGTTCTTTCTCCATGAAATTTTTCACGACCGGAGCCTGAAGACTGCTTTCAATATTTGAAAGAAACCTGTGAACCATGTGTTTGCTGGTAATAAGCCCCGCAAGGGACTCGTTTTCATCCAGAACAGCAAGGGCGCCGATATTGTGTTCAGACATTATTTTGCCTGCATCCATTACGGTATCTGTTGTTTTTACAGTTATTACAGGGCTTGTCATATAGCTGCCCACGGGTTTATATGTGCGGGATTCAATATTACCCGTACTTTTCCCCGTGACTGCATTTATGCGTCCGGTGACAAGACCATAGAAACGTTCCCTGAAGTCTTCGGAAACCTCCATAAGCTTATATATACTTAACTCAGGTATGAAGATAAGGTCGGAGTTGTCAGATGCCATTGCGCTGACATGATACACAGACTTTCCCACGAAGTTTGAAAGCCCGGCAAAATCACCCTCAGCCGCAACAACCTTGAGACCGGAATCACTGTAAAGCTCCACACTGCCACTATAAACAAGGTAGACTCCCTTGTGGTAGGATTCGCCTTTCTTAAAAAGCACTTCCCCCTGCTCCACAGATACAAACTCTCCTTTTTCAAGCAAAATCCGCATACGGGAATATTCAATACCTTTAAAAACATAAAATCTTGTGAGTCTGTCCAGAATATCTATTACTCCGTTCATGGAACTGATTTCCATAAATCCTCCGAAACGATTTTCAGCATCAGACTGAATATACAAAACAAGTATGCACGATAATCAACCGCCATTCTACACATCGCAAAACATGCCATGACAGCCTTTTTCCTTTGATTATATACATATCGGATTTTTTTTAACAGACCAATTTTATACCTTCTGAAAATTTATACACTATTAATCATATAGAGTAAAACAAATATGACTTGTGTTTTAAAAGCTTATTACTGCATCAGATATATAAACATAAAACATTAATAAAAAACAATTTTCATTAAAAACTTATTTTTAAACATAAAATAAACACCCGCATTAAACAAACCATTTATGAATTTATTTATTAATCATGAATTCTATACCACTGTCTCATTAATAATTAATCAAATAACTTTAAATAAACTTACATAGATATTAATTTTTTACACCTTATATCAACGTATTTGTAACATTATACAGTATTTGAATTAATAAAATCTTCTTGACAAATATCACTTATATAATTTAATAATACATACATAATATAAAGTAGTTTTAAATTAAGGCGCATACGGATTTAAACATGTATTAAACCGTATAATTGAAACTGCTTGTACTTTTATACTTTTTCTAAAACAGGTAGGAGGTCTTTATGAACGCTCACGAAATCGTGAACTCTGACAGGTTCAAAAAGCTTGTCAGAAAGAGGTGGACTTTCAGCTACATAATGCTGGCAATCCTCTTTGTTGTGTATTTCGGATATCTGTTCCTTATTTCGCTGGACAAGGAACAGATGATTCATCTCGTAACACCCAACATCACTCTGGGAATCGCTCTCTTTGTAGCAGTTATTGTAATCGCATGGGTTCTGACAATCATCTATGTTCTCTGGGCTAACAGCTCATATGACAAAGAAGTCGAAGAACTTAAAAAGATGCTGAAATAAGGGAGACACGCTCATGAATGAAGTTATTGCTCAGAGACTCGCAAACTTTCAGGCCGGCAAGGCAGACCCGATAGCACTTATTTTCTTTGCTATAATAGTTGCCGGAACACTGATGATTACATACTGGGCTGCGAGAAAAACAAAAACCACTAGCGAATTCTACGCAGCAGGGCGCAGCGTAACAGGTTTTCAGAACGGTCTTGCCCTCGCCGGCGATTATATGTCTGCCGCTTCTTTCCTTGGTATATCAGGCATGGTTGCTCTCCGCGGTTATGACGGTGCAATATATGCTGTAGGCTGGCTTGTGGGATGGCCCGCTCTTATGTTCCTCATAGCAGAGCCTCTCAGAAACCTCGGTAAATTCACATTTGCAGATGTTGTTTCATCAAGGCTTAAAAACCGTCCCATCCGTATAGCATCCGCAGTCGGCGGCATCCTTGTTGTTCTCTGCTACACTATCGCTCAGATGGTGGGCGCCGGCAAGCTTATACAGCTTATGTTCGGCATGCCTTATGAATTGGCTGAAATCCTTGTGGGCACAGTTATGCTTCTGTACGTTCTTTTCGGCGGAATGCTTGCTACAACATGGGTACAGATAATCAAGGCTGTTCTTCTTCTGTTTGGTATAACTATTCTTGCGGGACTCGTTCTCTTCAAGTTCGGGTTCAACCCCGCAAACCTTTTCGGAGCAGTAAGCGACACATACGGATTTGAAACAATGTTCAAACCCGGCGGATTTGTAACAAGCCCCATAGAAGCCCTTTCCCTTGGTCTGGCGCTGATGTTCGGTCTGCTTGGTCTGCCCCACATCCTTATGAGATTCTTCACTGTGCCCGATGCTAAAGAAGCAAGAAAATCAGTTGCTTACGCAACAACTTTTATCGGATATTTCTATCTGGTTATCCCCATAGTCGGCTTCGGCGCAGCAGCCCTCGTCGGTCAGGAATTCATAACCGGAATAGATAAGGGTGGAAACATGGCTGCACCCATCCTTGCAGCGGCACTCGGCGGCAAACCTTTCCTCGGTTTCATCGCAGCAGTTGCTTTTGCTACAATTCTTGCGGTTGTTGCAGGTCTCACACTTGCCGCATCTTCTGCAATGAGCCATGATATTTATGTAAGCGTGTTTAAGAAAGGTCAGGCTACTGAGGCGGAGCAGGTTAAAGTTGCAAGAATAGCAACAGTCGTATTCGGCGTTGCTGCAGTTGCTCTGGGAATCCTTTTCAAAAACCAGAACGTTGCCTTCCTCGTGGGTCTTGCATTTGCAATAGCAGCAAGTGCGAACTTCCCTGCCCTGCTTCTTTCTATTACATGGAAAAAGTTCAGCACAAGAGGCGCTGTATGGTCAATAATCGCAGGTGCAGTTTCTGCTTCCCTCTGCATTCTGTTCAGCCCTGTTATATGGGTTAACATTTTCGGATTTGAGAAAGCTATATTCCCCCTCAAAAACCCCGCTATCGTCTCTATGAGCATAGCTTTCCTTGCGGCTTACATAGGTTCTGTAACGGCTCCTGAACCTGAGTCACAGGAAAAATTTGAGCAGGAAAAAATAAGAACATACCTCGGAGTAGGTGCGGAGTAAATCTTCCATCTCTTTAATAACTTAAACAAAACAAAAAAAGGAGCCTCACGGCTCCTTTTTTTATGCTTTAATTAATTCCTTCAGAATGCTTTCAGCCCTGTCAGAAAAGATCATATCAATACCCTGTATGGCTGCGAAACGTCTGTAAGCATTAATATCATTTACAGAATATATCCAGAGTTTCAGCCCGTTATCCTCACAGTATGAAACAAGCTGCGGGCAGACAAGATTTTTTGCCACGCACACACCGCCCCTGGATTTGCGAATAATTTTCAAAAGTTTATCCGGCAGAGTCCGGCATCTCAGTGAATGGAAATATCCCTGATAAAGCTCACGAGGAACAGACTCAAAAACATTTTTTCCTGTGAATACATTATATTTCTGTAATTTTATTCGGTTCTTTGAGAAAAACTCCGTAACCCTTCCCCTTAAGCCATATGCAAAAAGGCTCTGGTGTGAAAGGAATAAAGGAGCGGAAAAACCTTCCACATTGAAATTCATAAGAGAAAGGGCACACCAGGAAACAATGGCAACCTGCTTTTCCAAGCCGTATTTCTGTATAAGCCTGATATGTTCTTTCTCAAAACCGATGTCCTTAACATCCAGACAGAAAACTGTGTCAGGGGAAAACCTTTCCCTGAAAATTTTTAAGGAATCATCAAGGCGGGGAATAGGTTCATCCTGATATATCTTAATTTTATCAATATCTTTGCTATCGCTGGCAGGGAAGCTTAGTCCCTGCACATATGGATCGTGAAAGACATAAAGAACACCGTCCTTTGAAGCTCTGGTATCTATTTCAAAATATTTTACGGAGCTTTTTGCCGCCTCACAGAAGCCTGAAAAGGTATGCTCCGCCGGAGCATATCCCCTGAAACGGTGACTCAGAAGCTTTTCCGCAGGTGTTTTCATCATCATCTTCATCCTCTCCGGTGCAATATAACAAATTGGCATGCGGACTGCTACTTATAAAAAAACGAAAAAAACCGGAGGCAAAAAATGCAGGTCACAGCAAAAAGCATAATGCTGGAGCAGTATAATAAACTTCTTAAAAACGATACATCCGCCACTGTTTTATCAGCAAAACAGAGTGCCAGTCCTCTTCTGATAGGTCAGACAGATACATCAAGCTCTTCATCCGCACTTGACACAGTGCAGATTTCTCAGGCAGCTCTTGATATGCTGAAAAGTTACACATCCGAAGATGCAACAACAACGGAAGCGCAGAAAGCTGCTCTGGAAAAATTTTTCCAACTCGGCTCAAGCTTTTTCGGAACTGAAGGAAACACCAACCTTGAGGCTGTGCTGGCGGCACTGGAGGAAAACTTACAGGAAGGCGACAGTGACAGTCTGCTGAAAACCATAGCCGAATCAAACAGGGCAGCTAACGCAGGGAAAGGCTATATCAGCTACAATGCCGACCCTTCTTCACTTTCTGAATGAAGTTTTTTATCAAAATAATATAGAATTGAAGCGGGGATAAGCTTTTCTATAATCCCCGCATTTTTACTGTCCGCCTCTGTTTCGGAAAAAAATCTGTTCATCGCAAAACCTTTGAAACAGACTCCTTTCTCAAACAGGAACGAACGGTTCAAAACCGCATCATTAACGCACCCCAGCTTATCCGGAATAACTATAATTACACCTAAGCCGCACTTTCTGGGAATTTCCCAGGTCATATGTCTGTAATCCAGAGGAACGGCTATGCCGCCTGCTCCTTCCACTATGACAACTTCGGAAGTGTCTTCGTTTATCTCTCTCACAGCTTCATCAAACGGAAAGTTATCAAAACAAAGGCACGGAGCAACAGGAGGTTCGGCTGTAAAAAGTGTGCGGGCTTTGAAGATACCGGAAAAAGATTTAACAAAAGCGGCGTCATTATCTGCCGGATAACCTGTCTGTACAGGTTTTATGTATGACACATCCATGCCTTCATCATGAAAATGCTTCGCAAGGAGTGCGGAAAAAAATGTCTTTCCTACTCCTGTTCCGGAGCCGGAGATAAAGAATCTCACCCCAGCACCTCATCCACAGAATCACGGGCGATGCCAACAAGTGTTTCAACCTCGTCCTTACTGATCACATAAGGCGGCATGAAGTATATAATATCACCAAGATTCCGAAGCAGAGCCCCATTCTCCACCGCCTTGCGGTAAATCTGAAATCCTGTGCGGAGACCGGACTCAAAAGGAATTTTCCCGTTTTTGTCTTTCACCAGCTCCACAGCAGACACAAAACCCGTGTGCCTTATCTCCCCTACATGCGGATTATCTGCAAAGGCGTCCTCTATACACTTTCTCATATGCTCAAACTTGGGCTTGTTTGTCTCTATAACATTCTCTTCACGGAAGATTTTCAACGTCTCCACCGCAACGGAACAGGCAAGAGGATTTCCGGTATAGCTGTGGCTGTGCAGAAAAGCCTTTCCTGTGGAGTAATCATCATAAAACCCGTAGAATATCTCATCCGTGGTCATAACAACACTAAGGGGCAGATAACCGGAGGTTATCCCTTTGGAAAGGCAAAGCATGTCAGGGCAAACTCCCGCCTGTTCAAGGGCGAACATTGTGCCTGTTCTGCCGAAGCCCACTGCTATCTCATCAAAAATAAGGTGAATATCAAGCGCTGATGTGAGCCTGCGAAGCTTAACAAGATATTCCGGCGGGAACATCTTGAACCCTCCGGCACACTGTATCAAAGGCTCAACAAGAACAGCAGTAAGTATCTCTGCATTTTCTGTTAAAGCCTGTTCCATAAACCCGAAGCACTCAACAGCGCATTTTCCCCGTTTTTTCCCGCAGGGGCATCTGAAGCAGTCAGGACCCAGAACTTTGATATTTTCGATCATTATATCGCCGTATAGATCCGTATAGAGAGTCTCTCCGCAGACGGACAAACAGCCCAGAGTTTCACCGTGGTATCCGTCCGTAAGAAAAGCGTAGCGGTTCTTGCGTGTGTTGCCTGTGTTTTTACGGTATCCGTAGCTCATCTTCATTGCGGATTCAACGGCGGATGAACCGTTGTCAGCAAAGAAGATCTTATTCAATTCAGGCGGAGTGATACGCAGCAGCCCGTCAGCCACTTCTTCTGCGGGGCTGTGGGTTGTTCCGGCGAATATGACATGTTCAAGCCTTTCCGCCTGTTTTTTCAACGCACTGATCAGCCTTGGGTTGCAGTGACCGAAAAGGTTCACCCACCAGGAAGAGACGGCGTCTATATATTTTTTACCGTATCTGTCTATGAGATACACACCCTCCCCACGTTCAATTTCAAGAAGCGGGTGGGTTTCAAGGTCTTTCATCTGGGTACATGGATGCCAGATATTTGTCGGGCATTTTGAATCTGTTTTCATAATTGTCACTCTACTATATTCGTTGACACCGTGCAAGCATGGGTTATATCCTTAAAACTATGAAAGAAAAACTTAAAGAAGAACTGGAAAAAATTAAATCGGAAGGACTTTACCGCAGTCTGCCTGACATTGATGAAGGTGCGGGAAAATATATTCTCGCCGGTGGAAAAAAGCTTCTGAACCTTGCCTCCAATAATTATCTGGGGATTTCAGAAAAAGAGGAGCTTGTAAGCGAATCCGCAGCGGCACTCCGCCTTTTCGGCTGCTCCAGCGGAGCTTCAAGGGTGGTAACGGGAAATTTCTCATTATATAACTCCCTCGAAAGAGAGATGGCGGAATTCAAAGAGACTGAAAGCTGTCTTGTTCTTAACACAGGATTCATGGCAAATCTCGCTGTGATAGCTTCTATAGCGACCCGCCACACCGCCGTTTTTTCAGATAAGCTGAACCACGCAAGCATAATTGACGGAATAAAACTCAGCGGGGCAAATCACATACGCTACCGCCACAACGATACTGCACATCTTGCAGAACTCCTTGAACAATATAAGGACACTAAAGAAAAAATAATCGTGACTGACAGTGTGTTCAGCATGGATGGCGACAGAGCTAATCTGGCTGAAATTGTTCAGCTCGCTGAAAGATACGGCGCTCTCACTGTTGTGGATGAAGCTCACGCCACAGGGGTTCTGGGTCACGGCAGAGGTCTTGCACACGAACTTGGGCTGGAAAAACGCATAGATATCCATATGGGCACATTCAGCAAGGCTCTCGGTTCATTCGGTGCATATATCGCAGGAAACAGTGACATTACGGACTATATCCGCAACAAGGGCAGAGCATTCATTTTTACTACATCTCTGCCTCCTGCGGTTATCGGGGCGAATATCGGCGCTCTCAAATGGCTGAAACACAATCCGGACAGCGGTTATAATCTTCTGCAAAAGGCAGAAAACCTACGAAGTGCGCTTAATAAGGCAGGTTTTGACACGGCTGATTCCTCAACACAGATAATCCCTGTTATAATAGGAGACAACTTTGCTGTTCAGCAGGCGGGAAAACTTCTGGAAGACGCCGGGATCAAAGTGGGGGTAATCCGTCCTCCAACTGTCCCTGAAGGTACAGCGAGGCTTCGGCTTTCTGTCCGCCTTGATCTGAATGATGACGAAATCCTGCATGTTATATCTTCCGTAAGGGGGCTGAAAAATGCTTAAATTTGTTTCCGGCTGGGCAGGCTTTCCTGCTCTTTTTCCGCATATTTCCTCACGATATCCGTTTTATCTTCCATTTGTAACCCACACAGAACAGGATATTGAAACAGCCTTGGAAGAAGGCGGGGAATATTTAGCCGGATGGTCAACAGGGGCACATATTATTCTGAAAAATATAGATAAAATAATGGATAAATATGAAAAGATTTTCCTTTTTGCCCCTTTCATAAGTTTCTGCGATTACTTCCATACTCAGGTCATTATGCTTATGATAAAAAAGATGAAGCGTGATCCGCAGGCAGTTCTTCATGATTTTTATGATAAATGCGGCATAACCGGATTTCAGCCGGAAACCGATACTAATATAACAAACGGGCTAATCGAAGGGCTTGAGTTCCTCATGACCAGCCGGGCTAATGCGGAAGGTCTTAACGCAGCTGAAAAGGTTATCCTTGTGCAGGGTGCAAATGATATGATAGTTAATTTCCGTGCCAGTGAGGATGTTGCGGACATGCTCCACGGAGAAAAGCTTATCACCCTTGAATGCGGGCACTATATAAAAGAAAGCAGGATATCTGACATCATATATGAAAATACACATAAAAAGATTTTTTGATAAGGCGGCGGACTGCTATGACTCCTCAGCAGATATACAGAAAATCGTAGCATCAAAACTAAGTGATTTAACACAAGAGAACTTCCCCGAAACAGTGCTTGAAATAGGTACGGGAAGCGGCATTTTCACAGAAATATTTCTATCAAAATGCAAACCTCAGCGCTTTATAGGGCTTGATATAGCCTACTCTATGACAAAAGCATCATCCTGTTTACAGGGAATGTTTATTCAGGCAGATGGAGAAAAGCTGCCGTTCAGGAGTGAATGTGCGGATGTTCTTGTCAGCTCATCGGTTCTTCAATGGTTTCAGAGACCTGAACAGTCGATACCTGAATGTCTCGGCACTTTAAAAAACGGAGGCAGATTCTATTTTTCCGTTTTCTGTGACGGTACATTTCCTGAAATGGCTTTATTAAACAGCATCACAGGCTTCGGCAGTGTATACTCCCTGAAAACCCCTGAGTTTTATGACAGGCTGTTCAGCAGTATAAACGGCATTAAGTACCGGCTTGAGATACATGACTACGTTTTGCGTTTCAGAAATGTTAAGGAATTTTTACAAAAGCAAAAAGCCACAGGAGCAAGGTTCACAGGCAGAACCTCCGCAGCTGGAAAAGATTCATACCGCAGATTTTGCGAGCTTTATCAATCGTTCTTCGGAGACGGAGAGACAATTCCCGTAACATACCGCATCGTATACATAGTCGGAAAAAGAACCTAAGTTCATTTCAAGATTTTATCTAACTCTATTAAGTCAATTATTTGTCAGATTTTATTACAATTTTTTACACTCTTATTATTGAGTTAATGCTCAAGTCAAATCATCCTTTATTAAAGGGGAATTATTATGAATGATTTATGTATTGAACTTCAAAAAGGGTCATCTGCTAATGTTAAATTTGAAGTATCAGACACTTATAACCGTGAGTTATTATTGAACATTAAACATCTGTTTGAGCGAAATTTCAAAGTAATGCACAAAGCAAGAAATGAGATAAGGGTTATCACCTATTCCGGCAAAAAACTTGTCCTGAAATCTTTCAGGATTCCGTCACCTGTGAACCGGTTTGCATACTCATTTATCAGAGACAGCAAAGCGAAAAGATCATTTGATAATGCACTGGTATTAAAATCGCTGGAAACAAATACGCCTGAACCTGTAGGGTATATAGAATTTTTCTCCGGCAAAATGATAAAAGAAAGCTTCTATGTTTCCGCTTATTCAGAAAGCGACTTCACAATAAGAACTGTTCTTCTGGATAAAGAGATTGAAAACAGAGATGAAATCCTGAAAGAATTTGCAGAATTTACTCATAGTCTCCATGCGAAGAACATATACCACAAGGATTATTCACCTGGTAACATACTGGTTAAAAAGGTAAATTCGGGATGGAAGTTTGAGATTGTTGATATAAACCGCATGAGATTCGGTAAAATATCATACAAAAACAGAATCAAAAACTTTGTTAAGCTCTGGGCTGATGATGATACCATGCGTACAATCATCCGTGAGTATGCCTCTTTCTCCGGCGATAATCCGGCAAAAGCAGAAAGAGACGCCCTGAAGTGGCTTCATAGCTACAAGGCACGCATAAACTTCAAGAAAAGACTTAAAAAACTTGCGAAGCGGAAAAAAGATGCTCCGTTGAACGTATAATCTTCATATTCCTGTCCGTTTCATTTCCGGCGGTTTTACTCCACCATTCACGGTGAACGCCTCTGATGCGGACAGGGATGCTTTTCATACCAAGAACCTGCGCCATAGCGAGACGGTGAAGCCCCTTTGAGGTCTTGATCAATCCGCCGTCTCTGTCTATTGCGGCGCACACAGGATCCTTTTCCAGAGAGCTGTCATAACCATGCGCCTGAAGTTGGGTCATGAATTCGAGATAAATTTCAAGATACCGTAACACCTTACTTTCCGTATTCAGATAGATCCCCATGCGGTTTCTGTTGAACTCGGTGTAAGGTCTGCCCCTTTTTATCATATCAGCCAACTCTGCATAGCGTCTGCTGTTCCGCAAATCTGCTTTGTTCGACCATATATCTGTCATTAAAACGAATCTATCTATACTTTTAAAGCTCAGTCCGCCTCTGTCCCAGTCACCGTCCCATATGAAACGGTTAGCCATGCTTCTGCGTACTCGCCCGGAAGGGAAAACAGCCATTCTGTTAAGAGATTCAGGAGGCACATCGAGTGTCAGAAATTTTTTATATTTCGATTCAACGGCATATCGGGGCAAACCCGAACGCTCAATTGCAGAGGCAGCGGGTGAATCATGCAGCCACAGCCTGAAAAGCAAGCTCTGCAAAGGCAAACCAAGTGCATTTTTAAAAATAATATTAACTGCTCCGCCGACTGTTTTAAAAGCAGTGCGGGGAATCAGCAGCGGATGGAAAAGCTCGTTAAATGCTCTGTCATCAATCATTATGAGCCAAGCACCCTTCTTTTGTACTCACTTTCGGAGTATATATCCGAGCATTCTGTAACCCTGAGCGGAAAGAGAATTCCTTCGAGATGGTCAAACTCGTGCTGAAAGATGCGGGCGGGAAACCCTTGAAGACAGACCTCAGCCTCTTTCCCGGAAAGATCGTTGTAGCGAACACTCACTCCGGTCTGCCTCGGCACAAGTCCTCTTAAGCCCGGCAAACTCAGACATCCTTCCCACATACTGTCAAAGCATTCGGAAAAAGAAATAATTTCGGGATTCACCATAATAAGCGGATCCATATCGGGAGCCTGCGGATAGCGTTCATTCGGTTGTGAATGTATTATTAGAAGACGCTTTGAAACACGTATCTGCGGAGCGGCAATTCCCACACCGCCATGGGTTTTCATGGCAATAAGCATATCTTTTGCAAGCTGTTTTATCATCGGATCAGAAGGATCATCAACAGCGTGCGCCCGCATATTAAGAACTTTTTCACCCCGCAGGGCTATATTGATGTGCGCTGACATATCTTTATCTCCTTAGGATTATTTTAATAATATACCCGTTGATGCAGATATGTCCACTTTATGCTTATCAGTTTTCGTGCTTGTTCCCGCCGCAGCAGCTTTTTCCGTCACCGCATCCGCAGCCCCTGTTCTTTATAAGCTTGTAATACAGAAAATACACAGCTCCTGCCAATATGGCAATCAGGATAAGTTTTTCAATCATAGTTCACCTTCTTAGAAATATCTAACTCTATTAACTTATATGCCGTATAAGCACATACTGCAATGAAATTTTTTTTAAAATATTTTCTTTAAATTTCACTTAACCCGTAAATTAGTGGTATACTGTATACAAAATATACATAAACCCGCTCAGTTATAGTTTTTTAAGATATGTTTCATATATAAAGCCTATAGTGTGCCATGTATTTTTTTCGGTTTGGCTGACTATTTGTATAGTTTACAATATCTTAAAAAATAGAACTGAGTGTACGACTTTTCCGAAAAATATTGACTACACCTTCAAAACTGATACTATAAACCTGTTTTGTTTTTAAGGAGCGGGGATGACATTCATATTCACATTTCTGGTGCTTTTCATCTTCTGGTTCATGTTATCAGGAGAGTTCGGCGGACTTCTGGTGGCTTTCGCAGTAATTTTCAGCCTTATAGCTGCGTATCTAAGCCATGACTTCTTTCTGCACAGGTTCAGGAAAGACTACTTCCGGATGGTTAAGGATATTATCCTTTATCTTCCGTGGCTTATGAAGGAAACCTTCATTGCCAACATGCAGGTGGTCAAAATTGTCCTCAGCCCGTCCATGCCTATAGACCCGCTCGTGGTCGAGGTCAAGTCCGACCTCAAAAGCGATCTGGGGCTGACTATTCTGGCGAACTCAATCACGATTACGCCTGGAACTGTCACGCTGGACATTAAGGAAGATAATGTATTTGTTGTTCATGCCCTCACTGAGTACCACGCACAAGGTATTCTGGAGAGGCAGATCGAACATAAAGTTCTAAAGATAGAGGGCAGCAGAAATGTTTAGTATAGCGGCAACTATCCTTATTATCTCTGCGGTGATCACGATCATCCGAATGCTAAAGGGCCCCACAGTTTTTGACAGAATTCTTGCTGCCAACCTCATCGGCACTAAGACAGTTATCCTCATACTCCTTCTGGGCTACATATACGGCAGACCGCACTTTTCGGATCTCGCCCTTGTTTATGCCCTGATAAATTTCATCGTCACCATTGCTCTTCTCCGCTACATGGAGAAAGGGCGTCTGGATTAGGGGGGCAGGATATGGAAATAAGAATGATAATAAGCGGCTTCCTCATATTTGCAGGATGCTTTTTCATAGTCGTTGCATCCCTAGGTGTTCTTAGGCTGCCCGACTTCTACGCAAGGCTGCACGCCGGCGGCAAGGCGGACACAATGGGGCAGACACTGGTGGTGCTTGGTCTCATTGTGTATGAAGGCTTCAATATATTAAGCCTGAAGATGCTGTTCGTCATAATCTTCATTTACATTGCAAACCCCACAGCCACTCACGCCATAGCAAAAGCCGCATGGGTGGAGGGTCTTAAGCCGTGGAGGAAGAAAAATGATTAATCTTATGCTTCTTCTCTTTCTTGTGGTAATAGCAATCGCCGCAATACAGGCAAAGGATCTACTTAACTCCATAATGTATTTAAGTGTTTACAGCCTTTTTATGGCGCTTGTGTGGACAGAGCTTAACGCCGTAGACGTGGCATTCACAGAGGCGGCGGTCGGCGCAGGGGTTTCCGGTGTTTTCATGATTGCAGCCCTTACAAGGATGAACAGGTTTGAATCCTCCAGAGAGCGTACAGGTCTCGGAAAATACTTTCCTATGGCTGTGGTCGCAGTGACAGCGGCTATGCTTTTCTACGCAACTGTGGATATGCCCGCATACATGGATCCTGAAGCGCCGATACATAAACATGTGGCGCCCTATTATATTGAGCATTCAGAGCATGAGACGGGCTCTGTAAATATAGTTACATCAGTTCTAGCCAGCTACAGGGGGTTTGATACCCTCGGAGAAACTTCGGTCGTATTTACAGCTGCTATTTCGGTTATTCTGCTTTTAAGAAGGAGGGATAAAAATGAAAAATGATGTAATCCTGCGCACAGTCGCAAGATGTATGGTTCCTTTTATCCTTCTGTTTGCCTTCTATGTTCAGGCGCATGGCGAAATAAGCCCCGGAGGCGGTTTTCAGGCTGGCGTTATCTTCGCTTCCGCTTTCATTCTCATAGCTCTGGCTGTGGGCAAAGAAAAAGCGAGAGAAAAATTCAAACAGAAAATAAGCGACTTCACCTGCTCTCTGGGGTTGATGATATACGCCGGAATCGGTTTTATCACTATCCTCTTCGGGGGTCTGTTTCTGGAATACGGCAAGCTTCCGTTCGGTTCTGCCGAAAAAGGCAACCACCTCGGCATGATCGGTATCGAGCTTGGCGTGGGTATCGCCGTTGCTTCTGTGATGGTCACGATATTCTTTGAGATTGCGAGGAAGGAAGATGATTGATTTTATCGCCGCAAAATACAACTACCTCATATGTGTCTGCCTTATGATGATAGGCTTCTACGCCGTTATCGCAAAGCAGAACCTTATGAAAAAGATAATAGGCTTGAGTATATTCCAGACATCCGTCTTTCTTTTCTATATATCAATGGCAAAAGTTACAGACGGCACAGCACCGATTGTATGGGAAGGCGCAGTCAGATATGATAACCCCCTGCCCCATGTTCTTATACTGACGGCTATTGTTGTTTCAGTCAGTACGACAGCAGTTGCAATCGCTCTGATGATAAATATTTACAAAGCATACGGAACAATTGAAGACAGTAAAATAAGGGAAATAGAAGCCGGAGAATCCGGCGGGAGCGTCAGCCGATGAACCTTGCCGTTAATTTCCCCGCTCTCCTTGTAACTGTCCCGCTGATATTTGTTCCTGTAATTCCTCTTCTGGGACTGATAAACAGGAAAATATGCTGGTATGCCGCTGTTTTGGCTATCACAGCATCTTTTGCAATGATAATGACCATTCTGGCAAAAGTCAGCACAGAAGGTCCCATATCATATCATCTGGGCAACTGGGCGCCGCCCATAGGCATAGAATACCGCATAGACATGCTGAATGCTTTTGTTCTGGCTGTTATCTCCTTCATATCGCTGGTTTCTCTCCTTTTCGGCAAAGAGCTTGTTGAGAAGGAAGTACCGGAGTATAAGCACCCTGCATTCTATTCAGTGTTTATCCTCTTTGTTGTGGGTATGACAGGAATGACAGTTACCGGAGACCTTTTCAACGTTTATGTTTTCCTTGAGATAACATCACTCTCCGGTTACGCACTCATAGCCACAAGCAAAAAGAGATACGCTCCCATGGCGAGCTTTAACTATCTGGTTATCGGTACACTGGCAGCAACCTTCATAGTTCTCGGAATCGGTTACCTTTACATGGTGACGGGAACATTGAACATGGCTGATCTTGCTGAAAGAATCAAACCACTCAACGGTTCAAGCGTGGTGCTTACCGCATACGCTCTGATCCTTATGGGAATCCTCATAAAAATGGCAGTTTTTCCGCTCCATCTCTGGCTGCCTGATGCCTATACCTACTCTCCTTCAGCGGTGAGTGCGGCAATGGCTGCTACATCAACCAAAGTCGGTGCATATGTGCTGATAAGGCTGATGTTCTCCGTGTTTGACATTGAATACCATGTGGGTTCAGTGCCTATCACCGGAATAATAATATTCTTTGCATCACTGTCCATAGTTATGGGTTCTGTGATCGCAATAGCACAGACAAACATAAAAAAAATGCTTGCCTACTCAAGTGTCGGGCAGATCGGCTACATACTTCTGGCTGCGGCTATGGTAAATGCTGAAGCTCTCACAGGGGGCGTAATGCACATATTCAGCCATGCGCTTATGAAGGGCGGTCTGTTCTTTGTTGTGGGGCTGATTGTCTATAATATAGGCTCAGAAAGAATAAGCGACTTCGCCGGAATCGGACGGAGGATGCCCTTCACCGCTGCGGCATTCACAATATTCTCACTCTCTATAATAGGCATTCCGCTTACTGTTGGGTTTGTGAGCAAGTGGTATCTGGTTCTCGGAGCCATAAGCTCCGGGCATTGGTATGCCATAGGGGTTATACTTCTCAGCTCTCTGCTCACAGCTATCTATTTCGGTAAAGTAATATTCGTAATGTACTTTAAAGGCGGACACGATGACCACGGGCACGCACCTGCGGCGAAACTCAGCGAGCCTATGGGAATGGTTATCCCCATGGCGTTTGTTGCCTTTCTCTGCATATATTTCGGCATATTCGCCACTTTCCCTGTGGAGCTTGCCGCCAAAGCCGCTGAGGCTGTTCTCGGAGGTGTGACATGGAAATAATATACTCTGCCGCACCTCTTTATGCTGTTTTGGTTTCCCTTGTGGCAATTATTCCCATCTACCTCTCACGCAGTAATCCTAACCTGCGTGAAAGCTGGACGATACTCGCCGCTGTGGCAAAGTTTTTCATCGTTTTAAGCATGGTTCCCACTGTGCTTGGCGGAAAGGAAATATACTTTAAACTCGCAACGGCATATCCGGGAATAGACATAGCCTTTAAGGTGGACAGTCTGGGGCTTTTCTTTGCCCTCACGGCGTCTTTCCTGTGGATACTCACATCTTTTTACTCCATAGGCTATGTCAGGGCGCTCAAAGAGCATGCACAGACCAGATACTTCATTTGTTTCGCCGGCTCGCTCTCTGTGACAATGGGTGCGGCTTTTTCCGCAAACCTCTTTACTATGTACATCTTCTATGAAGCGCTCACGCTCTTTACATATCCGCTTATCGCACACGAAGAGAACGAGGAAGCATTCAGAGGTGCAAGGATTTACCTTATCTACCTTCTGGGAACCTCAATAGCCTTCCTTCTCCCTGCGATCCTTTTCACCTACTTCACAGCAGGGACAATGGATTTCAGACTCGGCGGAATATTCGGCGACACAGGCGGAATACACAGCCTCTTCTTTGCGGTTATATTCGCCTTCTACATAGCAGGAATTGCAAAGGCGGGCATAATGCCCTTCCACTCATGGCTGCCAAATGCAATGGTCGCCCCCACCCCTGTCAGTTCGCTCCTGCACGCCGTTGCAGTGGTAAAGATGGGTGTATTCGTGGTTCTCCGTGTAATCCTTTATGTCTTCGGTGTTGACCTTCTTAAAGAGATAGGCGCCGGAGCCTTCCTCGCCGCTTTTGCATGCGTGACAATCGTTGTCTCCTCACTCATTGCAATGCGGCAGGACAATATAAAGGCAAGGCTCGCATACTCAACCATCAGCCAGCTCTCATACATAGTCGTCGGTGCGGCACTGCTTTCGCCGTCAGGCATTAAGGCAAGTATAATGCACATAACCATCCACGCCTTTTCAAAGATAAGCCTTTTCTTCTGGGCGGGTGCGGTTTATGTGGCTCTGCATAAAAAATACATCAGCCAGATAAGCGGAATAGCCAAAAAAATGCCCGTTTCTATGGCGGTATTCACCATAGGTGCATTAAGCCTTATAGGAATCCCTCCTCTGTCCGGCTTCATAAGTAAATACTACTTCGTAACCGGAGCGGTGGAAGCGGGAATGCTGCCCGTTGCGGTGGTCTTTGCAGTGAGTTCGTTCCTGAACGCCCTGTACTTTCTGCCCATAATCTACACAGCTTACATGAAGCCTCTGGATGCAGGTATGGATGATAAAGTAACCGAGGCACCCCTTGCCATGCTGATACCCATGTGCGTAACGGCGGGTGTTGCTGTGCTTCTGTTCTTCTTCCCGCAGGTTCTCACAAACTTTACCGACATAATAGTTGCCGGTCTGTTCGCTGAATAAGGAGGGGGATTATGGCTGCGAATCATAAAGACAAAGACTTTACTGAACTGAAACACGACGCCGTACCCGGTTACAAGCCTGTATTCGGCGTTGTTCTGGCGGCGGCTGTTCTGTACCTCGCTTATATATTTTTATCTCACTAGGGGGCGGATTAATCATGAAAGATACCGAAAAGAAATACATTTTCGATAACCCCCGGAATATAAAGATTATTCTTATAATTCTTTATGTTCTGTGCGCAGTTATCTTTTTTGCGGATATGTTCGTCCACAAGCATACTTACTTCTTCTTTGAAGAAAAAACAGGTTTTTACGCCGTTTACGGATTTATATCATACGTGGGGCTGGTGCTTTTTGCCAAATACGTAATCCGCCCGCTGATCATGAGAAAGGAGAACTACTATGAGTAGCGGTCTTCTTATACCACCCTTTATGTTCTTCATGCTCGGCGGGATTATAGCGGGATTTCTTAAGGGAAGTCTCCGTAATGCGCTGCTTATAGCCATTCCCGTACTGAGCCTTATCAACCTCGCAATGATCCCCCACGGGGTGTATCTTGAGTATGAGTTTCTGGGACATCAGCTTGCCCTTTTCAGGGTTGATAAGCTGTCTTTAGTGTTCGGCTACGCTTTTCATATAGTATCCATAGCCGTTCTTGTTTACGGAATGCACGTAAAGAGCAATAAAGAGTTTATAATAGGTCTTATCTATGCCGGCGGCGGTCTGGGTGCTGTTTTTGCATATGATCTTATCACCCTTTATGTTTTCTGGGAGATAATGACAGTCGCCTCAACCTTCATAATCTGGCGTAAGGATTCCATGGAGGCTGTGGGAGCCGGATTCCGCTACTTCATATTCCACCTTGTAGGCGGTCTGGCGCTGCTTATAGGCATAATTCTGTACATAACCGCAACAGGCAATGTAGCCTTTGAACATATGGGATGGACAAACCTTGCCACAGGGCTGATTATGATAGGCTTCGGCGTTAACGCCGCATGGCCCTTCGTACACACATGGCTTGTGGATTCATACCCCAAGGCAAGCTTCCTAGGCACTGTAATGCTTAGTGTTTTCACCACAAAAACAGCAATCTACACCCTCGCAAGAGGCTTTGCCGGAGAAGAAACGCTGATAGTCATCGGCGCAGTTATGACCGCTTTCCCCATATTTTACGCAGTGCTTGAGAATGACCTCCGCAAGGTTCTCTCATACAGCCTTATCAACCAGCTCGGCTTCATGGTGGTGGGCATAGGTGTGGGCAGCCAGATGGCGATTAACGCCGCTGTGGGACAGGCATTTGTGCATATCATGTTCAAATCTCTGTTGTTCATGGGCATGGGCGCCGTCCTTCACCAGACAGGCAAAATAAAGGCCACCGAACTTGGAGGGCTTTACAAATACATGCCGTTCACCACTGTTTTTACAATAGTCGGTTCAATGACGATTTCGGCTTTCCCGCTGTTCTCCGCATTCGTAACAAAATCCATGATCCTTTCCTCTGTTGCTACGGAAGGCTTTATGGTTGTGTGGCTTGTGCTTCTATTTGCATCCGCTGGTGTTCTTGACCACTCAGGTATCAAGATCCCCTTCTTTGCCTTCTTCGGACATGACAGCGGTCTGAAACCAAAGGAAGCTCCGCTCAATATGCTCATAGGCATGGGTTTTCTTGCTTTTCTGAACATCTTTTTAGGCATCTTCCCCGGCTATCTCTTCCAGATACTGCCCTACGAAGTGACTTATAACGCTTACACTGCTGACCACACCATATTCCAGCTTCAGCTTCTGCTGTTCTCCATTCTGGCGTTTACACTGCTCTTAAGAAGCGGTCTTTATCCGGCGGAGATACGCTCCATCAACCTTGATTTCGATTTTTTCTACAGAAAAGGCTACAAGGTGTTCGTATGGCTTGTGGATAACATCCTGATCAGATTTATGGATTTCGGCAAGGCGCTATTCTTCAGCTACATCCCTAAGACCCTCAAAATGCTCACCAGAAACCCTGTGGGACTTTTGTTGCTCATTGTACCTGACACACGCTTTAAGGGGCTTAGAGAGAAGATGGCGAAGTCTGAGGACGGCTATGTGGACGGACTTGTGGAATATTGGTCAATAGGGCTTTCAGCCTTTGTGATATGCTTCTTCCTGCTGTTTTATCTGCTGTTCTTTCTGGTTAATAAGCTTATTTAATAATAGAAATTTAAAAGCCGCCTCCGGGCGGCTTTTTCTTTTAGAATCCGTTCATTTTAGCAAGTATATCAAGAGTTTCCTTCGCACCCTTGCGGTAAGGAAAATCATCCGGCACAGTAACGTTCTTACCTTGAATCAATACAAAGAAGTTCGTTCCAAACCCGCCTTCAGGCATAATGAGAGCCTTAACTGATGCTTTTTGAAGGTCTGTTTCCGCATTTTCTATCTCGGAAAGTATTCCTGACTGCACAAGAAACAGCCATTGGGGAGTGAGAGACACAGGTACAAGCCCCGCATCATGTCCATAGCTTTGAAGTGAGGTGAAATCTACAAATGCAGTGATATCCTGATCACCCACTCTCTCGAAAAAGTCATTATTCTGCGAGTGTTTGTAATAACAGGTAACGGTTCCGTCCCTGCGGTATGATGCAAAGATATTTTCCGCCGGATAGCCGTAGTCTATTGTGAAAACGATTCCCTTGTCTATCTTGGAGGAAAGAGCCTGAACCCAGCCTGTCATATCTAGGTTAAGGTCAACAATCTGCCCGTCTGTTATTTTTAAGTTTATTCTGTCCAGATATTCCTGAATTTTCGGAGTGGAGAGCTTTTCGGGGTAAAATGTCAACCCGCCTTCATGCTCAATAACGTAAAGCTCCTTTACCTCTTCTCCTATTCTGATAACCCTATGTACCGGAAATGCGTCCACAAGCTCATTTGAATAGAAAACTCCCTGAAATCCGCCGAAATCCTCAAATGCAGTCCAGTTTATTTTGCCTTCATGCTCTTTCAGAAGCTCCTTCTGGCGCTCGATAAGATATCCGCTTTTCTCTATAATTGTATATTTCAGTTCCGCATAAAAATCCGGCTTAGTATTTTTAAGATGAGTCAGAATATCATTGGCAAGCATCCCGCTTCCCGCTCCCATTTCACAGAAATGAGCAGGCAGGGAAAGCCTTGTGGCTGTATCTGCAAAGGCGTTTGCCAGTGTACGCCCGAAGGATGCAGAAGCATTTACAGAGGTGTAGAAACTACCCTGATGACCAAACGGATTCTGTTTCTGGTAATACCCCTGACCGGGTTCATAGAGAGCCATATTCATAAATTCGGCAAAAGTTATCATGCCCTTATCAGCTATAAGGGAGCGTATTTTGTCATTAAGAGAATTCATTATCTAACCTTGAAGTAGAGCGTTATTTCTGCGGAATCGTTGGTTGCGTGTGTAACAGAGTTGAATTTGAGTCTCTCCACAAATTCAACTGCCAGTCTTTCTATGTTTGAGTCGCTTCTTGTAATCAGGACAATACCGTAGGTGCCGCCCTGCTTATCTATCTTAAAGCGAAGGTTAACTTTTGTGTTGTTGGAAAGAGAAAATGAAGGTTTAGGCGGAACATGAGTTATGCGTCTTTTCGTGTTGCTTATATTTTCAAGGACAAAAAAGCTGCTGTCAGCATATTCCTTTGCTTCCGCCGTGGATTTTTCACCCTGTCCGGCGTTCACTTCTTTATCAACAGTTTCTTTTGTTGACTGAATTTCAGAAAGCAGTCTGTTGTCCACTCTCGCTTCAGAATCCGTAGTGACACGGCTTACTTTGAGATCCGGAACTTCAACATCATATTTAGAGTCCACATCAACTGTGGGAATATCAAGATCCGGCATAGTGATTGTCGGTTCAATATTTTTAAAAGGGTTTTCGGCTGGTTTTTCCGGCACTCCGGTATTTCTCACCGGAGGTTTGGGCAGAATCTTAGGTCTGGGCGGGATAATCTCCACCTCAACCGGTTCAGATTTGTTTGTGAAACTGACTTCAAACTTGGGCAGAAAGCCTAAAATGCTTATATGCACCAGAATTGAAATCAGCAAAAACGGAAAAAGCCGTGCCAAGCCTTACTCCTCTTCAACTGCGATTGCGAACTTCTCAAAACCTGTTTTTCTTGCAGCGTCCATCACAAAAACCACTTTGCCATGGGTTGCCGCCTTGTCCGCTTCTATTACAACAGTGGCTTCCGGTGTTTCGTTCTTAAGACCGTCCAACACACCGGCCACCCGATTATCAGGGTAAAGAACGCCATTGATGTGTATTCCGCCTTCACTGTTTACAGATATACGTATATTTTTCTTAACCTCAACCGGATCTCCCTTAGCTTTGGGAAGGTCAACATCAATGGAGCTTGAAACTATAAAAGATGTTGATACCATGAAGAAAATAAGCAGAAGGAAGACCACATCTATCAGAGGTGTAATATTTACATCAAGACTCTGTTTGCGGTCATCTCTGGAGAATTTCACAGTGTTCCCTCTTTAAATATAAGGTTGATTATTTTACTGGTTGCCTGTTCAAGCTCAAGGCTCACCCTGTCAGATCTGTGGCGGACAATGTAGTAAAAAATCATAGTGGGAATGGCAACGCTCAAACCTGCTGCAGTGGTGATAAGCGCTTCGGATATACCGCCCGCAAGTGCCTGTGCATCACCCACACCCTGTGAGCTGATAACGATGAAAGTTTTGATCATACCAAAAACAGTACCCAGAAGCCCGAGAAGGGGCGAAACACTTGCCACAGTCTGAAGTGTCGGGAGATATTTTTCAAGGCGTCTTGCCTCGTAGCGTCCGGATTCTTCAGTAGCTTCCATCAGTCTGGATATGGGCAGGTCAAGGTTATTGAGAATGCCGGATGCGATCTTTGCAACAGAGCTTCCGTCAGCTCCGCTGATTGTTCTTGCTGCTTCGATATCTTTTTTTCCCAGCGCCTCAAAAAGCTTATCAAGAAAAAGCTTGGGCATATATCTTTCTTTTCTGAGGGCATAAAGCCTCTCAAGGAATATTCCAAGGGAAATCATGGATAAAAGCAGAATCGGATACATCAGCACTCCGCCTTTCTCCATAATCTGCACAAATGAATCCAACATTAGCTGTCCTCCGGTTTCTATATTATCTATACTATCTATTCAAAAAACTACATCCTGTGTTTTTTGCATACACGCTCGCACCCTGCAAAGCAGGGTTTCGCTACGCACGGCGCAAACTCCATCCATGGAGTTGTGTTAATATACTATCTATTCAAAAAATTACATCCTGTGTTTTTTGCATACACGCTCGCACCCTGCAAAGCAGGGCTTCGCTACGTACGGCGCAACTCCATCCATGGAGTTGTAGTACCATGGAGTTGTAATATTTAGTGTTTTCAGCGTTATTTGCCGCTGAGTTTTTTCTCCAGAACCTTAGCCTCTTTGGTTTTACCAAGCTTCTTATATATATCGACAGTTTTTCTCAAACTTTGTTTAGCATATTTTGATTCGGGGAAAAGATAATAGCTCTTCATGTACATAGCAGCTGCCTGTTCGGGCTGTTTTTTCTCCTCAAGCACCCTGCCCTGATTAAAGTATGCACCGGGCATTATCGCAACATGCTTGCTTGCAAGCATATCTTTAACTACCTGCTCATTTTTAAGAAGGTCAGCACCGCCAAGAAGCGAGAGATACCTGTCCATACCTGCGTAGTAAAGTTCCGTATCTTTCTCTTTAAAATACTCAGCAGACTTCAGCACATCCGCCGGATTTTTAGAGACCTCGGCTATCTTGCTGTTGGCAAGCTCCCTGAACCTGTCAGACTCGGTAAGTTCTTTATATATCTTAACAGCAGCGGCAGAATCTTTCGCCTCTGTGCAGTCCGCCTTGAGGAAAAGAGCATCCTCTCTCGATTCGCCCATAGCCATGAGCCTGTCCGCATCGGCTATACATTGTTCAAGCCTGCCTGTGTTCTTAAACAGCCTGCCACGAAGAAGATACCCCTCACGGGTGTACTGCGAATCGGGGAACTCACTGAAAAACCGATTGACCATCTTTGTGGCAAGGTCAATCTCTTTGAGATCTATGGCAAGCCTTGCTGCCTGAATAAGCAGAAAATCTTTTCTCTCAAAAGTACCGAGTCCGGTAAGGGACATTTCCCCTGTTTTAAGAAACTCAGTCTTCATATTTCTCGCCGCATAACCGGAGAGAAGACCGTAAACAGAGTCGAATATGGCGTAGTTTTTGGCTATGAGGCTGCGGTAGAGGGGCTCAGCGTCCTGATACCTCTTCATTGATGTGTAAACTTTGGCTCTGAGGAGCAGGTTTTTAGGCTCACTGTTTGTGGCGTCAAGAAGCGCCAGCACACGTTTATAATCCCCCGCAAGGAAAAGATTTTCCGTGAGGGTATCGAAAAACTTCATATCAGAAAAGTGTTTTCTGTATATCCGCACAGCCTCCTCATTCATATCAAGCTTGAGATAAGTGAGCATAAGCAGGTAATCTGTTTCTGCTTCGGGATTGGGAACTTTTTTAAGCTCTGCAAGAGCCCCTTCAAAATCTTTTTTATTATAAAGAATAGCCGCACGGAGCTTTGAAGCTTTCTCACCCTGAATAGTACCTATAAAATCTTCAGCGGCTTCATATTTCTGCGCTCCAATGCTTATTTCAGCCTTGAGGAGTTTACAGTCGTCAGTGAAGCAGTCCTCCACAAGCATAAGCGCATCCGCAGTTCTGCCCCTCAGATAATATATCTGTCCGAGAACATAGCGGGCTATTTTCTCTTTTTCATTATCTTCACTGGAATCTATGTATTTCAGAAGCAGAAATTCCGTTTTTGAAATATCCATACGGAAATAAGCAATGCCTCTGTAGAAATATGCGCTTTCTATCAGCTCTCTGTTGAAAATTATGCTGTCCAGACGGCGTACGGCACTCCTGTAATCCTTTCCTGCCATTGCAGAAAGCCCGTTGTAGTAGTTTACGAAGTCTTTGTTTGCGTTTTTACTGAACTTGATCCGGTCTCCGAACGATGCATCAAGAGCAGGAAACATATTTGATACATAGAAGAAAAACACGTTCAGCCTGTTTTCATCCACCTTCAGAAGAGCAGCAAGCTCCGCTGCTTTGTTGACATTCTTATCCAATATTGCAAGCTTTGCATTCAGGACGTTTTTCGCCTCGCCTTCAGGCATAGAGCCGACAAGTTTAGCTGCTCCGGCTTTGTCACCCCTTGAGATAAGCGTATCTGCTATAAGGGGCGCAGTATTAGCAGAAGCTTTATCCGCAAGCCTGGCCACGGCATCCGGCTTACCGAGGAGATAATCCGCCACCACAGCAAAGTCATACATATACGGATGCTTTTCAAAAAGCTCTTTCCGGCTTGATGCAGCAGCCTCTATTTCGGCATACTCTTTTCTCTGCATGAGAGAGTAGAGGTATGTATAAAGGGAATATTCGGTGAATTTTGCCTGTTCTTTTCCCGCCGCTATCACTGCGGGGTAGTTTTTTGTCTGGAAATAATAGGAAAAAAGGCTGTCAGACGCTATGTCCCCTGCGGCTCCGCCGGATTTTATCACACCTTTGAGGATATCAGAACCGCCTGAGAGGTTGCCTGTTTCCATCAGGGAAAGACCGTAAAGCAGCGTGCATTCCTGCTCGTATGGAGTGCCTGCCAGTTTCAGTTTATATCTGCCGTAGGAGTCAATTACCTGAATATACTCCTTACGGATAAAGTTTTTTACAATGTTGTTCCGGTAAGCTCTTTCACCTACAAAAACAGATGAAAGGCTTGTGCCGAAACTGCCGGAATACATGCCGCCGGGTTCAGCGGATGTGTATTCCTTCTCCTGAGTGTTTTCCAGCTTAAAGCTTTCCTGCTGTATATAAGTATCAAAGCCAGAAGCCACATTAAACGAAAGCGACACATCCATATAAGACGGCGCAACGCTGAACTTGGAAATATCTTCGCCTGTAAACGCAAATTCAGGGATGAGAACATCCGCAAAAGATGCTGAAGCGGCAAAAACAAATAACAGACAGGAGAAAATCAGCTTTTTCATTATTCGCTTTCGGTTTTCTGATCCGGCGATGTAGCGTCAGAGCATCCGCCCTCGCATCCCACTATACCGCTGAAAATTGAAACAGCTACGACAAGAACCATAAAAAGTCTAGTTAATTTCACCGCCGTCCTCCATTGATTTTAATTTATTATAAAGCCCGTGGTGCGTCATATCAAACATAAGAGGAGTAACGCTCACATATCCCTGTGAAACCACATAATCATCCGATTCCTCACGGTCGTCTCGTCTGTATTCCTCACCTGTCAGCCAAAAATACCTGTTCCCCTTGGGGTCTTCCCTTACAGCGAAACTGTCGAGAAATTTAGTATTTCCCTGAACTGCATATTTCCAGCCCTTAAGATCTTCATACTCATGGGGTGGAACATTTATATTGAGGAGTATTCCGTTATCAGTTTCCATTTTATAGAGTTTTCTGGCGAAAAACGCCCCGACTTTGGCAGCAGGCTCAAAATTGCGGCATCGTTTGGAGGCAAGGCTCACGGCTATGGATTTTATACCGAGCATGGCTCCTTCCGTAGCAGCGGAAACTGTACCGGAGTAAATAACATTGGTGGCAACATTCGCTCCGTGGTTGATCCCGGAAACGACAAGATCAGGCTTTTCAGCCAGAATATTTGAAAGGGCTATCTTAACACAGTCAGCGGGAGTTCCCTTAACCGCAGTGCCGAAAAATTTGCCGTATCGGTAAAACTCCTCAGTGCGGAGAGGATCATAAATAGTAATAGCGTGCCCCACTGCGGACTGTTCCGTCAGAGGTGCAACAACGGTGACGTCAGCAAATTCCGACAGTTTCAGATAAAGCTGATAAATACCGTCGGAGTATATGCCGTCATCGTTGGTAAGAAGAATTTTCATAAATCACCCGTAGTCTGCGGCATATGCTCACAAACAGCACTCCGCAATTAAACCATACATGAAGCGGCGAGTTTTTTCAAGCGGGTCAATTGTTAGGAAAATTATAAATCAACAAAGTTCACAGTGGACGCATAACAACTTCAATGTCAGCAGGTTTGCCCCAGTAGACAGACGAAGTCACGGCGACATCTATCCCTGTAAGAGCATATTCCTCCGCATTAGAAGCATTTACACCGCCTGCGGCAGCTATAATAATATGCGGATATTCAGCTTTTATAAGTTTAATCCATTCCTTAAGAGTTTCGGGCTTAACTTTGTCAAACTGTATGTTTCCCGCCCCCGCCTTTGCGGCACGCAGAGCAGCATCAAGAGAATCAGCCTCAACAGCGGTTTTTTTCTCAGGAAGTTTGGAGCATGCTTTTTCAAGTGCGGCGTAGGCATCGCTCTCTTTTTCAAAAAAAACAGAATGGTTTTCAAACATAAGAAAAGTTTCAGAAAGTCCGAGCCTGTGAGGAACGGCGCCGCCGGCTTCCACTGCATTCATGCAGATTGTTTTAGCTCCGGGAAGGCTCTTCCGGGTACATGCAACCACAACGGCCGGATTGCCTTTTTTCGCATTGTCCACGATCTCCCTCGTGCGGGTAGCTATGCCTGATGCGTATTCCATAATGTTCTGCGCAACCTTCCAGCCCGTATGGAGCTGTCCTGCTGTGCCTTTTGCCGTCATAAAAAGAGTTCCGGCTTTGACTTTGCTGCCGCTGTTATAAATGATCTCAGGCTCGGTTCCGGCTTTTTTAAGAACTGCAAAAGCTTCTGAAACACCGCCCAAAATACAGTCAAACCTCGCTCTGAATTCCATAATTCCGCTGACGTTGGCAATCCCCATTGCTTCAGTTGTTATATCACCGTAGGGAACATCTTCTGATAATAGTCTTTCAATAAGCTGATCGTAAATAATCAAAACAAACCTCCTTATAAGGCAGATCAGAGTGCGGAGAGCTTTTTAAGGGAAAAGAACACCGCCAGAGATATGCTCCCCAGCAGTATACAAAGAAAAGCTGCTCCGGTAAAGTCGGCATCCATGACAGAGTTGTATATCTCAAGGGAGACTGTGTTGGTTTTGCCTATGAGGTTTCCGCCTACCATGAGCGTTATACCCACTTCACCAAGGCTTCTGCCCGCAGCAAGTATCAGTCCTGCACCGAGGCTTCTTTTTACCGACGGAATCACAACGAGAAAAAAAGTCTGAAGCTCTGTCTTGCCGAGAGTTCTTGCAGCTTCTGCAAGTTTAAGCACTTCACGCTCAATAGCAGACTGCACAGGTTTTACCACAAGAGGAAGCCCGGCTATAAATGCCGCTATCACAACGCCTTTTTCAGTAAAAATAATGTCCGGGCTCACAGCACCGCCGGTAAGAGAAGCTATTATCCCATTGCGTCCGAGGAGATAAAGCAGAATAAACCCTGTTCCCACAGGGGGGAAAACAAGGGGGAGCGTCACCAGAAAGTCGATAAATCCTGAAATTATTCCTTTGTTTTTACCAAGGTAGTAGCCGAGGACAAGCCCTGCCGCACAGTGAAGCACGAGGGCAGCAAGGCATGTTCTTGCGGTTAGCAGAATGCTGAAAACTATATTTTCATCATTCAGTATATCGATCATAAGCCGTGTTTTTTCGCTATTTCGGCGGATTTAGAGTCTGCAAGGCAGCTTTTCAACTTAGCAACGGCAGAATCGTTTTCATTTCCTTTAAGAAATCCGGCAACTATGGGAATTTCTGTGTAGCCTTCGTTTATTTCGATATAACCGCCTATTTTGTCAGATATACCCATGGTATCGGTGAGGTTTGAGAAACCTGCATCAACTTCGCCTGTGGCTACATATGAATTAACCTGTGGAACAGTGGCTACAACCATCAGCTTGTCTTTAACCTTGTCAGCAAGACCGCTGTTTTTAAGGTATTCTGTTCCGGCTATGCCGTAGATCGCTTTTTCTGTGTTTGGAATTGCTATGCGTTTAATCTTGTCAGAGGTTATTTCATCTACTGATTTAATATCCAGACCCTTTTTCCATGCCAGAACAAGCTTGCCTTTTCCTATGGGCTGAAAATCAGCTATTTCGAGTTTGGCTCTTGTGAAAAAGTTTTTATCACCTATCACAACAGGGATAAGACCGCTTGCCCTAACCTGTGCGATAACTTGTCCAAGATTGCCGAAAGACATATTAACCTTGATCCCTTCCTTCTGTTCACAGTAAGCTGCCATCTCTGTAACAAGCTTTCTGTAACCTGCTCCTGCCGCCACTGTTACTTCTTCTGCTGCAAATGCGCTTGCGGACATAATAAAAATGACCGCAATTACGATAAACTTCTTCAACATAAAACCATACCTCCTTTATTGATAATAAAAAATTTCCCATCCGTGGAAATTTTTTATACACGCTTGCACCCTGTAAAACAGGGCTTCGCTACGCACGGCGCAACTCCTTCCATGGAGTTGTTTGCTGTAATTTAAAACATATATCCTTTTGTGACAATAACCTGCCATACGTGGAAATTTTTTATACACGCTCGCACTGTTTCAAAAACGGCTTCGCTTCACACGGCGCAACTCCATCCATGGAGTTGTCTTTATAATTCCCGGGAAATTTACGAGACACGCAAACGTCTGTTGGGAACAATAAACTTTTTTGAGAATTCAGCAGAGCAATAAGGGCATATTTCCTTTTCAGGTTTATGAAAAACTTCATTAACCGTACCGCAGGAAACAGCTTTTCCACCTTTAAGTACAACAACATAATCAGCAAGACGGATCATTTCATCATATGAGTGAGTCACCATAATTACAGGAATCCCGCTTGCCATGGGAAGCTTGCCGATGAATGGGATAAGTTCATCTTTTCTTTCCGAGTCAAGGGAGCTCATCGGCTCGTCCATTAAAAAGATTTCGGGATTAGAGAGCAGAGCCCGCCCTATGGCGACCCTCTGCGCTTCCCCGCCGGAAAGGAACACAGGCTTTCGCTTAAGAAGGTGGGCTATACCAAGAAGCCTTACTGTTTCATCAAATCCCAAGGATTTTTCTTCCTTTCTGCTTGCAAACAAAAGGTTTTTCTTAACTGAAAGATATGGAAAAAGACGTTTATCCTGAAAGATATAACCGCATTTACGCTGTTCGGGAGGGAGATTGATTTTTTCCTTTGAATCAAAAAAGACCTTGCCGTTCACAGATATATGCCCCTCATCAGGGGTCAGAAGTCCCGCTGCCATGTTTATCAGGCTAGTTTTGCCAGCGCCGGAATGACCGTAAAAAACTGTTATTCCAGTGCTGGGAATCTGGACATTTACATCTATAAGTGTTTGTCCAAGCTGTTTTCTTACATTTATCTCCAACATAGACGCCTCCGGATACAAGTGTATTGTCCGTAATAAAACGGCTCAATACACTTATGAAATTCTAGTTACCGGGATTAGTCGTTGACGCCTATAATGACAGAGGAAGCCTTAAATGCGCCGGAGATTTTGCTGCCTTTCTTCAGCCCGAGCGCTGCGAGTGATTCTTTGGTGATAACACCTGTCAGCTCACTTCCGCCTTCAAGTTTGATTGTTACGAAGGCATTAACTTCACCTGCATCAAGGTCCTCAACTGTACCCGTAAGGAAGTTTCTCACACTGAGCTTTCCTTTAACGGAAGGGTCGGAAATTATTACGGATGAAGCCTTAACCATAGAAAAAGCTTCTCCTCCGACTTTAAGTCCAAGTCTTTCAACGCTTGTTTTTGTGATTGTAGCGGCAATTTCATCACCGCCCTTGAGTGACACAATCACTTCTGCGTTTACCTGACCGAGATTAATTTCTTTGATTTTTCCGAAATACTGGTTTCTTACGCTTGTTTTCATACTTAGCCTCCGCAAAGCTATCAGGAGTTCGTCCAAGTCGTGAATGTTCTCCTGTATCTCAGACATAATGCTGCTCAATTTATTGTTTACAAGATCATAAGAAGTTATCAGCTTCGCAGCATACGGGCTTAGTTCTGCCCCGCCGCCGCCGGCTCCGCCTGTTTTTTTGAGAACAAGCGGGCTTTCACTGACTTCATTCATAAGCTGTATCGCATCCCAAGCTGCTTTATAGCTGAGCCCGACATGCTTTGCCGCCTGCGATATTGACCCTGTTTCATCCACTGCTTTAAGAAGTTTTATTCTGCCTGCGCTGATAAAAAAATTATCTGCCGCATCAAAACCGAGTTCGCCTTTAATCTTCATGAGAAGTTCCCGTTATATACGTCGGTACATAGCGTTATATACCCTAAATACCTGTGTGTCAATACTCCGTTCACTGGACAATTATTTTTTTCAGCCCTTTAAAAACATTATCCGGATACCCCGCTAAAACTGTATTGCGGAATATCCGGATTAAATTAGTCTTTCGGTCTGTAGCAAAAAATATCAACCGTAAAACGGCTTGCCTTTTATATCATAGCCAAAAGTTTTTTAACTGTTTTCTCTATTCCTTCAGCTACTTCCGGTATACTCTGCCCCAGCATATAGGCTGGTGAGGAGACTATCTTATTCTTTTCATCCGCCACAAAATCCTTCGCAGAGCAGTTAACATGCGCCACGCCGAAAGTTTCAACAGCCTCTGCCGTTCCTTCGTCGTTGCCGATGGTAACAGATGTCTTTATACCCGTTCCCGCAAGGGCTTTGGCGGCCACCACGGGTGCTATGCATATAGCCCCAAGGGGCTTCTTAGCCATAACAGTTTCACGCACTATACGCAGAACTTCAGGGTTAATGCCGCAGTCAGCTCCTTTTACTGCAAAATCAGTAAGATTCTTCGCAGTTCCGAAACCGCCGGGAAAGATAAGAGCATCAAAATCGCTCACTTTTACATCCGCAAGATTCCTGATGTCTCCTCTGCATATTCGTGCTGCTTCAGTAAGAACATTTCTTTTTTCCCCTTCAGCGACCTCACCTTTGAGATGATCAACAACATGAAGCTGGTCAATATCGGGAGCCATGCAGATTGTCTCCGCTCCGTTTTTCTGAAGAAAATACAGAGTAAGAACAGCCTCGTGTATTTCGGCTCCGTCAAAAACTCCGCAGCCGCTTAAAACAACTCCGACTTTCGGCATTGGGCAAAAACCTCCTACTTAATAACAAAAATCCGAGCGTCCTGCCGGATTTTTGTACACGCTCGCAGGCGGATAAACCGCCCTTCGCTACGCACGGCGCAGTCCCGTCCTGTGGGACTGGGAAATAACAAAAATCCGCACATTCTGCCGTTTTTTTGTGCATGCCTACAGACTGATAAACCACCCTTCGCTACGCACGGCGCAGTCCCGTCCGGTGGGACTGGGGAATAACAAAAATCCGCACACCCCGCCAGTTCTTTGCACACGCTCACGGGCGCTATTGTTACCTATTCTAACTTGCCTGTCCCTGTTTTTCAAGTGAACGGGTGATTGATTCGGTAATCTCAAGGCTTCTTCTGGTACAGTCATTAAGAGCTATGCCGCAAAGGACATTTCCGCCCACATAAATCCCGCCAATTCTGCCACATATTTCCTCAACCGACTTAACCTTTTCAGAGTGTCCGGGGTAATACTGGGGAATTGCCTTATCCCAGCGAAAGTGTTTGTGATGAACGGGTTTTGCCTTGATACCCAAAGTATCCTTAATTTCATTAAATGCTATGTCCACAAGTTCTTCATCACTTTTCGACATGAGAGATCTGCCCTGATCCGTATCTCCGCCCATGATGACTCTCACGAGTTTTTTGTCTTTGGGTCTTCTTGACGGGAAAATTGATGAAGTAAAAAGCGCTCCGAGAATTTTCTTATTCTCAAGCTTGGGAATGAGATAGCCGAAACCGTCAAGGTCGTTTTCAACATCTTCTTCATTGAAGCCCAGTCCGGCAACAAAAGCAGGAGAATAAGGAATACTGTCCATAATATCTGCAAGCTCTTTATCAAGTGTTTTTAAGAACTTAGCCGCTTCATAAGCTGGTGCGGCGGAAACAACAGAGTCAAAATAGTATTCCCCTTGTGATGTAACAAGTCTGAAGCCGTTTTCACCCTTATGAACTTCGTTCACTGCGCATCCTTTGATTATCTCAACGCCGGAACATTTTTCTTCAAGGTCATTAATACCCTGCATCAGCCCGCCGATATATGATGTAAGCGCTCCGCCGGGACCGGCCGGACCGCTTTTCTTTTTTGGTTTTTTCAGCATCCCTTTGAAGAGACCGCCGTATTTTGACTCAAGCTCGCAGATAACAGGAAATGCTGATTTAAGACTCAGCTTGGCAGCATCTCCGGCAAATACGCCCGAAACCATAGGTGCAATCATGAAATCCGCCGCTTCCTGACCAAGTCTGCGTATTGCAAACTCCTGAACAGTTTCATCCTTTTCGTCCTTCTTCTGAGGAACAAAAAGCTCACCCATCAGACGTATTTTTCCTTTCAGAGTAACAAGATCCGTTTTGAAAAAAGCCCCTGCTTTTTCCGGCACTCTGATAATCCTGCCGTAACGCATGATGAAGCGCTTGCGTGCAGCGTCATTGCTTCTTAAAAGCCTGTCGCCAAGTCCTGCATCCTGAAAAAGCTGAACAGTGTGCGGCTTGCTGTCCAGAAAGCCGTTAGGTCCTGCTTCGATGGTGAATCCGTTTTCAGTAGCTGTTCCTATACACCCGCCAAGTCTTTCATCTTTTTCAAAGAGTGTTACAGAAACGCCTTCAACTCTTGAAAGCCAGAATGCTGCGGACAAGCCCGCAATTCCTCCACCTATAATACCTACTTTCATAAATAAACCTTCCTTCTTTTGACCTGCTAAAAGCATTGCCCGAATACTTCGGATGCTTTGTTTACAGGTACTATTGCCTTGCTGATACTGCCGTATGAATCTATCAGGCGACAAATATCCTCAAGTTCTCTGCGGTCTATGCCGCTTTTATCTGCCCACGAAACCCTTTGGAGCTTCATGAGAATTCTGTTATTATCATCTACTTTGGAGACAAGCCCCGAAAGCATTCCGTTCACATATTCTTTAGTGCTGTCATAATCAAGGCTCATTTCTCTGCGTATTTGATCGTGATAGCTCATCACAGCAAGATAGTCAAAGCCTGCTTCGAGGAGCATATCAATTGACTGGGAGTACCAGCTAATCCCTTTCATTTCATCCGCCGGGGTTTCGTAGTATATATTGGCTGCAAAACGCACTGAAGGATTACGGACAAGCACAGCCTGCCTTAACTCGCTGAAAAACTCTGCCATTTTCCTTGTTTTCCAGTTTGCCCAGGGGATATATGTCTCATTACACCCGCCGGGGACTTTAGTAAGGTTCTCACGCTCCAGACAGCCGAAGAGATCCGATGCGGTCAGCATAACACCTGAATCCATATAATAAGCATGCAGAGCTGACAGGCTTGCCCCTTCACGGTGGCGCATGATGAAATCATCCTGAAAGAGTATGCCGTCGATATCGTATGCCGCCAAATCCTCAAAAAGACGAACAAGCTTACGCCGTACGGCGGACATAAAGATACTGGCGCCATAGCCTTCGCCTGTTCCCTGCCCGTCGGCAAAGGTTTTCTCCATAAGTAAGGGTGTTTTCAGAAACGACAGAGTGCGGGTCGCCATCCAAGCATAAAGCTTTATGCCCCGTTTATGCGCCTCTTCTGTCATTGTACCGAGAATATCATCAATAACACAGGCTTCATCAGTTTGGAAATATACGCCAGTGCTGCATTCGCTTTTTTTAAGGAAATGATATCTGTCTATGGAGTTATGAAAAACACGGAAAAAAACCGTGTTGCCTCCCTGCTTTTTCACCTCATCAAAGAAACTGCCCGGATCATTTTCGTATGCAGGGTCAAGCACAAACACCTGAACCCCGTTAAGAAGCGGGCGGGTCTTATCTATCAGCGTAACAGAGCCGGCGTAAAGATACGCAGGCAAAAGCAGTATGAGCAGCATTATTATATGTTTCATGGCCCAGACTTTACCACTATCGGGTCAAGGCGGTACTTAGCCTTAACTGCGTCCCGCTTTTTGGCAGCTTCCTCATAGGTCGCACTGGGGAGGCAGCGGAGTCTGTACCACACTCCCTTTGCTCCCAGATCTATTTTAACATAATAAATATCAGGAAAGCTTTTCTTCAGCCTGTTCATTTCCGATTTAGCAGTGGCTTCGTCCTTAAATGCAGCAAGCTGAAGAACATAAGCCCCTTTAGCAGCGGACTTTGGAGCTTCCTTCTTAACGGGTGCTGGTTTAGGCTTCGGCTTTGGTTCCGGCTTTTTCTCAACCGGTTTTGCCACAGGTTTGGGAGGTTCCGGCTTCTTTTCCACAGGCTTTGCCGCAGAAACAGGTTTAGGAGCAGCGGGTTTTTCCGGCTCTTTTTTTACAACTGGCTTAGGAGCAGGTGCGGATTCCGGCTTTTTTTCAGCCTTATCCTCCTGCGGGGCAGGTTCTTCGCCTGCGGCACGCTCAGAGACATCAACATCTCCGTTTTCCCCAAGTTTATAAGTAATTTCTCCGCCGGATGAAGGATCGGTCATTTCATCGGGATTTTCCACAGGTTTTTGAGCGATAGTAATTTTAGACGGTTCGGACATCTTCTCTGTCACATAAACAAAGAAATACGCCGCCAGTCCGAAAAGCAGAAAGAACAGAAAAACCGACTGTATCTTCCTGCCGAAGTTGTCCCTGCTGTCCGACAAGTTACATCCTTTCCGGCGCACTCACCCCAAGGAGATCAAGACCAAAGCGCACCGCAGCGGCAACACCCGCACAGAGGCTTAGTCTCGCTCCGGAGAGTTCTGGATTTTCCGGATTTATAATAACATTATTGTAATAGTAGGAGTGGAATGCAGATGCCAGCTCCTGAAGGTAATAAATTATCCTGTGCGGTTGATGGTGAAACGCCGCAGTTTCAACGATCCCTTTCATTTCGTACAGTTTTCTTATTATCTCTTTCTCTTCATCAAGTTCAAGAAGGTTAAGGTTTGCCCCCTTCTCCCACTTAAGCCCCTGTTCCTCCGCCTTGGCATACAGTCCGTAAACCCTTGCGTGGGCGTACTGAACATAATACACAGGGTTGTCGGAGGTACGTTTTTTGGCAAGGTCTATATCAAAATCGAACTGCGCTTCAAAGTCCCTCATAAGGTAGAAAAACCTTGCCGCATCCACGCCTATTTCATCGATAAGCCATTTCAGGGTTATAAACTCACCCGCACGGGTGGACATTGATGCCCTTTCGCCGTCTTTTATCAGGTTTACCATCTGGATAAGAGAAACATTAAACTCGAAATCCTCAACACCAAGGGAATGCACTGCGGAGGAGAGCCTTTTTACATAACCGTGGTGGTCTGCTCCCCATACATCAATACTTGTTCTTATCCCTCTTCTGTATTTATTTCGGTGATAGGCTATGTCGGAGGCAAAATAGGTATATTCACCGTTCTGACGTTTCACAACCCTGTCTTTATCATCTCCGAATTTTGTGGATGCAAACCACACAGCACCTTCACTGTCATAGACATGACCAAGGCTGCGGAGTTCAGCAAGACATTCCTCAACCTCGCCGCTTTCATAGAGGGATTTTTCGCTGAACCATCTCTGGAAGGAAACACGGAATTCCCTGAGGTCAGCCTCTATTCCGCTTCTTATATCCTCCAGACCGTATTCAAAAGCGATTTTCTGTGCCTCTGCCTCATCCATCGAAAGAAGCTTATCACCGTGTATTTTCTGAAGCTCTTTAGCTATATCGGTAATATAGCCCCCTTTGTAGCCGTCTTCAGGAAACTCAACATCACGCCCGCACACCTGAAGATAGCGCACGTATATACTTTTACCGAGGTTGCTCATCTGTTTTCCGGCATCGTTGACGTAGTATTCAGTGGATACATCAAACCCTGCCGCTTTGAGTATTCTCGCCAGACTGTCACCATAAGCGGCATTACGGCCATGACCAATATGCAGGGGACCTGTGGGATTGGCGCTTACAAACTCAACCATAACTTTTCTGTTTCCGCCAACCTCAGATTTAAAAGGAGCATCGGAAGCTATGCAGTCACGAAGAAGATCCGTATAGAAAGTCTTTGATATTGAGAAGTTTATAAAACCAGGACGTACAGGCTCGCATTTTTCTATCAGCGGGTGCTTCATTTTTGCAGCAATGTCTGATGCGATGTCAAAAGGATTCTTTCTCATAGCTTTCGAGAGCTTAAGCGCTGTATTCGCCGCAAAATCGCCGTGATCCTTATTATTCGGGACTTCTACAGTGTATTCAGGAAGTTCGGCTTCAAACCCGCCTTCTTTTAATATTTCTTCAACAGCTTTATCAATAAGGGATTTTATTACAGCCTTCAAATTACGTCCTCCGGATTTTCCTTGAAAAGCAAATAGTATCAGGTTGAAAAACCAAATTCAAGAGATGAATGGAGAACATTAAACGCAAACAGCGAAGGAGCTTGCGGACAAATTAAAGCTCTTCAATGTAATAGACAATTTTTCCTATTTCAGGTAAATTAGTTAAATATACACTCTGAATGGTGTAGAATATTATTAGACAGATTATACAAGCGGGGTTTTGCAGTGATAGAAGCGGAAAGCGGGCTGATTGATAAGCTCTCCATACTTTATGTCGAAGATGAGGATTCAATAAGGGAACGGCTCTCCAGATTCCTCCAGAGGCGCACGCAGACTCTTTATCAGGCTTCCAACGGGCGGGAAGGTCTTGAAATGTTCCTCGAATACAAACCCGATATTATTATAACAGATATCCGTATGCCTGTGATGGACGGGTTGAGCATGGCGGAACAAATACGTGAACACAACGCCGACATTCCTATTATTATAACAACCGGACATAATGATGAAGAATTCTTCCTGCGCTCCATTGACATCGGCATAGATAAATACATCAAAAAACCCATTAACTTTAAAGAGTTTATACAGATTCTCGCACGGACTGCGAAAACAGTTATACAGCAGAAGGAACTGGAAGCTAAAAACCAGTTTATCAAAACGATTCTGGATATTAACCCGCAGATGCTCCTTATTACTGACGGCGAAAAAATATCTTATCTCAATAAATCATTCCTGAAATTCATAAAATGCGAAAGCATAGAGCAGTTTCAGGATAAGTACGGCTCCATAGACTATTTCCTGATTGAAAAAGAAGACAGTTTTTACAGAAACAGACCCTTCAGCGAATGGGTAAAAACAGTTGTGAACGAAACTGACAAAGATCACATGCTTATCATGACAGGGGACTTGCAGCACAAAGACCCTAACAATTCAGACAATGCATCATTCATGATAAGAGTGAACAGGGTCCCCGGACACCCCGAATGGCTGCTCAGTTTCAGCGATATCACTAAACTTGAGCAGGAAAAAGAGCTGTACATGGTTATGTCTAATCAGGATTACCTGACGGGCATTTTCAACAGAAAGAAATTTTATGATGAGCTGAACAAGGAAATTGACCGTGTACGGAGATACAACCAGAAACTCAGCGTTATCATGTTTGATGTTGACCACTTTAAAATGGTCAACGATACACACGGACATCAGGTCGGCGATGTTGTGCTTCAGGAGATATCAGGGATAGTGCAGAGAGCCATCCGCAAGACAGATGTTTTCGCCCGTTACGGAGGCGAGGAATTTACCGTGCTTATGCCCGGAACATCCGGTCAGGGTGCAACAGATATAGCGGAAAGGCTTAGAGCGGAAATTGAAAGCACGCCGTTTCCCCATAAAAGCACAATAACATGCAGCTTCGGTGTTGCGGAAATATCCGAAACTGATAATGCAGACACCTTTGTAAACAAGGCTGACGTTGCACTGTACAAAGCCAAGGACAAAGGCAGAAACAGGGTCGAGGTTTTTGACAGCGGCGGAATCATATGTAAAAAGTAGTAACACCTGCTGTTTTCTGTGATTAACATTTGATATTGTTGTTTTTTACATGTACCATTCATTTCATAGGCGTGCGCATGCACGCCGTATTTTCTCAAGATTTTCGGTATGATAAAATTATACAATGTCAACGTATCCTTTTTTGGCGAAAAGAAAGCTCTGGACGGTGTAAACCTTAAAATCGCCCCCGGCGAATTTCTCTATATTACAGGGGAAAGCGGGGCGGGAAAATCAACACTTCTCCGGCTTATTTACGCAGATCTCAACCCCACCCGCGGCATAGTGATGGTGGACGGTCAGAATGTCAGCAACATGAACCACCGCACAATCCCCTACCTTCGCCGCAGCATAGGCGTTGTGTTTCAGGACTTTAAGCTTCTTGAGGAAAAATCAGTATTTGAAAACCTCCGTATGGCTCTGGAGATTTACTACCTCAAGCCTAAACATATGGAAGAAAAGATATACCCCCTCCTTAAAAAACTTGGGATATTTGTTAAGCGTGACACAATAGTGAAAAAACTCTCCGGCGGCGAAAAACAGAGAGTTGCTATTGCAAGAGCGCTCATAAATGAACCGAAAGTTATTCTCGCTGATGAACCCACGGGAAATCTTGACAACGATAATGCAGACTCCATAATGCGCCTTCTCCTTGAAAACAGGGATAAGGGCTCAACTGTTATTGTCGCCACACACGACCAAAGGCTCATGGAACATTTCCCCGCAAGAATGGTAGAGTTGAAATACGGCAAGATCAAGCATGACAGCCTCACAGGTTCAACTCAGGAAAAGGGGGAAGACGATGAAGATTAGCGTTGTCCTCAAAAGCGGTCTGAGACTTTTCAGGGAAACGATGTCCCTCAACCTTGCATCTGTCGTGACAGTTATCACTGTTTTGTTCATCTACAGCATGTTTGTGATAATAGGCAGCTCTTCCGACTCTTTTCTTAAAGAGATCACAAAGACCGATTCCATGCGGGTCTATGTGAAATCACCCACAAAAACTTCGGTGGATGATCTCATAAAACAGCTTCAGGAAATCGAAGGTGTCAGAAGTATTTCCTATTACTCGCAGGAAGATGCATTTAATTACCTGAAAGGATCCACTGCAAACATTAATTATCTGGACAAAATTCCACCGGAGCTTTTCCCCGCTTTTATCGAAGTGGCAGTTAAGGATGATTTTCAGGAGATAAGCCGCCTGCGTGAAATGGAGCGCAGAATAATGAGCCTCAGCAATGTTGATGTGGCAAGCTACGGTGAAAAATGGATTCAGAATTTCAGCGACATACGCTCGGCTGTGAAAATTTTTCTTGTTGTCCTCACTATGCTGCTGACAATTTCAGTGGGAATAATAATATTTAATACCATACGCTTAAGCCTTTTCCGATACAGAGAGGATATTAAGATATACAACCTTGTGGGCGCCACGAGAACATTCATAGAAATACCCTATGTTATCTGCTCATTTCTGGAGATAACGATCGCATATTTCATATCATCTGCAGTTGTTTACCTGTTTATGCTGTTTATGAATGTGAAGCTTCTTGCCCCGGTGGGCTTAAACTTTATTGTTCTGCCGGATGTGTTCTACTATCTCAAAACATATATCTATCTTGTAGTTATAAGCACTATTGCCAGCACGATAAGCGTTACCTCCTTCCTCAGCAAGGTGAAAAGCATAAATGAATCTTAAAGCTGCCGCCATTGCGCTGATGCTGCTGTTTGCCGCATACGCATCTGCGGATTATTATGAAGACAGGCTTAAGGAAACCAAAGGATATTTAACCGACATAAAAAAACGGCTGGATGAAGAACGCAAACAGATAGACAAAATTGAAAGCACTAAGAAAACCGTTGCGCTCAAGGTGAATAACCTTAATGAAACTCTTGACGTGCAAAGCAAAATGATTGATCAGCTTAACAAAGAATCCGCAGAACTCAGAAAGGATATCCAGACGCTTGACAAGGAAACCTCCCGGCTTAACAGCGAAATAGCCAAAATAAGAGACTCAATAGAAACCAGCAATATCTACCTGATTGACAACATTGAATATGTGAACATAAAGCTTCTTCTTTTCACCAAAGAATCAAGAGACACCATAAAAAATATGGAGATAGTCGAGAACATCAACACAATTCTAATGAAAAGAGCGGAAGACATTAAGACAAAATCTGAACGCCTGGAAGCGGTTAAGACTGAGAAGGAAACAAAATCCCGTGATATTGAGCATCTTCTCCGCATGAAGCAGCGACTTGTAAATGAATATAATACAGAAAAAGTTAAACTGAATCAGCTTGTGGCTGTCATGGAACAGGACAAGGAAAGCAAGCGTGAATACATCAAAATTCTCAATAAAAAACAGCAGGATTTTGAAAAAAAGATGGACCGTATACGCGCTCAGGTCGAGGATGCCAGAAAGAAAGAAAAAGCTGAAGAAGGTGATGCAACCCTCTTCGGCAGACTCAAAGGGAAAATGGATTGGCCTATTAAGGGCGAGATAATTGAATTTTTCGGACCCAAGAAAGTTGAAGGTTTTCAGGGTACAATTCAGAATAAAGGAATAAAAATCAGCCCCTCCGGTCACGGAGACGTGCGGGCAGTATTTGAAGGAACGGTAAAGTATGTGGATAACATAAGAGGGTTCGGAAATCTGGTCATAGTCGGACACCCCGGCGCCTATTTCACCCTTTACGCAAACATGAGCAGAGTTAATGTTCAGACAGGAAACAGCGTAGCAGCAGGACAGGCAATAGGCTCCGTTGCTGTTGACCTCCAGCCGGAAACGCCCTATCTTTACTTTGAAATACGTAAACATAACGAAGCCCTTAACCCCTCTGAGTGGCTTAAACCCGTTAGGAGATAAATAAAATGAATTTAAAAAAGAAACTTCTTCCATTCCTCGCAGCGTCAGCGCTTCTTGCTTTTCTTGCTGCTTCAGGAGTATTCATCAAGGATACCGGCACAGCCTCCGCAAAATCCAGCAGATATGAAAATCTGGATTCGTTCACCGAGGTTATGTATCTGATAGAAAGAAACTATGTTGAACCGGTTGAAAACAAGACCCTTGTGGAAGGAGCCATAAAAGGCATGCTTCAGGGACTTGACCCTCACTCCACTTTTTTCACTGAAAAAGAGTACAAAGACTTTCAGGTGGAAACCAAAGGTGAATTTGGCGGACTGGGCATTACAATCGGCATGAGAGACAACATTCTTACAGTTATAGCCCCCATTGAGGATACCCCCGCATTCAGAGCAGGTCTTAAAGCCGGTGACAGAATAATCAAGATAGAAGACAATGCCACTACCGGTCTTTCCCTTGAGGATGCGGTAAACAAGCTCAGAGGCAAGCCGGGAACAGACGTGATGATCACCATTCACAGGGATAATGTTCCCAAACCCTTTGACGTTACCCTCACAAGGGCGATAATCAAAGTTAAGGCTGTCAAATATGATATGATCGGCAAAGATGTCGCCTACATCAGAGTCACACAGTTTAAAGAAGACGTATCAGGCGAAATCAAATCAGCCATAGAGCATATGAGAAAAAATAAATTCAAAGGCATAATAATAGACCTCCGCAACAACCCCGGCGGACTGCTGACAGAGGCAATAAATGTTTCAAGCATTTTCCTCCCCTCCGGCAAAGAGGTTGTCTACACCAAGGACAGAACAGGAAAAGACCAGCATTTTAAATCCTCTGCCTTCACGCTTAGAGAGGAAAAGACTCCCCTTGTTCTTCTTGTAAACGAAGGTTCGGCATCGGCTTCTGAAATCCTTGCGGGAGCAATACAGGACTATAAAAGGGGCGTTCTTGTGGGTAAAAAAACCTACGGAAAGGCATCTGTTCAGTCGATAATACCTCTCAGAGACGGTTCAGCAATCAAGCTTACCACTGCGAAGTATTACACCCCCAACGGCAGAATGATTCATGATAAAGGGATTGAGCCTGACCTTGCGGTTGAAGAAATATCCGACAATGTTACTCTCACCCAGGAAGAGATCGATAAACTCGCAGCTGACATCAGCAAACCCATAATCGATCTTCAGAGAGATGAACAGCTGAAAGCAGCCGTGGAAAAACTGAGGGAAATGATCAAAAATGGCTGAAAGAAAAAAACCGGCACGGACGCCGAGAAAACGTAAACCATCAACAGGGGCGGCTAAAAAAGCCGCCTCTTCAAGACAGCTATATATTCTTGGCGGTGTTCTCGCAGCTCTTTTAGTGCTTCTTCTGGGAGTTTATCTGGGCATGAAAGCCGCCGAAAAAAACGAAACAGCAGAGAAAAAAGAGATCAAGACACCCCTCACCTCTGTTCAGGAAGAGGTTGTAACCAAGGACAATAAATCCGCCACAATTGATGAGGCTGACAAGGCTCTCAAACTTGTTATGTTCAATCTCGGCATAGGCAGTGACTCCATAAAATCACGCAAAATGGATGACGGAAGCATACCTGTTGCCACTTACACCTTAAGCCTTCCGAAAGACAGACAAAAGGAACTCACGGCAGAGCTGCAGCCTATGCTTGAAGAGATGGGCTTCAAAACCACTTTAGCCGACAACTTAAGTGCATCAAATGAAAATGGCAATATTATCATAGAATTCCTAATCGAAAAGGTTGAAAAACCCAAAGATATGGATAAGCCCGTTATACTTCCTCCGAATGCGCCGAAGCTTGCTCTTCTTATAGATGACTGCGGCTACAGCGTTCCTCTGGCAAAGAGGCTCGCCGCCATAAAATATCCTGTTACTTTTGCTATACTGCCCTATCTCCCACATGATGCAGAAACGGCAGAAATAGCCCGCAAAGCAGGAAAAACCGTGTTTCTCCACTTTCCTATGGAGCCTCTCTCGTATCCAAGTACTGACCCAGGCAAGGGTGCTGTACTCCTCAACATGCCTCCAAGCATCATAGAAGCACAGGCTGACAACAATGTTAAACAGCTCGGCAGGATTGACGGCTTTAACAACCACATGGGATCAGCATTCACCGAAAACACCAAAAAAATGGAGCAGGTGCTTGGGTTCATGAAAAAACATACTGACACGTATGTTGACAGTTACACCTCCGGTAAGTCAGTCGCTTATGACGTATGTCTGAAAGAGGGAATGAAATGCGGTCAGAACAGAAAATTTATTGACAACGAAAACAACGAAACATATATCAGAAAAAAAATCATGGAAGGCGTTGCTCTTGCAAAAAAGAACGGCAGCGTCATCATGATCGGGCACCTGCGGGATGAAACAATAAGCACGCTTGAAAAACATCTCGGTGATATTGAAAAAGCAGGGGTTCGCATAGTTTCCATCAAGGAACTTGCGCATAAAAAATAACAGTTTAAGGATAGCTTTTTGCTTTTTTTAGGAATAGAGACTTCATGCGATGAAACCTCAATGGCGGTGTACGACACCGCCCAAGGGGTGCTTTCCACCCACACAGCCTCTCAGGCGGATATTCATAACCTCTTTGGCGGTGTAGTTCCGGAGGTTGCATCCAGAAACCATATACTGAAGCTTGAGCCACTTTACAAAAAATGTCTCATTGATGCCTCTGTGGCTCCGTCAGATCTTGATGTTATAGGTGTTACAAATGCTCCGGGGCTGATAGGTGCTTTGTTTGTCGGGGTCGGCTTTGCCAAGGGGCTAGGCTACGGGCTGAAAATACCTGTTATGCCTGTGAACCACCTCTCCGCCCATATTTTAGCAGCGGAACTTGAGCATAAAGAACTTAAACCGCCCTACCTTGCCCTTATAATCAGCGGAGGTCATACGCACATTTATGATGTGGATGCGGCGCTGAACTTCAGGCTTGTGGCAAAAACAGTGGACGATGCTGCGGGTGAAAGCTTTGACAAAGTTGCCAAAATGCTCGATCTGGGATACCCCGGAGGTCCGGCAATTGAAAAGCTTGCAAAATCAGGCAGCGGAGACGCCGTGCCACTCCCCATCGCAATGAAAAAGGAAGATAACTTCAGCTTCTCCGGTCTGAAAACCGCAGTTCTGAATAACCTTAATAAAGGAATATACTCAAAAGAAGACCTCGCAGCCTCTTTCCAGAAAACAGCGGCAGACACACTTGTGCTTAAAACCTTGCGGATAGCCCGCAGGCTGAAAAGACAGCAAGTGGTGGTAGCCGGCGGTGTGGCATGCAACGGATACATAAGGGAAACCTTCAGAAACTCCTGTAAAAGAGGGGAAAACGTGTACTTCCCTTCTTTCCGTCTCTGCACTGACAACGGCGATATGATAGCCTATGCCGCAAGCAGATTTTACAACAAACGCAGGTTTTTCTCACTGGAAGGAACAGCTTATGACACCCAACCCGAAATCGGATAACATAATCACAGAAACACTCAAAAAAAACATTCTGGTCTCTGCGCCTATGGCGGGTGTCAGCACCCCTGCATTTCGTCTGGCTGTCCGTGATTACTTTGACGGACTGCTCTTTACAGAAATGGTGTCCGTGGAAGGACTCATCCGCTCCGGCAGAAAAACAATGCAGTATCTGGAAATCACAGATAAAGACACACCCGTGGCATTGCAGGTGTTCGGTTCAAAGCCTGAATCAATACATGATGCCATAAAAGTCTGCGATGAAGAGTCTAACGCAGATATTTATGACATAAACATGGGCTGCCCTGTAAAAAAAGTGCTGAAAAGCGGCAGCGGTGCGGCTCTTCTTAAAGATTCTGACAAAATCAGAGACATAATCCGGGCGGCAAGGAAAGCCACTTCAAAACCGCTTACGGTTAAAATTCGCCTCGGCTGGGACAGAGAAAGTATTAACTACCCAGAAGTTATCAAAATAGTCGCAGCTGAAGGTGCAGACGCAATAAGTGTACACGGGCGCACAAAAACTGAGATGTTTTCAGGTGATGTTGACTATGCCATGATAGCCGATGCTGTAAGACTAAGTCCCATACCCGTTATCGGAAACGGCAACGTAGTTGATATTGAAACCTTCACAAAAATGAAGGAAACAGGCGTAGCAGGTATTATGATTGGCAGAGGCATGATGAAGGCGCCGTGGATTTTTAAAGCACTTTCGGAAGGAAAAGATCCCGACGGGTATCTTACTCCGGTAGAGATACATAAACTCATTTATAAACTAATGACATATGAAACAATGTTCAGGGAAGAGAAATTCTGTATTGACTCAGTTAAAAAATATGCAGTATGGTTCACAAAAGGCTTAAGTGAATCTACGGCGTTCAGAACTGAGATATACACTGTCAAGTCTATGGATGACACTAAAGAAGTCATTGATAGATATTTTGAAAAAATCACAGCAATCTAAAAGTTCTAAACGTCCGTAACACACCTTTTCAATTTTATCTGACATTTTTTAACATTTTGGCTTGATCACATTCTCAAAAGGGGTATATGATTAGACAGAAACTAACTTTGTTAACAGTACTCTTAATAAAGTTATAGGTGGCTAAATTGATAACAGTTAAGCACTCACTTAAAGGGCGAATCCGCCTGAAATATAAAGAGATGATCGGCTCGCCCTCTCTTGCGGAATCAGTGGAGAAGTCCCTCCTCAAGCTCGAAGGGGTAAGCGCTGCCAGATGCAGTCACATCGGCGGAAACATAGTCATAAACTATGACTGCACTGCCATTCTCCCCTCAGACCTCATCAAAGCAATCACAGAGGCTAAGCCCCTGCCCCGTGCTACCTTTAATACTCCGGCATGTAAGAGAGAGGGCTGCGTCTGCGTAAGAAATGAGCGCCCCAAAGCCAACACGACTGCAACCGAATTCGGCATACTCTCCGCTGTTCTCGGCAGTGTGTTCATACGCACAAAAATATTCCGGCTGGCGGTCAGTCAGTTGCTCTTCAGCCCCTTGGGGCTAATTGCAGCAGCATTTTCAGTACCATTAATTGCAAAAGCGGTCAGTGACTTCGGAAAAACAGGCAAAATATCCTTAAACAGCTTCCTCGGTGCGGGAGTAGCATCCGCCGCCATAGCGGGCGAAGCCCTCACAGCTCTTGAGATACTTTGGGTAAACACAGGCAGCGACCTGCTGAACGGATACGTCACAGAGAAATCCCGCAAGGCAATTAAGAATATTCTGGACGTAACATCCAAAACAGCCTTTGTGTACAGAGACGGACAGGAGATCGAAGTCCCTGTGGAGCAGATACACGCAGGCGATACAGTGGTGATACACACCGGCGAAAAGATCTCTGTGGATGGTCTCATAACCTGCGGTGAAGCAGCGATAAACGAAGCCTCAATAAACGGGCGCAGTGAACTTGTCCACAGATTTGAGGGCGAACAGGTATTCGCCGGAACCTACGTGCAGAACGGGCTCATATATGTTAAGGCAAGTCACGTCGGTGATTCAACCTATCTGGCAAGAATACTCTGCCTTGTCGAGGACTCCCTCGGCAATAAAGCACCCATTGAACTTGAGGCAGACAGACTGGCAAGGAAGCTTGTAAACACGGGCTTCTGGATGACCCTCGGCACGTTTGTAATAACCCGCAGCTTTTACAGAGCCTTTTCTGTCCTCCTTGTTATGGCATGCCCCTGCGCAACAGTTCTTGCCGCATCGTCCGCAGTAAGTGCCGCCATATCCAACGCCGCCTCAAAGGGCATCCTTATCAAAGGCGGAAGATACCTTGAGGAAGCAGGCTCACAGGAATCCTTCTGCTTTGACAAAACAGGCACAATCACTACTGATGAGCCGAAGGTTATCTCCATTGTCCCCATCAAAGGAAAAACAGAATACGATGTAATATACTCAGCATACACCGCAGAACTTCACAACAGGCACCCTGTTGCCGTTGCCATACGTGACAAAGCAAGAGAGATGTGCAGCGCTGAAACCACCCACGCAGTGTGCGAAACCATTCTTGGAATGGGTGTCCGTGCCGAGTCTATGGGGCGTGAGATATTTATCGGCAACGCAAAGCTGATGAATAAATACGGAATAAACATATCCAAGCTCGAAAAGCCCTCAAAGGAAGCCGAACAGCAGGGATTAAGCGTCATATATGTGGCTGAAGACGGAAAAGTAATCGGCATTCTCACTGTGGAAAACAAACAGAAAGAGAATGTTGAAGCGGTCATAAACGGTCTGCGTGAAGAAGGGGTGAAGGAGTTCATTCTTGTCACAGGAGATGAAAAATACTCCGCACAGGCAATGGCGGACAGGCTCGGCTTTAATAAGTGCCACTACTCCGTTCTGCCGGAACAGAAGGCGGACATAGTTGCCGACATTCAGCAGTATCATAAAGTAACCATGATCGGTGACGGCATAAACGATGTACTTGCATTAGCAAAAGCTGACCTCGGCATAGCCATGGGCGCCGCAGGTTCTGATGTTGCGGTGGAGGCAGCGGATATAGCCCTTGTTGACGATGACCTTGAAAAAATACTGTACTTAAGAAAACTCAGCAGAAAAACAAAGGAAGTTATACACCAGAACTTTATGCTCGCCACAGGCTCAAACATAGCCGGTGCGCTGCTCGGTGCTGCGGGACTGTTGCCCCCTGTTATGGCAGGGCTGCTGCACATAGCCCACACTGCGGGCGTTCTCGGCAATTCTTCCAGACTTTTGAAATATGAAATGCAGCCACTTTCCGTAATAGATTCGGAAGCGGCGGAACTCTCGGAGGATGGGGAAAAATGCTCGAAGATTTAATTGCGGCAAAGAAATATGTCACAGTGGCGCACCATGTGGAAGGCAGAATAAGGCTTAAGGTTGACCCTTCCGTGGTGAAGGATCCTGTGAGTAAGAAACTGGAGCATATAAGCAGCAGCCTCCCCGGAGTGCTTGACACACGGGTAAACATAATGGCTCGTTCAGTAGTTATACGCTATGACCCTAATATAATAGACCCCAAAACATTTGAAAAACTGATAACAACTAAAGATACTGAAGTTTGCAGGGAGATTCTTAAAAGATACGAAGACACTTATCTGCAATCATAAGGAGGCAGTACATGGGAAAAAAAGCCGCAGATGCGGAAAATCCCGTAAAAGAAGAAAGCTGCACCGATTCACCGCAGGAAGATTCTGCATCGGGAAAAGAAAAAAGAAAAGAAAACACTCCTCAGAATGCCTTCAGAGCATCGGAGAAACCGGAAGGCGGCGAAATGCCCGCCGGAGATCAATTTGAACCACCCTACGGATACGCACCAAACGGAGAAGAGTTTATGGGACAGCCCGACTTCGGGTTCCAGCAGCCCCCGTACGGCTACATGCCGCCCCCACCTCCGCCATACGGCTATATGCCTATGCCGCCTCAGCCTCCGTACGGGTATATGCCACAGCAGATGCCTTATGGGTATATGCCTCCGCCATACGGATACATGCCGCAGCAGCCGCCTTACGGCTATATGCCCCAGATGCCCCATGAGCCGCACCACCAGCATCATGAGGAGCAGCATCACCCTGAAGACCCGTTCGGAATGATTTTCGGCAAATTCGGGGACATGATCAAGGAAAATCCGCATCTTTCAGCCATGGGCAAGTTTGCGGATGCGTCAGGGAGCGATTTTGTAAAAGGAATGCTTATAGGAGCAGGCGTTGCCATGCTTTTTTCAAACGATTCCATTAAAGACTCACTGATGAGTATTTTCTCTAAAACACTCGGCGGCATGGCAGACGATGCCGAAGACGCCGAATAAGGAGGATATTATGCACCATCTTACAAAAGCTGTAACCGGAGCATCAGTTGTCGGAGCGGCAGCAGGTGCGGTAGTGGGCGGAGCAGTATCCGCAGCTAAACAGGCAAAGGATGTTAAAGAAGGCAAGATAACCAAAGAAGAAGCCGCTAAAAAAACAGCAAAAGACGCAGCGGGAGCAGGAGCAGCAACAGCAGTGGGCGTTGCAGCGGCAAGTCTTCTCCGCCTCGGCGGCGTATTCGGAATACTTACTGTTTTCGCTGTGGCGGCGGGCACAAAGTACCTGCTTGATTCATCAGTCGAAAAAGCATGTAAAGCAAAAGAACCTGTAAAATCAGAATAATATAAAGAAAAAAGGAGACGAACATGAGCGATCAGAAACAGAATCCCCAGAACCCTCAGGCACAGCAGTACGGATATTACCCCTACCCTTATCCCCAGCAGCAGTATGCTGACCATTCAGTCTACCCCCACCTTAAACAGTGGTTTAACTTCCGTGAGCCTAGCTATGTTAAGGGTTTTGCTGTGGGCGCAGGGCTTGCGATCCTTCTCACTAACCCTGCTGTCAAGAAAGCCATAGTAAAAGGCGTTGTCAAGGTTTGGGGCGGTCTTCAGTCCGGCGTTGAAGAACTTAAAGAACAGATAAGAGATGTTCAGGCGGAAGTAGAAGGAGAATAAAGTGAGCGGCGAAAGCAAGGCGGCGGTAAAAAAGAAGAAAAAGAATCCGTCTTCCGTAATGCGTAAACGTAAGCTTGTTAAAAATGCCCTGATATTCACGATGGCAGCAACTGTTGTGACAGGGTTCGGCAAAGGCAAAGCCGCCAAACAGCTCCATGTAGCTTCAGGCGTTGCTCTTGTCGGCTTAAGCATTTACCACAACTACCTTTATCCCGAAAATATGAAAAGTTAGAAGGTGCTGTCATTTTAGGCTCAATGTTTTTCACCGGACTGGAAAAAGTCGGAATAGTGCATGACATGCCGGGGCGTATCCGCCTCAAGGCTCCCGTTCTGGGCAATCCTGCTCTGGATGCCACACTTGTGGAATCAGGTCTGGAACAGATTAAGGGCGTGAAATCCGTCCGTGTAAACCAGAAGGCACAAACGGCAGTAGTGAACTTTGACAAAAAAACAGATGTACGGGGCGATGTTCTGGATGTTCTTTCAGCGTTCAGCCATACGGTTTTCAACGCTGAGGAAGAGCTTCAGAACTCCCCCGATTTAATCAATGTTTACTGGGCAGGAACAATGTGGATTCTTAAATTGTTTCTGCCGCAGGGGCTAAGGCTTCCGCTAACATATCTCGGCGCTGCACCCATTATGATGGAGGGCATAGAAACACTGTTCACCAGAGGGCTTAAGGTCGAGGTGCTGGATGCGGCAGTTATAGCAATGCTCCTTGCCAGAAAAGATTATTTCACGGCGGGTTCAATCACATTTCTGCTTAACCTCGGACATTACCTTGAGGAATCTGCGGAATACAGATCTGACAAGATGCTGAAAAGCCTCATTAAACCGGAAGTTGAATACATTTGGGTAGTGAGAGGGCAGTCGGAAGAAAAAACAGCAGTGGGCGATCTCCAGATCGGGGATATGGTGCGTGCCGGTTCAGGGGAGATGATTCCTGTGGACGGAAAAGTCGCATCAGGAGAAGGACTTGTAAATCAGGCATCCGTAACCGGTGAAAGCCTGCCCGTTCACATCAAACCCGGAGACTATGTATATTCCGGCACAGTGATGGCTGAAGGCAAAATTATCATCGAAGCAGAGAAAGTGGGTTCTGAAACCACAACAGCAAGGATAGCAAAATTTATAAGCAACTCCCTTAAAAACCAGTCCAGAACAGAAGTCAAAGCATTTGCTGCGGCAGATAAAATGGTTCCCGTGACATTCGCCGCCGGACTTGCAACACTTCTGCTCACGAGGGATTTCAGGCGAGCATCGTCTGTCCTTTCCGTGGATTACTCATGCGCATTGCAGCTTGTAACTCCCACCGCTATCAAAGCAAGCATGTTCAATGCAGCCACTGAAGGAATATTCATCAAAGGCGCACAGGCACTTGAGAACCTCTCTGAAGTGGATACAATAATTTTTGACAAAACAGGAACGCTCACAAAAGGGACACTCTCCGTAACGGAGGTTCAGCCCTATAACGGATATACGGAAAATGAAATAGTGCGAATCGCCGCATCCGCAGAGGAGTATTACTCCCACCCAATAGCCTCAGCTGTTGTGAAGGAAGCGGCAAACAGAAACCTTGACCTTGAGCATACAGGCGAGGTGGACTTCATAATAGCTCACGGTGTTTCTGCATATGTGGGCGGAAAAAACGTTCTGGTGGGAAGCCATCACTTCGTTGCTGAAGACGAAAAAGTCGTATGTTGTTTTTCCGATGAAGATGCACGGAAAATGCGCACCAAGGGGCAGACAATACTTTATGTCGCCATAGAAGGCATGCTCTGCGGTCTGATTGCCCTTAAAGATACCTTGCGCGATGAATCTGCACGGGTTATAAAAGAGTTAAAGAAGAACGGCATCAAAAAAACAGTGATGATCACAGGCGATCACCGTGACTCCGCACTCCATGTTGCGGAACTCCTTGGAATAGACGACGTTTATTACGAAATGAAGCCCGAAGATAAGGCGGGAATAGTTAAAAAACTTAAACAGCAGGGATGCATAATAGCATTCGCCGGAGACGGCGTGAATGATGCACCCGCACTCCTCACGGCTGACGTGGGGATAAGCCTTCCGCAGGGTGCGGATCTGGCTAAGGAAACCGCAGCAGTTATACTCCTGCGGGAAGACCTCATGGGAATAGTGAAAGCACGTGTGCTTGCCGTTAAAACCATGAAGGTTATCAAACAGATGTTCCGGTTTAACATAGGCGTGAACACAGCTACAGTCGCTCTCTCACTCATGGGCAGAATAAGCCCGCTGACAAGCGCCCTGCTCCATAACGGAACCACGCTTTCGACACTGATTTACGCCCTGAGTCTTTCCTCTTACGGCGTAAAACATAAAAAGGAGAAGTAGATGCTTAACCTTAAAAACGCCGAAAGCGGTTACTGCTACAGGATCAAGAACACTCCGCAGGGGGAATCGGCGCAAAAGCTCGCCGCACTTGGTCTCTACAAAGGCAGTGCCGTAACCAAGCTTGATCTGGATGATGTTAAATACTCCACCGTTAAGGTTGATACTAAAAACGGCGTAAGAGTGATAAGCGGTCAGCTCGCCAAGCATATCACTGTCCGTGCGGGGAGTGGTTCTCCAAAACCTTTTTATGATGCTGCTCCTTCAGCCACAGTAATCACCTACAGCCTCGGCAAATGTGAAAAAAACGCTAAACGCCTCGCCATGCTGGGAATAAAACCCAGAATGAAGCTTAAAATAATCAAAAGCCTGCCCCCTATGGAGTATGTGGTTAATGTTAACCATAAAAACAGAGTACGAATCTCCGAAGCTGTCGCCGCTATGATAATAGGCGACACTGTGAACAGGAAAAACTTTCAGTTCACCTTCTCACCAAAAGGAGTTGAGTTTAAAGTCTCTGGAATTGCAGCGGGGAAAAAAATTGCCACTTTCCTTAACAATGCTGACATAAACATCGGCTCTGTCTTGTCAATGGAAGGAATAGAAAGCGGAAAACGTGTTGATCTTGACGCCGAGCAGGAAATAGTCCTCCATACTTTTGAAGGCGTTGTAATTACAATGTCGGAGAAAACCGCCTCACTGATCGAGGTGGAATAAGAAAACCCTTCGCCTTAAAGGGCGAAGGGAGATGATTTTAATTTAATAGTGATATTTGCACTGTAATATAACAATATGACTATTATCAATCTGATACACAAGTCTGTGTTCATGATCTATACGCCTTGACCATTTACCGGCAAGACTGAAATTAAGAGCTTCCGGTTTACCTATTCCCTCAAATGGACTTCTGTGTATATCTTTTATCAGCTCATTAATCCTTCTCAGGATCTTTCTGTCGTTCTTCTGCCAGTAGAGATATTCATCCCATGCTGTCTCAGTCCAGACTATCATCTTCTATCAGCTCTTTAACAAAGCTTTTGCCTTTTTCATATTCATCAATGCTTTTAGCCAGCTTTGCCGCATTTTCAGGGCTTTTCAGCAGATAAACTGTCTCCTGAAGAGAGTTGTAGCTTTCCAGAGACATCATAACAACAGGCTTGGCATTTTTTCTTGTAATGATAACAGGTTCATGGGTATCGCACACATATTCCATTGTGCTTGCCATATTTTGACGAACCTGAGAATAGCTTTTAGCATCCATATCATGCCTCCTGCTATACAATGTACAACTATTTGTACAATTGACAACGAAAAAAATCCTTATCTGCTTTTCATTGTGAGCGAAACCCTGCCCCTGTCCTTATCCACAGAGAGAACACGGACACTAACGTTATCACCCACGGAAACAACATCCGACGGATGCTTGATAAATTTATCCGCAAGATGCGAAATATGCACCAGACCGTCATTTTTCAGTCCGAGGTCAACAAATGCGCCAAAATCCACAACATTAGTGACCTTGCCCTGAAGCATCATTCCTTCTTTTATGTCATCAAGATTTACCACGCCCTTTTTGAATATTACCGGGTCAAGGCTGTCTCTTATATCACGGTCAGGCTTTTCAAGACTGTCCAGAATATCTTTCATTGTAAATTCGCCAAGCCCTGTTTCTTCAGCTATTTTCCTGATATTTTTATTTTTCAGCGCAAGCTTGATAAGCTCCGTATTCTTCAGCGAAACATTCAGTTTCTCTAAAAGCGAATAAGTTCCCTCATAGCTTTCAGGGTGGATAAACATGGCGTCCATTGGTTCCTCACCGTCATAAACCTTGAGGAAACCCGCACACTGAAGGAAAGTCTGCTGACCTATGCCGTCAACCTCCATAAGCTGTTTGCGGCTCATGAAGCGCCCTATTTTCTCACGCAGAGCAACAATTTTTTCAGCCGTACTTTTGGTAAGCCCCGCCACATACTGAAGAAGTGAAGGGCTGGCAGTGTTCAGGTCAACCCCCACACTGTTCACCACATCCTCAACCACATTTTCAAGGCTTTCATTAAGTTTCTTCGGGTTTACATCATGCTGATACATCCCCACGCCGATCGAGCGGGGCTCTATCTTAACAAGCTCGCTCAAAGGGTCGATAACCCTTCTGGCGATGGAGATTGCTCCTCTGATTGTTACATCAAGTTCGGGAAACTCCCTTGCTGCGACCTCGCCTGCTGAATAAACAGACGCTCCCGCCTCACTGACTATGGTGTATGTTATTTTAAGCTCTTTATCTTTTATCAGCTCCGCAACGAACTCTTCCGTCTCACGGCTTGCCGTTCCGTTACCGATAGCCACCGCTGTAATGCCGCATTTTTTCATGGATTCAAGAAACATCCTTCTGCTTCCTTCTATATCCTCCTGCGGTTTGGTGGGGTGCATAACGCCCCAGTCAAGAAGTCTGCCTGTTTCATCAACAACGGCAAACTTGCAGCCTGTTCTGTATGCGGGGTCAATCCCCATTATAACCTTGCCTTTCACTTTAGGGGTAAGAAGCAGGCTTTTCAGGTTCTTTGCAAAAACATCTATGGCCTTCAGCTCCGCCTCTTCTCTCAAAGTTGAGCGGAGATCAAGCTCTGCGGATACACTGATTGTCTTTTTCAGGGCAGTGTGAGAACATTTAAGAGTAATATCATTAAGTTTCATCCCTTTCTGAGCGGAAAGACCCGTCACCGCAGCCAGACAGCGTTCCTCATCCGGAGTCAGCTTAACTTTGAGTACCTTTTCCCTCTCGCCTCTGAAAATGGCAAGAACCCTGTGGGGCGGCAGAGTGGTTATCTTTTCCTCATATTCATAATAGTCTTCGTATGATGTTCTGTCTGTGACCTCTTTTCTCTTTTCGCAGGTCACAAGAGTTGTTGTTGCATAAAGTTCTCGGATTCTGGTTCTGATTTCGGGGTCTCTGCCTATGTCCTCGGTTATTATATCCGCCGCCATCTCAAGCGCCTGCGGAACATCCGCAACTGTCTCATTGAGATATTTTGCCGCTTCAGCCTCAAGTCCGCTCAAGTCCTCCCTGCCTCTTATATAATCCGCAAGGGGGAGAAGTCCCGCTTCTCTGGCTATATCGCCTTTGGTTTTGCGTTTTGATTTGTAAGGAGCGTAAAGATCTTCCACATCCTTAAGGGTTTCAGCGGCACGAATGGCTTTTTCAAGCTCCGGCGTGAGCTTTTCACGCTCTCTGATAGCCTCTATAACCTCTTCCTTGCGCTTTTCCAGATTCACTATGTATTCGTATCTCTCAATAACCGCTCTTATATCCTCAGCTTCCATACCGCCTGTCATCTCTTTTCTGTAACGGGCGATGAAAGGAACTGTATTTCCTTCGAGGTGAAGCTCAATGAGGTTTTTTACATTTGAGGTTCTGAGCGAAAATTCACTTGCAACTTTTTCGATGAACATATCCCAACCTTTTAATAAATTTTTTTATACCCACAGCAGCAGGTAATACCATGCCGCAGCAGTGAGAAAAGAAAGAGGTATTCCCACCCCTACCATAAGTGCTGTCAAGGGTCTGTCCAGACCGTTTTCCGCCGCTATTATGCTGGAAGTAACCATGGGAGCCATGGCAGCTTCAAACACAGTAACCTGGATAGCCTGCCCTCTTGCTCCGAAGACAAAAACATACAGCAGGAATATGACAAGGGGAGCGATAATAAGTTTATACAAAAGACCGATCCCCAACCTGCCGTAAGCAGTCTTTATATCTCCCAGATGAAGCTGGAAACCCACTGAAGCAAGGGCAAGGGGAGTAACTGTGGCGCCCAGCGCACGCAGGAAGTCTATCATCCATGAGGGAAAAACAACAGGCTTAAGAATAAGAGCGATCACCATAGCCTGAAAAGGCGGGAACATGACCACTTTTTTCACTATATCCCAAGAGCTTACCTTACCGGATGCGTATTTTGCGGCAACCATAATGCCCAGAGTGGAAAGAACAAAAAATGAGCCCTGATCGCATAAAACACCGATACCGATCATATCCTCGCCGTAAAAGGCGTTTATCATAGGAAAACCCACGAATGATGTATTTCCAAGACCTCCGGAGAGCATGAGGCAGCCGATGGTCTTGTCATTCAGCTTAAAAATTTTGCCAACAACAAGGAAAAAACCCGCACCGACACAGAAGACTATTATCCCCATAAGAGCCGGAAAAATAAGATCCATGCTGAACTCAAGCTCATGGATATAAAGCAGTGTCACAGCAGGAAATGTTATGTTTATTATGAATTGATTAAGAACATTTGCAGTTTCCGATGGGAAACGTCCGGAGCGCTTCATCACGATTCCCATGACGAAGCTGTAAAGCATTACAAGCATATTTGCCATATCAAGCTCTTCTAAAGACTGAATTCTGCCCAGACGGGACAGTGGTCAGATGGGGATTCCATTCCCCTTGTATTGTAGTCTATTCCAGCGCCGGAAGTGAATTCCGCCAAAACCGGGCTGGCAAGAACAGCGTCAATACGCAGTCCTCGCTTGGGATCACGCTCAAAGCCTTTGCTTCTGTAGTCAAACCATGAAAAAAGCTCTGATGAATCGGGATGAACCAGACGGTATGTATCCTTCATGCCTACGGAGTAAAACATGCTCATCCACTCCCTCTCCTCCGGCAGAAAGCAGCACTTGCCTTCCTTGAGCCATCTTTTCACACTGTCCGCCCCGATACCTACATCAAGGTCGGTGTAGGCGACATTGAAATCACCCACAAGGGCATACATGTCAGTTTCCTTAAAATTTGTTTTTATATATTCCGCCACTCCGGCATAAAACTCACGCTTCATTGTGAATTTTCTTTCCGTATCTCTGCTTTCTCCCTGTGGGAAATAACAGTTAATAATGCTGAGTGCCCCTTTTGGGGTGTCATATCTGCACATAATAAAACGTTTCTGCTCGCCTTCAGCGGGAATGCCTTTTACAACACTTACAGGTTTCTGTTTTGAAAGAACAGCCACGCCGTAATGGGTTTTCTGTCCGTAATATTCGCTATGAAAGCCCATCTCCGCAAACTCTCCCGCCGGAAAAAACTCATCCTCCGTTTTGGTTTCCTGAAGCGCAATAATGTCCGCTCCGTTTTCTTCCGCAAATGAGGCTATATGCGCCGTTCTTTTCCTTACACTGTTTACGTTGAATGAGACAATTTTCATAATCACTTCCTTAATTTCAGGTTTCCAGTTTACTAAATTTTGTCCATTATAATCAAGAGAGGTTTGGCTTTGCGCCGTAATAAAAATCAGTTATGAGGATAATATGAAAATTCTTTATTTTCCGGGTCTTGCTCATGTGGCGGAAAGAGCGGTGAACACAAAAAACAGCCAGAAGTACATACATCTTTCACGTTTGTATGATGTTGAAATATACCCTTACAACAGAACACCGGATGCTTCAGACGCCAAAGGATATGATGCTCTGGCGGGTTCTTCCTTCGGCGGTTATTTTGCCCTGAATCTCGCAGCACGCCTTGGTATCACAGGCATAGGAATAAATCCGTCTTTTTATCTGGATCAGCGCATTCACTCAATCATGGAAAAAGAAACAGGAATTGACCATATCGATGCTGAAAAGCTGATCAGCCTGAAATCAACGGAATTATTGACTGCAAATTCATCAAAGCTGCACATATTCATGAATATGGATGACGATGTCATAGAACCGGAAGGAATCAGAGAAGCATGTGCCGGACATGGAATTAACTTCTATCCGTTCGCAGAAGGCGGACATGAGGCGCAGAATTTTGAAAAAGACATGCTGCCTGAAATAATAAAAATATTAAAATAAGCCGGACGGAGCTTTCCGTCCGGCACTTGCGTCAGAATTTTACAACTTTCGGTGTGTTTTTGGCAAACTGAGGCATTGTCATGCCTATTGTTGCATTTATGTAGGTGGGGTCAGTCACTGTGTAGCGTTTACCCTCAAATGTCACATAATCGCCCTTAACGTTATTCTTAAATGCCACTGCAGCAGCTATGTGCCCCGGATAGTCGAGAAATACCACATCAAGTTTGAGCATTTGTTTCACAAGATATGTGAAAAGTATGCTTCTGTCCTCGCAGTCGGAATAAGGGTAGTAGATCGTCTCCATGGCGAAAAGGAACTTTTCTCTGCCGAACTGCTGATCATCTGTGGCGTATTTGAAGGCTGTCTGCACAAATTTCAGAAGAATGTTAACAGCTTCCTCATCACTTTTACCTTTTATAATAGGAGCAAGCTGTGCGATGAGCGGTTTTCCTGCCCACTCAGGAAGTCCTGCCTCGCCGTAGAGGTTGACATCGGTCTGCGGGTGATATTTCAGATATATTATGTCATTCATATTATACGGAACTTTTATTTTGAAAGTCTGACCGCCGTAAGTGAAGCTCAAATCTCTCTCTGAAACTTTTCTGCCCAGTTCAGGATAATCCTTCATGCGGAAATCCATGTAGCGTTCCGCTTCGGGGTAGCTTTTCTCATAGGTGTAGACGCTGCCGAGGTTGTTTATGAAGCCGTCAGCGGAAACTGCGTAATATCTTTTGTCCTTAAGGGTAAAATATGAAACTCCATAAAGCTTGGTATCGGCTGGAACAAGCAGGTAGACATTGTTTTTGTCATACGCAGCCCTCGTTTCATATCCGGCTTTGCTTAATACAAACCATGTGAGAAGAACCTTTCCGTTTCTGTCGGCGGCAATTTTCCCCGCAGTTTCACTGACAAGAAGTATAAAGCCCCAGTCGGTCATTTTAAGTTCTTTTTTATATTTAAGCAGGTTATTCATAAGTGGTTCATAATCGGCAAGCGCTGCTTTTTCCCAAAATTCACCAAGCTTTTTACTGTTTAATGGTGCCTCTGCACCGAGGGTAAGTTTTGTATCATATCCAACCTTAACTGCACTGCCGAAAAACACAAATTCAAGAGGTCTGCCCTTAATTGACGGAGGCGTAACAATAATAGGTTCAGGAACAGGTACGGGAGCAGGCTGGGGAATAACAGCAATTTCCGGCTCAGGTTTAATGACAGGAGCAGGAGACGGCTCAGGTGCAGGTTCGGGTTTAACAACGGGTCTAGGTGTAGGTTTGGGTTTAACAGGCGCTTTAGGCTCCTCAGGGGCAACAGGTGCGGGTGCGGGTTTAACAGGAAGAGGAGGAACCAATGGTTCAGGAACTGGCTTGACAATAGGTAGAGGAGCCGGTTCTTCATGGGGCGGTGCAACAGGCATTTTGATGGGTTTAGGCTCATCAATCTGCTTGATCGGTTCTTCCGTTTCCACCCTGATCCACATCTCTTTCAGAAACGCAGTGAACTCCTTGTCTCTTTCATCTTTAAACTGCTGAAATTCATCCATCTGCGATTTCATATATTCTTCAAATGTCTCAGCATATATCACTGAAAACGTAGCGAAAACCGCCAGAATTATTAATGCTGTCCTGCCGAAATGCATAGTTTCCTCCTAATGCGTCAAGAAACCTGAATACAAAGATATTATACAGCTAAAATAGTGTGCGGGTTATATAAAAGTACAGGTAAAAGGAACAAAAATGCCCTCCTTAATACCGGAGGGCATTTGTTAAAGGTTTATTTGAAAGATATTTCTATAATTTCGTATTCGATTTCGCCGCCGGGTGCCTGAACAATGGTCTCATCACCGACCTTTTTGTTCACAAGGGCTCTTGCCAGAGGTGAAAGAATGGAAATTGTGCCGCTGCTTATATCGGCCTCATCCGGACCTACTATTTTGTAGGTTTTTCTTTCTTCAGTATCGATATTTTCCACGGTAACAGTCGCCCCGAAGATTACTTTTTCGGAAGAAAGCGAGGAGATATCTATAACGTCGAATCTGCCGATCTTTCCTTCAAGCTCGGCTATTCTCGCTTCTATCATTCCCTGCCTTTCTTTTGCGGCGTCATATTCGGCGTTTTCGCTCAGATCTCCGTGGCTTCTCGCCTCGGCAATGGCTTCCACCGCCTCTTTTCTTTCAGTCGTCTTGAGTCTCTCCAGTTCTTTCTTGACCTTTTGAAACCCTTCTTTTGTTATCGGAATTCTTTCCATTGCCATCCTCCGAAAGTTTCCTGCCGGTGACGAAGGTGTTAATATAGCCGTCATTGAATCTAATTTCAAGTTCATCTTCGAGATGGACGTCTTTTGCCTTCCTGACCAACCTGTTGTTTATACTTACCAGTGCGTAGCCTCTTTCCAGAGCCTTTTCAGGGCTTACCCCGCCGAGCCTCGCACTGAGAAGCTCAAGTTTCTGTTTATTTTCCTTCAGAGCATCCAGAGCCAATGTTTTAAGCACTCTGTAGGCGCTGTCTGTTCTGCTTTTCATTTTTTCTATGCGTATTCCGGGGTGATGTTTCCTGACTATATTACCGCATATATCAAGCCTTCGGGAAGCGCTGAATAATTTTTCACGCATTTTCGAGGCAATTTTTTGTTCTCTTGTTCCAAGCATATTTTTGAGTGAAGCTATCTTAGCCGCAGGGGATGATGCACCGAGTCTGCGCCCCAGAAAATCCATCCTCTGATTCAGACGGTTGAGCCTGTTTTCCATGAATGCGGATATTCTGTCCTGATAAACGGCGAGTTCTTTTTCTCTGACAGCATAGCCCTCAGAAAGTTTAACCGCAGCCGCCGTAGGTGTCGCCACCCTTAAATCCGCCGTGAAATCGCATATTGAGAAATCCCTCTCATGCCCCACTGCGGAAATACAGGGAACAGCAGTTGCAGCAACGGCTCTTGCCACCTGTTCCTCACTGAAAACGGCCAGATCCTCAAGCGAACCGCCGCCTCTCATGAGGACAACGGCATCATAAATACCGGTGAGGCTTCCCGCCGTGTTCAGGGCTTTTATAATAGGCAGTGCCGCCTCTTTCCCCTGAACAGGAACAGGCCAGATGTCTATAACAAATCTGCCGCCGGTTTTTTTAGCGGTGGTTATAAAGTCCGTTACAGCCGCTCCGGTAGGGGATGTTATCAATGCTATACGTTCGGGAAGTTCAGGCACAGGCTTCTTGCGGGACTCATCAAAAAGCCCCTCCGCCTCAAGTCTGCGTTTTGTTTCCTCAAACTTCTGCCAGAACAGCCCCACAGAATCATACTCTATCTTACGGGCAATTATCTGGTAGGCGCCGTCGGTTTCATAAAGCTTGAGTTCCCCTGTAACCTCAACGGAATCCCCGTTTTTGGGCGTGTATGAACGTGCGGATGAGGAGGCGCTTTTAAACATCGCCACCCTTATCTTCGCCTTATCGTCTTTCAGTGAGAAGTAGATGTGTCCTCTGGGTGAAACGGAATAACCGGTTATCTCCCCGCTGACGGTGACTGTCTCTCTGAAAGTGCCCTCAAGCAGGTTTTTAATTGCTGCGGTTATCTCCGTTACTGTGAACCGTTTCATTGCCTATTATATATATGTCCTCATCCGGTGAACGCATATTAAGCTCCTTCCTGATGAGAAGCTCAAGATATTCCTTATCTTTTTTTATAGCTTCAAGCTCTTTCTGAAGGCTTTTGATTTTGGCATCCATTTCCATGAGCTGCGACTCATAAGCATTTTTCAGCCCCACCAGTTCCCTGTATTTCAGCACACCGTTGTGACCGAAAAACAGGTAAAGAACCAGTCCGGCTATAAGCGCAAAGTAAACTAAGCCTGCTTTCATGATTTTTTCGCCTTCTGCTCCACAATTCTAGCCGCCGTCTGTCTCAGAGTGGCGGGCACTTCCTTGGATCTTGCTATATATTCCACATCCTGCGCCATAAGCCTGCCCACAAGCCCCATTGTTATATCAAGCGGAGTCTTAGGGTTTTTAGCCATAGCACTGATGATAGTATAGCTTTTCATCCATTCCTTGTTCAAGGCAACTTCACGGAAAATATGCTCCGAAGTGCTTTTATTCTTCACAAGGAATTCGACTTCATCCTCCGTCATACGGGGATTACGCATCACAGCACCGGAAATCTGCTTGTTCGGGCTGCGTACAAGAAGTCCGCGAGCCTGCTTGTTACCCTTGGAAGCAAGTTTTATCTTCTGGGCTATGCTCATTTTCTGAATCTGCCCGTAAAGGTTGTCCTCAAGCTCTTTTTTCACCTCAAAATCAGGCTGAAAACCTGAAATTCCGGTGACTCTTGTCGCTGCCTGATCGCTTAGAAACGGATTTCTGAGCATAAGCACTGCAAGAGAAGGTTCATCTATAAGGATATCCGAATCAGCAAGGTGTTCCAGAATATCTTCCTCAGCGGACTGGGCAAAAGCAGTGAAAATTTCTGTTTTAATTCCTTTATGAGCCGCAACAGCGTTAAAAAAAGCCGGAGAGTTTTTCATCATACGGCAAAGAAACGTAAAAAGCTCCCCGCTCAGGGAAGGATCACTGCACAAAATACCGTATAGATCTGTCCGCTCTTTAAGCCAGTCATACATAGGTTTGGCAAGCGCACGCCGTTTCTCCAGAACGCATTTAACCCACAAAGGTTCATCCCCTGCGGGTACACGGTTTTCTGTAAAGAAACTTAATGCGGTGTCATCATCCGTTTCAAGGCTGATAAACAAAGAGGTGGAAAGCTCCATACCCTGTCCTTATAACTATGCCTGTTTATTCAGATGAACCTGTATGCGTTTCTGCAATCAGGTGATTCCGCATTTTTTCAAACAGTTCCAATGCCTGTGGAAACGTATAGTCCTGAAATGTCCACGGCAGAGGCATGTAGGCGTTTTTTCTTCTCTGCAGCTGAAGATCGGCGTATATCCGACCGCCAATATATATTCTGTGAGTAAAGTTCTTTGTGCTTGCCGCCACGACTTTTTCAAGAGCGACATAACCAGGGTCTACATTTATAAACCTTCTTCCGTTCTTCATAAGGCTGTTTTCAAGCTCCACAGCCTTAATCTTGAACTCCGCCAGTCTTTCCGGCGAATCTATAAGCTCATACCCCGCAAAATATTTAGACTGAGGTCTGTCCATTTCCGGAGTGTAGTAATCCGTATGGCTGAAATCAAACTCCTGAGACTTAAATAACGGTTTCCCGAAAATACTGACGATGGCGGTATCGGGTTCAGGAAAATGCTCCCTGTTATACAGAACCGCATTAAAATAAATAACCTTTAAAGGTTCTCTGAAACCGCCGCCGAAAACCATCAGGCCATTTCTATTTCGTCAATTTCCTCGGAGGGTTCGATAGTGGAAACAGCGTGTTTGTAGATCATTTTCTGTGATTCATCCTTAAGAATGATCACAAAGTTGTCAAACCCTTTTATCAGTCCTTCTATCTTCACTCCGTTAACCAAATAAATTGTCACAGCGATGCGTCTTTTCCTGATATGGTTAAGAAAAACATCCTGAATATTTACTTTTTTACTCATAATACCCCCGGAAGTAATAATAACGTTAATTCACAAGTATAAGTCAGGGTTAATTTTTTTTCAAGCCTAATAATCACGCAGACAGGCCGACAGCCTGTCGATGTTCGTAGGGTCAGAGGCACGAAGCTCAGTCAGCCCTTCCATATGCTTAAACCATGTTACCTGACGTTTGGCAAAATTGCGGGTCTTCTGCTGAATGGTTGCCAGAACAGAAGCAAATTCCGCCTCTTTTCTCACTAAAGCAGCCGTCTCACGATAGCCTATAGCTTTGAAAGACTGCATGTTTTCATTATATCCGCAGGCGAGCAGGTCTTCCACCTCGTCAGCCCATCCTGCTTCAAACATCTTTACCACACGCTCATTTATGCGGGCATACATGCGTTCACGTTCATCGGCAATAAGAAAAACAGAGTATTTGTGCCTGGGATGTACATGAAAAACCTTCTGTGCTTCACGGACATTCATTCTGCATAGCGAGTTTATCTCAAGCCCTCTGATTATACGTGTTTTGTCAGACGGAGGAATGGATGCGGCGAACTCAGAGTCAATCTGCCTAAGCCTCTCATGCAGAAGCTCAAAGCCGTGCGCCTGCCCTTCTTCCTCCAAAGCAGCACGCAGAGCATCATCTCTTTCAGGGGCGCAGAAGATGCCTTTAATCAGTGTTTCTGCATAAAGCCCTGTTCCGCCTGCGATTACTGGCAATTTACCCCGTGATATAATATCGTCTGCAATATTTTCCGCATGCTCAAAAAAATCCCCTGCGGAATAGGTTTTATCAGGGTCAAGAATATCTATAAGATGGTGCGGAACAGCCGCCAGCTCTTCCTTTGAGGGCTTTGCCGTGCCGATGTCCATGCCTCTGTAAACCTGATACGCATCGGCGCTGATTATCTCTGCGTTAAAGCGGCTGGCAAGCTCAATAGCCAGAGCGGTTTTACCCGTTCCGGTGGCTCCTGTGATTATGGGAATTATCATCTGTTGAATTTCCTGAACAGAGTTTCCTTATCAAGAGAATATGTTATAGGTCGCCCATGCGGGCAGGTGTGCGGATTGGAGGTTTTAAGGAGATCCGCCATTATTTTGTCCATTTCAGGAAAGGTAAGCTTATCCCCTGCCTTCACCGCACATTTGCATGACATAGTAAGGATTCGGGAATCCTCCTGCCTGCCTTTGGAGCATTCAGCCATTTCAGCAAGCATTTCCCTTATCTCTTTTTCTATATTGCGCTTAAGAATATCCGCAGGAACCTTTACTATTTTCAGGCTGTCTGTGCCGAAAGTCTCAAGCCCGAAACCGAAGGCAGCAAGATCATCGGCATTTTCCTCTGCCGCTTTTATCTCATCTGCATCCGCTTCCATAACCATGGGCTCAAACAGCACAATGGACGGAATATTCACATTTTTTTCATTAAGAAATTTTTCATAAAGCACACGTTCGTGGGCAACATGCTGATCCACAAAGAAGACACTTCCGTTCATTTCGCATATTATCAGTGCGTCGAAAGCCTGACCTATTATCCGGTACGGGCGCTCCTCATAAATCGGCTGTTTGCCTGTTTGTTCTCTGTATGTATTTGAGCAGGATGGCTTTTCCTGAACAGTTTCCATCATGGATGATATATCAAGCGCAGGTTTCGCCTCCGCCACGAAATACTGCTTCGCCTCACCTGTTTCGCCGCTGAACCAGTCGGGCATCACGTTTACTGCGGATTCTTCTTCATCTTCCGCCGGATTATTCCGCTGGCTGTCGAGAGTTTCACGGACGCAGTCATGAACCATGCTGAAAATATCCCTTGAATTCAGCATTTTAACAACTGCCTTAGCGGGATGAACATTCACATCAACATCTTCAGGGCGAACTTTTATTTCAACTGCGCATGCTGGGTATCTGTTATCGGGAATCAGCCTGTGGTAAGCCTGCACAACTGCCTGAACAACCGCCGGGTCTTTCACCACACGCCCGTTCACGGCAACTATCATAGCGTCTCTTCTATATCGCTGAACCGTGGGAAGGCTTGCAGCCATCCTCACAGAAACACCGCTGTATTCTTTCTCCCCATACACAAGCTCATCCACTCCGAGGGCAGATTTTGCTTTCTGCAGAAAGCTTTCATCCCGTCCTGCGGAGTAAGCCTCCTTTGCACTGCTTTTTACCTTAACGGAGACACCATCGGCAAAAACAGCAAACTGCTTAACAAACTTGATTATTTCTCTTTCGAGTCCCTGCGGACTGCCGAAAAACTTCAGACGTGCGGGAACATTGCGGAACAGTTCTTTGACAGTTACGCATGTGCCCTGAACAAAAGGAGCCGGGCGAAGGGGCTCGATAACTCCGAATTTTACACGGAGTTCGTTACCTTCGCCGTTTCTGGCACTTGTTATGGAAAAATCGCTCACGGATGATATGGCGGCGAGAGCTTCGCCTCTGAAACCATAGGAATGTATGCTGTATATATCGTCAATGTCTCTGATTTTGCTGGTGGCAAATCTTTCGACAGCGGCAGGCAAATCACTTTTAAGGATGCCTTTGCCGTTGTCGGTTATCTTTATGAGCGCAAGCCCGCCTTCTTCTATCTCGACGCTTATGCTGTCCGCACCTGCATCGAGGGAGTTTTCCATCAGCTCCTTGACGGCATTGAGCGGCTTTTCCACCACCTCGCCCGCCGCAACTTTATTAGAAACGCTTTCGGGAAGGCGGATGATCTCGTTCATGATCACTCCGCAAAAACACCCATGTTGCGGAATTTATCGTATCTCTGCTCAAATATCTGCTTGGGTGCGAGCGACTTTATTTCTTTAAGGTGGCGTGCAATGGCAGTTTTGAGATTGTGAGCGATCTGGTGATGATTTCTGTGGGCTCCGCCAAGGGGTTCATTGACAATTTCATCAATTACTTCAAGCTCTTTAAGATCCTGTGCCGTAAGTTTCAGGGCTTCAGCAGCACGTCCGGCGTATGATGCGTCTTTCCAGAGAATAGAAGCGCAGCCTTCGGGGCTGATAACTGAGTATGTTGAATGTTCAAGCATAAGCACACGGTTTCCCATAGCTATGGCAAGGGCTCCGCCTGAGCCGCCTTCCCCTGTAATAACGGTGATCATGGGCACAGTAAGTTCCGCCATCATCATAAGACTTTTGGCTATTGCTTCCGCCTGTCCTCTTTCTTCGGCTTCTATACCCGGATAAGCGCCGGGGGTGTCAACAAATGTGATTATCGGTCTGTTGAATCTTTCTGCGAGGTCAAACATCCTCTGCGCCTTTCGGTAGCCTTCGGGGCTTGCCATACCAAAATTTCTGCGGATATTCTCCTTGGTATTACGCCCTTTCTGGTGCCCGATGACCATAACAGGGGAATCATTGAAATTGGCAATTCCGCATACCAGAGCCTGATCATCTCTGAAAAGCCTGTCACCATGCAGTTCAAGAAAGTCTGTGAACATCAGTTTGATGAAATCAAGAGTATAAGGGCGTTCAGGATGGCGTGCTACCATAAGCTTTTGCGATGGTGTAAGACGCTGGTATATATTCGCTTTTACTCTTTCGAGCCTTTTTTGGAGAGAGTCAACCTCTCTCTGCATATCAGAATCTGAAAGAGAAGACATGTTCTTTATTTCTGCAATTTTATTTTCTATCTCTATAATCGGGGCTTCAAAATCCAAGGGCGCTGCCATTACTACACCTTCCTTAATATATTGCGGACAGTGTGATGTCCTTAGAGTCTCTTTGTGTATTTCTTTACTCCGCTGAACTCTCATAAGTCCATAACAATTCAGCGCAAAAAAGACAATTTATGTACAAATCAGTTTTACCTATTACAAGTATCGACTGATTATATAAGCGTTAAATCTGACAACTGCAAGACAATTATTAAATGAAACGCCGACCCCTTAACCGGAAAGTCCTGCGGAAGAGCTTTCCCCCGCAGGACTTTTTTTATCCTGATAGTTTTATTTAAAAGAGTCTATGGCGAGGTCAAACATAGGGGGTTTAAATCCGCCTATCAGCTTGCCGTTAAAATAAAGAGCCGGTGTTCCGCTTATGCCCATAGCCTGAGCTGCCTGCATCTGCTCCGCAATCTTTGCCGCTGTCGCTTCATCGTTCACAAGCGCTTTAAATGCTGCCGCATCAGCGGTTTTAGCTGCAAAATAGTCTATGATTTCTTCATCTGACTTAGCGTCAAAATCGGGAGCAGTGGAGTAAAGCTCGTCATAGAAGTTCGCATTCTGAGCTGCACCTGCTTCAAACACTTTTGCGTAAAGCTGCGCCTTGGGGTGGAAAGCGAGGGGGAAGTGCATAAAATATATTGCAACATCTTTTCCTGCGAGTTTTTCTTTCAGGTACTCATGGGCTCTTCTGCAATAGGGGCACTGAAAGTCGCTTACTTCTACTATGTAGTTTTTAGCGTCTTTATTGCCGTATGCCAGCGTAAGCTTGCTGAGGTCAATATCAGCGGGAGGAGTGTTCTTGAATACAAGCTTATCCTTAATTCCTGCACCTGTGGCAACTTCAGTAATATCAGGAATGATATATGTGCCGTCAGTAAAAACGTACTGTTCCTGGCTTCTTTCTGCGTCTTTGAAGGTGAGCTTCACAAACTTAAGGGCTTCAACCCCTTCGACAGGTTCAATAACTTCGACTTCATAAGTGACATCATTCATGTTCTTGGAAGCGAAAAACTTGCCGAGATTTTCCTTCATAACGGCGGAGACATCCGCTTCAGGTTTTGCTGTTTCCTTCTGTGCGCCGCATGCAGCAACGGAAATAAGCAGTAATACGGCGAGAATGCTCTTTTTCATAGACTAAAACTCCTTTTATAAATAGTCAGCACATTAAGGCTAACTTAAAGACATAGAAGATTATCATAGGTTCCGGAAAAAGTCTAATTTACAGTTTAAATTGCCTAAGGCAATTTAAACACGTTCAAAAAACGTACATCCTGTAGTTTTTTTCACTCGCAGTCTGCGGAGCAAAGCTCCTCGCTGCTCTCACTCCGTGGGCACATCCATGTGCCTTAATTATAGAGTAAATCTGAACATCCTGTCAGATTTACTCACACGCTCGCGCCGAACTTCGTTCGGCTTCGCTTCGCACGGCGCAGTTCCATCCATGGAACTGTGGAGATTTAATCGATGGCAATTTAAACACGTTCAAAAAACGTACATCCTGTAGTTTTTTTTCACTCGCAGTTTGCGGAGCAAAGCTCCTTGCTGCTCTCACTCCGTGGGCACATCCATGTGCCTTAATTATAGAGTAAATCTGAACATTCTGTCAGATTTACTCACACGCTCGCGCCGAACTTCGTTCGGCTTCGCTTCACACGGCAGCAGGTTCTGTCCTCACTATGAAAAAAAACTACATCCTGTGTTTTTTTCATACACGCTCGCGCCGTGATAAACACGGCTTCGCTTCGCACGGCGGCAGTTCCATCCATGGAACTGCTGCGTTTTCAAAGTGTTTCGATTATTTGGGCTATCTCCGCTGCTGATTTTTCCCAGCCGAAACGTCTGATATTTTCATATCCTTTATTTATCAAATCAGTTCGTACATCAGATGAACTGCGGACATCCATGACCTTCTCTGCAATATCAGAAGGGTCAAGCGGGTCGCAGTAGATAACGCTTTCGGCACAGACTTCCCGCAAGCTTGCAGCAGGGGATGAAACAACCGGACAGCCGCTCGACTGAGCCTCCAAAGGCGGGATACCAAAACCTTCATATAATGAGGGGAAAACAAAGACAGAAGCAGCGGCGTAAATGGACGGAATATCTTTATCATCAACATAACCGGTAAAAAACACCCTGTTTTTTAAGCTTTCAGAGTTATTCACCATCTCCGCCACGGCGGAATCCCCCGTGATGAAACCGTCTCTCTTTCCGACAATAACCAGATTCACTCCTTCCATAATTTCAAGAGCTTTCAGGAGAGTTATCAGGTTTTTATTAGGCTTTACGTTTCCCACAAAAAGAATGAAGTCTTCCGGTAGGGAATATTTATTTATAACATCAGGATTTTTTGCCCCGCTGAACAGAGCCTGATCAACAGCGTTGTACACAACCTTAATCTTAGCCGGATCCGCCGGACAGTATTTCAATATCTCGCCTTTGGAAAACTCCGAAACGGTTAGAACCACATCAGACACAGCAACGGCACGGCGCATTACAAACTTTGCATAAAGTCTCTGCAACGGGGAAAAAATGCCGCTTTCAGCCGCCAGATGATAAGCATCATGAACTGTTACAAGTCTTTTTTCCGCCGCAATAGGCAGAACAGGCACATTATAATGGGGTGACCAGAACACATCGCATTCAGGAACCTTGCGGAAAAGCTCGACCTGCTCCTTAATTGTATATATTTTTGACGAAGCCTCGATAATCCGGACCTTTTCCGCCCATGGGAACTCAAATATTTCGTCTTTTTTGCCCAGAAGTGTTATGTCAAAGCGGTCAGTAAGGTGAGGAATTATGTTTTTGATATATGTTCCGATGCCCGATGCCCGGCACATACGGAAATCAACCGTTAGAGCTGTTTTCATAGGATATAAAAACTCCATAATATTTACAGGAGAGCATTATTGCACATTTTCTCTGTTCTTAATACCCGTTTGTGTTTTATTTATCATAATAAAACAATGGGCTACGAGCCTTAAAACACCATCCCTCTCTTGATTATTGCTCTTTTTAGTGATATGTATTTTTTCCCTCAAAAAATCTCATAAGGAGTGCCGCCGCGATGGATTATAAAAGCACGCTAAATCTTCCGGAAACGGGTTTTCCAATGAAAGCCAACCTTTCCGTGCGAGAACCGGAACGTATAAAAAAATGGGACGAAGAGAACGCATATGCAAAAATTCTCAAAAAAAGAGAAAACTGCGAAAAATATGTTCTTCATGATGGTCCTCCATACGCCAACGGTCACATCCATACCGGACATGCTCTTAATAAAATTCTTAAAGATTTTATCGTTAAATTAAAATCATTTGAAGGCTACAAAGCTCCCTACGTACCCGGATGGGACTGCCACGGTTTGCCCATTGAGCATCAGGTGGACAAAAAGCTCGGCAGCAAAAAACATGAACTCTCCAAATCGCAGATAAGAAAGCTCTGCCGTGAGTACGCTGCGGAATTTATCGACATACAAAGAGAAGGATTCAAACGCTTAGGCGGTTTTGGCGACTGGGATCATCCTTATATCACAATGGATCATGTTTATGAGGCAAAAACCCTTGAAGAGCTTTATAAATTCTTCAACAACGGCGGCGTTTACAAAGGCTCAAAACCTGTTTACTGGTGTACGAGCTGTGTTACAGCTCTCGCTGAAGCGGAAGTTGAGTATGATAACCACACATCACACTCAATATATGTAAAGTTCCCCGTTCGTGATGCAGATAAGGGTAAACTCGGGCTTGGTGCTAATGATAAGGTTTCATCTGTAATATGGACAACAACTCCTTGGACTCTCCCTGCTAACCTTGCCGTGTGCGTTCACCCTGATTTTGTATATGTACTTGTAAAAGTTACAGAGTCAGAAAACAAAAACCTCAGCAATGAATATATAGTTGTTGCGGAAGAACTTCTGGAAAAACTCCTAGGCGAGTTCAAGATAACTGCATATGAAAAAGTGAAAACCTTCAAAGGCTCTGACCTTGAAGGGCTGAAGAATAAACACCCCTTCTATGAAAGGGATTCAGCGATAATACTGGGCGACCACGTAACTTTAGAGGCAGGTACGGGACTGGTACACACAGCCCCCGGACACGGTCAGGAAGACTACGTTGTGGGCATCAAGTATGGTCTTGAAGTTCTCAACCCTGTTGATGACTACGGTGTGTTCAAGAAAGACACTGAAATATTCGCCGGAGAACATATAAACAAGGCTAACCCAAAAATAGTTGAGCTTCTTGACGAAACAGGAGTTCTTCTTTCCTACGGAAAAATTGACCACTCCTACCCTCACTGCTGGAGATGCAAGCACCCTGTAATATTCCGTGCCACTCCCCAGTGGTTTATATCAATGGAAACAAATGACCTCCGCAAAAAGGCTCTGGATGAAATAAAAAGAGTTCAGTGGATTCCCGCATGGGGTCAGAACAGAATAAACGCCATGATAGAACACAGACCGGACTGGTGCATCAGCCGTCAGAGAACATGGGGCGTACCCATAGCTGTTTTCACTTGTCAGGACTGCGATGAGGTTTATATACCAAAAGATGTGCAGGAAAAAGTCCTCGCCGCTTTCCGTGAACACGGTGCGGACGCATGGTTCGACATGGAGACGGAAGAGTTCATCGGTAAGGACGCTAAATGCCCCAAATGCGGCGGCAGCAGGCTGAAAAAAGAAACCGACATCCTTGATGTATGGTTTGACTCCGGTGTTTCACACGCCGCAGTATGCGAAGAGAGAGAAGAACTCGGCTGGCCGGTCAACATGTATCTGGAAGGAAGCGACCAGCACAGGGGATGGTTCCACAGCACTCTTCTTGAATCCGTAGGAACAAGAGGCAGAGCGCCCTATGACGAGATCCTCACACACGGCTTTGTTGTGGACGGCAAAGGACGTAAGATGTCCAAATCCGAAGGCAACACAATAACACCGGACTCAATAATAGATAAATACGGCGCAGAAGTTCTTCGTCTCTGGGTTGCGGCGGAAGACTACACGGAAGACATCAGAATCTCAAACGATATAATAAACCGCCTTGTTGAGTCTTACAGAAAAGTCCGCAACACTGCAAGGTATCTCCTCGGCGTAATATCAGACTTCAACCCCGATACGGATACAATTGAATATGATAAGCTTCTGGATCTGGACAAATACGCCCTTATCCGCTGGCAGGCTGTAAAAGCACGCATATTCAGCGCTTACGACAAATACCAGTTCCATGTGTTTTACCACACATTCCTGAACTACTGCATAAACGACTTAAGCTCCTTCTATCTTGATATAATCAAGGACAGGGTTTACGCATACAAAAAGGATTCGCACCAGCGCAGATCCGCACAGACTGTCCTCTTCACCATCACAAAAGAGATGAGCATAGTTATGGCACCGATTCTCTCATTCACAGCGGATGAGATATGGGAGTTCATACCTGAATGGAGCGGAAAAAGCGGTCTCGTGTTTGAGGAGCTTTTCCCCAAAGCACTGCCCATAAAAGATGCTGCTCTTGAAGCTAAGTGGAACAGAATCATTGAAATAAGAAAAGAAGTTAACAAAGCCCTTGAGCTGGCGAGAGCCGAAAAGGTTATAGGGCATTCCCTCGGCGCAAAGGTCATCGTCGGACTTAACGAAGCCGACAGAGCGATCATGACCGCTGATGAGGGAATAGAGAAAATCTTCATAGTATCCGAGCTTATCCTTACGGACATAAACACCCTTGAAGGTGCTTATGTTTCAGAGGACAAAACGGTCAAGGTTGCCGCAACCGCATCCGAAAACCAGAAATGCGAAAGATGCTGGTGTCAGGTTCCCACAGTGGGCTCAAACCCTGAACACCCCACAATATGCGCAAGATGTGCCGAGGCTATAAGCTGATATGAAAAAAACGCTTATCTCACTTTTCGCCGTACTGCTCATTGTGGATCAGACTACGAAGATTTTTGTTAAGAATACATTCATGCTCCATGAAACCAGAGAGGTTATACCCGGATTTTTCAACCTCACGTACATACTGAATCCGGGTGCGGCTTTCGGTTTTCTGGCAAGAATGAATGAGAGCTACCGTCAGCTTTTCTTTGTTCTGGTTACTCTTGCGGCTATAATCGCCGTGGCGTACCTGCTTTACAGAGAAGTAAATATGAAGCTGCGTGCGTTCTCATACACTCTTATTATTGCCGGAGCGGTAGGCAATTTTATAGATAGGGTTTACATCGGAAAAGTGGTGGATTTTCTGGATTTTTATGTATCAGGTTATCACTGGCCGGCGTTCAACGTTGCGGACAGTGCTATATCCGTAGGGGTCTGCTTGCTTATGCTTGACCTTTTTCTTCATAAAAGGAGTGAAAAGAAATGATAGTAAAACCTGAAAGAGCGCTGATCAGCGTTTCCAAGAAAGAAGGCGTAGCCGAATTTGCAAAAGAGCTTGCCGCAAGAGGAGTGGAAATTATATCCACCGGCGGAACGGCGAAACTTCTGAAAGAAAACGGTATTAAAATCACTGAAATCGGCGAATTCACCGGATTCCCCGAAATGCTTGACGGCAGAGTCAAAACTCTCCACCCCAAGGTTCACGGTGGTATTCTCAATGTCCGTGATGATGAGGCGCATCAGAAAACAATGAAGGAACACGGGCTTAAGAATATCGATATAGTTGCCGTAAACCTTTATCCGTTTGAAGAAACTGTCTGTAAAGAAGGCGTGAGTCTTGACGAAATAATCGAAAACATCGACATAGGCGGTCCCTCAATGGTGAGAAGCGCCGCTAAAAACCATAAATTCGTTACAATCATAGTTGACGGAGCCGACTACAAGCGTGTCATAACAGAAATGGACGCAGCAGGCGGCACAACACTTGAAACAAGGCGTGACCTCGCCAGAAAAGCATACGGACATACGGCTCTGTATGACAGTATCATCGCAGGTTTCTTCAACAACCTTCTCGGTGTTAAGTTCCCCGATGAATATACTCTCCCCGCACGCAAAAAACAGGGCATGCGCTACGGAGAAAACCCGCATCAGGATTCAGCCTTCTATGTTCAGCCTCTGATCAAAGAACCGGGCGTTTCCACAGGTGTTCAGCTCCACGGAAAGGAACTTTCCTTCAACAACATAGTTGACATCAACGCCGCTGCTGAAATTATTAAGGATTTCACAGGCGAACCCACAATAACAATCATAAAACACACAAACCCATGCGGTACAGCCACAGGTGCAACTCTTCTTGAAGCTTATGAGCGTGCCCTTGAGTGTGACCCTGTGAGCGCATTCGGCGGTATTGTGGGCGCAAACAGAGAGGTTGATAAAGCCACTGCAACGAAGCTTGCAGAGCTTTTCCTTGAGGTTATAGTTGCTCCATCCTTCAGCAAAGAAGCAAAGGAAATACTTGAGCAGAAAAAGAACCTTCGTCTCATAGAGGTAGGAGATCTTTCCGGCGCAAGGGACAATGAACTTGATGTTAAAAAAGTTACAGGCGGCGTTCTGCTTCAGGACAGAGACCTCCACTCTTTTGCTAACATAGCCGAGCTTCCCTCACCCACTAAGCGCAAACCCACAGAAGGCGAGCTCAAAGCTATGGCCTTCGCATGGAAAGTAGCTAAACACGTTAAATCAAACGCAATCATATACGCAAACGAATTCCAGTCCATAGGCGTGGGCGCAGGGCAGATGAGCCGTGTGGACTCCGCCAGAATAGCCGCTTTTAAAGCACAGAAACCTCTTCAGGGCTGTGTAATGGCAAGTGATGCCTTCTTCCCCTTCCGTGACAGCGTTGATCAGGCTGCGGAACAGGGCATCACCGCCATAATATCCCCCGGCGGTTCAATCAGAGATGAAGAAGTGATCAAAGCTGCTGATGAACACGGCATAGCCATGATCTTCACCGGCGTACGCCACTTCAAACACTAAATTTCAAAAGATAAGTTCGCAGGACAAGGACTTACCCGCCTCCTGCGAACTATCATAAAATAATACGCAAACTACTCCACGGATGGAGTTGCGCCGTGCGAAGCGAAGGGTGGTTTTACCATCCGCAAGCGTGTGAGCAGCAGGACAGGACGTACCTACCTGCGAACTATCATAAGTAATACGTAAACTACTCCATGGATGGAGTTGCGCTGTGCGAAGCGAAGGGCGGTTCAACCGCCCGCGAGCGTGTGAGCAGCAGGACAGGACGTACCTGTCTGCGAACTATCATAAGTAAGGAAAAAAATTAATGAAAATACTTGTTGTAGGCAGCGGGGGCAGAGAACATGCTCTCGCATGGAAACTGGCTCAGAATCCGAAGGTTGAGGGAATCTTCGTTGCTCCCGGAAACGGCGGCACGGCACTTGAGAATAAAGTAACCAACATCCGCATAAAAGCCACCGAACTGAAAGATCTTGCGGACTTCGCAAAACATAATGATGTTGCGCTCACTGTTGTCGGCCCTGAAGACCCTCTTGCTGCAGGTATAGTGGATTATTTTCAGGAAAAAGGCTTACGGGTATTCGGACCCTGCAAAGCTGCGGCGCAGATAGAAGCGAGCAAGGCTTTTGCAAAAGAAATGATGGTCGCAGCAGGAATACCCACCGCTTTTTATAAAGAGTTTACAGATTTTGAATCAGCAAACGCCTATGTGCATGAAAAAGGCGCACCCATTGTCATAAAAGCGGACGGACTCGCCGCAGGCAAAGGGGTAACCGTTGCCCTGACTGTTAAAGAGGCTGAAAACGCTCTGAAAGAGATCTTTATCGATAATATCTTCGGTGAAGCCGGCAGCAGAGTGGTGGTGGAAGAATTCCTCAACGGAGAGGAAGCCTCATACCTTGCCTTCTCCGACGGTGAAACTGTTCTCCCTATGGTTTCCAGTCAGGATCATAAAGCTGTTTATGACGGCGACAAGGGTCCCAACACCGGCGGAATGGGCGCTTACTCCCCTGCCCCTGTGGTGACGGATGATATATTTGACTTCGCAACCCTGAAGATAGCATACCCGCTCATAAACGAGTTTAAAAAACGCGGCATCAAATATGTCGGTATAATATACGCCGGACTGATGATCACTGCTGACGGAGTTAAGGTTCTCGAGTTCAACGCACGTTTCGGTGATCCTGAAACCCAGCCTGTTCTTACACGTCTTAATTCTGACCTGCTTGAAATCTTTGAAGCCTGCATAGACGGCAGACTGAAAGATATAAAAGCTGAGTGGAGCAAAGAACCCGCTGTGTGTGTTGTCATGGCTTCCGGCGGTTATCCGAAGGAGTTTGAAAAAGGCTACGAAATCAACGGTATTGCAGATGCTGACAAGGTGGAAGGCGTTAAGGTTTTCCATGCAGGCACCGCAACTGTTGACACCACAACGGTAAACACAGGAGGACGTGTCCTCGGTGTGACAGCAAGGGGCAGAAACCTTGAAGAAACCATAGAAAAAGCGTACGAAGCTGTTAATAAAATATACTGGACAAACGCCCACTTCCGTAAAGACATCGGAGCTAAGGCACTGAGGAGGCTTAAGAAATGAGTAAAGTCGGTATAATAATGGGAAGCAAATCCGACCTTGGAATCGCAGAAACAGCAATCAAGGTTCTGAAAGATTTCAGTATACCATGTGAAGTTATAGTTTCCAGCGCTCACAGAACCCCTGAACGCACAGGCGAATGGGCAAGAGGCGCAGAAAATAACGGTTTTTCCGTAATCATAGCCCTTGCCGGAGCTGCCGCACACCTTGCGGGTGTTGTTGCCAGCGAAACTAACCTTCCTGTTGTGGCTGTACCTGTATCAGCAACCACACTCGGCGGTCTGGATGCCCTTCTCTCCATGGTGCAGATGCCCGGCGGCATACCTGTTGCGACTATGGCTATAGGAAATGCAGGAGCTAAAAATGCGGCTCTTTTCGCATGTCAGATAATCGCAAGATCCGACGCTGAACTCGGCAAAAAGCTGAAAGATTACCGCGAGAAGATGAAGCAGGACGTTTACAAGGCTAATGAAGAAGTACAGGCGATGTTAAACGGCGCACACTAAAATGCTTATAATGAAGGCGGATCTTCCCGCATTCAGAAAAATATTCAATGCGGCGGGCTCAAAAAATGAGCCCGTCATTTTCCCTACAGACACCATATACGGCATAGGCGCATCCATCAGCGACACAGCCGCCAATGAAAAAATCTACGAAATAAAAGGCAGAGAGCTCAACAAGCCCTTTCCAGTCCTCGTCGGCTCCGCAGAACAGGTTACGGAAATTGCAGAACCCTCACAGGGCGCACTTAACCTAATACAGAACTGCCCTTTCCCCTGCACGGTCATTCTTAAAGCTAAAAAGCATATTAATCCGCTCATGACACTGAACGGAAACGTGGCAATACGCCTTCCGAAAACTGAACCTCTGGCGGGTTTTCTTAAGGAATACGGAGCAGTTACCGCAACAAGTGCAAACCTTTCAGGCATGCCCTATGAAAGCGGGATAGAGAATATGGTCAAAACTTTTTGCACGAAGGTAAATTTCTATTTATACCAAAACAATACAAATATCTCACCTTCTGCCATTGTGGATTTTACCTTAACTTTACCGCAAATTATACGTAAATCAGATCTAATCAGCCTTGACATTATAATGTCATATGCTAATTTATGCTGATAGATTTCATGAAGGAGAAGATTATGAAAAAACTCATAGTTGCAATGGCAGTAATCTGTTTCGCAGTTGCTGCTGCAATCGCGGCAGGTCCCGCAAAAATCGATCTTAAAACATGGGTCGCAGGCGAACCTTCCAAACCCGCAGTTCAGTTCCCCCACGATGTACACCAGGCTAAAAACGCATGTACTGACTGTCACGTTACTGAAGAAGGCGGCGCTCTTAAAAACCTTAAAGCAGGCGGCGAAGTAAGCTTTAAAGGTGCAATCGGCGTTAAAAAGACTAAGAATGACGCTCATGACCTTTTCTGCTGGGAATGCCATGTTACTAAAAAAGTTCCTCAGGGCAAATCTTGTAACAAATGCCACGCAAAGTAACAGCGACATAACTAAAAAAACAACAGCCCCGCCCGGCAATGCCGTTCGGGGTTTTTTTATTTTAACCAAAAAACCTAATTAAACTGTTACTCCGCTTCCGACAACCATATTCCTTCCCATGTTCTTTGACTGGTAAAGCCTTTCATCAGCCAGATTCACAAGCTTATCGCTGCACTTTGTTTCGGATATGCAGGCAACACCAAAGCTGCTTGTTATGCGGGTATTTATCCCTTGAAAAACAGTTCCTTCTATGGTTTTTCTGAGCTTTTCAGCCAGAGTGTAAGCTCCTTTGCATTCGGTTTCAGGAAGAAGTATGATAAACTCCTCTCCTCCGTAGCGTGCAACAGTGTCTGAGTCTCTGGTGAGTGAGCAGGCGATCGAGGCTATCTCTCTTATCACTTCATCACCAAGAATATGCCCGAACCTGTCATTTATTCGTTTAAAATGGTCTATATCAAATATTATCAATGAGTAAGGCTCTTTTGTCCTGCGAGACCTGCTGTCTTCCTTGCTAAGAGTTTCATAAAAATAGCGTCTGTTGTATATGCCCGTCAGCCCGTCTGTAATCGCCTGAAGCTGAAGGAGTTTATTGGTTTTCTCCATATCATCCAGCAGTATTTTGTTGAGAAGATGAGCCCTTAAACGCAGGTAAAATTCCTCAACATCAAACGGTTTATGAAAAAAATCATTCACGCCTGTATAGAAAAGGCTGTTGCGTACTTCACGGTCATCAGAGACTGTCATTGCGATGATGGGAATATTCTTAAAGTTGTAATCTTTTTTCAGAAAGTTTACGAACTCTCCGCTGGTTTGACCTGAACCGAAAAAATAGTCGATAAGGACAACATCAGGAACATAGCTGCCGCTCTTCAGAAGATCCATTGCGCTTTCTATGTTTTCCATGCAGATAGGGGTAACGCCGGATTTCTTCAAAAGACCGCTGATAAAATTACGCTGAAGCTTGCTGTCCTCAACAATCAGAGCCTTCATTCCGCTAAAGCAGCAGGTGCTGACAAAATCTTTAACATTTTGCAGAAACACGCCAAGCCCTTCTCTTACAGAATTTTTTATAAAGTACCCGAAAGCTCCGTTCTGAAAGCACTGAATACGCACTGAATCATCAATTAAAGAGGTTATAATAATTACTACTGTCTGTTCAAACTTTTGCTGGTACTTCATTTCTCTGCACAGTTCCAACCCTTTTCCATCGGGCAGAACCATGTCAAGGGTCACCACGTCATAATAGTTTTCAGTCAGTTTTTTTCTTGCCTCGTTCAGATCTGCCGCTTCATCAACTTTATAACTGAATTTTTCCAGTTCGCTCCTGATGCTTTTACGTATCAGTCGGCTGTCATCAACAACTAATGCTTTTTCCATACCATACCTGTCTGAATTTTAATAAAGAAATAATCATAAGACAATTATTGTCGGATCAAATAATAGCATTTGATTGTCTTCTTTCCCAGTGAAAAAAACGTGGAATTAGTGAACTTGGAACTCAATAGCACTTAAATGTTTCGGAATGAAGAGATAAAAAAATACAAAAAAATAATTATTTTGCTTTAGGATGTGTCTGATCGTAGATACGCAAAAGGTCGCTGAGATTCAGGTGGGTGTACTTCTGCGTTGTTGAAAGGGATTCATGCCCCAGAAGCTCCTGAATAGTCCGCAGATCGGCACCGCCTTCCAATAGGTGTGTGGCAAAAGAGTGCCTGAATGAGTGCGGAGAGAAATCCACCGGAAGTCCCGCTGCTTTAAGATATTTCTCCACCATGCGCCCGACAGAGCGTTCAGTAAGTCTGCCGCCGTATTTATTAAGAAAAACTGCATCATCTTTAGGATAATGTCCTTCAGCCGGCACATCAGCACGCACACGCATATATGCTGTAATCAGGTCACCCAGAATGTCACCCAGAGGGATCACCCGCTCCTTTTTACCTTTACCCCGAACACGTATACGCATTCCCCGCAGATCAATATCAGAGAGGTTCAGCCCCGTAAGCTCTGAAACACGAACTCCCGTGCCGTACATCAGCTCAAGGAGAAGAGCATCACGCATACCTGCAGGTTCTGTTTTATCCGGCAGTTCCAGAAGATTCAGAAGATCATCTATGTTGAAGACATTAAACGATTTTTTTTCCTTTTTAGGGAATTTCAGCATACGTGCGTAGTTATCTTCTATGACTGATTTTTTATGAAGGTATTTATAGAATGATTTAAGGGTGGACACCTTACGTTCTGCGGTGGATTTGGAGATCCCTTTGTCAAACTGAGATGCGATAAAACCACGCAGAATATAAAAATCAGCGGATTCTATATCGCTTATCTTTTCAGCATCCAGATAGTCTGCAAGCTCTGACAGATCTCCGGAATATGCTTTTATTGTATGTTCGGAGGCATTTTTTTCATTCCGCAGATATAAAATAAAGTCAGCAACAGCACGGTCAATGTTCAATATTAAGCTCCTGAACCAACATCATTATTTTTCATGCGGTTTTCCTCCCAGTCATAGAGATTGTCAAAAAGACTCTTATGAGCATACCTTTCCGTTCCCTCTTTACGATACAGTCCCCGCTTTTTCCATTCAAGCAAAATGCGGTTCAGGGTAAGCGGAATTGTGTAAATAACCTGACTAAGCTCTGAATGGGTAAGCTTGACAGGGATATTAAACCATCCGTTTTCATTTTGAACTTCATATCGCTGTACAAGGATTTTAAAAAGCACTGCAAGCCTTTCTTCCGGCGGACGGGCAATAATTGCTGCCATTCCCTCCAGGTCTGACTCTAAATCCAGCATAAGATGATTCACAAGCATTTTACCGAAGTTATGGTGAGTTCGCACATATTCCCATACCGCTTCATGCTTAACATCAAGCAGCACGGTATCCCTTAAAGCAGTTGAGGCGATATTTGACAACCTGTTTGAAAGAAAAAAAGTTCCGCCCAGAACAGTACCCGGAAGCAGCAGGCTTATTGCCTTAACTTTTGATGTTTCTTTAAAAGTAAAACTTTCGCTGAATTTTGCTAAAAGACCGCTCAGAACCAGACTGAGATTAGGATAAAATTCATTGCCTTTAAAAACAGGCGTACCTTTGGGTATGTGTTTAAGAGTTCCGTAATCCGAAAAGAACTTTTGAAGCTCACTGCCAGCTTTCGACCTGACCCATGGGAAGCCGTGATACCTTATTCTCATAATAAACCCTTTTTAAATAAAAATATTTCCATTTATTTAATATAAGCACTGACAAAAAAAAATGATATCCTTTTTAAATATAGCTCATCAAATTAATCCCAAAAGCATATATCCCAGTATATATATTTTTCCCTTACACGCTTGAGTCAAAAATCATGAAGTAGTAGCTTTTAGAAAAGCCGTGGAATTACACGGCGGTTTCATTTTTTAACTTCAGGAGAGAATTATGAAAAAGTTACTGTTCATTGCTATGTTATGCTCATTTGCTTTCGCACAGGTTTTTGCTGCTGACAAAGAGTACAACGTTGATCTGGTTATCGTGGGCGCAGGTGCCGGCGGTCTCACTGCTGCTGTGTCGGCTCAGGAAAAAGGTCTTTCCACTGTATTGCTTGAGAAAAAACCCGCAGTGGGCGGCACAGGCAACTTTATGGAAGGCACATATGCGGTTGAAAGCTTCATGCAGAAGGAAGCAGGAGTTAAGCTCACAAAGCAGCAGGCTTTTAACGAAGTCATGAGCTATCACCACTGGAAATCAAATCCTCGTCTGGTGAAAGCTGTCATTGACCAGTCTGCGGAAACAATTAAATGGATCTGGGATCACGGTGTTCATTTTGAGGAAGTTAAGACAGCATGGCTTAACAAACCCAACAAAACTTGGCACATCTTCCCCGAGTCAGGCTCTAACTACATTAAAGCAATGGTAAATATCTATACCTCAAAAGGCGGTACTCTTCTTACAGAGACTCCCGGTAAGAAACTTCTCTTAGACAAAAACGGCGCAGTAACAGGTGTAATCGCTGAAAACGAAGACGGAGAAGTAATACAGGTTAATGCCAAAAGCGTAATCCTCGCCACAGGCGGTTATGCTAGCAACCTTGAAATGATCAAGAAATACGGCGGTCCGGAATCACTTCCCACTGTTCTCGGCAGCTACGGCGACGGCATAAACATGGCTCTTTCAGTCGGTGCAGCCCTCGACGGAATGGGACCGCTTATGCTTAATGGAGCTTTCATGCTCGCACCCGGAGAAGCTATATGCAACGGTAAAAATGCCGAACTCCGTGCAATGTTCCGCCAGTCTCTTCTTTATGTTAACTCACACGGCGAACGTTTCTTCAATGAGGAAGTAACAATCGACTGGCCTCTCGCCAGCAACGCTATCAGCCGTGAAGGCAAGTTTACATATGTTGTATTCGATGCAGAGACCCTTAAGGAATTTCAGACAAAAGGATATCTTAACGGATGCGGCAACTGGATAAAACGTGGGCAGCCAATGAAAAAGTTCGATCAGCTTTTCCCCGAAAACGAAAAGAAAGGAAACGCTTTCTCCGGCAAAACACTTGATGAAGTTGCCAAAAAGGCAGGTTTTGATCCTGAAGCGTTCAAACAGACAGCAAAGGAAATTACTAAATACGCTAAACAGGGCAAAGATGAGCGCTTCGGCAAAAACCCCCGCACGCTCAGAGCAGTTGAAAAAGGACCATTCTATGTTCTCAAAGGACAGCTCCACCACCTTACATCACTCGGCGGTTCCAGAGTTACAGAACACCTTCAGGTTGTAAACGAGCAGGGTAACGTAATTCCCGGTCTTTACGCTGTTGGCGGCGATGCAGGCGGTATGTACGGTGATTCTTACGACCTGACAATAGCAGAAGGCGCAGCAAGCTCATTTGCTATTAACGGCGCACGCCTTGCTGTTAAAAACATTGTAGCCACAGGGAAATAAACACAGTCATAGCTTACCTCTTAAGCTGTCCCGGAAATTTATCCGGGACAGCCCCAATAACACAGCATCGAGGAAATAATGCCGAAGTTTTTTATATTACTATTAACATTAATCTTATCTGTTTTTTTATCTGCCGCTTTTGCAGCCGGAGAAGAGAAAACACTCAGAGGGAAACATCTTGAAGCAGAGCTTTCATGTGCGGACTGCCACGGAACAGACACACCGGAAAAGAAAGCTTCGCAAAAAGCCTGCAAAGGCTGTCATGAAGGTATGGAAAACGAACCTCCTGTTATCTTCATTGAAGAAAATGGCAAGAAACATGAAGTCAACCCCCATAATGCACACCCCGGACAGATGAGATGCACCCTGTGCCACAGCATACATAAACCCTCCACACTGTACTGCAATGAAGGCTGTCACCACACTTTCAATGCAAAAGTTCCGTAAGGAAATATTTTATGAATAAAATCAGCAGCAGAAGCGGATTTGTTATCTTATTTGCCATCAACTTTCTGGTAACATTCAGCTTTGCCGTTAATGACTCAATGTTCTCACTCTTTTGTGAGGACAACTATATTTCAGGGTTCATTTTCGGGCTTGTTTTTGCTGTTTATTCACTCACAAAAATCATCTCCGCACCTTTTGCGGGCAAACTTGCCGACAAATTCGGCACACATAAAATTCTTTTCACGGCACTGGTTCTTTATACCCTTGTGCCGTGCTTTTTTCTTATCACAGATGATAAGGCAGTCATTATCACGGTAAGGATACTTCAGGGGCTGGCATGTGCTATGTTTCGTCCGGTGATTTACTGTTTCTTCCCGGCAGATTCTGCACGCAAAGGAAGAATATTTGCCCTTTTTGATCTTTCCTTCTATTCGGCAATAGCTCTGGCACCTTACTCAGGTAGCCTTATACTGGAAAGTTATGGTTTCAGCGGAGTATTCACATCCATGCTGACGTGCTGTATTGCAGCTCTGGCTATTTTTCCCGCTCTTACACAGGAAAAACCTGCCTTTAAGAACATGCCAAAGACCCAAATTCAAAAAAACAGCGGCAGTGCAATTAACCCTTTGCTGGTTTACATTTTTTTCAGAGGATGGGGCATTTCCGTAATAACTGCCTTTCTTCCAATATATCTTTCAAGAATGGATATTCCTCCATCAAAAATAGGCTTTACCCTTAGTGCGGCAGCTGCATTTACCACAATAAGTCTACCCCTATGCGGCAGGCTCACGGATATAATCCACAAGGAAACACTCATAGCTGCCGGAGGTTTCTGCGCATCCTTCATAACTATATTTACTGTGTTTTTTTCGGGTTTCGGGGAAATTTTTCTTCTGATGAGCATGGGGGGAATATTTACTGCTATGTCACAGCCCGCCTGCCTTTCCTTCATTATGGAAAACACAGACGAGTGCAGCCTTGGTCATTCTATGGGAAAATTTAACGCATTCATGGGGATGGGGTTTGCCAGCGGCCCCGCATTCGGAGCTATGTTATCCTCCGCAGCAGGGCTCAAGTCAGTATTCATATTGACCGGTATTCTAGGCATTATTTCGGTGTTTGTATTTATGTACGGAACACAGGTATACCCCGGCACTACAGGAACATCAGAGTTTAAGAAAACCTTTTAAAGAATTAACAGCCTTTTCAGCCATCATGCTTTTTTTCAGTTTTTTATCCTTTATTCTCTCTTCAGGTGCAGGGAGCATGCCAAAATGGAAATTACTCGGAACATATTTTTTGCGTGTGGCTTCATATTTATCCGTAACAAACAAGCCCAGTGAACCCAAAGCACTGCCACGGGGGAAAGGTTTGCTTTCAACGCCTGTCAGCCTCAAAGCAAGGTCATACCCTGCAATCAGTCCCGATGCGATAGATTCCAGATAGCCTTCCACGCCGGTTATCTGACCTGCGAAGTAGAAGTTATCCTCGTACCTGAACCTGTCATCCAGCTTTGAAGGGGCATTTATATACGTATTACGGTGAACGGAACCGTAGCGGAGAAATTCTGCGTTTTCAAGTCCCGGAATCATACCGAAGACACGCTTCTGTTCCCCTATCTTCATCTTTGTCTGGCAGCCCACAAGGTTATATGATGTGCCTTCCTCATTCTCCTTGCGGAGCTGAAGAACAGCGTAATATCTTTTATCTGTTTCAGGGTGTTCAAGTCCCACAGGTTTCAAAGGACCAAAGGCAAGAGTCTTGCGTCCCCTCGCCGCCATCTCCTCTATGGGCATGCAGCCTTCAAACACATTCATTTTCTCAAAATCTTCAAAGGCGACCTTTTCAGCATCCATAAGCGCATCGTAGAAGGCATCGTATTCATCCTTTGTCATGGGGCAGTTAAGATAATCAGGATCACCCTTGCCGTAGCGGCTTTTGAAGTAGCATTTGGTCATATCCACTGAGTCAAAATCTATTATGGGCGAAATGGCATCAAAGAAATACAGTCCGCCGCCCATGAGAGACTTTATTTCATCCGCCAGAGCATCAGAAGTAAGCGGTCCGCTGGCAATAATGAGCGGTCTGTCCGTTGGAATATCTATTATTTCACCCCGCACTATCTGCACATTCTCCATAGCCTCAAGGCTCTCTGTAACCTTTGCGGAGAACATTTCTCTGTCAACGGCTAAAGAACCGCCGGCAGGTACTCTGCACTCCTTGGCTATGCGGATAAGCAGGCTGTCCATAAGTTCAAGTTCTGCCTTGAGAAGCCCTGAACCGGTGTCCAGAGCCTCCGCCTTCAGAGAGTTGGAGCAGACAAGCTCAGCGAAGCCGCCGCCGGAGTGGGCAGGAGTCATCACTTCAGGGCGCATCTCATAAATGATCACGGGGATATTACGTTTGGCGAGCTGATAAGCGGCCTCAGAACCAGCGAGACCGCCTCCAATTATGTGAACAGGGTTCATGGAAAACTATTCCTTAACAGTTATGGTGCCGTCTTCCAGAGTCTGAATAGGTTTGGCGTTTTTGCATTTCGGATATGCTGTGCAGGCGAAAAAGCGTCCCCTCGGACCTTTTTTAAGCGCCATAGGGCTGCCGCATTTCTCGCATTTGACATTTTCATCAACCTTGAGAATTTCGGGAGTTATGTTGCCTTTCGCATCCGTAATGATATTTGCCGTAAAGCTGCATTCCGGATAGTTGCTGCATGCAATGAAATTGCCTCTTCTGCCTTTTTTAACGGCAAGCTTGCCGCCGCATTTCGGGCATGGAGTTTCGATTTCTGCCGTCATCTCCTCCACAAGCTTAACCTTGCCTTCCGCATCACGCACATACTGCTTGATGTTCTTGCATTCGGGGTAAGCGGAGCAGGCAAGCATTTCACCGAAGCGTGATTTTTTAATAACCATTTCGCTTCCGCATTTATCGCACTCAATGCCTGTGGATTCGCTTTTGGGTTTTTCAATGAGTTTTATAGTTCCGTCCTCCTGCCTTTCATAATCGGAGGAGAAGTCACATTCGGGATACTTTGAGCAGGCTGCGAATGAACCGTTGCGTCCGTATTTTATAATGAGTCCGCCGCCGCATTTCGGACACTCGGAATCAAGAGTAAGGTTGACGCTGAACTGTTTTTCCGCAACATCAAGAACAGGCTTGAAGCTTTTGAAAAACTCATCAAGAACTTCATCCCACTTCACAGCACCTTCGGCGACTTTGTCGAGGTCATTCTCAAGTCCTGCGGTGAACTTTATCTCAAAAATGCTGGGGAAATTGCTTACCAAAAGCCTGTTTACAATTCGTCCAAGCTCTGTGGGGCGAAGTTTTTTCTCCACTGTCTCAACATATTCTCTTTCCTGAATAGTCGATATGATAGAAGCATAGGTACTGGGACGTCCGATACCTTCCTGCTCAAGGGTTTTCACAAGAGTAGCCTCGGTGTACCTTGCAGGAGGCTGGGTGAAGTTCTGTTTCGGGTCGAAGCTTTCGGGAACAGCGGGAGTATTCTCTTTTATATCGAAAAGAATAGCTTCCGCATCTTTCTGAGTTTCCTCATCGCCTTCTATATACAGCTGTCTGAAACCGGGGAACTTGAGGATTTTGCCCTGAGCCTTAAATTCGTAAGCTCCTCCGGTGATAAGTATCGTACTCTGATCATATTCCGCATCAGCCATCTGGCTTGCTACAAAGCGCTCCCAGATGAGCTTATACAGTTTGTACTGCTCTGCTGAAAGGAACTTCTCCACAGATTCGGGAGTGCGTTCAACAGATGTAGGACGGATAGCCTCGTGAGCGTCCTGCGCCTTGACTTTGGATTCTTTTGCTTTCCTAACACTTTTGGCAAGGAAATCCGAACCGAATTCTTTTTTGATATAGTCTGCCGCTTCCTTAGCCGCTTCATCAGATATTCTCACTGAGTCAGTACGCATATAGGTAATAAGACCGGCAGGTCCCTGACTTCCCAGATCCATACCTTCGTAAAGTTTCTGGGCAGTCACCATAGTCCGTTTTGCCGAGTAGCCAAGCTTGCGGCTTGCCTCCTGCTGAAGCATTGAGGTTGAGAAAGGCAGCGGCGCTTTCTGCATTACTGTCTTTCTTATTACATCGGTTACAGAAAAAGATGCTTTTTTAAGATCCGAAAGAACCTTATCAGCTTCCTCTTTTTTACCGACTTTTATTTTTTTGCCGTCTTTTTTCTCAAGACGTGCTTTGAGTTTTCTGCTTTCGTCATTGTCCAGAAGGAACATACCATCGATAGTCCAGTATTCTTCCGGCTTGAACTTCTCAATCTCCTCCTCACGTTCGCATATGAGGCGGAGAGCAACGGACTGAACTCTTCCTGCTGAAAGGCCGAACTTAAGAGGCTTCCAGAGGAGAGGACTGACCATATAGCCCACAAGCCTGTCCAGCACACGGCGGGACTGCTGGGCCATTGCCATATCCATATTTATATCAACGGGATTTTCAATTCCGTCATGTATACCTTTTTTGGTGATTTCGTTAAAGTAGACACGTTTGATTTTGTCATTATTTTTTTTGCCGAGTTCGCCTGCGATATGCCATGCGATAGCCTCACCCTCACGGTCGGGGTCAGGAGCCAGAAAGATCTTTTCTGCTGTCTGCGCCTCTTTCTTGAGGTCATCCAGAACCTTTTTCTTCCCTCTGATTGTGATATATTCGGGATTAAAGCCGTTTTCTATATCTACTCCAAGCTTATTGGAGGGAAGATCTTTAACATGCCCCACGCTAGCGAGGACTTTGTAACTTTTGCCCAGATATTTCTCTATGGTTTTGGCTTTCGCCGGAGACTCAACAATAACAAGGTTTTTTGCCATACACCCGCACCTGTTTAGTGATCATATTCCTCATAATCCCCAGCACCTTCAGCAAAAAGGGATTTTTTCTCCATCAGGTTAAAGAGAACATGGTTCTTCACCTGTTCAACCCCTATACGGTAGTTATCCGTGTCTATTAGGGATTCAATAACCGTTTCGAGTGAAACCATATCCATTACTCCTGTGATGTGGAGCTTCTGGAGATAGTTCATCGCTTCATCAGTGAAAATATTTTTTTCTCTTCTGGAGAAGTATCTGTAACCCGCAAAAGGGGCGAAACTGTTCATATCAAGAACGGCAAGCACCTGTCTTATCTCGTTGTCCTCAAAGCCGGTGGACTGAAGATAGTCGGCAAGATCCTTTTCGCTGACTTTGTCAGAGGAGTCGATGTAATCGATTACCAGATTAAGTGCAATCACAAACTTTTCCACCTGCGCCTCCGTTTATTCTATATTTGCCGTCAATGTCGCAAACTATAACCCCTTCAAGCTCCAATTCGCTGAGGATTACCATCATATCGCCGACTTTCATTGCCACTGTGATGCAAAGTTCATCTCTGTTCAAGGGACCTTTTGCAAGGAGGTTATAGATTTTGTGCTTTTCAGGACTGTCAAAGACTATATTACACTCTTCTTGTTTGTCAATGAATTTTCCCCTCGGCAGAAGGGGGCTGAACTCCTCAACAACGTCGTAATAGCTTTCTATAAGCCTCGCTCCGTTCCTGATGAGGTCGTTTGTGGCACGGTTGCGGCAGTCGGGGGAAGCGGGCACCGCAAAAACCTCTCTGCCCTGCTCGTTGGCGTATCTGGCTGTTATGAGAGAGCCGCTCTTTGTGGATGCCTCTATCACCACAACACCGTGGGAAATACCGCTTATTATTCTGTTACGTATGGGAAAATTTCGTGCATGAGGGGGTTCGTCCAAAGGAAATTCACTCAAAAAACAGCCGGATTCACAGACTCCGGCAGCGTAACGTGCATTTGCTTCGGGGTAAAGGCTCATCAGTCCGTTGCCCAGAACAGCCGTGGTATAACCTTTTTTCAGCGCTCCCCTGTGGGCATGTATATCCACACCTGCTGCAAAACCGCTTACCACATTGAAGCCGACCTCAGCCAGATCTTCTGCGAGTTTTTCAGTATAAGCCATAGAAGACCTTGAGGCGTTTCTTGACCCCACTACAGCGATACAGGGCATACGCAGAGGTTCAAGCCGTCCTTTACTGAAAAGAACAGCAGGAGGGGCATATATTTCACGCAGCATAGGGGGATAACCGCCCTCCTCCAGCGTGGTTATGTCTATATTATGTTTTCCGGCGAGGCGTATCTGGTTTTCAACAAACTTTCTGTCAACATTCCGGCTTATAACCGCCTGCGCCTGACGCTGATTGAATCCTGCTTCAGCAAGTTCCGTCAGCCCGAGGTCGAACACACCGTCCAGTGTGCCGAGCCTTCCCAGAGCTTTTGAAACTGTCTCATCGCTTATTCCTTTAATGGATTTCAGCGCAAGATAAGTGTAAGCCAGACGAAAATTCAATATACTGTTCCTTTAACCGAAATACCTGTCAATGCTGTAAGCAAGCTTAATCCACATATCAGCAGAAGCTACCACGGTGGGAGTAGGCACATAAAAATCCCCGCTGTGAAGCGGCGGATGGTTTCCATGCTCATTTGCTCCTGTCCACACAAAAACGCCTTTAACAAGCCTTACATATTCGGAGAAGTCCTCCCCGCCCAGAGATGCTTTATCAAAAGGAACACGGGGCAGACTGTTTTCATCAGCAATATCGCATATAAATGCAGCAAGAGCAGGATCGTTCATAACAGGGTGAGTGCCGTCCTTGATATCTATTTCAATCTTTACCCCGTAAAGCTCTTCAATGCCTGATGCAAGAGACTCCATTCCTTTCTCAATTGTATCCTTCACTTCTGAGTGAAAATAGCGAAAAGTGCCTTTCAGCTCAAGTTTATCAGGAATAATATTGTCCGCACTTCCGCCGTGTATGCTGCCGAAGGATATAAGCCCCGGAAGAATGGGATCTTTAAGACGGGAGACGATCATCTGTGCTTTTGTTATGTAGTCTGCGGCGGCTGTGATAACATCATTGCCAAGGTGAGGCATTGCTGCGTGAGTCGCCTTCCCTGTAAATGTCAGGGCAATATGATGAGAACCAGCCATACACGGACCGGATTTGACACCTAACTTGCCCATGGGTATTTCGTTTTCGGCGTGGGCGGCGAATATACAATCCACACCGTCAAGACAGCCCTTTTCTATCATAAACTTAGCACCGCTGACTATCTCTTCAGCGGGCTGAAATATGTAGCGGATATTAACCTTGGGTTTGACTTCGCTTCTCTGCACAGCCTCCAGAAGAAGGAGAAGCGCTGTCATATTATGATGGTGTCCGCAGAGGTGTTTATATTCTGTTTTATCAGGGTTTGCCGGCAGAGCGTCTATATCCGACCTGAAAGCCACTGTTTTTTCCGCACCGAAGTCCAGTGTGCCGTAACAGCCTGTTTCAAAGATGTGGGAAGGGGTTATGCCTGTTTTTTTAAGGAAGGCAACAATATATTCCGTGGTTTTATATTCCTTAAATGAAGGCTCGGCAAGAAGAGCCAGATCATTCATAAGCCTTTCGGCAAGCCCTGCATCAGGCTGAATTCGCTTTACATCCATGACTGTTCCTTTCTGACTTTATTAATGCGCACTTTTGTGAGTTAGTTATATTCAAAAATTTCTGTTCCGGCAGGGACAGTGGGTTCAAAGATCTTTTTATCTATATCTATATTGAGATGAATATTGGTGAAAGTCACCTCCGTTCTGTTGCCTGTGGGATCTTCGCTCATAACTTTGGTAATACGGCTTCCGTCTGTGTCCACTTTAATATAGCGTACGCCTATGTCACTGAGAGGTACAAGATTGAGAGTATTTTCACCGCTTAATGTCACATGAAAATTCTGGCGTATGTTTCCGATATCAAGCATCAGCCTCGTAATGGCATTCTGGTTTCCTTCTGCATTCTTCTGGCGGACAAGCTGTCGTATCTCGCTGTCATAATAGTCAACTCTGTCTGAAGTAAAAAGGTAATACTGCCTGTAAGGGTAACTGTAGTCCCAAAGGGCACGGTATTTGTTCACCACATATATTCTGCCCACATACTCGTCTTTTCCGAAGTTTTCTATCTCCGTAACCTGCCTGAAATCAGCTCTGTAGCTTTGCAGTCCGCTGAAAGATGCAAGGATTTCGTCTATTGTGGCGCCAAAAGCGCTCATGCTTATGCAAAGAGCAGTAAAAAGCATTATTACTTTTTTCATAAAAAACCTCCGCCTGAATCAGCCGTATCATATTCTGACATTTATAAGTGTCAAAGGTTTTATTGATTGTACAGTAAAAAATAAATCACTCTTAAGACACAAATATATAAATCCGATTATCATTACTTTTTATTAACCGATATTTACACATTATATATAATATACCATCGTTTAATTATAGATACAGCCTATTGATATTCAGCACATGCCTTCGAAAATAAGAAATAATAACACATATTCTATTTTTTATTATCTATACTAATTTGCGCACCCTTTAAATATCAATAAAAAAACTAAACCATCCGTATAGCCTTATATTTTAGGGCTTGACTTCAATAATACATTATTTTATTATCGAATACTTTCAGCCATCAGAGGATAAGTTATGAGAATAAAGAAACTTATGTCCGCAAACAGAGGCGAGATAGCCATCAGAACATTCCGTGCCTGTACAGAGCTTGGAATCCGCACTGTGGCGGTTTATTCCACCGAAGACCGTTACTCACTCCACAGATATAAAGCAGACGAAGCCTACCATATAGGACGAGGGCTTGATCCTGTTGCTGCTTACCTTAATATTGACGAAATAGTTGAACTTGCAGTGCGGGAGAATATAGACGCAATTCACCCCGGTTACGGCTTCCTCGCCGAAAATGCAGACTTTGCAACAGCCTGTGAGGAAAAAGGAATCATATTTGTTGGTCCCTCACCGGAAACAATCAGAATTTTCGGCGATAAAAAAAGTGCAAAAGATCTTGCCGTATCCTGCGGTGTACCGGTTATTAAGGGTTCCGAAGGGATTGTGAAAGACCTTGCCTCAGCCAAAAAATCCGCAGCGGAGATAGGCTACCCTGTACTTCTCAAGGCTATAGCAGGCGGAGGAGGAAGAGGCATCCGTGTTGCAAGGGATGAAAAAGAGCTTGCAGAAAACTTCGACTCCGCCAAAAGCGAAGCTCTGAAGGCTTTCGGCAACGGCGACATAATAATAGAGAAATACATCGAAAAACCAAAACATATAGAGGTTCAGCTCCTCGGGGACAAAGGCGGAAATGTGATCCATCTCTTCGAAAGGGACTGTTCTGTTCAGCGAAGACACCAGAAGCTCATAGAGATTGCCCCTTCAATTAATGTTCCGCAGACTACACTTGATAAAATGTACGAAGCTTCAATCGCCATAGGCAAGGCTTCCAAGCTGAAAAACGCAGCTACTGTGGAATTTCTGGTAGATAAACACAATGACTTCTACTTCCTCGAAGTTAACCCCCGTATTCAGGTGGAACACACGGTTACAGAACTTATAACAGGCATAGACATAGTTCAGAGTCAGATTTTCATCAGCGCCGGCGAACTTATGTCCAGCGAAAATATTGACATAAAATCGCAGGAGACCGTCACAAAGTCCGGTTATGCAATCCAGTGCCGTGTCACAACGGAAGATCCCGCCAATAATTTCATGCCTGACACAGGAGAGATTGAAGCATATAGAATAGCCACGGGATTCGGAGTGCGGCTTGATGCCGGAAACGGTTTTACCAACGCAAAGATCACTCCTCATTACGACTCTTTGCTTGTTAAGGTCTCCACGCACTCTCTTCAGTTTCACCGTGCCGCAAGCAAGATGCTGCGTTCATTAAGCGAATTCAGAATCAGAGGGGTTAAAACGAATATCCCCTTTCTGGAAAAAGTCATAAACCACAAAGACTTCCTCGAAGGCAACATATGTACAACCTTTGTGGATAATACGCCGGAGCTTTTTCAGTTTCCCACACCCAAGGACAGAGCAAGCAAAGCGCTGATGTTTCTTGCGAATAATGTGGTAAACAACCCATCCGGCGTTAAGCTCACTCCGGAGCGTATTCTTCCTAAAACAGATGCCCCGGTAACTCTCTTCGGAGAAAAAATACCATCCGGCACAAAAGACATTCTCATGCGTGGCGGTGTTCAGGGTGTGATTGACCACATCCGCAAATCAAAGGAAATCCTCTTCACCGATACAACTCTGCGTGATGCTCACCAGTCGCTGCTTGCCACAAGAGTACGCACGCACGATATGCTGAAAATTTCAGACGTTTACGCCAAACACTTGAGCCAGCTTTTCTCCCTTGAAATGTGGGGCGGAGCAACATTTGACGTTGCTTACAGATTCCTCAAAGAATCCCCGTGGGACAGGCTGCGCCTTCTCCGTGAGAGGATACCTAACATTCTTTTTCAGATGCTTCTGCGTGCATCAAACGCAGTGGGCTATACTAACTATCCGGACAATGTGGTAAAGGAATTCATAAAACAGGCTTCGGAATCAGGTATAGATGTTTTCAGAATCTTTGACTGTTTCAACTGGACCGACCAGATGATCCCCGCAATTGAAGAAGTTAAGAAAAACGGGCGCATAGCCGAAGCTGCGATCTGTTATACCGGTGATATTGAGAACCCCGCCCGCACAAAATATTCTCTGAAATATTACTCAGGTCTCGCAAAGGAACTCGCTGAAGCGGGAACAGACATCATCGGCATCAAAGATATGGCCGGGCTTCTTAAGCCTTATGCGGCAAAAATCCTTGTTAAAGCTATCAAAGAAGAAACCGGACTTCCGGTACACTTTCACACCCATGACACCAGCGGTAACGGCGAAGCGTCTGTTCTTATGGCTATAGAAGGCGGGGCGGATATAATTGACGCCGCCATAAGCTCCATGAGCGGACTCACCAGCCAGCCGAACCTTAATTCCATACTTGCGGCGACTGCTTTTGCAAAAAAAGCCTCATCAGTTGACACCGAATGGAGTCAGAAAGTATCCGACTATTTTGAGCGTGTCCGCCGTTACTATTTCCCTTTTGAAAGCGGGCTGAAATCAGCCACTGCCGAGGTTTATAAGCATGAAATCCCCGGCGGTCAGTATTCCAACCTGATAGTTCAGGTGGAGGCTATGGGTCTCATAGACAGATGGGAAGAGGTGCGGAATATGTACGCTCAGGTAAATGCGGAGCTGGGCGACATAATAAAAGTTACGCCTTCATCTAAAGTTGTGGGTGATTTTGCACTATTTCTCGTTAGAAACAATCTTTCAGTTGACGATATATACGATAAGAGTGATACACTCTCCTATCCGGATTCAGTTGTGTCATTTTTCAAAGGAATGCTTGGACAGCCATACGGCGGATTCCCCTACAGGCTTCAAAAAGCAGTCCTCAAAGATGAGAAACCAATAACAGAACGCCCCGGCGATGCACTGCCGCCCTTTGATTTTGAAGCGGCGCATGCAGAGCTGAAAAAAATATTCGGGCGTGACTTTAACAATGAAGAAATTTTAGCATACGCTCTTTATCCGGCAGTGTTTAAGGATTTTGTAAAGTTTACAGCAGAATACGGTGATCCTTCAGTGTTTGACACGAAATCTTTCTTCTACCCCCTTCATAAAGAAGAGGAGATTGAGGTTAAGATTGAACAGGGTAAGACACTGATAATCAAGTACCTGGGTGAAAGTATGCCCGATGAGAAGGGATACCGCAAGGTTTACTTTGAGTTAAACGGAACCCCACGTACAGTTAAAATAAAAGATAACACATTGACAGACATCATAAAGTCAAATATTAAAGGTGAGCTGGGAAATCCGCAGGAGATATGTGCGACAATGCCCGGAACAATCACCAAAGTTAATGTGAAAAAAGGCGATAAGGTGCAGAAAGGCGATCTGCTTGTAATCACCGAAGCCATGAAGATAGAAACCAAGATCACATCCGCCGCAGGCGGTGAAGTTGCAGAAGTCCTCCTGAATCAAGGGGATAAAATTGAGGCGGGCGACCTCATAATAAAACTGGGCTGACAGATAACTTTTTCGGGAAGTCCCCCTTCACTGACGAAAAGTCTGCCGGTCCACGGCGAAGTCTGAATTGGGCGATTCAGGCTAAGTTCCTTCCAGCTTGAGGGTTAAGGCGGCTCTGAAAGGGGTCGCCTCCCCTCTTATATGATAATTCAAAATTTTCCATCCCTGGAAATTTTGAATACACGCTCACGGGTGGATAAATCACCCTTCGCTACGCACGGCGCAACGTCTTATCTTGATAATTCAAAATTTTCCATCCTTGGAAATTTTGAATACACGCTCGCACCGCATAAATGCGGTTTCGCTACGCACGGCGCAACTCCATCCTTCGAGTTGTATAACCCCCAACTTCAAATACCTGCTATTCCTTGGAAATTTTGAATACACGCTCACGGGTGGATAAACCACCCTTCGCTACGCACGGCGCAACTCCATCCTTCGAGTTGTATAACCCCCAACTTCAAATGCCTGCTATTACTTGGAAATTTTGAATACACGCTCACTGGTGGATAAACCACCCTTCGTTAATCAATCAGAATTTACAAACTCTGCATGTAATCCGCAACACGGCGGCATATTTCGATTGGTATTCCTGTCTCAGCGTTTATTTCTTCTGCTGTTATCCCTTTTCGGGCATGAATATCCGGTATTGCCTCAAGAAGTTTTCGCAGACGCTTTTCGCCAAGCCCCTCAATGGTAAGCATCGGTGATTTAGTGAGGTTTTTCAGTGCAAGACTGCGGGAATACGTGATGGCAAACCTGTGTGCCTCATCCCTCATCTTCTGGACAAACATAAGCAGCGGATCATTCTTCTTAAGATTGACAGGGTTTTTGCGCCCGTATAAATGGATGGATTCAATGGAATCCGCTCCATCATGCTTCATAAATTTTATGCTTCGACCCTTGGAAATGGAAATAAAGATAGAGTCTGAACCCGCTTCATCTGCCGCACGAACAGCGGAATTAAGCTGTCCTATGCCGCCGTCAATAATGTAGAGATCCGCTGCTTTTTCAGAACCTTCGGCAATATTTTCCATTTTTCTGCTGAAAAGCTCATAAATTGACGTAAAATCATCATTCTCTGCGAATTTTATCTTATATTTTCTGTATTCGCCCTTGGTGAAGCTTCCATCTATGCTTGTCACGGCGACACCCACAGTGTGATTACCGCCCAGATGCGATATATCCACACACTCTATACGGCGTATATCTCTGTCAGTTTTGAGGAGATTTTTTAGCCTTTCGTTAACGTCCTTACGCCTGCCAAGCTGGCGGATGTATGTTTCGGTCTGTATGCGGGCATTTTCCAAAGCAGTTTCCTGAAGCTTTTTAAAACCTCTGGTGATGACAGTTTTCTTCTTTCCTGCCATCTTGCTCAGTGCTTCTGCCAGACGTGAGTTATCATCCAGTCCGAACGGAACAACCACATCAGGAAACTGGCGCACCTGACCGTAAAACTGCATGATGTAGGACTCAAGAACATTTTCTGTATCCTCATCCTCAAAGAAAACTGTCTCGCTTCCTATGAGTTTTCCGTTACGGATAAACTGCATGGTAATTCCAGGCAGATTCTCGAAAGTATGCGGAATAAACACATCCACTGCACGCTGTTCATCGGTGAAAACAACCGTCTGCCGATAAAACAGCTTCTCCATTGAACGCAGCCTGTCCCTTATAAATGCTGCTTTTTCATACTCCATACGCTCTGAATAAACCGACATGTCGCTTTTCAGACGCTCCCGCACTCCGTCCGTATCGCCTTTGAAAAATGAGCGTATCTGCTCCACCATCTTCACGTATTCTTCTTCTGTGATAGTGCCTTCGCATGGACCCAGACATTTTTTTATCTGAAATTTCAGGCAGTGCTTTTTCTCTGAAAATTTACGGTCATTACAGGAACGGAGCGGAAAAACCCGCAAGATCTCTGACAAAATACCCCTCAGTTCGCTCACGTTCACAAAAGGTCCGAAGTATGAGGCATTTTCATCTGATGTGTTTCTGGTTACGGCAAGTTTGGGAAACCTCTCATCGGTTATTTTTATATAAGGATAGCTCTTAGAATCTTTCAGGCGGATATTATACCGCGGCTGCTCCGTTTTGATAAAATTAGCTTCCAGAAGAAGGGCTTCCGCCTCGTTATCAGTAACCACAAAGCGCAGTGATACTGCCGCCTGAACCATGCGGATAACCTTAAGAGGTTTATCAGTATCAACAAAATACGAAGAAACACGGGAGCGGAGGTTCTTTGCCTTGCCCACGTAGAGTATTTCGCCTTTTTTGCCTAAAAAAAGGTAAACTCCGGGATTTTCGGGAATTTCATGCAGGGGATATTTGTCCATCGGAACTATTATAATAAATATATTGTTTTTGTGGAGAGGATATTTTAAGCAGGGTCAGATTCATCTGCAAGAACCCGACCCCGCATAATATTTATGTTCTGAATCTGCCTACAAGGTTCTCAAGGCTTTCCGCCTGATTGCTCAGCTCGGAAACTGTAGAGGCGATTTCCCCTATGGAGTATGAACTCCTTTCTATATTGCCGGAGATAACCTGTGTGTTCTGATTAATATTCTGTATTGCCGTGACCTGCTCCTCAACGCTGGATGAGATTATGCCGCTTGCCGTATCTATCTGCTGCACAGACTCGACAATTTTATCAAAGAAGCTTTGTGTTTCCTCAATGCGCCCGACACCGCCCTCAACCTTGTCTTTTGCTTTGAACATTCCTTCAGAAGCCATATCCGCTTCCTTCTGAAGAGCGGTTATTATACTGTCTATCTCTTTGATGGCACTCTGCGAGCGTTCGGCGAGCTTGCGGACTTCATCAGCTACCACGGCAAAGCCTCTGCCGTGTTCCCCTGCCCTTGCGGCCTCTATTGCGGCATTAAGCGCCAGAAGGTTTGTCTGATCCGCAATATCATTAATAACATTAAGAATATTACCTATTTTACGTGAAGACTGCGAAAGATTATCAACGGTTGAACCCAGTTCATCCACATTATTTTTTATATCAAGTATTTCATTAACTGCTGAAAGGAGCTTGCTTCTTCCTGCCGCAATATCCTTATCTGCCGTTTCTGTTCTGCTTTTCATCTCATCCAGAGAACGCAGAACCTCTTCGGAAGAAACACTTATTTCTTCTGTTGCAGACGCCGTGGCAACTATCTGCGATGATTGATCACCAAAACTCACTGCAAGCTGCTCCGAAGTTGCAGAAAGCTGTGTGCTTCCTGCTGCAACCTGACGGGCAGAGTCTTTAACTGTGTTGATTATTTCGCTAAGTTTTTTTACAAACCGGTTAAAATGTTCCGCCATTTCACCGACTTCGTCATTTCCTTTGACAGGGAGAGAGACAGTAAGGTCGCCTTCGCCCTCTGAAATCTGCTTGAGGACACTGTTTGCGCTTTTGATTCCGGTCAGGAGGGTTGTTGAGATAACAAAAGCAACTATCATGCCGAATGCAATACCAAAAACGGTGAAGAATATGAGTCCGTATGATGCCTTTTTTTCCACAGCATGTGCCAGAACACCAAGCTCCGTAATAAAATTATTGTTAAGCTCCGTAAGGGCATCGATTTGGTCTCTCATTGCCTGAAACGCCTTGGAAGCATCATTCAAGGTTATTACAAGGGCTCTGCCTCTTCCTTCTGCGGTGTCATCTGTGCGTGCCTTGACCACCTCAGCAGACAATGTTTCCCATTCTGCCCGATACTTTTCATACTCGGCAATAAGAGCCTTTTCCTCCGGAGTGTCCGCAGTTTCCTTATATTTATTCATTCTGTCTTTTGACTGTTTAAAGTTATCGTTATAGTCCTTGAGAAGCTGCTGGAAGTTATCACTCTCTGCATTGGAGAAAATCATAGTTCTCTCTGCAATCAGGAGCTGGTGAAGATCCCTGTCCGCTTCAAGAAGCAGCTGAACTGCGGGCAACCGCTTTGATAGTGCATTTTGCAGCAATTCATCAATACTCTGTGTGCTGTTATGCCCCACAAAACCGCTTACAGCCAGTAGGATAAGAAGAATCCCGAAGCTTATAAGAAGTTTTGTTTTTATCCTGATATTACTGAGCAGTGACATGAATATCTCTCCCTGAGTTAAAATTGATTTAATCTTATAAACAATTATACGGTCGAGTGAATAATTTTCAAGCTAATGTCATATTCGGAAAATAAAGAATTTCTGCCGGAAATGTTCTCCGGCAGAAAGATATTAACACTTTATATAAGAGAATTAACAAAATCAGTATATTTTGAAGTATTTTTTTGATGTTTAACTGCTGCGGTTCCCACAACAAAACCGTCAGCAACGCTCAACGCCTTGTCTGCATCGGTTTTATCTTTTATTCCGAACCCCATAACAATTTTTTTATCAGTGAACCCCTTTATCTGCTTAATTCTATCTGATATTTCCGGGGAAGAAAGTTCAACACTTCCTCCTGTTGTCCCTCTGATACCTATAAAGTAGATAAAATCACCCTTAAGACCGGCTGCTTTTTTGATATCCTCTTCCCTTGATTCCGGGGTGACAAAAGGTATGATCGGTATTTCAAACCCTCTGTCATAAAAATATGAATGAAGCGGGTTCGGCACATCGGGAATAATGAGTCCTGAAAGAACATTACTGAAGTCGTCCGAAAACTTTTTTATTCCGTAGTTATATATAATATTTGCATATGTCATTATGTACAGTTTGGCATTCTTCTTATTCAGCTTTTTTAATCCGGCCAGAACATCCGCCGCCTTAACTCCTGTGCTTAGAGCCTCCTGCACTGCAGATGCAATAACAGGACCATCCGCCACAGGCTCGCTGAAAGGCACTCCTATTTCCACAAATTCGTATCCTGCGCTTATTACAGCATCAAAGCATTTGATAAAGCTGTCTTTGTCGGGGTAATTGCCAATTATGTATATGCCTCTCATATCTCCCTCTCAGAATCCTTATCTCCCCTGCCGGAAAGATTTATAAGCACTTTTTTACCTTTAAAGATATCTTTGTTTTTCAGGACATAGGCTATCGCGTGGCTCGATTCAACAGCAGGCACTATGCCCTCTTTGTGTGCAAGCTCACGGAAGGCAAAAACAGCATCTGCATCACGTACATTGTCATACTTCACCCTGCCTGTGCTGTGCAGATATGAGTGTTCAGGCCCTATACCGGGATAGTCCAGCCCTGCGGCAACGGAATGAACATCGGCAACCTGTCCGTCTTCAGTCTGCATAAGATAAGTTATACAGCCATGAAGAATACCTGCTCTTCCTTTGCCTATTGCCATGGCGTGTTCACCTTCATTATCCGAAAACCCGCCTGCTTCAATGCCGTAAAGCGCACAGTCCGTATCCAGAAAGCCCTTGAATATGCCTATAGCGTTGCTTCCGCCGCCCACACAGGCGACTACAGCATCCGGCAGGAAACCCATCTCCTCAAAGGTTTGCCGTGCCTCTTTTCCTATGACACTCTGGAAGTGTGCCACCATCTCAGGAAAAGGGTGCGGTCCGATGACAGAGCCTATTATGTAGTGAGTATCCTCAACATTCTTCACCCAGTCACGCATTGCTGCGTTTGTGGCGTCCTTAAGGGTTTTTGAGCCGTCATGCACAAGCTCAAGTTTTGCTCCCAGAAGTTTCATTCTGTCCACATTCGGTTTCTGCCTTTCGGCATCCACTGCACCCATGTAAACAGTGCAGTCGAGCCCGAAGAGAGCGGCAACTGTGGCAGTAGCGACACCGTGCTGACCTGCTCCGGTCTCAGCTATTATCCTATTTTTACCCATGTAACGGGTGAGGAGAGCCTGACCGATGGTATTGTTTATCTTGTGGGAACCGGTATGGTTAAGGTCTTCCCTTTTAAGGTAAATATCCACACCGTATTCTGCCGAAAGCCTCGATGCGTAATACACAGGCGAAGGTCTGCCTATATACGTTGAGCTGTATTTTAAAAGATCCGCCTTGAATGCCGGATCATCTTTCAGCCTGTTAAACTCTCTCTCAAGCTGTTCCACCGCAGGAACAAGGGTTTCGGGAATGAACGTTCCCCCGAAATCACCGAAAAATCCTTTCATCTGTCCGCTCCTCTTACTGCATCTATAAATTTTTTCATGAGTTCATAGTCTTTTACGCCGTTCTTTTCCACACCGGAGGAAACATCCGCCCCAAAGGGACGCACGCTTTTCACTGTTTCCGCCACATTTTCAGGATTCAGCCCGCCGGAAATAAGCAGCTTATCTCTATATGTATCAAGCCATTCAGGAAAGCCTTTGTATATTCCTGATCCACGGCTTGCATCATACACAAACAAAGCACAGCTTACGTCCTGCTCATCCTTATCTGAAGCATAAGCGAGATTCGGAATAGCGACCGGTTCCGACACCTGAACATAGTCAGCCAGGTGCGCCGCATCCTTCACCTCATCGTAAGATACACCCACAACGAACGTTTTTATCCTTCCTTCAGCGTACTTTATAAGCTCTGATGCTGTTTTTGCGTCCACATATCTTTTACTTGGTCTGTGCATCACAAAGCCCACGGCGTCATAACCGAGACTGACGGCGTGGTCAATCTGCTCAAAGGTTTTTAATCCGCATACCTTTACGAACATGCTGCCGCCATCATTTCGCTGAAAAGCTCATCCAACCTGTCTGATGACATAAGACCGGAGCCGATGAGGAAAGCATCCGCTCCGGCTCCACGCATCATAGCCACGTCCATGGGCTTTTTCATGCCGCTTTCAGCTACTTTCATATAATCACCGTTGAGGATATCCAGCATATGCGCTCCGTAACCCATATTGATTTCAAGGGTTTTCAGGTTACGGTTGTTTACACCCAAAAGCTTCGGTTCGCAGGCAAGCACAGCTTCAATCTCTTCAAGGGAATGTACTTCAAAAAGCACTTCAAGCCCCAGAACCCGTGCTTTTTTGGAGAGATAAAGCATCTCCTCCTTATTCAGCACAGAGGCCATGAGCAAAACACAGTCTGCACCTGCGGTGTATGCGTTGGTTATCTGCTTTTCATCAATGATAAAATCCTTGCAAAGAACAGGAATATGCACCTCACCAGCCACAGCTGCAAGGTCGTTTAAACTGCCCTTGAAATATTTTTCATCGCAAAGCACACTAACCGCTCCGGCTCCCAGACGTTCATAAGTCTTTGCTTGCATAACGGGGTCGGCTGCGGTGTTGATATCCCCCAGAGTGGGAGAAGCCTTCTTAACTTCTGCTATGATCGGCTTTGTTTTCAGTGATTCCCTGAAGTTCAGAACAGGCTTGCTCCGCCTGCCCGGAAAAGTTTTCAGAGTTTCTATTTCTTTACGTTTATTGGCAATAATTTCATCAAGCATCGGCTTTATCCCCTGAGGCTTTCCAGTTTTTCAACCACTTTTCCGCTTTTTATCACGGATTTCGCCTTTTCAAAACCTTCTTTCATATCAATGCAGATTCCGCTGACATAAAATGCTAATGCAGTGTTAATGGCTATTAGTTCAGTGAGCTGTTTATCCATGCCGGAGATCGCTTTCATAAACTGTATTTGTGCGTCTTCACTGTCAGCCACCACAGGCATTTCAAACGGCTCAAAGAAATCTGCGGGGTTAATGCTGAACCTTTCTGTTCCGTCTGCAGTTATTTTATAACAGGTGGTCACAGCATTGCTTGAAACCTCGTCATATCCGTCTTCGGAGCTGTAGAGAATGACTCCCGTGCGTCCGAGCTTTTCCATAGCCTTGGCAAGTTTCTCCAGCTTTTCAATATTGCTGATTCCGATAAGCTGATAATCCGGGTCACAGGGGTTTGACAGGGGGCCCAGAAAGTTGAAGACAGTGGGAACCTTAATCGCTTTTCTCACCGGTCCGGCAAACTTCATAGCCGGATGAAACTTGGGGGCAAAAAGAAACACATAGCCGTGTTTTTCAAAATATGCTCTGTCCATGCCTTCATCAAACTCGATGGGTACACCAAGCTGGCGGAGAATATCCGCAGAACCGACTTTACCGCTCTGGGCTACGTTGCCATGCTTGACAATATTCACACCGGAAGCTGCCAGCACGAGGGAAACAGCAGTGGAAACATTCACAGTTGATTTGCCGTCTCCGCCTGTTCCGCAGGTGTCTATAACTATCCTGTCGCCTTTATCAAGACGTATCTTTTTCTTGTTCATGGCGTTTGCAGCTCCGGCTATTTCATCCGGCGTTTCGCCTCTGAGGCGCATGGCAACAAGAACTGCTGCAATCTCCGCTTCGGTAAGCTCTCCCGCCATTATGGAGTCGAACAGCTCGCTTGCTTCCTCAAAGCTAAGTTCATGACCCAATGCTGTTTTCTGTACCAGTGTCATTTTATCCCCCTTGCGAAGTTTATAAAATTAGTAACCATTTTTGCGCCCTCTTCACTGCGCACAGATTCAGGGTGAAACTGCACACCGAAGAGCATTTTATCCACATCTTCCATAGCCATAGCTTCGCCGTCACTGGCTGCTCTTGCTGTAACAAGCCTGTCTGCTCCCTTGACCGCCAGAGAGTGATAGCGAACAGCCTCAAACTCATCGATTCCATCAAATATCACGCTTTTTTCAGCCTTAACCCTGTCTATCTTGCCGTGCATAACAGACTTTGCTTTGCCAACCTCATAACCCAGATGGTAGCCGATAGCCTGCATGCCGAGGCACACACCAAATATGGGTTTTCTGCCTGTGTATTCTTTCAGGTAGTGCAGGCTTGTGCCGGAATTGGAAGGATGGGAAGGTCCGGGGGAAATGATTATCCCTTCGTATTTATCTGCATTTACAGTTTCATTATTTTTTATAAGCTCAACCTCCGCCCCGTTCAGATGAAAAAGAGCGTACAGGTTGTATGTGAATGAGTCATAGTTATCAACGAGCAAAAACATTGTTGTCCTCCAGATTTTTCAGCCTTTCGCATGCTGCGAACAGGGCATTAAGCTTGTTGTGCACTTCCTTGAACTCGTTTGCAGGCTTGCTGTCATAAACAATGCCCGCTCCGGCACGGAGTATCATTTTATCAGGTTTAATCATTGCACTTCTTATTGTGATGCAGGTGTCAAGGTTGCCGCTGTAGCCGAAATAGCCCACACATCCTGCATAAAATCCTCTGGCTGTGGTTTCATATTTGCTGATAAGCTCCATCGCCCTCACCTTCGGTGCGCCGCTGACTGTTCCTGCGGGAAAGGTTTTCATGAATGCGTTGAGGGGTGAGAAATCCTTTTTAAGCTCACCGGAAACAGAGGAAACTATATGAACCACATGGGAGTAAACCTCCGCCTGAAAAGATTCATCAACCTTAACACTCTCTGGCTCACATCCGGCGTAAAGGTCGTTTCTGGCGAGATCAAGAAGCATAAGATGCTCGGATATTTCCTTCGGGTCATTAAGAAGAGCCTTTTTTATCCCTTCAATATCAGCACCTACGGGGTAGGTTCCGGCGATTGGTTTGAGAACAGCTTTATTCCCCACGACTTTCAGATGGATTTCAGGGGATGAACCGCAGAGAACATCCTTGCCGAATTTAAGATAAAACAGATAAGGAGAAGGGTTTACATTACGAAGCGCCCTGTAGAAGCTCACTGGATTCACCTTTGCTTTTATCTCGAACCTGTTGGAAAGCACAACCTGAATTGCCTCGCCCTCGATTATCTCGCCCCTTAACTTCTCCACAAGCTCCATATACTGCTCCTGCTCAAACTCAAGGGAGGGGCCAGCCATTTCAGAGTCATGTGAATCGAAGTTAAGTCCATGCAGTTCCCCTGCCATAGCCTCCGTGCGCTTTACAGCCTTTTCGTAAGCCTCTTTGGCATTTCCATTCAGCAGGACGGAGCATGCGGCGTATATTCTCGCCATGCGGTTGTCAAAAACATAAAACTCATCCACCTCAAAGAAGCCTATAAGGTTCTGATCCGTGGGTTCGGGCAGAAGCTCTCGGAGTGTCCCCATATAATTTGCAGACTCATACCCGAAATAACCGACAAAGCCTCCGGCAAAATCTCCGAAGCGTCCGTCGTTGTAGCCTTTACTTTTGAAAAATTCCTGCCCCAGATAGTCCATGGGGTTCATCATGAATGTGTTTTTCTTTCCGCCCTTTTCTTCTGTGAGCGTGCCGTTTTTGAATGTAATTACCCTTTTCGGTTTGCGTCCGAAAAATGAGAACCTTGAAAAGCTCTTATCAAGATTCGCACTTTCCAGAAGAAACACGTTTTTCTCATTTGAGAAGTTACGCAGGAGAGCAATGGGGGTAAGAGTATCCCCTGCTATTTCTCTGTAAACAGTTGCCCTTTCATATTTGACGCCGTCAATTCTGCCGTCGGCGATGTCTTTAAACACATTCAATTCCGGATAAATCATTTTATATCTCCTGATTAATTGATTTTTTCTTTTTCCTAACCGAAGATAAAAAAAAAGAGAGGGTCGTTGTTTTACAACAACGACCCTCTCTTAAATTCGGTTAAACCAAAAAGAGCCGCTCGGCATGCGCCGCGCGGCTCTGTATTATCACAGTATCTCAAGCGGACAGCCTCCTATTCTGAAAGCGTCCACCACCAAAAACTAGCTGTAAAGTTGAAACCTTTAAATTCCATTTCCATAATCTGCGATTATATGTATCCGTAATAAGAAGTCAAGCATAAATTTTTCTATCCTGCATAAACCATGCAATAATAAGCGCAGTCACCAGGATTGAACCTATAAAAACAAGGAATGAATTCCAGCCTAAACTGCTGTAGATAAACCCCGGAATAAAAGAGCCAAAGGCTCCGCCAAGATAATAAAACGACACATACAAACCGTTTGTTATGCCTTTTTTATCATCTGCAATTTTATTAACATAGCCGGAAGCAACTGAATGAGCCAGAAACATGCCGCAGCAGAACAAAAACATTCCGAAAAACATCACATAAAGGCTCGGATAAGTAAAAAGAAAAAGAGTACAGGCGTAAAAAGCAAGAGCAGAAAATACAGTGTTCATCTCCCCTTTGAAAACTTTGATTATCTTCACGGCATTCAGTGACATGACTATACCCATGATGTAGCCCATATACATCACACCGATGGTAAAAGATGAGGAGCCTGCACTTATCTCCCTCACCCTGAAGGGAATAAAGTTCAGGATAGCGGCAAAAGTGGAAAATGTGGCGAATATCAGCAGGTACACTGTTGCAAACTGTCTTTTTTTAAGTACATCAAGTACAGAGCGGAAGCAGAATCTTGAGATTTTGATCTCTGCTTCATGCAGACTGCGGATAAGAAAAACAGCTAAACCAAGGCTGAAGGCAAGAATCAGAAAAGTCCAGCGCCAGCCGAAATATGAGGCTATCAGCCCTGAAAAAAACCTTCCTGCAAAACCGCCGAGAATTGTTGATGATATATAAAAAGCCATTTGCCGCTGAACAGTCTCCCGTTTTGTTACAGTGGAGATGTATGTCATAATTGATGTAAGCACCGCAGGTATCGCCATACCCACAAAAAAGCGTATCACTATGAGAAGCTGGAAATTTTCCGTAAAAAAGAATGCTAGCTGAAGAAGGGCAAGGGCGCCGACTCCGATTGAAAAAAGCTTTTTGGATGAAAAAGATTCCAGCATATAGCCATAGACTATGGGAGCAATACTCAGCGGAATCATGGTTACAGTGGTAAGAAGAGCCGCCTGCTCCTTACTGACTCCGAATTCGCTCATTAATACCGGCTGGAGAGGCTGCGGAGCATACAGGGCGGAAAATGTCATGACCGTGGCATATACCATGACCAACGTATGGTAAAAACGCACGTCAGTTTATTCCTTTATTTAGGCCGAAAAGTACACCAGCGATGAACATAAGGGCAGTATAAAAAACAAAAGCAAGTATGACAAGCACTAAGGCTATATAACCGAAAATATCAGGCGCATGCATCAAAACTGTCATCAGAGATTCTTCATAATAGAAAAACCACTGGTGTTCCTTGAAAACAACTTCATGGAGGAAATAGAAAACCTCTTTCGCACCCAGAAAATAGACCAAAACTCCAAAGACACAAAGCACACCTAAGGTTGCAGGAACAGCAAAAGCAGCCCGTGCGGGGTTTATTTTCCGGTTTATCATAGTAATAATACAAAAAAGACCTATTATGATAAAGAGATATGAGCTTATCTTAAACCAGAAAACAACATCCGCTACGTCCATAAGATGCTGAACTTCCGGCAGTGTAAGAAGTTTAAAAGACTTATCAGACATCATTGGCTTAAACTCAATATCCTCAAGCCCTTCCCCTGCATTGTTTATGCTTCTGCTGATTTCCCCGAAAAGCCTTATCCGTTCTTCCCTGTCCGTCAGAACAAACATTTTCTTTTCATTATCAGCATTCTTAGGGGCGTATTTACGTACCATTCCGTCTATATCAAGCATCTCATACATTGCAGAGTAGCCAAAGTCAACTTTTGACATTGCCGTCCACGCAAAGAAGGCTGAGGTGTAAAAAATACAGATACAGAAAAGTATGTTAAGCAGAATCCCTGCTGTTTTTTTGTTCATATATTTCAGTGTTCTCCATCGGGGGCATCTTTATAAGTTTCCCTTATTTCAAGAAATTTATCCAAATTATCAAAAAATACCTTAACCAGAGCCGGGTCAAAATGCTGCCCGCTCTCCTCTCTGAAGAGTTCCAGAATCCTGTCCAGTTCCCATGCTTTTTTATACACCCTGTCGCTTCCCAGAGCATCGAAAACATCCGCTATGGCGGTTATGCGCCCGAACAGGTGTATATCTTCCCCTGCGAGACCGTAAGGATAACCTTTTCCGTTCCATTTTTCATGGTGGGTCAACGCAACTGTCGCAGCAGCCTTGAGAATTTTCCTCTCGGAATGTTTAAGAATGTTATAGCCCATTAAAGCATGACTCCGCATAACATCCCATTCCTCATCGGTCAGCTTGCCGGGCTTAAGGAGTATAGAGTCCGGAATCGCAACTTTGCCTATATCGTGCATCGGAGAAGCCATTTTCAGAAGTTCTGCTTCTTTTTCATTCATGCCGCAGCCTATCGCCAGAATATAGGAATACTCCGCAACCCTTTTAACATGATGTCCTGTCTCTTTGGAGCGCATCTCACCGGCTTCCGCCATAGTGAAGATAATCTCCTTCTGGGTCCATTCTATCTCCTGCTGCATAAGCACTGTGGAAAGCTCTTTACCTGTGTATGTGGCGGCAAGCATAAGCCTTCTCACATCCTCTTCTGTAAACTTTCCGTCTTCCGTCATTTTATTTATAGACTGAAAAACCCCTATAACGTTCCCGTCAGGGTCGTGATAGGGGATTGCGATCATGTTTCTTGTGCGGTATCCGGTCTGCATATCAACAGTTTTGTCAAAGCGGGGGTCATTATAGGCATCATTTATTATAATAACCTCATCATTCTCCGCAGCTTTGCCGGCTATTCCGCATCCCAGAGGAATACTTATTCTGTCTACCCCGTGGGCAACCTTTGTCCAGAGTATATCCCAGCGCCTGTCTATAAGCCAGACAGTACACCTGTCAGCAACCACGAGGTCCCTGCCCATATCGGCGAGTATAACCAGCATCCGGTCAAGGCTGTGTTCGTTGGCAATAAGTCCGATATAATTAAATATGGAAGCTACAAGCTCTTCAGCAGTCGGTTCAGGTTTGGGTGTATAAAGCTGTCCGGGCATCATTTCTTCCTTGATTCTATAATCATATGCACTACTACAATTACTACCATAACAAAACCGGTTGCAAGTAAAATCATTTTTCCATCCGTCAAAGAGGACTGGAAATGCTTCTGGGCTGAGGCTACTTTATTCGGCAGCTGGCTGTAGAAAATGAAGTCCATGGCTACTCCGTGAATACTTTCAATATTTCACCGGTATAAATTCTGTGATAATCTTTTGTCGGGTAAAATTTTTCAGCACCCTGATCAAGAAAATTAGTGCTGTCCATATCCTGAAAATACATCTTTTTACAAAGAAGCGCCAGATGTGACTGTTCAAAGCCCACTGAACTGCCAAGAGCCACAGGAGTGAGTCCGGTTTCCAAAGCCTTGTCATAATCACGCCCGGATTTTGAGCCGCAGAAATTCAGCGCAGAGCGGTATTCCTCACTGAAAAAAGAGATCGTAAACTCGTCATATTTTTCAACAAATTCATAAGTGTATCTTGTCGGGCGCACATATATGGTAACGGCGGGCTTGTTCCAGAGAATACCCACGCTTCCCCAGCTTGCGGTCATTGTATTGAACTTTTCTTCTGTTCCCGCCGTAATCAGCATCCAGTCTTTGCCGATCAGCCTGAAAGGATTAAACTCCAGCTCTTCAGGCTTAATCTCCTTAAATTTCTTCATTCTATTTTTTCTCCCTTGAAGCAAGGAATTCCGCCACGGCAGAGGTTTCGGAAGAATTAATTTTAAGTCCGAACCCCTTCATCCTTTCCACGGTGGAAACCCACTTTTTTTGATCATAATCCTTTTTTAAAGCAAGCTCAAGACTGTGGCATCCGGCACATTTTGATATGAAAACCTTTTCACCGTCAGCGGCTTTTGCATTTACAGTTATCAATATACAGACAGAAACTACTACGATAAGAAAAATAATAAAAGATTTCATGATAATGCCTCCTTAACTGATAGCAGTAATCTGCACGTCCTTGTCAGATTACTGCACACGCTCACGCCGTGGTAAACACGGCTACGCTGCGCACGGCGTCGGCACTTCCTGTGCCTCCTTAACTGATAGCAGTAATCCGCACATCCTCATCAGATCTACTGCACACGCTCACGCCGTGGTAAACACGGCTACGCTGCGCACGGCGTCGGCACTTCCTGTGCCTCCTTAACTGATAGCAGTAATCCGCACATCCTTGTCAGATTACTGCACACGCTCACGCCGTGGTAAACACCACTGCATACTTAATTTTATCACTGCCTATGACAGAATCAAGGTCAGATAATCGTAAACAGGAGTGATGAAGATCGCAGGAAGCATATTCGCCGTACGGAATCTGGCAATACCCGATAAGCTTATGCCTATACTGAGAATTATCACACCGCCGGTGACAGATATAGCGCTGACATACATAGGTTCGTTAAGCAGAAATCGCAGATTAAATGCCAGAAGACTTAAAATTCCCTGATAAATAAATACGCTTGCAGCGGAAAACATTACACCGATTCCAAGTGTAGAGGCGAGAATAACAGAGATAATGCCGTCGAGAAGGCTTTTTACATAAAGAAGGCTCGGATCATTCATAAGTCCGTCCTTTAAACTTCCCAGAATGGCAAATGAGCCCACGCAATATATAACCGAAGCGGTTACAAAACCGTTCACAAAGTTCTCGGACTTACTTTTAATTGCTTTTCTCAGAGTTTCGCCAAGCTTTTCCAACCGCCCTTCAATATCAAGAAGCTCGCCTATCACAGTCCCGATCACAAGAGACACTATCACGGGAAAAAAGTCATGATCCTCAAAGGCCATCTTGATGCCCAAAACAGCCACAGCAAGCCCCACAACCTTTATAACAGAATCTTTAACCGGTTCTCCGAGCCTTTTCCCGAATACAAGTCCTGCGATACTTCCTGCTGCTATGGCAGCGCTGTTTACTATTGTTCCGGTTATCATCTGAAAAATTTCTCCACATATTCAGTGGCTTCCGCCGCCAGAGATTCCGACTCAAGGCGCATGGTCACTTCATCATTATAATTAAATGCGCTGTAGGTATAATTGTGACTGCCGGAGTAAACTATCCGCCTGTCAATAACTGTCATTTTGGTATGAAGACGTTTTTTCGGACTGTCATACATAACAACAGCGCCCGCCTTAGCCAGATCCGTACCCGTTTCTCTGTTTGCTTTATTGAGAAACGAGCTTTCATCGTTTTCAATATCAAAAACAACACGAACACGAACACCCCTTTTAGCGGCATTCTCAAGGGCAAGCAGAAGAAGCTCCGTATCTGCGGGTTTGTCCCTGTCTGCCTTAAACATGTATATTGTCATGTCTATTGAATGTTCGGCGGATGTTATATCATCTATCAGCGGAACGATAAGCCTCTTCCCGTCCAGAAACGCAACCTCCGCCGTGTGCGTATGCAGACGGGCGGACAGGTTGGAATATACGAAAAAGACTATAAATGCAAATACGATTAGTGATTTAAAGACCCGCGACCGAGCGGAGCGTTTCCCAGAGATTTTCTTTGCCGTTTCCCGTAACAGACGAGTAAAGAAAGAAATGTTCCTTATCAATTCCCACTTCCTCTGCAATAAGGCGAACCTGTTTTGCAATCTGATTCTTTGAAAGTTTGTCAGTTTTTGTAAGTACCACAAGAGTGTTGGTTTCTGTGTCAGAAAGCCATGACAGCATATCCATGTCCTCTTCTGAGGGAAGACGCCTGATATCCAGAATAAGCACACAAGCTTTAAGGTTATCACGGGTGGTAAGATAAGTTTCTATACACTTTGCCCATGATGCACGTTCGGACTTGGAAACAGCGGCAAAGCCGTAACCGGGGAGATCCACAAACATTATTTCATTATCAATGTTGAAGAAATTCAGAGTACGTGTTTTTCCGGGTTTTGCGCTGACCTTCACCAGCTTTTTACGCCCCAGAAGGGAGTTTATCATGGATGATTTTCCCACATTGCTTCGACCTACAAAGGCGATTTCGGGCAGGGCGCTTTCCGGATAATCCTTCTGAAAAACGGCTGATTTTATAAATTCGGCATTCACTCAAAAACCCCCATTTCACGGAGAAGGCTCTTCATGCCGAAACCGAAATCCACGCTGAAACCTGCAGCATTTTTATGTCCGCCTCCGCCGTTTCTTACGGCAATTTCAGAGACATCAACCTCCGGGATTGAGCGCATGGAGACTTTTTTCTTCTGCGCATTTACAATCACCACGTAATCAACACCCAGTTCGTTTGTTATATAATTACCAACTTCGGAATTATATTCCTCGCAGAACACGGCGTAAGCGCTGCGCCCTTTGGTGTCAGTAAACAGGAAGCCGGACTTGGCGGAATTGCGGATATATCTGTCACGCCTGTCTTCCTCTATTTCGATTATAAGTGCCTCACTCTCGCCGAATTCTGTTGAAGGAACGGTGAGAAAACGGGCCTCGAATCTGTCTATGCCCAGCTTCATGAAAAGAATATTCATCTGGAGACTATCCGCACGCTTCATGTGCCACATGTCGAAATCGTTCACACAGTCCACAAAATCAGCGTATGGAGAAACATAATACCCTTGTGATTCAAGCCACTCATAAGTAAGCTTTGTGGCAGATTTTGAAGTATCATGCACCACGCCGTGATTGCCTTTCAGCCATGCAGAGGTAGGGTGATGGTCGATGAAAGTTATCTCGGTCTCGCCCAGGACACTTTCGTAAGCACGCTTTGACGGCGAAACATCTGTGATTATCACGCTGTCATAACCTCCGCTTTCCTCTTCCAGAGCCTGATCCACCTCATTGTAGTTAAGATAAAGCGTGTTCACGTTTTTGAGATATTTCTTGATAAGTATGCCGCAGCCTACCCCGTCAAGATCGTTATGTGATATATGAAGATGCAAAATCCTCTCCTCGTATAGGGTTAAGTTTTTTCTCCAACCCTCTCTTTTTTATTACGGAATTACTCGCCTATTATCTTAACAAGCACCCTTTTGCGGCGTCTGCCGTCAAATTCGCCGTAGAAAATCTGCTCCCAAGTGCCGAAATCAAGCCGCCCTTCAGTCACGGCGACAACAACTTCTCTGCCCATTATCTGCCTTTTATGATGAGCGTCTCCGTTGTCTTCCCCTGTGAGGTTATGTCTGTAGCGGCTTAAAGGTTCATGGGGCGCAAGCTCCTCAAGCCACTTTTCATAGTCTGCTATCAGCCCGTGTTCATCATCATTGATAAATACAGAGGCGGTAATGTGCATAGCGTTCACCAGACACAAACCCTCCTGTATTCCGCTTTCATTGAGTGCTTTTTCCACATCACGGGTGATGTTTATAAACTCCATCCGTTTTGTTGTGTTAAAAAACAGCTCTTTTCTGAATGATTTCACCGGCCTATCTCCTGAAAAATATATTCAGAATAATCGTAAGGATAATACTCACAACTATTGACGTAACGATGGGAAAATGGAAGGAGAAATTCTCTCTTTTTATGGATATGTCACCGGGCAGACGCCCAAGACCGAACTTCTCACCTACGGTGAATATCACCCCTGCTATAACGAGAATAATACCCGCAGTAATGAGCAGTTTACCCATTCCTCCCATTTAAAGCCCTTCTTTAAGTTTAGCGAACTTTTTCGAGAGACGCCCTTTGAAAGCATCCTCCTCGCTGTATATGCAGCCGCAGTATTTCTGGCGGTACATCTCCATGCGCTTTGATTCGTCTATGCCGAACTGCCAGCCTTCCCGCCAGTCTTCATAATGAAACGGCACGCCGTATTTTTTTGCCGCCGCTTCGCACAGCTCAATAATAAGTTCATGCTTCTGATACCTGCTGTAAAGCAGTGTGGTGGAGAAACTGTCGAAACCTTTCTCCGCCGCAAGCTCCGCCGCTTTTTCCATACGGGAGGAATAGCAGTATGCACAGCGCATATTTTCACGGTAGGCAGCATTTCTGGTAAAATCTGTCAGCCCGTAAGTGTCGTCAGCTATCATCCCGATACTTTCCGCCTTATTGAACAAAACAGCCTGCTCAAAACGGGCATACAGTTCCGTGAGCGGATGGATGTTAGGATTGAAAAAATATGCGCATATATCGTGCCCGCCCTCCTTCAGCTCCTTAACCGGATAAACTGAACAGGGGGCGCAGCACTGATGAAGAAGTATTTTCATTTTACCTCAGGCAGATTTTTGAGCGACTCTTCAATGGCGGCTTCGGGGTAAGCATAGTCTTCAAGCTTGCCGTCTGTGAAAGCCTCATAAGACATCATATCAAAATGTCCGTGCCCGCTGAGGCAGAAGAGCAGTGTCTTAGCCTCTCCGCTTTCCTTGCATTTCAACGCCTCTTTGATTGTAGCGGCTATTGCGTGGGACGATTCGGGAGCAGGAACTATTCCCTCCTCCTTGGCAAACATAAGAGCGCTGTTAAAGACCTCAAGCTGGGGAACGTTCTGCGCCGTAATCAGACCCTGATTATACAGAGCGCTCACAAGGGGAGATTCTCCGTGATAACGCAGACCGCCGGAATGGATCGCTGGCGGTTCAAAGTCATGACCAAGGGTGTACATCTGCATAATTGGTGTAAGCTTTGCCACATCGCCGTAGTCGTAAGTATAAACGCCTTTTGTAAGTGTGGGACAGCTTGCAGGTTCAACGGCAACTGCGGTTACTTTTTTCCCGTTAATTTTATCCTGTACAAAGGGGAATGCGATTCCTGCAAAGTTTGAGCCGCCGCCGCACGCAGCAAATATCATATCAGGATAAGCGCCTATTTTGGCAAACTGCTTCTGAGCCTCAAGCCCGATAACGGTCTGATGGAGGCAGACGTGGTTAAGAACGGAGCCAAGTGCATAGTTAGTGTCCTTGCGCCCTGCCGCTTCCTCCACAGCCTCGCTGATAGCCAGCCCAAGACTTCCTGATGTTTCAGGATTCCGCTTAATAGCTTCACGCCCTGCGTTTGTAAGCTCAGACGGGCTGGGGTATATTTCAGCACCGAACATCTTCATAAAAGCCTTTCTGTATGGTTTCTGAAAATAGCTTACCTTAACCATGTAGACTCTGCATTCCATGCCGAACTGGGCACATGAAAAGCTGAGGGCGCTTCCCCATTGTCCGGCTCCGGTTTCAGTGGTGAGTCTTTTTATTCCTGCTTCCTTATTGTAATACGCCTGAGCAACAGCTGTGTTTGTTTTATGGCTTCCCGCAGGGGAAAGACCTTCGTATTTATAGTAGATTTTAGCGGGTGTCCCAAGGGCTTTTTCAAGTCTTCTAGCCCTTACAAGGGGCGACGGACGCCACAGGGAAATAATCTCACGGACATCTTCCGGTATGTCTATCCATCTTTTATCTGTCATCTCCTGTTCAATAAGGGAAGGAGGGAAAATTGCAAGAAGCTCTTCCGGTGCAACAGGCTTACCGGTTACAGGGCTTACAGGCGGAGCAGGAAGCTTGGGCATGTCCGCCATGATGTTGTACCACTGTTTGGGAACCTCGTCTTTATCAAGATACACTCTGTCTTTATCCATTGAAATAAAGCCTCCGTAAAATATGATATACCCGCTCATTTTAGGTGAAGTTAAATGAGTTTTCAATATATTATAAGTAAAAGAAGATTGGAGTGTGTTTAATGGCTAAAATAGCATTAATCCTTGCGGACGGATTTGAAGAGATAGAGGCTCTCGCAACAACGGATATTCTCCGCAGAGCAAAGGCGGATGTTTTTATAGCAGGACTGAAAGAGGGTCCGGTTTCATCCGCAAGAGGGGTAAAAATTCTGCCGGACGGTCTTATAGACAGTGTCAGAGCTGATAGCTTTGATGCGCTTGTTCTCCCCGGCGGTCAGCCCGGAGCAGACAACCTCAATGCAGACAAGCGTGTGGCGGAGCTGCTTTATGACTTTAACGCCAAGAATAAGCTGATCTGCGCCATATGCGCCGCTCCGTATATGCTCGCCGAAAAGGGACTGCTGAAAGGCAGAAAGGCAACATGCTTTCCATCATACGCAGAGGTTCTGGGCGAAAGTTATGTCGAAAAAAAGGTTGTGGAGGACGGCAATATAATCACGAGCAGAGGACCTGCAACAGCACCGGATTTTGCCTTTGCGATAGTTGACAGGCTGGTTGACAAACGCATCACAGACACCTTAAGAAAAGCCATGCTCTACTACTGCGGATGTTGAGACAGCCTTAAGAGATCCCCTTTATCTGCTTCAAAAGCTCCGTCAGCCGCTTTTTTTCATCAGCATTAAAGGTTCTGCTTCTGTAATATGCCCCGTGAAAGACAGAGGTGAACTCATCTGCGAGCTTTCTTAGTTCAGGGTCAGGTATATCAATTTCCGTGAGCCCTGCGGACGGATTCACATCATATCCCTTTGCTTTCATGAGCCTGCGGAAACTTACTGCGTACCTTTCATCCCCTTTTGCCCTGAAAGCTCCACGGAAACGCCACGCCAGAAGAAGAATTACAACAGATAAAATATACGGAATAGCCTTAACCGCCTGAGATACGACTGTTTTGTAATCATTTTTCAGCTTTTCGGCAGCGCTCCGAACAGAACGTACAGCCTTGACCTGTTTTGAAAAATCATAATTAATAACAAGTGCGTTCCAGTAAAAATTCACAGTGTCCGCCAAAAGACGCATCCTGAAAGCCAGTGTTCTTTCCCCGCCGCTGAAAACCGAAGCGGTTGCGGGTGTGGGGTCTATACGCCGCCACCCTTTGTCATCGATATAAGCCTCGACCCATACATGGGCGTTTCTCTGGGGTACGGCGTAGTATCCGCCGGCACCGTTGTAATACCCCCCTGCGTAGCCGCCCACAAGCCTTGCGGGAATACCGTTCCTCCGCAGAATAACCGCAGCAGCCGAGGCGTAATATTCACAGTTGCCGAGCTTTGAGCTGAAAAGAAAATCCTCCAGAGGAGTATCGGAAACAGGCAGCCGATCCAGCGAATATTTAAATCCGTTTCTGATGAAATACACCTGCATAAGCTCCGCAAGCTCTTCACCGGAGGCTGTGTCCTTAAAACTGTCTGCAAAATCCGCCAGCTCCGCAGAGAGAACAGGCAGTTCCAGAAACTTTTCATAGCTTTGGTATTCTTCGGTCAGATATTTATCAGAAGCAGAAAAAGCAGTGTACTGAATACGTTTCTGCACAGGTCGGTTCAGAGCATAAACAAACCCCTGCTCCCTGTCGCTGCCCCTCATATCCACATGAAATGGAACATCCAGTCCAAACAGGTATTTATCACCGTATGGTTCAAGATAAATTGTCTGCTCAGTGAGTTTTTCCGGTGGACGTATCCGTTTTTTTCTCTCCTGACTCTCTGATGCGCTCCATGCCCTGCCGTCGAAGCTGTCCATGACAATTCCACGCCAGTAAGGGGATGAACCCATGATTTCAGGCATTTCAGCACGGAAAATCAGCCTTGAATCCTGCTGAATCTCCGAAACATTGCCAAGGGCAACACTGTCGGAAAAGCCTGTCATAGTGCCGTCTTCCCTGTTAAGAAACTGAAAAACAGGATAGTTTGTTCTGGGAAGCACGGTAAAAAGCATCACTGCAACGGGAATAGAAATAAGAGGAATAGCGGCGGTTTTGTATATTATCCGCTTTATATGCTTCAAGGGCATTACCGTTCGTTCGTCCTCTGTCATATAAGTCAGCAGAACCATCGAAACAGAGATCAGCATAAAAAGAACGAGAACAAACGCCAGAAACCATATACTGAGGCTGATGAGCGCAGAGCCCGCCGCCATAAACATTGCGATCATGTATATCTGCATGTAATCACGGAACTTTTTGTTTGGCTCAATAAACTTAACAGCCTGAATTGCAAGAAGCGCTTCAAGGGCCGGGATAACCATATTATCCATATTCATGCGTGAGACAGTAAAAAGAATAATCACAACAGACAGTATGTTAAGCCATAATCTCGGCATTGAGACTTTTTTCCGGGATTCAGCCCATGCGCCGTAAATCATTGCGATAAAAAATGCTGCTGCGTAGAGAACCCCGGTCTCGCCAATCAGAGGTAGAACGCCTATGACTGCAATGAGATAAGTAAGAATATTAACTACATTTCTTATTTCAGTCATGGAGGGCAAGCTCCTTAAGCATATCAAGCCTGTGAGGCAGAGTTACGTCTGGAGGATAAAGCCTTTCAGGTGTTCTTAAACCCACAGGTGCCCCTTTATCCATCAGGCTGTTAATCAGCCATGCAGCGCAGGAGAGCCTTTTCTCCAAATCTCCGGAAAGCTTATCAGGCTCTATTATCACAGGTTCAGCACCCAGTGCCGCCATCTCTTTGACCTTCAGGTTTCCGGTTCTGGCAGTTGCCTTCCAGTGTATCATCCGCATAGAATCACCCGGAGTGTAGCCTCGTATTGACATAAGCTCCGAATCAAAGCCCTTCATATTGGTGTCCTTCTCGCCCTGACCGCCTGTTCTGGAGTCCGAATAAACAGACATACACTGCAAAGGAGCAGGAAACACTATCACGTCTTTTGTATCTTCAAGATCTTTATAACGAATGAAAAAATTGAACGGAAACACTGTGGAAACGTACACGTTTTGTATTGTATGTCTGCCTCTGACTGCGAAGACTATTTCGGCAAACTTTATACTCTCTCCGCCGGTATCGGTAAAAGGGAAAAGAACTTCCTGACCATTAATATGAACCCTTATGAGAAAAGCGGGAAGAAACCTGCGCCCGTTCACCAGCCTTACACTCACAAGACAGACACGCCCGGCGTATATTTCATCCGGCAGACCAATTTCAACACGCAGGCGGTTCATGTCTGCAACACCGAAAAAGCCGGAAACTGCCATAAACCCAAGCATAATGGCAACAATGATATATACAAGATTGTTAGCCGTGTTCACTGCGCCCACACCCATAAATATGCAGAGGGCAATGTATATCCACCCTGCTTTTTTTATTCGTATGACTGCGGGCGCCCCTTCTTTAGTTTTCCTCATGCGGGCATATTCACTTCATCTATCAGCGAGCGGATATAAAAGTCTCTGTCGCTTCCCTGAAACTCTTCATTAAACAAGACTCTGTGAGTGATTATGTATGGGCAAAGTTCCTTTATATCTTCAGGGATAACAAAATCACGCCCTTTAAAATATGCATTCGCCTTGCCGAGACGTATCATAAAAAGAGTCGCCCTTGTGGAAAGCCCCGCACGCAGAAACCTGCTGCTGCGTGTAGCCTGAGCTATATCAAGAACATAGTCTATAATTCTGTCCGATGCCTGAACATCCTTCTCTATCTCTTTTTGTATATCGTCAATATCCGCAGGTGAGAGAAGAGGCTTTATGTCGTAAAGTTCCCTGCGCCTGCTTCCGCCACTCAATATAATCTTCTCTGCGGCTCTGTTCGGATAACCGAGGCTGATTTTCATCATAAACCTGTCAAGCTGGGATTCCGGCAGGGGGAATGTGCCGAACTGATCCACAGGGTTTTGTGTGGCTATAACAAAAAACGGACGGTTAAGGCTGTATGTGCTGCCTTCCGCCGTAACCTGTTTTTCTCCCATCGCCTCTAAAAGAGCGCTCTGGGTTTTAGGGGTTGCTCTGTTCACCTCATCCACAAGAACAATGTTATTGAATACAGGTCCCCGCTGAAACTCAAACCTGTTGTCATCCTTATTATAGAGTGAAAGCCCTGTAACGTCCGTGGGCAGAAGGTCGTTTGTACACTGGATACGCCCGAAGCTCAAACCAAGAGCCTTGGCAAGACCTATCGCAAGCGTTGTTTTCCCCAGACCGGGCAAGTCCTCTATAAGCAGATGCCCTTTCGTAAAAAATGTGAGGAGAGCAAGTCTGAGCCCCTGATCTTTGCCGTGGAGAAATTCACCGAGAAAATTCATCAGCCCGGTTATCTTTTCATTTTTAACTTCCATTGCTCCCTCCATACCCTTTTTACTATTCTACCCCAAAGATCATATTAATAAACAGAATTTCTTTTCAGCCGCATTTCATAAATTAACTATTAATTGAACCATTAAAACGACAGTAACAATCTTATTCTAACATCATCCCCTATTTTGCAGAACCTTTGTCCGTTATTCAATCTCTAGTTATTGAGTAGGGTTTTACTATCAATTGACAAACACTACTATAACAGATTAACATTATTATATTATTCAATAATGTCCCGATAAATATTAAGGGGAGAAAGAATGAATTCGATAACGTGCCTTTCAATCAAAACCAAGTTCCACATAATGCTTGCTCTTACCATACTGATGTTTACAGTGGTAACTCTTTACCCGTCATACATAACAGCCGCTGTATGCGCTGTCTTTTTCCTGCTGGCGATGTATATCCTTTTCAATTCAGTAACTGCCAAGCTCAAAGAAGTCAGCGACAAACTGGCCTACCTGAGCAGCGGTAAAAATGACCTCACTGCAAGAATGCCGGTTATGAAGCCTGACTGCTCTTGCATGATTACAGACATGTCCCAGTCACTGAACACCTTTCTTGACTTTGTTGACAATGAGTTTGTTGACACACTCTACCGTATAGGCGAGGCAGCGGAGAAAACAATGCCTGTCTCCATGGCTGTTATAAAGGTGCGTGAATCTGTTGATGAAAACATGACAATGGCAACACAAGTTGCCGCCGCAAGTGCACAGATGCGTCTTGCCATAAGCGATATTGCAATGAGCGTAAACGACTCCTCCATGAAAGCGGCACAGAGTGTTGAGATGGCACAGCATGGAACAAAGGCTATACAGGAATCTAAAGCTTCAATGGAAAGCATAAACGGTATAATAAGCGATCTTGGCGGAGAAGTCTCCAAGCTCACTGAAAATGCCAATAAAATCGGCAATGTTATCTCTGTTATCAATGATATATCCGATCAGACAAACCTTCTTGCTCTTAACGCAGCAATTGAAGCAGCCAGAGCAGGTGAAGCAGGCAGAGGATTTGCCGTTGTCGCCGACGAAGTGCGCAAGCTTGCCGAAAGAACGCAGAACTCTACAAAAGAGATAGAAAACATGGTCAAGGAAATGCAGTCAAACATCCGCATAGTATCCGAAGGCGCACAGGGAGTTATCGACTCTGTGGCTGTTCAGAAAAGCTTCACTGAAAACGCTTTTGAAAGCTTCCACACAATTAATGCCGCAGTTGAAGATCTCAACAGCTCAATAGGCAGCATATCCGCCGCAATAGAAGAACAAAGCGCAACAACAGAGGAGATAGCAGGCAGTGTTGAGAATGTGGCCCGCGGTTCAGAACACACTAACGAAGTTGTGACAGAGCTGATGTCTGATGCAAATCACCTCACCGGAAGTCTCAACGGCATTGCAGAGAAGTACGCCAAGCTCACTTACACCAGCAAAGGCTTCTACTTCGTAACCGCAAAAATAGCCCACATAGCATTTATGAAGCGTATATTTGACTGCTTCCAGAACGGAACCACAATCCAGCTTCCGGATCATACCACATGCGGATTCGGAAAATTCTATTTCGGCAAAGGGATGGAACTCTTCGGCAAAGACCCTGACTTTCAGGCTCTGGCAAAGCCCCACGAAGGTGTTCATAAACTAGGCAATGAAATAATGAGCAGACTTAAGAGTAATAACAAATCAGGAATAGAAGAAGCAATAAACGAACTTGATAATAATGTCAGAAGCCTTGTGGCAAAACTTGACTTCTTGTCTGAAAAATACAGATAAAGCCTTTGACATCACACCTCTCATTTTCTATAAATAACAATAACGGAGGGGTGTGATGGTCGTTATTTTCCTTGCAGTAACATCTATATACGCATATTACAAAATAGGGAGCTTCCTGCTTATTGCCCTTACCGCCGCTGTTTTCGTTGTTAACAAGATTGCCCGCTACCGAATGGATCATGACCGCAGAAAAAAACGCCTGCCTTCGGATCAGGTCGCTCCATACGCCACAGACATAAATATCATTACATTTCTCATACTGGTGGTCACTTTCGTACACAGCATGTACCGGATGCTCACCTTCGGAGTTCCTGCCTGAATTAGCTTTAAGGTAAATTTCACTTGCGTATAAATACGCCATGTCTAACTTTATAATTAACAGTAAATTACAAATTGGGAGACATGTATGCACAGAATTCTGTTTATAATACTGATACTATCCGTTCTTTTCGGATGCACTTCATACACTGTTAATGTAACCGGATACGGCGGACTGGATAAGTACCCTGCAAAGACATATGACTTTGTGCTTTCACAGGACATAAAGACAGATCTTGAAGCTATGGGTTATGTGGCAATGCTTGAGAATCAACTCGCCTGCATAGGATGGGAGAGAAACACCAAGTCACCTGAATATATGATTTCACCATCCTTCGGAATTTTAAGAGGCAAGGATGAGGAACCCAGAGCCCGCTTCGGTGTGGGTGTCGGAGCAGGAAGCTTCGGAACGGGACTCTCTCTCGGAACTTTCCTAGGCACAGGGATAGGTTCTTCCTCAAGGGATGACTTCGTTAAGTTCCTCGATGTAAAGCTTTTTGCCAAGGATAAAACTAATGAGCAGCCACTCTGGCAGGGAAAAATCTTCATTGAAGACAGTGAAGACAAACTCAGCGAGGTAATGCCCATCCTTGTGAAATACGCTGTGGAAAACTTCGGTAAATCCACAGACGGCAGCAAGGAGTTTACTTTCAACGCCACAGGCAAAAGCATGGAAGCCCTCAAGACCTGCCCGGCAGAGTAAGAAGTATAATTATATTTCAACACTCAACAGTATTTTCCCATTTTGGGAAAATACTGTTGACATCCCCAATGCTTCATTATATTTTTATTTATGAGAATAATTGCCCGGAAAACCATAATAGACTTCTATACTCTGCATCCAGATAGTAAAAATGCCCTTGAAGCATGGTTTTTTGAAGCAAAACAGGCAAAATGGAACAGCTTCAACTGTATAAAAGACAGATACAGAAGTGCAAGCTTGATAGCCGGCAACAGAGTAATTTTTAATATATGCGGCAACAAATACAGGCTTATAGTCAAAATACATTATACTGTTGGGCTTATCTACATACGCTTTATAGGAACCCACAAAGAGTATGACAAAATTAACGCCGCAGAGGTGTAAGATGAAACCGATAAGAACAGAAGAAGATTACAGCAACTGCCTGAGAAGAATAGATATTCTTATGGATATGCCTGAAACACAGGAAAATATTGATGAGCTGGAAATCCTCTCCATTCTTACAGAGAAATATGAACAAGAGCAGTTCCCCATAAGCACCCCTTCCCCTGTGGAAGCAATAAAATTTCGTATGGAGCAAATGGGGCTTACCAACAGTGATATAGCTCCGTCACTAGGCGGACACAACAGAGTCAGTGAAGTTTTAAAAGGCAAAAGAAACCTGAGCATCAACATGATAAGGAATCTGCACAAAGATTTTAACATACCTTATGAATCGCTTATAGAGGTATAGCAGAAGAAAATCATAAAGACAGGCAAATACTTATAATACAAAAAAAGCCCCTCTAAGAGGGGCTTTTTTATTTCTATTTCTCTTTCAGCCTCGGAAAACCCATACTCTCACGCATGGCGAGGTAGCTTTCAGCGCAGAGTTTCGCAAGGTTGCGGACTCTGCCTATGTAGCCGGTTCTCTCCGTTACACTTATTGCGTTGCGTGCATCAAGCAAGTTGAATGTATGCGAGCATTTAAGGCAGTAGTCATAAGCCGGAAGCGGCAGACCTGACTCAACTATTCTTATGCACTCTTTCTCGTACATCTCGAAAAGTTTGAACAGCATGTCCGTATCCGCAACCTCAAAGTTGTGCCTTGAATACTGAACCTCATTATTATGATAAACTTCGCCGTATGTTACATCTTTATTCCACTTAAGGTCATAGACGGATTCCACGCCCTGAAGGTACATAATCATCCTTTCCAGACCGTAGGTGATCTCACCGGAAACAGGTTTGAGGTCGATACCCCCCGCCTGCTGAAAATAGGTGAACTGCGTAATTTCCATACCGTCCAGCCATACTTCCCATCCAAGTCCCCATGCGCCGAGGGTGGGAGATTCCCAGTCATCCTCAACAAAACGGATATCATGCTCCTCCGCTTTAATACCCAGATTACGCAGACTATCCAGATAAAGCTCCTGAATATTATCAGGTGAAGGTTTAAGAAGAACCTGAAACTGATAATAATGCTGAAGCCTGTTGGGGTTTTCACCGTATCGTCCGTCTGTGGGACGGCGGCTGGGCTCAACATAGGCAACTTTCCACGGTTCGGGTCCGAGGCAGTAAAGGAAGGTGGCGGGGTTGAATGTGCCCGCACCAACTTCAATATCATAGGGCTGGTAAAGCACACAGCCGTTATCACGCCAGAATTGCTGAAGGCTTAAGATTGCATCCTGAAAATACATCCGCACCTCCTTACTTTTTCGCTCTTGCGGCGTGAGCCTTAAGAGGAAGAGCGTGGAGCTTGATAAAGCCCACTGCATCTGTCTGGTCGTATGCACCTTTATCATCATCCATAGAAACAACCATCATGTTGTACATGGAGTATTTTGACTCTCTGCCGATGCAGATTACGTTGCCTTTATAAAGCTCAAGACGGACAGTACCTGTAACGTATTCCTGAGATTTTTCAAGGAGCGCCTTAAGGCATTCCATTTCGCTTGAGAACCAGTAGCCGTTGTAAACAAGGCTTGCGAAACGGGGCATGAGTGTTTCCTTAAGGTTAATTACAGAACCGTCAAGGGTAAGCGCTTCAAGGTCTCTGTGGGCAGCCATGAGTATTGTTCCGCCGGGAGTTTCATAAACGCCTCTGGATTTCATTCCCACATATCTGCTTTCGACCATGTCAACACGTCCGATGCCGTGTTTGCCGCCGAGTTTGTTAAGTTCAACAAGCATATTTGCAGGGCTGAGTGTTTTACCGTTAAGTTTAACTGCCTCACCTTTTTCAAATTCAAGTTCGATTACTTCTGCCTGATCAGGTGCGTCTTTAGGATCAACGGAATATTCAAACATTTCCTTAGGAGGTCTGTTAGCCGGATCTTCAAGGACGCCCGCCTCAAAGCTTATGTGCATAAGGTTATCATCACTGCTCCACGGCTGGCTTTTTGTTGCCTTTACAGGGATGCCGTGTTCCTGAGCAAAGTCCATAGCTTCCTGACGTCCTTTTATTTTGTTGAAGAATTCGGGGATTCTCCAGGGAACTATTGTAGTAAGAGAAGGATCAAGAGCGGCAGCAGCGAGTTCAAAGCGAACCTGATCGTTTCCTTTGCCTGTTGCGCCGTGAGCAAGAAATTTAGCACCTGTTTTCTGAGCGACTTCAACCATACCTTTTGCGATTAGGGGTCTGGCAAGCGATGTGCCGAGAAGGTAGCGTCCTTCGTACAGAGCGTTGAATTTTATTGATGTGTACACATAATCTTTAACAAATTCTTCTTTGAGATCAAGGCAGTGGAAATCCACAGCACCTGAGTTGAGGGCTTTTTCCTTAATAGGGGCAACATCGTCTATCTGACCGAGATCCGCAACATATGCAACCACGTCATAGCCTTTCAGCTGAAGCCATTTAAGAATTACAGAAGTGTCCAGACCGCCGGAATAGGCAAGAACTATTTTGTCTCTGCTCATGTTATTATCCTCCGCAAGAGTATGCGTTTAAATTATTTATTACCGCCCATAAGTTCAACCATTACGGCCTTCTGGGCATGAAGTCTGTTTTCTGCCTCATCAAACACAACGGAAACCTCAGACTCGAATACATCCTCCGTTACCTCCTCCCCCAGATGAGCGGGAAGGCAGTGCATGAAATAGGTTTTCCTGCCGGTGGCTTTCATAAGCTTTTCATTCACCTGATAAGGAGCAAAAATACTTTTGCGCCCTTCAAGCTGATCTTCCTCGCCCATGCTCGCCCACACATCAGTATAGATCACATCTGCGCCTTTTACCGCTTCAAAAGGGTCACGCAGAGTTTCTATCTTCGCTCCGGTGGATTCGGCAACTTTTTTCGCCCCTTCCACAGCCGCAGGAAGACATTCATAGCCTTCGGGAGTTGCAACGGAAAAATCTATCCCGAATTTTGCCGCTCCGTAAAGCCATGAGTTCGCCATGTTGTTCCCGTCACCAATATATGCGACCTTAACCTTGTAAGTGCCGAATATTTCATAGATTGTCATAACATCCGCAAGCACCTGACAAGGATGGAAGTCATCCGTAAGTCCGTTGATGACAGGAACAGACGCATATTTTGCCAAATCTGTAAGCTTAGAGTGTTCAAAGGTGCGGATCATTATTCCGTCAACATAACGGGACAGGTTGCGTGCGGTATCCTTTATGCTTTCCCCACGCCCGATCTGTATATCATTACGGCTTAAAAAGAGGGGGTATCCGCCAAGCTCGTACATCCCCACTTCAAAGGAAACACGTGTACGGGTTGAGGATTTTTCAAAAATCAGGGCAATTTTTTTACCTTCAAGAAGGTAGTGTTTTTTGCCCTCTTTCCTCTCTTTTTTCAGCTGTATAGCATTGTCTACAAGTCTTTTAAGGTCTTCAGAACTCCAGTCCCTAAGGGTAAGAAAGTCTCTTTTCAAAATCTACCTCCCGCAAGGACTTTTTCAATAATCGCAAGACCCTTGTCAAGATTTTCTCTGTCTATATTTATTGAGGGGTAAATCCTCACCGTTTCATGCCCTGCAGGGATGACAAGCAGCCCTTCTGCAAGGCAGGCTTTCACAAAATCCGCTGATCTTTCATGGAACTGAACACCAATCATCAACCCGGTTCCACGAACTTCCACAACTTTATCGCCAAAAATTGATTTGAGCCTTTCCTTAAAGTAAGCGCCTTTTTCACGCACACTTTCCAGAAAGCCGTCAGCGGTTAGCACATCAAGCACGGCGTTTCCTGCGGCGCACGCAAGGTAGTTTCCTCCGAATGTTGTTCCGTGAGTTCCGGGAACAAGGTAATCTGCATACTCAGCCTTCGCAATGACAGCGCCTATAGGTACACCATTGCCCAGAGCCTTAGCAGTGGTGAGGATATCCGGTGCTACCCCGAAGTGTTCATATCCGAAGATATGCCCCATCCTGCCCATGGCAGTCTGGATTTCATCATAGATAAGCAGAATCCCTTTTTTGTCGCAGTATGAGCGGAGGCGTTCGAGATAACCCTTCTCAATGGGGCAGACGCCCCCCTCACCCTGAACAAGTTCAAGGATAACAGCAACAACATCACCCTTTGCGCATACCTTATCCACTGCATCAAAATCGTTGTACGGAACATGGACAAACCAGTCCGCTACAGGCTCAAAGCCTTTATGTATCTTCTCCTGCCCTGTAGCGGAGAGAGTAGCGAAGGTTCTGCCGTGAAACGAATTTTTCATCGAGATCACTTTATAGCGTAAACCGTCGTGTTTTTTGTTTCCATATATTCTGGCAATCTTCAAAGCAGCTTCATTAGCTTCAGCTCCGGAATTGCAGAAAAATACCTTGCCGCCGAAGGAAAGTTCACTGAGCCGCCTGCCCAGTTCTTCCTGTACGGGGTTTCGGTAGAGGTTGGAAGTGTGTATAAGGGTCTGCGCCTGTCGTGTCACGGCTTCCGTAACAGCAGGATTGCAGTGACCAAGGCTCACAACGCTGATTCCGCATCCGAAATCAAGATACTCTCTTCCTGCTTCATCATAGAGAAAGCAGCCGTTCCCTCTCACGAACGCAACATCATAACGTCCGTAATTTCCAACCAAACTTGACATTTCTACCTCCATAGCCGGTGAAAAACATGCTCCTGTCGGTTTGCCGCCTACAGCCCTTATGCCATACGGAAAATTTAAAACCGTAAAGCCAAAAAGGAAATATTAATAAAAGCATATTTCATGGATTTCTTCAAGAAAATGATGTGTTAAACGGATTTTTCGCCGAAGACTGCCGCCTCAAAGCGGTAAAGATCTATTTTATCAGTTTTCCATGCGTCATAAGGCAGCCCTGCCTTAGCGCATGTATGAGATATAAATTCATACTTATCCCACCCGTACTCAGTTGCCACCTGCGGAAGAAGTACGCCCCGGTTAAAGCCTTTCACAACGTAAAGTCCGTCTCGGCCCACCTCTGCCTCTTCAACTGATTTTATGGGAATCATCGGTGAAAGCACTGATATTTCAAACTCAAGAGAATCAAACTCGCCTGCTGAAACAGAAGGAAAGCGAGGATCCTGCAAAGCTGCCTGAACAGCCATATCCGCAACGTTTTTTACGATGTTCACATCACTGCGGAAGTTGCCTATACATCCTCTAAGCACTCCATTCATATGGAGCGTAACAAAACAGCCGCTTTTAAAATTAAGCCCCTCCGGCAGGGGCGGAATAATAAACGGGCTGTTATCCAGAGAGGATTTAACAGCATTTCTTGCTGTTTCCAGAAGAAAATTCATCTCTTCCCTGTTTATATCAAAGCTCATACAGCCTCCTGTATAACTAAAGTATAGACCCCGCAAATAAAAAATAAAAATAAATTACATGAACATTTGAAATCCTGCGGACAAAGTATATGATTACTTATACACACAAATCGATACGTCTGCCGCTATCATGACAGAAGCAATATTAAGGCAGGGAGAAAACATGATTAAGAATCTTTCACTCAAACAGAAAATAACCGGTTTGGGCATAATAGCCTTAACTGGTTTCGTGCTGATATTCATAAGCACACAGGTTTATATCAGAAAATCCGGACTTCTCTTCAATCAGGAGCGCACTCTGCTTGAAACAGCCACAAGCGTACTTGAACTCCGAAGGCACGAAAAGGATTTTCTGGCAAGAAGCAGCATGGGAAATGTGGAAAAATTCAAAAAAGAGATCGCACATACCCGTTCTCTGCTGGACGTTCTCAACTCAATGCTGAAAGACGCATCCGTTGAATCCTTTATTAGTTCTCTGGATGTTTATGAACAATCTTTTGACAAAATAGTTGAACTCAAACAAAAAATAGGACTTACAGAAGCAGAAGGGCTCCTGAAAGGACTTGAAAATTCATCAGGAGATCTTGAAAACCTCCCTGTTTTAAAAAATTCTTTGAATACCAATAATGCTCTGCTGATGCTTAAAAACTATGAAAAAAGTTTTCTTCACAGCAAAAAAACCGAATTTAGCGAAAAATTTGATGAAGCATTCCAAACTCTTATCAATCGGGCACAAGAGAACGGCATAGGCAGTAATGACGAATTTATACAACTCAGTAAAGAATATCAGAACAGATTTCACCAGCTTGTAAAAGCTGAAACAGAATTGGGGCTCACGCCTGACAGCGGGTTATTGGGTGAAATGAGAAGAAGTGTCCACGGACTTGAAAAAGCCGTGGAGGAGAGCATGATTAATGTCAAACAGATCATTGACGCAGAATCAAAACGCAACACTGTGCTTAATATTTCTATCATAGTCATGATAACAGTTCTGGTCGGATTCCTTACCTTCTCATTAATTATAAATGTCAGAAAGCTGATAGGCTCACTCCAGAAGACAACGGACAAGCTTCTCCATTTTGCCGCAATATCGCAGGGTTCAGACAGCACAGGAAAAGGGTGCGAGATAACATCAATCATCAATGTTCAGAATATGCTGACCGAAAAAACATCGGATGCAATGAAAATGGTAAAACTCAGTTCAGCAAGCGTTGCCGCAGCCAGCAGTGAACTTTCGGCAGCCGCAGAAGAACTCTCCTCAACTTTTGAATCGCAGAACGAGCAAATGAACAATGCCGCAGGGGCAATGGAGGAGATGTCTGCTTCTTCTCAGGAAGTTCTGGAAAACCTCCGTATAGCTCTTGATAAAAACAATCATGCAATAAAAAGCGTGGAAAAAGGTAAAACAAAACTGAGGGATCTTTTTGCTTCAAATGAGTCCATAAAAAAAGAGACAGAAAAACTGGCAGGCACAATAAACGGTTTAACCGAATCATCGAAGGAGATCAGCAATATCCTGACAGTAATAAACGATATAGCAGATCAGACAAACCTTCTCGCTCTCAATGCTGCCATAGAAGCCGCCAGAGCCGGAGAGGCTGGCAGAGGATTTGCTGTGGTTGCTGATGAAGTACGCAAGCTTGCGGAGAAAACACAACAGGCTATCAATCAGGTAGACAGCATAATATCAAGACTGACTCAGGAAACCGACGAAGCATCAAGCAACATGAACATTGCAGCAAAGAGTGTTGAAAAAGGCACTCAGGCTGCAGAAGAAATGGGCAGTGTGTTTGAGGAAGTAATCGACAGCGTAAATGATGCAGGGCATGCTAACAGCCTCATCGGAGCAGCGGTAAACGAGCAGTCCATGACTATTCAGTCCATCAATAGCAATATCCAGATTGCCGCCAAAGGGCTTGAGGAAAGCTCCATAGCCATTTCAGAAGTGGCAAACACAGTTGGAGATCTTCAGAGACAGGCAGCAGATCTGGACACTCAGGTCGAAGCTTTTAATGTTTAATCAGCCGGGAGGGAAGGAACAATCCTTCCCTCCTAATTTTCAAAACAAAAAATAATCAATGATTTTTATTTCCATTATCTACTCAATATTTCTTTTTTATGTTTATCCGTTAATATAAAAAAGCACCTGATAACCCGTGAAGCCTGTCAAATTAAGTTTTTGTACTCCTCGTTCATAACAGAACCCCCCTGTTATCATACTTTCCAACTAGTTTTATAACAGGGTTTATTTTTTTCATATTATACTATAGTATTGTTAAACATTCCAAACATACAGTCCGTTGCGGGTGTCGAATGTATACAATATACAATATGGTTTGACATGATGGGCTAATTATGATAGTAATTTTTTGGAATAATTTAACATCGTTTGTTTTAATAACTACGACAGGAGTGTACAATGCCAAGGAAAGACCTTGTTACCTACCCGAAGAAAACCGGGTACCGCAAGCACACCGGAATGGTCGCATGGCTGCTGCACCGTATAACTGGGGTTATAATCGGTGCTTACCTTATTATGCACATTCTGGGCGTTTCAGGAACTGTTTCCGCTCTTTCATCAGTTACCGGCGCCTCAGTTGTGAAAGCTCTGTTCCTCGTGAGCTTCTCGTTTCACGCTTTTAACGGCGTGAGGATCATCCTTATGGAGTTCGGAGCAGGTGCCCACAGGGAAAACTTCTCCAAATACTTCATGGCAGTGGTTTTCATAACCATCGTCATAACCGTGATCGGCGCGATCCCGATCTTCAGCTAAGGAGGAAAACTAATGAACAATTACAAATTTATGGGTTCAAGCAACACCGGAACTTTTGCATGGCTCATGCAGAGAATCTCCGGCGTAATACTCATCCTTGTTGTTCTTATGCACTTCTTCTCCATGATGAAGGGCGGAGAATACGGTATGATGCAGGCTGTTCTGGCACCTGTTATCGCTTTCGGTCTTTTCCACACTTTCAACGGATTTAAGATGATTACCGATGACTATGTCTCAAGCGCAGGCTGGAGAGGTATAATCCTCGGCGCATACTGGATAATCGGAATCACTCTTGCGGTTCTGGCGATCAAAGTCATCTGATTTAAAAATTACAAGAGGTATTACCTATGTCTGTTAAAGTTGAATATCACAAGTTCGATGTGGTTGTCGTGGGTGCCGGCGGCGCAGGGCTCAATGCGGCTCAGGTTGCGTCACAGCATGTAAAAACTGCCGTTATCTCGGAAGTTTACCCCACAAGAAGCCACACGATCTCTGCTCAGGGCGGTATTTCCGCTTCCCTCGGCAACCTTGAAGAAGACCACTGGCACTGGCACATGTTCGATACTGTTAAAGGCAGCGACTATCTTGCGGATCAGGACGCAGCCGAATACATGACTAGAAAAGCACCCGAGATGATCATCGCTCTTGAGCATATCGGTCTGCCTTTCAGCCGTACTCCGGACGGAAAAATCGCACAGCGTCCCTTCGGCGGACACACTGCCGAATTCGGTAAAAGACCTGTTAAAAGAGCATGTTATGCTGCTGACAGAACTGGTCACGCTATGCTCCAGAACCTTTATGAGAAATCAGTTGAGCAGGGAACGCACTTCTACAGCGAGTTCTATGCCCTCGAACTTCTCGTAAACAACGGTACAGTTAACGGCGTTCTCTGCTATGACATCCAGAACGGAGAATTCCACATATTCCACGCTAAAGCGATTATCTTCGCCACAGGCGGTAACTGCCGTATCTACCAGACAAACTCAAACGCTCACATAAACACCGGTGACGGTCTTGCTCTGGCTCTCAGAAAAGGCTTCAGCTGGTCTGATGCTGAATTCTTCCAGTTCCACCCGACAGGAATCTACGGTGCGGGCAACCTTATCACAGAAGGCGTGCGCGGTGAAGGCGGTATCCTCCTTAACAAAGACGGCGAACGCTTTATGGAGCGCTATGCGCCCACCATTAAAGACCTCGCACCCAGAGATATAGTTTCACGCTCCATGATGAAAGAGATTCTTGACGGAAGAGGCGTCGGTCCCAAGGCTGACCATATCCTCCTCAAAATCGACCACATCGGTATCGAAGCTATTCTTGAAAAACTCCCCGGTATCCACGAACTTTCACTCGTTTTCGCCGGTGCTGACTGTACTAAAGAACCTATCCCCGTTGTACCCACTGCCCACTACCAGAACGGCGGTATCCCCACAGGCTACCTCACTCAGGTTATTAAAGGCAATATGGACGGCGAAGAGTTCGTACCCGGCTTCTTTGCTGCCGGCGAATGCGCTTCCGCTTCCGTACACGGTGCAAACAGGCTCGGAACTAACTCACTGCTTGACCTTGTTGTCTTCGGACGTACTGCGGGTGAGCAGGCGGCTAAGTTCGCTCAGGAAAACCCCTTCGTTGATCTCGTTGAAGACGCAGGCAAAGAAGGTCTGGCTACAATGCAGAAATTTGCTAACTCAAACGGTACAAACACTTTCGGACCGGTTTGGGAAGAGCTTACAAGAATCATGCAGACCAACGTTGGCGTGTTCAGAACTGAAGCGCTTATGACAGAGGCTCTTGAAGTTCTTGATAAACTTGAAGCAAAAATGGATGACTTCAGAGTTGTGGACAAATCTTCCGTTTACAACCTCGACCTCATTGAAGCTCTTGAGCTTAACAACATGATTCTCGTTGCAAAAGCTGCTGCTAAAGCTGCTCTGGCAAGAAAAGAATCAAGAGGCGGTCACTACAGGGATGACTATCCCGATAGGGACGACGTTAACTTCCTCAAACACACAGAAGTGTATCTTGAAGAAGACGGCAAAACTCCGAGGGTGGACTACAGAAAAGTGCGCATGCAGCCGCTTACTGTTGAGCCTTTCCCGCCTAAAGCCAGAGTATATTAATTCGGGAGGTCTGAGATAATGAAGAAGGTTACATTCGAAATATTCAGGTACGATCCCGATAAAGACAAGGAACCGTACTACAAAACATATGAAGTCGAGCTGAGAAGACCCGGTTATCTTATGCTTGACGCTCTCAACCAGATAAAATGGGAGCAGGATCCCACGTTTACTTACCGCAGATCATGCCGTGAAGGTGTTTGCGGCTCTGACGGTATTAACGTAAACGGTGTAAACATGCTTTCCTGCATGACTAAGGTTGAAGACCTCGGCAGTGATCACATAGTGCTTCAGCCGCTTCCCGGTATGAACGTTATGAGAGACCTCGTGGTTGATGTTGATGATTTCTTTGCGAAATTCATCACTGTTAAACCTTACCTCATAAGAAAATCACCCAACCCCGACAAGGAAATCTACCAGTCTCCTGAAGACAGGAAGAAACTTGACGGTCTTTATGAGTGTATCGCATGCGGATGCTGCTCATCCTCATGCCCCTCATACTGGGCTGATAAAAAATACCTCGGACCCAACGCTTTCCTCAGAGCATGGAGATATCTCGCTGACTCTAGGGACGAAGGTGCTGAGGAGCGTCTGCCTATCCTTAACGATAAGCACGGCGTTTGGAGATGCCACACAATCTACAACTGCGTAGAGGCATGCCCCAAAGAACTCAACCCCACAGAAGCAATTATGAACATCAGAAAAATGCTTCTGGACACTGAGTTCTGATTTCCCGTTTTAAAAACATCAAAGCCCGCTTCTTTTTCGGAAGCGGGCTTTTTTTATCTCCTTAAATCCTTAGATCTTTTAAAATCCTCAAACTTATGATAAATATAATCAAAAACAATGAAGGCGTAACATGAAAAAACCGCAGGACAGCGTAGCAAAAGTCACACAGGCTCTCAAAGATATGGGAGTGGACACAGAAGTTCTTACATTCTCACAATCCACCAAAACATCTCAGGAAGCGGCAGACGCAGCAGGATGCGATCTGGCACAGATTGCTAAATCCATTGTTTTCAGAGCAAAAAAGGCAGATAAAGCTGTCCTCGTCATAACAAGTGGTGTGAACAGGGTCGATACAAAGCTGATACGTGATCATCTGGGAGAAAAGCCAGACAAAGCAGACGCTGATTTTGTCAGAGAAAAAACAGGGTATGTAATCGGCGGAGTTCCGGCAATCGCACACAAAGAAGAGCCGATCGTTTTTCTGGATGAAACACTCACAACATTTGATGAAATATGGTCAGCAGCGGGCTCTCCCTATTCTATCTATAAAATAACACCACAGGAGCTTCTGCGGATAACCGGAGCTAAAGTCATCAAAGTCTGCTGAATTGACACAGTAGGAAAAGGATATTTGTCGGCTTAAGAGGCTTTAACTTTCTTGTTGATCAAATAAACAGCACACAGAGCTATACCGCCGCCGACAAATGTACTCCATGCAACCTTTTCACCAAGAAATACCATACTGAAAATGAGTGCGCTAACCGGGACAAGGAACACAAATGAGCTTGCCTTGTCAGAACCAAGCTTAGTGGCACATAAAAAATACACTGAAGTTCCGAAAGTGGTTGCGAAGACTGCGAGCATAAAAAGATTGAGCCAGAAAATCCCGTCAAAAGATGAAATACTTCCCACATCTCCCTTCATGTAAGCAAATACAAATATCGTTGTAAACAGAGACAGATAGAAGTTAAAACCGATGGGGGAAAGAATGGTTCTAACCCTTGAACTCAGGTTTGTAAGCGCAGCCCATGTCGCAGCAGCAAGCAGAAAAAATACATTTCCGCTGTGAAACAGTGCATACCAGTCCATTTCCCATATTCTCAGGATGAATCCTGCGCCTACAGCACCGATTGAAAGCCCCACAATGTCCTTCCCCATAAAACCATCACGGTTGATAAGCTTGTTTATAAGATAAGTTGCGGCGGGAATAAGCGTGGTGGTAAGCACTCCGCCAACACTTGCCAATCCTTTATTAAGCCCCATGAAAAAGAAAAAATTATATACAAGAAGAAGAACAGCCCCTGACAGTGCGGCAAAAAAACCTGTTCTGCGGAAACGGAATCCTTCTTTCAGAACAATCATAACAGGGATAAGAGTAAGGCTTGTAAGGGCAAAACGCCAGAAGATAAGCTGATCCGGTGCAGCGTAGCGCACAAGGATTTTAGCGTTTATCCACGAACCGCCCCATGAGATCATCACGAGGAACATTAAAAACATCAGCAGCATATTTGACATTATTTATCTTATTCTAAAATTCTGATTTTTGGAAAGAGGAAAGATGAAAGTGTATGTAAAGTTTTTTTAACACGCCTTCTGCCTGAAGTTGTTTGTACCCGGCAGAAGGCCGTATAATGAACTCATTACTTGATAAGCTTTGAAACTTCTTTAAATTCAGGCGTGCCTGCCGTTCCGAGAAGCTGGAACAAAACTGCCTCAGAAATGGTAACGACAGCACCGGCCTTCTCCATGAATCGGAGACCTATTTCCCAGTTAAACTTTGCACGGGAGCATACAGAGTCTGCAACAACGTGGACGCCGAAACCGGCTTCAAGAAGATCCACCGCTGTCTGCAATACGCATACGTGTGTTTCCATTCCCGCAAGCACAACATTCCGGATTCCTTTATTTTTCAGTTCTTCCACAAACGCTTTCTCGCCGCAGCATGAGAATGTTACTTTCTCAAAAAAATCGTTTCCTGCTTCAGCAGTAATCTCACTGACAGTATTGCCGAGACCTTTTGTGTACTGCTGCGTTACAAGTACCGGAGAACCGATGATCTTAAACCCCTTTATAAGCTTGATTATGTTGTTTCTGATACGCTCGTAAACCTTGGGGTCCATTGCGGGAGTGAGCCTTTCCTGAACATCAATCACTATAAGTGCCGTGTCTGCCTTAGAAATTTTGAACATAAGCAACCTCCGTATTAAATTTCCACATATTTTTTAAGTTCATCAGCCGCCTGTTCAAAGGTTTCATACAGTACGGCATTCATCCCCACGCCGAGCGCACGGGCGATATTTCCCTTATTATCATCAATAAACACCGCTTCCTGCGGAAAAATGTTCAGCTTATTACATGTTTCTGTGAAATATGACGGATTCTGCTTGCTGTTTCCGTCATGATAAGAGTTAAAAACATGCTGAAAGCTTCCGAAAAAGCTGTCTCTGGCATTTAATTCATCCAGCCAGTGTGTCTGATCGCTCAGGATAGCTGTCCTGTAGTTTTTGCCAAGTTTTTCAGCAAGTTCAATCACATAAGGACGTACAACAAAGCGTGGGAGTATCTCCGCCTTAAGCTCTTCAACACTCATAGGCACACTGATCTGTTTTTTCACATAGTCCCAGTAACCATATTCATCCACCTTGCCCACGCAAAAGCCTGTTTCAGTGATTGCCTGCACGCAGAGTTCAAAGAAGCTTTCGGGCTCATGACCGCATTTACCTGCAATGACCCTTATCCCTTTTGCCCAGCCTTCCTCAGCGATTACACCGCCAAAATCGAAAATAACTGTTGAAACTTTCATCAAATCCCTTTTAATACATAGTGTTCATAATAAGTGCTAACATTCCGTACCGAAAAAGTAAAGAAAGGAAAATACATGAAAGAAAAAGTAATGGTGGCTATGAGCGGCGGCGTTGACAGTACGACCTGTGCTATGCTTATGCTTGAACAGGGTTATGACGTAACAGGCGTTACTCTGCACCTTTTTGACGGGCAGGAGCAGGCCCTTGAAGACGCTGAAAAATGCGCTAAACAACTAGGAATTAAATGGTATGCGGCAGATTACCGTAAATTCTTCGGAGAGGATGTTATCTCCTACTTCATACGCACATATAAGCTGGGTAAAACCCCTAACCCCTGCTGCCACTGCAATCATGGGGCAAAGTTTAATTATCTTTACCGTGAAATGATGTCCGAAGGCTGTAGCGCACTAGTTTCAGGGCACTATGCAAGAATAGTCGAAAAAGACGGAAAAAAGCTCGTGGCTAAAGGTACGGACACAAAAAAGGATCAGTCCTACTACCTTTCGCTTATGGAGCCATATCAGCTTGAGGTAATACGTTTTCCTCTGGGTGAAATGACAAAGGATCAAACCCGTGAACTCGCTAAGAAATACGGACTGACCGTAGCAGAGAAAAAGGACAGTCAGGATGTATGTTTCCTGATGGGTCAGGACTACAGAGATTATCTCAGAAGCAAGCTGAAAGAAAAAGACGTGAGGAAAGGAAACTTCATCCTTGACGGGAAACCTCTTAAAGAGCATGACGGCATTGTTTTCTACACAGTCGGACAGCGAAAAGGGCTAGGCATAGGTTATCATGAACCTTTATACGTTAGCGCTATTGATCCAAAAAGCGGTGATGTGCATCTTGGAATAAAAGAGGAGTCTGCACGAAGGGGCGTAAAGCTGAAGGATTGTGTTTTTGCCGATTCAAGCAGATATATACGCCGAGCCAAAGCACGGCTTCGTTACAGGATGCAGGAAGCGCCCTGCACTCTTGAGATCCTTCCGGAAGGAAAAGCAGCGCTGCTGTTTGATGAACCACAACTTTCGCCGGCACCCGGACAGGTTGCAGCGATATATGAAAAAGAGGTGCTGCTTGGCGGCGGTTTTATTGAATCGGTATTTTGAAAAATTTGATCAGGCAGTAGTAGCTTTCAGCGGCGGGGCGGACAGTACGGCGGTTCTTATGATGGCGGTGGAATATCTCGGTGCGGAAAATGTCATTGCTGTAACGATGGAATCACCCCACATCTTTTGGTATCAGGTGGAAAACGCACGTAAAACAGCCTCCCGGCTCGGTGTTCAGTGGATCTCCAAAAAACTTAATATTACAGATGAATTTCTGGAAAATAAACCTAACAGGTGCTATGTCTGCAAAAAGGAGATTCTGAAATCCATAACAGAAACAGCCATAGAAAAAGGAATTGAACATATTTTTGACGGTACAAATATAGAAGACACAAAAGAATACCGTCCGGGTATGGCGGCTATCATCGAATACGGCGTAGTCTCCCCACTGCTGGACAATGAACTCGGCAAGGAATACGTCAGCAAAGTCATAGCTCCGCTTATAGCAGACGGCTGGAAATTTCCCAATGACTCCTGTGTGGCGACAAGGATAAACGGCACAATAACAAAGGATAAACTAAGAGCTGTTGAAAGGGCGGAAAACACCTTGAGAGACGAATTTGAAGGCATACGGATGCGTCTGTTTGATAATCCGCCGAGGGTGCTGTTCAAGCATCCGAAGAAACTCACACCAGAGCAGCTGCTTAAGTTAAGCTTTGAGCTAAAGAAATCTATCCCCGAATCTGTTTAAGTTCTATCTGGCGCTTAAAAACATATTTGATGAGAGGGTTGCGCTCCGACTCTTTTTTAAAGCGGAATTCAACACTGATCTGGTTCTTACCTTCAAGACGCACAGTGCGTATCACTTTGCCCTGAAGAACCACACCTTTGCCAAGAATATCAGACAGATCCACACTTACATGCTGCCCCTTAGCCGCCTCCGCTTCGGTGATAAGCCGACACCCCCCTCCGGAGAGGTCAACAATTAAACAGTCCCGTGTGTCATATGCCTGACTGGTTTTTTCGCCTTGTGCAAGGGGATGATAGAGGGAAATACTCCCCTTTATTCTGGTGGAAACCCGGAAAAAGTCCCTAAGCTGATTACGTTCCATAGTTTCCGGTTTACGGAGCTTAAGAAAATAGATGGAACCTGTTTTTACCCTTCCCTGAACCGCAGTGTCAAACCTGTAGCGGCTGTCAGGACCCATGAAGCTGACTTCAGCCTTTGTTCCCGGAATAAGCGGCACAGGAATCCCTCCGCTGGAAGGCATGGCGGCAAGAATACTCCCGTCTTTATCAAAGTCCTCCACTCTGGAGTCGTAACTGCCGGCATAGTCACCGTCATTTACAATGAGAGTAATTTTTGTATTTATCGTAAAAAGTTTATCGAAATCACTTATCTGTTCTGCCATAGTGTTCTTATACAGGACTTTCAACGGCTCTTCAAGATTTTCTAAGTTATCACAGGACAATAAATTTTATTTCAACTGCCCCCTCTGTCCTTCTTAATTTTCTTCCATTCTCTGTTTTTATACGTATAATTGTCTTTCTCATATTCCCGCAACTGTAAAGGGGATGTGATTTTTATATGAGGTAGTTGATGGACAAAGCCAGCCTTGAAATTGAAAATTTTGACATTCTTGACGGAGACGTTCTTATGGAGCTGGATGATTTTTCCAAGCTTCTGTGGGGATGGATCAATGAGGATGTGCTGTCTGTTTTGCCGGAAAGACCCTCAATTGGCTCAGGTTCTCTGCAGTCAGACCCTGTAGCTGAATATAAGTATGTTTTCTTTATTCATTATTTCAACCTGCTCATGGTTCATGTTCTGGGACACAGTCTGGGCAAATACAGGTCATTTGCGAAAAAACATCTTACTGACAAAAATATGCGCGACTTTTTAACAAAAAAACAGAGCATTCAGGATATACTTGCTAAAAACGCCAGAAACATCACAGTGCTTAACGCTATCATCCGTAACTTCATATCAAAACTGATGGAAAACGGAATAAGCACTCAAAGACTGGACAGCAGTCTTGATATGCATTATCTTAATGCTGTCTCAGTTGTTGTTCCCAACATCAGAAAAAACGCCGCTCTGAGAGAGCATATTATTCCCTTGGTTATTGAAGACGCTTCTCTCGCAGGCAGGTTGAAAAGACTTTTCAGCAAGTAGGTAAAATGAACAATATCAAACTCATAAGAGTAAAACAGAAAGTCGGTTCCGGCGTTCGTGTATTTGCTTATGTTCTTGTAAATGTACGTACAAAAAAGCACGGATATTCAGAAACCATAAGTGTTGATGTTACGCCAATCATAAAAGACGAGCTGTTAAGCGGCGTTCCGGAAGAAGATCTCTCCAAAACAACCCCTCTTGACGACAAAACCAACAGATTCATCGCCACAGCAGATGCCAACAGAGAGACTGTAACCATTGCTGCCGGACCGAGAATGATGCTAGGCTCCAGCATCCGCAACAAAGGGGTCGGAACTTTCGCACTGAATGAAATAATACGCTGGATGATAGTAAAATATCCCAACTATATGGTTGATGTAATCAATATCTCTTCAAGTTTTCTTCCTGACAAGGACGACAGAAAAAGGTCCGTACACTTCTTCTCCAACTTCGGATTCAATTTCAAAGAAAGCGGCAGCGAATATGAGGGAACCATGGAAGCTGTCCTCTGCATGAATCTGCATGAATATCTGAACCGCGGAAAAATTGATGAAATAGATATAAGTAAATTCATCAGAGAACTCTTAAGGGAACGGTATATGATTGAGGAAACCATAAAAAATCAGGGCAGACTCATTCAGGAGCATGAAGTTTTCAGACATAAAGCAGAGAAGGACAAGTTCACCAGTGTATTGATAAATATTCTGATCGTTATGAGTGCCCTTTTTCTTCTCTTCTACCTCAGATAATGCCGTTTTTTACAAAAAGCTTTTTTAACATCAGTGCTTTTGCATAAAACTCCAGACCTGAGATGTAGACATAACACTCCTTCAGCGTGTCGCCTACTGCAAAGACTCCATGATCCTTCACAATAACTATTTTATTCATGGTGAGCCCTTCTGCGACGTTAACGGCAAGCTCATCCGACCCGCTTTTACCTGTCACCACAGGGACATATTTAAGAAACGGCAGAATCTCCGCAGCGGCAAAACAGGCTGCCTCTTTAAAAAAATCGCCGGCAAGAATTGAGAAAACAGTATGTGCGTGCATTACTCTTTTTGCACCAGTCTCACAGATTATCTTTTTATGAACACAAAGTTCTGTGGTTGCAAGTTTGTCATTCGGGCATTCTTTATCAAGGAAAAGCTCAACTATGTTCTCCTCACCAAGGTCATCAAGCATAGAACCTGTTTTAGTGGCATAGAGTACGCCGTTTTCATAAGCTGAAATATTGCCGAAGAATGAAGTTGTGAGACCGTTTTCCACAAGTTTTCTGCCAAAAACTGTCATTTCATTTTTAATTATATTATTCATATTTCCTGCCGCTAAATTAATCATTTTTTGAACCGGAGTGTTTTACGCAAAAGAACAATTCATTTGCTTGAAAAAGTATAAGATATTTGAATAAAAGAGCAAATATATTTTTCACAACAGACCTTAAGGCACAATGTTAGCAAAAATAAACGCAATAAATAACATAAAAAGACATAAAAACAAAAGGCATAAGTTAATGAGGCGCTATGGCTGCTATAAAGAAGAATATAAGTTTGACAACTTAAATTATGAGACAAAAAACTTTAAAAAAAAGACAAATTAGCAAAAAAAACCTGAACCGCAGAACATACGGTTCAGGTAAAAACATGAAAAGAAAAAGTGGCGGTGGAAGTTATATTCTTTTAAACAAAGCCCACAGAGCCATGAATGCAAATGCCGATGCAGCAACTATAAAAGGCAGAGAAGGATTGATGCCGTAAAGCATTGTACTCGCCAGAGGACCTGCAATTATACCTATCCCCTGAAATGCAGAGACAGTACCTGCCGCCGCCCCCTGCTCATCTTTTGAAACAGAGTTAGCAGTAATAGCCTGAAACGCCGGCATTACCATACCCATGCCGACTGTGCCGATACACAAAGCAAGAGCAAGAAAAACAGCGGTATTTGATAAAGCCGTTAATATAAACCCAAAGAAAGCGGTTACAGCACCGAGTTTCATCCATGTTTCCGGAGTTATACTTTTGACCTTCGTAACAATAATCTGAATAGCGATAAATGAAATACCGCAGGCTGAAAGAACATAACCGGTCACCCTTGAGCCTTCAATAGCTTCATAGCCAAGCCTGTCAAGAACGAAAAAGCCCATACATATCTGGCATGTAACAACGCTGTACATCGTTATGAACGCCGCAAGAGACGGGTATCTGAGCCTTTTATCGGTTATTTTCAGCATCTGCTGTCCTTCTGTCTTTCCGTTATGAGATTCAGTAAGCATCACCGCAAGAACAATAACGGCAGCAAGAGGAAAAACAGCCGCAGCATAAAGAGGAACGGCAAGACCATATACAGCAAGCAAACCGCCGACAACCGGTCCCAAAATCATCCCCAGACCATTTGAAGCACCAAGCGCCGCCATGGATGAAGCCCTCTGTTCCGGAGGGGTCTTATCAGCAACTACAGCCGCTGAAACTGGAGGAATTGCGGAATAAAACAGCCCTATGATCCCTCTTGTAAACACAAGAACAGACAGGGAAACAATCATGACAGGAGGAGATATAACAGCAAAATTGACAAAAACAGCAAGAATAAGATAGAAAACAGAAAATCCGGCAACTGCTGTTATCAGAATTTTCTTTCTTCCCTGCCTGTCGCTTTTTATTCCCCAGAAACGTGAGAACAGAATCCACATAACGCCGCCTAAAGCCACAGTGAGCCCTGCGTGCCATTCCTTTAGTCCGAGAATTCTGATTATCGGACCTATAACAGCCAGAAATGCCATCATGGCAGAAACACATAAAATATTAGTAAATATAAGAGGTCTTATCGCTTTCATTTATTATCACCATAAATCTGTAAATTCATTTCCGCACCGCAGTCACTGCAAACCGGTTTGACAACAAGACTTGGCACAGTGTCCCGCCTCCGGCTGAAAAGCAAAGCAAGCACAGTAGCAGCCAGAGAGAGGACCGAACCGGCAATCACAACTGAGGAATAGCCGAAAAAACCTGCCATAGCAGTACCTAGCATTGATGCTATAAGCCCCACCGCAAGATTCAGGCTATGCTGCATTGCATAATCAGTTGCAGGCATCTCCTCTGATGACATATCCATCATATAAACGGATAAAACTGCTGCCGAAGGGGAATAAACCATAAGCACAGCACAAACGCACATGAACACAACAAAGCTGTTGTCATAACCGTTTACAGGGAAAAGCAGCAGAGGAATGAGCAACGCCTGTATAAAAGTCGTTGAAATAAGTATTTTTGCCTTGCCTATCTTCTTTATAAGCCATCCGACCATTGCGGAGGAAAAAGCTCCCAGAACTGCGCCAACAACATGCACGGCAAAGCCTATACGCTCCAGAGACCAGCCGAGATCAACAAGAATAGGCGTCGAAAGAATATACACGATTGAAATTCCCATGGGGTAGACCATAAGCAGCAGAAGCCAGTCGCTCTTACCCTTCCAGAAGGATATAAACTGACCGGAGTATTTTATCTTTTCCCTGCTTTGAATCTCAAAATGAGGCTCTTTATAAAAAATCACCTGAACAAGAGCTATAAAAGTGATTGCCGCAAGCATTACGAAGCACCAGCTCCACCCTATGTAACCGTATATGATCAGAGTTACTCCGCCGCCTATCATGTAACCTATCATCCCGCCGGCAATTTTTATTCCGCTTCCCAGCCCTCTTTCACTTCCTTTAAGAATCCGATAGGCAAGTCCATCTACCGCCACATCCTGCGTTGCGGAGATAAAACTAAGCAGAGTAAAAAGAACAGCAATAACGGTAAAGTCATCAACTATGCTGAACATGGCTATAGCAAGAGGAATAGCCACAAGAAGACTCTGAGAAATCACAAGCCAGCCTTTAAAATGTGTTTTAAACAGCTTAACTTTATCTATAAGCGGTGCCCAAAGAAATTTAAGCAGCCAGAATATACCGAAAAGGTATATCAGACTTAATCTCTCCAGAGGCATTCCGTGTTTACGCAATATTCCTGCCAGTGCTTCAAGAAAAAAGCTTGGACCCAGATACTGAGTAACATACAAAGAGAAAAGCAGAATAAGGTTACGCTTGAGCGTAAGTTTTTCCTCAGTCACGCTGCACCTTCATCTGCCATTTCTTCGCACGCTGCTGGGCATTCCACATGGCAGTATAACGTCCGCCGGCAGAGGCAAGCTCCTCATGCCTGCCCCGTTCTGCTATCTTTCCGTCATCCACCACAAGGATAGTGTCCGCCCCCGCTATTGTTGAAAGTCTGTGAGCAATAACAATAACGGTACGGTCTTTCACAAGGGAGTCTATTGCTCCCTGAACAGCAGTTTCGCTCTCTGTGTCAAGCGCTGCTGTGGGCTCATCCAGTATGACTATCGGAGCATCCTTCAGGATCGCCCTTGCGATACTTATTCTCTGGCGTTCACCGCCGGAAAGATTACCGCCTATATCGCCTATTTCAGTATTATATCCCTCAGGCAGACGTGTTATGAACTCATCGCAGTATGCAGCTTCAGCAGCGAGGCGCACCTCATCATCCGTTGCATCTGGTCTGCCCATGCGTATATTGTTAAGCACAGTATCATCAAACAGATATACATCCTGAAATACAACTGAGATATTTTTCATAAGCTCAGTCTGCGTCATTGAACGTATATCAGCACCGCCGATTCTTATTATTCCTTTGGCTGGATCTGCAAAACGCATAAGCATTTTGGTTATTGTAGTCTTTCCTGAGCCGGATGGTCCGACGATGGCTGTCAAAGAGCAGGAAGGCAGATGAAAGGAAACTCCGTTAAGCGCCTTTGTGCTTTCTCCGGAATACGCAAACTCAACATCTTCAAAATCAACAGACGAACCGGACGGTTCTTTTTCCGCTGCTGTAACATTCAGCTCTTCAACAGCCAAAACAGCCTTAATCTTCTGAAAAGCTGTATTCATGATATCTATAACCGAAGCAACACTGGCAAATATTTCCAGCGGTTCAATAAACCGGGACATAATAACAAGAAGCGCAGCGAGAACAGAAAGAGTCAGTGTTCCGCCGGCGATGAAGTACAACCCTGCGGCAGTGACAGCAAGCAGAGCCGCCTGGACAAGGGCAGCTATAATAACAGAAGGCAATACGCCCTTTGTTTGTCCTTTTTTCTGTACATCCCGGAGAATTTTAAATGACTTCTGAAGTCTTTCCGACCGTTTACCGGTCTGATTGACAGAACGAAGTACAAACAGCCCCTGAGTATATTCAACAATATCCGACTCCGCAGCGGCATGAGCGTCAGACACATCCTTCTTTTCTTCTGCGGAAGAACGCCTCTTCCACCTGTATACAGGGATGCCCAGCGGAAGTATAAGCAGCATAATCAGCGCCAGTCGCCAATCCTGAAAAAAAGTAACGGTTATAATCACTGCCGGAACCACCAACACCTGCATCATCAGTGATGTAACAACACCGAAGTGAAGCACGGACTCTTCAACACCGCTTGAAAATACTGCGTTCAACTCTCCGGTTCTGTATTTATAAAGCTTTTCAAGAGGCATTCCTCTGAGCTTAAGACCCAGTTTCAGGCGCAGACTGTGGGATATATCAGCCAGTTTCCCTGTGAAATCCACCGAGTGTCCTTGCCATCTGGCAAATGAATAAACAGCCCCGAACAGAGTCATAATCCCGATCCAGAAAAAGGCTCTCCCCTGATTTGCATCCACTCCATAAACTGCTTTCATAAAAGGGTAAAAGCATGAAAAAGCCGCTCCTTCAGCAAGAAAAGCTATGAAAAAAAACAGAACGCTTCTTTTCACTGCCTTCCCATGCTCCCCGGCAACTTCCTGTGATATTCTGAATGAATCAGTTATTGTGGCAAAACGGCTTTTATCTGTTTCCACGATGTTCTCCTTTTTCCTGCTGCATGTGCCAGTCCTGAGCTTTTATATAGTTTTTCCAAAGTCTTGCGTACACGCCGTCCTTCATTAAAAGCTCATCATGACGTCCGGTTTCCGACACTTTGCCCTTGTCAAAAACTACTATGCTGTTCACATCTGTTATGGTGGAGAGCCTGTGGGCTATGACTATAACAGTCTTATTTTTTGTTAGATTTGAAATGGCTCTTATTATTTCTTCCTCATTTTCCGGATCGGCAAAAGCAGTTGCCTCGTCCAGAACTACAACAGGAGAATTACGCAGTATGGCTCTGGCTATGGTAATTCGTTGCTTTTGTCCGCCGGAGAGGCGCACGCCTCTGTCTCCGGCTTTTGTTTCATAGCCATCAGGCAGAGACATTATAAAGTCATGTATCTGTGCCGCTTTTGCGGCCTCAATCATGTCATCTGAAGACGCATGAGAGTTTGCCATCAGTATGTTAGAGGCTATGGAATCGTGAAAAAGGAATGTATCCTGAAACACAAAAGAAACAGTATTCATAAGAGCTTCAGTTGAAATATCACGTATATCAGCACCGCCGATCCTTATCATACCGCACTCAACATCCCAGAATCTGGGAATAAGCTTCGCAACTGTGCTTTTCCCCGCTCCGGAAGGTCCTACCAGAGCAGTAACCGTTCCCTGAGGAACAATAAAGCTTACATCCTTTAAAGCGTATTCATCCCTGTCCTCATACCTGAAGCTGACATTTTCAAACTCAACATCAAAGCTCTTCGGAAACTTCGGATTATCCGGTTCTGCAAGGGTTTTAGTGTCCAGTATTTCCTGAATGCGTATAGCGGAGGCACCTGACTTCTTAATGAAGTTTGTCAGCCACATAAGAGGCATCATAGCATCTGCCATGCCTGTACTTATGAAGAGAGAGGCAAGAAATACGGAAAAATCCAGTGTTCCTTTATGAATAAAAAATGCTCCTGCCGCACTGACAGAGATAAGAGTCGGCACAGCACTGAGTATAATTATACCCAGTCTTCCTGAAACTCCTGTTTTTTCCACCCATCTGCTCAGGCTCACTCTGAAGTAATCCAAGGCTTTGTTATACCTGCCGAAGGAGCTTGTTCCGTCATCAAAAGTCCTGACAACAGGCATTGCCTGAACAAATTCAATTACTGCGGAATTGATCTGCTCCTGACTTTGTTCATAGTCTTTGCGGAGAATCTCTGAGTCTCTCATCACCACAGACATAATCACTCCGCCGATGAAGAGAACACTCACACCCGCCACAGCAAGACGCCAGTCCAGAACAAACATCAGTATAAGTGAAAGAATGGGGGCAACCGCCGTTCGTCCTATGAACGGCGTGGTATCAGCAACAAAAGCGTGAAGATTTTTAACATCATCCAGCATAACCTTTTTCAGAGCCCCGGAACCTGTATTGATAATAAAGCCCAGAGGAACTCTTGCCAGATGCTCCGAAAGCTCTGTACGAAGAATCTGCTCAAGCCTGAACGCTGCCAGATGAGAGACCTGAAATGAAAAGGTTTTAAGAAGAAAGTACACAACAGCAACAAAAAGCAGAACAGGCATAATATTGTTCAGGGCAACTGACGCATCAGCGCCGGATACTATGATATGAACAGCATATGCCATAAGCACAAGCACGCCTATGCCTGCAACCGCTCCGAGACCAGCCAAGACCATACCTGTCCATATGGCGGGCATAACGGGGGTCATGATTGACCAGAGCCCCCGTTTTGTTTGTTTATTTTCAGTTTTCATCAATATTCCTTAGAAGTAAAATGCTGCGCCGGCACCGACTGTTCTTCCTTTTGAGGGCATTCCCACTACTACATCGCTGCCGTCAACATATGATTTTCCGAAATACCACCCGTAGAGGTCGTAATATTCATCAAGGAGATTATCGCCCCATACATAGACCTCAAGGCTTCCGTTTTGTATCCCGATGCGGGCGTCAAGTTTATGATATGAATCCATCTCGAAATTATCCGCAGTATCTCCTGCACGTTTGCCCATATACCTGTCCGTAACCTTGGTAAAAAGAACAGGATTTTTCATTCCAAAGAATGCAGGGAGATGCTGAAAATGGGCTATTGAGAGGGTTGCGTTCCATTCAGGAGTATCAGGAACACTGTTCCCTTCTTCGGCTCCGGAAGATGAGCCCTGAGGAACGGAAGTTATCTCCGCATTGGTGTAGCCTACGCCTCCGCTGATAAGAAAATGACCCAGCTTGGCATAGCCTTCAAGCTCCACACCTTTTGACTCAGTGTCAAAGTTTTCAACCTGAGTGAGTCTCGTTGAAACATCATAAACAAGCACATGATCATCTTTATTGTCATTAAAGAAGGCAGAACCGTTGAGACCATATTTTTTGTTGTCAGCCTCATACTTGAAACCGATTTCATAGCTGTCCGTTTCTGTTTCTTTATAATAACGGTCGGCTCTGCTGCCATCGATGAAGCCTGAGGCCCATTCATTGAAACCTGCTGTTTTATGCCCTCTTGCATAAACTGCATATATATTCGTCTGTTTTGTCAGTTCGTATCCGACTGCAGCTCTCCCGGTAAAATATGAGTCAGTTATTTTTCCGGAATCCTCAGCCTGACGGACAGAATTGGGGTTTACAGCACTTGCCTTCCAGTCGGCATCATACTCCTTCTCCTCATCAGTAAAGCGCAGCCCGGCTGTGAGCTTTATCTTTTCCGCAACCGGAACAGTTGTTTCCGCAAATACAGCGGCGCTGGATATCTTAAAGTTGTTGTTCATTTCGGCGTTATACCATCCGGCAGGGTTAAGGCTGTCGTAACCGCCGGGCAAATCAGCATCGCGGTCCATATGGTAATAATTGACGCCTGTTACCCAGAATACTTTGTCGTGAGGCTTAGAAGAAAAACGGAATTCCTGATTAAAAGAAGAGTCATCCATCTCTCTTTTCATCACTCCTTCACCGGTCATTCCCATCAGTTTTCTGTAGACAATACCATTATAAACATAATTATTTTCGTTCACGCTTGACTGCGCATATCCTGTAATTGAATTGAACAGGGCACGGGAGAATTCATGCTCAATATTCAGAGTCCCACTGTTCATGAATTTATCAGCATAAGCGGAATCCTTAGGAATATCGGTCTGCTGTTTATCATCATAAGGCATAAGAACTTCCGCCCCGAAACGCTTCAGAACTTCCTCATGGCTGTAAATAAGTGTGGCTTTCGTTTTTGAAGCAGGCTGCCAGAGAAGAGTACCTCTGATACCGAAATCTCTCGGTTTTGTAACCGGTTCTGCTGTTCCGTAATAAGTTACCTGACTGTCATTGCCTGCGTATTTAACTGCCAGCCTTCCGCTCAGGGTTTTTGAAAAAGGTCCGCTTACTGCACCTTCAGTAAGAAAAGTATGTTTTTCACCGTATTCACCCCTTAAATAACCCTCAAATTCTCTGGTGGGTTTTTTGGTGATGATATTTATCGCTCCTGACTGGCTGTTTCTGCCCATCAGAGTTCCCTGAGGACCTTTAAGAACCTCCACCTGCTCTACATCCAGTGTTCCCAATGTTGCACTGCCCACATTGTTAGCTATGCCGTCAATATTTATAATAACGGATGTATCATCAGGGCTTGCATTCTGAAGCGCTCCCGTACCTCTCATACGGACAATGCCTGTACTCACTCCCCCGTAGGTGTTTACCTCAACGCCTACTGACTGTTTCAGCATATCCTCAAAATTCTGTATGCCTCTGTTTGACAGCTCATCACCGCCTATAACAGAAATACTGAAAGGAACATCCTTTGCTGTTTCCTCTGCCTTTCTGGCTGTTACTGTAACATCATCAAGCTCATACACATCGCCAAAGTGATTTTCTTCCGCAAATGAATGCGTGGAAATAAGAAGCGCAGCAGTCAAAAAATAGGCTGATATTCTCTTGTTCATCGGTCTAGCCTCCGCAAAATAAGAATATTTGAAAAAATACAAGTTTTAGTCAATTAACTTATTTCGGAATACTAAACTATTGTTGTTCTATAAACTACCTGAATGCGAATTATTCATAGTCGAAAGCGATCAAAAACTGAACTTAAACTCAGTGTAGACATAATCGTTATCACTGTATTGACCCCATACAGTTGAGGGCTTGCCGTATATCAGCATAACGCCGCTTTTAAGGGTAAAACCGTCAGCATAGTAATATTCGCTGAACACTTCAAACCCGCCGCTGTCATCACCGTAATGAGTACCCCTGAAACCGGCTTTCAGATCACCATTAAAATATTTATCACTGGCTTCGTAGGTAAAACCTCTTCCCTCTTTCCCTTCGCTGTCAGTAAAAAGCTGAATATTCAGATATCCATCGTTGTCAAAATTTCTGTCAAAACCAATAACCCCTATGGTATAGCCGCTGCCGTAGAACGAGCCTTCCTTGTGGGCAAGTTCTCCTCTCAATGTTCCGTTGGAAAGTCCTTTGGCAAAATTAAAACCATACGCCTTAATCCGCTCATAAACAGGAAGAATGCTTCCGTTCCTGTACTTCAGCAAAGGTTCATCCGCATATCCACCGTAATACAGCAAAGCGGCGTCCCAGCCGTTATATGTCGTATAAATACGGGCTGCTCCTTCTGTGCCGTCCGGTTTGTTCTCACTCTCCACAGGCACATTCCTGCGGAGTTCGTTCAAAGATCTGTTTTCCCACGGACTTCCCTGTTCCGGCAGTTCGTTCACTTCCGCAAAAGGTATGAATACAGCTTCAGCTGTAAAGAAATCTCCGGCGTAAACGGTCTGAACCATAGTCGCAGGCAGTCTGGAGTCGGTTCTTGCGCCAGCCACAGGATTCAGGTAATCCCTTGGGTTCAGAATATCCATAGGGTTGATTCCGTCACCCGTTCCCCATCTGAGCATCATATTTCCCGCCGTGATATCCAGTCTTTCAGTATTGTACCGGGCATATGCCTCATACAGCCGGAGAATTTCTGTATCTCCCTGCCAGTCTTCCGGTGCGGAATCGTAATAAGCATACGCAGAAGCGTAAAAGAAAAGCCTCTCCTTTTCATAATCCGCTTCAAGAAAGACCTTGCCCCTGTTCTGAATCAGCTTTCCGCTTTTCGGTGCATATCTCGCCGAATATTCCAGATAACCGCCAAACCTGCTTTCTTTTTCTTTTGGCTGTTCAGGCGCAAACTGAAAATCAGCCAATGGGTCAAACCCGTATGCTGAAAATGAGATAAATATAATTATTATCAGATATTTAATCACAGCAAATCCAGCTTATCTTTTCAGACTGCTCTGTTCAAAAAGAGTGTCTGATATCTCCTCGTTGTACCTTATATTGCTGCGTTCAAGAAACGTCTTTGTCTTTCGTGAAGGGGTTTCCATCAGCACCTTAGTATATGTATCTACTCCGTCTATATTCACAAATCCGCCGTAAACAGCGGTTTTCAGCATTCTTCCTCCTTTGTCGTAATATTCGGTTTTCAGAACCAGAAACATTTCAGGATGAACAAGCACAATCTTCTTTGAATAGTTTGTATCCTCTTTTTTTACAGGAACACTCTCAACCTCGTAGCAGTTTATACCTGAGAACTCTCTCTTACCGATTAGCCTGTGGGTGTCATCATCCACTTCTCTTTTCTGTATGTCTTCATTTGCAAAGTCAGAACGCATGAAAGCTCCTTTCTTGCCGCCGCCGGAAATTCTTCTGACAAGGCTTTCAGCAGGAAGATACAACCACATGTCATCCTCACGCTCAGGATCTTCATATGACCATGTAAGATACATTGTGTCACGCACATCAGCAGGTTTTTCAAACCTGATAAGGCTTTTTTCATCCACACCATATTTCTTTCTGTAAGACACAGTTCTGCGTTCCAGAGTCTGCTCACCCCGCTGTATAAACATAGCTGTCTCCATAACCGAAGTCAGGGAGGAATCTCTGTCTTCAACCATCTGCATAATATCTCTTCCTGTTATTTCCGATGCCCCAGCAGATAAGGCAGTTAAAGTAAGAATAGTTACAATAAGCTTTTTCATTTATTCTCTCCTGTTTCTTTTCCAAGCGGCTTAATAAGCATGATAGCGGCGGGTGCCATGAAGAAATCCGCCAAAAGCGCCCAGCTGAACGCCCAACCCATAAGAAATCCGTTTTTTATATAACCGGTAAGCTCCGAAAAAATAAACGGGGCAAACCCCAGAACCAGTATCATGGAAGTAAAAATTATGGGTCTGCCGACTGTTGTGTATGTTTTGAAGAGAGCATCAGAGTAGTTGCCGCATCTATTGAATTCATTACGGAATCTGGTGAAGAAATGTATCGTATCGTCCACTGAAACACCTATGATTATTGGTGCAAAGCTCATAAGTATGACATCCAGATAGACTCCGCAGAAACCGAGCAACCCCAGCGAAATGACAACAGGGAAAACATTCGGGATCATGCTCAAAAAACCCAGCTTCGCCGAGCACATGACAAACATCATCATTATACCTATGGCAATTAAGGCAGCTAAGAAGCTGTTGCGCTGCCCTTCAAGAAGAATATCATTAATACGCAGATACCTGTATAATCCCCCGGACATCGCCAAACTCACCTCTGAACCGAAAATTTCATCAGCGGTCTTTACAGCAAAATCCCCGAATTTTCTTCCTTCCATGGTGGAGAGAGACGGAAGTTTAACGATAACCCTCGCCTTATCAGACATAAATGTTACAAGCCTGTCCATTTCATTTCCGCCGGAGGTTTCATACATAAACAAATACTGGGAAACAACCTTATCCTCATCTGGTATATGGTAAAACTCCATATCATTGTCATGAAGCGCCTTCCGCATTTTTTTCAAAACATATGTTATGCTTGTTACCTTGCTGGACAGTGGGTGGGCTTCAAGCCGCAAATGGAACTCATCAAGTTTTTTCATGAACTCCGCAGATTTGATACCATTTTCCCTGCCGGTATCTATCATGAACTCCAGCGACATTACACCACCCATTTTATCACCTATATAGTCAGTTATATCCCTGAGATGATTACCTTTTTTAATCAATTTAGCGGTATTGGACTCCACCTTGACAAACGATGCACCGATAACTGCTGCAACAGTTATAATTATGAAGAAAGTCAATATCTTAACAGGGTGGTTCACCACCGTTGAATGTATTTTGACCAATATAATATCAAAGATGTCCTGTCCGCCGTGCCGCCTTGTTTTCTTCGGATTTATCTTCTTTTTCCCGAAGGAGAATATGGAAGGAACAAGCAGCATTGTGATAATCATCGCAAAAAATACACCCGCAGCCACATACACTCCCATCTCTCTGTAGGGTTTTATATGGGTTGTTAAAAAAGAAAGAAAACCTGCAATTGTTGTCATTGAGGTCAATACTATGGCAACTCCTGTGACCCCCAGTCCCTTAATCAGACTCTCCCGGCGCTCTAAACCATCATCGTTAAAATCATTAAAAGCTGAGATATAATGCATGGAATCTGCTATTCCGACACATATAAGAATTGTAGGAAGAGCTGTGGTAAGCAAATTTATTGTGAAACCCATATAGGGGATAGCTCCCATAGTCCAGAAAACTGACAGTGCAACCACTGCAATAGGAGCAAAAACACCCCTTACGCCTCTGCCAAGCCATGCCATGAGGGTGAGCATTATAACTATAGTCATCATGAACAGCTTCTTACCTTCCGAAGAAACCATTCTGTCATACTCGTATGAAAAAACAGGAGGGCTGGTTACAAGCACTTCAAGTTCTTTGTAACGTTCATTTTTGACGATACTGTAAACCGCCTCTGTTATTTCGTATCGTGAGTTTACCTCTTTGGTCTGCTCAGGATATTCATAAAGCTCAAGATGGATAGGAATAAGAGTTTTATCCTTGTTTATAAGTGCATTTACATAAGAAGGCTCAGTCAGAGACTTATCAAGGAGAGCATCAACCTGTTTCTGGTTTAACACTTCATCGCTGATAAATGAACTTATTTCAAGCCCCTGCGGTGTTGACTCAATCCATTCCGCATTACCAAGCCACTGCATTCGTTTTACCAAAGGAACTTTTTCCTCCAGCTCCAGTGCCATGCTCCGCATTAGTTTGAGCATTTCAGGTGTAAATTTGCCGTTTTTATCTGCTTTCACAAAAAGACTTACAAAATCATCATTTCCGAAAGCTTCCTCAAACTTTTTCATGACGGTAACAGACTCATCACCCTCCACAAACCATATATCTGCAGAATTATCAAAGGTGAGATTCTTCATATTAGACACAAAAAATACTGTCACAACAATAAGAAGCAGTAAGACTACCCACCTGAACCGTATGATTTTTTCCGCAGTTTTTTCAAAAAAAACATTTGAGCGCTTTTTATTTTCCGCCATACATAACCTCAAGCAAAATGAATCAATGCAAACACTAGTACAACAGCGTCCCTCATCTCTACCTGATTCGGAATTATTCATACCCGATAACCAAGTTTTAGTATGCTCATTTTATTAGATTGACAAAACTGTAGCACTGGATTAGAAAAACGTATGAAGCTTATTATGGAGCGCTTTAATGAAGTCAAAACTTTACATATCAAGCTTTTGTGATCTGTGCAGTGATAAATGTGATTTAAATGGGGAAAATAACTGCAAACGTCATACCATAAGCGATCCTGTAATTAAGATAGAGGGTGATTTTTCACCGGGAAGCATAGAGATGATAGATATGCGCCCCGGTGGAATAGGGTATGTGATAGATATCAAAAAAGAAGAAGAGTTTTTCACACGTTTTTCATGCAAAGACGGACCCATAGAGCTTGCCGTCTGCCTCGAAGGCTGCACAGAATATATCTACGATAATGAGCCAATAAAGGGATACAAACATACTGCCAACGGCTCGCAGTGCTTTATTTATAGAATGAGCGAATGCAGCGGACAGGGACACAAAAAAGATTCAAAGCCGATGAAAACTGTCGGTGTCAGCATGAACCCATATATATTCAAAATGCTTATTGATGATTACTGCGGTAAAGTCAAAAAGGAATTTGAAGGATTAACTGACTTTACCCGTCCTGTCTTTGTTATGAAGGATCTTAGAAGCACTCCGGCCATGGAAGCCATAGCCCGCAGTATCCTTGATTGCAGGTTTAATGAACCGCAAAGAAGAATTTATATAATCGGCAAGCTGAGAGAACTGACAGCGCTGATCATTACAGAGTATATACTCGAACAGCCTGAAAAGGAGTCCAGCATCCTCCGCTTCGGAGACTCGCAGAAAATCGCAAAAGCAAAGGAGATTCTTCTGCGTGATATATCAGATCCGCCTGTCATTGCAGAGCTTTCAAAAATGGCAGGGATAAATGAACTTAAGCTCAAGACAGGGTTTAAAGAACTCTACGGAACAACTGTGTGCAACTTCGTTAAACAGCGGAGAATGGAGAAAGCGAAAAATATACTGGAATCAGGAAAAGCAAGTGTGAGCGAAGCAGCGTGGAGTGTGGGCTATACCAATGTAAGCTACTTTATATCGGTATTCCGAAGCTACCACGGACTAAATCCGGGAGAGTTTCTAAGTAAAATAAAAACAAAGATACCTGCAAGCAGGATATAGATACTGAAATGAATTAAAAAAAGGCGACTCAAATGAGTCGCCTTTCTTCTATATCTTACTCTTTAACAAGCTCGATAATAGCCATGTCAGCCTGGTCGCCTTTGCGATAGCCTGTCTTGACTATTCTGGTGTAGCCGCCGGGACGTTCTTTGAACTTAGGGGCTACTTCATCAAAAAGGAGATTAACAACCTTTTTGTTAGGAAGTCTTTTCAGCACAAGTCTTCTTGCTGAAAGATCTCCGGCTTTGCCGAAAGTTATCAGGGGCTCGACAAACGAACGGAGAGCCTTAGCTCTTGTAACGGTTGTCTCGATTCTGCCATGCTCAATCAGGAAACCTGCCATGCTTCTGAGCATAGAGAATCTGTGCGCCGTCGGCCTGCCGAGTTTTTTGCCGCTTTTTCTATGACGCATCTATTCATCCTCCGAATCTGAATTCACATAACCAATGGCCTCAAGGTCCATTCCAAGTCCGAGACCAAGTTCATGAAGAACTTTTTTGATCTCCTCAAGGGATTTACGGCCAAAGTTTTTGGTTTTAAGCATTTCGCTGTCCGTCTTTCTGCAGAGTTCAGCCAAAGTTTTAATATTGGCGTTTTTCAGACAGTTATAAGCTCTGACGGAGAGTTCAAGCTCTTCAATGCTTTTATCAAGAAGATCAAAAAGCTGATCATTCTTGCTGGATTCATCGACATCAGAATCTTCAACCTCAGGCTCTTCAAAGTTGATGAAGAGGTTCATATGGTCTTTCACAATCTTAGCAGCGAAAGCTATCGCGTCTTCAGGTGTGATTGATCCGTCTGTCTCTACTTCAATGATAAGCTTGTCATAGTCGGTACTCTGTCCGACGCGCGCATTTTCAACGAAATAGTTAACCCTTTTGACAGGCGAGAAAATCGCATCAACAGGAATCATATCTACTTCGTCTATATCTTTTTCAAATTCTTCTGCGGGCACATATCCAAGACCTCTCTGAACCAGAAGCTCCATGTAGAGTTCTGTCTCGTTATCGGTCAGGGTGCAGATTACCTGCTCAGGATTAAGGATTTCAAGCTGTCCTTCGCCTCTGATATCAGAAGAAGTAACAGGACCTTCGCCCTTTTTCCTGATGTAGAATCTTCTCTGCTCATGCACGCCGAGTTTGAGATCAAGCGCTTTAAGGTTGAGAATTATGTCAACTATATCTTCGTAAACACCCGGAAGTGTACTGAACTCGTTGGTAACGCCCTCGATCTTAACGCCCACCACAGCAGTGCCTTCAATGGACGAAAGCATAACTCTGCGAAGAGCATTTCCCACGGTGATTCCGAAACCTTTCTCGTAGGGTTCAGCGACATACTTTCCGTATTTAGCTGTAACTTCACCCACAGGCTCGATCTTCCTGGGTTTTATTATTTCATGAAAGTTCATGATGATCATACGGAGTCCTCCGGTTTACATTAAGCTACTTACTATTTAGAGTACAGTTCCACTATGAGGTGTTCGTGAATCTCGTAGTTTATGTCAGTTCTCTCAGGGAGTCTCACTACCTGCGTTTTCTTTGCGTCTTTATCAAGAGTCAGCCATTCGGGTATGCCCCTTCCTTCTGCTGTATCAAGACACTCTTTAACACGGGCATGATCGCCTGATTTTTCTCTTACTTCAACAACTTCACCGGGTTTAACGATGAAAGAGGGAATGTTTACCTTACGTCCGTTTACAAGGAAGTGAGCGTGGCGAACCATCTGCCTTGCTTCTTTGCGGCTTCCTGCGAAACCTGCTCTGTAAACAACGTTATCAAGCCTTCTTTCAAGAAGAGAGAGAAGGTTCTCACCGGTAATGCCCTGCATTCTTTCAGCTCTCTCAAAGTAGAGGCGGAACTGCGCTTCGAGAACACCGTAAAGTCTTTTAACTTTCTGTTTTTCTCTGAGCTGCATTCCGTAGTCACTGAGTTTTTTTCTGAGCTGGCCGTGCTGTCCGGGAGGATAAGCTTTTTTCTCTATACCGCATTTATCTTTATAGCAACGCTCGCCTTTGAGGTAAAGTTTTGTACCTTCACGCCTGCAGAGCTTGCAAACTGCGCCTGTGTACCTAGCCAATTTGAACCTCCAACCTTATACTCTTCTCTTTTTACGTGGTCTGCATCCGTTATGGGGAACAGGTGTTACATCTCTGATGAGAGTAATTTTAATTCCCGCAGCCTGGATAGCCCTGATCGCACTTTCACGACCGGAGCCGGGACCTTTCACGTTGACTTCCACTTCTCTCATTCCGTTTTCCATTGCTTTTTTAGCAGCGGCCTCAGCAGAAAGCTGAGCAGCGAAAGGAGTGGACTTCCTTGAGTTTTTAAAACCGTTGCAACCGCCGGCAGACCAGCAGATAACATTACCGTTGATATCGGTAAAGGAAACGATCGTATTGTTGAAGGTTGAGTTTATATGCGCGACGCCTTTAGGTACGTTTTTCCTGTCGCGTTTTTTAGCTGTTTTCTTAGCTTTTGCCATTTCGAACTACCCTCTACTTCCTTTTGATACCGCGTTTGCCCGCAAGACCTCTTCTGGTTCTTGCGTTGCTTCTGGTTTTCTGACCGCGGCAGGGAAGGTGCATCTTGTGCCTCTGTCCTCTGTAACAGTTGATTTCCATAAGCCTTTTGACGTTAAGAGCGATATCTTTTCTCAGGTCACCCTCAACTTTGAGATTGGCTTCAATATAAAGCCTGATTTCAGAGATTTCAGTTTCCGTAAGGTCACCGATTCTCTTTTCAAGCGATATATTAGTCTCGTTAAGTATGGACAGGGCGAGATGACGTCCTACGCCATATATATGAGTAAGTCCGATTTCAACTTTTTTGTTGTTGGGAATATCAACACCAGCTATACGTGCCACTTGAAATCCTCCTTAGCCCTGTCTCTGTTTGTGTCTGGGATTTTCACATATCACCCTTACGACACCTTTTCTTTTTACAATTTTGCATTTACTGCAAATAGGCTTAACACTTGCCCTGACCTTCATTTCTGCACCCCGTTACTTCTTGTGACGATAGGTTATCCTGCCCCTTGAAAGGTCATACGGGGATAACTCTACGGTAACTTTGTCTCCGGGCAGAATTCGGATGAAGTGCATCCTCATTTTCCCGGAAAGATGAGCAAGAATAACATGCTTGTTTTCCAACTCAACCTTGAACATAGCATTGGGCAACGCCTCAACGACTGTACCGACAATCTCGATTACATCGTCCTTTTTGCTCATACGCTCCCTATTGTAAGAATCTCCGGTCCCCTGTCCGTTATAGCAACGGTATTTTCGTAATGTGCCGCCAAACTGCTGTCCGCGGTGACAGCTGTCCAGCCATCAGAGAGGGTTTTGGTTTCATAGGAACCGGCTGTGACCATCGGTTCAACGGCTATTACCATTCCCGCTTTCAGACGTAGTCCCCTGCCGGGGCGTCCAAAGTTGGGTATGGTGGGCTCTTCATGCATGCTTCGCCCTATACCGTGACCGAAAAAGTCTCTAACGACAGCAAAACCGTTCTTTTCAACGGTTTGCTGAACTGCACTGGAGATATCGGAAAGCCTGTTCCCGACCCGTGCATTTTCTATTCCATTAAAAAAAGATTCCTCAGTGACACTGATAAGCCTTGCGGCCTCTTCAGAGATCTCACCCACAGGGTAAGTTCTTGCTGCATCACCATGGAAACCTTCTTTGAATGCGCCTACATCTACCGTAATAATATCGCCCTCGCTCAGGACCCTTTCGGAAGGTATTCCATGCACTACAACCTCATTTACAGAGGCGCAGACACTTGCCGGATACCCGTGATATCCCTTAAAGGACGGAAAGGCAGACCGAGAGTTTATTATATTTTCAGCAAACTTGTCAATATCTTTTGTTGTGATACCGGGTTTGATGAAGGAAGAGAGCTTATCAAGAACTTCCCACACTATGCCGCAGGGGATTCTCATAAGCTCTATCTCTTTCTTGGATTTAAGGAATACCATTAACCAAGTATCCTTTTTATCTTAACGTAAACGTCATCCGGATTCCCTTCACCATCCACTTCTGTAAATTTACCGCTGTTTCCGTAGTAACCTTTAAGAAGCGAAGTAGTTTCATGGTAAACTTTCAGACGGTTTTTGATCGTATCTTCCCTGTCATCATCCCTGTGAGCAAGTGTAGTACCGCAAAGGTCGCATACACCGCCAACTTTCGGAGGATTATACTTAATGTGGTAAACTTTGCCGTCTTTAGGGCAGCTTCTTCTGCCAACAGCCCTTTCAACAAGGAGCCCGTCAGCAACATTAAGGCTGATGATATGAGTAATCTCTGTTTTGAGATCATTCTTAAGCATAGCATCAAGAGCTTCCGCCTGTGCTATGGTTCTGGGAAAACCGTCAAAAATAACACCTTTAGCACAATCAGGAGAGGCGAGCCTGTCCTTCATGAGACCGATAATAAGGCTGTCAGGTACAAGTTGTCCAGCATCCATATATACTTTAGCCTCTTTGCCAAGGGGTGTCTGATCTTTTACAGCCTGACGGAGAAGATCACCGGTAGAAATCTGCACCAGACCGTAGTCACGGATGATGTATGCAGACTGCGTTCCTTTGCCTGCTCCGGGAGGCCCGAGAAATATCATATTTATCATATGAGGCTTCTCCCTTTTATTCTGCCTTTCTTAAGGAAACCATCGTAGTTGTGTGACACAAGGTGTGTTTCTATCTTGCTGATAACATCCATACCAACACCAATCACAATCAGAAGGCTCGTTCCGCCGAAGTAGAAGGGAACATTGAATCCTGAAATGAAAAGCTGGGGCAGGAGGGCTACAGCTGAAAGATAAATGGCACCAACGAAGGTAAGCCTTGAAAGTACATAATCTATGAATGCAGCAGTGTGTTCACCGGGTCTTTTACCGGGAATAACGCCGCCGCCTTTGTTGATGTTTTCAGCAATGTCAGTCGGGTTGAAGATGATCGACGTATAAAAGTAAGTAAAGAAAACGATCATTACAAGCGAGAAAACATAATACATAGCCGAGCTGGGTGTAAACCAGAAGCTGATTTTCTGCACTATTTCATTAGTGGAGAAAGTTGCAAGCGTGCTGGGAACTGCCAGAATCGACATAGCGAATATTATAGGTATAACACCTGCGGGGTTCAGTTTAAGAGGAAGATATGAATTATTCACATTCCCCTGCTGAGGTCCGTTCATCGCTCTTTTAACATGCTGAATTGGAAGACGCCTCTGGGACGTTTCCATAAAGACAATTGCCGCTGTAACAGCAAGAACTATAGCAAGCACAATGATAAGCGTGATGATCTGAAGCTCACCTGTTTGTACGAGTGTGAAAGTTCTGCTGATAGCTGAGGGGAAAGAAGCCACGATACCTGCGAAGATAAGAACGGAAATACCGTTTCCAAGTCCGCGTTCGGTAATCTTTTCACCAAGCCACATAAGGAATATTGTACCTGTGGTAAGAGTGATTGTGGTAACTATTCTAAAACCCCAACCGGGAAACATGACAACATGAACGCCACCGGGCGATGTCATGCTTTCAAGACCGATTGCAATCCCCATACCCTGAATAGCACTGATAAAAACTGTGCCGTAGCGGGTATATTTTGTGATTTTTTCCCTGCCTTCGCTCCCTTGCTTCTTAAGCTCCGCAAGGTGCGGAACCGCAACCGTGAGAAGCTCAAGTATAATAGCAGCAGAGATATATGGCATAATGCCGAGACCGAATACCGTAAGCTTTGACAGGGCGCCCCCGGTGAACATGTCGAAGAAACCGAGAAGGTTTCCGGACTGTTGAGCAAAAAACTCGCTGAGTGCGCCGCCGTCAATGCCAGGAGTCGGCACGTGTGCGCCGATCCTGTATATGAAGAGGAAAAGAAGAGTATAGAAAATTCTTTTCCTCAGCTCCGGTATCGAGAAAATATCCTCGAATTTCTTCAACATACCTTATTACTCCGGAGTAACTACTTCTCCGCCGGCTGCTTTGATTTTATCAGCAGCAGCAGCGGATACTTTTTCAACATCAAACTTAAGTTTTTTGCTGAGTTCTCCGTCACCGAGAACCTTGACACCGTCTTTATTGCCGCGCACAAGTCCTTTCTCTTTAAGAGTAAGGATATTCACTGTTTCGCCGTCATTAAAGCGGTTGTTTATATCTTCAAGGTTAACGATCTCATATACTGTGGCAAATTTGGCATTATTGAAGCCTCTTTTGGGGAGTCTTCTTGTAAGGGGCATCTGACCGCCTTCAAATCCGGGTCTTATTCCCCCGCCTGAACGAGCCTTCTGTCCTTTTGTACCTTTGCCGGCAGTGGTACCCTGACCGCTTGCAGAGCCGCGGCCGAGTCTTTTTCTTTTCTTTCTGGAGCCTTCGGCAGGCCTGAGATCATGAAGTTCCATCACTTATTCTCCCGGTTTGGCTATGATTTCTTCAATCTTTTTGCCCCTAACCTGTGCAACTTCGTTAAGGGTACGCATTTTGCTGAAACCGTCCAGTATCGCAAAAAGCGAGTTGTATGGGTTTCTGCTGCGTGTGCTTTTGCAAAGAATGTTCTGTACGCCGGCAAGTTCAAGGAGGGCGCGTGTTACGCTTCCTGCGATGATACCTGTACCGGGAGCAGCGGGCTTCATCACGATTTCAGTGGAGACATATTTGCCCACTGTAGCATGAGGAATAGTTCCGTTCACGACAGGAACCTCAATGAGGTTCTTCTTTGCGTATTCAAGGGCTTTCTTTATAGCGTCCGGCACTTCTCTAGCCTTTCCGTAACCGATGCCAACGTGACCTTCGTAGTCACCGACGACAACTGTCGCTGTGAATTTGAAGATGCGTCCGCCCTTTACAACTTTTGTAACTCTGCCTATATGAACAACTTTATCTACAAGTTGACTTTCGTTGTTATTCAAAGCAAACCTCCTAGAATTCCAGGCCGGCTTCGCGAGCCGCATCTGCAAGAGCTTTTATTCTACCATGGTAGAGGAAACCGCCCCTGTCAAAAACCACCTTTTCTATGCCTTTTTCCTTAGCACGCTCGCCGATAACCTTACCGACTTCCTTCGCAGCTTCAATATTAAGAACGCCTTTGAATTTCTCTTTGAGAACTGTTTCAAGCGAACTAGCGGCAACAATTGTGTTGCCGGTAGTATCGTCTATTATCTGAGCGTATATGAATCTGTTGGATTTATTAACCGCAAGTCTGGGAGCGCAGGGTGTGCCTGACACTTTTTTGCGCACTCTTGCGTGCTTCCTTCTTATAGTAGCTTTTTTATTAATTTTGCTCACTATAACGCTCCTTATTTCTTACCAGTTTTACCGGCTTTTCTTATTATCTTTTCGCCGGCGTATCTGACACCCTTGCCTTTATAAGGCTCAGGCTGTCTGATTTTTCTGATGTTAGCGGCAGTTTGACCTACAAGCTGCTTGTCTATGCCCCTGACAACAATAACGGTGTTGCCTTCCATTGCGAACTCTATCCCAGCAGGAGGAGCCACAACAACGGGGTGAGAAAACCCTAAGGAGAGGTCGAGGTCCTTTCCTTTAAGAGCCGCTCTGTAACCAACGCCATGAATTTCAAGTTTCTTTTCGAAACCTTTTGTAACGCCATCAACCATGTTTGAGATAAGCGTACGGGTCAGGCCGTGTACAGAACGGGACAGCTTAGATTCGTCTTTCCTGCTAACTGTGATCGTGTTTGCTTCGACAGCAACCTCGGAGTTGTCGTGCAGACTGTGTTCAAGTTTCCCTTTGGGACCTTCAACACAGCACACATTACTGTCGAGAGTGACCTTCACTCCTGCAGGTATTGTAATAGGTTTCTTGCCTATTCTTGACATTTACGCGCTCCCTTACCAAATCTGGCAGATATATTCTCCGCCAACTTTATCCAATATGCACTGTTTAACTGTTTTAACACCCTCAGAAGTGGAAATGATTCCATTACCGAGACCGCCGAGAACGGGTTTAAGATTTTTGTTGTTTACATATACTCTTCTGCCGGGCTTGCTAACTCTTTTGAGTCCCCTGATAACGGGTTCGCCGCCGTCAGTGTATTTCAGATACACAACAATTTTCTTCAGGTTTTCTTCGGATACAACACGGTAGCTTTTCACGTATCCTTCAGATCTGAAGTTTTCTATAATCGCCTCTTTAATTTTGGAATGAGGGATTACAACTTCAGATTTTTTAACCATAAAAGCGTTGCGCAGTCTGGCAAGCATATCAGCAATCGGATCAGTCATGCTCATTCTATTTCTCCTACCAGCTTGATTTTCTTACGCCGGGAATCTCGCCTTTCAGAGCAAATTTTCTGAAGCAGATCCTGCACATGTTAAATCTTCTCAGGAAAGCTCTTGGACGACCGCATATGGGGCAGCGGTTGTATTCCCTGACTTTAAACTTTTTCTTCTTAAAGGCATGATTATATTTAGCCTTAGTTGCCACTTTCAGCCTCCTCGAAGGGCATACCGAGAGCGCGGAGAAGTTCTCTTGCTTCCTCGTCGGTTTTAGCCGTAGTAGTGATTATGATGTCCATCCCTCTGATCTTGTCGATTTTGTCAAACTCGATCTCAGGAAAAACGATCTGCTCTTTAAGACCCATAGCATAGTTGCCGCGTCCGTCGAAGGATTTAGCGCTGACGCCTTTGAAATCTCTCACCCTGGCGAGGGCGATTCTTGTGAATCTCTGAAAGAATTCATATGCCGTGTTACCTCTGAGAGTAACTTTGCATCCTATTGGCATCCCCTCTCTGAGTTTGAAAGCGGCTATAGATTTCTTGGCTCTTGTCACGACAGGTTTCTGACCTGCGATTATTGTCATATCGCTAAGTGCGTGGTCAACAACCTTGGAGTTCGTAACAGCTTCGCCGAGACCCATGTTGAGAACTATTTTCTCAATTTTAGGCACCTGCATGATGTTCTCATAAGAGAACTTTTTCATGAGGGCAGGAACAACTTCCTTAAGGTATTTTTCTTTAAGCTCTGCCATTGTTAATCCTTATCGATGACTTCACCGTCGCACTTGGCGAAGCGGGCTTTTTTTCCGTTTTCCAGAGTTTTAATGCCGAGTCTAGTGCCTTTTTTGCTTTTCTGGCTGTAGTACATAACATTTGATATGTCTACCGGCATCTCTTTCTCAACGATTCCGCCTTCAGGATTCAGGGGACCGGGTTTAGTGTGTCTTTTAACAACGTTAGTGTTTTCAAGTATCACTTTACCGTTCTTCCTGTCAACCTTAAGAATCTTGGCGATTTTGCCCTTATCCTTTCCGGTGGTGACGATTACGGTGTCGTCTTTTTTAAGTTTATACTTTGCCTGCATATTCTCGTCTCCTTAAAGCACTTCGGGAGCCATAGAGCATATCTTGAGGAAGCCTTTTCCTCTAAGCTCTCTTGCTACGGGTCCGAAAACCCTTGTTGCGATGGGCTCCAGGTTGTTTTTGTTAAGAAGCACGGCTGCATTATCATCAAACTTGATGTAAGTTCCGTCTTTACGGCGGCTTTCTTTAGCTGTGCGGACTATGACAGCCTTGACAACTGTTCCTTTCTTGACGTTTCCGTCCGGAGCAGCTTCCTTCACGCTGGCAACTATGATGTCGCCCACATAGCCGTATCTTATCTTTGAACCGCCAAGAACCTTGATGCAAAGAAGCTCTTTGGCTCCGGAGTTGTCGGCTACTCTGAGACGTGATTCAACCTGTATCATTACTGTAACCTCTTACTCTGATATAACTTCAACAGAACGCTCGATAATGCGCTTAACCATCCAGCACTTATCTTTGCTGAGGGGACGTACTTCAGATATCTCGACGGTGTCGCCTATTCTGCATTCGTTCGCCTCATCATGAGCCTTGAACTTTTTACTCTGTTTAACGAATTTGTGGTATCTGCTGTGAAGCCTAAGGTTTTCAACCTTAACGACAACGGTTTTATCCATTTTGTCGCTTACCACAACTCCTCTTCTGACTTTTCTTGCTGCTTTTTCGCTCATTACAGACCTCTTACTGCTCTGCGCTTTCAGCCATACGCTGGCTGAGAACGGTTTTGATCCTTGCGATATCTTTCTTCATCTTGTTGATGGCAGAAGTATCTTCAAGGTCGCCTGTCGCAAGTTTGAAGCGGGTTCTGAAAAGATCCTCACGAAGCTGGCGTTCTTTTTCAACGAGATCTTTCACATTCATATCTTTGAATTCGCTCATTCTGCCGCCTCCGTTTCCCTGAATACGAACTTGCATCTTACGGGAAGCTTGTGAGATGCGAGCCTGAAAGCTTCTCTCGCCTGTTCTTCCGTAACGCCGGCTATCTCATAAAGGATAGTGCCGTTTTTAACTTCGGCTACATAGTATTCCACCGCACCTTTACCTTTACCCTGTCTAACTTCAAGGGGTTTTTTGGTAACGGGTTTGTGGGGGAAAATACGGATAGTCACCGTACCGCCTCTTTTAACATATCTGTTGATCGCGATCCTTGCAGATTCGATCTGGCGGCTTGTTATACGACCATTATCAAGAGACTGAAGACCGAAGTCTCCAAAAGCCACTTTGTGACCTTTGTTGGCTTTGCCTTCGTTGCGTCCCTTGAACTGTTTTCTGTATTTCATTCTTTTTGGCATCAACATTTACTCAACTCCTGCTGCTGCCCTGTTTCTCTCTTCAACTATCTCACCGGTGAAAACCCAGACTTTAATGCCTGTGATACCGTAAGTAGTTAGAGCTTCAGTCGTGCCGTAGTCGATGTCAGCTCTGAGAGTCTGAAGGGGCACCCTTCCTTTGATGTACCACTCAGTTCTAGCCATATCAGCACCAGCAAGACGTCCGCTGCACGCAACTTTAATGCCGAGTGCGCCGGATTTCATAGCCTGAAGAACAGCTTTTTTCATTGCTCTTCTGAAGGCGATACGTCTCTGAAGCTGCATAGCTATATTCTCAGCAACGAGCTGAGCGTTGGTTTCGGGTTTCTTGATCTCACGGATTACAAGAAGAACCTCAGCCTTTGTTATATTTTTAAGCTCAACTTTAAGCTTTTCAATTTCGGCGCCTTTTTTGCCGATTACGATTCCGGGTCTGCTGGTATTGAGGGTAACGCGCACTTTTGCGCCCATACGCTCAATGCCGATGCCTGCTATGCCGGCCTGGAAAAGCCTTTTTTTGAGGAATTCACGTATTTTGATGTCTTCAAGAAGGTTTGTTCTGTACTCCTTCTTTCCGGCATACCATACTGAAACCCAAGGCTTGTTAACACCTAATCTATACCCGTAAGGGTGAACTTTGTGTCCCACTAAAACCTCCGTTAATCCGAAAGCACAACGGTGATGTGGCTTGTTTTCTTACGAATAAGAGAAGCCCTGCCGTATGCTCTGGGTGTGTACCTTTTCCACGCCGGACCTTCATCAATCCTGATCTCTTTAACGTAAAGCTTGCTTACGTCTCTGTAATCCTGATTTTCCTCAGCATTGGCGGCAGCGGATTTTATCGTTTTGTAGATATACTCAGCAGCCTTTTTGGGCGTGAACTTCAGCATAGCAAGAGCCTCGTCAACTTTCTTACCTCTTACGAGGTCAGCAACGGGGCGTGCTTTTCTGGGAACTAATCTTACAAATTTTGCACGTGCTACTGCTTCCATCTTATCTACCCTTGACCTTTTTATCATCCTTTTTGTGCCCTTTGAAAGTTCTTGTAAGTGCGAACTCACCGAGCTTGTGTCCGACCATGTTTTCAGTCACATAGACGGGGATGAATTTATTTCCGTTATGAACCGCAAGTGTAAGACCTATCATGTCGGGAGTTACTGTGCTTCTTCTTGACCAGGTTTTAATGACTTTTTTGTCACCTGTTTCTTTAGCTACAGTAACCTTCTTCATGAGATGGTCATCAATAAACGGCCCTTTTTTTAATGATCTAGGCACATTTTCCTCCTATCACTTCTTACGAGCGGAAACAATATACTTGTTCGAAGGTTTTTTCTTTGAACGAGTCTTGTATCCTTTCGTGGGTTTACCCCAAGGTGTAACAGGGTGACGACCGCCGCTTGTGCGTCCTTCACCACCACCGTGCGGGTGATCCACAGGGTTCATCGCAACCCCTCTAACAGTAGGTCTTATACCCAGCCAGCGTGAACGACCGGCTTTGCCAAGGCTCACGTTTTCGTGTTCCTGGTTGCTGACCTGACCAATAGAGGCTTTGCATTCGGCTTTTACAAGCCTGATTTCGCCTGAAGGAAGTCTAAGGTGGCAATATGCGCCCTCTTTTGAAAGAAGCTGTGCATATGTTCCTGCTGAGCGGGCAAGCTGTCCGCCTTTTCCGGGTCTGAGTTCAACGTTGTGAACAACTGTACCCACAGGTATATCTTTCAGCGCTTTCGCGTTTCCGGGTTTGATATCCGCAGACAAACCGCTGTGGATAACATCACCGACATTCATTCCGATCGGAGCAAGGATATATCTTTTTTCACCGTCCTCGTAAGCTACGAGAGCGATTCTTGCGCTTCTGTTAGGGTCATATTCTATTGTCTTGACCCTAGCGGCTATCTCATCCTTGTTCCTCTTGAAGTCGATCAGACGGTACTTTCTTTTTTCACCGCCGCCTTTATGTCTTGTGGTAATTCTACCGTGGTTGTTACGTCCGCCGGTTTTCTTGAGCGCTACAACCAGACTTTTCTCAGGCTTGTCTGCGGTTACCTCTGCAAAGTCAGAATTTGATCTGAACCTTACGCCGTCCGAGGTAGGTTTATACTTCTTGATTCCCATTTAAGCCTCTCTTACACGAACTCGAGTTTCTCACCTTCGGCCAGAACAACGATGGCTTTCTTCCAGTCTTTACGTTTACCCATCATACGTCCGAACCTTTTCTTCTTCCCTTTGCAGTTAAGTGTGCGCACGGAAGCAACTTTGACGCTGAAAAGTTCCTCTACAGCTTCTTTGATGAGGAACTTGTTGGCTCTGGGGTCAACTGCGAAAGTCACCATATTCTCCTCTTCTTTGAGGTTAACGGCTTTCTCGGTGATCAGAGGTTTCTTGATTACGTCATAAACTGTCAACATTATCCTAAAACCTCCTCAATTCTCGCTATGCTATCCTGAAGGACAATAATTTTGCGTGAATTGATTATGTCGTAAACGTTGAGTCCGTTTACATTAAGCAAGTCTACGTAAGGTATATTGCGGAATGCTCTTGCAACCTTTTCGTCAAGCTCTTTAAAGACAACCAGCACTTTTCTGTCAGCATTGAAATTCTTAAGTATAGCAACAGCTTCTTTTGTTTTTCCATCCTCAACTTTGAGGGCATCTACAAATATAAGGCTGCCGTCTTCCTGTTTAGCTCTGAGAGCTGATTTCATTGCGTTCTTAATCTTTTTCTTAGGCATAGAGAAAGAGTAATCCCTAGGTTGCGGACCAAAAATAGTCGCACCGCCTCGCCACAAGGGGGATTTTATGGAGCCGGCTCTGGCGCGTCCGGTTCCTTTCTGTTTGTAGGGCTTCTTACCGCCGCCCTCTATTTTTGCTCTGTTGAGAGTGGCATGAGTTCCTGCCCTTTTGCCTGCAAGCTGCATAACCACGACTTCGTGCATCAGCGCAGGTTTTACGGGGTAGGAAATGATGGAATCATTTATCTCCACCGTGCCGACCTTCTCATTTTTTACATTCACAAGTTCGAATGATGCCATTTAAATGCCTCTACTTCTTAACCGTTTCCTTAATGAAAACGATTCCGTTGTCATGTCCCGGAATAGCACCTTTCACAAGGATAAGGTTTGTCTCGGGGACTACTTTCACTACGGAAAGTTTCTGAACGGTTACTGTGTCGCCGCCCATTCTGCCGGGCATCTTTCTGCCTTTCTCAGTTTCACCGGGAAACTCGCACATCCCGATTGAACCGGGTTCACGATGGAAGTGCGAACCGTGAGTTTTAGGACCGCCGCTGAAGCCGAAACGCTTCACAACGCCCTGAAAACCTTTACCGATAGAAGTTCCCTGAACATCTACAACATCGCCTTCTGCGAAAAGAGTAGCGTTCACTTCCTGACCGATTTCAAAAGCAGCGTCTTCAGCTACACGGAACTCTTTGAGTACTTTGTGAGCATCAACACCCTGTTTTTTGAAATAGCCTTTAGCGGGGCAATTGACTTTCTTCTCTTTGAGAATTTTGTCAAAACCGAGCTGAACGGCACTGTAACCGTTTTTTTCAACGGTTCTTTTGTTAACAACTACACATGGTCCAGCCTGGACCACTGTAACTGGGATGAGAGTTCCGTCTTCGGTAAATACCTGCGTCATCCCAACTTTTCTTCCGATTATTGCTCTAGCCATCTGCACTATCCTTCAACTAAAGTTTTATCTCGACGTCGACACCGGCAGAAAGCTCGAGCTTCATAAGAGCATCGATGGTCTGGGGGTTATGTTCAAAAATATCGATCAGACGTTTATGAGTTCTGATCTCGAACTGCTCCCTTCCTGTCTTGTCAACGTGTGGAGAACGGAGTACCGTAAACTTTTCTGTACGGGTAGGAAGCGGTACGGGACCAACAACCCTTGCTCCAGTTCTCATGGCAGTGTTAACTATATCCCTCACTGCCTTGTCGAGAATTCTAAAATCGAATGCCTTAAGCTTGATACGAATTTTTTGACTTTCCATTCGTCTACCTTTGGTTACTCGATAATCTCGGTAACAACACCTGCACCGACTGTTCTGCCGCCTTCACGAATAGCGA
>LUZY01000014.1 GCA_001603805.1 Deferribacterales bacterium Deferri_01
TTTAATACTTATACATGGCTCATAAAAAGAAATTATGAGAAACCCTTTTTTAATGGAAAAAAACGGTTTCTCAAACTCTTCCCAAAAAACCAAACTGCAACATCTACGCGAAGAAGTCCTTTATTTTATCAAAGAGTGACCTGTCGGTTTTGTAGGTGTCGTCGTTGGAGTCAGCCTCAAATTTTGCCAGCAGGTCTTTCTGTTTTTTAGTGAGCTTGGTGGGAATGATCACTTTAAGTTCTATGTGCTGGTTGCCCACGCCGTAACCCTGCACATCCGCAATTCCTTTGCCTTTAAGGGTTATGACATCACCGGGCTGTGAGCCGGGCTTGATCTTTATTTCCTCTTTTCCCTCAAGGGTGGGAATCTCAAGGGTTTTTCCAAGCATTGCATCCACAGCAGATACAGGAAGTTCCAGATAAATATCTCTGCCGTCACGGCGGAAGAATTTATGCTCCTTCACTGATACGGCAATGTAAAGATCTCCTGCGGGCCCGCCGTGGCGTCCGTGGTTTCCTTCGCCGCCTATGCGGATTGTCATACCGTCTTCTATACCTGCGGGAACTTTTACACTGAGTTTTTTATGGATGCGTTTTGCACCCTCGCCTTTGCACTCTTTGCAGACATTTTTGATAACCTTGCCTGTTCCGCCGCATGATGAGCATGTGGTGGTAATGGCGAAAAGCCCCTGTCTGTTCTGGATTACTCCGGTTCCCCTGCATGTGGCGCAGGTTTCGATACCGCCGTCTTCCGCTCCTGTTCCGCCGCAGCGGGTACATTCCACGATTCGGGGTACGCTTACTTCTATATCACAGCCGAAAACGGCCTGCTCAAATTCTATTTCATGACGGATTTTTATATCACCGCCTCTGGTAGGGCGGCTTTTTTTGCGTGATCTTCCGGCAGAGCCGAAGAAATCACCGAACACATCCCCAAAGAACTCCTCAAATATTGTCTCCGCACCTGCTCCGCTGAATCCGCCGGAACCGCCGCCAAAGCCGTTATTATCGAAAACACGTCCGTACTGATCAAACTGCGCTCTCTTTTCCGGATCGCTCAAAACTTCGTATGCTTCTGAAAGTTCTCTGAATTTGTCTTCGGCTTCCTTATTGCCGGGATTGCGGTCGGGATGGTATTCCATCGCCAGTTTGCGGTAGGCTTTTTTGATTTCTGCTTCTGTGGCGTTTTTATTTACGCCCAGAATCTCATAGTAATCTCTGCTCAATTATTTATCCCCGTAAATTGGCTTTTATTTAGGAAGGAAGTTAAGGGGAGCCCGCACGGACTCCCCTGACATAATATTATTTTTTATCTTCTTTTACTTCTTCAAAGTCGGCGTCCACTACGTTTTCATCTTTAGCAGAAGCTGAAGGCTCTTCAGCCTGCTGAGTGCCGGCATCATTCTGAGCATTCTGCTGCTGTGCAGAGTTGTAGATAACCTCTGCAAGCTTGTGAGAGGCTTCTGTGAGTTTTTCCACAGCCGCTTTGATAGCGTCCACGTCTTCTCCGCCCTGAACCGCTTTGAGTTCTTCCTTGGCGGATTCTATGTTCTTTTTAGTCTCTTCGTCAAGCTTATCCCCGTGTTCTTCGAGGGATTTTTCAGTGCTGTAGACAAGTGTGTCTGCCTGATTGCGGATCTCTACGAGATCTTTTTTCTTTTTATCAGCATCGGCATTGAGTTCAGCATCTTTCACCATACGGTCGATTTCATCATCTGAAAGACCGCTGCTGGGAGTGATTCTGATTGACTGCTCCTTGCCTGTTCCCTGATCCTTAGCGGCAACATTGAGGATACCGTTTGCATCAAGGTCAAATGTAACTTCGATCTGCGGAAGCCCTCTGGGAGCTGAAGGAATGCCCACGAGGTCGAAACGCCCGATGGACTTGTTATCCGCAGCCATTTCACGTTCACCCTGAAATACGCTGATGGTAACTGATGTCTGGTTATCCGCAGCGGTTGTGAACACCTGGCTTTTCCTTGTGGGGATTGTGGTGTTTCTGGGGATGATTTTTGTCATCACGCCGCCGAGGGTTTCTATACCCAGTGAAAGGGGTGTTACATCAAGAAGAAGAACGTCCTTCACATCGCCTTTAAGAACCGCACCCTGAATAGCTGCGCCTATTGCAACAACTTCATCGGGGTTGATACCTTTGTGGGGTTCTTTGCCGAAGAATGCCTTAACCTTCTGCTGAACAAGGGGCATCCTTGTCATACCGCCCACGAGGATAACCTCGTCAATTTCAGAAGCCTTAAGACTCGCATCTGAAAGGGCTTTGCGGCATGGTTCAAGGGAGTTATCAACAAGATCCATAACCAGAGACTCAAGCTTGCTTCTGTTCATCTTAACCACGAGGTGCTTGGGACCTGTCTGGTCTGCTGTGATGAATGGAAGGTTGATTTCTGTCTCTGTTGAGCTTGAAAGCTCGTGTTTAGCTTTTTCAGCGGCTTCTTTAAGCCTCTGGAGAGCCATTTTATCATTTTTAAGGTCTAAGCCGTTATCCTTTTTGAACTGGTCAATGAGGAACTCAACTATGCGCATATCGAAGTCATCACCGCCGAGGAATGTATCGCCGTTGGTTGATTTAACCTCGAAAACACCGTCGCCGAGTTCAAGGATAGACACATCAAACGTACCGCCGCCAAGGTCATAAACAGCGATTTTTTCATCGTGTTTTTTATCCAGACCGTAGGCAAGTGCAGCAGCCGTGGGTTCGTTGATTATACGGAGAACGTTAAGCCCTGCGATTTTGCCGGCATCCTTGGTTGCCTGACGCTGAGCATCGTTAAAGTAAGCGGGAACTGTGATTACCGCATCCGTAACTGTTTCGCCGAGGTAGTCTTCCGCTGTTTTCTTAAGTTTCTGAAGTATCATTGCTGAGATTTCAGGCGGAGCAAACTTTTTGTCCTTCACCTGAACCCATGCGTCATTATTGTCAGAGGGAACTATTGAGTAAGGAAGAACATCCTTTGCTTTCGCAACCTGAGGAGCGTCAACCTTACGTCCGATAAGTCTTTTAATGCTGAAAACTGTGTTTTCGGGGTTTGTGATAGCCTGTCTTTTAGCAAGCAGACCCACAAGTCTGTCTGAATCTGTAAACGCAACAACAGAGGGAGTTGTGTTCATCCCTTCGGCGTTAGCGATTACCTTCGGCTGACCGCCTTCCATAATGGCTACGACTGAGTTTGTCGTACCGAGGTCTATACCGATTACTTTGCTCATAAATGCCTCCTGATATATCTTTTACTTTTTATTTACTTTAACTTTGGCAGGGCGTATGACTCTTCCGTTGAGGGTGTAGCCGTTCTGGAGAACCAATGTTACGCAGTTGTTTCCGTATTCATCTGTATTGTCCAGCATAAGCGCCTCATGAAAAGCCGGATCAAACTCTGCTCCTATTTCCAGCTTAATTCTCTCAAGCCCGTTTTTGGCAAGTGTCTCAACCATCTGTTTCTGTGTAAGTTCAACTCCCTGCTTCAGAGGGTTGTTTTCCTCTGTGTGAGCGAGTGCCATCTCCAGATTGTCAAGAACAGGGAGAAGGCTTTCCAGTATCTTTGTTCCGGCAAACTTGATTCTTTCCTCTGCCTCTTTTGCCATGCGTTTGCGGAAATTATCCGCATCTGCAACGGCTCTGAGAGCATCGCCTTTTGCATCTTCAGCCTGTTTTTTGAGGGTTTCGTTCTCTTCCTTCAGAAGTTCAAGCTCAGTTTTCTCCGTAACGGGTGTTTCCTCCGTGCAGGATTCAGCTTCCTGTTCATCCAAAGTTTTTTTCTCGTCCGAATTCATTTATATCCTCATTGTCATTATTTACTTATTAAGAAAGTTTGTTGAGCATTTTAGTAATAATTTCCGATGTGCAGTCCACAATAGAGACAACCTTCGGGTAGCTCATTCTCTTGGGACCGATGATTCCCAGACTGCCCACAACATGACCGCTTCTGGAATAAGTAGTAGAGACCAGACCAAGCTCATTGATCTCCTCCTTGCCGATTTCAGAACCGACAAAAATCTGCACTCCGCTTTCTGTCATACACTTTTCAACAATCTCATTGATAAAGTGTTTTTCCTCAAAAATCCTGTATATCTCTTTTATTTTCTGCACATCTCTGAATTCCGGCATATCAAGAACATTTGATGTTCCTTCCAGATATATTTCATGCCCGAAATTTTCCACGGCAAAAACCCTCTCACCGAGGGAGTATGCTTTTTCAAAAAGTCTGTCGAGATGTTCTTTCCTGTCCTTCATCTCATTCAGGATATGAGATTTTATCTCGCCAAGTGATTTGTCTGAAAAATGGTCGTTAAGGTAGTTGCTCACCCTTGTGAGTTCTGATTTATCAACAGGTTTCTCCATTTCCAGCATAAAGTTATGCACTATGCCGGATTTGGTAACAATAACAGCAAGGATCGTGTATGGGTTGAACTGCAGGAACTCTATATGCTTCAGGTGCATAGTATTCAGCTTGGGCGCCACTACAAAACCCACTGAATTAGTGAGGGAGCCCATCTTACGGCTGAAATGCTGTAAAAAGCTGTTGACGCTGGTGGTTTGGCAGCCTTCCTGAAGTGAGGAGATTATGTCATTGTCCGGTGAGCCGAAAACCACCAGCTTGTCTATATAATAGCGATACCCGTTGTCAGAGGGAACACGCCCGGCGGAAGTATGCGGCTGGGTGAGATAACCCTTCTCTTCAAGATCGCTCATTATGTTGCGTATGGATGCGGCACTAAGCTGCAGGGGTCCGCTCTTGGAGATATAGCGGGAGCCCACAGGTTCGCTGGTCTTTATATACTCTTCAACGATTATCCTTAGTACCGATTCTTCCCTTTCGTTCAGCATCTCTGATTTTTACCTGTCTTATCAATGTTTGCCCTGTGATTGTTAGCACTCAATGCCAAAGAGTGCTAAATAAAGAATATGACTTGAGCCTTTTACTGTCAAGCAGTTTTTTAACCTATAAGCATAAGGGATTTAAGGTGTAGAAAAAATCAGATTTCCTGTAGTCCTGAAAGCGCCGGTGAATGTAAAAATTTTGAAGTTTGCTGTCTTTATATGTATTCGTAAGGAAGCAAGTCTTAAGGTGAGAAATCCGCCTTTCAAAGCGAAACAGGCAGGATATAAGGTATCAGAGAGAGATTTCCCCCGAAAGCAGCCGGTTATAAGCTGCTTTCGGGTAATCTCTTAAATCCCCTGTGGTTTCAGCTCAAGCAGCGAACTGAATGCCGGCATATCCGGCTGTTCTATAATGGAATAGCAGTTAGTAGATTCAAGCAGTGTTCTTGCAAAAATATTATTGAGCATGTGCCCTGACTTATACGCCCTGACATGTCCGTAAAATCTGTAGCCTATCAGAGATATGTCTCCGAGAAGATCAAGGATTTTATGGCGGACGAACTCATCGTTATATCTGAGCCCTTCAGGGTTCAGGATTCCGCTGCCGTCAACAACGACTGCGTTCTCAAGGCTTCCGCCTTTTGCGAGCCCCATAGCATGAAGGGCATCAACATCTTTCTTGAAACCGAAAGTTCTGGCTCTGGCTACATCTTCAATGAAGCCTCCGTCTGAGAAATTGAAGTACGCCTTCTGTTCCTGCACGAAGTTGTCATCAAATGATATGCCGAAGGTCACTTTAAAAAAGCGTGAGGGGATAAGCTCTATCCACTTGTCGCCTTTTTCTATGATGATTCTTTTCTTAAACTTAAGATATTTTCTTTTTATATTAAGCTCTTTTATTCCGGCTTCTCTTATCATTTCAACAAAGGGATAAGCACTGCCGTCGAGAATCGGCACTTCTGTTCCGTAGACATCCACGAGAGCGTTGTCAACACCGAGTCCGTAAAGTGCGCCCATGAGATGTTCGATAGTAGATATGCTTCCTTTGCCGCAGTTGATGCTTGTGGCAAGCTGAGTGGAGGTAACAGTATAGGGACTTGCTTTTGTATATGCAGAACCTGATATGTCCGCACGGCGAAACATTACGCCTGTATCAGTATATGAGGGGTTTACAACCACCTGAATTGTTTCTCCGGAATGAAGTCCTATGCCGTCAAATTTAATTGTATTATTGAGTGTAGTTTGAAACATTTTGTGTGTCCTCCAACAACATGGTTATTATAAGCAATAACCATGCCATTTGAAAGATCCCCTGATTTCAAGGGGTTTGAGATCAAATCCTGTACACAATGTACAACAGATCCGAAAAAATGTATGATTTTTTATACATATCCCTGAACTATATCTCTGAACTTCATGTACTCACCGATAAATTCAAGGCTTACAGTTCCGGTTGAACCGTTTCTGTGTTTTGCTATTATCACTTCGGTTATGCCTGTTTTCTTTTCCTTGTTGTAAAAGTCATCTCTGTAAAGAAATACAATGATATCCGCATCCTGCTCTATTGCTCCTGATTCACGAAGGTCGGAGATAAGCGGGCGTTTGTCTATCCTGCTTTCCACTCCCCTGTTAAGCTGTGAAAGGGCAATAATCGGAATATCCATCTCCTTGGCAAGCGCTTTAAGCGATCTGGAAATATCAGCGATCTGCTGTTCCCTGCTTTCTGTTTTATTTGAACCCATAAGCTGAAGGTAGTCGATTATAACAAGGTCAAGCCCGTTTTCTCTTTTCAGTCTGCGGCACTTAGCACGGAGTTCCATTGCAGTAATCGCCGGAGTATCATCCAGATAAAGCCCAAGCTCGCTCAGCTCACCCGCAGCCGCAGTAAGCCTTGACCATTCCTCAAAGCTGAACTTACCGGAACGGAGCTTGTTTGAGTTTACCCCCGCCTCGCCTGAAAGAAGACGCTGAACAAGCTGCTGCGCTGACATTTCCAATGAAAAGAATGCAACATTGAACTTCTCTTTTCCTTCTCTGACTGACTTGGAACTGTTGAGCGCAACGTTAAGGGTGAAAGCTGTCTTACCCATACCCGGACGCCCGGCTATGATTATGAGATCCGAACGCTGAAAGCCGTTTGTCATCTGATCCAGATCCATGAATCCTGAAGGAATACCTGTGGTATCCTCCTTACGGTGATAAAGCTTTTCAAGCACCTCAAAGGTGCGGTGCATATGCTCGCCTATGGGCAGAACATCCGCTTTAAGCTTCTGCTCCGCAAGGGAGAAAATCTTCTTCTCCGCCGCCTCCACAACCTCTGCGACATCATCTGTGCGGGTGTAGCAGTCCTCCGTCATTTCAACGGCTACGCCTATAAGCTGGCGCAGGGTGGACTTATCTTTAACTATGTTCCCGTAATATTCCGCATTGGCAGAGTTGGGTATGATCTCCACAAGAGACGAGATGTATTCCACACCGCCGGCTCTGGGAAGCTCGTTTCTGTCATTGGCGTAATTTGCCAGAGATATGATGTCAACAGGCTTTCCGCTTTCATGGAGTTTATAGATTACAGAGTATAGATACTGATGGATCGGGGAATAGAAATCCCCCGCCGTAAGCATGTGCAGAACTTTATCCGCCGCTTTGTCATCTATCAGCAGAGAGGCAAGAACCGCCTGCTCCGCATCAAGACTGTGCGGCGGAACACGCTTTATCTCATTCGCCATGAACCTCAACCTTTATCTCGGATTTGATGTCCATATATATATTTACCTTAACAGTGTGTATGCCCGTATCCTTGATAGGGTCATGGAGGTCTATATCACGCTTATCAACCTCAAGACCTTCCGCCTTGAGAGCTTCGGCTATATCTGCTGATGTTATTGCGCCGTAAAGCTTACCTGTTTCACCGGCTTTTTTGCTCATCTTTATGCCGACCTTTTTCAGCCTGTCCGCAAGCGCTCTGGCTTCGTCCTTTCTCTTCTGTTCCTTTGCGGCTTCGTTTGCTCTCTGCTGTTCAAGCTTATTAAGGTTGGCCTCTGTAGCTTCCACAGCAATATTCTGTTTAAAGAGGAAGTTCTTAGCGTAGCCGTCCTTTGCTTCTTTTATGTCGCCTTTCTTCGCAACACCCTTGACGTCTTTAAGAAATATCACTTTCATTCATCAACCTCTCTAAATATTTTTCAGCTTCATATATGTCAAAACCACGCCCCAGCATGTATCTCATACACTTGGAGCGGACAGATATTTTATCCTCATCACCCGTTTTTGCAAGATACTTTTTCAGGACATTTCCCATAAGGTCTTCCATGTCTATATCCCGCTTTTCCGCCACGGACAGAACATAGCCTCTGTTTACATCCACGCCTTTTTCACGGAGTTTCCTTATAACAGCATAGACTCCGAAACCGGACAGAAGTTTGGAAACAATAAAATTTTCGGCATAACGCAGATCATCGATATAGCCCAGTTCTTTCAGGCGGTTAAGGGTTTCATCAGCCTCTTCACGGCTGAATCTTGAAATAAGCTTCTCCCGCATGGTGTACTCGGAATAGTCACGCATGGAAAGAATTCTGAAGGCGTAATCAAGGGGTGATCTATTCCTCTTCTTCTTTATTGAGCATTCCTCCGAGCTTCCACTCGTTTTCCTCATTGTCGCTGGAAGATGATATGCCCCGCATTTTAAGGGCAAAGTCATCCGGTTTTTTAGCCCACTTCATAGCCTCTTCAAAGGTGACATTTCCCGAACGTACATGGTCAATGAGTGACTGATCAAAGCTCTGTGAGCCGTAGACAGAACGCCCCTGCTCTATGAAGTCAGTTATCTGGCGGGTTTTCATCTTATCCACAATACATTCCCTGATTGTGGCATTTGACACCATTACCTCAATGGCAGCGACACGCCCCGTGCCGTCCGATGTGGGAACAAGCCTCTGGGAAATTACCGCTTTTATTATGCCCGCAAGCTGTATCCTTATCTGTTCCTGCTGATGGGGCGGGAACACAGAAATTATTCGGTTTATGGTCTCAGGCGCATCAAGAGTGTGCAGAGTGGACATAACAAGGTGCCCTGTTTCTGCTGCGTGCATGGCTGTTTCTATGGTTTCCAGATCACGCATTTCACCCACGAGGATAACATCAGGATCCTGACGGAGAGCCCTTTTCAGTGCTTCGGAGAATGAGTTGGTATCCGCTCCGACCTCTCTTTGGGCTATGATGCTGTTTTTATCAACGTGCATAAACTCTATGGGGTCTTCCACAGTGATTACATTCACGTATTTATGGGTATTGATATAATCGATCATCGCAGCCAGCGTGGTAGATTTACCGCTGCCGGTGATACCTGTAACAAGCACAAGACCTCTGTTCTCCAGAGAAATTGTCTTAATAACTTCAGGCAGATGGAGTTTTTCAATGTCGGGAATTTCTATGGGGATCGCCCTGAAAACCATGCTGATTACGCCCCTCTGAAGAAACGCATTCACCCTGAAACGCCCCACCTTCGGCACGGCATAGGCAAAGTCAGCCTCTTTCCCTTCCTTAAAGCGGTTCTTGGCACTTTGAGGCATTACGTCAGTGGCTATTTTCAGTGTGTCTTCCGCAGTGAGTTTCGGAAGTCCCTGAATGGATTCAAGCTTTCCGTGCAGTCTCACTGTGGGCGGTCTGCCGACTTTAAGGTGGAGGTCTGACGCTCCCATCGCAACAGTTCTCTGGAGAATAGTATTAATATCCACGGTTGACCTCCATTTGATAACAAAAAAAACTACATCCTGTGTTTGCCTATTTTTATGATAGTTCGTAAAAACCTACATCCTGTAGTTTTTACTCACTCGCAGTCTGCGGAGCAAAGCTCCTTGCTGCTCTCACTACGTTATGCGTTCATATTCGCTTAGTGCAGGAAACACTCTCTGAATTTTACCCTTCTTCTTTTTCAGGAGCAACGGCGATTCCGTAATGTGCCCTGACCTTAGAGTCTATCTCCTTAGCCATTTCAGCGTTGGCAGTGAGGAACGCCCTTGCATTCTCCTTACCCTGCCCCAGCTTAGTGTCTCCGTAGCTGAACCATGCGCCTGCCTTGTTGATTATATCAAGCTTGGCACCGAGATCTATAAGCACGCCGATTCTTGATACGCCTTCACCGTAAAGTATATCGAACTCTGCAACCTTGAAAGGGGGAGCGACTTTGTTTTTAACGATTTTCGCACTGCCCTGATTGCCGACCTGCTCGTCCTTTTCCTTCAATGCAGTGCTTTTCTTAATCTCCATACGGATTGATGCGTAAAATTTAAGAGCATTACCGCCAGTAGTTGTTTCAGGGTTGCCGTAAACCACGCCGATTTTAGAGCGTGTCTGGTTAATGAATATAAGTGATGTTTTGGACTTGTTCACTATACCTGCAAGTTTTCTCAGAGCCTGACTCATAAGCCTTGCCTGAAGTCCCATGTGTGAATCGCCCATTTCGCCTTCTATTTCTGCTCTGGGAGTAAGAGCGGCAACTGAATCCACCACAATTATATCAATAGCGCCTGAGCGGACAAGTGTTTCGCATATCTCAAGCGCTGCCTCGCCGCTGTCCGGCTGGCTGACAATAAGGTTATCCGTATCAACACCTATAGCTTTTGCATATACAGGGTCAAGGGCGTGTTCAGCGTCTATGAAAGCCGCTATGCCGCCCGCTTTCTGCGCTTCGGCGATTGTGTGGAGAGCGATTGTGGTTTTACCTGATGATTCGCTTCCGTATATCTCGATGATTCTTCCTCTGGGGATACCACCGACTCCGAGCGCTATATCTATGGAAAGAACGCCTGTGGAGATAACCGGAAGTTTCTCCACCGCACGGTCGCCGAGGCGCATGACCGCACCCTTGCCGAAATCTTTCTCTATCTTGCCCATGGCAAGGTCTAAGGCTTTCCTTTTCTCTGCATCCATTATTTACTCCTTATATAATCTGAAATTTATTTCAATAAGTCTATCAGCCATGCGAAGGCTGTTTTCACTGTGCGCTCCCTGACGGCAGGTCTGTCACCGTTAAAACCGTAGCCTTTGACTTCGGTTTTTCCGTTTACATTCACCGCTATGAACACTGTGCCCACTGGTTTTTCGTCAGTGCCTCCGTCGGGTCCGGCTATGCCTGTTACTGCGGCTGCGCAGTCCGTTCCGAGGAGCTTTTTTGCCCCTTCTGCCATCGCAGCAGCACATTCGGCACTCACAGCACCGTGAGATTCTATGACATCAGCGGGAACGCCTAAGACATTCGTTTTCACATCATTGGAATACGACACAACCGACCCGCTGAAAACAGCGGAGCTTCCTGACACGGATGTGATCTCAGCACCCATCATCCCGCCTGTGCAGCTTTCAGCAAAGCCGATACTGTATCCTTTTTCCTTAAGCATACGCACAAGGCGCACAGGGAATGTTTCATCACCGTAGCCTATGAAGTTATTCTCGAATGGTTTTCTGACTGCTTCTGCGAATCTGTGTACCGCAGCCTCATCAAAACCCCGCACTTTAACGAGAATGTCACCCTTGCCGACATTAATTATGCACTCTATGCCTTCCGGTATTCCAAGCTCACGGATTACGTCATCCACTTCGGATTCCGGCTTGCCTGCTATGCGCAGATCTCTGATGAAACGTTCTCTCAGTGGGAAAAGCTCATGCAGCCAAGGCAGCACCTGTTCCTCAAACATTGGTTTCATCTCAAAAGGGATGCCCGGCATTGATATTATTCTTGAATTGCCGCATGGAACTGAAAAACCGAACGCAGTACCCATGCGGTTAAAGAAGGTTTTACATCCGTCCGGCAGTTTAGCCTGATGGTAATGGTTTTCCTTTAACTGTATGCCGAATTTCAGGAGACGTTTTCTGATATGCTCAAGCTGCTCCTTGTTCAGAGTGTAATCCCTGCCGGAAACACGGCTTACCACCTCAGCGGTGAGATCATCAAATGTCGGTCCCAGACCTCCGGTTGTTATTATAAGGTCATACTTTTCAGCCGCTTCCACGAAAAGCTCCGCCATCCTGTCCATATTGTCAGGAATAAGGCGGGTATCTTCAACGTTTATACCATGCTTTACAAGGTGGGAGCCTATCCATGCGGAGTTTGTATCAACTATGCTCCCCTCAAGGAGTTCGCTCCCTATGGCAAATACCGCTGCCGTAACTACATTGCCAGCCACAACAGCCCCTTGAGTACAAGCAGTGCGCCTATGGAGTACACTGCCGCTCCGAGATCATCCAGCATAACGCCAATTCCGCCGCCGAACTCCTCAAGCCTTTTTATTGGGTAAGGTTTCACAATATCAAATACGCGAAACAGCAGAAACGCCCAGAAAAGGTTATTCAGCGAGTTTTGGAAAAACAGCATGATAAAATAATAAGCGGCTATCTCATCTATAACAACCTCAGGAGCGTCCTGCTCCCCTGTTGTTCTTTCGTGATATTCGGATGCGAGAATACCCACTCCGAAAAGCAGAATACAGAAGATGATCTGAGCCGTAAGAGAGAACCAGCCTGTTAAGATAACAAGACCGACACCCGCAAGTGTGCCCGCCGTACCGGGGGCATAGGGGCTTTTGCCCGAATAGAAACCTGTTGCCAGAAAATAGAGAATGTTGTGGATCATACCCTTAATTTACTCCGTTAAACCAATCAGGACACGCCTGAGTAATTACCCCGCAGTGATGATGGCGGCGGCTTCTTTTAAATCTATTGTCCCTTCATAAAAGGCTTTCCCTGCTATTGTGCCTTTTATGTTCGGGTGGTTAAGCTCACAAAGAGCCTTAACATCACTTATATCCTTCAGCCCGCCGGAGGCTATCACGCCCCATGGGCTCTTGTCCGCAAGGGCTGCTGTGGCTTCAATATTCAGCCCCTGAAGCATTCCGTCACGGCTGATGTCGGTGTAGATTACACTTTCTATGCTGTAGCCGGCATAGGTTTTCAGCACATTTTCAGCCTTTGTTTCGCTGGTTTCATACCAGCCTTCAGTGGCGACATACCCACCCTTGGCGTCTACTCCAAGTATAATCCTGTCCGGGTAAGTTTCGGCAGCTTTTTTCACAAATTCCGGATCTTTTATCACAACAGTTCCGAGTATGGCGTATTTCACGCCGATGTCAAAATAAGCTTTAATCCTGTCCATATTGCGGATTCCGCCGCCGACCTCTATCTCCATATCCGCTTCACGTATGATGCGTTTTATGGTGTCAAAGTTGGTCATCTCACCTTTTTTGGCTCCGTCCAGATCCACAATGTGAAGCCTGCTTATACCCAGCTCACGGAACTGAACAGCCGCCTCCGCAGGGTCGTTAAAATATATTTTATAATCATCCATATCGCCCTGACGAAGCCTTACAGCCTTGCCGCCAAGAAGATCTATAGCCGGAATTATCAGCATTTCCACTCCCCGAAGTTTTTCAGCAGCTTAAGACCTGTGGTCTGTGATTTTTCAGGGTGAAACTGCGTGGCAAATACATTATCTCTCGCAGCAGCGGCGGTGAAGTTCACTCCGTATTCGCACTCTGCGGCAACAACTGCCCTGTCTTCCGACTGCACATAATACGAATGCACAAAGTAAACCATGTCACCGTCATTTATCCCTTTCAGTACAGGGTGATCCTTCTGCGTTATATTAAGGCTGTTCCAGCCCATATGGGGAATTTTCATCCCTTTTTTAACTATTTCATCGGGAAACTTTTTTACTGAGCCCCTGAATATTCCGAGCCCGTTATGCTCACCGAACTCAAAGCTCTTTTCAAAAAGCATCTGCATGCCCACGCATATGCCGAAAAACGGCTTTCCGGAGCTTATAACATCAAGCACTGTTTCTTTAAGCTCTGCCTTTTCAAGTCCGCCGACACAGTCTCCGAATGCTCCCACACCGGGGAGAACAACCTTGTGGGCTGATTTAATAACAGAGGCATCGGATGTAACCACAGCATCATACCCGAGGCTTTCAAATGCTTTTTGTACACTGCGGAGGTTGCCCGCTTCGTAATCTATAACTGCTATCTTACTCACTCAATGTTCCCTTAGTGGACATTATCCTGTCTGACTCTATGACAACCGCATCTTTTATTGATCTCGCAACCGCTTTAAAGATTCCTTCAATGATATGGTGGGTATTACGCCCGAATCTTTTTATGATGTGCAGGTTCACCGCTGATCTGTCGGCAAATGCCTTGAAAAACTCTTCCACAAGCTCAGTCTCAAAATTGCCCACACGTACCGCCTGAATATCCGCAGCATAGTTCAGGTATGTTCTTCCGCTGAAGTCTATTGCGCATTCTATAAGCGTTTCATCCATGGGCAGGAGAAAAAAGCCGTATCGTCTGATTCCTCTTTTATCCCCCAGAGCCTTCTTAAAAGCGTCTCCGAGACAGATCCCGATGTCCTCAACAGTATGGTGGTCGTCCACAATTGTGTCACCCTTGGCTATGACTTCAAGATCGAAGCCGCCGTGTCGGGCGAATAGTTCAAGCATGTGGTTAAGAAAACCCACACCGGTGGTTATTTTGCCCTCACCCGAACCGTCTATGTTCAGTTTGAGATAAATATCTGTTTCGTTAGTTTTTCTTGTAATTTCCGCGGTGCGGCTGCGGTTCATTTTCGGTAAACCTCCCTAGGCATCCCCAACCTCTCTTTAAATAATGGCAGGGGTATGTTATAAGAGTGTCATAAGTAGTGCGGACAGTCTGTTTTCCCTTTATTTTTAACGGATTTTATCATACATTACCGAAAAATAAATAACTATTTTCCTTTATCGGAAAAGCTGCCACTGTCCGTTTTTCCCCTGCGGAGCCGCAAATGAAATACTTTAAAAATCTCCAAAAAAGCTACGAAGTTACAGAAGATGACCTGCGCAATATTGCCTCTCTGAAAGACATAATGGAAAATCACAAGGAAGATTTCATAAGGGATGTTTTTGAAAATTTTTCCAAAAAGTTCCGAATGCCCGATAATATATACCCTGTTGTGCTTGCCAAGCACAGGGAGTTCCTTGCCACATGGTATGACAGATTTTTTGAAGCAAAGATTAACAACGCATACCTCGCCTACCTTGAAAAATTCGGTAATCTTCAGATAAAGTATGAAATAGATTATGAATGGATAAACTCCATGATGAGTTTCATACGCCTCTGGATGCACGAAAAGATTTTTCAGAGTCTGGATGATGACATACACAGAAAAAATATTCTGTTAAGCGTTCATAAGCTTATGGATATTAATTTTGATGCCATAAACTATGCTTTCTGCGAAAACAAAATCAAAGAATATACATCTATATTCAGTGTAAGGAACTTTATAGTCTCCGTTTCTGAGAAGTTCTCATTTCTCATGCACACCTTTATGGTGGGTATGCTTATTCTGATGACTGTCGCTGCGGCTGTCCTGTTCGGAATCGAGATAATGCACCTTCTGGAAGAAAATGCTGACAAAATAATTATAACCGCCCTCGGCTCACTCCTTATAATCTGGGTTCTTGTGGAGCTTCTCCATACAGAAGTTCAGATGCTGAAAGGGGGTAAGTTCAAGATAAGCATATTCATCGGCGTGGCGCTCATTGCATTCATCCGTGACTTGCTTATCATCACTCTGAAACACGAAACATCAAACCCGATGATATACGGCTTTGTTCTGCTGTCCATTGCGGTGCTTGGTGTGATATACTGGCTGATTGTAAAAACGGAAAAATAAAGGAAGGTCTAAAGGATGATTAAAGAACTGGCTAAAAAACTGTTCGGCGACTTCAACCAGAGATACCTTAAAAAAGTGGGCGCTGTTGTCGATAAAATAAACTCCCTTGAAAGCGTCTTTGAGAAAAAATCCATGGATGAACTCAAAGCATGCACTGCTGAATTCCGCAGACGGCTTGAAAACGGAGAAAGCATTGATGAGCTCCTCCCCGAAGCATTTGCCGCAGTAAGGGAAGTTGGCAAACGCAGAATGAATATGAGGCATTTTGATGCCCAGCTCATAGGCGGATACGCCCTGCATAAAGGAAAAATTGCAGAGATGAAAACAGGTGAAGGTAAAACCCTTGTGGCGACCCTCCCCTTGTACCTTAACGCCCTTGAAGGAAAAGGGGCGCACCTTGTTACTGTAAACGACTACCTCGCCCGAAGAGACGCCCAGTGGATGAGCCCTGTTTACCTCACGCTGGGTCTGACTGTGGGCATTATCCAGCACGAGGCATCATGGCTTGTTGAGTGGGATAACGAAGAGGAACTGACCACTAAAATTATGCCCTGCACAAGAAGAGAAGCCTACGCAGCAGACATAACATACGGAACAAACAACGAGTTCGGATTTGACTACCTGCGTGACAACATGAAGCTCTCCGTGAATGATATGGCACAGAGAAAGCTACACTACGCCATAGTGGATGAGGTTGACAGTATCCTTATTGACGAGGCGAGAACACCTCTTATCATAAGCGGTCCGACCGATCTCTCCACCACTGTTTACTACAAAATAGACGAAGTTATCCGCCAGCTTAAACCGGAAACAGACTACAAAGTCGATGAAAAACGCCGTGATGTTCAGCTCCTTGACGCAGGCATAAACACCATAGAAAGAGTTCTCGGTCTGGAGAACCTTTTTGATATGGCAAACGTGGACACCCTTCATTATGTAAATAACTCACTGAAAGCCCATGCTGTTTTTAAACGTGACAAGGATTACGTTGTGGAAAACGGCAAGGTAATTATAGTTGATGAATTCACAGGAAGGCTAATGCCCGGCAGAAGATATTCCGACGGACAGCATCAGGCTATAGAGGCAAAGGAACAGGTTGTAATCGAAAACGAAAACCAGACCCTCGCCTCCATCACATTCCAGAACTACTTCCGCATGTATGAAAAACTTGCGGGGATGACAGGTACTGCGGCAACAGAAGCAGGCGAGTTTATGCAGATTTACAACCTTGGCGTAGTCAGCATACCCACTCACCGCAAAATGGTCCGTAATGACAGAGCAGATGTTATCTACAAGACTGCCCGTGAGAAATACGAAGCGATCGTTATGGAAATAGAAGAGATGAACAAACAGGGACGTCCTGTTCTTGTGGGAACATCATCTATCGAAAAATCTGAACTTGTAAGCAAAATGCTTGAAAAGAAAAAGATTAAGCATGAAGTCCTCAACGCCAAGCACCACGAACGTGAAGCGCAGATTGTCTCCCTTGCCGGTCAGAAATGCGCAGTAACAATAGCCACAAACATGGCGGGACGAGGAACCGACATCAAACTCGGCGAAGGTGTTCTTGAAATCGGCGGTCTGCATATTCTGGGCACTGAGCGTAATGAGTCCAGAAGGATTGACAACCAGCTCAGAGGCCGTGCCGGACGTCAGGGTGATGCAGGTTCATCAAGATTTTTCCTCAGCCTTGAAGATGACCTTATGCGAATCTTCGGCTCTGAAAAAATATCCTACATAATGAACAAGCTGGGAATGAAAGACGGGGAACCCATTGAACATAACATAATCTCCAAGGCAATTGAAAACGCACAGAAAAAAGTTGAAGCCATGAACTTTGAAGTGCGTAAATACCTGCTGGATTACGATAACGTAATGAACCAGCAGAGAACAATTGTCTACGGACTCCGCAACAGCATTCTTAATAAGGAGCAGGTTGAGGAAGTTGCAAGAGAAACCATAAACAATACGCTCAACGGGCTTTATGACGAATACGTCACATCGCTGGAGAGGCCCGATCTCGAAGGCTTTAACAACGCACTGAAAGAAACTTTTGCCATTGATGATACACCGACTGATGTAAAGAAGCCGGAGGATTTCCTCAACAGCGCTGCACAGAAGATAAAAGAAAAGTTTGAAGCAAAGAAACAGGAATTCGGCGAACACTACAGAGGGCTTTTCAGCTACCTTATGATAAGCATGCTGGACGATAAGTGGAAGGAACACCTCCTCAGCATGGATCATCTCCGTGACAGCGTACGGCTCAGAGGATACGGACAGAAAGACCCGCTCAACGAGTACAAACGTGAGGCATTCAACCTCTTCGCAGCTCTCATGGACAGGGTTTACTATAATACCTGCCGCATACTCTTTAATGTAAAAATGAGTCAGAAGCAGGAAGACGTGGATCTTGAAAAAAAGGAGCAGGAAAGACAGAAAACAGTTAAAATCTCAGAAGAACGCAGAGATATTCTCTCTGCTGCTCCAAAAGAAGAAAAGACTAAACCTGTCAGGCGTGCAGTACCTAAAGTGGGCAGAAATGATGACTGCCCCTGCGGAAGCGGCAAAAAGTATAAGAAATGCTGCGGTCAGAACGAACCGGACAGCGAAGACGTTTAAGATAGCTCAGATATATTTGCACTTAAAAGGTCCTTCATGAGAAGGGCCTTTTTTTATTCACTTTCAGATAATCAGAAGCAGGATATACACCGCCGCAACACCAGAGGCAAACACCGCAATCAGACTTCTGCCCATGAGCCCCATAACAGCGGAGACAATTATTCCTCCGGCTGCCGCAGCAGGCGGATTCACTGAAAACAACGCTCCGGGGAATATCAGCGCCCCCAATGAAGCATAAGGAATAAACCTCAGAAATCTGTTAAGCCACGGAGCAAGCCGCATATTTTTAAGAAAAACCATCGGCAGCATTCTCGGAATATATGTCACCAGCGCCATGAGAATAATAATATTAAGCTTACTCATTTTCATCCCCATGAAGAACAGCCGCTATGAACGACCCCACCACGGTGGCACTCACAATCATCCACCCTGAACCCATTTTAAAAAACGGCTGGAAGTACAGTGCGCCGCTAACTGCCATTGAGCACAGTGCCGCCGTAACCGCTGGTTTGGCTCTTTTCATCTCCGGCACAAGCAGACCTATAAAAAGAGCATACAGACCGAAGGTCAGGCTCTGCTTCAAAGTATCACCAAGTATTGAACCAGCCATCACTCCTGCGACAGTTCCTGCTGCCCAGGCCGTGTATGCAGTAAAATTGAGTCCGTAAAGATATGACGGTGCAAGTTTTTCATCCCTGCTCATGCTGGCTACAGCGAACGTTTCGTCTGTGACTCCGAAGGCTGCTAGGGCAGACTGGGACTTGGTGGTATTATCCGGCAGTCTCCGTGATAATGATGAAGTCATGAGAAAATGACGGAAATTGAGAACAAATGTGGTAAGCACTATTTCCCAGCCGCCGACCCCCATCCCGAACATACCGGCACCTACAAACTGTGCCGCTCCGGCGAAAACTATCAATGACATAAGGACCGCAAGCCAGCCGTCCAGCCCCGCTGAAACAGCGGTAAGACCAAACGATACGGCAACGGGGAAGTATCCCGCCGCTATGGGAAGCGCATATTTAAAACCTTTGGAAAACTGATTCGGATTCAGAGGATCACCTTTGATATAATAATGTGTAAGAAACTATTATATAAAATGTTTCATGTGAAACAACAGAAATTTCAGTTAAAAGAACTCCACACCGCCGGCGTTTTCGTGGGCTCTTCCCTTTTCTGCGAGCCATGCTTCTGTTGAAAAATGCTCCACATGAAAAGCAGCCACAAAGAACGCCTCTCCGCCGCATACAGAACCGGCTTCACCAATAACTGCCACATTGACAGCCAGTGATGTCGGGTAATCCTGCCTGTTTTCCTGCAGCTTATGTTCTATTAATTTCGCCAGATGCCCGCACAGTTCATCAAGCTGACAGGCATCCGCCGAACGGAAAACAACCCTTCCGTCCGGTATTTTAGTACCTTTAAAGTTTGATGAATTAAGCATAGACAGGGTGCTGACATCAAGATACTCCTCCGGCAGAGCAGGAGAGATAACTGCATGGCGGTATGTTTTCATCTAATCACCGGAAGCACCTTCTTCTTAAAAAAAGGTGACTTTCTCAACTCTGTTGCGCCCTCTGCTTTTTGCCATGTAAAGCGCATCATCAGCCGTTTTTATAAGAAGATCCTTTGACTGGAGCAGAACGTACTCCGTTACACCAAAGCTGCATGTAACCCTGCCCACATGTGAAAACTGCTGGCGCTCTATCTTGCCTCTTATTTTATCAGCAAGCTGACAGCCGCCGTTTATATCCGTCTCAGGAGCAAGGATTATGAATTCCTCACCGCCATAACGGGCATAAGTGTCAACCACACGGACATTTTGATGCACAAGCTGGGCTATCTCTTTTATTATGCTGTCGCCAACCTGCCTTCCGTAGCGCTCGTTGATTTCGCTGAAACCGTCAATATCAAAAAGGATAATACTCAAAGGACGGGTGTATCTCTGCACTCTGTAAAGCTCACGGTCAAGCTCTTCCAGAAACTTCTGTCTGTTTACTATACCTGTCAGTGGGTCTACCATCGCAGGGGTTTCACCTATCACTACAGAGCTTTCAAGTGTGGATATATCAACCATTGATACAAATATAGAGTTTTCTTCCTCAACATTGTTGATACGAACCAGAAAGTTTTTTGCTTCGCTTTTCAGCTTACCTGCCCCCTGCATTTTGAAGACAGCTTCATCAAGTTTTCCCGCAACAGCTTTCTGAAGCCAGCTTTTGAGATCAGCACCGCAATACCCGCTGCCGTCTTTCAGGATATTAACCCTCTCCAGCACTGACGCTTCCTTGCCAAGTTCTGCCATATCATCATAGCCGATATAACGGAGGAAGGATCTGTTCATATAATGAATCTGTTCGAGGTCGGTGATCAGGTAAAATTCAGATGAGTTTTCCATAACAAGCCTGAGCAGCCTGTCCTTTTTTGCTTTTTCCTTTTGCTGTATGATGTTCAGGGCAACTTCGCTTAAAAGGCTTCTGAGTTTTTTGATATCCACAGGTTTTTTAATGTATTTCATTGCGCCTATATCTATGGAACCAACAAGATACTTCTCATCATCATAACCGGTTGTTATGATTATAGGTACATCTGCGTTCTCTTTCCTGATCTCTTCCGCCATTTCAAGACCGTTCATCAGCGGCATCTGTATGTCGGTGATTATTATATCCGGGTTTTCCGACTTAAATATCTCAAGTCCTTCTATACCGTCTGAGGCACTGTAGACTGAGCCGAAATTTTTACTGAGAAAACCAGAGAGCTTGTCTCTGGCGTCAGACTCGTCCTCAACACAAAGAATCGTGATTTCCTTCATTGCTTCAGGGAAATCTTCCGTCCACTTGTTCATTTCAACCTTCATTCATCCATAATAATATTTATTAATGTTATACACAGGGTAATTTTACCCCTTCCTGCCTGCTTTTTCGTTTACTGATTCTGCTATCATCTTCAGCAGAGCGTGTGCGAAGACAGGTTTTTTTAAGATAATCTTACCTGTAATGTCTATACCCTTTGCCTTGAGTGACTCATCATCATATCCCGTCATATAGATTATCGGCAGATTTTTGTATTTCTCAAGAAGGGCTTCCTCCGCCATCATACTCCCGGAATCTGAAAGTACCATATCTATAACAGCCAGTGATACTTCTCCCAAATGTTCAAGTTTGTTATGAAGAGAAGGGAAACCGTCAAATGAGGCTGCCCTGTAACCGAATTCCCCAAGCATTGTTTCAATGCCTTCTCTCACACCCGGGTCATCATCCACAACTACCACGCAGCCGTCCAGTTTTACCAGACTGTCTGATGTTGCAGCAGCACATGATATTTCATCTATATCTACAAGAGGAAATTCCAGTGTAAAAACTGTGCCATGACCCAAAACGCTGTCACAGGCTATTTTTCCCCCATGAGAGTCCATGAGGTCCTTTACTATGGCAAGCCCAAGCCCTGTCCCCTTTCCTTCGCTTTTAGTGGTAAAAAACGGCTTGAAAATATTAGCCAGAACATCAGCCGGCATCCCTGTGCCTGTATCCCCTATACGAATTATCACGCTCTTTCCTGAGGCGCTTTTTGAGGTTGATACGGTTAACAGCCCGCCATCAGGCATGGCATCCTTTGCATTGTTTGCAAGGTTAAGAAGGATCTGCTCAATCTGTGATTCAATAGCTTTTATCCTTACCCCGTCGCATCCTGTTTCCAGATCTATTACTACGTCTTCCGGAAAAACCAGCGAAATTATATCCGAAACCTTTCTTACAATGCGGTCGACCTCTATGATTCTGAATTCCTGCTCTCTCTTTCTGCTGTACCCCAGAAGACCCTGTGTGAGTGACCTGCCCGATTCTGCAAGCTCCACCAGCTTATCCGCAAGGTAGCTTAGATCTTTTCTGTCTTTTAGCTTGCGGCTTATCACACTGGCAAACCCGCCCACTGCGGTAAGCACATTGTTAAAGTCATGAGCTATGCCGCCGGCAAGTTCGCCCAGTGTCTCCATCTTCTGAGCGTGTATGAGCTGCATTTTCATCTCATTGGCTATGGTGGCGTCTTCATCAAAGAAAGCAAGATTTGTTATCTCACCTTTTGAGTTTCTTATGGGCGAAACAAATGATATAACCTCCACATGTCCGCCCCCTTTTGTGTTGCTCTTGGTGCGCCCTGCCCACCTCCTTCCGGAGAGGACCGTTGACCATATGCGGTCATATTCAGCGCTGTCTTCAATAACATTCTTAATAACTTTTATATTGCTGCCTATGATGTCTTTTCCGCTGAAGCCTGTCTGCTTCTCAAGCTTCGGGTTGGCATAAGTGACTGTTCCGTCCCTCTCTGTTACAAATATGCCGGACGTGCTGTACTCAACCACCTGCATCATACGCATAGCGTTTTCATGGGTGCGTATCTTTTCGCTTAAATCCTCAAGGCGGGCATAAAACATACTTTCGTTTTTTCTGTAAACAAGCTGCACGGTTGCTTCACTCTGGTGAACTTCACCGTCTTTTGAGACAAGCTCAGTGAACAGAACTATTTTGTCCTGCTCCCCTTCGGCAACGCCTGCAAGCCTTTCACGCAGTATTTCAGCACTGATATTGCGGACAAGATCAACCGGCGTCATGTTCCGCAGCTCGCCGAAGCTGTACCCTGTTTTTTCTATAACAGCACGGTTTACATATCTGAACTTAAGGCTTTTTTCATCCATAAGAAAGATCAGATCCCTGCTTTCCTCTATTATATCAATGAGCAGTTCTTTTTCGTAATCATCGCCGCTTTCCTTAACTCCTTTCTTTCTGGCCAGAGTATTGCGCACTGATTCGATGAGTCCTGCTATATCATCTTTGGTGCGGAAGTCGCTCGCACCACGGCGGATGCACTCCACAGCGCCCCGCACATCAGAATATGCAGAGAACACAAATACCGGAACATTCCGTCCGGATGCGTTTATTATATCAAGTATTTCAAAGACATCTGTTTTGCTGAGATATTCCTCGGACACCACTAAATCCCAGTGGCGCCCGGTGAGAAGTTCGTGAAATTCATCTGTTGTTGTGGCAAGGGCATGGATCTCTATTGTGAAATGTTTCTTAAGTGCTTCGAGAACTTTGTTTTTTTCTACTCCGGAATCTTCAACAAAAAGTACGCTGATAGAAGACAACATAACCACACCGCAAGTAGGGATTACCATATACTGCGAGGAAAACCGACGCAGAATAACCAGCGGCTGTTAGTTTTCGGCGAAGTCCTTCTCAAAAGGATTCTGCTCTTCTCAGCCTCTGTAACCGAATTTTACTGAAAGAGCTTTCGCTGCCTCCAGAACTATAGGAGCAACTTCTTCATCAACCCGCTCCATAGTCATTCTCTCAACAGGCGCACTTACACTTATTCCGGCGATGACATTCCCCATGAAGTCTCTCACCGGAGCGCCGACACACCTTACACCAAGCTCGTATTCCTCATCATCCAGCGAATAGCCTCTCTCCTTGATCAGTTTAAGGTCAGCCCTGAGAGCTTCCATTGAGCCGATTGTGTTCTTTGTGAAAGTCTGCATATCACCGGAGTAAAGTTTTTCGATGTCCCTCATATCATAATAAGCAAGCTGCGCCTTTCCTGTGGCTGTGGCATATGCCGGACCAACATTGCCGATGCGGGGAAGAACTCTGACTGCATGGTCTGTCTCAATAACGTTGAGATAAACCACATTGCCGTCTCTCATTACACTGATATAAGCGGATTCTCCTGTCTGCTGTTTGAGCTGCTGGAGAACCTGAATGGAGATTTCAATGATGTTCAGCTTGTTTATGTAAGCCTGAGATATCTGGAAGGTCTTTACACCAAGTCTGAAATTACCGGTATAGCGGTTATACTCAACGTAACCGAACATCTCCAGCGTGGCGAGAAGCTTATTAACATTGCTTCTGGTAAGATTGAGCTTGGTTACCACATCACTTATGCTTAGTTCGTGTTCACCGTCGCCGAGCAGCTCAAGAATATCTATGGCGTTGTTGACCGCCTGTACGGCATATTCCGACTTATCTCTTTTCATTTTAATCTCCGATAATAAATTAAAACCAAACGTCGTTACGAAAAGCGGCAACTAACGCATAGGTAACTAAATCTATTATATAATCTTATTTTTTGTCAACATAAATTCATGCAACTCAGGCACCACCCGCAAAGACTCCGCAGTATTCGGAGTGCTTTATGCAAGGTGATTTTCATTGCTTTATCAATAATACCTTTAATTATTAAAATTAGCATTCAAATAAAACAGCAGATGTCTCCGGCGTTTTTTCTCTTTTTAAGAGCCGGACTTTTATCAGCTGCATACCCTAAAGGTGTCATTACATACACTTTTTCATTTTCAGGCAGCTTAAGGGCGGACACCGCCTTTTCTTCATCAAATGCAGCTATCCAGCATGTACCGAGACCCCTGTCACTTGCAGCATTTATAAAATGGTCTGCGATCACGCTTACGTCGCACATAAGATAATCCGCACCGTCAGCCCTTTTCCAGTTTTCATCTTTGAGCCCGCAGAAAACAGCTATTACAGGCGCTCCGGCAAACCACTCTCTGGGATATGCTTCGCATAGCCCCGCCTTAACTTTTTCATCCCTTACAATGTATATTTTCCAGGGCTGAAGGTTGCAAGCGCTGGGTGCAAGCCGGGCACACTCAAGAATATAGTCCATATCCTCTTTGCTGATTTCATCACTCTTATAACTACGGCAGCTGTATCTGCCTTTAACTATTTCCATATAAGTCATTTTAACGCCCCAATAATTCAATTTTATCTGCTGAAATAATTCTAAAGCTCTTTACAGTTCTCACTGCTTTTCCGTTATCAATATAATTTATATCCGTAGCAAACAAGCTGACCGGCTCGCCTTTGAGGAAGCCCACAATATCATTTGCCATGTATCCGGCAAGTGTAGGCTCTTCTCCGTACTGTTCCATATATACCCTGCGGAACTCTGACGCATTGACATTCCCTGCCAGATAGACAGGAGTGAATATCATTGCCCTGCGGAAATAACCTAAATAGTCGTCTGTAAGATATCTTTTGCCAAAAGAATCTGTTCCGATGATCAGTTTGACCTTTTCAGGATTTTTCACACTGTACCTCACCAGAGGGACAACTTTGATAAGCTTAATTTCAGGCGATAGAATCATCACAGTATATCTGGTGTCTTTGTCATATTTTGAGGTTATTGCTTTCATTTCATTCTGGAAGCTTCCCTTCTCAAAATTCATGATATGAACCTGGATGTTCTGAGCTTTTAATTCTGCCGCTGCTGTTTCTGCGTGGTTAGTGTATTCGTTAGAGACTGCAATTACCGTTACAGCCTTTTCAAGCACTGCATATCCGGTGGCTTCCGCAACTATATCATCTTTGGTGATATCAAATCTGTAGGTCGTTCCACCCACATCGACAGTTCTGCGGAAAGGATCGATCTTTGCGGCGTTAAACCCAAATCCATCGCCCATTTCCAGTTTGAATGATGCCCTTTTGTATGCAACTGCAGCTATCGCCGCCTGCATAAACTCCATGTGGCTGCTGCCTGTAATAAAGACCTTATCAGCCATGGATTTCTCTTTAATAATTTCAACCTGCGGAGCAGGCTCAGGTTCAGTAATTTCAGGTGTAATGCTATGCTCTGCATCCTTTATCTTTTTATCAGAGGCAGAAGGCTTAAGTCTGCTGTCCACACAATCAGCAAAAGGGTCTCCGGTCGATCTGATACCCTCTGAGCTGCAATATGTTTTGATTACAGAAGGGAAAGGCTCTTCATCCTTTCTGTTGCTTATCATTGTGTAGTATTCCAGCGCTTTGTCCTCTTTGCCTGTTTTGATGTAGCCATCGAAGAGCCAAAGCATTCCTGAAAAACGCATATATCTGCTGAGGTAGGTCTCTCTGTAATTGCGCTCAAGAAACTTCATTCCTTTGTCATACTGCCCTTTGCGCACATAGTGTCTGCCCATGATTAAGCCTGCCGCAGCGGACTGCTCAAGGGATGCGTTGCTGTTTATTGTCTGAAGCTTTTCAAGATCTCTGAAATTAAGGTCTTTTGTAGCATAAAAAGTTTCCGAAAAAGGCTCAACAGGAGCCGTTACCTGAGGACGGCCTGCGCAGGACACCGTCAGTAAAAGAAGTGCTGTCGCCGATAATAGTATAAGTCCTCGTAAATGGTTTCTCAACCCTGACATTTTCAAACCCCAATTTATATTTTTTGAGCAGATCCTGTGCCTGCTGCATCTCTTCTTCAAGCCGCTCACCCTTGTATAATAGCCACAAAGTGTCTTTACGGGCAAGGTTCTTTGTCCATTTAATAATTTCCTTAACCTTTGCTACGCCTCTTGCTGTGATCAGGTCAAACTTCCCCTGCACTGCTTCAGCACGGCAGTTAAGAACCTTAACATTATTAAGACCCAGTTCAGAGGCAGCCTGTTCAAGAAATCTGCATTTTTTTGCAATGCTTTCCACAAGGGTTATCTGCACATCCGGATAAAAAATTGCTGTAACAATCCCCGGAAACCCGCCGCCACTGCCGATATCCGCCATTGTTTCACGTAAAACATTTTTTAGTGAAAAAATATAAATGCTGTCCAGATAATGCTTAAGATAAAACTCGTCCTTGTCCTTAATGGCGGTAAGATTCAAACCTGCATTCATATGAAGTTCATAAAATTTATCCAGCTTTTCTGTGTGAACATCAGTCATTTCAAGATAATTTTCAAGCATCTGTGCCGCCACTGTTTTTAATTTTACTTATATGAACATGCAGAAGAGCAACAGCAGCAGGGGTCATGCCCTTTATTCTTGCTGCCTGCCCAAGCGTTGCAGGACGGATTGTTTTAAGTTTATCGATATACTCTCTCCGCAAACCGATTATCCCTTCATATTCTATATTGTCAGGAATCTTTACTGATTCTGTTTTGCGGAATTTTTCTATCTCGTTTTCCTGTCTCTCAATATAGCCTTCATACTTAGCGTTAATTTCAACCTGCTCACGGACTCTTTCATTAGCAGAACTGCCGCAGAGCTTCTCTATTGTGGAGTAATCATATTCAGGTCTTTTGAGCAGTTCAAAAGCGCTCACAGGGTTACGCAGCACTCCGCCGTATTGAGCAAGGACTCCCAAAACCTCTACAGAGGGAGTAATTCTTACTGATTTTAATCTTGCTATATCATCATCTTTTGCCTGACGTTCAAGGCAGAAACGTTCATACCGTGCTTTGCTTATTAAGCCCAATTCATAACCTTTATCTGTCAATCTGTATTCTGCGTTATCTTCACGAAGCTGAAGTCTGTATTCCGCTCTTGATGTAAACATGCGGTACGGCTCATCAACACCTTTATTTACAAGGTCATCAATCATAACACCGATATAGCTCTGCTCACGCCCCACAATAAAGGGTTCATTACCGCCGATAGCCAGCGCAGCATTAATGCCGGCTACAAGCCCCTGTGCTGCGGCTTCCTCGTACCCGCTTGTACCATTGAGCTGCCCTGCAAAGTAAAGCCCTTTAACAAGTTTCGTTTCCAGAGTCGAATAAAGCCCAGTAGGCTGGATGAAGTCGTACTCTATTGCGTAGGCAGGTCTTACAAATTCGACATTCTCAAGCCCTTCAACTGTTCTATACATAGCTATCTGAACGTCAATAGGCAACGATGAGGAAAAACCATTAGCGTAGTATTCCCTTGAAGTCAGCCCCTCAGGCTCAAGAAAAATCTGATGCCTTGTTTTATCAGGAAATTTCTTGACCTTGTCCTCTATGGACGGGCAATAACGAGGACCAATTCCCTTTATCACTCCGCCGTAAAGAGGTGATCTGTGCATATTGTCTCTTATTATCTGGTGGGTTTTTTCATTAGTATATGTTACGTAGCACGGAAGCTGTGGAAGACTGATACTTTCCGTTTCAAATGAAAACGGCTTTGCGAATTCGTCACCGTGCTGTGCATCAAGTTTTGAGAAATCTATGGTGTTGACATCAAGCCTTGCAGGAGTTCCTGTTTTCAGCCGTTCAAGGTGAAAACCCGCTTTTGTCAGCGAGTCAGACATACCAACAGACGCAAATTCATTCATGCGCCCCGCTGGGTAGTTGCAGTCTCCGATATGTATAAGCCCTTTAAGAAATGTTCCGGTGCAGAGAACAACTTTCTTTGCTCTATAAAGCATTCCTGTATCAGCAATTATGCCATTAATTTCGCCGTTTTCTATCGAGAGGCTTTCCACCATTCCCTGTTTAAGATCAAGACCGCTTTGCTCCATTATCACACGCTGCATACGAAGCTTGTAGAGGTCTTTATCAGCCTGCGCCCTGCTGCTTCTTACTGCCGGGCCCTTCTTCATGTTCAGAACACGGAATTGTATCCCTGTCTCATCAATATTTTTCCCCATCTCGCCGCCAAGGGCGTCTATATCTTTAACGATATTCCCCTTAGCTAAACCGCCGATTGCAGGGTTGCAGCTCATATGAGCCACATTGTCCACATTAATGGTAAACAGAGCAGTTAAAGCACCCATACGGGCAGCAGCTAGTGCTGCTTCGCACCCTGCGTGCCCTGCCCCAACCACAATCACATCGTAAGACTTGTCATAAACAAGCATTATTCACCTGAATATATTTAAATTTTAGGGTTAAATCCCTTTCCATATTTTATCAAGTAAGGAAATCAAATTAGGTGTTCTGAAAAAAAATAATGACATTTAAAATAGATTTCCACATTCTCAATTCATAAAGACATGTTTCACGTGAAACAGTCAAATTCTCCACAATTACACACTATTTACCGATGCAAAAACTTCTGAAAATATTTGACAATATTTCCTCAGTATAAGATTCACCTGTAATTTCAGATAAAATGTTCAGGCTGTCACGCAGCTCAAAAGATAAGGAGTCCAGATCATCACACCCCATCTCTTTGATTTCTTCAAGGGAGGCAAGCATACGCTGAAAGCCATTCTTCTGTCTTTCATTTACAGCTATAGCATGTTCATGAATCTGTGAGTCCTCTTCTGATATAAAAGACTCAAGAATACTCATAAACTCGTGAACATTCTCACCTGTTTTTATTGAAATACAAATATCCGTCGGATGGTCATACTTTTTCAAATCAGCCTTATTACCCACAATCACACGTTTTGCGTCTTTAGTCTTTTCCAAAACAAGCCTGTCTTCATCTGTAAGTTCTGCGGAGAGATCAAGGACAACGATAACTATGTGAGAGCTTTCCACCCGCTCAAGAGACCTCTCAATTCCTGCTTTTTCCACAAAGTCTTCTGTGTGGCGGATACCTGCGGTATCAACAATTTTTACAGGGTGTCCCGCCAGTGTCATATCCGCATCTATGAAATCCCTCGTAGTGCCGGGTATGTCAGAGACAATCGCTCTGTTCTCTTTAAGCAGGCAGTTGAGTATCGATGATTTGCCCACGTTCGGGCGTCCGGCTATGGAAACATAAACAGAATCGTTCACAGACTTAAGCACAGAATAGCTTTTCACCAGTGATGCAAGTTCAATTTCAATCAGACCGTATTTGGTGAATATATAGTCTAACTCACGGTCAGAAAGATCCTCTTCGGGAAAATCTATATACGCTTCAACAACTGTGAGGACATCTACATAAAGATTTTTCAGACTTTGGATCTGGCTTTTAAGCCCGCCTTTAAGCTGGTTGTATGAATAAAACAAACCAGCTTCAGATTTGGCGGAAATCATCTCCTCCACAGCCTCAGCCTGAGAAAGATCTATCTTGCCGTTGATAAACGCTCTTCTGGTAAATTCACCGGGTTCAGCAAACCGCATCCCAAGAGACAGAAAAGAACCTAAGGCACTTTTGATAATAAGCGGATTGCCGTGGAAGGATATCTCAAGAACATCCTCACCTGTATACGAATTAGGGGATTTAAAGTAATAGAAGATAACATCATCCTGCACCCTGCCGTCATTAAACAGAGCATGATAAACAATGCGTGGTTCAGGAGCCTGAAAGGTTTTGCCGTTTTGCTTTCTAAGATATTCCAGAGCCTTCAGGCAGCCGGAGCCGGAAATGCGCAGAACGGTTACGGCGGAACGGATAACGGGAGTTATAGGGGCAACTATCGTATCCATTCCGCATATACCCTATTAAAGTGTTTTCTCAAATGCTTTAAGCGTGTTGCTGAGAAGCATGGCTATGGTCATAGGACCGACACCGCCGGGAACAGGAGTAATATATGAAGCCTTAGTGTAAACAGCTTCATAATCCACATCGCCCACAAGCTTATCATTCAGCCTGTTTATTCCAACATCTATAATAACAGCACCATCACTGACCATATCAGCAGTGACAAAGTTTGCCTTCCCGATTGCAGCAACAATAATATCTGACTTACGGCATATATCTTTAATGTTTTTTGTGCGGGAGTGACATATGGTAACTGTAGCGTTTGCTTTTATGAGGAGTGCAGCCATCGGCTTACCGACAATATTGCTCCTGCCGAGGACAGCAACATTTTTGCCGCTGAGTTCTATGCCGTATTCTTCAAACATAACCATAACACCTGCCGGAGTGCATGGAGCGAGTGCATCCTCACCTATATTAAGAAGACCCACATTCACAGGGTGGAAGCCGTCAACATCCTTTTCAGGCTTGATAGCGTAAAGAACCTTTTTCTCATCAATCTGTTTGGGCAGCGGAAGCTGAACAAGGATACCGTTGATAGTATCATCGTTGTTATACTGCTCAACACGGGCGAGAAGCTCGTCTGTAGTTGTAGTATCAGGCATTCTGTCTACTATGGATTTAAAGCCGGCTTCTTCACAGGCCTTGTTTTTCATGCGGACATAAACCTGACTTGCGGGATCTTCACCCACAAGGATAACGGCAAGACCGGGCACCCGTCCGGTTTTGTCTTTGAATTCTGCTGCTTTCTCTTTAAGACCGTTTCTGATCTTCTGTGCCAGCTCTTTTCCGTCAATCTTCGTCGGCATTGCATTATCTCCTTTGTTTAAAGGTTTTGTTTAATAAAAGTCAGGGGAAAGCCTTTCAGGGCTTTCCCGCTTGATAGTTTTATTCTTCTTCCTCAGCATCTTCTTCTTTGACTGTTGCGAAGGATATAATTCTGTCTTCATCGGTGGACATGAGTTTAACACCCTGAGTGTCCCTGCCCATGACGGGGATTTCCTTAACAGAGAGTCTGATAATTTTGCCGCCCTTTGTGATCAGCATAACATCATCCTCTTCATTTACCTGTTTAGCACCGCAGACAAGACCTGTTTTCGGGCTTACCTTGCAGAGTTTAACACCCTTTCCGCCCCTTGTCTGGAGCCTGTAATCGGCCACAAGAGAGCATTTTCCGTAACCGTATTCGGTCACATTAAGAATATAAGGGTGTCCGGTGAGAACTTCCATAGAAACTACTTCGTCAGCATCTTCCAGATTAATTCCTCTCACACCTGTTGCTGCCCTGCCCATGGCACGGACATCAAGGGAGCTGAACTGTATGGTCTTGCCGTTTCTGGTAGCAAGGAAAATACTGTCGTTATCTGTAGTAACGTCAGCAGCCATAATTTCATCACCATCACGGAGTTTAAGGGCAATCATGCCGCTTCTTCCGCTTTTGAAGTCCATGACGGGGGTTTTCTTAACAACACCGAGCTTAGTTGACATAAAAAGATATTTCTCGTTGTCTGCTTCGCTCAGTGTGACTACAGAGGCAAGGTTCTCTTCTTTATCAAAGGTAAGCAGGTTGCTAAGGTGTCTGCCCTTGGTGTCCCTTGCACTTTCCGGTATTTCGTAAACTTTAAGGAAGTGGATTTTACCTGTGTTGGTAAAGAAGAATACCTTAGCATGGTTGGTGGTAACCAGCATTCTTTCTGCAAAGTCGTCACCTTTACTCTTAGCACCGCTCTTGCCTTTTCCGCCGCGCTTCTGCGCCACGAAGTTGTCAAGGAGAGTACGTTTAATGTATCCGTTGTGGGTGATGGTCACAACTGTTTCGCTGTCAGGGATGAGGTCTTCCATGTTGAATTCCCCTGCGGCTGCAACTATTTCAGTTCTTCTTTCATCACCGTATTTTTCCTTAACTTCGTTAAGTTCATCACGGATAACACCCATCATGATACTTCTGCTGCCGAGGATGCTTGTATAGTATTCTATGTCTTTTAAGGTTTCTTCATATTCAGCCTGAAGCTTTTCGATCTCAAGACCTGTAAGCTTGCTGAGTCTCATTTCAAGTATAGCCTGACTCTGGGCATCGCTGAAGCTGAAAGCCTCTTTCAGTTTGAGTTTTGCTTCCGGCGTGTCTTTAGATGTTTTGATAAGTCTGATGACTTCATCAATGTTTTCAACCGCCTTTATCAAGCCTTCTAAAATATGTAGACGTCTTTCAGCTTTATCAAGAAGGTAGCGTGTTCTACGGGTTACAACCACAACCCTGTGATCCAGAAACGCTTCAAGTATCTTCTGAAGTGTGAGGGTCTGAGGTCTGCCGTCAACAATCGCCACCATATTCATGCCGAAAGTTGTCTGCATCTGGGTGTATTTATAGAGCTGATTAAGAAGAACATCCGGCATCTGCTCACGTTTAAGCTCAATAACCACACGTATTCCGTCACGGTCAGACTCATCACGGAGATCAGAAATTCCCGTAACAACCTTATCACGCACCAGTTCGGCTATTTTTTCTATGAGAAGAGCCTTATTCACCTGATAAGGCAGCTCATCAACAACGATCATTTCCTTACCGGTTTTAGTCTCTTCTATATGGCTTTTGGCTCTTATGGTTATGGAGCCTCTGCCTGTTTTATATGCCTTGTAGATATCCTCACGCCCGAGAATCATACCCGCAGTGGGGAAATCCGGTCCTTTGATAACAGAAAAAATATCGTCTTCGGTGTATTCTTCGTTATCTATCATGAGCATAAGGGCGTCTATAGTTTCTGTGAGGTTATGGGGAGGAATATTGGTAGCCATGCCGACAGCAATACCGCTTGTCCCGTTAACAAGGAGATTAGGTATCCTCGTGGGGAAAACGGATGGTTCCTGCATCGAACCGTCGTAGTTGTCGGTAAAGTCAACTGTATCCTTATCGAGATCGCTCACAAACTCATCGCTGATTTTTGAAAGCCTTACCTCGGTGTACCTCATGGCAGCAGCACGGTCTCCGTCAACAGAGCCGAAGTTACCCTGACCATCCACAAGCGGATAGCGGAGTGAGAAATCCTGCGCCATACGGACCACTGTGTCATAAACAGCGGAATCACCGTGGGGGTGGTACTTACCTATAACATCACCGACGATACGTGCGGATTTTTTATAAGGTTTGTTATAATAAACACCCATCTCGTGCATGGCGAAAAGGGAACGTCTGTGAACGGGCTTCAGACCGTCCCGCACATCAGGCAAAGCTCTTCCCACGATAACGCTCATGGCGTAATCGAGGTAGCTGTCCTTGAGAGAGTCCTCAATATTAAGATTGATAATTCCTTTATTTTCCATCATTCACCTAAACGTCCAGATTTCTTACATTGAGAGCGTTTGTTTCAATAAACTCACGCCTCGGAAGAACAACATCACCCATCAGGAGACTGAACAGCTCATCCGCTGCTTCTGCATCCTCGATGGTGACTTTGTAAAGAGTCCTTCTCTCGGGATCAACTGTGGTTTCCCAGAGCTGCTCAGGGTTCATTTCACCGAGACCTTTGTAACGCTGGATACCAAGACCTTTTTTACCCCTTTCCTCAATGAAGTGAAGAAGATTGGTAAGAGAGGTGAAGGTGTTTGTCTCTTCACCGACTTTTATCTTGTGGGGAGCATCGCCAAGCTCTTTAAGGTACACCCCAAGTCTTCTAAGCTCCTTAAACTCCGGAGAACCAACGAGATCAGTATTTATTTTATAAGTCTGTGTAGCAGTTTCCAGCTTTATATTATATCTGCTGAATTCTTCGTTGTAGTGAATTTCGGTGTTAACATAGGCGCTGAAAAGACCCTTTTCTCTCAAAGCATTGTAGAAGGCATCCACAAAGTCTTTATCTGCAAGGTTCTGAGGAACAAGGTTCTGATACATCGCCATAAACTTCACAAGCTCTCTTGTGTAGCCTTTTTTAACGTATTTAATAATCATCTTGTTCAGCTTGCCGAGGTTAAGCAGCAGTTCCTTGTATCTATGCTTTTCGACATTCTCTATCTCCACATCCTCAAGACCGAGGTCAAGGAGGAAATCAGCCATAACTTCCTCATTCTGAATGTAGCGTTCGTTTTTCCCTTTTTTCACTTTATAAAGTGGCGGACTGGCTATGTAGAGATATCCGCGTTCTATTATTTCTTTCATATGGCGGAAGAAAAAAGTCAGGAGCAGTGTTGAGATATGCGCACCGTCCACATCGGCATCCGTCATGATGATTATTTTGTGATAACGGAGCTTTTCAACGTTGAAATCATCCTTTCCGATTCCCGTGCCAAGGGCTGTTATTATGGTTCTTATTTCGTTGTTTGAAAGCAGCTTATCGTATCTTGCCTTCTCAACGTTAAGTATTTTACCCTTAAGGGGCAGAATAGCCTGATGACGCCTGTCACGTCCCTGTTTTGCAGAACCGCCCGCAGAGTCCCCTTCCACGATGAAGAGTTCTGAATGCTGCGGGTCTTTTTCCTGACAATCTGCAAGCTTGCCGGGGAGAGTAGAAATTTCAAGGGCGTTTTTACGGCGGGTAAGCTCTTTTGCTTTTCTCGCAGCTTCTCTGGCACGGAATGCCTGAAGAGCCTTTTCATATACCTTTTTGACTACCAGCGGATTCTCCTCAAAGTAGTCACCAAGGCTGCTGGTGAGTATCGACTCAACAGCGGTTTTAGCAGCGGAAGAACCAAGCTTGGTTTTTGTCTGTCCTTCAAAGACAGGCTCGTTTATTCTCACGGAGATAATCGCACTCATACCCTCACGGACGTCATCTCCGGTGAGAGATTCCTTCTCCTTGGAGATATTCTGTTTGGATATAAAGCTGTTAAAAACCTTTGTATAGCCGGATTTAAAGCCGGATTCATGGGTTCCGCCCTCTTCCGTATGAATGTTGTTTACAAAGGAATATATGCTCTCGTTGTAGGTGTCGTTATAAGTTATAGCCACTTCAGCGACTATTCCTTCGTATTCACCTTTGAAGTACATCGGTTCTTCGAGTATCATTATCTTGTTCTTATTCAGGAACTTAAGATAACTTACGATCCCGCCTTCAGCGTGGTATTCCTGCTCCTGATCAAAGCGTTCATCTATGATTTTTATCTTTAAGCCGCTGTTAAGATAAGCAAGCTCCCTAAGCCTTCTGGAAAGGGTGTCAAAAGAATATTCCGTAGTTTCAAATATCTTCCGATCCGGTTTGAAAGTAACTGTAGTTCCGGTTCTGTCAGAGTTACCTATACGTCCGAACTCGCAGGCAGGTTTTCCCATTTCGTATTTCTGATAAAACACGCCGCCGTCACGCCGCACTGTCACTTCCAAGGATTCGCTCAAGGCGTTTACAACAGAAACGCCCACACCATGAAGACCGCCTGAAGCATAGTACGAACCTGAATCGAACTTACCGCCGGCGTGGAGTGTTGTCATAACAACCTCAACCGTAGGTTTGCCTACCTTAGGGTGTATGCCGACAGGGATTCCCCTTCCGTTATCCTCAACAGTCACTGAGCCGTCAACGTGCAGTATGACGGTAACAGTGTCGCAGTAGCCTGCCATAGCTTCGTCAATGGAGTTATCAACAACTTCGTAAACAAGGTGATGAAGACCCCTTGCCCCGGTGGAGCCGATGTACATACCCGGTCTCTGTCTGACCGCTTCCAGCCCTTCCAGAACCTTAATACTGTCTTCACTGTAATTATTCTGCATTGTTCACCTGACTATTTATTTCAAAACTGCGGATAAAACCGCAAAAACGGGCAATCAAGCCCGCAATGTATTAGTGAGCGTGCGAACTGGGTTCACAGCCCTATAGTACGTATATCCTTGAATATACGGTTTTTTACACCTGTCATTATGACCTGCCTTTCACCTGAAAATATGGAAAAGAAGGCAGCTGAACGTTTTTCATCTAAACCTGCTTCAAAATCATCTAAAAGGGTTATTATATCAATTTTGAGCATTTCTTCAACATCTAATAAAATTGCTGATAAAACAAGAAGCTCAAATGTTTTTTTCTGACCGTAGGATGAAAATTTATCATAAATTCTTCCTGTGTTCCTGCTGTAAAACCTGTCTCTGTGGATTCCGTAAAGGCATCTTGCCGCAGAAGCTTCTTTGTTAAGGACATCTAAATTGCCGTTGTTAGTCACATAATCCAGAGTAAAAAATTCATCTGAACCCCCAAAATCATTGTACATAACCTGAAGACGGGAATTTATCATATCGGTTGCAGCTTTTCTCCTTAAAGAAATTTTACTGCACATTTCGATAATTTTCTCATTTACTGTGTCAATGTAGTTTTTATCCGGTCTCTGTTTCTGAAGTTCTGCTGTTTTCTGGGAGATGAGGCGATTATAGTACCTGAGATCGAAAATATGTGCCCTCTCGCGGTAGAAGCATAGGCGATCAATGTAGTTCCGCCTCACCTTCTGGTCCTTCGCTAAAATCGTGCTTGTATCAGGCGAGAAACAAAAAACAGGACTGGATGCAAGATATTCAGGAATATCTAAAACGCAGACACCGTTTTTTTTCAGCGTCCTTGCATCCTCAAAAAAATAAATCAACCCGCCTGAATCGTCTGCAGAGGAGTAAGATGCCTCAATGCGCAGAAAATCTGCTCCGAAACTTGTTACACTTTTCGGTGAAGGCTCTTTGAAGCTTTTGAGGTTGAGGAGAAGATAAACGGCTTCGACAACACTTGTTTTGCCGGAGCCGTTTTCGCCCTCTATGAAAGTTGCCTTGTCAAAAATAAATTTTGAGTCGGCATGGCATCGGAAATTCTGTAAACGGATACTCTCTATCAGCATCAGAACTTATCGATGGAGATTGGAACCACCAGATATTTGTACGATTCATCCTCCGGGAGGATAACCGCCGGACTTCTTCTTCCCTGCATTTCAAGGGAGAAATATTCAGAATTGATGTTTGTCACGATCTCAAGCATGTGGCGTGCATTGAAAATAATATCCATGTCCTCGCCGTTGTAGATTATGTCATCCATCGTTTCATGCCCCTGACCATACTCGGTTTCAAGGCTGTTTATCGAAAGATTTCCGTTGTTGAAAGAGAGAACAACACCGTGAGTAATTTCACTGGTGATTGCAGATACTCTTCTTACAACCTCAACAAATGCCTTAGTGTTTATCTTAGCCTTGATGGGGTATTCGGCTTCAAAGAGTTTGGTAATGCTCTTGATATATTTTTCTATCAGCTTAGAGTAAATAACAATGTCGCCGACTTTGAAAAGAACCTGCTTCTTATCGGTTTCAACATCCACAAACTCGGTTATATCAAGGATTTTCATCAGTTCCATGATGGTTTTTTTAGGAATGTTTATGGTAAATTCGTCTGAAAATTCCTCTTCAAATCCCGCTTTGGAAGTGGCTATCCTCTGAAAGTCAGCAGCAGAAATTTCCAGTCTGTTGCCGTAAACACTGAAATGCGCTCCGGTGTACTCAATTTTTGATGAGTCATTGGAAATGCAGAATGCAGTTCTTTTAAGAAGGGTCTGAAGAGTTTCGCTCTTCACCTTGATAAAATATTCAGGCTTGATTTCTGACATAGTCGGAAACATCTCAGGGCTTATGGTCGAAAGACGAAAGCTTGATTTTCCGGATTTTATGTTCAGCTTTGAACCGTCATGATAGAAGTCAACAACAGCGCCTTCAGGAAGCTCCTTCAGGATATCCATCAGTTTTTTGCCTGAGACGGTTGCAGAACCTATTTCTTCCACTGCTGCTTTGAGCGAGCCGGAAAAACCTATCTGCATATTTGTTGAACGAAGGCTGAGAGTATCGCTTTCAGCATCGATCAGGATGTTTTGAAGTACCGTATTCAGGTTCTTCGGGCTGGTGTAGCTGTTTGCATATTGGACGAAAGGGAAGATATCGTCCCTGACAACTTTAAACCTCATGGACTCCCCTGCTTTATATATTAATGTAATTTTAATAGTACATAATAATAGGGTATCTTGAAACTGTTTACAAGTGATATTTAGCCTTGTCTGTTAAGGTTTTCGGTGTTGAAAAGTTCTGTGGTAAATTACTGATCTTTTTTCAACATTATACAGTAAAATGAATTATTATGGTTGAAATATCCTTCTAATGTTTATATCTATATGATTATTCCCAAACAGATCACGCATGTTCAACACATTTTTGACATTATTGATTTGTGTTGGTATATTACGTTAAAGCCCGGATACGGGACATATTATTACTCTTTGAGTTTACAAGGCAGGGAAAATGTCTATTTATGCCCAGATTGAATTTGTGTTCATGCACAATGCGAGGAATAAGAACGTTCCCTTGATGTTCATTATGAGGAACAAGGAACGCTTCAGGGGAAAAATTGTGGATTTCGATCAGTATCATTTCATTATAGACGATGCTGACATCAAAATTCTTCTTTCCAAGAGAGACATCGCAACAGTTGCTTCCGCCAGAACCGTAGTTGATATAGACTTCATCAGCAAAATTTATTACCACACCCATCAGGGCAAGCATCCGAGACATACACGCCCTCCGATGCAGGATATTTTTCTGAACGAAGTCCGCAAATCCAAGTCACCTATTATAAGCTTTCTTACCAACGGTGTGAAGATAAGAGGCTCTCTCATAGGGTTTGACAACTACACGATACTCACCTCCTTTGAGGGAAGACAGCAGCTTCTTTATAAGAGTGCTATTTCAACAGTATTTCCCCTTTATCAGTACGGGGAAATCATAAAATACGATGACGAGAGATAAAGCATGAAAGATATTAAGATTCTTGTCGTGGATGATGAAGAGCATACGAGGCTCGGTTATGCCGAAGTTCTTGAGATGGAAAACTTCAAAGTAAGTATGGCAGAAGACGCTCTTAAGGCAATTGAACTTCTTAAAGAAGAAAAGTTTGATATAGTTGTAACCGACCTCCGAATGCCTGAAATGGACGGACTTGCTTTCCTTGAAAGACTGAAACAGATCGATAAAAACGCAAAAGCAATAATGATAACGGCTTTCGGTTCATTTAAAACATATAAGAAAGCAACTGACGGCGGAGTCGTTATATACCTCAATAAGCCTGTACGTGCAGCCGAACTGATGGAAGCTGTGAATACTGTTATAGCAATGAAAGATTGAGACAGAATAAATAACTTATAAATAATCAGCCCCTTTCCTTCTTCAGGTCAGGGGCTTTGTTTTATCCTTCCATAAACTCCGCTTCCGCCTTTTCGTATATACCGGCGAATATTTCATCATCCAGAGAGATATCATCCCCCATTTTCAGCGTGCTTTCAATGTATGAAAGAACTGATGAATTGTGGAAAAAGTTAATAGCAAAGAGAGTTGGATCTTCTGAAAAAGTTCTTATCACCTCATGGTAGCGTTTGGGAACCATTTCCAGAGTTATCATGCTGTCTGCAAGTTCTTTGACGGGAAACAGTGAATAGAATATTACCGTATCAGGCTTTCCGCAGCGTTTTTCAGCATATTTTATGGCTGCATGGATGAAGTTTCTGAGTATGAAGAGATCATCAAAAGCAGCCTGTGGAATTACTATATCATGTCCTGAATCTATCTTGAATGACTGGCTTGTAAACTTGGCTATCAGGCGTATATGATGTCCGCCTGATAGTCCGTCGCCCACGAGGGACATTTTATCTGCCAGCTTGAACTGTCTGGAAAGAAGTCCCTTGCTGTAAAGCAGTGCTGCGGTTTTAAACAGAACAGAGAGAGATATGGAATCCGGCGGAAGATCAGCATTTTTCTTTTCATATCCCATCAAATCATCTGCTATTTTTGTTACGGGGTTTTTACCGCTGACTTTAATATGCTCAAAAAGAAAATCACTTCTTAAAGATGCGTCCATGCCCATAATTGTGCCGCTGTTGAAAAAGTATATTTTCTCAAGTGCATCAAGGGGTATAATCATCTTTCTTCCCGAAGTCTGATTAAGAAAACGGAAAAATTTGAGAATATCTTTCGGTGAACCCGCAGGTTGTATGACTTCGCAGAAAAGATTGTCATTAGTGAAGCTACAGTAATTTATAAGCCCGAATACAGTCTCACCCTCAAAGTGCTTTTCACTGAGGATGAGTATTGCTCGTTCATAGCCGCTGTATTGGAGATTAGCAGTAAGAAACTGTTTAAGCTCACCCTGTCGGAGCAGTTCTGCAAGAGTTCTGTCAGTTTCTATGAAATCCCTTGAGGAAATGCTGCCTATTCCTGCGGAGTAGTGGAAGTATGTAATTCCTCTGGGTGCCTGAATAAGGAGTATGCCGTCGGTGCTGTAATCAACACCCCGATCCTCCTCTTCAGTCTGTTCGAGTTCCGGTTCAGTATATTTTACTATAACCGGCTCTTCATCCTCTTTTTCTTCAATAAGAATTTCAGGTTCAGGTTCTTCCTGTTTTGATTCTTCTTCAATATATTCCGGCTGTTCGTCCTGCGGACGGAACATTCCGCCGGTGAGGACAGACTTAAACTCATTTTCATCCTCTTCGGCTTGCGCTGATTCTGATTTTTCAGGAACTATGGGCTCATCAGCACCGTAAACATCTTCAACTACAGGTTTTTCCTCTATTCTGGCGAGTGTCTGCACTGAAAGAACGCACGGATCTTCATTGGCTCTTCTGGATGGTTCATCGGTGTCCACAACAATGTCGCTCTTAACTGCATATTCACAGGCAAGGCGTATTCCCATACCTATGCTCAGATCAGAGAGCGATTTTCGTTCAAGGCGTGTGGGTTTGTTGATACTTTTGCTTTCTATCCTTACCTTGCATTTTCCGCACTGACCGTTTCCGCTGCACAGGTTTGAAATTTTTATTCCGTTCTCCTCCAGCGCATTAAAAAGGTTTTTGCCGGATTTGACTTCAAAGTTTATATCCAGATTCTTGACATAAACCGTGTGTTTTTTTGAAAGGAACATATATACCGCCGAATAATGTTAATACTGAATTTTACTCCAGAAATACAAACATACGTATACACTTTTTTTCGGCAAATGTGCAGTCAAGTTTAGAGCTTAGATGCCAAAGGAGGCATATTTCTGAAAATTCTTGCGTATCCTGACTGTTTGGCATATTTTGACGCAATGCAGATAATCCGAAATATAGACGAGTTTTTCACCGAAAAGCCTCATGCTGTTGTTCTGGGAAATTTTGACGGTTTCCATCTGGGACACAAGGCAATAACAGACAGGCTCTGCAATATTTCCCGCACCAAAGGGCTTGTACCTGCTGTGGTGACCTTTCAGCCGCATCCCATGAAGTTTTTCGGCGCTGATCTCAAACTTATAATGACTGAGGATACGAAGATAAAATCCTTCGCCGATGCCGGTGTGGAAAAAATGTTTATTCTCGAATTCAGCAGAAAGTTCGCAGATATAGACCCGGAAGTGTTTGTCAGAGAATTTGTGGTTAAAAAGTTCCGTGCCGCTGTTGTTATCGTAGGATATGACTACCATTTCGGCAAAGGAAGAAAAGGTGATTACAATCTTCTTGTCACCCTTGGCAAGAAATATGGCTTTACAGCTGTCCGTGTCCCTCAGGTCACCTGTGGCGGCATCACTGTCTCCAGTACGAATATACGAAACTTCCTTAAGGAAGGCGATGTGGAAAAGGCCGGGGAGTTTCTCGGCAGACCATTCTTCATCGAAGGAAGCGTTGTGGACGGAAACAAAGTTGGAAGACAGCTTGGTTATCCCACTGCAAATATCGACTTCCGCAATGAACTGATCCCGAAGGCGGGAATCTATATCAGCATAGCGGTTATAGACGACGTGAGGCATAAATCTGTAACAAACATCGGCAGACGCCCCACGTTCAGCTTTCCTGATCAGATGAAGGTGGAAACCCACATATTCGATTTTCATGATGACATTTACGGAAAGGATGTTGAGATAGAGCTGCTTAAGTATGTCCGTCCGGAAGAGAAGTTCCCGAATGTGGAAACTCTGATCAAAGCCATAGATGAAGACTGTATTCTTGCTAAAAAATGGTTTGAAGAAAACGGATACTGAAATCATATAAAAATACAAAACCAAAAGGACAATATGAAGATTTCTTACATCAGTTTAGGATGTTCAAAAAACAAAGTGGATCTTGAATACCTCATGGGCTCTCTTCAGGAGGGAGGTCATGAAATAAGTCTGGATATGACAGAGGCTGACGCCATAATAATAAACACCTGCGGGTTTATCGAGCCTGCGGTGAATGAAGCTGTGGAGGCGGTTCTTGAGGCGGCGCAGGTAAAAAAGCCTGAAGCGAAGCTCATTGTAACGGGCTGCATGACAGAGCGTTTTAAAAACGATGTGGCCGGAGAACTGCCTGAGATAGATTTTCACACAGGCGTCGGCAAGATGAGCGATGTTATAGCTTATCTGGAAGGGATCGAGCCTGTTAAAAAAGAGCGTGATTTCCTTTACGGCGGAGCCCGTGTTCTTACGGGTGTGCCATTCAGTGCATATATAAAAATATCCGAAGGGTGCAACAACCGCTGCACTTACTGCACCATTCCCTCAATCAGAGGAAACCTCACCGGCAGACGCATTGAGGATATAGTAAACGAAATAACCGCCCTCAAGGAGCAGGGAGTCAAGGAATTTGTTCTCGTTTCGCAGGATAACACTAAATACGGAACGGATATTTACAAAAAGCCCATGCTTTGCAGGCTTTTACGTGAAATAGATAAGATTGAAGGCGATTTTTACGTCAGGATAATGTATCTGAATCCGGACGGAGTTAATGAAGAGCTTGTGAAGCTTGTGGAAAAGTCTGATAAAATATTGAGTTATTATGATATTCCGGTTCAGCATATAAATAAGCGTGTCCTTAAGGATATGAACAGAAAGTCCACGCCTGATGATATAAAGCGTGTTTTCAGGATGATCAGGGAGATAGACCCTTCTGCTTTTATCCGCACTACGATGATTGTGGGTTTTCCCGGGGAGACAGACGAGGAGTTTGATGAGCTTCTCGAATTTGTTAAGGTCTATAAGCCGGATTATGCGGGTTTTTTCCCTTTTTATCCCGAAGAAGGAACAAAAGCCACTGCAATGGGTATGAAGGTGGACGGACGCAAGGTCCGGGGCAGAATCGGTGCGCTTCGCAAAGCACAGATAAAAAACACCCGTGAACGCTTGAAAAAAGTTAAGAAAAATGACATCATCTGTTTTGCAGAAAAACCTAATGAGGAATTCGGTTTTCTAATGGAAGGCAGAGCGCTTTTTCAGGCGCCTGAAGTGGACGGAAAAGTTCTCTTCACAGACTCCGAAGCCATAAACGGCTACGGTCCTTATATCTGCCGTATAGAAAAAATAAGTTACCCCGACATAGTTTGTGAAATCGTAAGACCGCTTTAAACAAAAGATAAATTTTATAAAACAGCAGAGGTAAAGCTGATGCGTAAACTCCTTATAATCATGACTGCTATGGTAATTGCCGTTTCCTGCGCCAAGCAGCCGCCCAAAGAGATTCCCGCCGAAGTGAGCATGCAGAAAGGTATGCAGTATTTTGAGCGGAAAAAGTTTAAAGACGCTGCGGAGCATTTTGAAGCAGCTATAAGGAGCGCTCAGGATCCTGAAATTGCAGGCAATGCACAGATTTTCCTTGCGGACAGCCACTTTCTTGCAAAAGATTATGACCTTGCCATCCCCAGCTATGAAACTTACCTCCGGATTTACCCTTTCTCCTCCGATGCTCCCAGAGCCAAACTCAGGCTTGGACTCTGCTACTACAGGCAGATAGGCGCACCGGACAGAGACATAAAGAATGCCGAAGAGGCGCTCCGTATTTTCAGCGAGCTTAGAAATGAGAACCCCGGTTATGCAAAGGAATATGAACTTGCGGATAAAATAAGAGAACTCAGGGGTCTTCTTGGTGAACGTGAGCTTCTTATAGCTAAATTTTATCTCCGCACTGATAAGGAAAGACCTGCGGTTAAAAGGCTTCAGTACATTGTGGAAAACTTTCCGGACACAGTGGTATATCCGGAAAGCCTCAGTCTGCTGGGCGATTACTACGCTGACAGGGAAGGATACGAAGCCGAAGCAATCAAATACTACAGAGCTTTGATAAGAGAATTTCCCGACAGCAAATATTCGTCGGGCATAACATCAAAACTTTCCAAACTGCTTGCAAGAATAACCGACACCCTCGGAGATGTGGAGAATAATTAAATGCTTGATATAAAATATATTATTACTAACCTGGATCTGGTTAAGGAAAAAACGGCCAGAAGAGGAGCAGAGTTTGACTTTGATACTCTCCTTGCTCTGGATGAGGAAAGAAAGAAGCTCATACTCGAAGGTGAAGAGCTTAAACAGAAAAGGAACGAGTTTTCCAAGTCATTTCCGCTCATAAAAAAACAGGGCGGTGATGTGGAAACGGCGCAGAAGGAAATGAAGCAGGTTTCAGAGCGTATTGCCGCTCTGGACAAAGAACTTGCGGATGTTCAGGAGCGTCAGCGGGGCATGCTGCTTACTCTTCCTAACCTCGTTGATGACTCTATACCTGTGGGCAAAAGTGAAGAAGATAACACTCTTTACCGTGACTGGGGTGTAAAACCGTCATTAGCTTTTGAGCCGAAGGCACACTGGGATATAGCCGAAAGTCTCGGACTTGTTGACTTTGAGCGTGGCACAAAAGTGGCTGGAGCCCGTTTTTCCGCATATAAAGGCATGGGGGCAAAGCTTGAGAGAGCGCTTATCAACTTCATGCTGGACACTCAGTCCTCAAGGGGATACACGGAAGTTATGACCCCTTTTCTTGTGAACGCAGCATCAATGACCGGAACAGGTCAGCTCCCGAAGTTTGAAGAGGACGCTTTCAAATGTGAGCGTGATGGTTTGTATCTTATTCCCACAGCCGAAGTTCCCGTAACAAACCTTTATGCAGGTGAGATACTGGACGAAGCTGATCTGCCCATAAAGCATTGTGCCTATTCACCCTGCTTCCGCAGAGAGGCAGGCTCACACGGCAAGGACGTGCGCGGGCTTATCCGCCAGCACCAGTTCAATAAAGTGGAGCTTGTGAAGTTCGTTAAGCCGGAGGAAGGCTGGAAGGAGCTTGAGCTGCTTCTTAGTGACGCCGAGAATATCCTTCAGCTTTTAGGCATACATTACAGAGTTATGACACTCTCCACCGGCGATATAGGCTTTACATCAGCAAAAACTTACGACATAGAGGTCTGGCTTCCGGGGCAGGACTGCTACCGTGAAATATCATCATGCAGCTGCTTTATGGATTTTCAGGCACGCAGAGCAAATATACGTTACAGAAAACCCGGCGATAAAAGGCTGGACTTTGTTTACACCCTCAACGGGTCAGGGCTGGCTGTCGGCAGAACCTTTGTTGCAGTGCTTGAAAACTATCAGCTTCCGGACGGACGCATAAGTGTTCCTGAGGTTCTCCGCCCATATCTCGGCGGTGCGGAGATAATAGGCTGATGGCGGTTCTTAAGGTTTTAGCCTCACCCATAAGCGGCAACTATTCTCAGCTTCCCGCTTACACACTTGAAGAGATAAAAAACGCAGACCTGATAATCGGCGAGGAGCGTAAGATAACTTTGCGCTTCCTTGCCGCCGTTGGCTGCCGTGAGCATGAGTACAGACTTCTCAACGAACATTCCACAGATGAGGAAAAGACGGAGCTGATGAAGGATGTTTTATCCTGCGGAACAGCAATCCTCTTTTCAGATGCCGGCACACCCTGTATTGCAGACCCCGGTTATGACTTTGTGGATATGTGCATAAAAGAGGGAATGGAAATCCGCACGCTGAATGCTGTTTCAGCAGTGACAGCGGCAATCTCTGTCAGCGGGTTTTATGCTGAAACTTTTCTTTTTGCGGGCTTTCCGCCAAAGGATAAGGCAGACAGGCTCAAGTTCTTTAACCACATGAAGAACACCAAGCAGACAGCAGTTATTTTTGAACGCCCTTATGCACTGATCCGCACTCTGGAGGAGCTTAAAGGTGTGGGAAAAAAAGTCTCTCTTTCCATAAATATTTCAATGCCCGACGAAAAGAACTACAGAGGTACGGCAACGGATATTCTTAACCTGCTCCCCGAAGGGATCAAGGCTCCGTTTGTTATTGTTATTGAAGCTCGATGCTAATTATCATACTTGTTTGCCATTAAAAGGAATATTGATTCTACAATATCGTACATGCAAGTAATAGATACAAATATTCCAATAAGATTTAGTGCGGTATAAAATTTATTTTTTTCAATCAGTTCTGTAAAAGGGAAGGTAACTTTAGGTATATCTGTTTGTGACAATGCAAGAATAATAATACTTAGCGTAAGCATCCATATTATTACTAATAAATCAGTTTTAACTGAATCAAGATATTGTTCAAAAAGATTATTAGATGTTTTATTTTCATATTCTTTAAACTGTTTAAGTTCACTATCTTTTAAAACTGTGAAAGTTATAGCAAGAGAAGTAAGGGCACCTGTCAAAAAAATGCCCAGTATACTTGGCACAAGTATAAAGAAATTTTTATCTGGAGTATTGAAGTATCCTAGGGAAAATGAAGCAATAATAATTATATAAAAAATGGGTTTTCTAAAACCATAAAGAAATACATTACAAAGTTTTTTAAATGCTTCAACCTCCACGGTGTGTTCTCCTAATTTCTTTTATAACTTCAGCTGCTGTTGCCCCATCATTTATTGCTGTTAAGTTTGTCTTTTGTTTAAATAGATTATTATTTTTTTTGACTACTCCTTTATCTCCCACTATTGTCCAATTCCCACCTGTCATTTCGTTATATGTTATTGTTGATTGTAAGCTTTCATTATTCTCATTTAACACTAACTCATTTGCTTTATTTTCAAGTAAAATACTTGAACTTGAAATATTAAAATCTTCTTTCATGTGTTTCAGACCATCTTTTATCAATTGAGGAGTTTTGCCAAAGAAATTCATCGGCAGTAGCTCTATTTGGATTTTTTTAATAATATTGAATTTTCTTTTGGCGTCCCAAAAACTGCCTTTTTCTGTAAGTGCTTTAATATTTATATTAAATTCATTAATATGTTTTGATAGTGCTTTTTCTAAAATTGTTAAAAATGTTGAGACTTTACGTTTAAATTGGCTCTCAAGATTTGTACTAATAATAAATAATTGTTCTTTATGATCCCATAAAAAATAAACATTTGGGTATGTTTGAGTTTCTGTTTCGTTAAAAGTGTCACTATCCTTATTTGGTATTGTGACTTGTTTGCTTAATCCAACTTTCCCTGCGATTAATCTATTGTTTTCAAAAATAAAATCACGAAAGGCAATTTCAGTATCGCTAATTAAAAAATCTTTCTGTGTAATAATTAATTCTTCAAGTAATAAAAGAAATTGTTGACTGGTTTTTGGGTTAATATTTTCACTTAAAAAAGTTGCAATATTTGGTGTTAAGCTGATTTGACAAGCATAAAAAGATAGAGCTCGACTCACTAGTCTTCTCCCTGTACATTTTAATAAAATTATAACCTTATAGATTACCAATTTCTAATCAAAATTATAATTAATTGTTTCCCGTGAAACATTTTTATTATTGTCTTTGAAAAAATCTGATTTAGTCTTATAATATGCAGTTCAGGGCTTGCTATGTGTCCTGTCTCCGGCTGTTAAGCTGTGTTTATCCTAGTGAAGCACTGAGCCGGTGTTTAAATGTAAGTAATAGAATCTAATATATATTAAAGAATCCAAGGAGAATTACGCATGAACATTCAGATGATGATGAAGCAGGCGCAGAAGATGCAGAAAAAGATCGAGGAAGCGCAGGCGGAAGCAGCGCAGGAAGTTGTGGAAGCTTCTTCCGGCGGCGGTATGGTAAGTGTTCAGGTAAACGGCAAAAATCAGGTTTTGGGCATCAAAATCGAGAAAGAAGTCGTTGACCCCGAAGATATCGAAATGCTTCAGGATCTCATTGTAGCTGCCGTCAATGAAGGTATGACAAAGGCTCAGGAAAAAATGCAGGAAAAAATTTCCAAGGTAACAGGGAATCTGGGCATCAACCTGCCCGGTATGTTCTAAGGCGTTTTTTGCCCGTAATGCGGCATGATAAAGAACAGAATATTTGAAAACTGCCTTAATGAGCTTTCCCGTCTGCCCGGAGTCGGGCGGAAAACAGCGGGACGCCTTGCCCTCCATGTGCTTAAAATGAAGCAGGAGGACGTGAAGCGTCTTGCGGAAAGCATTGTCTACCTGAAGGAAAAAACCGTCTTTTGCTCTGTCTGCGGCGGCATATCCGAAACAGCGGTCTGTTCGGTCTGTGAGGATCGCTACCGTGTGCGTTCGCAGATATGCGTAGTGGAGGAGCCGAAGGATATTTTCATCATAGAAAACACTGGAAGCTACAGAGGGCTTTATCATGTTCTGGGGGGTAAAATATCTCCTCTTGACGGTATAGGTCCTGATGAACTCCGCATAGCGTCTCTAATTGAGAGGCTGGAAAACGGAGAGGTTACGGAGGTTATAATGGCGTTGAACCCTGATGTTGAAGGGGAGACTACGTCCATATATATTTCCCGTCTACTGAAGCGCTTTCCTGAAATAAGCGTGACGAAAATAGCAAGCGGAGTCCCTATAGGCTCAAATCTTGAGCATACGGACGAGGTAACACTGCTGAAGGCTCTGGAGGGCAGAATCAGGCTTTAAGGTGAGCTGATAAATGTCCAGAGAGATAATAATAAATTCTACGGTAAATGAATGCCGTGTGGCTGTGCTGGAAAACGGAAGCACATCGGAAATATTCATAGAAAGAGCCCACAGCAAAAATGTTGCGGGCAATATATACAAAGGCAGAGTTGTTAAAGTGCTTCCGGGCATTCAGTCCGCTTTTGTTGATATAGGTTTGAACAAGGCTGCGTTTCTCCCCGTTGCTGATATTTATGTGGAAAACGGGGACAAGGTGGCTTTCTTTGAAAAAAGCGTGGACGGTTCAATCGAGTTCGATGATCTTGAGATGGATCGCCGTGTTCAGGAATTTCCCCCCATTCAGGATCTTCTGCGTGAAGGGCAGGAGATAATAGTTCAGGTCGCCAAGGAAGCCATAGGGCAGAAAGGCGCCCGTCTTACTACTCACATCACAGTCCCCGGACGCTATATAGTGCTTATGCCCGGTTATGAGCATGTCGGCGTATCCCGCAAGATAGAGCAGGATGAAGAGCGCGAGCGTCTTCGTCAGGTTCTTAAGGAGATAAAACCGAAGGGTATGGGTCTCATAGCCCGCACAGTCTCCGCAGACAGGAGCTATGAGGAGATAAAGAGCGACCTTGAGTACCTTCTCCGTTTATGGGCGAAGATTCAGGAGCGCATGACCCGCTCCGGCGCTCCGGCGCTTGTTTATGAAGATCATGACCTGATTTTCCGCATACTCCGTGATGTTGTGAATGAAAAAGTAAGCCGTATTATTATAGATAATAAGGCCGACTATCTCAAAATGAAAACTTTCCTGCGGGAATACATGCCTGATCTCGATGTGGAGGTTTCTCTCTATGAGCATGAGCTTCCAGTGTTTGACCATTACAATATTGAGATTGAGATCAACAGGATACTTGATAAAAAGGTATGGCTGAAATCCGGCGGATATATAGTTATAGATCAGGCGGAAGCCCTCACTGTTATTGATGTCAACACCGGTAGATTTGTGGGCAAACGCAACTTTGAGGAAACAATACTGAAAACCAACCTTGAGGCAGCTAAAGAGATAGCCTGGCAGCTCCGCCTGCGTAATATAGGCGGAATAATCATCGTGGATTTCATAGATATGAGCAGGGATGAGAACAAGGAAAAGGTTCTCGTTTCTCTTGAAGCAGAACTCAAAGGTGACAGAGCGAAATGCTCCGTTGTGAACATTTCCCCGCTCGGTCTTGTTGAAGTAACAAGAAAGCGTGTTCAGGAGAGCCTTACACGCACATTAAGCGAGCCCTGCCCGTATTGCGAGGGACGTGGAATTGTTAAGTCAAAGCTCACTATATGCTATGATATCCTCCGTGAAATACGCCGCATTGCCCCATACTTTAAAAATAAGAAAATTCTCGTGGAAGCGCATCCTGATGTGGTTGATCTTATTCTTAATGATGAGAAAGAAAGCCTTGATGAAATTGAGCTTATGATGAGCGTCAATATAGAAGTCAATCCCAGTGAGGACTTCCATATCGAAAACTATGACGTTGTTCCGGTAAGCAAGGAATAGGAAAAATAAATGTACAACAGAAAAGACGCTTTTTACAGAAAGGCAAAGAAGGAAGGCTACAAGTCCCGTGCGGCTTACAAGCTGACAGAGCTTAACAAAAAGTACGGGCTGTACAACCCCAACAGCCGTGTTCTGGACGCCGGCTGCGCTCCGGGAGGCTGGAGCCAGGTTGTGCTTGAGACAGTAAAAAAACAGCCAGTAGTGGGTGTGGATCTTATTCAGGTTGAGGGAATGGGATATCCTAATTTTCACTTTATCCTCGGCGATCTAACATCAAATGAAACTCTTATGAAAGTGCTTGATATATGCCCTGAGTTTGACACGGTGCTTTCTGATGCTGCCCCGAACACTTCCGGCACCAAACTTCTTGACCATGTGAACAGCTGCGAGCTTGTGGGGCTTATTTTTACTTTTGCCAAAAAAGTGCTTAGAAAAAACGGCAACTTCTGTTTCAAACTTTTTGACGGTGAAGACACCCAAGGGTTATTGAAAGAGATACGCAGGTTTTTCAACATGGTGAAAGTGATCAGACCGGAAGCCACAAGAAAAAGCTCATTTGAGATATATGTTGTGTGCAAGGGCTACACGGGTGAAAAGGAATAGACATTTTTAACGAACTTTCCATGTCATAATCGGATCGGAATGGTATAATAGTCCATGATGAGGTGAAACATGGAAGCCATTCAAACCATCCTTACCCGCAGGTCAGTGAATTTTTTTGACCCATCCTTTAAAATGTCTGACAATGAGATTACCGAGATTCTCGAGCTTGCTGCTCTGGCTCCGTCCTCCTACAATATTCAGCCGTGGGAAGTTATTACTGTGCGTTCGCCGGAGCGCAAAAAGGCTCTCCGTGCATGCGCTTTTAATCAGCCGAAAGTTGAAGAAGCGTCTGCTGTTTTTATCATAATCGGCAATACTGATGCCGTTGAGGAAAATCTTGATGCAGTGGCAGCAGACCTTGTGGAAAAAGGGTATGCAGATGAAAAAACTGCGGAAAGTGTGAAAAAAACCGCCGGAGGATTTTACGGCGCACCTGACAGCGAGCGGAGAAAAGTTTTTGCCGCCAGAAATGCTGGGTTGTTTGCAATGAATCTAATGATAGCGGCTGAGGGTCTGGGGTTTGTTACTCACCCCATGGACGGTTTTGATGAAGATAAAATCAAGGAAGAGTTCGGAATAAAATCCGGCAAAGTTATTCCCATGCTTATAGCTGTGGGCAGGTTTAAGGACGGTGCATCTCTTCCTGACAGAAAAATGCGGTTCTCTTCGGAGCGGTTCGCAAAGTTTGAATAAAAGTTAAAAATTATAAATTTAATATAAAACTGTAGTTCAATTTGTTTTAAACTATGGTACACCGAATCGCACCAGTGTAAAGCATAGGTAAATGTAAATGGTCAGACGTCTGGACATTTACTAAATTTATTTTAGGCTATATACTGCTGATAGTAAATAAAAAACATAGGCTCTAGTTAAGACGCTAACAACTTAATTGTTGACAAATGCGCTAAATAATGATTTTACATACCGAAACGGTAGTAATAACCGTTATTACGATTTTTAATTTGTGCAACCATCGTTAGTTTTTTCATTGGAGGACGTGTATTATGCCCAGACCACTAAAACCACGCACAATAGGTGTTGTGCCGGAAATTTGTCATTTCAAACCAAGGGGAGTTCCGGCAAAAAAACTGAAAACCGTAGGGATAACTCTTGATGAGTTTGAGGCAATCAGACTCGCTGATTATGAAGGACTCTCCCACGAGGAAGCCGCAGTGCTTATGAATGTTTCACGCCCAACTTTCAGCAGGCTTGTGGAAAAAGCCAGAGTGAAAGTAGCGGGATTTCTTGTGAACGGAAGCCAGCTTGTGATTGATGGCGGCAACATTGAATTCGACCCGGACAGAGCATGTGTAAGATGCAAAGAAAACATGCCTGAAAAACGTATGGAACGCAGAAAACGTGCCTGCGGAATCATTTCCGGATGTACAGAGGAAGAAGCAGAGCTTACGGATGCGAAGGTCTGAAAGAGAAATAAAAGATTATAATATATTAGAAAATCTGCTGAAGCAGGGTGAAGTAATTCACCTTGCTCTGGCGGATTCTCCCTGCCCTTACCTTGTGACCGTGAACTACGGTTACATGGACGATGCGCTTTATTTCCACTGTGCATCCGAAGGGCGCAAGATTGATCTTATCAAAAAAAATCCCGATGTGTTTTTCCAGATAATCCTGAAAAATGAACTTATAAAAGCTGAGAGTGCATGCAGGTGGACAACTAAATTTACCTCTGTCTGCGGTGAGGCGAAGGCTGTTATACAGGAAACCCACGCTGACAAGCGCAAGGCACTCCAAATAATAATGGACCATTACGGGATGAAAGACACCGAGTTTACAGAAAATATGACCAGAAACATGCTTACTGTAAAACTGAATATTGTCTCCATCTCCGGCAAGAGTAACGCCGAAAGCTGAGAATCAGTGTATTTTGACAAACTGATGAAGCTTCCAGAATCTATAGGAAAATCTTTAGCCCCTCGTATTTTTTCATAACCTGTTCCGCATGGCGAATCCAGCGCTCCGGTATGGCGGCGTATCCGTATATTGCACCTGCAACTGCTCCGGTCACTGCTCCTATGGTGTCTGCGTCGCCTCCCATATTCACTGCTTTCAGTAGTGTTTCCTCAAAGGATGATGATTCCATGTTCAGCCAGATTGCTGTTTCCAAAGTGGTTACACAGTAAGACGTGGTCTGATAAACCTCCGGCTCAAGAAATATATCTTTAAGGTCATCCATCAGCCCTTCATATTCATCACGCAGAGCCATGATGCTCTGTTCAGGCTCAAACCCTGTAATAAGCTTTTTCAGGAGCAGGTTGTAGATAACGTTTGTGAACTTTGCTATTGGGTGTGCGTGGGTGACGGAGCAGGAGAGACCCGAAGCGTCTATCAGCTCTTTATCTGTGGAGTTGATGTACCATGCAGTGAGGATGCTGGAGCGCATAAGTGCGCCGTTTCCGTTTGATTCCCTGTCTGACGGGGCCGAACCTGTGGTAAGTGCCTGACGTGTGGTGCGTCCTATGTCAAATGCTTCGCCCGACGGTGTGTATGCACCTTCTATAAACCATTTTAAATAATGTCTGCGCTCGTTCTCAGGGTCAGCTTTTCCCTTTTCGGCAAGGCTCTCTCCCAGTGCTATGAGCATGGAGGTGTCATCTGTCCAGCTTCCGGCAGCAAGCCCGTATACTCCGCCTCCTGTGATGTCCTTCTGATACTTCCCTGTGAGGCGTACGGGTCGTACAGGTGAGAGCATACCCTCTCCCGACATCTGGGTAAGTCCCAGCATATCGCCTATGATATTGCCCGCAATCATCCCTTTGATGCGGTCTTTGAAGTTTTCTCCGGTTTCACGCAGTGCATGCAGGGTTTCAGGTGAATGCAGGCAGTCCGAGACTCTTTCAAAGTTTTCTTCCATAGGGCATCAGTCCTTAATTTCTATTTTGTCTCCGCATAGTTTTATTCTTTTTCCGTCTGCTATTAGTCCGGCGAATCGTATTCCGGCATAAAGAGGAGTTCCGGTGCGTATGCAGTATTCTGTCAGGTACGAGAAAAGCGGTGCTGTGTCAGTGACAACCGCACGGCAGCCATCCAGACAATGAAGCATTGCAGGGGGCAGATTACGCACCAGAGCTATATCTGTGAGTTTGTCTGTAAGGTGAACAGGCGCACAGCCAAGCCCCTCATAATCTTCGTGGCAAAAAGATATACAGGGGACCTCTGTTTGCTTTTTTGAGAGCATTTTTTTAACAATGGAAGGTATCTCTGATATATCTTTTTCGTATATATCATAAGGAACAAACTGGGCTGCTGTCCGTTCGCCCTGCCATTTTTTAAACCACAGAGTCACAGGTATATTTCCGTAATACTCATCATTATAGAAGTTTTTAAGATCTGAAAGATCAAATGCAAATACATCAGCGGCGTTTTTAATAAGCCGTCCTTCCAGCATCTCGTTCCCAAAAGTAAGCAGCAGATGATGGAGAGAGGCAGACACGCCGAAGGCGGCGGATGTTATTTCATCACGCAGATCAAGGCACGAGTGAAGCTCTGAAACACTGCGGCGGAGTTTATCTTTATTTAGCAAAAACCTCTTTGAAGCAGGGAGAGACGCAAACAGTCCGTCAAAATCAGCATGTTTGAAAGTGCGGCGTACTTCTGATTTGATGGACGGGTAAATTGGGTCAAGAAACGGAGGCATATCAAAAGGAGAATCCAGCAATGATCTTTCTCTGGTAAGAAACACAAATTTTAACAGGGTTTCAGTGTCTTTCAGCAGTGCGTAGCATCTGGTGAATGCTTCCCATGTTTTCATATGGATAAGCTGAGTTGTCATGGCGCAGAGCGCGAGAAATTCTGTAAAGTTTTCAGAAAAAAGGAATTCTTTGGTTATCTCTGCAGATTTTATATCTTCAATTCCTTCTTTGATCTCTTCATCGTTAATGGCGAAAATTTTCAGATCCGGATGGCTGAAGGATGATTTTTTATTTTTTACATATATCCACGGTGCGTAGTTCAACAGATAATAATCCTGTGTTGTTCCGGCTGTTGTGCATATGTGTCCGATGTTTGCAGTGTTGATAAAAGGTTTGCCGCATATGCAGGCAAGTGAGGGGCTCGAGGTTTTCACATTTACACTTATCATCAGCGGATTAAAAAGATCAGGCACTGTTTTTGCGAGGGAAAGGGCAAATGGCGAAAGAGTTTCAGGGAAAACGCCGGAAAGCATACCCCTTCCGTAAAGGGTTTTTTCCGGTACGCCCTCATTCTGAGATAATGTATATTCCACTGACGACAGAGCGGCGGGCACCTTGAAAAGGCGTCTGTCATATTTCAGTTTGTCGGCGGGTCTTATCTCTTCAGCCTTGAAAACATAACGTTTGTCATCACCGGCGAGAAGCACGCCAATACGCACGGGAGTATCAAGCCCTTTTTCAATATTGACCGCTGTTTCCGCCAGCTTAACCATGCGTGCCGGTTCTATGACGGGCTCTCCTTCTATGAGGCGCACAAAATCTTTGTACACTCCCTTAAGAAGCACAGCGCAGAAATCTCCGCAGAACAAACCGACGAGACCGGCATTATCCTCGTAAACAGTTTCCAGTGTGATAACGAGAGTTTCCGCCGGCATGTCATAATTTTTGCCTTCGTAGGCAAATTCGCCGTTTTCCGACGGATTCATAACTTTTATTCCGAGTTCTTCTATCTTTTTAAGCATATCTTCCATAAACGAATTATCCTTTGAGTAAGCGTCTTCGTCAAGACGATTATTTATTATGAAAAGGTGTTGCAGATTTATATCTTATACGGATAATATGAACTTGGAGAGCATTATGAAGGTTTTGATAATTAACGGAAGCCCCCGTGCAGAAGGTAACTGTGCGTGGCTTTCAGAACAGCTTGCTGAAAAATATAAGGACGAAGACTGCGAAGTTGTGAGTCTCAGAGAACTTAATTTTTCCAACTGCGGCGGATGTTCCAACTGCCGTACGGGTGAAGGAATCTGCGAAACAGATGACGACCTCAAGCCTGTTCTGCCCAAGCTCCTTGAGGCAGATCTTATCATTCTCTCATCTCCCAATTATTATGCTGCTGTTTCAGGAATCTGCAAAACTTTTATCGACAGATGGGTATGCCTCAAAAAAAGAGGCGGTGTGCCGCAGTTCCGTCCTGAGCAGAAAATTTTCTTCGTATTTGTGCAGGGTGCCGGCAACCGTTCCCACGGCGAGCCTGCTGTGGAGTGGGCAAAGAAGGTTTTCACTCACTACGGGCTGAAATTTTACGGAATGGTTATTCCTAACTGCTCCGCAGACAGCAGAGACGGAATCAGGCTTAAGCTTGATGAAATCAGAATGAATCTTAGCATGTTTCTTTGAGTCCAAGCGTAAAGAAAGCTGCCCTGAAGGGGACTATTGATTGGCGGTTTTCTTGAGAGATATAATGTAACGGAGGTTTTATAAATGGCTGTTTCTTACAGAGAACTCGGTCTGGTGAACACTCGTGAGATGTTCAAAAAAGCAATGGCAGGAAAATATGCCGTGCCCGCCTACAACTTTAACAACCTTGAGCAGCTTCAGGCTATAGTTACCGCCTGCGTGCAGACAAAGTCACCCCTTATCCTTCAGGTTTCAAAAGGAGCAAGGGAGTATGCAAATGCAACAATGCTCCGCTATATGGCAATGGGCGCCACAGCTCTTGCTAAAGAGATGGGCTGCGAAATACCCATAGCGCTTCATCTTGACCACGGCGACACCTTTGAAATATGTAAGGACTGCGTGGACTATGGTTTTTCATCTGTGATGATAGACGGCAGCCACCATTCATTTGAAGACAATATAGCGCTCACCAGAAAAGTGGTTGAGTATGCTCATCAGTTTGATGTAACTGTGGAAGGCGAACTCGGTGTTCTCGCCGGAATAGAGGATGATGTATCCTCCGAAAAATCACACTACACCAACCCTGACGAGGTTGAAGAGTTTGTAAAAAGAACAGGGGTTGACTCGCTTGCCATCTCTATCGGCACATCACACGGAGCCTACAAGTTTAAGGTTAAGCCCGGCGAATCTGTTCCTCCTCTCCGTTTTGACATACTTGAGGAGTGCGAAAAGCGTCTCCCCGGTTTTCCCATAGTTCTTCACGGTGCTTCATCTGTTGTGCCGAAGTATGTGGAAATCATAAATGCCAACGGCGGTCAGCTTGACGGCGCAGTGGGCATACCCGAAGAACAGCTCAGAAAAGCTGCGGAGAGCGCTGTGTGCAAAATCAACATAGACAGTGACGGCAGACTTGCTTTCACTGCTATGATTAGGGAGACTCTGACTAAAAATCCTTCGGAGTTTGACCCCAGAAAATACCTTAAACCCGCAAGAACAGAACTTATTGAGCTTTATAAACATAAAAACCTCAATGTTCTCGGCTCTGCCGGCAAAGCATAATAATTAAAACCGGGCGTCTCTCATAAGAGAGGTGCCCGGATACTGTTTATTTCCTCAGTATTTCCGATTTTGGTTCCAAGTCTATTCTGAATCTGTTCAGTGTCCCAAGGGGCGGACGTCTGCATATTATTCTGTACTCGCTCCTGACAGCCTCCTCCACAAAACGGTAAAGCTCTCTGGCATCGTATTTTCCATTGCTTTCTATGTGTATAATACGTTCGGAGCGGTCATAGGCTACACGGCAGTAAGGTATATTCAGCTCAAGATGCTTTTTCTTCGGAATAAACGGAGCTGCGGAGTCATTGATACAGGTTTCGATCAGGCTTTTTTCTTTTTCAGCGGCAGTTTCAATGAGTCTCGGAACTCTGACACCGAAATAATGTGTGTAGGCAAAGCATGCAAGACTGGCTGAGAGGATAAAGACAAGTGACCCGAAATCTGGTTTGAAGGGCATAAAGAGGCTTATCACAGTGAAGCCTGAAAAACCGCAGAAGACATATGATGAAACTTTGAGCCGAATCATCCTGTATGATATTATTTCGGAAAACATTGCGAGTGTTCCGTAGAGTCCCGCTATAAGAAATAATGTCCTTAACGCTATCAGTGCAAGCGTTCCGCCGTAATCATAAAACATAAATACCTGTTTAGATAAAATAATAATACTGTTATCGGTATTATTATAACAAATGTTAGATCTGATTTGGAAATAATTCATTGAATTTTAACTTAGCAGAAGTGGACGGGATTTTTACTGAATGGTGAGAGAAGAGTTCAGGGGGAGTTTCAGCTCCCCCTGTGTATTATTCAAAGTCTATGTGTATTCTTGCCTTTCCGGTGAGTACCTCAACAAGGTTTTCCCTGTCCTGAGGTTTTTCATATATCTGATCAATATCGTTTGTTCCGTTTCTCAGACCATCCAGAACAAGGTTCGGAGACTGCACGGGACCTGAACCGGCAAGCCCTTCCCTGCCTGTGAGTCCGTCTGTTTCATCTTCGTAATCAATGTCTGTTTCAGGCTGATTCCTGGTGACATTCATTTCATCGCTGTCCTGCCTTATAAGAACAGACTGACCTTCATTGAGAAGTACGCTTCTTTCCGGGACATCCAGCCTGCTGACTTCGACAATCCCCTCAACAACCGTAACTCTGGTGAGTTCGGGCAGAACATCAATGCGGAAAGATGTACCCTTAACGCCGATGATCGATGTTGTGGTTTTAACTTTAAAATCGCCGCTGACATCTTCTGCCTTGGCTATGTCAAAAAGGACACGCCCTTTGCTTATGTCTGCATTGTAGTCTTTTCCGCGCTCTATTCCGTTGATTTTCAGGCGGCTTCTTTCATAGATTTTAACACTTGAGCCGTCCACAAAGGAAACTTCAGCATAGCTTTTTCTTTTAGTACGGATGAGGTCATCGGTGAGAAATTCGGTTCCGGCTTTTGCTGCTTTGCCCACAACCTGCTGTTCTTTTAAAATCTCAACTTTTCCGTTAACCAGTTTAACTTCTCCGGCTTTTTCAGCGGCGAAAACAGGCAGCGCAAGGAGTAAGGCGGTCATTATTGATATTATCAGTCTCATCTTCCGCTCCTTAATAGAAATAGCTTACGCCTAAGTCAAAGACGTGTTTTTTATAGTCGTTGTAATCATCGTTTGAGTCGTTAACATTAAACCTGTAACCGAGGTTCAGGTAGTGTCTGTCCAGAAATTTGTATAAAACTGTTGCTCCGGCGCTGTGATACCTGTCTTCACGTCCGCCGTTTTTGTAGTCGTAATATATTGTGTTGTAATCAAGCTGAAGAGTGACATCACGCACTATCTGCCCGGTGTAGGCGAGTTTAAGCTCACTTGTGGTCACTTCCCTGTATTTACCGTCAGTATCTTCCGCACCGAAGTTTCCTTCAAGGGTTACCATGTGCGCCTTGTTTAATGCCTTGGAGACACCCAGACCGCCTTTGTAGCCGTTTCCGTCTCTGTTGTAGTCATCAGGGGTGTCGGTGTCGTAGCTCCTTATTGTAAGAGACAAAGGCATGTAAAAACGCCATGAGTCCATTAAATAGGCACCCTTTGCCTCAAGGGTGAAAGTGTCGGAGTATTTTTCGCCGTCCATATAGGTCAGAGCATAGCTTATGTACGGAAGTGTCAGTTCAAAGTCGTCATATTTTTTTATGAATCCCGCATACAGCTTGTGAGACTGTGCATTATATTCCGAAACGCTGTGGTTCCATGATTTATAGTTCAGCAGCCCTGTTTCTATCCTGTCATAGAGTACATCGTAAAAGTTAAGTTTAAGATCGGCAAATATATATGTTCTGAAGCTCTCTTCCTCTGAAAAGTTTTCCACCTTGTCCTCATCAATTGAGGTAACGTTGGAATCGTACTGTTCTCCTATTGCTATGACAGCGCCGAAAAGTTTCTTCTGATTTTTAAGCTCTTCTTTTTTCTGCCTGGCAAAGTTGGGGGAGGTTGACGTCATAGCATCATAGCCCTTTTCGCTGCATGCAAAACGCTTCTGAGCAGCGCATATTTCTGCTATCATGTAGTTGCTGTTGGCGTAAGCTTCTGTGTGCGGAGCGCTTTTGACACTTCTGAAATTTCTGAGAGATGTCTGCACATGCCCTTTATTGAGTTCTATGATCCCTTTGCGGTATGCGTAGCGGTCGTCCTTCCAGCGTCCTTGTTCAAGTTCGGTCTGGGCTTTCTCCAGATCCCCCGTGTTGATGTATATATCAACTGTGCGGAAGTGTACGTCTGCATCGGTTCCGCCTGCGGATTTGAATTTAAGGAAATATTCAAGCGCTGCTGAAAGATTGCCTGTGCCGTAGTGTGCGAAACCTTTATATTTGGAAAGCTCAGTGGTATTAACCCCTTTAGCCTCTTCACGGTTCAGGAGGTAAAGTGCTTCGTCAAACTCTTCAGCAGCAAGCATCCTGTCCACAGCTGCGTAGCCTTTTTCCTGCTGATTATTTTCAAAATAACATAAACCGAGATAAAACTCCTGCGATACCCCTTCCTTTGCGGCAAGCTCATTAAGCTCCGCCGCCATATTATCGCATTCTCCTTTGCTTATCTTCTCAAAGACAGGCTGATAGTTTTCCGTGCTGCTGCCGGAAACCGGATAATCATAAGCAGACGCAGAAAGGGCACACACTAAAAGCCCAACTGCGAAAACGGTTGTTTTGATCCTCATGCAGATTCCTCCGAAGGAATTAAATTTTATAATAGCTATATGGGCAGAATATAAAAAAACTAATTAAGTTTAAATCTGCCATGCCCTTTTGTAAAGGCGATCAGAGGTTCTTTGATCTTAAACGTGCGTTTATAAGAAACCCTATTCCGGCAAGCACCATAATAATGCTTATGAGGTGCGGCGCACGAAGCATTCCGAGCATCAGGTCATCTGCACGGAAGAATGTCACCGCAGCACGTATCACGCCGTATGCTATGAGATATCCGCCGACAATTTTTCCTGTGCCGATATTTGAGTCTTTTCTCCACAATATAAACAGAATAAGAAAGCCGATGAAATTAAGGAACATTTCATAGAAGAAAGTGGGGTGAACAGGCAGAGTGCCGAAGTCACGCCATGCGGCGGCTCCGTATTTGTTGGTGAAGCTTATTCCCCACGGGAAATACTCTTTAATATAGTATATTTTGTCCATGAAGGTCACTGCCAATCCGTCGGGAGACTGAGCGGCTATATCTTTCAGGCGTGAGACGCTTTCCGGATTATTATTAAGCCCTGCGGTTTTCAGCACCTGCGCCCAGAACTGGGGAAATACGTTTTCTGCACGGAAAATTATTGAAGGCGGGGTAAGAGTGGGAACTCCGTGCGCCTCTCCGTTGGCGAAGTTGCCGAACCTGCCCAGAGCCTGACTGAGAAGAAGCCACGGAAATATGATATCCCCCATTTTAAAAGGGCTTATTTTTTTATAGAGACAGAAACTTATAGCAGCTATGAATCCTGCTATGAGTCCGCCGTGTATGGCGAGCCCGCCGTGCCAGATGGCTATCATCTCAAAGATGTCGCCTCCGTAGTAGTCCCACCGGAAAAGAACATAATAGGCACGGGCGCCTATGAGAGCAAAAAGGAATGTGAAAAGTATAAAATTTTCAGTGTCTTCCTGTTTAATTCCGAGCTTTGCCGCTTTTCTGCGTGAAAAGTAGATTGTAAGCAGGATGCCTGTTATGTACATAAGGCTGTATATTCTGAGTTCCAGAAAACCTATTTTGAAGAGATAAGGAAACATGGGATATATTTCTCCTTAGTTAGATGATGAAAAGCCGTACGGCTTTTTCCATTGCTGTTTTAAGTTTTTTTATGTCTGTAGTAAAGCGGTAAGGGTACAGTTGAGAAATATTTGTATAAAAACACGCTGAAAAGCCCATTAATCCTTGATCTTTTCTTTTGCAAATGTTAGAAAACAAGTCCATTTCACACGCCTGATCATCATTTTCGGCGGCATGTGCCTGTTAGATAAGGTGCTTTCCGGAAAACAGGCGGAGGAAAAACAAAAAGGAGGGACTGACATGTCCTATATTTCAATGAAAAACCTGCTTGAGGCAGGCGTTCACTTCGGTCACCAGACAAAACGCTGGAACCCCAAAATGTCCAAATATGTTTTCGGCGCAAGAAACGGTATCTACATTCTTGACCTTCAGAAAACAGTTCAGTGCTTCAATCAGGCTTATGAGTTCGTAAGAGACGCTTCCAAAGGCGGCAACAAGTTCCTTTTCGTAGGTACTAAAAAACAGGCTCAGGAAGCTATCAAAGAAGCTGCTGACAAATGCGGCGCTTACTATGTAAACCAGAGATGGCTGGGCGGAATGCTCACTAACTTTGAAACAATCAAAGGACGTATCGCAAGACTTAAAGAACTTGAAGATATGTTTGAAAGCGGCTACATCAACAGATTTACCAAAAAAGAACAGGCAGTTCTCCGCAGAGAGTTCGAGAAACTTACAAAGAACCTCAGCGGTATCAAAGAAATGACTGAAGTTCCCGACATTATGTTCGTTATCGATATCAAACTTGAACAGAACGCCATCAGCGAAGCTCACAAACTCGGCATACCCGTTGTTGCCATAGTTGACACCAACTGCGACCCCGATCTTGTTGACTTCCCCATTCCCGGTAACGATGACGCTATCCGTGCCTGCCAGCTTATCGCTGTAAGAATAGCCGACGCTATTCTCGAAGGCAAACAGCTCAGAGAGGAAAACCTCATTGAAGAAATCAGAAGCGCAGGCTCTGATGATGTACCCGTTGAGGAAATAGTTGACGAAGCAGAGCTTGCAAAAGAGCTTACTTCCGGCGAACCCGAAAAAAAGGATGAGGATTAATCAATGGCAGAAATAACAGCAGCACTCGTAAAAGAACTTCGTGAAAAAACCGGCGCAGGCATGATGGACTGCAAAAAAGCCCTTGCCGAAACCGATGGTGATATGGATGCAGCTGTGGATTTCCTTCGTAAAAAAGGTCTTTCCGCAGCAGCTAAAAAAGAAGGCAGAATCGCAGCCGAAGGCGTTGTGGCTGACTGCCTTAAAGGAAATGTCGGTGTTATTGTTGAAATCAACTCTGAAACTGACTTTGTTGCTAAAAATGCTGACTTCCTTAACTTTACAAAACAGATAGCAGAAATCATAGCTGACAGCAATCCCGCTGATGTTGATGCTCTTCTTCAGATTCAGACAGGCGGCAAGCCCGTTTCTGAAGTCCTTACAGAAAAAGTGGCAACAATAGGCGAGAAACTCAGCATTCGCCGTTTCAAAAGATGCGAAGGCGGCAACATCGGCACTTACATCCACATGGGCGGAAAAATCGGTGTTGTTGTTGAGCTTGAAGGCGGAGACGCAGAACTTGCTAAGGATGTTTGCCTCCACGTTGCGGCATCAAACCCCAAGTTCCTTGACAGCAACTCTGTTGATCCCGAATACATAGCTAAAGAAGAAGAAATCTTCGCTGCTAAACTTGCTGAACAGGGCAAACCCGCAAACATGATCCCTAACATTGTTAAGGGTCAGGTTTCAAAACTCCTCAAAGAAGTGTGCCTTATTAACCAGCCCTTCGTAAAGGATCCCGACACCACAATAGAAAAGCTTGTTGCAGGAAAAGGCGCTAAGATAGTTTCCTTTACCCGTTTCCAGATGGGAGAAGGCATCGAAAAAAAGCAGGAAAACTTTGTGGAAGAGGTAATGAAACAGATCAAACAGTAAGCTGTTTCACTACTGCTTTCGGAGTAATGAAAAAAGTTCAGGGTCTGCTTCCTTAAAGGGGGCAGACCTTTTTTTTGATTAAATTTTTAGGCTTTTGCGGCTTTATCGGATTTTTCTGTTTTAATACGGTTCAGATACTCGTCACCCACAACTTTGATAAACGAAGCAACAGGCAGCGCAATAATCATACCGCCTATTCCCATGAGAGAACCGCCCGCCATCAGGGCAAAAATAACAGCAGTAGGATGAAGCCCCAGAGACTCGCCGACAATTTTAGGTGTTACATAGTTGCTTTCCAGCGCCTGAACTACTGAAAAACCGGCTATCACCATGATCGGGTGCAGGAAATCTCCGTACTGAACGACCGCAAGCATAAGCGAGGCGGAGAAGCCAATCATAAACCCAAGGTAAGGCACGATGCTTAAAACACCGGAAATAAGCCCCAGAAGGATTGCAGGTTTTACTCCTGCAATAAGAAGCACTATTGTGTATGACACTCCGAGGAATATCGCCACAAGCACCTGCCCCCTGAAATATCTGCTCAAAAGTGAGTTAAAGTGCATGAAATGCTTGGGATAGTCTATGCTTGATGCTCCGGAAAACTTATCGAACATCTTGTTTTTTATACTGCTGAAATCCTTAAGGAAGTAGAAAGTCAGAATAGGTATCAGGGCTATATTCAGCATAAGGCTTACCACTGTATTTACTGACTTCATAACCCCTTCTGCGGATGAAAGAAGCGTAGTACCTATGCCGGTGAGCTTGGGCAGCACCTGCTGCTGTATATCTTCAAATGAAATATCAATTCCGAAACGGTCGGTGAGCATGTCCACAAGGCTGAAAAGCTTTTGAAAGTATGCAGGCAGAGCATCAGCGAGATGCACACTCTCCTGATATATCACAGGAACAAGAGAGCCGAAGAACAAAACACTGACAAATACAATGACAGCATAAAGGAGAATAATGGAAAGATAACGCGGTACCTTTTTCCCTTCAAACCAGTTGATAAGCGGATCAAACAGATACGCAAGGAAGAAGGACACGGCAAAGATTGTCACAAGAGTCTGGAGCTTGATCAGCAGCAGAACAACAACCGCAAGCGCAACGACTATTACTATGTTTTTTACTGTGAAATCGAATTTCATAATATTCATATGCGGATATTACGGCAGGTTTCAGGCGGTGTAAACAGGAATTGAGAAGGTCTACCCTTTTGTGCATGCCTCAAAGGCTATCATTGCCCGCTTTCTGGCAGAACCCCACCTGTATCCGGTGACTGCCCCTGTCTCTCGCAATACCCTGTGGCAGGGAATAAGATAGCCTATGCGGTTTTGCCCCAGTGCAGTGCCCACAGCACGGGAGGCAGACGGCTGACCAATCATTTCCGCAACTCTGCCGTAACTGCTGAAAACCCCGTAAGGCAGGTGGAGAACCGCAGTCCACACCTTTATCTGAAAATTTGTCCCTTTCATGAGGATTTTCAGCCTGCTCCCCTTTTCCGGCTTGAAGATACGGCTCACTGTTTCCTCTGCTGCGTTGTCATCTCTGACAAGTTTTGCGTTCTGCCAGTCCGACCGGAGGGTTTCTATGGCGCTGTTTTCATCGTCAGGAAAGCTAAAGGCGCATATACCCCTTTCAGTGACGCCAATAAGACTCATGCCGAAGGGAGTGGGCTGAAAACCGTATCTGATCACAAGCCCCTCGCCCATGTTTTTATATTCGCCGGGGGTTACGGCATCCACACTTACAAAGAGATCATGAAGGCGTGACGGACCGCTTAACCCTGTTTCTATGGATGTTTCAAGCACTGAGCGTGATTCATCCAGAAGCTTTTTTGCGGACTCTATGGTGAGACACTGCAAAAAACGTTTAGGGCTTATGCCTGCCCATTCGGTGAACATTCTCTGGAAGTGGAACGGGCTCAAACCGAGATGTGCGGCAACTGCTTCCAGTGAAGGCTGTTCATAGGAATTTGCCTCAATGAACCTGATCGCTTTTTCTATCCTGTAATAATCCGCATGGCGCATCATTCACCTGCTGTTTCTGATAAATTTATTCAGTTCCCCGTGCCATAAATCAGGGTCGCATTCGCCGGAAAAGGTTTCAGTACCGAAGAGAAGATCCGGCAGATATTTGGGGCTCTTCCCGCCGTTTGTAACTGATTTAATGCAGGAAACACAGTAAACGGCAACATTTTCCTCTGGCATTTCCTCTGCCCGTTCACGCATTTTTTCAAGAATCGCTGATTTTTCCATTCTGCCGTAAAAGCTGTCTCCGCAACATTTGGCGCCTGTTCCTGTCCGCTCTGCCTCGTTTATCTGTATATTCATTTTACTAAGAATAGAACGGATCGTTTCATGGAGGTCAATATAATTTCTTGTGGGGCAGGCATCAATAACGGAGAGTCTCATTCCGCCATAGTCAGGAAATGGAAAATGAGGATCTTTGTCCGCCAGTTCCCACAGGCTGACAGCGGAGACGTCTTTATAGAGAGAGTCGTAACGCCTTATGCAGCCGGAACATATGCTGATAATCTGCACGGGCTCACTGAAATCAGGGCGGAAATGGCAGCACATAGTGTGGCGTTCTTCTAGATTGTGCCTGTCTTTCAGGTAGGCGGCTATCCTGTCCGCAAGTTCTGGATTATGTATCAGCAGTGCGCAGCCGGGGGCAAAAACTTTTTTCATGCTCATTCTCCTTCATGAGAAGCAAAATAGCCCGAAAAAGACCACCCATCCACCCGATTCTTGCGGAAAAAAAGAAAAGCCCCCGCCGGAGACTCCGGCAGAGGCTTGATTTGCTTTCTATTCCTTGGGAACGCCCATCTTGATAAGGATGTCTTCAAGCAGGCACCATTTTGTGAATGAGGACTGAAGCAGGTTCAGCCCCACAAAGGCGGCAAGGAGTAGCCACCACTGGTTTACCCATACGCCGAGGGCAAGGCTCACTAGAATCATTATTCCCGGTACAAGTCTTAAAATATCTTTAACTGTCATAGCTTTCACCTTTAAACTTTATTTTTTTATATATATGCCTGAAAAGCGCCTTATTTTCTGAACCTTTCTTTCAGCTTGTGGTATCTGTAATACGCCAGCGGTATCACAAGGAGCGTGAGTACGGTTGATACAAATGCCCCTGTTATCAATGATACACCAAGACCGGAGAAGATAGGATCCGGCAGCATGAACAGCGCACCCACAATTACCGTTACCGTGGTAAGCACAACGGGGCGTGTCCTTATGGCTCCTGACTGTATAACCGCTTCCTCAAACTGCTTTCCGTTTGCGACACCGTGGTTTATGAAATCGATAAGCAGGACTGAGTTACGCACCATAATTCCTGCAAGTGCCATGAAGCCTATCATACTTGTTGCGGTGAAAAACTCGCCGAACAGCCAGTGTCCGGGAATTATCCCCAGAAGGCTTAAAGGGATGGGGATCATCATTATCACAGGCGTTACGAATGATTTAAACCAGCCCACAAGCACGAAATACATAATGACAAGCACCGCAGCAAAGGCGAGACCAAGGTCACGGAACACCTCGTAGGTTATCTGCCACTCTCCGTCCCATTTGATTGAAGGAACATCAGTAAATTCCGGCGAGTTTGTCCAGAACTGCTGAATAGGCTCTCCGTTATAGGTTATATGAGCCACTCGCTCCTTCATTTTCAGTATGGCGTAAACAGGGCTTTCCTCCACCCCTGCCACATCTGCGGTGATGTATGTTACGGGCTGCATGTTCTTGTGATATACGGCCTTTTGTTTAACTGCATCCTCCACTCTTACAAGTTCGCTTAAAGAAACAGGCATTCCTGCCATGGAGATGAGATGTATGTCACGCAGGCTGTTAAGTGCATTCTTCTCCGTTTCGGGGAGCTGAACCATTATACCCACGTCTTCTCTGTCCTGACCTGTGTGCAGAACGCCCGCCTTCATGCCTTTGAGAGCCATGTAAAGGGTTTGGGAAACCATTTCGGATGAAACGCCCACAAGAGCCGCCTTTTCCTTATCAACAGTGAAGCTGAGTTGACGCATGTCTGCTTCCTCGTAGGTGTCTATATCCACAACACCGTCTGTATCGTGGAAAACCTTCATCACCTGTTCGGCTATGTCAGTCCTTGTTTTTGCATCTGGGCCGTATATCTCAGCTACCAGTGTGGAAAGAACCGGAGGTCCGGGGGGAACTTCCGTCATTTTTACATTTGCGCCGTGTATACCTGCTATCTCCTGAACAGGTTCACGGAGTTTTTTGGCGAGGTCGTGGCTTTTGAGCTTTCTTAAGCTTTTATCCACAAAGTTCACCTGAATATCCGCCATGTTCGGGGCATTTCTGTGGAAATAGTGGCGCACCAGCCCGTTAAAGTTTATGGGAGCGTGGGTACCGGAATATATCTGATAGTTCGCCACCTCATCCACAGTGGAGAGATAAGCGCCTATTTCCGTTGCCACGAGGGTTGTCTGCTCAAGGGGTGTGCCTTCGGGCATGTCTATTATTATCTGCATCTCGTTCTTGTTATCAAATGGAAGCATCTTCATCACAACCATTTTGGCGGGCACAAACATGAAAGCTCCGGCGAACAGCCCCAGCATAACCAGCCCGAGGATTACCCTCTTGCTGAAGCTGTGCAGAAGCGGAGTAAGCAGAAGATTATAGAACCTGTACAGCTTTGTGCTTTTTATGAATTCATCTTCATCTATGTCTTCATGCTCTTCGTGTTTTTGCTTGCCGAGCAGCTTGTATGCCAGCCACGGGGTTATAACCAGCGCCACAAAAAGAGAGAACATCATCGCAAGAGACGCTCCAATGGGCATCGGCTTCATGTATGGTCCCATAAGCCCGCGGACAAATGCCATGGGATAAAGTGCAACTATGACTGTAACTGTGGCGAGGATGGTGGGGTTGCCTACTTCACCCACGGCGTAGATCGCACGTTTCAGCATGTTCTTTGTGGACATCTTGAAGTGCCGCTCCATGTTTTCCACAACAATTATGGCGTCATCCACCACCAGCCCGGTAACGAAGATAAGGGCAAACAGAGTTACCCTGTTCAGCGTGTAGTCCAGCATGAAGTAAACAAACAGTGTCAGAGCAAAGGTTACAGGCAGCGCCACAAACACCACTGTCCCCGCACGCCAGCCCATAGTGACAGTCATAACCACGATAACTGCGATTATGGCGCCGAGGAGATGCTCAAGGAGTGTCATCACCTTGTCATAAGCTGTTTCGCCGTAGTTTCTCGTTACTTCAATATTAACGCCTTCGGGGATTATATAGCCTTTAAGCCCTTCAAGCTTGTTCAGCACATTTTCCGCAACAACAACCGAATCGCTTCCTTTGCGTTTAGAGAGAGACACTGTGACAGCCTGAAACCTGTCCGGGGATATGCTTTCATTGAAGCCCATCATAGTATATGCGGAAGGGATTTCCGCTCCGTCTGTTATTTTTGCAACATCCTTAAGGAGAACAGCTTTTCCGTTATGCGCACCGACAACTGCGCTGCGCACTTCATCAGTATTTTTAAAAAAACCGCCGGCAGTTATATAGATAACTTCATTGTTCTGAACAATTTCTCCGGTGTTAAGGGATTTGTTGGATGATTCCAGAGCCTTGAAAAGACTGAAAAGGTCAAGGTTATACGCTTTGAGCTTTTCCATCTCCGGCTCGATCCTGAGAACACGCTTGTAACCGCCGAGTATAGATGTTCTTGATACGTCAGGCACTTCCTTAAGGTACTTCTGCGCTTCCGCCGCAACACGGCGAAGCTCGAAGGCATCCAGAGTTTCGGACCAGAGAGTAATGGAAATCTGCGGAACATCATCAATGGATTCCTTTTTGATCAGCGGGTTGAGAACACCATGGGGCATTCTGTCCATGTTGCTGTCTATCTTCATTTTGAGGTTAGTGATGCTCTCTTCCTCATTCATCCCGACCTTAAAGCGGACAATAACAACGCCTATATCGTTTGAGGCGGTGCTGTAAACGTATTCCACTCCGGGAATTTCCCAGATTATTTCTTCAAGGGGCTCGGTGACTGTTTTTTCAACATTCTTGGCATCCGAACCGGGATACGGAACAATTATATCTATCATCGGCACAGTAATCTGCGGTTCCTCCTCTTTGGGAGTCATCACCACTGATGCAATACCGATGAACAGAGTTGCTATTATGAGAAGAGGCGTAAGCTTGTTTGTGATGAAAGCCGACGCCATTCGTGAGGCGAAGTTCGGCTTCTCCTCTGTTACATCATGTTCGGGTTTCATTACATTGCCTCTATTATATCGCCTGTTCTTAAGGATGATGCGTTGTCTGCAACATAGGTTTCGCCTTCGCTGAGTCCGCTGATTATTTCAACACCTTCAGCGAAGATCTGCCCTGTTTTTACTATCCGCATGTCGGCACGGGCATCCTTCACAACAAAGATAACGGTAAGCTGCCCCCTCTGAACCACGGCGGTGGAGGGAACAACTATCTTTTCCCCTGTTCCGGTGGGGAGTATTACTTTCACGTACATTCCTGTGACAAAGCTGTCGTTTCCGTTCAGCTTTATGCGGAAATTGCGTGTGGCGGAATCGATGTCAGGGCTTATTTCGGTTATTTCGCTTTCACACCTGAAATTGATCGATTCAGCTTCAACCGCTGCTTTCATCCCTGTGTTGAGAGAATTGAAAAGGCTTTCATTTATATATGCGTAAACCACAGTTTCTTTCGAGCCGATTTTCAGTATAGGGCTGCCCGGAGCGGCAAGGTTGCCCGCATCCATAAGCTTTTCCAGAACGATACCGTCAAAAGGAGCTCTTATGCCTGTGTATGAGAGATATGTATTTACCTCCGCAAACATTGCCTCCGCTTGGCGCTTCTTGGTGGCGGCCTGGCGTACCTGCTCCTGAGCGAGGCTGTATTGTGCCTCGATCTGGTCATATTCCTGCCTGCTCACACTATTGTTTCTGATCAGGTTTGAATATCTCTGAAAGGTTTTTTCAGCCAGAGTAAGGTTGACCTCTGCCTGCCTCAAACCTGTTTCAGCTTCGGCAACGGAGCTTTCTGCGAAGCGTTTCTTCTCTTCAAGCTCTCCGCTTTTGATGCTTACAAGCAGATCGCCTTTCTTAAAGGAATCGCCGGGAGCAAAGTTGACAGACTCAATATATCCCACGATCTTGGGTATGATCAGCGCTGTCTTATCGCTTGATACCGTAGCGGAAAATGTTCTGGAAGAAGGCACTTCAGCCTTTGCGGCAACAGCAGTGCGTGCCTTAACAGTGCGCACCTGAGGCTTTGCCGCCTCCTCCTTTTTCCCGTCGCCGCATGCAGCGGCAAACAGCAGTGCTGCAAAAAGAATGACAACTCTCCGCATTTTATATTCTCCTTAATAATTTTAAATTCCGTTTATATGAATTTTACGATATTTTAAGCGCACTAACAAAAAAATCATATGCGCATATTTAAATTTTACACCATTTTTAGTTCAGAATGCCTGCCGCAAAGTGGAGTCCGGCTGTAGCAATAATAAGGTTATATTCTGACATGTAGAGGGAAAGCTCCGCCTGTCTGAGTTCCACTTCCCTGTCAAGCAGTTCTGTGACCTTGGAGAGACCTTCCTTAAACCTGTTTTCTGTTATCTCAAGTGCGGCGTGTGCGCTCTGCACCTGTTTTTTTGCCGCTTCAAGCTGTTTTTCCGCAGCGAGAACAGAGTGATAAGCTTCTTTAACTTCGGATTTAATTTCAAGTTTCTTATCAGCTATGCGGTGAAGCATGGCGAGCTGAGATGCTTTGCTCTCTTTTATTTTGTTATAGTCTGAGCCGCCTTTGAAAAGGTTCAGATTAACCTGAGCGCCGAAGGTATAGCCTTCGCCGTTATTGCCGAAAAGTTCATCGTCATTCCGCTGATAGTCAGCAAAGAGGGCAACTTCAGGCATAAGGGCTGATTTTGACTTTTTGACTTCGTAGTCCGCAGTTTTAGCATACTGCTCCATGGCTTTGAGATCCTGCCTTTCCGTTGCAGCAAGGGCGATGTATTTTTCAATATTTTCCTCAAAGGAAAACTCGGGGTCTTCCCACACCACGGCTATTTCATTGTCCGTGTCCAGAAGTCTCTGGAGCTGGCTGGAAGCAACGGCAAGGTTCTTTTCCGCTTCCTTGACAGCCTGATCATTTCTTAGAAGATAGGTTTCCGCCACAAGCAGATCGCTCATGACTATCAGACCATTGTCATAGAAGTCTTTTGTCATGGCGTAGTATTTTGCTGTTCTGCCGTATGACACCTTCACGGTGGAAAGCGCTTTATCAGCAAGGGCAAGCCCGAAGAAAGCCCTGTTGAAGCTGTATATTGTGTTCTGGCGGACTCTTTCTGCGGTTTCAAGGGAAGCCTTGTGCGCAGCACCTGCCTGTTTGGCTCCGTAGTGAATCTGCCCGCCGGCGAGAACCGGTTGAACTATTTCAAGCTTTGTCCTGTAGTTTGTAACTCTGTCCGAAGGATCGGCAAGCTCATCGATGAAATACGTCATGTCAAACCGCCCCTGTGCCATCTTGGCAAATGCGGCGTTTGAAGGCTCATCCGTGTTCATCCATGTTTCGCTGAACGTCACTCTGGGCATATAACCGCCCACAGCCTGACGCATGCGGTATTCAGCTCCTTCCGCGTCCGCTTCGTAAGCTTTAATCAGTCTGCTGCTGTTGAGGGCTTTTTCTTTGCCCTCTTCATACCCGAGGCGTTCAGCCCCTTGAGCAGATGCGGAAAAAAGCAGAAAAAGGGCTATCAGTCCTCCGGATGACAGTCTCCCAAGTCGCATCCCGTTTCCTCCATGAGTATTTTGAGCATTTTTTTGATTGCTTCGTCTTCTATGCTGTAGCAGATACTTGTGCCGTCTCTGCGTCCTTTAATTATTCCCTTGTTTTTAAGAATAGCCAGATGCTGGCTTGTGGTTGCCTGAGGAATTTTAAGCCCTTTGCATATTTTGGTAACGTTGCACTCGTTCCCCATGAGTCCCATGACAAGCTTAAGCCTCACAGGATGCCCCAGTGCCTTGAGCTTTTCTGAATAAATGTCAAGCCATGATAAATCCATGTTCTCCTCCGAATAAACTTTAGTTTATATATGGATATTTATATATATAACATGAGACAAATGTCAACCTCAATTATGAAAAATGTAAATTAGAGGCAAGTTTTTTTATTTCATAGGTAAAACTTTTCAGGTTAAGCAAAATTTTGACAAATGTAATTTGCTTTTCAGCCGATTTATTTCTGGTAAACTTCAGGTAATGTATGGAAACAGTATTTATAAAAGTTGACAGATTTCTTCTGCCCCATGTTCAGGGCTATATAGACCACGTAAAGAAAGCCTGCGGGGACATTTGTGCCCTTTCCTCATCTGGCGGGCTGGATGAGATCTCCCTCCTTGCGCATAGAATGAAGGGTGAAGGGAGCGCCTACGGACTGGATGAGGTGTCCGCCGCAGGGAAAGATATCATGAGCCTCGCAAAAGCGGAAGACGCTGCCGGCGTGCGGGAGCGTGCTTTGTCATTAATTAAATATCTTGAGAGAGTTAAGGTGATCTGATGGCTGTTTTCAGAAAAAGAAAGTCCTTTGACTGCCCCAGAGAGCAGCTTTTCGACTGGCATGGACGCTACGGAGCCATAGGCAGGCTTGTGCCCCCATGGGAAAAGGTAAATGTTCTGGAGCGTATGGGCGGCATAGGTGACGGCTCAAGTGTTAAAATGAGAGTTAAGGCGGGACCCTTCAGCACGGAATGGCACGCATTGCACAAAAACTATAAATACCCTGAAGAGTTTACGGATGTGATGCTCAAGGGACCTTTTAAAGAGTGGGAACACCGCCATGTATTTTTTGAATGCGGCGGCGGGAGCGCCATTGAAGACTGTGTAACCTATAAGCTTCCCCTGTCCCCTGTTTCAGACATTATTGCCGGAAGGTATGTGACAAAAAAGCTGGAAAAAATGTTTGCCTATCGCCACAGAGTGACGGAAGGGGACATAAACTTTATTAATAAATATAAGCCCCGCAAGCTGAATATAGTTGTTTCAGGCGCAGGCGGGCAGATTGGGCGGTATCTTGTGCCGTTTCTCACCACACAGGGGCACAGTGTTAAAAGGCTTGTACGCCGCCAGAGCGATTCTGAATTTGAGTTTTCATGGAATCCCGATACATGTGAGATAGACAACTGCTTCGGCGGGTGCGATGCGGTAATTCATCTTGCCGGAGAGCCCATAGGCGAAGGCAGATGGTCAAAATCCAAGAAAAAGAAAATTATCGACAGCCGTGTGGAGGGCACAAAGCTTATTGCAGAGTTTATATCAAAGATGGACACTCCGCCGCCTGTGCTGATATGCGCTTCTGCCATAGGATATTACGGCGACAGAGGTCAGGAACTTCTGGATGAGCATTCCCCAGCCGGCGAAGGCTTCATTGCAGATGTATGCAGAAAGTGGGAGGAAGCGGCAAAACCCGCCGCCGACAAAGGTATAAGGGTTGTTTTTGCCCGTATAGGCGTTGCTCTCACTCCGTCCGGCGGCGCTTTGGAGCGCTTTCTGCCTTTTTTCAGGGCGGGTCTGGGCTGCTTCCCCGGCAGGGGCGATCAGGTTCTGAGCTGGGTGGCTATGGATGATGTTGTCAGAGGCATAGCCCACTGCATTCATAATGAGGAAGTGGAAGGCGCAGTGAACCTTACCGCACCTGAACAGGTGACGATGAAGGAGTTTGCCCGTACACTGGGAAAAGTTCTGGGGAGAAAAGCACGCTTCCGGATTCCCGCATGGCTCATAAAGCTTGTTTACGGACAGATGGGCAGGGAAGTTTTGCTTTCCGGAGCAAGGGTTAATCCTAAAAAAATGGTGGATACGGGGTATGAATTCGGGTATCCTCGCCTTGAGACAGCTTTAAGGCATCTCCTCGGAAGGATACTATGACACGGAACACCAAGCTACTTTTCTCTATAATGATGACCGTCGCCCTGCTCTTCGGATATATGTTTCACTTTTTTCCGGAACACCACTTTGAGCGGCTCCATATTTTTCTTTTCAACCTCTGCACAGGCGGAACAATAGTCCTCTATTTCACTGAAGGGCTGGGCGAACCCAGCGGCAAAGTGAAAGCGTTTTTCGCTCTTTCATTCATATATGCAATACTGTCATCATTTGAGCTTTATGCTCCTGCGATAGTGGTTTCTCTGTGCATGATCCCCATTGTGGAATACATAAGAATAAAGAAATTTTCCTTATTTCCATCGGATTTTTTCACAACAAAAGTTCCCACAGCAGTGAAGTTTCATCAGGCTTCCCTTCTGTGCCTATCCATGGGTCTGCTTATATCGGCATTTGCCATAGTAAATGAAGAGTATGTGCGTGTGCTGGATTTTGAAAAGCTTACGCTTAACACTTTTTTCCTCGGTTTTTCTTTTCCTTTATCACTCATAACATTCAGCCTGATCTTTACCCTTATGCACAAGGGGCGGACTCCGCTTAAACGCTTCCTCAAGCTTATGAGCTTCTGGGTTATCAATCTGGGAGTGATTATATTCTTTGTTTTCATCCTCATGGAGTCCGTGGTGCTTGAGCTTGTGGTTTCATCCATTCTGTTCATTGCTGTGTGCAATGTTCTGATAATGTATGTGACACTTGGAATGAAAGAGCAGCAGAAAACCTTTCTTACATCAGGTATTTTTTTCTTAATGGTCACCGCTGTTACGGGAATAGTTTACATAATGTTGTATGCTATTGATCTTAACAGCCCGGAAAACAAGGCTCTTGTGCTTAACTACCACCGTATAGCGGCTCTTTACGGCTGGAATTTAAGCGGTCTTGCCGTTATATGCAGGTTCAATGACTTTCCCATAAGGCTTCATTCAGGCAAAACAATTCTTCTTCACTGGATAATCGTTATGCTTCTTGCTCCTCTGGGCTATTATTATGTCTCTGCGGGAATAGCCGCCGTTATAGGTTATGCCTTCTTTCTCCGCAGCCTGTTTTTCAGCACCGGAACAGAGCAGATACCGTCTTTTGAAAGGAATCCGTCTTGACAAATACACTGCGTTCGCCTCTTGCCGCACTCACGGCAGGGGCTTTTATCATAAGCTTTTCTTCCATATTCTCACGTCTCTCCAGTGAAGCTCCGGTGGTAAACGGCTTTTACCGTATGTTCTTCGGGGCGGTTTTCCTTATTTTTCTTGCTCTTCTCACAGGCAGCCGTTTCAAAGCGGGACGCTCAATGGTTTATTCCGCTTTAGCAGGTGTTTTGCTGGGAACAGATATGGTTTTCTGGCATACGGGCATAGAGTATGTGGGACCCGGTTTAGCCACTCTACTTGCAAATTTTCAGGTGTTTTTCCTCGCTTTTTATGAAATTTCCGTTGAGAAAAAGCCAGCCTCAAAGCGGCTGTTTGCAGCAATGCTCCTTGCTGTGGCGGGGCTTTATCTGCTTGTGAGCCCCGGCTGGAACGCAGGAGAGGATTTTCAGAAAGGTGTGTTTTTCAGCCTGACGGCAGGAATGTTTTATGCTTTTTTTACCATTTTCATAAAAAAATCATCTCAGGTAGTTAATCCGCTTGAAAAAACAGCCTCAATAGCATCGGCTTGCGCCGCAAGTGCGGTTTTTCTCTTTGCAGGGACATTCTTAATGGGTGAAAACCTTATTGTGGAAAGCACAGGAGATCTTGGAATCCTGCTGGTTTACGGGATAGTCTGTCAGGGTGTGGGGTGGGTTCTTATCACTGGTGCTATAAGGTCCGTGCGTTTAAGCATCGTCGGGCTTGTGCTTCTTTTGCAGCCCACTCTTTCCTGGGTCTGGGAGGTTATAATATTTTCAAAGCCTGTGGCGGCAACAGACATTGCCGGCGCTTTACTTGCAATGATCGCTATATATCTCGGAAGTGTTTCAAAAAATTAGTTTTTGTTATTATTTTTCCCTAGGTCTCGCAAAAATAATTATTTAATGTTAGAATTAATTAAATAAGAGAGTCTTTTGTGAAAAGAAAAATATTTATTCTGAATTTTCTTGCTGTTGTAATTCTCGTTTTCTCCATTTCCGCCGCAATTTTGCACAGAGCGGATGATTCTGTGCGTTCTAACATCGAAGAACAGAGAAAAACTGTCCGTACCCAGATAGGCGATAAGCTGAAAAGCTTTGATCTGTTCATGCTGGTTATTGCCTCTAAAATGGAGGAGCGTGCGGAAAAAGCCCTTCTTGAGATTAATACTGTCCTTGGGGACTCTGCTGCAAAAGGAATAGGTGCCGAACCTGATACCCTTCGCAGACTTGCTGATGAAAAAGGTGTCGGAGAGATATATCTTATAAACTCAAACGGTATTGTTTTCAGCACATCCAACCGCAGAGAACAGGGGTTCAGCCTTGTAAAAGCCGGTAAAACCCTCAGCGCCTTTCTAAGCACTGTCTACGGAAGCGGAGAGTTTGCTCATGGAAGGATCAGTGTAGGCATGGTCTCCGGCAGGGCGGCTATGTTCTCTTACTATAGCCCGAAAGGAAGCCGGTATATAGTGGAAACAGCAGTTTATCTCGAAGATTATCTCGCTGAACAATACGGCGTTCGGCTATATGAATACTTTTTCAGAGATTTCTTTAACGATTTAATACAATCCTGCGTTTATACAAAGAGTATAGATGTTTTTACCAAATTCCGTGTATCAGGTTATTCACTTTTCAATTTTAAGAAAGAGTTTCCCCTTGAAGGTTCGTACATTGACCGTCTGAAAGAAGGGAGCGTAATTGAAAAAAGAGACGGGGATACGCTTTATGAATACTCCGCATTCCGTCTGGAAAATTCCGAAGGCGGATTTGCCGAAACATATTATCTGGAAGTGGTGTACGATTTTTCAGAAGCCGGAGACTCCGTGATGAAATCTGCATATGCAGCTGTTTTGTCGGTAGGCTTAAGCGGAATTCTTCTGTTTCTTTTTCTTAATTGCGCTTTGGCTGGGTACGGGCAGCGGGGTTCTCAAAAAAATGCTTCCGGTGTGTATCCGGAAGACGATGACAAAGCGTCTCTACTTGATAGTGATGGTTCGGATTACGCCGGTGGCAAAGAGAAAGGAAGCTACCGCATCCTCCTTGCAGATGACTCGGAGTACAACAGGTTTGTAACCGAATCTTACCTTGAAGGAACTGAATGCACGCTGGATTACGCTGAAAGCGGTTTTGCAGCACTTGAAAAATTCACAGCCAATAAGTATGACATGGTGCTGACTGATATACAGATGCCCGGAATGGACGGATATGAACTGACCAGAAAAATAAGGGCATTTGAAGCATCAACAGGCATGAAGCGCACTCCGGTTATAGCAATCACTGCCTATGATCTTGAGCGTGAAGCCAAGAGATGCCTTGAGGCGGGCTGCGATGCTTATGTGGCAAAGCCGCTCAACAGGGATATGCTGCTGAAAACCATGTCAATCTTCCGTGAAGGGCAGATAGATAAGCCGTCCATGCCCGCAGAAGGGGAGGACGGGCTGATCACTGTGATTGTAAAGCCTGAGTTCAGCGAAGTGACACCTTTGTTTTTAAAAGACCTGAAAGAAACTTCGTCAAAAATCCGGAATCTGTTGGAAAATGAAGACTTTGAATCGATCCAGTTCATCGGGCACAGGCTCAAGGGAGAGGCAAAAACATTCGGATTTGAACCTGTAAGCGATTACGGACTCTATATTCAGGGAGCTGCTATCAGGAGAAACCATGCCAAGATAGAGGAGATCGCCGGAGATTTACATGAATACTCATCAAAAATAAGGCTTATTTTTGACAAAAAAAGTGTATGATTTCTTTTTAAGCTTCGATTGTTTTAAATTACGGAGAATCCATGAGAACTTTATTAATACTTATTATAGCATTAACAGTTTATGCTTGCGGAAGCCAAAAACCGGAACAGACTGAACTAACTGAAAAAGTTGAAAAACCGGTGGACATACGTACTGCTGTTCTTGAAAAACAGAATATAAAAGATTTTTTCACTCTTCCCGGAAATGTGGAGGCGTGGGAGTCAGCAACTGTTTCAGTTGATCTGGCAGGGACTGTCATAAAAACCTACGCTGAAGAGGGGGATAGGATTGCGAAGGGTTCTCCCGTGATCAGTCTTGATACCTCAACATATCAGGCGGCAGTGGATAACAGCCGTGCTGCCCTCTCCCTTGCCGAAAAAGAATATAACAGAGCAAAGCTGCTTTATGAGAGTGACGCTGTGAGCAAGCAGACCTATGATCAGGCTCTCGCTACCTTGGAGCAGGCGGAAGCAGATTTACGTTATAACAGTGCGCAGCTTGGGAAGGCTGTACTCAAAAGTCCTTTTACCGGCTGGCTTGACAGACGGCATGTTGATACGGGTGAATATGTGGCTCCGGGTGATCCTGTTGCTGTTATTGTAAACACTGACCGCATGCAGCTTATTGTGGATGTGCCCGAAAAGGATGTCCGCTACCTTAAGGAAGGCACGCAGACAGAGCTTTTTGAAGCGGAAGTCAACAAGAACGGAGCAGAATTCACAGGCAAAATTATTTATATAGCCAAACAGGCGGAATCAGCCACCAAAACATACAGAGTGAAAATTGAGATTACTTCAGGCATAGAAAAGCTCCGTCCGGGGATGATAATCCGTGCGAAGTTCCTCCGCAGGGAATACACAGATGTCTTTGTAATTCCTGTTTTCAGTGTTGTAGATAAACAGGAAGGCAAGGTTGTTTTTGTTGAAAAAGACGGCAGAGCCGTATCTATCCCCGTATCTGTAACCTCTGTTATAGACAGCCAGGCTGTGATTGAACAGGGGCTTAATGAGGGCGACAGGCTGATTGTCAAGGGGCAGCATTTTGTGGCGGACGGCTCAAAGGTTCAGGCGGAGTAATATTATATGCTTATAACAGACGCCTCCCTGAAAAGGAAAAGCACGGTTTTTGTACTGATGATTCTGTTTGTTATCGTCGGTATGTACTCATACATAACCCTCCCCCGTGAATCGGACCCTGATATTACCATACCGTATGTTCTTGTTATTACAGATTATGAAGGCGTTGCTCCGGAAGATGTGGAGAGCCTTATCACTCTGCCCATAGAGCGTAAGCTTAAGGGGATCAAGAATGTTAAGGAGATAAGAGCGACAAGCTCCGAGGGCGCATCAATAATCGTTGTGGAATTCATCGCAGATACAGATATAGACAACGCTATGCAGTGGGTGCGCGACAAGGTGGATCAGGCTAAAGGCGATCTTCCCACGGATTTAGAGAATGACCCGCTGATAATGGAAATAAACCTGTCGGAATTCCCCATCATGAAGATAGCCATTCACGGTGATGTGCCGGAGTATATACTCAAGGACGTGGCGGAGGATCTCAAAGATGAGCTTGAAAGTGTTCAGGGTGTGCTTGAGGTCGTTATAAACGGCGGACGGGAAAGAGAGATCCGTGTTGTATTCGATCAGGAGCGTCTCACCGCCTATGGTCTTTCCTTCAGTGAGATAGCCGCTGCGGTGCAGAGAGAAAATGTTAATATTCCCGGCGGAACAATGGATATGGGCGGCGGTAAGTATCTCCTGCGTATTCCCGGTGAGTTCAAAGATCCGGCTATCATAGATAATCTTGTTCTTCTGGCGAGGAACGGAAAACCAATATATCTCAAAGATATTGCCCATGTTGAGGATACCTTTGAAGATCGTGAAAGCTCATCACGCCTTAACGGTGATTTAGCAGTATCCATAGAAATAAAAAAACGTGCAGGCGAAAATATAATCGAAGTTTCCAACCACGTTAAACAGATTCTGGAAATAGCCGGTACACTTGTCCCCGCCGGAGTTAACCTGACTATAACAGAGGATCAGTCAGACGATATAAGACTCATGGTTGAAGAACTAGAGAACAATATCATGTCCGGTCTGGTGCTTGTTATTCTTGTTCTTTTTATGTTTCTCGGCAAACGCAGCTCTATCTTTGTGGCGGCTGCAATACCCTTTTCCATGCTTTTATCTTTTGCCGTGCTGCAAGTAATGGGAATCACGCTGAACATGGTTGTTCTTTTCAGCCTGATTCTTGCTCTCGGCATGCTTGTGGATAATGCTATCGTAATTGTGGAGAACATTTACCGCCATATTCAGGAAGGAAAGGAAAGAGACGAGGCTGTCTCCATTGCCGCATCAGAAGTGGGCTGGCCTATCATAAGCTCAACTGTTACCACCCTTTGTGCTTTTGCACCCATGCTTTTCTGGCCGGATATTATGGGCGAATTCATGAAGTTTCTGCCTCTGACGCTGATAATTACCCTTACATCATCACTGTTTGTTGCTTTGGTGTTCAACCCTGTGATATGTGCGGTTTTCATGTCAAAGAAAAAAGAAAAGGCATACGAGGACACGGGAAAAGACCCGCTGTTTGTGCGTATGTATGTTAAAAGTCTTGATTTTGCCCTCCGCAGAAGATGGATAGCTGTTCTGGGCGCCTTTGGCGGAATGTTTGTGATACTCGTTTTGTTTGGCGCTTTCAACAGCGGAGTAGAGCTTTTTCCCGATACTCAGCCCAAGCGTGCATATGTTGCGATAAAGGCTCCCGAAGGTACAAGGCTTGAAGTCACGGACAGCTATGTAAGTATAGTGGAACAGATGGTTATGGCGGAGAAGGATGTAAAATACGTCATAGCCGATACAGGCATAACACCAAGCGGTGAGGAAGGCTCAAGCAGGCTTTCAAACCACGGGCGTGTCAGCATCCGTTTCCATGAAAAGGACGACCGTGAAGGGGACAGCAGTGCTGTTCTGGACAGGCTGCGTGAACAGCTCAAGTTTTTCCCCGGAGCGGAAATAAAGGTGGAAAAAGAGGAAAACGGCCCCCCAGTGGGTGATCCTGTGAGCATAGAGATAGGCGGAGAGGATGTAGGCGTTCTGGAGCGCATTACGGAACAGGTTAAGGCAGAAGTGAAAGAGGTTTACGGCATTGTGGATCTCAAAGACAACCTTGTTAAATCCAAACCGGAGATCAGGGTACGTGTGGACAGAGAAAAGGCAGCTCTTCTGGGTCTTTCCACTTCAGACATATCATACACTCTCAAGGCGGCAATAGGCGGTTATAAGCTGGGTGTTTACCGTGAAGGTGAAGACGAGTATGACATAATGGCTCGTCTGCCGGAGAATAGAAGACAAAGTGTTGCCGACGTGGCAAATCTGCTGGTTCCTAACTCAAACGGTGATCCTGTGCCCCTTTCGGAAGTGGCACAGGTGGAAACCGGCACAGGGTACGGCTCTATTAAACGTAAAGACGGCAAGAGGGTTGTCACCGTCAGTGCGGGAGTCGAAGGAAGAAACAGTAACGATGCTTTGCAGGAGATTACGCAGAGAGTTGCTAAAATAGAGCTGCCGAACGGCTACAGTATAAAATATTCCGGAGAGCAGGAGGAGCAGCAGAAAGCAACGGCATTTCTGGAAAAGGCGTTTATCATAGCTCTTTTCCTCATTGCTCTTGTACTTGTTACGCAGTTTAACTCCATACGCCAGTCAGGTATAGTTCTCACATCCGTGGTGCTTTCTCTCTCCGGTGTTCTCATGGGGCTGCTCATAATGCGGATGCCTTTCGGAATCATTATGACCGGTGTCGGGGTGATATCCCTCGCAGGCGTAGTGGTAAACAATGCTATAGTGTTGATAGATTACGCTAATCAGCTCAGGGCATCGGGCATGGATTCTGAAGAGGCGATACGCACAGCGGGGAGAACACGTCTTCGTCCAGTACTGCTTACGGCAGTTACAACCATTCTGGGTATGCTCCCCATGGCGACAGGGGTCAGCTTCAGCTTCCGCAGACTCGCATGGGAGATAGGTTCTGAAACTGCGGAATGGTGGAGTTCAATGGCAGTTGCCATAATATTCGGGCTGTCATTTGCCACAGTGCTTACCCTTATTGTTGTTCCTGTGCTTTACTCATATGCTTCAACAGGAATTTTCAGAAGGAAAAAAGCCTGAAAGATTATATCAGACGGAGCGGTTATTCTGTGCTATGACCGCTTCCGCCGCCATAGCACCGAGCTTTTTCAATGCTTCGGTATGTTTTTTATCAAGGGGGCTGCCGCAGTTCAGCCGTATGAAGTTTCTGTACCTGTCCTGCGCAGTGAAGAGAAAGCCGGGAACTGTGCCTATACCCTCTTTTACCGCTGATTCATAAAGCAGAAACGAATCTGTGCCTTCGGGAAGCTCCACCCAGAGTATGAATCCGCCTTTCGGGTTTGAAACCCTTGTGCCTTTTGGGAAAAAATCAATAATATACGACCTGTAAGCTGCGACCTGATTTCTGTACACTCGCCTGATTCTGTTAAGGTATCTGCTGTATTTTCCAGAGGCGAGGTAATCGCACAAGGCAAGCTGCGGCAGGCGGGAAGTATCAAGCACAGTGGAGATCTTTTTATCCATAACCTGCTTAAAATATTTGCCGGGGCATATCCACCCGACCCTGAACGAGGGCGAGATTGTTTTGGTAAATGAGGAAACATAGATCACATTTCCATTCTTATCAAACGATGACAGGCACTTAGGTCTGTGCCCTTCATGGCAGAGTTCACCGTAGACATCATCCTCAACAATGGGGACATTCTTCTCTGCACAAATTTCCACAATCCGCTTTTTATCCTCATCAGGAAGAGTCCCGCCAAGGGGGTTGCTGTAGTTGGGCTGTATAAGAAGTGCCTTAACGCTGTATTTTTCCAGAGCGTCCTTCAGCCTGTCAGGATCCATACCGTGATCGGGGCGTGAAGGAACTTCAATGACATACATACCCATTGATTCAAGGGCGTGGAGATGACCGAAATGAAGAGGTGATTCTACCGCTATGTAATCTCCGAGTCCGGCGAGAACACGAAGAATATGGCTGAGGCTTTCTGTAGTGCCGGTGGTGATGATAATATCATTAGGGGAAACCTCCACACCTGCGGAGAGCATATGCATGGAGATGCAGCCCCTGAGCTGGGCATTGCCCCTGAAATCCTCAAATGAGTTGTAGTCGGGGTTATGGTTTAATATATGCTTCATGGTTTTGGCAAGTTCAGCAGATGGCAGCATAGAGATGCAGGGTGATGCTCCGCCGAACTGTATGAGGCTTCTGTCAGCCATTGCGTTGCATACGTTGTATATCATGCTGAATTTATCAACCCTTGCAGCGGTTATTTTTCTTTCGGAGGATATACCCGCCACAGGAATAGAGCTATCGGCGGATACGTAAAAGCCGGACTGCGGACGTGATTCCAGAATACCCTGATGCTCAAGCTCCACATACGCCTTCATTATGGTGGACACACTCAAGCCTGTGTCAGAACTCATTTTTCTGATCGAAGGTACTTTGTCTCCGGGTTTAAGCCCGTTTGCGGAGATAATTTTCTTTATGCGGCTTTGGACTTCTTCATATTTATAAACACAGTGTCTATCCATAATTCTTCTCTCTGTAAAAAACTGTTATGTATACATTTCAAAAAAACTGTAACTGTTATTATATACAGTTTTATTATATTAATTTTCCAACGTAAAGATCAAAAATAGATAAGGAGGGCGCAGGGATGAGCGTGAAAAGTTTCAGAATGACTCTTGGGAAAGATAAGATGATGTCAGTAAACGGTATTAAAAGCGCAGACCTGTCCTGTGAGAAAGGCAAACTCTGGATAACCGGAACAAGGGAAGGAGATATTATGCTCACAGGCGGGCAGAAGATCAGCCTTCGTCCTGTTGATGCCCTGGTCATTCAGAGCGGAAGAGAAGATTCACATTTTACAATGGAAGTAAGGTAGCTTTTTTAGCTGCCGGAGCTTATTCGCTGCGCTGTTTCAGCGGCACTGCACCCGTGTTTTACGGAGGAGCAGTTTCCGCATGAGCCGCCGCAGCCGCTTCCGGGTTTTGTATAGTGTCTGTAAAGGTAAACCGCCGCAGCCGTTATTATTGATGCTGTAATAATTATATCTGCCATTGTGTCCTTCTTATCTGTGTCTGCCGTGTCTGTGTCTGCACGGAGTTATGTTAATTTTGCTGGAGAGGCTGCCGCACAGGCAAAGCCTGCTTCCTTCCAGATCCACTGTGACGTTACCGTCACCCGCTTCCTCAACTACTTCAAGAGTGCGCCCTTTTATAAAGCCGTAGTCTATCAGCCTGCGCACAGACTGCCTGTCGCAGCATTTGCAGAAGCCGGATATCTCACATTTCTCTCCTTTTTTAGCATCAGAGAGACATAATATGCCTTCATCATTAATCAGGTTGCTGCACATATTCAAACACTCCGAAAGGGTAAAAACCCAGTTGTTTAGTATTATATTGTAATCTATTAACTTAGTTTGTCAATGTGAACATCATGAGTGTTGAAAAAGCCGTAAATAAAATATTTTCAGAGAATTTGAAAACAACAAAAAAATATTGATTATTTCTACTAAAACTAATAAGTTTTTAAAAGAGGCTGTTGATATGCGGTCTTAATACACAAGAAGACGGTTGTTATTATGAAAAAAGAAACAAAAAACCTTGCCCTTAAAAGGCTTTCTGCGTATTTGTCAGAAAAGAAGCTCCGTGCGACAAGCCAGAGGGAAATCATTCTCGGCACATTTATTGACATGGGTAAGCACACCACAGCAGAAGAGCTTTACGAAGCACTGAAAAAATTTGACTCAAGCATCGGTCATGCTACAGTCTACCGTGCCCTGAGACTCTTTGTGGATGCGGAAATAGCCCGCGAACTTAACTTTAATGACGGTTCCGTACGCTATGAAAGTATTGTCGGAAAAGAGCCCCATGATCACATTATCTGCAAAAAATGCGGCGCAATGGTGGAATTTCTTGATGAAAGCATCAGGCAGGCGCAGGACGAAATTGCAAAAAAATACGGATATGCACTGAAAAACAGGAGCCATATACTCTTCGGTGTATGTCCCAAGTGCCGCAGATAAGCGTTCTGTAATTAAATTTCCGTATAATAACATCAGGCGGATTTTTTATATCCCGATCCGTATTAAGGGTTTTAAAGGGTTGAAAGATTCCGTCTGATGTCATATTCTTACTCCGCAAAATCCTTACGGAGCAGTCATGACCTTTATAGAAGTTTTCTGGATAGCGGTGGGTCTTTCAATGGACGCATTCGCTGTATCTATAGCTTGCAGTGTTCTTTTATGTCATGTGTCTTTCAGGCAGATTTTCCGGCTCGGTTTCCACTTCGGACTTTTTCAGGCGCTGATGCCCGTTGTGGGCTGGCTTGCAGGAAGGAGCGTGAGCGAATATATCAGTGCATGGGATCACTGGGTGGCTTTCGGTCTGCTTGGGCTTATAGGTCTGAAGGCCATAAGAGAATCTTTTAAGTCCGGTGATGAAGATGACGTTAGAGGCGACCCGACGAAGGGGATGAGCCTTATTATGCTCTCTGTTGCCACAAGTATAGATGCTTTGGCTGTGGGAGTAAGCCTTGCTGCTGTTAATGTAAGCATCTTTCAGCCCGCCCTTATTATAGGAATCATCACCGCCTGTTTTTCCGTTGTAGGTACAGTTTACGGCTGTCGGATCGGGGCTCGTTTCGGCAAAAAAGTCGAGGCCGCCGGCGGAATAATACTTATTCTTATTGGTCTTAAAATCCTGCTGGAACACACAATATTCTAAAATAACCCTTAACCTCCCCCAACCTCCTTTAAGTTTTTTCTTGACTGTCGCTATATACTGATCTATATAGCGATTAATCGTTATGTGCCGAGGGGAATAACGTTTCGGAGAGGTTAAATGATAAGACAAGGCAAAATTTTGACAGCCGCCGTGATTGGTGCGGCATTCATGTTCGGGGCTGCTTCAGCGAAAGCAGAAGATGAGCGCATTTACAAACTTGGTGAAATCGAGATAACAGACTCAGTTTCATGGGTTAATTCAAAACCCATGCAGGAAGTGTCGTCTGAAGAGTTTGAAGCAGGGTCGGCTACGAGCGTTTCAGAAGCACTTGAGCAGCTTCCTTCTGTTAATTTTACTCCCAATTCAAAAGGAGAGAAGCGTCTCAATATCAGAGGCTTTTCAGACAGATACATTCAGGTTTACTTTGACGGTATTCCCGTTGCCCTGCCCTATGAAGCTTATATAGATTTGGGCAACTACAATACTTTCGGTATTGATAAGATAGAGCTTGAAACAGCCGGCGGTTCAGTTCTTTTCGGACCTAATGCGGCAGGCGGTGCGGTGAATATAGTTACAGCGAAGCCGAATAAGCCTTTTGAATCAGCTATAGAGTTTATGTACAAAAGCGGCGACACCTACCAGACAAGGATAGGTCTGGGGAGCAAAATAGGCAAAGCTTACGGCATGCTGTCTGTTGCGTATGAAGATTCCGACGGCTTTGAACTTCCCAGCGGGTATGATGAACGTAATGAAAACGGCGGGCTTCGTGACAACTCCGGCTACTGGAGAGGAACAATCACAGGTAAAGTCGGCTATGAGTTTGCCAAAGGCAGTGAAGTTGCTTTCGGTATAAACCACATTAACAGCAGCCTTGAACTTCCTCCCAATACCAAAGAAATAGACAACGGAAAAAATAACAGTCCTGTGCGTTACTGGAATTACGAAGAATGGGACAAGGACACCTATTACCTTCTGGGCAGTGTAAGAAAAGATAAATACGCAGTAACAGCAAGACTCTATAGAGATGAATACTATAACGTCATGAACCGTTATAAGGATAATACTTACACAGAATGTCTGAGCCCTTCATGGTGCAACAGCGCATATGACGACTATTCCAACGGTGTAATTGTCAACACTGAGATCAAAACAGGTGCAATAAACACTGTGATCCTCAGCGGTCAGTATAAGAAAGATGTACATAAAACAAGAAATGACAAAACTCCCGAATGGGAAAAAGACGTGGCGGAAACTTACTTCGCAGGTATAGAGGACAGACTTACGCTTGGTAAATTCATCATCAGCCTCGGCGGCAGCTATGAAGTAAACAACGCCATATCCTCCGACAGCGAAGAGGAGCTTAATGACGATATAAAAGTTTTTAACCCGCAGGCAACTGTAATTTATAATATGTCTCCCAACACGATCTTACATGCAAAAGCGGCACGCAAAACCCGTTTTCCTTCAATGAAGGAGCTTTACTCAAGCTACTCATACAACAACGGCGGGCAGACAACATATTTTGCAAACTCTGACCTTAAAGAAGAAAAAGCCATGAACTATGAAATAGGTATTAAACAGACACTGTTCGATACTGTTCTTGTTCAGGCTAATGTTTTCTACTCAAAAATAGACGACAAGATTAACACTAAAGCTGCATACACAGGCAATGACCCGAACGCTTCAGCAGATGCACAGACATCAGACAACATTGATGATGTGACCATGCAGGGATTTGAAGTAATGCTCGGAGGAGATTTTACAAAAAACACCACCACAATAGCTTCATATGCTTACATTGATGCTGAGAAAAGTATCGAAGGCGACGACTCTGACATAGTTGCCGATGTCCCCGAACACAAATTCTATCTGGATCACTCATACAGAATAGGCAAAATTTTTGTTCTCGGCGGCAGAATTAATATGGAAAAAGGACGCTATTCTCAGAAATCCGATTACAGCTACAAAGAGCTTGATACATACTGGACAGCGGATCTCAGAGCTGAGGTTTCACCTTTGAAATACACTTCCATAGAGGTTGGTGTGGAGAATGTGGCGGATGAAGAATATGAGCTTTCATACGGTCTGCCTCAGGCGGGAAGAACATACTACGCAAAGCTTAAAATGAAAATATAAGATGTCACTAACCGACAGTAGCGACACTAAATGGAGAAAGGGAGCCATAGCGGGGGGCGTCTGGGGGACCTCCGAGATGACCCTCGGCTCTTTTCTTCATAACTTACGGATTCCGTTTAAAGGGCATATCCTGACGGCAATCGGCATAGCCATACTGAGCGCTTTCGGAATGAAATGGCGCACAAGCGGCATGTTTTACAGGGCAGGGCTTACCTCAGCAATGCTTAAGGCATTTTCGCCCAGTCCTAAAGTCGTTGTCCCGATGGTGGCAATAACAATAGAAGGCTTTCTGTTTGAGCTTGGTACACGCATTCTGGGGAGGAACGTCATAGGCTTCCTTGTCAGTGGCGGGCTTGCAATGCAGTGGGCGGTTCTCCATAAGGTTATAAGGCTTCTTATATTGTACGGAGCCAGCATATATACTGTCTATGAACAGCTTTTTGAAAAAGCGGCAACAGGGCTTGAACTTCCTTTTATCAACCCTGTGTACGGCATTGTTTTTGTGTTTGCACTGAGTTTTGCTGTAGGCGCCGGAGCATCCGCAGTGGGGTGCGCCGCAGCGGCAAAGAGCAATGGAAGTGATGAACCCATAACCTTCGGGGACAGGCAGACGGCTCCCGCCGGCACTATGATGCAGGGCTGTGCGGGGCGCCACTCGCTCCTGTGGCTTCTGCTGCATATAGCAGTTATTGCCGTTGTTGTGGGTTTTATGGATAAAAGTGAGTGGCTCGCATACATTCTGCTGGTTTACTCACTGGCTGTCTCAGTAAGGTACAGAAACTTTCTGAAGCGGTTTGCATCGTGGAAGATATGGCTTCCAATATTTGTAATATCATTTGTATCAGGCTTTGTGTTGAAGTCTCCGGAAGGAAAGTTCATCAGCACGCCGGGTTTTCTTGAGGGGATAAGGCTTGCAGTGAGAGCTTTTGTTACCACATGCGCTCTCAGCGGTTTGGTCTCGGAGATGGGGCATCCGCTTATAGCCGGTTTCTTCCGCCGCAGATACGGGGACAGGATAGACTCCGTACTGTCTGTAGCGTGGGGTACTGTGAACACTGTTGCTCCAAGCGTAAAGGTGAGAACATTGATAAAAAACCCTGTGAAGGGCATCGCCGGAATGATGGATTCTGTTCTTTCTTCAGATAGAAAGAGGGCAATTCTTATCACCGGGGAAGTTAACGGAGGCAAGACAACTTTTCTCAAGGCCTTCCTCAGCACACTGCCTTCGGATGCGGAAGTCAGAGGTTTTGTGGCGGAAGCTGTTTTTGAGGATGGAACAAAGACAGGATACAGCATAACAGATGTCCGCACAGGAGAAAGTGCTGAACTGTGCAGACGCACAAAGGACGGCTTCTATTTTGAACCCGCAGGGCTTGCCTTCGGTGAAAAATGTATGGGTGAAGCGCCTTATAAAAATATGTACGCTGTTTTTGATGAGGTCGGTCACTACGAAATGAGGGGCGGCGGGTGGGACACTTTAATAAAGAAAGTCACCGCCGGCGGTGCTGCTCCGGTTATTGCGGTCAGGCGCAGTCTCGTGGATAAGGTTTGCGGGCGTTACGGTCTTGTAAACGCAGAAATATATGATGTTGATAATATAAAAGTGCAGGCTGCTGAGTCTGCCGTATAAAGAGCTTTGCCGGCGGAGGTTCTGCTTCCTGCATTTTGTCAGAATCCTTGCCGGCACAAGAAAACAGCGGAACTGGGGGTTCCGTTGCCGTAACACTCATAAGCAGGTACACAGGGCGGCGGAGCGGAAGCATGAGTTCCTCGTCTCAGAAGCAAATGCTCCGCCTCCTTCTGCTCTTCTGTCTTCACAAAAGTTTTATACGACAATTCCAGTGAGTGTGTAATGAAAAAAAACGGTTATGAAATCTCTTTTTCCAGAACAGCGGGCGATAATGTCCTTGGCGGAAGAATATGGATAGACAAGCAGGGCAGAAACTTCATTGGTCTTGGCAAAATAGTTTTTTTGGAGGCGATCAGGGAACACGGGTCAATCTCCGCTGCTGCTTCCTCACTTAATATGTCATACCGTAAAGCATGGGGGCTGGCACAGAGTATAAACGCCCTGTCCGATGAGCCTCTTGTAACAAAACAGGCAGGCGGTGCCGGCGGCGGCGGGGCGGAACTCACCGAAGAAGGTGAGAGAGTTATCTCGCTTTACTGGGATATCTGCCGCAAGTTTGAGAAGTTTCTGGAAGTACAGCAGGAATTGATAGAGAGGTTCTGATTTTTATCGGTTTGACTTAATTCCACATATGGGATTATCATTCATCCATGAGCAAAAAGCTGGCAATATGGATAAGCGTTTTGGTGACTGTTGTTCTTGTGTTCTCCACGGGAGTTTATTATTCACAGTCGCAGAAGGCAGTTCTTTTTGAGATACAAAAACGTGCCGCCGAACTCTTAAGGGCGGACAAGCGTACCGTGTCCGATTTTCTGGGGCATATCCGTTCCGTAACCTACGGTCTTTACACAAACCCGATAAACAGCCGTTTCATCTTCCACGGAGAAGGAAAAGCAAAGGCGGAAAGCCTTTTTATGGACTACTGCAACAACGTCCGTGAGGTACAGGCTATCAGGCTTGTAGACAAGGACGGCAGGATTCAGGTCTTTATGAGAGAATGCGAAAACCTGTCCGGTGAAGCAGATTACGAACCTATAGATATTTCATCTAAAGACTTTATACAGGACGCAGCCGAACTGGACAGACCTGATATTCTCTTCAGCAAGTTTGAGCGGGGCTTTCTGCCGGATGCTGTGAGCTTCTGCCCCTCTATGATACGTACCGTTGTCCCTTATTTTGCAGGGGGTGAGCATGCGGGCTATCTGGTGGTGAATTACTGGGGCGAGCGTTTGGGCGAGGTTGTGAACAGGCTGAACAACGATGAGGGGCACGCCTTTATTGTTGAGAAAAACAAAATCAATCCTGACCGGCACGGAATTTTCCTTTTCCACAGAAACAAAAGCTACGAGTTCGCAAATCAGATGCAGCATAGCCACCGCTTTCAGACTGTTTACGGCGAAGATGTCTTTGATGAACTAGTCAAAGGGCTGGACGGCATAATCCGGCTTAAAAACGGTGATTTTCTTGGCTATACTACGGTTTATCCATACGAAGGGACTGATATTTCCTGGAAAGTCTGCACTGTGATAGATGCCAAGTACGCCTTCCGCAATCTTCAGGCACTTAAGATGGGCTTTATCCTTGTTCTGTCTCTTTCTGTATTTCTTGCGGTCTTGACAGCATTTATATTTGCAGAAAGATTCCTCCGCCCTCTTGGCGGGCTGAAAACCGCTCTGGAAAGCTACGGCAGGGGCGAACTGGACTATGAGATAAAAGAAAAATATACTGACGAACTGGGCGATATTGCTGAAAAAGTGCAGGAGATGGCACATTCTCTGCGAAGGTACATCGGTGAGCGTGAAACATCGCAGAAAAGGATGGAGCTTGCTGACAGGCTCTCATCATTAAGTATATTAAGCGCAGGGGTTTCCCATGAGCTTTCGACTCCGCTGAATTCTATTCTTCTTGCTGCTACACTGCTGGAGAAACAATACGGGCTCAGTGATGAGGTGCAGGCGGTTAAAACTCAGGCTGAAAGATGCGTGGAGATAATAGCCTCAATGAAACGCCTCGTGGCGGACGGGTATGACAGCTGCACAAAGGAACGGCTGAACCTGAAGGAGCTTGTGAGCGAGGCTGTGCGCTTTATGCGTGCCGGCGGCGGAGTGGTGATAGAAACCAGGCTTGAGGATGCATACATAGAAGGCTGCCGGACTCTTCTGAATCAGGCATTTCTGAATATAGCGGTAAATGCTGTTGATGCTGTCTACCCCGAGGGCAGGGTGGTTTTTCGTCTGTTTAGGGATAAAGGGAAAGTTATACTGGAAGCGGAAGACAACGGAAGCGGAATAGAGCCGGAGAAGCTTGAAAAAATATTCGACCCGTTTTTCACCACGAAATCACCGGATAAGGGAACTGGGCTTGGGCTCTCCATAACTCACAGGATAATCACCGAACACGGCGGCAGGATAAGTGTTAAAAGCGAAAAAGGGAAAGGGACATCCATAAGGTGTGAATTTAATGAAAGTAGTGATAGTTGAGGACGATAAAACCCTCTGCGGGCTGCTGAAAAAGAGCCTTGAAAATGAATTTAACGTTACTGCATTTTACGAACCGGAAAAAGCTCTGGCACACATAAAGAGCGCCGGGACTGATGCCGTGGTGTCTGACGTGCGAATGCCGGGGATGACGGGCTTTGAACTTCTGGAGGCTCTTCGAGAGGATATGCCGGAGGTGCGCCTTATCCTCATGACAGGCTATGGGACAGTCACGGAATCCGTAAACGCAATCAAAAGCGGCGCATATGACTACATCCTTAAGCCCGTTGATCCTGACATACTCATAAAAAAGCTCGATCAGATACGCACCCTTCTGGACTTTGGCAGACAAAGTGCCGGAAGCTTCGCACCTATATTTAAATCAAGAAAATTTGACGATATAATGCAGCTTGCCGCCCGTGCCGCAAAGGCAGACAGCGGTGTTTTGATCACAGGCGAGACAGGGACAGGCAAAGAGGTCATCGCCCGTTTTATCCACGGGGTTTCTTCCCGCAAGACAGCCCCTTTTATTGCGGTAAACTGCGGAAATATGCAGGAGCAGCTTTTTGAAAGTGAGCTTTTCGGCTATCGAAAAGGGGCGTTTACCGGAGCTGATACAAATAAACGGGGTCTTGTTTCCGCTGCTGAAAGGGGCACTCTGTTTCTTGATGAAATAGGTGAGCTTCCCCTGCCCTCACAGTCGAAGCTGCTTCGTTTTATAGAAACAAGAACCTACTATCCCCTTGGCTCAGTGGAGCCTAAGACGGCAAATGTGCGCTTCATAGCCGCAACAAACCGCAACCCAGCCGAAGAAGCTGAAAACGGTACTTTCAGAAAAGACCTTTATTACAGGCTGAATGTGGTTGAGATCAAAGTTCCGCCACTCCGTGACAGGAAAGAGGATATTATGCCTCTTGCAGAACATTTTCTCGGCAGGTTCCGTCATATTAATCCTAAAATTGAAGGTTTTTCCCCTGATGCAGTTCAGGCTTTGGAAAACTATTCTTATCCGGGAAATGTGCGTGAGCTTTCAAATATAATAGAGCGTGCCGTGATTCTTGAAACAGGGCACAGAGTGTCTCCGGCATCACTCCACATGACAGGTTCGGCGGAACGGACCGTTTCAAAAAAGCTGGATGATGTTGTGCGTGAGCATATACTCGCTGCTCTGGCTGAAGCGGGCGGAAGCAAGGCGAAAGCAGCGGAGATTCTGGGAATCGACGCCTCCACAATCTACCGCAGACTCAAGGAATACGGTATAAACTAAAGAGTATTCGTATTCTTGAAATTGTCAGCCTTACACATCTGTTAGTAAATACCTAAAAAGTGCGTACTTTAATTTTGCAGCTAAGTGAATATATTTTTGTGAAAAAAACGGGAGAATACGTATGAAGAATATTCTTGTACTTACAGGAAGCCCCAGAAAGGGCGGAAACAGCGATCTGCTTGCAGATGCCTTCATTAAAGGAGCAGAAGAAGCAGGGCATAAGGTGAGCAAGTTTGCCTCAGCAGAAAAGAAGATAGCCGGATGCCGTGCCTGTGACAAATGCTGGACAACGGGAACAGCGTGTATTTTTCCCGATGACTTCAGGGAATTAGCTCCTTTGGTGGAGGAAGCGGATACATTGGTTATTGTTTCTCCTGTTTACTGGTTTACAATGTCTGCACAGATAAAAGCTGCAATAGACAGGCTTTATGCTTATTACACTCCGAATAGAAAAAAAGACCTTAAGCTCACAGAAACTGTTCTGCTCTCCTGCGCTGCGGATGAGCCCAGTGTGTTCAAAGGGCTGGAGGAGACCTATAAGTCCCTGCTAGCATACACAGGATGGAAGGATGCGGGTATCATAACAGTGCCCGAAGTCTCAGATAAAGGTGACATACTTAAAACAGGTGCGTTAACAAAAGCAGAAGAGCTTGGAAAAAGTATCTGAACAATTCGTGAGTCCGGAACGGTTTTTGCAATTTGCAAGAAACCTGTTTTGCAAAATGCAAGATTCCTATATAAAAACTAGTCTTTCTGCACCTGATAACCTGTTTATAAATCATGTTTTTTCATAAGTTTATCTTTTGCCCTTCCGTGGCATGTTCATTGCTCAATACAAAGCAAGCATACACGGAGGTTTATTAAATATGAAGAAACTCATAATAGTCTGTTTTATGACTCTTTTCTGTTTCGGTGTTGTGCAGGCTGCGGAACAGTCTTCCTGCATTTCATGTCACGGAAACAAAGCGGAAATGGAAAAACTCGGTTACCCCCAGCTTTATCTTGATCCTGTTGAAGTTGAAAAAGAGGTCAACATGGGTGAGGTTGCCTGTGAGGACTGCCATATGGGAAACCCTGCTGAAATGACAGCAGAAAAAGCCCACGAGGGAATGCCCCGCCCCTTTTACGCTGCTGCCGGCAAAACCCTTAAGTATCAGGCAGTGGGCAGAGAGGTCACAAACTATGACCCCATACAGCCCAAAGGTAAGGAACGCTTTAAGTTCCTCATGAGAAAACCTGATCCTCAGCAGGCAAAAGAGAAAGGCATAGCTGTTCTCGCACAGCTTTACTACCATGACCACGATCCCGAAACCATGGCGTATGATCCTTCCGTTGCGGAAAAAACATGCGGAAAATGCCATGAAAACGAAGTTAAGGAATATAACGTTTCCGGTATGGGTCTGAACAAGTATCAGAGAGGCTTCACAAACTTCAGCGACCTGAAACCCGGCCCTCAGAACTGTGGTGCTTGGTTCGGCGATAACCATGACAAAATAGGTGCAGAGCTTGCCGTTGAGTATCCCAAGGCGCATGGGGACGGCTCGGCAAGAGGCTGCAACAAATGTCATGCAAGCTGTAATGACTGCCACTATAAAGGTTATGAAAAATCAAACGCACGCCACGTTTATCAGAAAGATCCCGAACCTCTTTCATGCTACGGAAGCGGTAAAGGTACAATCTGCCACGCCGGACCAATGGACAGAAGAAGAGGCGCAGGCTACATGAGAGAGGAATTCGCATTCCCTATACATGAACTCGCTGAAGATGTTCACGCTAAAAACGGAGTAACCTGCAACGATTGTCATAAAATGGAGAGCCACAGTTACGGGCATCTCAGTTCGCAGTCCGCACGGGAATCATGCAAAAACTGCCACGAAGAAATATATAACGCAGCCCTCGAAAGCCCGGATCACGGCAATGTAGATTGTACATCCTGCCATATTCAGGCTGTAGGGGCTTACCAGTTTACTTTCTGGGGTCCCGGAAAGCAGGAAGCACAGGTTAAAGCCCTTGCAAAACATAAAGAATATTACGGCACAAGAAGCCAGCCCACCCTCGTAAAGCATCCCGAAAGAGGAGTATGGATTCCCATGAAACCCTACCCCATGGGAGTTCTCAACATGAAGGATGATGTCAAGGGAGTGAACAAGCTGATTCTTCGTGAGATTGAACCCACTATGGTGAAAGGAAACGCCAAGATCGGCGAGCAGGACTTCACTCTTGAAAGAAAACCCGATGAAGTGAACGACATGTACATCATGAACGGCACGTATAAGCTGAAAAAGAACAATAAGATGCTTGCATGGATTCAGATGGATAAAATGAGCCACTCCATAGGCGAAGCAAGAAACTGCGACTCATGCCACTCTTCACACGATCAGATTGCTACCTCATGGTGGACATACGATGCTTCTAATGATGTCAAGAAACCCTTTAACGGCAGCTACATAATCCGCGGAACCAAAAAGGGTCTGTTCTTCACCGACTGGAAGTACGAAACTCCTGAACCCGCAGCAGGGATGGACACAGAGGATTTTATGCCCTTCATCAATTCCGGCAATGTTTGGGATACCAAAGGCATAGACTTTTCAATACCCTTTGATGATAAGAAATATGCTGATGCCAGAAGTGATTATGAACTTCTTTACGGAAAACTCCATGGTCTTGAGCAGCAGTATGCGAAGGATCAGGCAAAACTTGATACTATCAAGCTTGCCAGAAAGATACTTCCCCACAACCCGAAAAAAGCCGCAGAGATGGTAAGCGGTTTTTAATAAGAACTTAATAGAGTAAGCTGAAAAAAGAAGCCCCCGGATATGATTCATTCCGGGGGCTTTGTTGTTTTAAGGATTTTGTACTAACTAAATTTTAAATACCTGAACAGTTTCGTTCATCGCTTCCGCCTGCTGGCTGAGGTCGTTGATTGTAACAGTTATTTCACTTATGGCAGCCGTACTCTGCTCAAGTCCGGAGCTAACCATCTGCACGCTGTCGTTTATGCTTAAAATCGCTGTATTCTGCTGCGATACGGCTGTGGATATGGCATTGTTGGAGTTTATAACGTCATCAATCGCCGAGACTATGGTGTCGAAAACTTCAATAGTAGACTTCAGGGCGTCAACACCTTCCTCAACCTGTTCTCCCGCCTTGGTCATGTTAACAGATGCAAGCTTTGTATCCTTTTGAAGGTTGGTGATTATTGCGTCTATTTCCTGAATAGCGTTCTGGCTTCTTTCCGCAAGCTTCCTTACCTCGTCTGCTACCACGGCGAAGCCTCTGCCAGCATCCCCTGCTCTGGCTGCTTCTATTGCCGCATTGAGTGCAAGCAGGTTTGTCTGGTCTGCTATATCATTAATTACATTAAGTATATTGCTTATCTGCGTGGATGATTCAGTAAGGTTTGTGATAGTTCCTGAAAGATCCGCAGCAGAACGGCTTATGTTCTCAATGCTTTTATTTGTGTGTGCAAGGGTTGACTTGCCTTTATCTGTCTGCTTTTTGGTATGGTTGCTTTTGTCCATAACAATCTCAAGGTTATTCATCACTTCCTGAGAGGTGGCAGCCATCTCTTCCATTGCGCCTGCTATAGATGATATCTGTGCGGACTGATCACCGAAGGTTGTGCTTAATTCCTCACTGGCACTGGCAAGCTCTGTACTACCTGATGCTACACTTTCTGATGAAAGGCGGATTTTACCGACTACATCTGAAAGATTATCCCTCATCTGCTTCATTGCCTCGTAAAGGCCTGTTATTTTACCTGAATTGTCAAACTGTATTCGGAGATCGCCTGAAGCGATTTTCCTCGCAATTTCTGACATTTCCACAGGTTCACCGCCGAGAGGTCTTTTCACGCCGACTGTTATCACTCTTGCGAAGAACAGCGCAACAGCAAGTCCGATGATTGAAAACAGAGACACAAAGAAAGTGATCTTCTTATTGTTGCTCTGAATTCGAGGGCCTATCTGATCCTGGTGAGCTTGTGCATCTGATGTCATAGCTTTTGTTGCTTTAGTTATTTCTACGCCTAAGACACTGAGTTTATCGTTCACTAGAACGTCTCTCTTTTCAAGAAGCGGTGCAACTTTTGTTATATTTTCAAGGAATCTGTTTTTTGTTTCCATGAAATTGTTATAAATATTGCCTGCTTTGCCTGATGAGTTTTTATATTGGCTCAGCGAACTATTGATTTCAGTCCCAAGAGAACTGAGTGTTTCATTATAATATTTTCTATCTCTTAAGTTGATAAACTCATCTGCATTGAATCTGGATCTAATCAGATTTTCCTGAGCGGCACCTAATGCCTGTGATGTCCCTGATATTGCTCTCAGCTCATTAAGCATATCAGTCATTTTTTCTCCGTCAGCCTTCATTGCGCTTTTGAGTTTATTTCTCTCATATATTACGGAGACAAGTTCTTTAAAGTCATTTCTATATGCTTCTGCATTTTTTTGGATAGAAACTAACTTTTCCAGAGTATCTTTGTCTGTCAGTATGCTTTTTGCATTTTCAGCAGTTTTTGTGAGAGTATCCATGTCTTGATTAAATACCTGAACATCCGACTCTGCATTGCTCATCAGAAACTTCATGACAGCAAGTCTCACCGAAAGCATTGAGGAGTCAATAGAGGCAGCAAAGTTGCTTGTTCTTGCCTGTGTCCGGTATTCTTTAAATCCAGATGCTGAGTTCAATGTTCCGAGTACAGCAGATAAAGATATGGCTATTACTGTTCCGATTACAAAGCCAAAGCCGATGAGAATTAATCGGGAAATTTTCATCCTGTAGAAAAGATTCAGAGGGTTCATGTTTTGTCTCCTAAAATAAGGCTGAAGTGGTCTTGTTTTTAATAATAATGTTAACCCGAGTTAAATATTGCAAGGGAATTGTTGTGTTTGAATAAAGTTTTTTTTTAACACAAAAAAGCCCGACCTTAATAAGATCGGGCTTTGTGTAAGCTCCCTGAGCAAGACTCGAACTTGCAACCTAATGATTAACAGTCATTTGCTCTGCCGGTTGAGCTATCAGGGAATTATAACCGTTACAACCGTAACGAGAGACGAATATAACAACAGAGGATTTGTTTGTCAATATGATTTGTCAAAAAAATATCTGCAATTATATCTTATTGTCACGGTTTACTTTTCCAGAGAAAATTCCATCATATCAAACCAGAAACCATCCTGCTGGATAAACTGCATTTCCGCCTGAAGTATGTCATAATGCTTCTGCTCCACGGCAGCAAGATCAGTAAACAGCTTTTTAGCCTGAAGATTGTCGGTTTTCTGAGCTTGATCAAGATAAAAAAGACGTGCTTTTTCCTCATGCGCCATTGCAATTTTTATTGCATCAAGATCGCCTACGCTTGCCTTGTCCATTTTCTGCAGACTGGCATCCGCAACTTTGGGCATAAACTTGTCCAGCCTTGCTTTTGGTACTTCAACAGTCTGGTAAACTTCGCCTTTCAACATGCGTTCCATAAATCTGTTGATCAGTTCCATGTGGTCAATTTCGTCCATTGCAAGCTGGATGAGAATGTTTTTCCCGCCGGCAACCTCTGTTTGTTTAGCGAACCTGAGGTATGACCTCATTCCCTCTACCTCTGCGTCGTGTGCTGTCTTTAGTGCCTGAAGAAGTTCAAGATTCATGCGTTGCCTCCGTAGATGATAGTGTTATGCTTATACACAGTATAATATTCTTCTTTTAAATTGTGTATTATTTTTGTATAGTTCGGCTATTAAAACAACCCGTAGCATGCGTTAATTGGAGGCAATTATAATGAACGCTCTCGCAAAAGAACTTAACGAGATTATAGCCGGAGTAAACCCCGCCGTTTACGAAATGCTTTCCGACCTCGGAAAGAACATCTATATGCCCAAAGGCATCATTACACAGTCGGCAGAGGCTAAGGAAAAGGCTCATAAGTTTAACGCTACCATAGGTATAGCAATGGAGAAAGGCGAACCCATGTATCTCCAGTGCATCTATGACCATCTCAAAGGGCTGTCCGCAAAGGATGTTTTCACATATGCACCCTCTTCCGGAAAACCTGAGCTGAGAACGAGATGGAGAAAGAAAATTTACGATGAAAACCCCTCTCTCGAAGGGAAAAATATAGGCACACCCGTTGTCACAAACGCACTTACCCACGGGCTTAACGTTGTTGCGGATATGTTTCTGGATAAGGGGGATTATGTTGTTCTTCCCTCAATGTTCTGGGGCAACTACAGGCTTACATTCTCCGTTATCAACGGCGCAGAAATAGCCACATACGAAACTTTTACAGAAGCTGGCGGCTTTAATGTGCAGGCTCTGCTCTCCAAAGTTGAGGAATGCGGCAAAATTAAAGGCAAAGCGGTTGTAATTCTTAACTTCCCTAACAACCCCTCCGGCTATACTCCCCTGCCAGATGAAGCAAAAGCAATTGCAGACGGTCTTGCAGCTATTGCTGAAAAGGGTATTAAGCTTGTTGTTGTTACTGATGATGCTTACTTCACGCTTTTCTATGAAGGCAGCATAAAGGAATCAATCTACGGACAGCTTGTCGGCAGAAGCAAGAACCTTCTTCCCATTAAGCTTGACGGAGCTACTAAAGAAGAATTCGTATGGGGCTTCCGTGTGGGCTTCATAACTCTCGGTGCTACATCCGGTGCGGATGAATCCAAAATGTTTGCGGCTATCGAAAAGAAGATTACAGGGCTTATCAGAGGCACTATCTCTAACTGCCCCCACCCCTCGCAGACACTTGTTCTCAAATCGCTGGAACATCCCGATTTTGAGAAACAGAGAAAACAGAAATTTGAAGTTCTTAAAGAAAGAGCCCTTAAGTTTAAGGAAATTCTTGGCAGAGGCGAATTTACTGATCAGTTCTCCTTCTATCCGTTTAACTCAGGCTACTTTATGTGCCTTAAGCTGAACACTGTGGATGCTGAAGAACTTCGTGTTTACCTCCTCGATAAATACGGCATCGGAACAATCTCTTCCAGCAAAACTGACCTTCGTATCGCATTCTCATGCGTTGAAGTCGGCGACAGTGAAGAGCTTTTCAAATGTATCTATCAGGCTTGCAAAGAACTCGCCGCAAAATAAGAAACAACTGAAAATATATTATAAAGGGGAGCCATATTGCTGGTTCCCCTTTTTTTGTGGCTTTGCTGCATTTTTTGATAATCATTATGGACGATAAATTTCCGTTGGTAATTAAGTTCCATGGATGGTACTTCGCCGTGCGTAGCGAAGCCGTGTTTATCACGGCGCGAGCGTGTGCGGAAATTTTCATGGATGATAAATTTCCGTTGGTAATTGACACGCAATACAAATCAGCATATAAAACTAAACCGATTCTTTAAATTTAGCCCGAATGGCGGAATAGGTAGACGCAAGGGACTTAAAATCCCTCGGTATTTAATACTGTGCCGGTTCGATTCCGGCTTCGGGCATTTATATTTATCAATGGTTTATAAAGGGCAGTCCTTCTTCTGGGGCTGCCCTTCTTTGTTCCTGTGTTGTAAAAATGTTGTATTTTGTTTTGTAAAAAAATTTGATAATCTGTCAACAAGATTAGAAATATATCTTAAAATCACTGAATAATATGCTAATTTTCTTATAGCGGTAGTTTAAGGAGCAAATGATGAATTATCCTTATAATATCAACATACATATTGCTGAAGGCACGCCTGAAGGGTTAAAAGTTATTGAAAAATCAGGAATATGGTCTGGGCGTGGCATTGTTTTTTCAAGAAGCGGATATACTTCTGTTAAAAATAGAAATGAAATCAATATGCCGGGAGTTTACATTCTTCTTGGAGTTGAGAGTGAAGATATTCCGCTTATATACATTGGGGAAGGTGATCCTGTGGGTCCCAGGATAGAATCGCACCATAAAAATAAAGATTTTTGGACATGGTGTGTTTTCTTTACATCAACCAGTAATAGCTTAAATAAAGCACATATACAGTATCTGGAGTCAATGCTGATTAAAACAGCCAAAGAAGCAAAACGTGTGCATATGGACAATAGTAATACACCTGATTTACCAAACCTCAGTGAAATGGAAAAGGCTGTTGTCGATGATTTTCTTAGGCATATGATGGATATTTTCCCTATTTTGGGTATTTCAGCATTTGAAAAGCCTCCTGCAAAGGAGAGGAAGCAGGAGATGCTTTACCTTGAAGGTCCTGATGCTGAAGCAACAGGGTATCCATCCTCAAAGGGTTTTGTTGTGTTGAAAGGTTCTAAGGCACGGAAAAACAACGTAGCATCAATGCGCAGCGGTATGCTGAAAACGATCAGCTCTTTCGTTGAGAGTGGGCTTTTTGAAGAAAAAAGTGATTCATACATCCTTACGCAGGATTATATTTTTACTTCACCTTCCACCGCTGCCGAAGTTTTTCTTGCACGCAGTGCCAACGGGAGAATTGAATGGAAAAACAAACAAGGTAAAACGCTTAAACAGATTCAGGAAGAAAGTACGGTATGACTTATAAGAAGCTGTGCGACAACTCCAAGGCTTATAGATTACCGATGATATAAATTAGAATTCTTATACATTCGATAACCCTTTTCTGTGAAATGACCACATCTGACTGAGTATTCTCTCATTAAATTGACAACAGCGTATGATTACTGTATTTTTTTAATATATACAAGAAAGCGTCGGCTTTTCTGCTGTTTGCTGTCTTTTTAGGGTGGCGCTAAAATATTTTGCTGTATTGAAAATACTTTCCGTCCGCCCTTCCGGTATTTCTCAACCAAACTTAAAGCTTGCGCAGAAGCAAAAATACTGACTCATCTGAAAATTCCTCATTCTGAACTGTCCGGTAAAAATCTGAAATTATGTTGTACTAGGGGTTGGATCATGAAACTGAAATACCTTATCCCTGTTTTCCTTGTCGGATTATTTGTAATATCCGTGTGTATGTTTGAGTTTTACCGCGGGAGAATGTTTTTCCGCAATGCAGCAATAGCTCAAACAAAACAGATTTACGAAATACTTATAGCAACGAGACAGTGGAATGCGATGCTTGGCTGGGTCTATGCTCCGGTAAGTGAGGACAACAGACCGAACCCTTATCTTAATGTGCCCAACAGAGATGTCCGGACAGAGGATGGGGTGCTTCTTACCATGATTAATCCTGCTTATATGACAAGGCAGATTGGTGATATAATAAGCAGAAGGGTTAATTTGAAAATAAAGTTAACAGGAACCGAGCCGCTTCGTCCTGAAAATGCGCCGGAACCATGGGAATCCAAAGCGCTGGAGAGTTTCTTCATGGGTGAGGGTGAATATATAGACTGGGCAGGCGTAAACGGTTCATATTCAATCCGTTACGCAGCTCCCTTGTTTGTAACGCCTGAATGTCTCCAGTGCCATGCGGGATATAGCACAGGTGAAATCCTTGGTGCGCTTACAATTGTAAGAAATCTTGATGTTGCTAAACAAAAGTTTTTTGAAAAAGACATGTGGACAGCTTTTCTTACGGCTTTTTTTGGAATGCTTGGTGTTTTGGTTATTTATAGGTATCAAAAAAAATTGGAAAAGACCGAAGCTGTTCTTGCTGAAAAGGTCAATGAACTTAAGATTGAAATAGGCCGCAGAGAGGAAAGCGAAGCCGCAGCAGTCAAACAGACAAGGCTTAATAATATGGCAGAGATTCTGCGCTCAATAGCCCACCACTGGCGTCAGCCCATGAACGCTTTCTGTGCTTCCCTGCAGCATCTTCAGGATACTTATTCGCTTGATAAAGAGGACAACGAGCTTGTTGACAATACACTGGCGTCCATTGTTGAGCTTTCGGATACCATAGATAATTTTACAAAAGTTTTTGCCCGCACGGAAAAATCAGCAGTTTTTGATCTTTGTGAAGCATTAATGGAAACCAGCGAGATATATGCACCGTATCTGCGTGAAAAAAGTATCAGAATGACAATAAGGAGGGGGCTTGATACAACAACACCGGAAAGCCTTGTCCTTGCCGGTCCCGTGTATGACTGTTCAATATTTTCAGACTGTTCCTATGGCTGTCTGGATGGGAAAACAATGAGGGTTAAGGGCGATGTGGGTGAGTTCCGCCATCTTATATCTTTTCTTATTACAAATTCGATTGAATCAATTCTCGAAAGAAAGCTTCGGGAAAAGAGGATTTTGTATCATGTGGATATTGAATATTTTCGCACAGAGGGGTATTACTGTATAAGAATTGCCGACAACGGAACGGGCATAAAAGATGAGGACTTCGGCAGACTTTTTGAACCCTACTTTTCCACAAAAGGCTGCGGTTCGGGCAGAGGTCTCGGGTTATATCTGGCAGCCGATATAGCTGTAAAATGTTTCGGAGGGTCAGTCACCGCCGAAAAAGTTTCCGAAGGGGCGTCATTTATTATAAAGCTTCGGGGCTGATAAACAAAGCGCTCCGCAGCCGGAGCGGTATTATGGTTAAATCCACCAGCAGCATAAGAAAAAAGACAGCGTTTCTTCTGGCTTCTGTTCTTGCTTTCTTTGCGGTTGTTTTTTCGACGCTTCTTTATTTTGAACAGAAGAGCGTACTTGACGCCAGGGTTTTTGAAGCCGATAAAAAGATGGTCACGCTCTTTGAAAATTATCTTAAAAGGCTCAACAGGGTTTACCTTGCCCGTCTGGCTGAGATCTACAGCTCCGATGAATTTACTTCCGCTCTTCTTTCCCGTGACAGGGAAAAGGTGATAAAAATCCTTAAGCCGAAGTATGAATCTCTCAGAAAGAATAATCCGTATCTTAGTGTAATGCATGTTCATACTCCTGATTCCCGTTCCTTTGTAAGAATCCATATGCCTGAAAAATTCGGCGACAGTCTGAGCGCCTATCGTGATTCCGTAGGCGAGGTTAATTCGGGTCTACGTCCTGTCAGCGGTTTTGAACTTGGTGCAAGCGGACTGCATTACCGGATAATAAGCCCTGTTATAGACAGCAAAGGAAGGCATTTAGGCAGTATAGAAATGGGCATTGAACCCCAGTATTTCTATGAGACGATAAGGGAATTCATGCCTGAGCTGATCCCCTATATAAGTGTTGCAAAAAACAGTCTGAACCCTGCTTCAGGCATAACAGGCAGGATATTCCATTCCGGTGGGAATAATGCACTGCTGGTTGAAAAATATGCAGATACTGATGAAAAGGAGATCTTTTTTGATTCCAGAGTATATGCTGTTTGCCGTGGTGCAGTATTCAAAAATTTCAGAGGTCAGGAAGCGGCTGTTTTAAGAGCATTCTATGACATAACAGATGCAAGAATTCTCATAAAAGAGAAGACCATTTTTTTCTTTTCACTTTCAGTCGTGCTGTTCATCATTCTCTATCTGATAATGCGTCAGGGTTTCGAGAGTTTTCTGAGCCACTACAGCGTCCGGAATGCGGAACTGGACAGTATGTATGCACTGTTTGATGAAGGTGCAACGGTAATATTCCGCTGGAATAATACCTTAAACTGGGATGTGGCTTACTGCACCGGTAATGTTCAAACTGTTTTCGGCTATTCTCCGGAGGAACTCAGCAGCGGTGCTGTAAAATATGTTTCAGTTGTTCATAAAAGTGATCTGGGAAGAGTTTTCGGAGAAGTAAAAAGAGCCGTGGAGAGCGGTTCTGCTGGTTTTACCCATGAGCCGTACCGTATTGTTTCAAAAGACGGCAGGATAAGATGGGTTCTTGATTTTACTAAGATTATCAGAGACGAAAGCGGCAAGGTTCTTCATTTCCTCGGTTATATATGCGATATAACGGATCTTTATGCAGAAACGGAAGAACTCCGTAATCTGGCAGACAGATACAAGCTGGCTTCCGGTGCTTCGGGCATTGGTCTCTGGGATTGGGATCTGCTTAAGGATGAGGTCTTTTTCTCCCGTGAGTGGAAATCCATGCTCGGTTATGATGAAAGGGATATAAAAGGCGCGTCGCAGTCATGGCGTGATCTTCTTCATTCCGCAGACAGAGATAAGACTTTCGATGCAGTGGATAAAATGCTTTCCGGCGAATCTGAGCGCATGAACTGTGAATTCAGGATGAGGTGCAAGGATGGCTCATACAGATGGGTGTGTTCTTACGCTAAAGCTGTTTTCAGCGAAGAGGGAAGACCGCTGAAAGCTGTTGGTTTTCATTTAGATATTACAGACAGCAAGCTTCTGGAGCTTAAGCTTGATGATAACGGAAGGTTTCTTGAGGTTCTTTTGGAGAATCTGCCTGTTCCTTTGTTTTATAAAGACCGCAGCCTCAAATATCTGGGGTGCAACCAGCGTTTCCTTGAGTTTATGGGTGCTGAATCAAAGGACGAGATAATAGGAAGGCGTGACTTCAACTTTCTTGATGCAAAACAGGCCGATATACAGAGCAGCTACGACAAGCTCGCACTCGAAGACAGCGGAAGAATGCACGAATACGAGGTTGAGCTTACAACTCTGAGAGGCAATAAGAGAAAAGTCATAATTTATAAACGTGCATTCAAAAACTCTGCGGGTGAACTTGCGGGTGTGATAGGCGCTTTTGCCGATGTTACGGAGATGAAGTCCCTCCAGCGCATGCTGATGAACAACGCCGAAGAGGTTCACAGAGCCAAAAAAGACCTCGATGATGCTCAGGCGCTGGCAAAGATAGGGAGCTGGCGCTATGAAATAGGCACAGGACGTATGGTCTGGTCTGATGAGCATTACAGGATCTTGGGGCTGGAAAGCGGGAGTGTTCTGCCTTCCTTTGATCTTTTCCTCGAATTTGTGGGTAAAAGAGACAGAGACAGAATTAAGGGAATCATAGAAGGCGCCCTCTCAGAGAAGAAAGCATTCAGCGAGGAGCATATTCTCAATATTCCCGGAGAGCCTCACAGGCATGTTCATATAAGAGGCAGTGTGATAACCGGTGAAAGCGGTTCTGCTGTTGCGCTTATCGGAACTCTTCAGGATGTGACGGATATAAGAAACGCCCAGCTTGCATTGGACAGAATGAACAGAATGCTTTCTGAATATACTGAAATTGTTGATAAAAATGTCATTGTTTCCCGCACTGATCTTAACGGCAAGATACTCTATGTCAGTGATGCGTTCTGCCGTGCTGCGGAAATGACCAGAGAAGAACTTATCGGCAGAACCCACAACGTAATCTCGCACCCCGATATGGATAAAGAGGTCTACAAAGAACTCTGGGAAACTATAACATGGGGCAATGTGTGGAAGGGCGAAATCAAAAACCGCAGCGGAAAAGGCAATGACTACTGGATATCCGCCACAATATCGCCGACCTACAGTAAAAGCGGCAGAATAAACGGCTACACAGCAGTCTGTACTGATATTACCGTAAAAAAGCAGATGGAGAAACTCTCTGTCACAGATCCTCTTACTGGCTTGTTTAACAGACTTCGCCTTGATTCTGTTTTCAAAAAAGAGATAGAGCGCTGCGAACGCTACGGCTGCCCTCTCTCTGTTATTCTCATAGATGTGGACGGGTTCAAATCCATAAACGACAGCCACGGTCACCAGACAGGAGATATAGTTCTGTGTGAGGCAGCTGAAGTTCTGAGAAACAATATACGCAAGACAGACACAATCGGACGCTGGGGAGGCGAAGAATTCCTCATAATATGTCCCGAAACGGATATGGACGGAGCTTTCAGGCTTGCGGAAAAGCTCAGGAGCGCCGTCGCCTCCCATAATTTCTTGGTAGCGGGGCATGTTACATGCAGCATCGGAGTGACCGCATATGAGGAAAATGCAACAGAAAGCATTATGATGAAATCAGCGGATCTTGCTCTTTATCAGGCAAAGCATGAGGGGCGCAATAAAGTTGTCTCACGCAGAACAGAAATATGATAAAGAACATTCGTTCAGTTTGTAATTTTCTTAAATTCAGTTTTACCAAACCATTCTGTGCAAACGGTGTTTAATAAACAGCGGACATGAAAAGTCTTTTATTGTAAAAACATAGCGCCCTGCTAGGGCTTAAATAATGTAAAGAAATGCCTTTGCAATCTTAACCGCCGATATACAAGATTAAAACCCCCTTAACATTCTTGGATCTATATTTATACATGAGCAAACATCAGGAGGTCCAGAATGTTTAATTTTATTAAGGTCGGCTTCATAGCGCTGACGTTAATCCTCACCGTGTCGGCGGTTTATGCGGATAAACATCCGGAGGAAATAGGTAACAAGGACTGTATGGAGTGTCATGTTGATGTGACTCCGGATGCGGTCAAACAGTGGGAAGAGAGCGCACACGGCTTTACGGGCGTTAAATGCGGCGTATGCCACGGTGATGAGTTCAACTTCAGTAAAATACCTGCCAATACAACCTGTAGAGGCTGCCATGCCAAACAGGTCGAAAACAATTTCATGGCGGATAAATCATGTGCCATGTGTCACCCGGCTCACACTTTCACCGTGCATAAACAGAAAGACTACAGATAACGGAGATTTATTATGAACGTTTCAAGACGAGATTTTATAAAGCTTACAGCCGCTGCAAGCGCTGCAGCTGCGGCGGGCATCTCCTTTCCCGAAGCTGCGCAGGCTCAGGAAAGCGCTGATGTGGAAAAATGGGTTAAAGGAACATGCCGTTTCTGCGGAACAGGCTGCGGTGTTTATGTCGGTGTAAAAGACGGCAAAGCAGTTGCGATAAAAGGAAACCCCGATGCTAAAACAAACTTCGGCTTTCTCTGTGTTAAGGGATTCCTCGCATTTAAATGTATGTACCATCCCGACAGGCTGAAAATGCCCCTTGTCCGTCAGAAAAACGGCAAGTTTAAGGAAACATCATGGAACGAGGCCCTTGACCTCGTGGCAAATAAATTTAAATACCTTCGTGAAAAATACGGTAAAGACGCTGTAGCTTACTACGGCAGCGGTCAGTGTACAACGGAGGAAACATATACATTCAACAAGCTCTGGAAAGGCGGCTTCGGCAGCAACATGGTGGAAGGAAACCCCAGACTCTGCATGGCATCAGCTGTTGCCGGCTACATATCCACATTCGGTTCTGATGAGCCTATGGGAAGCTATTCGGATATCGAAAGCTCAAAATGTATCTTTATCACAGGTTCAAATATGAGCGAATGCCACCCTGTTATATACAGAAGGGTAATGCGCCATAAAATGAAAAACCCCGATGTTAAGATAATAGTTTGCGAACCCAGAAGGACAAGTACGGCGAAAATTGCAGATCTCTGGCTCCCCAATGACCCAGGAACAGACCTTGCAGTGTTTCATGCAATGGCGAATGTGATCATAGCAAAAAATCTTCATAACATGGATTTCATCAATAAACATTCACGCATTACCACAGGCAAGGATGTTGTTGACTTTGAGGAATACAAAAAATTCCTTTCCCAGTTCACGCCTGAAGCAGTTGAAAAACTTACAAGATGCCCTGCTGATCATATAGTTAAGGCTGCCGAATGGTTTGCCACAAGCGGTGCCACTCTCTCCATGTGGTGCATGGGTCTCAACCAGCGTAAAAGAGGAATGTGGGCAAACAACCTTGTACACAACCTTCATATAATAACAGGGGAAATGGGTAAACCCGGTGCAGATTCCTTCTCGCTCACAGGTCAGCCTAACGCCTGCGGCGGTGTTCGTGAAACGGGCGCCCTTTCCCATCTTCTCCCCGGAACAAAACCTGTGGCGAACGATAAGTGGCGCGCTCATGTGGAAAAAGCCTGGAATATTCCTGCGGGTACAATCAATCCCAAACCAGGATTCCATACTATGCTGATGTTTGAAAAACTCGGCGGTGAAAAGGATGCTGAAAAGCCGATTAAAGGAATGCTTGTAAGCACCACAAACCCTGCACAGTCTCTGCCCAACCTGCACAAATATGTTAAGGGAATGCAGGACAGCTTCCTTGTGGTTCTGGATATTTTCCCCACAAGAACAACACAGCTCGCTGACGTTATTCTTCCCGCTGCTTTCATTTATGAAAAGGGCGGAGTTTACGGATGTTCAGAGCGCAGAAGCCAGCTTACGGAAAAAGCAGTTGAGCCGGTGGGACAGGCAAAACCTGACCTTTGGATTGCCGCTCAGATTGCAAAAAGAATGGGGTTTGAAAAGCTCATTCCTTGGAACGGAAACGACTCCATGAAGGCAAATGAGCAGGCATGGACAGACTATATAACAGTTACAAAAGACACTGAACACACCCTTTGGGGAGCGACTTACGACAGGCTCAAAAAAGAGAAAGCAGGCATACAGTGGCCCTGCCCCTCTGTTGACCACCCCGGAACGGAAAGACGCTATGTCAGAGGACAGGACCCTATGTTTGAGCATCCCGCTGAAAAGGATCACATCCCTTCTGATGCAACAATCTACTTCTATGCGGATGCTAAAAAGGAAGGCAAGCTTAATCTTTTCCTCCGTCCGTACGATGGACCGGGCGAAATGCCTGACAAGGAATACACTTTCTTCCTCACTACAGGAAGAGTTGTGGAACAGTGGCACACGGGAACAATGACAATGCGTATTCCCGAAATAGCCAGAACTCACCCGAACGCATATATAGAACTGCATCCTGACGATGCTAAACAGCTTGGTATAACCGCAGGGGACATGGTGGAGATAGTGAGCAGAAGAGGCAAGTCCGTCATGCCGGCGGTAATAACAAAAGGCACTCTTCCGGGTGTTGCTTTTGTTCCGTGGCATGATCAAGCAATGGCAAGGATGATCAACTTCGTATGCAACGACGTTGTAGACCCCGATTCAAAAGAACCGGAATACAAAGTTGCCGCAGTGCGCATTAACAGGGTAAGCGGACCGAAGGACGTTGCGGATAAGTACATAATAGACGATGTAAACGCTCCTTTTGCTTAAACCTCCATCTCTATTTCTTCCCGTATCCGTTCCCGCTCTCGACCGGCGGGGCGGATACGGCCTTATATTAAGGAGTATTTATTATGATATTTACAGGCAGCATAATTTCTTTTGAGGCAGGACAGAGTGCGGAAGCCCTTAAGCTGCTGGAAAAATTTCCGGAAATAGAAGTCCACACATTTTCTGAAGATGGAAACAATGCAGTGGTTTCAATAGAGACAAACGACAGCAAGGCACTGGAAAACATTACGGATAAACTTAAAAAAGCAGACGGCATCAAAGATATAGCCCATCATTACATGTATTTCGGTGAAGAAACTGAAAAACTTCTCACCGAAGACGCTGCCTCCACGGAACTCGGCGCATTCTTCAAAAGCGCAAGGATTAAAAACGGCAAAGCATTATGAGTCTGCGTGAAAAAGTGAAAAACCACCTGAATAAAAACCCGTTTAAGGGCTATTTCAGGCGGAATAGGCTGCGCCCGCCCGGCGCTGTGATGGAAGAGAAGTTTATGGAACTGTGCATCCGCTGTGCAAGGTGCATAGAGGTATGCCCATATGAATCGGTGAAAAGAGCAGACCTTTTTGACAGGCTTCAGATAGGTACTCCGTATGTTTATGCAGATGAGCGTGCCTGCTATCTCTGTATGCTCTGTCCTTCTGTCTGCCCGACGGGAGCCCTTGACCCTAATCTGAAAGAGCCGGAAAAAGTGCGGATGGGCATTGCCTACATAGAGCAGGACAAATGCCTCAACTATCTTTATGTAAAGGATGAAAACGCCGGAGGAACTCAAGGGTTCGCCATGATATGTTCCACATGCTACAACACGTGCCCCTACACTGACGAGGCTATTAAGATGGAGCAGTTTCTTCTTCCGGTGATAACAGATAAATGCACCGGCTGCGGTATATGTGTGGAAAAATGCCCCACCGACCCTAAGTCCATCAGCATAATCCCCGCCGGAATGGGGAATGAAGACCTTGCCGGACTTTACTATCAGCGCTCCCGCAAAAACTTTAAAAAAGCAGGAGACGCAGAAGGATACAGCGGTGATGACGCCATTAAGAAAAAAATGAGCATAGATGCGTCCGGTTCAAAACCGGAGTTTAAGTTTGATTATGAAACCACGGATAAGATAGATGGCTGGACAGAGTAAGATAAAAAGATACAGGCGGCTTGTTCAGGCAGCGGTTTTTATGATGATGTTCATCATACCAGCGCTGAACATCCTTGAAATATACTTCATCAAAGGCACATTCTATTCCATTGATGTGGGCAATGCCGTTGCTGCGGATCCCATTGCTGTATTTCAGGCGGCAATGTCATCAAAGTCGGTGAATATATATATGGCGCTTTCCGTTGTTATACCGATCCTGCTGATGCTTTTTGCAGGCAGGGTGTGGTGTTCATGGATGTGTCCTTATCATTTCATCGTGGAAGGAGTAAGCTTTGTTAAAAGAAAGCTCGGTATGAAAAAAAGTTTTCCCGTGCATACTCCTGAAAAGAAAAGACGCACCGAAACGGCGAGGCTTATCATACTCGTCTGTTTTATTGCTTTGGCAGGTGTTGCGGGGATTCCTCTGCTGAATCTTATTTCAGCACCGGGGATTATATCATCACAGGCATTGGTGCTTGTTAAGTTCCATTATGTGACATTTGAGCTTGTGTTCATCATAGCTCTTATAATTGCGGAGTTTGTATTCTTCCCTTTTTTCTGGTGCAGACTTTTCTGCCCCACGGGAACTTTTCTTTCTCTGTTTAAATCAGAAAGAGGAATGCACCTTAAGCGTGTTTCCTCAAGCTGTTCCATGTGTGGTTCCTGCAAGCGTGCCTGTCCAATGGGGCTTGACCCGGTAACAGACGGAAGCAGCCTTCTTTGCCACAACTGCGGTGACTGTATTGACGTTTGCCCTGATAATAAAAAACAAGAGACCCTCCGTTTTATAAGCGGCAGGCAGCATAACTTTCCTTCATAGATTTCTCCTTTGAGCCCTTCCTTTCTGCATCAGCAGAGGGGAAGGGTTTTCAATTTCTGCGGTATTGAAAATAAGAGTTTTTAAATCTGCAAATCGTAGTTGATAAATCGTTAACAGTTAAGAGTATTTTCGCACATAGACAAATAAAAGACTTGATCTGTAAGACAAAAAGTGTTTTATATATCAAATATAACAATAACCAATATTCAGTTATTCATATTTGATAAGGATAAAGTATTATGTGTAAAATAGAGGTTGAGAACCTTTATAAGCTCTTCGGAGAACATGCATCTCATGCCATTAACGACATGAAGAAAGGTATGGGAAAAGAAGAAATTATGAAGAAGCACGGCGTTGCCGTGGGGCTTGACAATGTTTCCTTCTCTGTGAAGGAGGGGGAGATACTTGTGGTTATGGGGCTGTCCGGTTCGGGCAAGTCCACGCTTATTCGCTGCCTGAACAGACTTATTGAACCCACAGAAGGTTCGGTTCTTGTGGACGGGCAGGATATTACCAAGTTTAACAAAGACCAGCTTCGTGAACTCCGCTCGAAGAAGTTCGGCATGGTATTCCAGCGTTTTGCTCTCTTCCCTCACAAAAGTGTAATAGAGAATGCTGCCTATGGGCTTGAGGTACAAAATGTGCCGAAAGATGAAAGGCTTAAAAAAGCAGCAGACGCTCTTGAGCTTGTGGGGCTGAAAGGGTGGGAGGAATATTATCCCGAAAACCTCAGCGGTGGTATGCAGCAGAGAGTTGGGCTAGCGAGGGCACTGGCAGTGGAACCTGACATACTGCTGATGGACGAGGCGTTCAGCGCACTTGACCCGCTTATAAAGCGTGAAATGCAGGATGAACTGCTTGCTCTTCAGGCAAGGGTCAATAAAACCATAGTTTTTATTACCCATGATCTTGATGAGGCTCTGAAGCTGGGCGACAGAATCGTTCTTATGAAAGACGGCCGGGTAGTTCAGATAGGCGAACCGGAGGAGATACTCACAAACCCTGCAAATATGTATGTAGAGAAGTTTGTGGAGAATGTGGATCTTTCCAAGGTTCTTACGGTTTCAAGCGTAATGATGAAGCCTTTTGCTGTTACTTATCCGAAGGATGGTCCTAAATCCGCTCTGCTTAAAATGAAAGAGGCGGGGATTTCCTCCGTAATGGTAGTTAACAGAGAGCGGCAGTTTATAGGTATTGTGCATGTGCGTGATGTGCGCAAGGCGGCAGAGCTTAATCATAAAACCCTCGAAGAAGTTCTGGACAGGGATGTTGTGACTGTTCTGCCGGATGAAAACATAAGCAGCCTCTTTACGGAAGAGAAATTCCCCATAGCGGTTGTGGACGAAAAAGGAGTGCTGAAAGGCGCTGTTGTGAGAGGTTCGCTTCTCTCCGCATTATCATCCGAAGGGGGTATAGGCAATGGATAGCATACCAAAGTTTCCCCTCGGGGACATTATCGAAAAATTTATAGATTTTACCACGGAGCATTTTTCTGTTTTTACAAGGGCTATCTCGGATATTACCGAAACGGCTCTGGAACATCTCATAGACGGGATGCTGTTTTTTCACCCTTTAGTATTCATTGCCATAGTCGGCATGGTTCTGTTCAAATTTTCCGGACGCAAAATAGCCATTGGCAGTGTGGCAGGGCTTTTGTTCATTCTGAACCTAGGGCTTTGGGATGCAACAATCTCAACACTGGCACTGGTGCTTTCCGCCACGCTGGTATCTGTTTCAATGGGAGTTCCTCTGGGAATTATGGCTGCGCTGTATAAACCATTCAACAGGGTGCTTATGCCTCTGCTTGACTTTATGCAGACAATGCCGGCCTTTGTTTACCTTATACCCGCTATTCCGTTTTTCGGTCTGGGACCGGTTTCGGCAATTTTCACTACAGTAATATTCGCCATGCCTCCTTCCATAAGACTTACTTGCCTCGGCATAAGTCAGGTTCCTTCGGAACTTATTGAGGCGGCAGACGCCTTCGGCTCAACCAAAAAACAGAAGCTGTTTAAGCTTCAGCTCCCCCTTGCCATGCCTACAATTATGGCGGGTGTCAATCAGACAATTATGCTTGCGCTGTCTATGGTGGTTATCGCTGCTATGATCGGTGCCGGCGGTCTTGGAGGCGAGGTGTGGAGAGCTATACAGAGACTCTGGATGGGCAGAGGGTTTGAAGCGGGCATAGCGGTTGTTATCATCGCTATGATCCTCGACAGGGTTACACAGAAAACAGCGTCTAAGAAGAAATAAATATCAATCAGGAGGAAGTTATGAAGAAATTAACACAGCTTTTAACCGCCGCCCTGCTCAGTCTTGTGGTTTTCACAGGTGCTGCGCAGGCTAAGGACAGAGTGGAGTTAGTATATGTTGAATGGGCAAGGGCCGTTGCCATAACCCATGTGGCGGGGGTGCTGCTCGAAGAGATGGGGTACGATGTTAAAACCAGCTCAGTGGCAAACGCCGCCATGTGGGCTTCGGTTGCGGAGGGTGATTCAGATGCGTTGCTTTGTGCATGGCTTCCCACAACCCATGCCGACCTCTACGCCAAGTATAAAAACAGAGTCGTGGATCTTGGTCCCAATTACGTGGATGCCAAGCTTGGCTTTGTTGTGCCCTCGTACGTTACAATAAATTCCGTAACGGAAATGGCGGCCAATATTGATAAGTTCGGCGGCAAAATAATCGGTATCGACCCCGGTGCAGGGATGTCAAAGGCAGCAGAGGAAGCTATTGCAAAAAATACTTCGGGTATAGGCAAGTTTAAATATGTCTCCGGCAGCGATGCGATCATGGTTGCTTCACTCTCTAACGCTATTAAGAGAAAAGAATGGATAATTGTTCCCGGCTGGCAGCCTCACTGGATGTTCGGCGAGTGGGATCTTAAAATTCTTGATGATCCGAATAAAATATTCGGCGGAGCTGAAACTATCAATACCATCGTAAGGAAGGGGCTTGATAAGGATATGCCTGAAGTTTTTGCATTTTTCAGCAAGTTTGACTGGAAACAGCTTGACCTCAGTACTGCTCTTGTGGACAACAAAAACGGCATGGATCCCAAGAGAAGCGCCGAAAAATTCGTAAAAGCCAACAGAGCAAAAATAAACGAACTTTTGAAAGCAGCGAAGTAATCAGCTTTTCAGGAAGAAAAGCCGCCGTGCGAAGCGAAGGGCGGTTCATCCGCCCGCGAGCGTGTATGCAGAATTTCCATGGATGGCAAATTCTGCATTATATGTCGAGCTTTTCGTAGGAAGATTCCCCTGCTTTTTTTAAAGCAGGGGTCAGTTTAATTATAAATCTATCTTTTTGACTTCGGGATCAAGCAGGCTGATTATCTTGCCCAGACTGGTGAGAAGATCACCTGCTTCCTGAACAGTAATCTTTGTATTATCAAAAAAACAGTCATGATCAAAAATCTGGAAAGATTTTTCAGCAAAGACCTTTCCTTCGTCAGTGAGACGAAGATGGATTGCCCTTCTGTCTTTGCCAGTTTTAACCCTCTGAACATAGTTTTTAAGCTCAAGCCTGTCTATTATTCCGGTTATGGCGCTGTTGTTAAGGTTCAGCCTTCTGGTGAGTTCGGTGAGGTTCAGTTCCTCTTCCGTGCGGAGTTCGTTAAGACAGAGAAGCTGAGGCAGCGTGATGTGATACTTGTTGCTGAGGTATTTTGAGTATTTGTCCAAATATCTTGATAGTTTTCTGATTTCATTAATAATATTTACAGTGCTTTCGGTGTTCATTTCAAAAATACCTCGTCCAGTTGGGAATGTTGTAAGATTTCCTGCAATAAAAGTCAACTGAATTGCGGAAAAATAAAACCGGACGGAGGTTTTTTACTTTATTTTAGGTGCAAATGCTGACATTTTTGCCAAGTCAGGCATTTTTCTGCCGTTGAAATAGCCGCATGCTGAATAATATTTTATGTCTTCCTTCCACAAACGAAAGAATTCACGGTCGTTGGCAACACGGCTTATCAGCCCTGCGGGATGTTCAAAAAGTTCGGTAAAAGGGGAAAGAAGCGTTGAAGGATCCCTGAAACATTCCCAGTCGCATTTGCGGCAGACTGCTTTCATGCCGAAGCCCTTTGCCTCAAAATTTTCATAAGCTCCCATATCTTCTCCCTCACGAAAGCCGCAGGGGTGGGCGTGTCCGTTTGCTGCATCTATATAAAAAAAGTCGATTCCGCCTCTGCATCCGTAATCAGCGGTTATGTCTCCTTTATACTGCCGAAGAAGGCTTAAGAGTGAGGAACGGGGCGTGAATATACGCAGACGTGAGCGGTATTCCGGTATGGCATTAAAAAGAGCTGTGAAAAGCTCGATCTTTTCTTTTATTGAAAATTTTACTATGCGGTCTGCGGATTCCGCCTTGTAGACGGTATTCCCGTCTGCGCTCATGGGGTAACAGGCGTTGACTATGGTGAAGCCGAGGCTTTCTGCGAATGAGTAAAAGCGTCTGAAGCCTTCGGTGTAGCTTTCCCTGAACTCCGTTTCGGATTCGGCGCAGGTCGGTTCCGGTGTTTTTCCGTATGCAACATTACGGTTTATGCCGAGGTTTGCAGAAGGATAGATGCCGAACTCTGCGAATATGGGGAGCGCTTTTTCCATCCCTTTCACCACGCCTTTTAGCCCCCTGCACTCCTCGTGCAGTTCTGCGTTCCATGTGTCCAGACTGAACCAGAGGGTGTAGAGCTCTGTTGCGGCGATTTTCTCCGCCATGCGCTTAACTTTATCGGTGAAATCCGCTTTATCATGTCCGGTGAGGAAGTATGCATTTGTGCCTGTGCGGATGAATTTGATTCCTCTTTCTGTGGAACGCTTTATGCAGTTTATAAGCGTTTCCGTGTGGAGAAACGGCTCTCCTCCGGTAAAGGAGATTGCATTCACACCGTTTTCAGCGGCACGGTCTATCATGGCAAACAGCCTTTCATCCGGCAGCTTGTGGCGCTGAAACTTCTCCTGAACACGCATGCCGCATTGAGGGCATCTTGCGTTGCAGTGATCTGTCATTTGTATGATCGCCTGTCCGGGCGCTCTGCCCTTGAGGAATGTTCCGGCGTTTTTCAGAAAATCGCTTATATTAACAGACATCAGGCAACCGAAGCGGGGACTTCATGTATTTTTATTTCATTTTGTTCAGGGCTTCTCTTTGAAAATATATCTCTGAGAACGGTGTCCCAGTTGAAAACAGACATGACCCTTATTCTTGCTGCTTCGGAAAACCTGCGGTATTCGGCTGGCTTTGTCATGGCGAGATCTATCATCTGAGAGACTTTGTACAGCCAGTCTTCCATATTGTTTGCGTATGCCACAAGCCCTGTTTCACGGTCGGAGATGATCTCCTTCGGTCCGCCCTCATCCGAAACTATGGCGGGCACTCCGCACGCCTGCGCCTCAAGCACTACCATGCCGAAGGTGTCCGTTGTGCTGGGAAAAAGGAAAAGATCAGCCTTTGCGTAAATCTCCGGCATGCGGTCATGCTCAACTTCATTGAGTATCAGGATGTTTTTCATACCTGCGGTTCTGCGCTTAACTTCATCCAGATACGGACCGTCACCAGCCATTATAAGCCGGAGATTGCTGTATTTTTCATTGAGCTTTGAAACAAGATCCAGCAGAAAGTCCAGATTCTTGTCTTTTGATATTCTTCCTGCATACGCGAGTGTGAAGAAGCCGTCATCCAGCTTTTTCATAGGGCAGAAGAGCCTTGCATCAATGCCTCTGTGGAAAACGCTCATTTTATGCCGTGCCATCCCTCTTTCGGAAAGCAGGCTCATGTATTCGCTTGAAGTGGTCTTAAGTTCCGTAACCGAGTCGAAAAACCAGCGTGTATATGTTTCCACAAGCACCTTGAGGGAGTCATTGGAGGTTATTTCGTAAACCTCCTTGGTGAAATCCGTGTGGTATATGCCGGAGCTTTTCACATTAAGAAGCTTTGCCGCCAGAAGCCCCACCAGCCCGACCGGTCCGGGGGTTGATATGTACACCTCGTCAGGGTCAAATGCGTATATGTCCTCCAATGCCTTAAGCACGGAGGGTATCTTCACAGTGAGCTTTTCATAATAAGGCATGGCGAAGGAATATATGGGCTTTAGGTTCAGATAATTTGGCGGTAGGCGGTGGTCTATCTCCTCTTCTGCGAGGCATGAGATAAGCTTTAGATCATACCCCTGCTCATGTGCAAGCTTTCCTATGGTGCGGAGAGTGACGGAAACTCCGTTAAGATCGGTGATGGTGTCTGTAAACCAGAGGATTTTCTTTTTTGACCTGCCGGAACGGACGGAGAAGTGCTGTTCGATCTCATTTACCAGATGGCGGTCCTTGTACATATGCCCGAAGGATGTGAAGAACGGCACGCTTAAGAATATTCCCGGAAGAGATGAGGTGACACTCCGTACAAGCTCTTCGGGACGATAGTTTTTGGCATCTCCAGTGAGTCCGGAGAGTGCCATCTTGGTGTATTCATCCGCTATGTCCGTGGCTTTATCGAACACAACGGAGAGTTTCTTATTGATGCCCCCGCCGTTAAGGCTGCGCATATCCTCTATCAGCTCCGTGACAAGGCGTCTCACCCTGCTGCCGTCAGCATTTTTGCGTATCTTCATGCTTTTCAGCTTCAGGCGCTCAAGGAGTGTGGGTTTCTTATCATCGAAAATGTAAGAGGTGATGTTGTTGAACAATCCTTCCGCCTCAGCCATATTTTTATGGGTGCGGGTAAAGTCATAGGCTATTTTATACACTGTGAAGGCAAGGGAGTGAAAACTGCTGTAGTTTCCTGCATGCCTTGTCTGTTTGGATTTTATTTTTTCCAGAAACTCCTGCGGTGTTCCTGCCTTAGTTATTGTGTATGTATTGCCGAGGAAGAGCCCCGCATGGTCGTCCGAGCCGCCGGTGAAACCCTTTATCCATGGGCATGTGCCGAACGGCTTTATCCGGTATTTTGCAGCAAGCTCGTCTGTTTTATCGGGGGAAAGCCCCTCAAGGGCGTTAACCCATGTCATGTTGTGGAGCTTGCCACGTCCGCCGTTTATCCCCTCAAAGATATCAAACAGAAGAACAAGCTTTTCCAGATGTTCGATTTTCAGTCTGTTATTTACGGAGTATGTGGCGTGCGCAACAGAATATGCGAGGTTCTGTTCCTTGATATAGTCACGGAAGTCGTATATATCCCTCCGTATTTTCTGTATCATGGAAAACTGGCTTTCATTCAGCCCGTAGACAAGGCAGTGAATCTTGCAGCCGTCTTCGGGGAAATAAACTGTGGATTCCACTCCGGTAAATGTGTCTTCGGGGTATTTTTCATTGAGAATAAGAGAGGCGTCCATTTTGTTGTGGTCTGTGACTGTTACAAAGTCCATCCCTCTTTCTTTCATTGTGCGGTAAATATATTCCGGTTCGGTGTATGATTCGGCAGAGCCGAGCCTTTGAAGAAACCATTCGGTGGGATGGTTGGAAAACTTGGAGTGACAGTGCAAATCTGCCTTTGCCATATCTTCTCTCCTCATATCATATATCTTGTCATCTGTTTGCTATATATGCCACCTTTGTCAGCTTATTGTCTCAGCGGTGTAAAACAAATGTCAGGTTTGTTTAATTTGAAATATTTTTCACAACGGACGCAACAATCCCTGACAACAAAATAATATCCTCCTGACATAACGAAGATGCAGGGAGTGGCAGATGAACGCTGTTAAAAAAGGAAAAATCAGAAAAGCCGCAGACTTTCTTCAGGAACTTTCAAAAAAATTCAGGTTCCGCCTGAGAACCTACAGACCCCATGTGAAAATCAGTCTGGATTCACGTAAATATCTTGTTAAAACTGTGGAAAACGGGGATGAACTCAGCGATGTTCTCCGCCTGCGCCATGAGGTTTTCTACCGTGAGCTTCTGGATAAAAAGCGTTTTCGGGGCAAAGATATAGATAAATATGACTTTCTGTTTGACCACCTCGCCGTGATAGACAAAGAGGCAGGGCAGGTCATCGGAACATACAGACTGAACAGCTCGCTCTTCAGCGATAAGTTCTATTCATGCTCAGAGTTTAAGATGGAGAATATAGTCAGCCTGCCGGGTGTTAAGCTTGAGCTTGGCAGAGCCTGCATCCACCCCGATTACCGCAGCGGGGCAACCATCGCCGCTCTCTGGAAGGGGCTGGGAACTTATATCACAGAAACAGCTACGGATTGCCTGTTCGGCTGTTCTTCGGTTAAAACCACAGACAACCTCACCATTGCTCTGGTGCATTACTACCTGAATAAAAACTTCCTTGCGCCGGAGGAACTCCGTGCTGCGCCGAAATCAAAATTCCGTACTGACAGATACCATAAAATGCTTGAAATGATTCAGGAAAAACGCTTTGCGCCTTTCCGTGAAGCAGCGGAAAATCTTGTTCCGCCACTTATGCTCTCTTATTTCAAAGCAGGCGGAGTCATATGCGGTGAACCGGCTTATGACAAGGCGTTCAAATGCTATGACTATCTCACTTATCTTGACGTGAGATCGATGGACGAGTCATTCAGAAAGAAATTTACGGAGAAGAAACATGAGGAAGTTTGCTGTTAAGTTTCTTATATATTTGTATATTATCAGCAGCAAAATATTGAGTACGGCTGTAACGGATGAGGTGAATAAGCGGAGACTGCGCATAGCCCTCACATCATTCTTCTGCCGCATAGGGCTTAAGCCCCTCGGTCTGAAGCCATCTTTCAGCGGTGCTGAAGAACTTAAAAATGCCGGAGGATGCCTTGTGGTGTGCAACCATATGTCATATCTGGATATAATAGTTATGGCATCCCTGCGCCCTTTTGTGTTTGTATCGTCTGTGGATATGCGTGAGAAGCCCTTTGTGGGAATAATAGCAGAGCTGGGCGGTACATTTTTTGTGGAACGCCGGAACGCATCACGCCTTCGGGATGAAATCAAGGAGATAGCCGCACTCATGGAAAAAGGGTTTGCAGTGGTTCTGTTTCCCGAAGGAACAAGCACAGACGGCTCACAGGTTCTGCCGTTCAGGGCTCCTTTCATCGAATCGGCAAGGAAAGCCGGTGTGTCTGTTTACCCCTGCTGCCTGAAATATGAGAGCATAAACGGAGAGCCGTTCAGCGATCTCAACAGGGATCTTGTTTGCTGGTACGGGGATATGGAGTTTGAACCGCATTTTGAATCACTTTTCAGGATGGAGTCGGTCAAGGCGTCTCTGCGTGTCATGGCATCTGCCGATGCTTCCCATGCAGACAGAAAGGAGCTTGGGGATTATCTGTTCTCCGAGGTGTGTTCGGCTTATTATGCTTCGTAGAGGGCGCTTAAAGGGAGGCATATCTCAAACTTGGTCCCCATGCCTTCCTCGCTTGAACAGCTTATACTGCCGCCATGTTGTCTGATGATGCCGTAAACTATTGAAAGCCCCAGTCCTGTGCCCTTGCCGGGGTCTTTTGTGGTGTAGAAGGGATCAAATATCCTGCCCTGAACCCCTGCGGACATTCCGCAGCCTGTGTCCTCAAATATAATACAGGCGTATTGTCCTTCGTCGCTCTCTTTGATGTATGAGGTGATGATCAGTTTACCGCCGTCGGGCATGGCATCCTTAGCGTTGGATGCCAGATTCATAAGCACCTGTTCAAGCTGGATATAGTCCGCCATTACAGGCATATGCTCATCGGAAAGGTGAAGAATCACGCTGATGTTTTCATCCACAATCTTCTCTATCAGATCAACATACTCTCTAAGAAGAATGTTCATATCCAGACATTCCGGATGGTTGGGCTGGCGTCTGCCGAAGGTGAGCAGACCGTTGGTGAGCTTTGCTGCTCTGGTGACAGCCTTCATTATATGCACGGCGTATTCGTGTTCCTGTGATTTTTCATCCAGCTTTTTTTGCAGCCTGTTAGCGAAGCCGCCGATAACCAGAATGATGTTTTTCAGGTCATGGGCAAAGCTGCCTGCCATTTCACCTATTATATTAAGTCTCTGAGCGTGGCGTACCTGCTCTTCAAGGATTTTTTTGTCTGTTATGTCTTCCTTTAGCCCTATGTAGTTAACTATTTCACCATTCTGATCTTTTACGGGGAATATTATTGCTGATTCCCAGTATAGTTCACCGTTCTTTTTCTTATTGCAGAATTCCCCTTTCCAGATTTTTCCGCCGGATATGCACGCCCACAGGTCGATGAAAACCTTCGGATCCATTTTTTCTGATTTCAGTATTCGTGGATTCTGCCCAAGCACCTCTTCCGAGGTGTACCCTGTGAAAGTTTCAAAGACAGGGTTAACGTATTCTATATTACCGTCCTTATCTGTTATCACAACGGACACCGTGCTGTGTTCTATGGCATTTTTCAGGAGGTTAAGCTGCTTGATTGTGCGGATCTTTTCGGTAATGTCCCTGACTATGGATACAATATAGCGGTTTTTGCCCATAGAAAATGTATGGCAGCTTACACGCACAGGCAGGAGCGAGCCTGCTTTGCACCGGATAAGCGCCTCTATATGGACGTGTCCGGTTTTTATAAGAATTGAAGAGGCTTCGTCCATATCAAATTTACCGCACGGGTAGTTGAGCATCTCCGGACTGAGGCTGAAAAATTCCTCCTGAGAGTAGCCCAACTTGTCGCACGCAGCCTTGTTCACCTCCACAAATCTGCCGCTGAAAACTCTTTCCTCAGGCATTTCGTGGACAAATATTGCATCAGATGTGTTGTTGAAAAGCACTCCGAATTTTTCAATCAGATCCCTGTTCCCTGTTTCCGTAGAAAGCATCCTGCTTCTGGCGCATACAGTATTCATGCAGGCTGTAACTTCAGCCGTTATCTCTTTCAAAAGCGCAATTTCATCGGGGGAGAACTTATCTTTTTCACGGCTCAAGGTTGTGAAAACACCTGTGACTTTACCGTTGGTAATCATTGGGATAGCGCAGAAGGAATGGAAGCCGAACCCCATAGCCTTATACTGCCAAAAGGAGAAGTCTTCCATAAGGGAGATATCATTGACTGCGATCGCCTCGCCTGTTATCACCGCCTCACCTACCGGACCGCAGCCCGGGTCTGTGCAGCAGATGCAGATATCCTGCGGGTTTATGTAGCCTTCAAACTCCCCGGAGTATGAGGACGGGATGATGCGTTTATCGGCGAACTCCACAACAAAACCAGCCCAGGACATGCCGTAGCCGAGGATCTCAACGGAAAGACGGCACAGGGCATCCAGCAGCTCGCCTTCATCATAAGCGCCTGCTGTAACACGGCTGAAACATCGGTAAAACTCAGCCGCTTTAAAACCATGAAAAGTGTTTCTTTCTGCTGCGGGTTCTTTTGACATAGTGTCAATATTTTCAGCGATACTTCATTTGTTTGCAAGTTATTTTATATCAAAATTAAAATATTTCTTTGGGAAAGGCTCTTTTTGCAGAGTATAATGCCACCACTCCTTATCATAATTAGCAAAGCCGTATTTTTTCATCAAATCTCTCAGGAGAAGCCTGCTCGAAAGCTGTTTTTCGGTGAGTGCATCACTCTCTGTTGCGGAAACAGGACTGAAGCAGTCAAAACCTGTGCCCATGTCTATGCTGTTATCGCCAAAACGGTTTTCAGCACTGCTGTCGCATCTCCGCAGCCGTACATGGGGTATGTACTCCTCCTGCTCCGGCGCATCATAAGGAATGACAGTAAGATCCACCGTACTCCCTCTGGAATGACCGGATTTTGTGGCTATAAACCCTCTTTTAAAAAGGGTTTCTTTAGGCTCATCAGGGTAAAATTCCATTTTTGTTTTTATATCAGACGGATCTTTTGACCAGCGCACAAAATGATCCACAGCTTTCTGCGGTCTGTAGCAGTCATACACTTTCAGAGAGAAGCCTATAAGCTCTAGATCCTTCTGAACATTGCTCAGGGCACTGGCTGCCTGACGGGTGAGGATGCACACACCTTTCTCATAGCCGTCAACCTTTGTGCCTGTGAAGTTGTGGGGTGTTGCGTAGCGTATTTCCTGAACAATGGATGAGTTTATATCAGACAGATAAACAAACCCTTTGGGCAGTTCTGCGAAGACCGGCTGGTGAGTAAGCAGGAGAATGATGATTAAAATTTTTTTCATTGTGAGGCACCCCTTATTTTCGTCTTCTTTTAAGTATTTCCCATAATACACAGCTATGTCAATCTGTTTGCCTTATCTGGTTTATCCGCATAGGTTCAATTATTTGACTGTATGTGATGATAAATTTGCTGTATCATTTATTAGTATGGTTACATGTTCATTGCGGGGTTAACTGGTGGTTCGCAGATCCATAGCAGTTTTATTGCTTATTATTGATATTGCAGGCTGTATTTTCCTTTACGGTAAGCTTCAGGAATCCCGTGAAAGTGCGCTTGCAAACGCTGCATCCTCTCTTCGGACTGAATACAGCCGCTCTCTTTCCATGTACTCCAGATATGTTGATGAGGTTTATCAGTCAATTGTAAACATTCCCGGTCTGAGCGAATCTGTTGCTGAAGCATGGCTTCACCCTGAAAAAAGGGACGCCATGAGAGAAGACGTCCTCAATAAAACATTTGTCATTTATACCACGGTGAAGAGGCTTGGATACACTAAGATACATTTTCATTTTCCGGATACTGTGAGTTTTCTGCGTCTTCATGAAAGAAATATTTACGGTGATGTGCTGGGGGATAAACGCTACTCAGTATATATTGCCAATATTAATAACGGTTTTACCGAAGGACTTGAGGTGGGAAGAAGCGGCAACGCCTTCCGTTTTGTTTACCCCCTTTCTCATGGGGGCGTTCATATCGGTACGCTGGAAATAAGCTTAGACGTGAGAGGCTTTATAACCGGGATGCTGGAAAGCTACGGGAATTACTATTCCATGGGCATCAAAAAAGAAGTGGCGGAGAAAAAGCTGTTCGAAGTCTGCCTCAGGGAATGTATGGAAAGTGCTTTCTCTAATGAATACATAACTGAATCAAGATTGTCTGGTTATGATTTTGAATTATCTCAGGATATAATGCCCGCAGATGTCTTCACTTCGGTTAACAGCTCCCTTAAAAATGAAGTGGGTCCCCGACTTGCGGCTCATGAAACCTTTTCTGTTTATGAAAAATCAGGCGGCATAAGTGTTATAACATCTTTTATGCCCATAAGGAGTGTTTCCGGTGATTACGAAAGCTATCTTGTACGTTATGCGATAGATGGCGAGATTGACGCAGCCTACCTGAGATTTATAAAGCAGGCGGTTGCATATAATATATCCCTGCTTCTTCTGCTTATGGTTCTTCTTGTCATGGATTCCAATCGGAACAAGGTTGTTCTGGCAAATAGTGAGCTTGAACAGAAAATCAGAGAGCAGGAGGAGTTTGAGAAAGAGCTTAAAAAAGCGAAGGAGGAGGCGGAAGTCGCCAGTATGTCCAAAGATGTGTTCCTTGCCAATATGAGCCACGAAATCAGAACACCCATGAACGGCATCATAGGCATGAATAGTCTGCTCCTTAACACTAAGCTCTCTGATGAACAAAGGGAGTATGCGGAGACTGTCGCTACATCGGCAGAGGCGCTGCTTGTGGTTATTAACGATATTCTGGATTTTACAAAGATTGAGGCAGGACAACTTGAGCTTGAATATCTAGATTTTTCAGTGAGAGAAGTGGTGGAGAACAGCGTTGATTCCATTGCTTACAAAGCTTTTCAGAGGGATCTTGATATAGCTTTTCATATTGAAGAAAAAATACCACGTCTTCTTGCAGGTGATCCGTGGAGACTCAGGCAGATTCTCCTTAATATAATAGGCAATGCAGTTAAGTTTACCCATGAAGGCTCTGTGTCCATAGATGTAGGACTCAGCAAGGAGACAAACGGGTACGCCAAACTGTTATTCAAAATAAAGGACACAGGCATAGGCATACCTGAAAACCGTATGGGTAATCTTTTTGATTCCTTCTCACAGGCGGATCTGTCTATGTCCAGAAAATATGGCGGTACGGGTCTTGGGCTTGCTATCGCAAAAAGGCTCACCGAGATGATGGGCGGTGAAATCGGCTGTAAAAGCAGAATGGGAGAAGGTTCAGAGTTCTGGTTTACAGCGGTATTTGAACGTATCGCAGGTGCAGAGAATATTCCTGAAACCGACAAAAGGCTTGATAAACGGCGTATCCTGCTTGTTGATCCTAATCGTTTTGCAGCCTGTTCCGGTGCAGAAAAACTGCGAAGTCTCGGTGCTGCTGCGGAAAGTGCGGAAACATTCAGAGAAGCATCAGAGATGATACGCAAATCTGCGGCAGGAAACAGAGCCTTTGAGGCTGTTCTTGTTTCAGATACGCTTATAAAGAGAAACGAAGCAGAATTTGATGCTCTCATGAGGGAGATAAGAATCTATCCGGGGACAAAAGCAGTTCTGGTGTACCCTATGGGGCAACATGTGCCTGCGGACTATCTTGAAGAGAAGGGTTTTAGCGGGCGTGTTCTTAAGCCGCTGAAGCCGGGGCATCTTAGAAAATGTCTTCTGGAGCTTTTTGGTTATGAGGTTGAAAATGATTCTCCCCACGGTGCCGGCGGAAGCGGTTTTATGCCTCACGTAAATGAAATGCGAAGTAAAAAACTTCTTCTGGCGGAAGATAATATTGTCAACCAGAAGCTTGCGGTTACAATCTTTGAACGTTTGGGCTATAGAGTGACAGCAGCAGAAAACGGCTTCAAGGCTCTTGAGGCGCTGCGTAGTGATGACTTTGATCTTGTGTTTATGGATATCCAGATGCCTGTTATGAACGGAATAGAAACTGTTGAGGCAATAAGAAGCGGTGAAAGCGGAGTCCGCAGACCGGATATACCCATAATCGCCATGACAGCCCACGCTCTCAAAGGCGACAGGGAAAAATTTATAGAAGCCGGTATGAATGATTATCTCTCAAAGCCTTTTAAACATGAGGAGCTTGTGGCGATCCTCAATAAATATCTCTACAACACGGAAATTGGGGCATCCTTTTCCGAAAAACGGGGTGGAACTTTTAATTCTGATGAGCTTATGTCTATCATGGGTGACAGAGAATATTTTGTTGAGGTTTTAGAGATATTCATAAATGATACCGAAAAACAGCTTGCCGAGCTGCGCCGTGCAGTTGCGGAAGCAAGTCCGTGGCGGATTATTGAAATTGCTGTGTATCTTAAGTCATCTTCCTGTGATCTCACTGCTTACGGTTTGGAAAGTATTGCCGCTCGTATGGAAAAATGCGCTGATTCCGAAGATATGGAAGGCGCAGAGGACTGTTACAACGCATTTGTCAAAGAGTTTTACGAGTTTAAGAAGGAAGCATCCGCTTATATCTCAAAATAGTAAGAGACTGATTTTTTTATATTTTCTCCATTACTTATGTATGTTTTGTTGACGTATTTATTATACAGAGGTTTAATTCTTTAGTTCGTTATGAATATTAATATTAATGCGGAGAGTGTGTGTGATGAAAAGAAAATTGGTCTTTTTAGTTGCTATGATTATGCTTGTTTTTATAGCAGGTTGTAACGGAAGCAGCAGTGATGATACCGGTGCAGAACCCGGTCCTTCAAATCCTACAGGTATTTTTACCGATGCACCTGTACAGGGGCTGGCATATTCTGCTGTTCCCAGCGGTCTTTCAGGCTTTACAAACTCTAAAGGAGAGTTTGAATACCAGGAAGGTGACAATGTTACGTTCCGTGTGGGCAACCTTGTTCTTGGTTCAGTGAGGGCAACAGCATTTGTTACGCCCTTTGACATAGCATCATATGACGATGCAGTCGATATAGCCCGTCTGCTTCAGAGTGTGGGTACTGTTACCGGAGGCCTTATTGTTCTGGATTCCCAGAGGTCGCAGGCAGTAAATAATGTCGTTACGGATAATATGACTCTGCGTGAGGCTCTTGACGCTCTTGAAGACGAAGAGATTATCACCGAAACAGCGGAAGACGCTCTTGAGCATATGAAAGATAAATCTATCTACGGCGGATACTCAGGCCACAGCGCAATACGCTGCGGATCCGAAGGCTACAAGTCTGTCTCTTCAATTATGATTGTGGACAAGGGTAATACCTTTGCTTTCAACATATATAATGAGTATGAGGATATAGATCTTCTCGGTGATCCTTCGTCTGTTATGGATATTGTGTCAAGAATTAAGAAAACTAAGATTTACGAAGGCGTGAGAACATCTGAAAGTTCCTTTAATTTTACAGAAATTTCTGATGGCTCAAATCTTATTTACAATGTCTCATCTGTCGGAACCGAAGTTCTTAATACAGTTATCTCCTCTGATAACAAAACCTGCTCCGGCACAGGCCTTCTTGTCAGGCAGGCTGATGCGGTAAGCGATAATGTATCCTGCAGTTTTGACAATGAAACGCTTTCTGAAATCAGCGTAGATATTGCTAAATCAAATGTTTATGAATATTACACACCTGTGGGTGTTCCTTATCGTGCCGAGCTTGATATAGCAGCAGACGGATGCAGCCTCACTGCTGATGCGGTCTTCCTTGGGGATAACGAAACCTACAGCACTGTTGCACTTTATGAAAAGAGCTTCAAAGGCTATTATGACCCTGACAAGAAGAGCATATTCCTCTCCGAAAGCAAAAATGACGGAAGCTATGCTGCTATGATAATTAAAATGGATGATTTAGTGGATCGTATTGCTGCTGATAAGTCTTCACCATCAGTAGCACGTGATTATTTTTCCGGCTACTATTTTGAGTATGCTGAAGATAATGCAACTCAGGAGCCTTTGTGGTCACTCTTTAGCGTTGGTCGTGATTATAGATAATATGTTTCATGGCGGGGGTTTCCCCGCCTTTTTTTATAATTATTGATACGGATGTTTATTTAAAGATTAAAAAAGTCTTAATTACCCCTTGCCTAAAATCGAAACCTTCATATCTTAATGTATAAATACAAGTCGGGAGGTTTCCGATGAACACAGTGAATTCCGCCCCTCTTACTCCCAGTCAGGAGAATTATTTGGAATGGGTATACAGATTTTCCGAAAACGGTGATGTAAGAGTAAGCGATATAGCCAAGAAACTTGGTGTGAGTCTTCCCAGTGTAAGCAGAGCAGTAAGCACTCTTGCGAAAATGGGACTTCTCACCCATGAGTCATACGGCAAAATTGGAATGACCGCAGAAGGTAGAACAGTAGGCAAATCCATAGTAAGAAGAGATAAATGCCTTACGAAGCTACTTGTTGATATACTCGGAATGGAACCCGAAGAAGCAGATCCGGAGGTGCATAGGCTTGAACATCTTATCAGCGGAAGAGTTCTTCCCCGTCTTGAGATTCTGGTTCACTACGCAGTATCAGATCCGGCGTGGCTTGAAGGGCTCCACAGGCAGCTCAATGACGAAACAGATGATAAAGCGGAAGAGCATATCTCTTTCGGCATTGGTGAAACCCCTATTCATAAAGGGGCTGTAGTAGAAAAACGCAATAAATGACAACTTAATGACACAGAGCAATACATTTTTTTCGGATTTGGAAAAACGCTTTAAACTGGAATTCCAGGCTTAGTTAACCCCATTTGAAAACCGCATTGAAAGGCGGTTTTCTAAAATAAAATAGAAAATCCCGCTTACCTTGAAAGTGAGCGGGATTTTTTTATCACTTCAAATTTAATCTTTTGCTAAACATTCCAGAAAGTAGTGCCCTGATCGTCTATAATGCCGAAAAGCGCTCTTTCTTCAGCCATTGTGAGCCCTGTGCGTTCTATACAGCAGCTTTTGGAAACCACCTGCTCCTCAACGAAAAGCGGTATGCTTAAATGAAGAGCCAGAGCAACACCGTCAGACGGACGGCAGTCTATTGCTTTGGAACTGCCGTTAGTATTAAGACTGAGCTTTGCGGTAAAAACGCCTTTTTCAACATTGTCAATGATCACATTCTCCACATATACACCGTCCAGAGCACCGAATATGCCCCCTATGAACTGGTGGGTCATGGGTCTGGGGCTGGGGATTCGGTTAAGCTCCTGATATATGGCTTCTGCTTCAAAAGTTCCTATTGTTATGGGAATGAGGTATTGACCGCATATAGTTTCGAGCATCATTACATAACGAGATGTAATTGGTTCTTTTATTACGCATTTAACTCCCGCTTCAAACATAAAGCGTTGACCTCCGGAATCTGCATGTGGGTGACAATTTAAAAATACACGCATGCGATTAAAGTTCAATAGAAAATGATCTTCAGGCGCTATGTATGAATTAGGATTTTAAAAGGCAGCGGAATGCGGCTGGCACCCGCTGCGCAAATTTTATCAGTTGACTGACAGTTTACTGATTATATTCTTCAGGTCTTTTTCCGGGATTCCGCCAACGATTATATCAATCAGCTTGCCGTCGGGTCCGTAGATTATGCTTGTGGGTATAGTGCTGATGCCGAACTCCATGCTGAGTGACTGATCAGACATATAAACCGGGTAGTTAACGTTGAACTCGCTTATATATTTAGCGATGTCATCCTTGTCTGCGTCTGTGGAGAGACCGACTATGGAGAAACGTTCCTTTTCTTCACCGTAAACCTTAACAAAATCAGGCGTTTCTGCTCTGCAGGGCGGGCACCATGATGCAAAAAAGTTCACCAGCAGAACTTTGCCCTGATGCTCCTCTTTTATGCGTGCCATTGCGCCTGATTTAAGTGTTTCGATAGAATCTCCGGATACGGAAACGCCAGTATCCCCGGTTTCCTGCCTGCTGCATGCGGCAAATACCAGAAGAAAAGCCGCCAAAAATAATACTTTGATTTTCATTAATTCTGCTCCCTTTCACCCTTATCGGGTCAAAGTGTAATAATATTCAAATAATACGATTATTCAACTTTAAAAATGTTCACTAAATATACTTTTTTATTTCTTCGGAAAAGTTTCTGAATTCAATCCCTAACTCTGAAAAGGCTGTCATTTCGGGGCAGGTGTTTCCTTCTTTCAGCATGGTGAACTGATCTTTTGTTATCGGGAAAAATGAAAAGCCGCCAAAAAGGGCTATCCCCGCTTTGATGAAAACTTCCGGTACGGGGATCAGAGTGATGTTTTTGTTCATTGCCGCAGCTATCTCTATGAGGAGTTCCTTATATGAATAAACTCTGTTTCCGCACAGGGGATAGGTTTTGCCGATGGAGCTGTCCCTGAAAACGGCTTCCGTGAATGCGTCTGCTACTTCGTACACGCTTACAGGCTGCATAGGGTATGAACCGTCGCCGAAGTAAGTGAATACCGGAGTTTTCCGCATGTATCCTGCAAGCATGGAGATAAAGGAGTCCCCTTTTCCGTAGATAAGTGACGGACGGAATATTGTGAAGTCCAGCCCGCTTTCTTTGATATATTCCTCAGCCGTATATTTTGTAATATGATAGCCGGAAACGGCGTTTTTCCGTGTTCCGTTGGCAGACATATGGATAAACCTGCTCACACCGGCAGTTTTTGCCGCATCGGCAACATTTTTAGCTGCGATATAGTGCATGTTTTCAAAAGTTATCCCTTTTGAAGGGAACTCCCTGATGATTCCAACGAGGTTTATTACCGCATCAACATCTTTCAGGCTGTCTGAATAGGTTTCGGGGCGGAGTATATCACCCCTAACAGCTTCAGCGTCAGGGTGAGGTGTTTTACTCCTTACCAAAGCTTTGACATGAACGCCCTTTTCAATGAGCCTGCTGATAACATATGAACCGACAAAACCTGTTCCGCCCGTTACAAAAACTTTTTTCATTGGAAGTCTCCTTAGATAAGTTTCTGAGCTTTCATGCTTAAAAAAGATGTATCTGTAACTATGATATGATCCAGAAGCTTAATATCAAGAGTTTCAAGGGCTTTTGATATGCGCTCCGTGATGTGTATATCCTCTTCGGAAGGTATCAGCGAACCGGAAGGATGGTTGTGGGCGATAATTACGTATGACGCCTTCCTGCGGAGAGCGAGTTCCGCTATCTCCCTCGGGTAGACTGCGGTTCTGTCCACTGTGCCGGAAGAAACCACTTCATAGCTTATCAGCCGTTTGTTTTTATCCACAAAGAGGCTGACGAAGCTTTCCTTCTCTGAGATGCCTATGAGCATCCGCAGAAATTTGAAAATAATATTGCCGGAATCCAGAACAAGGGGCTCAAACTTAAGGTTAGCGTGTTCCATGCGGACATAAAACTCCCGCATTATATTAAAAAAAAGCTGAACTTCTTCCCCTGCTCCGCTTATTGTCGTAAGATCTGTTTTAAAAACTTTACGCAGGCTTTCCGTTTTATCTATTATATTCTTTGCGAGAGCCTTAACATCCCTTCTGGGGATTATATAGGAGAGAAGAAGCTCCATGATCTCATAATCATGCAGCGCCGGGGGACCGCTCCTGAATTTTTCCTTAAGCCTTTGCCTGTGCCCTTTTTTATGATCATCCATCGAAGAAGAATAGCACCTGAAAGTGCCTGTGTAAATAGCTGTCAGGTACTGAATAGAAGGCATGGAACTAATTACGGCTCAAGCTTGTCTTGATTTTTGGCGGCAAATACATATTATGCTCTTTTGAGGTGGATCACATGTTTGGATTCGGAATGTCTGAAGTTTTTTTGATTCTTGTTATAGCTCTTCTGGTTGTTGGACCGGGAAAACTGCCCGAACTGGCAAAAACACTGGGAAAAGGTTACTCCCAGTTCAAGCGCTCGCTGAACGATCTTAAATCAGCGGTAAATATAGACGATCTTGACGCTGCTCCCAATAAGACAGTAAAAGATGCGTACAGGGATCACTGGGAAAAGAAGAAACAGAACACAGAAAACTCTGCGGAGGCATCCGCCGAACCTAAAGCGGAAGCAGCGCAGGCAGCAAACAACGAAGCATCTGCCCCTGAAGACGTAAAAGGGAAGGACACAAATGGCTGAAAACAAAAGTCAGGGCGTTGAAGCCCAGATACCTCTGATGGAGCATCTTGAAGAACTCCGCAAGCGTATCCTCTATATACTTATAATATTGATTGCGGTTTTCTCTGTCTGCTACTGGCAGAGCCAGTTTTTTATGGACTTTATCACCAAACCTCTCGTGCAGATAATGCCGGAGAAATCCAGCATGGCTATGCTGAAACTTACTGAAGGCTTTTTTATGGAGCTTAAGCTCTGTTTTATGGCAGCACTCTTTTTCAGTATGCCTTTCATCTTTTTCCATGCGTGGAAGTTTATTGCTCCCGGTCTGTATGTGCATGAAAAGAAATATATTATCGGATTTGTAATAAGCGCTTCTCTGCTGTTTTTCCTTGGCGCAGGCTTTGCTTATTACTTTGTTTTTCCATTCGGCTTTGCCTTCTTTCTTAAGTACGCTCAGGGCTACGTCATCGCAAACCTTTCTATTGAGTGGTATTTAAGCTTTGTCACCAAGATGATTCTCGGTTTCGGCATTGTTTTTGAGCTGCCTGTGTTTACCTTTTTCCTTGCGAAGATGGGCATCGTTACTGCTTCTATGATGCGTAAATACCGGAGATATGCTGTTTTGGGAATTTTTATTGTTGCCGCTGTCATGACGCCGCCGGATGTTTTCTCGCAGCTTATGATGGCAGGTCCTCTTCTGCTTCTTTATGAAATGAGCATTTTTATCGCTGTAATTTTCGGGCGCAAAAGAGAAATAACGGAAGAAGAGATATATGAATAGCGTTAAAGACAGATTCGGAAGGGAGATACGCTATCTGCGCATTTCCGTGACCGACAGATGCAATTTCAGATGCAAATACTGTATGCCCAGTGACGAGTTTAAACACCTCGCACATTCGAGCATACTCAGGTTTGAGGATATGCTTTTTGCCACAGAGGTTTTTGCCTCTCTTGGCGTTCATAAGGTGCGTGTGACCGGAGGCGAACCGCTGGTCCGTAAAGGCGTTACCGACTTTCTGGGCGAGCTTAACAAGATAAAAGGCATAGACGAAGTGACCCTAACCACCAATGGGGCTCTCTTGGGAAAATATGCCGAAGATATAGCCGCTTCAGGCGTTAAGCGTATCAACGTGAGCCTTGATTCTCTCAAGGCAGATAAATATAAAGAGATAACAGGCGGGTTTGACCTCCAGAAGCTTATGGAGAGCATTTTTCTGGCTAAGAAGGCGGGACTGCGCCCTGTGAAGACAAACAGTGTGCTTATCAGAGGCTTTAACGACTGCGAGATATATGACTTCTGTGAGTTTGCCGCAAGGGCTGACATAGTGGTCAGGTTCATAGAGTTTATGCCTATAGGTAACTCCTGTGAATGGAAAAAAGAGAACATAATGTACGGGGCGGAGATTCTTGACCTTATCAAGAAAAGGTACAGAGCCGTTCCGATTGAGAAAGATAAGAACGCCGGTCCGGCCAAGAATTATAAACTCTCAAACGGCGGGACAATCGGCATAATAACGCCCATTTCAAACCACTTCTGCTCCGAATGTGATAAACTGAGGCTGACGGCGGACGGTAAAATACGCCCCTGCCTGCTTACGGATCAGGAAACGGATATAGTGGACGCTGTTAAAAGCAGGGATGAAAAAGCCCTCAAAGCTGCCATTATGGACGCTCTCGGTAAAAAAGATGAAGAACATCACATAGTGGCGGATAGAAGGAATGAAAAATTTAAACGGACAATGTCAAAAATCGGCGGATAGACTTGAAATAGCCTGCGGACAGCAGACTTTCATTTTAAACACGGAATTCCCCGTGGATGTTTTGTCCGCCGGTGCCGATTATGCGCCTCTTCATGAAAAAGAAATTAAAGAGGCGCTTGATGTATGCGTTTATTCAGAATCATACAGTGAGTGCGTTCAGAAAGCTGAGAAAATACTCTACATTATTCCTGATATAACCCGCAGGAGCGGCATGGAGCATTTTTTCCCCATGATGCTTGCCGAAGCGGAAAGCTTCGGAAAAGAGATCAGCATCATATTCGCAGTGGGAACTCACAGAGCAGTTACTGAGGACGAGAAAAAGACTATTCTCGGTGAGGACATCTACCTCAAGTATAAAGACAGGCTTTTCGATCATGACTGCGAAAATATGGAAAACCATGCCTTTTACGGAATCACAAAAGCAAAAACACCAGTTTTTATCAATAAAATCTATCTGGAACATGATCTGATAATTCCGATAGGCTCTGTAAGTCATCATTACTTTGCGGGTTACGGCGGCGGGCGCAAGCTTATATTCCCCGGCATTGCCGCAAAAAAATCCATTCTACGCAATCATATGCTTGCTCTGGACTTTGCCGGCGGCAGAAGACACCCTCTTGCGAAGTCGGGGGAGCTTAATCACAATCCTGTTCACCGTGATATTGTTGATGCGCTCATGATAAGCCGTGCGGGAAGAAACTTCTTTACCGTGAACACTGTGCTGGATGAAAAAGGGAGCCTGATCGGCATGGTGTGCGGAGATCTTTTCATGGCGCATCACAAAGCATGTGATGTTCTGGATTCCATGTTCCGTATCAAGCCTGATAAAAAATACCGCTCGCTGATAGTTTCCTGCGGCGGATTCCCAAAGGACATAAACATGGTGCAGGCTCAGAAATCTCTGGATAAAGCAGCGGCAGCGGCGGAAGAGGGAGCGGATATTTTCTTCTTTGCAGAATGTGCTGACGGCTACGGCAACAGCTATTTCCGTGACTTCTTTGACATGCCTTCCTCAAAAGCCATGCTGGACAGCCTACTGGCGGATTACCAGATAAACAGGCAGACAGCCTATAACCTGCGGACGCTTACAGAGCGCTTTAATGTGTATCTCTGCGGAAATATCAGCGGGGAAGACTGCGCACGGATGGGCTTTAAAAAGCTGAATTCAGCAGAAGATATTATTCCTTTGCTTAAGCCTGAAACCGCATTTATACCCTCTGCGAGTTCGTATCTTTTCGGATAACTAATAAAATTTTGCATTTTTGTGCAGTTTCCCTTTAATTTTTCTCAAAAAACCGCAGATAATATAATCGGGGCGGTGTGTCCGCCCTATTTCCTATGGCAAACCTTTCGGGCATGAAATATAATTAATAACGGAAAGCTTTATTTTTCCGTGCAGTTTCTGCTGGAGTCTTTTTATGAAAAAATCCCTGATTGCGGCATTTGTCGTCCTTTTTACAGTTTTAAGCGCATATTCTGCTAACCCTATGCTTATAAACGGCGTTTTCAGAGGCTACAATAAGGATTCCTTTACAGTGAGTGACAGGCTTTTTTCCTATGGGAATGAGCTTAAGGTGGTGAGGCAGTTCCGCAAAGGACGTGCCTATTATGAAAAATACTCCTCCTTATCCGATATCCGAAAAGGTGCTGATGTTGAAGTTACGGCATACGGCAGCTATGCAGTTCATATATTGATAAAAGGTGACTGATATGAAGAAAATAGGTCTTTTATTGTTTTGTCTTCTTTTATATTCCCATTTGTCCTATGCGGTAATGACCGATTACTGCGGCAGCGGAAACAATATCAGCACTCCGCCTTTTATCTCTGCGACCGCCTCTCCCCTTGTAATGTTTGTTATGGGCAGGGATCATAAGCTCTATTACGAAGCGTATAACGATGCTACGGATCTTGACGGTGACGGCGTTATAGACATCGGTTACAAGCATGGGATAGACTATTACGGCTATTTTGACTCCTACAAATGCTACACTTATACCACTTCCGGTACAGACCGTTTTCTTCCTTCGAGAACAACCAGCGACAAGTATTGCGGAGGCAGCGGTGAATGGAGCGGCAATTTTCTTAACTGGCTCACAATGTCACGCATGGATGTTATGCGCAAAGTTCTCTACGGAGGGCATAGAAAAACTGACGGTGCGAATGAAACTATCCTTGCAAGCACCTATATACCCCGTGATGCACATTCATGGGGTAAGGAATACTGGGGAACAGACACAAGAAACCTGACACCCTATGACCCACCTTCAAACTTTTCCTGCGATATGCCTGACTCTCCTGCTGAGTGGAATGTGGGGAGCAAGATACTGTTTGTCACTTATGAAGACGGAACAAACCAGGGCTGCGGAACTAATCACGATAATATGCTGTCCACGTTTTCCGTACGGGATTACAAAACCCATAAATATGTTGAATCTGTAAATTACAGTGATTCCGCACAGGTAAATCAAATCGATAACGGTAATCTCATGTTTGTAACAAGGTTTGTTGTCCCCGCAGGGCAAGGAGGAACATGGAGATTCTCCGTTGACTCTGATGACGGCGGCGAGCTTGAAATAAACAATACCATAGTCGCCTCATACTACGGATGCCACGGGTACGCAAATAATGACAGCCACAACGGCAGTATAGATCTCACAGAGGGAAGCGAATATACTCTCATCGTACGTGTCAGAGAGAATTCCGGCGGAGACGGGGCAAGGGTTAAATACCGGAGACCGGGGGATTCTACCTATAAAATCTTTACAAAAGCAAACCTTGATGCCGATTCTATTGTTTTTTATGCTCCCAATATAACAGGAACTCAGGGTGTATGCAGTCTTAAAACCACAGAATTTGTAAATACCGGAGAGCCTTTCTACGGAGAGGACATAAATATAGTAACCAAACGTCACCTCTTCTGCATGTCATCTGATGCGGTTAATGATGACCACCTCATAAAAGTTGCTAAAAATCAGACTAAAAGGAAATGGGAGTGGGCATCAACCGAACGCCCTGTATGCTCTGACAGTGTTGTAAGCCCTGACGAGAAAAGATACGTAAGGGTCAAAGTCTGCGACTCATCTGCCGGTGAGGAGACAAATTGTTATGATTACGGCTCCGGCAGCAAGAAACCCACAGGGCTTCTCCAGAGATACGGTACAGGCAACGGAGAAACGATTTGCACTAAAACTAATGAAAAAGCAACGTCCTGCACCGGTTCTGAAGGCTTTCTTGTAAAATCCTCTCCGATGTATTTCGGAATGATCACAGGTTCCTACCAGAAAAACCTCTCAGGGGGAGTGCTTAGAAAAAACATAACCTCCATAGCTGAAGAGATAAATGCTGACGGAACTTTTGTCACAAACACCCCAAACAGGGGAGGGATAATTAAAACCCTCAGCACACTGCAGATAAATGATTTTGATTACGGTTCAAACTCTTACAACAGCAATTGCGGATGGATCACCGATGGGCCTCTTGAAGAAGGCGAGTGCAAAGCATGGGGTAACCCAATCGGTGAAATGTACTGGGAAACCCTGCGTTATCTTTCCGGTGCCGGAAGCCCGACAAGCAGTTATACGTATTCAAACTCAACGGACGGGGGGCTTAGTCTTCCTAAGCCTTCATGGATGGATCCTTATGCTAATTTTCCGTCCTGCGCTAAACCCAATATAATTATATTAAGCGATGTTAACCCCAGCTATGATGACGGTGTGCCGGAATCAGGGACTTTCACTGATTATAATAAAAGTAATCTCCTTGATGATATTTCTCAGAACGAAGGACTTTCAGGCAGCTATTTCATAGGTAACAACGGGGTTACCAACGACTTCATGTGTTCTGCCAAAAGCCTGTCTTCCCTTGACGATGCCTTAGGGCTCTGCCCGGAGGAACCGACAAAGAAAGGAACATACAACACTGCCGCTCTGGCATATTACGCAAAAACAAAATTCTCTTCAAATACTCATTCCAGCGTGGGGTATCTGAGGAATATAGATACCCATTCTCTGGCGCTTGCTTCTCCTCTGCCTGAAATTATTATTAATGTTCAGGGAAAAGAGGTCAAGCTTGTTCCCCTTGGCAAATCTGTAGGGGGAGATAACGTAAACTGCGGTTATACGATTAACAATAGCTCCTATGGTGTTATCCTGACAGGAACAGGTTTTTGCCCGTCAAACGGTATTGTGGATTTCTACGCCGAAACAATAACAGAAACAAGCGGACGCTTCCGCATCAATTTTGAAGACGTTGAGCAGGGCGCAGATCACGATATGGATGCAATAGCAAGATATGACTATGTTGTTAACGCAAATGGTACAGTTACTATATCTCTCAATTCTGAATACGCAGCCGGTGGTATAAATCAGGCTATGGGCTTTATTATAACAGGAACTACCGCAGATGGCGTGTATCTCCCTATTTCAGATATTTCCGGCTCCGGCAGTTATTCTCCCTCAAGCAATCCGGCTGTAAACGGTCTTCCCCTCACATGGACAAGAACTTTTACTCCGGGCGGCTCTGCTGCTTCGCTTCTTAAGGATCCGCTTTGGTATGCTGCGAAATACGGCGGGTTTAAAGATAAAAATGAAGATGGAATTCTCAGCAGCGAAAATGAATGGGATGAGGACGGGGACGGTATTCCTGACAGTTACCATTTTATAACCAACCCTCTGCTGCTTGAACAGAAATTTGCACAGGTCTTTACTGATATTATAAAAAAGACAGCCTCCGGAACTGCTCCTGCAATCGGTCTGGGTAAAAATAAGGGAACTTTGATCAACCACGCCCTTTTCTATCCGGAAAAAGACTTTGGCGATGCTTCACAGCCCAATAAAATCCCGTGGGCGGGTCAGCTTTTTACTTACTGGTTCTTTACCCACAAAAACACACAAAATATCATGGAAGACAGCAACGGCAACTTCCGCCTTGATCTGTGCAGCTCAGGGGATAAAATCCTTGAATTCAGGGTAGATGAATCCGGCTCCCTCCAGATAGACAGATACACTGCCAATTGTCAGGGCAGTAAAGATCTTGATGCACCTTCCAACTCGAACATATCAATTGATGATGTGGCTTATCTGTGGGAGGGAGGAAATAAACTGTCACAGACTTCTGCGGCCTCAAGAGTTGTTTACACTAATGTAGACGGTACTCTGGTTCAGTTCAACACGGCAAATCAGGCTGAATTCTCTGATATGCTGGGGCTTCCTGAATCTTTCCCCGCATGTATCGGCACTGCGGACAATCTGATCAGCTATATACTCGGAACTGATTTCAACGGATGCCGCTCAAGGATGCTCCTTAACGGCAATACATATAAACTGGGCGATATACTTAACTCAAGCCCTGTGATGGTCGATTATCCGAACAAAACAGGTAAACCGGGTTATACCATGACGTACGTTGGCGCCAATGACGGCATGCTCCACGCTTTCCGAGCAGGTAAGGTGCTTACAAGCGGTCTTATCTCTTATCAGGCGGTGAAGCTCTGCAATGACTCTGCTGACTGCTCTACAGACAAGATAGGACGTGAGGAATGGGCTTTTATACCGAAGAATGCTCTGCCTTATCTGCGTTATCTGGCTGATCCTGACTACTGCCATATATACTACAATGACCTGGCACCTTACATTCTTGAAATAAAAGATTCTGCCGGGTACGTTACAAAGCGCATACTCATCGGCGGAATGAGGCTTGGCGGAGCATGCGGAACAACCGCTTCAAGCACTGTGAAACCTCCTGCGGACACCTGCTCCGATCCTGCAAGCTCTAACTGTGTGGGACTTTCTTCGTACTATGCTCTTGATGTTACGGATCAGGGCAACCCTGTCCTTCTTTGGGAGTTTTCGGATCCGTACCTTGCTTACAGCTTTTCCGGACCGGCGTTTATCACCAAAGGGAACAGCAGATACATTATGTTCCTTTCCGGACCGACAAACTATGCGGGAACGGCAGGGCAGGATCTGAATATTTTTATTCTGAATCTTGATTCTGCTAACTATACAATAAATCAGGTTCACAAATTTACCGGAGCCAACCGCAGCGGATACACAAGAGTTTCCGCACTCAGCTCCTACAGTAATGCTTTCGGCGGCAAGCTTTTTACAAACGGAGTTGATTATGGAGGTGACGGTGATACGGATGCCGTCTTCTTCGGTATAAATCAGATGACAGGAAACGAAGGCAATCCTAACTGGTCGGGCAATGTCATGGGTATTAAAATAACCGGAGAAAATCCCGAAGCGTGGGAATTCGGCAATGTTTTCAACAGCGCACAAAAGCCCGTGACCCAGAAAATTGAATACATGAACTGCTTTGATATGAAATATATATATTTCGGCACTGGCAGGTGGTTCTATAAAACTGACGAAGCCGGAGTTAACTCAAATGATCACAACTACCTTTACGGTGTGCGGATTGATGACTGCATCGGCGGAAACTGCAACCTGAATAACGCCCACACCAGTGAAGAATCATGCAGCCAGCTTCTTAGCGGAAACGGAAGCTTTGCATGGTCAAAGGTGCTTGAACCGAAGAGCGGTAATTATCTTATGGAAAGGCTGCTCTCGGATCCTGAAGCTATAGACTACGCAGATTCAGTGTTCTTCGGAACAACAGAACCCAACTCAGATATATGTTCATTCGGCGGACGCTCAAGGGTATGGGGGCTTAACTGCGCCACAGGTTCAGCATTAGCCATTTCATGCGATGGTGCTTATGAGGTGGATATGTCAAAAGTTCCTCCGATTTGGGTTCCCAGAACACCGGGAGATATCACTAAGGTGTCAAGCCCTGAAAATGAAACAACCGACTGGAAGGAAGGTGCAATTATAGGCGATATACAGTCTGCTGCTGAACAGGCAAGGGAAAGAAAAGGAAGGCTTCTTTTCTGGATTGAGAAATGATGAATAATAAAGGTATTACTCTGATAGAACTGCTTGTTGTAGTGACTATAGTCGGTGTTCTGCTCACGATGGGTACAATAGGCTACAGGCGGCTTTCCATGAAAGCTAATGTGGAATCCGATACAAGACAGATCCTTGCTGTTACCAATATGGCAAGGCAGTATTCCTTCACCAGAAAGGTGACTCTGAAGGTGAGTGTGAATGAGAAGGTTATTAAGATAATTGACACAGCAGGGAATGACTATGAAGGTCTTTTCATAACTGCAAAAACACCCTTCGAGACAGAAGAAGATATAACTTTCACAGGCGGATTCTCGACAGTGACGGGGATGATTCGCTCTTCAGCCGGAGATTCCGGCGCAGAATATGACTGTGTACTATATGAGGCAAACAGCGTCAGTGCGGGAAAATATGACGGAGAGAACTGCAATGTCAGATAATAAAGGCTTTACTATTATGGAAGTGCTTGTTTCCATGGTTGTTATGGCTGTGGTAATGCTTGGTCTGGCTTACGGCTATATCCTTGTTCAGCAGAGAAATCTTGCCGAACTTCTCCGCCAGAAGGGCGAGGAAACTGTTCAGGGGGTCTTTGAGACTATGAGAAGTGCTGATCTCGATGATCTGACCGATCAGCCGGCTTCTCTGCCGGCAATGGACCTTGAAAATACCCAAAACCTCAATGAATATTGTGACCCCTCTGATAATGATACCCCTTCGGATCCTGTCTGCACCGGAACTTTTGTTTTTCGTAAAGCAAGCGGCGAAGACGGAGGCAGTGTGGACTATGAGGTTGTTTATAAGCTTTTTGAAACGGTTTCTGATGCCGGAGTCGAACTGGAAGGGACAAGAACTGTCATTGCCACGATCTGCTGGAGATTCAAAGGAAGCCTGAAATATATTACAAGGAAAACAGTTATACAGAAAGGTGGTCTGTAGAATGAAAAAGGGTTTTTCCATTATTGAGCTTCTTGTGGTTATGGTGATTTCGGGCGTAATGATTACCGCTCTTTACTCCACTTACATGAATCTTTATTCAGGTTCCAAGACCCAGTCTAAGATAGCGGAATCTATGATAGAAGGGATTATAAACTCTGAAATAATCAGAACTGATCTTGTCAACATCGGTTTGGGGCTTGCCAAAGATGAAAAAGTCACAGGCACATCAGATGACCTTTATCCTATAAACTGGGACGCTGACAACAGAACTCTTTTTATACATACAACTTATGACAGGCTTAATCCGAAAACCCACGGCTGGGCACTTTTTAAATGCGAATCAGACAACGCAAGCAATATTACCTGTGAAAAGGATAATGAACAAAGCGGACTCAGCGCAGACTCATTCACGTCTCTTAAAATGATAAGCTCACTCAATAATAAAGAGATAGATTATGACGAAGGAACGGTGGCAGCAGCAGACTACTACTATGCTGTAGGCTATCCTTATGATGCTGCTGCGGCTGATAAATATATCACTGTTACCTATAGGCTCGATGATGACTGTAACGGTGACGGAACACCGGACAGAGGAGCAAGGTGCAACGCAAATACCTCTGTTCTATGCAGAAATAATGTAGCACTTGTGGATTGTGCCGGCGGATTTGAGATATATGCAGGTTATGAGGAAGGCGGAAACATCGTTTACGACAACCTGACCAGTATTGTCAATGATGACCGCAGTCATTTTTTTAAACTTCGCAGGCTGATTGTTTACGTTCTTGTTCAGGAGGGGCAGTTTGACCGCAAGTTCAACTTCGGAGCGGATGAAATGGTGAAGGAGCTTGGGTTTGACGCAGAAGATAGCCTGCTTGACCAGATAAGCTTCCCCATCCCTGAAGACGGAAGAAACTACCGCTGGAATATCATGACAATTGATGCCCGTACTTATAACATAGGAAAAAAATATGATTAGGCTTGGCAATAAAGGATTCTCCCTTCTTACCACTCTGATTTTATCTGCTGTGGCTTTGGCGTTTATCAGTGCCCTTGTTTATTTTGTTCAGTCAGGTTCCCGTTCTGCGGCTTCCTTAGAGTCTTATAAAAGCTCCCTTGAAATCGCTAAAGGAGCCTCAGAGTTTCTCATTGCAGGGGTTTACAATGAACTGGTCGGTTTCGGTCATATCGACTGCGATTCAGATCTGGATGATGTAAATGCTTATCTCTCTCCCTATGATCAGGATACAGAAACTCACAATGTAACTGTAACTGCTTTCAAGTGTGAACGTTTTAACAATAATTATGATGAACTATATGTTATGAAACTTCTGGTACAGAGAGAAAATAGCCAGGAAAAAGCCGAGGTGGAATTCGGTTATCTTAAAGAATATGATGATGAATAAATAGTTTTCTATACACTGTCAATTATATTCCACAATTGATTTTTCTGTGTCATTTGCCTAAACTCTTATTTATTGTTTTTTGTACGGTGAAATAATGAAAATTCTTGCTTTAATTCTTGCTGCGGGTAAGGGAACCCGTATGAAATCATCCAAGCCAAAAGTTCTTTTTGAATCGGCGGGAAAGCCGATGATAGATTATGTGATAAATGCCGCAGGCACATGCGGTGCGGATGCTGTTAATATAGTTATAGGCAGCGGCGCTGAGGAAGTGAAAACTCATGTGGGCAGGCGGGCGCAGTTCAGCCTTCAGCAAAATCAGCGTGGTACAGCGGATGCTGTACTTGCAGCGGCAGACGCCATAAAGCAGCACGGCGGTCATGTGCTTATACTCTGCGGTGATATGCCCCTTGTAAGGGCGGAAACCCTTGTCGGATTTATTGAGGCTGCAAAGGTGCATCCTGTCAGCTTTATCAGTGTTTGCGTTAAAAATCCCTTCGGTTACGGGCGTGTTGTACGTGGCGGAGGCGGTTCTGTGATAAGAATAGTTGAAGAAAAAGACGCCTGCGAACAGGAAAAGAAAATAAATGAAATAAATACCGGAATATATTTCTGCGAATCATCCGTTCTGCTGGACAGGCTTTCCCGTGTGGGGAGCGATAATGCCCAGAATGAGTTTTATCTCACAGATATAGTTAAGGAAGGCGCATTTGCCTATAAAGCTAAGGATGAGAGCGAGTTCCTCGGAGTGAACAACCGTGTTCAGCTTGCGGAAAGTGCAAAAGTTCTCTGGAAGCGCAGAGCATTTAAGTTTATGGAGCAGGGCGTAAGCGTACTTGATCCGGACACTTTTTATGCGGATGAAGAAACAGAGATAGAATCTGACACCGAAATATATCCCAATGTTTACCTCCACGGGAAAAATGTAATAAAAACAGGCAGCGTGATTATGTCCGGCTGCCGTATAACCGATTCTCTAATAGATGAAAACTGTGAAATAAAGGATAATTGCTATATCACTGAGAGCAAGGTCGGTGCGGGAAGTTCTGTGGGGCCCATGGCGCAGCTCCGTCCCGGTACAGTGCTTGAAGGTGAAAATAAGATAGGAAACTTTGTGGAAACAAAAAAAGCTGTTCTTGGTCTTGGGAGCAAGGCAAGCCACCTCACTTATCTTGGAGATGCGGAAATCGGCAGAGACGTAAACATCGGCTGCGGTACTATTACCTGTAATTATGACGGTATCTCGAAGTATAAAACAGTGATAGAGGACGGAGTCTTTGTCGGCAGCGATGTTCAGCTTGTGGCACCCGTAAAGATAGGCAGAGGCGCTCTGCTTGCCGCAGGCTCAACGATTACAAAAGATGTTCCCGAAGATTCTCTCGCCATGACAAGGGCGGAGATGAAGGTTAAGGAAGGCTGGGTCTCCCGCTGGAAAAATGCAAAAAACAAAGGGAAATAGAGTAAAGTGCGAGCGTGCATCAGAATCTGACAGGGTGTGCAGATTCTGATTATAAAATGGTATAAGCAGGTTATTATGTGCGGAATTGTAGGATATATAGGAAATTCAAAAGCATCAAACGTCCTTCTTGAAGGTCTTTCCAAACTCGAATACAGAGGTTATGACTCGGCAGGGCTCTGCCTTCTGGAAAACGGAACAATAGAGATAACACGCAGTGTGGGCAAGCTGGTAAACCTTAAAGAAGCTGTTAAAAACAGGGATTTTACGGCGACGGTGGGTATAGGACATACCCGCTGGGCAACCCATGGGAAACCTTCTTTTGAAAATGCCCACCCCCATAAATCAAAATATATCTCACTGGTACATAACGGTATAATAGAAAACTACCTCGCAATAAAAGAAAAACTCGCATCAAAGGGCTTCACTTTTGCATCTGAAACCGATACAGAGGTCATAGCGCATCTTATAGAATCTCTTTATGACGGTGATCTCCTCAAAGCTGTTCAGGCTGCCTTAGCGGAGCTTAAGGGTTCTTATGCCCTTGGCGTGATCTCAGAAAAAGAACCGGATAAGGTTATCGTTGCAAGAAAAGACAGCCCGCTTGTTCTCGGCGTGGGCAACGGTGAGATGTTCGCTGCAAGTGATATTCCGGCAGTGTTAAGCCATACCCGCACATTTGTGTTTCTGGATGACGGCGATATAGCTGTCATAACCAAAAACGGCTACAAAATTTACGATGCCGAAGGCTGCGCAGTGGACAGAGAGACTAAAAATATAGACTGGAATCCTGTCATGGCGGAGAAAGCAGGGTATCGCCATTTTATGCAGAAGGAAATAAACGAACAGCCCAGAGCGCTTATCGACACTATCAGAGGGAAATACAGCCTTGAATCAGGAGATGTGTTTTTTGATCTCTCAAAAGATCTGGAAAAATCCCTGAAAGATATAGACAGAATAGTAATAGTCGCCTGCGGAACAAGCTGGCATGCGGGGCTTGTGGGCAAGTTTTACATAGAAAAATTCGCCCGTATTCCCGTTGAGGTGGATATCGCTTCGGAATACCGCTACAGGGATCTCATCGCTGATGAAAAGCTGCTTTTTGTTGCCATAAGCCAGTCGGGCGAAACTGCGGACACCCTCTCCGCCCTGCGTATGGTCAAAAAAATGGGCGCAAAGGTCATTTCCATATGCAATGTTGTGGGTTCATCCATAGCAAGAGAATCCCACAGTGTTATATACACACACGCCGGACCTGAAATAGGCGTTGCATCCACAAAAGCGTTTACCACACAGGTGGCGAGCCTCTTTCTTTTTGCAATGTATCTTGCCAGACAGAACGGTAAAGTGAGCGCAGGCCGATGCAGAGAATACCTCAAGGAACTTGTGGGCATTCCTGATAAACTTGAGCATGTTCTCAAACAGGATGACCGCATAGAGGAACTCGCCAAAAAATACAAGGATGTATCGGACTTTCTTTATCTGGGCAGAAATGTAAACTACCCCATAGCTCTGGAAGGAGCATTGAAGCTTAAAGAGATTTCATATATTCATGCTGAAGGATACCCCGCAGGGGAGATGAAGCATGGCCCTATAGCACTCATAGACAGCGAGCTTCCGGTGTTTGTGATAGCAGTGAAGGGGTCGGTTTATGATAAAACCGCTTCTAATATAGAGGAAGTTAAAGCCAGAGACGGCATAGTGATAGCCATTGTCACCGAAGGTGATACCGAGCTTGCAGGCAAGGCGGATCATATAATAGAAGTTCCTGATGTGTCTGAAGAGCTTTCCGTCTTTCTCACAGTTACGGCAACTCAGATATTCGCCTACCACTGCGCTAACCTTCTGGGACTTGATGTTGACCAGCCCCGAAATCTGGCTAAATCTGTCACGGTGGAATAAATTCTAAGCCTCCGCACAAACCTGCGGAGGCTTTTTTGATTAAATATATTTTTTGAAAAGATTAATTTTTTGCTGTAGTTTCTATATCTTCACCATTAAGCTTAATTTTAAGAGCTTTTGCCATTGTCTGTGCAGCGTTTCCGGCGTCCTGACCATTCTTGTAATCAAGGTTAACAGTCATAATCATTTCTCCGTTCTGGACATTTATGACTCTTGCAGAGGCTGTCTTGATTACAGAGTTAAGTTTTGCGCCCCCAAACATGCTGTATTTTGTTTTGTTAGTCGTTTGGGCATTAAGGATTACAAGTGCATCTACACCTTGGAGAGAAGAGAGGCTAGATGTATTATTTTCTGCAACTCCGGATGCTTCCAGACCCTTTTCAGACATTATCAGGTTGAGTTGGTCTCTTTCCATAACTTTATAACCCAGCGTCATAAGTTCTGTGGAAAAAGAATCTGAGAAAATTGTCATTGTGTCTTCGTTGCCTGTACCCTGAAAAGCTGCCATAAGAGCTGAAGCTCTCATTGAAGGATCGCTACTAGTTTGTTTACGCTCTCTCAGCATAACAGCAACGTATTTAACTTCTGCAAGCTGCTCAGCTGTAATCCCCGGAGCAATATTAGCTTTTACATCAACATCTTCAAACTCTATGTTCATGATTGCTGATTGAGTCGCATTAGCTGTGAGACTTGCAACTGTCCCGACACATCCGGATAAAATAAACCCCGATAAAACCGTAAAGATAACCAGAAAATGACGTATGTGCATTTTAACCTCCTTAACACTTGAGATTTATAGTTATTATATTGTGTATATGTCAATATAAATTATTGTTTTCTGAAAACAGAATGAACCTTATGTTTACTAATTACTATTGAGAGGTAATGTTATGTTAATAAGTCCTTTGGAGAATAAATGTGCTTTATTCCATTCCGTTTTCGGTTTATACATGAAGACTCCCTTACATATTTTTCCGGAGAGAAAAGATGGAAGAACTCATTAGAAAAGCGGATGTGCTGATAGAGGCACTGCCCTATATTCAGAAATTTTACGGCAAAACTATTGTTATCAAATATGGCGGTCATGCAATGGTGGATGATCAGCTTAAACTCAGCTTTGCCAACGACATAGTGCTTATGAAGTATATCGGCATACGCCCTGTGATTGTCCATGGCGGCGGTCCGCAGATAGGCGATATGCTGAAAAAGCTTAATATAAAGACCGAATTTGTTTCCGGAATGAGAGTCACCGACGCCGAAACTATGAATGTTGTTGAAATGGTTCTGGCGGGCAAGATTAATAAAGATATCGTAAGAATGATAAATAAAAACGGCGGTGTTGCCATAGGTCTTTCCGGCAAGGACGGAAACCTTATCCGTGCGGAAAAGCTCCGCCTTGAAGATGACCCCACCTTCATAAGAACACCGGAAATAATAGACCTTGGGCATGTCGGAAAGGTTAAGGATGTGAACGTCGGCGTTCTTGAAAGGCTTGCGGACAGCTATATTCCGGTAATTGCCCCTGTGGGTGTGGGCGATGATTACGAGGCTTACAACATCAACGCCGACCTTGTCGCAGGCAGTATAGCCGCTGCTCTTAAGGCAGAGAAGCTTGTTTTGCTCACGGATGTACCTTACGTTATGGACAAGGACAAAAACCGCATCTCAACCATCCACCTTGATGATATTGATAAAATGAAAATAGACGAAGTTGTTACCGGCGGAATGATACCAAAGGTCGACTGTGCCGCAGAAGCAGTAAGGGGCGGCGTTAAAAAAGCACATATAATAGACGGGCGTGTTCAGCACTCTGTGCTGCTTGAGATGTTTACTACATCAGGCATCGGCACGCAGATAGTGGAATAATGCACAGAGACCTTATACCCCAGAGCTTCATCACGGACATTGTCGCTCCTGCCTGCGGAAATGACAGAAAGATTCTTGAGGCTTTTCTCAAAACCCCCCGTGCAAAATTTATAGATGAGGCGATGTGCCGCCGTCCATATGCGGATGATGCTCTGCCCATCGGCTTCGGACAGACAATTTCTAAACCATCAACTGTGGCGCTGATGACCAGAGCCTTGCAGCTTGAGCCTAACCATCGAGTGCTTGAAATAGGCAGCGGTTCAGGTTTTCAGGCTGCGATACTCAGCAGGCTTTGTGCAAGAGTGTACACAGTGGAGAGAATACCTGAGCTTTACCGCAGAGCCATGGGTATTATTCACAAAATGCGTATTTATAATATTAAGTTTAAGCTAGATGACGGAAATCTTGGCTGGGCGGAAAATGGTCCTTATGACAGGATAATAGCTACGGCAGAAGCAAAAAATCTTCCGCAGGAGCTTATAGCCCAGCTTGCAGAAGGCGGCATAATGCTTATCCCTCTTGACGGCTCAATTATTGAGGTTGTTAAAGAAAATGACGAGATACGACAGCGCAAAATTGCTGACTGTAGCTTTGTTGATTTTGTTTGCGGAAAATAGAACATTATTTTTCTTTAGACAGCAGAGGTTTTTGTAGTTTGCGTTTAATATGTTTTAATTTCTTTTGTGTATCAAACCCATGTCTGATCTTTGTTAAATCGGATCAAATCTATCTTTATGGTAATTTTCCCCTTCCCATTTCAATAGAACTGCGTTAAATTATTACTTGTCAAGCGAAGTTAGGTTGAAATTTTCAGAATTTCTGCTAGTACTTTGCCTGAGTCTATCGGCAGTGTTTGTCACGTTCTGTGTATTAAAAATAGTGTGCGATCTCACTATTGTAACGGTTCGCGACTGAACAGTATTGATCATGTTTTTATTTTATTTTTTATGGAGCGATTATGATCAACGATGATTTACTGCAGAAGAGTATGCCTGAAATTGACGAAGCTGATGTCGAAATCGACATTGAAGAAGAACAGCTTCAGGTGGAAGTCGAGGTTGAGGACATAAAGCCCGACTATAATTCTGAAGATTTAGAAGTTTTCAAAATATATCTTAACGAAATTTCACGTTATCCTGTCCTGACGAGAGAAGAGGAAGTCGATCTCGCAAAAGGGATAGAACAGTCCGACAGGGCGGCTAAGGAAATGATGATAAAGTGCAATCTGCGCCTTGTTGTTTCCATAGCAAAAAAGTACATCAACAGAGGCATGACTCTTGTTGACCTTGTTGAAGAAGGGAATATCGGACTTCTTAAAGCAGTGGAAAAGTTCGACTATACCAAAGGGTTTAAGTTCAGCACATACGCAACATGGTGGATACGGCAGGCTATTGAGCGTGCCATAATCAACCAGTGCCGCATGGTGAGAATACCTGTTCATATGTCTGAAAATATCAGTAAGGTGCTGAAAGTTCAGGCTGATTTGCAGCAGAAATTCGGGCGTGAGCCTTCTATCCTTGAAATATCCACAGCGGCAAAGATGCCTCTTTCCGCACTTAAAAAAGTTTTTGACGCCATCAAACAGGACACTTCCCTTGATATGCCTGTGGGCGGCGATGAAAGCAGCACTCTGCATGAGTTTATAGCTGACGATGAAAAATATCTCGACCCTTATATGAAAATAGAGTCTGAAAGTAAGAAGGACACTATCTTCAAATGGCTCACTTTTTTGAGTGACAACGAGAGAGAGATAATAATACGCCGCTACGGGCTCAGTGGTAACGATCCCGAAACTCTTGAGGCCATAGGCGGAGACTTGGGCATAACCCGTGAAAGGGTACGCCAGATAGAGAAAAGAGTTCTCAGCAAATTAAGAAACTTGCTTAAAACAAAGAATATATCATTGGAGGAACTGCTTTAATGACATTTACGCCCGAAGAACTTGCTCACAGGCTGGAAAAATTCAAAACTAACCTCACTAAGCAGGATGCGGGCTGGGAAAAAGCAGTCCTCATGGACAGATTGAACAATTACTATTTTACAGGAACTTTGCAGAACGGCGTGCTTGTCATCCCCCGTGAGGGCACGGCCGTTTTTTATGTCCGCCGCAGTTTTGAAAGAGCGGTGGAGGAATCAGCATTTCCTGAAATAACTCCTTTCAAAAGCTTCAGGGAACTTAAGCTCAAAGGCGGCGGAACACTTTACTGCGATATGGAAAAGATTCCCCTTGCCCACTTTGAGCGTTTCACAAAATATTTCACATTTGATGCAGTTAAGCCTGCTGACGCTGCCATTGCAAAAACCATGGCAGTTAAGTCGGAGGCGGAGCTTAAACTCATGGAAACGTGTGGGGAGATCCACCGGAGTGTTCTTGAGGAGTTTATTCCTTCTGTATTGAAAGAGGGAATGAGCGAGGTTGAACTCGGAGCCCTTGTTCAGGGAGAAATGCTCCGCAGAGGGCACCATGCTGTTACAAGAACGGGAGGCTTCGGAACTGAGCTGCATCTTGGGCTTTTCTGCTTCGGCGAAAGCGCTCTCTATTTCAACACATTCGACGGGCCGGGCGGAGTAAGGGGTCTACATCCTGCTGTTCCGATGTTCGGCAATCACCATATAAAACTTAAAAAACATTCTCCGGTTTTCGTGGATATTGGCTGTAATGTCGGAGGGTATCACACGGATAAAACCTGCATTTATTCAGTGGGCAGGCTGCCTGAAAAAGCTCTTGAATTTCACCGAATCTGCGTGGATATGCAGAATAAAGCGGCTGCAATGCTTAAACCCGGTGCTACACCCGCAGAGATATTCAGGAAACACACCGAAGGTGTCAGCGAAGAATTTCTCATGGAATACAACGGCTTCGGCAATGGAAAGGTCAAGTTCCTCGGTCACGGAATCGGTCTGCACATAGACCAGTATCCTGTTATAGCCGAAGGCTTTGAGGAGCCCCTTGAAGAAAACATGGTCCTGGCTGTTGAGCCTAAAAGGGGAATCGAGGGTCTTGGAATGGTGGGTGTTGAAAACACATTCGTTGTCTCTCCTGAAGGCGGAAGGAGCATAACAGGTCACGGCTTTAACGTTATAGAGGTTTAGCGGCGCCCGAAGTAGAACTTCTGCCCCTTAAAAATTTTTTCCTCTATCAGTCCGTCCTTGACCATGCTGTCTGTTACTGCTGCGGTTTTAGCTTCATCAGAGCCGAATACGGCGCAGATATCATTTACCGTGCAGGGGCGCATTCTCAGCAGGGCAGAAACTCTTTCGGGAAGGTTTTCGTCTGTTGTTCCGCCGAGAGATTTAACAAAATTGCCCACAGGTTCCACATTTATTCCGAACGATTTGAAATAAAGGAATGCATCAATAAGTTCTTCCTCGTTCAGCCCTTTTGTGCCTGAGTATGCTGGCGGACGGAACACTGTGTTCACCTGAACCATATCGTATCTGCATCTCTTTATTACATCGGCAATTGCGGACATTTCCTCTTTTGAATCATTTATATCTTTTACCAAAAGCACTTCGAGATAAATCTTTCCCGTGAAGATGTGCGTAAACTCTGCCAGAGCTTTATTAATCTCAACTATGTCAAGCTCAGGGGCAGGAAGGTTTACAGCCTGAAATGCGCCGTCTGTTGCCGCATCAAGGCTGGGGACAACTATATCAAAAAGCATCAGTGCGTTCTGCACTTCCTTGTTTGTCAGGGTGGTGCTGTTGGTAAGAATCGCAATCGGGTGGGATGAAACCTCTTTTATTCTCCGTGCTATTTCCGCAAGATTCCTGTTGAGAGTCGGCTCACCTGAGCCGGTTATGGTGACTACATCTATATTATCTTTAACTTTTTCGTACTCTCTGCTGAATTCATCTATTATATCGTCAGTGCTGAACCAGCTTTCACGGGCGCATGTAAGTTCTGTTGTTTTGCCGACTTCGCAGTAAACACAGTCCAGAGTGCATATTTTAGAGGGGATAATATCCACCCCCAGTGAGCGTCCGAGTCTTCTTGAGGGTACAGGTCCGAAAATATATTTGTTTGTCATTATGTTTCTCCGCAAAAGATTAGTATAATCCAAAAGATAATAATTTCAAATAAGAACAATCCTCAACTCCCATCCCTAAAGGGTTTATGAACATAAGTCACTTTAGTAGCATGGTTTCAGTTTTTCGTAACACAGTAAACCGCTCATATAAAGTAAATTCATAACACTGTTGTCATTGATCTTATGAGTATATGGTGATAATCTTTAGATGAGAAAAGCAATGCAAATGCTCTTTGTTAAGTGTTTATGTGTAAAAAGTTTCAAGCGGGTGTTCGGGTTGTAACAGTCCGTTTTTGTGCGTTGCCGGCAGGCTATGTCAGTTTTCTTTTTATGTATAAAAAAATGTTCTATGTTAACAGCATAGGGCTAGTAATATCAAAATATGTAGGTTTAATAGTTTTTACAGGATAACCCGTTTATCGTAAAATGGAGGTACTGTTCATGGGACTGCGTGAGAAACTGGAACTGCTGGGTGTCAGCAGAAGAGACTTTCTGAAATTCTGTACAGCCGTGAGCGCAACGCTGGCTCTGCCGCCGGCTCTCGCTCCCAAAGTTGCAGAGGCGCTGGAGGATGACAATCGTCCGGCTGTGATCTGGCTTGAATTCCAGAGCTGCTCCGGCGACTCTGAATCTCTTCTCCGTTCGGGACGCCCCAAGGCGGCGGATCTTGTGCTTGACGTAATCTCCCTTGATTATGCCGAAGTGCTTATGGCTGCTGCAGGGCATCAGGCTGAACAGGCGAAACATGATTCAATGGAAAAAAATAAAGGCAAATATGTTCTCATAGTTGAAGGTTCAATACCTGTTGATGATGACGGCGTATATTGCTGTATCGCAGGGGACACGGCGGAAAACCAGCTTAAAAAAGCAGCGGCGGGTGCCGCAATGGTTATCGCAGTGGGCAACTGCGCAAGCTTCGGCGGAATTCCTGCTGCGTATCCTAACCCCACTGGGGCGAAGGGCGTTGCCGACTTAGTGAAAGGGGTTCCTGTGGTTAATCTCCCCGGCTGTCCCATGAACTGTGACAATCTTACCGCTCTCATCGTACATTATCTCATATTCGGAACACTTCCCGCTCTTGATAATCAGCTTCGTCCCAAATTTGCCCATGGCAAACGCATTCATGACAACTGCGAAAGAAGAGGTCATTTTGACGCAGGTCAGTATGTGGAAAAATGGGGAGACGAAGGTCACAGACAGGGCTGGTGTCTGTATAAAATGGGCTGTAAAGGTCCGCAGACATGGCATAACTGCCCCACTATACGCTGGAATGATGGTGTTAGCTGGCCTGTTATGGCTGGTCACGGCTGTGTGGGCTGTTCAGAGCCCGGCTTCATAGACACTATGAGCCCGTTCTACAGAAGGCTGCCGGAAGTACCGGGCTTCGGCGTGGAATCCAGCGCAACAAGTGTCGGTCTCAAGCTTGTGGGTGTGGCTACGGCATTCTTCGCCGTTCACGGCGTGGTGAGCATTATACGCAACCGCGGAACAGTGAAGCGTGTGGAAGAAGAGTACTACGAAAAAGACGAGAAGAAGTAGGCGAGGTGTTTAGATGGCTGACAGAATTGTCGTTGACCCCATTACCAGAATTGAGGGGCATTTAAGAATAGAAGCAAAGGTCGAAAACGGAGTAATAACCGACGCATGGTCAAGCAGCACCATGTTCAGAGGCATAGAAAAAATCCTCAGAGGGCGTGACCCCCGTGACGCATGGTACATTACGCAGAGATTCTGCGGTGTCTGTACCACTGTTCACTCCATTGCGTCCATCAGGGCGGTTGAAAATGCCGTAGGGATGAAAGTTCCCTTTAACGCTGAGATGATAAGAAATGTGATTATGGGTATGCAGTATGTTCAGGATCATATGGTTCATTTTTATCATCTTCATGCTCTCGACTGGGTTGACATAGTTTCCGCCCTGTCTGCCGATCCGGCAAAAACTGCTGCTCTTCAGCAGTCAATATCCGACTGGAAATACAGCAGCGAGGACTATTTCAAAGGCGTTCAGGACAGGCTTGCCGCTTTCGCAAAAACAGGCAGGCTCGGACCCTTCGGCAATGCCTACTGGGGACATCCGGCTTATAAACTGCCCCCTGAAGCAAACCTTATGGCTGCGTCTCATTATCTGCAGGCTCTTGAAGTACAGAAAGAGATAATAAAAGTTCACGCTATTCTCGGCTCAAAAAACCCGCACCCGCAGACTTTCCTCACAGGCGGAATGTCTATCCCGTGCGACCCCAACAGCCAGAATGCGATCAATGCTGATAAAATAGCTATGATAATGGAGTGCAACAAGCTCGCCAGAGAGTTTGTGGAAAAAGTATATGTACCGGATATTATAGCCGTTGCACCCTTCTATCTTGACTGGGCTTCAATAGGCAAAACATCCGGCAACTATCTCTGCTACGGGGAGTTCCCTGACGGCAGAGAAGGCTACCCCAACAATCTCTGGCTTCCTGCGGGAATAATCAAAAACGGTGATTTGTCAACAGTTCATCCTGTTGACCAGACTAAGATTACCGAAGATGTTGTACACTCATGGTATGAGGACACAGGCCCTCTCCACCCGTGGCAGGGAGAAACTGAAAGAAAATACACCGGTCCCAAACCGCCTTATGAATATCTTGATGTTGAGCAGAAGTATTCTTTTGTAAAATCACCCAGATACGAAGACGAACCTATGGAGGTCGGACCTTTGGCGAGGATGCTTGTGGCTTACGCTTCTGGACAGAAAGAGGTTCAGGATGCTGTAAACTATGTTCTCACCACCCTTGGTGTCGGACCGGAGGTTCTTTTCTCCACCCTCGGAAGAACAGCGGCAAGAGCTGTGGAGACTCTTGTTGTCTCTCAGAAAATGGAAGAATGGCTTATGGCTCTGGCTGCGAACATCGGCTCCGGAGACTACGCAATACAGGATAACTCCAAGTGGGAGCCTGAAACATGGCCTGTACAGGCACAGGGCTACGGCTGGCATGAAGCTCCCAGAGGTGCTCTGGGACATTGGATCGTTATCCAGAATAAAGAGATTAAAAACTATCAGGCGGTAGTTCCTACAACGTGGAATGCTGCCCCCAGAGATGACAAGGGTGTGAGAAGCCCGTATGAGGAGGCGCTCATCGGCACTCCCATAGCTGACCCTGAAAAACCCCTTGAAATACTTAGAACCATACACTCCTATGACCCGTGCCTTGCATGCGCCGTTCATGTGTATGATGATAAAAATGAGCTTAAGAGCAAAGTGCAGATACTTTAAACAAATTATGGGGAGTCCTTCGGGGCTCCCTTATTTTAAATGGTGATTGATGAAACTTCTTGTTCTTGGCATAGGAAACGTGCTTATGAATGATGATGCCGCAGGTGCGCTGGTTGTTCGTGAGCTTGAGGAAAAATATGCAGATAAGGATGAAAATCTGCGTGTTATTGAGGGAGGAACACTTGGGCTTGATCTACTGCCTCTTGTTGAGTGGGCGGACAGACTTGTGATCGCTGATGCTGTGGATCTTGACCTTCCCGCCGGAACAGTAGTGAAGATTGAGGGTGAGGATGTTGCTCCGGTATTTGAAAATAAACTTTCCCCTCATCAGATGGGCATGAAAGATCTTCTGCTCACAGCCGAACTTGCCGGATACCGTCCGCCTGTTGTGGTTCTCTACGGTATTCAGGTAAAATCCATTCAAATGGACATGACACTTTCACCGGAAGTTGCCGCAGGTTGTCCTAAATTAAAAAAATATATTGAGGAAGAAATAAAAAATTTTCTCTCTGCCCGTATTCCGGCTGAATAAATTCCAAATGTTATTTTGACAAAAAAAGCCCTCGGTGTTATTTTTACCTCAAAGTGTTATTCGTGAATGCGGGAGTTTAGCCCGTAATCTTTTTATCTCTTGCAGAAGGTGAACATGGGTATTGCGTTCTGGAAAATGAGCGGCAGCGGAAACGACTTTATTATTGTCGATAACCGTGACGGCAAAATGAACAGGTTTGATCCTAAAAAGTTTATACCGAAAATATGCGCCAGGAGTCTTTCTGTGGGTGCTGACGGTGTATTTTACATAGAAAATTCGGATGAAGCGGATTTTCAGTGGCAGTTCTTTAACTCCGATGCCTCTGTGGCGGAAATGTGCGGAAATGGCGCAAGATGCGTTGCCAGATACGCATTCCTAAACGGAATAGCCGGTAAAACCATGCGCTTTAAAACCCTTGCGGGAATTATTGAGGCGGAGGTCAGGGAGGACGTTAATGTCAAGGTGCTTATGACAAAACCTTTTGATTATAAAAAGGGCATAGCGCTTGACGTTGCCGGAAGCAAACATGAACTTTCTTTTATAAACACAGGTGTTCCCCATGCTTCTCTCCTTGTAGGTGATATTGACTCTTTTGATATATCAGGCATAGGAAGAGCAGTCCGTTACCATGAGTATTTTGCACCGAAGGGAACAAACTTCAACGCATATACAAAAACAGGGGAAGACACTTTCAGGATCAGAACCTACGAAAGAGGCGTGGAGAATGAAACCCTCGCCTGCGGAACAGGCTCTGTTGCCTGCGCCATCTTTGCCGTTAAGGACGGTCTGGCGAAAAGTCCGGTAACTCTCCGCACAATGGGCGGGACAGATCTTAAGGTTTATATTGAAAGCGATGAAAAGGTCTACCTTGAAGGTGAGGCAAGAGTTATCTACACCGGAGAGTTCACCGAAGAATCATATATGTACTGATGAACGGAGGGAATAGATGTTCAGAGGCAGCTTTGTAGCTATAGCGACCCCCATGAAAAGCGGAAAAGTAGATGAGGAGGCTTTAAGAAACCTTGTCGAATTCCAGATCGAGAACGGAACAGACGGCGTTGTCCCTTGCGGAACAACCGGAGAATCCGCCACTCTCACTTATGAAGAGCATTGCAGAGTAATTGAAATTGTCATAGATCAGGTCAAAAAGCGTGTTCCGGTTGTCGCCGGTTCGGGTTCCAACAGCACGCATGAATCTGTTTTCCTTACACAGCACGCACAAAAAGCAGGAGCTGACGGTGCGCTTGTTATCACCCCCTATTACAATAAACCCACTCAGGAAGGTCTGTATCAGCACTTTAAAACAATTGCCGAATCAGTAAAAATTCCCCTTCTGCTTTATAATGTTCCTGGAAGAACAGCGGTAAATGTCCTCCCGCAGACTGTTATCAGGCTTTCTAAGATTGATAACATAGTGGGTATAAAAGAAGCCAGCGGCTCAATGGATCAGGCGGCTGAAATTATTGACAGAACAGATTCCTCCTTTGCTCTCCTAAGCGGTGAAGATTCTCTTACATATCCCCTTTACTGCATCGGAGCGAAAGGCGTTATCTCTGCCTCAACAAATGTGGTTGCCAAAGACATGGGTGATATGTGGGATGCTTTTGAAAAAGGCGATATGGAAACAGCCAGAAAACTCCATTTTAAACTTCTCCCGGTTTTTAAGGCGCTTTTTCTTGAGACAAACCCTATCCCTGTGAAAATGGGACTTTACCTGATGGGGCTTGTCAGTGAAGAGATAAGGCTCCCCCTTGTGCCTATGACAAATGAAGGAACGGCAAAACTCAGAACCGCTCTCACAAATGCGGGCATAAAACTTGTAAGGTAATTATTAATGGATAAAGCGAAAGTTTGTATGGTAGGTGCGGCGGGCAAAATGGGACGCCGCATAGTATGCCTTCTGGCAGAAAGTGACAAAGCGGAGCTTAAAGGCGCTCTCGAACACTCCGCCAGCCCGTTTCTCGGTATGGATGCGGGAGAAGTTGCCGGTTGCGGCAAAAACGGAGTGCTGATCTCATCTGATCTTGAAACTGCTGCCAGCGAATGTGATGTTATAATAGATTTCACCGGATGCGAGCCCACAATGAATATTCTGGACAGCTACGTGCGCCTTGGCGTGCCTGTGGTTGTGGGGAGTACGGGTTTTTCACCGGAGCAGACGGATAAACTGAAACAGGCTGCTGAAAAAATGCCTCTTCTTCTGTCTCCTAATATGAGTCTGGGTGTTAATCTCACTTTTAAAGTGCTTGAGATGGTTGCCAAAGCTATCGGCAATACATACGATATAGAAATAGTTGAAGCCCACCACAGACTTAAGAAAGATGCTCCCAGCGGAACAGCTATGAAGATGGGAGAGGTTGTGGCAAATGCCACAGGCAGGAATATTGATAAAGACGGTGCTTTCTGCCGCAAAGGTATAATTGGTGAACGTACTGATAGAGAAATCGGCATGCAGACTCTCCGTGCAGGAGATATTGTAGGCGAACACACAGTAATGTTCTGCGGGCAGGGTGAGCGCATAGAAATAACTCACCGGGCGCACACCAGAGACACTTTTGCGCAGGGAGCTATCTCCGCCGCAGCATGGCTGAAGGGCAGAGGTAAGGGGCTTTACAATATGTATGATGTTCTTGGATTATAAAAAACGAAGGGCGGCTTTGCCGCCCTTTTTTATTGCTTATTATCTTTGGTTTGCGAAATTATTTTATCGTAACAGGATTCACAGAAACACGGACGCCACTCATACTGCATAAGGATTTCAGAAGGGAGCGGAGGCTTGCCCACACACCAGCACTTTTTACCGGAGTCCTGCTTATGAGCAGTACACTTGTTGTTTTTCCCGCATATCGGGCATATGTCAGCGTCGTCGCGCATGTCGCCTCTTAATGGGTATGGACATCCTGTGTCATTTTCAGCAGCTCTCCGGCATTTGCCAATCCGTTCTGCTGAACAGCTACTTTCCCGTCAGCATCGAAAATAATGAAAGAAGGGGACTGTATATTATAGTGAAGAAGTGAGTCGGCATTTTCTGATGCAGGGAAAACACCGGCGGCAAGCTTGAGCCCTCCGGACATTTTGTTAAACTTAGCAACTTCTGACTCGGCAGTTGCGCCTTCTTCAGCAGTATTTACAAATTGCAGAAGAGGCAGTGCGCCTTCGGCTTTCGCCTTTGCTATAAACATGTTAATTGGTTTTCTGGATTCAACTATAGTCGGCCATGCACTCATGAGAATCAAGAAACCTACTGCAAGTAAAAATACTGGTATAAAGATCTTTTTCATTTCTCCTCCGAAAATTAAAAAGTGTTCATATGAGTTATAATATCTGAACATGGCAGAGTAATTTTGTTCAGTAAAAATCCATATATTAAAAAAGGAGGCGTATGCCTCCTTCGTTTTTCTGGACTCATTTTAAGAAAATATGCGGGAATACAGCCTGAATAAGAAAATAAAGCTATTCCCATGAGAGCCTTCCGAAAAAAGAAGGACTCCCCCCTCGGAAATTACTATAACATAATTTCTGGAAATTCAAACTTATTTTTCATAAAATCACATCAAATCGCTATAATTTCTTTTTTGATAAAAAAACAATTTATCTCTGGTGAACTAATAAACGAATAGTTTATCAACATAAGCATGTTTTATGCTTATGAATTACAACTGTCTGAATTGATTGTTGGTTTCATCATTGTTTTAATGTATTCTTGCCACTATAATACGATAAAAATTACCTGACATATAAAGTCTGAGGGTGGGTTATGCTGAAAGACTGCACATTTGAAAAAAAAGAATTTATTTCGGTATTCTGCGGCTTTTACGAAAAAGAAAACAATTCTATGCCCGATCATGAAGTTCTCTTCAGTGCCGGACAGTTTTTTGATAATTGCTTTACTGATATTCCCGGAAATAAACCTGCTGAGGACTTTAATAATGCAATGAGAGATGCCGGACTAAACAGGAATGCTGCTGTGCTGCCTCTTACCAGAACCATAGCGTGGGCAATGTGCAGGCTTTGCGGTGATATAGAGAAGAGCATTCTTGAACCGGATACTTATGTCCGCCTTCTTGAAGCTCTTGAAATTATGCGTAAACCTCTGAAGAAATTTGATACAGAAAGCTCTGAAATACGTGAAATGTTCAGGTTTATTAAAAACAGCGACACGTCCGCAAAACTGCTCAACTCCTACAAAGGGCTGCGGGTGTTTCACTCTGCGGATATTCTTGAAATATTCGGAGATGACCGTATAACTATGCAGGTTCATCCCGAACAAATAAAAGCCCTTGAGATAGAGAAATATACATGTATAACCCATAAACTCCTCCCGCAGCAGATCACAGCGGATGTTAAGAGTATTGACAAGAAAACCTGTGTTGTTGAGTTTGTCAACCTTGTTGTGCTTAAAAAACCCTTTGACAGAAGGAAGATATACCGTCTTCAGCCGGAAAAACCTATTCCTGCTGTTTTATTTGCGGAAGGAAACCGTACGGATGTTGAGATTGTTGATGTGTCTCTGAGGGGCATTTCATTGAGCCTTAAGGAGAATATAGCCGCCGATGAATCAGAAATGAGGCTCAGTTTTATTCTTCCGCTTGATGAAGGAAAGGAGATGATTCTCAGAGGAAAACTGAAATATATTTTCTGCGAGGAAATATGTAAAATGGGGCTGGAAACCTTCCCCGACCATTCGCAGGAAGCGCTTATTAAAAGGTATCTCATAGAAAGAATGAAGAAGATAGAAAAAGAACTCACCTGAAAAACAGTTTGGAACAAGCTATGAAAAAAAGACCATTCTTTTCGGTGATTGTTAATAACTATAATTACGGCAGATACTTAAAAGATGCTGTTGACTCTGTTTTCAGGCAGACTTTCACGGACTATGAGATTATTCTGGTGGATGACGGTTCCGCTGATGATTCGAGAAAGATTGCGGAGAAGCTGTCAGCAAAAAATGAATCAGTTATCTGCGTTTTCAAGGAAAACGGCGGACAGGCAAGTGCTTTTAATGCCGGATTTGAAGCATCATCCGGTGAATACATCTGCTTTCTTGACAGTGACGACATGTATTTCCCTGAAAAACTTGAAGAGACAGCAAAGCTTCACAAGAGCGGGTGTGAATATATTTACACCGACCATCAGGGTATTAACGAGGACGGAAGCAAATGCAGCGATTCCCTGAAAAGATTCGTGTATTCCGGCTGGAATATGTTCCCCGCTTATTACGGATACGCATATCCGGGCAGTATCACATCAACTCTTTCCGTTTCGAGACGTCTTGCAGAAAAAATTTTTCCTGTGGAAAATCAAAATGACTGGAGAATACAGGCTGATGACACTGTAGTTATTCAGTCTGTTTTTATGTCAAGAACCTGTTTTCTGGATCAAAAGCTTATCTATTACCGACTTCATGGGGGAAACGGCTACTACGGCAGAGAAAAAAGCCCGGATTTCACATTATCTTTAATGAAAAACAGAAATCAGCTTAAAGCCCGGATCATGAGTATTCTAGGAATGGATACCACTTTCTTTCACGATACAGCCTGCCTGACGGCAGAGTTTGCCGCACATGATATCATTGACGACAACCTGCTGAAAATATACAGGGATATTCTCTGGAATGAGATACCTGCGGCTCTTAACGATAAAATTAAAGCTGACAGGGAGCTGAAAAGTATTCTAAAAGAAAGTCTCTCCTAATCCTCCGATGCCGGGGATTCATGGAGAGGTATATCTTTATTCTTCTCTTCAAAATAACGCATTGTCCATGAGTTGGGGAAGAGAATTACAAGCCTGTCTTTATCGTCCTTTCCGTAAGAACAGTCATAGGGGACAGCCCGTTTAAGATCATCAGCGGAAACCGAAGGATCAACCCAGCGGAGAACTGTCCATGGTTTTGAAACTAGCACCGCATCAACGCCGTATTCGTCTTTCATCCTGTACTGAAGGACCTCAAACTGGAGAGGACCAACTGCGCCCAGAAGCGGTGTTGCGCTTGTTGAGCCGGCAAGCTCGAAGGACTGTACGAGGTCTTCAGCCAGAAGGTGATCGATCCCTTTTCTGAATGCCTTGTAGTTTGATACTGTGTTGCTTTCCATGTATGCGAATACTTCGGGTGCGAAGCGTGGTATCTCATTATATATGATCTTGGGATCAGTGGTGAGGGTGTCGCCTATGCGTAGGTCGGCGTTGGTGATAAAGCCGATTATATCGCCTGCGTATGCCTCCTCCTTGATCTCTCTTTCCTGACCGAAGACGCTCTGTGAGTTGGCAAGCCTTACTTCCCTGCCTGTGCGGGTATTGTAGGCGGTCATGTCTCTTGTGAATTTGCCGGAGCAGGCACGTATAAAGACAATCCTGTCACGGTGCTTAGGGTTCATGTTTGTCTGTATCTTAAAAACAAAGCCTGTGAAACCAGGTTTATCAAGAGGTACAGGTTCGCCGCCCGCATTTCTGGGCACTGGTTCGCCGGAGTATTCAAGAAAGCCTTTCAGGAGAAGCTCAACACCGAAGTTGTTTGCCGCACTGCCGAAAAATACAGGAGTGGTTCTGCCTGAAAGAACTTCATCCATATCAAGTCCGTTGTGAGCAAATTCGAGCATTTCAAGCTCTTCGGCTATTTCGTCATAGGCTTTTTCACTTAGCTTTTCCCTTACACTGTCGTCAGAGAAGTCATGCACTGAAACAGGGGCCTTGTATGCTCCGCCCGGAACTTTTTCAAAAAGATGAACCTGATTTTTCACACGGTCATAAACACCTTTGAAAAAAGGGCCGCTTTCCAGAGGCCAGTTGACAGGGAAGGTTTGTATGTTAAGCTCTTTCTCCACCTGATCAATAAGCTCAAGGGGAGATTTTGCAGGTCTGTCCAGCTTGTTCATAAATGTGAAAATGGGTACTCCCCTTTTTCTGCAAACCTCAAAGAGCTTCAATGTCTGGTTTTCTATTCCCTTACCCGCATCGATTACCATTATGGCGGCGTCCACCGCAAGGAGAACACGGTAAGTGTCTTCTGAGAAGTCTTTGTGACCGGGGGTGTCAAGCAGGTTAAACTGGTAGCCGTTGTATTCAAACTGAAGAACAGTGGAGGAGATGGATATCCCTCTCTTTTTTTCAAGCTCCATCCAGTCGGAGGAGGTCTCACGCTGTTTTTTCTTTGCCGTTACAGAACCAGCCAGATCCAGAGCCCCGCCGTAAAGCAGCAGTTTTTCGGTGAGCGTGGTTTTACCGGCATCAGGGTGGGATATGATGGCAAATGTGCGTCTTCTTGAAATTTCGTTCTTTATATTTGTACTCACAGCAATGTCCCCGAAGTTATTTAGAGCCGAAAATAATAACCCGAATGCTCCATTATGTAAATAAATTCATTCTTGAAAATTCAGCCAGCCTATCCTTTTGATATTTAACACTAAGTTTAACAGTTGCATATCGTTGTTAATGAATATTATTTATATGCGGATATATCTTATTGTTAGCATTGAAATTATTTAGGGCTGTTCTACCCGCTTAGTACCTTCTTTTTTACTGTTTATTCACTGTTACCCGTACGTTCAAAAGGTTTATCTTTAGTAGAACATCGTTGATGTGCAAATTTATTCAAATCCACAAAGGAGGAAGTATGCGCTACCTGTCGGTTATGTGTATGCTCTTCTGTTTTTTATTGTCC